>CAVPAA010000001.1:0-222546 GCA_963701485.1 uncultured Actinomycetota bacterium
AGTCGCCGTTGGCGTCCTGGGTGTCGCGCATGTCCATCATCCACTTGGACAGGAAGGCGCGGGTGTCGGTGAGGTAGGACGCGGTCGGGGCGAAGACGTTGATGTCGCCGCTCCATCCGAGGCGCTCGTCGCGCGCCGGGGTGTCCGTCGGGATCGACAGGAAGTTGCCGCGCTGCCCCCACGAGATGTTGCTGACCAGCTGGTTGAGCATCGGGTCGGACGTCTCGAGGTCGCCGGTGCGGTCGAGGTCGGAGCCCCACACCACGCCGGTGACGTCGGCCGCGGCAGGCGCGGTCGAGGTGCCGAGGATCTCGAGGTAGCGGAAGCCGTGCTGGGTGAAGCGGGGCGTGTAGGTGACGGTGCCGGTCGTGCCGAACGTGTAGCGGTCGGTGACCTTCGCCGAGCGCATGTTGGCGGTGTAGAGCGTGCCGTCGGGGTTGAGCTCCTCGCCGTAGCGGATCGTGACGGTCGTGCCGGCCACACCGGTCAGCCTCATCCGGGCGACGCCGACCATGTTCTGGCCGAGGTCGTAGGTCCACCGTCCGGGTGCCGGCTCGGTGCGTTCGACGGCCGCGAGCTCCTCGCTGGTGCGCACCGGCTCGTCGGGCTGCGGCACGACCGCTGCGGTCGGCGCGGTGCGGGTCACGGCCGGTGACCACGTCGCGTCGTCGTAGCCGGGCTCGTCCCAGCCCGCCTTCGCCAGGCGGGCGTCGTACGACTCGCCGTCGATCAGGTCGGCCTGGGTGTAGCCGCCCGTCGTCGAGGTCCAGGTGGCGTCGTCGGTGTCGACCCACTGCGTGCTGCCGTCGGAGTAGGTGATCCGCAGCCGCGCCAGCAGGGACGTCTGGTTGCCGTACTGGCCGGCGCCGAGGTGGGCGATGCGTCCCGCCCACCAACCGTTGCCGAGCTCGGCGCCGAAGGCGTTCGCCCCGTCGGCGACGAGGTCCGTGACGTCGTAGGTCTGGCTCTGGAAGCGGTCGAGGTAGTCGGTCCAGCCCGGCGCGAGGTGCTGGTCACCGACCTTCTCGCCGTTGAGGGTCAGCTCGTAGATGCCCCGCGCGGTGGCGTAGACCCGGGCGCTCTCCACGGTCTTGCCGGACGCCGTGGCGAAGTCGGTGCGGAGGATCGGCATGTTGCCGTCGGGCGAGCGCCAGAGCACGTCGCGGCGCTGGTCGACACGCAGGCCCTGTGCGGTGAGCGTGCCACCGTCGAACGGGTTGCCGGCGGAGAAGTCCGTGTCGAGCAGCACCGTGCCGTCGGTCGCCGTCACCTTCACTGCCTTGACGTCGACGACCTCGTCGCCGATGCCGTCGGCGAAGTCCTGGCGGAAGCCGACGTAGCCCCGCGCGAAGGTGGCGTCGGTGCGCTGGTCGATCTGCGTGCCGTCGAGACGGGTGGTGATGGTGCTGCCGTCCACCGTGACCGAGAGGCGGTGCGTACCCTCGAGCAGCTCGGCCGAGGTGATGCTCGTGATCGGCACGTTGCCGAGCAGCGCGTAGCCCCCGTTGACCCGCCGGTGGGGACGGAACTTCGGGAGGCACGGTGCCGTCGGCCGTCGAGATCTGCCACATGTAGGCGTTGCTGGTGTCGGCGGCCCGGACGAACACGCCGATGGCGAGGTTGTCGATGTCGAAGTCGATGTCGGCGGTGTAGTTGCCCCACCGGTCCAGCTCGGCGCCGGGGGCGGCTCCGACCCACTCGCGCTCCCCCAGTCGCCGCTGGAGAGCAGGCCCGTCTCGAAGGAGGCGCTCTCGCTCCAGCCCGACGCCTCGTCGGCGCCGTCCCAGACGCGGACCTGCCAGACATAGCGGGTGCCGGCCGCGAGGTCGGGACCCCCGTAGGTGACGTCGACCTGGCGGTCGGAGTCGACCTTGCCGCTGTCCCAGATGTCCAATCCACCGAGGTCGCTCTCGGTGGTGGCGACGCGCACCTGGTACGCCGTCTGCACCGCGCCGCGTCCGGTCGAGGTGGAGTGCCACGACAGGCTCGGCTCGTCGCCGGGGATGCCGATCGGGTCGACGCGGGCGTTGGTCTCCAGCCCGGTGACCGTCAACGGTGCTGGCGCCGCGGCGCTGGTCGGTGCGGCGGCCATCGCCGTGGTCGGTGCCTGCGCACCGAGGCCCAGGCTCACGGCAAGCACGGCGACGAGGACGCAGGCGGGGTGACGTGCAGGGCGAGCATCAGGTGGCCTTTCGCAGCCGGGCGGGAGTGGAGGGGGCGGTCGAGGATCACCGGCGCAGCACCAACGTCGTACGGGCCCGCGCGGCCTGCTTCGAGCCGAGGTAGCTGACGGTGACCTTGTGACGCACGCCCCGTCCGAGTGGCACGCGCACCGTGCTGGTGCCGCGCGACTCGATGCGGGCGACGCGCTTCCCGGCGACCCGGACGACGACGGTTCCCCGAGGCTTCACGCCGACGGCGGAGAGGCCGATGCGCAGCCGCACGGAGCGCCCCGTCACCTTCTTCCTGCCCACGACGGAGACCTTGACCGTGGTGGTCGCCTTGCGGACCGTGGGGGTCTGCAGCGAGGTCGAGTCGACGCGGAACGTGCCTGCCGCCCCCGTCACCCGGACCGCGAGAGCGGCCCGAAGATCCTCCCGGACGACGCGGTACGTCGCCGACGTCGCGCCCGCGATCGGCTGGCCGTCCCGGAGCCACTGGTGCGCCACGATGGTGTCCGCCCGGCTCCACGAGCCGTCGGTGGCGGTGAGCCGGCCGCCGATCCGGGCCGTGCCGGTGACCTGCGGCGGTGCGAGGGCCACGAGCTGCTGCTCACCACCGCCGCCACCGCCACCGCCGTTGTCGCCGTCGTCGGTGGGCAACGCCGCGACCTCGGCGTGCTGGACGGTCTCGGAGTTGCCCGCGACGTCCGTGCTGAACCACGCGACCCGGTGGGCGCTGCGGCTCGGCAGCGTGACGGGTCCGGTGACCGCCTCCCACTCGCCGTCGTCGACCTTCGCCATGGTGGTGGCGACACCGCTGGTGGCGTCGGTGGGGGTCAGGCGCACCTGGGCCGCGGCGCTGGTGCTCGCCGGCGCGACGACCTCGGACACCGTGACCGGTGCCGTCTGGTCGATCCTCACATCGAGCGAGGCCGGCTCGGTGAGGTTGCCCGACGCGTCACCGGCACGGTAGGTCACGGTGTGCGGTCCGTCGGCGGTGAGCTCGACCGGGGCGACGTACGGCGTCCAGGTGGTGTCGGTCTGCACCTCGACCACCGGCGTCTCGTCGTCGTCGTCGAGCGCGTCCAGCTCGACGCGGACCGGGCTGGTGAACCAGCCGTCCTGCCCCGCCGTGCCCTGCGTGCGCGCACCCACCACGGGCGGCGTGGTGTCCTTCGTGACGCCCGGCAGCACCCAGAGGTCGGCGACCGAGGGGTCGTAGTCGGTGGCATCGGTGGGGAACTCGATCTTGAGGCGGGCCTTGCCGTCGGCCGTGGCCGCGAGCGCCGCCGGTGCGTCCACGAGCAGGTCGTGCGCGAGCCAGCCGAGCCCACCCTGGGCGCGCGGGACGGCGTACCGGCCCACCAGCACCTCGTCGACGTAGAGGTTGAACTCCTTGGTGCGCGCGCCGTCGAAGGTCTCGATCATCCGGACACCGAACGGCTCGCCGGCCGGCACGTCGACCAGGGCCGAGTACCACGATCCGGGGAACTGCGAGTTGGCGTAGCGACGGGTCAGCCCGGCCTCGGTGCTGGTTCCGCTCTGCGGCCCGGCCTGCAGCTGGTGTGCGGTCTCCGAGGCCTGGTTGCCGAAGTCGACGTGGTCGGTCGCGCCGGGCGGCGGGGTGGTCAGGTTGACCGTCAAGGTCCCCGACCCGCTCGCGAGCACCTGGTCGCCCTGCAGCATCTGCGCACCGACCTGCTGGGCGCCGGCGACGACGCGGTGCGACACCCGCAGGCGGGTGGTCACCGTGCGGGTCTCCCCGGGCGCCAGCGTCAGCGTCGGTCCCGTGGGCGGCGTCGGCCAGCCTGTGGGCACGGTCGCCCGCACCTGGCCGGTCTGCGGCTGGGTGCCCTCGTTGCGCAGGACCACGTCGACCGGCACGAGCGTGCCTCGGGGGTCGGACACGGAGCCGCTGACGTCGTCGATGGCGACCCCGGCGACGATCTCGGCCCACGTCGTGGTCTCGGTGACCTGGTGCTCCCGGCCCCCGCTGGTGAAGGTCAGCACGACCTCCACCTCGCGGTCTCCGAGACGGGCGTCGTGCGGGACCACGGCGTCGAAGGCGAGCTCGGTCGAGGTCTCGGGCGCCAGCTCGGCGGCCGTCAGGTCCCCGGTGATCGCCAGGTCGCCGCCGTCCACCGCGGCCTCGAGACCCGTGATGGGTGCGCCACCCCAGTTGGTGACCACGATGCTGCCCGCGGCGTGCTCGCCGCGGACGACGGGCTCGGCGAGCGGTGCGAGCGTCACCCAGACGTCGCGCTCTGGGTCGGCGTCGGGCTGGACCCGGAAGTCGTAGGAGCCGGACCCGACGACGACCTCGGCCACGCCGTCGACGATCGCGACGCTCTCCACGCCCTCGGCGACGGCGACGGGGGCGCCGCCCTCGAGGACCTCCTCGAGGGTGGTCGCCTCGCCGAGCGGGAGGCGCACGGTCGCGGTGCTGCCGACGGGCACGTGCGCCTTCAGCTGCAGGGCGCGGCCGCGGGTGCGCCAGTCGGAGGTGACCGGTCCGTACGGGGTCTCGACCGTGGCGCGAGCGTGATCCATCTGCTCGGTCGTGGCCGGCTCGATCGTGACCTGCTCGAAGCCCTCGTCGACGGACGGACGGATGCCGGCGGCGTAGTGGTAGAACCAGTCGTCCACCGTGCCGAGGAAGTAGTGGCCCAGCGAGCGCGACTCCAGCGACCAGTGCTCCCACATCGTGGTGGCGCCGTTGGCCAGCTTGAAGCCCCAGCTCGGGTACGTCGTCTGCTCCGCGAGCCTCACCGCCACGTCGGCGTGGCCGTGCTCGGTGAGCACGGGCAGCAGGTACTTCGTGCCGAGCGTGCCGGTGTCGAGGTGGTAGCCACGCTCGACGACGTCCGCCGCGAGGCGGTCCGCGACGGCGGTCTCGGTCTCCTCGTCCGGCGTCAGGCCGAAGGCGAGGGCGAGCACGCTGTGCACCTGGCGGTAGCGGTTGCCGTCCTGGCCGGCGCCGCGGTAGCGGTCGCCGTCGAGGTAGGCGGCGTTGAAGGCGTCCTTGACCGTGGCGGCGCGGGTCGTGAACTCCGCGGCGTCGGCCGTCTTGCCCAGGTGCTCGGCGGTGCGGGCCATCGAGTCGAGCATCAGGTAGAGGTAGGCGCTGCCCTCGACCCGCTGGTCCTCCCCGGGGGCGTGGCCACCACCGGGGCTGGCGAGCGGGCTGACCCAGTCCCCGAGCCGGTTGCTGATGACGAGGCCGTCGGCCTGGCGCCGGCCGTACTCGAGGTCGACGTAGCGCTTCATGTTGTCGTAGAGCTCGGTCATCACGCGCTCGTCGCCGCCGTACTGGTAGAGCCACCAGGGCGTGAGGACGTACGCCGAGTGCCACGGCTGGGAGGGACCCCAGGCACCCCAGGTGCCGGAGCTCGGTGCGATGACCATCGGCGCACCGTTGGCCTCGCGGGTCTCGTCGAGGTCCCGCATCCACTTGGCGAAGAGCTCGTGGACGTCGAGGTTCATCATGAACATCTCGGCGCCGACCGCGGCGTCGCCCGTCCAGCCGTTCTTCTCGAACATCGGGGTGTCCGTCGGGATGCCGTGGATGTTGTTGTAGAGCGTGTTCACGACCGCCTCGTGCGTGCGGTTCATGACGTCGCTGGAGCTGTCGAACTCACCCGTCTGCTCGGCGTCGGTGTGCAGCCACTCCGCGGTGAACGCGCTCATCGGCGGCGGCTGGTCGCCGGGCCAGCCGGTGACCTCGACGTACTGGAAGCCCTTGTAGGAGAAGCGCGGCGCAAAGGTCTCGGGCGCGCCGGTGCCGGCGAGGGTGAACGAGTCGGTCTGGAAGCCGAGCTGGAAGCCGCCGTTGTTGTCGAGGTTGACCCGGCCGTCGGCGCGCAGCTTCTCGGCGTGGGCCGTCCGGATCGTGGTGCCGGCCGGGCCCTGCGCGGTGACCCGCGTGCGTCCCGCGATCACATTGGGGAACTTCACGACGTAGACGCCGTCGACCGGCTCGTCGATCGAGACCGGCTGCAGCTCGCGGGTGACGCGGATCGGCTGCTGGCGCTGGTCGACCAGCTCGCCCTTCGGGCCCGCGACCTCGGCGACCGCGTCCCAGTCGGAGTCGTCGTACGACGTCGTGTCCCAGCCGGGGACCTCGTAGCGGGCGTCGTAGCGCTCACCGGCGTAGAGGTCGTCGAGGCGGGTCGGGCCGCCGCGGGTGGTCCAGGTGTCGTCGGTGACGACGCGCTCGCTGGTGCCGTCGGCGTACTCGAGGTCGAGGACGCCCCGCGCACGCGGCTCGCCGTGCCACGGGGGGCTCTGCCAGTTCCAGACGTTGCCGCCGAGCATGCCGAAGAAGCCGCGGCCGAGCTCCATGCCCAGCACGTTGTCGCCCTGCGTGAGCTGGCCGGTGACGTCGGTGCCGACGTACTGGACGGTGTCGTCGTAGTCGGTGAAGCCCGGGGAGAGGGTGTCCTCGCTGATCCGCTCACCATTGAGGGTGACGTCGGCATAGCCGCCGGCAGCGACGTAGTAGGTCGCGTGGGCGACCGGCTTCGAGACGGAGAACTCCTTGCGCAGGAGCGGGGCCGGCTTGTCCGGGCCCTTGAGCAGGGTCTCGGTGGAGCTGGTGAACCGCAGCTGCTTGCCGACGAGCGTGCCACCGCCGAACGGGTTGCCGTCGGAGAAGTCCGTCGCGAGGAGCTCCTCCCCGTCGTGGGTGCGCGTGACGCGCACCCCGTGGACGGTGAACTCCTCGTTGGTGCCGCCGTTGGTGCTGGACCGGAAGCCGACCAGGCCGCGCGGCATGTTCGCGGTGCCGCTCACCTGGCGGTCGTCCACCTGGATGCCGTCGATCTGCGTGACGACCCGGGTGCTGTCGGCACTGGTGCCGGCGCTGACGGTCACGCTGAGGGTGTGGACGCCCTGGCTGAGCTGGGCGGCGGTGATCTGCTGGGAGATGTCCTTGTTCTCGAGGAGGGCGTAGCCGCCGTTGACCTTGCGGTGGGGGCGCAGCGCGGCGACGCCGTTGACGACGGAGACCTGCCACATCAGCGCGTTGCTGAGGCCGTTTGCGCGGAAGAGGACGCCGAAGGCGTGCCGCTGGATGGAGAAGTCGAACTCGGCCGTGTAGTCGGTCCAGCCCAGCGTCGGGTCGGCCGGCGGCGGCGCGCCGATCCAGGCGGCGCCGTCCCAGTCGGCCTGGTCGACGAAGCCGGTGCGGAAGGCGCTGGACGACCGTGCGGTCCCGGCGTTCGTCACGACCTCGACGTCCCAGACGTAGCCGGTGGTCGACTGCAGGGCGGGGCCGTCGTACTCGACGTCGAAGGAACGGTCGTCCTGGACGGTGCCGCTGTCCCAGACCAGGTCGCCGTCGAGGCCCTCGGCCTCCGTCGCGACGCGGATCCGGTAGGACTCCGACACCACGCCGCGGGCCGACGACTCGATGACCCAGCCGAAGCGCGGACGGTCGAGGTCGATCCCGATGGGTGCCGCCTTCCGCTCGACCTCGAGGTCGGTGAGGCTCACCCCCTCCGCGCCCGCGGCGGGGGCCTGCATGCCGACGAGGCCGATGCCCACGAGACCGGCGACGGCGACGACCAACGCGGTGAGCGCTGCCACGAGGCGCGAGCGGGCAGGGCGGGGATGGGTCGACAGCACAGCGGTCTCCAGCTCGACGAGGGTCACGAGTGGAACGGGTTGAAACGTTCCAGAGCGAGCACCGTAAGCGGAGGGTGATGCCCGTCACAACGGGTCGTCACCAGATGACCGGAACCGGTCACGCTCCGACGAGGACGACGTGCAGCGTCCGCGGGCCGTGGACGCCCTCGACCCGGTCGAGCTCGATGTCGCTCGTGGCCGACGGTCCGCTGATCCACGTCGTGGGTCGGGCGGGGTCGAGCAGGGCGATGGCGTCGGGGACGTCGGCCACGACCTGCGCCACGTCGACGATGCAGACGTGCAGGTCGGGCACGAGGCTGATCGCCCGGCGGCCCTGGTCGGGCGCGTGGTCGAGCACGATCGTGCCGGTCTCCGCGATCCCGACCCGGGCGCGGGTGACGACGGCGTCGATGCGATCGAGGTCGGCCGCAGCCAGCCCGTCGTCCACGACCGAGCCGGCGACGTCGAGGCCGAGCCCGGGAGGTACGACGCTGGTGGCCGAGCCGAGCACGTGGGCGACCACCGAGCCGAGGTCGTCGGGGGCGCACCGGGTGACCACCGCCCGGTAGTCCTCGACGCGCTCGACGAACAGCGCGACGAGGTCGCCGCGGTCGGGGGCGCGAGGGGCCGGAGGGAGGTCGACGGCGGGCGACACGCCGGACAGGGCCGAGCGGACACGCCCGAGGATGTCGTCGCGGGCGCTCATGACCGGCCCCCGTCGGTGCGGTCCCACCACTCGCGGAAGGACTCCGCTGGCGGGGCGGGCAGGTCGCGGGCTCCGGTCCAGCCGGCGGCGGGCCCGGGCAGACGACCCGCGGCGGTACGGCCGCCGGGCAGCGTCGTACGGGAGAAGCGGCCGAGGACGCGACCGGCCAGCCCGGAGGCGCGCTCGGCCCGCGCGAGCCGCTTCGCGGACGAGAACGTCCACGCGGCAGCCTTCATCGCGACCGCTTCTGGCTTCGGGACCCGGTCGCCGCGGTGCGAGTCGACGACGGCGGCGCGCTGGTCGACCAGCACAGACGGGATGTCGATGCGGACCGGGCAGACCTCGAAGCACGCGCCGCACAGCGACGAGGCGTACGGCAGGGACGCCGTCTGCTCGTCGGAGACGCCGTTGAGGAGCGGGTTGAGGATCGCGCCGATCGGGCCGGGGTAGACCGAGCCGTAGGCGTGGCCGCCGACCCGCTCGTAGACCGGGCAGACGTTGAGGCACGCGGAGCAGCGGATGCAGCGCAGGGCCTGCCGACCGACGTCGTCGGCCAGCGCGCGGGTGCGGCCGTTGTCCAGCAGGACGACGTGCACCTCCTGCGGTCCGTCCCCGGGCGTCACGCCCGACCAGGTTGAGGTGTAGGGGTTCATCCGCTCCCCCGTCGACGACCGCGGCAGCAGCCGCAGCATCGGGTCGAGGTCGGACCAGGTGGCGACCACCTTCTCGATGCCGACGACGCTGACGAGCACGTCGGGCAGGGTCAGGCACATCCGGCCGTTGCCCTCGGACTCCACCACGACGAGCGTGCCGGTGTCGGCGACGGCGAAGTTGGCGCCGCTCACGGCGACCTTGGCGCGCAGGAACTTCTCGCGCAGGTGCTCGCGCGCCGCCCCGGCCAGCACCGATGGCTCGTCCGTCAGGTCGTCGGGTGCGGGCCGTCCGACGTCGCCCATCCGGCGGCGGAAGATCTCGCGCACCTCGGCGCGGTTGCGGTGGATCGCCGGCACCAGGATGTGCGACGGCAGGTCGTCGCCGAGCTGGACGATGAGCTCGGCCAGGTCGGTCTCCCAGGCGGCGATGCCCTCGGCTTCGAGGGCCTCGTTGAGGCCGATCTCGCCGGTGGCCATCGACTTGACCTTCACCACCTCGTCGACGCCGTGGTCGCGAGCGACGGACGCGACGATCGCGCACGCCTCCTCGGCGTCACGCGCCCAGTGCACGGTCGCACCGGCCCGGACGAGCGAGGCCTCGAGGGTCTCGAGGTGCGTCGCGAGGTCGCGCAGCGCGGCCTCCTTCACCGCGGCTCCCGCGACGCGCAGCTCCTCCCAGTCCTCCACCTCGGCGACGACCGCGGCGCGCTTGTCGCGGATCGTGCGCGTGGCGTGGGCGAGGTTGCGCCGCAGCTGGGTGTCGGCCAGCGCCTCGCGCGCGGCGGTCGGGAACGCCGGCATGCCGACGAAGGTGGCGCTCACGAGTCCTCCTCGGTCGCCGCCAGGATCTCGGCGAGGTGCATCACGCGTACGCCGGCCCGCTGGCGTGAGAGCATCCCGCCGACGTGCATCAGGCAGGAGTTGTCGCCGGCGACCAGCACCTCCGCGCCGGTGTTGCGCACGTGCCGCGCCTTGTCGGCGCCCATGGCGACCGAGGTGTCGGCGTTCTTGAGGGCGAAGGTGCCGCCGAAGCCGCAGCACTCGGTGGCGTTGGGGAGGTCGACCAGCTCGATGCCGCGCACGGCCTCGAGCAGCCGGGTGGGCCGGTCGCCGACGCCGAGCATCCGCAGGCTGTGACACGTCGGGTGGTAGGTCACCCGGTGCGGGAAGTAGGCACCGACGTCGGTGACGCCGAGCACGTCGACGAGGAACTCGCTCAGCTCGTAGGTCCGCGGCCCGGTCTCCGCGACGGCCGCCACCAGCGCGGGGTCGCCCGAGCGGTCGGCGACGATCGAGTGCTGGTGCCGCGCCGACCCGGCGCACGAGCCCGACGGCGTGACGATGGCGTCGTACCCCGCGAACGCGTCGACGAACGCCCGCACCACGGGCACCGCCTCGTCGAGGTAGCCCGTGTTGACCATCGGCTGGCCGCAGCACGTCTGCGCCTGCGGGAAGTCGACGTCGACCCCGAGACGGCGCAGCAGCCGCACGACCGCCTTCCCCGTGTCGGGGAACATGGCGTCGTTGACGCAGGTGACCTGGAGGGCGACCCTCACGCTGGCGATCCTTTCATGGTGGTGCAGGGGTGGTGTTCTCAGATGAGCCGCTGGCGCACGGCCCACACGATCGCCTCGACCGTGGTGTCGACGCCCACGCTCGCGCACGCCGCACGGACCTTCCGCCGCACCGTCCGTTCGGAGACGTCGAGCCGGCGCGCCACTGCCTCGACCGTCTGCCCCTCGGCCATCAGGCGCAGCACAGCGACCTCGTCGGCGCCCAGGCGTCTGCTGGGGGGCGGGTCCCGAGACTCGTCCATGCCTACCCCGACCCGCTGCTCTCCACGCGGCGGTCGGCGGCGTCCCAGTCGAGGCCGGGGCGGGGGTCGTGACGTCGTACGTCGTGCGTCTCGCGGACGAGGGCACGCATCGCGGCGAGGTCGGGCAGGTCGGCGCCGAGGGCGCGTGCCTGGACGAGGGCGTTGCCGAGCGCGGCAGCCTCGCCCGGGCCCGCCAGCACCGGTACGCCGAGGGCGTCCGCGGTCAGCTGGCACAGCAGGTGGTTGTGGGACCCGCCGCCGACCACGTGCACGACCTCGAGGTCGCGACCGGCCAGCCGGGCGGCGGTGCGGAGGTGGCGCCGGTAGGCGAGCGCGAGGCTGTCGAGGATGCAGCGGGTGATCTCGCCGGGGGTCTGCGGGAGCGGCTCCCCGGCAGCGCGCGCGAGCCCGATGAGGCGCTCCGGCATCGGGTCCGTGGCGCTGCCGGGGCCGAGCAGGGACGGGTGGTTGATGTCCACCACCGTGCGCAGCGGCGCGGTCGTGCCGGCACCCGCGAGCAGTGACGCGAGGTCGGTCGCCGGGGTGCCGCGGTCGCGCCACGCCTTGAGGCACTCCGAGAGCACCCAGAGGCCCATCACGTTCTTGAGGAAGCGGACGGTGCCGTCGACGCCGCCCTCGTTGGTGAAGTCGGCCTCGCGCGCGTCCTCGGTCAGCACCGGCTCGTCGAGCTCGAGGCCGACCAGCGACCACGTGCCCGACGAGATGTAGCCGAAGGAGGTGCCCGACCCGGCGGGTACGGCGACGACCGCGGAGGCCGTGTCGTGCGATCCGACCGCCACCACCGGCACGTCCGGCGCGAGGCCGAGGTCGGCCGCGACCTCGGCGCGGAGGGGGCCGACCACGGAGCCGGCGTCACGCAGCGGCGGCAGGATCGACCAGGGCAGCTGGAGACGGCCGGCCAGCTCGCTGGACCAGTCGCCGGTGCGGACGTCGAGCAGCCCGGTCGTCGAGGCGTTGGTGCGCTCGGCGCCGACCTCGCCGGTCAGCCAGTAGCCGAGCAGGTCGGGCAGCAGGAGCATCGTGTGGGCCGACTCCAGCGCCGCGGTGCCGCGGGCGGCGGCGAGCTGGAAGACGGTCGTGAAGGGAAGCTGCTGCAGGCCGTTGACGGCGTACTGCTCCTGCACGCTCACCGTCCTGGCGACCAGCTCGGGCACGTCGCGGGTGCGCGGGTCGCGGTGGCTGTAGGGGTTGCCGAGCAGCTCGCCGTCACGGTCCAGCAGGCCGTAGTCCACGGCCCAGGAGTCGATGCCGATCCCGTGCAGCTCCCCGGTGCGCGCCACCTCGCCGACACCGGCGAGCACCTCGCGGTGGATGCCGAGCACGTCCCAGAAGAGCGAGCCACCGACCGGGACGCCGCCGTTGGGGAACCGGTGCACCTCCTTCAGCGAGAGGTGCCCCGGCCCGACGCGGGCGGCCATCACGCGGCCGCTCGTCGCCCCGAGGTCGACGGCCGCGAGGCGCAGGGTCGTCATCGCAGGAAGGCCGCCGCCACGCCCGCGTCGACGGGGATGTGCAGCCCGGTCGTGTGGCTCAGCTGGTCGGTGCAGAGGACGAAGACCGCGTTGGCGATGTTGTCCGGCAGCACCTCGCGCTTGAGGATCGTGCGCTGCGCGTAGAACTTGCCGAGGTCCTGCTCCTCCACGCCGTAGACCGCGGCGCGGTTGGCGCCCCAGCCCGAGGCGAAGATGCCCGACCCCTGCACGACTCCATCCGGGTTGACGCCGTTGACCTTGATGCCGTGCTCGCCGAGCTCGGCGGCCAGCAGCCGCACCTGGTGGGCCTGGTCGGCCTTGGCGGCGCCGTAGGCGACGTTGTTGGGGCCGGCGAAGATCGAGTTCTTCGACGAGATGTAGACGATGTCGCCGCCCATCCCCTGCTCGATCATCGCCCTGGCCGCGGCCTTCGCGACGAGGAACGAGCCCTTGGCCATCACGTCGTGCTGGAGGTCCCAGTCCTGCTCGGTGGTCTCGAGCAGCGACCGCGACAGCGACAGGCCGGCGTTGTTGACGACGAGGTCGACACCACCGAAGGCCAGCACGGTGGCCTGCAGGGCCGCCTCGACGGCAGCGCCGTCGGAGACGTCGACCTGCACGCCCACGGCGACGTCGGTCGATCCGATCTCGGCGGCCGCGGCCTGCGCCTTCTCCAGCGAGAGGTCGGCGATGACGACGCACGCGCCCTCGGACGCCAGCTTCTTCGCGGTGGCGAGGCCGATGCCCGACGCGGCGCCGGTGACGAGTGCGACGCGGGTCGCGAGCGGCTTGGGCTTCGGCATCCGCTGGAGCTTGGCCTCCTCGAGCGCCCAGTACTCGATGCGGAACTTCTCCGACTCGTCGATGGGGGCGTACGACGACAGGCCCTCGGCGCCGCGCATCACGTTGATCGCGTTGACGTAGAACTCGCCGGCGACGCGGGCGGTCTGCTTGTCCTTGCCGAAGCTGAACATGCCGACGCCCGGCACCAGCACGACCAGCGGGTCCTTGCCGCGGATCGCGGGGCTGTCGGGCGTGGCGTTGCGGTCGTAGTAGCCCTGGTAGTCCTCGCGGTAGGAGACGGCGAGCTCCTGGAGGCGGGCGATGCTCTCCTCGACCGAGGCGGAGGCAGGCAGGTCGAGGACCAGCGGCTTGACCTTGGTGCGGAGGAAGTGGTCGGGGCACGACGTGCCGAGCTCGCCGAGGCGCGGGTGCTCGGCGTGCGACAGGAACTCGAGGACGACGTCGGCGTCGGTGAAGTGGCCGACCATCGGGCGGTCCGCCGAGGCGATGCCGCGGATGGTCGGCGCGAGGGCGGCGGCCTTGGCGCGGCGCTCGGCCTCCGGCAGGGCGGCGTACCCGTCGAGCGCCGGACCGAACGGCTCGGCCCTGGCGTGCTCGTCGATGTAGGTGGCGGCGGTGTCGATGATCCAGAGGCTGTTGGCCTCGGCCTCCTCGCTGGTGTCGCCCCACGCCGTGATGCCGTGGCCGCCGAGGATGCACCCGCGGGCCTGCGGGTTCTTCTCCTTGATCTCGGCGATGTCGAGGCCGAGCTGGAAGCCGGGGCGGCGCCACGGCACCCACACGACCTGGTCGCCGAAGATGGTGCGGGTCAGCTCCTCGCCGTCGGCCGACGTCGCGATCGCGATGCCGGAGTCGGGGTGCAGGTGGTCGACGTGTGCCGCGTCGACGAGGCCGTGCATCGCCGTGTCGATCGAAGGTGCAGCGCCGCCCTTGCCGTGCAGGCAGTAGTCGAAGGCCGCGACCATCTCGTCCTCGCGGTCCACGCCGGGGTAGACGTCGACGAGCGCGCGCATCCGGTCCAGCCGCAGCACGGCCAGGCCGCCCGGCGTCAGCGTGCCGAGGTCACCGCCGGAACCCTTCACCCACAGCAGCTCGACGTCCTCGCCGGTGACCGGGTCGGTCTCGGTGCCCTTGGCGGAGGTGTTGCCGCCGGCGTAGTTGGTGTTCCTGGGGTCGGCGCCCAACCGGTTGGAGCGCTCGACGAGCTGCTCCACAGTGGGGTTGACGGTGGGCTTGAGGTCACTCACGGTGGGGATTCCTTGTCATCGATGGTCGAGGAGGTCGCGCAGCGACCGTCACGAGACCGGTGGGGTGTGCTGTCAGTTCCAGCCGGCTTGCGAGCCGCCGACGCGGTCGGCCTCGATCTGCTGCTGGTAGCCCGACTCGAGGTAGGCGCGCATCGGGTCGGCCGGCAGGCCGCGCTCCTCGCGCCACGCGGCCAGGTCACGGCGTACGTCGGTGTAGAAGGCGTCCATGAAGATCTCGTTGGCACGCAGCACGTCGCCGGCCGAGCGCGCCTCGTCGAGGGCCTCGGTGTCGAGGAGCAGCGCGCGGGCGGTCATCTCCTGGACGTTGAGCACCGAGCGGATCTGGCCGGGGATCTTGTCCTCGATGTTGTGGCACTGGTCGAGCATCAGCGCGACGTCGCTCTCGGCGCCGAAGCCGCCACCGCGGATGACCTCCACCATGATCCGGAACAGCTGGAACGGGTCGGCCGCACCGACGATGAGGTCGTCGTCGGCGTAGAAGCGGCTGTTGAAGTCGAACGAGCCGAGCTTCCCGAGCCGCAGCAGCTGCGCCACGATGAACTCGATGTTGGTGCCGGGCGCGTGGTGGCCGGTGTCGAGGCACACCTTGGCGCGGTCGCCGAGGGCGGCCACGTGGGCGTACGACGTGCCCCAGTCCGGGACGTCGGTGTGGTAGAACGCCGGCTCGAAGAACTTGTACTCGAGCACGAGCCGCTGGTCCTCGGCGAGCCGGTCGTAGATGGTGCTCAGGCCCTCGGCGAGCCGGTCCTGGCGGGCGCGCATGTCGCCCTGGCCGGGGTAGTTGGTGCCCTCGGCGAGCCAGATCTTCAGGTCCTGCGAGCCGGTCTGGTGCATCACCTCGATGCAGGCGAAGTGGTGGTCGATCGCCTTCTGCCGCACCCGCGGGTCGGTGTGGGTCAGCGCGCCGAGCTTGTAGTCGTCGTCCTGGAAGGTGTTGGAGTTGATCGTGCCGAGCGCGACGCCCTGCTCCTTGGCGTACGACGACAGCGCGGCGTAGTCGTCGACCTCGTCCCACGGGATGTGGAGCGCCACGGTGGGCGCGAGGCCGGTGAAGCGGTGCACGGCCGCGGCGTCGGCGATCTTCTCCTCGACGGTGCGCGGGGTGCCGGGGGTGCCGAACACCTTGAAGCGGGTGCCGGAGTTGCCGTAGGCCCAGGACGGCACCTCGATCGCGAGTTCGCCGAGTCGGTCGCTGATGGTGGAGAAGGTGGTCATGACAGGTCCTGAGCTGTGGGAGTGGGTGAGTCGGTGGCCGTGCTGGGGGTGAGCGCGGCGAGCTGGTCCTCGAGGTGGAAGACCTCGGCCAGCTGCCAGAAGCCCTGGTCGGGCGGGAGGTCGAGGTCGACGAAGAACTCGGCCATCTCCGCCTGCCAGCGGGCGTTCACGTCGGTGCGGGCCATGCCCTCCTGCGCGGCGGCGAGGTCAGGCGTCTCGAGGTAGCCGACGAGCAGGCCGTCCTGGCGCAGGAAGAGGGAGTAGTTGGTCCAGCCGGTGTCGCGGAGCGCGCGGAGCATCTCGGGCCACACGGCGGCGTGGCGCTCGGCGTACTCCTCCATGCGGTCCGTGCGGACCTGCAGGGTGAAGCAGACACGGTGCATCGCGGTCTCCTCTACGGCTGGTTGTTGGTTCTTCGCTGGTTGAGGAGGGCCGCCAGGCCCGTCACGAAACCTGATCGAGGTTTCGAGACGGGCCGCGCAGCCCCTCACACGTTCGGGTCTGCGCGACCCTCCTCAACCTGATCGGCTGTTCCGGCCCTCGCGAGCTCGGCCCGGGCCGATCAGAAGTCGAAGTCGCCGATGTTGTCGGCGTTGAAGGTGAACGGCTCACCGAGCAGGACGACGCCGTCGGCGCCGACCTCGAACTCGCCGAGGTCGCCCGCCTCGAAGGAGTCGCCCTCCTCGCCCGAGATGTCACCGTTGGCCAGGGCGGCCGCGGCGTAGGTGGCCAGGGCGCCGAGGTCGCTCGGGTTCCACAGCGCGAAGGACTCGACGGTGCCGTTCTCGACGTACTCGCGCATCTGGTTGGGCGTGCCCAGGCCGGTCAGCGCGACCTTGCCCTTGGAGGAGGAGTCCGAGAGGTAGCGGGCCGCGGCCGCGATGCCGACCGTGGTGGGCGAGATGATGCCCTTGAGGTCGGGGTGGTTCTGCAGCAGCGCCTCGGTCTGGTCGAACGACTTCTGGTCGTCGTCGTCGCCGTAGACCGTGTCGACCAGCTCGATGTCGGCGTAGTCGGGGTTGTCGGCGAGCTCCTTCTCCATCATGTCGATCCACGCGTTCTGGTTCGTCGCGTTGGCGGCGGCGGACAGGATCGCGATCTCGCCCTTGCCACCGATCTGGTCGGAGATCAGCTCGAGCTGCTTGGCGGCGATGCCCTCGGCGGTGGCCTGGTTGATGAACAGGTCGCGGCAGTCCGGGTTGGTGTCGGCGTCGAAGGTGATCACCTTGACGTCGGCGCTGCGGGCCTCGTCGATCGCGTCGCAGAGGGCCTCGGGGTCGTTGGCCGACAGGATCAGGGCGTCCTTGCCCTGCTGGGCGACGGTGTTGATGTAGGACACCTGCGCGTCGGGGCTGGCGGTCTCGGGACCGACCTCCTCCATCTCGGCACCGAGGTCCTTGGCCGCCGCCTCGGCACCGGCGGTGCTGGTGTCGAAGTACGGGTTGCCGAGGTTCTTCGGCAGCATCGTCATGCTGAGCTCGCCGCCGCCGTCGCTGCCGCTGTCCGAGCCGCTGTCGCTGTCGTCGCTGCCGCACGCGGTGAGCGCCGCGGAGGCGGTGAGGATGATCGCAGCCAGAGCGATCGGCCGCCGGGTGTGGAACTTCATCGTGGGTCTGCCTTTCGGGTTTCCTGGACGCCGGCGGATGCGGCGTTGGGGGTGGGGCTCGACTCCGGAGGAGTCGTTGCCTTGCGGGGCAACCTCGACGAGGTCCACGCAAGGACGCTGGGGAGGATCACCGAGGCCACGAGCAGCAGGCCGACGATGATGTTGGTGACGTTGACCGTCACGCTCTCCAGGCGCAGGGCGCTGGAGATGACGCCGATCAGCACGACGCCGGCGAGGACGCCGTGCAGCCGGCCGCGGCCGCCGAAGATCGAGACGCCGCCGAGGAGGACCGCGGCGATGACCTGGAGCTCGTAGCCGGTGGCGTTGTCGCCGCGGGCCGAGCCGTAGCGCAGGGTGAAGTAGATGCCGGCGAAGGCGGACACCACGCCCGACAGGACGAACAGGATGAACTTGGTCCGGGCGACGTCGACGCCGGTGAAGTGGGCCGCCTCGTCGTTGAGCCCGATCTCGTAGATGCCGCGCCCGAAGGTGGAGAAGTGCAGCAGCACGACGAAGGCGATGGTCAGCACCGCGAACGGGATCATCACCAGCGGGATCCGTGACTCGCCGATGGTGTTGGTCGCGAGGTCGGACCACTTGTCCGTGAAGTCGGTGATGGCCGTCGTGCCGAGCAGGCCGACGGCGATGCCGCGGAACAGCGCGAGCGTGCCGATGGTGACGGCGAGCGACGGCAGCCCGACGTAGGCGATGAGGAAGCCGTTGAGGGCGCCGCACGCCAGCCCGGCCAGCAGGGCGAGGACCGCGGCGACCGGGATCGACATGCCGCTGTCGTGGAAGACACCGAGCAGCACGCTGCTCAGGCCCATGATGCTGGCGACCGACAGGTCGATCTCGCCGGTGATGATGATCAGCGTCATCGGCAGGGCGATCAGCAGGATGGGTGCGATGTCCTGGAGGAGGAACTTCACGGTCAGCGGGCCGTCGAAGTTGTCCACGTTGATCGTCGCGTAGACGAAGACCGCGACGGTCAGCGCGATGACGGCCATCTCGCGGGTCAGGAGCCAGCGGCGCCACAGCGGCGCCGAGTAGTCGGCGTACGTGCGGGTCGGCGCGGCCGGGGACTGGGTGGTCGTCATGAGTGGTCCCTCGATTCGGCGAGCTTGCGGGCCTGTCTGACGGCGAGGACGCGGTCGAGCACGATCGCGCCGAGGATCAGGGCGCCGACGACGGCGCGCTGCCAGAAGTCCTCGATGCCGAGGCTGGGCAGGGCCCGGTTGATGGTGACGAGCAGGAAGGCGCCGATGGCCGCGCCCCACACGGTGCCGCTGCCGCCGAAGATCGCGACGCCGCCGATGACCGCCGCGGCGACGGCCTGCAGCTCGATGCCCAGTCCCACGCTCGAGCTCACGGTGCCGTAGCGGGCGGTGTAGAGGGCGCCGGCGAGGCCCGCCAGCGCGCCGCTCAGGACGAACGCGGCCAGCAGGCGACGACGTACGGGCAGGCCGTAGAGGACAGCGGCGTCCGGGTCGGAGCCGATCGCGTAGAGCTCGCGACCACCGCGCGCGGTGCAGAGGTAGTAGCCGACGATCGCCAGGACGACGAGCGCGAGGATCGTGAGCAGCGGCACGCCGAGCACCGAGCGGGTGCCGAGCTGGAGGAACTCGCGGGGCAGGTCGCCGGCGTTGATCCGGTCGCTGCCGGCCCAGGTGAGCATGATGCCGCGGTAGATGTAGAGCGTGCCGAGCGTGATGACCAGCGCGGGCACGCCGCCGTACGCCACCAGCACGCCGTTGACGAGGCCGAGGACCGCGCCGAGGAGGAGGCACGCCGCCAGCACCGCGACGATGGGGATGTTGGGCTGCTCGATGAACAGCCGCCCGGTCAGGTAGGCGGTCAGCGCCATCACCGAGCCGACGGACAGGTCGACGTTGCGGGTGATGATCACGACGGCCTGGCCGACGGCGAGCAGGACCAGGATCGACGGGTTGAGCAGGAAGTTGCGCCACCCGTCGCTGCTGAACAGGAAGCCGTTGTTCTTCGTGGTCGCGAGGACGACGACGGCCACCAGCACGAGGAAGATCGACAGCTCGCGCGAGCGCAGCACGGTCGTCAGCGCGCGGCGCGTCGGCGAGAGCCGGCTCGGCTCGACGAGCAGCGCCTCGCTCGCGGACACCTCGGTGTCGGAGCCCTCGTGGCTCGAGTCCGGGCGCTCGACGTCGGTGTGGCTCATGTCTTTGGGGTCCCTGCGGGGTTGTTCGGAGGAGCGAAGCGGAGGAGAAGAACGCCGTGGGGTGTTCATCGAACGTCCTCCAGGTGGTGGGTGGCGGCGTGCATGACGGCCTCGGGGGTGGCGTCGGCACGGTCGAGCTCCGCGGTGATCCGGCCCTCGCACAGGACGACGACGCGGTCGGCCATGCCGAGGACCTCGGGGAGCTCGGAGGAGATCATCAGGATCGCGAGGCCCTGCCCGGCGAGCTCGGAGAGCAGCCGGTGCACCTCGGCCTTGGTGCCGACGTCGATGCCGCGGGTGGGCTCGTCGATGATCAGCAGCCGGGGATCGGTGGCCAGCCACTTGGCGATGACGACCTTCTGCTGGTTGCCGCCGCTCATCGTGGCCGCGGTCATGTCGAGCGCGCTGGTCTTCACCTCCAGGCGTCCGGCCCAGGGGCCGGCGGCCCGGTTCTCCATGGACGAGGTGAGCAGCCCGGCCTTCGCGATGCTGCGGCGGATGACGCCGGCGACGTTGCGGGTCACCGAGGAGTCGATGACGAGGCCCTGCTTGCGGCGGTCCTCGGGGATGAACGCCATGCCGGCACGGATCGCGGAGCGCGGGGCCTTCGCCTTGACCGGCTTGCCGGACACCGAGACCGACCCGGAGTCGTAGGGGTCGACGCCGAAGACCGCACGCGCGACCTCGCTGCGTCCGGCACCGACCAGGCCGGCCAGGCCGACGATCTCGCCGGCGCGGACCTCGAGGTCGATGTCGTGGAAGACGCCGGCGCGGCTGAGGCCGCGCACCTGCAGCACCGGCTCGCCGATCTCGGCGGCCACCTTGGGGAACAGGTCGTCGACGTCGCGGCCGACCATCAGCGAGACCAGCTCGGACGGCGTCGTCGCGGCGATCGTCTTGGTGTCGATGTAGGAGCCGTCACGCATGACGGTGACGGTGTCGGCGAGGTCGAAGACCTCGTCGAAGCGGTGCGAGATGAAGACGAGGGCACGGCCCTCGTCGCGCAGGCTGCGGGCGACGGCGAACAGCCGGTCGACCTCGACGCCGCTCAGCGCGGCGGTCGGCTCGTCCATGACGAGCAGCCGGGCGTCGAGCGAGATGGCCTTGGCGATCTCGATGATCTGCTGGTCCGCGATCGAGAGGCCCTCGGCCGGACGCCGGGGGTCGATCCGCACACCGAGCCGGTCGAAGAGCCGCTCCGCCTCGGCGTACATCGCCGGGCGGTCGATGCGCCGGCCGGCGGCGAGGATCTGGCGGCCCATGAAGATGTTCTCGGTGACGGAGAGGTCCGGGAAGAGCGTCGGCTCCTGGTAGATCACCGCGACGCCCGACTTCTTGGACTCGGCCGTGGAGGAGAAGTCGACGGCCTCGCCGCCGAGCTCGAAGGTGCCCGAGTCGCGGCGGTGGACGCCGGCGACGACCTTGACCAGCGTCGACTTGCCGGCGCCGTTCTCCCCCACCAGGGCGTGGATCGAGCCCGCCTCGACGCGGAGGCTGCCGGAGCGCAGGGCGACCACGGGCCCGAACGACTTGGAGACGTCGCGCAGCTCGAGCACCGGTGCGGCGGCGTTGCTGGCAGGCATGTGGTTCCTCCGTTTGAAAGGTTTCAACGGAAAGGTAGGTGAGGGTCGTCACACCTGTCAAGAGTCGCCACGGGTCATTTCCGGGTCCGCGCCGACTCATCCCGCCGGGGGTCGCCATGGCGTACGCTCCGCCTCGACAATCGTTTCAACGCCGCGGCGCGACCCTCGCGGCGACGGCTGGTGCGAGAGGGGTCTGTCGTGGCGAAGGCCTCCTCGGTCAAGGACGTCGCCGCGCTCGCCCACGTCTCGCTCGGCACCGTGAGCAACGTCCTCAACCGGCCCGAGCGGGTCTCCCCCGCCACCCGGGCGAAGGTCGAGCAGGCCATGCGCGACCTTGGATTCGTCCGCAACGAGTCGGCCCGCCAGCTGCGCGCCGGGCGGAGCCGCACGCTGGCCTACGTCCTGCTCGACGCCCGCAACCCCTTCTTCACCGACGTCGCGCAGGGCGCGGAGCTCGCGGCCGAGTCGGCCGGCCTCTCGCTCTTCCTGTGCCACTCCGACAACCGCGCGTCCCGCGAGGGCGACTACCTGGCGCACCTCGTCGAGCAGCGGGTGCAGGGGATCCTCGTCACGCCGGTCGACCCCAACGCGGCCGCGCTCGACGACGTACGCCGCAACGGCACCCCGCTGGTGATCGTCGACCGAACGCGCGACGACGACCACTTCTGCTCGGTCGCGGTCGACGACGTCCTCGGCGGGCGCCTGGCCGTCGAGCACCTCGTGGAGGCCGGGCACACCCGGGTCGCGTTCATCGGCGGCCCCGAGACGGTCGGGCAGGTGCGCGACCGCCTCGCGGGCGCCCGCGAGGCCTGGGTCGCCGCCGGCCTGCCCGAGGACCAGCTGGTCGTGGTCGGCACCGAGGCCCTCACCGTCTCCGAGGGACGCTCGGCGGGCGAGCGGGTGATGGGGATCGCGAGCAGCCGACGCCCGACAGCCGCGTTCTGCGCCAACGACCTGCTGGCGCTCGGCCTGCTCCAGCAGCTGAGCACCGCCGGCCTCTCGGTGCCGGGCGACCTGGCCATCGTCGGCTACGACGACATCGAGTACGCCGCTGCCGCGGCCGTCCCCCTCACCTCGGTGCGCCAGCCGCGCCAGGAGCTCGGACGCCGCGCCGCCGAGCTGGTGCTCGACGAGGCGGACAACCCCGACCACCTGCACCAGCAGGTCGTCTTCACCCCCGAGCTCGTCGCCCGTCGCTCGACCCGGGGCTGAGGAGCCGGCCCCGACTCGGCGTACCCAGCGGGGTGTGGCCCTCGTCTCGCCGCAGGAGTACGACGAGAGGAACCCACCTCGGAGGCCCTCATGTCGTTGCGTATGTTCACCGGTCCGATCGCCCTCTCCCTGGCGATGGCGACGCTGGCCTCGCCACTGGGCGCAGGTGCGGGCACCGCGGAGCGCGCAGCCCCCGACCGCGGCGCGAAGGGCACGTGGACGGAGGCCGACAAGTCGGGCTTCGGCACGGCGCGCACCCGACGGAGCAACGTGTGGTTCACGCTGCAGGGCGGCCGGGTGAGCGAGGTGTTCTACCCCGACCTGTCGACACCGAGCACCCGCAGCCTCGAGCTCGTGGTGACGGACGGCCGGACGTTCACCGATCGTGAGACCGAGGACGTCGACGTGGTGACCACACGTCCCGACGAGCGCAGCCTGCGCTTCCAGCAGGTCGGCACCGCGACCTCCGGCCGCTACCGGATCACCAAGACGTACGTCACCGACCCGCGCCGCGACGCGCTGGTCGTGCGCGTCCGCCTCGAGTCGCTCGACGGGGGCAGCTACCGGCTGTACGCCGTCCACGACCCCGCGCTGGCCAACTCCGGCATGGACGACCGCGGCCGCACCACAGGGACGGCCCTGGTGGCCACCGATGCGGAGGAGCGCGTCGCGTCCGCCCTCGTCTCGCGTCCCCGCCTGGGCAGGAGCAGCACCGGCCTCCTCGGTCGCGACGACGGCTGGACCGACCTCGAGGACGACCAGCGCCTCGACGAGGGCTCGCGGGCCGCGGGTCCGGGCAACGTCGTGCAGACCGGCCGGGTCTCCCGCGTGACGGGGCTCCCCGGTGAGCAGCGCGCGACGCTGGTGCTCGGCTACGGGCGCAGCGCCGCGGAGGCGCAGCGCACCGCGCGGGCAGGCCTCCGCGAGGGCGCGGGCCGCACCGCGGCGCGCTACGACCGCGGCTGGCACCGGTACCTGCGCACGCTCCGGCAGGTGCCCGACAGTGCGGCGGCCGTTCGCCGCGCCTACCTCGCGTCGGCGCTCGTGCTGGCCGCCGCGGAGGACAAGCTCAACCCGGGCGCGCTGGTGGCCTCGCCCTCGGCGCCATGGGTGTGGGGTGACGAGGTCAAGGACCTGTCGTCTCCTTCGGGCGCCTACCACCTCGTGTGGTCGCGCGACTCCTACCAGTTCGGCACGGCGCTGTGGGCGATGGGCGACAAGGCGGCCGCGCGCCGCGCGGTCGACTGGCTGTTCCGCGTCCAGCAGCTGCCCGACGGCTCGTTCCCGCAGAACTCCGACGTCGAGGGGACCCCGGTCTGGTCCGAGCTCCAGCTCGACGAGGTGGCCCTGCCGATCGTGCTGGCCCGGCTGGTCGGCCGTGACGGACCGCGCACCTACCGCGGCGTGAAGCGGGCGGCGGACTTCCTCGCGCGCTTCCGCGACGAGGAGACGGGCCGACGGGCGCCGTACTCGCCGCAGGAGCGGTGGGAGAACCAGTCCGGCTACTCCCCGAACTCGATCGCCACCCAGGTCGCCGGGCTGGTGTGCGCCGCCGACATCGCCCGCAAGAACGGCGACCGCGCGTCCGCGCGGCGGTGGCTGCGACTGGCCGACCGCTGGCAGTCCAAGGTCAAGCAGTGGACCCGCACGACCACGGGTCCGCTCAGCAGCAGCCCCTACTACCTGCGGATCACCAAGGATGGTCGTCCCGATCGCGGCACGGAGTACGGCATCGGCGACGGCGGTCCCTCCGCCGTCGACCAGCGGCGCGTGGTCGACCCCAGCTTCCTCGACCTGGTCCGGCTGGGGCTCGAGGACCCGGACGACCCCGACGTGCTGTCCACCCTGTCCGTGGTGGACGAGGACCTGCGCGTCGAGACCCCCAACGGGCCGTTCTGGCACCGCTTCAGCTTCGACGGCTACGGCGAGACGCGCGACGGCGGGCAGTGGGACGTCACCGAGGACGACACCGGCACGACACTGGGTCGTGGCTGGCCCCTGCTGACCGGGGAGCGCGGTGAGTACGCCGTCGCTGCCGGGGAGGACGCGACGTCCTACCTCGCTGCCATGGCGGCGGCCGCCGGTACGAGCGACATGATCTCGGAGCAGGTCTGGGACGGCCGCCCGCCCACCGGCGAGGGCTGCTGCCCCGCGGGCGAGGGGACGCGCGCCGCCACGCCGCTGACGTGGTCGCACGCCGGCCTGGTCCGGCTGGCCTGGACGATGCAGCGCGGCGCCCCGGTCGACCAGCAGGCCGTGGTGGCCAGGCGCTACCTGGGCTGACCTCCACCCGCTTGCTCGGTGCGTTCACGCTCTCGTCAGGCGGGGCCGCGCGCTCCCATGTGGGCGACCACGGCTGCGCCTGCGCGCTGTCCCGCCTCGACCGCGCTCCTGAGGCTGCGGCCGTGCGCCAGGACGGCGGCGAGCGTCCCGACGAAGGCGTCCCCGGCACCGGTCGTGTCGACGACACGGTCGACCGACAGGGCAGCGATCCGGGCCGACGACGACTCCGCACCACTGATCGACGCTCCCCCGGCGCCGCGGGTGACCACCACCGACCGGCAGCCGTGTCGCCGGCGGACGGAATCAGCCAGGTCAGCGCCCTCGGCGCTGGACCCGTCGCAGGCCTCGGCCGCCTCGTGCTCGTTGACCACGAGGGGGTCCGCCGCCTCGAGCGTCGCCGCGGCGAGGGGCAGCCAGGGGCCGTTGTTGACGACCACCCGGATCCCTCGGTCGTACGCCGCTGCGGCCGCGGCGTCGACCACCGCGGCGCCGACCTCCGACTGCAGGAGCACGACGTCCGGGGCGGGGGCATCGCGGTCGGCCAGGGCCGCGGCGACACGTCGTACGTCGAGGTGGCCGTTGGCACCAGCGTCCACCACGATGGCGTTCTCGCCGGAGGGCGCGACCATCACGAACGCGGTCCCGGTCGTCCGCCCGCGGCAGGTCACCACCCCCGACACGTCCACCCCGGCCGCGACCAGCGCGTCGACCTGGGGCCCGCTGTCGCCGTCGTCACCGACCGCTCCCAGGAGGCGGGTCGCCGCACCTGCCCGAGCGGCCGCCACGGCCTGGTTCGCCCCCTTGCCACCGGGCGAGCGCTCGACGTGGTCGGCCAGGAGGGTCACCCCGGGCACGGGGAAACCGGTCACGTGCACCACGACGTCGACGTTGATCGAGCCGACGACCACCACCGAGCCCATCGCGCCTCCTCGAGGTCATTGTGCTGCAGACCGGCGGTGCGCGCGCGGGGTGCGAGGCTGGTCCCGTGTTCCACGTGATGTTCCTCGAGCCCCGCATCCCGCCCAACACGGGCAACGCGATCCGGATGGTGGCGGGGACCGGCGCGACCCTGCACCTCGTCGAGCCCCTCGGCTTCGACCTGTCGGAGCCGCAGCTCAAGCGCGCCGGTCTCGACTATCACGACCTGGCGTCGGTGGTCGTGCACCCCGACCTGGACACCGCGCTCGCCAGCGACGCACTGGCCCGGTCACGGGTGTACGCCTTCACCGCGCGCGCCACCCGCTGGCACACCGACGTGGCGTTCGAGCCGGGCGACGTGCTGCTCTTCGGCCCCGAGCCGACCGGCCTGCCGCCCGAGGTGCTGGCCCACGAGCGGGTCACCGACCGGCTCCGGATCCCGATGATCGCCGGGCGCCGGTCGCTCAACCTGTCCAACTCCGCGGCCGTGGTGGCCTACGAGGCGTGGCGGCAGCAGGGGTTCGCCGGCGCGCAGTGACCCCGCGATACATGCCCGTCAACGCCTCCCGGCGCTGCTCAGGGAGCGGTGGCCGTCGGCACCGTCGTCCTCGGCGATGGTCCGCCGTCGCGGCCGCAGCGCGACCATCACACCGGCGAGCAGCAGCGCCCCGCCACCCAGCTCAGCGGTGTTGGGACGTTGGCCGAGCAGGGCCCACGCCGACGCCATCGCCACGACCGGCGCGAGCAGCACCCAGGGCACGACCGCGCTGGAGGGCCAGCGGGCGAGCAGGGTGTTGAAGATGCCGTAGCCCACCAGTGAGGCGAGGCCGGCCGTGTAGAGGGTCGACACGACCGCTGGCCACGACAGCCCGGCCAGCGCGGAGCTGACGGCGTCCGGGCCGTCGACCACGAGCGACAGGCCGAGGAGCGGCACGGGCACCACCAGTGCAGACCACACGGTCAGGGACAGTCCCCCCGGTACCCGGGCGGCCCGGGCGACGACGTTGCCGATGCCCCACGACAGTGCGGCAGCCAGGCAGAGCAGGAGGGCGACCAGCGGGACGTGCCCACCTCGCCCCAGGCCGACGACCACCAGCCCGGCGCCGCCCAGCGCCACCCCCACCACCTGCACCGTGGTCGGGACCTCGCGCAGCACGCCGGCGGCGATGACGACGGTGAACACGACCTGCGCCTGCAGCACGAGGGCGGCAAGCCCGGGGGGCATGCCGGCTGCCATGGAGAGGTAGAGGAAGGCGAACTGGCCCAGCGACATGAACACCCCCACCGCGACGACACTGCGCCACGGCGCGGCAGGCCGAGGGACCAGGAACACCGCCGGCACCACGACCACCGCGAACCGCAGGGCCACGAACAGCAGCGGGGGGACGTCGGACATGCCCCAGTCGATGACGACGAAGTTGAAGCCCCAGATCGTCGCCACCAGGGCCGCCAGGAGGGAGTCGCGGAGGTTCACCCTCGGAGTCTCGCCCGGCATGACCATGTAGCACCAGCGATCATTCGTGGGGCTGATGCGGTAGCGTCACTTCATGATTGATCTGGCGGCACTCAGCAGCCTCCGCGCCGTGGACACCCACGGGAGCGTGGTCGGTGCGGCCGACGCCCTCGGCTTCACGCCGAGCGCGGTGTCCCAGCAGGTCAAGCGACTGGAGAAGCAGACCGGCGTGGCCCTCCTCGAGCGGGTGGGGCGCGGCGTGATGCTCACCGCCCACGGCCGGCGGCTCGTCGACGACGGATCGCGGCTCCTCACGCAGCTGGAGGAGGTCGAGTCGAGCCTGCAGCGCGACGCCGGCCGGGTCACCGGCCGCCTCCGGGTCGCCGCCTTCTCCACTGCCATGCGCGGACTGGTGGCGCGGTCCGTGCGCGAGCTCCTCGACGACCACCCCGACCTCGTCCTGACCCTGACCGAGCGCGAGCCCTGGGAGACCGTGGACCTGGTGGCGTCGGGGCAGCAGGACCTCGGCATCGTGCACAGCTGGGGTGACGTGCCGCTGCACGTCCCCGAGCACGTCGTCGGCGTCACCATCGCCCGCGACGTCGCCGACGTGATCGTGCCGCGCGGCCACCGCCTGGCCGGGCGCTCCCGTCTCTCCCCACGCGACCTGGTCGACGAGGCCTGGGTGGCGACCCCCGAGGGCTCGATCTGCCGCCAGTGGCTGATCCGGATGTACGACGGCACCGGTCGCGTGCCGCGCATCGCGCACGTGGCCATGGAGTTCGACTCCCACCTCGCGCTGGTGGGCGCCGGGCTCGGGATCGCGCTGGTGCCGCGCCTCGGGCGGCGACCGCTCCCCGACGACGTGGTAGCCGTGGCGGCCCACCGGCCTACCCCCACGCGCGAGATCACCGTGGTCCACCGGGCCTCCATGGTCGACTCCCCCGCCGTGCGGGCCGTCGTGGCGGCGCTGCGTGCCTAGGAACCGCAGTAGGCCTGGTCGAGCAGCTCCATGAAGATCGGTCCGATCTTCTTCTTCGGCAGCGACATCGGGTCCTCGTTGAGCATCAGCACGACCTGTCGGCTGCCGTGGGGCGAGGAGTAGACGTACGTGAGGTAGCCGGGGAAGTTCCCGCCATGACCCCAGGCTGTACCGCAGCGGGTGTGGAAGGACTGCAGGCCGAGACCGTACGCCGTGCCCGGGCCGTCCTCGGCGGACGAGTCGTTCGTCGTCATCATGGCGGCCATGAGGTGCCGCGGCAGCAGCTGACGGGCCAGCAGCTGGCGGTAGAAGCGCGCGACGTCGGGCGCCGTGGACACGCCCGCGCCGGACGCCCAGGGGTAGGGGTAGAGGCTGGTCAGGTCGGTGAGGTCGCCGGCGGCGTCACCCTGCGCCACGTAGTAGCCGTGTGCCGCCGGTGCAGGGAGCGTGCGTGAGGAGGTGAAGGTCGTCGAGTCCAGGCCCGCCTGGGCGAAGACGCCGTCGCGCAGGACGTCGCCCAGCGGCTTGTGCGTGACCGCCTGGATCATCAGCCCGAGCACGACGTAGTTCGCGTTGGAGTAGTGGTACTCGGCTCCCGGCCTGGAGACCGGCTCGTTGCTCAGGGCGATCTTCACGAGCTGACGGGGCTTCCAGACGTGCCCGAGGTCCCCGGCGAGGTAGGGAGCCAGCACCCGGGGGTCCTCATTGAACTCGTAGATGCCGCTGGTGTGGTTGAGGAGCTGGCGCACCGTGACGTGCGGTGCGCGGTCGAGGAGGCTCGGCAGGTAGCGGCGCGCGGGGGCGTCGAGGCGGATCCGGTGTCGTGCGACGAGCTGCAGGACCGCGGTCGACACGTAGGTCTTCGTCTGGCTGCCGATGCGATAGGTGGTCGACGGCCCCATGGGCGCCCCGGTGCTCAGGTCGGCCGACCCGCTCTGCAGCTCGGTCACCGTGCCCTTGTCGTAGGTGTACAGCAGGGCGCCGGGCACACCGGCGTCGACCATCTGGTCGAGCGCCTGTTGCATCTGCGCCGTACCGGTGGTGGCCGCCGCAGGTGTCGCGGGTTGGTCGGCGGTGACCGCCGAGGCAGGCGGCGCCACGAGGGCGAGCCCGGCGACCAGGGCGGCGGCCAGCGGCGCCACGTGCCGCGAGCCACGGAGCCAGCCACGGGTGGGGGTCGAGGAGAGGGGAGACATGAGGAACCTTCCAGGTGCGTGGTCGGCTCGGAGTGGCCGTGGTCCCACTGTGGTCGGCCGGCGCCCCCGGGGCTTCTGCCTCGGGTCTCGACGTGACGCCACCGCCTCCCTCCCGGGAGGGGGCCTCAGCTGCTCCCGGGGACGCTCGTCCCGGCCCTCGTCAGGGGTTCTGTGCGACGGGCAGGGGCTCGTAGCAGTCGTACGAGCTCTGGCGCAGGATCAGGCCGTCTCGGAAGTCGTAGAACGCTCCGACGTGCGAGACGAGGCGACTGCCGCTGCTCATCGCGCCGATCGTCGTCGCGAGGGTCGCGGTCCAGGTGAGCTGGACGGCCACCTGGTCGCCGTCCTCGATCATGCGGTGCACCTCGTAGTGCTGCTCGCCGATCATGGTCGCGCCGAGCCTGGCTCCCTCCTGGATCTCCGCGAGCGGTCGAGTGTGGCCAGCAGGGCGGAGCAGGCTCGGGTACTCGACCTGCTCGGAGTCGGGATGGAAGTACGTCGTCAGCTGCTCGGGGGTGATGCCGTCCGAGATGGCGACGTAGAGCCTGCGGATCAGGTCGGTCTGAGCGCTCATCGCTGCACCCCCGCGTTCAGTCGAGCGAGCACCGGCCCCCGGGGGCGCGCCTCGTCGGCGAGGGCCGGCAGGTGGGCGCCTGGGTTCACGGCAGCTCCTGGAGAGGACGGATCACCGAGCACCCATCGTGACGACCGCCGCCCTCGCGCGTCAACGGCTGACACAGCGGTCCCGGCAGCCGCGCGGACCGTCCCGCGGCACCGCCCCACGCAGAAGACGCCCCCAGGGTCTCGGGTCCCCGGGGGCGTCGGAGCCGCCTGTCAGAATCGAACTGACGACCTAGTCATTACGAGTGACTCGCTCTACCGACTGAGCTAAGGCGGCGCGGTCTGCCGAGCGTGCTCGGTCGACCGGAGGCGAGTATACGGAGAGCGTTCGTCTGGCTGAAATCACGGGGTGGGCCAGACCGGCTACGTTCGACAGCGACCACACCACACCACTTCAGGAGACACGATGCCCACTCGCTCCGCACGCACGGCATGGAACGGCGGACTCCAGGACGGATCCGGCCAGGTGGAGCTGACCAGCTCCGGCGCCGGCACCTTCGACGTGAACTTCCCCAAGCGCGCCGCCGAGGACGCCGGTGGGACCACCAGCCCCGAGGAGCTCGTCGCCGCGGCCCACTCCGCCTGCTATGCGATGTCGCTGTCGAACCTCCTCACCGAGGCCGGTGGCACGGTCCAGGCGCTCGACGTCTCCGCCGCCGTGACGCTCGGTGCCGACCAGGAGGCCGGCGGCTTCAAGCTGACCGGCATCGTGCTCACGGTCCGCGGCGAGGTGGACGGCCTCGACGACGCCGCCTTCAAGGACGCCGCAGCGAAGGCCAAGGCCGAGTGCCCGATCAGCAAGGCGCTCGCCGCCGTCGACATCACGCTCGACGCGGCGCTCGAGGGCTGACCCCGCTCAGCAGGTCGTGCCGTCGGCGGGCACGTCGCCGTCGAGCAGGTAGCCCTCGACGAGGGTGTCGATGCACTCGTTGCCGGCGTTGTAGGCGGTGTGCCCGTCGCCGTCGCGCTCGACGAGCACGCCGGAGTCGAGCTGGGTCGACAGGGCCTGCGCCCACTTCAGCGGCGTCGCGGGGTCACGGCTGGTGCCGAGCACCACGATCGGCGCGGCACCCTCGCCGCGGATCATCAGCGGCTCCTCGCTGGACGACACGTCGATGCCACGGCACAGGGTCATCCCCCAGGCGAAGATCCGGCCGAAGGTCGGCGAGGCCTCCTCGAACTCGGGAAACAGCGACGACACCTGGGCGAACGGCACCGACGACGGGTCGTCGAGGCAGTTGATCGAGTAGTTGGCCTCCACCGAGTTGTCGGCGTAGCTGCCGTCGGGGTTGCGCGAGGCGTAGGCGTCGGCCAGCGACATCAGCGCGGAGCCCTTGCCGTCCAGCGCGGAGGCGAGCGCGGTGCTGAGCAGGAACCAGTAGTCGCGGTTGTAGAGCGGGGTGATGACCCCGTAGAACGCGTTGCCGACGGTCAGCTCGCGGTCACCCGCGGGCAGCGGCTCCTCCTCGATCGAGTCGAGCAGCCCGGTGATCGTGGCCATGCCCTCGTCGACGGTGTCGCCGAGGAAGCAGTTGTCGGTCGTGTCGAGGCAGTTCTGCACGTAGGCCCGCAGCGCGGTCTCGAACCCGGTGGCCTGCTCGAGCGCCAGCGTCCGGGCGTCGAGGGAGACGTCGACCGCGCCGTCGAGGACGAAGCGGCCGACCTTGTCGGGGAACAGCTCGGCGTAGGTGGCACCGAGCTTGGTGCCGTAGGAGGCGCCGAAGTAGCTCAACGTCTCCTCCCCGAGCGCCGCGCGGAGCACGTCCATGTCGCGAGCGGCCTCGGTGGTGGTCACGTGGCCGACGACCGGGCCGGAGCCGGCGACGCAGCCCGGGCCGAACGACAGCACCGTCGAGCGGTAGTCCGCGCGCTCCGCGGCCGTGTCGGGGGTCGGGTCGGCGCCGAGGTAGCCGTCGAGCTCGGCGTCGCTGAGGCAGTCGACCGGGGCCGAGGCGCCGACCCCGCGGGGGTCGAAGCCGACGATGTCGAAGCCGTCGAGCAGCGGCTCGCGGAACACCTGCCCACCCGCGGCGGCGTACGTCGTCCCGCGGGCGCCGGGACCGCCCGGGTTCACCACCAGGGAGCCGACGCGGGAGCCCTTGGCCGGGACCCGGAGCAGCGCCAGGTCGATCGTCTCCCCCTCCGGGTCGGCGTAGTCGACCGGCACCGTGAGGAAGCCGCAGTCGTGGGCGTCATCGGTCTCGCAGGGCTGCCAGTCGATGCGCTGGGAGTAGAGGTCGGCGAGCGCCGGGGACGGCGCCTCGGTGACCGCTGCAGGCGGGGGCGTGGTCGGTGACGGCGTCGCCCGCTGCGGCGTACCCGGGTCGGAACCGCTTCCTCCCACGGCGAGGCCCACGGCGAGGAACGCGGTCAGGGCGAGCGCCAGCACCGCGATGATCGCGAGGATCTTCTTCATCAACGTCCTCCGGGCAGCCGCAGCGCGACCGTCATCGACTCCAGTGCCAGCTGGGGCGGCACGTTGAACTCCAGCATCTGCTCGCGCGCGGTGAAGATCGCGTCGATCATGCGCAGCAGCTCCTCGGGCGAGGCCGCCCGCGCGAGGACCTGCACGTCACCGCGCAGCTCCTCGTTGACGAGCAGCCCGGGCGCGCCGACGGCGAGGGCGATGGCGTCGCGGTAGACCGAGACCAGGTCCATCAGCGCGCGGTCGATCACGTCGAGCACGCGGCGCTTGGCCTTCTGCTTCTGCAGCTTCTCCAGCCCGGCGAGGGCGGCGCGGTAGGAGCGGCTCGTGGTGTCCTTGCGCTCGCTGCCGAAGATGGCCTGCAGCTCCTGCAGCTCGCGCCGCTCCGCGTCGGCGGTGATCGCCTCGGTCTCCTCCTTGGCGAGCTCGGCGAGGTTGGTCGCGGCCGTCATGCAGGAGCCCAGCGACGTCAGGCGGGCCGGGATGCTGATCACCTCACGGCGCCGGGTGCGGGTCTCCTCGTCGAGGGCGAGGGCGCGGGCGCGGCCGATGTGCCCCTGGCTGGCTCGCGCGGCGAAGCCGGCCATCGTCTCGGGGACGCCGTCGTTGCTGTGCAGGAACGCCGCGACGTCACGCGTGCCGGGCGTCGCGAGCGTCAGGGTGCGGCAGCGGGACCGGATCGTCGGGAGCACGTCCTGCACCGTCGGCGCGCACAGCAGCCAGATCGTCTTGGGCGTGGGCTCCTCGATCGCCTTGAGGAGCGCGTTGCCGGTGCGCGGGTTCTCCGGGGTGCCGAGCCGGTCGGCGTCCTCGATCACCACGATCTGCCAGCGCCCGATCGCGGGGAACTTCGCCGCCGACAGGACGAGGTCGCGCATGTCGTCGACGTAGAGCACCGAGGTCTCCGACCGCACCCAGGTGATGTCGGGGTGGGTGCCGTTGGTGCCGAGGCGGCAGGCCTCGCACTCGCCGCACCCGGTCCGCCGCTCGCACTGCAGCGCCGTCGCGAAGGCGCGAGCCACGTTGGACCGGCCGGAGCCCGGAGGCCCCGTGAACAGCCACGCGTGGGTCATCCCCACCCCGGCAGCCGCGTGCTGGAGGACCTCGATCGTCGGACGCTGGCCGACGAGGTCGGACCAGACGGTCCGGGTCGCCGGACCGGTCGGGCTGGTCGGGGTGGTCACGCGCGCTCCAGGAGCGGCGCGACCCGCTGCTGGATCGCGGCGGCGATCTCGTCGATCGGGGCCCGCGCGTCGAGCACGACGTAGTGGTCGGGGTCGGCGGCAGCCAGCCCGAGGAAGCCCTGGCGCACCCGCTGGTGGAACTCCAGCGACTGCCCCTCGATCCGGTCGCGGCCGGTGAACCGGTCGAGCCCGGCCTGCGGCTCGAGGTCGAGGACGACGGTGAGGTGCGGGCGGAGGTCGCCGGTGGCCCACCGGGCGACGGCCTCGACCTCGGCGACGTCGAGCGTGCGGCCCGCGCCCTGGTAGGCCAGGGTCGAGTCGACGTAGCGGTCCGTGATGACGACCTCGCCGCGCGCGAGCGCGGGCAGGACGACGTGGTCGACGTGCTCGGCCTTGTCAGCGGCGTAGAGCAGGGCCTCGGTGCGGTCGGACAGGTCACCGGTCGCCGGGTCGAGCACGATGCGTCGCAGCTCCTTGCCGACCGAGGTGTCACCCGGCTCGAAGGTGAGCAGGACGGCCTCCCCGCGCTCGACGAGCCAGTCGCGCAGCAGCCGCGACTGGGTGGACTTGCCGGCCCCCTCGCCGCCTTCGAAGCACACGAAGAGCCCCGTCTGCGAAAACACACCTGCCGTCACCTCGCACACCCTACGGGCGGGGTGGGACACGCTCCCCGGTCAGCCTCGCCGGACCTTGATCGTCCGCTTCACCTGCACCTTCTTCGACCCGGGCAGGGTCAGCTCGACGCGCACCTTCGTCGTACGACCGGGCCGGACGAGCCGCAGGCCCTTCTTCGACAGCTTGACCTTGACCTTGGCCTTCTTGCCGGCCGCGACCTTGTAGGTCTTCTGCTTCGCGAGCGCCTTGCCGCCCTTCGCCGTCTCGAGGCCGACCTTCCCGGCGCACCCGCCTGTCGCGCTCGCCGGGCAGGCGACGGGAACGGTGACCCTGCCCTTCTTCACCTTGGTGACGCCCGTGACCTTCGGCAGCGTGCCGGCGGCTGCGACGGCCGGCTGCGGGGTCGGGGGAGCCGTCGGCGCCACCATCGTGACCCCGCTGCCGAGGTCGACGTTGGTGGTGCCGAGCTGGTCGGTGGTCACCCGGACGATCGAGTTGCTCACCGCATCGGTGAACCAGATGGCGCCGTCGGGGCCGAACGTGAGGGAGGTCGGCTGGTAGTTGCCGACCGAGCTGATCGCGCCGACGCCGGTGGCCGAGATGTGTCCGATGCCCGGCGCCGCGCCCTTGTTGGTGAACCACATGTTGCCGTCGGGACCGAGCACCAGGTCGCCGGGCGCCGACCGCGAGCCGGTCGACCAGATCTTCGTCGCGCCGCTCGCGGCGTCCAGGTAGCCGACCGAGCCGCTGTTGGGGCTGGTGAAGATCGTGCCGCTGCTGCTGCGGGTGAACCAGATCGAGCCGACCGGTCCACCGGTGAGGGCGTTGGGGTACGTCGCATCGCTCGGCAGCGGGTAGATCGTGCCGCTGTTGGCGTCCGCACCCACCTTGACGATGGTGTCCAGACCGCCGGCGTGGCCGCCCTGGCACCACATGGTGCCGTCGGCCGCCTCGCCCAGGACGTCCTTGCACTCGGGGGCGTTGGCCGGCCAGAAGAAGCCGGCCGCGCCCGGCGCGAGCGACGCGATGCCCGAGTCGTCGAAGTTCATCGTCACGAAGACCCGGCCGTCGAGGCCCACCCGCACGGCACCGCCGTAGGGGGACGAGCCGAGGCCGTAGTCGGTCGCCGCGGCCGTCGCCGGATTGTAGGAGAGGATCTTCCGCCCGTAGTCGTAGGTCACCCACACCACGCCGTCGGGCCCGACGTCGATGCCCATCACGCTGCCGTCGACGCTGCCGGTCGTGGTCGGAGGAAGCTTGTACTCCTGGATGTCGCCCGAGGTCGTGATCCGTCCGATCTTGCCGACCTCGGACTCGACGAACCACATGCTGCCGTCGGGCGCGGTGACGATGCGCTCCAGCCCGGCGTTGCTCGTCGGCACGGGGAACACGCTCACCGCGGCGTGAGCGGGCGTCGTACCGGTCACGACGAGGAGCGGGCCCACCAGCAACGTGAGCGCGGTGAGCAGGGCAAGGCGGGCACGGGCCATCGGTCGTGTCACTTCCGTCCGCGGCGGCGCGATCCCCCCATGGTCACGCGTCCCGCCGTCGCGACCACCCCACCAGCCCGGACGCCGCGGAACCAGAGACCATCGGATGAAAGTCGCGCGCCGGCGGTCGGACGGACCCGACGCCCGTCGCGGCGCGTGTCTCAGGCGTACGCCCGTGCCGAACCGGTGCGTTCGGTCCGCCCGACGGTCACCAGGCGTTCGCGCCGCGGTAGCCGGCGAACACGCACCACGCCAGCAGGAAGGCCCAGCCGCCGGTCAGCCGACGGTGGCCCGGGCCCGGGCGCAGGACCGCGAGCGGCCCGCCGAGGAGGAGGTAGGCCGCACCCCCGAGGGGCCCTCCCAGGAGGATCATCCATCCCCACGCCCACCGGGTCGCCCGCCACGGCTCCGGACCGCCGATGACGAGGAGCAGTGTCCCCAGCCACGCGACCAGGCCTGCGAAGGCACCCGGGCCCTCCACGCGCCAGCCGGCGAACGACGAGTACGCACCCACCTCGCGGCCCGGGGTGAGGACGATGTCGGGGTCCAGAGCCCGCAGGACATCGCGCGGGTCACCGTCCATCACGACCTGGCCGGGGTCGAGCGGGGGGCCGTCGCCGTCACGGACGACGACGACCTCGGCCCACCGGTCGACCTGCCCGCTCCACTGCAGCTCGACCGTGGTGTACCCCGACCACGTCCCGTCGTCGTCGAGACCGACCACGCGCACCTCGTAGACCTCGCCGCGCGCGACCGCGCCCAGCAGGTCACCGAACTCGCTGCGCTTCTCGCCGGTCGCGACCATCAGCGCCGCCGTGGCGAGGGCCATCACGCCGAGCAGCAGGCCGACCAGCCGCCAGCGGCGGTCACGCCACTCGTCGTGCGGCGTGCGCTGCGGTGCTGCCACCTCGACCGTCATCGTGCCCCCCTTGTGCCCGAGGAGCGCAGCCTAGCGCCGTCCGCGGGTGCCTGGCGCGACGTTCGCTCGCATCAGGTACGAGCGAACCTCGAGCTTCCGGCCGGGGTCTCGTGACGGGCGCGGGCGCCCGCCTCGACCAACGGAGCCGGGGCAGGTCAGGACTTCTTGGCGGTCTTCTTCGCCGTCGTCTTCTTCGCCGCGGTCTTCTTGGCGGTGGTCTTCTTCGCAGCCGTCTTCTTGGCGGGCGCCTTCTTCGCGCCCTTCTTGGCGGCCTTCTTGGCCGGGCCGCGCTCGCGCCGCTCGGCGAGCAGCTCGGCCGCCCGCTCGAGGGTGATCGACTCGACGGTGTCGTCCTTGCGGAGGGTGGCGTTGTACTCCCCGTCGGTGACGTACTCGCCGAAGCGACCGGCCTTGACGATCACCGGCTGGCCGGAGACGGGGTCGTTGCCGAGCTCCTTGAGCGGCGGGGTGGCCGCGCCGCGACCGCGCTGCTTGGGCTGCGCGTAGATCGCCTTGGCCTGGTCGAGGGTGATGTCGAAGATCTGGTCCTCGCTGGTCAGCGAGCGCGAGTCGGTGCCCTTCTTGAGGTAGGGCCCGTAGCGGCCGTTCTGCGCGGTGATCTCGGTGCCGTCCTCGTCGACGCCGACGATGCGCGGCAGGTCGAGGAGCCGGACGGCCTCCTCGAGCGTGACCGTGTCGAGGGTCATCGACGAGAAGAGCGAACCCGTGCGTGGCTTGGCCGACTTGGGCGCGTCGTCGGGCAGCAGCTCGGTGACGTAGGGACCGAAGCGGCCGTTCTTGGCGACGATCTGCAGGCCGGTGTCGGGGTGGTTGCCGACCACCTGCTCCTCGCCGGCCGGGTTGGCCAGCAGCTCCTTGGCCTTGGCCACGGTGAGCTCGTCGGGCGGCAGGTCGTCGGGCACGTTGGCGCGCACCGGCGCCCCGTCGCCGTCCTCGGGCGCCGGGCCCTCGACGTACGGGCCGTAGCGGCCGACGCGGAGGTCGATGCCCTCGCCGATCGGGAAGGTCGCCATCTCCTTGGCGTCGATCTCGCCGAGCTCGGTCACCAGCGTCTTGAGGCCCACGACGTCGCCGGCGCCGTAGTAGAACTCGCCGAGCTCGGTGGCCCGGTCCTTCCGGCCGCCGGCGATCTCGTCGAGGACGTCCTCCATGTCGGCGGTGAACTCGTAGGACACCTGCCGCGGGAAGTGCTCCTCGAGCAGCCGGACCACCGAGAACGCCAGCCACGCCGGCACCAGCGCGGTGCCCTTCTTGTAGACGTAGCCGCGGTTGAGGATCGTGCCGATGATCGAGGCGTAGGTCGACGGGCGGCCGATCTCGCGGTCCTCGAGCTCCTTGATCAGCGTCGCCTCGGTGTAGCGCGAGGGCGGCTTGGTCTCGTGGCCCTCGGGGCTCAGCGTGGCCGCCGACACCGCCGCGCCCTGGGTGAGGTTGGGCAGGCGGGTCTCGACGTCGTCCTTGCGCTTCGACGCGTCGTCGATGTCCTCGACGTAGGCCTTGAGGAAGCCGTGGAACGTGATGGTGCGACCGCTGGAGCTGAAGACCACGTCGCGGCCGTCGGCGGCGGCACCACCGATGCGGATGGTCACCGAGTTGCCGACCGCGTCCTTCATCTGCGAGGCGACGGTGCGCATCCAGATCAGCTCGTAGAGGCGGAACTGCTCACCCGACAGCCCGGTCTGCGCCGGGGTGCGGAACGACTCGCCGGCCGGCCGGATCGCCTCGTGCGCCTCCTGCGCGTTCTTCACCTTGGAGGCGTAGGTCCGCGGCGAGTCGGGCAGGTACTCGGCGCCGTACAGCTCGCGCACCTGGTCGCGCGCGGCACCGACCGCGGCGTCCGAGAGCGTCGTGGAGTCCGTACGCATGTAGGTGATGAAGCCGTTCTCGTAGAGCCGCTGCGCGACCGACATCGTCACGCTGGCGCTCATCCCGAGCTTGCGGCTGGCCTCCTGCTGCAGCGTGGTGGTGCGGAAGGGGGCGTACGGCGAGCGGCGGTAGGGCTTGGACTCGACCGAGCGGACGTCGTACGTCGTGTCGCTGAGGCCGGCGGCCAGCGCCTCGGCGTCGGCGCGGGAGAGGTGGGCGCGCGCAGACTTGGGGCTGTCCTTCCCCTTCAGCTCGCCGGTGTTGTCGAAGTCGGCGCCGCGGGCGACGCGGACGTCGTCGAGGCTGTAGAGCTTGGCGGGGAACATCCGCGGGTCGTGGCCCGTGCCGGCGTCGAAGGTGGCGTCGATGTCCCAGTAGGAGGCGACGCGGAACTTCATCCGCTCGCGCTCCTTGTCGACGACCAGGCGGGTCGCGACGGACTGGACGCGGCCGGCGGAGAGGCCGGACATGACCTTCTTCCACAGCACCGGGGAGACCTCGTAGCCGTAGAGGCGGTCGAGGATCCGGCGCGCCTCCTGGGCCTCGACGAGGTCGTCGTTGATCGCGCGGGGGTTCTCGACCGCGGCGAGGATCGCCGGCTTGGTGATCTCGTGGAAGACCATGCGGTGGACCGGCAGGCCCTTCGGCGGCTTGAGCTCGTCGAGGAGGTGCCAGGCGATCGCCTCGCCCTCGCGGTCCTCATCGGTGGCGAGGTAGAGGGCGTCGGCGTCCTTGACCAGCTTCTTCAGCTTGGCGATGTGGCTCTTCTTGTCGCGCGGCACGACGTAGTAGGGCTCGAACCCGTTGTCGACGTCGACCGCGAGCCGGCCCCACGGCTTGTCCTTGATCTTGGCCGGGGTGTCCGCGGCGTTGTTGGGCAGGTCGCGGATGTGACCGATCGAGGACTCGACGACGTAGTCCGCGCCCAGGTAGCCGCCGATGGTGCGGGCCTTGGCCGGGGACTCGACGATGACGAGCTTTGCCACGTGTGTTTGCTCCCTCAGGTTCTTGCTGCGATCTTGCTCAGCGCGGCAACGGTAGCGCCAGTTCGCGAGATCGCCACCCCTCGCCCGTCCGCTCCCCCGCACGAGAGGCCGCCGCGGACACCCGCCGGGCACGGCTCGGGCCCCACATCGCGAGGACGTGGGGCCCGAGCGCGTCAGGCTGCCGGACGGGTCAGAAGTCGAGACCGTCGAGGTAGCGGAACCCCGTGTTGGCGGTCGCCGCCGGCTGGAAGTCCGGGGTGTCGTTCTCCACGATGTACTCCTCGGCCTGGTGGGCCTTGAAGATGGTCGGGAAGTCGATCACACCGAGACCGAGGTCGGCCATGTCACCGGGCTGCTGGTTGTAGAGCGCGACGGCGTCGGCGCCGTGGCGGTCCTTGACGTGGTACTGGCGGACCTCCTGCGGTGCCGAGTTGATCACGTCGATCGCGAACTGCAGCGGGTCGGCCGCGTTGGTGTTCACGCCACCGGTGTAGGCCCAGTAGAGGTCGACCTCGAGGTGCACGTACTTGGGGTCGAGCGTGCTGGTGAGGATGTCCCACGGCGTCACGCCGCCGCCGAGGTCGATCGTGAACTCGTGGGCGTGGTTGTGGTAGCCGTAGCGCAGCCCGCGACGCTTCGCGGCCCGTGCCTCGATGTTCATCTGCTCCGCCCAGAGCTGCCAGTCGCTCAGCTTGTTGGAGTTCAGGTAGGGCACGACGAGGTACTTCTGGCGGAACGTGTTCGCGTCGTCGAGCTTCTTCTGGAGCTTGGCCGAGTCGAGCCTGGTGGGGTCGCCGTCGACCGTGCTGATCCCGTCGTGGCTCGACGAGGCCCAGAGACCCCGGGCGTCGAACGCGGCCTTGAGCTTGGCAGCCGTGTCGAGGCCGGTCGCGGCCGGGTAGAGGCCGGCGCGCTCCACGCGCTGGTAGCCGAACTTCGCGAGCTGGTCGAGCTGCTGCAGGATGCTGGCGTTGGTGGTCATGGCCGCCCGCAGCGTGTAGAGCTGGATGCTGATCAGGTCGGTCGGCACCTCCTTCTGGCGGCCGTGGCCGTGGCCGTGGCCCTTGCCGGGGTGCGCGCCGGGCTTGCCTGCCATCGCCGGGGCGCCTGCGGTGAGCACGGTGGCTCCTGCTGCGCCTGCCACGGCACCGCGAATCAGGCCTCGGCGACTGGCGCCCTTCCTCTCGAGCGACTCGCGCAGGGCGGCGTCGCCGTCATATCCGAAACACATGTGCTGCCTTCTTCCTGGTTTTCTCGGGGGGTTCTCCGGGGGTTCTCGGGATGTCGAAGGGGCGAGGGGGTGAGGCGGACCCGGGGCGACCCGGGTCCGCCTCCCCTCGGATCAGCCGGCCGGCTCGAGGACGACCTCGGCCGAGCCGGTGAGGCCACCGGCGTCGGTGTACTGCGCGACGAACACGGCGGCGAGCTCGTCGGTCGCCGGGTCGTGGCCCCCGGGCACCGTCGTGGTGAGCGAGCCGGTGCACCCGGTGGCCGTGGACTGCGGGTGGCCGTGGGCGTCGTGGCCGAGCACGTAGGTCACGGTCACGCGGCTGCAGTCGACGGGGTCGTCGTCGGTGACCTTGACCTCGTACGTCACGGTGTCGCCGAAGCGGAACGGCAGGTCCTCGTCGGGGGTGACGAACTCGACCACCGGGTTCTGGTTGCCCACGACGATGTCGACGTCGGTCGAGGCGCGGCGTCCGCCCTTGTCGGTCACCGTCAGCGTGGCGCGGTAGGTGCCGTCGACGGTGTAGGTGAAGGCGCCGCTGGCCGCCCGGCTGTCGACCGTGCCGTCGCCCTCGAAGTCCCAGGCGTAGCGCAGCTTGGTGTCGCCGTCAGGGTCGGTCGTGCCCTTGCTGGAGAACTGCACCGTGAGCGGGCCCTTGCCGGCCGACGGTTCGGCCTCGATCGCCGGGACGGGGCTGCGGTTGCCGCCCTTGCCGACGAAGTCGATGCGGGAGAGCTTGGCCTCGGGGTTCTGCTCGAAGTAGCCGTCGCCGTACTCGAGGACGTAGAGCGCGCCGTCCGGGCCGAACTCCATGTCCATCGGGTTGTCGGTGACGATGCCGGGGACGACGTCCTCGATGGCGGCGATGTCACCGTCGTCGAGGTGGAAGCCCTTGATGTAGTCGCGGGTCCACTCGTAGAACAGCGGGGTGTTGTCGTAGCGCTTGGGCCAGGCGACGGGGTTGCGACCCTTCGTGGCCGACTTGTCGTACTGGTAGGCGGGGCCGGCCATCGGGCCGATGCCACCCTTCCCCAGCTGAGGGAACTGCTTCGACTTGCCGTACGAGTACCAGACCTCGGGCTGCTCGACCGGCGGGAGGCGTCGCTTGCCGGTGTTGTGCACGGACGTGTTGACCGGGGCCGCGCAGTCGAACTTCTTGCCGCTCTTCTCGGTCTTGAAGTTGTAGTCGTTGTAGGGCAGCTTCGCGGTGGCGCAGTAGGGCCAGCCGTAGTTGCCGGGACCGTCCACGACCGCCCACTTGCCGTGACCGGCCGGGCCGCGACGGGCCTTGGCCTTCGTCGCGTCGGGCGAGTAGTCGGCGACCCAGAGGTTGTCGGTGTCGGGGTCGATCTCGATGCGGAACGGGTTGCGCCAGCCCATCGAGTAGATCTCCGGACGGGTCTTCGGGGTGCCGCGGCGGAACAGGTTGCCCTTCGGGATCGAGTAGCCGCCCTTGGCCTTGGGCTTGATCCGCAGGATCTTGCCGCGCAGGTCGTTGGTGTTGGCCGCCGTGCGCTGGGCGTCGAAGGCCGGGTTGCGGTCGGACCGCTCGTCGAGCGGCACGAAGCCGTCGGACTGGAACGGGTTCGAGTCGTCGCCCGTGGACAGGATCAGGTTGCCCTTGGAGTCGAAGACGATGTCGCCTCCGACGTGGCAGCAGATGCCGCGGTCGACCGGGACGTCGAGCACCTTGCGCTCGCTCCCGAGCTTGACCTGGCCGCCGACGAAGCGGAACTTCGAGACGCGCAGGAAGCCCTTGTAGGGCTCGAAGTCCGCGGCCGAGCCGGTCTCGGGGGCGTCGCCCTCGTTGATGGAGGCGGTCACCTCGTCGTCGGCTGGGGTGTCGAGCGGCGGCGAGTAGTAGAGGTAGACCCAGGAGTTCTTCTTGCCGTCGAAGCTTCGGGTCCAGGGCGATGCTCTGGAGACCCTCCTCGTCGTGGAGGTAGACCGGGATGCGTCCGGCGATGCTGTTCACGCCGGTCGAGGCGTCGTAGTGCCAGATGACGCCGGCGCGCGTGGTGTGCAGGACGTCGCCGTCGGGCAGCACGGCGAGGTCGAGGGGCTCACCGGGGCGGGAGTTGAGGGTGACCTTCTGGAACTGCTTGGAGGGTGGGGGGGCTTTGGTGTCGCCGTGGCCTTCGTGCGCGATGGCGGTGGGGGTGACCGACAGCATGGGCAGGCAGAGGGCGGCGCCGATGGCGACCGTGAGCCCTGTGCGGAGGGGGTGCTTCATCAAGGTTCTCCTGTTCCCGAGAATGGCGCGGAGCCGACTAGCAACGTAGGCACGTGACCCGAGTCACGTCAACGAGCCGACGACTTCTGTCCGCCTGTCGACACAAGTACGTCGCGTCGGAGCCCACCCGCAGCGGTGGGCCGACCGGACGTCCTGCGACGTCAGGCCGGCCCACCGCGGGTGCACCCGGGTCAGGTCCCCGTCACACGCCGGTCGGTCGCAGCGGGTCGTGGCCGAAGAGCATGAGCGCGCGCCGGAGCGCGTCGTCGTACGCCTCCGGTTCGGGCTCGTCGCCGCGGATCGTGCGGACCTGGTCGACGACGTGCTGCATCGTGTCGATGTCGTCGGGGGTCAGGTCGGTGCGCCGCTTGGCGAGGATCGCGACCACGGACTCGCCGACCTCGAGCTCGGGGAGTCCCTCGGTCGCCCGTCCGTCCTCCCCCGTCGCCTGGATCCGGAGCCAGTCGGACAGGTCGCGCGAGGTCATGTTGACCACCTCGTGGAACTCCTGCCAGAGCTCGTCGCTGATGTGGGATTCGGCCATCACTGCACCTCGTTCGGGTCGTCGCGTCGGTCTGGCCGGGCAGTACCCACTCGACCGCGACCCAACGGCCCTCAGTCGAGGACCAGGAAGCCCTCGCCCACCAGCTCGCGCACCACCGGGAGGTAGGTCTCGTGCAGGTCGGCCGCGTCGCGCTGCAGCAGGGCGGCGATCGCCCCCAGCAGCTGGCCGAGCGCCAGGTCGCCGTCGCTGGCGCCGACGAGGGCGGCCTCGACCGTGTCGGCGGTCCGCGCGCGCCGGAAGCCGCGCTGCTGGCGGAGCACGATCGCCTCCGGGTCCTCGGCGCCGGGCCGGCCCACCGTCTCCTGCTGGACGTCCTCGCGGGCGCGCAGCACGCTGCGGAGCAGCTCGTCGTCGGTGAGCCCGCGCAGCGCCGTCGCCGCCTCGCCCCACTCGTGGATCGCCGGGCCGATGGGCTGCTCGACGTCGTACGGCCACTCGAGGAGGTCGTGGCGACCTGCCCCGCCGAGCCGGACGTTGATCCAGCCGAACCCGACGCCCTCGATGCCCGTCTCCTCCAGCCACGACAGCCAGGTGTCGTAGCGCTGGGCGTAGTCGGGACGCCCGTGGTGCCCGCTGTCCTTGAGCCACAGCTCGACGTAGGCCGACGGGTCGAGCGTCTCGCGCTGCACGACCAGCGCGTCGCAGTCGTCGCGCAGCCACGACCCGAGCCGCTCGTCCCACGGTCGACCGTCGACGATCGCCCAGTTGGCGAGGACCTGCAGCCAGCCGCCGTCGGTGAGGTGGTCGGGCCCGGTGCGCACGATGTGCTCGACGACGCGGTCGCCGGGCAGGCCGGAGTCGCGGTAGACCAGCCGCTCGCCGGTCGCCGGGGAGATCACGAACGGCGGGTTGGTGGCGATCAGGTCGAAGCGTTCACCGGCCACCGGCTCGAAGAACGAGCCGTCGCGGACGTCGACCTCGACCTGGTTGAGCGCGGCGTTGAGCCGGGTCATCCAGAGCGCGCGCTCGTTGACGTCGGTCGCGACGACCGAGCGCGCGTGCGCGGCGAGGTGCAGCGCCTGCACGCCGCACCCGGTGCCGAGGTCGAGCGCGCTGCCGACCGGCTCGCGCATCGTCAGCTGCGCCAGGCTCGTCGAGGCGCTCGAGATGCCCAGGACGTGGTCGGGGCCGACCGCGACCGGGGCTCCGTCGAGGCCGGGCGTCAGGTCGGAGACGACCCAGAGGTCACGGTCTTGTCCCGCCTCCTCGGTGGCGTAGGGCCGGCAGTCCGTCCGGGCCGCCACCTCGCTGACGCTCTGCTCGAGCAGCCCGGCGTTGCAGAGCCGGTCGACCAGGCCGGGGAGCGCCCGCTCCGCCTCGTCGCGGGCCACCGGGGTCTGCAGCAGGAAGAGCCGGACCAGGGTGTCGATCGGCGCGCCCGACGTCGTACGACGCAGGGCAGGGAGGGTCTCGTTGCGTCCGAGCGCCCGGTGCGCCTCCTCGCCGATCGCCTCGGCGACCCGGTCGTAGGTGAAGTCGGCGGCGAGCAGGGCCTCGCGCAGGGGCCCGGCGAAGTCGAGGTCGGACGGCATGGTCCCAGCCTCCCAGACACCCGACGACACGACAGCGGCCCGCCGCTCCCTGAGGAGTGACGGGCCGCCGACGTCGTACGCCGGAAGGGGCTCAGGCGTGGTGCGTGAAGGACGACGAGCCGGTGTTGTCGCCGTCGTCGGCGATGGCGACCTCGCGCCGCTTGGAGATGATCACCGCACCGGCGATGATCGCGACCGCGACGAGCGCGATCACGATGCGCAGGACGTCGCTCTGGTCATCGCCGACGCTCAGGGAGACGACGGCGCTCGCGATGAGCAGCGAGACGAGGTTCATCACCTTGATGAGCGGGTTGATGGCCGGGCCGGCGGTGTCCTTGAACGGGTCCCCGACGGTGTCGCCGATGATCGTGGCCTCGTGGGCGCCGGAACCCTTGCCGCCGTGGTGGCCGTCCTCGACCAGCTTCTTGGCGTTGTCCCACGCCCCACCGGCGTTGGCCAGGAAGACGGCCATGAGGGTGCCGGTGCCGATGGCGCCGGCGAGGAAGCCGGCGAGGGCGGTCGCACCGAGGCCGAAGCCCACGGCGATCGGCGCAAGGACGGCCAGGATGCCGGGCGTCACGAGCTCGCGCAGCGAGTCCTTGGTGACGATGTCGACGACCTTGCCGTACTCCGGACGGCCGGTGCCCTCCATGATGCCGGGGATCTCGCGGAACTGGCGGCGGACCTCCATGACGACCGCGCCGGCAGCGCGGGCAACCGCGTTGATGGCGAGGCCGGAGAAGAGGAACACCACGGCCGCACCCAGCAGCACGCCGACGATGACCGCCGGGTTGAAGACGCTGAAGTCGAGCAGGTAGGCCTCGTCGGGGCCGACGTTGGCCTCGCGGAGCGACTCGAACACCGAGGTGGCGTAGGAGCCGAACAGCGCGGTCGCGGCGAGCACCGCGGTCGCGATCGCGATCCCCTTGGTGATGGCCTTCGTGGTGTTGCCGACCGCGTCGAGCTCGGTGAGGATCTGCGCGCCCTCCTCGCTGACGTCGCCCGACATCTCGGCGATGCCCTGGGCGTTGTCGGAGACCGGGCCGAAGGTGTCCATGGCGACGATGACGCCGACGGTGGTGAGCAGACCGCAGCCGGCGAGCGCCACCGCGAACAGCGACACCGTGAGAGCCGCGCCGCCGAGGAGGTAGGCGCCGAACACGGCGGCACCGATGACCAGCGTGGTGTAGACGGCCGACTCGAACCCGACCGAGAGTCCGGACAGGATGACCGTGGCCGGGCCGGTCAGGGAGGTCTTGCCGACGTCCTTGACCGGACGGTACTCCGTACCGGTGTAGTAGCCGGTCAGGGCCAGGATGCCAGCCGACATCACGATCCCGATGACCACTGCGGAGGCGGCGATGAAGCGGGGGTCGCCGTCGGCGCCGGCGAGGTCGCCGGCGATGTTGGTGAACTCCGCGAAGCTGCTCGGCAGGTAGAGGTACGACAGCACGACGCTCGCCACGGCGGCGATGCCGGAGGAGAGGTAGAACGACTTGTTGATCGTGGTCAGGCCGTTCTCGCCTGCCTTGGGCTTGGTCAGGTAGACGCCCGCGACCGCGGTGAGGGCCCCGATGGCGGGGATCAGCAGCGGGAAGACCAGGCCCTTGTCGCCGAAGGCCTGCGAGCCGAGGATCAGCGCGGCGACCAGCGTCACGGCGTACGACTCGAAGAGGTCGGCGGCCATGCCGGCGCAGTCGCCGACGTTGTCACCGACGTTGTCGGCGATCGTCGCGGCGTTGCGCGGGTCGTCCTCCGGGATGCCCTGCTCGACCTTGCCGACGAGGTCGGCGCCGACGTCGGCGGCCTTGGTGAAGATGCCGCCGCCGACACGCATGAACATGGCGAGGAGCGCCGCACCGAAGCCGAAGCCCTCGAGCACGTTGGGCGCCTCGTCCTGGAAGAACAGCACGACGAGGCTGGCTCCGAGCAGGCCGAGGCCGACGGTCAGCATGCCGACCATCGCGCCGGTGCGCAGGCCGATCGTCATGGCCGGCTCGCGACCGGTGCTCTCCGCGGCGGCGGCGACGCGCAGGTTCGCGCGCACCGCGAGGTTCATGCCGAGATAGCCCACGGCAGCAGAGAAGCCCGCTCCGACGATGAAGAACACCGAGCGGAAGATGCGGACGGTGGTGTCGTCGGCCGGCAGCACGAGCAGCGCGAAGAACGCGATCGCCGCGAAGATGGCCAGGGTCCGGAACTGCCGGGTCAGGTAGGCGTTGGCGCCCTCCTGGACGGCCTGGGCAATGGTCTTCATGCTGTCGGTGCCCTCGCCCGCGGCGAGCACCTGCGACCTGAACATCGCGGCCATCCCGAGCGCGCCGAGCGCGATCAGGGCGACGACGACGACCAGGACGAGGTTGGCACCTTCGAGCTCGGGCGTCACGACGACCGCGGGCAAGATCCCCGTCATGCGTGTCCTCCTAGGACTGGAAAAGATCCGTGAACGCGCCGGAGTCTACGCAGACGTGACCCGGATCACGGAGCGGCGTGACCCACACCACACCGGGGTGTCCGATTCGAACGTGACAAAACCCCTCCGGACACGTCCGGAGGGGTGGCGACGGGCGTCGTGCGGCTCAGGCGCCGGGCGCGAGGCCGACGGAGTCGTGGATCACGAACACCTTCGCGAGGCCGGTGATGCGGAAGATCTTGAGCAGTCGCTCCTGGGTGCAGACCAGGTCGAGCGAGCCGTCGTGGGCGCGGACCTTCTTGAGCCCGCCGACGAGCACGCCGAGGCCGGTGGAGTCGAGGAACTCGACGGCCTCGAGGTCGATGACGATGTCGTAGCTGCCGGCACCGACGAGCTCGGTGATGCAGTCACGCAGCTTGGGCGCGGTGTAGACGTCGATCTCGCCGCCCACGGCAACGACGGCACGGCCGTCCACCTCGCGTGTGGCAAGGGTGAGATCCACGACTGCTCCCCGGTCCCCGAACTCGTTCGGACAGTGCGCCTGCGGGCACGCAGGTGCCCCTTCGTTCTTCGGGTGGTATCAAACCACGAGTCACAAGGGTTTCGCAGGACTCCTCCGCACATCACACGCCACGCCGCCTCGGGCGGCGTCCCCGCCCTTTGCCAGACTTCACGAGGTGAAGCCCTCCCGCCCCGGCGTCCTCCCGCCGGTCGACACGCTCGTGCGGCGACTGGCCGGCGTGCCCGGACGGGAGGAGCGGCTGCGCCACCTGGAGGTGCTGCCCGCTCGCGAGGCGGTGCACGAGGACTGGCCGGAGTGGGTGCCCGACGACGTCCGCGGGGCGTACGCCGCCCAGGGCGTGGCGCGGCCGTGGCGGCACCAGGTGGTGGCGGCCGACGCGGCCCACGCCGGCGACCACGTGATCGTCGCGACGGGCACGGCGTCGGGCAAGTCGCTGGCCTACCAGCTGCCGGCGCTGTCAGCGATCCGCGCGGCCCGCGGGCCCCGCGGCGAGCGCGGAGCGTCGGTGCTCTACCTCGCCCCGACCAAGGCGCTCGCCCACGACCAGCTCGCCGGCCTGTCGTCGCTGGGCCTCGACGTACGGCTCTCGGCGCACGACGGCGACAGCTCGCGCGAGGAGCGGGACTGGACGCGCGACTTCGGTGAGTACGTCCTCACGAACCCCGACATGCTCCACCGGTCGCTGCTCCCCTCGCACCACCGGTGGTCACGGCTGCTCGGGTCGCTGCAGTACGTCGTCGTCGACGAGTGCCACCACTACCGCGGCGTGTTCGGGGCACACGTCTCCCACGTGCTGCGCCGGCTGCGGCGGGTGTGCGCGATGTACGGCGCCCACCCGACGTTCGTGCTCGCCTCGGCGACGGTCGCGGAGCCGGAGGTCACCGCGTCGCGGCTCACCGGCCTCGACGTGGTCGCACTGACCCGCGACGACTCCCCACGGGGGGAGGTGTCGCTGCTGCTGTGGGAGCCGCCCTTCACCTCCCATGCCGGTGAGAACGGCGCGCCGGTGCGCCGGGCCGCGTCGTCGGAGGTCGCCGACCTGCTCGCCGACCTCGTCGCCGAGGACGTGCGCACCCTGGCCTTCATCCGCTCGAGGCGCGGCGCGGAGCAGGTGGCCCTGTCGGCGTCCGAGCTGCTCGCCGAGGTCGACCCCTCGCTGCCCGACCGGGTCGCGGCCTACCGCGGCGGCTACCTCCCCGAGGAGCGCCGGGCGCTCGAGGCGGCGCTGCGCCGCGGCGACCTGGTCGGGCTGGCCGCGACCAACGCCCTCGAGCTCGGCATCGACATCAGCGGGCTCGACGCCGTGCTCATCGCCGGCTTCCCCGGGACCCGGGCGGCGTTCTGGCAGCAGGTCGGGCGGGCCGGCCGTGGCGCGCAGGACGCGCTCGGGGTGCTGGTCGCCAAGGACGACCCGCTCGACACCTACCTGGTCACCCACCCCGACAAGCTCATCGGCGCGCCGGTCGAGGCGTCGGTCTTCGACCCGTCGAACCCGCACGTGATGGGTCCGCACCTCTGCGCGGCCGCGCAGGAGCAGCCGCTCACCGAGGCCGACCTGCCGCTCTTCGGCCCTACGGCGCGCGAGGTCGTCGACGAGCTGACGACGCTCGGGCTGCTGCGGCGGCGGCCGCGCGGCTGGTTCTGGACCGACCGAGGCCGGGCCGCCGACCTCGCCGACATCCGGTCGGCCGGCGGGTCGCCGGTGCAGCTGATCGAGGCCGGCACCGGGCGGGTCGTCGGCACCGTCGACGCCAGCGGTGCGCACAACCAGGCGCACCCGGGCGCGGTCTACGTCCACCAGGGCGAGACCTGGCTGGTCGAGGACCTCGACCTCGAGCACCACGTCGCGACCATGCGCCGCGACGAGCCGTCGTACTCCACGACCGCGCGCGAGGTCACCGACATCGGCATCGTCGCCACCCGTGAGCGCCGCTCGTGGGGCGGGTGCGAGCTCTCCCTCGGCGAGGTCGACGTGTCGCACCAGGTGGTCTCCTTCCTCCGGCGGCGCCAGCCCGGCGGCGAAGTCCTGTCGGAGGAGCCGCTCGACCTCCCCGAGCGCACCCTGCGCACGACGGCGGTGTGGTGGACGGTGCCCGACGACGTGGTGGCCGAGGCCGGCCTGGCCACGCTGGACGTGCCGGGCGCGGCTCACGCGGCCGAGCACTGCTCGATCGGCCTCCTCCCCCTCTTCGCGACCTGCGACCGCTGGGACATCGGCGGCGTCTCCACCGCCCGTCACGCCGACACCGGTGTGCTCACCGTCTTCGTGTACGACGGCCACCCGGGAGGGGCCGGCTTCTCCGAGCGCGGGTTCCACACGGCGGTCGCCTGGCTCACCGCGACCCGCGAGGCGATCGCGAGCTGCGAGTGCGCCAGCGGCTGCCCGTCGTGCATCCAGTCACCCAAGTGCGGCAACCAGAACAACCCCCTCGACAAGGACGGCGCGATCTTGTTGCTCGACGCCCTCCTCTCGGGGGCACCGCGGGTCGAGGGATAGGGCTAGATTCGACCCATGGTCATCCTCGGTCTCGGCCTCATCATCCTTGGTGGCATCGCCGTGCTCTCCGCCCTCTTCGTCAGCGAGCCGGGCAGCGGTGGGGAGCTCCTGGGCTTCGACGTCACCACCTTCGAGTCGTTCCTCGTCGGGGTGGCCGCCGGCGCAGCCATCCTGTGGGGCTTCGCGATCCTCAAGTGGGGGACCAAGCGGAGCCTGGCGCACCGCCGTGAGCGCAAGGAGCTCACGGAGCTCAACCAGAAGCTCGAGCGGGTCGAGGCCGAGCGGCGCACCGACGACCCGGACCGCCGCGACACCCCCTGACGGCAGCGGCCCGGCAGGCCACCGCGGACTCAGCCGGGACCGGCGCGCGCCTCGGCGCTCACCCTCACCTCCTTCCACGGCACGTCCGGACCGGCCACCGAGACGGTGATCCGGATCGCACGTCCGTCGGGCGTGCACACGTCGAGCACGGCCGCGTTGCGACCCGCGACCCTGTCGGCCGCGGCGCACGGGTCCTCCGGGCCGCTGATGTCCGCGAGCGCCGACGCCCCGGCGAGGGCCGCGAGGTCGGCCGCCGCCTGGGCTCGGCGCTGGGCCGTCACGAGACCGCCGGCCGCTGCCAGGCCGACCATGACGAACATCAGCACGCCCGCCATCGCGACCACGAGCACCGTCGCCCCGCCCCTGTCCCCGCGCGTCGCGGCTCTGCTCCTCGCGCCGCATCCTCGCGTCACGACTCCTCCTCCACCACTGCGACCGCCTCCGCGGACACGGTCACGCCGGGCAGCGAGCCGAGCAGGCCGCCCGGGCCCGTGACCCGCGCGCTGGTCGTCACCACGACGTCGGACGCGCCGACCTCCACCCGCACGCGAGCCCCCTCGGGAGCGATCCGGACCGCCACGTCCTGCGCCGAGCCGACGTCGTCCCCGCGGGCGACGGCGCGGGCGGCCTCACGGGAGGCGTCGATGACGCGCACCTGTGCCGCGCCGACCGCCAGCATCCAGACCAGGCCGGCGGTCAGTGCCACGAGCAGCGGGATGCCCAGCGCGAGCTCCGCCGTCGCCGCACCCGACTCCGAGCGGGTCCGTCCCCCGCGAGACCGCACCGCGCTCACCCGATGCCGAGCAGGCTCATGACGTGCTTGAACAGCCGCTCCAGCAGCTGGTCGCCGAACGCGCCGGTGAGCAGCGTGTAGAGCAGACCGGCGAACCCGGCCCCCGCTGCGGTGCCGACGGCGTACTCCGCGGTGGTGATGCCGGCCTCCAGGCCGGAGCGCCTCGACCGCCTCCACCCGTTCCGTCCGAGATGACGCGTGACCTTCATCGGTTCCCCTGTCGTCGCGGGGCTCCCGATGAACCCCGACCGACGTCCAGCCTGCGAGGACCGCGGGCCGCCCGCACGACCACGGGCGCGAGCCTGTGGATGACGCCCGGATCCGCCGCCCTGTGGACGGCGAGCGGCCCGTCACGGCGTCACCGAACCGAAGAGCGACGCCACGGTCGGCACGACGCCGAGCAGCATGAACGCCGGCAGCAGGCACGCACCGAGCGGGATCGCCGCCGCCACCCCGACCCGCCGGGCCGCGTCCTCGGCGCGGGCGAGCGAGTCCCGCTGGAGCTCGTCGGCGAGCCGCTCGACGCTCTGCACGACGGACGCGCCCGACACCTGCGAGCGGACCATCGCCCGCGCCAGCGGGGCGAGCTCCTGGTCGTCGGCGACCACCGACCACGCCTCGACGCCGGCGGCGCCCCACCGGGCCTGCTCCACGACCGGCACCAGCCGGTCGGCCGCCGGGCCCGGGAGCGCGGCGCACACCCGGGCCAGGCCGGAGAGGGGTTCGGATCCGGCGCGCAGCGTGGCGGCGAACAGGTCGACGAGGTGCGGCAGCGTCCGCTCGACCTCCTCCCGCTCGCGGCGCGCGGACGGAGCCTCCGCAGCGGCGAGCGCCTGTCGGGCGAGCGCGGCGGCCACCGCTGCCACGAGCACCCCGACCGTCCCGCCCACGAACAGCCAGGCGCCGATCGCGACGCCCGCGACCGCGAGCGGACGCAGACCGCGCGTCGGGGCCCGGGTCCGTCGCCGGGCGCCCCGCGGGACCGACGGGACCAGTGCGGCGACCGCCAGCGATGCGCACACGACGCTCAGCCACGTCACGGCGCCGCCGCCCGGTCGGCGAGCCGCTCGATCCACCACAGGCCGAGGCCGACGAGCGTCAGGCCGACGACACCGCAGGCCCAGCCGACCGGCGTCGCCAGCAGGAACGACCAGGGGTCGGACCCGGCTCCCGAGCCCATCAGCAGGACGGCCACCGGCAGGCAGGCGACGAGCCGCGCCGTCGAGCGGGCCGAGGCCAGCTCGGAGTCGACGAGGCGGCGCGTACGGCGACGCGCGCGCAGGCCGGCGGCGGTCCGCTCGAGCGCCGCGGCGAGGCCGTGCCCGGAGTGCTGGGCGACCTGCCACGCCCCGGCCACCCAGCGGAGGTCGGCCGCACCGCGTCTCTCTGCTGCCAGCCGCCGCATCGCGTCGGGGACGTCGGCCCCGAGCCGCATCGCCTCGACCACCGGGACCAGCGGCGGCCACCGCTCGGCGCCGGCGGCCAGGGCGGCGTCCGGCGGCCGCCCCGCCGCGAGGTCGGCGGCGAGCAGGTCACAGACCTCCAGCACGGCGGCCTGGTCGGCGGCGACACGCCTGCGGCGCGCCAGCACCGGGACTCGGACCGACCACCCCGGTCGTGACCGGCCGGGACGTCGGGGCCCTGGCCCCGCCGAGGGGACGAGGGCCGCGACGGCCATGCCGGCCAGCACGGCAGCGAGCCACGGGCTCACCACGCCACCGATCCGAGCCGGGTGGCGAGGGCACCCGCGGCCGGCCCCCGCACGACGCGGTCGGCTTCGAAGGTCGCGGCCGTGCGGAGCGCGACGTGCCCCGACTGGTCCCGCTCGGGGACGCCGAGCTCGAGGACCCGGCGCCGACCGTCGCGACCCCGGCCGAGGTGGATGACCACGTCGAGCGCGGAGGCGAGCTGGCTGTGCGCCGCCGAGCGCGGCAGGCCGGCGGCCAGCGACAGCGCCTCGACCCGGGCCGGGACGTCGGCGGCGGAGTTGGCGTGGAGCGTGCCGCACCCCCCGCCGTGGCCCGTGTTGAGCGCCGCCAGCAGGTCGACCACCTCGGCCCCGCGCACCTCCCCCACCACCAGCCGGTCGGGCCGCATCCGCAGCGCCTGACGCACCAGCACCTGCAGCGAGATCTCGCCGGCGCCCTCGATGTTGGCGGGGCGGCCCTCCAGGGCGACGACGTGGGGGTGGTCGGGTCGCAGCTCGCTGGCGTCCTCGACCAGGACGATCCGCTCGCCCGGGTCGACGAGCGACAGGAGCGCGGAGAGCACCGACGTCTTGCCGGTGCCGGTGCCGCCGGTGATCAGGAAGGCGCAGCGGGAGTCGACGATCTCCTCCAGCAGGAACGCGCCGTCGGGTGGCACCGCGCCCGCGGTCACCAGCTCGGGCAGGGTCCACACCCGACCCCGTGGGACCCGGAGCGACAGCACCGTGCCCGACCGGGCCACCGGCGCCAGCACGGCGTGGAAGCGCGTGCCGTCCGGGAGGCGCACGTCGGCGTGCGGCGTCGCGTCGTCCAGGCGCCGCCCGGCCGTGGCGGCCAGCCGCTGCGCGAGGCGGCGCACGGAGGCGTCGTCGGGGAACGTCACCGCCGCGCGCTCGAGGCCGGCCCCGCGATCGATCCAGACCTCGTCGGGGCTGTTGACGAGCACGTCGGTGACGTCAGGCAGCCGCAGCAGGTCCTCCAGCGGTCCGGCACCGAGCACGTCGCGCCGGAGCAGGTCGTGCACGGCCAGGACCGTCGCGTCGCCGACCGGGGACCCGGACGCCCGCAGGGCCTCGGCGACCCGGTGCGGCGTCAGCTCGCCCGCCGACACCGCCAGGCGGCGGCGTACGTCGTCGAGCACGGCGGCCGGGACCGGGGTGCTCATGCCGGGGTCCCCGCGGCGTTGCTCGGCGGAGGAGCGGAGCGGGGGAGGCGAGGAAGGTCGTGGGGTGGCGCTCATGCCGCGTCTGCCAGGAGGACGCGGGCGGCCCGGGCGAGCGGACCCCTCCCGGCCAGCGGACCGAGACCGCGGTCGACCGACGCGGCCACGCCACGCTGGTCGGCGACGGCTGCCACGACGGGAAGGCCGGTCACCCGCTCGGCGTCGGCGTCGCTGAGGCCGCCCGGGCGGAGCACCAGCCCGGCCCGGCTGTCGCGCCCGAGGTCGGCGACGAGGCGGGCGGCGGCGGCCAGACCGGGCACGGTCGCCGGCGTCACCACCAGCAGGTCGTCGCAGCGGTCGACCAGCTCGGCCAGCAGCGGGCCGCCCTGCCGGGCGAGGTCGAGGACGACGAGGTCGTGGCCGAGCACCGCGGACGGCAGGACCCGCCGCGCCGTCGCCACGTCGAGGCGGCGGCGCAGGCCGGACCAGGTGAGGACGCCGAGGTGGTCGCGCCGGGGCACGCCCTCGCGCAGGGCCCGCGCGCCCAGCCGGCCGGCGGTCTCGGCCAGGGCCTCCCACCGCACGCCGGGCAGGTCCTCCATGCCGAGCAGCCGGTCGAGCCCGGGTCCCAGGGGGTCGCCGTCGACGAGGAGCGTCGGAGCACGCGCGGCGTACCACTGGGCGAGCGCGCATGCGAGCGTCGTGGCTCCCGAGCCGCCGGCCCCGCCCACCACCCCGACCAGGCGACCGGGCGAGACCCGCTCGCCGACGTCGGAGAGCTCGTCGGTGAGCCAGCCCTCGCCCGTCGGCAGGTCGACCACCGACGCCGCGCCCAGCTCGACGGCATGGCGGAAGGCGTCGTCTCCGACACCGACCCCGACGACGTGGACGCCCGTCCGTCTCGGGGGTGCGAGGCCGACGAGCGCGCCGGCGAGGTCGTCACCGACCAGCACCAGGTCGGCCTCACGCCAGGAGGCCAGCGACAGGGACGGCTCGGCACAGACCTCGGCCCCGACCCCCGCCGCCGCACAGAGGGGGACGACTGCGTCGTGGACGGACGGGGATCGGGTGATCAGGAGGACGGGCATGCCCCGAGCGTGGGGCGCGCCACCGACGCCCGTCAGCCCCCACCGTCTGCGCCTGTGGACGACGAGGCTCCGGCGCCGCCTGTGGACACCTGATGGCCCGGGGCCGCGCGCCGGAGCACCGGACTCCCGTCGGCCGGGCCCCTACGATGGCCGCATGTCCCGCCCCCAAGCGGCCTTCTTCGACCTCGACAAGACGATCATCGCCAAGTCGAGCACCTTGGCGTTCAGCCGTGAGTTCCAGGCGGGTGGGCTCATCTCACGACGCGCGATGCTGCGTTCGGCGTACGCCCAGTTCGTCTTCTTCACCGGCGGCGCCGACCACGACCAGATGGACAAGATGCGCGAGTTCATGTCGCAGCTCTGCGCCGGCTGGGACGTCGCCACGGTGCGCGACATCGTCCACGAGACCCTCACCACGATCGTCGAGCCGCTCGTCTACGACGAGGCCGTCACCCTCATCGAGGAGCACCGCGCGGCCGGTCGCGACATCGTGATCGTGTCGGCGTCGGGCGCCGAGGTCGTCGAGCCGATCGGCGAGATGCTCGGCGCCGACCGGGTGATCGCCACGCGGATGGAGATCGCGGAGGGTCGCTACACCGGCAACATCGACTACTACGCCTACGCCGAGGAGAAGGCGCGCGCGATCGAGCACCTCGCCGCGACCGTCGGCTACGACCTCGACGAGTGCTTCGCCTACAGCGACTCCGTGACCGACGTGCACATGCTCGAGGTGGTGGGCCACCCCTTCGCGGTGAACCCCGACCGCGAGCTGCGCCGCATCGCGACCGCCCGTGAGTGGCCGGTCCTGCTGTTCGTCCGGCCGGTCGCCCTCCGCCGGCGACTGCCCGTGCCGCCGGCCCGTCCGACCCTCGCCGCCCTGGCGGTCGGGAGCGCCGTCGCGGCGGGTGGGTTCATCTGGTCGAGCCGCCGCAAGCGGGCCACCGGCACCTGAGCGGACCCAGCCGCGGCCGCCAAAGTCAACCCTTGAAGGTGGCCGGGGACCGGGATAGAACTGACGTAGAACTCCACAGCAGCACGTGAACTCGGTACCCACGCGGCGATCCACCCATCCGATGGGGTGCTGGCCGATCGGGACATGCCCGAGGCAGCAATTAGACAATGCACGCTTGGTAGCCAGGCATCACGTGTCAGCGGCGGCACCCGATCCACGTGAGCGGGTGCCGCTCGCACGTGCTGGTGGCTGCTACCCCCGCAGCGGCGAGGCCTCGGCCCCCGCGCTGAACGCCTCGGCCCCGTAGAGGGCCCACGCCTGGACCCCGCTCGGCCCACCGCTGCTGTAGGCGCGCAGGTTCGACTCGTACGCCGCCCGGTGGGCCAGGTGCCCGGCCTCCGGCACGACCAGCGACTTGGCGTCCACGCCACGCGAGACCAGGACGAGCCGCTCGAGCGCGCGGGCCACGATGCCGTTGTGCGACGCGAAGGGCGCGGCGGTCGCGACGTCGGCGTGTGCCACGGCGGCCATCAGCAGTGCCGGCGCCTCGCTGCCGGACAGCAGGAGCTCCGCCACGCCGCGCAGCCGGTCCGCGGACGCGGCGTCGCGCGGACGTCCGAGCTCGTCGGGCCCGAGGGCCGCGGCCCCGACGACGGCGTGCAGCCGCGCGATGGCCTGCAGGGGCGCGGTCTTCAGCAGCGGCGCGAGCGCGAGCATCGAGGCGGACAGCCGGACGGCGTCACGTGCGATCTCGTCGCCCTCCCCCGCCCGGACCTCCTCCAGCGAGGACCCCGACCCCTCGAGGACGGCGCTCGCGTGGGCGCCGCGCAGCAGGGACTCCGCGGTCAGCTCCGGCGACGTACGCCTCAGGCCGCGGTCGCGCAGCATGACGTCGATCCCGTCGCGGGTGCCGGCGTAGGCCGAGCGGACCCCCTCGAGGTCGGTGAGCCAGGCGAGCGGGTCGGTCATGGGGAGGACGGTAGTCGCGGCGGCGGTCGCGCCCCCTCGCGGGATACGGTGAGCGCGATGAGCGACGAACCCTCGACCACCCCCGCCACCACCCCAGCCACCACCGACCGCGCGCGGTCCTTCGGGTCCGTGGCGGAGGCGTACGACCGGGGTCGGCCCACCTACCCCGCCGAGGCGATCGCGTGGCTCGCCGGCGGTGAGGCGAAGGTCGTCCTGGAGCTCGCGGCCGGCACCGGCAAGCTGACGCGCGGGCTGGTCGACCAGGGCCACGCGGTCTTCGCGACCGAGCCCGACGAGGCGATGCTCGAGGTGCTGCGCCAGCGGGTGCCCGAGGTGAGCGCCAAGGTCGCGACCGCGGAGGAGATCCCGGCCAACGACCGCTCGGTCGACGTGGTGGTCGTGGCACAGGCGTTCCACTGGTTCGACCACGAGGCGGCGCTGCCCGAGATCGCCCGCGTGCTCAAGCCGGGCGGCCACGTCGCCCTGGTGTGGAACAGCCGCGACGAGCGCATCCCGTGGGTGCGGCGCATGGGTGGCCTCCTCGGCCGCCAGGACCTCGACACCAGCTCGGCCGAGCAGCTCGTGCACAGCGACCTCTTCGGCTTCATGGAGGAGGCGAGCTTCAAGCACTGGCAGGAGGTCAACCGCGAGACCATCCTCGACATGGCGCGCTCGCGCTCGAGCTTCGCGGTGATGGACGAGGCCCAGCGGGAGCGCCACCTGGCGGACGTGCTCGCCTTCTACGACGACTTCGGCCGTGGCATGGACGGCATGCAGATCCCCTACGTGACGCGCTGCTACCGGGCCGTCGTGGTCGACCGCGACGACACCGGCACGTCCTCCGACGACGAGGAGCCCGACGGCCCGGTCGTGAGCGACGGCAGCGACACCGACATGCTGCTCATCGACTTCCGCTGACGCGCGACAACTTCCCGGGTGTCCGGGGCGTCCCACCGCGGACACAGCACACCGATCTCGGGGGAGACATGATGCGTACGACCGCCCTGCCCGTTGCCGGCCTCCTCGGCCTGGCCCTGCTCGCACCGGCGTCCTGGGCGGCTCCGGCCACCGCCGCCGGCGAGACCTGCCGCGGCGAGGCCGCGACCATCGTCGGCACCGGCCCGACGGTCACCGGCACCGAGGGCCGCGACGTGATCGTCACCGGCTCGCGCCGGACGTGGTCAACGCGCTCGGCGGCGACGACCTGGTCTGCGTCGACCGGCCCCGACCAGCGAACGGGCATCGCTCGTGGAGATCGACGCAGGCGGGCAACGACGTGGTCGACACCACGGCAGCACCGGCGGCTCTACGTCGGGACCCCTCGGCGCCGGGGCCGACACCTTCGTCGGCGGCACCGGCGACACCGTCGACGCCGGTGCCGCTCGTTCGACGACTCAGCGACCCACCTCGACACCGACCGCGACGTACTGGTCGGCGGCGGGGCGGCGACTCGTTCACCAGCGGCCAGCCCGGCCAGCCCAACCACGACGTCGTCGCCTCGGGGACGGCGACGCGACTGACGTCGGCTCACGCGGCACCGCGACGGACGGCAGCGCGGTGGTCGGGCGGCAGGGGCAAGGACGACGTGCTCTGCTCTCGACCACCGCGCACGCCCTCGCGATCGACGACGTCACCCTCGACGCAGCTCACGCAGGACGGTCAGCCGACGCTGACCGGCATCGCGGCGGTCGAGCGCCTTCGCCGGTGGTCGAGCCATCGCGGGACCCGGCGTCGCTGAGCTTCCGCGGCACCGACGCCGACGAGCAGCTCGTCGTCCACACCGCGAGCGGCGTGGTCGACGCCTCGCGTGACGACCGGCGCGGCAGGGACCGCGCTGACGAGTCGACACCGTCCTGCTGACCGGCGCCAGCAGCGTCGACGCCGGGCGCGGCGAGCGACCGGCTCGTCGCGGCGACGCGAGACCGGCACCCTCGCGATCGACCTGCCGCGACGGGCCGCGGTCGGCGACCGAGGTCCCGACGATCGGCGTAGACGACGTCAGGTCCTGGCGCCGACGTCGTTCGACGGCGACGCCGAGGACCACGGCCACGTGATCCGGCTGCGACGTCACGGTGCGCGGCGGCAACGGCATGACTCGATCTCTGGCCGACTCCTCTTCGAGATCACGGTTCGTCGCGCCGACGGCGGGCCACGATGACCGGCGGCGCGGGCCACGACCACCTGCGTCTCCGACCGGGCCGACCGGCTCGCGGAGGCGGCGGACACGATGGATCGACGGCTCCGGGGCCGACGACCGATCGACGGCGACGGCGGCAACGACACGCTCGACGGCGGCGGGGCCGCGACGACGTCCGGGCCGGCAGGAACGGACGCCGACCGGAGCGGCAGCTCGGCGGACCGGGCCGCGACACCGCCGACGGCGGCCAGGGACGCGACCGCTGCTCGGCCGAGCGCCGCGCCGCTGCGAGCGCTGACCCGCCGACCACCGACCCGACATCTCGAGGAGCACCCGATGCGTACGACGACCCTGACCGCCGCAGCTCTGCTCGGCCTGACCCTGCTCACCCCGACCCAGGCCGCCACCGCCGCCGCCGAGACCTGCCGCGGCGAGGCCGCCACCATCGTCGGCACCGGGCCGACGCTCACCGGCACCGAGGGCCGTGACGTCATCGTCACCGGCACGGCGACCATCGTCGACGCGCTCGGCGGCGACGACCTGGTCTGCGTGACCGGGGCCGCGACCACGCACCTCGAGATCGCCGCGGGCTACGGCAACGACGTCGTCGACACCACGGCCCTGGCGTCGGGCCGCGACGTGACGGTCGATCTGGGGGCCGGTGCCGACGTCTTCGAGGGCGGCGCGGCCGACGAGACGGTGGGGACCGGCTTCTTCGACACCTCGGGCGGGGTCGACACGACACGGACTCGATCACGCACGGGCGCCGGCGACGACCGCGTCGTCCTCGGGACCAGCGGGGTGACCACCATGGACACGGTCGATCTGGGGCCGGCGACGACGTGGCCTCCATGCTGCACTTCCGCATGGCCGCCGAGGCCAGTCTGGCGGGCGGCCTGGGCACGGACCGCGTCGAGGTCGACTTCAGGGGCAGCGGGGCCTCGTCGATCGACATGGCCGCGGGAACTGTCCGGTCCGTCGACGGCCCCTACGAGTCGAGCGGCAGGTTCACGTCGTTCGAGACCGCCGACATCTCGACCACGTGGCCCGGCGGGTCCGGCGCATGGGGTCCGGACACGGTGGACTACCGGGGGACCTCCGGGGACGACGTGGTGACCTGCACCTCGACCAGACCGCTCGGACCCGCCGTCTCGGTGAAGACCTTCGGCGGTGACGACCAGGTCCTCTTCACCGACACGCCGACTTCGGACACACGGGTCGACACCGGCAAGCGGCGAGGACCGGCTGGTGGCCGCCAGCCCCAACGGCAGCATGAGGCTGGACCTCGGCACGGGTGCGTGGCGGAGCGAGCGGTTCTTCGGTGAGGACCCGCAGTACTGGGGTCCGACCCCGGAGGTCGTGCTCTCGACCGTGGACAACGTCGAGGACGCCCTCCTGATGGCTCCCGAGGTGAAGCTCGTCGGCGACCGGACGGGACAACGACCTGTCCTTCAACGGCTGTGCGGCGACGCTGCGGGCCGGCGCCGGCGACGACCGGCTCACCGCCCTCGCGGGCGACCCCCGGTGGAACACGTTCTCCTACGACTGCGGCGCGCTCGCGATCAAGACCGGCGCGACCATGTCCGGCGGCCCGGGCGACGACCGCCTGCAGGCGGCGCCGGCAAGGACGAGCTCCGCGCCGACGGCGGCTCCGGACGCGACCGCTGCCGGACCGCGCGCGGCAACGACGTGCTGCGAGCGGCTGAGGGTCGACGGCGAGGCCGACGGCGGCAAGTGGCGCGACGCTGCAGTGGCGGCGTACGTCGCTGGGCGGCGAGGCCGACCGCGCCGCCTTCCGCGCGCTGCACAACGCCTCCCTCGCCAGCCCGGCCCTGCGTGAGGGCCTGACCACGGCGAGCGCGGAGCGGTCCGTACGCCACCTGCGCGCGCTGCTCGGCACGCCGGCCGCCGGGCTCGGCGACACCAGCGGGCTGCTGGCCTGGGACGGCCTCGGCAGCCACCACCGCTCGCAGCTCGCAGGCACGATCGGGCAGGTCGCGGAGACCGGGCGCACGATGATCGTGGACGAGCGCACCCTGGTCTGCGACGACGGCGGCTGCCAGGTCCGACAGGCCATCGTCAGCCCCCTCGTCGTCGAGGACACCCTCGTCGGGGCGCTCGTGGTGGGTGCCCCGCACACCACCGGGGGGCTGGTCCGCGCGGCCGACGAGGTGGCGTCGTGGGTCAGCGGCCAGCTCGAGCTCGCCGAGCTCGACCTCTCGCGCAACCGGCTGATGGAGGCCGAGGTGCGGGCGCTGCGGGCGCAGATCAGCCCGCACTTCATCTACAACTCGCTCGGCGCGATCGCCAGCTTCGTGCGCACCGACCCCGACCGGGCGCGCGAGCTGCTGCTCGAGTTCGCCGACTTCACCCGCTACTCCTTCCGACGCCACGGCGAGTACACGACGCTCGCCGAGGAGCTCCGCTCGGTCGAGCGCTACCTCCTGCTCGAGCAGGCGCGCTTCGGCGACCGGCTGCAGGTCACGCTGCAGGTGGCCCCGGAGGTGCTGCCCGTCGCGGTGCCGTTCCTGTGCATCCAGCCGCTCGTCGAGAACGCCGTGCGCCACGGGCTCGAGGCCAGCGCCGACAAGGCCGACGGCGTCGGCCGGCTCTCGATCGTCGCCCGCGACCACGACCAGGAGTGCGTCCTCGAGGTCGAGGACGACGGCACCGGCGAGGACCCGGAGCGCGTCCGGCAGGCGCTCGCCGGCGACGCGTCGATGGACTCCGTCGGGCTCGGCAACGTGGACGCACGGCTGCGCAACGCCTACGGCGACGACTACGGTCTGGTCGTCGAGACCGCACCCGGCGCCGGCACGAAGGTGATCGTCCGGGTGCCGAAGTTCGCCCCGGGAGTCCACGTATGACGCGGTTGAAGGTCCTCGTCATCGACGACGAGCGCCCGGCGCTGGACGAGCTCACCTTCCTGCTCGGGCGCGACCCCCGCATCGGCGAGGTGCGCGGCAGCGACTCCGCGACCGAGGCCCTGCGGGTGCTGCAGGGCGAGGAGGTCGACGCGGTCTTCCTCGACATCCAGATGCCCGGCCTCACCGGGCTCGACCTCGCGCAGGTGCTCTCGCGCTTCAAGTCGCCGCCGCCGGTCGTCTTCGTCACCGCCCACGAGGAGCACGCAGTCGCGGCCTTCGAGCTGCGCGCCGTCGACTACGTCCTCAAGCCGGTGCGGGAGGAGCGCCTCGCCGAGGCCGTGCGCCGCGTGGTGGAGGCCGGCGGCCCTGCGCCGTCGGGTGACGTGCAGATCCCGGTCGAGCGCGGCGGGGTCACTCGCTTCATCAGCCGCTCCGAGATCACCCACGTCGAGGCCCAGGGCGACTACGCGCGCCTCCACACCGCCGACGGCTCCCACCTCGTGCGCACCCCGCTGTCGTCGCTCGCCGAGCAGTGGGCCTCGGCCGGCTTCGTCCGGATCCACCGCTCGGTGCTCGTCGCGCTCCCCCACGTCGAGGAGGTGCGCAGCGAGGGCGGTCGGGTCAGCGTCGTCATCGCCGGCACCGAGCTGCCGGTGAGCCGCCGCCACACCCGCGAGCTGCGGTCGGTGCTCACCCGCCGCGAGACGTGAGGCGGGCGTCGTGAGCGACCAGCCGCCTCCGCGGGTCCGGGTGACCGGGCCGCCACGACGCCGCGCGGACGTCGTACGCCCTGTGGGCACGCGGGAGATCGACGCGGAGACCGCGCTGGGCGAGGTCTTCATGCGCTCCCTGCTGCGCGAGCAGCTCTTCCTGGCGCTGCGGGTGCTGGCCGCGCTGGCGCTCACGCTCGGGATGCTGCCGCTGCTCTTCCACCTCTTCCCGTCGCTCGGAGACGAGCGGGTGGGCCAGATGCCGCTGGCCTGGCTGCTGCTCGGGGTGCTCGCCTACCCGTGGCTGGTGGTGCTCGGCTGGTTCTACATCCGGCGCGCCGAGGACCACGAGCGCGACTTCGCCGACCTGGTGGGGTCGGTCGGGTCCGACGGCCCCGACACCCCCGACGAGGCGCCATCGTGACCGCCGACGTCGTGCCCGGCGTCGTCGCCGTCGTGCTCGTCTCGATCGCGACCCTGGTGATCGGGACGTGGGGGCTGCGGATCTCGCGCACGACGAGCGACTTCTTCGTCGCCTCGCGCACCGTGCGACCGCGGCTCAACGCGAGCGCGATCGGCGGGGAGTACCTCTCCGCCGCCTCCTTCCTCGGCGTGGCCGGGCTGCTGCTGACCTTCGGCGCGGAGATGCTCTGGTACCCGATCGGCTGGACCGCGGGCTACCTCGTCCTGCTGGTGCTCGTCGCCGCTCCCCTGCGCCGCTCGGGCGCCTACACGCTGCCCGACTTCGCCGAGGCGCGGCTCGGGTCGCGGGGTGTGCGCAAGCTCTGCTCGGTGCTGGTCGTCGCGATCGGCTGGCTCTACCTGCTGCCGCAGTTCCAGGGCGCGGGCGTGACGCTGCGCTCGACGATCGGCGCGCCGCCGTGGGCGGGATCGCTGGTCGTCGCGATCGTGGTGCTCGCGTCGGTGAGCCCGGGCGGGATGCGGTCGATCACCTTCGTGCAGGCCTTCCAGTACTGGCTCAAGCTGACTGCGCTGCTCGTGCCGGTCTTCGTGCTGCTCGCGGTGTGGCTGGCCGACGGCGCGGCCGACCCCGCCGCAGCCGCGCCGGCCTCGTGGTCGATCCCGCTGGCGTCTCCCGGCGGCGGCATCGGGCTCTACACGACGTACTCCCTCATCGTCGCGACGTTCCTCGGCACGATGGGCCTGCCGCACGTGGTCGTGCGCTTCTACACCAACCCCGACGGCCGCGCTGCTCGTCGTACGACGCTCGCGGTGCTCGGGCTGCTCGGCATCTTCTACGTCCTGCCGCCGGTGTACGCCGCCCTCGGTCGCATCTACGCCCCCTCGCTCATCGACGGCAGGTCGGACGTGCTCGTGCTCGAGCTGCCGTCGCTGATGGTGGGCGGCGCGGTGGGCGCGGTGCTGACCGGGCTCGTCACCGCCGGCGCCTTCGCCGCCTTCCTCTCCACCAGCTCGGGCCTCACGATCGCGGTGGCCGGGGTGCTGTCGCAGGACGTGACCGGGCGGCGGTGGGGATCGCACCGGCTCGGCGGGGTGGCCGCCTTCCGCGTCGCGGCCGCCATCGCGGTCGTCGTACCCCTCCTGCTGTCGCTGCCCGCCCAGGACGTCGCCGTCGCGCGCACCGTCGGCCTGGCGTTCGCGGTGACGGCCTCGACCTTCGCGCCGCTGCTGATGCTCGGGATCTGGTGGCGCGGGCTCACGCCTGTGGGTGCGGTGGCCGGGCTGCTGGTCGGCGGGCTGGGGTCGGGCTTCGCCGTGGCCTGGACGCTCGCCACGTCGCCCTCTGCCGGCTGGGCCTCGGCGATGCTCGGCCAGCCCGCCGCCTGGTCGGTGCCGGCGGCCTTCCTCACGATGGTCGCGGTCTCCCGCCTCACCCGCGCCTCGGTGCCGGCACATGCGGGGCGCTTCATGGTCCGCCTCCACACCCCCGAGGCCGTCGAGCTCCAGCGCTGAGCCGCCGGTCGCCGGAGAGCGCCGAGTAACCTAGGCAGTTCGGCAGCAGCGCCCGCAGCTCACGCTCAGCCGGACCGCCGAGCCCGCGAACTGCCTACGTTGATAGTCGCCTCCTCTCGCACGTGCGGCGGCCGGGTCAGCCCTGACGGAGATGGAACTCGTTCCCGTCCGGGTCGGCCATCTCGACGTCGTCGCCCCGCGCGACGACGGAGGCGCCGAGCGACACCAGCCGCTCGACCTCGGCGTCGAGGTCGTCGGCGACCAGGACGAGGTGCATCCGGTTCCGGTCGGCGCGCTCGTTGAGCGGAGGCCCACCCCAGGCGATCTTCATCCCGCCCTCCGGCGGCGCGATCGCGGTCTCGCCGTCCTCGTCGTGGACCAACGGCCAGTCGAGCGCCGCGGCCCAGAAGACGCCGACCTCCCGCGTTCCGTCGGCTGCGATCTCGCCGAGGAACCCCGTGCCGGCGAGCCAGTTGTTGGTCTCCTCGATGACACAGAGCTCGTTGCCCTCCGGGTCGGCGAGCACGACGTGGTCCTCCTCGGGCAGCTGCCCGACGTCGAGGTGCGACCCACCCAGCTCGAGCACCCGCGCGACGTTCGCCTCCTGCGACGCGGTGTAGCTGGTCAGGTGGAGGTGGACCTGGTTCAGCCGGGCCCGCGGCAGGTCCGCGGCCTCGAACGACAGCCGCATCGGTGCGTCGGCGTCCGGCAGCAGGTCGAGCCCCGAGCGTTCCCAGCCGAGCAGGTCGCCCCAGAACGAGGCGAGGACCTCGGGGTCCGAGGCGAGGACGGTCAGCGCGTGCAGACGAGCAGCCATCCGCCCAACCTAGGCAGGCACGACCGCGGCGGCCATGGGTTATCCGTCGGACCGCTCCCATGGTGGCGGCAGATCGCCGACCAAGCACCCGGCGGGCTGCCATGTGCCGCCACCCTGGCCGGCCACGTCAGTTGATGATCTCGCCGCGCTCGTCCTCGAGGATCACCCGCAGCCGGTCGCGCCACGCCTGCAGCGCCTCCGGCGCCAGCCGCGGCCAGTCCTCCACCTCGCGCACGACGCGGATCGGCTCCGTGCTGCGGTAGGAGCGCGTCGGGTTGCCGGGGAACTTCTTGTCGGTGACGTTGGGGTCGTCCTCGAAGGGGCCGGTCGGCTCGACCTCGTAGACGCGGGGCTCGCCGTGGCCCGCCGCGAGCTCGGCGGCGAGGCCGGCGCCGTCGTGCAGGGCGGTGAAGTAGATGTGGTTCATCACGACCTCGGGCCGGTAGTTCGAGTTGAAGCCCGCGGTCAGCAGGTCCCCCGGCTGCAGGTCGGCCTTGGTGCCGTGGAAGAACGGCCCGTCGTCCAGCACGTCGCTCACCGTCCCAGCCTAGGCGGACAGAGCCGTCCGGCGCTGGCGTCGTCAGTCCGGAGCCCGCACCGGGTAGTGCCGGAAGAGCGCCTGGGCCACGCACGCCGGGCGCTCGACGCCGTCGATCTCGACGGTGAGGTCCGTGGTCAGCTGCTCACCGCCGCCGATGTCGGTCAGGACCACCCGTGTCCTCCTCGACAGCACGCACGCATCGGTCTAGACACCGGCAGCATCGTGCGGCGCCGGGACTAGCGTGAGGTGGAGCTCACCGGACGGGCGACCGCACCGCGTGAGGTGGTCGTCCGCGACCTACAGCCGGAGGCATCGATGGACGAGAGCCCGACCGGGTCGGACCGGGAGCTGCTCGAGGAGCTGCGGCGGCACCGCGCCGAGCTGCGCGAGTCGATGAGTGCGCTGGAGGACGCCCTGGCGTCGCCGGCCGTCTCCGACGGCTCGCGGTGGACCCAGCGGGTCGAGGCCGCCCTGGCCGAGGTCGCGGGTGACTTCCGTGCGCACGTCGACATCACCGAGGGGCCGTCGGGGCTCCACGTGGAGCTCCTCGAGGCCTCCCCCCGACTGGCCGGAGCCGTGGCCGACCTCACCCGGGACCACCTGCTGATCGGTGGTCGGATCGACGACCTGCTGACCCGGGTGGCCGGCCCGGACGGCACCGCGGACGACGTACGCACGGCTGCCACGGCCCTGCTCGGACGCCTCGTCCGGCACCGGCAGCGGGGCGCCGACCTCGTCTTCGAGGCCTACGAGTTCGACATCGGTGGCGAGACCTGAGGCGGCTCACCCCGCCTCGGGACCTCACACGGGCCGGGCGAGCTCCTCGCACATGCCGACGAGCACCTCGAGCTGCCCGGGGGTGACGTACGACGGATTGCTCCCGGCCGGCATCCGCAGCACCTCCAGCGCGGCGAGGTCCGGGTGGCCGACGAGCTCCGAGCGCAGGAGCGGCTGGTCGAGCGGGACCAGGACCATCGGCATCACGCCGTCGTCGGCCGGGCCGGTGGTCCGGCCGCGGGCGTGGATGCCCGCCGGCAGGCCGGGCTCGGACCCGCTCACCCACAACAGCACCGACTGCCCGGCGGCGACGAGGTCGGTGCGATAGGTGGGCCGCGTGCACCAGGTCTCCACGCCTGTGAAGCCGGCGCGCACGTGCTCGCGGGTCGAGGGCGCGGCGCCGGTGGCCTTCACCAGCCAGGCGCCGAGCGTGTCGGTCGAGAGAGCGCGGTCGGGCACCCCCCGAGCGTCGCACGAGGCGCGACGGTGACTGAATCGCGGGGTGCTGGGAACCTGAGGGGGTGAGCGAGTGGTTCCTGCCGGAGACAGAGCGCCCGTGGACCTCCGGCAACCTGGTGGTCCCCCGCGTGCACGGCGCGGCCTACTTCGCGCGCCTCGTCGAGCTGGTCGGGGCGACCGTGGCCGGCGACCGCATCTACTTCACCGACTGGCGCGGTGACTCCGACGAGCAGCTCACCCAGGACGGACCGACCGTCGCCGAGCTGCTCCGCACGGCCGCCGGCCGCGGTGTCGAGGTGCGCGCGCTCATGTGGCGCTCGCACCCCGGGCAGCTCAACGGCGAGGAGAACGGACACCTCGGACGGATCATCAACGAGTGCGGCGGCGAGGCGCTGCTCGACGAACGGGTCAAGTGGGGCGGCTCGCACCACCAGAAGCTGTTCGTCGTACGCCGCAAGGGTCGCCCCGAGGAGGACGTGGCCTTCGTCGGCGGCATCGACCTCTGCTACAGCCGGCGCGACGATGCCGAGCACGGCGGCGACCCGCAGGCGGCTCCCCTCGACGACAGGTACGGCGACGCCCCGCCGTGGCACGACGCGATGGTCGAGATCCGCGGCCCGGCGGTCGCGCACGTGCTCGACACCTTCACCGAGCGGTGGGACGACCGGACGCCTCTCGACCACCGCAACCCCTACCGTGCGGTCGCGCACCGGGTCGTGCGCATGCCCCGCCGCCCCGAGCAGCTGCCCGAGCGGTGGGACCCGCCGCCGGAGGCCGGCAGGCACCAGGTGCAGGTCCTGCGCACCTATCCCGCGAAGCGCCCGCGCTATCCCTTCGCGCCCGACGGCGAGCGGTCGATCGCGCGGGCGTACACCCGGGCCTTCCAGCGCGCACGTCGGCTGATCTACGTCGAGGACCAGTACTTCTGGTCCGACGTCGTCGCGGGCACCCTCGCCGATGCGCTGCGCCGCGAGCCCGACCTGCAGGTGATCGCGGTCGTCCCGCGCTTCAGCGAGGACGAGGGCCGGTTCGGCGGCCCGCCGGCGCACTACGGCCAACGGGTCGCGTGGGACCGCCTGCGGGAGGCGGGCGGCGAGCGGTTCACGATGTTCGACCTCCACAACGCCGAGGGCACCCCGATCTACGTGCACGCGAAGGTCTGCATCGTCGACGACGAGTGGATGACGATCGGCTCGGACAACCTCAACCTCCGCTCGTGGACGCACGACTCCGAGCTCACCTGCGCGGTGGTCGACCCGGACGGCGAGCTGCCGCGCGCGCTGCGCACCTCGCTGTGGGCCGAGCACCTCGGCCTGCCCGACGACGACCCGCGTCTCGCCGGCCTCGACGACCCGGTCGACCTGTGGACCTCGCGCGTCGGCGCTCCCGGCAGCCGGATCCAGGTGCACGAGCCGCCCCGGCTCCCTCGTCGTACGACGCTGTGGGCCCGGCCGGCCTACCGCTACGCCTACGACCCCGACGGCCGGCCGCGGCGGCTGCGCGGGACCACGGACTTCTGAGGACCCGCTCCCGGCTCGGGACCGACGCCCGGGAGGTCAGCCCCGCAGGCCGCCCTGCAGCTCCTCGAGCGCCACGGCCAGGTCGATGCGCGGCACCCAGCCCCAGCGGCGCGCGCGCTCGGCGAGGATCTGCCCGGTCCACGCCGGACCCTCGTCCCAGGTCGGCTCGACGCCGAGCGCCTCGGTGACGGCGGCGAGGTAGTCACGCTGCGTGGCCGGTCCGCTCGCGACGTTGACCGGCGTGCAGCCGCCCGCGACCGGACCCGCCTCCGGGTCGGCGGCCGTCGCGATGGCGCCGGTGGCGAGGTCGGCGGCGATGCTCGCCAGGTCGTCGACGTGCACCCACGCGAAGGTCTGGTCGGGGTTGGCGTGCCGCTCGCTCTCGTCGTCCCTCATCTGCGCGGGACGGACGGTGTTCCACACCGAGGTGTCGCCGGGGCCGAGGATGGCCGGCGGTCGCAGCAGCACCCGGGTCGTGCCCTCCATCCGCGCCAGCGCCGCGTCGACGTCGCGCTTCACCACGCCGTAGGCCGACGAGTCGTCGGGCACGAGGGCCGCGGACTCGTCGACGTCGCCGACCTCCGGGCTGCGGTCGTAGACGCCGGCGGTCGAGACGTGGACGAGCAGGGGTACGCCGGCGTCGACCGCCGCCTCGGCGATGGCCAGGGTGCCGTCGAGGCCGACCCGACGCTGGTCGTCGCGTCCGCTGCCGAGCGGGTGGACCGTGGTGACGAGGGCGTCGGCGCCGGCCACCACGGTCGCCGCGAACGCCGGGTCGGCGAAGTCGCCGACGTGCTCCTCGACGCCGGGGTGCTGCGGCGCGGTGCCCACCCGGCGTACGACGGCGCGCACCCTCGCCCCACGCTCACCCAGCGCGGACACGACGTGGCTGCCCACGAGTCCGTTGGCACCGGTCACGACGACGATCGCAGGGGACGACGAGGAGGTCATGTCTCCACCATGACAGCGCGGTCCTGACGCTCCTCGCGCGCCTCCCCCGGGAGGAGCACGCGCGCCACCACCAGGAGCCAGACGGTCGCGGCGACCAGGCTGACCATCACGTCGGTCGGGTGGTGGGCACCCTGGTAGAGCCGCGACGGGGCGACGACCAGAGGGGCGAGGAGCAGCGGCCAGGTCCACCGGCGCCAGCGGGGCGCGACCGCGGACACCCACAGCACGATGCCGCCGTAGACGAGGATGGAGGTCGCCATGTGCCCGGACGGGTAGCTGTGGTCCGGCACCAGCCCGGGGTCGAGGATCTCCACCGGCGGGCGGTCGCGCGGGACGAGATGCGTGACGATGACGTAGAGGGCGAGGTAGCCCCCGACGAGCACCGTGAAGTAGACGAGTGGACGCCACGAGCGTTGCCACCACGAGCCGGCCAGGCCCACCACCGCGGCGAGGGAGACACCCACGATCGTGTCCGCGATCGCGCTGCCTGCGGCGGCTGCCGTGTCGAGGCCGGACGTGCGGCGGTCCTCGAGCCAGCGCACGACGCCGTCGTCCCAGGGGTCGACCACCGAGGCCAGCGGTCCGGTGAGCAGCCAGCCGGTGGCCAGGACGCCGAGGACGAGGACGACCCAGACGAGGGACAGGGTGCGCGCGGCTCTGCGCCGCTCCGTCGACGAGCTCACCCGCAGAGCCTGCCCCAGATCGGTGGCGTCGTCGTCCACCCTCAAGGACGACCGGGGCCGGACGTGCGAGGAGCCCCGACCGCAGTGCGGTCGGGGCTCCTCGGGGTGCGTGCGTCAGACGACGCGGACGTTCTCGGCCTGCGGGCCCTTGGGGCCCTGCGTGACGTCGAACTCGACCTTCTGGTTCTCGTCGAGCGACTTGAAGCCGCCGGACTGGATCGCCGAGAAGTGCACGAACACGTCCTCGCCGCCGCCGTCCTGCGCGATGAAGCCGAAGCCCTTGTCAGCGTTGAACCACTTGACGGTGCCCTGAGCCATGATCTGTTCCTTTGTTCTCTGTCGGCGACGACCTGCCGCCGAGCTGCTGAAGACATCCATCCGTGCTGATGTCCAGCGAACCGAAAACCAGGGAAAACGAGATACGGGTCGCGCATGGTGCACGGCCTGGGCGACGTGGAGCCGTCCCTTCAACACGACCCAGCCTACGGCACCGGCGCCGAAGGGAAGACTCGGCGCCGCCGTGAGCTGGTCTTGACCACCTGTGTGCGGCGCGCCGGCGGCAGTAGCGTCCGTGGACGGCAACGAACGGGGAGGTGCCGATGGCGAAGCCCGCCATCCTCGCGGTCGACGACGACGCGGCCGTGGTGGCGGCCGTCGTGCGGGACCTCCGCCAGCGCTACGGGCAGGACTACCGGGTCCTGCGGGCCACGTCGGGCCAGGAGGCGCTCGAGATCCTCGCCGACCAGCTGCTGAAGGACCGACCGGTGGCCGCCGTCGTCTCCGACCAGCGGATGCCGGGGATGACGGGCATCGAGGTGCTGCGGGAGGTGCGGCAGCAGTCCCCCGACTCCAAGCTGCTGCTCCTGACGGCGTACGCCGACACCGACGTCGCGATCCGCGCGATCAACGACATCGCGCTCGACTACTACCTGATGAAGCCGTGGGACCCGCCCGAGGACCGGCTCTACCCCGTGCTCGACGAGCTGCTCGGCGACTGGGCCAACGGTCACCCCGATCGCGACTCCGAGGTGCGTGTGGTCGGGCACCGGTGGTCCGAGCGGACCGTGGACGTGAAGACGTTCCTCACCCACAACCACGTGCCCTACCGCTGGCTCGAGGTCGGTGACGCCGGGTCCGCGGACGAGGCGACCCGGCTGCTCGAGCTCGCGAAGGCAGGTGCCGACGACCTCCCGGTCGTCGCGCTGCCCGACGGTGCGGCGCTGCGCTCCCCCACCACGGTCGAGCTCGCCGGTGCGCTCGGGCTGCGCACGCGCGCGGAGCGGCCCCTCTACGACCTGTGCATCGTCGGTGCCGGACCCGCCGGCCTCGCCGCTGCGGTGTACGCCGCCAGCGAGGGGCTCGCGACCGTGGTCGTCGAGCGCGACGCACCCGGCGGCCAGGCGGGGCAGAGCGCGTCCATCGAGAACTACCTCGGCTTCCCCAAGGGGCTGTCCGGCGCGGACCTCACCCACCGGGCGGTCGCCCAGGCGAGGCGCTTCGGCGCCGAGATGGTGCTGGCGCGCGACGTCGTCGGGTTCGAGACGCGCGGCCCGGTGCGCGCCGTGCTGCTCGACGGATCGGCGGACATCGAGGCGCGCGCGGTGCTGGTCGCCAGCGGCGTGTCCTACCGGCGTCTGGGAGCGCCCGGGCTCGAGGAGGTCGTCGGGCGCGGCCTGTACTACGGCGCCAGTGCGAGCGAGGCGGTGCAGACGGCCGGCGAGGACGTCTACGTCGTGGGCGCGGCCAACTCGGCCGGGCAGGCGGCGCTCAACTTCGCCCGCTACGCGGCGCGCGTCGTGCTGGTGGTGCGCGGCGACTCGCTCGAGGCATCCATGTCGCAGTACCTGGTCGGCCGGATCCTCGCCGCGCCCACGATCGAGGTGCGGCTGGAGACCGAGGTCGTCGGTGCCCGCGGGGACGGGCACCTCGAGGCGATCACGCTGTGCGACCGCGCCGCCGGGCGCGTCGAGGAGGTCGAGACCGGCTGGGTGTTCGTCTTCATCGGGGCGGCCCCGCGCACCGACTGGCTGGGCGAGGTCGTCTCCCGCGACGACCGGGGCTTCGTGCTCACCGGGACCGACGTCCCGGCCGACGACGGGTGGCCGCTGGAGCGCGGCCCCTTCGCGCTGGAGACCAGCGTGCCCGGCGTGTTCGCGGCCGGCGACGTACGCCGTGACTCGATGAAGCGGGTCGCGTCGGCCGTCGGCGAGGGGGCGATGTCGGTCTACCTCGTCCACCGCTACCTGGCGACGACATGACGCTGGTCGACGAGCTGCGCGCCGTCCCGCTCCTCGCGGGCTTCACCGACGCGCAGGTGGCGGAGCTGGCCGCGGCGGGCACCGAGGAGACGTACGAGCCGGGGGCGCGCCTCTTCGACGAGGGCCGTCCGGCCGACGACTGGTGGGTGCTCCTGTCGGGTCGCATCGACCTCGTGCGCCGCATCGGCCACGACGAGGCGGTGATGGCGACGATGGAGACCGCCGGGCAGTGGGCGGGGGGCTTCCGTGCGTGGGACGAGCACGGCATCTACATGGGGTCGGCGCGCGTGCTCGAGCCGTCGCGCGTCTTCCGGCTGACGGCGCCCGAGCTGGCCCGCATCGGCGAGGACTGGTTCCCCTTCGCCGTCCACCTCCTGCGCGGCCTCATCGGCACGGCCCGACGCATCGAGCACAACGCACGCCAGCGTGAGGCGCTCGTCGCGCTGGGCACCCTCGCGGCCGGTCTCGCCCACGAGATCAACAACCCTGCCTCGGCAGCGGTCCGCTCCGTCGGCGCGCTGCAGCAGTCCAGCGACGACGTCTTCGCCTCGCTCCAGCAGCTGGCCGGCGAGGGGATCTCGGCGTCCCAGTTCGTCGCCCTCGACGAGCTGCGCCGATCGATCGACGTCGGGTCCGCGCCCACCGGGGTGGCCCTCGCCGACCTCGAGGAGTCGCTCCTCGACTGGCTCGGCGACCACTCCGTCGACCGCGACTGGGTGATCGCCCCGGCGCTGGCAGCGGCAGGCGTCGCGCCGGCGTGGCTCGACCGGGTGGCATCCAGCCTGCCGGGCACCGCGCTCCAGGCCGGTCTCGAGTGGGTGGCGAGCTCCGTGACGACCGCCGTGCTGATCGCGGAGGCGCAGGACGCCACCCGGCGCATCTCCGACCTCGTCTCGGCCGTGAAGTCCTACTCCCAGCTCGACCGCGCCGCCGTCCAGGACGTCCGCGTCGTCGACGGCCTGGAGAGCACCCTGGTCATGCTCGGGCACAAGCTGCGCGGCGGCATCACGGTCGTGCGCGACTACGACGACTCCGTGCCGGCCGTCACGGCGAACCCCGGTGAGCTCAACCAGGTGTGGACCAACCTCATCGACAACGCCGTCGACGCGATGGACGGCTCCGGAACGCTCACCCTGCGGACCACGGCGGACGAGCACCACGTCGTCGTCGAGGTCTGCGACACCGGGGCGGGCATGACCGACGAGGTCGCCGCCCACGCCTTCGAGCCGTTCTTCACGACCAAGGAGGTCGGCAGGGGGACCGGCCTCGGCCTCGACATCTCCCGGCGGATCGTCGTCGAGCGGCACGGCGGGGACATCGACGTCCGGTCGGAGCCGGGGCGCACGGTCGTCGCGGTGCGGCTGCCGCGACGCGCTCCGACCGGTTGAGGGCGGCTCACGGCTCCACCCTGAGCCGGGGATGGTCGAGCCCGGTGAGCTCCAGGACGCGGCGTACGACGGCCGGCACGCGCGCCAGCACGAGGTGGCCGCCCTCCGGCAGCGCGGCGGCGATCGAGCGCAGGCGCGCGATCGTGCACGCGTCGGCGAAGGTGACCCCCGCGAGGTCCAGCCGCAACCGAGGCACCACTGCGGCACGCGAGAGCACCAGGCGGTGCAGGAGGTGCCGGTTGGACACGTCGACCTCGCCCCGCACCTGCACGCCCCAGGGATCGTCGACCGCGAGGAAGGTCGCGATGGGCGCGACGTCGATGTCGGGCGCCAGCCCGTCGTGCTCGCGGGCCAGGGTGGCCCCCTCGCCGGCCTCGAGCCGGTGGGTGTCGTAGAGGCAGACCGAGCTGACCTGGAGCTCGCGCTGCAGGCCGGTGGCCATCCGCTCCCAGGCGACCACCTCGTCCATCGAGCCGAGCAGCCCGGACAGGTCGTCCATCCGCGCGGCCACGCGCAGGCCCGGGAACCCGCGCTTCTGCGCCTCGCGCGCCGCCAGCCGGAACCCGTCGGCGACGACATCGAGGTCCTCAGGCCCCGACGAGCCGTAGGCCGCCTCGAACGAGCTGGTCAGGAGCTGCCCGGTGGCGAGGGCATGCCCGGCGTCGAGGTGCTGCGACAGGCTCTGGACGAGGCCGTCGACCTGGTCGTCGGAGGCGACGTAGAGCAGCTGGTCACCGGCGGCGAGGCCCTGCCCGACGAAGGTGGCCGCCACCCGGTCGAGCGTGCCCACGTCGCGCTCGAGCGCGCACAGGTGCGTCCCCGGCTCGAGCGAGCCGAGGTCGGTCGACGCGCGGTGCGACCCGAGAATCATGGGCCCAATGTAGGACGATGCGAGGGTGCGGGACCCGCAGTTTCGTCGGAATTTCGACGGTCCCCGGGCTACCTCCGGAGCAGCAGCGCCGAGTCGCCGAACTCGTGCCAGAGGTAGCCCTCGGCGACCGCAGCGTCGTACGCCGCCTGCGTGAGGCGCGCACCGGCGACGGCCTCGACGAGCAGGAGGTGCGACGCCATCGGGTCGTGCCAGCCGGTGACCAGGCCGTCGACGACGTGCGGCGGGTCGCCTGGCGTGACGACACGGTCCGTCCACCCGCGGCCGGCGACGACGGTCGACCCGCGCACGGTGGACTCGATCGCCCGGGTCGCCGTGGTCCCGACGGCGACGACGCGACCGCCGTTGGCACGCGCCTGGTTGATCACCCGCGCCGCCGTCGGCGTCACCTCGAACCACTCCGGCCCGGGCGCCTCCCCGGCCTCCTGCGACGACACGCCGGTGTGCAGCGTGACGGGCGCGAGCTGGACCCCCGCGGTGACCAGCCGGGTGACGAGCTCGTGGGTGAACGGACGTGCGGCCGACGCCATCTCGGCGCTCCCGGGCCGCGTCCCGAACACGGTCTGGTAGTCCTCGAGCGGGTAGCGACGGTCGAGGTAGCCGTAGGCGATGGGGCGGCCGTTCCAGTCGAGCTGGCGGTCCAGGTCCCCGCGCACCGAGGCGCGCCAGAGCCGGTTGCCGGTGCCCGTCGGGGAGGACGGCCCACCCGGCCACGGCTCGCGGAGGACCAGGCGTACGTCACCGACGCGCGCCACCTGGCCTGCGCTCGCTGTCAGCAGCGCCCGGGCCGCGTCGGGTGCGGACCGCAGCTCGACGACGGCGTCACCGTCGTCGAGGCGGTGTGCGACGTGGACCACCACCGGGTGCCCGTCGAGGTCGGCGTCGACCTCGGCGGCGACGGTGGCCGACGTGTTGACGACCAGCACGTCGCCGGCGCGCAGGTGGTCGGGCAGGTCGCGGAAGCGCCCGTGCGACAGGCCGTCGGGGGTCGCCACGAGCAGGCGTACCTCGTCGCGCGCGACGCCGCGGTCCTCGGCCGGGCGAGGCGCGAAGGACGACGCGGCGAAACGGGTGCGGGGCGTCTCGTGCAGAAGCGTCATCCGAGGTCACCCCCGAGGTCGGCAGCGACGTACCGACCCGACTCCGGCCGCGCGTCCAGCAGCGCGAGCAGGTGCGGTACGACGGTCTCCGGGAGCGGCCGGTCCGAGATGTCCTCGCCCGGGAAGGCGTCCTGGTGCATCGCCGTCCGCATGTCGCCGGGGTCGACGGCGTACGCCCGCAGGCCGGTCTCGGCGCCGTAGGTCAGGGTCACGTGGTCGAGCGCCGCCTTGCTGGCGCCGTAGAGCCCCCACGTCCCGTAGTGCTGCACCGCCGCGTCCGAGCTGATCGACAGCAGCACGCCGTCCGCCTCACGCAGCCACGGCAGGAGGGTCGACGTCAGGACCAGCGGGCCGCCGATGTTGGTGCGCCAGACCTGCGTGAGGTCGGCGATGTCGACCTCCGCCAGGGGACGCATCGGCAGCGGGCCGAGGGTGCTGGCGTTGTGGACCAGCAGGTCGAGCCGACCGCGGCGCTCCACCTCCGTCCGCAGACCGTCCCGGTGGTCGGCGTCGGTGAGGTCGCCGACGACCACGGTCACCTCGTCGGGCAGCGTCGCGCCCTTGAACTTCTCCTCGTTGCGCCCGTCCGTGATCACCTGCCAGCCCTGCCGCGCCAGCTCGCCGCTCAGCGCCAGCCCGAGCCCCGTCGATCCCCCGGTGACCAGCGCCACCCGTTCCGTCGTGTTCGTCGTCATGGCACCATGGTTCAAGTTGAAGTGAACTTGAGTTCAAGGGGTGTGACCGATGGATGGACGGGACCTGCTGCCGATGGGCGAGATCTCGCGGCGCAGCGGCTTCGCGGCGTCGGCGATCCGCTACTACGAGGCCGAGGGGCTCATCGAGGCGCACCGCTCCGGAGGCGGTCAGCGACGGTTCGAGCGGAACGTGCTGCGGCGGCTGGCCTTCATCCGGGCAGCGTCCAACGTCGGCCTCACCATCGAGGAGATCCGCGAGGAGCTGGGCCGGCTGCCCGGCAACCGCACCCCCACGAAGGCCGACTGGCAGCGCATCTCCCGCCACTGGGGTCGTCGCCTCGACGAGCAGATCGCAGCACTGCAGCGGCTCAAGAGCGGGCTCGACGGCTGCATCGGATGCGGCTGCCTGAGCCTGCGGTCCTGCGTCTTCTCCAACCCCGACGACGTGCACGGCGAGCGCGGGTCGGGCGCCCGGCTGCTGCCCGACTCCCTGCGGCGACCCCACCCGACGAGGCGCTAGGCGAAGGAACGTACGAGCGCGTCCATCGTCGCCGTCCGCTCACGGCGGGCGATGATCCGCAGCACCGGGGTCCCGAGCGCGCGGATGCCGTTGGCCCGCAGCCGCACGTCATGGCGTACGCGCGTCTCCCGCTCGCCGACGGACTCGAGGGTGTAGCCGGGCCAGCCCTCCATCCTGGTCGTCCCGGACGAGCCGCGGTCCCACCAGTGGTAGACGATCCGGTTCGGAGCGTCGAGCTCGGCGATCTCGCCGGGCATCGTCCCCATCCGGGTGCGGTCCTCGTAGGTCGTGCCCGCGGTCGGCGGACCGGGCGACGTCTGCCGCGTCCCGCGCAGGATGCTGCCCCGCCCGGGCACCCACGCGTTGTGCCCCTCGATGTCGGCGAGGCGGGCGAAGACCTGATCGATCGGCGCCGCGACCGTGCGCTCGATCTCGAACTCGACGTCGCCCATCTCCCCATGATCGGCCCGCGCCGACCGCCGCTCAAGCCCGGTCCAGCCCGATCGACGAAGATGCGAGGCGTGACCGACCCGGGCCTCTGGATGGTCCGGACTCCCGGGACCGCTACTTCTTGAAGGCCAGCCGCTGCACCGCTCGGGCCGCCTTCGACGTGTCGCTCCCGTGCACCTCGCTGAGGTGGCGACGACAGATCGCGACGCCGTGGAGCTCGGTCGTCGCGGGGACCACCGAGGAGCTGCTGTTGAGGAGCTCGCAGAGCGCGCAGCTCGGAACCCAGGAACCGGACACAGGTGCCTCCTCGACGACGCGGTGCCGTCAGTGTCGCCGGACCGTCTCGGCAGCGCAACGGCACCAACGTAGGCAGTTCGCGCCCGCGTCAGGTGCCTCCCCGCCCGACCCGAGGCCGCGGTGGCGCCAACTGCCTACGTTGCGCGGACGTCGCTGCGGGTTCAGGACTCCCCCGACAGCGTGAACAGCGTCAGCTGCATGCCGTCCGGTGCGGCGACGCGGGCGTTGCGGTCGCCCCAGGGGGTGTCCGTGGCGGGGGCGACGGCCCTGGCGCCGGAGGCCACGAGGGTCGAGGCAGCGGCGTCGGCGTCCGGCACCTGGAGGGCCAGGCGGACCTTGCCCGAGACCCGCTCCCCCACCTCGAGGTCGTCGACCATCGCGGCCTGCGCCTCGTCGAAGAGCTCGAGGGTCGCGCGGCCGGCGTCGAGGAGCAGCACCCGCCCCTGGTCGCTGCTCCAGTCGGCCACCTCGGCCAGGCCGAGCGCGTCGCGGTAGAGGCGCACGGCTGCGTCGAAGTCGTCGACGGTCAGGGTGATCCGGAGCTCCTGGACGGCGATCTGGGTGTCGGTCATGGGGTCGATCGTGGAGCCTCGGGTGCACCTGAGGTCAAGACCCTGCCCGGGCCGGTGTGGAAGCTGCCGATCAGGGTGACGCCGTCCTGCGCATAGAGCGGGACGTCCCGGCCGTCCGGGTCGCGGTCGGCCATGTAGGCGGACGCCTCCTCGGGATCGGCCGGCACCTCCTGCTCCAGGTCGGCGGCGCGGACGAAGCCACACCTCCCGTTGGTGCCGTGGGCCGCGACCAGGTCCGGCCCCGGGTCGTCGGCGTCGATGCCGGCTCCGGAGCCGTAGGACATGCCGTTCTCGTTGACCGGGTAGGGCGGCGCCGCCGCGAGCCGGGGACAGTCCTCGAACACCACCTCGTCGTCGCGGTGCGCGCTCGGGTCGATCGCGCGGACCATCGGCCGCGTGTCGTCGGGCGACGCCACGACCCGGTGGAGCTGCATGCCCCCGAGGAACCCGACGAGCAGCGCGGCTGCGCCGGCCAGGACCCGTCTGCTCACCTGCACCCTCCTCCGTCACCCCCCGTGGGACGCGGTGCCGCGCGGAGAAGTTGTCAGCCGTCGGCGACCGGCGCCGGCTCTCCCCGACCACGTGGCGTACGACGCCCGTCGGGGACAGGACCGTTCGGCCCTTCCCGCCCGGAGTCGAAGGGTGCACAATCCCAGAGGGAACAAGTACAGACGTGGGACCGAGGGCTCGGCTCGGTGTGGGGAGAGGTTCTGCTCGATGACCGACCGAGAGCACGAGGTCGCGGCCTATGAGGACGCGACCTCGCTCGTCGCGCGTGTGGCCGACTTCGTGGCGACATCGCTGGACGACGGCGTCCCCGTCGTCACCATCAGCCGCCCCGCGCACCGCGACGCGGTGGACGCCCTCCTCGCTCGCGCGCGGGGTCGACGTCGGTCGGGCGCGCCGGGACGGCGACCTGACCACGCTCGACGCCGACGAGTCGATGGCTCGCTTCCTGGTGCACGGGCGCCCCGACCCCGGCCTGTTCGCCTCCTTCGTCGCCTCCGTCATGCCGACCGGCGGACCAGGGGTGAGCGCGTTCGGGGAGATCGTCGCCATGCTCTGGGAGCGGGGCGAGGTGACGGCGGCCCTCGAGCTGGAGTCGTTGTGGAACAGCGTGATCGCGCGGCACCCGGTCCGGTTGCTGTGCGCCTATCCCGGGTCGGTCCTCGCGGGTGCAGAGCTCGGCGACGTCGCGCGGATGTGCGGGCTGCACGACCACGTCAGCCTGGCCGGGCTGCACCCCCGCTCCGGCGGCGGCACGACGGACGGGGACGCCGTCCGCTCGAGCGTGTTCCTGCCCGTCCCCGCGGCGATCAGCTCTGTTCGCGGCTTCGTGCGTGACGCGCTCGCCGGGTGGGGCCTCGACCACCTCGTCGGCGATGCCGTCCTCGTCACGTCCGAGCTCGCGACCAACGCGGTCACGCACGCCGGCTCGCCGTTCCGGACCTCGCTGGTGCGGACCGGCGACGTCGTGCGGGTGTCGGTGGAGGACGGGTCCCGCACCTGGCCCCGCTACCACCGCGCCCGGCCGGGCGACCAGGACGGCCGCGGCATGGCCATCGTCTCGGTCCTCTCGCGCCGCACGGGATGTGACTCCACGGTCGGCGGCAAGGTCGCCTGGGCCGAGCTCAGCGCCTGACCCGACCGACGCGCCGACCGCTCGTCGTACGACACCGACCGCTGGGCGACGCACGACGCCCATCGAACGACGCGGCGGCGCGCACCCCTGCCGCGCGGCGAGCGACCGGTGCCACCGTGACGGCGGTCACACCCGGTGGCCGCCCCGCGCTCGGAAGGACCCCATCCGTGACAGAGCAAGAGCAGGCCGCGCGCCACGACCCCATCTACGACCGGCTGCATGCGACACCTGAGTTCGCCGAGCTGCGGCGCCGCTACCGCGGCTTCGTGTTCCCGGCGACGGTCGCGTTCCTGGCCTGGTACCTGCTGTACGTCATCCTCTCCAACTGGGCCCACGACTTCATGTCGACGCAGCTCTGGGGCCACATCAACGTGGCGCTGGTCTTCGGCCTCCTCCAGTTCGTGACGACGTTCGGCCTCGCCTGGATGTACGCCCGCTTCTCCGCCGCCAAGCTCGACCCGCTGGGACGCCAGCTCGAGGCGGACTACCGCAAGGGAGACGACCTCTGATGGACACCCAGGTGCTCACCACGTTCCTGTTCCTGTCGGTCGTCGCGCTCACGGTCGGCATCACCTTCTGGGCGAGCCGGCAGACCAAGACGGCCACCGACTTCTACTCCGGCGGACGCTCGTTCTCCGGCTTCCAGAACGGCCTCGCCATCGGCGGCGACTACATGTCGGCGGCGTCGTTCCTCGGCATCTCCGGCGCCATCGCGCTCTACGGCTACGACGGCTTCCTCTACTCGATCGGCTTCCTCGTGGCGTGGCTCGTCGCGCTGCTGCTCGTGGCCGAGATGCTGCGCAACGCCGGCCGCTACACGATGGCCGACCAGCTGGCGTTCCGGATGAGCCAGCGTCCCGTCCGCACGGCGGCGTCGATCTCCACCGTCGTCGTCTCGATCTTCTACCTGCTCGCGCAGATGGTCGGCGCCGGCTCGCTGGTCGCGCTGCTGCTCGGCGTCGACAGCGAGGCGCTGAAGAACCTCACCATCGTCGGCGTCGGCGCCCTGATGATCTTCTACGTCGTCGTCGGCGGCATGAAGGGCACGACCTACGTGCAGATCGTCAAGGCCGTGCTCCTGATGATCGGCTCGGCGCTGATCGTGGTGCTCGTGCTCGCGAAGTTCAACTTCAACCTCTCCGACCTGCTCGGCGCGGCCGCCGACAACTCCGGCAAGGGCGAGGCGTTCCTGCAACCCGGCCTGCAGTACGGCGCCACGCTGACGTCGCAGATCGACTTCCTGTCCCTCGGTCTCGCGCTCGTCCTCGGCACCGCCGGCCTGCCGCACATCCTGATCCGCTTCTACACCGTGCCGACCGCGCAGGACGCGCGGAAGTCGGTGCTGTGGGCCATCGGCCTCATCGGCGCCTTCTACCTGATGACGCTCGTCCTCGGCTTCGGTGCCGCGGCCCTGCTCGACCGCGACCAGGTGGACCCGCTCGCGGGCGGCAACCAGAACCTCGCGTCCCCGCTCCTCGCGGAGGCCGTGGGTGGCGGCGAGGGGTCCACGGGCGGCGCGGTGCTGCTCGCGCTCATCGCCGCGGTCGCCTTCGCGACGATCCTCGCGGTGGTCGCCGGGCTCACCCTGGCCAGCTCCTCCTCGGTGGCGCACGACCTCTACAAGGGCGTCATCAAGAAGGACTCGCCCGTGTCCGAGGCCGACGAGGTCCGGGTCGCCCGGATCGCCGCGTTCGTCATCGGCGCGGTCGCCATCGCCCTGTCGATCCCGGCACAGCGCCTCAACATCGCGTTCCTGGTGGCGCTGGCGTTCGCCGTTGCCGCGTCGGCGAACCTGCCGGCGATCATCTACAACATGTTCTGGCGGCGCTTCAACACCCGCGGCGCCACCTGGAGCATCTACGGCGGCCTCATCGCCGCCGTCGGGCTGGTGCTGCTTCTCGCCGGTGATGTCGGGCCTCCCGACGTCGTTGTTCCCGGACTCCGACTGGTCGATCTTCCCGCTCAACAACCCCGGCATCGTCTCCATCCCGATCGGGTTCCTGCTGGGCTACATCGGCACGATCACGTCGAAGGACCCGGCTGCCGAGGACCGCTTCACCGAGCTCGAGGTCCGCGCCCTCACCGGCGCCGGCGCCGAGCAGGCCTCCCAGCACTGAGGCCGACAGCACCCGTGACCCCCTCGCCGAGCCGGAGTAGGTTCGCCGAGGGGGTCACCTCCTTCGTCCCACCCCTGATCTGCACCTGACCCAGCACCTGCCCCGCCCGAGGAGAGAGCCTTGTCCGAGCAGACCCTGTCGAACCTGATGCACGAGGACCGGCGCTTCGAGCCCCCGGCCGACCTGGCGGCGAACGCCAACGTCCAGGAGGAGGCGTACGCCCGCGCCGACGCCGATCGCGAGGCGTTCTGGGCCGACGCCGCCGAACGGCTGGAGTGGGGCCGGAAGTGGGACCAGGTCCTCGACTGGAGCAACCCTCCCTTCGCCAAGTGGTTCGTCGGCGGCACGATCAACGCCTCCGTCAACTGCGTCGACCGCCACGTCGACGCCGGCAACGGCGACAAGGTGGCCCTGCACTGGGTCGGCGAGCCGGACGACGACACCCGCGACATCACCTACGCCCAGCTCAAGGACGAGGTGTCGAAGGCCGCCAACGCGCTGACCGAGCTCGGCGTGCAGAAGGGCGACCGCGTCGCGATCTACATGCCGATGATCCCCGAGGTCGTCGTCGCGATGCTCGCCTGCGCCCGCCTCGGCGCCCCGCACACCGTCGTGTTCGGCGGCTTCTCCGCCGACGCCCTCGCCTCGCGCATCACCGACTGCGACGCCCACGTCGTGATCACCTCCGACGGCGGCTACCGTCGCGGAGCCGCCAGCGCACTCAAGCCGGCCGTCGACGAGGCCGTCGAGAAGACCGGCGACCTGGTGCGCCACGTCCTCGTCGTCCGTCGTACGGGCCAGGACGTCGCGTGGGACGACTCGCGCGACGTGTGGTGGCACGAGGCCGTCGGCAACGCGTCGGCCGACCACGAGCCGGAGATGCACGACTCCGAGCACCCGCTCTACGTCATGTACACGTCCGGCACCACGGGCAAGCCGAAGGGCATCCTGCACACCACCGGCGGCTACCTGACCGGGACGTCGTTCACGCACTGGGAGGTCTTCGACCTCAAGCCGGAGACCGACGTCTACTGGTGCACCGCCGACGTCGGCTGGGTCACCGGCCACTCCTACATGGTCTACGGGCCGCTCGCCAACGGCGCGACGCAGGTGATGTACGAGGGCACGCCCGAGAAGGGCCGCTGGTGGCAGATCGTGCAGGACTACAAGGTGACGATCTTCTACACCGCCCCGACCGCGATCCGGACCTTCATGAAGCAGGGCCGCGAGATCCCCGACGGCTACGACATGTCGTCGCTGCGCCTGCTCGGCTCGGTCGGTGAGCCGATCAACCCGGAGGCCTACGTCTGGTACCGCGAGGTCATCGGCGGCGACCGCTGCCCCGTCGTCGACACCTGGTGGCAGACCGAGACCGGCCAGATCATGATCAGCCCCCTGCCCGGCGTCACCGCCGGCAAGCCCGGCTCGGCGATGAAGGCGCTGCCCGGCATCTCGGCCGACGTGGTCGACGACGACGCGACGTCCGTGGGCAACGGCAACGGCGGCTACCTCGTGCTGAAGGAGCCGTGGCCCGCCATGCTCCGCACGCTCTGGGGCGACGACGAGCGGTTCAAGGAGACCTACTGGTCGCGCTGGCCGGGCCTCTACTTCGCCGGCGACGGCGCCAAGCTCGACGACGACGGCGACGTGTGGCTCCTCGGCCGGGTCGACGACGTGATGAACGTGTCGGGCCACCGCCTCTCGACGACCGAGATCGAGTCGGCGCTGGTGTCGCACCCCAAGGTCGCCGAGGCGGCGGTCGTCGGCGCGGCGGACGAGACCACAGGCCAGGCCGTGTGCGCCTTCGTCATCCTCCGCGACTCCGCCGGCGACGGCGGCGAGGACATCGTCGAGGAGCTGCGCAAGCACGTCGCCAAGGAGATCGGCGCGATCGCCAAGCCGCGCCAGATCATGGTCGTGCCCGAGCTGCCCAAGACCCGCTCCGGCAAGATCATGCGCCGCCTGCTCAAGGACGTCGCCGAGGACCGCGAGGTGGGCGACGTGACCACCCTCGCCGACTCGACCGTGATGGACCTGATCAAGTCCAAGGAGTCCTCCGCCCCCGCCGAGGACTGAGCTCCTCGCCCCTCGCACTGGTATCTAGGGACGTTCTGGTAGGCGTTTCGGCCTTCCGACCTACCAGGACGTCCCTCGATACCGAGGCAGGGGCGGCGGTGTCTGAGGACGTGGCGTACGGCGAACGGCTCCTCAGCCGTCCACGGCGTCCTCAGGTACGTCGGCTGCCGGCCGGCCGCGGGTGGCGGCGAGCAGCAGCGCGACGCCGATGACCGCGGCGATGAGCGAGGCCAGCAGGATCGCGATCTTCGCCTCGTCGGTCAGCAGCTCGGCGCCGGGGAACGACAGCCCGGCGATGAAGATCGAGACGGTGAAGCCGATGCCTGCCACGGCGCCGAGCCCGACGAGCATCGACCACGAGGTCTGCTCGGGCAGCCGGCCGAGCCCGAGGCGTACGGCCAGGAACGACGCCACGAAGATGCCGACCGGCTTGCCGAGGACGAGGCCCAGGATGATGCCGAGGCCGACCGGCTCGGTGAACACCTTCCCGATCGCCCCCAGCTCGACGCCGGCGTTGGCGAGCGCGAAGACGGGAAGCACGACGTAGGCCGAGACCGGGTGCAGCGTGCTGATGAGCCGCTCCACCACCGAGACCGACTCCTTGAGCAGGAAGCGCAGCTTCGCCAGCTCGTCGGGGTCCAGGGTGTTGTCGCGGAGTGCCTCGCGAGCGTGCTGGCGCGCGACCTCCTCCTTGAGGAGCGGAGTCGCGGGCGCGAGGAGACCGATCGCCACCCCGGCCAGGGTCGCGTGCACGCCCGACTCGAGCAGCGCGAACCACACGCCGACGCCGAGGACCACGTAGACCACCGTCGACCAGACCCGCACGGTCCGGGCGACTGCCATCGCGCCGAGCAGGCCGAGGGCGATCGCCAGCCAGGTGAGCGAGAGGTCGGCAGTGTAGAAGACGGCGATCACCAGGATCGCACCGATGTCGTCGACGATCGCCAGCGTCAGCAGGAACAACCGCGCGGCCGACGGGATCCGACGGCCCAGGATGCCCAGCACCCCGACCGCGAAGGCGATGTCGGTGGCCATCGGGATGCCCCAGCCGGCCGCGCCGTCGCTGCCGGGCGGGTTGAGGGCGAAGTAGAGCCCGGCCGGCACGACCATCCCACCGATGGCGGCGACGATCGGCAGGGCCGCGGTCTTGGGGTCGCGGAGGTCCCCGTTGACCAGCTCGTACTTGATCTCGAGGCCGACCACGAAGAAGAAGATCACCATCAGGGCGTCGTTGACCCAGTGCTGCAGCGACTCATCGAGGTGCAGCGGACCCACGTCGATCGTGAGGTGGGCGTGCCACAGCGCGTCGTACGACTCCGCCCATGGGCTGTTGGCCCAGACGAGGGCGACGGCAGCCGCCAGCAGGAGCAGCAGGGAGCCGGCCGCCTCGACGCGGAGGAACTCCCGCACCGGCCGCGCGACCAGCCGGGCCAGCGGCTTGTCGCTGGCGATGTAGACGGGCCCGCTCTTCCAGAGCTCGTCGAGGCGGCGGCGGTCAGGAGGCGTGGCCATCGGGAGGTGTGGTCCTTCCGGGGGTGGTCGAAGCAGCATCACCGCGGACAGACTCGCCACGGGCCGACCAGACTTCCCGGCTCACCTGAGAACCCAGTGTAGACAGGCCCGTTGGTAGGGTCGCACCAGTCAGCCCCCGGCGTACACCGAAGGACAGCTCCACATGGCACACCGATGTCCAACGAACCGGTCAAGGACACCGATCCGACGCTCGGCAAGCTCGTCATGGACGCGCAGCGCGACATCTCCTCGCTCGTCTCCAAGGAGATCCAGCTCGCCAAGAGCGAGCTCAAGGTCAGCGTCAAGCACGGTGGCGTCGGCATCGGCCTCTTCGCCGGAGCGGCGTTCATCGCCCTGCTCGCGATCATCATGCTGTCGGTCGCGTTCGCCTACTTCCTCAACTGGAACGGCGAGGGCCTGGACCTGCACTGGGCGTTCCTCGTCGTCTTCTTCGTCTACGTCCTGATCGCCGCGCTGCTCGCGTTCATCGGCCTGAGGCAGGTCAAGAAGGTCAAGGCGCCGGAGCGCGCGATCGAGCAGGGCCGGCAGATCCCGCAGGCGCTCAAGGGTCGTCCCTGACCCACGCCCGAGCCGCGGCGTACGACGCTCAGCGCACGCAGGTGCCGGTGTCGACCGGGGACGTCGCGGTGACGCCGTCGGCCGCCGACTCGGCCACCTGGTCCGCGGTGAGCGCGTAGCCGGTGTCGGGGTCGCTGACGGACGCGGCGAAGACCATGCCGGCCACGTCGCCGGCAGACGTCACGATCGGGCCGCCGGAGTTGCCCGGCCGGATCAGTGCCGCGCAGGGAGAAGACCTGGCGGATGACGGTGCCCTCGCCGTAGATGTCGGGTGAGCGCAGCCGCTGCTCGGAGCGGACGCGGCCGGACTCGACGTCGTAGGGACCGTCCTCGGGGTAGCCCAGCACGGCGACCGGGTCGCGGGGCTGGACCTCGGTGTCGAAGGCGAGCGGGAGCGACCCGGTGTCGGGCAGCGACAGGACGGCGATGTCGAGGGCGGGGTCGTAGAGCACGACCGACGCCGTGACCGAGGTGCCGCCGACCTCCACCTCGGGCCGGGTGACGCCCGCGACGACGTGGGCGTTGGTCATCAGCCGGCCGGGCGCGTAGAAGAAGCCGGTGCCCTCGACGCCGCCGCCGCAGCCGTTGGTGCCGCGGACCTTGACCACGCTGGCCTCGGCGGCGATCACGTCGGGGTCGGTCAGCATGCGCGGGTCGCCGGGCCGGACCGCGACGATCCGCTCGGGCGCGAACGGCTCGAGGTAGCGCGGGAAGAACGTCGTGCCGACGACGTTGTTGAACGTCTGCAGCACCTTGTCGGAGTCGGCGGGCAGCGTCCGGTCGACCTTGGCCAGGATCGTCGAGTCGCGGACCAGGGGCGTGACCGCGCCGATGCGGGTGCCGGAGACCGCGACGCCGAGCGCCCACGCGACGAGCAGGACGGCGACGGCGCTGAGGACCGAGCCACCGATGGCGTCGACGGCCCGGATCGGCTGCCAGGTGATCCGGTCGCGCAGCCGGGCGCCGACGTACTGGAAGAGCGCCTGCCCGAGCGAGGCGGAGATGATCACGATGAAGAGCGCACCGAGGGAGACCCACAGCGACGGGGCGGCGTCACCCAGCGCGAGCGGCGCGACCCAGATGCCGGCCAGGCCGCCGAGCAGCAGGCCGGCGGTGGCGCTGGCGCCGGTGATGAATCCCTGCCAGTAGCCCGAGAGGGCATAGACGCCCACGAGCGCCAGGAGGCACCAGTCGAGGACGTTCATCGCGCGCTACTCCTCGAGCCGGGTGTTCTGGGGGGTGTTGGGGGCGAGGTCGGTGCCCTCTGGGGACACCCTGCAGCATGTGGTCGGGCAGGTCACGCACCCGCGCCCTGTCCCAGTCCTGCGCCCACCCGAGATAGCTGAACAACCGGGCGATGATGCCGGCGGTGAAGCCCCACAGGATCACGTCGCGCCGGGCGCCGATGAGGAAGCCGGGACCGAGCCAGCCGCTCGGGTGGCGGACGGTGATGCGGTTGTCGGGGTCGAGCAGGTCGGCGATCGCGACGTGGTGGATCTCGTGGACCTCGTCGGGGCTCTCGATGCGCACCTCGCCGCGGTCGCGCCAGTAGCCCAGGACCGGCGTCACCGCGAAGTTGCTGGGCGGCAGCCACAGCTCGGGCAGCTCGCCGAACACCTCGACCTCGGCCGGCACGAGCCCGATCTCCTCGTGGGCCTCGCGCAGCGCCGCCTCGACCGGGGTCTCCCCGTCGTCGAGCGAGCCGCCCGGGAACGACACCTGGCCGGGGTGGGAGCGCATGTGGTGGTTGCGCTCGGTGAGCAGGAGCTCGCCGCGGTGCGCGAGGTCGTCGGGGCGGCCGGGTCGGCGTCGCGGTCGGCGAAGACCATGAGCACGGCGCCGCGCCGGGGGTCGCTGTCCTCGGGCGGCATGAAGCGGGTCAGCTCGTGGACGGTGATGGACGCGGCGGCCTCGACGACGGGCGTCAGCCAGCCCGGCAGGGAGGTGCTCACAGGTCGATCCCAGGTGCTCGGCGACCAGGTCGCGGACCTCGTCGACCGACTCCACGCCGCCGGAGTCCTGGCCGACGACCAAGCCCCGCTCGTCGACGAAGACGAACGCCGGCAGCCCGCGGCGGGCGATCGCGAAGGCGTCCTCGACCATCAGCTCGCCGCCCGGGTCGGCGACCGAGGGGTAGGTCGCCCCGGTCTCCTCGGCCAGCGCGAGCGCGCCGTCGGGGTGGACGTCGTTGAAGTCGATGCCGACGAGCCGGACCCGGTCGCCGTACTGCTGGTGGAACTCCTCCAGCGCCGGCATCTCGAGCCGGCAGGGCTCGCAGCGCGCCTGCCACAGGTTGATCAGCATCGGACCGCGCAGCGAGGACAGCGCGACGTCGGGACCGCCGCCGAGGCAGGGCAGGGTCATGTCGGGCAGCCCGCCCGCGACGGGCTCGCCGGTGCCGGGCGTGCAGTCCTCCATGCCGATGCGCGCCTTGGCCTCACGCAGCGCCGGGGTGTCGACGTCGACGTCGGGAGGGCGTACGGCGATGGGTCCGCCGTCGCTCATCGACGACCAGGCGAAGGCGCCCGCGGCGACGCACAGGACGAGCGCCAGCGCCAGGAGGAGCTTCCTCATGCAGGTCCCTGCGTCGTGACCAGCTTCTCCGCCTCGATCGGGTCGGTCGGGCCGGCGCCGAACGACGGGCACAGCCGGGCGACCGGGCAGGCGCCGCACGCGGGCTTCTTGGCGTGGCAGCGGCGGCGGCCGTGCCAGATGAGGTGGTGCGACAGCATCGTCCAGTCGCGCTTGGGGAAGAGGGCGCCGACGGCGTGCTCGACCTTGACCGGGTCGGTCTCCTCGGTCCAGCCGAAGCGCCGCGCGAGCCGGCCGAAGTGGGTGTCGACGGTGATGCCGGGCTTGTCGAAGGCGTTGCCGAGCACGACGTTGGCGGTCTTGCGGCCGACGCCCGGCAGGGTGACGAGCTCCTCGAGGCGCGAGGGCACCTCGCCGCCGAAGGTGTCGACGAGCGCCTGGCTGAGCTTGAGCACCGCGTCGGTCTTCTGGCGGAAGAAGCCCAGCGGGCCGAGGAGCTGCTCCATGTGCTCGCGCGGGGCCGCCGCCATCGCCTCGGGCGTCGGGTAGGCCGCGAACAGCGCGGGGCTGGCGGCGTTGACCCGGCGGTCGGTGGTCTGCGCGGAGATCACGGTGACGACCAGGCACTCGAACGCGTTGGTGAAGTCGAGCTCGGCGCGGGCGTCGGGGTAGGTGTCCGCGAGGATCCGGTCGATCTTGCGCGCCCGGCGCACCAGCGACGTGTCGGGCTTGGGGATCACGACCGCGGCGGCCTTGGCGGGCTTGCTCGGCTTCGTGGACACCTTGCGGGCGGGGGCGGGCACGCGCTCAGCCTACGGTCCGGGTCCGACACCGCCGAAGCCGGCGCAATCGGCGCCTCACCCGCACGGAGTGTCCGTTGTGAGCCGGACCACGGCTAGGATCGTCCCGGATCCCGAGCAGCACCCGTCGGGACGCACCCCACCGGGAGGATTGACGTGGACAACGACGTGCTTCGGCAGGCACCGCTGTTCAGCTCGCTCGACGACGAGGCAGCGACTGCTCTGGGCGGTTCGATGGCCGAGACCAAGCTCCGTCGTGGCGACGTGCTCTTCCACGAGGGCGACTCGGGCGACAAGCTCTACGTCGTCACCGAGGGCAAGGTGAAGCTCGGCCGCTCGTCCTCCGACGGCCGCGAGAACCTCCTCGCGATCATGGGCCCCGGCCAGATGTTCGGCGAGCTCTCGCTCTTCGATCCCGGCCCGCGCTCGGCCACGGTCACCGCGGTCACCGACGCCACCTTCGCGCTCGCTGTCGCCACGACGACCTGCTCAAGTGGCTCGACGGCCGCCCGATGGTCGCCCGCGGCCTGCTCTCCCAGCTCGCCGGTCGCGGCTGCGCAAGTCCAACGACGTCGTCGCCGACCTCGTCTTCTCCGACGTGCCCGGCCGGGTCGCCAAGGCGCTGCTCGACCTCGCCGACCGCTTCGGCCGCACCGCCGACGACGGCGTCCACGTCCACCACGACCTCACCCAGGAGGAGCTCGCCCAGCTGGTCGGCGCCTCCCGCGAGACGGTCAACAAGGCGCTCGCCGACTTCGCCTCGCGCGGCTGGCTGCGCCTGGAGCCCCGCTCCGTGGTGATCATGGACCTCGAGCGCCTCTCCCGCCGCGCCCGCTGAAATAGTTTCCTCCGGCTGACCCCCGCCGCGACGCATCCGTGCGTCTCAGTGGTGAAGGGGGCCACGATGACCGATCGATCCGGGTTCGACCAGTTCGTCCATGCGCGCGGCCCCGCCCTCGCGCGGACGGCGTACCTCCTCACGGGTGACCACCACCTCGCCGAGGACCTCGTGCAGGCCGCGCTCGCCAAGGCGGCCCAGCACTGGGAGCGCATCGACACCTCGCCGGAGGCCTACGTCCGGCGCACGATGTACCACCAGAACATCTCCTGGTGGCGACGTCGCAAGCTCGCCGAGACGCCGCTGCAGTCGTACGACGCCCCGGCGCAGGCGGCCGACCCGACCGTCCGGCTCACCCTCGAGCAGGCCCTGCGCCGGCTCACCCCACGCCAGCGCACCGTGCTGGTGCTGCGCTACTTCGAGGACCTCACCGAGGTCCGGACGGCCGCCGAGCTGGGCATCTCCAGCGGCGCGGTCAAGTCCATGACCCGCCAGGCCCTCCAACGCCTGCGCGTCCTGGCCCCCGAGCTCGCCGACCTGGTGGGAGCAGACGCATGAGCACCGACCTGCGCGAGGAGCTCGACGCCCTCGCGAACACCCAGACCTTCTCCCCCGACCCCTCCGCCTGGGACCGCGGGCGGCGCGCCCGTCGTCGTACGCGTCTTGCCGCCGGGGCGGCCGCAGTCGCCGTCGTCGCGGTCGTGGCGGGGGCGGGTGTGCTCGCCGTGCGCCCGCGCGGGTGTCGGGCCGGCCGGGGAGGTCGTGCCTGACGGTGCGATCCCCAGCCGGATCACCGACCCGACAGGACGGCCGCTGACCGACCTGGCGATCGGGCAAGCTTCCGTGGCCTACGTCGACCCGTCCGGCCGACCGGTGTTGGTCGACGCCACGACGGGTGAGGTCCACGAGGTCGATCTGCCGGACTTCCCGGCGCCCGAGGTCTTCGACCTGACCGAGGACCGCCGACGAGGCCCCGTGCTGGCGCTGTCGCCCGACGGCCTGCGGCTCGCGTACCCGACCACCACGACGATGGAGCGCGAGCCGGGCCAGCTGACCTTCGTGACCGCGTGGTACCGCGTGGTGGACCTGACCACGGGCGAGAGCGACCTCGTCGAGGTTCCTCCGTGGGGCGGCACGCCGCTGGCCATGTCGTGGACTGCCGACGGCCGGATCGCCGTCGACCTGTTCGGGCGACCGACTCGCGCGGACAAGGAACCGGGAGTCATCGCCTGGACGGTCGACCCGGCCACCGGCGACAGCGACCGGGCGCCCCTGACCGGCGTCGTCGCACCGGGAGGAGGCATCAGCGCGCCCTACCCGAGCGATGACGACCCCGTCCGGGCGATGCCCTTCGACGACCGCCACCCGCACCGGCCTGGACCGCACGCTGCCCGCCGACCTCTACCCCGACGGCGCCGCCGTCTCCCCCGTCGGCTGGGCCGAGGACAGCCTCGTCGTCGCCGAGGTCGACGCCCCTGCCGGCAGCTACGTCGAGGGACCGCACCTGGTGCTGATGACCTCGCCGGACCGCTCGGAGTCGGAGTGGACCTACCGGATCCTCCTCCGCGACGTGCCGGACACGCTCGGTCTCAGCCTCGCCGTGGACCTCGTCCCCGACCTGGACGGCACCTCCTCGCAGGAGCTGACCCACGACTTCGCGGCCGACTCCCCGCCGGCCCCGTTCGGCATCGAGCTGTCGCTGTTCATCGGCCTCGGGGTGGCGGCAGCGATCGCGGTGCTCCTGGCGCTCCGCTGGCTCTGGCGGCGCCTGCTCGGATAGCTCGAGACGGTCCGACATCCGCCGAACAACCGACCCCCTGGGCGTAGTCCAGGGAGAAAAGGTCGCCGAACGGGCCTGCGGACAACCGCTTCCCACTGAACTACCCTGCCCGGCAGCCAACTCCCACTGGACTATCCCGGCTCGCGGAGCCCGTACGACGGCTCAGGCGCGCGGGTCGCGACCGGCGAACGCCGCCAGCCGGTCGTAGGCCGGGGCGTCGTCCGGGACGTCCACCGCTGCACCGAACGCCTCACCGCGGTTGTCGGCGGTCAGCCCCTGCTGCATGAAGGCCAGCCCGCGCTCGGCGACCTCGTCGTCGAGCGGCATCGGCCGGCCGAGGGCCCGCACGAGGTCCCAGGTGTGCGCCCCGAGCTCGGCGCTCTGCCAGTCGGCCTGCGCGACCTGGTCGTCGGACTGGTCGTGCCAGTGGTGGAGCAGGTCGTCGGCGTGCACGCGGAAGTGGCTCGCCAGCCGCGCCGGCTCGACCCCGGTGCCGGCGCTCCAGTCGACCTCCTCGCCCCGCGCCTGCTGCAGGAAGTGCTCGGGCGCGGCGGCCAGGTGGTCGGCCAGCTCGCGCACGGTCCAGCCGTGGCAGGGCGTCGACCGGTCGAGGTCGTCGGCGTGGACGGCGGCGAGCGCGTCGCCCGCCTGGTCGAGGGCACGGGACAGGACGACGACGGGTCGGTGCGGGCTGTTCATGCGATCCATGTCACTCCTCACGGAGTGAGGATGCAAGGGTCAGCTGCCCTGGAGGTACGCCAGCTGGGCGCGCACCGACAGCTCCGCCGCCCCCCACAGCACCGGGTCGACGTCGGCGTAGACGACCTCGACGATCGCGCGGGGCAGGGTCTCGTGCGGCGGTGTCGTGTCGGAGCGGGACCCGCCCTCCCGCTCGACCGCGTGCAGGTCGCGCAGCGCGGCCCGCACCTGCTCGAGCCGCTGCTGGCGGTGGGCGAGGTAGAAGTCGAGGGCGCCGAGCGCGTCGTCGATCACCGGGCCGTGGCCGGGCCACACCGTGGTGATCCCCTGCTCGCCGCAGAGCGCGTGGAGCCGCTGGAGCGAGGAGAGGTAGGCCCCGAGCTGGCCGTCGGGGTGCGCGACGACGGTCGTGCCGCGCCCCAGCACCGTGTCACCGGTCAGGACGGCCCGGTCCTGCGGCACGACGAAGGACAGCGAGTCCGAGGTGTGGCCGGGGGTCGCGACCACGTGCACCTCCAGCCCGCCGACGGCGACCACGTCGCCCTCGCCGAGGCCCTCGGTGCCGAGCCGGTAGGCCGGGTCGAGGGCGCGTACGCCGCACCCGTGCCGCTCGGCGTACTCCCGGGCCGCCTCGCTGTGGTCGGCGTGGTGGTGGGTCAGCAGCACCACGGCCACGTCGCCGGCGGCCGCGTCGATCGCGTCGAGGTGCGCGTCGATCGACGGGCCGGGGTCGACGACGACCGCGCGCGACGAGTCGGGGTCGCGGAGCACCCACGTGTTGGTGCCGTCGAGGGTCATCACGTCGGCGTTGGGCGCGAGCACGCAGGTGGCGGTGTCGCCGAAGCTCCCGCCGGACCAGCCCTGACCGGTCGCCGGGTCGGTCATCGTGAGGCCATCAGCGCCGCGTAGGCCGGTGGGGTGGAGAGGATGAAGTCGTCACCGTCGGCGACGACCTCGGGCATGAACATCTCGACGGTCCGCCCGCTCGCCGCCGCGAGCACGGCCGCCGGGTCGGCGTGCTGACCGACCTCCAGGCACGTCAGCCACGTCGGGGGCAGCATCAGGATCTCCTGCCGCTCGACCAGCGACACGGCGTCCATGGCGCCAGCCCACATGACCGACGACGACTCGCTCGACACGTCGCGGGTGACCTGCCCCTCGGGCAGCCGGGCGACGAAGAACCAGGTGCGGTAGCGCCGCGGCTCGAAGACCGGGGTCAGCCAGCCCGACCAGGCGCCGAGCAGGTCGGTGCGCAGCACGAGCGACCGCTTCTCCAGGAAGGCGGTCAGCGAGATCTCGCGCGACTCCAGCGCGACACGGTCGGCCTCCCAGTCGTCGCCGGTGGTGTCGGCCACGACGGAGTCGGGACCGGAGCCGGCGAGCAGCACGCCGGACTCCTCGAAGGTCTCCCGCACCGCGGCGCAGACCAGCGCGCGGGCCTTCGGCTCGTCGCAGCCGAGCCGCGAGGCCCACTCGGCGGGCGACGGGCCGGCCCAGAGCCCGCGGTCGACCAGCTCGTCGTCGAAGTCTCGCGGGTCGACGCCCGCCACCCGGGAAGACGCACATGCCGCCGGCGAAGGCCATCGACGTCTGGCGGCGCAGCAGGTAGACGTCGGGTCCTGCGGCGCCGGGGCGCAGCAGCACCACGGTCGCGGCGTCGCGCGGTTCGGCAGGCGTCGCGCCGCCCTCGGCGTACGACCGCGCCTGGGCGACGAGGGCGTCAGGAAGCGGCAACCGCTCCATTCAGACCTCGACGATGATCTCGACCTCGACGGGGACGTCGAGCGGGAGCACGGAGACGCCGACGGCCGAGCGGGCGTGCTTGCCGGCGTCGCCGAAGACCTCGCCGAGCAGCTCGGACGCACCGTTGGCGACCTTGGGCTGGCCGGTGAAGTCGGCCGTCGAGGCGACGAACACGACGACCTTGACCACGCGCTTCACGTCGTCGAGCGAGCCGATCTCGGCCTTGACCGCGGCGAGCGCGTTGAGGGCGCACTGGCGCGCGCACTCGTAGCCCTGCTCGTCGCTGACCTCGGCGCCGAGCTTGCCGATCGCGAGCATCTCGCCGTCGCGGGCGGGCAGCTGGCCGGCGGTGAAGACGAGGTTGCCGGTGCGCGCGGCCGGCTGGTAGGCCGCGACCGGCGGGACGACCTCGGGGACGGTGATGCCCAGCTCGGCGAGGCGAGCCTCGGCGCCCACGTCAGGCCGCCGGTCCGGACGAGGAGGGGCGCTTGAGGAACGCCACCAGGCCGCCCTGCGCGTTGGTGTGGATGGCCACCAGCTCCCAGCCGTCCTGGCCGAAGTTGTTGAGCATCAGGGCCTCGTTGTGGAGCGGAATCGGCGCCACCTGGTATTCCCACTTCGTCATGGATCGCACCCTACTCGGGCCGACCGGGCGCGCCGCAGCGTCCTCCCGTGGTCTGACGCCGCCGGCGCGGTGCGGCGTCTACCGTCTGCACCATGCGCGATCAACGGGACCAGGACCCGTGGCGCCTGGGTCCGCGCGGGCGACGCTGGCTCGACCTGTCGATCGTCATCGGCCTGGTCGTGCTCGGAGGCGTGGGACACCTGGCCGCCGACCAGCCGGTGGCCATGGTCTTCACGGTCGCCGAGGTGCTCCCGCTGCTCTGGCGCCGGCGGCACGCCTGGCCGGTCTTCCTCGTGGTCGCCGGGGCGTCGGCCCTGCAGGCGGTGGCCTGGCACGAGCCGATCGTCGGCCAGCTCGCCTTCCCGGTGGCCGTCTACGCGGTGGCGCGCTGGTCGCCACGCTGGCAGGGCGTGGTGGCGCTGCTCGTCGGCTACGCCGCAGCAGTGGTCGCGTCCGGCCGGTGGCCCCTCGGCTTCGGCGGGGAGCTGACCGCCGGCAACCTCGTCCCCTACGCCGTCACCATCGCGCGATCGTCACCGCCGCGTGGGCGCTCGGCTGGGCGGCCCAGTCCCGCGAGAGGTACGTCGCCTCGCTGGTCGCCCGCGCCGAGCAGGCCGAGCGGATGGCCGAGCGCGAGGTGGAGCTGGCCGCCCGCGACGAGCGTTCGCGGATCGCCCGCGAGATGCACGACGTCGTCGCCCACGGGCTGTCGGTGATCGTCGTGCAGGCCGACGGCGCGCGCTACGCCGCGGCCAAGGACCCCGACGTCGCGGTCGGCGCCCTCGAGACGATCTCCGCCACCGGCCGCGATGCGCTCACCGAGATGCGCCGGCTGCTGGGGCTGCTCCGCGAGGGCGACACCGGCGTGGCCCCGCAGCCGGGCCTGGACGACGTACGCCACCTCGTCGACGAGGCCCGTGCCGCCGGCATGCGGGTCGACGGCCGACCTCCCCGAGCAGGCGCCCGACGTGCCCGACGGCGTGGGGCTGGCGGCCTACCGGATCGTGCAGGAGGCCCTCACCAACGTGCGCAAGCACGCCGGGCCGGACGCCACGGTGGACGTGCGCGTCGCCGTCGACCGTGGCGTGGCCATCGAGGTGCGCGACGACGGGCGGGGCGCGGCCGCCCGCGCCGAGGGTCGCGGGCTCGGGCTGCGTCGGGATGCGCGAGCGCGCGGCCGTCCACGGCGGGACGCTGGAGGCCGGACCCGCACCGGGTGGCGGGTTCGCGGTGTCTGCGAGGCTGCCGCTGTGACCGACCTGCACCGATCCGCGTGTTCCTCGTCGACGACCAGCAGATGGTGCGCGCCGGCTTCCGGATGCTCGTCGACAGCCAGGACGACATGGAGGTCGTCGGGGAGGCCGGCGACGGCGGCGAGGCGCTCGAGCGGCTCGCGGTCACGGCGGCCGACGTCGTGCTGATGGACGTGCGGATGCCGCGCGTCGACGGCGTCGAGGCGACGCGGCGGCTGCTCGAGCGTGACCGGGCGCCCCGGGTGATCGTGCTGACCACCTTCGACCTCGACGAGTACGCCTTCGCCGCGATCCGCGCGGGCGCCTCGGCGTTCCTGCTCAAGGACGCCGCCCCGCCCGACCTGCTCGGCGCGATCCGGGCGGTGATGGCCGGCGACGCCGTCGTCGCGCCCAGCACCACCCGGCGGCTGCTCGACCACTTCGCCGCGCTGCCCGACCCCGTCGAGCCGACGGCGTACGACGACCGGCTCGCGCCGCTGACCGAGCGCGAGGTCGAGGTGCTCACCCTCATCGCCCGCGGCCTGACCAACACCGAGATCGCCCAGCACCTCGTCGTCGCCGAGACGACCGTGAAGACCCACGTCGGCCGGGTGCTGGCCAAGACCGGCTCGCGCGACCGCGTCCAGCTCGTCGTGCTCGGCTACGAGACGGGCCTCGTCACCGCCTGACCCGGGCCGGCGTCCTCCCCCGGTCGTACGACGACCCGCGGCGTGCGACCGCGGACGGACGCCAGGTCCGTGCCGGAGGCTGACGATCGGGAGGCTGCCGACGACGAGCGTTGTCCCCATGACCACGACACTCGGATCCACGACAGCCACCGCCGCCTCCGCGCGCGGCCTGACCCGTACCTACGGCGGCGGAGACAACGCCGTCCACGCCCTGCGCGGCGTGGACCTCGACCTCCCCGCCGGGCGCTTCACCGCGATCATGGGGCCGAGCGGCTCCGGCAAGTCCACCCTGATGCACTGCCTGGCCGGGCTCGACGCCGCCACCTCCGGCTCGGTCACCGTCGCCGGGCGCGACCTCGCCGGCCTCGACGACACCGCGCTGACGATCTTCCGCCGCGAGCACATCGGCTTCGTCTTCCAGGCCTTCAACCTGCTGCCGATGCTCACCGCCGGCCAGAACATCGTCCTGCCGCTCGAGCTCGCGGGCCGCCCGGTCGACCGGGAGCGCTACGACCAGGTCGTCGGCGTGCTCGGCCTCGCCGACCGCCTCGGCCACCTGCCGAGCCAGCTCTCCGGCGGCCAGCAGCAGCGGGTCGCGATCGCCCGCGCGCTGGTCACGCAGCCCGACATCGTCTTCGCCGACGAGCCCACCGGCAACCTCGACAGCGAGGCCAGCGCCGAGGTGCTGGGCCACCTGCGCCGCTCGGTGCGCGAGCTCGGGATGACGGTGGTGATGGTGACCCACGAGCTCGACGCAGCGGCGTACGCCGACGACGTGGTCGTCATCCACGACGGCGCCGTCACGGCCCACCTCACCGACCCCGGCCAGGACGAGCTCGTCGCCGCACTCCGCGGGCGGGGCGCCTGATGCGCACCGTGCTGCTGGCCTCGATGCGCCACCACACCCGGAGGTACGTCGCCGCGTCGGTGGCCGTCGTCATCGGCGTGGCCTTCATCGTCGTGATCGGCATGCTCACCGGGGCCACCCGCTCGGGGCTGACCGCCGACGCCGGGGCGCCCGTCAGCGGCGTCGACCTGGTCGTCAGCCCGGACGCCTCCCGCGACGTCGAGCGCCTGGTCGACGCAGCCGCCGAGGGCGGCTTCCCCGCCCTGACCCTGGGCTACGCCATGGAGCCGGTCAGCCGCGACGGCGTGCAGCTCGCGCAGTCGGTGGACGTCTCGGAGGCCGCCCTCGACCCGCGCCTGCAGTGGCAGGACCTCGAGGACGGCCGGTTCCCCTCCGCGGCGGGCGAGGCCCTGGCCGACGTCAACCGCGCGAAGAGCAACGACGTCGCCCTCGGCGACGTCGTCCGCATCGGGAGCGGTCCGGCGGCCACCGACGTCGAGGTGGTCGGGCTCGTCGACAGCCCGGCAGCGATGGGCGCCGCGCTCTACGTGCCGTGGGACGACCTGCGGCGCTTCGAGGACACCCTCTGGGTCGACGCCGTGGCGTGGGGCGGCACCGAGGCACAGGCCACCCAGGCCGCCCGCGGCGTGACCGTCGAGACGGCCGACGACTGGGTGGCCGCACGCCAGGCGGAGATCTCCCGCGGCGTGGACGTCATCGCGATCATGGCGCTGCTCTTCGTGGTCATCGCCCTCTTCGTGGGCGTGCTGGTCATCACCAACACGTTCTCCATCCTCTTCGCGCAGCGGATGCGCGACTTCGCGCTGCTGCGCTGCGTCGGCGTGACGCGCCGCCAGCTGCGTCGCGCGATCCGCCTCGAGGCCCTCGCCCTCGGGCTGGCGGCCGCCGCCCTCGGCGTCGCGGTCGGCGCCCTCACCGGGGCGGGACTCGTCGCGCTCGTCCGGCGCTGGTTCACCGACATGGGGCCGGCGGCGCTCGAGCCCGTGTGGACCGGTACGGCGTTCGCCGTCGGCACGCTGGTGACGCTCGCCGCCGCCTGGCTGCCGACGCGATCGGCGACCAGGGTCGCACCGCTGGCCGCGCTCCGACCCGACACCGGCGTCGACGTCCGCTCGGCCGCCGGTCGCTGGCGCCTCGCACTTGCCGCGCTCGGCGTCTCGGCTGGGGTGGCGCTGCTCGTCCTGGCGGTCGCCGCGGGCTCGGTGCCCGCGATGCTCGCCGGCGGCATCGCCTCGTTCATCGGCGTGCTGCTCCTGGGGCCGGTGCTGGTGCCGCGGCTGATCCGCCTCGTCGGCGGGCTCCCCGGTGCCGGCCCCGTCCGGCGGCTGGCCACCGGCAACGCCGTGCGCAACCCGCGTCGTACGGCGACCACCGCGGCGTCGCTCCTCGTCGGGGTCACCCTGACCACGGCCATCCTCACCGGGCTGGCGTCCTCGCGGACCGCGATCGACAAGGACATGGACCGGTCCTACCCGCTCGACGCCACCATCACGGCGGGCGAGGCGCCTCTCGACGGCGCCCTCGTCGACCGGGTGGCCGACACCCCCGGTGTCGCCGAGGCGGTCGGGCTCGACGGTGCCACGGCGACCATCGGCCGGGTCGAGGTCGCGCTCCTCGCAGCGGGCCGGACCTCCGACGTCGTACGCGGCGGGGCCGAGCTCACGCCGCGGGACGGCGTGCTGCTGCTGCCCTACGAGGTCGTCGAGGACCTGCCGGCGCGGATCGCCGAGCGGGTGGGGAACGACGGCGAGGTGACGCTCACGGTCGACGGCCGCGAGCACACCCTCGACGTCGAGACCGGCAGCGGTTGGGGCCGGTCCGGCCTGGTCTCGGCCGCCACGCTGGCAAGCCTCGACGCCGACCCGCAGCCGATGGCCGTGTGGGCCAGGGCGAGCGACGGCGCGGACGCCGAGGACCTGTCCGGCGACCTCGCAGCACTGGCCGGGGCCGCCGGTGCCGAGATCGACGGCGGTCACACCGAACGGAGCTGGGTCTACCTCCAGGTCGACATCCTGACCGGGTCGGTGGTCGGCCTGCTGGCCGTCGCCATCGTGATCGCGCTCGTCGGCATCGCCAACACCCTCGGGCTGTCCGTGCTCGAGCGCGGCCGGGAGAACGCCCTGCTCCGCGCGATGGGCCTCACCCGCCGCCAGCTCGGGCGGGCCATGGCGGTGGAGGGGCTGCTCCTGTCGTCGGTCGCGACCATGCTGGGCACCGCCATCGGGCTGGCCTTCGCCTGGGTCGGGGTGCAGGTGATGGTGACCGCCGTCGTCGACGACGCCGCCTTCACCGTGCCGGTGTGGCAGGTCGGGGCCGTCGCCGCGGTCGCCGCCCTCGCCGGCCTGGCCGCGTGCGTCCTGCCGGCCCGTCGTGCCGCCGCGGTCACGCCTGCAGCGGGGCTCGCGCTCGACTGAGCGCGAGGAACCGGGCCGCGGCCGACGTAGTCCAGTGAGATCGGGTCCCCGGCCCGGGGTAGTCCAGTGGAAAGTGGTCGCGAAAGGGCCGCGACGACAACGAGTTCTCACTGGACTACCCCCGCGGAGACGAAGGCCCCGGACCTCCTCGGGGGAGGGGTCCGGGGCCTTCTGGAGTGGTGGTTCTCAGCCGCGCTTGCGGCTGACCAGCACGCCGAGGACGGCGTAGCCGACCAGGAGGTGCAGCGCGCCGACGTACTTGCCGACGACGGCGCCGAGGCGGTCGCGCTGGTCGACGAGCACCGCCCCGACGTCGTCATCATGGACGTGCAGATGCCGGTGATGAACGGCATCGACGCCACTCGCGCGGTCGCCGCGGCGCACCCCGAGGTCGGGGTGCTCGTGCTGACGATGGGCGAGGACGACGGCACGGTGCTGTCCGCGCTGAGAGCCGGCGCGCGGGGCTATCTCCGCAAGGGCGCCGAGCAGGACGAGATCGTCCGGGCGGTGTCGACCGTCCACGGCGGCGGCGTCGTCTTCGGCGCCTCGCTCGCGGCGCGCATCGCGGAGGTGCTCTCCCCGGCCAGCCGGCCAGAACGCCCCTTCCCCGAGCTCACCGAGCGGGAGACCGAGGTGCTCGACCTGATCGCCGCCGGCCGCTCCAACGGCCAGATCGCGCAGACGCTGTTCCTCTCGCCCAAGACGATCCGCAACAACATCACCAGCATCCTGGCCAAGCTGCAGGCCACCGACCGTGCCGACGTCATCATCCGCGCCCGCGACGCCGGGCTCGGCCAGGGCTGACGAACGCAGCGCGAGGAGCTGCCCGGTCAGCCCGCGAGCAGGCGCAGCGTCTCCTCGCGCGCCGGCGACGTGCGTACGTCCGTCCCGGCCGCGGCACCCGCCACGGGGTGCACCATCACCTCGTCGACGCCGTGCTCGGCCGCGAGCTCCTGGATGCGGGTCCGCGCCTGGTCGGGCGAGCCGACGATCCAGCGCTGCGCCATCGCGTCACCGAAGGCGCGCTGGTCGGCGGACATCTCGGCAGCCTCGGCCTCCTCGACGAGCCGCTGCGGGTGGAGCGGCGACCCGGTGCGCAGCGCGATCATCTGCTGCACGTTGGGCAGCGCACGGCGCCGGGCCTCCTCCTCCGTCTCGGCCACGACGGCGTTGACGGTCAGGAAGGTCCGCGGCTCGGGGTACTCCGGCGACGGGCGGTAGGACGAGCGGTACAGGTCGAGCGCGGCGCGCGTCCCCTCTCCCGAGAAGTGGTGCGCGAAGACGTAGGGCAGGCCCTTCTCGGCAGCCAGTCGTGCCGAGTAGTCCGACGACCCGAGCAGCCACATGTCGGCGATCGTGCGGGCGGACGGGGTCGCCCGCAGCGGCTGCCGGCGCGGCCCGACCTGGAGCTCGACGCCCTCGGTCGTCATCAGGGTGCGGATGTCCTCGACGTAGTCGGGGAACTTCGCGACCGCCTCGTCGGCGGACTCCGCGCTCCCCCCGCGCAGGACGTAGCGGGTCAGCGGGTCGGTGCCGGGCGCGCGGCCGATGCCGAGGTCGATGCGACCGGGGAAGGCGGCCTCGAGGAGGGCGAACTGCTCGGCCACCACGAGCGGGGCGTGGTTGGGCAGCATCACGCCGCCGGACCCGACCCGGATCCGCTCGGTCGCCGACGCGAGCATGGCGATCAGGACCGGCGGGTTGGTGGCGGCGACGGCCGGCATGTTGTGGTGCTCGGCCACCCAGTAGCGGCGGTAGCCGAGCTCGTCGGCGACCTGCACGAGGCTGCGCGAGGCGGCGATGGCGTCACCGGTCGTCTGGTCGCTGCGGACCGGGACGAGGTCGAGCACGGACAGGTCGACGGAGGGAGCAGTCACTGTCGACCCAGCGTCCGCACCCGGTTCGTTATTCCGATCCTGCACTCCGATTGACCTCAGGTGCACCTGAGGTCCTACCGTCGGGCCGGTGACGACCAGCACGACCCCGACCGAGCCCCGCGAGCGCATCCTCTCGCCGGCGTACGCCGCCACGACCGTCGCGATGTTCGGCCTGATCGCCTTCGTCGCGTTCGAGGCGATGGCCGTCGCCACCGTGATGCCCACGGTCGCGCGCGACCTCGACGGTCTCGACCTCTACGCGCTCGCCTTCGCCGCGCCGCTCGCCAGCGGCGTCGTCGGGATGGTGGCCGCGGGCATGTGGAGCGACCGCACCGGACCGGTGGTGCCGCTGCTGGCGTCGATGGCGCTCTTCTCGGCCGGGCTGCTCGTGTGCGGGCTGGCGCCGTCGATGGAGGTGCTGCTCGTCGGCCGCGTGCTGCAGGGTCTCGGCGGCGGGGCGCTCACGGTGGGGTTGTACGTCGTCGTCGGGCTGGTGTTCCCGGCCGCGCTCCGACCTGCCGTCTTCGCCTCCTTCGCGGCGGCGTGGGTCCTGCCCGCCCTGTTCGGCCCCGGGCTCGCGGCCCTGGTCGCAGACGTGTGGAGCTGGCGCTGGGTCTTCCTCGGCGCGGTGGCGCTGGTCGCCCTCGCCCTGGCCCTGCTGACGCCGGCGCTGCGCGGCCTCACCGTGCACGCCGAGGGCACCGACACGCCCGTGTCACGGCTGTGGTGGGCGGCCCTCGGAGCCGCGGCGGTGCTCGTGCTGGAGCTCATCGGGTCGGCCGGCGGGGTCGCGGCGCTCGGTGCCCTGGCCGCCCTCGCGGGCGTCTGGATCTCCCTCGGTCGCCTGCTCCCGCCCGGCAGCCGCACCCTGCGCCGTGGGCTGCCGTCGGTGGTGGCCACCCGCGGCCTCCTCGCCGCGACGTTCTTCTGCGCCGAGGCCTACATCGTCTACGTCCTGCAGGAGCACTGGGGCCTCTCCCCCGGCCGGGCCGGCATCGCGCTGACCTGCGTCGGCGTGGTGTGGGCCAGCGCCAGCCAGGTCCAGGCGCGGCTCGGCGCGCGCGTGTCCCACACCCGCGCGATGGTGGTCGGCACGAGCCTGGTGCTCACCGGCCTGACGGCGCTCGCCGCGAGCGTGCTGGCCCACGACGCCGGCGCCCACCCGTCCGCCGTCCTGCCTGCGGCGGCGTACGTCCTCGCCGGTGCCGGGATGGGCTTCGCGTACCCCCGCACCGGGGTGGCGATGCTGGAGGCGTCGACCGACCGCGACCGGGGCTTCAACTCCTCCGCCCTCACGGTGGCCGACTCCCTCGGCGCCGCGCTCGCGCTGTCGGTGGCCGGTGCTGCGTTCGCGGCGGCGGAGCGGCAGGACCTGGACCCGTTCCTCACCGTCTTCGCCTTCGCCGCGCTCGCCGCGGTGCTCGGCGTGCTCGCCGCCTCCCGCACCTCCGCCGGGGCAGGACGTATCTAGGGACGAACTGGTGGGCCGGTCGGACCGATCACCAACCAGAACGTCCCTAGATACCGAGGCCCGCGGCCTCAGCGGGAGCGGGTCAGGACGCCTGCTCGACGGTGGGGTAGTCGGTGTAGCCCTCGGCACCGCCGCCGTAGAACGTGTCGGGGTTCGGCGCGTTGAGCTCCGAACCGGCACGCCACCGGTCGGCGAGGTCGGGGTTGGCCAGGAACGGGCGCCCGACGACGACCGCGTCGGCGAGGCCGGTCTCGAGCAGCTTCTCGACCGACTCGAGGGTGGTGACGTCGCCGAAGCCGTCGTTGAGGAGCACGACACCGTCGAAGCGCTCACGCAGGTCGCGCACCAGCGTCTCGAGCGGCTCCAGGGGGCTGGCCAGCAGGCTCAGGTAGGCCAGGCCCAGCGGCGCCACGGCGTCGACCACGGCCCGGTAGGTGGCGGTGAGGTCGGGGCCGAGCTCCTCGCCGATGCCGTTGAACTGGTGGGCCGGGCTCAGGCGCAGGCCGACCCGCTCGGCGCCGATCGCCTCGGCGACCGCGGTCACGACCTCGATGACGAAGCGGGCGCGGTTCTCCGGCGTACCGCCGTAGACGTCGTCACGCAGGTTCACCGTCGGGTCGAGGAACTGGTGCAGCAGGTAACCGTTGGCCGCGTGCACCTCGACACCGTCGAGGCCGGCTGCGACCGCGTTGCGGGCAGCGGTCACGAAGTCGGCGACCAGGCCGGCGATCTCGTCGGTCTCCGGCGCGCGGGGCACGTCGTGCGGCTTGGAGCCGTCGGCGGTGACCATCTCGCCGGGAGCCTGCACGGCGCTCGGGGCGATCGTCTCCACGCCGCCCTTGTTGTCCGCGTGGGCGATCCGGCCGACGTGCATGAGCTGGGCGACGACCACGCCGTCGCGGGCGTGCACGGCGTCGGCGACCAGGCGCCAGCCGGCGACCTGCTCGTCGGTGTAGAGCCCGGGCACGTCCAGGTAGCCCTGACCGACGTGGCTGGGGGCGGTGCCCTCCGTGACGATCAGTCCGGCTCCGGCGCGCTGCGCGTAGTACTCCGCGTTCAGGTCGGTCGGGGCGTGGCCGTCGCCCGCACGGTTGCGGGTCAGCGGGGCCATCACGAAGCGCTGCGGGAGCTTCCAGGGGCCGACGGCGAGGGGCTCGAATGCACGGGACATGAAGGTGGTGCCTCCAGAGTGGTTGAGGACTGTACGACTCCCTCAGCCACTGCGCGCCGGTCGATGTTCCCCGACGAGAGATGCCTCACAGCCCGTCACCCCCCGTCGGGTGGTCCGGCTCACCCCACGCGAGCCGGCCACCATGGTGCAGCGCGTCGTCACCGACGCCGCAGCGCCGCCTCCACGAGGGCCGGCGGTGCGTAACCCCGGTCCGCCTCGTTGAGCGTCGTGCCGGGCGGCACGATCTCGTCGATCCGGTCGAGCACGTCGGGCGTGAGGACGACCTTCTCCACCCCGAGCTGCGACTCGAGCTGCTCGAGCGTGCGCGGCCCGATGATCGCCGACGACACCGCCGGGTGGGCGAGCACGAAGCCCAGCGCGAGGTGGATCAGCGACAGGCCCGCCTCGTCGGCGAGCTCCTGGAGCGCGTACACGGCCTCGAGCTTCACCTTGTTCTCCGGCGACGCCGGGTCGTGCCGGGCCGGCTGGCGCTTCAGCCGGCTCGACGACACGGCCGGGTCCTCGCCGCGGCGGTAGCGGCCCGAGAGCCAGCCACCCGCGAGCGGGCTCCACGGGAGCACGCCGATGCCGTACTTCTCGGCCGTCGGCAGGATGTCGCGCTCCACCTCGCGGGCGAGGATCGAGTACGGCGGCTGCTCGGTGACCGGGCGCTCCCGCTGGCGCTTCTCCGCCACCCACTGCGCCTCGACGACCTGCGAGGGCAGGAACGTCGACGTGCCGAGGTAGCGGATCTTGCCCTGGCGCACGAGGTCGGTCAGCGCGCCGAGCGTCTCGTCGATGTCGACCTCCGGCCGCGGGCGGTGCACCTGGTAGAGGTCGATGTGGTCGACCTGCAGGCGACGCAGCGAGTGCTCGACCTCGCGGACGATCCAGCGCCGCGAATTGCCGGCCTGGTTGGGGTCCTCGTCGTGCATGTTGCCGTGGAACTTGGTGGCCAGGAAGACGTCGTCGCGGCTGCCCTTGCGGGCCTGCAGCGCCTTGCCGACGATCTCCTCGGACTCGCCGCGGGCGTAGACGTCGGCGGTGTCGATGACGTTGATGCCGGCGTCGAGGGCGCGGTGGATGATCGCGATCGACTCGTCGTGGTCGGGGTTGCCCCACGCGCCGAACATCATCGCGCCGAGGGTCAGCGGGCTGACCTGGACGCCGGTGCGGCCCAGGGGGCGGTAGTGCTCGAAGCTCATGCGGTCTCCTTCCGTAGGATGCGAGGTGGGGGCGTACTGGCTGGCGGGGCGCTCGAGGCCGAGGTGGTCGCGGAGCGTGGTTCCTGTGTACTCCGTGCGGAACAACCCGCGTCGACGGAGGATCGGCACGACCTCGTCGATGAACACCTCGATCCCCCCGGGCAGCCACGGCGGCATCACGTTGAAGCCGTCGGCGGCGCCGGACTCGGCCCACTCCTGGATCGTGTCGGCGACCTGGTCGGGCGTGCCGGTCACGACCCGGTGGCCGCGCGCGCCGGCGAGCCGGTGGCACAGCTGGCGGAGCGTGGGGTTCTCGCGCTCGACGATGTCGAGCACGAGCTGGAAGCGGCTGCCCTCGCTGCGCTCCTCGTCGGTGTCGATCACCTCGCGCGGGAACGGCCCGTCGAGGTCGTACGCCGACAGGTCGACGCCGGTGAGCCGGTTGAGCTGGGCGAGCGAGTACCCCGGCTGGGTGAGGTCGTTGAGCTCCTGGTGCAGGTCCTCGGCCTCCTTCGCCGTGGAGCCGATGAACGGGCTGATGCCCGGGAGCACCTTGAGCCCCCGCGGGTCGCGGCCCTGCGCCTGCGCGCGGCGCTTGATGTCGGCGTAGAACTCCTGCGCCGAGCCGAGCGTCTGGTGCGCGGTGAAGATCGCCTCGGCCCAGCGGGCGGCGAAGGCACGACCGTCCTCCGACGACCCGGCCTGCACGTAGACCGGACGGCCCTGCGGGGACCGCGGCGCGTTGAGCGGGCCCCGCACCCGGAAGTGCTTGCCGACGTGGTCGACGCGGTGGATCTTGTCGGGGTCGGCGAAGATGCCGCTCTCCCGGTCGGCGACGACCGCGTCGTCCTCCCAGCTGTCCCACAGCTTCGTGATGACGTCGACGTACTCCTCGGCGCGCTCGTAGCGGTCGCGGTGGAGCGGGTGCGCGTCGAGGCCGAAGTTGAGCGCGGCGTCGGCGGCACCGGTGGTGACGATGTTCCAGCCGGCCCGGCCCTTGCTGAGGTGGTCGAGCGCCGCGAACTGGCGAGCCAGGTTGTACGGCTCGGTGTAGGTCGTGGACGCGGTGCCGATCACGCCGATCCGCTCGGTCGCCGCGACGATCGCCGTCATCACGGTGATCGGCTCGAGGCGGAAGCGGGCGGCGTACTGGATGTTCTCGGCCAGCGACGGACCGTCGGCGAAGAAGACCGCGTCGAACGACGCTGCCTCGGCCCGCTGGGCGAGCTCCTGGTAGTAGGAGATGTCGAGGATCCGGTCGGTCTCGCTGTCCGGGTGCCGCCAGGCCGCCTCGTGGTGGCCGTCGGGGTAGATGAACAGGTTGAGGTGCAGCTGTCGGTCCGAGGTCACGAGGCCGCCCTCTCCGACGCCGGGTCGCGGTGGCGGTCGAGGTGGCGTGCCGGAGCGGCGTCGTGGTCGTCCTCGACGCCGAGCTCGGTGAGCAGCCGCGCCCGCAGCCGGGCGAACGCCGGGTCGGCCTGCGAGCGCCGGCCGTCGAGCTCGACGCGCGCGTCGTGGCGTACGACGCCTCCGTCGAGCACGATGACGCGGTCGGCCAGCACGATCGCCTCGTCGACGTCGTGGGTGACCAGCAGCACGGCCGGCTGGTGCACCTCGCACAGCTTGCGCAGCAGCGTGTGCATGCGGATCCGGGTGAGCGCGTCGAGCGCACCGAACGGCTCGTCGGCCAGCAGCAGCTGCGGGTCGCGGACCAGCGAGCGGGCCAGCGAGGCGCGCTGCTGCTCGCCGCCGGACAGCTCGTGGGGCCACGCCTTCTCGCGGCCGGCGAGGCCGACCTCGGCGAGCGCCTGGCGACCGCGGTCCGACGCGTCGCCGGCGCGGAGGCCGAGCGTGACGTTGTCGAGGACGCGCTTCCACGGCAGCAGCCGCGAGTCCTGGAAGACGACCGACACCTTCTCCGGGACCTCGATGACACCGGTGCCGGCCACGCCGCGGTCGAGGCCGGCGAGGGACCGGAGCAGGGTGCTCTTGCCCGAGCCGCTGCGCCCGAGCAGGGCCACGAACTCTCCGGGTGCGATGTCGAGGTCGAGGCCGTTGAGCACGCCACCCGCCTCGTTGAAGCTGCGGTACAGGGACGTGACCCGCACCGCGGGTCCCTGGTGGGTGCTCAGCTCGCCAGCGTGCGACGCCATGACAGTGCCTTCCTCTCGATCAGTCGGACGACCGCGTCGGCGGAGACGCCGAGCAGCGCGTAGACGACCAGGCCGACGACGATGATGTCGGTCTGCCCGTAGTTGGACGCGAGCGTGATCATGTGGCCGATCCCGCTCGTGGCGTTGATGACCTCGACCACGACCAGCGCGAGCAGCGACGAGGTCACCGCGAAGCGCAGGCCGAGCAGGAAGCCGGGCATCGCGCCGGGGAGGACGACGTGGCGCACGAACTCGCTGCGGCGACACACCGAGCGTCTCGGCGAGCTCGGCGTACCTGCCCTCGATGGTGCGCAGGCCGTTGTGGGTGTGGATGTAGATCGGCACGAAGACGGCCAGTGCGATGGTGATGACCTTCATCGGCTCGCCGATGCCGAGCCACAGGATCAGCAGCGGGATCAGCGCGAGCGTCGGGATGGAGCGCTTGACCTGGATCGGCCCGTCGATGAGGGACTCACCGACGCGGGACAGTCCGGAGATCACCGCGAGGAGCGTGCCGACGACGACGCCGAGGCCGAGGCCGAGGGCGGCGCGGACGCCGGACGTCACCAGGCTCTCCTGGAGGCGGCCGCTCTCGATCAGCGTGCCCGCGGTCTGCAGCACCGTCCACGGCTCGGTGAGCGTGCGCGGGTCGAGGAGCCCGGTGGCGGAGCCCACCACCCACGCGGCGAGCAGCACGGCGATCCCGAGGAGCCCGCCGAAGCGGATCGGCTCGCCGGGGCCGAGCCGCCGCCGGGTGGGGCGTACGTCCTCCGCCTCCGCGAGCGACCGGCTGGGGGCGGCCCGGTTGCCGGTGAGGGTCGTCATGAGCCCTCCACCGCGGCCGCGATCGCCTTCTCGTAGCGCCGGTCGTAGAGCGTCTCCACGTCCAGCGGCTCCTGGTCCTGCGCCTCGACCAGCGTGTCCACGGTCTGCTGGTGGCGGGCGATGAACTCGTCCCAGCTGGTCGGCACCGTGAACTGGCCCAGCGCGTCGACGACGTACTGCGCGTCCTCGGGCGAGAGGCCCTCGTGGTCGACGTAGTAGGCCTTCGCGAACTCGTCCGGGTTGTCGGAGATCCACTGCTGGGCCTTGGCCCACGCGGCGACGTACTCCTTGATCGCGGCCGCCTTGTCGGCGTCCTCCAGCACGGTGGTCGGCGTGTAGAGGGTCCACGCGTCGTCGCGCACGCCGGGCGCGATGGTGGTGGCCCCGTCCTGCTCGTACTTGGCGAGGTAGGTCTTGACCAGGGTCTGGCCGAGCGGCGCGACGTCGACCTGCTTGCTGGCGAGGGCCACGGAGAAGGCGTCGTCGACGCTCTGCATCTCGACGAACTCGACGTCGTCCTGGGTCAGGCCCGCCTCGCGGAGCACGTTGAGCACCAGGGCGCCCTGCGCCTGGCCGGGGCTGTAGGCGATCTTCTTGCCCTCGAGGTCCTCGATGCTCTTCACGTCGACGCCGGGCGCGACGCCGAGCTCGTAGGTCGGGTGCTCCATCGGGTCGACCGTCTCGCGGGCGGCGACGATGCGGACGTCGGTGCCGGTCCAGTGCGCGAACAGCGGCGGGATGTCGGCGACCGACCCGATGTCGATCGCGTCGGCGCGGAAGGCCTCCAGCGTCTTGGGGCCACCGGTGATGTTGGCCCACTCGACGTCGATGTCCAGGTCGTCGATCAGCCCGGACGCCTCGAGGGCCACCTGGGTGGCCGGGTCGCCGACGCGCAGCACGGTGCCGTCCGACGGCGCATCGGGCAGGGCGGCCGAGAGCTCCAGCCTGGGCCCGGCCTGCTCACCGCCGCAGGCGGAGAGGGCCAGCAGGCCGGCGGTGGCCAGCAGGGCGGCTCGGGTCAGGGTGCGGGTGCGCCCACGTCGTGGCATCAGTGGTACTCCTTCTCGGAACAGCGGACTTCAAAAGTAATGTAACTGAATAGACTTTGCCGACTTTGCGGTGACAGGAGTTCCCGTTCACCCGCGCCGACGGCTGCGGACGCGTGTCCGCGGTCAGCGCAGGAGCGGCAGCAGCGAGTCGCCGACGCGCACGATCTCCTGCTCGTACGGCGTGTCGCTGAGCACGAAGTGGCTGACGCCGAGGTCGGCGTAGCGGCGCAGGGCCTTGGCCACGTCGTCCGGCGAGCCGACGAGCCAGGTCGTGCCGGCGCCGCCGCCGCCCACGCGGCCGGGGGCCGTGTAGAGGCAGTCGTCCAGCACGTCGCCCTTCTCGGCGAGGTCGAGCAGCCGCTGCTGCCCGACGGCCACCCGGCGACCGGGGTCGACGGCCCACTCGTGCTGGCCTCGTCGGGACTGGTCGGCCATCGCGGCGACCTTCGCCTCGGCGTCGGCCCAGGCCTCCTCGGTCGTCTCGCGGACGAGGGTGGTGATGCGCAGGCCGAACTCGAGCGGCGGCAGGTCGCGGTCCAGGTCGGCGCTCAGCGTCCGGAGGTGGTCGATGCGCGCCGCCACACCGTCGAGGGGCTCACCCCAGAAGAGCTGCACGTCCGCCTCGGCGGCCGCGGTGCGCTGGGCGGCCTCGGAGGCGCCGCCGAAGTAGAGCTGCGGGTGCGGGCGCCCCTCGCGCGCCACCGGCTTGTGCTCGAGGGTCGCACCCTCGGCCCGGTAGTGGGCGCCCTCGAAGGTGATGTCGTCCTCGGTCCAGTAGCGCCGCACGAGCCGCATGAACTCGCGCGTCCGGGCGTAGCGCTGCGCCTGGTCGCCCTCGTCGTCGCCGTACTGCGGCTGGTGGTCGGGGCCGCTCACGACGTTGACCTTGACCCGGCCTCCGCTCAGCTGGTCGAGCGTGGCGGCGGACGAGGCGAAGTGCGCCGGCGTCCAGTAGCCGGGTCGGATCGCGACCAGCGGGTTGAACGTCGTCGTGGCGGCAGCCAGCGCGGTCGCGACCGTGAAGGTGTCCGGCCGCTTCCAGCCCGTGCCGATCAGCGCCCCACCCCACCCGTGCTCCTCGGTCAGGCGAGCGAGCGCGGTCAGGCGCGGGAGGCTGTTGTGGCCGGCGACCGTGTCGTCGAGCCGGTGCCCCGCCGTCACCTGGTTGGGGATGTACCAGAGGAACTCCATCGTGCGCCTTTCTGCTTAATCTCTACTGGGTTACTAGAGATAGCACACTCGGCAGCACGCCCCGCCCTCCCACGCCCACATCGCGGTATCTAGGGACGTCCTGGTCGGCGGATGACCGGTTTCACCTACCAGGACGTCCCTAGATATCCGCCGATTGCGGTCAGCGGATGGCCTGAACGAGTCCTAGCCTCGGTCCATGGACATGAAGCTGGAGCTGGTGATGGTGCCCGTGACCGACGTCGACCGGGCCAAGGCGTTCTACGAGAGGGTCGGCTTCGTCGTCGACCACGACCAGGTGGTGAGCGACGACGTGCGGTTCGTGCAGCTCACCCCGCCCGGGTCGGCGTGCTCGATCGCGATCGGCAAGGGGCTCACCCAGATGGAGCCCGGGTCGCTGGACAACATGCAGATGGTGATCGCCGACGCCGACGCGACCCACGCCGACCTCGTCGCGCGCGGCGTCGAGGTCAGCGACGTCGACGAGCTGGCCTGGGGCCGCTTCGTCTTCTTCGCCGACCCCGACGGCAACGGCTGGGCACTCCAGCAGCTGCCCGACTGGTCGAAGGGCGCCGCCTCGTCCTGACGACGGCTCCGGCTCCTACTCGGACCGTGGGTCGTCCCTGTCGGACGGCGCCTCCGTGGGAGATGAGTCCAGTCGGGCGAGCACGTCGTTGAGGTGTCGACGGAGGTGCTGCGCGTGGTCGGCCGCCACCTGCTCGAGCCGGGCGACCTCCGTCTCCGCTCGCGTGCGGCGCTGCTCGGACTCGGCCTGCACACCCCGGGCGGTCGCCCGCGCCTCGTCGAGGGTCCGCGCGGCCTCGAGCCGGGCGGCCTCGATCATGTCCGCGGCCTCCCGCTGCGCCGAACGCACCAGCGCCTCCGCCTCCTGCTGGGCGGCGGCGACCGTCTCTGCAGCCTCGGCCCGGGCGTCGGAGCGCCACTGGTCGGTGTCGCGGGCCGTCATCTCCAGCAGTCGCGCTGCTGAGGGCGAACGCTGCCCCGGCACCACGACCTCCCCGGAGGAGTCGCCTCGATCATCGCCCGCTGCACTGCGGGCACCTGCGTCGTTCTCCTGGCTGAGCACGTGCGTTCCCCTCCCTGCCCCCGCGGCCGGTGTCATCGGCAGCGTACGAGGTCGAGCCGTCGACGCGTCCTCGGGGGACCGGATGCCGAACGGTCGGGCTTCGTGGGGGCGGGGCTGGCGGGACGGTGACCCGACGTCCTACGGGGGTTCTCAGTCGGGCCACCGCCGAGGAGGACTCAACCAAGCGCACCTGAGGGACCCGTGAACGATTCGCCCCGCGCAGCCTGAGAAGTCCGGCCGTTGCGGATCTGTGACCTGACCGCTCAGACCAGCGGCGGCTGGGTCTTCTCCCGCACCTCGTCCTCGGTGACACCCGGGGCGAGCTCGACGAGCCTGAGCGCCCGGTCGCCGAGGGTCCCGGACGGGGCGACCTCACCGGTCGTCGGGTCGATCACGTCGATGACCGCGAGGTCGGTGATGATCCGCTGCACGACGCGCTTGCCGGTGTAGGGCAGGTCGCACTCGTCGAGGATCTTCAGCGACCCGTCCTTGGCGGTGTGCTCCATCAGCACGATCACCCGCTTGGCGCCGTGGACCAGGTCCATCGCGCCGCCCATGCCCTTGACCATCTTGCCGGGGATCATCCAGTTGGCGATGTCGCCGACCGCGGAGACCTGCATGGCGCCGAGGATCGCGGCGTCGATCTTGCCGCCGCGGATCATCCCGAACGACTGCGCGGAGTCGAAGAACGAGGCGCCCTTGCGCAGGGTCACCGTCTCCTTGCCCGCGTTGATCAGGTCGGGGTCCTCCTCGCCCTCGAAGGGGTACGCCCCCACGCCGAGGATGCCGTTCTCGCTCTGCAGCACCAGCTCCACGTCGTCGCCGACGTAGTTGGGCACCAGGGTCGGCAGCCCGATCCCGAGGTTCACGTAGGAGCCGTCCTGCAGCTCCGAGGCGGCCCGGGCCGCCATCTCCTCACGCGTCCAGCCCTTGCGCTCTGCCATCTGGATCAGCCTCCCAGTCCGAAGCTCGCCGCGTCGTCCGAGCCCTGCACCGGGTCGGGGCCCCGCTCGGGACGGGGTCGCGTGGTGACCTTCTCGATCTTCTTGTCCGCCGCCTGCTCGGGCGTCAGCTGCACGACCCGCTGCACGTAGACACCGGGGGTGTGGATGTCGTTGGGGTCGAGCTCGCCGGGCTCGACGAGCTCCTCGACCTCTGCGATCGTGACCCGGCCGCACATCGCGGCGAGCGGGTTGAAGTTGCGCGCGGACTGCCGGTAGACGAGGTTGCCGTGCCGGTCGCCCTTCCAGGCCCGCACCAGGCCGAAGTCGGCGACGATCGCCTCCTCGAGGACGTACTCCCTGTCGCCCTCGGCCGTGCTGAAGACCTTGGTCTCCTTCGGCGGCGACGCGACGATGACGTTGCCCGCGTCGTCGTACTTCCACGGCAGGCCACCCTCGGCGACCTGGGTGCCGACACCGGTCGCGGTGTAGAACGCCGGGATGCCCGAGCCGCCGGCGCGCATCCGCTCGGCGAGCGTGCCCTGCGGGGTCAGCTCGACCTCGAGCTCGCCGGAGAGGTACTGCCGGGCGAACTCCTTGTTCTCCCCGACGTAGGAGGAGATCATCCGCCGGATCCGCTTGGCGAAGAGCAGCCGGCCCAGGCCCCACTCGTCCACGCCGCAGTTGTTGGAGACGGCCTCGAGGTCGGCCGTGCCGGCCTCGAGGATCGCGTCGATGAGCACCGAGGGGATGCCGGAGAGGCCGAACCCGCCGACCGCGAGCCTCGCGCCGTCCGGGATGTCGGCGACCGCCTCGGCCGCGGAAGAGACCACTTTGTCCATGCCCGAGACCCTAGCGGGGGTGTGACCGCCGCCACCGTGTGGGCGGGCACCACAGTGCGGCCCGGTGGGTGTGCCGCAGAGCGGGTGCCGGCGGGCACGGACGACATGGAAAGCCGGGCCCGGGGAAGAGGCACCCTCCCCGGGCCCGGCCAGTCTCAGTGCCGGAGCTGCGACGTCACTGCTTGGCCAGGCGCTCCTTCACCTGGGCGAGCAGGGCGGCGCGGAGCTCTCCGTCGACCTTGGTGCGGACCAGCTTGCGCAGCTGCTTCAGCTCCTTCTTCGCTGCCTTCCGGTTGCCCGACCTCTCGGCCTTGCGGGCGTCCTTGTCGGCCTGCAGCAGCTTGTTGGCGAGCTTCGGACCGATCTCGCCGTCGGACGCCATGGTCTTCACGACCTTCTTCAGCGTCTTGCCGGTCGCCTTGACGGTGAAGACCACCGTGCGCGAGCTGGCGTTGCCGGCACCGTCCGTGGCCGTGACCGTGAGGACGTGGCGGCCCGTGGACAGCGTCCACATCTGCCACGCGCCGGCCTCGACGGTCTCGCCGTCGAGCACCGCCCGCACGTTCCGGACCCCGGACGTTGCGTCCGTCGCCGTCCACGCCACGTCCGTCACCTTGTGGCTCGGGTAGGTGCGTGCCCGGATCCCGGAGATCGTGACCTCCGGCTCGCCGGTGTCGACCGCGATGTCCTTCGACTGCGCCGTCTCGACGTTGCCGGCCTGGTCGACCGACCGCACCTCGAGGACCTGGCGGCCCTGCGCGGTGACCGTGAACGGAGCGGTGTACGCCGTCCACGCGCCGTTGCCGATGCGGTACTCGGTGCGTGCCACCCCGGAGCCCGCGTCGGTCGCGGCGAGCGTGACCTTCGGAGCCGTGGTGAACCAGCCGGCGCTGCCGTCGGGCGAGCCCGGGTCGGTCCGCACGGTGGTCACCGGGGCGGTCGTGTCGGCGGGCGGTCCGTCAGGATCGATGGTGAAGGCCAGGGACTGCTCCTCCTCCACGTTGCCGGCGACGTCGGTCGAGCGGAACTGGACCGTGTGCTCGCCGGCGCCCGTCACGACGACCGGTGCGGTGTAGGCCTGCCAGGCACCCTGGTCGACCTTGATCTCGGTCCCTGCGACACCCGAGGTGGCGTCGGTGGGCTTCAGGGTGACCTTCATGCCCTTCTCGACCTCGGCCTTCGTGGCCCCCGTCGCCGGGGTCACCGTGTCGACCTTGACCTCCGACTCCTGGACGTCCTCCTCGTTGTCGGCCTCGTCGGTCGAGCGGTACTCGATCGTGTGCTCGCCGTCGGGGACGGTCACCGCACCGTCGTACGCCGTCCACGTGCCGCCGTTGATGCGGTACTCGGTCGACGCGACGCCCGAGCCGTCGTCCTCCGCGTCGAGCGTGAAGCTCGGAGCGGTGACGTACCAGCCCTCCTCGCCGTCCGCGGCACCCGGGATCCAGGTGATGGTGGTGGTCGGCGCGGTCTCGTCGACCGGCGGCTCCTCCTCGACGACGACCACGATGCTCTTGGCCGTCTCGACGTTCTCCGCCACGTCGGTCGAGCGGTACTCGACCGTGTGGGTGCCGGGCTCGCTGATGGTGAACGGGGCGGTGTAGGCCGTCCAGTCACCCTCGTCGATCCGGTACTCGGTCGACTCCACGCCGGACCCACCTGTCTCGTCGGTCGCGGTCAGCGTGACCTGCACGCCGCCCTCGACCACGGCCTGGGTGGCGGTGGTGACCGGAGCGGTCGTGTCGGCCGGCGGCTCCTCCTCGGTGTCGAGGTGGAAGTAGTCGAACTCGACCGTGACCGGCTCCTCCTGCTCGGGACCGATCGCCATCAGGCCCGAGCGAGTTGAGCGGTCCGTCGTAGGTGATGCCGTCGCCGATCGGCGTCCACGAGGCGCCCGCGGTCGACTTCACCGCCGCGGTGTACTTCGTGCCGACCTTGGTCACCTGCACCCACCAGTAGCCGCTCTCGGTGGTGTCCGGGATGTTGACCTGGTCGCCGCCGGCGACGCCGTTGCCGCCCTTCTCCGCGGCCAGCTCGGCTCGAAGGTCGAGCCCACTGCCAGGCGCGTTGAAGGCAACGATGTCGGCCTTGGCGTAGTTGTCGTCGTCGCCGTACATCAGCAGGCCGGCCAGCTGGTAGCGGTGCTTGAGCGGGGCCTTGAGCTTGGTCTCGGCCACCCAGTCACCCTCGGGCGCGTCCTGCAGGATGAAGTTGCGCGGCTGGACCGGGTTGTTGCCGTTGATGTCGCCCGGCTCCGTCCCGATCTTGAGGTGGCCGTCGGCCACCGACGCCGTGGTGGAGCTGTAGCGCACCGACTCCGCCCAGCGGCAGCCGTCCAGCGCGGTGCCGTCGAACTCGTCGTCGGCCTCGACGGCCGGCGCCGTGCGGTCCGGCGTCACGCGGAACCAGTCGACCTGCGCGACCCGGGGCGTGGTGCCGAGGTCGCCGGCCGCCATCAGACCGATACGTGCAGCCGACCCGGTCTTCAGGTCGAGCTGTCCGGCCAGGTTGGTCCAGGTGGACCCGTCGGCCGAGTAGGCACCGGTCAGCTTGCCGCCGACGTTGGTGAGCCGGAGCTGGATCGTGCTCGGGAAGTCCGTGGCCACGACCGGGGCGGCAGGCGTGGTGCGCGTGCCGTTGGTCTCGGACTGGAACTCCACGAGGCGCGTGCCGTTCTGGTGCCGGACGAACGCGATCTTGTTGTACTCGTTGTCGGACTGGTGCACGACCAGGCCCGCCCACTGCCAGTGCGAGCTGTGCTCGAGGGTGAGCTTGGTGGTGGCGGTCCAGTCACCGGCGGGCACGGGCTGGCCCGCGAAGCTGACCGGACCCTCGCTCGCCTCGTTGATGTCACCGTTGGTGACGGGCAGGCGCAGCGAGCCGCCGGCCTGGGTGATGGGGGCACCCGGAGCGTTGCGCATCGCCCACTTGGGCAGCAGCGCCGGCGAGTCGAACTCGTCGGAGACCGGGCCGGTGGCACAGGTCAGCGGCTGGCCCGGGGTCTCCGGCTCCGGCTCCGGCTCCTGCGGGTCGCTGTCGACAGCGAACTGCGAGAAGTCGGCGGTCCGGACCGCGGACTCGTGGGCCATGACGAAGAAGCCGACGTCCTGCGTGTCACCGATGTTGGCCAGCGTCGCCGCCGCCCCGATCTGCGTCCACGTGGTGCCGTTGTTGGACCAGTACGCCGACACCTGGTCGCCGCGGCGGCTGAGCTTCAGCCACTTCGGGACGGTGCTGGTGCCTCCGGCGACGGAGGCGTCGAGCTGGCCGTTGCCGTCGGGGTCGGTGAGGAACTCCATCCCGGCGGCACGACGCCACGCGAGCATGGCGTAGCCGGGCGACGTGCCGGGCTGCGTCATGTCGTTGCGGATGATGAGGCCCGCCTTGCCCGAGTTGTTGGCCAGCGTGCTGGCGTCGACGCGGACGACGGCGTCGTACTCGTCGTCGCCGGCGCCCGGCTGGTAGAGCGTCGTGTACTGGTCGGTGCCCTGCCAGGCGTTGGCGCCCGCACCGGAGATGCGGAACTGACCGGCGCCGAGCCGCTCGAACTCACCGTTGACGTTGCTGAAGGGCACCAGGTCGCCGAAGAGCTCGCCCACCTGCACCTGCACGAGCCGCGACGTCGTGGTGTTGCCCTCGTCGTCGGTCGCCTCGGCGGTGATCTCGTAGAGACCCTCCGCGGCCGGAGCGGTCCAGGTCACCGTGTACGGCGCGCTGGTGGCCTCGCCGATCTTGGTGTCGCCGGCGAAGAACTCGACCTTGGCGATCGAGCCGTCGGCGTCGGTGGCCTGGGCCGTGATCGCGACCTCGGCACCCGGGTCGACCTTGTCGCCGTCGGCCGGGGCGGTGATGGCGACCAGCGGGGACGCGGTGGGCGAGATGCCCTGGCCCATGGCCTCCATGAAGTTGAGCTTGATGTCGTTCGACCCGGTGAAGACCAGGTAGAGGTCCATCGTCTCGCTGCCGACCTCGCTGACGTCTACCTCGACGTCGCGGTACTGCAGGCCGGTCGCCGGGACCTCGGCCGTGCCGACGACGTCACCGGTCGGGCTGCCCTTGCGCAGCTCGATGGTGCCGCCCGCGGCGTTGGCCTGGACCCGCAGGTTGTAGGTCTCGATCTGGTGGAAGCTGACCGGCTCGAACTGCAGCCAGGCGCCGTCCTTGCCGACCACGACCTGACCGCCACCGGCCGCGTCACGGCCCGGCGCCAGGGTGGCGGTGCCCGACTTGGCGTCGAACCACTCGGCCTGGCGCAGCTTCGGGAAGATCACCGCGGTGTCGGAGCCCAGGAGCGGGTTCTCGCCGTCGGTGCCACCGGTGTCGCTGTAGCGGGCGTCGATGGCGTAGAAGATGTTCTCGTCCGCCGCGTGGCCGCCGATGCTCGTGACCGTGCTGCCCGTGAAGCCGCGCGAGGCGACCAGCGGGTGGGCGTGGTCGTCGTGGCCCAGCGCCGGCTGCACCTCGACGGCCTGCGGGTCGACCGTCTCCTCCTCGGGGTCGGTCACCTCCACGTTCCAGCTGACCTCGTCGCCGAAGTCGAAGAACGCGCCGTTGGGCGGGGTCTCGAGCTCGACCACGGGTCGCGTGTTGCCGACCGTGATCGGGACCGTCGTCGTACCGGACTTGTCGGCCGGGTCGGTGACGGTCAGGCGGGCGTTGAAGACGCCGTTCTCGGTGTAGGTGTGGGTCGCGGTCACGCCGGTGGCGTCGGTCTCACCGTCGCCGTCGAAGTCCCACGCGTAGGTGAGGTCCTCGTCCTCGGGGTCGGTCGAGGCGCTGCCGTCGAACGACACCTCGAGGGGCGCCTGGCCCGAGTCGGGCTCGGCGTCGATGCGGGCGACCGGCGAGCGGGAGCCGCTGATGTAGTCGATGCGGTAGAGGCCCGACGTCGGGTTGTCACGGCCGTAGCCGCCGCCCCAGTCGAGGACGTACATCGACCCGTCGGGACCGAACTTCGAGTCGATCGGGGCCAGGAACGGCACGTCGGGGAGGAACGGGTTGACCTTCTCCACCTGCGACGCGCCCGCGGCCGCAGCCGGGTCCTTGAGCTGGATGTTGTACATCTTGTTGCGCGCCCAGTCGTAGAAGAACGGCTTGCCGTCGTACGACTTCGGGAACTTGGTGTCCGACTCCAGCTCCTCGTCGAAGCGGTAGACGGGGCCGCCCATGGGGGCGAGGCCACCACCCTGCGGGATCGCGCCGACCGACGAGCGGCGGTAGCCGTAGTACATGTCCGCGGCGCGGGCCGGCGGCAGCTCCGTGAGCCCGGTGTTGCGCACCGAGTCGTTGACGGGGTTGGCGCAGTCGAAGTAGTCGCCGACGACCGGCGGGTTCAGCGGCGTGGTGCTGCCGTAGTCGACGTCGCGGAACGGCTCACCGTTGGGGTTCTGGCCCTGGTGGTTGCCGCCCATGCACATCGGCCAGCCGTAGTTGCCCGCGCTCTTGATGAGGTTCCACTCGGCGATGCCGGCGGGGCCGCGCGTGGCGGGGGCGTCGGTGCCGTTGTCGGGCGAGTAGTCGGCCATGCTCAGCCAGCCGGTCTCGTTGTCGATGGAGAACCGGAACGGGTTGCGGAAGCCCATCGCGTAGATCTCGGGCAGCGTCTTGTCGCGCCCGGCGTCCTCGGCCTCCGGGAACAGGTTGCCGTCCGGGACGGTGTAGCTGGACCCGATGCCGGGCTGACCCGGCTCGTCGACCGGCGTGATGCGCAGGATCTTGCCCCGCAGGTCGTTGGTGTTGGCCGAGGTCTCGCGGGCGTCGTGGAAGGTGCCGGCGCGCTCGGAGAGCGGGGCGTAGCCGCCCGACGGCTCGGAGTGCGGGTTGACGTCGTCGCCGACACCGATGAAGAGGTTGCCCTTGTCGTCGATGTCGAGGCCGCCACCGGTGTGGCCGGGCTCGTCCGGCAGGCGGCGGGCGGGGATCTTGATGATCACCTTCTCCGACGCGGGGTCGACCGACCCGTTCTCGAACGTGAAGCGGGAGACGGTGGACCAGAAGTTGTCGGGGTTCGCGTTGTCCGGGGACTCCGCCGAGCGGTAGAGGAAGATGTGCCCGTTCGTCGTGAAGTCGGGGTCGAGCGCGACGCCGAGCAGGCCGTCCTCACCACCGGAGTAGACGGGCAGCGACAGCACCGTGGTCACGGCCTGGGACGTCGGGTCGTACATCCGCAGCTGGCCGCGGACGAGCTCGGTGTAGAAGACCTTGCCGTCGTCGGCGACGTCGATCGCGAAGGGCGCGGAGGTGTTCTGGTCGAGCGGGATGCGCTCGAAGTTGCTCCACACGGTGCCGCCGCAGTCGCCCTCCTCGAGGCCGGCGACGTACTTCACGCCGCCCACGAGCTCGGCCATGAAGTCCGGCTCGTCGTAGTGCGAGGGGAAGTGGCCCAGCGCGGTGCCCCAGAAGCGGCCACCCTCGTAGGGCTTGCACCAGGTGATCGGGTGGTCGTAGCCCATGTTGCCGCCGGAGTAGGTCGACTCGTCCATGGACTGGAGCACGTGGGCGGTGCCGCGCACGTTGTTGCTGAAGTTGTACCACTCGTCGTTGCGGGTCCAGCGGGTCACGTCCTCGGTGCCCGTGAAGTGCTTGGTGGACGGGTGGGCGGTGTCCTCGTTGCGCACCACGCCGGACGGGCCGGGGTCGGTGCCGGTGGGCGCGTGGCCGGGCATCAGCGAGCCGACCATGTTGTCCCACCACGGGTAGTTGCCGCGCATGTCCAGGGCGTTGTGCACCGCCGCGATGCCGTTGCCTGCCGCCTGCCAGCGCTCCAGCGCCGCCTTCTCCGAGGCGTTCCACGGGTCGCCGTTGGCCTGGAAGACGAGGATCGCGTCGAACGGCGCGAGGCCCTCGTCGGTGAACACCGCCTCCGACCCGCCAGGCCGTCTCCTTGTGCACGACCGTGACGGCCATGCCCTCCGCCTCGAGCGCCGCCTTCACCTTCGGCGTCGCCTGGGCGATCGCGGCGTCGTGCCAGTCGCCCGCGGCGTCCTCGGTGAAGATGAGCACGTGCCCGTGCCCGTCGTGGGCCTGCGCGGGCAGGGCGGTGGCGACGCCGAGCAGGACGCTGCCGACGAGCGCGAACACGGCGGTGAGCGCTGTGCCGACGGTGGATCGTCGGGCGATCCGTCGTCGCGGGGTGGTGGGTGACATCCCAGGGCCTCCAGAGGCTGGTGAGTACGGCGGGCGTGGTGCGGCGGTGCGGCGTGCACGAGCAACGTGTGCGGACGCGCTTGTGACGTGGGTCACGAGGGGTCCTGTGCGGACGCTCGCAGACTTTTGTGTGCCGGTCAAGCAAAAGACGGTCGCCGTGGACATAAAGACGCACGTTCACGCGTAGAAGCAGAGGGAAACGGTTCGGTCGCCGGTGGCTATCCTCGGCTCGTGACCGCGAGCGCCGATCGCCCCCAGGACTGGTCGAAGGTGCGCCTGCACGTCGTCACCGGCAAGGGCGGCACCGGGAAGTCGACGGTCGCGGCGGCACTGGCCCTGGGGTTGGCCACCTCCGGTCGCAACGTGCTCCTCTGCGAGGTCGAGGGCCGCCAGGGCATCGCCCGGATGTTCGACGTCGACCCGCTGCCGTACGAGGAGCGCCGCATCGCCAAGGGTGCGCCCGACCGGGACGGGCGCGCCGGCCAGGTCCACGCGCTCCACATCGATCCCGAGTCGGCGCTGCTGGAGTACCTCTCGATGTACTACAAGCTCGGGCGGGCCGGGAAGGCGCTCGACCGCTTCGGTGTCATCGACTTCGCCACCACCATCGCACCGGGCGTGCGCGACGTGCTCCTCACCGGCAAGGTCTACGAGGCGGTGCAGCGGCCTCGCGGCGGTCGGCACAAGGACCAGATCACCTACGACGCCGTGGTGCTCGACGCGCCACCCACGGGCCGCATCTGCCAGTTCCTCGGCGTCAACTCCGAGCTGGCCGGCCTCGCCAAGGTGGGCCCGATCAAGACCCAGGCCGACAAGGTGATGGAGCTGCTGCGCTCACCGCGCACGGCCGTGCACCTCGTCACGATCCTGGAGGAGATGCCCGTCCAGGAGACCTCGGACGGGATCGCCGAGCTCCGCGCGGCAGGCCTGCCCGTCGGTGGCGTCGTGGTCAACCTGGTGCGACCGCAGGACCTCAGCCCGAGCGCGCTGGCGCAGGTGCGTGACGACACCGTCGACCCGACCGCGGTGACGTCCGAGCTGACCCGGGCCCGGGTCGACGTCGACGCCGGTCTCGTGGGGTCGCTCGTCGCCGAGGCGCGCGACCACGCCGTACGACGTCACCTCGAGGACGAGCAGCGCGAGCTCGTCGCGGCCGAGCGCGTGCCCACCTACGAGCTGCCCCGCCTCGCGAGCGGGATCGACCAGGGGGCGCTCGTCGAGCTGGCCCAGCTGCTCCGCCGCCAGGGGATGGCATGAAACTCACCCCACGACGTTCTCCTCCTCCGCTCCGCTCCCCCGGACAACGCCGCAGGGACCCCGAATGAAGACCACCCCACCAGTGCTGGACGTCGACGCGCTGCTCGACGACCGGACCATCGAGATCATCGTGTGCTGCGGCGCGGGCGGCGTCGGCAAGACGACGACGTCGGCGGCCCTCGCGCTCCGTGCGGCCGAGCGGGGGCGCAAGGTGGTCGTGCTGACGATCGACCCGGCCCGTCGCCTCGCGCAGGCGATGGGCATCGAGCGGCTCGACAACACCCCGCGGCCGGTGTCGTCCGTCGGCGCGGACGCGGGCGGGTCGCTCGACGCGATGATGCTCGACATGAAGCGCACCTTCGACGAGGTGGTCGAGTCGCAGGCCAGCGCGGAGAAGGCCAAGCAGATCCTCGAGAACCCGTTCTACGTCGCGCTGTCGAGCTCGTTCGCCGGCACGCAGGAGTACATGGCGATGGAGAAGCTGGGCCAGCTGCACCGGCAGGCGCTGGCCGACGGCAGCCACGACCTGATCGTGGTCGACACCCCGCCCTCGCGCTCCGCGCTGGACTTCCTCGACGCACCCGAACGGCTCTCGAGCTTCCTCGACGGTCGGCTGATCCGTCTCCTCGTGGCTCCTGCGCGCGGCCCCGCGCGGTTGATGACCGCCGGCTTCTCCGTGGTGACCAACGCGCTCGCCAAGATCCTGGGCGGCCAGATGCTCAAGGACGTGCAGACCTTCGTCACGGCCCTCGACACGCTCTTCGGGAGCTTCCGGCAACGTGCCGAGAAGACCTTCGCACTGCTCCAGGCCGACGGCACGGCGTTCGTCGTGATCGCCGCACCGGAGCCGGACGCGCTGCGCGAGGCGGCGTACTTCGTCGACCGGCTCACCGACGACGACATGCCGCTGGCGGGGCTGGTCGTCAACCGGGCCAGCCCGTCGGCACGCACCGAGCTGTCGGCCGAGGCGGCGATCACCGCCGCCGACCGGCTGCAGTCGGCCGACTCCTCGTCACTGACCGCCGGCCTGCTCCGGCTCCATGCCGACCGGGTCCGCATCATCGAGCGCGAGCAACACCTGCGCGAGCGCTTCGCTGCTGCCCACCCGAAGGTGCCGACCGCGGTCGTGCCCGCGATGGCGAGCGACGTCCACGACCTCGACGGCCTGCGCGCGATCGGCGAGAGCCTGGCGAGCCAGGGCTCACACGGAGACTGAGGGAGCCTCGACCTTGGTGCGGGCGGTCTCGAGGATGGTGCGCCACGACGAGCCGGGGCGACGGCGCAGCAGCGCACGGCGCTCACGCTCGGTCATCCCGCCCCAGACACCCCACTCGATCTGGTTGTCCAGTGCCTCGGCGAGGCACTCGGTCCGGACGGGGCATCCCGCACAGACCTGCTTGGCCTTGTTCTGCTCTGCGCCACGCACGAACAGCGCGTCCGGCGTGTCGCCCTTGCATGCGGCGCGTGCTGCCCAGTCCTCGACCCACATAAGTCAAACCCCACGGTGATTGTCGAGCCGGTCGGCCGCCCCCATAGCGGCCATCCCTGACTCCGAATGAAAAGTAAACGAATTCCCCCGGTCCAGACAGACACCGTGTGGCCCAATTCGTATAGTCCAATGTGACTATCCGGCTGCGCGGTTGGAATTCCGGGTGATAGGCGTCCGCCCCGTACTCTGGTGCGCATGTCCTCACGCTCGTCCTCGCCCTCCGGGCGCCCCGCCGGCCGCGTGGCGTCCCACCTCGCGGTGATGGCAGCCGTCGCGGTCGTCATGGGCGTCCTCGTCGCCTGCCTCGCCATCCCGTTCGCGGGCCTGGTCGGCGTGGCCGCCAAGGACGTCAGCAAGGGCATGGTCAACCTTCCGGAGTCGCTCGAGGCGAAGGACCTGTCGCAGAAGACGCGCATCTACGACGTCAACGGCAACCTGATCGCCTCGCTCTACGACCAGAACCGCATCAACGTGCCGCTGGGCTCGATCTCGCGGCCGATGGTGAAGGCGATCGTCGCGATCGAGGACTACCGCTTCTACGACCACGGCGCCCTCGACCTGAAGGGGACGGTGCGCGCGTTCGTCACCAACCAGGCCAACGGCGGCTCGGTGCAGGGCGGCTCGTCGATCACCCAGCAGATGGTCAAGCAGACGCTGCTCTACCAGGCGGAGACCGACGAGGAGCGCAAGGCCGCGACCGAGGAGACCTACGCGCGCAAGATCCGCGAGCTCCGCTACGCGATCGCCTTCGAGAAGAACCACACCAAGGACTGGATCCTCGAGCGCTACCTCAACATCGCCTACTTCGGCGACGGCGCCTTCGGCGTCCAGTCCGCCGCGCGCCACTTCTTCTCCAAGAACGCCAAGGACCTCAACCTGCTCGAGTCGGCGACGCTCGCCGGTCTCGTGAAGAACCCCGTCGGCTACGACCCCGTCGACAACCCCGAGCGCGCCGAGGGCCGCCGCAACGTCGTCCTCGACCGGATGGCCCAGCTCGGGATCCTGACCGAGAAGAAGGCCGAGCGGCTCAAGGGCAAGCCCCTGGCGAAGACCCTCGACATCGAGACGTCGCCCAACGGCTGCCAGCAGTCGCGGGCGCCGTTCTTCTGCGACTACGTCGTCAACTGGCTGCTCAAGGACCCGGTGCTCGGCGACACGCCCAAGGAGCGTCGCCGCACGCTCAACAACGGCGGCCTGACGATCAACACCACGATCGACCTCGACATGCAGAAGGCCGCCGACGACTCGGTCGCCTCCCACGTCTACCAGACCGACCAGGCCATCGGCGGCCTGGCGATGATCGAGCCCGGCAGCGGTGACGTCCGCGCGCTCGCCCAGTCCCGCCCGATGGGCAAGGACAAGAAGGGCGGGGAGACCTACCTCAACTACACCGTCCCGAAGAAGTACGGCGACGCCAACGGCTTCCAGGCCGGCTCGACGTTCAAGCTGTTCGTCCTCGCGGCCGCCATCAACCAGGGCATCCCGCTGAGCACGGCCATCAACTCGCCGCAGACGATGCACTTCGACGACTGGGACTTCGAGACCTGCGACGGCCCCTACGCCGGCGACCAGAAGGGCTGGGACCCGCAGAACTCCACCGGCGCCGGCACCTACGACCTCTACAGCGGCACCCAGCACTCGGTGAACACCTTCTTCGCCCAGCTCGAGACCCGCACCGGCATGTGCGAGCCCCTCGAGCTGGCCAAGAAGATGGGCGTGAAGGTGCCCCAGGCCCAGCAGGTCCCGTCGTGGATCCTCGGCGTCTCCGACGCCGACCCGCTGACCATGGCGCAGGCCTACGCCACCTTCGCCGCCCGCGGGCTGCACTGCGACCCCCGTCCGGTCACCCAGGTGCTCGACTCGTCCGGCGCGTCGCTCAAGGACTTCGCCAGCCAGTGCGAGCAGGTCATGCCCGGCGCGACCGCCGACGCGGTCAACGACATCCTGCGCGGCGTCATGGAGCCCGGCGGGTTCGGGCAGAACATCGCCATCGACAAGCCCTCTGCCGGCAAGACCGGCACCAACAACAGCAACATGGCCGTGTGGTTCGTCGGCTACACCCCGACGCTCGCCACGGCGGCGATGGTCGCCGGCGCCAACGAGTTCGGCGAGTGGTTGACCCTCAACGGCCAGGTCGTCGGCGGCACCTACATCAGCAGCGCCTTCGGCTCGACCGTCGCCGGCCCGATCTGGGGCGAGGCGATGGCAGCAGCGTCGGCCAAGCTGCCCTACGAGGACTTCCAGACGCCGCCCGGCGACGAGATCGCGGGCGTGCTCAGCACGGTGCCCGACGTCGCCGGCCAGAGCGTCGAGGCCGCGACCGCGGCGCTCCAGGCCGCCGGGTTCACCGTCGCCGACGGCGGCCAGGTCAACTCCGAGACGGGCGCGGGCCTGGTCGCCTCCACCTCGCCCGAGGGCGGCGTCCAGCTCAGCAGCGGCGACACGGTGACGCTCTACACCTCGACCGGCTACGTGCCCCCGCCGCCGTCCAGCAACGACGGCAAGGGTGGCGGCAAGGGCAAGGGCCGCGGCCGGGGCTGACCCTCCCCTGGGGCGTCAGCCCAGCTGCTTGCGCACCTCGGCCGCCACGGCACCCCCGTCGGCACGACCCTTGACCTGGGGCGTCACGACGCCCATCACCTTGCCCATGGCGCGCATCCCCTCGCCGGCCGCGCCGGTCTGCTCGATCGCGGCGGCGACCAGGTCGGCGATCTCCGCGTCGGTGAGCTGGGCGGGGAGGTAGTCGGCGATCACCTCGCCCTCGGCGGCCTCCTTGGCCGCCATCTCCGTGCGGCCGGCCTCCTGGAACGCCACGGACGCCTCCCGGCGCCGCTTCGCCTCGGTGGACAGGACGCCGATGACGTCGTCGTCGGAGAGCTCGCGGGCCTCCTTGCCGGCGACCTCGGCGTTGGTGATCGAGGTCAGCACCATCCGGATGGTCGAGGAGCGCAGCTCGTCACGCGCCTTGATGGCGGTGGTGAGGTCGGCGCGGAGACGGTCCTTCAGAGCACTCATGCACACCATTGTGGCAGCCTTGGCGAATGCCTTTCCTCCCCGTCGTACGCCGCACGCTCGGGCTCGGGACGCTCGCCGGCGCGGGCCTCGCGACGTACGCCGCATGGGAGGCCCGGCAGTACACCCTCCGCCGCGTGACCGTCCCGCTGCTGCCCGCCGGACACGCTCCGCTGAAGGTGCTGCACCTCAGTGACATCCACATGGCCCCCGACCAGCGCGCCAAGCAGGAGTGGCTCCGCGGGCTCGCCGACCTCGAGCCCGACCTGGTGATCGACACCGGCGACAACCTCGCCCACATGCGTGCCGTGCCCGTCGTCGCCGACGCCCTCGGCGGACTGCTCGACGTGCCGGGCGTCTACGTCCTCGGGTCCAACGACTACTACGCGCCGGGCATGCGCAACCCGCTGCTCTACCTGCTCCCCGACACGGGCAAGCGCAACACCTCGACGCCGCAGCTGCCGTGGCCCCGGCTCAAGGAGCGCTTCGCCGAGGCCGGGTGGCTCGACCTGACCAACGGCTTCGGGTCGCTGACGGTGCGCGGCACCACCATCGCCTTCGCCGGCGTCGACGACCCGCACCTGGCGTTCGACGACCTGGAGCGCGTCGCCGGACCGGCCGACGCGACGGCCGACGTGCGCCTGGCGGTGGCGCACGCGCCGTACCTCCGCGTCCTCGACCAGTTCGCCGCCGACGGCTACGACGCGATCATCGCGGGCCACACCCACGGCGGCCAGGTGTGCCTGCCGGGCGGTCGTGCGCTCACCACCAACTGCGACCTCGAGCCCGCCCGCGCCCGCGGCCTGCACCGCCACCCCGCCGACTCCGCCCCCGGCGACCACGGCTCGGCCTGGCTCCACGTGTCGGCCGGGCTCGGCACCAACCCCTACGTCCGCTTCCGGGTGGCCTGCCGCCCCGAGGCGACGCTGATGACCTTCGTCCCTGCTTCCTGAGCTCTCGCCGCCCGGCCTTTCCACCCGCCCCCGGTTGTGGTGGTGTGGGACCAGCGAGAAGGGAGTGCCGGCGTGCCCGAGCTGATGGTCGACCTCATCGTGTCGCTCGACGGCTGCGCAGCCGCGGACGGCTGGCCCGGTCTCTGGGGCATGGGTGGCCCGGACTACGACGCGTTCCTCGGCGAGCAGGAGGAGCACACCACGCTGATGGGCGCGACCACCTACCGGCTGATGTCCGGGATGGCGGAGGAGGAGCCCGAGGCCATCGCCCAGCTGGCGACGATGGACAAGATCGTCTTCTCGTCCACGCTCCGCGACCCGCTGGACTGGGAGAACACCCGGCTCGTGGCCGCCGATCCGGTCGAGGCGGTCCGTGTCCTCAAGGAGGACGGTCCACTGCCGCTGCGCACCCTCGGCAGCCTCACGCTGGCCCGTTCGCTGCTCGTCGCGGGGCTCGTCGACCGGTTCCGGCTGGTCGTCTTCCCGGTGATCAACGGAGCCACCGGACGGGACCGGGTCTTCGACGGCTATCCCGACGTCCGCCTCGAGCTCGTCGAGAGCCGTACCTTCGACGGTCGCCTGCAGCTCCTCGACTACGTCCCCACCGTGCTCGACCGCCCGCCCCTCTCCTGAAGGAGCCACACGTGCCACTCGTCCGGGTCCACAACTTCTCGGTCTCCCTCGACGGCTTCGGCTCGGGCGAGCCGCAGTCCCTGGAGTCGCCGTTCGGCCACGCCGGGCACCGGCTGCACGAGTGGATGTTCGCCACCAGCTTCTGGGACCGCGAGGCCGGCCGGCGCGGCGTCGACGCCGTCTTCGCGGCCCGCCACGAGGTGGGCTTCGGTGCGGAGATCATGGGCGCCAACAAGTTCGGCCCGCCCGGGTGGCAGGACGACCCCGACTGGCAGGGGTGGTGGGGCGACGAGCCGCCCTTCCACACGCCGACGTACGTCCTCACGCACCGCCCCCGGCCGCCGCTCGAGATGGCGGGCGGGACCACCTTCCACTTCCTCGACACCTCCCCCGCCGAGGCGCTCGCCGTCGCGCGCGAGGCGGCCGGCGACCTCGACGTACGCCTCGGCGGCGGCGCGACCGTGGTGCGCGACTTCGTCGCCGCCGGCCTGGTCGACCACCTGCACGTCGTGGTCGTGCCGATCGTGCTCGGCCACGGTGTCCGGCTGTGGGACGGCCTCGAGGCCGTCGAGGACACCTTCGACATCGAGTCGGTGTCCTCGCCCAGCGGCGTCACCCACCTGACCTTCACCAAGCGAGCCTGAGCCGGTCCCACCGGGCCGGGGCGATTTCGGCAGCCCCCGACCGCTCCGGTATGCTCGCCCGCGTTGCCCGGACTGGAATCCCCGGTCCGGGCGGCGGGCTGTGGCGCAGCTTGGTAGCGCGCCTCGTTCGGGACGAGGAGGCCGCAGGTTCAAATCCTGTCAGCCCGACCACCGGAGCTCCCGGACCCCATCGTGGGTCCGGGAGCTCCTGTCATGTGGCACTGTGCCCCTCATGGCCGACGACCGTCCCCCGCTCGAGATGCCGTCCCTCTCGCTGCGGCGCAGGCCGAAGGTCGTCCAGCCCTCGCCGGAGCACGTACCCCGCCCCCGGAGGCTCCCGACGGTGCAGGTGCGCGGCCTCCCTGCGGCGTCCCTGACCGGCGTCGCGGTCGGCGGTCTCGCCGTGCTGCTGGCGTGGCTGGCCGGGGTCGGCTGCGAGGCCGTACGCGGCACGTCGGCGTGCGGCGGTGGCCCCGGGCTGCTGATCCTGCTGGCCGTCCTCGTCGTGCTGACCTGGGCGGGGAGCGTGCTGCTCCGTGCGCTCGGCGTGCCCCACGCCGGATCGACCAGCCTGCTCGCGGTCGGCGTCCTCGCCGTGATCGTGCTGGTGTTCCTGCTCGGCTCGCTCGACGAGGGGTGGACGCTGGTCGCGCGTCCCCGTGGCCTCGGCGATCTCCTACGCCGCGTCGTGGTGGGTCACCACCGCCGTCGGCGACGACGACCCGGCGGCGGGCACGTCCGCGCCCGCGTCGTCGTACGACGTCCGCTGACGGGCGGGGGTTGTCAGCGCGCGGCGGCGATCAGCTCCGCGATCTGCACGGTGTTGAGGGCGGCGCCCTTGCGCAGGTTGTCGTTGCTGATGAACAGCGCGAGACCACGGTCGTCGGGGACGCCCGGGTCCTGGCGGAGCCGGCCGACGTAGGACGGGTCCTTGCCGGCCGCCTTGAGCGGGGTCGGCACCTCGTCGAGCTCGACGCCGGGCGCCGACCCGAGGATCTCGCGAGCGCGGGCGGGGGTCATCGCCCGCTCGAACTCGGCGTTGATCGCGAGCGAGTGGCCGGTGAAGACCGGCACCCGGACGCAGAGGCCGGAGACCAGCAGGTCGGGCAGGCCGAGGATCTTGCGCGACTCGTTGCGGAGCTTCTGCTCCTCGTCGGTCTCGTTGAGGCCGTCGTCGACGACGGAGCCCGCCATCGGCAGGACGTTGTAGGCGATCGGCTCGACGTACTTCACCGGCTCGGGGAAGGCGATCGCGGACCCGTCGTAGGCCAGCTCGCGCGCCTTGTCACCCGCCGCGGCCACGGCGTTGGCCAGCTCGTCGACGCCGGCGACACCGGAGCCCGAGACGGCCTGGTAGGACGACACGATGAGGCGGGTCAGGCCGGCCTCGTCGTGCAGCGGCTTCAGGACCGGCATCGCGGCCATCGTGGTGCAGTTGGGGTTGGCGATCACGCCGCGCCCGGCCTCGATGACGGCGGCCATCGCGTCGGGGTTGACCTCGGAGACCACGAGCGGGATCTCCGGGTCCTTGCGGAAGGCCGAGGAGTTGTCGACGACGATCACGCCGGCCTCGACGAACCGCGGCACGAGCGCGCGGGAGGTCGTCGCGCCGGCGGAGAACAGCGCGATGTCGAGCCCCGCCGGGTCGGCGGTCTCGGCGTCCTCGACGGTGATCTCGCGGTCACCGAACGGCAGCACCGTGCCGGCCGACCGCGAGGAGGCGAAGAAGCGCACCTGGTCGGCCGGGAAGTCGCGCTCGAGCAGGATCTGGCGCATCGCGACACCGACCTGCCCGGTTGCACCGACGATGCCGATGTTGACCTTGGCAGTCATCGTCCGGTGCCTCCGTAGACCACGGCCTCGACCTCGTCGGCGTCGAGGTCGAACGCCGTGTGCGTCGCGCGCACCGCGTCGTCGACGGCGCTCTCGTCCACGACCACCGAGATCCGGATCTCGGAGGTGGAGATCATCCCGATGTTCACCCCGGCCGAGGCGAGGGCGGCGAAGAACTTCGAGGTGATGCCGGGGTGCGAGCGCATGCCCGGCGCCGATCAGCGACACCTTGCCGATCTGGTCGTCGTAGAGCAGCTTGTCGTAGCCGACCTCGGCCTGGATGCGGGCCAGCGCGGTCATCGCGACCTGGCCGTCGCTGCGGGGCAGCGTGAAGGAGATGTCGGTGAGGCTCGTCGCCGCGGCGGAGACGTTCTGCACGATCATGTCGAGGTTGATCTGCGCGTCGGCCAGGGCCTCGAAGATGCGGGCGGCCTCGCCGACCTTGTCGGGCACGCCGACGACGGTGATCTTGGCCTCGCTGCGGTCGTGGGCCACGCCGGCGATGATGGGCTGTTCCATGGTGTCTCCCTCACTGGGACCGGCTGGTCCGGGGCTGAGCTGCGGGTCGTTGACGACCCAGGTGCCTTCGAGCTGGCTGAACGACGACCGGACGTGGATCGGGATGCCGTAGCGGCGCCCGTACTCCACGCACCGCAGGTGCAGGATCTTCGCGCCGCACGCGGCCAGCTCGAGCATCTCCTCGTAGGAGACCTTGCTGAGCTTGCGGGCGCTCGGCACGATGCGCGGGTCGGCGGTGAAGACCCCGTCGACGTCGGTGTAGATCTCGCACACGTCGGCCTCGAGGGCCGCGGCCAGCGCCACCGCGGTGGTGTCGGTGCCGCCCCGGCCGAGCGTGGTGATCTCCTTGGTGTCGGCCGACACCCCCTGGAACCCGGCCACGATCACGATGTGGCCCTCGCCGATCGCCTGGGTGATGCGACCCGGCGTGACGTCGATGATCTTGGCCTTGCCGTGGACGGAGTCGGTGATCACGCCGGCCTGCGAGCCGGTGAACGAGCGGGCGGTGTAGCCCAGGTCGCTGATGGCCATCGCGACCAGCGCCATCGAGATGCGCTCACCCGCGGTGAGCAGCATGTCCATCTCGCGCGCCGGCGGCAGCGGGGAGACGCCGTTGGCGAGGTCTTCCAGGTCGTCGGTCGTGTCACCCATGGCCGACACCGCCACGACGACGTCGTGACCGGCCTTCTTGACGTCCACGATGCGCCGGGCGACGCGCTTGATGGCGTCGGCGTCGGCGAGCGAGGAGCCGCCGTACTTCTGCACGACAATGCCCACGGTTGGTCCTCGGGATCGGTGTGCGGCCCTCAGCGGCCGCGGAGCTCTGGCGTGCCCGTCGGCGCCGTTGCCGCCAGGCCACCGCCGATTCTACGGGCGGGCGACCGGGGCGCTCCCGAGTATCTCATCCGCGACGGCCACGGCATCGGCGTCGGCCTCGAAGTCGGTGTCGAACCGGTCGTGCGCGACGACGGTCAGCAGCGCGTTGAGCGCCGCCCCGGCGAGGTTGCCCCAGTTGTTGACGTAGGAGAACTGCCACCACCACAGGGCCTCGTCGACGTTGCCGGCGCGGTAGTGGCGCAGGCCGTTCTCGAGGTCGATGGCGATGGAGGCCAGGTCGTCGGAGAGCCGGCTGACGACCACCTCCGGGATGTAGGGGTCGAACACGAAGGAGTAGTCGTCGACGCCCTCGAGCATCTCGGCGAGCCGCAGCCGCAGGTCGTCGATGTCGGCCTCGGGACCCACGTCGGGCTGGAACTCCTCGCGCGGGGTGAAGTCGTTCTGGGCGCCCATCCGGGCACCGGCCAGGAGGACCTGGCTGATCTCGAGGAGCAGCAGCGACACCGCCTGCGACCCGTTGCCCTCGCGGGCGATGGCGCGCAGTGCGAGCAGGAAGCTCTCCACGGAGTCGGCGATCTGCTCGCCGAACACCCTCTCGTCGGTCTCGGTCACGGGACTGATCTCCTTCCGACATCTGCGCAGCCGTTGATCATTCTGCTGATCTCCTTCCGGCGAACGCTCGTCCGAGCGTGACCTCGTCGGCGTACTCGAGGTCACCGCCCACAGGCAGTCCACTCGCCAAGCGGGTCACGCGCAACCCCATGGGCAGGAGCAGGCGCGTGAGATAGGTCGCGGTGGCCTCGCCCTCGAGGTTGGGGTCGGTGGCGAGGATGACCTCGGTGACCGTGCCGTCGGCCAGGCGAGGCATCAGCTCCTTGACGTGGAGCTGGTCGGGGCCGATGCCGTCGATGGGCGAGATGGCGCCGCCGAGGACGTGGTAGCGGCCGCGGAACTCGCGGGTGCGCTCGATCGCGACGACGTCCTTGTACTCCTCCACGACGCACAGGACGCTCGGGTCACGGCGCTCGTCGCGGCAGATGCGGCACCGCTCGTCCTCGCTGACGTTGAAGCAGGTCGAGCAGAACTTCACCCGGGCCTTGACCTCGATCAGCACGTCGGCGAGGCGGCGTACGTCGGTGGGCTCGGCCTGGAGCAGGTGGAAGGCGATGCGCTGCGCGCTCTTGGGACCGACGCCCGGCAGCCGGCCGAGCTCGTCGATCAGGTCCTGGACGACACCTTCGTACAACGAGGCCCCTCAGCCGAGCCCGGGGAGACCGGGCATGCCGCCGCCTCCGCCGAGACCGTCGGTCAGCGGGCCGAGCGAGTCGCCGGCCAGCGCCTCTGACTTGGCGCGCGCGTCGCGGTAGGCGGCGACGATCAGGTCGGAGAGGTCGGACAGGTCGTCGGGGTCGCTGCCGTCGAACTCGCCCGAGCGGATCTCCACGCCGACCAGCTCGCCGACACCGTTGGCGGTGACCGTCACGGCACCACCCGCGACGGTGCCCTCGACGGTCTGCTGGGCGAGGTTGGCCTGCGCCTCCTCGAGCTGCTGCTGCATCTGCTGCGCCTGCTGGAGCAGGGCGTTCATGTCGAAGCCGCCGCCACCGAGGGCGTCGAAGGGGTTCTGGGTCATCGGTTCTCCCGCTGCAGGTCTGGGGTGGGGTGGGGGACGGTCATCGGATCAGTCGTTCCGGATCTCTTCGATCAGCTTGGCGCCGAGCGTCTGGCTGAGCAGCGACTCGGTGTCGATGGCGGCGGAGTCGGCGTCGGGGTCGTCGGGATCGACGTCGTCGTCGGCGGAGCGCACCGGGGTGGCCGGCTCGGCCGGTCCCCCGGCCCGGGCCGCCTCGAGCGCCTCGCGGGCGGGGGCGGCGGAGACCGGCGGCGGCGCTGCGGGAGCCGAGGGCGGAGCGGCGTCGCCGGTCACCCAGGACGGCGGGCCGTCGGGCGCGTCCTGCGCCGGACCACCCGGAGGTCCGGTCGGTGCCGCGACGGGGGCCGAGGGTGCGGAGTCGGTGGCCGCCTGGCGGACGACCGGGGCCTCCGCGGCCGCACCCGAGGGGTCGACGATCGACTCGACGCGCCAGTCCATCCCGACGACGTCGATGGCGGCCTGGCGCAGGATCTCGTCGCAGCCGCCGTTGACGAAGGAGTCGCGCGCACCGGCGTTGGCGAAGCCGACCGTCAGCCGCACCCCGTCGACGTCGACCACGTGGGCGTGCTGGGAGAGCACCATCCAGGCCAGCCGGCGACGGTTCTTGGTCTGCTCGAGGATGTCGGGCCACAGGCGGCGTACGTCGACCAGGCTGAGGCCACCGCGCGGACCGGCCGGCTGCTCGGCCACCGGCGCGTCGGGCCCGGCAGCTGCGGCCGGGGCCGGGGCCGGCTCGGCGACCACGGGTGGCGCCTGCGGCGTCGCGGGCTCGGGCGACCCCGTTGCCGGCATCGGCGGGGGCGGCGGCGGACCGTCGTCGCGGGCGGGTGAGGCGGGCACACCCGAGGGCGCCACCGGCATCGGCGGCGGCGGGGCCGGCTCGTCCCCCCGCGGCGCGGCCCGGGGTGCGGCCTCGGGTGCGGACTGGGGTGCGGCCTGGGTCGCGGCCTGGGGAGGAGCGGCCGACGGCGCCGCGACCGGGGCGGACGGCGTCGGCGGCGCGGCAGGTCGGGACGGAGCGGAGGCCGGGGCGGCCGCGGTGGGCGCCGGGGCACCGGTCACGTCCATCCGGCGCTCGAGCCGCTCGAGCCGGGCCATCACACCGTCGGCGGTGTGGTCGGCGCCCGGCAGCAGCACGCGCGCGCACAGCAGCTCGAGCAGCAGGCGCGGCGCGGTGGCGCCGCGCATCTCGGTGAGGCCGGCGGCCACGATGTCGGCGGCCCGGCTGAGCTCGATCGCACCGAAGCGCGCGGCCTGGGCGACGAGGCGCTCGCCGGCGGCCTCGTCGACGTCGATCAGCCCGGTGGCCGGGGCGTCGGGCACCGCGGTGACGATGACCAGGTCGCGCAGCCGGCGGAGCAGGTCCTCGGTGAAGCGGCGCGGGTCCTGGCCGGTCTCGACGACCTTGTCGACGACCGAGAAGACGGCCGCACCGTCGCGGGTGGCGAACGCCTCGACGACCTCGTCGAGGAGCGAGTCGGGCGTGAAGCCCAGCAGGTCGGTGGCCACCTTGTGGGTCACCCCCGCCGGACCGGCGCCACCGAGCAGCTGGTCGAGCACGGAGAGCGTGTCGCGGGCCGACCCGGCCCCGGCGCGGACGACGAGCGGCAGGGCGGCGGGCTCGATCGCCACGCCCTCCTCGGCGGCGAGCTGGGACAGGTAGTCGCTGAGCAGCCGCGGCGGGATCAGCCGGAAGGGGTAGTGGTGGGTGCGCGAGCGGATGGTCGGCAGCACCTTGTCGGGCTCGGTCGTGGCGAAGATGAACCGCAGGTGGGGCGGCGGCTCCTCGACCAGCTTGAGCAGGGCGTTGAAGCCCTGCGTGGTGACCATGTGGGCCTCGTCGATGATGTAGACCTTGTAGCGGTCGCGCACCGGGGCGAAGAACGCCTTCTCGCGGAGGTCACGGGCATCGTCCACACCACCGTGGGACGCCGCGTCGATCTCGATGACGTCGATGGACCCCGGGCCGCCCCGCGCGAGGTCGCGACAGCTGTCGCACTCGCCGCAGGGATCGGCGATCGGCGCCTGCACGCAGTTGAGCGTGCGGGCGAGGATGCGGGCCGAGGTGGTCTTGCCGCACCCGCGCGGACCGGAGAAGAGATAGGCGTGGTTGACGCGGTTGGCCGCCAGCGCCGCTCGCAACGGCTCGGTCACGTGGTCCTGCCCGATGACCTCCTGGAAGGTCTCGGGCCGGTAGCGGCGATAGAGCGCGAGCGGTGACTCCACGTCGTGAACCCTAACCGGGAGCACCCACAGCGACCACCGTGGGAGACCCGCTGCCGGCGCGGCCGGGCCCGGACATGGAAAGGCCCCCCACGCACCCGTCAGAGCTCACTTACCCTTGCTGCCTTCCGGCCCTGGGGGAATTGGGCGAGGTGACGCCGCGTGGGGGGTTGGCGGGGAGTCTAGGCGAGGCGCGGACGGCCACCCAAACCGAGGGGTCGGCGGGCGATTTCACCGGCCACCGGACCGACCGGTACTCTCCTCGGCGGAGGTATCGCCTAGTGGCCTATGGCGCTCGCTTGGAAAGCGGGTTGGGTTAATAGCCCTCGGGGGTTCGAATCCCCCTACCTCCGCCACACACGTCGGCCCCGCACCTGCTGGTGCGGGGCCTTCGTCGTGTCTTGGCGGCGCGGCGGCGTACGACACACACCCGGGCGGTGCCCCAGCCACCTTTCGGCGGCAGGAAATGTGGCTGGCACACCGCCCACCGGCGCGGCGGCGTACGACACGCCCCCAGCGGTGCCACAGCCACCTTCCAGCGGTCGGGAATGTGGCTGGCACACCGCCCACCGGCGGGCGGCGTACGCCGGTCAGCGCAGCTTGGCCCGGAGGCCGTAGCGCCACTCCTCGGAGATCAGCAGGCTGCCCTCGTCGAGGCGCCGCTCGACGGCGTCGACGAGCATCGCGGAGGCCTTCTCGGGGTAGACGCGGTCCCACGACAGCTCGGCGCGGTGCTCGAAGACGTGGTGGATGACGCTGGTCATCAGGTCCTTGTCGACGGGCGGGGCGAGGAAGTTGCTGCCGGCGAGGAAGGTCTCCGAACGGTCGGAGCCGAAGCGCAGGGTCACGCACGGCACCTCGAGGACGTTGGCCTCCTCCACGATGGAGCCGGAGTCGGTGACGATGACCGCGCACATGGACATCGCGGCGACGACGTCGAGGTAGCTGTCCCACACGGGCGTGGAGATCAGCGCGTCGCCGAACCGCGCCTCGAGGTCCTCGAGCCACTGGCGGCGGCCGAAGTTGTCGATCGCGGCCTCGGTGCCGAGCAGGCGGATGAACAGCACGTGGTGGCCCTGCTCGAGCAGCGCCTCCATGGCGTCCATCAGCAGGTTGAAGCGGTCGCGGTTGGTGGTGTTCTCGCGACGGTGGACGCAGAAGCGCAGGAAGGACCCGTCGCCCATCTGCGGGAACTTCTGCAGCACCTGGTTCTTGTCGCTGCCGGCGACGGCCTGCTCGAGCGCGTCGACGACCGAGTTGCCGACGACGTCGATCGCGGCGGGCGCGAAGCCCTCCTCGAGGAGGAACTCGCGGTTCAGCTCGACGGGGGCGGCGTGCAGGTCGGAGCCGGCGTCGGCGACCCGGGTGTTGAACTGCTCCGGCGACGGCTCGCGGCTGCCCTTGGCCCAGCTGGCGCGGTCGACCGACTGCTCGCGGAACGACGCCCAGTCGAGGTCGGCGCCCTGCTCGAGCCAGCCCTTGAGGACCTCGGGCTTCGGCGAGAGCGTGCGCAGCCCGGCCTCGACGTGGACCAGCGCCTGCCGCTCACCGAAGGTGGCGAGGGCTCCGGCCATGGCGGTGGTCGTGTCACCGTGCACGTAGGTGATCGGGAACCCGCCGCGCTCGGAGAACCCGCGGAGGTACAGCGCGAGCTTGGCGGTGATGCCCGAGACCAGGTCGTTGACGCCGCCGCGCACCTCGAGGTTGATGTCCTCGCGGACGCCGAACTCGTCGAGCATCGACTGCGAGAGGTTGTGGTCGTAGTGCTGGCCGGTGTGGCACAGCACGACGTCGTGGCCGCGGTCGCGCAGCTCGTGGTAGATCGGCGCCTGCTTGATGATGTCCGGCTTGGTGCCGACGACGACGATGTGCTGGCTGTTCTCGTGGGACATGGGTTCCTTCGGGTGGAGCGTGCTGGGTCAGGGAGCCGCTGGGGTGGTCAGAGGAGGTCCTCGCGGCTGCTGGCCGCGAGGAGCGAGCGCAGGCGCTCGAGGATGCCGGCGTCCAGGGCCTTCTGCCGGTCGAGCACGTAGACCGCGTCCTCGTGCGTGACCACGATCAGACCTCGCGCGCCGAGCGTGACGACCGGGCGGCCGTCCATGCTGGCGACGAGCGTGTCCTCGGCGTCGAGCTGCAGCGCGGGGCCGATCGAGGTCACCCGCTGGTCGTGGAGCACCCGCTCGAGGCGGGGCCAGGTGCCGACGTCGGTCCACCCGAGCTGCCGCGGGACGACGAGGCACTCCATGCCGGCCCACATGAGCGGGTAGATCTCGTGGCCACCGATGGCGGCACCGCGGTAGGCCCGCTCGGAGGTGGCGCCGCGCGCGTAGCGCTCGATCGACTCGAAGATGAGGGGCAGCGCGCCACGGTAGGCCTCGCACGCCCGCCCGACCCGGACGCCGTAGCAGGCGGTGTTCCAGTAGAGGTTGCCCGACTCACCCAGCTCGGCGACGACGTCCTCGTCGGGCTTCTCGTGGAAGGAGTCGATCACCTGCACCGCGTCGTCGGAGCCCTTGGTGTGGATGTAGCCCAGGCTGGGGTCGAAGCGCGTCGGCTCCGCACCGAGGACCACCATCGAGTCGGGCGTCTGGTGGAGCTGCTCCAGCATGTCGCGCGACGCCTCGTTGAAGGCGTCCTCCTCGGTGATCAGGTGGTCCGAGGGGGCGATGAGGGCGGGCACGTTGCCGTACTTGTGCGACAGCGTCGCGATGCTGAGGGCGAACGCCGTCGCGGGCCCCGCCGGGTCCTCCTCGAGGATCAGGTTCTCCTGCGGCACCGGGCCGAGGGTCGCCCGGGCGGCGTCGGCGAAGCGCGCACGCGTCGAGACGTGGATGCGGCTGGGGTCGACGATCTCGCTGAGCCGCTCGATGGTGCCGGTGAGGAGCGGGCGGTCGCGCACGACGGGCTGGAACTGCTTGGGCGCGCGGTCGCGGCTGATCGGCCACAGGCGCGAGCCCTGGCCGCCGGCCAGGATGACGGCGACGGGCTCGTCCGAGGTGTCAGGCATGGGTTGATTCCATCATGGGACCACCCGGCCCGGGTCAACGTCGCAGCAACGGGCGCAGCATGAAGGCCAGCGCGAGCAGCGCGCCGGCGACGAGCCCCGACCACAGGAGGATCGCGCGGGGCGTCCCGAAGAGGTCGATGCGCTCGGGTGCGGGCGGCGCCTGGGCGTCGGCCCGGACCTCCTGGACGGTGGCCCTCACCTTGCCCTGCCGGCCCGGCCTGATCTCCCGGGTGAGCGCGTCGTGCACCTGGACGACACCCGCACCGGTCCACGGGTTGACCGCCTTGCCGTCCGGGCCCTCGGGGGCGCCGGCCCCCTCGGTCGTCGCCTGGAGCCGCGCCACCAGCTGCTGGGGGGTCTCGCGCGGGAAGCGCTCCTTGAGCAGGGCCATGACGCCGCTGACCTCGGCGCTCGCCCAGGACGTGGCGACCTGGTCGATGACGCAGACCTGACCGGTGGCGTTGGCCGAGACCGCCCCCAGCGTGGGGGCCGCGACGTCGGTGTCGAGGTTGGGTACGACGTAGGTGCTGGGGCTCTCGTCACCGGGCGGGGTCGCGCTGACCGCGAGCACGCCGGGGTAGTCGGCCGGGAAGACGTCGGCGTCGTTGTCGGGCGTGCCGGTGAAACCGGAGTCGGAGGTGCCGACCGGGACGTTGCCCGCGGCGGCCACCACGACGACCCCGAGGTCCACGAGGCGCGCGACGGCCGCCTCCAGCTTCGGATCGGGGGTGCGGACGGCGAGGGAGATGTTGACGATGTCGAACTGCTGCTGCGGCTGCGCCTGGATGACGGCGTCGATGCCCGCGACGATGCCGGCCGACGACAGCCGCCGCTCGTCCTGCGCGGTGTCGGCGTCGTCGGCGTCGTAGACCTTGACGTCGAAGACCTGCGCGTCCGGGGCCACCCCGCGGGGGCCGGCGATCAGGCCCGCGACGATCGTGCCGTGACCGGAGAGGCGGGTGTTGGGGTTGACGCCCGCGATGGCCAGGCCACCGGCGATGTCGAGCCCCTCGATGCCGACCATCCCGCTGTCGATGACCGCGACCTTCACGCCGCGCCCGGTGGCGAGCTCCTGCGCCTGCTCGACGTGCATCCGCTCGAAGGCGAGGTTGTCCTTCGCGTGGGTGTCGGCCAGCCGCTCGGAGCCGGGCACCTCGCTCTCGAGGCACGGGGCGTCGTGGTCGGCGGCGGCCGGAGCCGCGCCGAGCGGCACGACGGACGCGGCAAGCAGGCCCGCGGCGAGCGTCGTACGCACCGGCGCGCGGCGCGGCAGGGACAGGGACGAGCGACGACCCGGCGACGGTGCGTGCCATCAGCCGGCGTCCGCGGCCGCGTCGTCCGCCGGCGGGGCGTCCTCGGAGACCCGACGCGCGCTGTTGGTCGACAGCTGGACGCCCGGCTGGAAGAACTCCAGCCACGCGCTCGGCACGAGTGGCGGGTCGACGTCGCCGTAGCCGAGGAAGTCGGGCACCTCCGGGCCGACCAGCTCGTACTTCTCGCCCTTGGGGTCGATGACGTAGCGGGTGCCGGAGTCGGCGGCCTCGCCCGAGCCGGAGAGCACGTAGGCCCCCGCGCTCGGCTCGACGCTCACGGCGTGCCGGCCCGGACGTACGTCGTCGCGGTAGGGGTCCGCCGCACCGGTCGGGTTGGTCGCGAGGCTGAACGTGGCGTCGGCACCGGTCGCGGGGTGGAGCACGGCGCACAGCGCGCCGTTGGTGATCGGCTGCGGCACGTCGCTGGGCCACTCCGTCCGGCGTGCGGGGGTCGCCGAAGGACGCGGACAGGTCGCCCGGCAGCTCCTGCGCCGGCTGCTCGACGACGCCGTAGACCATCCCCGCGAAGTCGCTGAGCCGCTCGGGCTTCTCGTCGCCGAGGAGGTAGTAGGAGCCGCTGCTGGAGAGCAGCAGGTCGCCGATGCTGTACTGCGAGAGGTCGGTGCCGGTGCTGCCGTAGGGCACGGGCTCGCCGGGCCGGGTGACCCCGAACGACGCCTTCTCGAGGGGCTCGCCGAGCCGGAAGAGGTTCAGCCAGTCGGGGTCGACCTCGGTCGCCGACGCGCCGAACCCGAGCCGGTCGCCCAGCGTCGAGGACTGCGTCTCGTCCTCGGGCATGGGGAAGCGGTAGGCACTCCCCTGCTTGCTCCCGACCGGCGGCGCGGTGGCGATCAGCCAGGTCGTGCCCTCGCTGCTCACCAGGAAGGCGGACCCCGACAGGTCCTCGACGGTGGGCGTGCGCTGCACCGCGACCTGGATCCCGACCCCGTCGCCGGTGCAGGCGGTCCAGTCGTCGTCGACCAGCTCCTCCGCCGAGGGGAGGCTGGCGGGTGCGGCGTCGATGCCGAGGTCCTCGCCGAGCTGGACGGTGCGGATGTACTTGTCGCGGACGGTGAACGGCGTGAGCTCGGCCTTCGCGAGCAGGAGCTGGGCCGAGACGTAGTTGGGCACCCGCTGGAGCATCGGGTCGTCGCCGCCGCGCAGGACGACGTACTGCTCGCCGGTGTCCTTGGAGATCACGAAGCTGCCCTCGTCGAGCCACTGCGCGGGCGGACGCCCGAGCAGGAACCCCGCGATCGCCGCACCGGCGAGGAGGAGGACGGACAGGGCGACGCCGCCGATCAGGACGCGGCCGGGCTTCACCGGCTCCACCTCGCGGCCGCCCGGGGCGCCGGAGACGAAGGCGGTGACGAGGCGGCGGCGGCTGAAGGCGTGGGCCTCGACGAGGTCCTTCTTGGTGGCCATCGATCAGCCCGCCACGGCGGAGACGAAGCCGGCCGCGAGGACCATCAGCGGGAGCAGCGCGAGCAGGGCCATCGTCTCGACGACGTCGCCCATGCGGCCGCGGCGCACCGACGGCGAGGCCGGCACGAGGGTGAGCGCGAGCAGGACCGCCCCGATGCCGGCGAGGGCGATGGCGGCGCCGGCGCGCCAGCCGTCGTGGATCAGCAGCATCGACAGGGCCACCGAGACCAGGCCGAGGATGCCGGAGACCAGGCCGGCGAGCACCTCGGAGCCGGTGCGGTACTGGCGGGTGCGGAACATGACGGCCAGGCAGCACACGGCCGCCAGGATCGTGCCGTACACCCCGCGCCCGACGGCGAACGGAGCGAGCAGGACGAGCAGGGTGCCGACCGAGGCGGAGACCGCGAGCAGGATCTCGTGGCCGACGCGGGCGTCGTCGGCGACCTCGTCCGGGTCGATCTCGTCGGGGTCGGCGGTGATGTCGTGGAGCGAGTAGAGCTGGTCGACGCTCGTGCCGGTCACCCCGAGGGCGAGCCACGGGAAGATGCTGCCGGCCAGGACGACCAGGGTGAGCAGGACGACGAAGACGGCGGACGGCTCGAGCGAGAAGATCCGGATGAGCACCGAGCCCGCCACGATCACCGCACCGACCACGACGGCCGGGATGACGAGCGCGCGGCCGCCCTGGAGGCCCACGACGGCGACCAGGCCGACGGCGAGGACGCCGAGCCCGGCGAAGAGGAGGGCGTCGGCGAAGAACGCGTCGTCCAGCGGCCAGCTCCAGGCCGGCAGGTCACCGGGCGCGAGCAGGAGCCCGGCGACCGCGGCGTAGAGGGCGGCGAGCAGAGAGACGACGACCCCGGCCTCGGGCTCGCCCTGCGCGCGGGTCAGCACGATGCCGCCGACGACCAGGAGCCCGGCGATCACGGCGGCGGCGACGCCGCCCAGCACGCTCTCGCCCAGCAGGAGGAGGGCCAGCGCGCCGAGGCCGAGCAGGATGCTGCCCGCTCCCAGCGCCGTACGCCGTCCGGCTGCCGGCTCCCACGGCTTGAGCTCGTTCTCCACGACGTCGGCCATCGCCTCGACGACGTCGTCGTAGACACGCGGAGCCTTGTCGTCGACGCCGGCGGTGACGGTGAGGAGGCCGCCGTCCTCGATGCCCTGCATCGTCAGACCGGCGTTGTTGACCAGGATCCGGCCCTCCTGGGTCACCAGGCGGTAGCCGCCGTAGACGGTGGAGGCGTCGAGCAGGCCGACCGAGCGGGCGAGCTCCGGCACGAGCTCGGCGACCGGGATCGAGCCCGGCAGCACGAGATCGACCCGGCGAGATCCCGAGGCGATGGTCACCCGGACCAGGCCTGAGGCGACCGAGGACCCCTGACTCATTGGTGTTTCCCCCTGATTGTCCTTGCACCTGCGTCGGCCGAGGGGCCGGAGCACTGAACGGGGAGCAGCCTAGGCGAAAGCCGCTCGCGAAAATGCCAGAGGCCGGACGTCCCCGCAGGGACGACCGGCCTCGGACGGTGTGCGGTGCTCAGAAGCGGTTGGCGCCCCGGGCGTCGGCCGCCTTGTACTCGGCGTTGGAGGAGTCCACGCCCTGGCTGGCCTGCTGCAGCAGGAGGGTCATCTCGGACATCGCCTGGTCCCACTTGGCCTTGGCCTGGTCGTACGCCATCTTGGCGTTACCGTTCCAGTCCGCCTTGAGGGGGTTGAGCTCGTTCTCGAGCTGGTCGAGGCGCGACTCGATGTCCTTGGCCGCCTTCATCACGTCGGCCGCACCGGCGTCGAGGGTGCCGTGCTGGACCTTGATTCCGTCGAAAGTCATGTCGATCTCCTAGTTCTCAGAAGTCGGGTGCCGGCGTCAGCCGAGACGGCCCTGGAGGTTGGCGTGGTTGGCGGACTGCGACTCGTCGGTCGAGACGTTGTCGCGCTCCGTCTCCTTCATGGAGGCCGAGAGCTGGTCGAGGGCCTTGAGGATGGTCTCCTGCTTCTGGTCCCAGGCGATCATGAGGTTGTTGAACGCGGTGGCACCCTGGCCGCCCCATCCACCCATCATCGTCTGGATGTTGCCGGAGAGGACGCCGCACTTGTTCTTGACGTCGCCGCGGGCCTGGTCGACGAAGTCGGCGCCCTTGGAGAGGGCCTTCTCTGTCTGGCCGTACATCTCGCTCATGTCGATCCTTCTCCCTCGGCGGTCGAACCGACCGAGTGTTGTGTGTTGGTGACTCACTGGACTGGTGATCCGGTGCTCGGGGAGACGTCCCGGCCCCCCGCGCTGACGTGCATCTACCCGACCGTTTTGGGGCTAAACATGAATCCACCGATCGACGCCGTCGCGAGCGCCGCCAGGCGTGTGCGATGGCAAGGCGGAGTGCCGAAGGCGGGCCGGAGGCCCGTCGAGTGCGCGACAACGCAGCCAGCGCGTGCGCATGGTGGCGCGCAGCAGGCGAGAGATCGGCGGATTCATGTCGATCAGGACGTCATTTCCCACAGGCGACGGAAGAACCCGGCGGCGACCACGGCCGACGCGAAGGCGAAGCTCCCGCACAACGACTCGGCGACCTCGGCGCGGCGCGACCACCACACCGACCGCCAGCCGCGACCGGCGGCCACGGCCGCCGCGAGGGCGATGACGCCCAGGCCGACCGTGACGTAGACAAACAGGTCGACGTGGCTCGCGCCGGGGCCCGCGACGAGGTGCACGGCCAGCGCCACGAGGGCGCCGAGGCCGGCCAGGCGCAGCAGGATCCGGGCGGCCGCGTGGCGGTAGGAGCGGGCGGCGAGGAGCAGCGAGCAGCCCGCGAAGAAGACCAGGCAGCGAGCGCCGATGCGGTCGAGGTCGATGCTCGCCGTGTGCAGCAGCAGCGGGCTGGCGACCAGCATCGTGACCATGATCGCGGCCGCTGCGCCGGTGACGATGCGCGAGGCGCGGTGCACCAGGCGCTCCATGGCGTCTCCGGCGACCACGATGCGCCCGCGGCGACCCTGGCGCTGGCTGTCGCGGGCCGACCACGCGGTGACGGCCAGCCGGTCGAGGTCGAGCAGCGCCTCGTCGGGCACGTCGACGGCGAGCGAGGGCGCGAAGCGCGCCGCCATCATCGAGAGGAAGACCAGCAGCGTCCAGGCGACCCGGGCGTCCCAGCCGAGCATCGCCGGCACGGCGCAGCAGGCGAAGACCGTGAGGCCGCTGACGATCCACACCGTGCTCACCTCGTCGTCGTGCACCGACAGGGCACGGCCGATGCCCGCGACGACGGCGGCCGAGATGCCGGCGGCACCGAGGACGGCCGGGAGGAGGTGGATGCCGGGCTCGTACAGCGCCGCGAACGCCGCGGCGGCGGCGAACGCCGGTGCGGCGGCCGCCCGCTGCCGGGCGTGGCGACCGAGCGGCAGCACGCCGGCGATCGCGCAGGCGAGCAGCACCCCGACGGCGACGGTGCGCACGGCGTCGTCGCCCGCGCGGCCGGCGTACCAGGCGGCGAGGGCGGCGACCAGGGCCGCTACCCAGGCGATCATCGCCGCGAGCTCAGGGCTCTCCGGTGCGTTCTTGGCGGCCTGGAGGAGGGTCACCCGGCGCGGCCGGTGCACCCCGGTCGTCGCGACGAGCACGTCACCGGGCTGGATGCCCGCCTCGCCCAGCGGCACGGTGGCGTTGAGCCGCTCGCCGAGGGCGGTCTGCAGCAGCGGGATGCCGGGTACGTCGGCCTGCTTGGCGTACTCCCGTGCGACGTCGACGGCGGTCGCTCCCGCGGGCACGACGAGGTCGAGCACCCCGGCCGGGCCGTGGATGCTCAGCGCGATGGTCGCGCGAGCACTGCTGGACATCGCGACGTCCGACACGGATTCCCCCTCTGCGTTGCCCACGGAACGAGCACCACCCCGCTGGAGAGTAGTCGCAGGTGCGGCGGGCGCGGCAGCACCTATCATCATCGCGACTTCATCGGGCACGGCACTGGGGGACGCGTTGAGCACGACACTGCGGGGCGGTCAGAGGCTCGACGAGCCGGAGATGCCGGGCGGCCAGATCGTGCTGCAGCCGCCGCCGGAGCTGCAGGAGGGCGAGGGCGCCGGCGGCGTGCTGATGAACGCCATCCCGATGCTCGGCAGCCTCGGCTCCATCGTGCTCGTCGCGACGATGGGTGGCTCCAACAAGAGCCGCAGCTTCCTCGCGGCCGGCATGTTCCTGTTCGCCACGCTCGGCTTCATCATCGTCCAGATCGACCGGCAGCGTAAGCAGCGGGCGCAGCAGGTGACCGGCTCGCGCACCGAGTACCTGCGCTACCTCAGCAACATCCGCAAGGTCGCGCGCGATGCCGCCGACCAGCAGCGGCGGGCGCTCAACTGGCACCACCCCGAGCCCTCCGCGCTGCCCTCCCTGGCCGAGGACCGCACCCGGCTGTGGGAGCACACCGCGTCCGACGACAACTTCCTGCACGTGCGCTACGGCCTGTGCTCGCAGCCGCTGTCGCTCGAGCTGGTGCCCCCGGAGAGCGCGCCGGTGGACCAGGTCGACCCGGCCGCCGCGTCCGCCCTGCACCGGCTCCTCGTCGTGCACCGCCTGCAGCCCAACCTGCCGGCGTCGATCGACCTGCGCGCCTTCGACCGGATCGAGCTGTGCGGCGACGCCGAGGAGGTCCGCTCGACGGCGCGCGCGATGATCTGCTCGGCGACGGCGTTCCAGAACCCCGACCAGCTCATCGTCGCGGTGCTGAGCTCGGAGCAGAACCTCACCCACTGGGACTGGGTGAAGTGGCTGCCGCACGCGCAGAGCACCCGCGAGGCCGACGCGGTCGGGCCGATGCGCCTGGTCTCGACCTCCCTCGACGACCTCGGCAGCCTGCTCCCGCCCGACCTGAGCGACCGGCCCCGCTTCGGCGCCGACGAGCGCGCCGCCACGCCGCACATCCTGCTGGTCATCGACGGCGGCCACCTGCCGCCCGGCAACCACATCGTCCCGCCCGACGGCCTGCACGGCGTCACGCTGCTCGACCTGCCGAGCCGGTGGGACGAGCTCGAGGACTCCACGCGCCTGCGCCTGGAGTTCGCCGACGCCCCCGACGAGCTCGGCAAGCGCCCGGTGAGCGCCCTGCGACTGCGCGGTGAGCCGATCCGCGCCCTCGCCGACCAGTGCGACATCGCCACCGCCGAGGCCTTCGCCCGGCGCATCGCGCCGCTCAAGACCGCGAGCGCCGAGTCGTCCTCGGCCGGCGGCGCCGTCGACATCACCTCGACGACCCCCGACCACATGGACCTGCTCGGGCTCGGCGACATCTTCAGCTACGACCCGGCGACCGCCTGGCGGCCGCGCCCGGCGCGCGACCGGCTGCGCGTGCCGATCGGCATCGGTGACTCCGGCGGCCTGATCCACCTCGACATCAAGGAGTCCGCCCAGCAGGGCATGGGCCCCCACGGCCTGGTGATCGGCGCGACCGGCTCCGGCAAGTCGGAGTTCCTCCGCACGCTCGTGCTCGGCCTCGTGATGACGCACTCCTCCGAGCAGCTCAACCTCGTCCTCGTCGACTTCAAGGGTGGTGCGACCTTCGCCGGCATGGCCGACATGCCGCACGTCTCGGCCGTCATCACCAACCTCGCCAACGAGCTCACCCTGGTCGACCGCATGCAGGACGCCCTCTCCGGCGAGATGACCCGGCGCCAGGAGCTGCTCCGCGACGCCGGCAACTACGCGTCGGTGCGCGACTACGAGAAGGCCCGCGCCAACGGCGAGCCGCTCGAGCCGATGCCGTCGCTGTTCATCGTCGTCGACGAGTTCTCCGAGATGCTCTCGGCCAAGCCGGAGTTCATCGACCTCTTCGTCGCCATCGGCCGCCTCGGCCGCTCGCTCGGCCTGCACCTGCTGCTCGCGTCGCAGCGGCTCGAGGAGGGCCGGCTGCGCGGCCTGGAGTCCCACCTGTCCTACCGCGTCGGCCTCCGCACGTTCTCGGCCGGGGAGTCCCGGGCCGTCCTCGGCGTGCCGGACGCCTACGAGCTGCCCGCCGTCCCGGGCCTGGGCTACCTCAAGCCCGACCAGTCCACGCTGCTGCGCTTCAAGGCGGCGTACGTCTCGGGGCCCCCGTCGAGCCGCACCCGCGTCACCCGCGACGAGGGCGGCGCGATCCGCGGCATCCTGCCCTTCACGATCTCCGAGGTGCAGGCCCTCGAGCCGACCGAGGAGGTCACCGAGGTCGCGACGCCGCAGCCCCACCAGGGCGAGCAGCCCTCGTTGCTCGACATCGCCGTCACGCGCATGGTCGGCAAGGGCCCGGCGGCGCACCAGGTGTGGCTGCCGCCGCTCGACGTCCCCGACACGCTCGACGAGCTCATGCCCGACCTCGTCGAGAGCCCCGACCTCGGCCTGACGTCGCCGCAGTGGCGCAACGTGCCGGGCCTGGTCATCCCGCTCGGCACCGTCGACCGCCCGCGCGAGCAGCGCCGCGACACGATGACGCTCAACCTCACCGGCGCGGCCGGCCACGTCGCCGTGGTCGGCGGACCGCGCTCGGGCAAGAGCACGATGCTGCGCAGCATCGTCACGAGCATGGCGCTGGTGACGACGCCGATGGAGTCGCAGTTCTTCGTGCTCGACTTCGGCGGCGGCACGTTCGCGCCGCTGACCCGCCTCCCCCACGTCAGTGGTGTCGCGACCCGCTCGGAGCCCGACGTCGTGCGTCGGGTCATGGCCGAGGTCGAGGGGATCGTCGACCGGCGCGAGGCCTACTTCCGCGAGAACGGCATCGACTCGATCGAGACCTACCGCTCGCGTCGTACGCAGGGCCGTGCCGACGACGGGTGGGGCGACGTCTTCCTCGTCATCGACGGCTGGAGCACGCTGCGCGCGGAGTTCGACGACCTCGAGATGGAGATCCAGCAGCTCGCCGCGCGCGGCCTGACCTTCGGCCTCCACATCGTCACCGCCTCGACCCGGTGGGCCGACTACCGCGCCGCGATGCGCGACGTCTTCGGCTCCAAGCTCGAGCTGCGCCTCGGCGACCCGCTCGACTCCGAGATCGACCGCAAGGTCGCGGCGCTCGTCCCGGTCGGCCGGCCCGGTCGCGGACTCGTGCCGTCCAAGCTGCACTTCCTCGGCGCGCTGCCGCGCATCGACGGTGACGGCAGCGCCGACACCCTCGGTGACGGCGTCGACCACCTCATCGACCGGATGGCCGCGGCCTGGACGGGCCCGCAGGGCCCCAAGCTGCGCCTGCTGCCCGAGAAGGTCACCCTCGAGGCGGTCCGCGAGGACGCCGTGCGCCGGCAGCTGCCGCAGAAGCAGATCCTGCTCGGCATCAACGAGAAGGAGCTCGCACCGGTCGGCCTCGACGTCGACGCCGAGCCGCACATGCTCATCTTCGGCGACGGCCAGTCGGGCAAGAGCGCGCTGCTGCGGGCGTACGTCCACGAGATCATGCGCACCCGCACGCCGAAGGAGGCGCAGATCGTCCTCGTCGACTACCGGCGCTCGCTGCTCGGCGAGGTGCCCGACGAGTACCTCCTCAACTACCTGACCTCGGCGACCCAGGCGACGCCCACGCTGAAGGACATCGCGAGCTACCTCGAGGGCCGCATCCCCGGCCCCGACGTGACGCCCGACCAGCTGCGCAGCCGGTCGTGGTGGACGGGTGCCGAGGTGTTCGTGGTGGTCGACGACTACGACCTCGTGGCGACCGCGCAGTCCTCACCGGTGTCCTCGCTGCAGCCGCTGATGGCCCAGGCCCGCGACGTCGGCCTGCACGTCGTCGTGGCACGTCGTACGGGTGGTGCCTCCCGCGCGCTCTACGAGCCGGTCATCCAGTCGTTGCGCGACCTCGCGATGCCCGGCGTGATGCTCTCGGGACCCCGCGACGAGGGCGTCCTGATCGGCAACCTCCGCCCCCAGCCCGCCCCCGAGGGCCGCGCCCGCGTCGTCACCCGCGACGGCGGCACCCAGACCGCGCAGCTGGCCTGGCTCGACCCGACCATGTGACCGCTCGAGCGGTGCGTGAGCCACCTTTCCGCCTCGTCGGAACGTGGCTGGCGCACCGCTCGGGGCGTGTCGTACGCCGACGCGCCGGCCAGCGGTGCCTCACCCACGTCCCGGGCCTGCGGAACGTGGCTGGCGCACCGCTCCGACGTGGAGCTAGCGCCGGCCGCTCTTGAACATGCCCCGCGCGATCTCGCGGGCGGCGGTGCTCATGAAGTCCTTGAAGGCACGTGACTTCACGACGCTCTCCACCATGCCGTCCTCCTCCTTCGGCGCCCGCTCGGCCTTCTTGGTCACGCGCTCGTTCTTCTGCTCGCGCGCCATCTCCTTGACGCGGGCGTCCTCCGCGGCCTTGCGGGCACCCTCCTCGAGCTTCTTGGCGAGCAGCTCGCGGGCGGACTCGCGGTCGATCGCCTCGGCGTACCTCGCGGTGAGCGGCGAGGCCTTGACCGCGGCCTCCATCTCGGCGGTGGGCGCCGGGTCCATCAGCGACTCGGGGGCGCGCAGCCGCGTCCAGGCGACGGGGGTCGGCGCACCGCGCTCGTTCATCACCGTCACCACCGCCTCACCGATCCCGAGCGACGTGATGACCGCGCCGAGGTCGTCGTACGCGCTGTTGGGGTAGGTGTTGACGGTCGCCTTGAGGGCCTTGGCGTCGTTGGGGGTGTGGGCGCGGAGCTGGTGCTGGATGCGCGAGCCGAGCTGGCCGAGCACGTCGTCCGGGACGTCGGTGGGCGACTGCGTCACGAAGAAGACGCCGACGCCCTTGGACCGGATGAGCCGCACGGTCTGCGCGATCTGGTCGAGGAAGGCGTCGGAGGCGTCGTTGAAGAGCAGGTGCGCCTCGTCGAAGAAGAAGACCAGCTTGGGCTTGTCGAGGTCGCCCTCCTCCGGCAGGTCGTGGAAGAGGTCGGCGAGCAGCCACATCAGGAAGGTCGAGAAGAGCGCGGGACGGTCCTGCAGGTTGGGCAGCTCGAGGAGGCTGATGATGCCGCGGCCGTCCTCGGCGGTGCGCAGGAACTCCTTGGTCTCGAACTCCGGCTCGCCGAAGAACACGTCGGCACCCTGGGCCTCGAACGCGACCAGCTCGCGCAGGATCACGCCGGCGGTCTGGGGCGAGAGCCCGCCGATCGTCTTGAGCTCGGCCTTCCCGGCCGCGTCGCCGGTGAGGTACTGCAGGACCGCGCGCAGGTCGGCGAGGTCGAGCAGCGGCAGTCCCTGCTTGTCGCAGTAGTAGAAGACCAGGCCCAGCGAGGACTCCTGCGTCTCGTTCAGGCCCAGCACCTTCGCGAGCAGGGTCGGGCCGAACGCGCTCATCGTCACGCGGACGGGTACGCCGACGCCCTGGCCGCCGATCGCGTAGAACTCCGTCGGGAAGCCGGTCGCCGTCCACTCCTGGCCGACGCTGGCGGTGCGCGCGGTGAGCTTGTCGCTGGGCTCGCCCGGCACGCTGATGCCGGACAGGTCGCCCTTGATGTCGGCGGCGAAGACGGGCACGCCGTTGGCGCTGAGCTGCTCGGCGAGCAGCTGCAGGGTCTTGGTCTTGCCCGTGCCGGTGGCGCCCGCGACGAGGCCGTGGCGGTTGAGCATCCCCAGCGGGATGCGGATGCGCACGTCGCTGAGGTCGTCGGCGTTCAGCATCAGCCCGCCGAGCTCGAGGGCGTCGCCGTCGAAGCGGTAGCCGGGCGCGACCGCCTCGGAGATGGGGTCCGAGAGGTCGGCGCCGGGGCCGGGACCTGGTCGGACACCGGGGCGCTCGCGGTCGGTCTCCTCGGCGGGGGCGGACGGGATGGGCTCGGCCTCGGGCGTCTCGCTCATGTCGCGAGCCTAGTCACGGGCGAAGACGAGGACGAGGCCCCGTGAGGGGGCGTCGTTATGATCACCGGCGTGATCTTCAAGCGGGTGGGCGACGGCCGCCCCTACCCCGACCACGGGCTCGACTCGCGCGGCTGGGCCGACCTGCCCCCGCGCCAGGTGCGCCTCGACGAGCTGGTGACCACCAAGGACACCCTGCAGGCTCGACACGCTCCTCGACGAGGACTCGACGTTCTACGGCGACCTGTTCGCCCACGTCGTGCAGTGGAGGGGCGACCTCTACCTCGAGGACGGCCTGCACCGTGCCCTCCGCGCCGCGCTCCAGCAGCGCAGCGTGCTGCACGCGCGCGTCCACCAGGCGGCCGACGAATGACGGGTGCCGCTCGGTCGGCCCTCACGCTGGCCGGCCTCGCCGTGCTGGTGCTGGCCGCCGCGGTGTGGGGATGGGCCGCGTTCACCGAGCCGTTCCCCCAGGACGAGCCGGTCGCGATCTGCGAGGACGCGACGGTGCCCGCCGGGTCGGAGGTGCGCCGCGACCAGGTCGTGGTCAGCGTCTTCAACGGCAGCAAGCGCAGCGGCCTCGCCGGGGCCACCGCCGCCCAGCTCACCGAGCGCGGCTTCGTGCAGGGCACCGTCGGCGACTCCCCGCTCCCCGCGGCCACCACCCAGATCTGGTCCTCCCAGCCGGACAACCCGGCGGTCGTGCTCGTGCAGCGGCAGTTCAAGCGCGCGCAGGTCGTCCAGGGCGACGAGCTCGGTCCCGGCATCGTCGTCGTCGTCGGCGAGAAGTTCCAGTCGCTGAAGAAGAAGCAGGTCGAGTCCGTGGTCGCCGAGGCCGACGCGACCTGGTGCAAGGCCACCGGCTCGGAGTGACGAGCCGGGCCGGCTGGTCCGGCCTAGTCCTTGTCGCGACGCTTCGGGTCGCCGACCCACTGCGCCAGTCGGCCGTTGTCGGAGACCTGGCGCATCCGCGCCTCGGTGGCCTCGCGCTGCTTGCGCGGCGTCACCACGAGCAGGTCGTCGCCGTGCCGCAGGACCGTACGACGCTCCGGGACGAGCACCTCGCCGGACCTGATCACGAGCGAGACCGATGCCCCCTTCGGCAGCCGGAGCTCGCCGACCTCGACGCCGTGCATCTTCGAGGTGGGCGCGATCGTCACCTGCAGGAGGTCGGCGGCGACCCGGTCGAGCGGCGCCGCCTCCACCTCGAGGCCTCGTGGTTCCGAGCGCCGGGCGACGCCCAGGGTCCGGGCCACCCACGGCAGGGTCGGGCCCGTCAGCAGCGTGTAGACGACGACCATCACGAAGACGATGTCGAACAGCTCCTCGGCGCCGTCCACGCCCTCCGACAACGGGATGGTGGCCAGCACGATCGGCACCGCACCGCGCAGGCCGGCCCACGACAGGAACGCCAGGTCGCGCCGCCCCATGGGCTGCACGATGCTGCTGACGACGACCGACAGCGGTCTGGCCACGAGCGTGAGCACGAGGCCGGTGGCGAGCGCCTGGACGACGGTGTGGAGGTCGATGCGCGACGGCGAGAGGAGCAGCCCGAGCATCACGAACAACCCGATCTGGGCCAGCCACGCCACTCCCTCGGAGAAGGAGCGGGTCGCGACCCGGTGCGGGAGCTCGCTGTTGCCGAGGATCAGCGCGGCGACGTAGATCGCGGCGAACCCGGAGGCGTGCACGGCCGACGCGGCGCCGTACGCCGTGAACGCGAGGCACAGGACCGCGAGCGGGTACAGGCCGGAGGACGGGAGGGCCGCCCGCCGCATCACCCACGCGCCGCCCACACCGATCGCCGCGCCGATCACCCCGCCGGCGATCAGCTCGAAGACGATGAGGCCGCTGGTCTCGAGCAGTCCCGCCTCCCCGACGGCCCCGGTGGAGATGATCCCCACGAGCACGACGGTCGGCGCGTCGTTGAGCCCGGACTCGGCCTCGAGCGCCCCGGTGAGACGTCTGGGCAGCGGGAGCGCACGCAGGACGGAGAACACCGCGGCCGCGTCGGTGGGCGAGCAGATCGCGCCGAGCAGGATCGCCAGCTCCCACGGCAGGCCGAGGAGGTAGTGGGTGCCCACGGCGACCACCGCGACCGACACCGCCACCCCGATCGTCGCGAGCGACAGGCCGAGGGCGACGCTCGAGCGCATCTGCCGCCACTCGGTGGTCAGGCCACCTTCGGCCAGGATGACCGCGAGCGCCCCGAACCCGAGCGCGTGGGCGAGCTGGGCGTCGTCGAAGGGGATGCCGAAGGGTCCACCCTCGCCGAGCAGGACGCCGATGAACAGGTAGATGAGCAGCGACGGCAGCCCCGCGCGCGCCGAGACCCGTACCGCGAGGATCGCCGCGAGGGTCACGACCGCACCGACCAGCACGAACTCGTCGAGCTGGTGGACGTCGAACGTCATGTGACCTCTGGATCGCTCTGCGGCTTGCGGGGCGGACTGGATCCTATCGGCCGACCATGCACGTCCCGGCCGCCTCGACCGCGCCCGGACGGTCCGGTCCGAGCGCGCCGGGGGCCGGTTGCGGCACAATCGCATGCCGGGAGAGGACGTTTGAGGTCGCGCTGACGGGGTAGGCGTGCCCGGACGAGAGGGAGTGATCGATGTACGGCGACACCGCCGCGGGCCGCAAGCGCGTGGCGCAGCTTCGCGAGCAGGGCGGCGACATCCGGGCCCTGGCCGCCCGCCTCGTGTCCCAGGCCGAGGCCGTGCCGTGGCACGGCAAGGCCGCCGACGCGATGCGCGAGCGCATCAAGGAGCGCGCCTCGCACCTCCGCACCGCCGCCGCCCACCACGAGACCGCCGCCGACTCGCTCGCCCGGCACCTCGCGGAGGTCGACACGCTCAAGGAGGCGATCGACGTACGTGCCCACAAGGCCACGACGCTCGTCGAGGACGCCCGCACCCGAGCCAGCGAGGCGTCCGGGCCCGACGGGATCCCGGTCGAGGCCGACGAGACCGACGCCGCCCTTCTCGCCTTCGACCCTCCCCCGGCCGGTCACAAGGACTGGCTGACCGTGACCCTGCCGGGACTCTGACATGGTGACCATCGACCTGACCACGCCTCCGCCGCCGCCCACCAGCTTCATCGACGCGATGGCGCGCCGGCTGGCGCTCACGCTGCCCGAGCTCCGCCTCGTCGCCGAGCTCGCCGGCGGCGCCCCGCTGCCCTTCGACCTGCCCACCGGTGCCGACGAGGCCGACGACGCGGGCTCGCTGTCCGGTCGCCTGGGCAAGAGCCGCGGCTCGGTGGAGGACTCCGCCTACACCGACGCCCTCCGCACGCTCCACGACCCGGAGGACACCCTGCGCCGACGCGGCCTGGTGACCGACGCGGGCGCCGACCCCGGAATCGTCGGTGCCGTCGGGCTGCTCGCGACGCCCCGGCTGGCGCTCGACATCGACGTGTCCGCCGGGACCACCCAGGTGAAGGCCTGGCACCGACAGGCCGGCGGCGCCGTCGCCAGCCTGTCGACCTGCGACGGCATCGTCTTCGAGCTGGCCTGGTTCCCCGTGGACCTGTGGACCACCGAGCTCGCCCGGGTCACGGCCCCTCCTGAGGACCTCCCGATCGGCCCGACGCACGTGCCGGCCCACCTCGACGTCCCCTACGCCCTCGCCGACTCGGTCGGGGAGGCGCTGCGCTCCGGCCGCGCCGACCTGGTGCCGGTGCTGGTCGCCCAGTCCGCCGGCGGGGTGGTGGTCGCCGACGGTCGCGAGATCAGCGGGGCCGAGGCCGCCGACGCCGTGTCGGCCGTGCACACCGAGGGTCGCGGCCGGATGCGGATCCTCGCCGCCGAGGTGTCCGAGCGCGCGACGACGTCCGTCGGCGTCGTGTCCTGGGTGCTGCTCCGCGACGGCTGGCACTCCCTCACCCCCCGCCACGACGACGACGGCGCACGCGTCGCGGTCGTCCGCGTCGACCCCGACCACCTCGCCACCGAGCTGGCGCCCGTGCTCGCGCAGGTCACGGCCCCGGAGGACACCCCGACATGAAGCCACCCCACGGCCTTCTCGGCCTCCCCCGCTGCGCTCCCCCGTCCGACAACGCCGCAGGGACCCGACATGAGCGACCTCGACATCCCCCGCACCCACGACGGCCCGCCGGAGGACTCCTCGGCATCGGTCGCCGCCGACAAGTACGACCAGATGCTGGCGCTGGCCGACCTGTTCGACACCTCCGGCAACGAGATGCGCACCCGTGCCCGCCTCGGCACCGAGATCCTCGCCGACGACGACGTCGTCGACTCCGGGGAGCTGTCGAAGGGGACCTGGGGCGAGGCCGAGGAGGACATCCGCGCCGCCACGACGGGCAAGAACGGACTGCTGACCCGCTCGGTCGAGCTCGACGCCGACGCGCTCGTCGTACGCGCCACGGTCCTCACCTACCGATGGATCGACGAGCTGCAGCAGGCTGCCTACAAGACGCTCGGCTCCATCGCCGGCCGCGCGATCGGCTACCTCGCCCCCGAGGTCGCCCTCGGCGGCGCCATCGTCAGCGCCGGTTTCATCGAGACCGACACCCTCGACCGTGACGACGTCACCGCCTACCTCAACGAGCTCGCCGAGAACAACCCCGACCTGATGGACCACCTCTCCGGTGGAGGCGGCCTGCTCGACGGGCTGCAGATGCGCTCGGTCCTCACCGCCGGGGCGCTCGCCTCCGACCAGGGCGCCCACGCGGCGCGTGGCGGCCTGCGGGCGATCGGCGTGGACCCGTTCCCCACCGACGCCGTGTCGGCCTTCCGCGACTCCGCGGGGTCGTTCGTCGAGGCGGAGATCCCCGAGGCCGAGGTCGACAGCAGCGCCGGCACCGCCCCGCGCTCGCTCGAGGAGCTGATGGCCAACCTGCTCGCCGAGGACAGGAAGATCAGCGTCCAGCGCGTCGGCGCGGGCCGCTACATCGCCTACCTACCCGGCTCGCTCACCCACGACGCCGGGCGGCTGCGCCTCGTCGGCGCCGACCCGACGACGTCGATCAGCCAGGTCGTACGGGCGATCGAGGCCTCGGTCACCGAGGACGACGCCCGGGTGATGCTCGTCGGCTCCGCGGCCGGTGGCGCGATCGCCACCGAGATCGCCGCGACCGCCCGCTCGACGCGCTTCGTGGTCGACCAGGTCGTCACCGCCGGCGCCCCGTCCGCCCAGGTGCCGCGGATCCCCGCGGCCACCCGCGTGCTGTCGCTGGAGGACCGCTCCGACCCGGTGGTGCTGCTCGGGTCGCTCATCAACGCCTCGACGACCAACCGGCTCACGGTCGTCTTCGACGCAGCCGGCGCCGAGGGCACCCAGCTCTACGTCACCGGTGCGCGTGCCGCCGACAGCGCCGCCCACCCGGAGCTGCGCGCCGAGATCACCCGCATGCAGGACCTCGGCTTCCTCGCCGGCTGAGGCCTCCCTCAGACGATGCCGTGCACGAACTCGCCGAGCTGGGCGAGGTTGCGGCACTCCACCATCGCGACGATCTCGCCGTAGCGGTCAGCCGCGCTGTCACCCGTGCCCCAGTGGCGGGGGTGCTCGGGGTTGAGCCACCACGCGTGCCGCGCCCGACCGGCGAGGTCGGCCAGGACGGGCAGCGCGAGGTCGCTGTAGTTGGACCGCCCGTCGCCCAGCACCAGCAACGACGACCGCGGCCCGACGGCGTCGGGGTGCTCCTCGGCGAACCGGGTCAGCGCCCGGCCGTAGTTGGTGCGCCCCCACAGGGCCGCCTGCGAGATCCGCCCGGACAGCGACTCCATCACCTCGACCACGTCGGCCCCCGGCCGGAAGCTGTCGCTCACCTCGACGACGTCGTCGACGAAGGTGAACGCCCGCACCCCGCTGAAGGCCTCCCGCAGCGCGAACACCAGCATCAGGGTGAACTGCGCGAAGTTGGCCACCGAGCCGCTGACGTCGCAGAGCACGACCAGGTCGGTGCGGTGCGGGCGCTTCGGACGGTGGTGGGTGGTCAGCGGCACCCCGCCCGTCGCGATCGACGCGCGCACGGTGCGGCGTACGTCGAGGGGTCCGCGTCGGCGGGCGTGCTGCTCCTTCGTCAGCCTCGCTGCGAGCCGGCGGGCCAGGGGGTAGATCTCCCGCCGCATCTCCTCGAGGTCGCTGCGGCGGGCGGCGGTGAAGTCGAGCCGGTCGATGGTCGGCCGGACGGTGACGTCGGTGACGTGCTCGGGACCCTTCTCCTCGGCGATGCGCCGCCGGGCGTCGCCCTCGACCAGCCGCGTGAAGTCGCCGACCCGGCGCCCGGCCGTGCGCTGGGCCTGCTCGTCGTCGAGGCCCTGACCGAGCAGCCCCTGCACGAGCCGGTCGATCAGCTCGGCGGGCGACACCCGCTGGAGCGAGGTGTAGGCCGACCAGCTCGACAGGCCGGGCCCGCGGCCGGGCATCGCCCCGAAGCGGGCGACCGCCTCGACTGCAAGATCCTGCAACGCCTGCTGGTCCCCGGAGGCCAGGGCGTCGGCCAGCGCCTCACGGAAGCGCTCGAGGTCCGGCCCGGTGTCCTGGGGCCCGCCGGCCGGCTCGAGGCCGTCCCCGGCCACGCCGCTGCCGATGAGCCGCGGGAAGTAGATGTCGAAGACGGCGTCGAACGTGATGCGCTGCGGCTGCCGCTTCACGAGGGTGGCGGCGTAGGCAGCGCGCACGGTCTCGCGGTCGTGCCAGTGCACCTTCTCCAGCGCGCTGATCGCGTCCAGGCCCTCGGCCAGCGACACCGACAGGCCCGCGGAGCGCAGCGCCTCCACGAAGCCGATGTGGGTGTCGAGCAGGCTCACTTCGCGGCCAGCTTCAGCTCCCTGGCCGCCCGCTGCTGGTCGGAGGCGTGCTTGAGCACGACGCCGAGGGTGCGGGCGACGGTGGTCTCGTCGAGGTCGCCGACCTGCAGCGCCACCAGCGTGCGCGCCCAGTCGACGGACTCCGCGATCGACGGGGCCTTCTTGAGCTCGAGCTCGCGCAGGCGTACGACGACGTCGACGAGCTGGGCGACCACCTTGTCGTCGAGCCGCGGCACCTGGCTGGTGACGATCGCCCGCTCGCGCTCGGCGTCCGGGTAGTCGAGGTGCAGGAACAGGCAGCGGCGCTTGACCGCCTCGGACAGCTCGCGGCTCGCGTTGGACGTCAGCACCACGAACGGACGGCGGGTGGCGGTGACCGTGCCCAGCTCGGGGATGGTGACCTGGAAGTCGCTGAGCACCTCCAGCAGCAGGCCCTCGACCTCGATGTCGGTCTTGTCGACCTCGTCGACCAGCAGCACCGTCGGCTCGTCGCGCCGGATCGCGCTGAGGAGCGGCCGGGTCAGCAGGAACTCCTCGGTGAAGATGTCGTCGTGGGTCTCGCTCCACGACTGGTCGCCGCCGGACGCCTGGATGCGCAGCAGCTGCTTCTTGTAGTTCCACTCGTAGAGGGCCCGCGCCTCGTCGAGGCCCTCGTAGCACTGCAGCCGCACGAGCTCGGCGCCCGCGGCCCGGGCCACCGCCTTGGCGAGCTCGGTCTTGCCGACGCCCGCCGGGCCCTCGACGAGGAGCGGCTTCTCGAGCGCGCCCGCGAGGTACGCCGTCAGCGCCGTGGCGTCGTCGGTGAGGTAGCCGGTCTCGCGCAGCCGGGCCGCGGCGTCGTCCGGGGACTCGAACCAGGTCGTCACCCGGGCGAGCCTAGCCTCGCCCGCGCCGCCCGGTGGCGCGCCCCGGTCGGCCTCGACGCAAACGCCTCGCGCGGAGCGGTGCACGTCCCTAGGGTCGTGAGATGTCCTCCGTCAGCACCGTCCGTGGCAGCCGCGCCCTCCCGGCCTGCTCGGGCGGGTTGTGACGGCGGGGCGCTCGCTCCGCTCACGCTCTCGCGTTCAAGCGGCCTCTGCTGAGCCCCTTCGCTGCGCGAAGGGGCTCAGCAGAGGGGGCGGGATTCGAACCCGCGGTAGGTCTCCCTACGACCGCTTTCAAGGCGGTTCCGATCGGCCGCTCCGGCACCCCTCCTCGTACGACGCCGGGGCGCCGCACACCGCGGGACTCTACCCAACCGCGCGGGCGGGTCCGGCGTACGCGGGCAGGTGGCGGGACCCGCGCGCCGGGGGCGGGTGGCGCCCGTGGTGAAATCGTCGCCGTGACGACCGAGACCGCCACCGTGCACCGCCTCGCCCCCGCCGTCGCGGCGCGGCTGCTGGGCGTGGTGCTGTGCCTGGTGGCCGTGGTCATCCTGGCGAGCACGCTGGCCATCGCCGTCCTCGACCTGCACACCGTCTTCCTGCTGGTCCCGGTCCTCCTCACGGTGGCCGTGCTGGTCGGCTGCTGGTGGGCGTGGCGCACCCGGGGCTGGGTGGTGCGGATGACGCCCGAGGGCTACCGCGTCCAGTGGGTGCGGGGCGTCGGGGTCGCCTCGGGCCGCTGGAAGGACGTCGAGGACGCCGTCACCATGACGGTTGCCGAGGCCCCGGTCGTCGTGCTGCGCCTGCGCGACGGCCGCACGACCACCATCCCCGTCCAGATGCTCGCCGCGGACCGCGAGGCCTTCGTCCGGGACGTCCAGGACCACCTGCAGCGCGGACACGGCCTCCGCAAACTGTGACCTGATTCGGCGCGCGCACGCCGGGCCTTGTAACCTTCTGTCCGCCCGGCCGTGGTCGGGCATGGAGGCGTCGCCTAGTCCGGTCTATGGCGCCCGCCTGCTAAGCGGGTTTGGGGCTAAAACCCCATCGAGGGTTCAAATCCCTCCGCCTCCGCCAGCGTCGGCCCCCTCGCACCGAGGGGGCCGACCCGGTTGGCAGTGCATGCATTTGCAGGAACCTGCAATGCACAGAACTGCAGCCGACTGGACGGGACGTGGCCGATCGCGGTGGGTGACAATGGACAAAGTCAGCCCCCTGTGACAAGACCAAGAGGTGGAAACCCCATGACCCCAGTACGCCGTATCGCCGCCGCCGCCCTCGTGGCAGCCCTCGGTCTCGGCTTCGTTGGCGCGACCTCGGCTCCGGCCGGCGCGATCGACATCACCTGGGGGCGGACCGTCACCCGCTGAACCGAAGCCAGTCGTGCCTAGAATGGGCACGCAACGAAGAGCTGGGACACGGACCCCTCAACCCCCCACGAGTTCTGGTCCGGCGGCCTCCCCCACAGGCCCGTCCCGGCATGAGGGCAGCACCTCCACGGAGGTGCTGCCCTCACCCCTTTCCCGAGGACGTCAGGCAGAGGGCGTGTCGGCCTCCCGGCCGGAGATGCCGCGCTTGCCCATCTCGTAGCCGAGCTGGAACCTCGTCTCCACCTCGAACTCGCTCTTCAGGTCCGCGACGTAGGCCGCGTAGGTGCGAGGACTGACGCCGAGCCGCTTGGCGCCCGCCGGGTCGGCCCGCCCCTCGAGCAGCATCCGGATGGTCATCGCCCGCTGCTCCGCCGCGATGTCCCGCATCAGCGACGTCTCGCTGCTGGTGAAGGGCCGGGCACGTTCCCAGTGACGCTCGAACATGTCGACGAGGTAGGCCACGGTCGACTTGTCGCTGATCACCATCGCCGAGTCGGTGCCCTCGTGGCCGGGGATGACCGCGACGCGCCGGTCGAAGACGAGCAGGCGGTTGAAGAACTCGTCGAGGGTGCGCACCTCCGCGCCGGCGGCGGTGACCGCAGCGACGTACCGACGGGTGTCGGCCCCCCGTCGCGCGGCGTGCTGGTAGAGCGTGCGCACACGGACGCCGCGCTTGAGCGCCTCGATCTCCTGAGCCCCCGCCTGGCTGAGCCGCTTGATCCCGCGCCGGTACTGCGGCTGCGCGGTCAGCACCTCCTCGCTCGCGTCGCCGGCCAGGGCTGCCAGGTAGTCGTTGATGCTCGGCAACCCGCGGATCTCCGTGAAGGGGGCGCCGACGGCGCTCGGTGAGCGACGCCAGGTCTGCGAGAGGGCGTTGAACGACTGCGCCCAGTGGGCGGACTCCGCGATCAGCTCCGCGCCCTGCTGACCGAGCGGAGCGACCACCCGGGCCTGGACAGCGGCCGGGTCGACGGCGCGCCAGGTCACGCCGTCGTCGCTCCTGACCACGAGCCCCACCTCGACCAGCAGCTCGAACGCGGCGTGCAGCTCACCCCGGTCCACGATGCGCGCGTCGGAGGCGTCGATGCCTCCGGCGGTCACGATCTCCTCGTAGAGGGGCGTCGCGTGCTTCTCGAACACGATCCGCTCATCTGGCCCCAAGGGCATGGCTCACTCCCGCTCGAACGACGTCCCCGTGGGGAGGATGGTGCCACACCAGCCCCAGCAGGCACCGGGAACGGGCACTCGCCGGGCGCGACCGCGACACGCAGCGACCCGCCGCCCGGAGCACCGGGACGGCGGGTCGGCGTGGTGTCTGTCGTCAGGCGTCGAGGCGGGCCTTCAGCGTGTCGAGCTCGCTCCAGAGCACTGCGGGAAGGTCGTCGCCGAACTTCTCGAACCACTCCTGGATCTGCGGCAGCTCGGCCTTCCACTCCTCGGCGTCGACCGCGAGGGCCTGCGCGAGCTCGGCCTCGGTGAGGTCGAGGCCGTCGATGTCGAGCGACCCGGGCGCCGGCACGTGGCCGATCGGGGTCTCGACCGCGGCGGCCTGGCCGTCGATGCGCTCGATGACCCACTTGAGGACGCGGCTGTTCTCGCCGAAGCCGGGCCACAGGAAGCCACCGTCGTCGCCGCGGCGGAACCAGTTGACGTAGAAGATCTTGGGCAGCTTGGCGGCGTCGTGGTCCTTGCCGATGCCCACCCAGTGGCCGAAGTAGTCGCCGGCGTTGTAGCCGATGAACGGCAGCATCGCCATCGGGTCACGGCGCACGACGCCCACGGCACCGACCGCCGCGGCGGTGGTCTCCGAGGAGAGCGTCGCGCCCATGAACGTGCCGTGGTTCCAGTCGCGGGCCTCGGTCACCAGCGGGATGGTGGTCTTGCGGCGGCCGCCGAAGAGGATCGCGTCGATCGGCACGCCACGCGGGTCGTCGTACTCGTCGGCGAGGATCGAGCACTGCTTGATCGGGGTGCAGTAGCGGCTGTTGGCGTGGCTCGAGAGCTCACCGGTCTCCTCGGCCAGCTGCGGCGTCCAGCGCTCGCCCTTCCAGCTCGTCGCCTCGGCCGGGGTGTTCTCCAGGCCCTCCCACCAGACGTTGCCGTCCGGGGTCAGCGCGACGTTGGTGAACACCGAGTTGCCCTGGCGGATGGTCTCCATGGCGTGCGGGTTGGTGTGCTCGTTGGTGCCCGGGGCGACGCCGAAGAAGCCGAACTCCGGGTTGACCGCCCACAGGCGGCCGTCCTCGCCGATGCGCATCCAGGCGATGTCGTCGCCGATCGCCTCGACCTTCCAGCCCGGGATGGTGGGCTTGAGCATGGCGAGGTTGGTCTTGCCGCACGCGCTCGGGAACGCTGCGGCGACGTACTTGGTCACGCCCTGCGGGGACGTCAGCTTGAGGATGAGCATGTGCTCGGCGAGCCAGCCCTCGTCGCGCGCCATCACCGAGGCGATGCGCAGCGCGTAGCACTTCTTGCCGAGCAGCGCGTTGCCGCCGTAGCCCGAGCCGAAGCTCCAGATCATCCGCTCCTCGGGGAACTGGACGATGTACTTGGTGTCGTTGCACGGCCAGGCGACGTCGGCCTGGCCGGGCTCGAGGGGCATGCCGACGGAGTGGAGGGCGGGCACCCACTTCGGGTCCTCCCCCGCCGCCTCGAGCTCCTCGATGCGGCGCAGCACGTCGGTGCCCATGCGGGCCATGACGCGCATCGAGACCGTGACGTAGGCCGAGTCGGTGACCTCGATGCCGAACATCGGGTGGTCCGCCTCGAGGTGGCCCATGACGAACGGGATGACGTACATCGTGCGACCCCGCATGCAGCCGGCGTAGAGCCCGCGCATGAGGTCCTTCATCTTCGCCGGGTCCATCCAGTTGTTGGTGGGTCCGGCGTCACGCTCGGCGACCGAGCAGATGTAGGTGCGGTCCTCGACGCGGGCGACGTCGGTGGGGTCGGAGGCCGCGTGGAACGAGTTGGGCATCACGTCGGGGTTGAGGCGGGTGAAGGTGCCCGTCGCCTCGAGGGATGCGGTGAGGTGCGCCCACTCCTCGTCGGAGCCGGTGCACCAGTGGATGGCGTCCGGCTGGGTCAGCTCGGCCACCTCGGTGACCCAGGCGAGGATGCCTGCGTGGGTGGTCGGCGGAGTCGTGCCTGGCGTCGTCTGGGTCTCGATGGTTGCGGTCATGCCGGTTCCTCACAGCTTGCGTCGCGGTCGGTTCGCGCGGCCTCGTTGTCGGCGACTTGTCGCGGACGTTAACGCTCGTGAATCGGCGCACATATTGGATCGATCACAGACCTGTGACCTGCGTCTCGCTACTTGCGCGTACGCCGGTGGGGCTGGACGAGGCGTGTGCCGAGCGTTCCGCCCGTCGGTCCGCCGACCGGGGCGTCGGGGTGGATGCTGCGGGTCTCCGAGCGCCGGTTGCTGGCCGCGAGCCAGTCGCGGAGGTAGAACTTCGGCAGCATCTTCGCCACGGCGAGCGTCACGTAGACGACCGTGTTGATCGCGACGAAGGCCGCCAGCACGGCGATGAAGTCGTTGCGGAGGATGCTGTCGGGCAGCAGCACGCCCATCGGGACGACGAGGGCCGCCATGTCAGTGCTCCACTCGTGAGCCGGGCGTGGTCTGGACGACGTGCTTCCAGTCCGCCTGCCTGGCCAGGGACAGGTCCCAGATGCCCTTGAGGTAGACCACGTTCAGGAACATCGCGTAGAAGAGCTCCGGGAAGAGCGAGAGCCCCAGCAACCGGGCCTTCCACCCGCCGCGCCACACCGTCACGACCCGCTCGACGGTGAAGACCAGGCCGATCCCGATCCAGAACGGGAACCACACCCAGCTCGAGGTCGCCAGGACCATCAGGATGATCAGCAGCAGGTAGGCGGCGAGGGCGATGACGCCGTAGCCGATGCCGAGCTGCTGCATCCAGTAGCGGAAGGTCTGCGGCCGCAGGCCGTAGGCGCCGAGGTTCTCCAGCGCGCCGCGCTGCCAGCGCAGCCGCTGGGCCCACAGGCCCCGCCAGGACGGCATCACCTCGGTGACCACCGTGCACTCGCTCGGCGAGATCATCAGGGCGCCCAGGGTCTTGAGCGCGATCGTCAGCTCGTTGTCCTCGGTCAGGGCGATCGTGTCGTAGACGTCGCCCGGGACGCCGGGCAGGATCTTGCCCCGCTCCTCGGCCACCGCGCGCAGCGCGCGCGGTCGGAACACCGACGCGGTGCCGGTGAGCACGAACACCCGGCCCCGTCGACGACGCAGGTCGCGCTGGTAGCGGGTGTACTCGTTGCGCTGGAACTGGCCGATCAGGCCGAAGCCGTCCTCGCCGTAGAACAGCCCGCCGACCGCCATCAGCGCACGGTCGTAGGTGAGGCGCTTCGCGGCGCCCTCGAGGAAGCCGGCGTCGAGCGTGGTGTCGGCGTCCATGATCATCACGCAGTCGTTGTCGCCCTGGCCGGGGAGGACCCGCGCGAGCGCCTGGTTGAGGCCGCCGGCCTTCTTGTGCTTGTTGTCGACCGTCTCGTAGACGTCGACGCCCGCCTCGCGGGCCAACCGGACCGTCCCGTCGCTGCAGTTGTCCGCGACGACCACGATCCGCGCGGGCGGCAGCGACTGCGACTGCAGCGAGGCCAGGGTCTCGGAGATGCAGCCCTCCTCGTTGTGCGCCGGGATGAGGACGGTGATGGTCACCTCCCCGGCGTACTCGCCGCGGGTCTCGGTCATCACGAGCTTGGGGGCGAGGGGCATCCGGTTGCCGTCCTCGCTGCGGCGGGCGCGGGTGAGCAGGCGCCGCTCGACGCCGGCGACACCGGCCGCGAGCAGCAGGGCGACGCCCACGGCGGCGAGCAGCACCCGCGGCGCGGGCATCTCGGTGTCGTAGAAGACCCGCCAGATCCCGAACAGGAGTCCTTCGTCGGGGGCGCGGCCGGCCTCGGGGTCCCCCGCGGCGACGGCCACCCACAGGGCACCCGCCCCCAGCGCTGCCAGGCCGATGATCGCCAGGCCCACGGACCGCTGAAGCCACTGCATCTGCCCGACGCCTCCTTCTCGCTCTCGTCGCGGGCGCACGCACGCCCCGCACGTTCAGTCGTTCGCAGCCGACCCGATGGCGGATGGCATGAACTCGAGGACGAACTGGTCGAAGGGCACAGGCTTCCCGATCAGGTAGCCCTGCGCGAAGTCGACGCCCTCGTCGCGGCACACCTGCAGGATCTCCGGCTCGGAGACGAACTCGGCGACCGTCCGCTTGCCCAGGTCGCGGGCGATGCCGACGATCGAGCGCATGATCGTCCGGTCGACGGCGGACTCGTGGACGTGGGCCACGAACTCGCCGTCGATCTTCACGTAGTCGAAGAGCAGGTGCTTGAGGTAGTAGAACGAGCCGAACCCGGCGCCGAAGTCGTCGAGCGCGAACGCGCAGCCCAGCTCGGTCATCCTCTCGGCGAAGGTCCGCGCCAGCGCGACGTCGGCGACCGCCGCGGTCTCGGTGATCTCGAGGATGAGCGCGGCCGGGTCCACACCGTGGGTCGCCAGCGAGCCGACGATCGCCCGCTCGATGTCGGGGTTGCCGATGGAGTGGCCCGACAGGTTCACCTCGAACTCGAACGACGGGTCGTGGTCGCGGCGCATCCGGGCCAGCAGCTCGAGGCTCTTGTCGACGACCCAGGCGTCGACCTGCGGCATCAGTCCGACCCGCTCGGCGATGTAGACGAACCGGGACGGCGGGACCAGCTCGCCCTCGTCGCGCAGCCGCAGCAGCACCTCGGCGGAGCTGATCCGGCCGCTGGGGATGTGCATGATGGGTTGGAGGTGCAGCTCGAAGCGGTCCTCGGCGAGCGCCGCCTCGATGCGGCTCTGCCAGTGCAGCCGGGCGGCGGTGCGGGGGCCGCGCTCGTCGCCCTCGGACAGGACGACCACCTGGTTGCGGCCGGCGTCCTTGGCGTCGTACATCGTCATGTCGGCGAGGGCGAGCACGTCCGCGGCGTGCTCGGCGGCGGCCCGGAACGTCACCGCGCCGACGCTGGCGGTCACCCGCCGGGCGACCCCGTCGAGGGTCGCGGCATGGGTGGCGATCCGGTCGACGACGAGGCCTGCCACCCGCGCGGCGTCGGGCTGGTCGCAGTCGGTGAGCAGGATGGCGAACTCGTCGCCACCGAGCCGCGCGACGACGTCGGTGCTGCGGATCGAGCGACGGAGCAGCCCGGCGATGGTGATGAGGAGCTGGTCGCCGGCGTTGTGGCCGAGCGTGTCGTTGACCTGCTTGAAGTTGTCGAGGTCGAGCAGGAGCAGCGCCCCGGTCGGACCGTGGCGTCGGCAGCGGTCGAGGTGCCGGTCGAGCTCGCTCTCGAAGCGGCGACGGTTGGCGAGGCCGGTGAGGACGTCGTGGTCGGCGAGATGCGCGAGGCGGTCGAGGTAGCGCCGCCGGTCGGAGATGTCGACGACGTTGACCATCACGATCTCGCCCATCTGCGCATCACCGACGACGGTGCTGCTCAACGACACGCTGACGTCGTTGCCGCCGGAGTCACGGAGGTGGCACTCCGACTGCAGGGGCTCGCCGCGGTACTGCAACAGCCGCCCCAGGTGGTCCTCGATCCTGGTCTCGCCCGGGGTCTCGAAGGCGGCGAGCCGGTGGCCCACCATGTCGGGCGGGTCGAGGCCCACCAGCACGGCCATGGAGATGTTCACGCGGATGATGGAGCCGGAGGCGTCGAGGAGGGCCACCCCGTGGGGGGCGTCGTCGAAGAGCTTCTCGACGCGCTCGTTGGAGACGCGCGCGCGTCGGCTCTGTCGCTCGAGGTCGCGCACGATCCGCTGCAGCACGGGCGCGATGACGAGAGCGACGGCGCCCCACATGAGGGCCCGGCGCCAGTCACCGAAGGTGTAGTCGGGCGGTCCGATCACGACGACCGGCACGACCAGGGTCGCGACGGCCAGGCCGCTGGCGATCCACAGCTGTCGGGGGGTGCCCGTGATCGCGAGCCACAGGATCGGGATCAGGATCAGCACCGTCATGCCGGAGGACGAGCCGCCGCTGCTCGCACCGGCTGCGTCGTTCACCAGGGCGGCGTAGGGGAAGAGCAGGTAGGCGGGGACCGGGTCGAGCCAGGTGCGTTCGGGGTGACGACGGCTGACGACGAAGAGCACGACGACCAGCGCCAGCACGACGGCTGCCAGGCCGGCCACCCACCAGGGCCGGTCGTAGGGCGGCAGGAGCACGGTGAAGAGCCCGAGCGCGGCCACGATGCCGAAGGGCACGGCCAGGGCAGGGCCACCCCGCCTGAGGTCGGACGAGGCCGGCCCCGGCGCGGCAGTCCCCGAGACACGACGTCGCACGACACCACCCTAGTGGCGCGTGCGACGTCGCATGGCTCAGTCCGTGGAGCCGAGGTCGCCGGCGACCCGGCGGTGCGCCTCCCAGATCTCCTCGGGCATCCGGTCGAACTGGGACAGGTGCTCCTCGCGGAAGCCCATCTCCTGCTGCCACCGCTCCTTGTCGATCGTGAGGATCCGCTCGAGGTCGGCGGCCGGCACGTCCATCCCGTCGAGGTCGAGCTCCTCCTCGGTCGGCAGGATGCCGACGGCCGTCCGTCGGCCCTCGACCTCGCCGTTCCTGAGCTGCAGCAGCCACAGCAGGGGGCGCAGGTTGTCGCGGTAGCCGGGCCAGAGGAAGTGGCCGTCGTCCGGGTCCTTCTGGAACCAGTTGACGTGGGCGAAGATCGGCTGGTCCTTCGCCGCGCCGACGATGTCGAGGTAGTGGCGCGCGTAGTCGCCCTCGCCGTAGGCCATGAAGGGCCGGTTGGACATCGGGTCGTAGCGCAGCTGGCCGTCGACGCCCTCGGCGGCGAAGGTGGCCTCGGCGCCGAGCGTCAGCCCGTCGTACACGCCCTCGGCGAGGTCGGTGATCGCCCGGATCAGCGGCTCCCGGTCGCTGGTGCGGCCGCCGAAGATGATCGCGTCGATCGGCACGCCGGCGGGCGCGTCGTAGTCGGGCGCGATGTTGGGCACGTTGGCGAGCGTGGTGGTGAAGCGGCTGTTGGGGTGGGCCCACGCCGCGGTGTCGTTGTCCTTGCGGTCGGCCAGCGGCGAGCCCGTCCAGTCGAGCCAGCCGCGGACGTCGGTCGGCGGCTTGGGCGTCTTCCCCTCCCACCACACCTCACCGGTGCTCGGGTTGTAGGCGACGTTGGTGAAGATCGCCCGCGAGCCCTCGTCGATGGAGTGCAGGGCGTTGGGGTTGGTCCTGTCGTTGGTGTCCTTGGCGACGCCGAAGACGCCGTACTCCGGGTTCATCCCCATCAGTCGGCCGGACTCCTCGTCGACCCACAGCCACGCGATGTCGTCGCCGTAGAACGACACGTGGTAGCGCTCGCCCAGGGCGTCGGGGGCCGCCATCATCGCCAGGTTGGTCTTGCCCGACGCGCTCGGGAAGCCGCCGCAGACGTGGTAGTCCTTGCCGGTCTCCTTGTCGTGGATGCCGATGAGCATGTACTGCTCGGCGAGGAACTTCTTGCTCGCCCAGCCGTCGTACGCGCCCTGCCGCAGGCCGTGCGCGATCTTGCCGAGCAGGGCGTTGCCGCCGTACGACGACCCGAAGTGCAGGATCGTGCGCTCGTCGGCGACCGTGACGAAGTAGCGCTGGTCGTCGGAGGTCCCCTGGCCGAGGTGCTCGAGGTCGCCGGTCACGTGGACGGCGCGGACGAACGAGTCGGGGTCCTCCAGGTCGTTGACGAACTGCACGCCGACGCGCGACATGCGGATCATGTGCAGCACGACCGTGCGGGTGTCGGTGAGCTCGACGCCCGCGGCCCACGGCGCGAGCACGTTGCCGGCGGGGGCCATCAGGTAGGGGATGACGTACATGGTCTTGCCCTCGGACGCGCCGCGCATCCGGTCGTGGAGCATCGGCTTCATCTCCGAGGCCGGGCGCCAGTTGTTGTAGACGCCCTTGTCCTTCTCGTCGTTGGTCGCGACGATGGTGCGCTCCTCGGAGCGGGCGGTGTCCTTGTAGTAGCTGCGCGAGTAGTAGCGGCCCTCACCAGCCATCTGCAGCTCGCCGGCCGCCACGGCCTCCTCGAGGAGACGGGCGTCGTCGGAGGCGTTGACCACCTCGACGCGCTCGGCGCCGGTCAGCTCGGCGTACTCCTTGACGAACTCTCGGACCTTCGGGTTCGTCAGCCCGGCTTCGTCCATGACTGCCTCGAGATCTGCCATCGTGCTCCCTCTCGTCGTGCGGCGGTGCCTCGCCGCGGTGCGGGTGCTAGGCACGATAGGGCACCGTCGCGGGTGTGCGACGGGGTCGGAAGTCCCGACTCCGCGACGAAGGTCCCAGCCCCGCGACCGGTCCCTGATTTCGCTCGCCCGGAGTGCGTCGGCTATTCTCGACCAGTCCTCGCAGCCGCACCGGCCGCACGGACGAGCGCCTGTAGCTCAACGGATAGAGCATCTGACTACGGATCAGAAGGTTTGGGGTTCGAATCCCTACAGGCGCGCAGCGAGTCTCAGCGAGAAGAACCCCACCGGAACGCTTCATCCCGGTGGGGTTCTTCTCTGTCGTTCTCGCTAGCGGCGGACCGGGTTTCCGGGGCCCTGCCACTTGTAGCCGGGCCGGGTCTTGCCGGCCTTGGCCGACGAGCGGGCCTTGTGGACCTTCGCGCTGAAGGGGTCCTTCGAGGCGGCGAAGTAGTAGACGGCGTAGCTGGCAGCCGCCGAGAGCTCGGTGAGGCTCTTGATCGCTCCCCCGGCCATCGCCCGCTGCGCAGCGTGCTTGTCCGCATCGGTCCCGCCGGGTGCGAGACCCTCGGCGTCGAGCGCCGGAACTCCCGTCAGCACGGTGATCAGGTTGTCGCAGATCTGGTGGTAGCACGGGTCGAACCACGAGCCCGCCGCGCCGCCGTAGATCGCTGCCTCCTCGGCGGTCTTGACCCCTTCGGCACCGGCGAAGATGCCGCCCGACGGGATCCCGCGGTCGGTGAAGCCCACGTAGTCGGACCGACCGTCGAACGCCCGGCGGCTGCTCTCGAGCCCCTGCGCGGTGAACCAGTCGTCGAAGACCTGCTCGACCTTGCCCGAGCCCTCCGGTCCGGCGGGGTTGTCCGGGGCGGCGTTGCCGTCACCGTCGTAGACCCCGCGGATGTAGTTGGCCGACGCGAGCATGTCGTAGTCGAGCATGACGTCGATCTTGTCGACCTCGCTCTGGCTGAGGTTGTGGGCGTAGTAGGTCGAGCCGATCAGCCCGTTCTCCTCGGCGCCGAACCACATGAACCGGATCTTGTTGCGGAGCTTGTAGTGCCCCTTGGCCACTTCCTGGGCCTGGGCGAGCAGCGTCGCCGTGCCGGAGCCGTCGTCGTTGATGCCCGGACCCGCAGGCACGGAGTCGAGGTGCGCGCCGACCACGACGACGTGGTTGGGGTCACCGCCCCGCGTCTCGGCGATCACCTGAGGCAGGAAGCGGTCCGTGAAGCCGCCGTAGACCTTGAAGTCGACCGTCGGGTTCTGGCCCAGCTTGTAGGCCTGGAGCAGCTCGTTGCCGAGGGTGTAGCTGGTGATCACCGCGGCGATGGTCGCCGGGGGGTCGGGCTGGTTGTCGACGAAGAGCGGGTTCTGCCGCGCCGGGGTGTTGCCCTCGTTGTAGATGATCACGCCCGTGGCTCCGGCCGCCTGCGCCAGCGCCCACTTGTCGACGAACGGGCACGTCCCGCGCTGGACGAGCGCGACCTTGCCGGACACGCCGGCGTAGTCACCCGCCGCGCAGCCGCTGGTCGAGCCGCCCGTGGGCGGGTCGACGATGCCCCCGACCGGGAACACGGGAGCGTTGGTGAGCTCCACGGTCGGCGAGTTGGCCATGGTGATGAAGTCGGCCGTGGGCTGGTCGTTGTCCTCGGCATCGCCCGGGACGTACGTCTTGGGCGTCGGCGCGACCATGTTCAGGACCGGTGGTTGCGTCTCGGCCCAGAACGGGAAGTTGAACTGGTCGACCTTGGGTTGGTAGCCGGAGGCACGCAGCGTCGACACGACGTAGTCGAGCGACTCCTGGTAGCCGCTGGAGAACACCTCGCGGGTGTCGTCGTTGAGGGACGCGATGCGCTGCAGGGCGATCTGGTGGTCGGTGATCTCCGGGACGGAGACGCCCTTCACGAACTTCTTGGCCTGCGGGTCCTTCGGGGTGACACCGTGGGCCGAGTGGCCCGGATGTGCCTTGGTGGTGACGGTCTGGACGGCCCCGGATCCGGACGAGGCGGCCGCAGTGGCGAGCAGGACGGAGGTCGTGCTCGCGATCAACAGCTTGGACGCAGTCTTCATCGCTCCCTCTCGGGCTGCCGGCGCACGCGATCGACCCGATGCCGAAGGCTGTCGGCTGCCAACTTCCTGAATCTAGTGACGCGCCGCGGACGCGCGGTATCCCCTCGTTGGGGCAACTTCGGGCAACGCGAGGCAAGGTGTGGCAACCCGCCGGTCGTAGGCTCAGCGGCGTGCCGCCCATCGATGACGCCACCCGACCGCGCGTCGCGGGCTCGGTCGAGCTGGATGCGCGCCAGCGCGCCGCCGGCGACCACCTGCGGTTGATCCACGACCACTTCCGCCACCAGCTGGAGACCCTCACCCGGGCCGTCGCGGAGCTGCAGGACGCGACAGCTGACGGGGCGGGCGACGGGGCGAGCGGGGTGGAGGCCGTCCGCGCCGGGGTCCACGGGCTGGCGCCGTCGCTGACGGCCCAGCAGGTCGCCGGGCTGTGCGGGCAGGTCTGCCGCTTCCTGACCATGCACCACACCATCGAGGACCAGAACATGTTCCCCGCGGTCGCGACCTTGGAGGCCTACGCGCCCGTCGCGGCGCGCCTGGCCGAGGAGCACCTGGTCGTCCACGCCCACCTCGAGCGGGTCGACGACCTGGCGGTGGCGGTGCGGACCGAGCCCGGTCGGGTCGGCGAGCTGGTCGCCGCCGTCGCGGAGCTGCGGACCGACCTCGAGTCGCACTTCGCCTACGAGGAGACCGAGATGTCCGAGCCGCTGGGGCTGCTCGGGCTCGGGATCTAGCCGGGCGCGCGGGTCAGCGCGCCCGCTCCGGGTCGTAGAGCGCGGTCATCCGCCCGTCGGGGTCGAGCCGGGACAGGAGCGCGTCGCCGATCTCCTTGAGCTGGCCCAGCTGCTCGCGGGTGAGCGGGTCGAGGACGTGCTGCCGCACGGTGTCGACGTGCCCCGGCGCCGCGGCGACCACCGCGTCCCAGCCGGCCGCGGTGAGGCGGGCGTTGGTGGCGCGGCCGTCCTCCGGGCAGGGGAACCGCTCGACGAGCCCGCGGTCCTCGAGGCGCCGTACGACGTGGGAGAGCCGCGGCAGCGTCGCGTTGGTGCGCTGGGCGAGCGCCGTCATGCGCAGGGTCCGGTCGGGAGCCTCCGACAGCATCGCGAGCACGAGGTACTCGAAGTGGGTCACCCCCGACGAGCCGCGCAGCTGGGTGTCGAGCACGCCCGGGAGCAGCTCGACGACGGCGATCAGCCGCAGCCACGCCTCGCGCTCGGTCCGGTCGAGCCACTGGGTCTCCATGGCACAAGGATAGCGTTTACTTGACGGAACAACCAATGCGTGTAGAGTGTTACTTGAAGTGACAACCAATTGGTTGCCGCACCCACCTCTTCCAGGAGCGCACCATGACGAACGTCAGCATCATCGGCACCGGCAACATGAGCCAGGCCATCGCCTCGATCGCGGCCAAGGGCGGCCACAGCGTCCAGCAGCTCGGCCAGAGCGACGTCGACACCGCCATCTCCGGCGACGTCGTCGTCCTCGCCGTCCCCTACCCGGCCGTCGCCGACGTCATCGCCAAGCGCGGCGCGCAGCTCGCCGGCAAGGTCGTCGTCGACATCACCAACCCGCTGGACTTCGAGACCTTCGACTCCCTCGTCGTCCCGGCCGACGGCTCCGCCGCCGCCGAGATCGCCGCGGCCCTGCCGGACTCGCAAGGTCCTCAAGGCCTTCAACACGACCTTCGCGGGCACCCTCGCCGCCGGCACCGTCGGCCCCCTCACCACCACGGTCCTCATCGCCGGGGACGACACCGACGCCAAGTCGACCCTCGCCGGCATCGTCACCTCCGGTGGCGTCCAGGCCGTCGACGCCGGCTCCCTCAAGCGGGCGCGCGAGCTCGAGGCCATCGGCTTCCTCCAGCTCACCCTCGCCGCCAACGAGAAGGTCTCCTGGACCGGCGGCTTCGGCGTCGTCGCCTGACCGGCACGCCCATCCCCCACCGACGACCCACCGCACCGGAGGAACCGCACCCATGACCGTCAACGCCGTCCGCCTCAACCACGCCGTCCTGTACGTGTCGGACCTGGAGCAGAGCGTCTCGTTCTACTCCCGGGCGTTCGGCATGACGGTGATGGCGCGCGAGCCCCGCGCCAACGCCGCCTTCCTGCGGCTCCCCCGCTCGGGCAACCACCACGACCTCGGCCTGTTCGGGGTCGGCGCCCAGCCGCCCGCGCCCCCGCGGCGGCCTCGGGCTCTACCACCTGGCCTGGCAGGTCGACACGATCGACGAGCTCGAGCAGGCCCGCCTCACGCTGGCCGAGCTCGACGCCTACACCGGCGAGTCCAGCCACGGCGCCACCAAGAGCGTCTACGGCCAGGACCCGGACGGCAACGAGTTCGAGGTCATGTGGATGCTGCCCCGCGCCGAGTGGGGTGACTACGCCGACGCGGCGCCCGTCGAGCGGCTCGACCTCGCCGGTGACGTACGCCGCTGGGGCGGGGTCCGCACCGCCGGCGAGCTGCTCCCGCTGGCCCCGGAGGACGTGTGATGGGCGCGGCCGTCTTCGCCCCTCCGGTGGTCGCCGTGCACGGCTCCGCCGACCCGACGGCGCCGCTGGTCGTGCTGCTGCACGGCCGCGGCTCCGACGAGGCGCAGATCGTCGGCCTCGCCGCGCACCTGCCGGTCGGGCCGGCGTACGCCGCGGTGCGGGCGCCGATCGCGGAGGGCGGCGGCTACGCGTGGTTCGCCAACCGCGGCATCGGACGCCCCGTCGAGGAGTCGCTGCGCAGCACGATGGACTGGTTCCGCACCTGGCTCGACGAGGTCGCGCCCGACGGACGTCCCGTGATCCTGGTGGGCTTCAGCGGGGGCGCCGCCTTCGCCGGCGGCCTCGTGCTCGACGACCCGGCGCGGTTCGCCGGGGCCGCGATCCTCTACGGCACCCTCCCGTTCGAGGCCGGCCTCGCGACCGACCCCGGGCAGCTGGCGCACCTCCCGGTCTTCGTCGCCCAGGGCGACGGCGACCACGTCATCCCGCGCGAGCTCCTCGACCGCACCTGGCACTACCTGCTGTCCGAGTCGGGTGCCCCGACCGTCGCCCACCGCGGCGCGCGGAGGCCACCAGCTCACGGCCGACGCCGTCCACCAGCTCGGCGACTGGATCTCCCACCGGCTGGCCCACGTGACCGAGCCCGGCGCCACCCGCGCTGGCCTGCGGTCGGACGTCCGCTGGGCCACGCTGCCCGACGGCGAGCTGCCGCAGCGGGCGGGCACCCGCCCCGAGGTGAGCTGGACCATCCCGCAGCAGCAGGAGTCCCAGAACGCCCCGGCGCACCTGCAGGAGCGGCTCTTCGACGAGCTCCGCACCCTGGCCGGCGTGGAGGTCGGTCCGTCCCGCATCTCCGTGCCCGGGGCGCGCGGGCTCACCCTCGGCCAGGGCTCGCCCGACCCGCAGGCCTGGCTCGTGCCGCAGGTCGGCGAGTTCGCCCACCTGCACCCGGAGCACGACGGCTCGCTGCACCTCGTCCTACCGCCGGACCTGGCCGCCGACCTCGTCACCCAGGGCTGGGGTCGGCCGCACATGTGGGCGGGGTCGCGTCTCTCCCCCGGCTTCGTGATGGTGTTCGGCCCGCGCGACCACGCCGAGCTCGCCACCGTCCTCGGCATCGTGGCTGCCAGCCACGCCTACGCGACCGGCGCGTGACGTACGTCGAGGGGCTCGTGGCCCACTGACGTAGGCAGTTCGCCGGGCGCAACCCCGCCGCCCCGCTCAGTCCCGCCTGACTGGCGTCGAACTGCCTGCGTCGGTCAGTGCGGCAGCGGGCCGTGCCCCTTGCCGCCATGCGCGTGGCGGGCGGTGGTGCCGCGCTGCTCGCGGTTGGCGCCGAGGAGGAACAGACCCATGCCGATGAGGAAGGCGACCGCCAGGGCGAAGAAGAAGAGCGCAGCCGTCGCGGGCGCCCAGTCGTGCTGGATGTACTGGTGCATCGGAACCTCCGGGGCTCGTCGGACCTCCAGCGTGCTCTGGCCGGGCCGTCGACGTCAGGCCCGAAGGACCCGCTCGGACGGGGCCGGAGGACCCGGGCCTCCCTAGCGGTCGAGCAGCGGGCGGCCCGGGTCCCAGGTCGTGCCGTCGCGCTCGTCGCGGCGCTTGCGGGCGATCGCCGAGAGCGCCTCGAGGACCACCCGGTTGGCCAGGGCGGCGGTGATGTCGGCGTGGTCGTAGGGCGGGCTGACCTCCACGACGTCGATCCCGACGACGGGCAGCTCGAGGCAGATGCGGCGTACGGAGTCGAGCAGCTCGCGCGCGGTGAGCCCGCCGGGCTCCGGCGTGCCGGTCCCGGGCGCGTGGCCGGGGTCGCAGACGTCGATGTCGACGGAGAGGAAGACCCCCTCGCACTCGTCGGTCGCGATGCCGAAGGCCTCGGTGAGGCACTCCGTGAGGCCGCGGTGCACGATCTCGGTCATCTCGTAGGAGCGCATGCGCTCCGCGGCCATCCAGTCGAGGGTCTCGGGGCCCGGCCAGTAGCCGCGGAGCCCGACCTGGAGGAACCGGTCGCCGCGCAGCGCGCCCGACTCGATGAGCCGGCGCATCGGCTGGCCGTGCCCCCACAGCGAGCCGAACTCGATGTCGCCGGTGTCGGCGTGCGCGTCGAAGTGGATCATCGACACCCGGCCGTGGCCGAGCACGTTGGCCACGCCCTTGGCGTCGGGGTAGGCGATCGAGTGGTCGCCGCCGAGCACGACCGGGATCGCCCCCGCGCGGGTCACCTTCTCGACGGCGGCCTCGAGCCGTCCGAGGGTGGTCTCGATGTCGCCGGGCGGCAGCTCGACGTCGCCGGCGTCGACGACCCTCAGGTCCTGCAGCGCGTCGGTGCGCAGCGCCAGCGAGGGCCGCGAGCCGTCGTGCGGCAGGTAGTCGGTCATCCGGATGGCCTGAGGGCCGAAGCGCGTGCCCGGCCGGTGCGAGGTGCCCCCGTCGAAGGGTGCGCCGACGACCACCACGTCCGCGTCGGCGTACGACGCCTCGTCGTCGAGGTCGCACGCCGGGACGCCGAGGAAGGTGATGTCGGGGCCGAACTGAGCGCCGTAGCGAGCCATGGGCCGACTCTAGGGTCTGAGGCGCGCGACGGGCCCGGACGCACGCGTCCGGGCCCGTCGGGATGCGGCTGCTACGGACGGGGCAGCACGAACGGGACCGGCTGTCCCGCGGTGACGGTGATGGTCTCGCCGCGGCGTCGGGTGATGGTGCCGTCGGCGTACGTCTCGCCCCTGACGTCCTCGATCACGCGCGGCGGCTGCCCCGCCCGCAGCGTCGCGAGCGGCGCGTCGGTCTCGTCGAGCCAGGCGATGAGCTTCCGGCCGAGGCGGTGCACCTGGCCCGGCCTGTCGGCCGCGAGGTCGGTGGTCTCGCCGAGGTCGGACTCCAGGTCGTAGAGCTCGAAGGAGTCGTCGGTGTACTCGTAGTAGAGCTTCCAGCGGCCGTCACGGACGCTGGAGAACGGCCGCGACTGCACCTGTCCGCCGAACCGGACGTAACCGGGGACGTGGTGGAAGTGGTCGCGGTTGATCTTCTTCCCCTTGCTGAACGCCGGCCTCAGGTCGACGCCGTCGAGCGGGACACCGGCGGGCAGGTCGGCCTGCGCGTAGGACGCGAGCGTCGTGTAGAGGTCGGTGCTGTTGACGATCGTCTCGTTGGTGCGCCCGCCACCGCGGACGAGGTCGGAGCCCCCGCTCCACACGATCCACGGCACGCGCACGCCGCCCTCGTACATGAAGCCCTTGTCCTCACGGAGCGGGCCGTTCCAGGCGCCCGCCTCGATCGGGTCCTCCTCGCCGCCGTTGTCGGAGGTGAAGATGACGAGCGTGTTGTCGGCGAGCGGCTTGCCGCCGTTGCGCGGGTCGGGGGTGGTCTCGAGGTAGTCGACGATGCGGGCCACCGACTGGTCGACGGCCTCGGTCAGCGCGGCGTACGACGGCTTCGCGGGGGCCGAGCCCGGCGCCTTCGCGCGGTACTTCGCGAGCAGGTCCGAGCGGGCCTGGGCGTCGTTGACCGGGAAGTGCGGCGCGAACTCGCTGACGAAGGCGAAGAACGGCTCGTCCTTGCTCCGGTCGATGAAGTCGATCGCCGCGTCGGTCTGCGCGTCGGTCACGTGCTTGTCGGTGCCGACCAGGGCGTCGAGCTGGGCCTCGCTCACGCCGTGGCTGTACGGCGCGATGTTCGCGTCGACGTAGTCCTGGGTGTAGTCGGCCGCGAACTGGTCGAGGCTCGGCGAGACCGAGTCGTTGAACTGGTCGTTCGTCGCGAAGTAGGAGGTGGCGTGCGAGTTCTGGCTGCCGCCCCAGTTCTCGTCGAAGCCGTGGCTCGCGACGATCTCGTCCGCGGACCCGGCCACGTGGAACTTGCCGGAGTAGCCGGTGGCGTAGCCGGCGCCCTGCAGGGTCTCGCCGATGGTCGGTGTAGCCGACCGGGACCGCGGACGCGGCCGTCCTCGGCGCGACCCTGCGGTCGCCCCGAGCAGGGGGTCGCCCGCCTGGCCGGCGATCCCGCTCACCGCGTAGACGTTGTTGGTCGGGCGGGTGGCGTACTGGCCGGTGTGGAGCGCGGTGCGGGTGGGGCTGCACTGGACGGAGGCGTACGCCTCGGTGAAGCTCTGCCCCTCCGCCGCGAGCCGGTCGAGCTGCGGGGTCTCGTTGAAGTCGTTGCCGTAGCCGCCGTTGGGCAGGCCGCTGCCGAGGTCGGCCCAGCCGAGGTCGTCGGCCATGACGAAGACGAGGTTGGGGCGCGGCGCCTGCGACGTGGTGGGCTTGCCGGGCTTGGCAGGCGCGGCGCTGGCGGTGCCGGCCGGCGCGCCGCCGAGTGCGGGGACGACGCTGGCCAGGGTGAGGACGGCTGGCGCGGCGATCGCCGTGAGCAGCTTCCGAGATGGCATGGGGATCCTTCCGTGATGAATAAGTCACCTGACCTTATCGACTTACTCTGGAACGCCTTGTGTAGCGTCCGACCCATGACCACCGAACCGGCCTCCTGCTGCGCGCCGACGGCCGGGCGCACGAAGGCCCGGGCGGCGTCGTCGGTGGTCCCCAGCGGCGAGCGGAGCACCCGCGGCCAGGTCCGGATCCCGGGATCGACGTTCTGGATGGGCGACAGCCACGGTGACGGCTACGTCGCCGACGGCGAGCGCCCCGTGCACGCGGTCCGCGTCTCGCCGTACCTGATCGACACCAAGGCGGTGACCAACGCGCAGTTCGCCACCTTCGTGAAGGCCACGGGCCACGTGACCGAGGCGGAGCGCGACGGCGTCTCCGCGGTCTTCCACCTCGCGGTGCGAGGCCGCACCGGCCGACGTCCTGCAGCGGGCCGCCGGCGTGCCGTGGTGGCTGGCCGTGCGCGGGGCCGACTGGCGCCATCCGGCCGGGCCGCTCTCAGACATCGGCGACCTGCAGAACCACCCGGTCGTGCACGTCTCGTGGCGCGACGCCCAGGCCTACTGCCGCTGGGCCGGCAAGCGGCTGCCGACCGAGGCCGAGTGGGAGCACGCCGCCCGCGGCGGCCTCGACCGCGCGCGCTACCCGTGGGGCGACGAGCTCACCCACGGCGGCCGCTGGCGCTGCAACATCTGGCAGGGCGAGTTCCCCCGGCACAACACGCTCGACGACGGCTACCTCACCACGGCCCCGGCGACCGCGTTCCAGCCCAACGGCTACGGGCTGCACAACACCGTCGGCAACGTGTGGGAGTGGTGCCAGGACGCGTTCCGCCCGACGGAGTACGCCGACCGCGCCGCGCGAGGACCCGGTCGCCGACCCGGTCGCGGCGGACCCGGACGACACCGCCGACGGCCTCGTCAGCCGGGTGATGCGCGGTGGGTCGTACCTCTGCCACGACAGCTACTGCAACCGCTACCGCGTCGCGGCACGCTCCTCGAACACCGCCGAGTCCTCCTCGGGCAACATCGGCTTCCGCTGCGCCAACGACGCCTGAGCCGTGGCCCTGCCGTGGTGGCGGCAGATCGCCGGTCCGACGGCACATCCGCTGCCATGTGCCGCCACCACCGACGGCGACCCTGCCAAGGTGGCGGCAGATCCCCGGTCCGACGGCACTTCCGCTGCCATGTGCCGCCACCACCGACGGCGGCCGTGGGCGGCGAGGCCGCTACCAGTCCCCGAGCTCGGCGAACCGCTCCCCGATGAGCCGGTGGGTGGCGGAGTCGGGGTGGAGGTTGTCGGGCAGCGGCAGCCGATCGGCGTCCGCCGACCCGTAGAGCGCGAGCCCGTCGACGTACGACAGATGGGGGTCGTCGCGCCGTTCGACGACCTCGGCGAGGACCTCGCGCACCACCTCCAGGGTGAGCGCGCCGCGAGCCACCGCCTCCGGGTCGCCCGTGGCGACGAAGGCGACGCGGCCCTCGGCGAGCGCCTGCATGTCGGGTCCGGTCGGGCCGGGCACGCGTTCGTGGATGGCGCAGAAGACGGGTGAGACGAGCCGGATCGGCGTCGTCGGGTGGCCGTCGCGGATCGTGTCGAGCCAGCCGTGGACGGCCGGGCCCAGGGCGCGGCGGCGCAGCAGGTCCTGGTTGACCAGGTTGATCCCGATCTTGAGGCTGATCACGTCGGCCGGGGCGTCCCGGATGGTGCGGGCGACGAACGGGTCCAGCAGGGCACTGCCGCCGAGGCCGAGGTTGACCAGGTCGAGCCCCGCGAGCCGGGCGGCGACCACCGGCCACGGCTCGGTCGGGTGGACCGCGACGGATCCGTGGCTGATGGAGCTGCCGTGGTGCACCCAGCGGCGGCGGCCGTCCGCGACCGGGGCCACCGGCGCGTCGGCTCGAAGGGCGATCAGCTCGGTCTGCTCGTCGTGGGGCAGCCAGACCTCGACGTCCGTCTCGCCCGCAGGCAGCGCGATGACGAGGGTCGTCGGCTCGCCGGCGGTGAAGGTGCTGGCGCCGGTCATCATGTCGACGTCGAGCACGTTGCCGCCGGGCGCCTGGTGCCGCTCGACGAGCTCGCCGCCGACCAGCACGTCGTACCAGCCGTCGGGCCGCGCCGGGGCGCCGACGTAGCGGCGCTTGGTGGGCAGCACCTCGAGCTCCAGGCGGGTGGCGGCGGTGCGCAGCGCGAGGCGTACGCCGGCCGGCTGGGCCTCGACGAGGTGGAGCTGCGGGTCGTCGGACTGGCGGCGCGCCCACGCGGGCAGGCGGTGGGGCAGCAGACCGCTGCCGGTGCGCTCGAGGTCGAGGGCGCCCCTCACGAGGGCAGCCAGGGCGTCGAGGGACGGGTCGGTCATCGGGTCTCCCAGGAGCGGAGCAGGGTGTCGAGGCCGTCGATCACGCGCTCCCACGTGTCGTCGGACGAGGGGGCGGACGGCCCGCCGTGGCTGAAGGCGCCGGCCGCGTCGAGCGCGGCGTAGCCGTGGTAGGTGGCGCCGAGCAGGCGCACGGCGTGGGTCTCGTCGTCGCCGGACAGGGCGTAGCCCCGCAGGGCTGCGCGCGACAGGTCGGCGTGGCGCGGGCCGGCACTGGCGGCAGCGGCTGAGGCGTCGAGCGGCAGCCGGGTGGCGGCGTAGCGACCGGGGTGCCGGCGGGCGTAGCCGCGCCAGACACCCCCGACAGCCGCGAGCGCCGACCGCCCGCTGACCCCGGCCAGGGCGTCGGCGACCAGGTCGGCGGTCTCGTCCAGGGCCAGCAGCGCGACCCGGGTGCGGACGTCGGCGCTGCTGCGCACGTGGGTGTAGAGGCTGGGGGTCGCGACGTCGAAGTGCTTGGCGAGCGCCGTCAGCGTCACCCGGTCGAGCCCGACGTCGTCGGCGAGGTCGGCGGCGGCCGCCGCCACCCGGGCGCTCGTCAGTCCTGCGCGCGGCATGGCGACCCCTTCCTGATGACCTGAGGTTGAAACCTTAGATCATTAGGTTGGCGTGACCAAACCTGAGCCTCGGAGCACCGTCAGGAGCGCCTGCGTCGCACCGCCTTCCGCGCAGCGCCGACCTCGTCATCGGCGCCGGCCGAGGCCAGCGCGCCGCTGGTCCCCTGGAGGTGGGCGCGGACGAACCACTGGTACTGCTCGAGCTCGCCGGTCTGGCCGATCAGGATGTCCTCGGTGACGGGGTCGTCGCCCACCGCCTCGATCGCCGCGCGGTGGTCCTCGATGATGCCGGTGTAGACGAGGTCGAGGGCAGCGAGGTGGGCGGCGGTGTCGGCCCGGTGGAGGTCGTAGTCGTCCCAGCTGCGGGCAGCGACCAGGGCGCCGGGCAGGCCGTTGGGCGGCACGCCGAGGGTCGACATCCGCTCGGCCAGGACGTCGACCATGCCGCGCACGCCGTCGATCTGCGGGTCGAGCATCTGGTGGACGCCGATGAAGTGCGGTCCCACGACGTTCCAGTGCGCGTGCTTGAGCGTCAGCGCGAGGTCGTTGAGGGCGTGCACCCGCATCTGCAGGGCGTCGGCGACGGCGTGACCCGTCGTGGTGTCGAGCCCAGGGACGGTCAGCGGCGCGTCGGCGTCGCTGGTGACCTGGGTGGTGGAGGTACGTGTCGTCTTCTTGGCCATGCCACCAACCTAGGCTCGGTCATCAACTCCCGCACCACCTCGTCAGCTGGTGCTGGCGACCCGCTTCGGCAGCACGAGCAGCAGGCCCGAGAGCACGACCACGGCGCCCACGGCACCCACTGCGGCGGCCTTCCGGTCGAAGACCATGTCGACGACGAGGAAGAAGATCCCGCACATGAGCAGGCCGATCATCACGAGCGCCACGCTCGTCAGCCGGTGACCGGCCTGGACGAGCTCGGGCTTGGCGTCGGACTGGAACACACGTCGGTGGATGGCGACCGGGGACAGCATCACGCCGACGGTGGCGAACGCGAGCGCCAGCAGGCAGACGTACCAGGCCCGCTGGAACGAGTCGAGCTCCTCGAAGCGCGACTGGAACGGCAGCGTGACCAGGAAGCCGGCGAGCACCTGGACGCCGGTCTGGCTCACCCGGAGCTCCTGCAGCAGCTCGTTCCAGTTGCGGTCCGCCCGCTCCTGCGGGGTCTCGTCGCGCGCGTCGTCGGCCATCCTCGCGACGCTACTCCCGGCGCACCCCCCGCCCACCCCCTCACGGGTGAGCAGGCCCGGGAGACCCCGGTGGCACCGTGAGGACATGGCCGAGAAGAAGAAGGACCCGGGCCCGTCGGTGAAGGACGCGGAGGTCTACGAGGCCCTGCGCGACGACGGGGCGAGCAAGGAGAAGGCGGCCCGCATCGCCAACGCGTCGGCAGGGCAAGGCCGCTCGAAGGTCGGCAGCCGGGGCGGTCACGCGGAGGACTACGAGGACCGCACCGTCGACGAGCTGCGCAAGCGCGCGGCCGAGCTCGACATCGAGGGCCGCTCGTCGATGACGAAGGACGAGCTCATCGACGCGCTCCGCAACCACTGACGGCCGCGCTCGCGGCGCTGCGACCCCGAGTCAGCGGGGGTCCAGCTCGGCGAGCGCGCGCAGCCAGGTGCGGTCGGCGTCGACCGCCGACGTCGCCCGCACCGGAACGGCCACGTCGAGGAGCCGCGCCGCCGCCGGAGGTACGTCGCCCCCTGCCGCGCGCACGACCCCGGCGAGCACGCGACCCGCCGCCGTCGCGGCACCGCGGTGGGTGCTGATCACTGCCTCGTAGGTCGGCGGCCCCTGCGCGGCCGGCACCTCCCACGCGGCCACGAGGGCGGCGTACGACTCGCTCAGGCAGACCACGGCCCACTCCCGGCGCAGCGGGGAGTCGCCAGGCAGCTGGCACCGCATCGGGGAGGCCTGGAGGTCGGCGCCCAGGTCGGCGTCGGCGTCGAAGTCCGCCACGACCGCGGCCCATGCCGCGGTGCGCCCGAGCTCCTCCCAGCGGTGCCGCGAGGGCGCGTAGCGGTGACCGAGCTGGAAGGCGCCCAGCACGACCGACCGGTCCCCGCGGGCGAGGACCTCGTCCTCGACCGCGTGGGAGGCGGCGATCAGTGCGCGCCGGTGCAGGCGGAGCGGACGTACGCCGGCGACGGCCTCCGCGGCCGCAGCGAACACCGATCGCTCCTCGCCGGCCTCCTGCGCCCGCACCACGGAGTCGATCGCCACCTGCAGGGGGAGGCCGGAGTCCCGGACCTCCAGCACCTGTCGTACCAACGCCACGTCGACATCGGTGAAGCGGCGGTGGCCGGAGGCCGAGCGCTCTCCGCGGGGAAACCCGAACCTGTTCTCCCACGTGCGCAGCACCCCCGGCGTCACGCCCGCGCGCGCCGCCAGCACGCCGATGCTGAAACCGTCCGAGACCCGGTCCGACACGTGCTCCTCCTCAGAAATGTTCCCCTCCGACCTTGTCAGACATGCTGGCATAACTTATACAGGTGTGTAGAGGTTTTGTCCTCACTCACCCCCACCCCAGGAGACTCCCATGACCGCCATGATCCTCATCAGCACGGCCGCCATCCTCGTTGCGATCGTCGGCTGCGCTGTCATCTGGCGCATGGACGCTCTCCGCGCCGACGAGATCGAGCACACCCGGCCGCCGGCCCCGCGTCCGACCAGCCCGCAGCTCGGCAGCGCTGACGGACCCCCCGCGTCACTGCGATCGTCCTGACCCCCTTCCAGGCCGCGGCTGACGACCCCGGGTGGACCGGCGCACGACCCCCGTCCGGTCCACCCGCACGGGTGTGGTGTCCACCCACCGCCGTGGCAGGTTGGAGGAGCAGGACCACCTGGTCCGCACGGACACACCACCTTCAGCACAGGAGGAACGACGATGGGTCTCGACGACAAGTTCGACAACAAGACCGACGAGCTCAAGGGCAAGGCGAAGGAAGCCACCGGCAAGGCGACCGACGACGAGAAGCTCGAGGCCGAGGGCCGCGGCGACCAGGCCGGCGCCAACGTCAAGCAGGCCGGCGAGAAGATCAAGGACGCCTTCAAGAGCTGACGGGCGTCCCTGCCCACACGTGCCCACCGTCGCCCGCATCGGCGACGACCAGCACCTCACCGCCGGCGGCCACCATCAACGTGTGGTCGCCGGCGGTCTGTGGTTCCAGGGGTACCTCCAACCGCTGCCACTCCCGGCCGTCGCCGGAGTGCCACAGCTCGTAGTGGTCGCCGGTGCTGACGCTCGCCAGCACCCCGATCGGCGTGGTCGCCAGCGAGGCGACGTACGGCGCCCCGCGCCACGAGTCCGCGATCCGGCCGAACTCCACCGGGTCCTGCCACCCGTCGTCATCGCGCACCCAGGCGGCGTACGTGTCGTCGCTGCGGCCCACGACCAGCAGCCGCCCGTCGTCGAGCCGCGTCACGCGGTGCGCGTCCTGCGCCCCGGGGGTCGCCGGCATCTCCTCCGGCGTCCACGACAGGCCGTCGGGCGAGGTCCACGCGAGCGGGTCCGGGTCGAGGTGACGTCCCGTGCGGGCGCCCGCACCGACCACGAGCCACTCCTCGCCGGTCCAGCCCGCGCCCTGCGCGAGCGACTCGAGGTCGCCGTCGTCGGTCAGGCCGGGCTCGGCCTCGACCAGCGTGAACCCGCGCGGGTCGTCGGTGACCCACACCCCGGGCCCCGAGAGCCGGTTGCCCGTGATCAGCCAGCCGGCCGGCCCGCCCGCGATCGGTCCGACGTTGGTCGCGCTGACACCGCCGTACTGCGTGAACACCGTGCGTACGTCGACCAGCGTCTCGCCGTCCAGCCAGAAGGTCGTCACCCGCGGGTTGCCGTGGGCACCGCCGGACCGGGCGCCCACCACGGCGATCCGGTCGCGTGAGCAGGCGATCGAGTTGAGGATCGCCCGGCGGCCCCAGTAGGTGTGCGCCTCGATCGGCACCGGCTCCCACCGCTCCCGGTCGGGGGAGAACCACAGCGCCGGCCGGGTGTCGCGGGTCTCGGTCGGCCGGTCGAGGAACACCGCCCCGGCGACCCACCACCCCTCGCCGCACTCGACGGCGTCGCGCACGACCGTACGACCGGACGGGCCGGGGTGCGGGGGCAGCGGGTGCTCGACCCAGGTCATCTCGATGCGCTCGGGCGGGCGCGGCGTGTCGTCACAGGCGACGAGCGGCAGGGCGCCGACGAGCGCCACCGCGACGAGGGCCAGGCTCCGCACCCACCGATCATGGCGCATCGGAGCGCCGGACGACGGGTACCTGCCGGACATGACCCCAGGCCACGACCCCGACCGCATCGATCCCTCGAAGCAGAGCGGTCGACCGGTGATGGTGACGGTGGCGGTCGTCGGGATCATCCTTGCGGTCCTGCTGATGCTGGGCGTCTACTTCCTCGCCCGCTGACCGGTCCCGTCCACAGCCGACCGCGCCGCTCGTGCGGGTGTCGGTCGCCGCTCATAGGGTGGCGCCGTGACCCTGCACCTCCACGCCGCCGAGCGCACCGACGCGCTCGCCGACGGCCTCGCGGACCTGCTGGTCACCCCCCTCCCCGACCCGTTCGCGCGTGAGGTCGTCGTCGTGCCCGCCCGCGGCGTGGAGCGGTGGCTCACCCAGCGACTCTCGCACCGCCTGGGCGTGGGCGCCCGCGGGGGCGACGGCGTGTGCGCCGGCGTCGACTTCGTCACGCCCCACTCGCTGGTGTCGATGCTGCTCGACCGCGACGCCGAGGACCCGTGGAGCCCCGACCGGCTGGCCTGGCCACTGCTCGAGGTGATCGACGACGTGATGGGCGAGCGGGGCTTCGAGGACCTCACCACCCACCTGGGGGGCGGTGATCCGGGCGACGAGCGGTCCGCCCGCCGCTACGCCGTGGCGCGTCGGCTCGCCGGCCTCTTCTCCTCCTACGCCGTCCAGCGCCCCCAGCTGCTCACCGACTGGCGATCGGGTCACCCGCTCGACGGGGCGGGCGGCGACCTCGACGACGACCTGCACTGGCAGGCGGCGCTGTGGCGTCGGCTCCTCGACCGCGTCGACGCTCCCGCACCCGACGTGCGTCACGCGGACACGGTGGCGCGGTTGCGCTCCGGCGGCGCCGACCTCGACCTGCCCCCGCGGCTCTCCCTGTTCGGTCACACGCGACTGCCGGAGACGGAGGTGTCCCTCCTCGCCGCGCTGGGCGAGCTGCGCGACGTCCACCTGTGGCTGCCGCAGGCCTCCACCGACCTCTGGGACGCGCTCGGCCCCGCCGCCCGCGAGGGGCAGGTGCTGCGCTCGCGCGACACCTCGGCCGCCGCGGTGCACCACCCCCTGCTCGGCTCGCTCGGACGCGACGCGCGCGAGCTCCGTCGTACGCTCGGCGACCTCCCCAGCGCACCGGCAGCACCCGCACCGGCGGCGCCCGACACGCTCCTCGGGTGGCTCCAGCACGACCTCCGGGCCAACCACGCCCCGAGCGCCGACGAGCGCACCGGACGCACACGGCGCGACGACTCGGTGCAGGTGCACGCGTGCCACGGCTCGGCGCGGCAGGTCGACGTGCTGCGCGAGGTGCTGGTCGGCCTGCTGCAGGACGACCCCACGCTGGAGCCGCGCGACATCCTCGTGATGGTGCCCGACATCGAGACCTACGCACCGCTGATCTCGGCCGCGTTCGGCATGGCCGACGTCGCCGGTGAGGGCGCCGGGCACCCGGGCCACCAGCTGCGCGTACGCCTCGCGGACCGCTCGCTCGCCGCCACCAACCCGCTGCTCGCGCTCGCCGCGCAGCTCGTCGAGCTGGTCCGCGGCCGGATGACGGCCAGCCAGGTCCTCGACGTCGCGGGCGCCGACCCGGTGCGGGCGCGGTTCGGGTTCGGCGACGAGGAGCTCGAGCGGATCACCCGCTGGGTCGACGTCAGCGGCATCCGCTGGGGCTACGACGCCCCGCACCGCGGCACCTTCGGCCTCGACGGCCTCGACGCCAACACCTGGGCGACCGGCCTGCGCCGCGTGCTGCTCGGCGCGGCGATGTCCGGCCTCGACCACCGGCACGTCTCCGGCACCGTCCCCGTCGACGACGTGAGCGACGGCGACCTCGACCTGGTCGGGCGCTTCGCCGAGTTCGTCGACCGCGTGCACGCCTTCACCGACGCCGCCGAGCGTGCGACCAGCGTGACCGACTGGACCACCGCCCTGTCGCAGGCCGTCCACGGGCTGACCTCCACCCCGGCCACGGAGGTGTGGCAGGTCGCGCAGTTCGACCGCGAGGTCTCGCGCATCGCCGCGGGCGCCGGTGAGTCGGGCACCACGCTGCGGCAGGCCGACGTACGCGCCCTCCTCCAGCAGCGGCTGCGCGGACGACCCACCCGGTCCAACTTCCGCACCGGCACGCTGACGGTCTGCACGATGGTGCCGATGCGCTCGGTCCCCCACCGCGTCGTGTGCCTCGTGGGCCTCGACGACGGGGTGTTCCCGCGCGTGTCCACGGTCGACGGCGACGACGTGCTGGCCCGGCGACCGCGCACGGGCGAGCGCGACCTGCGCTCGGAGGACCGCCAGCTGTTCCTCGACGCGATCACCTCGGCGACCGAGCGGCTCGTCATCACCTACACCGGGCGCGGCGAGCACACCGGGGCCGAGCGGCCGCCCGCGGTCCCTCTGGGAGAGCTGCTCGACGCGCTCGACCGCACCGCGGCCACCCCCGTGCGCGACCACGTCCTGACCCACCACCCGCTCCAGCCGTTCGACGAGGACAACTTCGTCGCCGGTCGGCTCCGCAGCGGTGGCGCGTTCACCTTCGACCGCTTCGCCCTGGCGGGCGCCAGCACCGCCCGCGAGGACCGCGAGCCCGTCGACGTGCTGGTCCCCCACCCGCTCCCGGCCGCCGACGCCGTGCCGGGCGACGTCTCGCTGGCAGACCTGCACGACTTCTTCGCCCACCCGGTCCGCGGCTTCTTCCGGCGGCTGCGCATCGCTCGCCCCTACGACGCCGACGAGGTCAAGGACGCCATCCCCATCACGCTCGACGCGCTCGAGAAGTGGGGCGTCGGCGACCGGATCGTCAGCAACGTCATGGCGGGCGCCGACCCGCAGGCCGCGATGCTCGCCGAGCAGCTCAGCGGGTCGTTGCCGCCGCTCGGGCTCGGCGTCGGCGTGCTCACCGACATCACGAAGAACGCCAGGCCGCTGGTGGAGGCCGCGCAGGCCCTGCGACGCGGGCCGCAGCGCACCCTCGACGTCGACATCGACCTCGGCGGCGGTCGCCGGCTGTCGGGCACCGTCGGCGACGTCTGGGGCAACAACGCCGTGTCGGTGTCGTTCTCCAACCTCGGCGCCAAGCACCGCCTCGCCGGGTGGATCGACGCCCTCGCGCTCGGCGCCGGCCTCCCGGACGAGAACTGGCTGGTCCACCGGATCGGCAAGCACCGCTCGGGCGGCCAGCTCCAGCAGGTCGGTCCCCTGGCCCAGCACGAGGCCGAGCAGTGGCTGCGCGACCTCGTCGCCCTCTACGACGCCGGCCAGCGCGAGCCGCTGCCGCTCCCGGTGAAGACGTCCCTGGCGTGGGCCGAGGAGCTGCGCCGGGTCCGTGCCGGGAGCGACGGCGACCCCGACGTCAAGGGCCGCGCCGAGTGGGAGACGCCGCGCTTCAACGACTCCGGCTTCCCCAAGGAGGACGCCGACCCGTGGCACGTCCGCGCGTTCGGCGAGCACGCCGACTACACCCTGCTCGCCTCACCTCCGCGCGCGGGCGAGGACGGTCCGCACCGGCTCGGTCACCTCGCATGGCGCCTGTGGGGCCCGCTGATCGACGGCGGCCACGAGCAGATCAGGGGGACCTGACGTGACCACCGACCCCCTCGAGCTCGCCGCCGTCGACACGTTCGACATCGCCGCCGACCTCCGCCCGGGCACCACCCTCCTCGAGGCCAGCGCCGGCACCGGCAAGACCTGGACCATCGCGGCGCTCGTCACCAAGCACATCGCGTCCGGCGACGTCCGCCTCGACGAGATGCTCGTCGTCACCTTCACCCGCGCGGCCAGCCAGGAGCTCCGTGAGCGCGTACGCCGCCAGCTCGACGAGGCCGTGCAGCTGCTGGCCGAGCCGACGCGCCGCGACCCCGCCAACCGGCTGCACGACTGGCTGCTCACCGGCGACGACGCCGAGCTGGCACGGCGGCACGGGCTGCTGACGACCGCGCTCGTGTCCTTCGACGCGGCCACCATCGCCACCATCCACCAGTTCTGCCAGCTCGTGCTGCGCAGCCTCGGCGTCGCCGGCGACACCGACGCGTCCGCCACGCTCGTCGAGGACCTCGAGCAGCTGACCGAGGAGACGGTCGACGACCTCTACCTCGCCCGCTTCGGCCACGAGCAGACGCCGCCGTGGACCCGGGCCGCGGCGCTCGACCTGGCCCGGGCGGTCGTCAGCGACCCGCGGGCCCGGGTCGAGCCCTCCGACGTGCTCACCGAGTCGCCCGACTCACCAGCGGCGATGCGGGTGCGGTTCGCCTCCGAGGTGCTCGACGAGGTCGAGCGCCGCAAGCGCCGGCTCGGCGTGCTGAGCTACGACGACCTGCTCAGCCAGCTCGCCGACGCGCTCGAGGAGACCACGGCCGCCGCCCGGCGCCGGATGCAGCACCGGTGGAAGTTCGTCCTCATCGACGAGTTCCAGGACACCGACCCGGTGCAGTGGCAGGTCTTCCAGCGCGCCTTCTCCGAGACCACCACGATGGTGCTGATCGGCGACCCCAAGCAGGCCATCTACGCCTTCCGCGGTGGCGACATCGTGACCTACCTGCTGGCCGCGGAGACCGCCACCACCACCCAGACCCTCGGGGTCAACTGGCGCTCCGACCGCCCGCTGCTCGACGCGCTCCACGCGGTGATGCAGGGCGCCCAGCTCGGCGAGGAGCGCATCGTCGTGCACCCCGTCGAGGCCCACCTGCCGCACTCCCGGCTCCAGGGTGCCGGAGCACCGTTCCGGCTGCGGGTCGTCCGACGCGCCGAGCTCGGCAAGGGCCCGCGGTCCAAGCCGCCCGTCGCCCTGTGGCGCGACCACGTCCTCACCGACACCGCGCATGACATCAAGCGGCTGATCGAGTCGCGGCCCACCTTCGACGGACGCCCCCTGCGGCCCGGGGACATCGCCGTGCTCGCCGCGCGGCGCAACGAGCTCGAGGCCGTGCAGCACGCCCTCGCCGCCGTCGGCGTCCCGTCGGTCGTCAACGCCGGGGGCTCGGTGTTCCACACGCCCGCCGCGAGCGAGTGGCTCGTCCTGCTGGAGGCCCTGGAGCAGCCGCACCGCGCCGACCGGGTGCGGGCCGCGGCCCTCACCTCGTTCTTCGGCCACACCGCCGCGAGCCTCGAGGCCGGCGGCGACGACCTCACCGACGAGCTGACCGGTCGCGTGCGCACCCTCGCCGACGTCTTCACCCAGCGCGGGGTGGCCGCGGTGGTCGAGGTCGCGGCCGTCCAGGGGCTGACCGCCCGAGTGCTGGCGCGGGCCGGTGGCGAGCGCACGCTCACCGACCTGCGCCACATCGGCGAGTCGCTGCTGCGCGTCGCGACGGAGGAGCGGCTCGGCCTCGTGGGTCTGCTCGCGTGGCTGCGCGAGCAGGTCGCCGACGACAAGCTCGAGGTCGCCTCCGAGCGGACCCGCCGCCTGGACTCCGACGCCGAGGCCGTCCAGCTCGTCACGATCCACGGCAGCAAGGGCCTGCAGTGGCCGGTCGTCTACCTCCCCACCCTGTGGAACCGCTACACGGGGCGCGATCCGGCGGTGCCCCTGTTCCACGACGACCAGGGCCGACGGTGCCGCGACGTCGGCGGGCCGAGCGCCTTGCACCGCGAGTCCCTGCGCCGGCACTGGCGCGAGGACGCGGGCGAGTCGCTGCGGCTGCTCTACGTCGCGATGACGCGGGCGCAGTCACAGGTCGTGGCGTGGTACGCCGCGGCCGAGCGCAACACGCCGGACTCGGCGCTGCACCGCATGCTCTTCGGTCGCCGGCCGGGCATGGCGCCGGTCCCGGACACGCAGGCCCTCGTCGACGAGGACCGGCTGATGGGCATCCTCTCGGCGTGGGAGGAGGCGGGCGGACCGCGCATCGAGGTCGCCGCGCTGACCCCGCCCGACCCCACCCCCCTCGAGCGCTCGAACGAGCGCCTCGACGTGCGGAGCTTCACCCGCTCGGTCGACACCAGCTGGCGGCGCACGTCGTACTCCTCCCTGTCGGCGGCCAGCGCCGCCCACGCCGCGGCGACCAGCGAGCCCGAGGTCGTGCCCGACGAGGACTCCGACGTCTCGGCCGAGGACCTCGGCGAAGCCGTCGTCCAGGCCCTCGACGACGGGGCGGACATCGTGTCGGTGCCGTCGCCGATGGCGTCACTGCCGGTCGGGGCGACGTTCGGCTCGCTCGTGCACGCGGTCCTCGAGCACGCCGACCCGGCCGCGGAGGACTTCCGCGGCGAGCTGCTGCGCCTGATCGGCGAGCAGCTGGTCTGGTGGCCGGTCGAGCTCGACCCCGGCGAGCTCGCCGACGCCCTGGTGGCGGTGTGCAGCAGCCCGCTGGGACCGCTCGCCGGTGATCGCACGCTGCTGTCACTGGGCCTGCCCGACCGGCTGCGCGAGCTCGACTTCGAGGTGCCGCTCGCGGGTGGCGACACGACGACGGCGCCCACACGACGTACGCCTCGGCGACCTCGCCCCGCTGCTGCGCCGTCACCTGCCCGAGGGCGACGCGGTCCGGGTCTACGCCGACGCCCTCGACGCCGACCCCGACCTGGCCGCCCAGTCCCTCCGCGGCTACCTCACCGGCTCCATCGACGTCGTGCTGCGACTCGACGTCGACGGGCACGAGCGCTTCCTGACCGTCGACTACAAGACCAACTGGCTCGGTCCGATCGACCAGCCGCTCACCGCCCACGACTACCGCCCCGAGCAGCTCGACGAGGCGATGGCCCACTCCGACTACCCGCTCCAGGCGCTCCTCTACACCGTCGTGCTGCACCGCTTCCTGCGCTGGCGCCTGCCGTCCTACGACCCGGCGACGCACCTCGGCGGCGTGCTCTACCTCTACCTGCGCGGCATGTGCGGCCCGGAGACGCCGCTCGTCGACGGCCAGCCCTGCGGGGTCTTCTCGTGGCGCCCCCCGGTGGCGCTGGTCCAGGAGCTGTCCGACCTGCTGGACGGGGTGGTGGGGAAGTGAAGATCACCCCAATGAACGACACCTTCGAACCGCTCGACGCGCACGACCGCGACCTGGCGCTCGGCGCGACCGGTCTGCTCGGAGCCTTCAACGTGGCGGGGGTGCTGACGGCGGCCGACGTCCATGTCGCCGCGAACCTCGGCCGCGTGGTCGGCGAGCATGACGAGTCGGTGCTGCTCGCCGTCGCGCTGGCGGTCCGGGCGGTGCGTCACGGCTCGGTCGCCCTCGACCTGGCTGCGGTGCCCGCCTCGCTCGCCGACCTCGACCTGCCGTGGCCCGATCCGGGCGTGTGGACGGCGGCGGTTCGGGCCAGCCCCGCCGTGGCGTCGGGCGTGGTGCACGTCGAGCACGGTCTGGTCTACCTCGACCGCTACCACGAGCAGGAGACGCAGGTCCTCGACGACCTGCGAGGCCGGGGGCGCGTGGGGCACACCGTCGACCCCGAGCTGCTGGCGCGGTCGCTCGCGCGCGTCTTCCCCGACACGGACTCCGACGAGCAGCGCGAGGCCTGTCGCCGTGCCGCCACCCAGTCCACGACCGTGATCACCGGCGGGCCGGGCACCGGCAAGACCACCGCCGTCGCCGGTCTCCTGGCGGCGCTCGTCGAGCAGGCGGAGACCCGCGGCGAGACGCTGCGCATCGCGCTCGCCGCACCCACGGGCAAGGCCGCCGCGAGGCTGCAGCAGTCCGTCCGCGACTCGGCCGCGCGCTTCGGCGGGGCCGACGAGGCACGACTGGCCGACGTCACCGCGATGACGCTCCACCGGCTGCTGCGCCAGCACCCCGGCAACAGCACGCGCTTCCGGCACCACCGTGGCAACCGGCTCCCCCACGACCTCGTGGTGGTCGACGAGGCCTCGATGGTGTCGCTGACGATGATGGCGAGGCTGCTCGAGGCCACCCGCCCCGAGGCGCGGCTGGTCCTCGTGGGCGACCCCGACCAGCTCAGCTCGGTGGACGCAGGTGCGGTGCTCACCGACCTGGTCCGCGGCTACGAGGACCGCGCCGACAGCCCGGTCGCTGCGCTGACGACGGCACATCGCTACGGCGCCGAGATCGGACGCCTGGCCGAAGCGCTCCGCCTGGGCGACGCGGACGCCGCGATCGAGGCCCTGCAGACGGGCGGTGCAGCCGTCGAGTGGGTGACCGGCGGGGACCCGGCCGGACCCATCCGCGCCGCGGTGCTCCCCCACGCCCTGGCCGTCCACGACGCGGCCGTGGCCGGCGACCCGACGCGCGCGCTGGCCGCGCTCGAACGGCACCGGTTGCTGTGCGCGCACCGCGACGGCCCGTTCGGCGTGCGCCACTGGAACCGGCGCATCGAGGCCTGGCTCTCCTCGGAGACCGGCGCGTCGGTCCACGACCCGGCCTACCTCGGCCGTCCGGTGCTGGTCTCGTCCAACGACTACTCGCTCGGCGTCTACAACGGTGACACCGGAGTGGTCGTGGCCTCGCGCGGTGGACCGCGCGCCGCCATCGCGACGGGGGTCGGTCACCTCGAGCTCGCGCCGTCGCGGCTCGGCGACGTGGAGACGATGCACGCGATGACCATCCACAAGTCCCAGGGCAGCCAGGCCGACGAGGTCACCGTGCTGCTCCCGGACGAGGAGTCGCGGCTGCTGACCCGCGAGCTGTTCTACACCGCGGTCACCCGCGCCCAGAGGAAGGTGCGCGTCATCGGCTCGGAGTCCGCCGTACGCGCCGCGATCTCCCGACAGGCGCTGCGAGCGAGCGGACTACGTGCCCGGCTGTCCGAAACCCGAAACGCCGACGACACAGATCCCCGCTAGCCTCCTCGCATGCCCTACCTGATGCGAGTCGAGCTCCCGGACGTCCCCGGGTCGCTGGGTCGCGTCGCGAGCGCGATCGGTGAGGCCGGCGGCGACATCGACGCGATCGAGATCGTCGAGAAGCGCGACGGCTACGCGGTCGACGACGTGCTCCTCGAGATGTCGCCCGGCACCATGCCCGACTCGGTGGTGTCCGCCTGCAGCACGCTCGACGGCGTCAGCGTGCTCTGGATCAACCGCTACGCCGCGGGGGGCAACCTCTTCCTCGACCTCGAGGTCGTCGAGGCCCTCACCGAGGACCCGGCGTCCGCCCGCGACCGCCTGATCGACCTGCTGCCCATCGCCTTCCGCGTCGACTGGGCCGCCCGCGTCACCCCGGGCACCGACGGTGTCGGCGCCCGGGTCGTCCACGCCACCGACGCCGCCCCGTCGGCCTACGACATCGACCGCGAGCGCGTGCCCGCGCCGACCCGCCTGCCCGGCGACGAGGTCTACGTCGAGTGCGCCGCCCCCTTCGGCGACGACCTCGTCCTCCTGGGTCGCCGCGGCGGCCCGGAGTTCCTCGACTCCGAGCTCGCCCGCCTCGAGCACCTCGTCGGGCTCGCGATGACCATCAGCCACTGACGGACCGGACGTTCTCCCGCCCGCTCCCGCCGGGCGGTGCGTGAGCCACGTTCCGCCGGCGCAGAAGGTGGCTGGCGCACCGCTCAGCCGCGCGTTGCCGTACGACACGCCGGTGGGCGGTGGCTGAGCCACGTTCTGGGCGTCACGAAGGTGGCTGGCACACCGCTCGACCAGCGCGCACGGCGTCAGGCGACCGACCGGATGCGGGTCACGAAGACCGAGCCGAGGACGCAGAGGACGAAGCCGACCAGGTAGACCACGCCGTAGCCGAGCGACCACCCCTCGCCGTGGGTGGCGACGGAGCCGCCGAGCTCGCGTACGGCGACCAGGATGAGGCCGGCGATGGCCGGGGCGAGCACCTGCGGCAGCGCGGAGGCGATGTTGATGATGCCGAGGTCCTTGGCCCGGTCGCCGGCGCCGGGGAGCACCTGGGTGATGAGCGCGAAGTCGACGGCCTGGTAGACGCCGAACCCGGCGCCCAGCACGACGGCCGCCAGCAGCGCACCGGGCCAGTCCTGCCACAGGCCGAGCACGAGCGAGCTGGCCCCGATCAGCACCCCGGACCAGATGACGAAGATCTTGCGCCGTCCCACGCGGTCGCTCCAGTGTCCGACGACGACGGTGGTGGCGACCGTGCACACGCCGTAGATCAGCACGAGCGTGCCGAGCTTCGCGGTGGCGTCGTCGTCGCCGAACCCGAGGCCGTCGGTGAGGAAGTAGTAGAGGTAGTTCAGCGCGATCCAGTTGCCGAGGTTGACCAGCAGCCGCGTGAGCCACGCCCAGGCGAAGTCGGGGTGCTCGCGCGGCGAGACCCACAACGAGCGGACCAGCCGCTTCCAGTCCATCGGCTCGAGCGGGTGGTCGGCCGGCAGCGCGAGGTCGCGGGAGCCGACGAGGTAGGGCACCGAGAGCACCAGCATCACGACCGCGGTCACCAGGTAGCCCTGGGCGATGGAGCCGGTGACCTCCGCGATCTTGATGCCGACGAGCACGCCGACCGTTCCGGCGATGGCGACGAGGCCGCCGATGAGGCCACGGCGCTCGACGGGCACCTGGTCGGGCACGGCCGCCACCCCGCCGGCCCACGCAGCGTTGAGCGCGAGCTGCACGAGGCTCCAGGCGATGACCATCGACGCGGCGCTGTCCGCGAACGACAGCAGCAGCAGCGACGCAGCGCCGAGCACCACCCCACCGAGCACCCACGGCACCCGACGACCCAGGCGCGAGCGCGTACGGTCGCTGAAGGCGCCCCACACCGGGTTGGCGAACATCGACACCGCAGCCCCGCTGAACAGCACGACCGCGAGCACGGCTTCCTTGCTCATGCCGCCGGGCTCGGCGGCCGCGACGCGGTCGGCCTGCTGGGCGAGCAGCACCTGGATCGGCCCGAACCACCCGGCCATCACGCCGAGGTTGAGCAGGACGAGCGCGCCGACCCAGCGCGCCGGCGGGTTGTCGACGGGCTCGTCGAAGGCCGAGCGGGCCGGCAGCGCGGTCGTCACGGCGTCATTGTGGGGCCGATCCGGGCGCGCAGGAAGCAGGTCCGGACCGGTGTCGCCGAGCTGGGTCAGGCGCGCTCGAGGAGGAAGAGCGGGATCTCCCGGTCGGTCTTCTCCTGGTAGGAGGCGTACGTCGGCCAGGTGGCGACGGCGTGCTCCCACCAGTCGGCGCGCTCGTCGCCCTCCAGGATCCGGGCCTTGTAGACGTGCGGCTCCGCGCCGTCCTGCAGCTCCACCTCGGGGTGCGCGACGAAGTTGTAGTACCACTCCGGGTTGTCCGGCGCGCCGCCCTTGGAGGCGACCGCGAGGTAGGCGCCGTCGCGCTCGACGCGCATCACGGGGTTCTTGCGCAGGTTGCCCGACTTCGCGCCCACGGACGTGACGACGACGATCGGGTACTTCGTGCCGGGCAGCGTGTTGGCCTTCTCGCCGCCGCTGGCCTCGTACTCCTCGACCTGCTTGCGTACCCACTCGGCCTTGCTCGGGACATAGGTTCCAGTCAGTGCCATGCCTGCCACAACACCATGCTGGGTGGCGATCTTCCTCACCCGCACGGATAGCCTCCGGTCCATGAGTGAGCGCAGCGAGCGAATCATCCAACGCAGCGTGCCGAGTGCCTCATGCGCGCACGGAGCGAAGCGAGTACGTGCATGAGTGCGATCGAGGGCGTCAGCGAGATCTTCGACCCCGAGGCCTGGGACGTGGTCCCCGGCTTCGACGACCTCTCCGACCTGACCTACCACCGCGCCCGCGAGCACGGCACGGTGCGGATCGCCTTCGACCGGCCCGACGTCCTCAACGCCTTCCGCCCGCACACCGTCGACGAGCTGCTGCGCACGCTCGAGCACGCCCGCCAGTCGGCCGACGTCGGCTGCGTGATCCTCACCGGCAACGGCCCGAGCGCCAAGAACGGCAAGTGGGCCTTCTGCACGGGCGGCGACCAGCGGATCCGCGGCCGGGCCGGCTACCAGTACGAGGACACGTCGGCCGGTGCCGCGGACACCGGCGCCGAGGAGCCGAGCCCCATCGACAAGGCGCGGCTCGCCCGCCTGCACATCCTCGAGTGCCAGCGGCTGATCCGCTTCATGCCGAAGGTCGTCATCTGCGTCGTGCCCGGGTGGGCGGCCGGCGGCGGGCACAGCCTGCACGTCATCGCCGACCTCACCCTCGCCAGCCGCGAGCACGCCCGCTTCAAGCAGACCGACGCCGACGTCGGCTCCTTCGACGGCGGCTACGGCTCGGCCTACCTCGCCCGCCAGGTCGGGCAGAAGTTCGCTCGCGAGATCTTCTTCCTCGCCGACGAGTACGACGCCGAGGAGATGCACCGCATGGGCGCGGTCAACCGCGTCGTCGAGCACGCCGACCTCGAGAAGGTCGCCCTCGACTGGGGCCGGAAGATCAACGGCAAGTCGCCCACCGCCCAGCGGATGCTGAAGTACTCCTTCAACCTGCTCGACGACGGACTCGTCGGCCAGCAGCTCTTCGCCGGCGAGACCACCCGCCTGGCCTACATGACCGACGAGGCGCAGGAGGGGCGCGACCAGTTCCTCGAGAAGCGCGAGCCCGACTGGTCGCCGTACCCCTGGTACTACTGAGCGGGTATCTGAGGACGCGGCGTACTGGGATCCGGCTCCGGATCCGTCCACCACGTCCTCAGATACCGCTTGGAGCGATCAGCTGGTGGCGAGGGTGTGGTTGTCGATCTCCGGGTAGTGCCTGCGGATGTTCACCTTGCGCTCGAGCTCGGCGATGATCGCCGGCGCGAAGTTGACCTCGTAGAGGCTGTGCGCGCTGCCGAGGCCGCCGGGGCTGAAGACGTTGATCTCCATCAGCTTGTCGCCGACGATGTCGAGGCCCACGAGGAACATCCCGTCGGCGACCAGCTTGGGGCGGACGACCTCGACCATCCGCAGCATGTCGTCGGTGACCTTGACCTTCACGGCCTTGCCCCCGGCGGACATGTTGGAGCGGATGTCCTTCGTCGACGGCGTACGGCGGAACGCGGCGTACTCGCCGTCGACGACCAGCGGCTGGCCGTTCATCACGAACATCCGGACGTCACCCTTGGCCGCCTCGGGGAGGTACTCCTGCGCCACGACGTAGCCGTCGCGCGAGATCGCCTCGATGATCTGCTTGAGGTTCGGCGCCTCCTTGCGGTCGACCAGGAAGACGCCCGCGCCGCCCGATCCCTGGAGCGGCTTGAGGACCGCCTTGCCGCCGAGGTCCGTGATGAACTCCTCGATCATGGCCTCGTCGCGCGAGATGAGCGTGCGGGGGCGGACGATCTCGGGGAAGTGCTGGAAGTAGGCCTTCGACAGCGCGTTGGCGAGGCTGGTCGGGTCGTTGACCACCAGCACGCCGCTGGAGGCGATCAGCTGGCCGAAGGCCACGCCGGCGTTGTTGCGCCACGGGTCGGTCTCGGCGTCGTCGGCGGGGTCGTTGCGCAGCATCACCACGTCGAACTCGTCCAGGCCGAGGAGCTGCTCGACGTCGGGCTTCTGGACGTCCGCCATGTGCCGCTCGAGGGAGCGGTAGGACTTGGCGTGGCCGGCGCGGGCCTTGGTGCTCAGCGAGCCGTCGGGCTCGTAGGCGAAGTCGCCGATGCCCATGTACCAGGCCTCGTGCCCCATCTCCTTGGCGGCCAGGGCGAGGCGGTTGGTGGTGTACTCCGCCTTCTCCGTCTCGATGTCGTTGACGACGAATCCGATCTTCATGCGTGTCCCTCCAGAAGGGTGCTGAGGTCTTCGGTGCCGGCCGCGCGGGCGAGGTTGTCGTGCGCGGACGGGTCGTGCAGGTATCGGGGCACGACGCGGGGCGGCCGCAGCAGGCCTCGGGACTCGAGGTCGCCGATCAGCGGCAGGTCGCGCAGCGAGAACTTGCCGAGCCAGAGCTGGTCGAGCGAGCCGCCCGCGCCGAGGTGCTCGAGCAGCTCGACGAGCCCGCGCAGGTAGATCGCGTCCTTGGTCATCCCACCGGACCGGTAGACGCGCATCACGGTGGTCCACGCGCTGCCGATCGGGAAGTCGTCGGCGACGAGCGCCTCGTGGGCCTCGGCGAACGTCGCGCCCGCGACGAGGCGGTGGACGGTGACGACCCGGCTGGCGAGCTGGCGCAGACGGAAGGCGGTCAGGCCGCCGCAGGCGATCTCGGCGAGGACCGCGAGGCCCTCCTGCGTCTCGTCGTAGCCCGCGAGCCCGACGCCGAGGACCTTGATCGGCTGGTGGCTGCCGTTGGCCTGGGTGACGAGGTGGGTGCCCACCTCGTGGTGGAGCAGCGCCTGGGCGCGCGCCTGCTGGACCTTGGTCTCCGGGCCGATCAGCAGGACGTCGCCCGAGACCATGACGCCGTTGACGTCGGGGCGGATCTCGGCGTGCATGTCGAGGTCGGGGTCCTCGTCGCGGTAGCGCGCGATCTCGGCCTCGGCCAGCTCGAGGAACGCCTCGGCGTCGAGCGGCTCGTCGCTCGGCTCGGTGCGGGTGATCCCGGACAGCAGCGCCTCGGCCTGCTGGCGCAGCGCGGGCGACACCCCGCCGTAGAGCTCGACGCTCAGCGGCAGGAAGTCCTCGGTGTCGCGCGCCTCCAGCATGTCGAGCTGGAGCTCCATCTCGCGGTGCTTGGCGCGCAGCAGCTGACCGAGGACGGGGTCCTCGACGGTCGTGAGGTCGATGTCGTCCAGCTCGGCGCGTACGACGGCAGGGTCGGTCTCGAGCTCGCGGTAGGTGAACGGCGGATCGGGCTCGCGACCCTCCAGGAAGTCGTCACGCAGGTCGTCGGCGTCGACGGGCGTGATGTCGAGCAGGAAGCGGAAGCTCTGGGCGAGCAGGGACAGGCGGTGGTCCACGGCCAGGTCGGTGGCGCTGAGCTGCGCACCCGGCTCCGCTGGGCCGCCGTCGGTCACCGCAGCTTCTCGAGCTCGACGTGCAGGCCGGGCAGCGCCGCGGCAAGGCCCTCCTGGGCGCAGCGGAACCGGTCGGCGTGCAGCTCACCGGTCCACTCGTCCATGAAGGTCTTCTTGAACTCCAGCGCCAGCACGCAACCCACCCGCGGGTAGCGGTCGTGCACCCACCAGGCGAGCCCACGACCCTCGAAGACGACGTTCTCGCGTGCGTCGAGCGGGCCGCAGCCCAGCGAGGCGTCGCGCAGGTCGCCCGTGAAGCGCTCGACCAGCGGCCCGAACAGGTCGGTGTCGAGGCTGCCGGTACCGACGTTGACCTCGGGGTTCTCCGAGGCGGGGGCGGGTGGCTCGTCAGCGCCGTCGCGCCGGTGGTTGTAGGAGTGCACGTCGAGCAGCACGAACGGACCTCGCTCGGCGAGGGCGTCGAGCCGCGGCGCGAGCGCGTCGAAGAAGGCGTCGTAGGTCGCCAGGCTTCCCTCGTAGAGCTCGTCGGACAGCTCGCCGCCGCGCCACACGTCGAGCCCCCAGCAGTCGTCGGGCTTGCGGTAGATCGCCTCGCGACGGGGTCGGTTCAGGTCGGCCTCGAAGCGTGAGCGCCTCGTCACCACGTGGTCGGGGACCACCGCGGCGAGCCGGTCGGTGAACGGGTCCTCCTCGCGGAAGCGCTCGGCCTCGTCGAGCACCATCGCCTCGGCGAGCTCGGGCCGCAGCTCGTGCCCCGCGTGCACCGCGGTCGCCACGACCGGACCGTCCCACTCTCCGACGAACGCGACAGCGTCCGACGTCCCTCCCACGTCAGTCATGGCGGCCTGTCTACCGGAGTGAGCACGTCACCTCCAGCCGGCCCGCACCCCTACGGGTGGACGGCTGGCTGGACTGGGGTAGGACTGGGCCATGCGGATCGTCGTCCTGACCGGTGCCGGGCATCTCCGCCGAGAGCGGCCTCACCACGTTCCGCGACTCCGGCGGCCTCTGGGAGGGCCACGACCCGATGCAGGTCGCCACGCCGGAGGCGTACGCCGACGACCCCGGCCTCGTCCAGCGGTTCTACGACGCCCGGCGGGCGGCCCTGTCGCAGGTCGAGCCCAACGCCGCGCACCACGCGCTCGTCCGCCTCGAGGACGCCCTCGGCGACGACCTGCTCGTCGTGACCCAGAACGTCGACGACCTCCACGAGCGCGCCGGCTCCCGGCGGGTCCACCACATCCACGGTCGACTGCAGTCGGCCTGGTGCACGAGCTGCGGCGAGCGCCACGAGTGGCACGGCGCGCTGGCGGACGGACCGGCCTGCCCCTCGTGCGGCGCGGCCGGCCTGCGGCCCGACATCGTGTGGTTCGGCGAGATCCCCTACGGCATGGACCTCGTCGAGGAGGCGTTGGAGGGGTGCGACCTCTTCGTCTCGATCGGCACGTCGGGCGTCGTCTACCCGGCCGCGGCGTTCGTCCACTGGGCCCGCGGCACCACCCTCGAGCTCAACCTCGAGCCCAGCGCCGGCGCCACCGACTTCGACGAGTCGTGGCAGGGTCCGGCGACCGTCCTCGTGCCCGCGTGGGTCGACGAGCTGCTCTCCTGAGGTCCCGCCCGGAGGACGCCCTGCGGCCTACGCCGTCAGGCGCCCGCGACGGCGCGAGGCACGAAGGGTCGGAAGTGCAGGCGGACCCGCGTGCCGCGACCGAGCGCCGACTCGACCTCGATGCTGCCGCCGTGGCGCTGCATGATCTCCCGCACGATGCCGAGGCCGAGGCCCGTGCCGGGCCGCAGCAGCGCCGCCTCGTTGGTCGAGCGGAACAGCGGGGCGAACAGGTTGGCCTGGTCGGCCTCGGAGATCCCGAGTCCCTCGTCGTTGCAGACGAAGGACAGCCCGCCGTCGGGCCGGCGCTCGACGCCGATCCACACCTCGTGGCCGGCGTCGGAGTACTTCACCGCGTTGTCGACGAGGTTGGAGACGGCGCTGGCGATCTCGCGGGGGTCGCCCAGGACGACGGCCTGGTCGAGGTCGCCGACGAGGTGGAGCGTGATGCCGGAGCGCTCGGCGACGGCGGTCATCGCCGCGAGCGTCTCCTCGACGACCGGGACCAGGTCGACCTGCTGCATGGCGGGCGGGTGCTGCGGGTCGCTGACCTGCGACAGCATCGACAGCCCCTGGAGCAGGTCGCCCAGCCGCTCGCTGGCCCGCAGGATGGCCTGGGCACGCCGCTGGTCGCGCTCGTCGATGGTCTCGCTCGACGCCAGGAACTCGGCGTTGGCGGCGATGACCGTCATCGGGTTGTTGATCTCGTGGGTCAGCTCGCGCAGGAACCAGTGCCGCGCCACCTCGAGCTCGCGCAGCTCCTCGAGCAGGCGACGCTCGCGCTGGGTGGCGTGGGCGTTGGCGATGGCGCGTCCGAGGTCGTGGCCCAGCTCGAGCGCGGCGACGCCCTCACCGTCGGTCCAGCGTCGGGAGCCGGTGCGCCGCGCGCACATCAGCATGCCGAGCACCCGGTCGTCGACCCCGACCGGGGCGATGACGACGGCCTCGTAGCCGGCCTTGTCGATCGCGACGGTGAACCGGTCGGCGTACGCCGCGAGCTCGGGGTCGCCCCAGACGTGCCCGGACTCGATGATGAGCACCCGCTGGTGGGTCCACGCCCGCGCGGCGGCCTCGTCGAGGGCACGCCGCACCTCGGGCGCCAGCTCCAGGCCCAGGCTGTCGGGGGTGGCTGCGTCCTGGTCGAGGAAGACCCGGATCTCCAGCTCGTCGACGTAGAGCGCGCCGAGCAGCGTCGAGCGGGCCTCGCGCAGCAGGTGGTTGACGTCGTGGCGGGCGGGGTTGGACCGCGCGAGCCGGCGGGTGGCCCGGATGACCCGCATGTGGTCGGCGTACTCCTCGCGCTCGACGACCGTGAGGATCGAGCGCAGGATGGTGGCCAGCTCGTCGCTGATCTCCATGAGTCGCGCGTCGTCGGGTCGCGCGAGCTCGTGGGGCACGTCGAGGTAGAGCAGCGCGCGCAGGTCGCCGCGCTCGTCGGCGATCCGGGCGACGAGCATGTCCATGGGGTGCCAGTCGCCCTGCTCGCCGGTGGTCGCGACCTCGGGGACGACGATGACGCCGTCGATGCGCTCGCGGATCTCCTCGGTGAGGAACTCGTTCGGGATCCAGAGGAAGTGGCCGTGCTCCTCGCCCTGGGCGAAGACGAGCTGCATGTCGGCCAGCCGCGACGCCGTGCCGAGGCGCTCCTCGGCGCTGGTCGGGTCGCCGTGGATCGCGACGAACTCCAGCAGACCCTTGGGTCGCACCACCTCGATCGCGCACACGCGGAAGCCCGTGCGGGCGGCGGCGTCACCCGCCAGGGCGTGCATGAGCGCGCGCGCTCGCGCGTCACCCCAGCTGAGGTCGCGCGTCCTGCGCTCCCCGCTCCGCATCTGCTCCATGGCGTCTCGCCCTCCCACCGCCCCGTGGATCGTAGGCGGGCGACGGGGGGCACCGGACCGTTTTGCGCAGGTTGTGGACGAGCCGTGGCCCGCCGGGCGAGGCGTCAGCGCGCCGCGCGCGGGCCGCCGACCGGCAACCACACCGTGAACGTCGTCCCCTCACCGAGCACCGACGCGACCTCGACCGTCCCGTCGTGGCCGGTCACGACCCGCTCGATGATCGCGAGTCCGAGGCCGGTGCCCGGGCGCTTGCGCGCCTCGGGGCTGCTCGAGCGGAAGAAGGGGGCGAACACCTTGTCGACCTCGGCGGCGGCGATGCCGATGCCGGTGTCGGTGCACGTGATCAGCACCCCGTCGGCCCCGTCCACGGCACGGCGCGCGACGTCCATCGCGACCCGCCCTCCCGCGGGGGTGTACTTGACCCCGTTGGACAGCAGGTTGGAGACCATCCGCTGCAGCCCCGCCGACTCGCCGGTGACCACGAGGTCGTCGGCCACGACCGTGCGTATCTCCACGCCGGCTCGCGCCCCCATGGGTTCGAGGAAGTCGCTCGTCTCCCGCACCAGGGCCGAGAGGTCGACCTCGCCCATCGGCGCGCCCCGGTCGGGGTCGCTGACCGAGGCCAGGGTCATCAGGTCGGCCACCATGTCCTCGATCCGCCGCGCCGCCCGGTCGAGCGCCTCGAGCGAGTGGCTCGACTCCTCGGAGTGCGTCTCGAGGCCCATCAGCTCGAGGTGGGAGAACAGGACGCTGACGGGGTTGCGCAGCTCGTGGGCGAGGGTCAGCACCATGTCGCGGCGATAGTCGTTGACGTCGCGGAGCTCCACGTTGAGCGCACGCTGGCGCTCCATCAGCCGCGCCTCCAGCAGCAGCCGGCCCACGTCGGAGGCGACCGTCGTGGCGGCGTCGATCTCGGAGGCGTTCCAGCGCGGCGCGTCGGGTGCCCGCCCCATCGACAGCGTGCCGAGGTACTCCTCGCCGGCGCCGATCGGCACCAGCAGCCCGGACCCGAGGCCGTACGTGTCGAGCAGGCGCGTGAGGGACGGCGGGGTCTCGATCGAGTCCTCCTTCATGCTCCACGTCTGCTGCCGCTCGACCACGACGTGCCCGCGCCGCGCCCACTGCCCGCGCATCAGGTCGGTCACGTGGCGCCGGTCCTCCTCGATGCCGGGGACCTCCGACCCCGCCGCGATCACGTCGACGGTCGCGACGTCCATCACCTCGGCCATGGCTCGCGACAGCTCCTTGGACAGGTCCTGGACGCCCAGCCCCGGTCGTACGCTCTCGATCGCGCGCCGCGCCTGGGCGACCATCCGCACCTGCTCGCCGTAGAGCTCGCGCTCGACGATGCTGATGACCGCCTCGAACAGCACCCCGGCCTCGGCGTTGACCGCCGCCACGCTCTCCGGCGTGGGGCGCAGCCCCGACACCGGCTCGTCGAGGTAGAGCAGCCCGCGCAGCTCGCCGTCCTCGTTCTGCAGCAGGCGGACCATCTGGTCGTCGGGGTCCCAGCCGTTGGGGAGGCCGGAGGCCGGCGCGTCCGGTCGGTGGCCGTACTCGTCGAGCCAGGCGCGGGTCTCGTCGTCGAGCCGCTCGCTCGCGATGTGCCGCCAGCCGGCCAGGTCGACGCCGAGCTCGCGGATGTGGTCGAGGGCGAGCGGCGAGGCCTGGCCGAGCATCTTGTCGCGGGCGTCGTCGTCGCCGGCGATGGCGACGAACTCCAGGTAGCCGTCGGAGCGCAGTGCCTCGATCGCCACCACCTTGTGGTGCGTGCGCTTCGCGAGGTCCTCGGCGATGGCGTGCAGCACCGCGCGTTGGGCCTCATTTCCCCACGCGCGTCCCCGCGGGCGTACCCACAGCCCGTCGTCGTCCATCACTGCTCCCCCCCGCCGTCCCGAGCCGGACTCCGGCGACGTTACGCCGAATCCGGTCCGTCCGGACCTACTTCCGGGTGATGGGCACGGCTAGGTGACTCGCGGGTAACATAGCGGCATGAAGCGTGAGATCTACGACGAGGACCACGAGGCCTTCCGCGCCTCCGTCAAGCAGTTCCTGGACCGCGAGGTCACCCCCCACCTCGAGACGTACGCCGGCAACCACGGGCTGGACCGCGACTTCTGGCTCGCCGCCGGCAAGCAGGGCTTCCTCGGCCTCGAGATCCCGGAGGAGCACGGCGGCTCCGAGGCCGGCGACTACCGCTTCAACGCCGTCCTCACCGAGGAGCTCGCCAAGGTCAACATGACCCTCCCGAGCTGCGTCGGCATCCACGCCGACATCACGGTCCCGTACCTCGTCCACCTCACGAACGACGAGCAGCGGGCACGCTGGCTGCCGCGGGCCGCGACCGGCGAGCTCGTCACGGCCATCGGCATGACCGAGCCCGGTGGCGGCTCCGACCTCGCCAACCTGCGGACCACCGCGGTCCGCGACGGCGACGACTGGGTGATCAACGGCTCCAAGACCTTCATCACCAACGGCGGCTCGGCCGACATGGTGCTCGTCGCGGCCCGCACCAGCCCGGAGAAGAAGGCCAAGGGCATCTCGCTCTTCGCCGTCGACACCACGCTGGACGGCTTCAGCGTCGGCCGCGTGCTCGACAAGGTCGGCCAGGACGACTCCGACACCGCCGAGCTGTCGTTCGAGGACGTGCGCGTCAGCAACGACGACCTCGTCGGCCCGCTGGACACCGGCTTCATCTCGATGATGCAGTTCCTCCCGCAGGAGCGCCTCGGCTCGGCGATCACCAACCTCGCCCACGCCAAGCAGATCCTCGAGGAGACCGTCCAGTACGCCAAGGACCGGCAGGCGTTCGGCCAGCCCATCGGCTCGTTCCAGAACACCCAGTTCCTGCTCGCCGACCTCGTCACCCGCGTCGACGTGACCCAGGCGTTCGTCGACCAGTGCGTCGTCGCGCACACCAAGAAGGAGCTGACGCCCGTCGACGCCGCCAAGGCCAAGTGGTGGACCTCGCAGGTGCAGAACGACGTGCTCGACCACTGCGTGCAGGTCCACGGTGGCTACGGCTACATGAACGAGTACCGCGTGGCCCGCGCCTGGCGCGACGCCCGCGTGACGAAGATCTGGGCGGGCTCCAACGAGATCATGAAGATGCTGATCGGGCGCGACCTGGGGCTGTGACCCATCCCGTTGGTCGAGGAGGTCGCGCAGCGACCGTCACGAGACCTGGATCCGGGTCTCGTGACAGGCGCCAGGGCGCCTTCCTCGACCAACGGCGGGACGGGGGCGCCTTCCTCGACCGACGGGTGCGCCTGGACGACCACGGGCAGACTGTGTTCGCATGACGCGGATGTTCGTGGCAGTCGTGCCGCCCGAGGAGGTCGTGGAGGACCTCGAGACGTTCCTGTCGGCGCGACGCGAGGCCGCATCGTTCCGCTGGTCCGCCGCGGAGCAGTGGCACGTCACGCTCGCCTTCGCCGAGTCGGTGCCGGAGCGGGCGCTCGACGGGCTCGACGAGCTGCTGGCCCAGGCGGCGGGGCGGCGGGCGTCGTTCGGGATGCGCATCACCGGCGGCGGCGCCTTCCCGCACCCCGACGCGGCGCGGGTCCTGTGGTCCGGCCTCGAGGTCGACGACGAGGCGGACCTCGACGGGCTCGCCGCGACGTGCCGGGCCGCGATGTCCCGCGCGGGAGCCCGCGTCGACGGACAGCGGTTCCACCCGCACCTGACCCTCGGCCGGCTCGGTCGGCCGGCCAACGTCACGTCGTGGGTCCGGCTGCTCGACGCCTACGCCGGCCCCCGCTGGCAGGTCAGCGAGGTCGCGCTCGTGGCGTCGTACCTCGGCGAGGGCGCCCGCCGCCGGCCCAGGCACGAGGTCGTCGGGACGTACGCGCTCGGCTGACGTCGAACGCCGGGCAGCCAAGCCTCACCTTCGTTGCGCGGTGCGCCGCTGCGAGCGACGATCAGACACGTGAGCTTGGAGATCGGAACCGACGAGGATCCCCGGCACTTCCACGAGGAGCTGGGCGACGACGTCGGCACGCGGCTCAACTGGCTGCGCGCCGCGGTGCTCGGCGCCAACGACGGCATCGTCTCCACCGCCGGCGTCGTGATGGGCGTGGCAGGGGCCACCGACGACAGCGGCGCGATCGTGATCGCCGGCATCGCCGCCCTGACCGCGGGCGCCCTGAGCATGGGCACGGGTGAGTACGTCTCGGTCAGCACCCAGCGCGACTCCGAGAAGTCGATCCTCGACCTCGAGGCCGCCGAGCTGCGGCAGATGCCGCAGACCGAGGAGCGCGAGCTCGCTGCGATGTACGTCGAGAAGGGCCTGTCACCGGAGACGGCCGAGAAGGTCGCCCGCGAGCTCACCGAGCACGACGCGCTGCGGGCGCACGCCGACATCGAGTTCGGCATCGATCCCGACAACCTGACCAACCCGTGGCACGCCGCCTGGGCGTCCATGGTCGCCTTCACGATCGGGGCGCTGCTGCCGCTGCTCATCGTGGCGTTCGTCCCCGCCGGCGTCCGGGTGCTCGTGACGGTCCTCAGCGTCGTCGCGGCGCTGGCGCTCACCGGGTTCGCCAGCGCGCGCATCGGCTACAGCCCGCGCCTGCCGGCCGTCGTGCGCAACGTGTCGGGCGGTCTGCTCGCGATGGGCGTCACCTACCTGATCGGCACGCTCGCCGGCACCACCATCGGCTGAGCGGTCCTCCCCCGCCCCCGTTGGTCGAGGAGGGACGAAGTCCCGTCACGAGACCCAGCGCCGGCCCCGACGATCAGCCGAGGGCGGCGACGATCTCGTTGACCTTGTCCTTGGCGTCGCCGAAGAGCATCTGCGCGTTGTCCTTGAAGAACAGCGGGTTCTGCACGCCGGCGTAGCCGGTGGCCATCGACCGCTTGAAGACGATGACGTCGCGGGCGTTCCAGACCTCGAGCACCGGCATCCCGGCGATCGGTGAGCCCGGCTCCTCCAGGGCGGCCGGGTTGACCGTGTCGTTGGCGCCGATGACGAGGACGACGTCGGTCTCCGGGAAGTCGTCGTTGACCTCGTCCATCTCCAGCACGATGTCGTACGGCACCCTGGCCTCCGCGAGCAGCACGTTCATGTGGCCGGGAAGGCGCCCTGCCACCGGGTGGATGCCGAAACGGACGTCGACGCCCTTCTCGCGCAGCTTCTTCGTCATCTCCGCGACGGGGTACTGCGCCTGCGCGACAGCCATGCCGTAGCCGGGGGTGATCACGACCGAGGACGCGTGGGCGAGCAGCTCGGCGACGTCGTCGGCCTGGATCTCACGGTGCTCGCCGTAGTCGCGGGCCTCACCGGACACGGCACCGTCGGAGCCGAAGCCGCCGGCGATGACGCTCACGAACGAGCGGTTCATCGCCTTGCACATGATGTAGCTGAGGATCGCACCCGACGATCCGACCAGCGCGCCGGTGATGATCAGCAGGTCGTTGCCGAGCATGAAGCCCGCGGCCGCGGCCGCCCAGCCGGAGTAGCTGTTGAGCATCGACACGACGACGGGCATGTCGCCGCCGCCGATCGCGGCGACGAGGTGGAAGCCGAGCACGAGCGCGAGGACGGTCATGATGGCCAGCGGCGCCATGCCGACCCAGCCGTCGGTGAGCATGAACCACACCATCAGCGCGGCCGACACCACGAGGATGCCCAGGTTGAGCAGGTGGCGCCCGGGCAGCGCGATGGGCGCGGAGCTCATCCGCGCGCTCAGCTTGAGGTTGGCCACGATCGAGCCGGTGAAGGTGACCGCGCCGATGAAGACGCCGATGAAGACCTCGGCGTTGTGGACCGCGTCGGACTCCAGCCCCACGCTGCTGTGGGCGGAGGCGACCTCGATGAACGTGTTGTAGCCGACGAGGACGGCCGCGAGGCCGACGAAGCTGTGCATCATCGCGATCAGCTCGGGCATGCCGGTCATCTCGACGCCGCGGGCCAGCCGGATGCCGATCACGGCGCCCACCGTGCCGGCGACCAGGATGATGACGAGCCCGATCACGATCGGCGTCTTGTCGACGATGTAGTCGTCGGTGAGGTAGTCCAGGACGAGCAGCAGCGTCGCGACGATGGCCAGCGCCATGCCGGCCATGCCGAACGCGTTGCCGCGGCGGGCCGTCTCGTGCTTGCTCAGACCGGCGAGCGCGAGGATGAACAGGAGCGCCGCGAGGATGTAGGCGCCCGTGACGAACGAGACCACTGGCTCAGCCCTTCTGGAACATGTTGAGCATCCGCCGGGTGACGAGGAAGCCACCGAAGACGTTGATGCTGGCGAGCAGGATGGCCACCCCGGCGATCACCTGGACCGCGAGGTTGTCGATCGGTGCCTGCAGGATCGCGCCGACCACGATGATCCCGCTGATCGCGTTGGTGACGCTCATGAGCGGCGTGTGCAGCGCGTGGTGCACGTTGCCGATGACGTAGAAGCCGATCACCACCGCCAGCACGAACACGGTCAGGCTCGGCAGGAAGCTGGGCGGCGCGAGGGTCGCGAGCGCGAGGAAGACCACCGCCGCCAGCCCGGCGGCGTACAACCGGCGGCGCGGGTCGGGCGGCGCCTTCTCGGCCGTCGGCTCCTTGCCGACCGCTGCCGGCGCCGCTGGCGCGGCCGACACCTGGACAGGCGGGGGCGGCCACATGGTGGCACCGTCGCGGGTGACGGTGATGCCGCGCTGGACGACGTCGTCCATGTCGAGGGTCAGCTGCCCGTCCTTCTCGGGGGTGAGCAGCTTGAGCAGGTTGACGACGTTGGTGCCGTAGAGCTGGCTGGTCTGCGCGGCCAGCCGACCGGCGAGGTCGGTGTAGCCGAGCACGGTGACGCCGTTGGCGGTCACGACGCGCTCGTCCTTGACGGTGGCGGCGACGTTGCCACCGTTGGCCGCGGCCATGTCGACCACGACCGACCCGGGACGCATCGCCGCGACCGTCTCCGCGGTGACGAGCAGCGGGGCGGGTCGACCGGGGATCAGCGCGGTGGTGATGACGATGTCGGCGGCGCGCGCCTCCTCGTCGTACATCGCGGCGGTGGCGGCCTCCTGCTCGGCGGTCATCTCCTTCGCGTAGCCGTCGGAGGAGACCTCCTGCTCCATCTCGACGGTCACGAACTGCGCGCCCATCGACTCGACCTGCTCGGCGACCTCCGGGCGTACGTCGAAGGCGCGCACGATCGCGCCCAGCGAGCCGGCCGCGCCGATGGCGGCCAGCCCGGCGACGCCGGCACCGACGACGAAGACGCGCGCCGGGGGCACCTTGCCGGCAGCGGTGACCTGGCCCGTGAACAGGCGGCCGAACTCGTGGGCCGCCTCGATCACCGCGCGGTAGCCCGCGACGTTGGCCATCGACGACAGCACGTCCATCGACTGGGCGCGCGAGATGCGCGGGACGGCGTCCATCGCCAGGGCGGTCACCCCGGCCGCGCTCAGCCGCTCGACCAGCTCCGGGCTGCGGGCCGGCGCCATCAGGCTGATGACCGTCGCACCCGGGCGCAGCCGCCCGACCTCGTCGTCGGTCGGGGCGTTGACCTTGACCACGACGTCGCTCGACCACACCTCGTCGGCCGGTACGACCCGCACGCCGGCGTCGGTGAAGGCGACGTCGGGCTGGTCGGCCGCCGCACCCGCGCCCTGCTCCACCACGACGTCGTACCCGAGCGCGGCGAGCTGGGACGCGGTCTTCGCCGTCGCGGCGACCAGCGTCTCGCCTGGCCTGGACTCACGGGGGATGCCGATGCGCACTGCTGCCTCCTGGGAGGGCGGTCGATGTCTGGGGCTGACCTGCGGCGGGTGGGCCGGGCACAACGTACCGAACAGGTGACCCCCGTCACCGGCGTCTCAGGCGGCGCGCGTCACCCCGGACAGGTCGAGTGGGCGCATCTTGCGCACTCAGGAAGGTCGAGGCGGCGCGTCCTGGTCACGAGGAGACGTCGAGTCGGCGCGTCCTTTCCGTCCTCGAGTCAGGATGCGCCGACTGGATGCTGATCGGGCGTCAGGATGCGCCGACTCGATGCCGATCGGGCGTCAGGATGCGCCCATTCGACCGAGCGTCAGTGCGCGACGCCGTAGAGCCGGTCGCCGGCGTCACCGAGGCCGGGGACGATGTAGCCCTTGTCGTTGAGCTTCTCGTCGAGCGCCGCGGTCACGACGGTGACCGGGACCTCGAGCCCGTCGAGGGCCTTCTCGAGGTTCTCGACGCCCTCGGGCGCGACCAGCAGGCAGATCGCGGTGATGTCGTCGGCGCCCCGGTCGGTGAGGAAGCGGATGGCCGCGGCGAGCGTGCCGCCCGTCGCGAGCATCGGGTCGAGCACGTAGCACTGGCGGCCGGAGAGGTCCTCGGGGAGGCGCTCGGCGTAGGTCGAGGCCTCGAGGGTCTCCTCGTTGCGGACCATGCCGAGGAAGCCGACCTCGGCGGTCGGCAGCAGGCGCATCATCCCGTCGAGCATCCCGAGCCCGGCGCGCAGGATCGGGACGACCATGGGCTTGGGCTGGGCGAGGTAGACCCCGGTCGTCGGGCCGACGGGCGTGGTGATCGGCCGCGGGTCGACGCGCACCTCGCGGGTCGCCTCGTAGGCCAGCAGGGTCACCAGCTCGTCGGTCAGCCGACGGAACGTCGGCGAGTCGGTGTCCTCGTCGCGGAGGACGGTGAGCTTGTGGGAGACGAGCGGGTGGTTCACCACGTGCAGGCGCATGGGGGTCACCCTAGTGGGGAGGCGGCTCGCCGATCGAGACGCCGAGAGGGTTGGCGGTCCCCGTCCTTTCTGCGACATTGGATGAGGGACTGGACGAGGGAGGTGTGGGGATGTCCGAGCAGTCCGGCGAGGTCGACTTCGCGCTGGCCGCGTTCCGCGAGGACGGGGCGTGGCAGGTGCAGGAGATCGCCTCGCCCGCCTTCGAGTCCGTCGAGTCCCTCAGCCACGCGCTCCGCCAGGTCGCCCGCGACGACGGCGCCGTGGGCATGGTCGCCGTCGACGAGGACTTCTTCGTGCTCGTCCGCGTGACGGGTGCGAGCACGCGGGCGCTGCTCTCCGACGTCACCGCCGCCGACGAGTGGGAGCTCGCCCAGTCGGTGATCGACTTCCTCGGCCTGCCGCCCCCGGAGGACGACGACGTCGAGGTGCCGGCCGGCGACCTCGGCCTGCTCGGCGACCTCGGCCTCCGCGCCATCGACCTCGGCGCGCTCCTCGACGACGTCGAGCTCTACCCTGACGAGATGCTCTCCGAGATCGCCCGCCGCCTCGGCTTCGGCGAGCTCTTCGACGACGCGGTCGGCCTCACCTCCGCATGAATCCGACCGGCCCCTGGGACGACGCGATGCGCCTCGCCCTGACCGAGGCGCAGGCTGCGCTGGCGGCGGACGACGTACCGGTCGGCGCCGTGGTCCTCGACGCGTCGGGCACGGTCGTCGCCACGGGCCACAACACCCGCGAGTCCCACCACGACCCCACCGGCCACGCGGAGGTCGTCGCCCTCCGCGCCGCCGCGGCCGCCCGTGGCGAGTGGCGGCTCTCCGGCTGCACGCTCGTCGTCACGCTCGAGCCGTGCACGATGTGCGCGGGCGCCGTCGTGCTCGCGCGGGTCGACCGCCTCGTCTTCGGCGCGTACGACGACAAGCTGGGCGCCGTGGGCTCGCTCTGGGACGTCGTGCGCGACCGTCGGCTCAACCACCGTCCCGAGGTGGTCGCGGGGGTGCTCGCCGACGAGTCCACCGCGCTCCTCGACGGCTTCTTCGCCCGCCACCGCGCGGCTGGCCTCCGGTGACCACCGTCCGCCGCGCCGCCCCCGAGGACGCGGCCGTCCTGGGCCGGTTGCTCTGGGACTTCAACACCGAGTTCGAGACCGAGACCGATGACGCCGACGTGCTGGGGAGGCGGTTCGCCCGGATCCTCGCGCTGCCCGAGATCGTCGCGGTCCTCGCCGAGGACGACGGCGAGGCGGTGGGGTTCGCCCTGGTGAGCCTGCGGCCCGCCATCTGGTTCGACGGCCCGGTCGCCCAGCTCGAGGAGCTCTACGTCGTACCCACCCTCCGCTCCGGCGGGATCGGCACGCAGGTCCTCGCCCTGTGCCGCCGGCTCGCGCGGGACCTGGGGTCGCCCGAGATGCACATCAACGTCGACGAGGTCGACGTCGACACCCGCCGCTTCTACGAGCGGCACGGCTTCGTCAACATCGAGGACGGGGTCGACTACCGGATGCTCTGCTACGTCGGCCCGACCAGCTCAGCGACGTAGGCGCAACCGCATCCTGCGTCAGGATGCGCCGCCTCGACGCTGCTGGGCGGTCAGGATGCGCCGCCTCGACGCTGCTGGGCGGTCAAGATGCGCCGACTCGACCCTCGGGGGGTCAGCCGGCGAAGGCCGCCACTTCCTCCGCCAGGCACTCGGCGAGCCCGGCCAGGTCGGCGACCGCGCTCGCGTCGACGTTGACGCCGATGCAGGCGGTGTCGCCGCAGGTCACCAGGCAGACGGTGAGGGCGGCGCCGGGCAGCGGCCCCAGGACGTACATCCCCTGCACCTCCGCGCCGGCCATGTAGCGCCGGCGCGGCGGGCCGGGCAACGTGAGGACGAAGGCGTCGGGCGCCTCGGCGGTGCGCAGGGCGGACGCCCCCACGAAGGACGGCATCCGGTTCAGCAGGGGGGCGGCTGCGTCGAGCACCTCGAGGGCGCGCTCGGTGTGCAGCGACAGCACCTCGCCCCGCACGGCGGCGACCCGGTCCACGGGGTCCTCGATGGCGAGCGGGCCCGAGATCACGGCGCCGGCGAAGCGGTTGCCGAGGTCGTCGGCCCGGTCGAGCGAGACCCGCACCCCGACGGGGATCTCGGCGACCGAGCTGTCCCGACGGGCGTGGTAGCGCCGCAGCCCGCCGAGGACCAGCGCCACGGCGGCGTCGTCGAGGGTGCCGCCACCCAGCCGGGCGACCGAGCGGAGCGGCTCGAGGGGCGCGTCGAGGGTGAGGAACGACCACATGCGTCCGGTGCGCGGCGACAGCTCCGGCGAGGGCGGCGCGGCCTGGGTGAGCAGCCGGCGTACGGAGGCGCCGTAGCGCAGGGCCGAGCCCACCACGACCTGCGGCCGCGTCGCCGCGAGGCCGACGCGGCGGACGGTCGCCCGCACGGTGCCGGGCAGCGCCGCGACCTCCGTGCGGAACCCGGTGACGGCGAGGTCGACCGGGTCGGGCTCCACCGGCGCCACGACCTCCTCGCCGAGCGGCTTCAGCGGCGTGTGGGCACGCTTGCCCGACTGGAGCATCGACAGCAGCTGCACCGTGCCGAGGGGGTCGGCGAGCGCGTGGTGGATCTTGAGGACGTACGCCGCCCCCGCCCCCTCTCCTCCACCGAGCCCCTCGAAGAGCACGCCCTCCCACAGCGGGCGCGTGCGGTCGAAGGGGCGCAGCGCGATCTGGGCGGCGTGGGTGAGCATCTCCTCGCGGCTCGCGACCCGCTCGCGGCGCAGGTGGTAGGCGAGGTCGAAGGTCGGGTCGTCGGCCCACGTCGGTGCGGCGGTCGGCACGACCGGCTCGACGACGCGCTGGCGCAGCCGGCGTACGAGCCGCGTCCCCCACTCGGTCGCGGCGACGAAGCGGTCCCAGTCGGGCGCCCGGTCCAGGTCGATCACGACGGTGGAGGTCGAGGACTGCACCGGGTGGCGCTCGGCCCGCCACAGCAGCGTCTGCATCGAGGTCAGCTCGGGCACGGCGGCCCACCCCGCGGCCCCGGACCAGCGCTCGACGTCCTCGTCGCTCATCCCGGCCACCTCGCGAGGGTCTCCTCGAACTTCGTGCGCAGCGCGGCGATGCGCTCGCTCATGTCGTCCACGCTCCAGTCGGTCTCGGGCTCCAGCACGCACACGTCCACGACGCCGGGGTTGAGCACCAGCGAGTTGCGCCGCATCAGCTCGCCGGTGTTGCGCAGCACGACCGGCACGACGGGTACGCCGGCCTGGGCGGCGAGGTGGAAGGCGCCCTTGCGGAACGGGCCGAGCACCGGCGTCGCCGAGCGGGTGCCCTCCGGGAAGATCATCAGCGACGTGCCGGAGCGGATCCGGTCGACGACCCCGTCGAGCGTCGCGCGGGCGGACTCGGAGTCGGAGCGGTCGATCCAGGCGGGGTCGATGACGACCGACCCGACCACGGCGCGCGGGTCCCAGCGCGCCTCCTTCTTGGCCACGATCGTGAAGTCGCGCTCGAGCAGCCGGCCGAGGACCGGGATGTCGAGCGAGCTCTGGTGGTTGGCGACGAAGATCGCGGGGCGGTGGGTCCACAGCCGCTCCTGGTTCTGCACGTCCATCGACACGCCCGCCAGCGCCATCGGCAGGTGGGTGGCGAGGCGGATCGCGGCGTTGCGGCCCTCGTGCATGTCGCCACGCGCGAGCCCGTAGGCCAGGCCGAGGCCGACGCCGGCGTTCATGCCGGCGAGCGCGGCCGCCGTACGACCGACGGCGAGCAGCGAGCCACCGACCGGGTCGCTGAGGTCGAGCGCGGGCCAGCCGAGGCGGGCGGCCGCGGCGCGCAGGTCGCGGTGCGGGTTGAGCGCGGTGGGGTGGCCGACGGAGGACAGGAAGGCGACGTCCTCGTAGCCGTTGCCGTAGCCGTAGGACCGGGCGAGGTCGACCGCGTGCTCGCGCGCGAAGGCCCGGACGCCGCTGGCCTTGTGGCGCCCCCACAGCATGGGCCCGTCGGTGGCGCCGGTGAACTGGCCGTCCTCGACGACCAGCCGGGTGCACACGAGGTGCTCGACGCCGAGGTCGCGGGCGACGGGGGCGATCTGGTACTTGGTGGCCGCCGAGGCGACGGCGACGGTGTGGCCGGCCCGCTGGTGCGCCAGCACGAGCGCGCGGGACTCGCGCCGGATGGTGCCGGCGATCTTGGACCGGAACAGCCGCTCGCCGAGGTCGGCGAAGGCCTCCTCCGACTCCCCGCGCATGGCCGAGAAGGCGACGTGGGCGATGCGGGTCGGGTCGCCGCCGAGCTCGCCGTCCACGGCGGTGACCACGGTGCGCAGGAACTCCGCCGGCGAGACGTCGCGGCCCTTGAGCCGGTCGCCGTAGAAGGTGGCGGCGGTGTAGCCGGCGACGAGCGTGCCGTCGAGGTCGAAGAACGCCCCGACGGACGGACCCTGGGGTCCGGCCTCGATCGCGGCGATGGCGTCGGTGACCGCGGTGGACAACCCGCTCACGGGCTCTCCCGCTTCGACGACTGGGGCTGCGGGATCGGCGGCGGCACGACCTGCACCGGCTCGCCGGCGATCTCGCCGATGATGTTGACCCGGCGCACCGCTTCGCGCAGCTCGGCGGCGAACGCCTCGCGCGCCGACCCGACGCCCTCGCCGCCCTCGATGAGGCCCTTGTGGCGGGCGAGCGCCAGGGCGGTGCGGAACAGCTCGAGCGAGATCGACTCCTCGCTCGCCACCCGTCGCTGCAACGCCCACTGCCGGCCGACGGCCAGCGAGTCGGCGAGCAGGTCGGCCTCGTCGACCGGGCCGTCCCCGCGGTCGGCCAGCCGGTCCGCGAGGACGAGGTAGGCGTCGAGGAAGGGCCGCAGCACGAGGTGGGCGAGGTGGGGGCGGGCACCGACGAGCAGCTCGCGCGCCTTCAGCGGCGTCATCTCGGTGACCCCCTCGCCGACCAGCAGCCGCAGCTCGGTGCGCAGGTCGTCCTCGAAGCCCGCGCGGGAGGGGAAGAAGAACTCGAACTTCAGCAGGTCGCGCATCCGCTTCGCCTCCTCCCAGCCCACCTGCAGCTCCCCACCGGGCGGCAGGTCTGCACCGGGCTCGAGCTCGCTGACGGTGAGCAGCGCGAGCTCGCCGATGGCGCGCTCGACGAGGATGTGGATCGCGGTGTTGCGGTAGAACGCGGCGACCAGGTGCTGGTCGTCGCCGATCTTCCAGACCGGCTCGGTGCCCCGGTCGTACGCCGTCAGCACCCCGCTGCGGGTCAGGTCGGCGAGCGCGCGACGGATCGTCGCGCGGTCGCGGAGGTCGGCGGCCCCCGCGACGGGCCACCGGCGCGCGTCGACGTAGGCGGCGAGCGGCTCGACGGTGTCGAGGACCTCGTCGACCGTCAGTGCGCGGTCGGCCCCGAGGAGCGCGAGCGAGATGATCGCGGTGGTGGTGACCGGCGTGGCCCGGTTGAGCCGGTGGGAGATGTCGAGGGCGACCCGCTCGACGGCCTGGTGGCCGGTGACGCCCTCGGCGGCCAGCTCGGCCAGCCGCTCGCGCAGCGAGAACGGCTCGCCGACGCTCAGGTAGGCGCGGCCCATCCGGTTGCGCTGCAGCCGCGCGAAGCGCACCAGCCAGCGCCAGTCCTCCGGCGTCTTGTTGGCCCCGCGGGCCTCCTCGGTCATCAGCGACACCTCGTGCAGCTGGTCGTAGACCACCGACAACGGCACCACCTGCACGTCGGGGGCGTCCGGGCCGAACGGGTCGCCGTCACCGTCGCCCTGAACCGTGTCGGTGAGGTACTTCAGGATGCCGTGGACCGGCGGGCGCAGCTTGCCGGTGCGGGTGCGGCCGCCCTCGATCGACCAGGCCAGGTTGCGCTTGTTGGTGACCATCTGCCGGATGTAGGACCGCAGCGCGAGGCGGTAGACCGGGATCTCCTGGGTCGCCCGCCGGATGAAGATGAGGCCGGTGCGGCTGGCCACGGTGCCGATCACCGGCAGGTTCAGGTTGGCGCCGCCGAAGGTGTAGGTCGGCGAGAAGCGACGCGACGACAGGGCGTTGGGGATGACCATGCCGTCGAGGTAGGACCGGTGGCTGAACGCCAGCGCCAGGCTGTGGGAGCGGTCGAGGCGCCGCAGCTCCTGCATGTCGTCCTCGTCCACCAGGACGTCGTACGCCCTCAGGAACCAGTCGCCGAGACGCGCCCACCCCTGGGCGGTGCGGTCGTCGTGGGCGGCGGCCATCTCGTGCAGGTAGCCCTTGACCTCCGACCAGACCTCCTCCTCGTCGCGACCCTGCTCGTCGGCCGCGGCGGCGACGGCGCGCTGGAAGCCCTTGTCGTGGAGCAGCTGGGTGACCTCCTGCGGAGGCGCGGCGGGGAGGCGCTCCCCCACGCTCCGGGGCAGGGCGGCACGGGCGAGGTCCCGGACACGACGGACGACGGCCACGGTCCCTCCTTCCCGCCCGGGCTCGGCGCGAGCACTGGCGTTCGCCGAAAGTTACCGTCGCACGCCGCCGCTGGCCATGGCTGCACGTGACTGGTCCACTGCCGGGGTGGGCCGGCTGGTGGCCCGACAGGTGGGCCGGCGCGTGGACCGCCGCCGGTTTCCGGCTCGCGCTCCCCCTCCGGTAGCCTTCCCCGCGGTGGCGTGTCCGAGCGGCCGAAGGTGCAACACTCGAAATGTTGTGTGGGGTCAAACCCACCGTGGGTTCAAATCCCACCGCCACCGCCAGCCGATCGGGCCGGTCCCTCGCGGACCGGCCCGATCGTCGTCCCGGCGTCGACGACGGCGTCGTACGCTCAACGGGTGGACGACGACAACCCCGCGCTCCGCGCCCTGGCCGCGTCGGGCATCGCGCACGAGGTCACCCGGCACGGACGAGTGGGATCGCTCGTGGAGGCGGCCGCCGCGCGAGGGGTCGAGCCGTCGGCCATCGTGAAGACGATGGTCGTGCGCCGCGGGGAGGGCGACCACCTCTTCGTCCTGGTGCCGGGCGACCGCGAGATCTCGTGGCCCAAGCTCCGCGCGCTCCTCGGCGTCAACCGCATGTCGATGCCCGGGGCCGACGCCGCTCGCGAGGTGACCGGCTACGAGCGCGGGACCATCACACCGTTCGGGTCGCGGACGGCGCTGCCCGTCGTCGCCGACGAACGCATCGTCGGCCGGACCGTCTCGCTCGGCGCAGGCGCCCACGGGGTCGCCGCGACGCTCGCCGCGGACGACGTGATCGCCCATCTCGATGCACAGGTCGCGGACGTCACCGACCCCGCCTGAGACCGGGACTCGGTGGTGATCCTCGGCTCACGTGACGCGAAATTCACCGTTTTGTGGGTGTGCCGTGTATTTCGCTTGTACCGTGGCCCCGTGCCCACCACCGTGCTGATCGTCGAGGACGAACCCGACCTCGCACAGGTGATGGCCCTCGCGATCGGGCGCGCCGGCTTCGACGTGCTCGCCGTCGCCGCCGGCGCTGACGCCCGGACGACCGTCAGCCGCAGCACTGTGGACGTGGTCGTGATGGACCGCGGCCTTCCCGACATGGACGGCCTCGAGGCCACGGCGTCGTTGCGGGAGGACGGGTTCCTGGGCGCCATCGTGGTGACCTCGGGCCACGCCGGGCCCGACCACGTCGCCGCCTGCCTGGGCGCTGGCGCCGACGACGTCCTGGGCAAGCCGTTCTCCCTCGCCGACCTGGTCGACCGCGTCCGCAGCTCCGCCAAGCCCGCCACGGTCGCCGAGGCCGGCTGACCGCTCGGCAGGAATCTCCGCCGGAGCCACGTCATGGGCCGCGAACGCGCCCACCACCAGCACGGCCCTCGCAGGGGGCCGTGCCGTTCGTCATCTCCCGCCGGACGCCGGTGATGCGGACTCTATTTGCACTGAGTGCAACAATGGCCGGGTGTCCAGCACCCCGCCCACCGACGGCCGCAGCGCGCTGCGCGAGGAACGGCGCCACGCCATCCTCGAGGCCGCCCGGGCGCTCGCGACCGAGCACGGCGCCGACGGGTTCACCGTCGAGCAGGTCGCCTCGCGTGCGGGGGTCTCGCGGCGGACGGTCTTCAACCACGTCGCCGGGCTCGACCAGCTGCTGGTGGCGGTCTGCGAGCAGATCCTCGCCGAGGCCACCGTGGACCTGCTCGGTGAGGTCGAGCGGCGTACGGCCGACCTCCCGCCGGGCGGGGCCGGCGGCCGGGCCGCTCTCGACGCCGTGGCCGAGGCCACGCGCGGCGTCGACCTGCCCACCGCGATCGCGACCATCCACCGGGTCCTCGGCTCCCCCGAGATCGGGGACGAACGAGCCCAGGGCATCTCCCGGACCGCCTTCGACCACGTCGGCGGCCGCCTGCGCCAACAGCTCGTCCACCGCGCACCGGGCCTCGACCCGGTCGACCTGGAGATCGGCCTCGGGCTGCTCTTCAGCGGGATCGTGACCATCGCCGGCCTCTGGCTGGAGCAGCACCCCGACCTGGCACCGGACGTGCCTCCCGAGGCGCGTGCGGACTGGGACGCGCTGCTCGACCGCGTCCTGCTGCGCCTGCGCATCGGCCACCCCGGCTGACCCGCCCGACGCCGATCCCGTACCTCCACCGCCCTCCGCACCTCCTCACCGCAACGAAAGGCACGCCGCCACCATGGCTGAGCTCCTCTACCGCATCGGTCGCTTCGCGGCCCGCCGCCACTGGGCCGTCGTCGGCGCTTGGCTGGCGGTCCTGGCCGTCACCGTGGTGACCTACCTGTCCTTCGCCGGCGCGCTGTCGTCGTCGATCTCGCTGCCGGACACCCCCACCACGAAGGTGTCCCAGCAGCTGGAGGAGGACTTCGAGGGGACGGGCGGCGGCAACGGCGCGATCGTCGCCGAGACCTCGGACGGCTCGGAGTTCACCTCCGAGCAGGAGAAGGC
>CAVPAA010000002.1:0-27038 GCA_963701485.1 uncultured Actinomycetota bacterium
CCCGACCGACTCGCCCGGCTTCGAGGCGCGCGCGATCACGAACAAGCTCGGACTGCGCGGCCAGGCGACCGCCGAGCTGTTCCTGTCCGGCGTCCGCGTCCCGGACTCCGCCCGCCTCGGTGAGGTGGGCCGCGGGTTCAAGATCGCGATGGGCACCCTCGACAAGGGTCGGCTCGCGGTCGCGTCGGGCTGCGTCGGCATCGTGCAGGGCTGCCTCGAGGCGTCGGTGGCGTACGCCCGGGAGCGCACGCAGTTCGGCAAGCCGATCGCGTCGTTCCAGCTCGTGCAGGACCTGATCGCCGGCATCTCGCTCGACGCCGACGCCGCTCGGCTGCTGGCGTGGCGGTGCGCCGACCTCATCGACCGCGGCGAGCCCTTCGGGGTCGCGGCGTCCAAGGCCAAGCTGTTCGCGTCCGAGGCCGCGGTGCGCGCGGCCAACAACGCGATCCAGGTGCACGGCGGGGCGGGCTACGTCGACGACTTCCCCGTCGCGAAGTACCTCCGCGACGCGCGGGTGATGACGCTCTACGAGGGCACCTCACAGATCCAGAAGCTCATCATCGGCCGCGCCGAGACCGGCATCAGCGCCTTCGGCTGACGTCGTGAACCCCTGGACTCCGGGCGTGCACCGGGCAGCCGCAGTGCCTCCCTTCGTCGGCGCGGTCGTCGCCGGCACCGTCGTCGTGCTGACCGGGCTCGGCGGCGGTCCGACAGCTGCCGCGACACCCGCCGTGCCGGCGGTGATGGCCGGCTACTCGCACCTCACCGGGACGGTGTCGTCGTCCCCACCGGGACCGGTCGTCGCGCTGTGGCAGCACGGCTACGGCGTCGAGCTCCTGGACTTCCCCCAGGCGGTCGTGCTCGGCGCCGGGGGCGACAGCTACCGCCGCGTCGACGTCGCGGAGGAGCGGGCCGGCTCCGAGACCCAGGGCGACCCGGCGCCGATGCTCCTCTCCCCCGATGGCACCCGGGTGGCCGTCGGCGACCACGACGTCGAGCGACCCGACGTCGTCGTCGTCGACCTGACCACCGGCGACACCACGAGGTACGCCCTCCCCGCCGGACGCAGCGTCGTGCCGGTGGCGTGGTCGAGCGACGGCGAGACGCTCGCGAGCCTCGTGTCCGACGAGGCCACCAACCCCTACTCCGGCGGACGGATCGCCGGCTCGATCGCCCTGCTCGACCTTCCCGCCGGCTCTGCCGAGGTCCTGGAGCTCGACGGCTCCGCCGCGGCTGCCGCCTTCTCCCCGGACGGCTCGGAGCTCGCCGTCGAGGAGTCCGGCGGAGTCACGGTGGTGGACCTGGAGGACGGCGGCCGGCGCAGCCTCGAGGTCGACGGCGTGCTCGCCGGCCCCGCCGCCTGGTCCCCCGACGGCCGGCTGCTCGCGGTGACGACCGTCGAGCCGACAGGCGCGGCGCCCGGCGTCGACGCTCCCGGTGTCCCGAGCGGGCTGTCGTTCGTCGACGCCGACGGCCGGGGCGACGCCGTCCCCGACCCCCTGCCGCTCGACCTCGCCGGTCCGGGCCGCGTGCTCGGCTGGGCGGGTGACGCGGAGGTGGTGACGGTGCTCGCGGACGGTGCCGACGACCAGACCCTGTCCGTCGTACCGCTCGACGCCGCCGAGCCGCGCCCGCTCATGCGGATGTCCGACCTCGGGTCCTACGGCGTCGGTCGCTTCCAGCTCGCGTCGTCGGTCGCCGGCTCGCTCGAGGTCGTCGATCCCGACGGGGTGGACCGGGGGCCGTGGCCGTGGGCCCTCCGTGGCGTGCTCACGATCGCGGCGGGTCTCCTGGCGTGGTTCATCGCCCGACGCGTCCTTCGCGGTCTGGTGCGGACGCGGTAGTGGTCCCCACGGGGCTGCGCACTCGTCCAGCCGTCAGGCCGGTCGCGGGCCCGACCGGACGATCCGACGCACCTCGTCGAGGTCGAGGTCGTACGGTCCGACCCGGGTGAGCACCCACGACGCTCCGCGGTCCAACCACGCGTCGGGGTCCTGGTCGGGCTGGAGGTCGACGACCACGTCGAAGCCAGGCCCCGGACCGTGCGCGGCGAGGTCCGCGGTGACGGTGTCGAGGTCGTCGGGGCCGTCCAGCCCGATGACGAAGAAGCCGTCGTACGCCGCCGCCCGCCGCAGCGGGGCTCGGTTGCCGTAGCGTCCGGCCAGCCAGACCGGCACCCGCGGTGCCGGGCGGAACCGGACGTCGCGCGCGGTGTGGTGCTCACCCTCGTGGTCGACGGTCTCCCCGCTCAGCAGGCCGGTCAGGACCGCCAGTCCCTCGTCGAGCATCCGGCCGCGCACCCTGGGGTCCGCCTCGTCGCCGAACGCGCTGAACTCCCCCACCCAGTCGTCGCCGAGCCCCAGGCCCAGCACGAAGCGGCCTCCGGACAGGACGGCCAGGCTCGCCGCCTGGCGGGCCAGCACCTGCGGTCGCCGGCGCGGCAGCGGGGTCACCATCGGACCGAAGAGCAGCCGCTCGGTGCGCAGGGCGATCGCCGCGCAGCAGGTCCACGGGTCGGCGATCGCGGCCACCCGGTCGCCGTACAGCAGGTGGTCCCAGACGAAGAAGCCGTCCCAGCCGACCGCCTCCGCGTCGGCGGCGAGGTCGCCGATGACCCTCGGGTCGGCGAGGGCGTCGAAAGGGGCGACGAAGAGGCCGCGGCGCGTGGTCATGACGACATTCGAGCACGCGGCTCGCGCGCCGGGGATGCGCCGGCCCAGCCGCCGAGCCACGCTGCGAGGGTGACGCCCTCGGTCCAGGGATGGAGCGACGTGGTGAGCGGCGGTCCCGCCGGCGCCAGGGCGGGGCGCCCCCACCGCGCGGCGCGGCGCAGGAGGCGCCGGTCCTGCAGCTCGGCTCGACCGTCGCCGATCTCGCGGGACCCCGTGGACCCGTCGAGGCCGTCCAGGAGGGCGACCCAGGCGCCGGTGTCCCCGAAGAGTCCCCGGCGCACCTCGAGGTGCAACCGCGCCGAGGCGGGGAGGTCCGCGTCTGCGGCGACCACCCGCGGGTCGGCGCCGACCAGGTCACGGTGCCGCCCGGAGAGGCGTACGACGGCTCGCGGCAGCGCGGCGAGCAGCGAGTCGACCGTGACGAGCAGCTCGGCGTCGGCCAGGGCCGGCGCGCAGGTGACGACGAGGTCGACCGGGCCGCGGGCGAGACCCCGCCACGTCGTGCTCGGCGCCGACGTCCGGTCGGCGACGGCCACGGTCTCGGCCAGGCGTGCGTCGGGGTCGCGCTCCCTCGCTCCCGCGTCGGGGCCGTCGTGCCAGGCGACGGCGTCGGGCCGGTGCGCCAGCAGGCCGCCCGCGGTCCAGGACCGGTGGGCGAAGTCCCAGTCCTCCCCGCCGTAGGCGCTGAAGGTCTCGTCGAAGCCGCCGACCTCGTCGTACCACCACCGGGTGCAGGCCAGGACCGCGCTGATGACGAACCGGTGGCTGCTGGCGTCGGCCTCCAGCAGGTCACGGCTGGCGGCGTACGCGTCGCGCAGCCAGGCGGGCTCGGCAAGCTCGAGCGGCGGCGCGACCTGCTCGATGGGCTGCTCCGGCTCGGTGCCCGCGAGGTCGGCGTGGCGGCGGCGCCCCACCACCAGTGCCTCCGGGAGCGCCTCGGGGAGCGCGACCATGCGCTCCACGAACGCTGGCTCGGGAGCGGTGTCGGCGTCGAGGAGCACCAGCACCTCGCCGGTGCTGGCCGCCACGCCGAGGTTGCGCGCGGCAGCCGCCCGGAAGCCGTCGTCGTGCTGCCGCACCAGGCGCACACCGGCCGGGACGGCGGGCGCCTGCCGCGAGCCGTCGTCGGCGACCACCACCTCGTCCGGCAGGCGCGTCTGGCGGCGCAGGGCTGCGAGCGTCCGGTCGAGCTGGGCCTGCTGCTCGAAGTGGGTGACCACCACCGACACCCGCCGGCGACGGGAGGCACCCGGTGCGAGGTCCCACCTGTTGCCCGGCACCGAGGTGCCGTGGGGCGGGGCGGTCATCCGACCGTCGCCCACCACGCCCGGTAGGCGGCTGCCGTGTCCTCGAGCCGCGGCCCGAGGTCGGCGGTGGGTGAGGTCCAGGTCGAGGTCGGTCGGCGCAGCGCTGCGGCGAGGCAGGGCACCAGGGAGGCGTCGTCGAAGAGGGTGAGGGTGCCGGGGCGGAGTGCGGCCATCTCCCGGGCGTAGGCGCCGTCACGCACGAGGGGCCGGCGCCCCGCGGCGATCCACGAGTTGAGGCTGCCGGACGCGGAGATGTTGCGGTGGGCCGTCACGCCGACGGCCACGCCGCGCAGGGTGCTGACCAGCTCGTCCTCCGGCACCCGGCCGGTGACCTCCACGGGCACACCACGGTCCCGGCTCGTCCGCACCAGCGCCTCGACCTCGTCGGCGTGGCCGGGGGCGGCGTCACCGAGGACGCGCACGGACGCCATCGTCCCGGCACGACGCAGCGCGGCCACCGCGCGCACCACCTGGCGGTGGCCCTTGCCGGGGTAGACGAACCCGAAGACGCCGACCACCGGCTCGGCCGCGACGGCTCCGACCGTCGCCCGGCCGGGCTGGTCGTCGAGGTCCGCCGGGACGGGCACCGGTAGCGGGATGACGGTCCCGCGCGCCCCCGACGCGCTCCACCGGTCGACCAGGGCGTGCTCGTGCCACGAGTTCGTCGCCCACGCGCGGCTCGCGCGCACGATCCGGCCGTAGGCCGCGGCGCGGGCCGCGAAGCCCGGCCCGTCGGTCGGCTGCGGGACATCGTGCAGCGTGACCGTCAGGCGTGAGCGCCGGGCGAGCTGCTCGACCGCGGCCGCCGCCTCGACGGGGTCGCGGCCCAGCAGCCGGTCGGTCAGGTGCAGGTGGACCGCCGCGCCCGGGACCAGCTGCGCGACGTCGCGGACGACGGGTGCTCGCGCGGCGTCCGCCACCTCGCCGGCGTAGCGGGTGACGCCGTGCGTGTCGGGCCCGAGCAGCAGGTGGTGGGGCGCGGCCGGGTCGGCGTCGCGGAGGTGGGAGGCCGGCCTGAGCACCCGCTCATCCTGCCGAGGTTGGACGAACCAGACCTCCCCCCAAAGCGTGGGGATCGGCGCTCAGGACCGGTCGAGCCGCTTCTGGAAGTCCCCCAGCCGGGCGACCGGACGGAAGCCGATGGCCTCGTTGACGCCGATCATGTGGCTGTTGACCTCGGCGTTGTACGTCGTCAGCCGGGTGATGTCGGGACGCTCACGCTGCAGCAGGCGCAGGTTGGCGACCTTGACCGCGACGCCGAGCCGGTGGCCGCGGTGCTCGCGGCGCACGAGGGTGCCCCACTGGTAGGCGCGCCCGGGCTCGTGGACGGTGGTGGCGAGGTCGGAGTAGGCGACCAGCTCGCCGGAGGCGGACAGCGCGACGGTGTTGTACTTCGTACGGCCCTGCCGCGCGATCGTCGCCTCGCGCTCGCGCACGACCTCGGTGCTGACCACCTCGGGCTCGAGCTCGAGGTCGCCCGTCGGCGCCTCGGTCGTCAGCGACGACGTCAGCTCCGCCCACCCCTGCAGGAGGTCGTCGGGCACCGGGCCCTCCCACGACCGCAGCTCGTAGCCCGTGTGGGCCCGGGCGGACTCGTCCGCGAGGGAGGCGAGGACGGCGTCGGCGACCGGGAGCGCCAGCTCGCGCTGGACCTCGGTGAGCGCGAGCTCGTAGCCGTGGGCACGGGCGAACGCCGGCCCCGGCTCGTCGCCGCCGAGCGGCCCGGCGCTCCACGACCAGCCGACGAGCCCGGTCACCACCGAGCGGCCACGCCCGCGCGCAGCCTCCTCGGCGTGCTCCAGCAGGGCCGTACCGATCCCCTGCCGCTGCCGGTCGGGCTCGACGTGGACGTCGAGCTCCGCGAGCTCGGGGTTGTCCAGCAGCGGGGTGCGGATGAAGCCTGCGCCGACCACGGTGTCGTCGACGACGGCGGACCACCCGCCCAGCCACGCGGCCGTCGCGCTCTGCTGCATGACCGCGCGCAGCTCCTCGAGCTGCCACGGGGTGGCCGCCGCGCCCATCGCGTGCTGGGCGCGGAGGTAGACGCCGTGCCAGGCGCGGAAGGCAGCGTCGTCGAAGGGGTCGAGGTCGACGATCCTCAGCCCGGCAGGCGGGAAGCTCATCGGGCGCGCGACACCCGGCCCTCGTCCCACACAGGGCCGTCGGGCTCGTAGACCTCGCCGTCGGCGCCGTAGACCAGGAAGCGGTCGAAGCCGCGGGCGAACCACCGGTCGTGCGTCACGGCGAGCACGGTGCCGTCGAAGGCCTCGAGCCCCTCCTCCAGCGCCTCGGCGGACTGCACGTCGAGGTTGTCGGTGGGCTCGTCGAGGAGCAGGAGCGTCGCCCCGGACAGCTCGAGCAGCAGGATCTGGAACCGCGCCTGCTGCCCACCGCTGAGGGACTCGAACCTCTGCTCGCCCGCGTGCGCCAGCTCGTAGCGGTCCAGCACCCGGCTGGCCGCCTCGCGCCCCATTCCGGAGCGGCCGTCGGGCGTGCCGTCGCCGCGGTGCAGGATCTCGAGCAGCGTGCGACCGCGCAGCTCGGGGTGCTCGTGGGTCTGCACGAACCAGCCCGGCCGGACCCGCGCCCCCAGCTTCGCGCTGCCGGTGTGCGGCACCGGGGCCGGCGGGTCACCGACCGGCCGGTGCTCGACGTCGGGGTCGCTGCCACCCGCAGCCAGCAGGCGCAGGAAGTGGGACTTGCCGGAGCCGTTGGACCCCAGGACCGCCACCCGTTCGCCGTACCAGACCTCGAGGTCGAACGGCTTCATCAGGTTGGTCAGCTCCAGGTCGGTGCACACGACGGCGCGCTTGCCCGTGCGCCCACCCTTGAGGCGCATCTTCACCTGCTGCTCACGCGGCTGCTCGATGGGCGGGCCTTGCTCCTCGAACTTCCTCAGCCGCGTCTGGGCCGCGCGGTACTGCGAGGACATCCCGTCGTTGTACTCCGACTTGATCTTCAGCCGCAGCACCAGCGCCTTGATCTTGGCGTGCTCCTCGTCCCAGCGACGGCGCATCTCCTCGAAGCGCTCGAAGCGGTCGCTGCGCGCCTCGTGGTAGCTGGCGAAGCCCCCCGGGTGGGTCCACACGCGGTTGCCCGCGCTGCCGAGCTCGACGGTCACGATCCGGGTCGCGGTGTTGTCGAGCAGCTCGCGGTCGTGGCTGATGAACAGGATCGTCTTCGACGACTCGCGGATCCGCTGCTCGAGCCAGATCTTGCCGGGCACGTCGAGGTAGTTGTCCGGCTCGTCGAGCAGCAGCACCTGGTCGGGGCCCTGCAGCAGGTACTCCAGCACGAGCCGCTTCTGCTCGCCGCCCGACAGCGTGGTGAGCGACCGGTAGCGGGCACGGTCGTAGGGCAACCCCATCGCGGCGGTGGTGACCTTGTCCCAGACCACCTCGAGGTCGTAGCCCCCGACGTCGCCGTAGTGGCCCAGCGCCTCGGCGTAGGCCATCTGCACCGGCTCGCTGTCGTCGTCCATCAGCCGCAGCTCCTGGGCAGCCACCTCCTCCGACCACCGGCGCACGTCGGCCGGCGCCACCGACAGCAGCAGGTCGGCGACCGTCTCGTCGGCTCCACCGTGGCCGACGAACTGCCGCATCACGCCCAGGCCACCCGAGCGGGTCACGGCGCCCGCGTGCGGCTTGAGGTCGCCGGTGACGATCCGCAGCAGGGTGGTCTTGCCGGCGCCGTTGGCGCCGACCAGCGCGACCTTCTGCCCGTCGCCGACCCGGAAGCTGACGTCGTCGAGCAGCACCCGCCCGTCCGGCAGCTCGTAGCGCACCCCGGCGACATCCACGTGACCCACGCGAGGATTCTCGCAAGCCGCACCGCCCCCCGTCGCCTGGTTATCCCGCCTGTCGAACGGGCAACGGGTCAGGTGCGGTCGTCACCGCTGGTGCCGTGCGACCTTCCGTCGGCTCCGTCCGCTCGGGGGCGGGCAGCGACCTCGTCCAGCTCGGCGGCCTCGTCGTCAGCCCTGGCAGCCGATCGGTGCTCATCGGCACGGCTGGGATGGCCGGAGTCGTCCGCCATCAGGGCAGCCGACCGGTGGGCCTGGGCTGCACGACGGTGTGCGGCCCCGGCGCGGGCATGGGCGGCTGAACTGTGCCGCTGCGACTCGACCACAGCACGTAGCGCGCGATCGATGTCCTCAGCCCCGACGGGCGTGCCTGCCCGGAGGCGGGCCAAGTCGTTCGACGAGCTCCGCAGCGCGGTCCTCGGCCTCGCGAATTCGCAGCCGAACCCTCTCGTCAGGACTGCTCGGGTCGGGCATGCTCGAGTGTAGGCGCGTTCCACCTCCCGGTCGACCACAGGCAACGGTCGTGCCGACCTCATAGGACCTGTCGTCAGCGGGTACAGGAAGCACCGATCAGAAGCGACGGAGACAGATGTGGTGACAACGGACTCGGGCCCGACCACGGGTCAGAGCATCCTGGCGTCCAACCAGGCGCTGCGCGCGTGGGCTGCCGGGCTCCGCACGTGGAGCACGGCTGCGCGCATCTCGTCGTCCTCCGAACGCGTTCGTGCGCGACGGCTGGTCGCCGGGGCCGCAGGCCTTCGCGGCGCCCACAGCGACATCGCCCGTTCATCCCGTCGGGGTGCTGAGCTGGACGACCTGATCCTGCCGAGCCTCGACGACGTACGCGTCGACGAGCTCGTCGCGGTGCTCGTCGGACAGCACCACTTCGGCGCGTTGGGCGCTGTCCGTGCGGTCCGCCTCGCCCTGCTCGTGGCGGGCTATCCCGCGGCGAGCGAGAAGGTGCTGGCCGCGGACGCCTTCGACATCTTGGACTCGGCCCTGTTCTACCCGGGCTGAGCGTCGTGCTGCGTCCCGATCGGGTGGCATCCCGGACCGCCTGCAGGATGGTGGCGACATGATCGCGGAACGCGCGGGCGCCGTCGGTCCGCCCGTCGTCGTGATGGGGGCCTCGGCGGGCGGGGTCGAGGCGTTGCGCGACCTGATGTCGCTCCTGCCGTCGTCCCTCCGGGCCTGCATCCTCGTCGTCCTGCACGTCCCCGGCAACAGCCCCAGCGCGCTCCCGTCGATCCTGAGGCGCGTGTGCGACCTGCCGGTCCGCCAGGCGGAGGACGGGGAGCGACTCCGGGCCGGGGAGGTCCTCGTGGCGCGCCCCGACCACCACCTCGTCGTGGCGGACGGACACGTCCTGCTCACCCGCGGGCCGCGGGAGAACGGCCACCGTCCCGCTGTCGACGTGCTCTTCCGCTCCGCCGCCCGGGCGCGCGGCTCGAGGACCCTGGGCATCGTGCTGTCGGGCGCCCTCGACGACGGAGCCGCCGGGTCGGTGACGATCGCCTCGCAGGGCGGACGGGTCGCCGTGCAGGACTTCGAGGAGGCGCTGTACGACAGCATGCCGCGCTCCGCGGCCCAGGCCGTCGGCCGGGTCGACCAGCTGCCGGTCGCCGGGCTGGCAGAGCTGGCCGCGGCGTGGGCGGACGAGCTGGGCGATGACCGCTCACGCAACGGGGACGGGCATCCCCAGATCACCAAGGAGGTCGGAATGGCCAGCATGGATCCGGACGCGATGCACGACCTGGTCCGACCAGGCAGGCCGTCGGGCTTCGGCTGTCCCGACTGCGCCGGGGCGCTGTTCCAGCTCGAGGAGGGCAACCTGGTCCGCTACCGGTGCCGCGTCGGCCACGCCTGGTCCGCGGACAGCCTCCTGGCCCGGCAGACGGTCGACCTCGAGGGCGCGCTCTGGGTCGCGCTGCGCAGCCTGGAGGAGAAGGCGGCGCTGAATGCCAAGCTCGGGGAGCGTGCCGGCAGCCAGGGACACGACCGGACCGCGGCGCGCTTCAACGAGAACGTGCAGGAAGCGATCGGTGCGGCAGAATTGGTCCGCCAGCTGATCACGACGATCGGCGGCTCCACCGAACCCGCGGACGAGAGCGGCCAGACTGTCAGCGGATGAGGAGAGGGCGCAGATGACCGACGAGGACTTCGAGGCACTCCTGCGCCACATCAAGGACCAGCGGGCGTTCGACTTCACCGGCTACAAGCGCGCCAGCCTCGCCCGACGCGTGCAGCGCCGGATGGACGCGGTAGGAGTCACCGCCTACGACGACTACCTCGACCGGCTGCATGGTCGACCCCGACGAGTTCACCCAGCTCTTCAACACCATCCTGATCAACGTCACCGCCTTCTTCCGCGACACCGACGCGTGGGACTACCTCCGGACCGAGCTCCTTCCCGACGCTGCTGCAGCGCCGCGAGGGCCAGCCGATCCGCGTCTGGAGCGCCGGCTGCGCCTCCGGCCAGGAGGCGTACACGCCTGGCGATGGTGCTGGCCGAGGCAGCTCGGCGTCGACGAGTTCCGCGACCGGGTGAAGATCTACGCCACCGACGTCGACGAGGAGGCGCTGGCCGCAGGCCCGCCAGGCCGACGTACTCCGAGCAGCGAGCTCGACGGCCGTGCCCGCCGAGCTGCGGGAGAAGTACTTCGAGCCGGCCGGGCAACCGGTTCGTCTTCCGCAAGGAGCTGCGGCGCGCGGTGATCTTCGGCCGCAACGACCTCGTGCAGGACGCCCCGATCTCCCACGTCGACCTGCTGTCGTGCCGCAACACCTTGATGTACTTCAACGCCGAGACCCAGGCCCAGATCCTCAACCGGATGCACTTCGCGCTGCGGCCCGACGGCGTGCTCTTCCTCGGCAAGGCCGAGATGCTGCTCGGCCACACGGCGTACTTCCGCCCGGTCGAGCTCAAGCGTCGGTTCTTCAAGAAGGTCACCGCCGATACCGCGCGACCGCCGTGTCCTGGCGGCCACGGCGACAGGCTCGCTCCCGGCCGGCGAGCAGCTCGACGCCGCGCAGGCTGCGTCACGCGGCCCTGATGTCCGTCGGCGGCCGCGCAGATCGTGCTCGACACCGACGGTCGGCTGGTCCTGTGCAACAACCGCGCCATGCAGCTGTTCGGGCTCACCGCGCGCGACGTCGGCCGCCCGTTCCAGGACCTCGAGGTGTCCTACCGCCCCGTCGAGCTGCGCGCGCACATCGAGGAGGCTCGCCAGCAGCGGCGGGCGATCTGGGTCCGCGACGTGGAGCAGGTCGCGCGGCGGCGGAGACCGTGTCGCTCGACATCCAGGTCGTCCCGCTGTCGGACGAGACCGGCGCGGACCTCGGCGCTCACGGTCATCTTCAACGACGTCACCCAGTACCGGCAGCTGCAGGACGAGCTGAGCTACGCCAACCGACAGCTCGAGATCGCCTACGAGGAGCTGCAGAGCACCAACGAGGAGCTCGAGACCACCAACGAGGAGCTGCAGAGCACGGTCGAGGAGCTCGAGACCACCAACGAGGAGCTCCAGAGCACCAACGAGGAGCTCGAGACGATGAACGAGGAGCTCCAGTCGATGAACGACGAGCTCCAGTTCAGCAACGAGGCCCTGCGCGACCGCCAGGACGAGGTGGAGCGACTCAACCGCTTCATGACCGCGGTCCTGGGCAGCATGAACTCCGGGGTGGCCGTGGTCGACGCCGACATGCAGATCCTCGCGTGGAACAGCCGGGCCGAGGACCTGTGGGGCGTGCGGACCGACGAGGCGCTGGGCGAGCACCTGATGAACCTCGACATCGGCCTGCCCGTGGAGCAGCTGCGCCAGCCGATCAAGACACAGTTCGCGGACGCTGCTGTCGAGCCGTCCGTCCTCGTCCTCGACGCGGTCAACCGCCGCGGCAAGTCGCTCCAGGTGCACGTCACGCTGACGCACATCGTCGACCACGGCGCCTCCGCCCCGGCAGCCATGCTGGTGATGGACGTCGTCGACGGCCCCCGCTGACGCCGGCCCCACAGCGGCCCAGCACCGGCCTGCCGAGCCGCCCTCGCCGACCACTGGTCCAGACCAGCGTTAGGGTGCTGGTCATGGCTGACACGACCACCGGCTCGACCGAGCAGTCCACAGTCCCCCGCTGGAGGATCGTCGGCCCCGGCCTGGTGGTCGCCGCCACGGGTGTCGGCGCAGCCGACCTGGTGGCGACCCTCATCGCGGGGCAGAAGTTCGGCTACACGCTGCTGTGGTGCGTGGTCGTCGGGTGCGTCATGAAGATCGTGCTCGTCGAGGGCGCCGGTCGCTACTCGCTCGCCACCGGCCGGACGATCTTCGAGGGCTGGCGCTCGCTGGGGGCGTGGACCACCTGGTACTTCGGGCCCTACATCGTCATCTGGGGCTTCGTCTACGGCGCGGCCGCCATGGCGGGCACGGGCCTCGCGCTGCAGGGCCTGGTCGGCGGCCTGTCCACGACGTGGTGGGGCATCCTGTCCGGCCTGCTCGGCCTCGCACTGGTCTGGTCGGGCCGCTACAGCGTCTTCGAGAAGGTGCTGGCCGCCCTGGTCGGCCTGATGTTCGTGACCATGGTGGGCGCCGCCCTGCTGACCCTGCCCAACCTCGGCGAGCTGCTCACCGGCCTCGCCCCGCGCATCCCCGACGGCGGCCTGGTCAACACCCTCGCGCTCGCCGGCGGTGTCGGCGGCACGATCACGCTGGCGGCCTACGGCTACTGGCTGCGCGAGAAGGGCTGGAGCAGCCCGACCTACATGCGGGTCATGCGGATCGACAACACCGTCGCCTACATCGTCACGGGCATCTTCGTGCTCGCCACCCTGGTCGTCGGCGCCGAGCTGCTCTACTCCACGAGCGTCGCGATCGAGAGCGGCGACGCCGGCCTGCTCGACCTCGGCGTCGTCCTCCAGGACCGCTACGGCCAGTGGGCCGGCAAGCTCTTCCTCCTCGGCTTCTGGGCAGCCGCGATGTCGTCGTTGGTCGGGGTGTGGAACGGCGTCAGCCTGATGTTCGCCGACTTCATGACCAACGTGACCGGCGGCTCCAGCGAGGACGCCGACGCCCGTGCCGGCGGCAAGTGGTACCGCGCCTACATCCTGTGGCTGACCTTCCCGCCGATGGTGATGATGTTCCTCGGCAAGCCGGTCTGGCTGATCCTCGCCTACGGCGTGCTCGGCGCGTTCTTCATGCCGTTCCTGGCCGTCACGCTGCTGTGGCTGCTCAACACCGACCGCACCCCGGTCGAGTGGCGCAACAAGCTGCACTCCAACGTGCTGATGGTGATCATCGCCCTGGCGTTCGTGGCGCTGTGCGTCAACGAGGTCCGCAAGGCCGTCGCGGGCGGGTGACCGTGCAGCGCCTCACCCGCCGGTGGGGTGCCTGACCCAGACGTTGGGCTCGACGTACGTCGCCGTCCCGTGCTCGGCGTCGCACATCACGGGCGCCAGCGCACCGGGTACGACGACCGGTCCGGTGGTGTCGAACGGCAGCCCGGTCCACGCGCGCCACTCCTCGACGGTGCCGGGGATGACCATCGAGCGCGGCGCCACCCGGTCGATGCGGCCGCCGGCCCGGACGTGCACGCGCAGCCACGGGTCGACGGGCAGCCCGTCGTCGCGGGTGCGGGCGGCGTACTCCGCCATCGGCTCGTGCACGTCGGTCTTGCCGTTGGGGCGCACGGGCGCCAGCAGCTCGGAGAAGCCCAGCCGAGCGGCGTTGTCGCGCAGCGCGGCGACGATCCGCCCGGACAGCCCCGATCCCTGCAGGCCCGGATCGATCGCGATCTCGACCGCGGTCACGGCGTCGGGCTGCTCACCCCACAGCTCGGTCAGCAGGCCGCTGCGGATGGCGAAGTCCCAGCCGGCGTCGGGCAGCTCTCCCTCGGGCAGCTGGAACGGCACCGAGTGCGCCTTGGCGACCATCCGCCCCGACTCGTCGAGGCAGACGAGCACGTACTCGCGGAAGTGCTCGAGCGAGGCGTAGTAGCCGTTGCCGATCGGGTCGTGCAACATGTACTCCGGCCACGACGTCTCCATGTCCCAGAACGTGTCCATGAGGTCGGGACGCTCGGCGAGGGTGACGATCTCGAGGTGCATGGCGTCATCCTGACCGAGCCGGGTGGCCGGTGCCCACCGTTTTCGCTCGCGCTCGCCGACCGACGCAGCACCGCCCCCGGCGGAGGGGCCGGAGGCGGTGCGTCCTGCGAAGGGTGGTGCGCCGATCAGCTGCCCGAGACGATGCCCGGGAGGGCGGCGTCGAACATCGCGACCACGGTGGCCGCCGGGAGCACGGCGCTGCGGGGCCGGGCGGCGGCTGCGAGGTCGGCGCCCCAGTCCGCTGCGCGCTCGCGCTGCAGCGGGGTCCCGTGGTGGCCGGGGCTGGCGAACGAGCAGTCGCCGACGGTGTAGAAGCTCAGCAGGGCGTCACTGACCCGCTTGCGGTTGAGCGACAACCCCTTCTTGTGGGTGGCGAAGTAGGACGCCATCGCGTCGGCCATGAGCTCGGTGCGGCGCGTCGCCGCCGCCGGGTCGGTGGGCCCGGTGTCGAAGGTGCCGAGCTCGTACTGGACGTGGTGCGCGAACTCGTGGGCCATGATCACCCTCGGGCCGACGTCTCCGAGCCCGATGGCGTCGTACGCCTCGAGGATGCCGTCACCGATGATCAGCTTGTCGGGCAGGCTGGCGATGAACGGGTCGGTCTCGCCCTCTCCGGAGAAGGCGAAGGCGTTGAGCGTCCAGAGCGGGTTGTCCCGGAACGCCTCGTCCTGCGCCTGCATGAAGGTGGCGACGGTCTGGGCCTCCGCCGCGATCTCCGCGTCGGTCATCGGCGCGAGCTCGCCGGTGTCGACCATCGCCTCGAGCGTCCGCGCGATGCGGACGGCGTCGAGCAGCGAGTCGCTGTGCATCGCCATCAGCTGGATGTCGTCGGACTGGATGTCCCAGAACCGTTGCAGGTCGCGGTAGGTGTGCTCGAGCTGCTTGGCGTGCGAGTCCAGGGCGTAGTCGGGGTCACCGGCGGTGCCGAAGAAGAGCGCGTCGTACGTCGGCACGGACAGCAGCGCGTCCTGGTGCTGGACCAGGAAGTCGAACTGCTCGTCGCTCATCGCGGCGAAGAGACCGTCGATGTAGTCGTCGAGCAGCGTGGTGGCGCACTCGCTGGGGTCGACGGCGTCGCGAAGGGCGGCCTGGGCGGGGACCTCGACGAGGGTGTGCCGGGACTGCGTCGGTGCTGGGCTCGGTGCGGTGCTCGTTGCCGCGGTGGCGACCGGGGCGATCGCTCCGAGCGGGAGGAGGGCCGCGGCGCCGAGCGCCACGGACCAGCGGAATCGTCTGCTCACTGGGTTCTCCTAGTCGTGCTGGGGGGATGTGTCCGTCCGGTAGGGCGGTGGACCCACACAAGCGCGGGACCGCCGGTGGCGATACCCCCTCAAGGGGCCCCGAGCCCCTTCAGAGCCGCTCGGCCACCCGTCGCGCCGCGACCTGCAGCACCTCCCAGGTGGTCGCGAACGGCGGGGCGTAGGACAGGTCCATCCAGGCGAGGTCGTCGACCGAGCCGCCCGCCCACAGCACGGCGGCCGCGGTGTCGATCCGCTTGCCGGCACCGTGACCGCCGACGACCTGCACGCCGAGGAGCCGCCGCGTCGCGCGGTCGGCCATCACCCAGATCGCGATCGGCTCGGCCTCGGGCATGTAGCCGGTGGCGGTCGTGCCCTCGGTGACCAGCGCCACCGGGTCGAGCCCGGCGGCCTCCGCGTCGGAGCGGGACAGGCCGGTGCGCGCGATCTCGAGGTGGACCCCACCCGAGGAGAAGCGGGTGATCGACGTGTCGACCATCCCGTCGAACGAGAGGTCGCCCCCGGCCAGGCTGTCGCCGAGCGCCCGGCCGTGCTTGGCGGCGTAGGTGCCGAGGGGTCGGAAGACCCACTGGTCGTCGATCCGGCGGCGCACCTCGCAGCAGTCCCCCGCGGCCCACACGTGGTCGCCCACCCGGCCGTGCGGGTCGGGCCGCAGCGCGCCCTCGTCGGTCATCTCCAGGCCGCTGCCCGCGAGGAAGTCGGTGGCCGGTCGCACGCCGATCGCCACCACGACCAGGTCGGCCTCGCGGGAGCCGCCGTCCCACCGCACGCCGGTCACCCGGTCGCCCTCGACCTCGAGCCCGGTGACCTCGGCGCCGAGGACCAGCTCGACCCCCGCGTCGACGAGGCCGGTGTTGACCCGCTGGGACATCTCGTCCTCGAGCATCCCCATCCCGCGCGTGCGGGTCAGGACGGTGACGCCGAAGCCCTGGTCGAGCGCCGCCTCGGCGACCTCGACACCCACGTAGCCGGCGCCCACGACCACCACGTGCGCGCCCGGTCCGACGCGGGTGAAGCTGCGCACCCACGCGGCCCCGTCGTCGAGCGTCTTGACCACGCCCACACCGTCGTACGTCGTCCCGTCGGCGCGCAGCGCCCAGTCGGGCACCACGGCGGGGGCGCCGGTCGCGACCACCAGGTCGTCGTACTCCAGCACGTCGCCCGCAGCCGTCGTCACCGTGCGGGCCGCGAGGTCGGCCGCGACCACCTCGGTGTGGAGCCGCAGGTCGATCCCGGCCTTCCGGTGCTCCTCGGCCGTGCGGGCGACGAGGTCGTCCCCGCTGGCCACGTCGCCGGCCATCCAGTAGGGGATCCCGCAGGCGCTGTAGGACGTGTGGCTGCTCGCCTCGAGGGCCGTGACGGCCAGCGCCTCGCCCCTCCGCGCGGCCGTGCGGAGCGCCTGGTGGGCCGCACCCATGCCGGCGGCGTCCGCGCCGACGACGACGACCCGGCGCGGAGCCGTCATTCCTCGGTCTGCTTCGCCCAGAGGTTCACGCCCGAGTCCACGGCGAAGCGGTCGATCTCGGCGAGCTCGGCCTCGGTCAGCGGCGGTGCCTCGAGCGCGTCGAGGTTGGTGTCGAGCTGCTCGACGCTCGACGCGCCGATCACCGCACTCGTCACCCGGTCGTCGCGGAGCACCCACTGCAGCGCCAGCTGCGCGAGCTTCTGGCCGCGCCCCTCGGCGATGGCGTTGAGGGACCGCACCCGCTCGAGCGTCTCGTCGTCGAACCCCGCGATCGTCGAGTCGTCGCGGGCCGCGCGCGAGTCGGCCGGGACGCCGTCGAGGTAGCGGTCGGTCAGGAGGCCCTGGGCGAGCGCGGTGAAGACGATGCAGCCCATCCCCTGCTCCTCGAGCTCGTCGAGCAGCCCGCCCTCGATCCAGCGGTTGAGCATCGAGTAGGACGGCTGGTGGATCAGCAGCGGCGTGCCGAGGTCGCGGGCGATCGTGGCCGCCTCGCGCGTCCGCTCCGGGGAGTAGGAGGAGATGCCGGCGTAGAGCGCGCGACCCGAGCGCACGGCGGTGTCGAGCGCCGTCATCGTCTCCTCGACGGGCGTCTCGGGGTCGAAGCGGTGGCTGTAGAAGATGTCGACGTGGTCGAGCCCCATCCGGGCCAGCGACTGGTCGAGCGAGGCGAGCACGTACTTCCGGGAGCCACCGCCCTGCCCGTAGGGTCCCGGCCACATGTCGTAGCCCGCCTTGGTGGAGATCACCAGCTCGTCGCGGTAGGCCGCGAAGTCGTCGGCGAGGTAGCGCCCGACGTTCTCCTCGGCGCGGCCGTAGGGCGGCCCGTAGTTGTTGGCGAGGTCGAAGTGGGTGACCCCGCGGTCGAAGGCCCGGCGCAGGATCGCGCGCTGGGTCTCCTCGGGCCGGTCGGTGCCGAAGTTCTGCCACAGGCCGAGCGAGAGCGCCGGCAGCTTCAGGCCGCTGCGTCCGGTCCTGCGGTAGTGCATCCCAGTGGTGTCGTCGTACCGGTCGGGGGCTGCGTCGTAGGCCATGGCGCACATCCTGCCCGGTCCGCGTTCGGGGGCGCCCCCGGGTCAGACCGGGGTTGTTCCTGATCGACGGTGACGGTGCAGGTGGGCTTCACTGGTCACATGACCTCCTCGTTGCGCGGCGCCGCCTTCAAGCTCGCGCTGTCGACCGCGCGGCGCGTGCCCTACGTGCGTCGGGTCCCGTCGAGCATCCGCTTCCCGCTCCAGCGCGACGGGGTCGACCCGGTCGCCCGGCTGGCGGCCACGCGCGAGCGCGGCGAGGTGGTGCGCCTGGCCAGCCTGCTGGGCACCCGCGTCTGGCTGGTCACGGGGTACGACGCCGCGCGGGCGGTGCTGGCCGACTCCACGTCGTTCGCCAACGACGTGCGCGACATCATCGGCCGGCAGGACCGGGCCCCGGCCGAGCGGATCGGCGGGCTCGGCATGACCGACCAGCCCGACCACGGACGCCTGCGCGGCGTGCTCACGCCGTCCTTCACCAGGCGCCGGCTGGCCGACCTCCAGGACGACATCGACCGCGTCGTCGAGGCGGCGCTCGACGACATGGCTGCGCACGGACCGGTGGTCGACCTGGTGGCGCGCTTCGGCTTCGCCGTGCCCTTCGGCGTCATCTGCGACCTGCTCGGCATGCCGGAGGTCGACCGCGACGAGTTCCGGCGCCACGGCGCCGCCCGCTTCGACCTGCGCGACGGGGGCGCGGGCCTCTTCGACACCGCCGCCGGCACCCGGCAGTTCCTCATCGACCTGGTCGAGTCCGAGCGGCGCAGTCCGCACCTGCCCGACGGGCTGGTCGCCCGGATGGTCGCCGACCACGGCGCGGACTTCGACGACGTCGAGCTGGGTGGCCTGGCCGACGGCGTCTTCCTCGGCGGCTACGAGACCAGCGCCAGCATGCTGTCCCTCGGCACCTGGGTGCTGCTCCAGCACCCGGAGTCGTGGGACGCGCTGCGTCGCGGCGAGCCCGCGGACGTCGACCGGGTGGTCGAGGAGCTGCTGCGCTTCGTGTGCCCGGTGCAGATGGCCTTCCCCCGGATCGCACGCCACGAGGTGACGGTGGGCGACCAGGCCGTCCAGCCGGGCGACATCGTCCTCGTCTCGCTGACCGGCGCCGAGCGCGACCCGGCCCACCGCGTCGACCCCGAGCAGTTCGACCCGACCTCCGCCGTCGCGGGCACGCTCGCCTTCGGCCACGGGATGCACCGCTGCGTCGGTGCGGAGCTGGCCCGCATGGAGCTGCGCACCGCCCTCGTCGCGCTCGCCCGCCGCTTCCCGGACCTGTCGCTCGCCTGCGACCCCGCCGACCTGCGGTTCACCGAGCTCGCCGTCGTCCACGGCGTGGAGGCACTGCCGGTCCGGCTCGGCTGAGGACCACCCGGAGGCCCACCACGCGATGCGTACGGTGGAACGGTGCCAGGACGAGCCGTCGCCCTCCTCGCCGCGGCCGTGGTCGCGGTGGTGTCCGGGTGCTCGGGCGAGGCCACCCAGCGGTCCGGCGAGGGCTCGGCGCCGGCACCGCGCGAGCGGCGTACGACGAGCGTGCCCACGGCGACCCCCACCGAGGAGCCGCCCGCGCAGCCCACCGGCAGCCCTCCGAGCAGCCGACCGTCGAGCCCGAGGCGACCCCCGAGCCGCGTCGCTCCTTCGTCACGATCCCCGCGATCGGCCTGCGGGACTTCCCGGTCGTGCGCTACCGCGGGACGTCCGACGACGCCCGCGGGACCGCGCTGCAGAACGCCGGCGAGATGGCCTCGCCGCGCGGGCCGCGCGGCGGCACCCGGCCCGGCGAGGTCGGCAACTACATCGTGACCGGGCACCGGCTGACCGGGACCGCTCCCCTGCGCTACTCGCCGTCGCTGTCGAAGGGCGACCGGATCCTGGTGCGCACCGGCGACACCGTGTTCGTCTACGAGGTGCGTCGCACCCGCTGGACGTCGTTCCGGCAGCCGGCCTCGCTCCGCGCCCAGCGGGCCGAGGTGCCCGGGCGACCCGGCGAGCCGGCCGTGCAGCCGATGATCACCCTCTCCACCTGCGCGACGCTCGAGGACCACGCCAACGGCAACTACTGGTCCGACGAGCTCGACAACCCCGAGCACCGCATCGACAAGATCGGCGTCCTGGTCGCGACCCGCCCCGCCTGACGAAACCCCGTTGCCCGCAGCGAGCGACCCGGGGTTGGATGCGCGTCATGACCGACACGTCCGAGCTCGGCGCCAGGTGGCGCGACCCCGCCTTCCTCGAGGCGGCGCGGGCGTGGATCGAGGACCGGCTCGCCGAGCAGGGCCGCGCCGTCGTCGGCACGGTCGAGCAGCCGCACGTGACCGACTGGTCGACCGTCCTGCGGGTGCCGACGGACGGTGGACCGGTCTGGTTCAAGGCCAACGACGACGCGATGCGCCACGAGGCGGCCGTCACCGCACTGGTCGCGCCGCTCTCCGGCGGACGGGTGCCGATGCCGCTGGCCAGCGACCCGGCCACCGGGTGGCTGCTGCTGGCGGACGCCGGGCCGCGCCTGCGCGACGTGATCGTGGAGGAGCGCAGCCTGGAGCGCTGGCTCGACGTGCTGGAGGCCTACGCCCGGGTCCAGCTCGCGTGCGAGGACGAGGTCGACGCTCTGCTCGCGGCCGGGCTGCCGGACCGTCGGCTGCCGACGCTGCCCGGGGCGTACGACGCCCTCCTCGCGCAGCTCGACGGCGTCGACCCGCGGCTGCCGGGCGCCGACGCGATCGCCGACCTGTGCGACCGGCTCGGAGCCTTCGGCATCCGCGAGACCGTCCAGCACGACGACCTCCACGACGGGCAGGTCTTCCTCGGCGCGGGGGTGCACCAGGTGCTCGACTGGGGCGACGCGTGCGTCTCCCACCCCTTCTTCACCCTCGCGGTGACGCTGGAGGGCGTCATCGCGTGGGGCGTCGACGACGTGGAGGACTCCGAGGACCTCCGGCCGCATCTCGCGGCCTACCTCGGGCCGTACGCCGCCCACTACGGCACCACCGTCGCCCACCTGCGCGAGGCGGCCGCGATCGCGATGCGCCTGGGCTGGGTGTGCCGCGCGATCAACGGCGCCCTCCCCCAGGACCCCGGCCAGACGCAGACCCGGCTGAAGATGTTCCTCGACCGGAAGCCCTAGTCGGTCTCGTCCGAGGGCATTGCCGGCCACCGGCCGCGCACCGACGCGCGCCATGTCGGTGCGTCGCTGCAGACTGACCGACATGGCGAGATTCGAGGACCAGGACCTGACAGGTGCCGAGTTCCGCGAGTGCGACCTGACCGGGGCCCGTCTGACCGGGGTGGTGATGCAGGACGTCGTGATCGACGGCTTGGTCAGCAACCTGGTGGTCAACGGGGTCGAGGTCATGGCACACGTCGAGGCGGAGCTGGACCGACGGCACCCTGTGCGGTCGCTGATGCGGTCGACTGACCCCGCTGAGCTCCACGAAGCCGAGCGGCATCTGAGGGCGACCTGGGTGGCGACGGTCGCCCGCCTCCGCGGAGCGGCCCGAGGGCTGGAGCACGAGCGCGTCGGAGGCGAGTGGTCGGCGGTCGAGACCCTTCGCCATCTCGTCTTCGTGCACGACTCGTGGTTCCGCCGCTGCTGCCTGGGATCACCCGGACCGTTCACCGCACTCGGCCTGGCATCGGACTTCGTGCCTGACCAGGAGGAGCTGGGCCTGGACCGATCGGCGCGGCCAAGCCTCGATCAGGTGGTGGCGGTGCGCGACGAGCAGGCCGACGAGCTGCAACGCTGGTTGGCCGATGTGACTGCTGACGACCTGTCGGAAGTCGCGCCGGTGCCCGCGGGGCCGGGCTGGCCGCCGTACGCCGAAGGGAAGACGGTGCACGAGTGCCTTCGCGTGGTCCTGGGCGAGGAGTGGGCGCACCACGGGTTCTGCGTCCGCGATCTCGACCTGCTGGAGGGGTGACCGCACACCCGTTGCACGGAGCGGATCGCGGCTCGTCAGGGCGTGGCTCAGAGACCGAAGTGCTGAGCCACGTTGGCGAGAATGGCGGCGACGAGGATGACGACGACGATGATCACAGCGGTCATGGTGAGTTCCGGTCAGGTCGATTCTCGATGTCTGGGAGGATCCCGGTCCGGTTGACGTGGCCTCGGTGGGCCGCTTCGAGACGCTGCCCTCCACTCGTAGGCTCACGCCGGGATCTCTCGGGCACATCGCCCCCGTGGGGTGAGATCGGCGCGGAACCGAGCCAGCCGCCGCTTCCGGTCGACTCATCCGCGCCGGCGTGCACGCAGACCGGAGCGGCGACGCGATCCTCCTGCTCGTGATCGCGTCGCCGCCCGGTGTGGGTGGATGCCCCGGCACTGGGGGGACCCCTGAACCGGCGGGAGGTCGGAACACGGGGGCCGGGCCATCCGTTTCCCTCAGCGTCCGCGAGGGTCCGGCTGTTACGGCTTGCGGCGAAGCTGTTCGGCGGGTTTGAACAGCGGACCCCGGAGAGCCCATGGCAGCTGCATTCGACACCTCGTCCACGTCGTTCCCCTCGCCTGGCTCCCTCCGTCCGCCTCGAAGGTCGCGGCCTCCGTACGGAGCGAGCCATTGAGAGTCCTCGCGGGCTTGGAGGTGCTCCGAACGGCGCGGTGCCGAGCTGCGACAGGATCAGGCGTGCGGCGTCGCGCAGGGCGTGTTGTTCGGACGGCTCGAGAGGGTCGAAGACGAGTCTTCGCACCTCACCCACGTGGCCCGGCGCCGCCTCTAGCCCCGGCGCGTCTCCAGCACGCGGAAGCCCTTGCTGCTGGCCAGGCGCGCCGGTGGGCCAGCCCTGCTCGGTCAGCCACCGCTGCAGCGAGTCGCCGCCGAGGTTCTTGCCCACGACCATGACCATCCGGCCTCCCGGCGCGAGGCGCGGCAGCCACGTGAGCAGCAGCTCGTGCAGCGCCTCCTTGCCGATGCGGATGGGCGGGTTGGACCAGATCTCGTCGAAGACCTGGTTGCCCGGCACCTGCTCGGGCAGGCAGGCGACGAAGCGCGAGTCGAGGCCGGCGGCGCGGGCGTTGTCGTTGGCGAGCAGCAGCGCGCGCTCGTTGACGTCGACGCCGGTGACGTTGGCCAGCGGCACGGCCTTCGCGATCGCCAGCCCGATGACCCCGTAGCCGCAACCGAGGTCGAGGAACTGGCCCTGCACGGGCGGCTCGAGCTCCTTGAACAGCACCGCCGTGGCGTGGTCGAGGTGGCCGCGGCTGAACACCCCCGAGCCCGTGTCGACGGTCAGCGTGCTGCCCCACAGCTCGGCGGTGAAGCTCTCCCGCTCGAAGGGCACGCCGGGGTCGGCGGAGAAGTAGTGCTCAGTCATGGATCGCCTCTCGTCGGGCTCGGGCACGCTCGGCCTGGGCGGCGAGCTCGTCGTCGTCGGGGTAGCCGACCTCCTCCAGCGTGAGGCCGTGGGCGTGCACCACGCGCACGCCCTGGTCGCGCCGCCGGCCGGCCATCACCTCGGCCGGCCACCCGGCCGGCCGCCGACCCTCGCCGACCGCGATGAGGCAGCCGACCAGGGCACGCACCATGTTGTGGCAGAAGGCGTCGGCGCGCACCGACCCGACGACGAGCCCGGCGTCGTCGCGCCGCCAGTCGAGGTCGAGCAGCGTGCGGACGGTGGTCGCCCCCTCCCGCTGCTTGCAGAAGGAGGCGAAGTCACGCAGGCCGACCAGCGGCGCGGACGCCTCGTTCATCGCGTCGAGGTCGAGCGGGCGCCCCCAGGTCAGCACGTGGCCGCGCACGAGCGGGTCGGCGAGCTCCTGCGCGTCGGCGACGCGATAGGCGTAGCGCCGCCAGACCGCGGAGAAGCGGGCGTCGAACCCCTCGGGCGCCTCGACCACGCGTCGTACGCGCAGGTCGGGCGGCAGGATCCCGTCCACGCGCCGGGCGAGGGCCTGCAGGGGCGGATCGGTCGAGCGTCCCGCGGCAGCGGCGACCACCTCGGGGTCGGCGTCGACGTGCGCCACCTGGCCGCGCGCGTGCACGCCGGCGTCGGTCCGCCCGGCCACGGTCACCCGCACCTCGGGCACCCGGAGCGCGGTGGCCAGCGCCGCCTCGAGCGTCCCCTGGACCGTACGACGCCCGGGCTGGGTGGCCCAGCCGGAGAAGTCGGCGCCGTCGTAGGCACAGTCGATCCGCAGGCGCACGCAGCGATCCTAGGACGCCGCAACCGAGGTCGCGCCGCCGCCCGACTTTGTTCAACCAGATGGTTGACAAACCCGTCGCCGTCGTCCTACCTTCTATTCAACCAATCAGTTGAAGAAGGTGCTCCGTGACCGACCAGCTCTCCCGCGTCTTCGCCGCACTGGCCGACCCGACCCGTCGGGACATGGTGGCCCGCCTCACCGAGGGCGACCACACGGTCAACGACCTGGCCGCGCCCTACGACGTGAGCCTGCAGGCCGTCTCCAAGCACCTCAAGGTGCTCGAGGACGCCGGCCTGGTGACGCGGACCCGGGAGGCGCAGCGACGTCCGGTGCACCTGGAAGCCGAGGTGTTCGACCTCATGACGAAGTGGATCGAGCGCTACCGCCGGCAGGCCGAGGAGCGCTTCTCGCGCCTCGACGCCGTGCTCGCGCGGATGCAGGACGACGACAACCCGAGCTCCACCGAACCCCAGGAAGGGACCGCATCATGACCACCGTGCAGACCAACGACGCCGCCACCCGCTACCCCGAGGCCGCCATCGAGGCCGACGGCGAGGTGCCCGCCATCCACATCCGGCGCGACTTCGCGGCCACCCCGGCGCAGCTGTTCCGGGCGCACACCGACCCGGAGCTCTTCGCGCAGTGGATCGGCCCCGACGGCGTCGGCGCCGACATCACCCACTGGGAGGCCCGCGACGGGGGCAGCTGGAGCTACACCGCGCGCGGCAGCGACGGACGCGAGGACTTCGAGACCTCCTTCCGCGGGTGCTTCCACACGGTGCGCGAGGACCGCATCGTGCAGACGTTCACCTGGGAGGGCATGCCCGACGGGGTCGCGCTGGAGACGATGACCTTCGAGGACCTCGGCGACGGCCGCACCCGGCTCCACGCGGTCAGCCTCTGCGACTCGTTCGAGGACCGCGACGCGTGGCTGCGCAGCGGCATGGAGGTCGGCGTCAACGACGGCTACGCCACCATCGACCGGCTCCTCGCCGAGGGCGTCCTCTGATGGCGCTCCCCGACGCCCCGGCCGACCGCCACGCGGTGGTTGCCGGCGGCTTCGGCCGCCTGGTGGCGCAGACCCCCGACTGGTCGGCCCCGGCCCCCGTCGACGGGTGGACCGCACGCGACGTCGTCGGCCACCTCGTCGGCTGGTTCCCCGGCTTCCTCGCCAGCGGCGGGGTCGACCTGCCCGCCGGCCCCTCGGTGGACGACGACCCGATGGCAGCGTGGCAGCACCACGCGGACGCCGTCCAGGGCGTCCTCGAGCGGCGCGGCGACGAGACCTTCACCCATCCCCAGGCCGGCACCCACCAGCTCGCCGCCGCGGTCGACCAGTTCTACACCGCCGACGTCTTCATGCACTCGTGGGACCTCGCCCGCGCGGGCGGCCAGGAGGCCGGGCTCGACGAGGACTACGCCGCCCAGCTCCTGGAGGGGATGCGCCCGATCGAGCAGCTGCTGCGCAACTCCGGGCAGTACGGACCCGCGGTCCCCGTGCCGGACGACGCGCCCGTCGTCGACCGGCTGATGGGCTTCGTCGGTCGCGACCCCGGGTGGAGCGCCCCGTGAGCACCGTGGTGATGAACAACGTCGTCTCGCTGGACGGCTTCATCGCCGACCCGCACGACGACCCGGGCCCCCTGTTCGACTGGTACTTCAACGGGGACCGGACCCTGGCCGCCCAGGACATGGACGACCCGACGCCCGGGGGCCTCCGGGTGTCGCAGACGTCGTACGACTACGTCCGACCCGTCTGGGACTCCATCGGCTGCATGGTGATCGGACGTCATCTGTTCGACCTCACCAACGGGTGGGAGGGGCGTCCCCCGACCGGCGACCACGTGGTCGTGGTGTCGCACCGACCCAGGCCCGAGGGCTGGCACCCGGAGGCGTCGTACCACTTCGTCGACGACGTGACCGCCGCGATCGCCACCGCGCGGAAGCTGGCCGGCGACCGGACGGTGTCCGTGGCCGCCGGCGACGTGGGCGGACAGGCCCTCGCCCTCGGTCTCGTCGACGAGGTGGCCATGGACGTCGTGCCGGTGGTGTTCGGAACCGGCAAGCGCTACTTCGGCGCCGTCGACACCCAGCACCTGCTCGACGACCCGGAGGTCGTCGTCCAGGGCGACCGCGTGCTGCACCTGCGCTTCAAGGTGCGCGGCCCTCGCGCCTGACAGGGTCCGGCGTCCTCGTAGGGTCGAGGACATGAAGTACGTCGTGTACGGCGCCGGGGCCGTCGGTGGGGTCATCGGCGGCCGCCTCCACCTCGCCGGGCTGCCGGTGACCCTCGTCGCGCGAGGGGCCCACCTCGAGTCGATCCGGTCCCGAGGGCTGGTGCTCGACGCCGGTGACGGCCGGCACCGCATCGACGCCCCCGCCACCGACACCGCCGCGGAGGTCGACTGGACCGACGACACCGTCGTGCTGCTGGCGGTGAAGTCCCACCAGGCCGCCGTCGCGCTCGACGACCTCCGCGCCCACGCTCCTGCTGACACGCCCATCATCTGCGCCACCAACGGGATCGCGACGGAGGCGGCCGCGCTGCGGCTCTTCGCGAGGACGTACGCCGTCTGCGTGATGCTCCCGGCGACCCACCTCGAGCCCGGCGTGGTGGTCGCGTCGTGCCATCCGACGCCGGCGATCCTCGACCTCGGCCGCTTCCCCGGCGGCACCGACGAGACCACCGGCGCCGTGGCCGCCGACCTCCGCGCCGCGGGGATCGAGTCGGAGGAGCGCGCCGACATCATGGCGATGAAGCGGCGCAAGCTCGTGATGAACCTCGGCAACGGCGTCGACGCATCCTTCGCCCAGGGCGACGCGGCCGACGAGCTCGCCGAGCGAGCGCAGGCCGAGGGCGAGCGAGTGCTGGCCGCGGCCGACCTCACCGTCGTCTCGGCCGAGGAGGACCGCGAACGGCGCGGCTCGATCCTGCAGCGCCGGCCCGACCTCGAGCGTCGCGGCGGCTCCACCTGGCAGAGCCTCACCCGCGGCACCGGCGACTCCGAGATCGACTACCTCGCCGGCGAGGTCGTCCTCCAGGGCCGGCTGCACGACGTCCCCACGCCCGTCAACGACGCCGTGGTCGCCGCGACCCGCCACCTCGCCGCCACCGGAGGCGCTGCCCGCAGCCTCGACGCCGCCGAGGTCCTCGCCCGCCTCTGACCCCCCGGGCGGTGCGTGGGACACCTTTTCGGGCGGCGGAACGTGCACCACGCACCGCCGGACCGACGAGCGGTGCGTGAGCCACCTTTCGCGGGCCGGGAATGTGG
>CAVPAA010000003.1:0-21104 GCA_963701485.1 uncultured Actinomycetota bacterium
GATCCACCGGCCGTGCTTGCGGCCGACCTCACGCATCACGCCGACCTGCTCGAAGCCGCAGGAGCGGTGCAGGGCGAGGCTGCCGGGGTTGGGGAGGGCGACCGCCGCGACGACGAGGTGGATCCCGTTGCCGGCGAGGCGGGCCAGCAGGTCGTCGTAGAGGGCGCGACCGGTGCCCCGACCCTGCTGCCCGGGTGCGACGTAGACGGTCGTCTCGCGGGTGTGGGCGTAGGCCGGCTTCGGTCGGAACGGCGACGACGTCGCGTAGCCGGTGACCGTGCCCCCGTCGTCGGCGACGAGGAAGTGGTCACCGGTCTCGGCGAGCCTCGCCTCCCACACCTCCATCGGGCGCGGCTCGAGGTCGAAGGTCGCGTGCCCCTCGCGGGCCTCGCGGCCGTAGATCGCGGCGACGGCCGGCAGGTCGGCGGGAAGTGCGCGACGGATGTCCATTCCACACATTGTCACCGCCGCCCTGACTGGTTGGATGACGGCCATGAGCATCACGCCCGACTCGAAGGACTGGACCTGGGTGCTCGAGCGACCGTGCCCAGAGTGCGGCTTCGAGGCCGCCGCGCACGACGTGTCGGACCTCCCCGAGCTCCTCGAGGCGACGTCGTCGTCGTGGTCGCAGGCGCTGGGCCGCGGTGACGCGACCGATCGCCCGCGCCCCGGGGTCTGGTCGGCGCTGGAGTACGGCTGCCACGTCCGCGACGTGCACGTGCTCTTCGCCGAGCGCCTGCGGCTGATGCTCGCCGAGGACGTGCCCACGTTCGCCAACTGGGACCAGGACGCCACCGCGGTCGAGCGCGACTACGGCAGCCAGGACCCCGCGGCCGTCGCGGTCGAGCTGGTCGAGGCGGCCCGCGCCGTGGCGGTGCTCTACGCCTCGGTCACCGATGCCACCCGCGGTCGCCGGGGGCTGCGGTCCAACGGCGACGAGTTCACCGTCGAGACCCTCGGCCGCTACCACCTGCACGACGTCGTCCACCACCTCCACGACGTGGCGGCGCCGGCGTGACCAGCGAGACCGTCCGGTCCTACGACCGCGACGCGGCGGCGTACGTCGCCCGCACCGCGACCGTGCCGGACTCCGTGCGCGCCGCGCTGGAGCGCCTCGCCGACCGGCTCGGTCCGGGCGCGCGGGTGCTCGAGATCGGCTCCGGTGGGGGTCGTGACGCGCTCCTGGTGGAGCAGCTCGGCCTCGCCGTGCGGCGCACCGACGTCACGCCCGCCTTCGTCGCGCTGCTGCGCGAGCAGGGCCACCCGTGCGACCTCCTCGACCCCCTGGTCGACGACCTGTCATCGCCCGACGGGCCGTACGACGCCGTATGGGCCAACGCGTCACTGCTGCACGTGGCGCGGGACGACCTGCCCACCGTCCTGGACCGCCTCGCCGCGGTCACCCGGCCCGGAGGTCTGCTGTGCATGTCGCTGAAGGAGGGCGACGGCGAGGGCTGGTCCACCCACGGGACGATCAACGGCCCGCGGCACTTCACGTACTGGAGGGCCCCGGACGTCGAGGCGGTCGTCCGTGCCGCGGGGTGGGGCGACGTCGTCGTCCGGAAGGGGCTCGGGGGCGACCGGGGGGAGACCTGGCTCGAGGTGTCGGCGGTCCGTGATGGGGTGTCGCCATGAGGCACACGGAGTTCTGGGCGCGGCTCGACGAGACCCTCGGGCGGGCCTACTCCCGCACGTGGGCCGAGCTCACCATCGTGCGCGACCTCGACGGCCGCACGACCCAGGAGGCACTCGACGCGGGCGTGCCGCCCAAGCAGGTGTGGGCCGCCGTGCACCGCCAGCTCGAGCTCCCGGACAGCGAGCGGTGACCACCCGGCTGGCCGGAGGCCTCACCGTCGCCGACGTCCAGCGTCGTACGGTCCGCACCCTCGTCGTCTCGCAGGCGGTCGGCGCGGTCGGCGTCACCATCGGCGTCGCGACCGCCTCGCTCCTCGCGCGCGACATCTCGGGCAGCGAGACGATGGCCGGCCTCGCGCAGACCTTCCAGGTCCTCGGCACGGCCGCGGCCGCCTACGGCCTCGCGCGCGTCATGCGCCGCCGCGGGCGACGGGTCGGCCTGGTCGCGGGCTACCTCATCGGGGCCACCGGTGCGGTCCTGGCCGTCGTCGCCGGTGTCGTCGACTCGATGGCGGTGCTGCTCCTCGGCGCGCTCATGCTGGGCGCCACCACGGCGGTCAACAACGGCTCGCGCTACGCCGCGACCGACCTGGCGACCGAGGAGCACCGCGCCCGCGCCCTGTCGGTCGTCGTGTGGGCGACCACCGTCGGGGCCGTCGCCGGCCCCAACCTCACCGGCGTCGGAGCGGCCGTCGCACGTTCCATGGGCGTGCCCGAGCTGACCGGTGGCTTCGCCATCGGCGCCGTCGTCCTGGTCGTCGCGGCCGGGTGGGTGTCGTGGCGGCTGCGTCCCGACCCGCTGCTCCTCGCCCAGGAGACCGCCGGGGTCGTGCCCAGCGCGGGTCCCGAGCCGCGCGGCCGGTCGTGGGGCCGCTTCGTCGCGGTGGTCCGTGACGTGCCGGCGGTCGGGGCGGCCGTGGTGGCGATGGCCTGCGCCCACGCGGCGATGGTGACCGTGATGATCATGACGCCGCTCCACATGGAGCACGGCGGCGCGCACCTCGAGGTCATCGGGTTCGTCATCTCGATCCACGTGCTCGGCATGTTCGCCTTCTCGCCCGCTGGTCGGCTGGGCCGCCGACCGCCTCGGCAGGCCGGCCGTCCTGGTCACCGGGGGAGTGGTCCTGCTGGTGTCGCTCGCGCTGTGCGGGCTGTCCCCGCAGGGCACGTCGTGGCAGATCTTCGCGGGACTGTTCCTCCTCGGCCTGGGCTGGTCCTGCGCGACGGTCGCCGCGTCCACGGTCATCGCCGACCGCACGCCCATCGACGCGCGCACCGACGTGCAGGGCACCTCCGACATGGCGATGGCGCTCACCGCAGCCGGGGGAGGAGCCCTCGCCGGGGTCATCGTCGGCGAGCTGGGCTACCCGGCGCTGGCGACCTTCGCCGCGCTGCTGGCGGGTGCGGTCGTGGTCGCCGGCGCCGTCACCCGCCGGCACTCCTGAGCTGCTCCTCGCCCGGGGAGCTCGGGCCTCGACACGCCGGTGTCGGAGCGTGTGTCGAACACCTGTTCGGGCTACTGTGCATCCACAGGTACGACGAGGGGCGAGGTTGTCCACAGCGTTCGACCGTCCTGATCAGGGACTGTCGGTGGCTCGCCCTAGCGTCGCAGACGTACCACTCACGACACGACGACAAGACAGGACACTGCAATGGCTGGTGCAGACCGCGAGAAGGCCCTGGACGCCGCTCTCGCACAGGTGGAGAAGCAGTTCGGCAAGGGCTCGGTCATGCGACTGGGCGACGAGACGCGTGCGCCGCTCGAGGTGATCCCCACGGGGTCGATCGCCCTCGACGTGGCCCTCGGGCTGGGCGGCCTGCCGCGCGGTCGTGTCGTGGAGATCTACGGTCCGGAGTCCTCCGGTAAGACGACGGTCGCCCTCCACGCGGTGGCCAGCGCCCAGGCCGCCGGCGGCATCGTCGCCTTCATCGACGCCGAGCACGCGCTCGACCCCGACTACGCCAAGAACCTCGGCGTCGACACCGACGCCCTCCTGGTGTCGCAGCCCGACTCGGGTGAGCAGGCGCTCGAGATCGCCGACATGCTGATCCGCTCCGGCGCCCTGTCGCTGATCGTCATCGACTCGGTGGCCGCGCTCGTGCCCCGCGCCGAGATCGAGGGCGAGATGGGCGACAGCCACGTCGGCCTCCAGGCCCGACTGATGAGCCAGGCGCTGCGCAAGATGACCGGTGCCCTCAACAACTCCGGCACGACCGCGATCTTCATCAACCAGCTGCGCGAGAAGATCGGCGTGATGTTCGGCTCGCCGGAGACCACGACCGGTGGTCGGGCCCTGAAGTTCTACTCCTCGGTGCGCCTCGACGTGCGTCGCATCGAGACGCTCAAGGACGGCACCGACATGGTCGGCAACCGCACCCGCGTCAAGGTCGTGAAGAACAAGGTGGCCCCGCCGTTCAAGCAGGCCGAGTTCGACATCATGTACGGCAAGGGCATCAGCCGCGAGGGTGGTCTCATCGACGTGGGCGTCGAGGCGGGCCTGATCCGCAAGGCCGGCGCCTGGTACACCTACGAGGGCGACCAGCTCGGCCAGGGCAAGGAGAACTCGCGCAACTTCCTGCGTGACAACCCCGACCTCGCCAACGAGATCGAGAAGCTCATCCTCGAGAAGCTGGGCGTGACTCCCGCCGTCGACAAGCCCGGCGACGACCTGAGTGACGAGCCCATCGGGGTCGATGACTTCTGACGGCGAGTCGCGTCCCGCACCCGACTGGGTCGGTGACGTCGGTCTCGGAGTCGAGGCGTGGGTGGGGTCGGCCCCATCCACGCCGGTCGAACCTCGTCCGGTAAGTGCCCGCGGCGGGCGCGGTGGCGCCGGTCGTCGCGAGGGCCGCAAGGGTGGCCGCAAGGCGACCCGCACCTGGGAGGAGCGCGAGGCGGCCAGGCTCGCCCGTGAGGAGGCCGCGGCCGCCGAGCTCGAGGCCGATCCCGAGGCCGTCGCCCGCAAGATCCTGCTGGACACCCTCACCGGGCAGGCGCGCTCCCGCAAGGAGCTGGCCGACAAGCTGGCCAAGCGGGGCGTGCCCGACGAGCTCGCCGGCGAGCTGCTCGACCGCTTCACCGAGGTCGGCCTGATCGACGACGCCACCTACGCCCGGCAGTGGGTCGAGAGCCGGCACCGCAGCCGGGGACTGGCTCCGCGGGCGCTGGCCCAGGAGCTGCGCCGCAAGGGCATCGACGACGAGGACACCAAGGCCGCGCTGGAGCAGATCGACGAGTCCGACCAGCGCGCCGCCGCCCGCGCGCTGGTCGACAAGAAGCTGCGCTCCATGCGCGGTCTCGACCGCCAGGTCGCCACCCGCCGCCTGGCCGGCCTCCTGGCCCGCAAGGGCTACGCCGCCGGCCTCGCGTTCTCGGTGGTCCGCGAGGCGCTGGGCGAGGCGGAGGACGACGAGTCGCACCCCGACTTCTGAGGTGCCCGGCGGCCCGGTCTTCCGGCGATGGCCGGGCTCTGGTGGGATGGTCCCGTGAGCAGCGAGCGCGAGGTCCTCACCTACGACCTCTTCGGCACGGCCACCCGCGAGCTGGCGCAGGAGGTGGCCGACTCCGGGTTCCGGCCCGACATGATCCTGGCGATCGCGCGCGGCGGGCTCGCCCTCGGCATGGGGCTCGGCTACGCCCTGGCGGTCAAGAACATCTCGGTGGTCAACGTCGAGTTCTACACCGGGGTCGACCAGCGCCTCGACGTCCCGATCATGCTGCCGCCCACCCCGGCGGCCATCGACCTGTCCGGCCTGAAGGTGCTCGTCGCCGACGACGTCGCCGACACCGGTCGCACCCTCGAGCTCGTCCACGCGTTCTGCGAGGGCCACGTCGCCGAGGCCCGCACGGTGGTGATCTACGAGAAGCCGCAGTCGGTCATCAAGCCCGACTACTCGTGGCGGAGCACCGAGCAGTGGATCGACTTCCCGTGGTCGGTGCTGCCTCCCGTCGTCGACCCGGACGCCCTCGCGCACTGACGTGTCCAGCGCCGATGCGTCGGCGGCCCGCGCCGTCGTCGTACGTCACGGGGACCGGGAGCTGTCCGGCACCCTGCTGCCCGGAGAGCCGTGGGCAGCGGCCGCGGCGCGCATCGCCGCGCTCGACGGCGAACCCGTGGCCCACGACCTCTCGGGCGACCCCCTCCGGTTCGAGGTCGAGCCCGACCGGGCCGTCTACCTGCGAGCGATGACGCGCAGCGACCTTGCGGCACTGACCCGCTGGTTGCAGGCGCCCCACGTGCGTCGGTGGTGGCACAACGACGGTGAGCCCACGGCGGACCGTGTGACGGCGACGTACGGCCCCCGCGTCGACGGCAGCACCCCGACGCGCATGTGGGTGGTGGAGGTCAACGGCCGGTCGGTCGGGTTCGTCCAGGACTACCGGATCCGCGACTACCCCGGGTTCGCCCTCCTCACGCCCGACCCGGACGCGATCGGCGTCGACTACGCCATCGGGGAGCCCGGGTGGGCGGGGCGCGGCCTGGGCGCTCGCCTGCTGTGGGCGTGGATGCGGGACGCCCACCGGCGATTCCCCGAAGCCACCTCGTACTTCGCCGCGCCCGACCACGCGAACACCGCGTCGCTCCGGATCCTCGACAAGGCCGGGTTCACCCGGGGGACCTGGTTCGACGAGCCGCAACGCGACGGCACCACCGCGACGGTCGTCGGCTGCACCCTCGACGTGCGCCGCGTCCTCGGCCCGGCGGCGCCACGCCGTGCGCCATGATGTGCCCATGACGGACGACATCGCCGCCCACCTGCGCCTGCCCGCTGGGCCGGTCGACCTGACCGCGATCGAGACCGACGCCGCACCCGGCTTCGACGGAGGGAAGAGCGACGGCAAGGCGGCCCTCTTCGCGATGGGGGACGAGCTCGCCGACCTGCAGGAGCGCCTCTGGGCCGAGCGCACCGTCGGGTCCGAGCGACGCGTCCTGCTGGTCCTGCAGGGCATGGACACCAGCGGCAAGGGCGGCGTGCTCCGCCACACGATCGGCCTCGTCGACCCCCAGGGCGTGCGGATCACCAGCTTCAAGGCGCCCACCGAGGAGGAGAAGCAGCACGACTTCCTCTGGCGCATCGAGAAGGGCCTGCCGCAGGCCGGCTACATCGGGGTGTTCGACCGCTCGCACTACGAGGACGTCCTGATCGCCCGGGTCCGCAACTTCGCCGACGCCGATGAGCTCGAGCGCCGCTACGACGCGATCAACGCCTTCGAGGCCCGGCTCGCCGACGAGGGGTTCTCGATCATCAAGTGCATGCTCCACATCAGCGCCGACGAGCAGAAGAGCCGGCTCGCCGAGCGACTGGCCAACCCCGACAAGCACTGGAAGTACAACCCGGGGGACCTCGATGAGCGCACGCTGTGGCCTGCCTACCGCGACGCCTACGAGATCGCCCTCGAGCGCACCAGCACCGACGCCGCGCCCTGGCACGTGGTGCCGTCCGACAAGAAGTGGTTCCGCAACCTCGCCGTCGGACAGCTCCTGCTCGACACCCTCCGTGGCCTCGACCTGCAGTGGCCGGCCGCCGACTTCGACGTGGCCGCCGAGACCAGGCGCCTGATCGAGGAGACGCCGGTCCAGTGACCTCGACCGGACTTCCCCACGTCACCGTCACCCGCTACGTCACCCCCCTGCGCGAGGGCGGCAGCCTGCCCGGGGTGGTCGAGGGGGACGACCTCGGCACCTACGTGTGCAAGTTCCGCGGCGCCGGGCAGGGCGCCAAGGTCCTCGTCGCGGAGGTGGTCGTGAGCGCCCTCGCCACGCGCCTCGGGCTGCGCACCCCGCGCCTCGTCATCCTCGACCTCGACCCGGAGATCGCCCGCTACGAGGCCGACGAGGAGGTGCAGGACCTGCTCAACGCGAGCGTGGGTCCCAACCTCGGCATCGACTTCCTCCCCGGCTCGTTCGGCGTCGACGGCCAGGTGACCGCGGCCGACGACGAGGGTGCGCGCGTGCTGTGGCTCGACGCGTTCACCGCCAACGTCGACCGGTCCTGGCGCAACCCCAACCTGCTGCTCTGGCACGGCGACCTCTGGGTCATCGACCACGGCGCGTCGCTCTACTTCCACCACGGGTGGCGGACCGGCGTCACCGACCCCGCGAAGTTCGCCGCTCAGGCGTGGGACGTCGGCGGCCACGTCTTCGAGGAGTGCGCCCACCGCGCGCGCGAGCTCGACGAGGAGATCGCGGCGCGGCTGGGCCGCGACGTCTTTGTCGAGGTGCTGGCCCAGGTGCCCGACGTCTGGCTCGAGCCGGTGCCCGGCGCGGAGACGCCCGACGCACTGCGCACGGCGTACGTCGACTTCCTCGTCGCCCGCCTCGGCACCCGCCAGTGGCTCCCGGAGGCGTCGCGATGACCGCCACCCGGCTGGCCTACCAGTACGTCGTGCTCCGATGCGTGCCGCGGCCCGAGCGCGAGGAGTTCGTCAACGTCGGCGTGGTGCTGCACTGCCAGGCCGCCGACTTCCTCGACGTGACGTGGTCGGTCGACGCCGACCGCCTTCGCGCCCTGCACCCCGACGTCGACGTCGACCAGGTGTGCGACGCCCTCACGTTCGCCGACTGGGTGTGCCGCGGCGACGAGCGCGGGGGCGAGGCCGCACGCCAGTCGCTGGGACAGCGGTTCGGCTTCCTCAAGGCCCCGCGCAGCACCGTGCTCCAGCCCGGCCCGGTGCACGGCGGGCTGACCGGCGACCCGGCGCGCCAGCTCGAGCACCTCCGCGAGCGGCTGGTGGGCTGAGCCGCAGGCCGTCGGTGGCTGTCCCGGCCGGGCGGAGGGGCGGATACTCGGCTCGTGAGCACGCACGACGGCGTCGTCCGGTTGCGGCTGGCGTCCACCCTCGCCGTGGACGCAGGGACGGGTGCGCTCGCGGGCAACGTCCTCGGAAGCCGCAAGGCACGCACCCTGCTCGCGCTGCTCGCCTCCGCGCGCGGCACTCCGGTGGCGACCGGCCGTGTCGTCGAGGCGCTCTGGCACGACGAGCCCCCCGCGGATCCCGCGGCCAACGTCGCGACGCTGGTCAGCCGCCTGCGGAGGGCGGTCGGCCCGGACCTGGTCGTGGGCCTTCCGGGCGCATACGTCCTGGCAGGCGCGTGGTCCCTGGACCTGGAAGAGGCTCGCCAGTTGTGCGCGCAGGCCGGCGTCCGCTCCGCGTCCGGCGAGCACGCCCTCGCCGAGAGTGCGGCCGCCGCAGCCCAGGACCTGCTCGGCACCGGCCCGGCGCTGCCGGACGAGGGACACGACGAGTGGGTCCTCGAGGTGCGCCGCGAGGCTGACGCCCTGCGACGGGACGCGCGGCACCAGCGGGTGACAGCGCTGCTGGAGGTCGACCCGGCGCGGGCGGTCCCGGTGGCGTCGGCCGGGGTGGCACCGGACCCCTACGACGAGCGGGCGGTGCGCGACCTCATGCGGGCGCTCGCCGCCGACGGGCAGGTCGCCGCTGCGCTGGCGGCGTACGACCGGCTGGCGCGGACGCTGCGTGAGGACCTCGGCACCGACCCGGACCGCGCCTCGGCCGACCTGCACCTGGCGCTGCTCCGCAGCCCGGGGCCGACCCGGACGGCCGAGGCCGTACCGCCCGCGCTGCGGCAGGTCGTCGCGCGCGAGGTGCTCGTCGGCCGGGACAGCCAGCTCGCCGTCCTGCACTCCGCGTGGGGCTCGGCCGTCGCCGGCGACCCCGTGGACCTCGTGCTGGTCGTCGGGGAGGGCGGCATCGGCAAGACGCGCCTCCTCGACGCGGTGGCCGAGCGGTGCACCGACACCGGTGGCCGGGTGCTCCGCGGTCGGTGCCACCCCGCCGAGCGGTCCCTCCTGATCCAGCCGTTCGTGGACGCCCTGCGCCCCGGGCTCGCAGCCCTGCAGCGAGACGCGCTCGTGGCGGTGCTGCGCGACCACGAGGCCGCCTGGGCCTCGCTGCTGCCGGACTTCGGCCCGGTCCTGCCGCACGCCCCTGCCCCACCGGCGGACCGGGACCTGCAGCGGCGCGCGACGTACGACGCCGTGCTCGCCGCGCTGCGCAGGCTCGCCGCCCGCCGACCGTTGGTCCTCGTCCTCGACGACCTGCAGGACGCCGGAGCCGCCACGCTCGACCTGCTCGGATACCTCTCGCGACGCCTGGACGGGTCGCGGGTCCTGCTGGTCGGTGCGGTCCGCAGCGAGGACGTCGCCGTCGCCGAGCGCCTGGGAGACCGGGTGCACCGGGTCCCGCTCGGTCCGCTCGATCCCGCCTCCGTCGCCTCGCTCGCGGCGGCGGCCGGGCTGTCCCCGCTCAGCGGCCAGGTCATGGACCGCACGGCCGGACACACCCTGAGCGTGGTGGAGTGCCTGCGCGCGCTGGCGGACGGCGACACCGGGGTGCCTGCCTCGCTGTCGGCGGCCGTGCTGGCCCGCGTCGACCGGCTGGGCGCGGACGCGCGGTCGGTGGTCGAGGCCGCGGCGGTGCTCCGCCGCCGGCTCGACCCGCGCCTGCTCGCGGGGCTCACCGAGCAGTCGGAGGTGAGCGGCACCCGTCACGCGGAGGCGCTCGTCCGCGGCGGTCTGTTCGTCCGCAGCGGAGCCGTCTACGAGTTCGCCAACGACCTCTTCCAGGAGTGCGTGTACGCCGCTCTGCCGCCAGCGGTCGCCACGGCCTACCACCGTCGCGCGGCCGACCTCACGGGCGACCGACCCGAGGTGATGGCCACGCACGCCCACGCCGTCGGGGACGACGCCAGGGCGGCTCGTGGCTGGCTCGTCGCCGCGGAGGAGGCCCTGCGCCGGGCCGCGGTCGAGGACGCCCGCACCCTGGTCGAGCGGTGCCTCGCCGTCCCCAGGCTCGCGGGGGAGACGCGCGCCCGCGCGCTGCTGGTCCGCGGCCGGGTGCACGAGGCGGGGATGAGCTGGACCGCCGCGATCGAGGACATCGACGCCGCGCTGGCCCGGGCCCGCAGCATTGGTGAGCGCAGGCTGGAGCTGGCCGCGCTACGGGCCCGCGGCGGTGACGCGGCGGTCGGCGCCCAGCTGCCGGCCGAGGAGCTGCTGGGGCCGCTCGAGGACGGCGTACGCCTCGCCGCCGAGCTCGGCGACCGGCGGGCCGAGGCCGACTTCGCGAGCCGCCTGACGGTCCTCGAGGCGAGCCGGCTGCGACTGGCCGATGCCAGCCTGCGCGCGGACCGGGTGCTCGCGAGGGCCCGCGCCTCGGGGTCGCAGGACGGGGTGGTGCTGGCGCTCGACGGCCTCAAGACCGTGGCGTGGTACCTCGGCGACGCGCCCGCCCTGGCAGCCGCCGTCCAGGAGCTCGAGCCCCTTCTCCGGGAACGCCACGACGCCTGGCTGCTCCAGTGGGTGGTGTTCGAGTCCGCGTTCGTGCCTGCGGCGCACGACGACTGGGACGAGGCCCGGCGGCTGCTTCGCGACGCTCTCGAGCTCAACCGGCGCAGCGGCTTCCCGGCCTACGCGGGCTACCTGCAGGCGTACGACGGCTGGCTGGCGCGGCTCGCCGGCGACCTCGACGAGGCACGCCGCCTGGGCCGCCGCGCCGTCGAGACGACGTCAGCCGTCGACCACCCGTGGTGGCACTCCTGGGCCGCCGGCCTGTTGGCCGCCACCCTCGTGGAGACCGGCGACGAGGCGGAGGCGGAGGCCGTCGCGCGCACCGGGCTCGAGGCACTGAGCGGTACCGCGCGTCCGGGCCGGCTGCTGTGCGCGTCGGTGCTGGCGGCGGTCACCGGCGAGCTGGTCCGCGGTGCCACCGACGCGCTCGCCGAGGTCGACTGCCCGCCCGCCCGCGCCTGGGTCCTGGGCGCGGATGCCTACCTGTTGCTCGCGGGCGCCGCACGCGCGCGCGGCGACGACACCGAGGCCGCCCGGCTCGTCGCACCGCTCCGCGAGGCGACGGCCGGGTCGTGGCCGGCGCTGCGCCGGCGGGTGGAGGCGGTCGACGGGACCCCGGGTCAGAGCGCCTCGAGCGCCAGCCGGGCCGCGCGCGTGGCGCCGTCCGAGGGCACCGGCAGGTAGTCCACGGTCTGCGCGAGCGCGGCGACGAGCTCCTCGGCGATGCGGTCCGGGTCGGTGTCGGCGTAGGCCAGGGCCCGCCCGGCGCGGTGCCTGGTGAGCCGGTGGCGCACGTGCACCTGCTGCTCGAAGTGGTGCTCCAGCGGAACGTAGAGGAAGGGCCGGCGCGCGGCGGTCAGCTCCATCGTCGTGCTGAGGCCGCCCTGGACCACCGCGACGTCGCAGGCCGCGTGGTGCAGGTCGAGGTCGGGCAGGAAGCCGTGCACCTCCACGCCGTCAGGCAGCCCCAGCGCCTCGCGGTCGATACGGGGACCCGTCACCACCACCATCCGCAGTCCGGGGATCCGCGCCGAGGCGGGACCGTAGGCCGCCGCCGCCCGACGGAGCAGGTGGTGGCCGACGCCGGACCCGCCGACGGAGACCAGGCAGACCACCTCGTCGGGGCCGTAGCCGAGCCGCTCGCGCAGCTCGTCGCGTCGCGCCGGGTCGGGCCGCTCTCCCATGACGTAGCCGGCGAAGTCGAAGTGCTCCTCGGTCCAGGCGCGGGCGGTCGGCAGGTCCGGACCGAATGGCAGGTCCACCACGTCGTCGGGGTCCCCGACGAACACCGATCGGTCACGCAGCCCGGGCGAGCGGGAGACGTGATGGACCATCTCAGCGTTGTAGTCCGCCGTCAGGAGCGCCTCCCGCTCACCCCCGTCGGGCATCGGCACCCAGCCGACGAAGTCGGTCATCCAGACGAACGGCGCGCGTTTGAGGGAGGGGTGCTCGTGGAGGAAGTGGTCGAGGTCCCACGCCTCGTCGCCGACCCACAGGTCGAACGACTCGCGCTCCACCAGGTCGTCGAAGACCATGAAGTTGTTGACCAGCACCTCGTCCATGCGGCGTACGGCGTCGAACGCGTGCAGGTCGTGCTCACCGCACTCGGCCTCGAAGTGGCCCGACTCGCTCGCGAGCTGCCGCGATGCCGGGTGGACCACCTCGCCGCGCTTCTCCAGGAACTCCGCCACGGGTGACTGGGTGAGCCACTCGACCTCGACGTCGGGACGCTGCTCGCGCATCGCGTCGGCCACCGCCAGGTCGCGCCGGACGTGGCCGAGGCCGATCGGGGAGGAGAGGTAGAGGACCCGCGGCCGGCGCCCGGAGCGGCGACGGGGCGCCTCGATGCCGTTGACGCGGTCGACGAAGCGCCTGATCGCGCGGTCGACGATGACAGGGTGGCGCGCCATCGGCAGGTGGCCGGCACCCTCGATGACGAGCTCCTCGGCATCGGTGAGCCGCTTCAGGGTCTCGGCCCGGCCCGGTGGCTGGCAGCGGTCGTCGGTGCCGCGGACGATCAGCACCGGCGCGGTGAGGCCGGCCATGATCTGCTCGCCCTCCGCGACGGTCTCGGGGTGGTAGGCACCGTCCTCCGCGGTCAGCATGGTCTCGCCCGAGGTCTCGCAGGCGAACCCCACTGCGTCCTCCAGCTGCTTGGTCGAATGCGGCTCGGGCAGCATCTGGTCGAAGAAGAACGCCGGGAACGCCGGCCAGTCGTCGCGCCAGACGTGGCGGTTGGTCAGGCCCCAGCCCTCGTAGACGTCCCGCTCGTCGTCGAAGCCCTCCTTGGCCTCGAGCCGCCAGGGGTGCGGGGGAGTGGCGTCCTTCACCCACGGTCCGACGGCGACGATGCCCTGCACGCGGTGGGGGTGGAAGTGGGCGACCAGGACTGCATGCCACGAGCTCAGGCAGATGCCGACCAGCGTGGCCCGCTCGACGCCGAGGTGGTCCATCACCGCGACGGTGTCGGCGACGAACTCGAGGTCGTCGTAGGCCGAGGAGTACGTCGGCCGGTCGGTGCGGCCGTTGCCCCGAGGGTCGATGGTGACCACGCGGTAGTGCTGCGCGAGGTAGGGGACCTGCCCCTTCCACGCGCGGCTGTGCACGATCGTGTCGATCGGGACGAACACCACGGCCGGCCGGCCGGCGGCACCCGGCTCCGCGAACCCGAAGGTCTCGTAGCCGATCCGCACGCCCCCGCGCTCGACGTACCCCTGCTCGTCAGGCTCTCGTGCTCTCACGTCGCCCACCCTCCGCCGTCCCGGTTGCAGTGGCGTTGCAATCGCCCCGCAAGCGCCCCGGAGCACCGTCTGGTCCCAGCATCCACCCGGAACGCCTCGAGAGGGAGACCCCGATGACCACCATCGACCAGAACACGGACCAGACCACAGCCCGGGCCACCGACCAGACCGACCAGCCGCCGGAGATCGACATGGACGTGCTGATGCAGTTCGTGGGGGCCTTCGTCGGCGACCTCGGCGCCACCATCGGTGCCGGCAACGTGCTGCTGGGCGACCGGCTCGGCCTCTACCGCGCCCTCGCCGACGCTCCGGCCGGCGCCCGCGCCCTGGCCGCCGCGACGGGCACCGACCCGCGCTATGTCGAGGAGTGGCTGCGCGGGCAGGCGGCGGGCGGGTACGTCGAGCACGACCCGGCGACCGGGACGTACTCGATGACAGCGGAAAAGGCGTTCGCCCTCACCGACCCGACGGGCCCGGTCTTCCTGCCGGGCGCATTCGAGCTGGCCCTGGGCGCGCTGAAGGCCCTCCCGGAGATCGAGCACGCCTTCCGGACCGGTGGCGGCTACGGCTGGCACGAGCACGACCGCGACGTCTTCACCGGCTGCGAGCGCTTCTTCCGCCCCGGCTACCTGATGCACCTCCTGCCCGAGTGGATTCCCGCCCTCGACGGGGTGGGCGCGCGTCTCGAGCATGGTGCCCGGGTCGCGGACCTCGGGTGCGGCCACGGCGCGTCGACCGTGCTGATGGCGCAGGCGTTCCCGGCGAGCAGCTTCGTCGGCTCCGACTACCACCGTGGATCCATCGAGGCCGCCCGGCAGCGCGCGGACGAGGCCGGCGTCGCCGACCGGGTGCGGTTCGACGTGGCCGGGGCGCAGGCGCTCGACGAGCAGGACCTCGACCTGGTCACGACGTTCGACTGCCTGCACGACATGGGCGACCCGGTCGGCGCGGCCCGGCACATCCGCGGCTCGCTGGCCGCCGACGGCACGTGGATGATCGTCGAGCCGGCAGCAGGTGACACGGTCGCTGACAACCTGAACCCCGTGGGACGGGTGTTCTACGGCTTCTCCACCTTCCTGTGCGTGCCCAACGCGATGTCGCAGGCCGGCGGCTACGCGCTCGGGGCCCAGGCCGGAGAGGCGGCCATCCGGCAGGTCGTCTCTGACGCCGGGTTCACTCGCTTCGGCAAGGTGGCCGAGACGCCGTTCAACCACGTCTACGAGGCACGGCCCTGACAAGATCCGGGGCATGACCTACGTGGGCGCGGTGCGGGCGGCCCTGGCCGAGGGGGGCGACGAGGCCAGGGCCGCCCAGCAGCAGGCCTACATGAAGTCCGAGCTGCCCTACGTCGGCCTCGGCGCCCCGGCGCTCAAGGTGCTGCTGCGGCCCCTGCTGGCCGAGCACCGCTTCGTCGACCGGGCGCAGTGGGAGGCAGCCGTGCTCGAGCTGTGGGAGGACGCCGAGCACCGTGAGGAGTGGTACGCCGCGATCGCCCTGCTGCGGCACCGGTCCTACCGGGCCTGGCTCGACCCCGACCTGCTGCCGTTGCTCGAGCACCTCGTGCGCACCGGCGCCTGGTGGGACGTCGTCGACGAGGTCGCGGCCCACCCCGTGGGGCAGGTCCTCCTCGACCACCGCGCGGCCGCCACGCCGGTCATCGAGCGGTGGTCGGTGGACCCCGACAGCCTGTGGGTCCGGCGTACGGCGATGCTGGCGCAGCTGCGTCACCACGAGAAGACCGACACCGACCTGCTGGAGCGGGTGCTGGTCGCCAACCTCGACGACACGGTGTACGGCCGCGAGTTCTTCGTCCGCAAGGCGCTCGGCTGGGCGCTCCGTCAGCACGCGCGGACTGATGCGGCGTGGGTCCTGACCTTCGTCAGGACCCACGCCGATCGGCTCAGCGGGCTCTCACGCCGTGAGGCCCTCAAGCATCAGACCGGGACGAGCTCGACCGCACCCACGGCGTAGCGGGCGAGGATCGCGCGAGCGACCGCGGGGTGCGCCCCGAGCGGGTCGGAGACGGCCACGGCGCCGGCCTCGACGGCCAGCTCGGTGGCCCGGTCGGGCAGCCGGCCGGGCGCGAGGAAGAACGACGCCACGGCGATGTGGCGCTTGCCCTCGGCGCGGAACGCGCGCACCGCCTCGCCGGCGGCAGGGGGAGCGGCCGAGGCGAAGGCTGCGGTGACGGGCAGCCGGTGCCGCGCGCCCCACGTGCGGGCGATGCGGGCGACCGCCTGGTTGGCGAGCGGGTCGGAGGAACCGGCGGCAGCCAGCACCAGTGCGTCGAGCTCGCGCACCCGGGCGGCCTTGAGTGCCTCGCGCAGGCGCACGTCGAGCACCTCCAGGAACGCGGCCTCCATGCCGAGGATCCGGCTGGCCTGGATGCGGACGCCCTCGTGGCGGGCCATGGCGGCGGCGATGGCCTCCGGCACGTCGACCTTCGCGTGGTAGGCCTCGGTGAGCAGCAGCGGGACGACCACGATCTCCTCGTGACCGGCCTTCACCAGGCGGTCGACGACCGTGTCGAAGCTCGGCTTGGAGAGGTCGAGGAAGGCCGTCTCGATCTTGAGGTCGGGGCGCATCGCCTTGACCTCGGCGACGAGCGCCTTGATCGTCGCGGCCGAACGCGGGTCCCGGCTTCCGTGGGCCAGGGCAACCAGAGCAGGAGCAGCCATCAGGGGTGCCTCCGATCGTGTGTGGTGGTGCTGTCGTGCGGGGTGGGTGCGACGACGTTGTCGCTGGGACGCGGGGTGGCGAGCTTCTCGTGGGGTGGCCTAGGCATGGATGCCGCACTCGGTCTTCGAGGTGCCGGCCCAGCGGCCGCTGCGCGGGTCGTCACCGGGGGCGACGCGGCGCGTGCAGGGCCAGCAGCCGATGCTGGGGTAGCCGTCGTGGACGAGGGGGTTCACCAGCACGCCGTTGTCGAGGACGTACTGGTCGACCTGCTCGTCGCTCCATCGGGCGAGCGGCGAGACCTTGACCTTGCCCTTGCGGGCGTCCCACCCGACGACCGGCGCGATGACCCGGTTGTGGGTCTCGGCGCGGCGCAGGCCGGTGGCCCAGGCGTCGTACTCCGCGAGCGTGTCGGCGAGCGGCTTGACCTTGCGGAGCGCGCAGCACAGGTCGGGGTCGGTCTTGTAGAGGTCCTTGCCGTACTGCTCGTCCTGCTCGGCGACGGTGAGCGGGGTGCTCACGGTCCGCAGGTTGACCGGCAGCGTCGCCTCGACGGCGTCGCGGGTGCCGATCGTCTCGACGAAGTGGTAGCCGGTGTCGAGGAACACGACGTCGATGCCGGGGGCCACCTTCGAGGCGAGGTGCGCGAGCACCGCGTCACCCATCGAGGAGGTGATCGCGAACCGGTCGCCGAACGTCGCGACCGCCCACTCGATGATCACCTCGGCCGGGGCCAGCTCGAGCTCGGCGCCGACGTGGGAGACCAGCTCGCGGAGCTCCTCGGGCGTACGACCCTCGGTGTGGGTGCCCTTGAAGTCGCGGGCGGCACGGGTGGAGAGGCTCATCGCGCGCCTCCCTCGACGGCGGGGTCCGTGCCGGGGTGGGGGATCATCCCGGTCATCTGCACGGTGAAGCTGCGCAGGCACGAGCGGCACTCCCAGGCACCCGCACCCTCGCGGGGGAACAGGTTCTCGTCCCCGCAGTAGGGGCAGTGGAAGGGCTGTGCTCGCTCGCTCATCAGACCGACACCGGCTCCCCGCGCAGCAGGGCCTCGTCGGCGCGGGCCACCCAGGCGGCGAAGCGCTCGCCCTCGGTCCTGTCCCGGAGGTACGCACTGACGACGGCCGAGACGTAGTCGTCGAGGCCGGCGCTGGTGACCTTGTGGGCGCGCAGCTTGCGGCCCATCGCGGGGTTCAGCCCGAGCGCACCACCGAGGTGCACCTGGAAGCCCTCGACCTGGCGGCCGTCGGCGTCCATCACGAGCTGGCCCTTGAGGCCGATGTCGGCGACCTGGGTGCGGGCGCACGCGTTGGGGCAGCCGTTGACGTTGACCGAGATGTCGGTGTCGAGGTCGGGGAAACGCTTCTCGAGCTCGGTGACGAGCCGGCGGGAGCGCTCCTTGGTGTCGACGATCGCGAGCTTGCAGAACTCGATGCCCGTGCAGGCCATCGTGGACCGGCGCCAGTTGCTCGGGCGGGCGGTGAGGCCGATCTTCTCGAGGTCGTCGGCGAACGCCTCGGTGTCCTCGGCCGCGACGCCGATCACGACGAGCTTCTGGTATGCCGTCAGCCGGGCGCCGCGGGCGTCGTACCGCTCGACGAGGTCGCCCAGCGCGCTGAGCGTGGTGCCGTCGATGCGGCCCACGACGGGGGCGGCGCCGACGTAGAACCGGCCGTCCTTCTGCTCGTGGATGCCGATGTGGTCGCCCTGGGCGACCGGCGCCTCGGGGGAGGGGTTGTCGACGAGCGCGCGGTGGAGGTACTCGTTCTCCAGGACCTCGCGGAACTTGTCCTTGCCCCAGTCGGCGAGGAGGAACTTCAGGCGGGCCTTGGAGCGCAGGCGGCGGTAGCCGTAGTCGCGGAAGATGCCGGCGACGCCCTCCCAGGCGTCGGCCACCTCGTCGAGCGGGATCCAGACGCCGAGCTTGTGGGCGAGCATCGGGTTGGTGGAGAGGCCGCCGCCGACCCAGAGGTCGAAGCCCGGGCCGTGCTCGGGGTGGACGGTCCCGACGAACGCCACGTCGTTGACCTCGGGCGCGACGTCGTGGCTCGGGTGGCCGGTCAGGGCGGTCTTGAACTTGCGCGGCAGGTTGGAGAACGCCGGGTTGCCGAGGATGCGGCGCTTGATCTCGGCGAGCGCCTCGGAGCCGTCGATGATCTCGTCCTTGGCGATGCCGGCGACGGGGGAGCCGAGGAAGGGGCGCGGGCTGTCGCCGCACGCCTCGAGGGTCGTGAGGCCGACCGCCTCGAGACGCTCCCAGATCGCCGGGACGTTCTCGATCTCGATCCAGTGGTACTGGATGTTGTTGCGGTCGGTGATGTCGGCGGTGTTGCGGCCGTACGCCGTGGAGACCTCGCCCAGCGCCCGGAGGGCGGCCGCGTCGAGGATCGCGCCGTCGGTGCGCACGCGCATCATGAAGTAGCGGTCGTCGAGCTCCTCCTCCTCGAGCTGCGCGGTCTTGCCACCGTCGAAGCCCGGTGCGCGCTGCGTGTAGAGGCCCATCCAGCGGAAGCGACCACGCAGGTCGGCCGGGTCGATCGAGTCGAAGCCCCGGCGGGAGTAGGTGTAGAGGATGCGGTCCCGCACGTTGAGCGGGTCGTCGTCCTTCTTGGACTGCTCGTTCTTGTTGAGCGGCTCGGTGTAGCCGAGCGCCCACTGGCCCTCGGCGCGCTTGGGGCGCGGGATCTCGGTGTGCTGGGCGGCCTGGGGCGTGAACCGGAGGTCGGGCATGGTCAGGAGAGTCCTGTTCGCTGAGGAGTGCCGCGCGCGACGTTGAGCGCGGAAGGGATGCAGGGGCGGCGTTCAGCGATGCCAACAGGTCGCGCTGCCCACGCGCATGAGGTCGACGTGACGTCGGACCACAAGGTGTGCGTGGGTGGAAGCGGTGACCATGTCAAGAAGTCTCACGGAATGGACACCGGTTCCACAAGGCGAAATCTTGCTATTCGAGATGGTGCGCCACGATGTGAGACGCCGCCGACTCCGCCTGCCCGATCGCGGCGTCGAGTGAGGCCCAGGTCACACCGTGGTTACGCGCGGGTACGCCGCTCTCACGACGCGATGCCCACCCGTTCCCGCCGGGCGGTGCCCAGCGCCTGCGGGCCGCGACGCGACGAGGCCCGCGGGCCTCTAGGCTGTGGGCCATGACGGACTCCCTGATCAGCAGTGCGTACTCCCAGGCCCTCGAGGTCATCGCCTCGGTCGAACCCCGCATCGCGGAGGCCACCCGCCAGGAGCTCGCCGACCAGCGGGCCTCGCTCAAGCTGATCGCGTCGGAGAACTACGCCTCGCCGGCCGTCCTGATGACGATGGGCACCTGGTTCAGCGACAAGTACGCCGAGGGCACCGTCGGCCACCGCTTCTACGCCGGTTGCCAGAACGTCGACACCGTCGAGTCGCTCGCCGCCGAGCACGCCCGCGAGCTCTTCGGCGCGCCCTACGCCTACGTCCAGCCGCACTCCGGCATCGACGCCAACCTCGTCGCCTTCTGGTCGATCCTCGCCAACAAGGTGGAAAGCCCTTACCTCGAGAAGATGCAGGTGAGAGGAGTCAACGATCTCACCGAGGCCGACTGGGAGACGCTGCGCCACGAGTTCGGCAACCAGCGCCTGCTCGGCATGTCGCTCGACGCCGGCGGCCACCTCACGCACGGCTTCCGCCCCAACATCAGCGGCAAGATGTTCCACCAGCAGCAGTACGGCACCGACGCGGAGACCGGGCTGCTCGACTACGACGCGGTCGCCGCCAAGGCCCGCGAGTTCAAGCCGCTGGTGCTCGTCGCCGGCTACTCCGCCTACCCGCGCCGGGTGAACTTCGCGAAGATGCGCGAGATCGCCGACGAGGTCGGCGCCGTGCTCATGGTCGACATGGCCCACTTCGCCGGTCTCGTCGCGGGCAAGGTGTTCACCGGCGAGGAGAACCCGGTCCCCTACGCCCACATCACCACGACCACCACCCACAAGTCGCTGCGCGGCCCGCGCGGCGGCATGGTGCTGGCGCAGGAGGAGTTCGCCGCCGACGTCGACCGCGGCTGCCCGATGGTGCTGGGCGGCCCGCTCTCGCACGTGATGGCCGCGAAGGCCGTCGCGCTCGCCGAGGCCCGGACCACCGAGTTCCAGGACTACGCCCAGCGCATCGCCGACAACGCCAAGTCGCTGGCCGACGGCTTCCTGACCCGCGGCGCCAACCTCGTCACCGGCGGCACCGACAACCACCTCGTCCTGCTCGACGTGTCGTCCTTCGGCCTCACCGGTCGCCAGGCCGAGTCGGCGCTGCTCGACGCCGGCGTGGTCACCAACCGCAACTCGGTCCCGTCCGACCCCAACGGCGCCTGGTACACCTCCGGCGTCCGGCTCGGCACCCCCGCGCTCACCACCCGCGGCTTCGGCCACGACGAGTTCGACACCGTGGCCGAGCTGATCGTCGACGTGCTGTCCAACACCGAGGCCGGCACGACCAAGGCCGGCGGGCCCAGCAAGGCGTCGTACGTCCTGGGCGACGGAGTCGCCGACCGCGTCACCAAGCGCTCGGCCGAGATGCTCGACAAGCACCCGCTCTACCCGGGTCTCGTCCTCAGCTGACCCAGCCCACGAGTCGGCGCATCCTGACGCCCCAAAGTGGTCGAGTCGGCGCATCCTGACGCCCCAAAGTGGTCGAGTCGGCGCATCCTGACGTGTCCGCGGTCAGGACGCGCCGACTCGACGACGTACGGCGGTCAGGACGCGCCGCCTCGGTCAGGTC
>CAVPAA010000004.1:0-125477 GCA_963701485.1 uncultured Actinomycetota bacterium
GGCGGCGGCGGATCTCGGCGTTGATTGCCGGGATGATCTCGTGGAGGTCGCCGATGACGGCGTGGGTGGCCTTGGTGACCATCGGGGCGTCGGGGTCGGTGTTGATGGCGAGGATCGTCTTGGCGCTGCTGCACCCGGCCCAGTGCTGGATCGCACCGCTGATGCCGCACGGGATGTAGAGGTCGGGCGAGATCCGGCTGCCGGTCTGCCCCACCTGCTCGTGGTGCGGTCGCCACCCCAGGGAGGTCACGACGCGGGAGACGCCCAGCGGGGCGTCGAGCAGCTCGGCGAGCTCGAGGAGGTCGTCGAAGCCTTCCGCGGACCCGGCACCGCGACCGGCGCCGACGACGACGCGGGCAGACTTCAGGGTGCCGGAGAGGTCGGGCTCCGGCTCCTCGGTGGAGACGACCCGGGCCAGCAGGTCGGCGTCGGCGACGTCGGGTGTCTCCACGACCAGCTCACCGACACCCGCGGTGTCGGCGGGGGTGGCCTCCACCGCGTGGCCGGCCAAGGTGAAGATCGCCGGCCGCTGGGACAGGCTCATCTCCTCGAGCGCGGCTCCGCCGACGACCTGGCGGGTCACCGTGAAGGGCGACAGGCTGCTGAACGACACCACGTTGGCGGCCATCGGCAGCGCCGACCGTGCCGCGACGTGGGCCAGGACCTCGTTGCCGCGCGAGGTGCCGGCGGCGGTGACGACGACCGCTCCCGCGCGCTCGCGAACGGCCATCAGGCCGGCCGCCCACGCGGCTCCGGAGAACGACTCGTACGCCGGACCGGTGAGGGCGTGCACGCGGCGCGCGCCGTACGACGCCAGGGTGCCGACGAGCGCGTCGTCGGTCTGGCCGACGACGACCGCGTCGATGGGCACACCACCGCCGGCGGCAGCGAGGTCGCGCGCGAAGGTCATCGCCTCGCGCGAGGTCTCCACGACCTCTCCTGTGGGCGTCACCTCGACCAGGACGACGATCATCGCGCGAGCACCCCCAGCTGCTCGAAGAGGTCGACGACCGCCGGTGCGCTCGCCGGGCCCTCGCCCAGCACCTGCACGGTCGACGCGGAGGGAGGGGGCAGCACCAGTCGGACGCGGGACGGACCGACCGGGTCGGCCGTGGGCCGACGCTCCTCGATCGGCGCCTTCTTGGCCTTCATCCGGCCCGGGACGCTCGGGTAGCGGGGCTCGACCCCGCCCTCGAGGACCGTGACCACGGCCGGCAGGGGCAGGCGGAAGGTCTCGTGACCGTCAGGCCCGGACCCGGTGGCCGTCACCTCGCCGTCCGCGACACTGACCGTGCTGACGCCGTTGACGACGGGCCAGCCGAGCTCGTAGGCGAGGCGGATGCCGACCTGGAAGTCGCCGGAGTCGGCCGCGTCGTTGCCGAGCAGCACCAGCTCGTGGGGCGTGCCGGCCGCCTCGTGGTCGCGGACGACGGCGGCGATCTCGCGGGCGACGTCGGCAGGTCCGAACGCCTGCGCGTCGGCCACCACGTGGGTGGCTGCCGCGCAGCCGACGGCCAGCGCCGCGCGGAGCTGCTCCACGGCGTCGTCGTCGCCGAGCGTCATGACGGTCGCGGCGCCTCCGTCGGCGGCGATGCGGACCGCGAGCTCGACCGCGCACTCCTCGTGGGCGCTCGTCGTGAAGCCGGCGTAGCGCCCGTCGACCCCCTGGGCGTCCTCGGTGAGGACGACCTCGCTCGTCGCGTCGACGACGCGCTTGACGCAGACCAATGGGTTGGTCATCGAATGCGCTCGTTGGACGGGTCGAGGAGCGGGGTCGCGTCGACGGAGCCGACCGTGACCGGGTAGATCTCCTCCATGTAGGACACCGCGAGCTCGTTGCCGATGACGGCCTGGTCGGGCGGCAGGTAGGCGAGCAGCACGTGCTTGCCGAGCGACGGCGCGGACCCGGCGCTGGTGACGTAGGGGTGGTGCCCGTGGCCGTCGGTGAGCGTGCCGCCGTCGCGCGTCAGGATCGGCTCGCCGCCCAGCATGTAGCGCTTCGTCCCGGACGCCGAGGTGTGGTCGTCGACGGTCAGCGTGCACAGCACGGTGCTGGGCGCTGCCTCCCGCTGCGCGAGGTAGGCCTCCTTGCCCACGAAGTCGGCCGCCTTGACCTTGGGCCGCTGCATGCCGGCCTCGATGATGGTGCGCTCGCTGTCGAGCTCGGCGCCGTAGGCGCGGTAGCCCTTCTCGATGCGGCCGGTCGTGCCGTAGACGCCGATGCCGGCGGGCACCGCGCCGTGCGGCGCGCCCGCCTCGAGGAGGGCCTCCCAGAGTCCGGCGGCCTGCTCCATCGGGACGTAGAGCTCCCAGCCCAGCTCGCCGACGTAGGAGATGCGGGAGGCGAGGACGGACGTGCCGGCGAGCTCGATCTCCCGGCAGGTGAGGAAGCCGAACCCGGCGTCGGAGACGTCGTCGGACGTCAGCGAGGAGACGATGTCGCGGGCCCGCGGTCCCCAGATGCCGATGGTGGACACGTCGTCGGTGAGGTCGGTGAGCGTCGTGGAGCCCGTCTCGGGCAGGAATCCCGAGAACCACGCCCGGTCGGCCATGCCGTGCGCGCCGCCGGTGACGACCCGGTAGTGCTCGTCGCCCAGCCGCATCACCGTGAGGTCGGAGCGGAAGCCGCCCTTCGCGTCCAGGACGGGCGTGTAGACCACCTTGCCGACCGCGACGTCGCACTGGGCGACGCAGGTCTTCTGCACCACGTCGAGCGCCTCGGGGCCCTCGATGTCGAAGATGCAGAACGCCGACAGGTCGATCACCGCGGCCGCCTCGCGCATCCGGAGGTGCTCGGCGTTGATGATCGGGCTCCACCAGCGGGAGTCCCACTCGTGCTCGCGCGGCATCACGGCGTCGCCGTAGGCCTCGAGCAGGGAGGCGTTGGTCTCGTACCAGAACGGGCGCTCCCAGCCGGCGGTCTCGAAGAAGACGGCGCCGAGCTTGGCCTGGGAGTCGTGCATCGGGGAGAGCCGCTGGTCGCGGTCGGACTCGTACTGCTCCCCCGGGTGCACGATGCCGTAGGTCTTGATGAACGACTCGGTGGTGCGCAGCCGGGTGTGCTCGCGGCGCTTCTGGTGCTCGTGGAAGCGCGCGATGTCGCTGTGGTGCAGGTCGATCTCGGAGTGGCCGTCGGTCATCCACTCGGCCACCGCGCGGCCGACGCCCGGGCCCTCCTTGATCCAGACCGCCGCGGCCGTCCAGAGCCCGGCGACCTCGCTCTCGCCCAGGATCGGGTTGCCGTCGCAGGTCAGCGAGAGCAGGCCGTTGATGGCGTAGCGCATCTCCGCGCCCTCGGCGCCCAGCAGCTCGGGCATCAGCTCGTAGGCCTGCTCGAGCTGGGGGTCGAAGTCGTCGGAGGTGAAGGGCATCTCCGTCGGCGAGAGCTTGGCCTGCTCGATCGACGGGATGTCCTCGGGCTCGTGGAGGATCGCGCGGTGGGCGTAGGAGCCGACCTCCATGTCGGCGCCGTGCTGGCGCTCGTAGCAGAAGGTGTCCATGTCGCGGACGATCGGGAAGGAGATCTCCCCCTCCGTCTCCGTGAGCTGCGGGCAGGGACCCACGCTGATCATCTGGTGCACCGCGGGCGTCAGCGGGATGCTGATGCCCGCCATGTCGCCGAGCTTCGGGCTCCACACGCCGGCCGCGATGACGACGACCTTCGCCTCGATGTCACCGCCCGACGTGCGCACCCGGGTGATCCGGCGCCGGCCGTTCGGCCCCTCCTCGGTGTCGAGGCCGGTGACCTCGACGGTGGGTACGACGGTGAGCTCGCCCGTGGCGAGGGCCCGCTCGCGCATGATCGTGCCGGCGCGCAGCGAGTCGACCACGCCCACGCCGGGCGTCCAGAACGCACCGATGAACTGGTCCTCCTCGATGAAGGGCACCTTCTCCTTCACGAAGGCCGGGCTGACGAGCTCGGACTCGATCCCCCAGGCCTTGGCGCTCGACATGCGGCGCCGCAGCTCCTCCATGCGCTCCTCGGTGCGGGCGATCTCGAAGCCGCCGGACTGCGTGAAGACGCCCATCTCCTGGTACTGCGCGACCGAGTCGAGCGTCAGGTCGGTGATCTCGCGCGAGTGGTCGACGGTGAAGATGAAGTTCGACGCGTGGCCCGTCGACCCACCGGGGTTGGGTAGCGCGCCCTTGTCGATCTGCACGACGTCGGTCCACCCGAGCCGGGTGAGGTGGTGCACGAGGCTGTTGCCGACGATGCCGGCACCGATCACGACGACACCTGCGGTCGTGGGGAGGTCTGCCATGACGGGTCTCCTGGGGCGTACTCCTGGGCGGGTTGCGCATCACGCAACCAGTTGCGCCATACGCGATTGCACGAAATGTACGCCGCCGCCCCGGAGCACTGTCAAGGGTGCTCGGGGCGGCGGCGGACGGCGGTCGGGCGAGGGCTCCGGCCTCAGACCCTCGCGTCGTCGTCGGGGGTGCTGGTGACGTCCTCCGGATCGGCGCCGAGCGCGGTCAGGGCGACCGACTGGTTCTCCACCGAGTCGTACTTCTGGGCGTGCAGGACGGCCTTGCGCACCCTCGAGGGGAGCGTCGACTCGTAGGGCTCCTCGCGCAGCGCCTTCATCAGGGACACGCACATGGCACAGATGATCAGCATGAACGGCCCGGCCACGATGATCACCAGTGTCTGCAGCGCCTCGAGCCCGCCGGAGAACAGCAGCACCGCTGCCACCGCACCCTGGGCGACGCCCCAGAAGATCACCAGCCAGCGCATCGGGTGCTCCTCGCCGTGCTGGCTCAGCATGCCCATGACGATCGAGGCCGAGTCGGCGCCGGTGATGAAGAAGATCGCGACGAGGAACACCGCCAGCACGACCGTGATGCTCGAGAGCGGGTACTCCCGCAGCGTGGCGAACAGGGCGCTCTCGGTGCCCTCCTCGGCGAGCACGGCGCCCAGGTCCTTGGCACCGGAGAGCTGCAGGTCGAACGCCGAGCCGGCCAGGATCGAGAACCAGACGAACGACACCAGGCTCGGCACCAGGATCACGTAGACCACGAACTGCCTGATGGTGCGTCCCTTGGAGATGCGGGCGATGAACATCCCGACGAAGGGCGTCCAGGAGATCCACCACGCCCAGTAGAAGATCGTCCAGGTGTCGAGGAACTCGCTGCCGCCGAAGGCCCCGGTGCGGAACGCCATCGTCGGCAGGTGCGTCAGGTAGCCGCCCAGCGACTCGGTGAAGGTGCTGAGGATGAACACCGTCGGGCCGACGACGAAGAGGAAGAAGACCAGGAGCAGGGCGGCGATGGCGTTGGCGTTGGAGAGGAACTGCACGCCCTTCTCGATGCCGGTCACGGCCGAGAGCACGAAGCACGTGGTCAGGACGGCGATGACCACCACGGTCAGCCACTTGGACTCACCGCTGGAGAACACGTCGTCGAGACCGCCCGTGATCTGCAGGGCACCCAGGCCCAGGGAGGTTGCGGAGCCGAACAGGGTCGCGAAGATCGCGATGACGTCGATCGCCTTGCCGGGACCCTCGGTCGCGCGGCGCCCCAGGAGGGGGCCGAACGCGCCCGAGACCAGGTTGCCGGTGCCCTTGCGGTAGGCGAAGTAGCCGATCGCGAGGCCGATCACGGCGTACATGGACCACGGGTGGAAGCCCCAGTGGAAGAAGGCGTACTCCATCGCGACGCGGGCACTGTCGGGGGTCGACGGGTCGCCCCGGCCCGGCGGGATGCTCGAGGCGTCGGTCGCGGTGAGGTAGGTCAGCGGCTCGGCGACGCCCCAGAACATCAGGCCGATGCCCATCCCGGTCGCGAACATCATCGAGACCCAGGAGAACGTCGAGAACTCCGGCTCGGAGTCGTCGGGACCGAGCTTGATGTTGCCGTAGCGGGTCAGCGCGAGGTAGGCCGAGAAGAGCAGGAACGACGCACTGACCAGGATGAACAGCCAGCCGAACGTGGTCTCCAGCCACCCGAGGATGTCGCCGGTGGTCGTGCCCATCCCCTCGGAGTCGAGGACCCCCCAGAGGAGGAAGGAGATCGCGAGCGCCGCCGCGACACCGAACGTCACCTTGTCGAGGGAGAGGTCACTCCCCTCACGGTGCGGTGGGACCAGGGACTGATCGACCGGTTCCTCGAGAGCCATGTCGCCTACCCATCCGGTTGCGTCGTGCGCAACCTAGTGCGTGACTTGCAACGAACGTACGATGACCCTCCCCCGGGCGACTGTCAAGGGTCGCACGGAGGAGGGCCACCGAACATCGTCAGCCGAGCCAGGCGTCCACCTTGTCCTGGTTCTCGTCGACCCACTTGGCGGCCGCGTCCTCGGGGGACATGCCGTCGGAGGCGATGTAGCCGGCCACGACGTTCTGGTCGTCGTTGGTCCAGGTGAAGTTCTGCACGAGGTCGACGGCCGTCGAGTCGGACGCGGCCCAGTCCGTGCCGGCGATCTTCTTGAGCTCGGTCTCGGGGTAGTCGCAGGCGACGGTCTGCGGGTCGTCCTGGCAGCCGTCGGTGTAGGGCGGCAGCGCCACCTTCTCGAGCGGCACCTCGGCCATGAAGTACTGCGGCTCGTAGAAGTAGCCGATCAGGAACTCCTTGTTGTCCTCCGCCTTGCGGAACGCCTCGATGCTGGCGGCCTCCGAACCCGAGAAGACGACCTTGAAGTCCAGGTCGAGGTTGCTCACGATGGCCTCGTCGAACTGGACGTACGACGGGTCGGCGCCGAGGAACTGGCCCTGTCCGCCGGACTCCGAGGTGGCGAAGTCCGAGGCGTACTTGTTGAGGTTCTTGTAGTCGAGGATGTCCGGGTGCTCCTTCGCCAGCCACGGCGGGACGTACCAGCCGATGATGCCGACGTTGCCCTGCGGACCCATGTCCATGGCGGTGCCGTCGCCCTGCTCCTCGAAGAACTTCTTCTCGAGGTCGGGGTGGCCCCAGTCCTCGATCACCACGTCGACCTCGCCGGTGCCGAAGCCCTGCCAGGAGACGTCCTCCTTGAGGTCCTTGTAGTTGACCGTGCAGCCGAGCTGGTCCTGCGCGACCGTGCCGACGACGTAGGCACTGGCCTGGTAGCCCACCCAGGGGTTGACCGCCATGTTCAGCTCGCCGCAGTCGCCCCCCGCCTCCGCGGCCTGGGACTCGTTGGCCTCGGTGGCCTCGTCGATCGACCCCCCGCCGCCGCAGGCGGAAAGCCCCAGCGTGGCGAGGGTGGCGAGGGCGGCCAGGCGGCCCGCTCGACTCTTCGCAGTTCTCATCATGCTGTTCCTCTTCTCCCAGGGGGTGATCTCGAAATCTCGGTGGTCTCAGCCGGGCGGGCCGATGGGCAGGCGGATGTGGAACGCCCGCCGCGGTCCCGGTCCGTCGTCACGTCGTACGTCGGCGGCCGCGCGCGTGATCCGGTCGAGCATCACGCCGAGGAGCACGATGCTGAGGCCGGCGGCGGCGCCCTTGCCCCACTCCTCGCTGCGGGAGATGCCGAGCACGACGTCGTAGCCGAGCGCGCCGGCTCCGACGAGCCCGCCGATGACGACCATCGCGAGGACGTAGAGCAGGCCCTGGTTGGTGGCCAGCACCAGCGAGCCCTTGGCCATCGGCAGCTGGACCTTGGTGATCTCCTGCCACCTCGTCTGCCCGGTCGAGCGGCCGGCCTCGATGGTGGTCGGCGAGACCCCCTTGATGCCGTCGGCGACCAGCTTGATGGCGGCAGGCGCGGCATAGATGATGCCGGCGACGATGGCGGTGAAGCGGGAGGGCCCGAAGAGCGCGAGCACCGGGATCAGGTAGACGAACGGCGGGATCGTCTGCCCCGCGTCGAGCAGCGGCCTGATGCCCAGGTCGACGCGGCGGTCGCGGGCCATCAAGACTCCGAAGACGAGCGCCAGCACCATGACCAGGACGGTTCCCACGATCGCCATGTTGAGCGTGATCATCGTGTCGTGCCACAGGTCGAGGTACCAGATTCCGGCAAGACAGAGCACCGTCGTCACCAGCGCGCGGACACCGCCGAACACGAAGGCCAGCGCGGTGATGGCCAGTCCGGAGAGCCACCACGGCGACTCGGCGAGCAGGGACTGCATCGGGTTGAGGAACCAGTGGGTGATGGCGTCCTTGAAGGCGCTGGCCGCACCGCCGAAGACGTCGACGAACGAGGCCATGAAGTCGTCGGCCGCAGTGGCGACCTTGTCGCCGATCGTGTACTCGGGGAACTCGGCCAGGTTCAGGTCGCGCCGCGACAGGTAGACCGCCACCAGCGCCGCCGCCCCCGTGACGCCCAGCATGATGCGGTGCAGGCGGAGATTGCCGCCTCCCCCACGGGCCAGCTTCTCCGAGCGCTCGCTCGCCGCGGTGGTCGTCCGGTCGAGCATCACGGCCATCACGACGATGAGGACGCCCGGCACGAAGCTGCCGCCGAAGTCGTTGGCGACGAGCGCGTTGATGACCGGCTTCCCGAGGCCGGGCCCGTTGATGTAGGCCGCGATGGTCGCCATCGACAGCGCGGCGAGCGTGGTCTGGTTGAGCCCGACGATGATGGTCTTGCGCGCCATCGGGAGCTGGACCTTCGCCAGCCGCTGCCACGAGGTCTGCCCGGCCGAGTCGGTGGCCTCGATCGTGGTGGCCGGCACCTCCCGGATCCCGAAGCCCGCGATCCGCACCAGCGGCGGGATGGCGTAGATGAGGGTCGCGACGATCGCACCGCCGACCCCGATGCCGAAGAAGAGCACCACCGGCACGAGGTAGACGAAGGTCGGCATCGTCTGCATGAAGTCGAGGACGACGGTGACGATCTTGTTGGCGCGGGGGCTGGTGCCGATCAGGACCGCGAGCGGCATCCCGATCAGGACCGTGATGCCGACGGCCATGCCGGTCACGATGAGGAGGTCGATCGAGTCCGCCCAGTAGCCGAAGACGCCGAAGGAGAGGAACGAGAGCATCACCAGCAGGGCGATCCGCCAGCTGGCGATCGCGTAGCCCACCCAGCTGGCGACCGCGACGACACCGAGCCAGCCGATCTCGGGCACGGGCCGCGGCAGGTTGGGGCGCGCGAGCATCCGCTGGAGCCAGTCGAAGACGTCGCGCAGCACCTGCGAGATCGAGTTCGTGAACTGCATGACCGGGTTGGTGTCGCGGCTGGCGAGCAGCGTGTTGTTGAACTGGGTGAACGACTCGTGCAGGTCGGTGTGCTCACGACCGGGCAGGGCCAGGGTGTTGGTGCCCTTGGTGAAGGACCACACGCCGATCCAGACGACGATGATGCCGAGGGCGGGGATCCAGCGGCTCAGGCGGGCGTCCTCCCCGACCGGAGGTGCGGCGTCGGGCTCGACAGCACGCGATGGCGGCTTCTGGGTGACGACCAGGCTGTCGCGGCTCGCCATCGGCCCCGCGTTCATTCCTGTTCCTCCGCCACGACCACCCGCATGATGTCCTCCTCGTCGACGACCCCGAGCAGCGTGTCGCCGTCGACGACCCGGATCGGCGCGTCCGAGGCGATCGCGGCCCGCGCCGCCTGGCGTACGACGGTGGTGACCGGCAGCGTCGGCCCGTCCATCGCCTCGCCGGGGCGTGGGTCGCGCATCACCCACTTGAGCGTCAGGACGTGGGCCTTCGGCACCTCGGAGACGAAGTCCTTGACGTAGTCGTCTGCCGGTCGTGCCACGACCTCGTCGGGAGTCCCGATCTGCACGATGGCGCCGTCGCGCAGGATCATGATCCGGTCACCGAGCTTGAGGGCCTCGGCGAGGTCGTGGGTGATGAACACCATCGTCTTGCCGAGCTCGCGGTGCAGGCGGATGACCTCGTTCTGCATGTCGCGCCGGATGAGCGGGTCGAGGGCGGAGAACGGCTCGTCGAACAGCAGCATCTCGGGGTCGCCCGCCAGCGCCCGGGCCAGGCCGACGCGCTGCTGCATGCCGCCGGAGAGCTGGTCGGGGTAGGACTTCTCGTAGCCGGTCAGGCCGACGAGGTCGACGATCTCGCCGGCCTTGGCGCGGCGGTCCTTCTTGGCGACCCCGCGCACCTCGAGGCCGTAGGCCACGTTGTCGATGACCTGGCGGTGGGGCAGCAGCCCGAAGTGCTGGAACACCATCGAGACCTGCTTGCGTCGTACGTCGCGCAGCTGACCAGGAGAGGCGGACGTGATGTCCATGCCGTTGAGCGACACCGCGCCGCTCGTCGGCTCGATGAGTCGCGTCAGCAGCCGGACCAGCGTCGACTTGCCGGACCCGGAGAGGCCCATGACCACGAACACCTCGCCCGGGGCGACGTCGAAGGACACGTCCTTGACACCGACGACGCATCCCGTCTTGGCCTTGAGGTCGGCGCGCGACAGGTCGGCGTCAGCCGTGCCGATGATGGAGTCCGCGCCCTTGCCGAAGATCTTCCAGAGGTTGCTCACCGACAGCGCCGACTCGTCGCTGGACGCGCTGGTTCCGGTGGCCCGGTCGGTCGTGGTGCTCATGGCTGCTCCTGGTCGTTGCGGGGATCGCCGGGCGGGTACAGCGGCTCGCCGTCACGGTGGCGGTAGTACGGGACGTCGGCGGGCGGCAGCGGCGTGTTGCCCGCGATCAGGTCGGCCGCCTTCTCGGCGACCATCATCACGGGGGCGTAGATGTTGCCGTTGGTGACGAAGGGGAAGACGCTGGCGTCGACGACCCGCAGGCCCTCGGTGCCGTGCACGCGCATGCTGGTGGGGTCGGTGACCGACATGTCGTCGGTGCCCATCTTCGCGGTGCACGAGGGGTGGAGCGCGGTCTCGGCGTCCTTGCGCACCCAGTCGAGGATCTCCTCGTCGGTGCCCACCACCGGCCCGGGCGAGAGCTCGCCGCCGTTGAACGGCGCGAAGGCGGGCTGGTTCAGGATGTCGCGTGCCACCCGCACCGCCTCGACCCACTCACGACGGTCGTTGTCGGTGGACAGGTAGTTGAAGAGCATCTTCGGCTTCTGCCGCGGGTCCGTCGAGGAGATGCGCACCCACCCGCGGGTGTCGGCGTACATCGGGCCGATGTGGACCTGGTAGCCGTGGGCGTACTTGTCCTGCCCGGCCGGCGCCGAGCCGTCGTAGCGGATCGCGATGGGCAGGAAGTGGAACATCAGGTTGGGCCAGTCGACGTCCTGGTTCGAGCGGCAGAACCCGCCGCCCTCGAAGTGGTTGGAGGCCGCGGTGCCGGTCCGCTTGAACAGCCACTCGAGCCCGACCAGAGGGCGGTTGCGCCACTTGAGGCCCTCCACGATGGAGACCGGCTGGAGCGAGGAGTACTGGATGTAGACCTCGAGGTGGTCCTGCAGGTTCTCCCCCACGCCGGGAAGGTCATGGACCATCTCGACCCCCAGCGGGCGCAGGTGCTCGGGGTTGCCGATCCCCGAGAGCTGCAGCAGCTGCGGGGAGTTGATCGCGCCGCCGCACAGGATGACCTCGCCCGCCCGGACCTGCTCGTGCCGCCGGCCGGCGCGGAGGTAGTCGACGCCGACGGCCCGGCGGCCCTCGAAGCGGATCCGCGTGGCGTGGGCGAAGGTCTCGACGGTGAGGTTCTTGCGCTTCATGACCGGGTGCAGGTAGGCGCGGGCCGCGGACATCCGCACGCCCTTGACAATGTTGCGGTCGAAGCGCCCGAAGCCCTCCTGGCGGTAGCCGTTGACGTCGTCGGTCAGGGGGTAGCCGGCCTGCTGGGCCGCCTCGAAGAACGCACTGAAGAGCGGGTTGGTGGCCGGGCTCCGCTCGAGCTTCAGCGGCCCCGACCCGCCGCGCCACGCGTCGGCCCCGACCTGCCCGTCGGGCAGGACGAGCGACTCCATCCGCTTGAAGTACGGCAGGCAGTGCCGGTAGTCCCAGGACTCCATGCCGGGCTCGGCGGCCCATCGCTCGTAGTCCATCGGGTTGCCGCGCTGGAAGATCATCCCGTTGATGGAGGACGACCCGCCGAGCACCTTGCCGCGGGCGTGGTAGATCCGACGACCGTCCATCGCCGGCTCCGGCTCGGTCTCGTACCTCCAGTCGTAGAGCGGGTTGCCGATCGGGAACGGCAGGGCTGCCGGGGCGTGGATCAGCGGGTCGAACCGGTCGGTGCGTCCGGCCTCCAGCACCAGCACGGAGGTGGAGGGGTCTGCGGAGAGCCGGTTGGCGAGAGCGCACCCGGCCGAGCCACCTCCCACGATGACGACGTCGTACCGGTTCGCTCCCATGTCCTCGCCTATCCGCCGAACCAGCGCTGCGGCACGGGGCGGATGTTGTGCCACACGTGCTTGGTCTCCCGGTACTCCTCGAGGCCCGCCTGCCCGAGCTCGCGCCCGGTGCCGGACTGCTTGTAGCCGCCCCACTCCGCCTGGGGCACGTAGGGGTGGTAGTCGTTGATCCAGACCGTCCCCATCCGCAGCCGCCCGGCCACCCGCTGCGCCCGGCCGGCGTCCTGGGTCCAGACGGCCCCGGCCAGGCCGTAGATCGAGTCGTTGGCGACGCGCACCGCCTCGTCCTCGTCGCGGAAGGTCTCCACGGTCAGCACCGGGCCGAAGGACTCGTCCTGGGTGACCGACATCCCGGTCGTGCAGGCGTCGAGGATCGTCGGCAGGTAGTAGAAGCCGTCGGCCAGGGCGGGGTCGTCGGGGCGCGCTCCCCCGAGCCGCAGCACCGCTCCCTCGGCGACCCCGCGGGCGACGTACGCCTCCACCTTGTCGCGGTGGGCGGCACTGGTCAGCGGGCCGGTCTCGGCCTTGTCGTCGAAGGGGCCGCCGATCCGGATGGCGCCCGCCCGCTCGACGAGGGTGTCGACGAAGGTGTCGTGGATCGACTCCTCGACCAGCAGCCGGGCGCCCGCGGAGCACACCTGCCCGGAGTGCAGGAAGACCGCGGTCAGCGCGAAGTCGAGGGCGACCTCGAGGTCGGCGTCAGCGAAGACGATGTTGGGGTTCTTGCCACCCAGCTCCAGCGCCACCTTCTTCACCGTCGCCGCGGCGGTCGCCATGATCGCCCGGCCCGTCTCCAGCCCGCCGGTGAACGAGACCAGGTCGACGCGCGGGTCCGAGGAGAGGGGGGCCCCCGCGCTCGCGCCGGCTCCCAGCACGAGGTTGCCGACGCCCGCGGGCAGGCCGGCCTCCTCGAGGATGCGCATCAGGTGGATCGCGGAGTGCGGCGTCAGCTCACTGGGCTTGAGCACGAAGGTGTTGCCCGCCGCCAGGCAGGGTGCGACCTTCCACGACACCTGGAGGAGCGGGTAGTTCCACGGCGTGATCAGGCCGCACACGCCGATCGGCTCGTGCACGATGCGGCTGACCACGTCGGGGTTCCCGGTGTCGACGACACGGCCGGCGTCCTCCGCGGCCACCCGTCCGTAGTGGCGGAAGACCGAGACGACGTCGGCGACGTCGTACTGGCTCTCGACGAAGCGCTTGCCGGTGTCGAGCGACTCCATGCGGGCCACCTCGTCGGCGTCGCGCTCGAGCAGGTCGGCCAGGCGCAGGAGCAGGTCGCCGCGCTCGCGTCCGGACGTGGTCGACCAGGCGCCGTCGTGGAACGCGCGGTGCGCCGCGGCGATCGCGGCCTCGGTGTCCTCCGCCCCGGCCTCGTCGACCTCGGCCACCAGCGAGCCGTCCGCCGGGCACCGGATCTCGCGCCGACCACCCGCGGCAGCGCTCGTCCACGCTCCGTCGACGTACAGCTCAGGCATATCCGACCACCTCGGGCAATTGTTGCGTATGTCGCAACCGGGTGCTCCGAGCGCAACCAGCCACGTTCGCAGGATGCTGCGACGACCCGCGGTCGTCAAGGGTCAAGGGGTCCACGTGCCGACTATCGATGACCCCAGCCGAGCCGGTGCGACACCTCACCGGCGGCTTCCTCGAGGAGCGCGACGACCTCGTCGATCCGGTCCGGACCGAGGCGGAACGACGGGCCCGACACGCTCATCGACGCCACCACGTCGCCGTGGGCGTTGCGCACCGGGGCCGCCACGGCCGTCAGGCCGACCTCGAGCTCGTCGATCGCGACGGCGTACCCCTGGTCCCGGACCCGGGCGAGCTCGTCGCGCAGCTCCGGGAGCCCGGTGATCGTCTGGGCGGTGTACGTCGTCAGCGCGCCGAGGGCCTGCTCGAGCTCCGTCTCGTCGAGGCCGCTGAGGAGGACCTTGCCGTTGCTGGTCGCGTGGAGCGGGATGTGCTGGCCGACCCAGTTGTGGGGCTGCAGCGCCGAGGAGCCGGCCACCTGGTCGAGGTAGAGCGCGGACCCGTCGGCGAGCACCGCGACGTTGACCGTCTCCCCGGTGTCGGCGGCGAGCTGGCGACAGATCGGGCGCGCCTCCTGCACGAGGTCGAGCCGGGCCGTGGTGGCGCCGGCGAGGCGGAGGATGCCGACCCCGAGCCGGTAGCGCCCACGGTCGCCCGTCTGCTCCACGAGCCGGTGCGACTCGAGCGTCGCCATCAGCCGGAACGCCGTGCTCTTGTGGACGCTGAGCTGCCCCGCGATCTCGGTGACACCGGCCTCGCCCGTGCGCGCGAGCACCTCCAGGATGCTCAGCGCGCGGTCGACGGACTGGACGCCCCCGCCTCCGGAGCCGGTCTGGTCGCTGTTGCGCATGACGCGACACTAGCGCAGCGGCTGTTGCGTATCGCAAACTCTGTTTCGTCAAGCGCAACATCGATGGAAGGCGACCGTGAGTGACTTCGTCCTGACCCTGTCCTGTCCCGACCGTCCGGGCATCGTCCACGCCGTCAGCGGCTACCTCGTCGAGCACGGCGCCAACATCGTCGAGAGCCAGCAGTTCGGCGACCGCCTGACGAGCCGCTTCTTCATGCGGATCGCCTTCACCACCGCCACCCTGACCGACCCCGCTCCCCTGCGCGAGGCGTTCGCCGACACCGCCGAGCGGTTCGGCATGCACTTCGAGCTGTGGGCGGCGGACGCGCCCTACCGGACGCTCATCATGGTGTCGAAGCACCTGCACTGCCTCAACGACCTGCTCTTCCGCGCCAGCACGGGGGCGGTGCAGATCGAGATCCCGGCCGTCGTCTCCAACCACCCCGACGCCGGTCCGCTCGTCCGGTCCTACGGCATCGACTTCCACCACGTCCCGGTGACGTCGGCGACCAAGTCCGACGCCGAGGAGCAGCTCATGGAGATCGTCGACTCCACCGAGAGCGACCTCGTCGTGCTGGCCCGCTACATGCAGGTGCTGTCCGACGACCTGTGCCGCCGGCTGTCCGGGCGCGCGATCAACATCCACCACTCGTTCCTGCCGAGCTTCAAGGGCGCCCGGCCCTACCACCAGGCCTTCGACCGCGGGGTCAAGCTGGTGGGCGCGACGGCGCACTACGTCACCGCCGACCTCGACGAGGGACCCATCATCGAGCAGGACGTCCTGCGCGTGGACCACGGCTACGACCAGGACCAGCTCGTCGCGGCAGGTCGCGACGTCGAGGCCCAGGTCCTGTCCCGCGCCGTGCGCTGGCACGCGCAGTCACGCGTCCTGCTCAACGGCGACCGCACCGTCGTCTTCCGCTGACGGCTCAGGCAACCACCCGAAGGAGCACCATGCAGTCCGACATCGAGATCGCCAACGCCGCTGTCCTGCGGCCCATCCGCGAGATCGCGGACGAGACGCTCGGGATAGCCGAGGAGCACCTGGTGCCCTACGGCCACCACAAGGCGAAGGTCGACATCGGCTACCTCACGTCCCTGGCCGACCGCCCCCTCGGCAAGCTGGTCCTGGTCACGGCGCTGTCCCCGACCCCGCCGGGCGAGGGCAAGACGACCACCACCGTCGGGCTCACCGACGCGCTGCACGGCCTGGGCCACCGCACGGTCGCCTGCCTGCGCGAGCCGTCGATGGGTCCCGTCTTCGGGATGAAGGGCGGCGCGGCCGGCGGTGGGTGGAGCCAGGTCGTGCCGATGACCGACATCAACCTGCACTTCACCGGCGACTTCGCCGCGATCGCCGCGGCCAACAACCTGCTCGCCGCCCTCATCGACAACCACGTCCACCACGGCAACGAGCTCGACATCGACGTCCGCAGCGTGACCTGGAAGCGCGTGCTCGACACCAACGACCGCGCCCTGCGCGAGGTCGTCGTGGCCATGGGCGGCCACGCCAACGGCTTCCCCCGCGAGGACGGCTTCGACATCGTGGTGGCCTCCGAGCTGATGGCGATCTTCTGCCTGACCGAGTCGTGGGCCGACCTCAAGAGCCGCATCGGCGACATCGTCATCGGCTACGACCGCTCGACGAAGCCCGTCACCGCGCGCGACCTGGGCGCGCACGGCGCGATGGCGGCCCTGCTCCGCGACGCGCTGGCGCCCAACCTGGTGCAGACGCTCGAGGGCGCCCCGGCCTTCGTGCACGGCGGCCCGTTCGCCAACATCGCCCACGGCTGCAGCTCGGTGATGGCGACCCGCGCCGGGCTGCGGCTGGCTGACATCGTCGTGACCGAGGCCGGCTTCGGCGCCGACCTGGGGGCGGAGAAGTTCGTCGACATCAAGTGCCGCAAGTCCGGCCTGCGGCCCGACGTGGCCGTCGTGGTCGCGACCGTGCGCGCCCTGAAGTACCACGGCGGCGTGGCCCTCGCGGACCTCGGCACCGAGGACGTCGCCGCGGTCGAGGCCGGCATGGTCAACCTGCGACGCCACCTCGCCAACATCCGCGACGTCTACGGCATCCCGGCCGTCGTCGCGGTCAACCGCTTCCCCACCGACACCGATCGCGAGGTGGCCCGGGTGGTCGAGCTGGTCGCCGACGAGGGCGTGCAGGCCTTTCCGGCCACGCACTTCGTCGACGGTGGCAACGGGGCGAAGGCCCTCGCCGAAGGCGTGCTCGCCTCGCTCGCGGAGCCGTCGCCGTACGCGTTCTCCTTCACCTACGACGACGGCCTCTCGCTGACGGCGAAGGTGGAGGCGATCGCCACCCGGCTCTACGGCGCCGGTCTGGTCACGTGGGACGCCAAGGCCCGCCGCCGGCTGCAGCGCATCGAGCGCGACGGCTACGCCGAGCTGCCGGTCTGCGTCGCCAAGACCCAGTACTCGTTCTCGACCGACCCGACGTCGCTCGGCGCACCGTCGGGCCACGAGCTGCACGTGCGCGAGGTACGCCTCTCCGCCGGCGCCGGGTTCGTCGTCGTGGTCTGCGGCGACATGATGACCATGCCCGGCCTGCCGAAGAACCCGTCGGCCGCGCGCATCGACCTCGCCGACGACGGGACGATCCTCGGCCTCAGCTGAGCGACCCTCTGGTCGTCCGACGTCGCGGCGCGCGGCGCGTCGGACGACCAGAAGTGGCACTCACCGGCCCGAGCACGCGTACGCCCGACGCCGACGCTCGACTCGTGGTCGTCCGACGCGCCGGCCGGTGACCGGCGACGGTCCGGGCGGGCTGGGCGACGCGAACCGCCCGTTGGTCGAGGAAGGACGGAGTCCCGTCACGCGACCCGGGTCTCGTGACGGTCGCTGGGCGACCTCCTCGACCAGCGGGTGCGATCAGTCGCCGAGCTCGGCGCGCCGGCGGATGACGTAGTCCTCGAGCTCCTCGCGGATCGCGTCGTCGAGCGCGGGCTGCTCGTAGTCCTCGAGCGTCTTCTGGTACGTGACCTGGGCGCGGTCGTTGGCGTCGTGCCCGCCGTTGCGCATCCACCGCTCGTAGTTCTCCGACGACGACAGCAGCGGCCGGTAGAAGCAGGTGCGGAAGCGCTCCATCGTGTGCATCGCGCCGAGGAAGTGGCCACCGTGGCCGACCTCCTGGTGGGCGTCGAAGGCCATCGAGGCCTCGTCGATCTCGAGCGGGGTGAACTCGTGGCGCAGCATCTGGAGCAGCTCGATGTCGACGATGAACTTCTCGTAGCCCGCGACCAGGCCGCCCTCGAGCCAGCCGGCGGAGTGCATCACCCAGTTGGCGCCGGCGAGGAAGGTCGGCATCAGGGTCATCAGTGCCTCGTAGCCGGCCTGCGCGTCGGCGACCTGCGAGGAGGTCAGCCCGCCGCCGGTGCGGAACGGCAGCCCGAAGTGCCGCGCGATCTGCCCGGTGCAGAGCAGCCCGAGGCCGGACTCCGGGGTGCCGAAGGTCGGCGAGCCCGACTGCATGTCGATGTTGGAGAGGAACGACCCGAAGATCACCGGCGTGCCGGGACGGATCAGCTGCGACAGCGCGATGCCCGAGAGGGCCTCGACGATCTGCTGCACCAGGGCCGCCGGGATCGTCACGGGCGACATCGCGCCCATCAGGATGAAGGGGGTCAGCACGACGGGCTGGCCGGCACCGGAGTACTCGAACTGCGCCTCGAGCATCCGGTCGTCCCAGCGCAGGGGCGAGTTGCAGTTGATCAGCGAGATCGTCGCCGGGGTCTCCTCGATCGCCTCGCGGGACCCGAACAGGATCGAGCTCATCGCGATGGTGTCAGCGGCGTTGACCCCCGAGACCACGTTGCCCATGTAGATCTTGTCGGTCAGCGTCTGGAGCGCGTAGGTCATGTCGAGGTGCCGGCTGTCGAGCGGGGTGTCGTTCGGCTCGCAGATGACGCCGCCGGCCGAGTCGAGCACGGAGAACGACTGGGCGAGCTTGGTGAAGTTCCGGAAGTCGTCCATCGTCGCGTCGCGGCGTACGTCGCCCTGCCGCACGAACGGCGGACCGTAGACCGCGCCGAACGCCATCGAGTCGCCGCCGATGTGGATGTCGTTGTCGTGGTTGCGAGCCTGCACGTCGAACTCGCGCGGCGCCTTGGCGACCTGCTCGAGGACGAAGTCGGGATCGAGGAAGACGGTGTTGTCCTCGACCCGCTGGCCGGCCTTGCGGAACAGCTCGAGCGCACGGTCGTCCATGAACTCGACGCCGATCTCGGTCATCAGCCGCCGCCAGCCCTTGTCGAGGGTGGCCATCGCCTCCTCGGACAAAACCTCGTAGCGCGGCATCGCGTTGCGGAACACGGGTCCTCCTGGGTCGCTCGCGGCTCGACACCGCTGACCCCTTGACCTCGGCTCGCGGCGGCTTCTAGCCTCATGATGTGGAACTACGGTTCCACATCATGGAACGCCTGGGAACCCCTCGACCGAAGGAGCCGTCCGTGAGCGAGGCCGCCACCGGGACGCGGGCGCTGGACCGCGCCGCCGACCTCGTCGCGACCGTCGTCCACGCCGACGAGCCGATGTCGTTCGCCGAGCTCCAGGACGCGAGCGGGCTGGCGAAGTCGACGACCTCGCGGCTGCTCGCCGCGCTCGAGCGGTCGGGGCTGCTGGAGCGCGTCGACTCCGGCTCCTACGTCGCCGGCCGGCTGTTCTGGCTCTACGCCGCGCGGCACGACCCGTGGGACGAGCTGGTCCGGCTGGCCCGCCCGGTCATGGAGCGGATCGGCGCCGACACCGGCGAGACCGTCCACCTCAGCGTCGCCCGCGGCGACCGGGTGGTGCAGGTGGCCCAGATCGACTCCACCTATCTCCTCGGCACCCGCGACTGGACCGAGATCGAGGTCCCGGCCCACTGCTCCGCCCTCGGCAAGGTGCTCCTCGCCTGGGGCGCGCTCGACCTCCCCGAGGGCGAGCTGGAACAGCTCACCCCGGTGACGCTGCCCGATGCCGACGCCGTACGCCGTGACGGCCGGCGCGCCCGCGACCGGGGATGGACCCTCACCGAGGACGAGCTGGAGATCGGGCTCACCGGCATCGCCGTCCCCGTCTTCGGCCCCCGCGGCGACGTGGTCGCCTCCCTCGGGATCTCCGGGCCCACCCCGCGGCTGGCCGACCGGGTCGACGAGCTCGGACGCCACCTGCTCGACCAGTCCACCGCGCTGTCCACGCTGCTGCGCGGCCCCGCCCGCCCCGACCCCGCACACGCCCCCGCACACCGAGCTGCCCGCACCCAGGAGGTGGTCGCATGACCCCCGAGGAGATCCTTCAGTCCCTCTACGACGAGACGCTCGTGGGCAACGCCCCCCGCGTGCTCGAGCTGACCGAGGAGGGCCTGGGCCTCTCGATGGAGCCGCAGACGCTGCTCTTCGACGCCCTGATCCCCTCGCTGGAGGAGGTCGGTGCGCGGTTCGAGCGCGGTGACTTCTTCGTCCCCGAGATGCTCATCGCCGGGCGCGCGATGGCCGGCGCGATGGAGCGGCTCCGGCCGCTGCTGGCGGAGACGGGCGTGGCGACCGTCGGCAAGTTCCTGATGGGGACGGTGAAGGGCGACGTCCACGACATCGGCAAGAACCTCGTCAACATCATGCTCGAGGGCGCCGGCTTCGAGGTGATCGACCTCGGCGTGCAGGTGGCCCCGGAGAAGTTCGTGGCAGCGATCGAGGAGCACCAGCCCGACATCGTCGGCTTCTCGGCGTTCCTCACCACCACCATGCCGATGTTCAAGGCCAACATGAACGCCCTCGAGAAGGCCGGCATCCGCGACGAGGTGATCGTGATGGTCGGTGGCGCACCCGTCACCCAGGAGTACGCCGACGCGGTCGGGGCCGACGGCTACGCCGCGGACGCGTCCCAGACCGTCAAGCGCGCCAAGAGCCTGATCGAGGCCAAGCGCACCAAGGTGCTGGCATGAGCCCCGCCGAGCCGCTGCGCACCGTGCTGCGCTCGGCCACCCGCGAGGTGGTCATCGGGCACGACACGCGCTTCACCATCATCGGCGAGCGGATCAACCCCACCGGGCGCCGCATCTTCCAGCAGCAGCTCCGCGACGGCGACCTCTCGGCCATCGAGCGCGACGTCAAGGCGCAGGTCGAGGGCGGCGCCGACGTGCTCGACATCAACATGGGCGTCCCGCTCACCGACGAGCCCGAGCTGCTGGCCAAGGCGATCCAGATGGTCCAGGAGCTGACCGACCTCCCGATCTGCATCGACTCCTCGGTCGTCGAGGCGCTCGAGGCCGGCCTCTCGGTCTACCAGGGCCGTGCCCTGGTCAACTCGATCACCGCCGAGGACGACCGCATGGCGGCGATCCTGCCGCTGGTGAAGAAGTACGACGCCGCGATCATCGCCCTGCCCAACGACCACGACGAGATCCCGATGGAGGCCGACAAGCGCGTCGATCTCACCGGCAAGATCGTCCGCGTCGCCACGCAGGAGTACGGCATCGCGCAGGCCGACATCGTCATCGACCCCCTGGCCATGCCCATCGGTGCCGACACCAGCACGAGCCTGGTGACCTTCGAGGTGATGCGACGCATCCGCGACGACTTCGGCGTCAACATGACCTGCGGCGCCTCCAACGTCTCCTTCGGGATGCCCGGCCGACACACCCTCAACGGCACGTGGCTCCCCATGGCGATGACCTCGGGGCTGACGAGCGCGATCATGGACGCCCGCACGCCCCACGTGGTCGAGGCGGTCAAGGCGGCCGACGTGTTCCTCGGCCACGACGACTGGGGGATGGCGTGGATCACCGCGCACCGGGCGAAGCAGGAGGCCGAGCGAGCGTGACGACAGAGGGGCCCGACTTCTCGCTGGCCGACGTGGCCCGCGAGGGTCTCATCGAGAGGCCCGGCGTCGAGCCCGCCGCCCATGACGGCACCGGCCGCGTCGGCCTCGCGTTCACCGTCATCACCACCGCCGAGGACGGCGCGGAGGTCCCGCCCGCAGTGCGCGACGTACGCGTGCCGCCGGGGGTGACGGTCTTCGACGCCGCGTCGTGGAACGGCATCGCGATCGACTCCACCTGCGGCGGCCACGGCACCTGCCACAAGTGCCGCATCCGCGTCACCTCCGACACCGCGACCCCGATCACCCGCCACGACGTGCGCACCTTCACCGCGGGCCAGCTCGCCGAGGGCTGGCGGCTCGGCTGCCTGCTCCACGCGACCCGCGACCTCGCGGTCGAGGTCCCGCCGCTGACCACGCGGCCCAAGGCCGCGACGGTCGGGATCGGGCGCCAGGTGATCCTGCGCCCGGCCCTCCAGAAGCGCTACGTCGAGCTCGACGAGGCCACGCTCGCCGACCAGCGCACCGACCTCGTACGCCTGACCGACGCCATCGACGACCTCGAGCTCACCGCCGACCTCCACGTGCTCCGCCGGCTGTCCACGGTGCTGCGCGCGGCGGACTTCAAGGTCACCGCGGTCATCCTCGACGAGGCGCTCGTCGACGTCGAGCCGGGCGACACCACCAGCGCGCGCTACGCCATCGCGTTCGACCTCGGCACCACCACGGTCGTCGGCACGCTGCTCGACGTCGGCACCGGCACCCCGCTGGCCGTCGCCTCGACGCTCAACGCGCAGCAGCCGTTCGGCGGCGACGTGATCACCCGGATCAGCGCCACGATGATGGATCCCGAGGCCCTCGGGCGGCTGCAGCGGGCCGCCGGCAGCACGCTCTCGTCGCTCGCGTCGGAGGTGTGCCGCGAGGCCGGGGTGGACCCCGCCCACGTCTACGAGGTGGCCGTCGCGGGCAACGCGACGATGACGGCCCTCGCGCTCGGCATCGACCCGGAGCCGCTCGGCGTCGCCCCGTTCGTGATGACGGCCGCCCAGCCGCCGTCGGTGCTCGCCTCCGAGCTCGGCCTGAGCCTGCACCCGCGTGCGCGCGCGTTCCTCTTCCCGGCCCTCGGCGCCTACGTCGGCGGCGACATCGTCGCGGGCATGCTCGCCAGCGGGATGGACCGCGACAAGCGCACCCGCCTCTTCATCGACGTCGGCACCAACTGCGAGATCGTGCTCAGCGACGGGGAGACCATCCTGTCCACCGCCGCGCCCGCCGGCCCGGCGTTCGAGGGCGGAGCGATCCGGTGCGGCATGCGGGCCGCCGACGGCGCCATCGAGGTCATCAAGGTCGACCCCCACGCCGAGGGCGAGGACCCCGCCGTCACCCTGCAGGTGATCGGCGACGTCGAGCCCCGTGGCCTGTGCGGCTCCGGGCTGGTCGACGCGGTCGCCGAGCTCGTCCGTGTCGGCCTCCTGGACTCCTCGGGTCGTCTCGTGCCCGACGAGGACGCCAAGGCCATCGCCCCCGCTCTCGCCGACCGGCTGGCGAGGATCGGCGAGGAGCGGGTGTTCATCCTCCACCGACCCACGCCCGACGCGGAGACCGCCGAGTGCGTCTACCTGTCCCAGCGCGACGTGCGCGAGCTGCAGTTCGCCAAGGCGGCCATCTCCACCGGCTGGTCCCTGCTCCTCGAGGAGCTCGGCCTCGAGCACCGCGACGTGCAGCAGGTGCTCCTCGCGGGCTCGTTCGGCAGCTACCTCTCCCCCGCCTCGGCCGTCCGCATCGGTCTGGTCCCCCGCCTGCCCGTCATGAGGATCGTCGCCGCGGGCAACGTGGCCGGCGAGGGCGCCAAGATGGCGCTCCTGTCGGTGCGTGAGCGGGCGGGCGCGCGGGCCCTCCTCGAGGAGGTGACCTATGTCGAGCTCTCCGACCGTCCGGACTTCAACGACGCCTTCGTCGACCAGCTCTCGTTCCACTCCTGAGCAGGCCCTCGGAGGCCGGGTGGCGCTCATCGCGTGCGGCGCGATCGCGCAGCCGGCGGCGGCAGTGGTCGCGCGGCGCGGGTGGCCCGTCGACGTGCACCCCCTGCCCCCGCTCCTGCACAACCACCCCGACCGGATCGCCGACCAGGTCCGCGCGCTGGCCGTGCGGCTGGGGAGCTCCTACGGGCGGGTCGTGGTCGGCTACGCCGACTGCGGGACGTACGGCGCCCTCGACGGCGTCTGCGACGACCTCGGGGTCCAGCGGCTCCCGGGCCTGCACTGCTACGACGTCTACGCCGGGCCGTCGCGCCTCGAGAAGTTCTTCGACGAGCAGCCGGGCACCTACCTCCTGACCGACTTCCTCGTCCGATCGTTCGACCGGACCGTCATCCAGGAGCTGGGCCTCGACCGCCACCCCGACCTCCGCGACACCTACTTCGGCCAGTACACGCGCGTCGTCTGGCTCGCCCAGGAGCCCGACGACGAGGAGCTCGGCACCCAGGCCGCCGCGGCGGCGTCGAGCCTCGGGCTGCCGCTCACCGTGGTGGCCACCGGCGACCACGGCCTCGAGCGGGCCCTCGCCGACCTCGTGGGCTAGGCGCCGAGCCGCCGGAGCAGGTCGGTGCGCCAGGCCTCGGTCTCGGCGATCTGGTTGAAGGTGAAGACGTGGAGGCCCTCCACGAGGGCACCCTCCTCGCCGAGGGCGGGCGCGCACTTCTCCAGGAAGCTCTCGCCGGTGAACCCGCCGGGTGCCGCGAGCCGGGCGAACAGGCCCTTGTTCTTGGCGAGGAACTTCGTCGACTCCCCCACGCCGATGCGGGTGGCCATGCCGAGCAGCTTGGCGCGCTCGACCGGCCCCGGGATGCCCAGCAGCAGCGGCATGGCCACGCCGCGGTTGCGGAGCCGGCGGATCCAGTCGCGGACGAGGGCGGGGTCGAAGGTCAGGTTGCTGACGATGTGGGTGGCGTAGTTCCGCTTGTCCCACATCGACTGGACAGTGAGGTCGTCGTTGATCGTCGGGTGGGACTCGGGATAGCCGGTGATGCCGACGTGGGCGAACGGCGACCCCATCTCGCGGAGGTCCTGCAGCAGCGCGAGCGCGTCGGGGTAGTCACCCGCCGGCTCGGCGTCGCCGCCGGGCACGAAGACCCGGCTGATGCCCTTGCCGACGAGGCGGTCCGCGATCTCCTCCAGCTCGGTCCGGCCGGTCACCATCCGGGCGGCGAGGTGGGGCACCACGACGTAGCCGTGCCCGGTGAGTCGTTCCGCGAGGTCGAGGGTCGCCCCCAACCCCTTGCCCGGCGATGCCGTCACCGTCACCACGCGCTCGCGGGGCAGGTGCTCGAGGACCTTGTCCTCGGTGGAGGCCGTCGGCAGGACCTCGTAGCGAGGCGCCTGGAGGAGCCGGATGAGCGTGGCGGTCGATCGCTTGTTGCGCATGGAGCAACTCATCTCGTGATACGCATCAGAAGTGCCCACTCTAATGGCTCGACGATCGCAGGAGAAGGGTCGCGGGCATGACGAAGGGCGGCCACCCCTGACCGGGGTGACCGCCCTTCGACGGTTGCTGCGGAGCAGCGGGTGCTAGCCCAGGGGCCAGCAGGGAGTCACTTGACGGTGACGGTGGCGCCGGCGGCCTCGAGGGCCTCCTTGGCCTTGTCCGCGGCGGCCTTGTCGACGTTCTCGAGGATCGTCTTGGGCGCGGCCTCGACGAGGTCCTTGGCCTCCTTCAGGCCGAGGGAGGTCAGGGCGCGCACCTCCTTGATGACGTTGATCTTCTTGTCGCCGGCAGCCTCGAGGACGACCTCGAAGTCGGTCTTCTCCTCGGCGGCGGCGTCGCCACCAGCGGCACCACCGGCGGCCGGGGCGGCGGCCACGGCGACGGGGGCAGCGGCGGTCACGCCGAAGGTGTCCTCGAACTGCTTCACGAACTCGGAGAGCTCGATGAGGGTCATCTCCTTGAACGCGTCAAGGAGCTCGTCGGTGCTGAGCTTCGCCATGATGGCAAACCTTTCGTCTGTGGCGCGGTCGCGGAGTGCGGCTGCGCCGGGGTTTCAGGTGGTGTACGTCGGCCTGGTCAGGCGTCGGTGGACTCGGCGGCCGGCTCGGCTGCCTCGTCGGTCGCCTCGGGCTCGGCGGCCTCCTCCGAGGAGGGGGCCTCCTCGACCGGAGCGTCCTCGGCGGGAGCAGCCGACCCAGCGTTTGATTCCTGGGAAGCACCACCTGCGAGGATCGTGGGGTCCTGCTCGGCCTTGGCCTGGAGCGCACCCGCGAGACGGGCGGCCTGGGCGATCGGCGCGTTGAGCAGGTAGACGGCCTGGGAGAGGCTCGCGAGCATGGCGCCCGCCAGCTTGCCCATCAGCACCTCGCGCGACTCGAGGTCGGCCAGCTTGGCCACCTCTGCAGCGTCGAGCGGCTTGCCGTCCAGGACTCCACCCTTGATCACAAGGGCGGGGTTCGCCTTGGCAAAGTCACGCAGACCCTTGGCGGCCTCGACCACGTCTCCATTGATGAAGGCGATGGCGGTGGGGCCGGTCAGCAGGTCGTCGAAGCCTTCGATGCCCACCTCGGTGGCGGCGATCTTGGCCAGCGTGTTCTTGACCACGGCATAGTTGGCGTTCTCGCCGAGGGCACGCCGCAGGTCCTGCAGCTGCTTCACGGTGAGCCCGCGGTACTCGGTCAGTACAGCGCCGGCCGAGTCGTTGAACGAGTCAACGATCTCCGCGACGGCGGCAGTCTTTTCTGCCCGCGCCATGGGTCTCCTTCCGGGGTTGACCACCGGCGTCCGGCCCACAAAGACGAACGCCCTGAGCACAGGCTCAGGGCGTAGGTGCGGCGAAGGCCGCTGCTCTGAAATCCTGCGCCGGCCATTCGCTGCTGCGAACCTTCGGTCACGGGCGAGGAGCTCGTGACAACCTGCGGTCTCTGGTTTCGAGATGGAACAGTACGCGTCGGGGCGCGGACCAGACAAATCGGCGGGCCCGGCCGGCAAACCGGTCAATCCTCCCACGCCGGTCCCCCATCACTGGTCCAATGTCCCCGTGGATCACCAGCTCATGACCGTCGGTGCCTCCCTGGCCCGCAGCGACGAACGCATGCTCACCGGACGCAACGCCGCCGGGCGCCTCTGGAAGACCGGCTTCGGCGGTCTCGACCCGATGATCGGTGGCGGGATGCGCGCCGGCTCGCTGGTGCTGCTCGCCGGGCCGCAGGGCCTCGGCAAGTCGACGTTCGCGCTGCAGGTCGCGCGCAACAACGCCGCCACCGGCCGCCCGGTCCTCTACTTCTCCTACGAGCACGACGCCGAGGACCTGACCCAGAAGCTCATCGCCATGGAGGCGGGCGAGCTCGACGACTCCGACCAGGTGCGGGTCACCAGCATCCGGTCGATCTTCGACGACCTGTGGGTGAGCTCGCTGGAGCACCGCCTCGAGTCCGTCCCGGCCGGCGTCGAGGCGCTGACCCGGGTCGCGCAGTACTCCGAGATGCTCTTCGTGCACCGCTCGACCGGCTCCCGCACCGACCTCGCGGAGATCCAGGCCGCCATCGAGGCGGTGCGCGGGCTGGCGGGCTCGACGCCGCTCGTGGTGGTCGACTACCTGCAGAAGGTGAAGACGAGCCACCTGGACGAGGAGGCCAGCACCACCGAGATCGTCGAGGGCCTCAAGGACCTCGCCATCGACATCGCCGCCCCGGTCCTCGCGATCTCCGCGGCCGAGAAGGGCGCGCTCCGCTCCGGCCGGCGGATGCGCGCCAACGACCTCCGCGGGTCGAGCGCGCTGGCCTACGAGGCCGACGTCGTGCTGGTGCTCAACAACAAGTTCGACATCGTCGCGCGCCACCACCTGACCTACGACCTCGGCAACGCCGAGCGGTTCCGGGAGTACGCCGTCCTGACGGTGGAGAAGAACCGGTTCGGTCGCGACGGGGCCGTGCTGCAGTACCGCACCCGCTTCGACCAGGGCCGCTACGAGCCCGAGGGCACAGAGGTCAAGGAGCAGCTGATCGACGAGCGGGTCTTCCGGGAGTGACCTCCCGGAAGACCCGCCCGCCGTCGCTCACATCCCGGGCTGCTCGGTGACCTCGCTGGTCGGGGGCTCCTCGATCTCGACGTCGGTGCCGAAGTCGGAGTAGGTGCCCTCCGTGGTCGTGGTCGTCGGCTTGCCGCCGCCCGCGGCCGGGATCTCCATGGTCTGGGTGAACTTGCGCGGCAGGTCGTCGGCGTCGACCCACATCTCGGTCACCAGCTCGTCGGGCAGCATGTCGGCCATCGCGGGCGGGAACTCCATCGCCTTGAGGTACTGCGTCGGGTCGAGGGTGATCCGGTAGTGGTTGGTCTCGACGCCGTCCACGTCCTCGGTCCCGACGAGCTCGAGCTTCTTCGGCGCCTCCATGGCCTTGAACATGACCTCGGGGTCGGTCGCCTTGCCGATCATCCCGAACAGCGAGTTCGGGTCGCTCAGGTCGATCTTGAGCCACTTGTCGCCGGTGCCGAGGTCGGGCGACTTCATGTACATCGCCTTGCCGACCAGGATCATCTCCATGGCCTGGGCGCCGGTGCTGGAGGCCTTCATCTCGACGCCGTCGTCGCCGAAGCGGGCCTCGCCCGTCATGGTCTGGGTCTGGCCGGCCGAGCCCGAGGTGGTCTCGAAGGTGAACGTCTCGGCCTCCCGCATGGCGTCCATGACCGACGGGTAGAAGTCGTCGGTGGAGAGCTCGGCGAGCGAGGCCTCGGCCGGCTCCTCGGTCTCGTCGGCGCCGTCGTCGGTCGTCGTACCGTCGTCGGTGCTGTCGTCGGTCGCCGAGCTCGAGGAGTCGGAGGAGCCGGAGTCGTCGCTGCACGCGGCGAGCCCGACCCCCATGGTCAGCACCAGGGCGGCGGAGCCGAGGCGGCGGGCAAGGGACGGGACGCGCATGTGTGTCTCCTGGGACGAGTGGTACGACGGCTAGGTCGAGAAGGGGTCGGCAGGTGTGCCACTGACGTTCTACCCGATGGCCCCGCAGCCAAACGGCGCGAGGGTGATGCAGAACGGCCCGGCCGCCCCCTGAGGGGCGACCGGGCCGAGCAGTGCGAGGTGGATCAGGCCTGGACGGCCTCGTCCTCCGACGCGACGTTCTTCACGCGGTTGGGGTCGACCTGGATGCCAGGGCCCATCGTCGTGGAGACGGTGATCTTCTTGATGTAGCGGCCCTTGGAGCTGGCCGGCTTGAGACGCAGCACCTCCTCGAGGGCTGCGGCGTAGTTCTCGGCGAGCTGGGCCTCGGAGAAGGAGGCCTTGCCGATGATGAAGTGCAGGTTCGAGTGGCGGTCGACGCGGAACTCGATCTTGCCGCCCTTGATGTCCGTGACCGCCTTGGCGACGTCGGGGGTCACCGTGCCGGTCTTCGGGTTCGGCATGAGCGAGCGCGGGCCGAGGACGCGGCCGAGGCGGCCGACCTTGCCCATCATGTCGGGCGTCGCGACGACGGCGTCGAAGTCGAGCCAGCCGCCGGCGACCTTCTCGATCAGCTCGTCGCCACCGACGAACTCGGCGCCGGCCTCACGGGCGGCGTCGGCCTTGTCGGCGTTGGCGAACACGAGGACACGGGCGGTCTTGCCGGTGCCGTGCGGGAGGTTGACGGTGCCGCGGACCATCTGGTCGGCCTTGCGCGGGTCGACACCCAGGCGCATGACGACGTCGAGGGTCTCGTCGAACTTCTTCTTGGAGCCACCCTTGGCGATCTTGATGGCGGCCAGCGGGGCGTAGAGCTCGTCCTTGTCGAACTGCTCTGCCGCCGCGCGGTAGGTCTTGCTGCGCTGCATGGTCTTCTCGTTTCTCTGGTGCGAAGGATGTGGTTAGCGAGCCAGCGCGGCTCTCCCACTGATCAGTCGGTCGTGACGCCCATCGAGCGCGCAGTGCCCTCGACGATCTTCATGGCCGCATCGATGTCGTTGGCGTTGAGGTCGGGCAGCTTGGTGGTCGCGATCTCGCGGACCTGGTCCTTGGTCAGCTTGCCGACCTTGTCCTTGTGCGGGACGCCGGAGCCCTTGGACAGACCGGCGGCCTTCTTGATCAGCTCGGCAGCCGGCGGGGTCTTGGTGATGAAGTCGAACGTGCGGTCCTCGTAGATGGTGATCTCGACGGGGATGACGTTGCCGCGCATGGACTCGGTCTGGGCGTTGTAGGCCTTGCAGAAGTCCATGATGTTGACGCCGTGCGGGCCGAGCGCCGTACCGACCGGCGGGGCCGGGGTGGCCGAACCGGCCTGCAGCTGCACCTTGACCAGGGCAGCGATCTTCTTCTTGGGAGGCATAGCCTTCTTCTTTCTCTCGTGTGGTCATGACGAGGGCACCTGCCCCCTGCCACGGGTTGTTGCTCGTTCATTGTCGCTTGTGTGCGGCCACTGGTGAAATCGAGCCGTACGAGTGGGTTTCGAGACGCGTCACCCAGTTGCTTGCTTCGCTGCGCGTCTGGGCCGACGCTCCTCAACCTCTTCGCTGATCGGGATCGAGCAAGCTCGATCCCGCGCTCAGACTTTCTGAATCTGGGAGAAGCTGAGCTCGACCGGCGTCTCGCGGCCGAAGATCTCGACGAGTGCCTTGACGCGCTGCGACTCGGCGTTGATCTCGGTGATCGTCGCGTGGAGCGTGGCGAACGGGCCGTCGACGACCATGACCGAGTCGGAGACGTCGAAGTCGGCGACCTCGACCGGCTTGCGGGGCGTCGTGGAGGCACCCTTCTCGCCCGAGGCGGCGGCCTCGGCCTCGGCGACGGCCACGACGGCCGGAGCCAGCATGTCCTCGACCTCGCTCATGCTCAGCGGCACGGGCTGGTGGCTGTGGCCCACGAAGCCGGTGACCGACGGCGTGTGGCGCACGGCGGACCAGGACTCGTCGGTGAGGTCCATGCGGACCAGGACGTAACCGGGCAGGACGGTGCGGGTGACCATCTTGCGCTGGCCGTTCTTGATCTCCGCGACCTCCTCGGTGGGGACCACGATCTCGTGGATGTAGTCCTCCATGTTGAGGGAGATGATGCGGTTCTCGAGGTTGTGCTTGACCCGCTTCTCCATGCCGGAGTAGGTGTGCACGACGAACCAGTCGCCGGGCTTGGCCCACAGCTCGCGGCGGAACGCCTCGAGCGGGTCGCTCTCCTCGGCGGAGTCGGCGTCAGCGGAGTCCTCGTCGACCTCGTCGGTCACGTCCTCGTCGGCCTGCTCGGAGTCCTGCTCCGAGTCCTCGTCGGCCGGGGTGTCCTCGACGACGTCCTCGACGGCGTCCTCCGGGGTCGCCTCGTCGATCGACTCGACCTGGTCGTCGACCTGGTCCACGTCATTGTTCTCAGACACGTCTCACTCCGTTGTTTCGTAGCTGGGGCGGGGAACTGGCTCCCCCGTCGTCACTGGACGCTGCCGCCACCGGTGAAGACCTCGAAGACCAGCTTTCCGAAAGCCAGGTCGAGGACCGTCACGAGCGCCATCACCACGACGACGAAGACCAGCACGACGAAGAAGTAGGTGATCAGCTGCTGCTGGGTGGGCCACACCACCTTGCGGAGCTCGGCCACCACCTGACGCAGGAACGTGGCGGGGCTGGTGCGCCCACGGTCGTCGCCGCGCGAGTCGCGCCGGTCCTGAACCGCGTTGCCGTCAGCCACGTCATCCACCTTCTCGTTGTTGCTGTGCAGTGTTCCTCGCAGGGCACGAGGGACTTGAACCCCCAACCTTCGGTTTTGGAGACCGATGCTCTGCCAGTTGAGCTAGTGCCCTCCGGCGGTCCCGTCCCCATCGCTGGGGGCATGCGAAAGCATGTGGCGAAACCACCAGTCCGGAAGCATACGGGGCAGTCCCAGTCCCAGTCGAACCGAGGCACCCCACCGGGGGCCCGGACCGGCGCGGCGTCCCCCTACGATGCGGGCATGGCAGGTGCGGGGGCGGGGCCGGCGGAGGGCGCGGAGTCGCGTCGCGAGGTGTCGCGGCTGCCCAAGGCGCACCTGCACCTCCACTTCACCGGGTCGATGCGCCACGGCACGCTGCTCGAGCTGGCCGAGCGTGACGGCATCGTGCTGCCCGACTCACTGGTGGAGGACTGGCCGCCGCTCCTCAGCGCCGCCGACGAGAAGGGCTGGTTCCGGTTCCAGCGCCTCTACGACGTGGCGCGCTCGGTGCTGCGCACGCCCGACGACGTACGCCGTCTCGTGCTCGAGGCGGCCGAGGACGACGTCCGGGACGGCGGCCGGTGGTTGGAGATCCAGGTCGACCCGAGCGGCTACGCGGCGCGGTTCGGCGGGATCACCGAGTTCACCGACCTCGTCCTCGACTGCGTGCGCGACGCGTCCGAGCGCACCGGGCTCGGCATGGCGGTCGTCATCGCCGCCAACCGCACCCGCCACCCGCTCGACGCCCGCACGCTCGCGCGGCTGGCCTCCCAGTACGCCGGGCGGGGCGTCGTCGGCTTCGGGCTCTCCAACGACGAGCGTCGCGGCCGAACCGCGGACTTCGAGGGCGCCTTCCGGATCGCCGAGCGGGCCGGTCTGCTGCTGGTGCCGCACGGCGGCGAGCTGCGCGGACCCGACCACGTCCGGCAGTGCCTCGACGGCCTCGGTGCCCACCGGCTCGGCCACGGCGTCCGCAGCGTCGAGGACCCGGCGCTGCTCGACCGGATCGTCGAGTCAGGCATCGCGCTCGAGGTGTGCCCGGTCTCCAACGTCTCGCTCGGCGTCTACAGCGACCTCACGTCGGTCCCGCTGCCGCAGCTCCTCGCCGCCGGCGCCACGGTCGCCCTGGGTGCCGACGACCCGCTGCTCTTCGGCTCCCGGCTGGCCGGCCAGTACGCCACGATGCGCGCCGCGCACGACCTCGACGACGCCACGCTGGCCCGCCTGGCGGAGATGTCGTTCGCCGCCTCGCGGGCGCCGTCCGACGTCGTGGCGGCCGCCCGGCGCGACATCGCCGCCTGGCTCGCCTGACCCGCAGGGGTCAGAGGGAGCAGCCGACCGTCACGGGCTCGTTGACGAGCGTGACGCCGAAGCGCCCGCGCACCCCGTCGCGCACCTCGCGGGCGAGGGCGAGCAGCTCCTCGGTCGTGGCGCCGCCACGGTTGGTCAGGGCGAGGGCGTGCTTGGTGGACAGCCGCACCCGCTCCCCCGCGACCGGGCTGGCGTAGCCCTTGCCGTAGCCGGCGTGCTCGATGAGCCACGCGGCGCTCGACTTCACGGTGCCGTCGGGCTGCTCCCACCGCGGGGCGTCGTCGGGCAGCGCCGCGGCCTGCTCGGGCGTGAGGAACGGGTTGGTGAAGAACGACCCGGCGCTCCACGTGTCGTGGTCGTCGGCGTCGAGCACCATCCCCTTGCCGGAGCGCAGCGCCAGCACCGCGGCGCGCACGGCCCGCAGCGGCGCGCGCTCGCCGGTCCCGACGCCGAGGGTGCGGGCGAGCTCGGCGTAGGCCACCGGCTCGGACAGGTCACCCTGGCGCAGCTGGAAGGTCACCTCGAGCACGACGTAGCGCCCGGGCTCGGCCTTGAAGCGGCTGTGGCGGTAGCCGAAGCCGCAGTCGGCGGCTGCGAAGGTCCGCTGGGTGCGGTCGACGCGGTCCCACGTGCGGACGCGGGCGATGGTCTGGGAGACGTCCTGGCCGTAGGCGCCGACGTTCTGGATGGGAGTCGAGCCGACGGCGCCCGGGATCCCGGAGAGCGCCTCGATGCCGGCCCACCCCTGGTCGACGGCGAGGGCGACGAGCTCGTCCCAGTCCTCACCGGCCGCCACCGTGAGCACCACTCCCCCGCACTGGGCGAGGGCGTCGACGTCGCAGGTGTCGGTGTCCGCGTCGACGCCGGCGGTCGCGACCTGGACGACCAGGCCGTCGAAGCCCTCGTCGGCGACGACGAGGTTGGAGCCGCCCGCCAGCAGCAGCACGGGGGTGCCGGCCGCATCGGCGTCCGCCACCGCAGCGACGAGCTCGGCCTCGGTGGTGGCGCGCACCCACGCGCGGCCGGGGCCACCCAGGCGCAGGGTGGTGTGGTCGCGCAGGTCAGGCACGGACGGTGGCCTCGCGCACCACGGCCTTGGGCATGCCGAGCACCTTCTTGCCCTCGCACGTCACCTCGAGCGCGAGGGTGACCAGGCCGTCGGCGACCGACTTCACGGTGCCACCGACGACCACCTCGGCGCCGCCCTCGGCGGGTACGACGACGGGGCTGGTGAACTTCGCCCCGAGGTCGACGACCTCGGCGCCGCCGGTCCACTCGGCGACCGCGCGGCCGACGAGCGCGAGGGTGTACATGCCGTGGGCGATCACGCCGGGGAGGCCGACGCTGCGCGCGATGTCCTCGTCCTGGTGGATCGGGTTGTGGTCGCCGCTGGCGTCGGCGTAGGCGACGAGGTCGGCGCGGGTGACCGTGAAGGTCCTGGTCTCCAGGACGTCGCCGGCCGCCATCGACGTGGTCATGCCGCACCTCCGGAGGAGTGGACGAGGGTGGCCTTGCCGGTGCAGACGACCGCGCCGGTGGCGTCGGCGATCTCGCTGGTCGTGGCGATGATGTCGGCACCGCCGATCTGGCGGAGGCCGGTGACGGTCAGCGTCGCGCTGAGCTCGTCGCCGACCGCGAGGGGTCGCACGTAGGCGAAGCGCTGCTCGCCGTGGACGATGCGGTGCAGGTCGATCGCCTCGGCGTCGAGGAAGGCCTGCATCGCGCCGAACGCCAGCACGATCGGGAAGGTCGGCGGGACCGCCCCGCCGTCGGCGCCGGGGTGCCCGACGGAGGCGGCGAAGGCGTTGACCCGCTCGGGGGTCACGGACAGGGGCGCCGGTGCGGGGAACGCGCGCCCCACCAGCGAGGGGTCGACGGGCATGTCACGACCCTAGCCGGGAGCGACGCAGTCGCGCCGGGCGTGGGTGGGGAGGTCGAGCAAGCGCGCGAGCGAGCCCGCGAGCTCGCGACCGCGCGTCGAGACCAACGCCTACAAACACGACGACCCGTCCGAGTGCTCGGACGGGTCGGGTGCGACGAAGAACGACGTCAGCGGGTCTCGCGGTGGATCGTGTGACGACGGTCGCGCGGGCAGAACTTCTTCAGCTCGATGCGGTCCGGGTCGTTGCGACGGTTCTTCTTGGTGATGTAGTTGCGCTCCTTGCACTCCGTGCACGCGAGCGTGATCTTGGGGCGAACGTCAGAGCTCTTGCTGGCCATGAGGAGATCCTTGGGTTTGCGAGTGATGCGGGGGCTGCTGCGATTTTGGTGGTAGCGGGGGCGGGACTCGAACCCGCGACACCACGATTATGAGCCGTGTGCTCTAACCACCTGAGCTACCCCGCCGCGGAGGAAGGACTTCCCGGAGGAGATCCGACCCAGAGCCCCTTTACGGAATCGAACCGTAGACCTTCTCCTTACCATGGAGACGCTCTGCCGACTGAGCTAAAGGGGCAACGACGGAGAACGATACACACGCCCCGCCGGGTTGGAAAATCGGCTGCCCGTCCCCCCGATCCGGCCGTTCAGGACACCCATCAGGACGCTCATCAGGACGCTCATCGGGACGCTTGGATACGGGGCCACCCGACGGCCTCCTCGAGCTCGTACGACAACCCCAGCAGGCGTGCCTCGCGACCCGCCCCGGCGCCGAGCATCATCCCCTGCGGCAGCCCTGCGGCGGTGGTGGCGAGGGGCAGCGAGACGGCCGGCTCGCCGGTCGCGTTCTGCAGCGGCGTGAACGCCACCCACTCCATCAGCCGGCTCATGATCTCGTCGTAGTCCTGGTCGGGGCGCAGGTGGCCGACGCGCGGCGTCTCGGTCGCGAGGGTGGGCGTCAGGGTGATGTCGTACGACGCCCGGTGCCGCGCCGCGAGCTTCTGCGAGCTGCGGAGCACGGCGATCGACCACGGCTGCTTGTGCAGGTTGCGGGCGGCGTGCCGGGCCAGGCCGAGGGTCAGGTTGTCCAGCCTGGTCGGGTCCCAGGTGGGTCCGAAGTCCTTCTTGCCCCGGCGGGCGATGACCAGCGCGAGCATCGACCAGAAGCGGACGAAGTGGTCGGGGAAGCTGTCCGGCACCGGGTTGTCGACCTCCTCGACGTGGTGGCCGAGCTGCTCGAGCAGGGCCGCCGTGCGCAGCGTCAGCTCGCGCACCTCGGGGCTGCACGAGCGGCCGATCCCCTCGGTCACGACCGCGATGCGGAGCCGGGCCCGGCTCGGGCGGGTGACGTCTCCGACGGGCGCGAGGAGCGGGTTGCGCCAGACCTTCTCGGCCTCGCGGTAGAACGCGGCGGTGTCGCGGACGCTGCGGGTGAGGACGCCGTCGGAGACGATCCGCACCGGCATGTCGCGCATCATCCGGTCCTGGGCCAGGCGCCCGCGGGTGGGCTTGAGGCCCACGAGCCCGTTGACCGCGGCGGGGATCCGGATCGAGCCGCCGCCGTCGTTGGCGTGCGCGATCGGCACCGCACCGGCGGCGACGAGGGCGGCGGAGCCCGCGGACGAGGCGCCGGCGTAGTGGTCGGGGCTCCACGGTGAGCGGACCGGCCCGAGACGCACGTGGTCGGCGGCGCCGGAGAAGCCGAACTCCGAGAGCTGCGTCTTGCCGAGCGGGACGAGCCCGGTGGCGAGGTACATCCGGGCGAAGTCGCCGTCGGCCGCCTGCGGCCGGGCGATGAACGCGTCGGAGCCGTGCTGGGTCGGCATGCCGGCGACGTCGACGTTGTCCTTGACGAACGTCGGCACGCCCGCGAACCAGCCGCCGCGCGGGTGCCGGGCCTCCTCCCGGGCGCGGTCGAAGGCGGCGTACGCCACGGCGCCGAGGGCGGCGTCGACCTGCTCGGTGCGGGCGATCGCGGCCTCGACGACCTCGGGCACCGACACCACGCCGGACCGGAGCGCCTCGACGAGGCCCGTGGCGTCGAGGTCGGCGAGGGCGTCGTCGGCGGAGAAGGCGTGCACGCGCGTCGTCATGGACGCGCAGCCTACGGACCGACCGCCACGAACGGCAGGGGTGGAATTCGGTGGCCTGCACCGCCCGGGTGGGGCACCGTGGCGGCCATGACGAGCAGCGACTACTGGGACGCCGAGACCGCGGCGGCGTACGACGAGGGCTCGGCGTTCATGTTCGCGCCGGAGGTGCTCGACCCCGCGGTCGACTTCCTGGCCGCGCTCGCCGGAGACGGTGCCGCGCTCGAGATGGCGATCGGCACCGGCCGGGTCGCGATCCCCCTGGCCGAGCGCGGTGTGCGGGTCGCCGGGATCGAGCTGTCGCAGCCGATGACGGACGAGCTCCACCGCAAGCGGGCGGACATCCCCGTCGCGGTGGGTGACATGGCCACGACCCGCGTCGCCGGCGAGTTCGACCTCGTCTACGTCGTCTGGAACAGCATCGGCAACGTGCGCACGCAGGCCGAGCAGGTCGCGTGCTTCCGCAACGCCGCTCGCCACCTCGCGCCGGGTGGCCGGTTCGTGGTCGAGCTGGGGGTGCCCGGCATCCGGCGCTTCCCGCCCGGCCAGGCCGCGGTGCCGTTCCACGTCGGGCGTCGCCACGTGGGGTTCGACACCTACGACATGACCACGCAGCAGGGCACGTCCCACCACTACCACCGGCACGACGACGGCACCGTCACCTACGGTGAGAGCAACTTCCGCTACATCTGGCCGGCCGAGTGCGACCTGATGGCCGAGCTCGCGGGGATGGCGCTGGAGCGCCGGGTCGCGGACTGGCACGGGGCGCCCTTCACCAACGACAGCGAGAGCCACGTCTCGGTGTGGCGCACGCCCGCCTGACTCCGAGCAGGGTCAGCCGGCGCACCCGCGCCGGTGGCAGCCCGCGAGGTGGTCGTCGACCAGGCCGACGGCCTCCATCAGGGCGTGCATCGTCGTCGGGCCCACGAAGGCGAAGCCCACCTTCTTGAGCGCCTTGGACAGCGCGACCGACTCCGCCGAGGTGGTGGGGACGTCGGCGGTCGTGCGCGGCGCCGGACCCGGCTCGGGCCGGAAGGACCAGATGAACGCCTCCAGCCCGCCCTGCTCGCGGAGCGCGACCGTGGCACGGGCGTTGGTGATCGCCGCGTCGATCTTGCGGCGGTTGCGGACGATGCCGGCATCGCCCATCAACCGCTCCACGTCGCGGTCGTCGAAGGCGGCCACCGCGTCGGCGTCGAACCCGGCGAAGGCGGCGCGGAAGTTGTCGCGCTTGTCGAGGATCGTGCGCCACGACAGTCCCGACTGGAAGGCCTCGAGCGTCAGCCGCTCGAGGTGGGCCGCCTCGCCGTCGACGCGCAGCCCCCACTCGGTGTCGTGGTAGGCGAGGTTGACCGGGTCGCCCGCACCCCAGGGGCAGCGCGCGATCCCGTCGACGCCGACGACGGGGCCGGCGCCGCTCAGTGCCGTTCCTTGAGCCGTACGTGGGGCAGGACCGGGGCGGGAATGGGCTGCAGGCCGAGGTCGACCGTGCCGAACCGGCCCTCGGCGACCTCGCGGCCGTCGGCGACGACGTCGCCGTGGTCGCCCACCGTGATCTGGTCCTGCCACTCCTGGCGGTAGGCGGCGATCTCCTCGTGGCTGCGGCCGATGAAGTTCCACCACATCACGATGGCCTCACCGAACGGCGGGCCGCCGAGGAGAAGGAGCCGAGCCTCCTCCTGGGCCGTGACGACGATCGTGGACCTGCCGTGCGGGACGTGGCCGAGGTCGCTGGGCGCGAGCTCCTGGCCGTCGACGTCGATCGCGCCCACGTCGAGCAGCACCCCGTGCTCGAACGCCGGGTCCACGTCGACCTCGAGGCTCTTGCCCGGGGCGAGCATGATCTCGGCGCCGAGGAGAGGCGTGTGGACCTCGACCGGTGAGGTGGCACCGAGGAGCGACCCGATGAAGACCCGGGCCTCCCACCCGGGTCCGCGGACCGGCGCGGGCGCGAAGTGCTCGAAGCGGGGGTCGACGTGGCGGCTGTGGTCGGGCAACGCGATCCAGAGCTGGGCGCCGTGGAGCGTCGTGGTGTCGGGCGTGGAGACCTCGGTGTGGCTGATCCCGCGGCCGGCGGTCATCAGGTTGAGCTCGCCGGGACGCACGGTGGCCAGGCTGCCGACGGAGTCGCGGTGCTCGAGCTCGCCACCGAAGAGCCAGCTGGCGGTCTGCAGGCCCGTGTGCGGGTGGGCCGGGAGCACCATCCCGCCCGTCCGGTCGACCTCGTCGGGACCGTAGTGGTCGACGAAGCACCACGCCCCGATCAACGATCGGTGGCGCTGCGGGAGCGTGCGTCGTACGCGCATCGCCCGGGGTCCTCCCAGCGGGACCTCACGCGGAGCGAGCACCTCGACGTCTGTCATCGACCGCCACGGTACCCGGAAGGGTGAACGCGCGCAGGTGGTCACCGGAGTCGGGGCCGGGCGCCGGGCGTGACCCGGGCCACCTTCGGGAGCAGGTTCGGAATAGCGGGTCGGCCGTGCCCGTTGGCGGCTGTCGTGCCCTCCCTCTTCGAGCCCCTGCCCCTCGGCGCGGTCCGCGCCGACAACCGCGTGCTGATGGCTCCGCTCACGCGGATGCGCGCCACGGCGCCGGGCGACGTGCCCAACGACCTGATGCGCGAGTACTACGTGCAGCGCGCCGGCGCGGGCCTGCTCATCTCCGAGGGCACGCAGATCAGCCCGGAGGGCAAGGGCTACATGGACACCCCCGGCATCTACAGCGACGAGCAGGTCGGGGGCTGGCGCCGGATCACCGACGCCGTGCACGAGGCGGGCGGGCTCATCGCCGCGCAGCTGTGGCACGTCGGTCGGGTCTCCCACGAGTCGTTCCACGGTGGCGAGCTGCCCGTGTCGGCGAGCGACGGGCCCTACCGCAACCGCACCACGGTGCGGGGCGAGGACGGTCGTCCGACCCGGGTCAGCTGCCCGGTCCCGCGGCCCCTCGGCCTCGAGGAGGTCCCGCGGCTGCTCGAGGACTACCGGCGCGCGACCGTCAACGCCCGCGAGGCAGGCTTCGACCTCGTCGAGATCCACGGTGCCCACGGTTACCTGCTGCACCAGTTCCTCGCTGCCGACAGCAACCTCCGCACCGACGAGTACGGCGGCTCGCTGGCCAACCGCGCCCGGCTGATGCTCGAGGTCACCGACGCCGTCGTCGACGCCTGGTCCGCCGACCGCGTCGCCATCCGGATCTCCCCGATCGGCTCGTTCAACGGGACCGAGGACCCGGCGGGGGCCGAGGCGGGGCTGTACGTCGCCGGCGAGCTCGGCCGCCGCGACCTCGCCTTCCTGCACCTCTCCGAGCCGGACTGGGCCGGCGGCCCCGAGCTCGACGACGACTACCGCCGCGCGCTGCGCGCTGCCCACCCCGGCCCCATCGTCGGTGCCGGCAGCTACGACCTCGCCAAGGCCGAGCGACTGCTCGGTGCCGGCCTCATCGACGCCGCCGCCTTCGGCCGGTCCTTCATCGCCAACCCCGACCTGCCCGCGCCGCCTCGCCGAGCGCCTGCCCCTCAACCCGCCGCGGCCCGAGACGTTCTACGGCGGCGACGCCGAGGGCTACACCGACTACCCGGCGTACGGCGCGGCCTGAGGCCAGATCGATAACGGTTCGTGCCTGCGCGGCCCTGACGCCTAGGGTGCGACACGAGATGCAGGACTACCCACCTCGGATCGCGACGTTCTACACGGGCACGGACGCCGCACCCACGCCGGACCCCGACACCCGGTCGCCGTTGGCGTTCCTCCGCTGGATCCTCGGACGCCAGAAGGGCCTGATCGCCCTCTCGTCCCTCTGCTACGCGCTGTGGTTCCTGCCGATGACGCTCGGGCCGTGGATCTTCGGCCGGGCGGTCGACCAGGGAATCGTCGGCGGCTCCGAGGCGGCCCTCGCCGGCTGGGCGGCGCTGCTGCTCCTCGTGGTCGTGATCGGCGGCGTCTTCGGCGTCGTGTCGCACACCCTGGTGGTGCGCAGCTGGCTGGTCGCGCTCTACGGCGCGCTGGAGATGGTCACCCGCAAGGTGGCGCAGATGGGCCACGTGCTGCCGCGCCGGTCGCCGACCGGCGAGGTGCTCAGCGTGGCCTCGAGCGACTCCGACGAGTTCGGTGCGCTCAGCGAGATCCTGGCGCGCACGGTGGGCCAGCTGGCGTCGTACCTCACCGTGGCCTTCATCGTGCTGACCATGTCGTGGCAGCTCGGGCTGCTGACCCTCGTGGCGGCACCGGTCCTCGTCGGCGCGGCGCTGCCGCTGCTGCGACCGCTGCACCGCCGCCAGCAGCTCGAGCGCTCCCGCACCGCCGACCTGACCTCGCTGGCCACCGACATCGTGGCCGGGCTGCGCATCCTGCGCGGCATCGGCGGCGAGCAGACCTTCGGCACCAACTACGCCCGCCAGTCGCAGTCGGCCCGCGAGGCCGGAGTCGCCGCCGGCATCTGGCAGGCCGTGGTCGAGGCCGTCGGCGTGCTGCTCTCGGGCATCTTCCTCGTGGCACTGGTGTGGCTCGGCACCCGGCAGGTGGAGGACGGCCTGCTCACCATCGGCGAGCTCATCACCTTCCTCGGCTACGGCCTCTTCATGGTCGGCCCGATCCGGACGTTCTTCGAGTTCGCCCAGAAGGGCGTGCGGTCGCTGGTCAGCGCGCGCCGGGCGATCGTGCTCTTCGAGGAGCGGCCCCCGTGGCGCGACCCGGCCGACCCGGTCCCCCTCGACGGCAGCGCACCGCTGCACGACGCGGCGAGCGGCCTCACCGTCGAGCCCGGGATCCTCACGGTGGTCGTCAGCGCCGTGCCGGAGCAGAGCGCAGCCCTCGCCGACCGGCTCGGCCGCTACCTGCCCGCCGACACCGAGCCCGTCCCCCTGGCCGAGGAGGACGGCAGCAAGGGCCGCGCCGCCCGGCGCTCGAGGGCCGAGCGGGCGGAGGAGCGCGCCCGGATCGCGGCCCTCGACGAGGAGCGGGTGCGCCGCGAGTGGGGCGTCACCCTCGGCGGCGTCGACCTCTCCCACGCCCTCCTCGACGACGTACGACGCCAGGTGCTCGTCAGCGACACGACGAGCCAGCTGTTCGCCGGCACCCTCCAGGACGCCGTCGACCCGCACGCCCGGCTGACCCGCGAGCAGGCCGAGGAGGCGCTGCGCATCGCCAGCGCCGAGGACGTCTACGACGCGCTGCCCGAGGGCTGGCAGGGCCAGCTCGACGAGCGCGGCCGCGGCCTGTCCGGCGGCCAGCGGCAGCGGGTGGTGCTGGCCCGCGCCATGGCCGCCGACGCGCCCGTCCTCGTCCTGGTCGAGCCGACCTCCGCGGTCGACGCCCACACCGAGGCTCGCATCGCGGCCCGGGTCGCCGACGCCCGCCGCGGTCGGACGACCGTGGTCACGACCGTCTCGCCCCTGTGGCTGCACCACGCCGACCGGGTCGCACTCCTCCACGACGGCACCGTGGTCGCCGAGGGCCGCCACGCCGACCTGCTGGCCGACGACGAGGCCTACCGGCGCGTCGTCATCCGTGAGCTCGACGAGGAGGAGCCGGTCCGATGACCACCGACCTCCTCGCCACCTCCGTCGACACGTGGCGCGACCGGACCGGCGACCCGCCGGCCGTCCCGCCCGAGCTGGATCCTCCCGCTCACGCCGGGCTGCGCGAGCGCAACCGCGCGCTGTGGCAGCGCCACGCCCTGCGCCGCCAGCGCGCCGAGGACGTGTACGCCGCCTCGCGCAACCCCGTGCGCGGCTGGCCCGTGTCGGGCAACCGCGCCGTGCTCGCCTTCTTCGGCGACCTGGTGCGCACCCGCAGGCGCTCCTTCGCGCTGATGGTCCTGCTCAACGCGCTCGCCGCCGGCTCCGCGCTGGTGATCCCGCGGCTGCTCGGGTCGCTCGTGAACCGGGTCGACGACGCCGGCGCCCAGGCAGCCGGCCTCGACACGCTCGCCCTGGCCGTGGTCGGGGTGGTGATCCTGCAGTCGATCTTCACGTTCGGCGCGCAGTGGACCTCCACCCACTTCGGCCAGGACCTCCTCGCCTCCGCGCGCGAGCACGTGGTCAGCACGATCCTGCGGCTCCCGGTCGGCCGCGTCGAGGGGGCGAGCACGGGCGACCTCGTCACCCGCGTCACCCGCGACGTCGGGACGATGGCGCGCTCGGTGCAGTGGGGCGTCCCGCGGCTGCTGATCTCGCTGATGACCGTGCTGCTCTCGATCGTGGCGATGGCGCTCAACTCGCTCGTCCTCGCGCTGCCCGCGCTCGTCGTGTTCGCGCTGTGCACCCCGGCCGTCCGCACCTACCTGCGGCGCGCGCCCAAGGCGTACATCACCGAGGGCGCGACCTACTCCCGCATCAACACCACGCTCACCGAGACCGCCGAGGGCTCGCGCACCGTCGAGGCGCTCGGCCTCTCGCAGGCACGGGTGCAGGCGGGCTCCGACGACATCGCCGTCTCCGCGCAGGCCGAGCGCTACGGCATGACCCTGCGCAACGTCCTCTTCGCGGCGCTCAACGGCGCCTTCCAGGTGCCGCAGGTCGTCACGCTGGTCGTGGGTGCCTACGGCTACAGCCAGGGCTGGGTGAACCTGGGCCAGATCACCGCCGCCCTGCTGTACGTCGTCGCGCTGGCCGAGCCGCTCGACGCCGTGATCGGCGAGGTCGACCGGCTCCAGGTCGGCGCCGCCTCGACCAGCCGCCTGCTCGGCATCGCCGAGGTGCCGCCCGACCGGGAGCCCGGCGACCGGGTGCCGGACGGCGTCGAGCTGGTGGCCGACGACCTCCGCTTCGCCTACCGGGAGGGCCACGACGTGCTGCACGGCGTCGACCTGCGCCTGCGCACCGGCGAGCGGCTGGCGGTCGTGGGTCCCAGCGGGTCGGGCAAGTCGACCCTCGGCCGGCTGCTGTCGGGCATCAACCGCCCCCGCACCGGCTCGGCCCGCGTGGGCGGCGTCGACCTCGTCGACCTGCCCCTGGAGGTGCTGCGCACCGAGGTCGCGCTCGTCACCCAGGAGCACCACGTCTTCATCGGCACCGTGCGGGACAACGTCGTGCTGGCCCGCGAGGACTCCCCCGACGACGCCGTGCGGGAGGCGCTCGCCGCGGTCGGCGGGCTGGCCTGGGTCGAGCGGCTGCCCGAGGGTCTCGACACGATGATCGGCTCCGGACGCTTCTCCCTCACGCCGGCCCAGGCGCAGCAGGTCGCGCTGGCCCGCCTGATCATCGCCGACCCCCACACCCTCGTGCTCGACGAGGCGACGTCGCTCATCGACCCCCGCACCGCGCGCACGCTCGAGGGGTCGATGAACAACCTCCTCGAGGGCCGCACCGTCGTCGCGATCGCCCACCGGCTCCACACCGCCCACGACGCCGACCGCATCGCGGTCGTCCTGGACGGCCGCATCGTCGAGCTCGGGAGCCACGAGGAGCTGCTCGACCTCGACGGGGAGTACGCCGCCCTCTGGCACGCCTGGACGTCCTGACCCGTCGGCGCGGTCTGCTTGGCTGACCACCGGATGGTGGCGGCACATCGCGCCGCAGCGGCACCCCGGCCGGCCATCTGCCGCCACCCCCACGCGCCGGCCCATCGAGGTGGCGGCACATCGCGCCGCCGCGGCACCCCGGCCGGCCATCTGCCGCCACCCCCGGGGCGTCGATCAGCGACGCGTCAGCCGTCGAGGCTCCGGTCGAGGTTGATCACGGCGCTGATCAGGCTCAGGTGGGTGAAGCCCTGCGGGAAGTTGCCCAGCTGCTCGCCGTTGAGCGCGACCTGCTCGGCGTACTGGCCGAGGTGGTTGGCGTAGGTGAACATCTTCTCCAGCGCCAGGCGGGCGTCGGCGAGCCGTCCCGCGCGGGTCAGCGCCTCGACGTACCAGAACGAGCAGAGGGAGAACGTCCCCTCGCCGGCCGGGTGGTCCCCGCCGTCGTCACCGTCGCCGGTGGGGACGCCGTCGCCGAACGCGTGGGGGTCGTAGCGCAGCACGAGGCTGTCGGTGACGAGCCGGTCCTCGATCGCGGCGAGGGTGGAGAGGAACCGCGGGTCGTCCGGGGCGAGCATCTTCACCATCGGCATCAGGAGCGCGCCGGCGTCCAGCACGTCGCTGTCCGCGAAGGCGGTGAAGGCGCCGAGCTCCTCGTTCCAGCAGTCGGTCATCACGCGCTCGTAGATCTGGTCGCGCGTCGCGGCCAGCTCGGTCAGGTCGCCGGGGAGCCCGCGGCGGCGCGCCACGCGCATCATCCGCTCGACGGCCACCCAGCTCATCACCAGCGACGTCGTGTGGGTGCGGGGCTCGGAGCGGATCTCCCACATGCCGGCGTCGGGGCGCTGCCAGTTGTCCATCAGCCACGAGACGATCCCGCGCAGGTCGCTCCACGCGTCGTGGCTGATGCCGCGTCCGTGCTTGTCGAAGAGGTAGACCGAGTCGACGATCTCGCCGTAGACGTCGAGCTGCAGCTGGTCGACGGCACCGTTGCCGACCCGCACCGGACGGGAGTCGCGGTAGCCGGCGAGGTGGTCGAGCTCGCGCTCGTGCGGCAGCCCGCCGTCGAGGTCGTACATCACGCGCAGCGGACCGAGCTCGTCGTCCGCGCCGTCGGCCGCCTCGCCGAGCCGCTCGGACAGGAAGCGGACGAACGCCGCCGCCTCGTCGGTGAAGCCGAGGCGGAGCAGGGCGTAGACGCTGAACGCGGCGTCGCGGACCCACACGTAGCGGTAGTCCCAGTTGCGGTTGCCGCCGATGCTCTCGGGGAGGCTGGTGGTGGGCGCGGCGACGATGCCGCCGGTGGGCTCGTGGCACAGCAGCTTGAGGGTGAGCGCCGAGCGGTCGACCCACTCGCGCCACCGCCCGGTGTAGGTCGACTGCGCGAGCCAGCCGCGCCAGAAGCCGGCCGTGGCCTCGAAGAGCTCGGAGACGTCAGAGTCGTCGCACCCCCGGGCCGGCTCGCCCGGCGCCAGGACCTCGAGCACGAACAGCGCGGACTCGCCGGTCGGCCAGTCCCAGCCGTGCCGTCGCCGCGGTCTCGGCGACGTCGAGGTCGACCGTGCTCGACAGGGCCAGGTGGACGTCGCCGTCGGCGAAGCGGACGACGCCGTCCTCGACGCTCAGGTCCGGGTCGGTGGCGGCGTAGTCGGGCCGCGGCGCCATGTGCATGGTGAGGTCGACCGAGCCTCGCAGGCCCACCACCCGACGCACCAGCCGTTGCCGGTGGTCCGGGTCGTGGGCGCGCAGCACGGGCATGAAGTCCTGCACCTCGACGACCCCGTGCTCGGTCATGAACCGGGTGACGAGGATGTTGGTCTCGGGGTGGTAGTACTGCTGGCTGCGGGCCTCGGGGTCGTCGGGCCCGAGCCGCCAGGCCCCGCCGTCGGGGTCGAGGATCGAGGCGAACACGCTCGGGGCGTCGAAGCGGCCGGGGCAGAACCAGTCGATGGTGCCGTCCGTGGCGACGAGCGCCGCCGTGCGGAGGTCGCCGATCAGGCCGTGGTCGGCGATGGGGGTGGCAGGACCGCGCGCACCCTCACTCGCCATGCGCGTCGCCGCTCCCGAGCCGCCAGCCGCCCTCGGGCAGGTCGAGCGCCTCGGCCGGTCCCCACGACTCCTGGGCGTACGGCAGCGGCGCGGGCCGGTCGTCGAGCACCGGCTGGCACACCTCCCACAGCCGTCGGGTCTCGTCGGCATGGGCGAACAGCGTGTGGTCACCGGCGAGCACGTCGAGGAGCAGGCGTTCGTAGGCCTCCAGCGGCTCGTCGTCGGGCAGCTCCTCGCCCAGGTCGAGGCGCATCGTGGCCGGCGCGAGCTCCATCTCCGGGCCCGGTCGCTTGCCGAGGAGGTCGACGTGGATCTGGGCCTCGTCGGTGAGCTCGAGGACCAGCTCGTCGCGCCCAGGCCGTCGCCGCCGAAGACCGTCGAGTCGGGCGCACGGAAGCGGAGGGTGACGGTGCGCCGGGTCTCGGCCATCGCCTTGCCGGTGCGCAGGAGGAACGGCACGTCCCGCCACCGGTCGTTGTCGACCCACGCCTCCAGCGCCACGAAGGTCTCGACGTCGGAGTCCTCGTCCACGTCCTCCTCGTCGCGGTAGCCGTCGTACTGCCCGAGCACGACGCGCGCCGGGTCGAGCGGACGGACGTCGGCGAAGACCGCGGCCCGCGCCCGTCGTACGGCCGTGCGCCGACCACTCCCCCGGGTCCTCGAGCGCGACCGCGCCGAGGATCTGGAACAGGTGGGTGGAGACCATGTCGCGCAGCGCGCCGGTGGACTCGTAGAACGAGCCACGGCCCTCCATCGCCAGCGTCTCGGGGACGTCGACCTGCACCGAGGCGATGCTGCGTCGGTCCCACGCCGGCTCGAAGAGGGCGTTGGCGAAGCGCAGCGCCAGCAGGTTCTGCACGGCCTCCTTGCCGAGGAAGTGGTCGATGCGGAAGACCTGCTCCTCCTCGAAGACCTCGTGCACGTCCCGGTCGAGCTCGTCGAAGGACGCCAGGTCGAGGCCGAAGGGCTTCTCGATCACCAGGCGGGCCCGCTCGGCCAGCCCCTCGCGCCCGAGCATGCCGACCATCCCGGACATCGCGGTCGGCGGCACCGACAGGTAGACGAGGCGGCGTACGTCGTCGCCGAGGCCCTCCTCGACCTCCCGCACCCGGGCGGCGAGGTCCGCGCCGTCGTCGGCGTCGGAGGTCTGGAACGACACCCGGTCGAGCAGGTCGCGCACGACGTCCTCGTCGAGGTCGTCGACCGACTCCTGCAGCCCCTTGCGCACCTCGTCGCGGAAGTCGTCGTCCGAGCCGGGCGAGTGGCGCCCGCTGCCGATGACGGCGTAGTCCTCGGGCAGCCGGCCCGCCGCGGCCAGCCGGTAGAGCCCCGGGAAGAGCTTGCGCGCCGCGAGGTCGCCGCGGGCACCGAACAGCAGGAAGACGCAGGGCGGCAGGTCGGCGGTCGTCATGCTCGCCACGCTAACGACCACCCGAAGGGGTCCGCGGCCGGCGGCGGCCTCAGCTGTTGCTGTAGACCGCGGGCCCGCCGTCGTCGCCGCTCGAGCGCGGGCCGCGCCCGGCCCAGGTCCAGGCGTACGCCGGGTCCTCGACGGCGCGGCCGCCCTCGCCCAGCTCGAGCGGGGCGAAGGTGTCGACCATGACGGCCGACTCGTCGAAGTAGTGGACCCCCAGGCTGGCCTCGATCGCGCTGGGCTGCGGACCGTGCGCGTGGCCGCCGGGGTGCAGGCTGATCGAGCCGATGCCGATGCCCGAGCCCTTGCGGGCCTCGTAGTCGCCGCCGACGTAGAACATGACCTCGTCGGAGTCGACGTTGGAGTGGTAGTAGGGCACCGGGATCGACGAGGTCGTGGTAGTCGACCTTGCGGGGCAGGAAGTTGCAGATGACGAAGTTCCAGCCCTCGAAGACCTGGTGCACCGGCGGCGGCTGGTGGACCTTGCCGGTGATCGGCATGTAGTCCTCGATGTTGAACGTGTAGGGGTAGAGGCAGCCGTCCCAGCCGACGACGTCGAACGGATGGGTGGCGTACGTCAGCCGCGTGCCGACGATGCCCGCGCTGGTGCGGTGCTTGACCAGGACGTCGACGTCGGTGCCCTCGGTCTCGAAGGTCTCGGCGGGACCGTGGAGGTCGCGCTCGCAGTAGGGGGCGTGCTCGAGGAGCTGGCCGAAGCGCGAGAGGTAGCGCTTGGGCGGGTGGATGTGGCTGTTGGCCTCGATCGCGTAGAGCCGCGAGGCCTCCGCGGGCACCCAGCGGTGGTCGGTCGCGCGCGGGACGACCACGTAGTCGCCGGCGCGGTAGGGCACGACGCCGAAGACGGTCTCGACGACCCCGGTGCCGGACTCGACGAAGACGCACTCGTCGCCGATGGCGTTGCGGTAGAGCGGCGAGGGGTCGGTGCCGGTGACGACGTAGGTGATCCGGACGTCGTTGTTGCCGAGGACCAGGCGACGGCCCTCGACGGGGCAGCTCCCCGTCTCGAGGTCGTGGAGCTTGAGGTGGCGCGGCTTGAGCGGGTGGTTGGGCGTGCGCGACTGGTCGGGCAGGTCCCACACCCGGCTGTCGGTGATCGCGCTCGGCACGCCGCGGCGGTAGAGCAGCGAGGAGTCGGACGAGAAGCCCTCCTCCCCCATCAGCTCCTCGCGGAACAGGTGGCCGTCGTCGTCGCGGAGCTGGGTGTGGCGCTGGCGGGGCAGCCGGCCGAGTGCGCGGTAGTGGGCCATCGGGGTGCGATCCAATCATCCGACTATCGGACGCAAGCGTCCGCTATCTGGTGGCTAGAGTAACCCCGTGGACCCCTCTCACGCACCTGCCGATCCCGCGCCGCAGGCCTCCGCCTGGCCCGAGGAGTGGCGCGGCCTCGTCGACGACGCCGCGATCTTCCCGCCGGGCGACGCGCCCCTCCACGACGCCACCGCCGCCCACACCGAGCGTGCGTGGCGAGTGGTGGGCCGACCTCGTCGGCAGCTTCGTGCTCCGCGACACCGACCTGCCGCTCGTCCGCGGGTTCGGCGCGCCGCTGTCGGTGGTGGTCACCGGCGGGGCGGGCCAGCTCGCCGGACCGCTCGGCCTGGCCGCTCGGCTCGGGCTGCAGGTGGCGGCCGTCGAGATCGCCGTCCGCGACGTCGACGACCCGGTGGGCAACGTCCGCCGCATCGACGCCGCCCTGCGCGCGGCCGAGGTCGACGTACCCCTCTTCGTCGAGCTGCCCGGGCGCGCCACCGCCGCCTGGCTCACCGCCGCCGACGAGGTCGCGGCCTGCGGGCACCGCCTCAAGCTGCGCCTCGGCAACCTCGACCACGACCTGGTCCCGGACTCCGCGACCGTCGCCGGCTGGATCGACGCCGCGCTCGACCGCGAGACCCGCTTCAAGGCCACCGCCGGGCTGCACCGCGCCGTCCGCCACGACCCCGAGGGCGGCGGCGCCCACGGCTTCCTCAACGTGCTGGCGGCGACCAGGACGCTGTGGGACGGGGGCTCGCTGGACGACGCGACCGCGCAGCTCGAGCAGCGCGACGGCGCCGCCCTCGCGGACGGCCTCGCCGACGGCGGGGTCACCGCCGCGCGCCGCTGGTTCACCTCGTTCGGCTCGTGCTCGGTCACGGAGCCGCGTGACGACCTGATCGCCCTCGGACTCGTGGAGGACCCCGCATGACCACTCGGACGAACCGCACCAGCTGGGTCGAGGGAGCCGCGGGCTCCGGGTTCGACGTCGACCACCTGCCCTACGGCGTGTTCGCGCGCTCCGGCGAACGACCGCGGGTGGCGGTGCGGATCGGCGACCAGGTCCTCGACCTGAGCGTCGTCGCGGCCGCGGACATGGTCGACACCCACGAGCTGTTCGACCAGCCCACCCTCAACCCGTTCATGGCCGCGGGACCGACCGTGTGGGAGTCCACCCGGGCGTGGGTGACGGGCCTGCTCACCGACCAGACCGAGCGGGACCTCGTCGAGCCCGCGCTCGCGCCGGTGGACTCGGTGACGATGCTGCTGCCGTTCGCGGTCGGCGACTACGTCGACTTCTACGCCTCCGAGCACCACGCCTCCAACGTCGGGCGGATGTTCCGGCCCGACTCCGAGCCCCTGCTGCCCAACTGGAAGAACCTCCCGGTGGGCTACCACGGCCGCTCCGGCACGGTCGTCGTGTCGGGCACCGACGTCGTGCGCCCGTGCGGGCAGCGCAAGGCGCCCACGGACGATCTCCCGACCTACGGTCCCTCCCAGCGCCTCGACATCGAGGCCGAGCTCGGCTTCGTGGTGGGCGTGCCGTCGGCCATGGGCGAGCGGGTGCCCACCGCGGACTTCGCGCGGCACACCTTCGGCGTCGTGGGCCTCAACGACTGGTCGGCGCGCGACATCCAGGCGTGGGAGTACGTCCCCCTCGGGCCCTTCCTCGGCAAGTCGTTCGCGACCTCGGTCAGCGCGTGGGTCACCCCGCTGGCGGCACTCGAGGCCGCCTGGACCGACCTGCCCGGCCAGGACGACCCGCCGGTGCTCGACTACCTCCGCGTCGACGGGCCCGCCGGCCTCGACATCGAGGTGGAGGTGGTCCTCGGCGGCGAGGTCGTCGCCCGTCCGCCCTACCGCACCATGTACTGGTCGCCGGCCCAGATGCTGGCCCACACCACGGTCAACGGCGCCAGCCTGCGCACCGGTGACCTGTGGGCCTCCGGCACGATCTCGGGGTCGGAGCCGGGTCAGCGAGGCTCGCTGCTCGAGCTGAGCTGGGGTGGCAAGGAGCCGTTCACGGCGGGCGGTCGCGAGCGCACGTTCCTCGAGGACGGTGACGAGGTGACGCTGCGCTACTCCGCTCCCGGCACCGGCGGCGGTCGCATCAGCCTCGGCGAGGTCACCGGCCGGATCCTGCCCGCGCGCTGACGTACCGCTGGGACTCCCGGCGCACCCGTCCGGGTCCTAGGCTGCTCACCGTGATGCAGCTCGGCCAGTACGACGCCCCGCGGCACGTCGTCGCCCACCTCAGCGACCCGCACCTCATCGGGGGCGGGGCGCTCCACTACGGCGTCATCGACAACGACGCCAACCTGCGTCGGACGCTCGACCGCCTGGCGGCCGTTCGACCGGCACCGCAGGCGATCGTCTTCACCGGCGACCTCGCCGACCAGGCCGAGCCCGACGCCTACGACAGGCTCCGCTCGATCGTCGAGCCCTTCGCCGCCGGGATCGGCGCGACGCTGGTGTGGACGATGGGCAACCACGACGAGCGCGCACCCTTCGCGAAGGCCCTCTTCGACTCCGACGACGCGGGCTGCCAGGACCGGGTGCACGAGGTCGACGGCCTGCGCATCGTCGCCCTCGACACCAGCGTGCCCGGCTACCACCACGGCGAGCTGCTCCCCGAGCAGCTGGCATGGCTGGCCGACGTCCTCGCCACGCCGGCCGAGCACGGGACGCTGCTGGCGATGCACCACCCGCCGCTCCCCCTCCCGATGATCCGCGCCGCCGAGCTGATCGAGCTGCACGACCAGCAGGCGCTCGCCGACGTCATCGCCGGCACCGACGTGCGGGGCATCCTGGCCGGGCACCTCCACCTGCCGACGTGGTCGACGTTCGCCGGCGTGCCGGTCTCGGTGACCGCGGCCAGCTGCTACACCATCGACCCCGCGCCGGTGGACCGCTTCGTCTCGGGCGTCGACGCCGGCCAGGGCTTCACGATGGTGCACACCTACGACGACCGCCTCGTGCACACCCAGGTGCTGCTCGAGCGCGGCGCCGAGGTGAGCCACGTCGGCCTCGACATCGTCGAGGCGATGGAGGGCGTGCCGCTCGAGCAGGCCCGCGAGCTCGCCTCCAGCAAGACGTCCCCGTTCAACAACTAGCCCCGCCCAGAGGACCCTCCTTGCGACTCCTGCTCATGCGCCACGGCCAGACCCACGCCAACGTCTCCGGCGAGCTCGACACCGCCCACCCCGGGCTCGACCTGACCGACCTCGGTCGCGCCCAGGCCGCGGCGGCCGCGAAGGCGATCGCCGGCGAGCCGCTCGACGCGATCTACGTCTCCAGCCGGGTGCGTACCCACCAGACCGCCGCCCCCACCGCCGAGGACCGTGGCATCGAGCCCGTCCAGCTCGACGGGCTGCAGGAGATCGACGCCGGCGACTTCGAGATGCGCAGCGACCACGACGCGGTCGCGGGCTACATCGGCGCCGTCGCCACCTGGCTCGAGGGCGACCTCGCCCACCGGATGCCGGGCGGCGAGACCGGCGAGGAGTTCCTCACCCGCTTCGACGCCGCCGTGCGCACCATCGTCGAGGCGGGCCACGACGCGGCGCTGGTCGTCAGCCACGGCGCCGCGCTCCGTACCTGGGTCTCGACCCGGATGGCTCCCCACCCCGACGCGCCGCCGGCGACCCAGCCGCTCCACAACACCGCACTCGTCGTGCTCGAGGGCGACCACGACTCCGGCTGGGAGATGGTCTCCTGGCAGGGCCACCCCGTCGGCGGCGAGCTCCTCGAGGACCCGACCGCCGAGGACCCCACCGGCGACCTCGACCCCGACGGGGACGGCAAGATCGGCTGACCCAGTCCTTCCTCGCCTGCCACGTCTGCGAGGGGCTGGTGTTCGCGCGGCGCGAGGTGAAGATGACGACGACCGGGATGACGTTCTTCGACCTCGACTGGTTGAACCGCTCGGCGGAGGGCGTGATCTGCATCCGCTGCGGCTTCGTCCACACCTTCATGGGCGACGCCCACCAGTTCGTCGATCCCGCGGTCGTCGACCCGCAGGACCTCCCGAAGGACCCGCTGGCCCAGGGCTAGACGCCCTCGGTGCCGATCCCCGGGTGGACGAACGGGTGGCCGGCCCTCATCTGCTCGACCGAGCCCGGGTGGACCCGGGCGAGGTGGGCCAGCCCGCGGCGGCGGTAGCGCAGCGTCTGCACGACGCCGAGCGTCCAGAAGACGTACTGCACGGACATCGCGAGCTTGAAGTCGCCGAGCGTGTAGGACTCCATGCCACCGGAGGACGACAGGTCGAGGACGACGCCGATCAGGGCCATCGTCAGCAGCGAGGCGGTGAAGCCGCCGATGTTGACGAGCCCGTTGGCGCGGCCCGTCTCGTGCGGGGGCGTGAACGAGCGGGCCAGGTCGAAGCCGACCATCGACGCCGGTCCGCCGCTGGCCGTCGCGAACGCCATGACGACCACCAGCCACGTCGGCGCGGCGCCCGGCCAGAGGAGCACACCGGTCCACGGCACGACCATCGTCAGCACGACGCCGACCACGATCCAGGAGCGGTAGTAGGGCAGTCGGCCGACCAGGCGCGCCAGCACCAGCCCGCTGACCACGGCCCACGCGGTCATCGCCATCAGCAGCGTGCTCGCCTCGGCCGACGACCAGCCCAGGCCCTGCACCAGGAACGGGTAGCCCCACAGCAGCGTGAAGACGGTGACGGAGAACTGGGAGGAGAAGTGGGACCACATCCCCAGCCGCGTGCCGGGGTTGCCCCACACCGTGCGGACCGACTGGGCGAGCGCCCGGAGCTTGATCGCGACGACCTGGTCGCGCCGGTAGGGCGAGTCCTTGACGAGCGCGACGACGGCGACGAGCAGCACGAGACCGAGGCTGGAGGCCAGCGCGAACGTCCGCGTCCAGCCCAGCTCGTGGAGGAGGTACGACAGCGGGCCGGCCGCGGCGATCGCGCCGAGCTGGCCGGTCAGGCCGGTGAGCTGGGTGACCATCGGCGCCTGCCGCACGAGGAACCAGATCGTGACGAGCCGGATCACGCTCACGAAGATCATCGCGTCACCCGCGCCCACGACGGCGCGCGCCGCGACGGCCCCGCCGAAGGAGGTCGTGAAGGCGAAGGCCAGCTGGCCGGCACTCATCAGCACCAGGCCGGCCAGCAGCATGGCGCGCGAGCCGTAGCGGTCGAGCAGGACCCCGACCGGCACCTGCATGCCGGCGTACACGACGAGCTGCAGCACGGTGAACGTCGCCAGGCTGGTGGCGGTGATGTGGAACCGGTCGGACGCGATGATCCCCGCGACACCGAGCGAGCTGCGGTTGAACACCGCCAGCACGTAGACGGCGAGCGAGACACCCCAGATGACCCAGGCCCGCCGCCTGCCGATGTCGTGGATCTGCTCCGCGCTCACTCCTGCCCGGCTTCAGGGTCCGCGCCGAGCGCTGCGGACAGCTCCGCACGCGTCGGCGGGTCGGCGCCGGGTCGCGAGACGTTGATCGCCGCGCCGATGGCGGCGGTGGTGACGACCTCGAGCAGGTCGCGGTCGGTCAGCGCGCGGAGGGCCTCGGCAGCCGCCGCACCGTGCACGCCGTGCGCGACCAGGGCGTCGACGAGCACGCCGCTGAAGGTGTCGCCCGCGCCCACGGTGTCGGCCACGGCGACCGGCACGCCGGGCACGTCGAGCACGGTCCCGCCGGGGCGTACGGCGACCGCGCCGGCGCCGCCGCGCGTCACGACCACCAGGCCGGGACCGGCCTCGGCCCAGCGGGCGGCGGTGGCGACGGGGTCGTCGTCGGGGTGGAGCCAGTGGAGGTCCTCGTCGCTCACCTTGACCACGTCGGCGAGCGCGACGAGCTCCTCGACGCGGGCGACCGGGCCCGTGCGGTCCGGGGTGATCGCCGGGCGGGCGTTCGGGTCGAGCGAGAGCAGCGCCCGCCCCCGGTGGGTGCGGAACGCCTCGAGCACCGTGTCGGCGCCCGGGTCGAGGACCGTCGCGATCGAGCCCACGTGGAGCACGTCGCACGGCTCGTCGGGCACCGCCTGCAGGTCCCAGTCGAGGTCGAAGTCGTAGGTCGCGGCGCCCGACTCGTCGAGCGTGACCGCCGCGGTCGACGTCCGGCCGGAGCCGGTCGGGCCCGCGAGCACGGTGACGTCGCTGGCCTCCAGCCACGCCCGCACGGCGGCTCCACGCGGGTCGTCGCCGAGCAGCGTCACGAGGCGTACGTCGCGCCCGAGCCGGCCCAGGGTGATCGCGACGTTGGCGGGGCTGCCGCCGGGGTGGTCGCGGGTCGTGCCGTCGGGGCCGGGCACCACGTCGACGAGCGCCTCGCCGACGACGAGGATCCGGGGCTGCGCGTCGGTCATGCCCCCATCATGCCGGTGCCCGGAGCCCGCCCGACATCGCCACCGCCCGGGCGAGGCTCGGCGCGAGCGGCAGTCGCGGGAGGAGGGTCGCCTGCACCGCGTGGTAGAGGTCGGGCTTGCCGGGCCACACGCTGGCCTGCGGCCGGTTGGCGGCGTCGAGCTCGTGGTGCCACGACCCCCGCTCGTGGTCGATCAGGTGGTCGCGGGCGTAGGCCCACCACTCGGCGTAGCGCCGCGCGTCGTCCTCCTCGCCCGTGCGGCGGTGCAGGGCCGCGGCGGCCGCGATGCCCTCGGCGACCACCCAGTGCATCCGCTCGCGCACGACGGGTCGGCCCTCCCAGTCGGTCGTGTAGACGAAGCCCGGCGCGCCGTCGGCGTGCCAGCCGTCGGCGACCGCGCGGTCGAAGAGCAGGCGCGAGGTGTCGAGCAGCCCGGCGGGCGCCGCCTCGCCCAGGGTGGCCTCGAGCTGGAGCAGCAGCCGCGACCACTCCAGGCCGTGCCCGACGGTCGCGCCGTAGGGCTTGAACGGGTCGTCGGGCCGGTCGCGGTTGAGCTCGAGGTCGACCGACCAGTCCGGGCCGAAGTGCTCGGGCAGCCGGCCGTCGTACGCCGGTGCCAGCTCGAGCACGAGGCCGGCCAGCCGGGCCGCCCTCTGGTGCCAGACGCCGTCGCCGGTGACGTCACCGACCGCGAGCATCGCCTCGAGCGAGTGCATCGTGGAGTTGAGGCCGCGGTAGGCGGCGGGCACGGTCCAGGCCCGGTCCCACTCGTCGACGACGCGGCCGAGGTCGTCGTCCCAGAAGCGCTCCTCGAAGACCTGCGGTCGCCTCGGCGAGCAGGTCGTCGGCGCCCGGCAGCCCGGCGACGACGGCGGTCGAGCCGGCGAGCATCACGAACGCGTGGGCGTAGCAGGACTTGGTGTCGTCGGGCTCGCCGTCCGGACCGACCGCGGCGAACCAGCCGCCGTGCTCGGGGTCGCGGAGCACACCGCGCAGGCCGTCGAGGGCTCCCGCGGCGGTCGAGGCGGCTCCGTCGACGCCGAGCAGGGCGCCGATCCCGTAGACGTGCACGGTGCGGCTCGTGATCCACGTGTGCACGGGACGGCCGAGGTCGGGCGCACCGTCGTCGTCGAGCCACGCGGCCCCGCCTCGGGGGTGCACCACGCGCCGGCCGAAGTCGAGCAGGCGTCGGCACTCGGCGTCGAGCCAGGCGTCGTCAGGGGAGGCGTCGTCCATCCGGGCAGTCAAGCAGTCCCGACCCACGACGCACGAGACCCCCGCACACCGGTGCGGGGGTCTCGCGACTGGACGACGTCCAGTGGCAGGTAGAGGATTCGAACCTCTGTAGGCAATGCCGGCTGATTTACAGTCAGCTCCCTTTGGCCGCTCGGGCAACCTGCCGGGCCGTGCGGAACAATAGCAAGGCACGCACTTCACCACGAATTGCCGGGGCACGCTGAGGCGAGCCCCACGACGAGCCCCTCAGGAGGCACAACCATGGCTGACTCGAGCTTCGACATCGTGAGCAAGCTGGACCGCCAGGAGGTCGACAACGCGCTCAGCCAGACGGCACGCGAGATCGCCAACCGGTTCGACTTCAAGGGCACCGGAGCGTCCATCGAGTGGAAGGGCGAGCAGGCGATCGAGATCACCGCCTCGGCCGACGACCGCGCCAGCGCCGTGCTCAGCGTCTTCCAGGACAAGCTGATCAAGCGCAACCAGAGCCTCAAGATCCTCGACGCCTCCGAGCCGCGCCAGTCCGGCCAGGTCTCCAAGATCGACATCGCGCTCAAGGAGGGCATCACCTCCGAGGACGCCAAGAAGATCTCCAAGCTGATCCGCGACGAGGGCCCGAAGGGTGTCAAGGCGCAGGTGCAGGGCGAGGAGCTGCGGGTCTCGTCGAAGAAGCGCGACGACCTGCAGGCCGTCCAGCAGCTGGTGAAGTCGCAGGACTACGACTTCGCGGTGCAGTTCACCAACTACCGCTGAGCCTGCGAGCCGCGGGCCGCGCCGCGGCATCTGGGTGGAACGTCGAAGATCTCTCGAAGTCGAGGACGCCGCCGGTCGCGCTGCCTACGTTGGTCGTACGCGAGCGGCGGGCAGTCCCACGGGGGGTGACTGCGTCGTCGCCGGAGACGGGAGCGCCCCGCGACCAGGGGGTTGGTCGTGGGGCGCTCTTCCTGCCGCACCGGGGCCGGGGCATGGGCGACCCCGATCGCTCACGGGGGTTGAACGACCGGGGTCATGGACGAGTCTAGGCAGGGCGACCGGGCCCACCGAAGGTAAAGACCTGGTGACTCGCTTCACACTGCTCGGGGCTCAGCGCCTCACCAGCGACTGCTGAGGGTGGTCAGCGCGCCCACGAGCGCCACGACCGCCCGGACGGGATCGGCCGGCAGCGGCAGCGCGCCGATCTCGGCGAGGGTCTGCTGGTCGGCGCCGCGCCCGGCGGCGTAGAGCGGGTGGTCGGCCGCGAGCTTGCGCAGCGCGGACGCGTTCGAGGTGAACATCGTCGGCCGCGTCGCCGCGAGCACGACGGCGTCGGCTCGCGAGCCGCGCGCTGCGGTGAGGATGGCCGGCACCGGGGTGTCCGCTCCCAGGAACCGAACCCGCACGCCCCGCTCGCGCAGCATCAGCGCCACGCAGAGCAGCACCATGTCGTGCCGCTCCCCCGGCGGGCAGGCGAGGAGGACGACCGGCGCGACCGCCGCCGCGTCCGCCAGGACGGGTGTCGGGGGCACGGCGACCAGCGCGGTCAGCGTGCGGCGCAGGATGTCGCTGACGAAGTGCTCGTGGGCGACCGAGATCGTGCCGGCCTCCCAGCGGTCGCCGACCTCCTGGAGGAAGGGCAGCACCACGCCGGTCACCGCGCCGGACAGCGGCACGTCCCGGAGGAGCCGGGCGATGGCGAGCTCCGCGGCCTCGGCGTCGAAGGCCTCGACGGCGGCCCACAGCTCGTCGGCGGTCGTCGCGATGGTCACAGGCGCACGGTAGCCCGCACCGCGACGACGCGTGCCGTTCTGGCCGAGCCGGCGACCCTCAGACGGCCGCAGCCATCCGCGGGACCACGGTCGCACCCGCTACAGGGGTGAGCCAGACCGTGCTGCCCTCCTCGAGCCCCTGGGCGCGCGCGTGGGTGCGGGTGACCACGACGGACACCTCGTCGCCGTCGACGGTGAGGACCGTGAGGCGCACCTCGAAGCCGATGCGCACCATGCGGGAGACCGTCCCCTCGACGCTGCCGGCGAGCTGGGGCGACGCCTCGAGCTCGATGTCGTGGGGGCGGAGCGAGACGCCGCCCAGGTGGGTCACCTCGCCGAGGAAGCGACATCACGAAGTCGTTGGCCGGCTCGTCGTAGAGCTGGTCGGGCGTGCCGATCTGCTCGACGCGGCCCTCGTTGATCACCACGATCTCGTCGGCGACCTCGAGGGCCTCCTCCTGGTCGTGGGTGACGAAGACGGTCGTCACGTGCACCTCGTCGTGCAGGCGGCGCAGCCAGTCGCGCAGCTCCTTGCGGACCTTGGCGTCGAGGGCGCCGAACGGCTCGTCGAGCAGCAGCACCGTCGGCTCGACCGCGAGGGCCCGGGCCAGCGCCATGCGCTGGCGCTGGCCGCCGGAGAGCTGCGAGGGCAGCCGGTCGGCGAACTGCGCGAGGTGCACGAGCTCGAGCAGCTCGTCGACCCGGTGCTCGATCTCGTCCTTGGGGCGCTTGCGGATCTCGAGGCCGAAGGCGACGTTCTTGGCCACCGTCATGTGCTTGAAGCGGCGTAGTGCTGGAAGACGAAGCCGACGTTGCGCTTCTGCGGCGGGCAGGTGGGTGGCGTCGACGCCCTCGATGTCGACCGAGCCCGTGTCGGCCTTCTCGAGGCCGGCGATGATGCGCAGCAGGGTCGACTTGCCGCCGCCGCTGGGCCCGAGCAGGGCGGTGAGCTGGCCGGTCGGGATGCGTGACGTTGACGTCGTCGAGCGCGACGAAGTCGCCGAAGTTCTTGTTCAGCCGCGTGACCTCGATGCTCATGGCGGTGCCTCTCGGTCGATCAGGGGTACGGTTCAGGGGTACGGGTCGTGGCTGTCGGGCCGGATGATCGCGACGACGACGATGCAGGCGACCGACACCATCGCGAGCAGGAAGGCGATGGCGTAGGCGCCCTGCTGGTCGAAGTTGAGGTACTTCTCCTCGACCACGAGGGTCGCGGTGCGGGTCTCGCCGAGCACGTTGCCCGAGACGACCTTGACCGCGCCGAACTCGCCGAGCGAGCGGGCCAGGGTCAGCACGACGCCGTAGATGATGCGCCCACTTGATGCGACGGCAGCGTGATCCGCCAGAAGCGTCTGGCAGCGCGCTGGCGCCGAGGCTGCTGGGCGGCCTGCTCCTGCTCGATGCCGATCTCCTCGAGCACCGGCACGACCTCGCGGATCACCAGCGGCAGCGCCACGAACGTGGTGGCCATGATGATGCCGGGCGTGGCGAAGATGACCTGGAAGCCCCAGCCCTCGAGCGTCGGGCCGAACCAGCCGTTGCGGCCGCCGTAGACCAGCACCAGCGCGAGGCCGACGACGATCGGCGACACCGACAGCGGCAGGTCGATCAGGGCGCTGAGCAGCCGCTTGCCCGGGAACTCGTAGCGCACCAGCAGCAGCGACATCGCCGACGCCGAAGACGGTGTTGATGACGACCGACCACGACGGCGACGAACGCGCGTGAGCTGCAGCGCGGCACGACCATGTCGGGGTCCTCGAGGAGCGCGCGGATCGACTCGCAGCCCGTTGTCGAAGGTGTTGGTCACGACCAGCGACACCGGCCACGCCACCAGGAGGAACAGGTAGGCGATGACGATGAACCGGAGCAGGTAGGTGACCGGGGTCTTGCGCACCCGCGGGGCCGACGGCGCTCCTCGACCGGAGCAGGCGGGTCGCGGGCGGGCGGATCAGCGTGTCAGCCACGGCGGCCACCCGCCGCTGGATGAGGTCGAGCACCACGATCACCGCGAGCGAGATCACCAGCAGCACCGTCGCGACGGCCGCGGCCGCCGCGAGGTTGTCGTTCTCGATGCTGCTGAGGATGCGCACCGAGGTGACCTCGGTCTTGAACGGGCAGGTTGCCCGAGAGCAGCACGAGCGAGCCGTACTCGCTGACGCCGCGGGCGAAGGAGAGGGCCGCGCCGGCGGCGATGGCCGGCGTGAGGCTGGGCAGGATGATGCGGCGGAAGGTGGTGAACCGGCTGGCGCCGAGCGAGGCCGCGGCCTCCTCGACGTCGCGCGTCGAGCTCCTCGAGCACCGGCTGCACCGTGCGGACCACGAACGGCAGCGTGACGAAGAGGAACGCGAGGAACACCGCCGGGCGCTGTGTTGGCGATGTCGATGCCGAGCGGGCTGTCGGTGCCGTAGAGCGAGAGCAGCACCAGGCCGGCGACGATCGTCGGCAGCGCGAACGGGATGTCGATCAGCACCTCGAGCAGCCGCTTGCCCGAGAAGCGGTCGCGGACCAGCACCCAGGCGATGAGCGGTGCCCATCACGACGTTGACCACCGTGACGCCGGCAGCGGTGAAGACGGTGAGCCTGATGGCGGCGGCGGTCTGCTCGTTGGTGATGGTCGTCCAGAAGCCGTCCCACCCGCCGTCGATGGCGGTGACGACGACGGCCGCCAGGGGGATCAGGACGAGCAGGCTGAACCAGATCATGGCGATGCCGAGCCCGAGTCCCGACGACCGCGTGAGCGTGGAGCGCGGCCCCGACCGGCGAGGAGTCCTCGCCGGTCGGACCGCTGCGATCTCAGTTGAGGTCATGGCGGAGGTGTGTGAGGTCGCAGGTCACTCGGGGCGTTGCCGGCGCCGACGATGGCCTCGATGATCAGGCCGTTCTCCTCGTCGAAGAACTTCGTCGAGACCTCGTCCCAGCCGCCGAAGTCCTCGTCGACCGTCAGCAGGTTCCGACCTCGGGGAACGGGTTGGACGGGTCGGCCGCACCCTCGACGGTGCCGCCGTAGTCGACGTCGTCGCGGATCGGGCGGAAGCCGTTGAGGGCGAACTGCTTCTGGCCCTCGTCGCTGAGGACGAAGTCGAGCCAGTCCTGCGACGGCTCGGGTGGCGTCCTTCAGGACGGCGCCCGGGTTCTCGATCAGCAGGCGTGGTGTCGGGGATGACGTACTCGAAGCCCTCGCCGTTCTGCGCGGCGAGGATCGCCTCGTTCTCGTAGGCCATCAGCACGTCACCGGTGCCGCCGAGGAAGGCGGTGGTGGCGTCACGGCCGCTGCTGGGCAGCGAGACGACGTTGTCGAAGAACTTGTCGACGTACGCCTTGGCCTCCTTCTCGGTGCCGCCGTCGCTGATCACCTGGCCGTAGGCCGCGAGCGCGTTCCAGCGGGCGGCGCCGGAGGAGGCCGGGTTGGGCGTGACGATCTCGACGCCGGGCTTGACCAGGTCGTCCCAGTCCTTGATGTTCTTGGGGTTGCCGTCGCGGACGCCGAACACGACGACCGAGTGCGAGACGACGCCCTTGTTCGTCGCCGTCGTCCCAGTCGTCGGCGACCAGGCCGGCGTCGACCAGGCGGGTGACGTCGGTGGCGACGGAGAAGTGGACGTAGTCGGCCTCGAGGCCGTCGTCGACCGCGCGGCTCTGGTCGCCCGAGGCGCCGTAGGAGGTCTTGAACTTGACGCCCTCGCCCTCGGGCGTCTTGGTGAACTCCTCGGCGATGGCCTTGTTGGCGGCCTCGGGGACGGCGAAGCCGACGATGCTGGATGGTGTTGGCGTCATCCTCGTCGCTGCTGCTGGCGCCACCGGCGGGCGCAGCGCCGGACAGGGCCAGTGCCCCGACGCAGTGCGGCCGCAAGCGCGGCACGTGAACTGGATCTGCATGGGGTGATGCTCGCACTGTTCTCGATCGGTGTGCAATGTCGAGAAAGATACATGACTTTATGGACCCCGATCGACATTGACCGGATTTCGGGCGCGTGTCGTGGATCACGCACGCCGCTGGACGGGGTACCGACGAGGCGTCCATCACGTGGGGCAGCGGCGGGGTTCGCGACCGAGCCGCGACTATCGTGGGCACGCTGGGAGACGACTCGTCGCGACACGTAGGAAGCAGGGCAGAGGTGACCCAGACCGACAAGCAGGTCAAGCAGCTCGACCGCGTCATCATCCGGTTCGCCGGCGACTCCGGTGACGGCATGCAGCTGACCGGTGACCGGTTCACCCAGGAGACCGCGGCCTTCGGCAACGACCTGGTCGACGCTGCCCAACTTCCCCGCGGAGATCCGGGCCCCCCAGGGCACGCTCCCGGGCGTCTCGTCGTTCCAGGTGCACTTCGCCGACCACGACATCCTCACCGCGGGCGACGCCCCCGACGTGCTGGTCGCGATGAACCCGGCCGCGCTGCGCGCCAACCTCGGCGACCTCCACAAGGGCGCCACGATCATCGTGGACACCCACGACTTCACCGCGCGCAACCTGACCAAGGCCGGCTACACCGAGAACCCGCTCGATGGCGACGCCCTCGACCGAGTACGCCCTCCACACCGTCGACCTGACCGGCATGACGGTCGAGGCGGTCAAGGAGTTCGGCCTCTCGCGCAAGGACGCCGCGCGCGCCAAGAACATGTTCGCGCTCGGCCTGCTGTCGTGGATGTACGGGCGCCCCACCGACCCGACGACGGTGTTCCTCACCAAGCGCTTCGCCAAGGTGCCCGACATCCGCGACGCCAACATCACGGCGTTCAAGGCCGGGCTGGAACTTCGGCGAGACCACCGAGGCGTTCGCCGTCCAGTACGAGATCAAGCCGGCCGCCATGGCACCGGGCACCTACCGCAACATCACCGGCAACCTCGCGCTGGCCTACGGTCTCGTCGCGGGCGGCGTGCAGTCCGGGCTCCCGGTGTTCCTCGGGCACCTACCCGATCACCCCCGCCTCCGACATCCTGCACGAGCTGTCGAAGCACAAGTCGTTCGGCGTGACGACGTTCCAGGCCGAGGACGAGATCGCCGGCGTCGGTGCCGCGATCGGTGCGTCGTACGCCGGCCACCTCGGCGTGACCTCCACCTCGGGCCCGGGCGTGGCGCTGAAGTCCGAGGCGATCGGCCTCGCCGTGATGACCGAGCTGCCGCTCGTCGTCGTCGACGTGCAGCGCGGCGGCCCCTCGACCGGCCTGCCGACCAAGACCGAGCAGGCCGACCTGCTCCAGGCGATGTTCGGCCGCAACGGCGAGGCGCCGGTGCCGATCGTGGCGCCCCAGTCCCCCGGCGACTGCTTCGCCGCGGCCGTGGAGGCCACCCGGATCGCCGTCACCTACCGCACGCCGGTCCTGCTGCTCTCCGACGGCTACCTCGCCAACGGCTCCGAGCCGTGGCGGGTCCCGGCCGTCGAGGACCTGCCGGTGATCGACCCCGACTTCGCCACCGAGAAGAACTACACGGTCACGAACGACGACGACACGGTCACCTCCGAGTTCTGGCCCTACCTGCGCGACGACAAGACCCTCGCGCGGCCGTGGGCGATCCCGGGCACCCCCGGCCTCGAGCACCGCATCGGCGGCCTCGAGAAGGGCGACGGGCACGGCAACATCTCCTACGACCCGGCCAACCACGACTTCATGGTCCGCACGCGCCAGGCCAAGGTCGACCGGATCGCCGACTCGATCCCGCTGGTCGAGGTCGACGACCCGTCCGGCGAGGCGAAGGTGCTGGTCCTCGGCTGGGGCTCGACCTACGGCCCGATCGGTGCCGGCGTGCGCCGTGTCCGCAAGGCCGGCTACCAGGTCGCCCAGGCGCACCTGCGCCACCTCAACCCGTTCCCCAGCAACCTCGGCGAGGTCCTCAAGGGCTACGACAAGGTGCTCGTGCCCGAGATGAACCTCGGCCAGCTGTCGCTGCTGCTGCGCGCGAAGTACCTCGTCGACGCCGTCGGCTACAACCACGTCCGCGGACTGCCCCTCAAGGCCACCGAGCTCGCCCACGCGATCGGCGAGCTGGTCGGACAGGCCGAGGGCACCGACGTCGACCTCGGCGTGTGGGGCGAGCCCACCCAGAAGGAGCACATCTGATGAGCACCCCCCTGACCGGCACCCCCGTCCAGCTGGGCGTTCCCGGCCTGCGCTCCGGGACCGAGCAGGTGCCTGCGGCCGACGGACCGCAGACCGGCAAGGACTTCACCTCCGACCAGGAGGTGCGCTGGTGCCCCGGCTGCGGCGACTACGCCGTGCTCAAGGCCGTCCAGTCGTTCCTGCCCGACCTCGGCCTGCGCCGCGAGAACATCGTGTTCGTCTCCGGCATCGGCTGCTCCTCGCGCTTCCCCTACTACCTCGACACCTACGGCATGCACTCGATCCACGGCCGCGCGCCGTCGATCGCCACGGGCATCGCCACGGCGCGCGAGGACCTGTCGGTGTGGGTCGTCACCGGTGACGGCGATGCGCTGTCGATCGGCGGCAACCACCTGATCCACGCGCTGCGCCGCAACGTCAACATGACGATCCTGCTCTTCAACAACCGCATCTACGGCCTGACCAAGGGGCAGTACTCCCCCACGTCGGAGACCGGCAAGGTCACCAAGTCGACCCCGATGGGCTCCCTGGACCACCCCTTCAACCCGGTCTCGCTGGCCCTGGGCGCCGAGGCGTCGTTCGTGGCGCGCACCATCGACTCCGACCGCAAGCACCTCACCTCGGTGCTCGCCGCCGCCGCCGCGCACCGCGGCACGTCGCTGGTGGAGATCTACCAGAACTGCCCGATCTTCAACGACGGCGCGTTCGACGCGATCAAGGGCCCCGACACCAAGGCCGACGCCATCATCCCGCTGGTGCACGGCGAGCCGGTCACGTTCGGCGCCACCCTGGAGGACGGGCGCGGCTCCAAGGCGCTCGTCCGCGACGCCGCGACCGGCGGCGTCGCGGTGGTCGCCACCGCCGACGTCGACGCCGCGGACGTCATCGTCCACGACGCCCACAACCCCGACCCGTCGACCGCCTTCGCGATCTCACGCCTCACCGCCGCCGACTACCTCAACCAGTCGCCCATCGGCATCTTCCGCCAGGTCGAGCGACCGACGTACGACGACCAGGCTCGCGAGCAGGTCTCCGCGGCCGTCGAGGGGGCCGGAAACGGCGACGCCGCCGACCGCTCCGCCCGTCTGGCGGCGCTGATCGGCGGCGGCGACACCTGGACGATCATCTGAGGCGTCCGGGTGCGGTGACCGGGGCTCAGTCGAAGTAGAGCGTCCAGACCTTGCCCTTGGTGTTGCCGAAGCCGTTGGAGTGGTCGACCTTCGAGCGCCACTTCCAGCGGCCCCGGTCCGGGGCGAAGATGCGGGTCTTGAAGACGCCGCTGTCGTTGGTCTTCACCTTCTTGACGGTCTTCCACTTGCAGGAGCCGCACGCCTTCTTGAGGATCTTCACCTTCTGGTTGGCGTAGGGCAGCAGGGTGCCGTCGACCTGCGGCTCCGTCACGGTGCCCTTGAGCTTGAAGGCGTTGTAGGACACCTGCTTGGTCTTCGGCGGCACCTCCTCGATGACCCGCTTCGGAAGCGCCCCGGCGCCGGCGCTCGTGCTGAGCCCGCCGACCAGGAGCAGTGCGACGACCAGGGCCGACAGGACGGTGCGGAGAGTCCGCATGGTGAGTTCCCCCTCGAGTGATGATGACTTCGTGGCCTGACGGGGTCCGCACCCCGAGGCCGCTCCATCGTAGGCGACCGACCGCCTCTACACTCCCGGAGTGCCAGATAGCCGACGTGGACTGATCTTCGGCGCAGCGGCCTACATCCTCTGGGGCACCTTCCCCCTCTACTGGACGCTGCTCGAGCCGGCCGGTGCGATCGAGATCCTCGCGCACCGCATCGTCTGGTCGGTGCTCACGATGCTCGTCATCCTCGTGCTGGCGCGACGCGTGGGCCAGTTCCGCGCGCTGCTGCGCGACCGCCGCAAGGTGCTCCTGATCAGCGGCGCGGCCGTCGTCATCACGGTCAACTGGGGCGGCTACATCTGGGGCGTCAACAACGGTCGCGTCGTCGAGACGTCGCTCGGCTACTTCATCAACCCGCTCGTCACCGTGCTGATGGGCGTGCTCGTCCTCGGCGAGCACCTGCGGCGACTGCAGTGGATCGCGATGGGGATCGCGTTCGTCGCGGTCGTCGTCCTCACGATCGACTACGGACGGCCGCCCTGGGTCGCGCTCGTCCTGGCCTTCTCGTTCGGCACCTACGGCCTGCTCAAGAAGCAGGCGGGCGTCGGAGCCGTGGAGAGCATCACGCTGGAGACCCTGGTCATCGCGCCGTTCGCAGCGGCGTACGTCGCCTGGCTGGTCACCACCGGCCAGTCCACCTTCGGCACCGAGGGCGCCGGGCACGCGCTCCTCTTCACCACCACCGGCATCATCACCGCGGTCCCCCTCATGCTCTTCGGCGCCGCGGCGATCCGGGTCTCGATGGTCTCGCTCGGACTGCTGCAGTACCTCGCCCCCACCATCCAGTTCGCGCTCGGCATCCTCGTCTTCGACGAGGCCATGCCCGCCAGCCGCTGGATCGGCTTCGGCCTGGTCTGGGTCGCGCTCGCGATCTTCACCGTGGAGGCGGTCAACCACCGCCGCCGCCAGCTGCGCCTCGTGGCCCACGCCAGCGCCGTCTGACCTGCGTCCGCTCCGCTGGCGGTGTGCCACCCACCTTCCGGCTGTCCGGAAGGTGGCTCACGCACCGCTCCCCGGCGCGCCGGCGTACGACACGCGCGTGGGCGGTGGCCCACCCACATTCCGGCAGCCCGAAAGGTGGCTCACGCACCGCCCGGCGGCGCGCCGGCGTACGACACGCGCACCAGCGGTGGCCCACCCACGTTCCGGCCTCCCGAAACGTGGCTCACGCACCGCCCAGCGGCGAGGGTCAGGACGAACGCGTCGCGACGATGTCGGCGAAGGACTCCAGCGCCGTGCGCACGGAGCCGGGGTCGAGGGCCTCGAGGAGCTTCTTGGCGCGGGCGGCCTCGGCCAGCACGTGGTCGCGGGCCTGGTCCATGGCCGGGTGGCGGCGCATGAGCTCGAGGGCCTCGGCGTGCTCGGCGTCGTCGGTCAGCGGGCGCCCGAGGAGCGACAGCAGCCGGGCGTCGGCCGGGTCGGTGGAGGCCTGGGCCATGAGGACGGGGAGGGTGGGTACGCCCTCGCGCAGGTCGGTGCCGGGCGTCTTGCCGGACGTGTCGGACTCCGAGGCGATGTCGAGGATGTCGTCGGTCAGCTGGAAGGCCGAGCCGACGATCTCGCCGTAGGAGCTCAGGGCCTCGACGACCTCCGGGCGGGCGCCGCTGAACATCGCGCCGTAGCGGGCGGACGTGGCGATCAGCGAGCCCGTCTTGCCGGCGACGACGTCGAGGTAGTGCGCCAGCGGGTCCTCGCCCGGGCCGGGCGGGACGGTCTCCATGATCTGGCCCTCGACGAGCCGGGTGAAGGTGCGCGCCTGGATCAGGACCGCCTCGGGCCCCAGCTCGGCGGTGAGCTCCGACGAGCGCCCGAAGAGGAAGTCGCCGGTGAGGATGGCGACGTTGTTGTCCCAGCGCGCGTTGGCGGTGTGGGCGCCCCGGCGCAGGGACGCCTCGTCCATCACGTCGTCGTGGTAGAGCGAGGCGACGTGGGTGAGCTCCACGACGCACGCAGCGGTGTCGACCGCGTCGGCGTGGGGGTCCGGTCCGGCCTCAGCGGCGAGCAGCACGAGAAGCGGTCGGAAGCGCTTGCCGCCGGCCATCATCAGGTGCGTCGCGGCCTCCGAGACGAACTCCGCACGCCCCCGGCAGTGGTCGGCGAGCATCTCCTCGATGCGCGCCATCCGCTCGACGAGCCGCTGCTCGAGAGCGGCGTCGACGACGGGCATTGCAAGGGGCGAGTCGGTCACCTGATGAATTCTCCAGCAACGGCCGCGAGATCGAGCACCGGCCCCGGCAGCACGCCGAGGACGAGGGTGATCGCGGCACCGACGGCGATGGTCGTCGCGGTGAGCACCGACGGGTACGCCACGCTCGGACCGTCGCCGACGGGCTTGTCGAAGTACATGACCTTGATGACCCGGACGTAGAGGAACGCCGCGATGATGCTGGCGATCACGGCCGCCACCACCACGGGCCAGGCGCCCGCGGCGAGGGCCACGGAGAAGACCGCGAGCTTGCCCACGAAGCCGGAGGTGAGCGGGATGCCCGCCATCGCCAGCAGGAAGAAGGCGAACACCGCAGCCACGACCGGCGACTCCTTGCCGAGCCCGGCCCACCGGTCGATCGAGGTGGTCTCGCCACCGCCGTCGCGGACCAGGCTGACCACGGCGAAGGCGCCGATCGTCGCGAACCCGTAGGTCGCGAGGTAGAAGAGCACGGCCTGGACCGAGCTGATCTCGCCGACGGCCAGCTGGTCGGCGGCCTGCAGGCCGAGGACACCGGTGAGGATGAAGCCGGTGTGGGCGACCGAGGAGTAGGCCAGCAGCCGCTTGATGTCGGTCTGGGTGATGGCCAGGATCGCACCGACGAACATCGAGAGCACGGCGATGATCCACAGCATCGGCTGCCAGGACCAGCGGTCCGCTCCGAGGGCCGACGTAGAACAGGCGCATGATCGCGCCGAACGCGGCGACCTTGGTGCCGGCCGCCATGAACGCGGTGACCGGGGTCGGGGCGCCCTGGTAGACGTCGGGCGTCCAGGCCTGGAACGGAACGGCGCCGACCTTGAAGAGCAGGCCGACCGAGAGCAGGCCCGTGCCGATGAGCAGCAGGGTCTGGTTGCCCACGTCGTTGCGCACGGCCTCGTTGATCGAGGCGAAGTCCAGGGCGCCGGCGAAGCCGTAGAGCAGCGCCGCGCCGTAGAGGAAGAAGCCCGACGAGAACGCACCGAGGAGGAAGTACTTCAGCGCGGCCTCCTGGCTGAGCAGGCGGCGACGCCGTGCGAGGCCGCTCAGCAGGTAGAGCGGCAGCGACAGGACCTCGAGGCCGACGAACATCGTCAGCAGGTCGTTGGCCGCCGGGAAGAGCATCATCCCGAAGACCGCGAACATCATCAGCGGGTAGACCTCGGTGTGCTCGCGGTTGGCCGCGATCGACGCGGTCTCCGCGTCGGTCCCCGGCACCGCGGCCGCCTGGCCGGCGAACGCCGACACCCCGCCGTCGAGGTGCCGCTCGGCGAAGAGCAGCACGCCGGCGATGGCCAGCGCGAGGATCAGGCCCCAGATGAAGAGGCTCGGCCCGTCGACCGCGATCGTCCCGCCGACGGCGAGCACGCCGCGCGCGGCGCCGTCGTCGTACGTCTGGACGTCCTGCGCGACCAGCACGACCCCGACGAGGGCGAGCACGAGGCCACCGAGGGCCAGGACGACCTGGGCGGTGTAGCGGATCGAGCGCGGGAGGAACGCCTCGACGACGACGCCGAGGCAGGCGACACCGAAGACGGCCAGCAGCGGCCAGAGCTCGAAGTACTCGACGCTGGGCTTCACGAACTCGGTCACTGGGGACCACCCTCCTGGCCGATGCCCACACTCGCGAGCGACTCGTGGACGAACGGGTTGATGACGTCGAGCAGCGGCATCGGGTAGAAGCCGAACAGCACGAGCGCGAGCAGCAGCGGGGCGAGGATGCCGACCTCACGCCGGTCGAGGTCGGCCACCGGCGCCCCACCGATCCGCTCGGGACCGGTCATCGTCCGCTGGTACATCCAGAGCGCGTAGAAGGCGGCGAGGACGATCGCGAGGACGGCGACCGAGCCGACGAGCCAGTGGTGGTCGAAGGCGGCGATGATGACGAGCATCTCGGAGACGAACGGCGACAGGCCGGGGAGGCCGGCCGCGGCGAGGCCGCCGACGAGGAAGAAGCCGGCCAGCACCGGGGCTGCCTTCTCCACCCCGCCCATCTCCCGGATGGAGGCGGTGCCGGTGCGACGGATCAGGAACCCGGCGACGAGGAACATCAGCGCCGTCGCGATGCCGTGGTTGACCATGTAGAGGATCGCGCCGGAGCTGCCGTTCGAGCTGAACACGAAGATGCCCAGCACGATGAAGCCGAAGTGCGACAGCGACGTGAGACCGATCAGGCGCAGGACGTCGTCCTGGCCGATGGCGACCAGCGCGCCGTAGATGATGGAGATCAGCGCGAGCACGATCACGACCGGCGTCGCCCACTGCGAGGCCTCGGGCAGCAGCCCGAGGCAGAACCGCAGCATGCCGAACGTGCCGATCTTGTCGAGCACGCAGACCAGCAGGACCGAGGTGCCGGTGGTCGCCTTCTCGGTCGTGTCGGCCAGCCACGTGTGGACCGGGAACATCGGCGCCTTGATCGCGAAGGCGACGAAGAAGCCGACGAACAGCCAGCGCTGCGTGGTCTCGTCGATGTCGAGCGCGGCCAGGTCGCTGATCAGGAAGCTCGGGTTGCCCGCGTTGGCGGAGACGACGTAGAGCCCGATCACCGAGGCGAGCATGATCAGCCCGCCGGCGAGCTGGTAGATGAGGAACTTGGTCGCGGCACGACCCCGGCCGGCGCGGCCGAAGCCACCGATCAGGAAGTACGCCGGGATCAGCGTCGCCTCGAACACGACGTAGAACAGCAGCACGTCGGTGGCGGTGAAGACCGCCAGCGACATCGCCTCGAGGGCCAGGGTCCAGGCGAAGAAGGCCTTCGCGCCGTTGTTGCCGGGAGCCTCGCGACTCGTGCCAGCCGGCCAGCAGCACGATCGGCACGAGGACGACCGTGAGCAGGACCATCAGCAGGCCGAGGCCGTCGACGCCGAGGGCGTAGTGGACGCCGAGCGACTCGATCCAGGTGCGGGTCTCGGTGAGCTGCATGCCGTCGCCGGCGTTGTACTGCACCGCGACCACGATGCCGGCGACCAGGGTCGCGGCGGCGAAGCCGAGGCCGACCAGCCGGCGCGACCGCGGACGGCACGAACGCCGTGACGAGGGCGCCGACCAGCGGCAGCAGGATCAGGACAGTCAGGATCATCCGAGGTTCACCGCCAGCAGAGCGAGGACGACCAGCAGGGCGCCACCGAGGAGGGACAGGGCGTAGGAGCGGACGAAGCCGTTCTGGACTCGACGCATCGTGGTGGACAGGCCACCGACGGCAGACGAACCACCCTCGACGACACCGTCGACCCCGACGCGGTCGACGGTGACCAGACCGCCGACGAGCGCGGCTCCGGGGCGTACGACGACCGCGTCGTTGATCGCGTCACCGTAGAGGTCGGCGCGGGCGGCGCGGGTCGCGAACGACACGTCCTGCGGGGCCACGCGCGGGATCTCGCGCTTGCCCACCAGGAACCAGGCCGCGGCGACGCCGAGCGCGACGACGGCGGTGATGATCAGCGTGATCACGATCGCCGGCAGCGGCGGCTCGTGGTGCTCGACGTGCGCCGGTCACCGGCTCGAGCCAGGTGACGATCCAGTCGTTGAGCAGCAGCAGGCCACCGAGGACCGACAGCGCGGCCAGCACGATCAGCGGGACCGTCATCACCTTGGGCGACTCGTGCGGGTGGACGTCCGGCTCCCAGCGCTTCTCGCCGAAGAACGTCATCAGCATCAGGCGGGTCATGTAGAAGCCGGTGATGCCCGCGCCGATCAGGGCCAGGATGCCGATGAGCAGGTTCTCGGCCAGCGCGGTCTCGATGATCCGGTCCTTGGACCAGAAGCCGGAGAAGCCCGGGAAGCCGATGATCGCGAGGTAGCCCATCGCGAAGGTCAGGAAGGTGACCGGCATCGCCTTGCTGAGCGCGCCGTAGTGGCGCATGTCGACGTCGTCGTTCATCCCGTGCATGACCGAGCCGGCTCCGAGGAACATGTTGGCCTTGAAGAAGCCGTGCGTGAGCAGGTGGAAGATCGCGAACGGGTAGCCCACCGGACCGAGGCCGGCGGCGAGCATCATGTAGCCGATCTGGCTCATCGTCGAGCCGGCCAGCGCCTTCTTGATGTCGTCCTTGGCGCAGCCGAGGACCGCACCCCACAGGAGCGTGACCGTGGCGACGATGACGACCGCGGTCTGCGCGACGGGCGTGAGGTCGAAGATGAAGTTGGACCGCACGACGAGGTAGACGCCGGCCGTGACCATGGTCGCGGCGTGGATGAGGGCCGAGACCGGGGTCGGGCCCTCCATCGCGTCGAGCAGCCACGCCTGCAGCGGGACCTGCGCGGACTTGCCGCACGCGCCGAGCAGGAGCAGCAGGCCGAGGGCGTTGAGCGTGCCCTGGCTCGCCTCACCCGCGAGCTCGCTCACGGCGCCGAAGTCGGTGGTGCCGAAGGTGGCGAACATCAGCGCGATCGCCAGCGACAGGCCGATGTCACCGACACGGTTGATGACGAACGCCTTCTTGGCGGCGGCCGCGGCCGACGGCTTGTGCTGCCAGAAGCCGATGAGCAGGTACGACGCCAGGCCGACGCCCTCCCAGCCCAGGAACAGGCCCACGAAGTTGGCCGACAGGATCAGCGTGAGCATCGCCGCGACGAACAGGTTGAGGTAGCCGAAGAAGCGGCGGCGACGCGGGTCGTGCTCCATGTAGCCGATGGCGTAGACGTGGATCAGCGAGCCGACGCCGGTGATGAGGAGCAGGAACAGCGCGGCCAGCTGGTCGTAGAGCAGGTCCATGCCGACCGTCAGCGAGCCGGTCTCGAACCAGGTCCAGAGCTGCTGGCCGACCTGGCGCGACTCGGCGTCGCGGCCGAGCAGGGCGAAGAACAGCACGAGGCTGAGCACGAAGGACAGCGCCGCCATGGCGGTGCCGAGCAGGTGGCCGTGCTTGTCGGCGGCGGCCTTGAGCGACGCCGGCAGGAACGGCGCGACACCGAGCAGCAGGATCGCGCCGAGCACGGGGAGCGCGATGACCAGCCAGAGCAGGTCGAACACACCGCCCGCGCCCATGTCGGGCGCGACCACGGGCGCGTGGGCGCCCTCCTCGGCCATCGGCAGGCCGGCCGCGAGGACTGAGTGGGACAACAGGTTCACGAGTGCTCCCTCAGTACTTCAGCAGGCTGGCGTCGTCGACCGAGGCCGAGCGTCGGGTGCGGAAGATGGTCATGATGATCGCGAGCCCGATCACGACCTCGGCAGCAGCCACCACCATCACGAAGAAGGCGGTGATCTGGCCGTCGAGGTTGCCGTGCTGCCGGGCGAAGGCCACGAACGCCAGGTTGCAGGCGTTGAGCATCAGCTCGACGCACATGAACACCACGATGGCGTTGCGGCGCGTGAGGACACCCACGCAGCCGATCGTGAAGAGGATCGCCGAGAGGACGATGTACTGGGTCACTTGACGTCCTCCTCGGTCGTCGCGGGCGCGCCGGCCTTGCCCGAGGTCTCGGGCATCGTGGCGGGCGTCACCGATCTGGCGGCGTACGTCGACGATGTCGTCGGCGAGCGCGGGGGCCGAGCGGACCGTGCCGCGGGCGGCGAGCACCCGGGAGACCGACGACTCGGCGGCGGTGCCGTCGGGCAGCAGGGCCGGGGTGTCCACCGCGTTGTGGCGGGCGTAGACGCCCGGCGAGGGCAGCGGGCCGAGGTGCTTGCCGTGCTCGGCGTAGTCGCGCAGGCGCTGGGCGGCCTGGTCGGCCTGCGTCTGCTTCGGGGTCAGGCGCTCGCGGTGGGCGAGCACCATCGCGCCGAGGGCGGCGGTGATGAGCAGGGCGCTGGTCGCCTCGAAGGCGAAGACGTAGCGGGAGAACAGGATGTTGGCGATCGCCGGGACGTTGCCGCCGGCGTTGGCCTCGTCGAGCCCGACCACCGTGCCGAGCGTGACCTGGCTGATGCCGACGACCAGCACGACGCCGAAGAGCAGGCCGAGGACGATCGCCATCACGCGCTGGCCGCGGATCGTCTCCACGACGGAGTCGGTCGCGTCGACGCCGATCAGCATCATCACGAAGAGGAAGAGCATGAGGATCGCGCCGGTGTAGACGATGATCTGCACCGCGAAGAGGAACGGGGCGTCGAGCACGGCGTAGAGGAACGCCAGGCTGATCATCACCACGGCGAGCAGCAGCGCGGCGTGCACGGCCTTGCGGACGAACAGGATGCCCAGCGCGGCGGCCACCATGATCGGGGCCAGGATCCAGAACGTCATCTTGTGGCCCCCCGGTAGTAGTCGCCCTCGTCGTCGCCGAGCCGCATCGCGTGCGGCGGCTCCTCCATGCCCGGCAGCAGCGGGGCCAGCAGGTCGGACTTCTCGTAGATGAGGTCGGCGCGGTTGTTGTCGGCCAGCTCGTACTCGTTGGTCATCGTGAGCGCGCGGGTCGGGCACGCCTCGATGCAGAGCCCGCACAGGATGCAGCGCAGGTAGTTGATCTGGTAGACGCGGCCGTAGCGCTCGCCGGGGCTGAAGCGTCCCGAGCCGTCGGGGAGGTCGACGTTGGACGCGCCCTCCACGTAGATGGCGTCGGCCGGGCAGGCCCACGCGCACAGCTCGCAGCCGATGCACTTCTCCAGGCCGTCGGGCCAGCGGTTGAGCTGGTGGCGGCCGTGGAAGCGCGGAGCCGTCGGCAGCTTCTCGAACGGGTACTGCTCGGTGACGACCTTCTTGAACATCGTCCGGAAGGTGACGCCGAACCCGGCGATCGGGTCCCAGAGGCTCTCCTTGATGCCCTTGGACCCCTGTCCGGACTGAGGGGACTCACTCATGGTTCTCCTCCGCTGAAGCGGTGACGGTGGTGCGGCTCTGGGCGAACGTCAGCGGCGCGGCGGCTCCGCGCACGGCGCCGCCCGCGGGCATCGGCGGCACGGGGAAGCCGCCGGCGAACGCGTCGTGCGGCTCGTCGCTCGCCTCGACCGGGCTCTGCTCGTCGGCTTGTCGCCCCGGTCGCCGACGAACATCAGCACCACGGTGAGGACGAGCAGGACGGCGATCGCGGCCACGAGGTAGGTGCGGTTGATGTTGCCCTCGAGCGAGATGACGCGGATGGTCGCGACGGCCACGATCCAGGCCAGCGAGACCGGGATCAGGACCTTCCAGCCGAGCGCCATGAACTGGTCGTAGCGCATGCGCGGCAGCGAGCCGCGCAGCCAGACGAACAGGAAGATGAAGATGAAGACCTTGCCGAAGAACCAGAGCAGCGGCCAGTAGCCGCTGTTGGCGCCGTCCCACACGTTCTCGATGCCCCACGGGGCCGCCCAGCCGCCGAGGAACAGCGTGGTGGCGATGGCCGAGACGGTGGCGAGGTTGATGTACTCGGCGAGGAAGAACAGCGCGAACTTCAGGCTGGAGTACTCGGTGTGGAAGCCGCCGACCAGCTCGCCCTCGGCCTCGGGGAGGTCGAAGGGGGCGCGGTTGGTCTCGCCGACCATCGAGATCACGTAGATGACGAACGACGGCAGCAGGATCAGGCCGAACCACAGCCGGTCCTGCGCGGCGACGATCTCCGACGTCGACATCGAGCCGGCGTAGAGGAAGACCGCCACGAGCGCGAGGCCCATCGCGACCTCGTAGGAGATCATCTGCGCGCTCGAGCGCAGGCCGCCCAGCAGGGAGTACGTCGAGCCGGACGACCAGCCGCCGAGGACGATGCCGTAGATGCCGATCGAGGCGATGGCGAGCATGAAGAGCACCGCCACCGGCATGTCGGTGAGCTGCAGCGGGGTCTCGTGGCCGAAGAAGTTCACCACGGGACCGAGCGGGATGACCGCCCAGGTGACGAAGGCCGGCACGACCGCGATGATCGGCGCGATCGAGGAAGACGACCTTGTCCGCCGCCTTGGGGACGATGTCCTCCTTGAGCGCGAGCTTCACGCCGTCGGCGAGCGACTGCAGCAGGCCGAAGGGGCCGTGCACGTTGGGGCCGACGCGGTGCTGCATCCGGGCGACGACGCGGCGCTCGAACCAGATGTTGAACAGCGTCAGCAGCACCAGGATCAGGAAGATGAGCACGGCCTTGAGCAGGATCACCCACCACGGGTCGTGGCCGAAGGCGGCCAGGCCCGGGTCGGGCAGGTCCGCCGCGAGCGGAGCGAGCTGCATCATGAGGTGGCTCCCTTCAGGGTGACCGTGCTGCCGGGCGAGGCGAGCTCGGCGAGGACACCGCGACCGAAGGACCGGGCCGGGACCCAGACGACGCCGTCGGGCATGTCGGCGACGACGACCGGCAGCGTCACGCTGCCGCGGTCGCCGGTGACGGTGACGAGCTGCTCGGCGCCGGGCTGCGCGCCGAGCATGCCGAGCACGGACTCGTACGACGCGCGGCTGACGCGGGCGACCGGCCTGCGGGCGGTGGCACGCAGGTGCTCCTCGCCGTCCTGCATCGAGCCGAGGTCGAGGAGCTGCTTCCAGGTGGCGAGGGCGAAGGTGGCCTCGCCCTTCTTCGGGGCCTTGGCCGGCTTCGGCGGCTTGCCGGCGTCGAGCGCCGGACGGGCGCCGTCCCACGGGCCCAGGGCCTGCATCTCGTCGCGGACCTCGTCGACCGTGCGGAAGCCGAGCGGGTGGCCGTGCCCGATCGCGGCGAGCTCGTCGGCGATCCCGGACAGCACGCGCAGGTCGGGCAGCGAGGCCGGGTTGGCGAAGACCGGCGTCGAAGGACCGCGGCGCGGCCGTCCCACGTCACGAAGGTGCCGGCCTTGTCGGTGACCGGGGCCACCGGCAGGACGACGTCGGCGACGCGGGTCACGTCGGTCTCGCGCAGCTCGAGGCTGACCACGAAGCGGGCGGCGTCGAGGGCCGCGCGGAAGGCGGCCGGGTCGGCGGTGTCGTCGGGGTCGACGCCACCGACGACGAGGCCGCCGAGGTCGCCCTTGAGGCCAGCGCCGCGACGATCGCGTTGCCGTCGCGCCCGACCTTGGCGGGCAGCGAGTCCACCCCCCACGCGGCGGCCAGGTCGACGCGCGCCGCCGCCTCGGTCACGCGGACGGCCGCCGGGCAGCAGGTTGGGCAGCGCGCCGGCCTCGACCGCACCGCGGTCACCGGCACGGCGCGGCACCCAGGCGATGCGGGCGCCGGTGCTCGGCCGCCAGCTCGCGCGGCAGCGCTGAGGGCGCCGTGGGTCAGGGCGAGGCGCTCGCCGACGAGGATGACGGCGTCCTTGGAGATGCCGTGCTCGGCGTCCTTGAGCGAGCCGATCACCTCGGCCTCGGCTGCCGGGGGCGGCCGGCACGAGCCGGCCGTTCATCTTCGTCAGTCCGCGCGAGGCGTAGGGCGCCACGGACACGACCTGCGTACGACCACGCCTGGGCGGCCTTGCGCAGCCGCAGGAAGAGCGTGGCCGCCTCGTCCTCGGGCTCGAGGCCGAGCAGCACCACGACGGGTGCGGCGTCGAGGTCGGCGTAGGTGACGTCGGCGGACAGCGCGCACCTGGGAGGCGAGGAAGCTCGCCTCCTCGGCGCTGTGCGGGCGGGCGCGGAAGTCGATGTCGTTGGTGCCGAGCGAGACGCGGGCGAACTTCGCGTAGGCGTAGGCGTCCTCGACGGTCAGCCGGCCGCCGGTGAGCACGGCGGAGGCGCCGGCGTCGCGGAGGCCGCGGGCGGCGACGGCGAACGCCTCGGTCCACGACGCGGGGCGCAGCTCGCCCCGGTCACCGTTGGGCAGGGTCTCGCGGACCTGCGGGTAGGTGATCCGGTCCGCGACCTGGGCGTAGCGGAACGCGAAGCGGTCCTTGTCGCTGATCCACTCCTCGTTGACCTCGGGGTCGTTGCCGGCGAGGCGTCGCATGACCTTGCCGCGACGGTGGTCGACGCGGATCGCCGCCCCGCAGGCGTCGTGCTCGGCGACACCGGGCGTGGAGACGAGGTCGAAGGGCCGCGAGCGGAAGCGGTAGTCGGCCGAGGTGAGCGCACCCACCGGGCAGATCTGGATCGCGTTGCCGGAGAAGTAGCTCTCGTAGGGCTCGCGCTCGTAGATCGCGACCTGCTGCAGCGCGCCGCGCTCGGCGAGGGCGATGAACGGGTCGCCGGCGACCTGCTCGGAGAAGCGGGTGCAGCGGGCGCAGAGCACGCAGCGCTCGCGGTCGAGCAGGACCTGGGCGGAGATGTTGATCGGCTTGGGGAAGGTGCGCTTGATGCCACCGCGCTCGGCGAACCGGCTCTCGCCACGGCCGTTGCTCATCGCCTGGTTCTGCAGGGGGCACTCGCCGCCCTTGTCGCAGACCGGGCAGTCGAGCGGGTGGTTGATGAGCAGGAACTCCATGATGCCCTGCTGCGCCTTGTCGGCCACCTCGCTGGTCGCCTGGGTGTTGACGACCATGCCCTCCGCGACCGGCAGGGTGCACGAGGCCTGCGGCTTGGGGAAGCCGCGGCCGTTGCCGGCGTCGGGGATGTCGACCAGGCACTGGCGGCACGCGCCGACCGGGTCGAGCAGCGGGTGGTCGCAGAAGCGCGGGATCTGCACGCCGACCTGCTCGGCGGCGCGGATGACCAGCGTGTCCTTGGGGACGCTGACCTGGACGCCGTCGATGGTCAGGGTGACCAGGTCGGGCTGCCTGAGGAGCCGCCAGCGCCGCTCGAAGGGTCTTCTCCGGCGCCTTGTCGGTCGCGGTCATGCAGAGGCTCCCACGGGTGCGAAGGCGGTCGAGGCGGCCGGGTCGAACGGGCAGCCGCCGTGGGTCAGGTGTGCGAGGTACTCGTCGCGGAAGTGCTGGATCGAGCTCGAGATCGGGCTCGTCGCACCGTCGCCGAGGGCGCAGAACGAGCGGCCCAGGATGTTGTCGCACTGGTCGAGCAGCAGGTCGAGGTCGCCCTCGTCGCCCTGCGCCCTTCTCGAGCCGGGCCATCGTCTGCGTCAGCCACCACGTGCCCTCGCGGCACGGGGTGCACTTGCCGCAGGACTCGTGCTTGTAGAACTCGGTCCACCGCAGCACGGCGCGGACCACGCAGGTGGTCTCGTCGAAGAGCTGCAGGGCGCGGGTGCCGAGCATGGAGCCGGCTGCGCCGACGGACTCGAAGTCGAGCGGCACGTCGAGGTGCTCCGGCGTCAGGAGCGGGGTGCTCGACCCGCCGGGCGTCCAGAACTTCAGCTCGTGGCCCTCGCGCATGCCGCCGGCGAGGTCGATGAGCTCCCGCAGGGTGATGCCCAGCGGCGCCTCGTACTGGCCCGGGTTGGTCACGTGCCCCGACAGGCTGAAGATGCCGAAGCCGTTGGACTTCTCGGTGCCCATCCCGGCGAACCAGGCGGCGCCGTTGGTGATGATGCTCGGCACCGACGCGATCGACTCGACGTTGTTGATCACCGTCGGGCTGGCGTAGAGACCGGCGACGGCGGGGAACGGCGGCCGCAGGCGCGGCTGGCCGCGACGGCCCTCGAGGCCCTCGAGCAGGGCCGTCTCCTCGCCGCAGATGTAGGCGCCGGCACCGGCGTGCACGATGAGGTCGAGGTCGTAGCCCGAGCCGTGGATGTTCTTGCCGAGGTGACCCGCCAGGTAGGCCTCCTGCACCGCGCGCTGCAGGCGGCGGATGACGTGGAGGACCTCGCCGCGCACGTAGATGAACGCGGTGTTGGCGCGGATGGCGTAGGAGCTGACGATGACGCCCTCGACCAGCGTGTGCGGGCTGGCCATCATCAGCGGGATGTCCTTGCAGGTGCCGGGCTCGGACTCGTCGGCGTTGACCACGAGGTACTTCGGCCGCGGGTTGTCCTGCGGGATGAAGCCCCACTTCATGCCCGTCGGGAAGCCGGCGCCACCGCGGCCGCGGAGACCGGAGTCCTTGACGGTGTCGATCACGGCGTCGGGCGTCATCGCGAACGCCTTGTCGAGGGCGGCGTAGCCACCGCGCTCCTCGTACGACGCCAGCGTCCAGGCGCGGTCGGCGTCCCAGTTGTCGGTGAGGACCGGGGTCAAGGTGTCAGTCATTGCTCTCCCCCTTCTCGGTAGCAGGACCGGAGCCGGCGCCCGCGCCGGCGGTCCAGCCCTTCTCGCGGGCGATGGCCAGGCCGGCCAGCGAGGCGGGGCCGGCGGCCGGCCCCTCGTCGGCGCGGTCGTCGGGGAAGCCGGCGAGCACGCGCTCGGCCTCGCGCCAGGTGCACAGCCGCGGCCCGCGGGTCGAGTGGACCTCCCGGCCGGCGCGCAGGTCGTCGACGACCTGGACGGCCGACTCGGGCGTCTGGTTGTCCATGAACTCCCAGTTGACCATCATCACCGGGGCGTAGTCGCAGGCCGCGTTGCACTCGACGTGCTCGAGGGTGATCTTGCCGTCCTCGGTGGTCTCGTCGTTGCCGACGTCGAGGTGGTCCTTGAGCCGCTCGAAGATCAGGTCGCCGCCCATGACCGCGCACAGCGTGTTGGTGCAGACGCCGACGTGGTAGTCGCCGACCGGCTTGCGCTTGTACATCGTGTAGAACGTCGCGACCCCGTTGACCTCGGCGGCGCTGATCTCGAGGATCTCCGCGCACGCCTCGATGCCCTCGGGCGTGATCCGGCCCTCGACCGACTGCACGAGGTGCAGCATCGGCAGCAGGCCGGAACGCTTCTCGGGGTAGCGGTCCGCGATCTCGCGCAGCTCCGCCCAGGTGTTCTCGCCCAGGCCGGCGCGCTCGAGGCGCTCGGTCCCGTTGGACTCCACGGTCATCGGTCGACTCCTCCCATGACGGGGTCGATCGAGGCGATGGCGACGATGACGTCGGCGACCATGCCGCCCTCGCTCATCACGCTCGTCGCCTGCAGGTTGGTGAACGACGGGTCGCGGAAGTGCGCCCGGAAGGGACGCGTGCCGCCGTCGGAGACGACGTGGGCGCCCAGCTCGCCGCGAGGCGACTCGATCGGGACGTAGGCCTGGCCGGCCGGGACGCGGAAGCCCTCGGTGACCAGCTTGAAGTGGTGGATCAGTGCCTCCATCGACTCGCCCATGATGTGGCGGATGTGGTCGAGGCTGTTGCCCATGCCGTCGCTGCCGATGGCGAGCTGGCTGGGCCACGCGATCTTCTTGTCGCCCACCATCACGGGCGCGCCCTCGAGACCGGCGAGGCGGTCGGCGGCCTGCTCGACGATCTTGAGCGACTCCCACATCTCGTTGAGCCGGATGCGGAAGCGGCCGTAGGAGTCGGCGGTGTCCCAGGTCTGGACCTCGAAGTCGTAGTCCTCGTAGCCGCAGTAGGGCTGGGTCTTGCGCAGGTCCCAGGCGTAGCCCGTGGAGCGGAGCACCGGACCGGTGAGGCCGAGCGCGATGCACCCGGCGAGGTCGAGGTGGCCGACGCCCTCGAGGCGGCCCTTGAAGATCGGGTTGGCGTTGCAGAGGGCGGCGTACTCCGGCAGGCGCTTCCTCATCAGGGCGATGAAGTCGCGGATCTCGTCGAGCGCGCCGGGCGGCAGGTCCTGCGCGACGCCGCCGGGGCGGATGAACGCGTGGTTCATCCGGAGGCCGGTGATCAGCTCGAACAGGTCGAGCACGAGCTCACGCTCGCGGAAGCCGATGGTCATCACGGTCAGGGCGCCGATCTCCATCCCGCCGGTCGCGATGGCGACCAGGTGGGAGGACATCCGGTTGAGCTCCATGAGGAGCACCCGCATGACCTGCGCCTTCTCGGGGATGTCGTCCTCGATGTCGAGCAGCCGCTCGACGCCGAGGGCGTAGGTCGCCTCGTTGTAGAACGGGGAGAGGTAGTCCATGCGGGTGCAGAACGTCGTGCCCTGCACCCAGGAGCGGTACTCCATGTTCTTCTCGATGCCGGTGTGCAGGTAGCCGATGCCGCAGCGGGCCTCGGTGACCGTCTCGCCCTCCAGCTCCAGGATCAGCCGGAGCACGCCGTGGGTCGACGGGTGCTGCGGGCCCATGTTGACCACGACCCGCTCCTCGGCGGACTCGCCGATGCTCTGCGTGATCGAGTCCCAGTCCTGGCCGGTGACGGTGAAGACCTTGCCCTGGCTGGTGTCGCCGGGCGCGGCGTAGAAGTCCTGCTCTGTAGTCATCAGTTGTACGACCTTCGCTGGTCCGGCGGAGGGATGGACCCACCCTTGTACTCGACGGGGATGCCGCCGAGCGGGTAGTCCTTGCGCTGCGGGTGGCCCGGCCAGTCGTCCGGCATGAGCACCCGGGTCAGAGCGGGGTGACCGTCGAAGATCAGCCCGAACATGTCGTACGTCTCGCGCTCGTGCCAGTCGAGCGTCGGGTAGATGCTCACCAGGCTCGGCACGTGGGGGTCGCTGTCCGGCGCGGTGACCTCGACGCGGATGAGCCGGTTGTGGGTCATCGACGTCAGGTGGTAGACCGCGTGCAGCTCGCGACCGTGGTCGTCGGGGTAGTGGACCCCGCTGACGCCGGAGCAGAGCTCGAAGCGCAGCGCCTCGTCGTCACGCAGCATCTGCGCCACGAAGGGCAGGTCCTCGCGACGCACGTGGAAGGTGATCTCGCCGCGGTGCACCACGACGCTCTCGATGGCCGAGGTGAGGTCGGTGGCCTCGAGCCGCGCCTCCAGCGCTCCCGCCACCTCGTCGAACCAGCCGCCGTAGGGCTTCTGGGACGGGGCCGGGAAGACCTTCGCGCTGACGAGACCGCCGTAGCCGGAGGTGTCGCCCGTGCCGCTGACGCCGAACATGCCGCGGCGCTCGCCGACCGCGTGCACCTCGCCGGTGGGCGCGGGAAGGTTCTCCGGCGACTGCTCCGGCGCCGGCTGACCGACGCCGCTGCCGGTGCCCGTCTCGGACTTGGCCTTCTCGAGGTTGCGCTCCTCGGCAGGACGCGCGGCCTCGTTCTTGTCCGTCTTGTCGTCCGACTCGTCCTGCGCCTTGCCGGCGTGCTTCTCGTCTGGCTTGTCGGTCATCGCAGCAGGCCCTTCATCTCCGAGGTGGGCAGCGCGCGCAGCGCGGCGGTCTCGAGCTCGGCGACCTCGTCACGACGGTTGGCGCCCAGCTTGGTGCTCTGGACCTGGTCGTGCAGCTTGAGGATCGCGTCGATGAGCATCTCCGGACGCGGCGGGCAGCCGGGGAGGTACATGTCGACGGGGACGACGTGGTCGACGCCCTGGACGATCGCGTAGTTGTTGAACATGCCGCCCGACGAGGCGCACACACCCATCGCGAGGACCCACTTGGGCTCGGGCATCTGGTCGTAGATCTGGCGCAGGACCGGGGCCATCTTCTGGCTCACCCGGCCGGCGACGATCATCAGGTCGGCCTGGCGCGGGCTGGCGCGGAAGACCTCCATGCCGAAGCGCGCGAGGTCGTACTTGGGGCCGCCGGTGGTCATCATCTCGATGGCGCAGCAGGCCAGGCCGAAGGTGGCGGGCCAGAACGACGCCTTGCGCATGTAGCCCGCGACGCCCTCGACGGTCGTCAGCAGGACGCCGCTGGGCAGCTTCTCTTCGATTCCCATGATTCAGTCCCAGTCCAGTCCGCCGCGGCGCCATACGTACGCGTACGCCACGAACACAGTTGCGATGAAGAGGACCATCTCGACGAGGCCGAACAGGGCCATCTGGTCGAAGTGGACGGCCCACGGGTAGAGGAAGATGATCTCGATGTCGAAGACGATGAAGAGCATCGCGGTGATGAAGTACTTCACCGGGATCCTGCCGCCGCCCACGGGCTGCGGCGTCGGCTCGATGCCGCACTCGTAGGAGTCGAGCTTGGCCCGGTTGTAGCGCTTGGGACCCACGACGGCGCTCATGATCACGGAGAAGACCGCGAAGCCCGTCGCGATGAGTGCCAGCGCCAGGATCGGCGTGTAGAGCTCCATCGCTTCCCTTCCGGTGGACCTGCGCCCCGCCCAGACGGGCATGTGACTTTGTGAATGGCTTCACGAGTGGCGCGCGCCACAGTCTAGGACGCCGGTGCGGCGTGCGTCACCTCGGGGGGCAGACCACCTCGGCACCGGCCATTGCCGCCCTGACCTGCGCATTTAGGTGACGAAGGCGTCACCTAAATGGAGGCTGCTCGATCAGGCGGTGGCGCGGTGCAGGGCGACGATGCCCCCTGTGAGGTTGCGCCACTCGGGACGCTGCCAGCCGGCCTCGGCGACCATCGCGGCGAGGCCCTCCTGGTCGGGCCAGGCACGGATCGACTCCGCGAGGTAGACGTAGGCGTCGGCCGCGCTCGCGGTGAGCGAGGCGATCCGCGGCAGGGCCTGCATGAAGCCGTCCAGGTAGACCGTGCGCAGGGCGCCGTTGGTGGGCGTGCTGAACTCGCACACGACGAGGCGCCCGCCCGGGCGCGTGACGCGGAGCATCTCCTTCAGCCCCGCGACCGGGTCGACGAAGTTGCGCAGCCCGTAGGAGATGGTGACGGCGTCGAAGGTGTCGTCCAGGAACGGCAGCCGGGTGCCGTCGCCGGCGACGAACGGCAGCGCGGGCCGGTCCTTCTTGCCCTGCTGGAGCATGCCGACGGAGAAGTCGCACGGCACGGCGATCGCCCCGTGGGCCCCGAAGGGCTCGCTCGAGCACCCGGTGCCGGCCGCGAGGTCGAGGACCAGGTCCCCGCGCTGCGGTGCGACGGCGTCGACCATCGCCCGGCGCCAGGTGCGCTGGATGCCGGCCGTCATGAGGTCGTTGGTGAGGTCGTAGCGCTTGGCCACGGTGTCGAACATGCGACGTACGTCGGTCGGTTGCTTGTCCAGGTCAGCGCGGGCCACGCCGCGAGCGTAGGCGTCCGAGCCCCGGGAGGCGCAACGTGGGGGTGTCGTCGTGCGTCCCTATGATCACCACGTCGCCGGATGTCGCCGGACGTCGTCGGCTTCCCGGGAGGACCCACATGCCACGCCACCGCCCACTCGCGCTCGTCCTGGCGCTGCTCTGCGCCCTGACCGCTCTCTCAGGCGTCGCCGCGACGGGCTCCGCGTCCGCCGCCGCGCCGACCGCGTCGGCCGCACGCGACGGCTTCGTCCCGATGCAGCTCGGCGACCGCGGCTGGCGGGTGCGGGTCCTGCAGAGCCGGCTGCACCAGCTCGGCCTCCACTCCGAGGTCGTGACCAGCAGCTTCGACCGCGAGACGCGCGACGGCGTCGCGACCGTCCAGCGTCGCCGCGGCTGGACCGCCGACGGCATCGTGGACGAGCGCACGTGGCTCAAGATCGTCAGCCTCACGACCCAGCCGACGACCGAGGCGCTGCACAACGTCTACACGCCCGGCAAGCCACTGCTGCAGCGGGGCGACTCCGGCATGCGGGTGCGCCGGGTGCAGGCTCGGCTCAAGCAGGTCCGCTGGTACGACGCCAAGGTGACCGGCCGCTACACGCAGGCGACCGTGAAGGCCGTGGAGGGGTTCCAGGCCAAGCGCCGGATCCCGGTGACCGGCGCGGTCGACCGGCGCACCCTGACCCGGCTCGAGGAGATGACCCGCGAGCCGACCAGGGCCGAGCTGTTCAACGTCGTGCCCTCGGGCCCGGCCCTCGACCAGCGCTGCCTGACGGGCCGGGCGATGTGCGTCGACAAGACGTCGCGCTCGCTGCGCTGGGTCGTCGACGGCGTCGTCCTCCAGACCGTGGAGGTGCGCTTCGGCTCGGACGAGCTCCCCACCCGCGAGGGGGCGTTCTCGGTGTTCCGCAAGTCGCGCGACCACGTGTCGAGCCTCTACAACACCCCGATGCCGTTCGCGATGTTCTTCTCGGGGGGCCAGGCCGTCCACTACTCCCCCGACTTCGCGGCCAACGGCTACAACGGGGCGTCCCACGGCTGCGTCAACGTGCGCGACCGCGCGGTCGTGGCCTGGCTGTTCGACCGGGTCAGGCTCGGCGACAAGGTGATCGTCTACCGCTCCTGACCCGGTCGTGCCACGCTCAGATCTCGATCTGGGTGGAGAGCGAGGCGAGCTTGTGGCGCGCCATCGCGAGGTTGGCGCGACTCTTGTCGAGCACGAGGTAGATGAACAGGCCCGGGTGACCCTTGGGCAGGTTGATCAGGTGGTAGGCCTTGCCGAGGGTGATCAGGATGTCCTCGATCTGGTCGTCGAGGCCGAGGCTCTCCATCGTGCGCATCTTGGCCCGCACCACGTCGGTGTTGCCGGCGGCGGCGATGTCGAGGTTGAGGGCGGCAGCGTCGCCGGCCTGGCCCAGCGCCATGCCGGACTGGTAGTCGACGAGGAGCGCGGCGATCGCGCCGTCGATGCCGACTGCTTCCTTGAGGATCACGTCCACGTTGGTCATGTGGTGCCTTTCGTGTGGTTCCCCGCCGCGTCGTGCGGCGGGAAGTGGGAGTGCCCCGGGGCGGGTGCCCCGGCGCCGGCGCGGCGAGCTCGTCGCGCCCTCACTCGGATGCCTGGCGGGCACGCGAGAGAAGCAGCTGGTCGAGGAAGGACTCCCCCGACATGAGGGGGAGCGACGGCAGGAACGCCGAGGCGTCGACCTCCGGCTCGAGGCGGAGGCCGAAGTCGTCGCCCGGGGTGCGTCGCGCCCGCCGCGGCAGCAGGGCGGCGTCGCCCATCACCACCGGCGGCGGCTCGGGCAGGTCGGCGGGCCTCGGGTCGGCGAGGTGGGCGACCTCCACGGCGCCGCCCATCGCGGCCACGCTCGCGCGCACCTCGTCGCTCGGCGCGGGGGTCACCACGAGCGGCCCCCTGGCCGCGGCGGCGTTGCCCGCCGTACGGCCGGCCCCGCTCCGCCACCCGCGCTGGCGTCGGGCCGGGGTGTGCGGCGCGAGGAGCGCCAGGACCCCGGGCAGCACCTCGGCGCGCTGCTCCGGCACGACCAGGACGGTCGGGCGGGTGTGCGCGACGACGTCACGGAGCCGGTCGGCGTCCTGCACGACGCACAGGGTGAACCCGACGAACAGGTGCGTCTCGCGCACCACGTGCAGCAGCGGGTCGGCAGGGCCCCCGGCGACCAGGGCCACGGCCCGGGGGTCGAAGACACCGTCCCGCAGCGGGGTCCTCGGTGCCCGTCCCAGCGCCGTCGTGCCGGAGAAGAACCGCGGCTCGACGCCGTCGGGGTCCACGATGCTGTCGGCGCGCTGGACGACCTCGGGGTCCATCACCAGCCGCTCGGCGCCGAGCTCGAGGAGCCGTGCCCATCCGCGACCACCCTCGAGGGTGAAGAGCTCCGCGCGCGGCAGCGGGATGCCGTCGAGGCGCGCGACGTCGTCCGCCCCTTCGGCCACCACGAGGCGTACGTCGACGCCGGCGAGCTCGCGGGCGAGGTCGTCGGCACCGGCGTCGGGTCCCACGTGGACCACGACCGCCCCCACGGTCCGCAGGGCCAGGTCGAGCTCGGGGTGCGCGTGGTCGGACGGCAGCAGGGACACGACGACCTGGTCGACCCTCAGCCCGCTGCGGACGAGGCCGGCGGCCGCACGCTCGACGGCGGCGGCCACCTCCGCCCACGTCCGGGGGACGGGACCCGCTGGCGCGGCGACGACGTACGCGACGTCGTCGGCGCGGTCACGGGCGTGGCGCGAGACTGCCTGCCACGCGGATGCGCGGACAGGTGGCGGCGCGGTGCGACCAGGAAGCGCCTGGGCGCGAGCGACCGGTACGTGGCCCATCGTGGACCCTCCCCCCGAGAATCAAGTTGACTGCTTGACCACTTTCGGGGGAGATCGCAGAGGGCGGCAGGCTCTTTACCCGCCGTTGTCCGGCTCGTGTGGGAAACGTGTCCCCCGGCCGGCGCCCGCTCAGGATCCGGACGTGCCCGCCAGCGAGAACGCGGAGTCCAGGCCCTCGCCCGCCCGCCCTCGACGCGGGAGCGACACCGAGGCCGCCTCGACCTTGGGCGCCGCGGGCACGGCGACCACGGCGTGCTCACGCGCCAGCTCGAGCCGGACGGCCGGGTGGTGCGCGACGCGACCGATGCGGAAGCCGAACGTCGTCGCCAGGCCGCTGACGGTCCGGTTGACCCGGGCATCCATCACGAGCACCCGCAGCCGGTCGCCCCACCAGGGGGCAAGGGCCGACACCTCGGCGGCGAGCTTGCGCGCCCGCGAGCCCAGCCGCGCCTCGGCCACCTGGGCCGACATGGCCTCGAGGACGTCGCGCGGGGTCTCGTGCCACGGAGAGCCGTCGACCGTCGCCGACTCGAGCAGGTCGTCCAGCGCCTTGGCCGCCCCACGGTCGAGCAGCACGTGCGTGGGTCGGACGTGGGCGAGGGCGCCCTCGAGCTGGTCGGGTGTCTCGACCCAGGCGAGGGTGCACCCCGACGTGAGGTGCGCGTCGCGCACGACGGTCGTGAAGCGGTCGGTCGCCTCGCCGGTCAGCAGGACGACGTCGGTGCCGGTGAGCTCGGACAGCGCGCCGGAGCACTCGGGCCGGAACAGCCAGGCCTGGCTCTTCTCCCTCGGCAGTCCCAGCACCGGCGAGGACGACGCGCCCGCGCAGGCGCTGGCGACCCAGGGCAGCAGGTCGGGCTGGCGCTTGCGCCGCTCGAGCCCCATCCCCCGCAGACGTTCCCACGACCGGTCGTCGCACTCGAAGAGCTGGGCGTCGGCCAGGGCGGCACGCCGGAGCAGCGACAGCCGGCTCTCGTCGTCGACGACGACGAGACGCACCTCGACCTCGTCGAGGAGCCGACCCACCTCGGCGGCGTCGAGGTGCTCGGGGAGCAGCAGCGGCACCGCCCCGGCGACCCGGGTGGCGAGCTCGAGCTCGAGCTGGCGGGCACCGGTCGCGACCCGGATGACGACGACCTGGCCGGGATTGACGCCGGCCTCGATCATGCCGGCGGCGCCGTCGATCACCCGCCGGTAGAGCTCGTTCCACGTCAGGGAGGTCCACGTCCCGTCGCGCACCTCTGTCACGGCGACCTCGAGCGCGCGGTTGCGCGCGTGGCGTTCCAACCGGACGAGAGGAGATTCGTGGGCAGGCACGTGCGGACTCCTAGGGGGTGGCGGTTACCGACGCAACCTAGGTGACCTGCGCCTCTCCTGTTCGCCGTTTGCCCGATCTCCCCTCCTCCCCCTCCACGCCTCGGCGTAGGCTCCCCCCTCGTGACGACCCCCGCGTCCGCCTCCACCCCGCCGCTCGTCGTGCGCACCGTCCCGGTGGACCTGGCGGATCTCCCCCTCCTCGACCTGCTGCCCGCGGCACGAGGCGGTCAGCTGGCTGCGCCGGGGCGAGGGCCTGGTGGGCTGGGGAGTCGCGGCCCGTCTGGAGACGTCCGGACCGACCAGGTTCAGCGACGCGGTGAAGTGGTGGTCCGAGACCGTCGCGCGCGCCCAGGTCGAGGACCAGGTCGCCGAGCCCGGCACGGGCCTCGTCTCGTTCGGAGCCTTCGCGTTCGCCGACGAGCCGGGCGAGTCCCTGCTCGTCATCCCACAGGTCGTCGTGGGCCGCCGCGGCGACCGGACCTGGCTGACCACCGTCTCCGTCGAGGCACCCGAGCTCGTCCCCGCTGCTGCTCCCGAGCCGCCCGTCGGCCTCGTCTTCTCCGACGGTGCCCGCAACGGCGAGGAGTGGATGTCGGTCGTGGCCGAGGCGGTCCGCCGCATCTCCGCCGGCGACCTGGAGAAGGTGGTGCTCGCCCGCGACCTCATCGCGACCACCGACGAGCCGCTCGACGTCCGCTGGCCGCTGCAGCGGCTGGCCGCGCAGTACGAGATGTGCTGGACCTTCCACGTCGACGGCCTGTTCGGCGCCACCCCGGAGATGCTCGTGCGCCGCGAGCGCGGCCTGGTGACCTCCCGCGTGCTGGCCGGCACGATCCGGCGTACGGGCGACGACGAGCGCGACCTCGCGCTGGCCGCCACCCTCGCCCGCTCGTCGAAGGACCTCGAGGAGCACGAGTACGCCGTGCGCTCGGTCGCCGACGCCCTCGAGCCGCACTGCTCGTCGATGAACGTGCCGGAGGCACCGTTCGTCCTCCACCTCCCCAACGTCATGCACCTCGCCACCGACGTCAACGGCGTGGTCCACGACAACGCGACGTCGCTGCAGCTGGCCGAGTCGCTCCACCCCTCGGCGGCGGTGGGCGGCACCCCGACCACCGACGCCACCCGCCTCATCGCCGAGATCGAGGGGATGCCGCGCGAGCGCTACGCCGGCCCCGTCGGCTGGATGGACGCCTCCGGAGACGGCGAGTGGGGCATCGCACTGCGCTCCGCGATGGTGACCGAGGCCGGCGTGCGGCTGTTCGCCGGCTGCGGCATCGTGGCGAGCTCGGACCCCGAGGCCGAGCTGGCCGAGTCGCAGGCGAAGTTCGTGCCCGTCCGCGACGCGCTGGGCGCCGGCTGACCCCCGGTCCCGACTAGAGGTCCCGGCCCGGCTCGCGACGCTCGAACACCTGGCCCGCCGGCAGGAGGTTGCCCATGTGGGTGGCGACCATGTCGAGGCCGATGTCGCTGTAGACGCGGTCGTGGATCGCCAGCGAGCGGGGCGCCGCGACCTCGCGCACGAAGTCGATCGCCTCGCTGACCTTGAGCCACGGCGCGCTGACCGGCGCGAGGAGGACGTCGACCGCACGACCGGGCGGCGTCAGCGCGTCACCCGGGTGGTAGACGCTCGCTCCCCCGGACTCGAGGACGAAGCCGGAGTTGTCGAAGCGGTCGTAGTCGGGGTGGATCACCGCGTGCTTCTCGCCGACGACCTCGACCGCCGTCCCGGCGACCTCGAGCCGGTCACCGGGCCGCACGACCGTGACGCGGTCGGCGACCTCGGGCGCCTGCTCGCGCAGCAGCCGCTCGACCGCGGCGATGGTCCAGATCGGCACGCCGCTCCCGCGGAGGTGGTCGGGATGGACGTGGTCGGGGTGCTCGTGGGTGATCAGGACGGCGTCGGCGCCCTCGAGCGCGGCGGGGTCGGTGAACACTCCCGGGTCGATGACGACGACACCGCCGTCGCCCTGGACCCGGACGCACGCGTGGCCGAACTTGGTGATCCGCATGGTCCCCACACTAGGCGCGCACCGCGCGTGGGGAATCGTCGTACTGGTGGGGCGGAAGGTTAGGGTGGGGCAGCCTCCGACGGGTGGAGTGCCCTGGGGGAATCACCAATCGCACCCGAGACGAAGAGAGTCCTACATGTCTGCACGCCGCGTGCTCGCAGGCAGCGCCGTCGCGCTGCTCCTGCCCGCGTCCCTGCTCCTGACGGTCGAGACCGGCTCGGCCACCAACTCCGCGGAACGCCCCGCGTCGACGTCGGTGACCAAGAAGGCCAGCCAGAAGATCAGCCTGGAGGTGCTCCCGCAGATCGTCCAGCAGGGCAAGCGCACCGCCAGCGCCGACTCGGCCAAGGGCGCCGTGACCGCCACCATCAAGCCCGTCAAGGTCGGCCGCAAGGTCGTCCTCGAGCAGCTCAACGGCTCCTCGTGGAAGAAGGTCGGCACCGCCAAGCAGGAGAAGTCCGGCCGCGCCAACTTCTCGGCCGTGGTGTCCAAGGGCGGCGCCGCCGTGACCTACCGCGTCACCGCGCAGAAGTTCAAGGGCCTCAAGAAGGTCTCGAGCTCGGCCGCCGACACCTCGCAGTGGCTGGCCCCGACCTTCACCGACGAGTTCTCCGGCAGCACCCTCAGCCCCGTGTGGAGCATCGCGCGGCCAGGACTACGAGGCGCAGAGCAAGCGCAAGTGCTCCAAGGGTGACCCGAAGGCCGTCAAGGTCGGCGGCGGCACCCTGCGCCTGAGCGTCATCAAGGACAAGTCGGCCAAGGGCAAGTGCAAGGCCGCCTCGCGCAAGAAGAGCAAGAAGATCTCCTACCGCCTCAACGGCCACGTCGGCACCGAGGGCGCGTTCGACTTCCGCTACGGCGTCGCCGCGGCCCGCATCAAGATGCAGAAGTCGCAGGGCCAGCACGCCAGCTTCTGGTCGCAGCCCAACGGTGGCAACGGCCCGGGCAGCGACGGCCACGAGATCGACATCATCGAGTACTTCGGTGACAAGCACCCCCAGGGTGGCCTCACCAGCTTCATCCACTGGTACAAGGGCAAGCGCCTGATCAAGACCGGCTCGTGGATCAAGGACTCGAAGTCGTTCCTGAAGAACAAGAAGGACGGCTGGTCGAAGAACTACCACGTCTTCTCGGTCCAGTGGACGCCCAAGACGATCATCTTCCGCATCGACGGCAAGGAGACCTGGCGCACGTCGGCCCGCGTCTCGAAGGCCCGCCAGTACCTGATCCTGAGCCTGCTCGCCTCCGACTACGAGGCGCTGGAGATGTCGGACAAGAAGCTCCCGCAGCACATGTACGTCGACTGGGTCCGCGTGTGGGAGACCCCGCAGCCCTGATCGACTGATCCACCTGGCACGACGATCCGCGCCCTGGCCCACTCTCCCTGTTCTCAGGGAAGGACCAGGGCGCGGATCTTTGCGTCCAGCGCGGCGCGGTTGTCACGTCGTACGCGGGCCTCGACGACCTCGATCCCGCCGTTCGGCATGGCGAGCGCCTGCTCCAGCTCGGGCAGGCTGTCGACCCGCAGGTGCGGGACCCGGGCGGCGGCGCACAGGCTGGCGAGGTCGGCGCCGTGCGGGGTGCCGAAGAGGGTGTCGAAGCGGTCGGCGTGCTCGGGGGCGCCCTGCTCGAGCGTGGCGAAGATCGACCCCCCGTCGTCGTTGACGACGACGATCGTCAGGTCGGGACGCTCCTCGCGCGGGCCGAGGAAGAGGCCGGTCGTGTCGTGCAGGAACGTCACGTCGCCCATCAGGGCCAGGGCGCGCGTGGACCGCGGCCGGCCCAGCGCCGCGCCGATCGCCGAGCTGATCGTGCCGTCGATGCCGGCCAGGCCCCGGTTGGCGATGACCTTGCGGCGGCCGCCGACCTCGTAGCGGGCGACCATCAGGTCGAGGTCGCGGACCGGGTTGGAGGCGCCGACGAACAGCAGGCCACCGGGCGGCAGGGCGCGACTGACCGCACCGGCCACCTCGTACGGCGTGAGGTCGGGCTCGGCGGCGAGGAACCGGTCGAGCCCGCGCGACGTGGCGCGGTCCGCCTCGCGCCAGGCGTCGGCCCATGCCGGGTCGTCCGGACCCGGCACGTCGACGTGGTCTGCCTCGGCGGAGACCGCGAAGGGCCGGTCCGGCCAGATGCCGCGGTGCCGGACCGAGACCACCTCGACGTCGTCGCGCGCGAGCAGACGCGAGACGGGGCGGGACAGGGTCGGGTGGCCGAAGACCACCACGCGCTCGACCTGTCGACCGAGGTCGCCCGCGAGCTGCAGGCGGTAGGTGCGGATCACGGCGTCGCCGGTGCGGCAACCGCTGGACGGCTCGGCCAGCAGTGGCCAGCCGGCCTTCTCGGCGAGGACGCGGGCAGGCGGACCGGCGTCGTCGCCGGCGACGACGACGGTGCGGGGACCGAGGTCGAGCCGGACGACCTCGCGCGCCGGAGCCTGGAGGGTGGCTGCCCACGCGGGTGGTTCGCCCACGTCCCACCCGTCGTCGTCGGGCAGCAGGGGGTCGTCGAGCTGGACGTTGAGGTGCAGCGGCATCGGTTCCCCGCTGCTCCGGAGGAAGCCGAGCAGCTCGTCGAGGTCCGCCGTGGCCACGTCGAGGGTCGGCGCGAAGACACCGAAGAGGCCGGCCTGGTCGGTGGTCTGGTTGGCGCCGGTGCCGCGCAGCCGCGCGGGCCGGTCCGCCGTCACGACGACGAGCGGCACCCCCGCGTGCGCTGCCTCCATCACGGCCGGGAAGAGGTTGGCCACGGCAGTGCCCGAGGTGCAGACGACAGCGGCCGGGCGACGGCTGGTCTTCGCGAGGCCGAGGGCGAGGAAGGCGGCGGTGCGCTCGTCGATGCGCGTGTGCAGCCGGAGTCCCGGTTCGGCCGGCGTGGTGGGCCGCTGGGCGTCGTAGAGCGCGAACGACAGAGGGGCGTTGCGCGAGCCGGGAGCGAGGACCACCTCGCGCACCGCGGCACCGCGGAGCGCCGTCACCACCGTGCGGGCGAGCGTGGTCGAGTCGTTCACGAGGCCCGATCCTGCCCTACCGCGGCCAGCCGGTCGCGCCAGTGGGCGACCCGGTCCTCGTCGGCCCTGAGCCGCGCCAGTGCCGCGCCGTCCACCACCGGCCGGCCCACCCGCAGCATGCCGTCGACGGGCAGCATCGGCTCGGTGACCACGTCGTCGGTCAGGAGCTGGACGGTCGCGAGCCCGCACGCGTGGTGGAGCTCGGGGAGCGCGGCCGCGAGGGCCACGCCGGCGGCGATGCCGACGCTCGACTCGACGGCACTGGAGACCACGACCGGCAGGCCGATGTCCTCGGCGATGCGCAGGCAGGCCCGCACCCCGCCGAGCGGCTGCACCTTCAGCACGGCGATGTCGGCGGCCTCGAGGTCGCGGACCCGGTAGGGGTCCTCGGCCCGGCGGATCGACTCGTCGGCGGCCACCGGCACGTCGACCCGCCGTCGTACGACAGCGAGGTCCTCGACGGCCATCACCGGCTGCTCGACGTACTCCAGCCCGCCGGCCGCGCGGTCGATCGCGGCGATCGCGCGGACCGCCTCGTCGACGTCCCACGCGCCGTTGGCGTCCACCCGCACCAGGCCGTCCGGACCGAGCGCGTCGCGCACCGCCTCGACGCGCGCCACGTCGTCGGCCAGCGTCTGGCCGCGCTCGGCGACCTTGACCTTGGCCGTGCGGCAGCCGCCGGCGGTGACGATGGCGTGCGCCCGGGCGGGGTCGGTGGCCGGGACGGTGACGTTGACGGGCACCACGGTGCGCAGCGGCTCCGGCCACCCGACGTCGGCCGCCTCGCGGGCGCACGCGAGCCACGGACGGCTGGTCGGGTCGTCGTACTCCAGGAAGGGCGACCACTCCCCCCAGCCGGCGTCGCCGCGCAGCAGCACGCCCTCACGGACCGTGATGCCGCGGAACCGGGTGCGCAGCGGGATGGAGAAGACGTGCAGGTCGTCCACCGTCGACGCGGGGCCATCAGAGCGCGGCCCGGATGGCCTGGCGGTCGACCTTGCCGTTGGGCAGCAGCGGCAGGCTCTCGACCCACCGGAACTCGCGCGGCGCCCACGACCGGGGGTGCTCGAGGCTGACCCAGTCGCGCAGCTCGGCCTCGCCGGCGTTGCCGACGACGACGGCGACGACCCGCTGGCCCCACTCCGCGTCGGGGACGCCGAGGACCTCGGCGTCGGTGACGAGGAGGTGCTCGCGGAGCCGCCGGGCGACGGCGGTGACCGGGACCTTCACGCCGCCGCTCACGACCACGTCGTCGACGCGACCGATGACCTGCAGGCGTCCGTCCTCGTCGAGGCGGCCGGCGTCGGAGGTGAGGAACCAGCCGTCGACGACGGACTCGGCGGTCAGCCCGGGGTCGTCGGCGTAGTGGCTGAAGAGCGTGGGACCCGCGATGCGCACGCGTCCCTCCGCGCCGATCGCCACGCCGACCCCGTCGAGGGGCAGGCCGTCGTAGACGCACCCGCCGGCGGTCTCGGAGGAGCCGTAGGTGGCGACGACACGGACGCCCTGCTCCTCGGCGCGCCTGCGCACGTCGGGGTCGAGGCCGCCGCCACCGACGAGGACCGCGTGGCAGCGGGCCAGGGCGGCGACCTGCGCGGGGTCGGCCACGATCCGGTGGAGCTGGGTCGGCACGAGCGAGGCGAACGTCGGGGTGCCGTCGGGGCCGCTCGCGACCGCACTCGCGATGTCGAGGCCGTCGACGACGACGGGCTCGTGACCGGCCACCAGGGAGCGGACGATGACCTGCACCCCCGCGACGTACGACGATGGCAGCGCGAGCAGCCACCGGCCGGTGCCGCCCAGCCGACGCGCGGAGGCCTCGACGCTGGCGAGCACCGCGCGGCGCGGGAGGACGACCCCCTTCGGCCGGCCCGTCGACCCGGAGGTCTCGATCAGCAGCGGTGGCGGGGCGTCGGCCTCCAGCCACCCCGACAGCTGCCGGACGGCGACGGAGGGCTCGTCCGAGGGACGCAGGAAGCTCACACGACGAACGCTAGTGGCTGCCCCCGTCGCCGCGCGGGTGGACCACGGTCACGGTGGTCGCGCCGGTCCCGGCCGCGGTCGTACGCCGTAGGGTCGCGCCCATGACCGCGTACTGGATCACCACCTACAAGGCCGTCCACGACTCCGACAAGGTGGCGGCCTACGCCACGCTCGCGGGTCCGGCACTGACCGCGGCAGGCGGCCGGTTCATGGTGCGGGGCGTGCCGGAGGTGACCTTCGAGAAGGGCGAGTCCACCCGCACGATCGTGATCGAGTTCCCGTCGGTGGAGGCGGCCGTCGCCGCCCACGACAGCGAGGCCTACCAGGAGGCGCTGCGCGCGCTCGACGGCGGCGCCGACCGCGACATGCGCGTGGTGCCCGGCGCGTAGCCGCTCCAGCGGCCCGGGCTCCCTCCGGTCCGCGTGGCATGGTGGAGGGATGGACGCCTACCGGCTCGTCGCCACCGTCGTCGTGATGGTGGGGGTCGTCGTGGCCATCTTGCTGTTCGAGCGGCGCAGGGCCGAGCAGATCCGGCGCGACACCGCGCGGATGGCGCAGGGCCGCCCCCCGGACGAGGCCGACGACGAGGACGGTCGGGCTCCGTAGCCGCGCCCGACCTCGGACGCGACCTTGATCCCCACGACAGGGTGGTTTCCGTCGGCGTGGTTGCGATCTATCTTCCAGAGAACTGCTCGCGCTCTCTGTCGTCGGAGGATCAGATGGACATCAACGCAGGATCGGCGGCCCCGGCCAAGCTGCTGACCCTCACCTTCCTGGTGGGTGCCGTCCTGGGCCTGCTCGGCGTGGTCCTCTGGGTCAGCGTCGTGGACGACGACGGTGGTGACGCTGCGTTGCAGGCGAGCGGTCGCAGCGTCGCTGGCGAGCCGGATCCGGAGCCGGCCGGCAGTGACGCGCCGGCGCCGCCGCAGCAGCCGGCCGACACCCGGGCGGAACGGTGCTCCGAGGCGGCTGCGGCGCTCGAGAGCCCGCTCGGAGCGGCGCGACCCGCCCTCCGGCAGTGGGACGTGCACGTCGACGCCATGAACAAGCTCGTGGTCGGCGAGATCACCCTGCAGCAGGCGACGGCCTTCTGGAACCAGACCAGGCTGGGCGCGCAGCGCAACGTCGACCGTTTCCGGAAGGCCTGGACCGCGCTCGAGCGCACGGGCGTGGACTGCCCGGCGCCGGCGCTGCTGGGTCCCGCACCGGCAGCCCTCCGCTCGTGCTCGCGCCTCGTCGAGGCCGAGCTCGGCGTGGTCAGGACGGCCAGGACGTCGATCGACACGTGGGACACGCACGTGCACGACATGGACATGCTCCGGATGGGCACGCTGTCGCCCGAGAAGGCGACCGAGATGTGGCTGTCGATGTGGAGGCGCGGCGTGCGGGACCTCGACGCCTACCGCGCGGCGGCGCGCAACAAGGCGCTGGACACGGAGTGCCCGGCTCCCGGCTCCGCCGGCTGAACCTCAGGTCGCGACGGCCTGGCGGACCCGGTCGAGCATCGCCTGCTCACCGGCGCTGACCTGCTCGGCGCCGAAGCCCATGAAGCCACCGTCCTTGGCCGCGTCGGCCGCGGCCTGCGCACTCGCCAGCAGCCACGCGCCGTACGCCGCTGCCTCCTCGGCAGACGCCTTGGCGGCCACGACCTCCACCACCTCGCGGAGCTCGGCGACCACCTCGTCCCCGACCGCCGGACCCGTCGGCTTGTAGCCCTTCAACGGATGACGGCGCTCCTGCACCATCGCCTGGACGTCGAGCGCGACGTCGGCCAGGAGCTCCTCGCGGCTCGGCGGGCTGGTGGCCGACCTCATCGCGGCCATCGTCTCCTTCGCGGCCTCGATCGGGCCGCCCGGATCGGCCAGGGTGATCGCCAGTCCGGCCACGAACGGTGCCCGCACGATCCGGGTCCATTCCTCCTCGGAGAAGTCGCTCTTCGTCGTCACGCCATCATCCCTTCGAGCGCGGAGGCCGCACCCCGTCCGAGGCCCGGCATGGCTGCCAGTGTCCACCGCGCCCAGGGGGTTGTCATCACGCTCGGCGGGGGAGGCGGGCGGCACGGATCCCCTGGCCAGGGCTGGGCTCGGCTCACCCGGCACGGAGGATGCCTGCCGGCCGGCGGTCGGACAGCGTGTGGCGCACCTGTCCGGCTGCATCACACCCACGACCTCGAGGAGGATCGGTGCGCCCGAGCGTCCTGACGCGACGCGTCCGTCTCTGTGCCCTGCTGCTCGTGGCGCTCAGTCCGCTCGCGGCCTGCGGAGGGAGTGGCGGAGAGGGCGGTGGAGAGGGAGGTGGCCCCACCGTCTCGCCGACCCGCACGCCGACTGCGACGGAGCTGCCCAGCCCCACGCGCACACCCACAGCGACGGTGCCCACCCCGACCCGCACGCCGTCGGGCACCCAGACCCCCACCGAGACCCCCACCGAGACGGTCACCGAGACCCCCACCCAGACCCCCACCGAGACGGTCACCGAGACCCCCACCCAGACTCCCACCGAGACGGTCACCGAGACCCCCACCCCGACGGCCACGCAGGCGCCCGAGGACCCAACAGCCGAGGGGCAGTCGAGCGAGGACGAAGGAGTGCCGTCCTGGGTGTGGTGGGTGGCGGCCGCCGTGGTGCTGGGATGCCTGGTCGCCGTCCCGCTGGTGGTACGCGGACGGCGTCGGGCCGCGTGGCAGCGGGGGCTGGAGCGTCAGGAGTCCGAGGTCGAGTGGTTCGCACGCGACCTGCTGCGCGAGCTGCGACTCGCGGGGTCGCACGAGGAGATGGCCGGCGGCTGGGCCGTGAGCCAGACCCGTATCACCGCCGCGGAGGACGAGCTCACCCTGCTCGAGTCCACGGCACCCGACGAAGCCGGCCGGACCCGCGCGCGGTCGTTGCGAGACGCCCTGCGCAGCGCGCGCGCCCGCATGCAACGGCTCGCCGCTCCGGGCCCGCACGACACGTGGGCACTCGACCTGGACGCCCTCATGATCGAGCTCGAGGGGACGTTGCGCCCGACCGCGCCACCGCCACCCGCGTGAGTCGTACGCCCTCTGCCGTCGGATCCGGACACCCCGACGGCCGACGCACCCCGACGAGAGGGACCTCACGTCGGTCGCGTCCGAAAATCGCACGACGACTGTCGGTGCCGCGGGAGAGGATGGTCGGCGATGCTCACCGCCCTGAAACGCTATGCCACACCTCCGTCCGCACTGGCCGGACGGCTCTCCCTGCAGTCCCTGATCTTCGCCTCGGGAGACGGCACCTTCCTGGCCGGCTCGGCGGTGTTCTTCACCCTCGTCGTCGGCCTGTCCCTGGGCCAGGTCGGGATCGGCCTCACCATCGCTGCGATCGCGAGCTTCGTGGTCGCGGTGCCGATGGGCAAGCTGGTCGACCACTTCGGCCCCAAGCGCATGTGGTCCCTCAGCGCCGTCGTCCAGGGGGCGCTGTTCCTGGCGTGGCCGTTCATCGACAGCTTCCCCGAGTACGTCGCCCTCGCGGTGGCCATGGAGATCGCGGGCACGCTGGGCGGGACGGCCCACGGCGCCTACGTCATCGACGTCCTCCCTCCGGCGGAGCGGGTGGAGTCCCGCGCCTACATGTACTCCGCCCTCAACGTCGGCTTCAGCATCGGCGCCTTCCTCGGCGCCGGGGCCATCGCCTTCGGCACCGACGCGCTCCGCTGGGCGCCCGTCCTGAGCGCCGTGCTGTTCCTGGCCAACAGTGCGGCGATCCTCCGGCTGCCCGACGCCAGCCACGACGTCCGCAGCACCGAGCCGCGAGCGAAGCCGGAGGGCATCCCCGCGATCCGCAACCGCGCCTGGATCGCGGTGACCACCTTCACCGGGGTCATGTGGACCAACCAGGTGCTGCTGCACACGGTCATCCCGGTCTGGCTGGTGACCGAGACCGACGCCCCCAAGGTGCTCGTCGCCATCCTCTTCGGCACCAACACGCTCATGTGCATCGTGCTGCCCCGGCTGACGTCGCGAGGCATCCACGACATCAGCACGGCCCTGCGAGCAGTGCGGCTGTCGACCCTCTTCTTCGTGCTCACCTGCCTGATCACGCTGGCGACGCACCAGACGGTCGGCTGGATCACCATCGTGCTGTTCTTCCTGGGCCACGTCGTCCTGACGTGGGCCGAGCTCTTCCTCTCTGCCTCGGGCTGGACCCTCGAGGCGGAGCTGATGGACCCGCGACGTCGCGGCGACTACCAGGGCGTCTCGGAGCTGGGCGGCACCTTGGGGAGGTTCTGGGCACCGGCGGTCTACGGCTTCCTCGCCATGCAGTGGGGTGCCTTCGGCTGGCTCACCATCGCCGCCATCGTCACCGCCGGCGCGGTGGGGCTCCACGTCGCCGCGCACGCCGCGCGTCGCTTCCTCGAGCAGAACGTGCCGGCTGACGTCCTCGCCGACGCACGCGCCGGCGCCCCCGAGCCGCAGCAGGCGCCAGCGCCCGGACCGCCCTCGATGCCCGGACCGGATGCGCCACTGCCAGAATCCAGCGGTGACCTCCTCCGCTGACTGGCTCGCCGGCGCCCGACCGCGCACCCTCCCCGCCGCGGTCGCGCCCGTGCTCGCCGGCACCGGCGTGGCGGCGTACGTCGACCAGGCGGTGTGGTGGAAGGCGCTCCTCGCGCTGGTCGTCAGCCTCGCCCTGCAGGTCGGCGTCAACTACGCCAACGACTACTCCGACGGCGTCCGCGGCACCGACGCCGACCGCGTCGGCCCGATGCGCCTCGTCGGCTCGGGAGCGGCGTCACCGCGCGCGGTGAAGACCGCCGCCTTCGCCGCCTTCGGCGTGGCTGCCGCGGCCGGGCTGGTCCTCGCCGCCACCACCGCGTGGTGGCTCGTCGCGGTCGGCCTGGTGTGCGTGGTCGCCGCCTGGTTCTACACCGGCGGCGAGAAGCCCTACGGCTACCTCGGCCTCGGCGAGGTGATGGTCTTCGTCTTCTTCGGCCTCGTGGCGGTCATCGGCACGACCTACGTCCAGACCGAGACGTGGGAGTGGCCGGCCCTCTACGCCGGCGTCGGGGTCGGAGCGCTCGCCTGCGCGATCCTCGTCGCCAACAACCTGCGGGACATCCCCACCGACACCGTCTCCGGCAAGCGGACGCTGGCCGTGCGGCTCGGCGACGAGCGCACTCGCTACGTCTACGCCCTCCTCGTGCTCGTCGCCGCCGCGGCCGTGGTCGCCGTCGCGGTCTCCACGACCTGGTGGGCGCTCGTCGGCCTCGGCTTCCTGGTCCGGGTGCTGCCGCCCACCCGCTCCGTCCTGGGCGGCGCCACGGGCCCGGCCCTCATCCCCGTCCTGGCCGCCACGGGTGCCGCGGAGCTGATCTGGTCGGTCCTCGTGGCGGTGCCGCTGCTGGTCCTGGGCTGAGTGCCGGATAACCCGTGGCCCGCAGGGAGCGGGCTCACTAGCGTGGTCGGGTGGACTACGACTTCGCGATCCTCGACTTCTCCGACGAGTCGGACGAGGCGGTGGTCCGGCGGAACGGCTGGATCGGCGCCGTCCTGCGCGGCTTTCGCGACCCGCGCCCCGAGGACGAGCTCATCGAACGGTGGGTACGCCACTACCGCGCGGACGAGGTCATCGTCCGCGGTGCGTGGTTGCCCGAGGGCGATTTCGGCGCCGGACCGATGCCGGTCGCGACGTACGCCAGCCTCGACAAGACGTTGAACGCCGGCCGGGAGCTGCTCCCGCTGCGGATGATCACCGACGTCACGACCAGTGCCGCACACCGGCGCCGCGGCCTGCTGCGCCGGATGATCGAGGACGACCTCGACGACGCCGTGGCGAAGGGCGTTCCGATCGCGGCACTGACGGCATCCGAGGCGACGATCTACGGCCGGTGGGGCTTCGGGCCCGCGACGTTCCGGCAGGGCGTGGACGTCGACACGACCCCGGGCTTCGCCTTCCGCACCTTCGCCGATCCCGGTCGCGTCGAGCTCCTCGAGCCGGCCGACGCCTGGCCGCACGTGAAAGCCGTCTTCGACACGTTCCACGCGCGGCAGCGCGGGTCTGTCGCGTGGCCGTCGCCGTACCAGGACATGCACACCGGGTCGTACGACTTCAGCGGCAACGGCGCCCACCGCAAGATCCGTACCGCGGTCCACCTCGACGGCGACGGGCGCGTGGACGGCTTCGCGATCTTCAAGCACGAGGAGAAGGACGCGGTGAAGGTCGACGAGATGGCAGCCCTGACGCCGCAGGCCCAGCTGGGGCTGTGGTCGTTCCTGGCGTCGCTGGACCGGGTGAGGACCGTGACGTTCAACATCGTCCACCCCGACGACCCGCTCATGTGGGCACTGACCGACCTCAATCGGGTGAAGACCACCGAGCTCGTCGAGTTCCTCTGGCTGCGGGTGCTCGACGTGCCCCGCGCGCTCGTGGCCCGCCCCTGGGCCGCGGACGGGACGGTCGTGCTCGAGGTCGACGACCCCCAGGGGCACGCGGCCGGTCGCTTCGCGGTGACCACCGAGGAGGGCGTCGCGACGGTCACCCCCACTGACGACGACGCGACCGTCCGGGTGACGGCCGAGACCCTCGGCGCGCTCTACCTCGGCAACGTGCCGGTGGGTCAGCTGCGCCGGGCCGGGCGGGTCGACGGCACGGACGACGACGTACGACGCTTCGCCGCGATGGCGGACCTCCGCGAGCCGGCCTACAACCTCACGGGGTTCTGAGGTCGAGGTCGACGCCGAGGAGCGACCCCAGCCGGGTCGCCTCGGCCGCCAGCTCGACGGACGTCGGCACGTCGACCTCGAGCACGTCGACCCGGACCCGCCACGTGCCCGCGACGACGCCGTCGACCAGCACCGGGTTGGCCCCGCGGGTCATGGCGGTGCGGTGCCCGCCCGGCACGACCCACGGGTCCTGGGTGCCCGGGCCCATCACCCAGTCGTCCTTGCCCGGCAGCAGCACCACCGTCGGATCGGGCCGGGTGGTCGCGAGGTCGTCGACCCGGGACGCGAGGTGCCAGCGCGCCTCCCCCTCGACGTCGACCTCGACGAGGTCGCCCGCGACCTCGCGCCACCACCGCTCCAACCGCTTGCGGCCGGCGCTCAGCCCGCCGCCGAGCCAGTGCTGGACGTGCTCCGGAGTCGTCGGGCCGTACGCGTCGACGTACTCCAGGACGGCGCGCGGTCCCGCCTCCTCGAGGTCCGGCACGCCCGCCCACCCGGGTGCCAGCGTGGGGCTCTGCAGCTCCAGCGGGCCGGAGAGGTCCGGACCGAGCACGAGGTCGCCCTGCCACGCGAAGGGCTTGAGGAAGGTGGGGTTGGGCTCCGCGAACTCCTTGGCCAGGTGGGCGAAGCGCGGGTGCCCGGCGAGCACGTCGGCGACGGCCTGCGGCGGCACCGGACCGTACGCGAGGACCTCGCGGACGACCGCCCGCAGGTCCGGCCACTCGTCGGCAGTGAGCCGGTAGTGCTCGACCCAGCTCCGCAACGCCCACTGCCGTCCCGCCGACCGGAGCGCGAGGTAGGTGCCGGCGGTCTCGGGGGCCATCACCTGCACCGACCCGCGGAACGAGAACGTCCGCACCAGCCGGCCGTCGGTGAGGGCCCGCTGCACCTCCCCCGGCTCGCCCGGGGACGCGAGCCGACGGCGTACGGACAGGTCGGGGTCGGAGCCGAAGACGGACACCGCGGCCAGCGTCCGGACGACCTCGGTCGGGTCGGCGGCGCCGGTGAGCAGGTGCTGGCGACGCATCCGCCAGGCGAGCGCCTGGCTCCGCGTCACCCGCAGCTGCATCGGACCGGGCACCAGATCACGCTCGCGTCAGTCTCGCGTCAGTCCTGGTCCTCGCGCGCCTTGCGCTCCTCGAAGGCCGCAGACGCCCGGGACGCGCGCGACTCGACGCGCCGCGCGAAGGCCTCGCGCTGCCGGTTGAGGATGAAGTAGGACGCGATGCCGGAGATCAGGAAGGCCAGGATCACGGCCCAGAAGAGGTTGTAGCGACCGTCGAAGAAGAGGGCCATCACACCCACCACGACACCGAACGACGCCACGAACAGCACGATCCGCATGGCGGTGTAGACAACGAACTCCTTCACGCCCCCAGCCTAGGCTCCCCCGACTACATTGGAGGAATGCTGAAGGTCCTGCTCGTCGTCGCCCTGATCGCGGTCGTCGTGTGGTTCCTCGTCAAGGTGACGCTGCGTCGCCTCGACGGCGGCGGCTCGTCACGCCCGCGGGTGATCGGCCCCGACGACGACCCCGACTTCCTGCGCAACCTCGACCGGCCCCGCAAGCCCGAGGACGACTGACATCTCCGGCGCGGCTCCCTCGGCGTAGGAGTGCTGGCTGCTGGAGCTGAAGAAGTTGATGCCGATGAAGTTGAACCACAGCGTCGCGACACCGACCAGCGCCAGGATCGCCGCGTTGCGACCACGCCAGCCCGCGGTCGCGCGGGCGTGCAGGTAGGCGGCGTAGACCACCCAGGTGATGAAGGCCCACACCTCCTTGGGGTCCCAGTTCCAGTAGGCCCCCCACGCCTGGTGCGCCCAGATCGGACCGGTGATGAGGACGGCGAAGGTCCACACCGGGAAGCCGAAGGCGTGCATCCGGTAGGACAGCCGGTCGAGGACCTTGGGCTCGGGCACACGGGCGAGGTAGCCGGTGGTCACCGACGAGCGTGACTTCACGAGGTACAGCCCCGAGAGCAGCGCGCCGAGGGTGAAGGCACCGGTGGAGATCACCGCCGACACCACGTGGATCACCAGCCAGGGCGAGTTGAGCGCGTCGGGCAGCGGCAGCACCGCGTCGTCGAGGCCGAGGAACGCCGCCATCAGCGCGGCCACCACGAAGGTGGTGACGAGCGGTCCGAGCCACTCGATGTCGATGCGCAGCGTGGCCAGCACGAAGATGAGTGCGACCACGAAGGTGCCCGAGATCGTGAACTCGTACATGTTGCCCCAGGGCACCCGGTTGGGGTCGGCCGCGAGACCGCGCGCGACAAGGGCCACGAAGTGCACGACGACGGCGAAGACGGTCAGGACGAGGCCCAGCCGGCCGGCAACCTCGCTCCGGCGGCTCGGGGCGGGCTCCCGGTCGAGCGCGACGGCGCTGCTGGCAGCGCCGCCGTCCGCGCCGACGGACACGATCTCGGCCTCCTTGCTCGCCGTGCGCAGGCTCGCCAGCTCGAAGAAGTAGGCCAGCATCGCGAGGAAGTAGAGCACCGCGGCGGCGATGACGGCCTCGTAGCTGAACACCTCCCACTGTGGGTCGGTCACGACTCGTCCTCCCTGTTGCTGTCGGTCTTCACGCCAGTCTGCTCCTGCAAGGCTGCCACGACCTCCCCGAGCTCGGCTGCGCCGTCCTCGGGGTCCCCACCGGACGACCGGTCGAGGCGGGCGACCTCGACGAGCGTGGTGCCGTCCTCCTGCCGGCGTGCGCGCACCCACATCCGGCGCGGGCGCACGAAGAGCGAGCCCAGCAGGCCGAGGAGCGCGACGACGACGCCCGAGAGCGCGACCAGCGAGCCCGGGCTGCGGCTGACCTGGATCTTGTTCCACCGCTGCAGGCCGTCGAACGTCACCGTGCCGAGGCCGTCGGGCAGCGTCGCGGTCTCGCCGGGGCGCAGGTCCATGCGGAACGGCTGGCCGTTGGGCTTCGTCACCTGGGTGGCATCGGCCTTGTCGAGGACGTAGACGGACTGGGCGCTGCCGTCGTCCACCCCGATGTTGCCGGTCCACAGGCTCAGCGAGACGAGCGGGTCGAGCGCCTCGCCGAAGACCGACGCCGGCATCGTGAGGTTGCCGTCGGCGTCCTTGCCCATCGCGAACGTCGGGTAGAACGCGCCCTCGAGGCCGATCTGACCGGGCTTGGCGAACGGCGCCTTGACGACGCCGAAGGACTCGAACGTCTGGCCGTTGGTCGGCAGGAAGACCACCGGGCCGCTCTTGGCGACGTTGCCCTCGCCGTCGCGGATCGTGATCACCGGCGCGTAGCCGTGGCCGATGAGGAAGATGTCGGTGCCGCCGATGGACAGCGGGTGGTTGACCTTGAGGTCGTAGGTCTTGTCCTCGCCGCCCGGCTCGGTCGTGTAGTCGAGCTTCGCGACGAACTCGCGCGCCATCCCGGCCCGCTTGCCCTCGGTGAGCCAGTCGACGTCGAAGTCGGTGATGCTGAAGGAGAACGGCTCCATCACGTCGGGGTCGAAGAGCGCGCCCGGGGCGAAGTCGTCGTACTGGGTGAGGTTGTTGGAGAAGCCGTAGTCGGTGCCGTTGAGCAGGATGACGCCGCCCTTGTAGCCGAACAGGCTGCCGGCGGCGACGCCCACGAGCACGACGATCACGGCGAGGTGGAAGACCAGGTTGCCGGCCTCGCGGAGGTAGCCGCGCTCGGCGGCGACCGCGTCGGACTCGCCCGCGACGTGGTCGACGCGGAAGCGCCTCCCCTTCATCACGTCCGCGGCTCGGGCCAGGACGGCGTCGGGGTCCTCGTGGGTGGTGTACGACGTGCTCTCCGGCAGGCGCGAGAGGTGGCGGGGCGCCTTCGGGGGCTTCGCGCGCATGGCGCGGTAGTAGACGAACAGGCGCGGGATGATGCAGCCCACCAGCGAGATCATCAGCAGGATGTAGATCGCGGCGAACCACACCGAGCCGTAGACCGAGAACAGGTCGAGGCGGTCCCAGATCGGCGCGAGCCGCGGGTGGTCGTCGCGCCACTGCGAGACCGCCAGGGAGTCGATGTTCTCCTGCGGGATCACCGACCCGGGGATCGCGGCGAGCGCCAGCAGCAGGAGCAGCACCAGGGCGGTGCGCATCGAGGTGAGCTGCCGCCACGACCACCGGGCCAGCTCGCGGGCCGTGAGGTCGTTCGGGAGCGCGGTCGCCTGACGGTCGTCGGAGGGCCGTTGCCCGAGGTCGGGCTGGAGGTCGGTCACACCGGCACCGTGAATCCCTGGACCACCTGCAGCTGGAGCCACTGCACGATGCGGTCCCACCAGCCGGTGACGAGCAGGATGCCGACCAGGATCATCATCACGCCGCCGAGGCGTACGACCAGCATCTGGTGGCGGCGGATCACGGCGAACGCGCCCAGCATGCGCCGGTAGGCGAAGGCCGCGGCGATGAACGGCAGCCCGAGGCCCAGCGCGAACACCGCGGAGAGCAGCGCCCCGCGACCGGCGGTCGCCTCGTTGACCGACAGCACGTTGATCGCCGCGAGGGTGGGGCCGACGCACGGCGTCCAGCCGACGCCGAAGAGGAAGCCGAGCAGCGGCGCCGCCGCCAGCCCGACCGCGGGCACCTTGTGGATGCGCCAGTCGCGCTGCAGGAAGCCGAACGCGCCGAGGAACGCGATGCCGAGCAGGATCGTGATGACCCCGAGGACGACGTTGAGCTGGCGCGTGTGGGTGAACAGCCACGCCCCGGCCGCGCCGGTGAGGCTGCCGAGCAGCACGAAGACGACCGAGAAGCCGAGCACGAAGAGCGTCGCGCCGAGCACCATCCGGCCACGACGCGCCTGGTCGAGGTCTCCCCCGGAGATGCCGGTGGCGTAGGACAGGTAGCCCGGCAGCAGCGGGATGACGCACGGGCTGAAGAACGAGATCAGGCCGGCGGCGAGGGCGACCGGGAGGGCCAGCACCATCGACCCGGACAGCGCCGTCTCCTGGAACCACTCACTCATCGCGGACCGCCTCGACGAGGGAGATGAGCGTCTGGGTGGTCGGGATCCGACCGTTGACCGACGCCGCGACGCGGCCCTCGGCGTCGAGGACGACCGTGCTCGGGATGGACCGCGGCGTCAGGGTGCCGGCGAACGGCAGCAGCGCGGAGCCGTCGGCGGAGTAGATCGAGGAGTAGGGCACGTCGAGGTCGCGGACGTAGGCCGCCGCGTCGTCCTGCGAGGCGTCACGGATGTTGAGACCGAGGAACTGCACGTCGTCGCCGAGCTCGGCGGCGGCCGCGTTGAGGTCGGGCTGCTCCTTGATGCACGGCGGGCACCACGACGCCCACACGTTGACGACCACGGGTCCGCCGCGCAGGTCGGCGACGTCGACGTCGCCTCCCTCGAGGTCGGTGCCGGTGAGCTCGACGGGCTCCCCGCGGTCGGCCGGCGCCACCTCGGTCGGGACGCCGGTGCCCGAGATGTAGCCCTTGTCGCCGGTCCCGGACAACCCGGAGCAGCCCGCGAGCGCGAGCAGGCAGGCGAGGCCCAGGAGCGGGCCGAGGAGCAGGCGGGCGAGCTTCAGGGCCGGTCCTCCTGCGAGGCACCACCGGCGGAGAACGGGGCGGAGCGGTCGGCCACCGGGATCAGGTCACCGGCCGGCTCGGAGTAGCGGACCTGCGTCACCCGGTCGTCGTCGAAGACGACGCTCGTCAGCGAGCACAGCGTGCACTGGCGGGTCTTGGGGTGGTGGAGGTAGCTGCGCTTCTCCAGGAACAGTCGTGTCGTCCAGATGGGCAGCTGGTGGGACACCACGACGGCCTCGTGGCCGGCCGCGGACTCGCGTGCGTCGTGGACCGCCGCCATCATCCGGCCGGCGATCTGGTCGTAGGGCTCGCCCCACGACGGCGTGAACGGGTTGTACATGTGGCGCAGCAGGCCGGGACGCTTGAGGAACGTCTTCGCGCCGTCGCTGAAGTTCGACGCCCTGGAACTTGTTGCCCGACTCGATCACCCGCGGGTCGATCTGCGGCGTCATCGCGAGCCGCGCCGCCAGCGGCGCGAGGGTCTCCTGCGCGCGCTCGAGCGGCGACGAACGGAGGTGGACGATGTCGCGGTCGCCGATCGTCTCCGCGATCCGCTGCGCCATCTGGTTGCCGAGGTCGGACAGGTGGAACCCGTCCATCCGGCCGTAGAGCACGCCCCCGGGGTTGTGGACCTCACCGTGCCGGAGCAGGTGGACGATGGTCTGGACTCCCATGTCAGTGACCTCCCGCCGCGGCGGCCGCGGACGCGGCGGCCGGCAGAGCATCGATGATGGTGGACACGGCGCGGTCGTCGTGGGCCGAGGAGACGAACCACGCCTCGTACGCCGACGGGGGCAGGTAGACGCCCTGGTCGAGCATCGAGTGGAAGAACGCGGCGTAGGCGCCGGTGTCCTGCTGGCTCGCCTCGGCGAAGTCGCGGACCGCGCCGTCGCGGAAGAACACCGAGAACATGGTGCCGGCGGTCTGGACGACGTGCGGGACGCCGGCGGCCCGGAGGTGCTCGGTGGCAGCGGCACGGATGGTCTGCGCGGTGGCGTCGAGCTGCGCGTAGACGTCGGGCGTCGCGAGCCGCAGGGTGGCGAGACCGGCCGTCGTGGCGACCGGGTTCCCCGAGAGCGTGCCGGCCTGGTAGACGGGGCCCTCGGGCGCGAGGTGGGCCATCAGGTCGGCGCGACCGCCGAAGGCCGCCGCCGGGAACCCGCCGCCCATCACCTTGCCGAAGGTCATCAGGTCGGGCGTCCAGCCCTCGACGGCGCCGTCGAGGCCCCACCCGCCCTGCTCGGTCGCGCGGAAGCCGGTCATCACCTCGTCGCTGATGAACAGGGCGCCGTGGGCGCGGCAGGTCTCGGCGAGGAAGGCGTTGAAGCCCGGCGCCGGCGGCACGACGCCCATGTTGCCCGGCGAGGCCTCGGTGATCAGGCACGCGATGCGCGACCCGTGGGCCTCGAAGGCGGCCGCCACGGCGGCGCGGTCGTTGTAGGGCAGGACGAGCGTCTCGGCGGCCGACGTCGCGGGCACGCCGCTGGTGCCGGGCACCGCCAGCGTCGCGACGCCCGAGCCGGCCTCGGCCAGCAGCGGGTCGACGTGGCCGTGGTAGCAGCCGGCGAACTTCACGACGAGGTCGCGACCGGTCGCGCCGCGCGCCAGCCGGATCGCCGACATGGTGGCCTCGGTGCCGGAGGAGACGAAGCGGACCCGCTCGACCGGCGTGCGCCGCACGATCTCCTCGGCCAGCTCGACCTCGGGCTCGGTCGGGGTGCCGTAGGACGTGCCGCGGGCCACCGCACCGGCCACGGCCGCCTGCACGTCGGGGTGCGCGTGGCCGAGCAGCATCGGACCCCACGAGCAGATCAGGTCGACGTAGTCGTTGCCGTCGGCGTCGGTGAGCCAGGCTCCCGAGGCCGAGGTGATGAAGCGCGGCGTCCCGCCGACCGCGGTGAAGGCGCGCACGGGCGAGTTCACGCCGCCGGGCGTCACGGCCCGGGCACGCTCGAACCAGGCTTCGCTGGCCGCGGTCGTCGAGGGGATCGTCGCGGAGGTCACCGGGTCATTGTCACGCAGGCGCGCAAGGGATCCCCATTCGGTGCGCACGGGCGTCCCACGGATGTGGGTTGGCGCACAGGCGACGCGCGCGTAACTTGGTGTGACGAATCGTCGTTGACGAGGTGTGGACGTGCCCGGAGGGGGTACGAGGACCGAGTCCACCGGACGACCAAGGGGAGTGCGCACGACATGTCGAGTTCGACCCGACTGCACCGAGCGATCGCCATCATCCCGCTGGCGGTGCTCTCCGCCGCGTGGACCGCCAACCTCGCAGGCGTGGGCGTCGACCCGGCGAGCGCCGACCCCGACGGCTCGCACACCCTCCCCGACGGCACCGTCCTGCCGACCGCCGCGATCGAGGCGCCGGCCAGCGTGGGGACGACGCGGTGACCCGCGCCGCCGCGCTCACCCCCGGCTCCGCCAGCGACATCCCGCAGGCCGCGCTGTCGGCCTACCAGCGCGCCGAGGCCGTGATCAACGAGGCCGACAAGGACTGCAACCTGCCGTGGGAGCTGATCGCCGCGATCGGCCGCGTCGAGTCCGACCACGGCCGCTTCGGCGGCAACGCCCTCGACGACCGCGGCGTCGCCCGCCCCGGCATCTTCGGCATCGCGCTCAACGGCAGGAACGACACCCAGCGGATCCTCGACACCGACGCCGGGCAGTACGACGACGACACCCGCTTCGACCGGGCCGTCGGGCCGATGCAGTTCATCCCCTCGACCTGGTCGGTCGTCGGGGTCGACGGCGACAACGACGGCACCCGCGACCCGCAGGACATCGACGACGCGGCCCTCGCGACGGCCGTCTACCTCTGCTCCGGCGACGACGACCTGTCGTCCGAGAAGGGCCAGCGGGCCTCGGTCTACCGCTACAACCACTCCAACGCCTACGTCGACCTGGTGCTGGAGATCATGCAGGCCTACCTCGACGGCGACTTCAGCGCCGTGCCGAGCTCGACCCTCATCACCGGCGTGATCGTCGACGACCCCACCTCGTCGACCGGCGGCAACGGCGGCAGGGTGGCGGCGGCAAGGGCGGGAAGGACGACGACGGGGACAAGGGCGACCACGCCTCCCCCACCAAGGACCCGACCCCCACGCAGACCCCGACGCAGAGCCCGACCCAGACGCAGAGCCCCACCCCCACCCAGGACCCGACCCAGACCCGACCAGGACCCCACCAAGGACCCGACCCAGGACCCGACCCAGGACCCGACCAAGGATCCGACGGTCGTGCCCACCGTCGACCCGACGACGCCGCTGCCGACGCTCACGCCGACGCTGCCGGTCCCGACGACGATCACCGCCAGCCGCTGACCTGCGCTCGAGGCCCAGGCCCAGTGCCTGGCGAGCGGGATCTCCGCGCTCGACCTCGCAGCGCTCAACGCCTGCATCAACCAACCTGATGAACCCCTGACGGGGGCTCAGGCGCGCAGCAGACGGGCGGCCTCGGAGGCCCAGTAGGTGAGGATGACGTCGGCACCGGCACGGCGGATCGAGGTCAGGGTCTCCAGGATGGCGGCCTCGCGGTCGATCCAGCCGTTGGCTGCGGCGGCCTCGAGCATGGCGTACTCGCCGGAGACGTTGTAGGCGGCGACCGGGACGTCGACCGCGTCGCGCACCCGGCGTACGACGTCGAGGTAGGGCAGGGCCGGCTTCACCATGACCAGGTCGGCGCCCTCGGCGACGTCGAGGAGCACCTCCCGGACGCCCTCGAGGGCGTTGGCGGGGTCCTGCTGGTAGGTGCGGCGGTCACCGACGAGCGAGGAGTCGACGGCCTCGCGGAAGGGACCGAAGAAGGCGGAGGCGTACTTCGCGGAGTAGGCGAGCACGGACACGTGGCTGTGCCCGGCGTCGTCGAGCGCCTTGCGGACCACCGCGACCTGGCCGTCCATCATCCCGCTGGGGCCGACCATGTCGACGCCGGCCGCGGCCTGCGCGAGGGCCATGTCGGCGTACGCCGCCAGCGTCTGGTCGTTGTCGACCTCGCCGTCGGGCGTGAGCAGGCCGCAGTGGCCGTGGTCGGTGAACTCGTCGAGGCACAGGTCCGACATCACCGTGAGCTGGTCGCCCACCTCGGCGACGACGTCGGTGATGGCGAGGTTGAGCACGCCGGCCGGGTCGAGCGCGCCGGAGCCGGTGGCGTCCTTGTGCTCGGGGATGCCGAAGAGCATCACCCCGCCGAGGCCGAGCTCGGCCGCCTCGGCGACCGCCCGCTTGAGCGAGTCGCGGGAGTGCTGGACGACGCCCGGCATCGAGGAGATCGGGTGCGGGTCGGTGAGGCCCTCGCGGACGAACACCGGCAGGACCAGCGAGCTGGGCACCACGTGGGTCTCGGCGACCATGCGGCGCAGCGCGGGGGTGCGCCGCAGCCGCCGGGGTCGGATGGTCGGGCCCTGGACGTGCGTCTCCTCGGTCACTTCTCCATCCTTCCCCAGCGGCGGGTGCAGCGGCGGCGGCGGGCTACTTGGCGCGGGCCTTGCGGCGACCCGACGCGGTGCGCTCGCTCGGGCGGGTGACCGGCTCGCCGGCCTCGAGCATCGAGAGGCGTCGCGTCGCGCCGAAGTCGGCGAGGGCGTCGACGAGGACCTCGACGTCGGGCGTCGGGGCCAGCACGTCGACCCGCAGGCCGTGCTCCTCGGCGGTCTTGGCCGTCTGCGGGCCGATCACCGCGATGATCGTCGACGGGTGCGGCTTGCCGGCGATGCCGACGAGGTTGCGCACGGTCGAGGACGAGGTGAAGACGACCGCGTCGAACTTGCCGGTCTTGATCGCGTCGCGGACCGGCGCCGGCGGCGGGGTGGCCCGCACCGTGCGGTAGGCGGTGACGTCGTCGCACTCCCAGCCGAGGTCGACCAGGCCGGCGACGAGGTTCTCCGTCGCGATGTCGGCACGCGGCAGGAAGACCCGGTTGATCGGGTCGAGCACCTCGTCGTAGGGCGGCCACTCCTCCAGCAGGCCGGCGGCGGACTGCTCGCCGGACGGGACGAGGTCGGCACGCAGGCCCCAGTCGGCGATCGCCTGGGCGGTCTTGTCGCCCACCGCGGCGATCTTCAGGCCGGAGAACGCGCGGGCGTCGAGGCCGTACTCCTCGAACTTCTCGCGCACGGCCTTGACCGCGTTGACCGAGGTGAAGGCGATCCACTCGTAGCGACCCTCGACGAGGCCGCGGACGGCCTTGTCCATCTGGAGCGGGTTGCGCGGCGGCTCGACCGAGATGGTCGGCACCTCCTCGGGCACGGCGCCGTACTCGCGCAGGCGACGCGACAGCGAGCCGGCCTGCTCCTTGGTGCGGGGCACCAGCGCGCGCCACCCGAACAGCGGCTTGGTCTCGAACCACGACAGCGTCTGGCGCAGGTCGACGACGTCACCGATGACCGTGATCGCCGGCGGCGCGATGCGCTCGGCCCGGGCGTCGGCCGCGATGTCGGCGAGCGTGGAGACGAGCGTGTGCTGCTCGGTCGTGGTGCCGACGCGGGTCATCGCGACGGGCGTCTGGGGCGAGCGACCGGCCTCGATCAGCGCGGCCGCGGTCTCGCCGATGCTGCCGACGCCGGAGAGCAGGACCAGCGTGCGGTCGTCGGCGTAGGCGCTCCAGTCGACCTTGTCACCGCAGGTGACGACGGCCATCTCCTTGTGGCGCTTGGTGGTCAGCGGGATGCCGGCGTAGGCCGGGACCGCGCTGACCGACGAGACGCCGGGGACGACGTCGAAGCCGACGCCGGCCTTGACGCAGGCCTGCGCCTCCTCGGGTCCCGAGGCGTACAGGAACGGGTCGCCGGTCATCAGCCGGACGACACGCTGCTTCTTGCCGTGGCGTACGACGACCTTGGCGCGGGCCGCGTGGGTCAGGGGCTGGCCGTCCTCGCCGAAGCCGCCGTCGACGATCTCCGGGCCGCCCTCGAGGCCGTCGGGGCCCTCGACGAGGCCGAGGACCTGGCGGACCAGCTCGACGTGCTCGGGGGCCTCGGTCACGATCACCTCGGCACCTTGGAGGAGCTCCACGGCTCGCACCGTCAGCAGGCCCGGGTCACCGGGTCCACTGCCGACGAACGACACCCAGCCCTGGGCCGGGGTGGGCGCGGTGCTGGCCTGGGGGGTCTGTACTCGCGTCATGCGTGCTGATTCCTCACTGGTGGTCCCTGTTCAATTGGTGCCGTCATCAGGTCTGCTGCTCCCTCGTCGAGCATGTCGCTCGCGAGGCGTGTGCCGATCCGTGCGGCGTCGGCGACGGGGCCGGTGGTGCTCATCCGCACCGACAGGCCGCCGTCCTCGGAGAGGACCACGGCGCGCAGCCAGAGCTCCTCGCCGTCCTCTCCCTCCACGACCTCGGCCAGGGCACCCAGCGGGGCCGAGCAGCCGGCCTCGAGGGTGGACAGGACCGCGCGCTCGGCCGTGACCGCGGCGCGGGTGGCGGGGTCGTCGAGCCCGGCCAGCGCCGCCACCAGCTCGGTGTCGCCGGAGCGGCACTCGATGGCGAGGGCGCCCTGGCCGGGCGCCGGCAGCATCTGGAGGGGGTCGAGGACCTCGGTGACCTCGTCGAGGCGGCCGAGGCGGGCGAGCCCGGCGCGGGCCAGGACGATCGCGTCGACCTCGCCGCTGCGGACCTTGCCGATCCGGGTGTCGACGTTGCCGCGGATGCCCTGGAGCTCCAGGCCGAGGCCGAGGGCCGCGAGCTGGCTGACCCGGCGCGGCGAACCCGTGCCGAGCCGGCTGCCCACGGGCAGCTCGCCGAGGGTGAGGCCGTCGCGGGCGACGATCACGTCGCGCGGGTCCTCGCGCACCGGCACCGCGGCCAGCGCGATGCCGTCGGCGGGCGTGGTCGGCAGGTCCTTGAGCGAGTGGACGGCGAAGTCGACGTGGCCGTCGAGGAGGGCGTCGCGCAGGGCGCTGACGAAGACCCCGGTGCCGCCCATCTGGGCCAGCGGGGCGGCGCTGCGGTCGCCCTCGGTCGAGACCTCGACGAGCTCGACCTCGCGACCGAGGTGCGCCTCGACCAGTCCGGCCACGAGCCCGGACTGGGTGGTGGCCAGGGCGGACGCGCGGGTGCCGAGGCGGAGCGGACGTGCTTCGGCCGTGCTCATGGTGTTCCCTCCGCTCGGGAGATGGCGTCGACCGCGTCGGGGTCGAGCCGGAAGAGCTCGGCCAGCGCGGCGGTGTAGGACACGGCGGGCTCGGCGTCGGCCAGCTCCTTGACCCGGACGGTCGGCTCGTGGAGGAGCTTGTCGGCGACCCGGCGCACGGTGTGGAGCACCTCCGCGCGGGTGGCCTCGTCGAGGCCCGGCAGGCGCGCGGACAGCCGCTCCATCTCGGCGTCGACCACCGCGGTGGCCATCGAGCGCAGGGCGACGACGGTCGGCGTCACGCTCGCCTGGCGTCGTACGGCCAGGAAGGCGCTGATCTCCTGGCCGACGATGGTGCGTACGTCGTCGACGCCCGCGGTGGCCTCGAGGCCGCGCAGCTCGTCGGCGAGGCCGGCGAGGTTGATCAGCTCGACGCCCGGCAGGTCGGCCAGCGACGGGTCGACGTCGTGCGGCAGCGCCAGGTCGATGACGGTCAGCGGCCGGTCGCTGCTGCCGCGCGCCGTGACCACGTCGGCGAGGCGGACCAGCGGCTCGGGGGCGCCGGTGCAGGAGATGACGATGTCGGCCGTGGCGAGCTCGTCGACGAGCGACTCCAGCGGCAGCGAGGTGGCGGCGTACTCCTCGGCGAGCCGCTCGGCGCGGGCGGCGGTGCGGTTGAGCACGGAGATGCTGGTGGCACCGCTGCGCGACAGGTGGGCGACCGCGAGGGAGGCCATCGCGCCGGCGCCGATCACGAGCGCCTTCGCGCCGGCGACGGGCACCGAGCTGCGCTCGAGGGCGGCGGTGACCAGCGACGGGGCGGCGCGGTCGATGTCGGTCTCGGCGTGCGCCCGCTTGCCGACGCGGAGCGCCTGCTGGAAGAGGGTGTTGAGGGCCGGGCCGACGGTGCCGTGCTCCTGGCCGACGCGCAGCGCCTCGCGGGTCTGGCCGAGGATCTGGCCCTCGCCCACGACCATCGAGTCGAGGCCGGCGGCCACCTGGAAGAGGTGGGAGACGGCGCCCTCGTCGTAGTGGACGTAGAGGTGCGGCAGCAGCGCCTCGGTGGACTGCTCGGCACGCGCGACGAGGAGGCCGGACAGGTCCTCCACGCTGCCGTGGAAGCGGTCGACCTCGGCGTAGACCTCGAGGCGGTTGCAGGTCACGATCGCGGTCGCCTCGGAGACGTGCTCGCCACCCATCACGTCCTGGATGAGCTTGGTGGCGCTCTCACTGTCGAGCGCGATCTTCTCGAGCAGCTCGACGGGAGCGGACTTGTGGGAGATGCCGACGACCAGGACGCTCATGCCGTCACCTCCGTCGTGGGGAGACCCGACTTGCGCTGCTCGTGGTAGGCGAGGATCTGCAGCTCGATGGAGAGGTCCACCTTCCGTACGTCGACGCCCTCCGGGACCGTCAGGACGGTCGGGGCGAAGTTGAGGATGCTGGTGATGCCGGCGGCGACCATGCGGTCGGCGACGGACTGGGCGGCCACGGCCGGCGTCGCGATCACGCCGATCGACACGGCGTCCTCGGAGACGATCGACTCGAGGTCCTCGAAGGAACGGACGTCGAGCCCGGCGACCACCTCGTCGTGGCGGTCGGGGTCGGCGTCGAGGAGCGCCACGACGCGGAACCCGCGGCTGCGGAAGCCGGAGTAGTTGGCGAGCGCGTGACCGAGGTTGCCGATGCCGACGATGACGACCGGCCAGTCCTGCGTCACGCCGATCTCGCGGGCGATCTGGTAGCGCAGGTACTCCACGTCGTAGCCGACGCCGCGGGTGCCGTAGCTGCCGAGGTAGGACAGGTCCTTGCGGAGCTTGGCGCTGTTGACGCCCGCAGAGACGGCGAGCTCCTCGCTGGAGCACGTCGTGGTGCCGTCGTCCGCCAGGCCGGTCAGGGCACGGAGGTACACGGGGAGCCTGGCGACAGTCGCCTCGGGAATGTCCCGGGCAGAGTCGGGGGTCCGTGCGGTCACAGCTGCTTCTTTCCAGTCCGGCGAACCTCGCCTGACCCGGCCACTGTAGGAGTTTGTGAACGGGAGAACAAAACGACGAAACAGCCGGCTAGCACATGTGAGAAGAGCCACCCGAAGCGGGGGTCTCCCGACTTGCACGAAGGGTGACGAGCGACTAATGGCGGGCATGCTCGCTGCTGCTCCCGACCCGGTTCCCTCGCTGGTCGAGGGAACGCGCCGGGGATGGTCGAGGAAGGACGCCGGCGCTGGTTGAGGAGGGACGGAGTCCCGTCACGAAACCCGTGCAGACGGGGTGACCGCCAACCGTCCACAGGCATGGCCGCTGTCGGTGCTAAACGGTAAAATCAAACACATGATCGAAGCGCTGGCGGGACCCAGAGCAGGTGAGGTCGAGGACCTCACCGCCTCCGCCGTCTTGTCCGAGATCCGAGCGCAACGCGTCGATGAGGAGCGTGCCGCCGCCGCCCAGCTCGTGCTGGCGGCGCAGTGGGCTGACCTGCACCCGCCGGAGTCGATCCACGACGCGGCCGCCTTCGCAGTCCCGGGTTGTGAGCACGAGGAGCCGATCGCGGGTGCGGGTGCGCCGCTGGTGGCGGAGTTCTGTCTCGCCGAGCTGGGTGGGGTCCTCGGGGTGTCGACGACGGCGGCGAAGAAGCTCGTCGGGCAGTCCCTCGAGCTGCGCCACCGCCTGCCGCGGTTGTGGGCGCAGGTGCAGGCCGGACGGGTGCCGGCGTGGAAAGCCCGGGCCGTCGCCGAGACCACCATCCACTCGACCCCGGCCCTGACGCGGGAGGCTGCGGCGTTCGTCGACGCGCAGGTCGCCGCGGTCGCCGGGCGCATCGGCCCGGCGCAGCTCGACCGGCTCGTCGCCGAGACAATCAAGCGGTTCGACCTCGCCGACCCGGACCCCGCGGCGGATCCGGAGGACGGCTACCTGCACGTCGACCCCCGCCACGTCACGATCCACGACGACGACGTCCACTTCGCCGGCACCATGCGCCTCGAGGCCGAGGTCGACATCGCCGACGCGATCGACCTCGACCGCGCCCTCGCGCACGGTGCCGCCACGTTGAAGGCCCTCGGCTCAGACGCGTCCCTCGACGCGCGGCGGGCACAGGCGCTGGGTGACCTGGCCCGGACCCAGACCGCGTTCGACCTCGCCGGGACCGGAGCCGGAGCCGACAGTGAGCACCTGCCGGCCGCGCGTGAGGTGGTCCTCCACGCGCACTTCGACGCCGGCTTCTCAGGCGAGCCGACGGTCTTCGGTCCCACCGGCCGGCTGGAGGAGGGCCAGCGGCTGGTCCTGCTCGACCAGGTCAAGGCCTGGTGTGCCGACTCCCGCACCAAGATCACGATCAAGCCGGTCGTCGACCTCAACACCGACCTCTCAACACCGGCGTACGAGGTGCCCGACCGGATCCGCGAGCAAGTCATTCTCCGCGACAGGACGTGTGTTTTCCCGTGGTGCACCCGCCCCGCCCGCGGCTGCGACGTCGACCACGTCACCGAGTACGACCACGACGCCGAAGCAGACGGCAGACCCCAGCCCGGTCCCACGCAGAGCGACAACCTCGCCGCCCTGTGCCGGTTCCACCACCGGCTCAAGACCCACACCTCGTGGCGCTACCAGATGGTCGCGCCCGGAGTCTTCGAGTGGACCAGCCCGCACGGCCACCGCTACCGACGCGACCGAACGGGCACCACCCCGATCGACAAGACCCAGCCGCCTGACATCCCGCGCCCACGCCGACGATGACCCCGCCCCGCACCCCGCCACCCACCCGGTGACGGGGCCACAGGCGCGTCCAGGACCGCTCGGGCTCTGCCTGATTCGCGCCTCGCCTCTGACGGGGGCGCGTTCGTCGTTGTCGCGCGCATGTGCGGCTTGTTCGACCGGCGGGTTGCGCGGGCCGAGGCGTGGCACCTGCCGAGTGGAGACACGGCGACCTGCCTCGCCCGATCCGGGTTCATCACCGGCCACCCAGTCCCCACCCTCGACCCTGACTCACCCCGCGGTGGCCTCGTCAATGGCTCGGCAGGGAGCCGGAGAGGCGTTCGTGGCGCTCGGCGCTCGAGGGGTCCAGGCCGGTGATCTCGACGGTCTTGCCCTTGCGGTGGTACTTGGTGGTGATGGCGTCGAGGGCGGCGACGGTCGAGGCGTCCCAGACCTGGGAGGCCGAGAGGTCGATGACGACGTGGTCGGGGTCGTCGGCGTACTCGAACTGCGTGTAGAGGTCGTTGCTGGAGGCGAAGAACAGCGCTCCGGTGACGCGGTAGACGGCGGTGGTGGTGCCGTGACTGTTGGTGACGATCTCGCGGTCGGTCTCGGTGAGGTGGGCAACCCGGCGGGCGAACAGTGTCATGGCGACGAGGACACCGACGCCGACACCGATGGCGAGGTTGTGGGTGGACACGGTCACGACCACGGTGGCGACCATGACGATGGTCTCGGACCTCGGCATCCGGCGCAGCGTCGAAGGCCGGACGGAGTGCCAGTCGAAGGTCCCGACGGAGACCATGATCATGACGGCGACGAGGGCGGCCATGGGGATGAGGGCCACGATGTCGCCGAACCCGACCACGAGGACGAGCAGGAACACACCGGCCAGGAACGTGGAGATCCGGGTGCGGGCACCGGATGCCTTCACGTTGATCATCGTCTGGCCGATCATGGCGCAGCCGCCCATGCCGCCGAAGAAGCCGGTGATGACGTTCGAGGCGCCCTGCCCCCACGCCTCGCGGGTCTTGTCGGAGTGGGTGTCGGTGATGTCGTCGACCAGCTTCGCGGTGAGCAGCGACTCCAGCAGCCCGACGAGGGCCATGGCGAGGGCGTAGGGGGCGATGACCTGCAAGGTGTCGAGCGTGAACGGCACGTCGGGGAGGAACAGGCCGGGGAGGCTGTCGGGAAGCTCGCCCTCGTCGCCGACGTTCGGGACGTCGAACGCGGCGAACAGGGTGAAGGCGGTGAGCGCGACGATGGCGACCAGCGGGGCTGGGACGACCTTCGTGACGCGCGGCAGGGCGACGATGATGGCGATGCCGACGGCGATCATCGGGTAGACGAGCCACGGCACGTCGACCAGGTGGGGCACCTGGGCGAGGAAGATCAGGATCGCGAGCGCGTTGACGAACCCGACCATGACCTGAGCGGGGGACGAACCGCATGAGCCGTGCGACGCCGAGCAGCCCGAGGAGGACCTGGATCACCCCGCCGAGGAGCACGGTCGCGATGAGGTGGTCGTACCCGTGGTCACGCATCACGGGTGCGATGACGAGCGCGACGGCGCCGGTCGCGGCCGAGATCATCGCGGGGCGACCGCCGAGGAAGGCGATGGAGACGGCCATGGTGAACGACGCGAACAGGCCGACGCGGGGGTCGACGCCGGCGATGATCGAGAACGAGATCGCCTCGGGGATGAGCGCGAGCGCGACGACCAGGCCGGCGAGGATCTCGGTGCGCAGCAGCCTCGGGGACCGCAGGGCCGCGCGGACCGACGGCTCGGTCGCCGGTTCGGGCAGGGTGGTGGACAGCACGAGGGCTCCGTTCTGGCGGATGAGCGCCGGGCCGGGCCAGCGGAGGACTGACCGTGACCCTACCCTTACGTAACGGAAGGGTTGTCATCGGCGTGAAGGAGAGACCCGTGAGTGACGAGACCGTCATGCACATCGGCGAGGTCGCCGCCCGCACCGAGCTGTCCCTGCGCAGCCTGCGTCACTGGGAGGACGTCGGGCTCCTCCAGCCCTCGGGCCGCAGCGACGGCGGCTTCCGGCTCTACACCGAGGCCGACGTCGACAAGATCCTCGTCATCCGTCGGATGAAGCCGCTGGGATTCACCCTGGACGAGATGAAGGCCGTGATGGCCGACATCGAGACCCTCGCCGAGCCGGCGGTCGACCCTGAGGCGGAGGACGCCGCCCGCCAGCGTCTCCACGCCACCCAGCAGGACGCGTCCGAACGCCGCGAGAAGCTGGTCCGGCAGCTGGCGATGGCCGACGAGTTCATCGACCTGATCGGCGCTCGTCTCCGCTGACACGGCGGGCGGAGCGCGCTGCCGCTCAGCGCAGCAGCTCGGCCAGCATCCGGTCCGAGGCCAGGAGCGCGTCGCGGTCGGGGGTGGAGCTGCTCGCCAGCAGCTCGTCGGCGCCGGTGGCCTCCAGGAGGGCGTCGAGACGGCGTCGTACGGTCTCCGGGCTGCCGGCCACGGCCCGGTCGAGCGAGGCCTCGACCCGTCGGCGTACCTGGCTCGGCCACGACTCTTCCCGGATCGCCGCGATGCTCTCGAGCGGCGGGAACTCGCCGGTCTGGCGCGAGCGCGCCATCGCCCACGCCTCGGGCAGGGCCAGCTCGCGGCCGGTCGCGTCGTCGTCGGCGACGAGCACGTCCAGGGAGATCGTCACCCGCGGCTCGCTGCCGCGGTGCGGCCGGAACCCGCGGCGGTAGCCCGCCAGGGTGTCGGCCAGCTCGGCGGACTCGAGGACGGGACCGCCCACGACCACCGGCAGGCCCAGCCGGGCGGCGACCTCCAGCCCGCGGCCGGTGGCCAGCACGTGCATGGGCACCGGACGACCGGTGGCGGGCCGCGCGGTCAAATAAATATCAAACAGACGCCAAGTCCCCGTCGAAACATGGGGTACCCTGGGTGGGGACCGAGATGCAAGCGGAACGTACGCCGGCGGCAGGTTGTTCTCTCCGATTTCTTGTCGCGTTCGTCTTGCAGGGCTGTGCGATTCTGTCCGCACTCGAGAGCGGGGCTCACGCCGAGTCTCCCGCCCTCGACTTCAATCGCGACATCCGGCCGATCCTCGCGGAAAACTGCTTCTACTGCCACGGGCAGGACGCGAACAAGCGTCAGGCCGAGCTGCGGCTCGACGTCCGCGACGCGGCGATCGAAGCCGGCGCGATCGTCCCGAAGGACCCGTCGCGCCAGCGAGCTCGTCTCGCGGATCAACGCGACGGATCCCAAGGAGCTGATGCCGCCTCCGAAGTCGAACCGGCGGCTCACTCCCGAGCAAAAGAAGCGGCTGGAGCGTTGGATCGCGGAAGGGGCGAACTACGCCACGCACTGGGCCTTCGTCGCTCCCGAGCGACCGGCCGAGCCCGCCGTGAAGGGCACTCAGTGGGTGCGGAACCCGATCGACCGGTTCGTGCTCGCGAAGCTCGAAGCCGAAGGGATGTCACCCTCGCCCGAGGCCGACCGGGCCACCCTCATCAAGCGGCTCTCGATCGACCTGACGGGGCTGCCTCCGACGCCCGAGGAGGTCGATGCCTTCGTCGCCGACACCGACCCGAACGCCTACGAAAAGCTCGTCGACCGCCTGCTCGCCAGCCCGCATTACGGCGAGCGGATGGCCCTGCCCTGGCTCGACGCCGCCCGTTACGCCGACAGCAACGGCTTCCAGCAGGACGGCGACACCTGGCAATGGATCTGGCGCGACTGGCTGGTCAAGGCCCTGAACGACGACATGCCTTTCGATCAGTTCACGATCCGCCTCCTGGCCGGCGATCTCCTGCCCGAGGCCACGACCGAGGACAAGATCGCCAGCGGATTCAACCGCAATCACCTCCTGAACGGGGAAGGCGGCGCGATCGCCGAGGAACAGCGGTTCGTCAACCTGTTCGACCGGATCGACACCACCGCCACGACCTGGCTCGGCCTGACGATGGCCTGCGCCCAGTGTCACGATCACAAGTATGATCCGATGACCCAGAAGGACTACTACAGCCTGCTCGACGCCTTCAACCGCGTCCCGGAGAGCGGCACGCCGCAGTTCTTCTCGTCGCGGATTCGCGTGGCGGCGCCGTTCGTCGAGCTGCCGACCGAGGAGAACAAGGCCCGGATCGCCGAGCTCGAAGCGAAGCTGAAGGCAGGCCGAGGCCGAGGGAAAGCTCGCGGCCGAGTCGGCCTTCGAGGGCTGGCGGCTGGGGATCTTCGCCGACGGCAAGCCCGCCGACGGGAAGGGCCTGCCGGACGCGCTGGCGTCCCTCCTGCGCAAGCCCGAGAGCGACCGCAACGACGACGAGAAGAAGAAGCTCGACGCGGGCCTGCGCAAGCACTTCGACGACAAGGTCCGCCCGACGCTCGCCGCGAGGCTGCCCGCCCTGTCGAAGTTCGACGCGCGTCAGGAAACAGCTCAACGACTATCGCGGCGATCAGCTCCCGCGCGTCATGATCATGAGCGACGCCAAGCCCCGGGACACGGCGATCCTCACCCGCGGCGAGTACCTCAAGCCGGGGAGAAGGTCTCGTTCGCGACCCCGGCGTTCCTGCCGCCGATGCCCGCGGGCGCGCCGGCCAACCGCCTCGGGCTCGCCCGCTGGCTCGTCATGCCCGAGCACCCGCTGACCGCCCGCGTGCAGGTCAACCGGATGTGGCAGCACGTCTTCGGCACCGGGATCGTCAAGACGTCCGAGGATTTCGGCGTCCAGAGCGAATACCCGGTCCACGGCGAGCTGCTCGACTGGCTGGCCGTCGAGTTCCGCGAGCGCGGCTGGGGCATGAAGGCCATGCATCGGCTGATCGTCACGAGTGCCACCTATCGGCAGTCGAGCCGCGTGACGCCCGAGCACCGCGCCCGCGACCCCGAGAACCGCCTGTATTCGCGGGCGAGCCGGTTCCGGATGCCGTCCCTGATCCTGCGCGACTGGGCGCTGGCGTCCTCCGGCCTGCTCGACCGGCGGATCGGCGGCCGCCCCGTGTATCCGTATCAGCCCGACGCGATCTGGGAGGCGCTCGCCATCACCAAGGAGCGGGACTTCACGTACCCGGCCTCCTCGGGCAAGGACCTCTATCGCCGCAGCCTCTACACGTTCTGGCGGCGGACCGTCGGGCCGGCCAACATGTTCGACGCCTCGAACCGGCAGACCTGCCGCGTGCGGTCCGCCACGACGAGCACGCCGCTGCACGCCCTCACCACGCTCAACGACCCGACCTGGGTCGAGGCCGCGCGGGCGCTGGCCGAGCGGAGCATGAAAGCGTCGCAGGCGACTCGACGACCGGCTGTCGCACGCCTTCCGCCTCGTGCTGTGCCGCACGCCGACGGAGCTCGACCTCGAGGTCCTGCGTCGCGCCTACGAGAAACAGGCGGCGATCTACGCGAAGGACGACGCGGCGGCGCAGGGCGCTCCTCGCCGTGGGCGAGTCGAAGCGGGACGAGACGCTCGACGTCGGCCGAGCACGCCGCGCTCTCGGCGGTCTGCCTGGCGATCCTGAATCTCGACGAGGCCCTGACGCGCGAATGAGTCGTTCCTGTTTCCGAATCGAGGAGATGAGAATCATCGCATGAACGACCTTCATCGTGAGAACATCGCCCGCGTGACCCGCCGCCAGTTGTTCGGCTCGGCGGCGAGCGGGGTCGGCCTGGCGGCCCTGGCGTCGCTCCTGGGCGACGGCCCGCGCGGCGCGGGAGCCGACCGGCCGAAGGGCGAGTCCGGGCTGCCGGGCTTGCCCCATTTCGCCCCCAAGGCGAAGCGGGTCGTCGTCCTCTGGCAAGGGGGCGGGCCTTCGCACGTGGATCTGTTCGACCCCAAGCCGGTGATGCGGGCGATGGCCGGGAAGGACATCCCCGACAGCGTGCGCGGGACGACCCGGCTCTCGACCATGTCGAGCGGCTACGGCAAGTGGCCGACCCTGCCCGCGATCAAACCGTTCAAGAAGTACGGCCAGTCCGGCATCGAGATGAGCGAGATGCTGCCGAACGTCGGCGCGCTCGCCGACGAGATCTGCCTGGTTCGGAGCATGTACACCGAGGCCGTCAACCACGCGCCCGGCGTGACGTTCTTCATGACCGGCGCGCAGGTTCCCGGCCGGCCGAGCATGGGGGCCTGGCTGTCCTACGGGCTCGGCAGCGAGACCGACAACCTGCCGACCTTCGTCGTGATGACCTCGAGCGACAAGGGGAAGACCTGCGGCCAGTTCTTCTTCGACTACTACTGGGGCAGCGGGTTCCTGCCCAGCCGGTTCCAGGGCGTCCGCTTCCGCAACACGGGCGACCTCGTGCCGTACCTCGCCAACCCGCCGGGCGTGAGCCGCGAGGCGCGCCGGGCGCTTGCTCGACGACATCGCGGCGATGAACGCGGCCCACCTCGCCGACTACGGCGACCCCGAGATCGACACGCGCATCGCCCAGTACGAGATGGCCTTCCGGATGCAGACGAGCGTGCCCGACCTGGTCGACTTCTCGAACGAGTCGAAGACGACGCTCGAGCGCTACGGCCCCGACGCCCTGCAACACGGCACCTTCGCGAACAACTGCCTGATCGCCCGCCGGCTGCTCGAACGCGGCGTCCGGTTCGTGCAGCTGATGCACTCCGGCTGGGACCAGCACGGCAACCTCTTCACGCAGCTCGAGCAGCAGTGCAAGGACACCGAAGGCCCGTCGGCGGCGCTGGTGCGCGACCTGAAGGAGCGCGGGATGCTCGACGACACGCTCGTCGTCTGGGGCGGCGAGTTCGGCCGCACGCCGTTCGGCCAGGGCGACCCCGCCAACCCCACAGGGCCGCGACCACTTCGGCAAGGCCTACAGCTGGTGGCTCGCCGGCGGCGGCGTCAAACCCGGCACGGTCTACGGCTCGACCGACGACTTCGCCTGGAACATCACGTCCGACCCGGTCCACGTCCACGACATGCAGGCGACGATCCTGCACCTCTGCGGCATCGACCACACGCGGCTGACCTTCCGCTACCAGGGCCGCCAGTACCGCCTGACCGACGTCCACGGCAAGGTCGTGACCGGCCTGCTGGCCTGAGGGCGGGACGTCGGACGGGGCCGCGACGTTCCTCCCCGGTCACCCCGGATGCGGGATCCGTGGCTGTCGCCGCTCGGCACTTCAAGGCTGACGGGGT
>CAVPAA010000005.1:0-15973 GCA_963701485.1 uncultured Actinomycetota bacterium
ACGCCGGCCCGACTGACCGCGTGACCGTCTGTCGGAGTCCCCGCTCGTGCGGGGACTCCGTCACTGGGAGGCCGTTGCAACCCCCTCCAGGTGACGGACTTGCCCTCCAGGTCCGCGTCGGTGGGAGAAGGAGGGTGCTCACACCGACCCCTGGGGGTGAGCACACCACCCTCGCGCGCTGCCTAGGGTCGGAGGCGACCATGCGCAACGACGAGCCCCGTGACGAGCCCGGAATCCTCACGCTGACCTACACCAGCTCGGTCACCGACCCTGCTGTCGGTCGTCGAGCTCGTCGAGCTGATCGAGCAGATCCGCCCCAAGAACGAGCGACTCGGTGTCACCGGACTCCTGCTCTACAGCGGCGGCAGCGTGATCCAGACGCTCGAGGGGACGTCGTACGCCGTCTACCAGGTGTTCGACGCGATCCGGGCCGACCCGCGCCATGCCGATGTCCGCATCGTCGAGCGGCGCTACGTCGACGAGCGGTCCTTCGCCACGTGGTCGATGGGTTTCCGCAACGTCTCGGCCCGCGAGGTGGCCGACCTGCAGGACTTCAACGAGTTCGCCCGGCAGTCGGTGGGCCACGACCTGGTCGCCCACGCGGCGTCGGCCCTCGACCTCCTGAAGACCTTCCGGGTCAACACCGCCTGAGGTGGGCGGGATCACGCGCGGCCGATGAGGTCGTACGTCCCGGCGCCGCCTAGGCTGGTCCCTGAAAGGGAGTAGTCCCCAACAGGCGTGTCGACACACTGACCTCTCCGGTCCGGCGCGCAGGGCCACCTCACGGTGGCGGACGAGACTTTCGACCAGATTCACACGACCCCACCCGGACGTGCCCTGGTCGAAGGCGCGTCCCGGCTCCCGGGGTCACCTCCGGCCGGGCCGGAGAGGAACCCCCCCATGGAAGCGCTGCTCATCAGCACTGCCGTCATCTTCGTCGCCGAGCTCGGCGACAAGTCCCAGCTCATGGCGATGACGTTCGCCACCCGCTACCGCGCCCGCGACGTGATCATCGGCATCACCGTCGCCACCGCGATCGTCCACCTCGCCTCGGTCGGCATCGGCGTCGCGATCGGCGAGGCCTTCAGCGACTACCAGCCGGCGATCAACATCGCGGCCGGCGTCGCGTTCCTCTTCTTCGCGGCGTGGACGCTGCGCGGTGACGAGCTCACCGACGCCGAGGCCGACAAGGCCCGCACCAGCCAGGGGGCCGCCGTCCTCGCCGTCGGCGTCGCGTTCTTCCTCGCCGAGCTCGGCGACAAGACCATGCTCGCCACCATCACCCTCGCCACCCACGAGGGCTGGTTCGGCACCTGGATCGGCTCGACCGTCGGCATGGTCGCCGCCGACGCGCTGGCCATCGCCGCCGGCGCCCTCCTCGGTCGCCAGCTGCCCGAGAAGGCGATCACGTACGGCGCCTCCGCGGCGTTCGTCGTCTTCGGCGTGCTGCTCGTCTGGCAGGGCTGGACGGCCCTCTGAGGTAGGCGAGACTGGGCGCGTGCGACTTCCCGATCCGGCCCTCGTGGTGCTCGTCGGCGCCTCGGGGGCCGGGAAGTCGACCTGGTCCGCGGCCCGCTACCGCGCCGAGGAGGTCGTCTCCTCCGACGCCCTCCGCGGCGTCCTGGGCAGCGGTCCGCACGACCTCGACGCCTCGACCGACGCGTTCGCCGTCCTCGAGACCATCGTCGCCGCACGGCTCGGTCGTGGCTTGACCACGGTGGTCGACACCCTCGGGCTCGACGCGACGAAGCGGCGCGCCTGGCTCGACGCGGCCCGCGAGTGCGGGCTGCCGGCGGTCGCCGTCGTCCTCGACACCCCGGACGCCGAGTGCCGCCGCCGCAACGCCGCCCGTGACCGCCCGGTCCCGGCTCCGGCGCTCGCCGGCCAGCTGCGCACGGTGCGCGACGTACGTCCCCTGCTGGACGCGGAGGGGTGGGACCTCGTGGTCGAGGTCGCCGCGGACGAGATGGCGGCCCCGTCGATCCCCGCGGCTGCGCCCCGACCCAGCGCGGACCGGAGGTCGAGCCTCGGCCTGCGGTCGGTCCTGCAGGTGTCGCGCTTCCCGTGGGGCGAGGACCCGCTGGCCTGGCTGACCGACGTCGCCCGCGCCGCGGACGAGGCGGGCTTCGCCGGCCTGGCGCTGATGGACCACCTCATCCAGGTCCCCCAGGTCGGCCGGGCGTGGGACCCGATACCCGAGCCGTGGGTGGCCCTCGGCGCGATCGCCGCCGCTGGCACGGGCCTGGAGCTCGGCACCCTCTGCACGCCCGTGACCTTCCGTCCGGCGGGCGTCACGGCGAAGGCCGCCGCCACGTTGTCGGCGCTGACCGGTGGCCGTGCCTTCGTCGGCATCGGCGCCGGGTGGTTCGAGCGGGAGCACGCGGCGTACGGCATCGCGTTTCCGCCGGCCCGCGTGCGCCTCGACGACCTCGAGCGGGCCGTGGTGACGATGAAGGCCCTCTGGGCGACCGGCACCAAGGCCTACGACGACCACGGCGTGGTGCTGCCCGAGACCACCTCCTATCCCCGACCGGCCGGGCCGATCCCGGTCGTCGTCGGCGGCTCCGGTGAGCGCCGTACCCTGCGCATCGCGGCGCAGCACGGCGACGCCTGCAACCTCCGCACGACCGACGAGGGCGAGCTCGCGCGGCTGGTCGGCGTCCTGCACGCGCACTGCGACGACGTCGGTCGCGACCGCTCCGAGGTGGCGGTGACGGTGCTCGACCTGCCCGTGGTGGGCGCCGACCGCGACGACGTGTGGGCGCGCGTCGAGACGCTCCGCGGGCGCACGCCGGCGGCGACGTACGCCGCCCGCACGCACGCCGCGACCGTCGCCGGTCACCGCGACCGGTGGGCCCGGCTCGCGGGGCTGGGGGTGTCGACGATCTTCATCGCCACTCGCGACCTCGGAAGTCCCGACGACGTCCTCGCCCTTCGGGGGCTGAACGCTTGACCCAGATGTGGGGGGTGCGTCGTAGTGTCGAGATCATGCAGATGCGCACTCTCGGACAGCACCAGGTCGGCGCCATCGGCCTCGGCCTCATGACCTTCGACCAGACCGGCACCCAGCCCCGCCAGCAGCTCCTCGACACCGTGTCGGCGGCCCTCGACGCCGGCGTGACGCTCCTCGACACCGCCGACGCCTACGGCCCCGGCGACGAGAAGGGCGCCGGCGCCCAGGGCGAGAACGAGCGGCTGATCGCCTCGATCCTCGACGAGCTCGGGGTCCGCGACCGGGTCGTGCTCGCCACCAAGGGCGGCCACGTCCGCACCGAGGGCGGCGGCTGGGACCTCGACAGCTCGCCCGCCCACCTCCGCGAGGCCGTCGACGCCAGCCTGCAGCGCCTCGGTGTGGAGCAGATCGCGCTCTGGCAGCACCACCGGCCCGACCCGAAGGTCCCCTACGACGAGGTCATCGGCACGCTGAAGGAGATCGCCGACAGCGGCAAGGTCGCCCACGTCGGCCTCTCCAACGCCGACCCGCAGCAGATCCGTGACGCCCACGCGGTCCTCGGCGACGCCCTCGTCAGCGTGCAGAACCAGTTCAGCCCGAAGTTCCGCTCGAGCCGGCCCGAGATCGACGTGTGCGAGGAGCTCGGCCTGGCCTTCCTGCCGTGGAGCCCGCTGGGCGGCCTCTCCGACGCCAAGGAGCTCGCTGACAAGCACCCCGCCTTCGCCGAGATCGCCCGCGACCGTGGCGTCAGCGCGCAGCAGGTCGCGCTGGCCTGGGAGCTGGCCCAGTCGCCGGTCGTCATCCCGATCCCCGGCGCGAAGCGGCCCACCTCGATCACCGACTCGGCCGCCGCAGCCGGGATCGAGCTCACCGCCGACGAGCTGGCGCGTCTCGACGCGAGCTGACCCGAGGACTGGACCCGATGCCCCGCCCGTTCCTCGCCCGCGCGGTCGACACGGCCATGGACCGGTCGGTGGTCCTCGGCTACACGACGATCGGGCTCGCAGTGCGGCGGGCGATGCCGGGCTGGCCGGCCGACCCGTCGCCGCAGGCGCTGGCGGGTCGGCACGTGCTCGTCACCGGCGCCAGCTCCGGGCTCGGGGCCGCGACGGTCGAGGGGCTGGCCGGCCTCGGCGCGGTCGTGCACCTGCTCGTGCGTGACGAGGCCAAGGGGGCCGGGGTCGCCGACCGGATCCGAGCCACATACCCCGGCGCGGAGCTGCGGCTGTGGCGCTGCGACGTGGCCGACCTCGACGACGTACGACGCTTCGCGACCGGCTTCGCCACCGAGGTCCCCGACCTCCACGCGGTGGTGCACAACGCGGGTGTGATGCCGCCCGAGCGCACCGAGTCGCCGCAGGGCCTCGAGCTCAGCATGGCGGTGCACCTCGTCGGGCCGGTGGTGATGACGGAGGCGCTGCGCGGCCCGCTCGCCGGCGGTCGTGTGGTGCTGGTCAGCAGCGGCGGCATGTACGCCCAGCCGCTGCACGCCGACGACCCGGGCTACACCGCCGGCGACTACTCGCCCACGACGTCGTACGCCCGCTCGAAGCGCTGGCAGGTCGAGCTCGCGCCGCTGCTCGCCGACCGGTGGGGAGCCGACGGCACCACCGTCGCGACCATGCACCCCGGCTGGGCCGACACCCCCGGCGTCCGGGAGTCGCTGCCGACCTTCCGCCGGCTCACCCGGCCGGTGCTGCGCGACGACGTGCAGGGCGCCGACACGAGCGTGTGGCTGACGGCGGCGGAGCCCGCCCCGCCGACCGGTCGCTTCTGGCACGACCGGGTCGAGCGCCCCACCCACCTCCTGCCGACGACGCACGTGAGCGACCGCGACCGGGCCCGTGCCTGGGCCTGGCTCCGCGAGGCGGCCGGGCTGGACGACTCCGCACCCTAGGGTGGCGCGGGTGCTGAGCCTGCAGATCGACGACGCCCGCCTGTCCGACCTCGAGCCCTGGCATGCCGAGCAGCTCGCCGGCCTGTTCCGGGAGCACGGCTCCGACTTCTACGACTGGCTGCCGTGGGAGGGCTTCGAGGACGTCGACGGGGCCCGGGGCTTCCTCGAGTCCTTCACCAAGGGGCGCGGCGAGGGCAGCAGACGCCTCTACGGGATCTGGGTCGACGACGAGCTGGTCGGCGGCACGCTCTTCCCGAGCATCAACGCCCGCTCGCGGACCGCGGAGGCGGGCGTCTTCCTGGCAGCCTCCGCCCGTGGGCGCGGCATCGTGACGCAGGCGGTAGCCGCGATGCTCGACTGGGCGTTCGTCGAGCGCGGGATGCACCGCGTCGAGTGGCGCTGCGCCCCGGGCAACCACGCCAGCCGGCGCGTCGCCGAGCGGCTCGGCTTCACCCACGAGGGCACCCTGCGCGAGGTGTTCCCCGTGCGCGAGGAGCGGCAGGACCTCGAGGTCTGGGCGCTGCTGGCCCGTGAGTGGTCCGGCCTCCCGCCGCGGTCCTGACCCCGCGCGCCTCCTCGGGGTAGTCCAGTGAGATTCGGTCGTCCGAAGTCCGTTTCCGCAGCGGTTCGTCACTGGACTACGCCACCGGCCTGGTCCGCACGCGAAAAACTTGACTCGTTCAAGAAAAGGGGGCAGGGTGGTCGGTGATGGAGGACCATGACTTCGAGCACCTGCTCCGCAGCGCTGACCTGCGGGTGACCCGGCCGCGTCTCGCCGTGCTGAGGGCCGTACGCCGCCAGCCGCACGCCGACACCGGCAGCGTCCTCGCCGCGGTGCGCACCGAGGAGCCGACCGTCTCCCACCAGGCGGTCTACGACGTCCTCGGCGCGCTCACCGAGTCCGGGCTGGTCCGCCGGATCCAGCCCGCAGGCTCGGTCGCGCGCTACGAGCTGCGCGTCGGCGACAACCACCACCACGCGGTCTGCCGCTCGTGCGGCGTCGTCGCCGACGTCGACTGCGCCGTCGGCGTACGCCCGTGCCTCCACGCCTCCGACACCCACGGCTTCGTCATCGACGAGGCCGAGGTCACCTACTGGGGCCTGTGCTCCGCCTGCTCGACCAGCTCCGCCGTCACCCCGTGACACCCCGTCCGACACCGTCCGACATCTCGTGAGACCGACCCGCACCGATGAAAGGTTCGCCATGACCGACAGCCAGGACACCACCCCCGAGAGCCCCCAGGGGGTCGACCGCAAGGCCGAGGCCGGCTGCCCGGTCATGCACGGCTCCGCCACCGCCCAGGGCAGCGAGAGCGAGAACCCCGTCATCGACTCGCCGCAGCCGGCGACGAACCGCCGCCCGCACACCAACCAGGACTGGTGGCCCAACAGCCTCGACCTGTCCCCGCTGCGGCAGCACTCCTCGAAGAGCAATCCGCTCGGCCCGGACTTCGACTACTCCGAGGAGTTCAAGAAGCTCGACCTCGGCGAGCTGCGCCGTGACGTCGTCGAGGTCCTCAACACCTCGCAGGACTGGTGGCCCGCCGACTTCGGCCACTACGGCGGCCTCTTCATCCGGATGAGCTGGCACGCGGCCGGCACCTACCGGATCTTCGACGGCCGCGGTGGCGCCGGCGAGGGCTCGCAGCGCTTCGCCCCGCTCAACAGCTGGCCCGACAACGCCAACCTCGACAAGGCCCGCCGCCTGCTCTGGCCGGTCAAGCAGAAGCACGGCCAGAAGATCTCGTGGGCCGACCTGCTGGTCTACGCCGGCACCGTGGCGATGGAGGACATGGGCTTCCAGACCTTCGGCTTCGGCTTCGGGCGTGAGGACATCTGGGAGCCCGAGGAGATCATCTGGGGTCCTGAGGACACCTGGCTCGGCGACGAGCGCTACGCCGGCGAGCGCGAGCTCGACGAGGTCCTCGGCGCGGTCCAGATGGGCCTCATCTACGTCAACCCCGAGGGCCCCAACGGCAACCCCGACCCGGTCGCCTCCGCGCGCGACATCCGCGACACCTTCGCGCGGATGGCGATGAACGACGAGGAGACGGTCGCCCTGATCGCCGGTGGCCACACCTTCGGCAAGACGCACGGCGCGGGCGACGCCGACCTGGTCGGTCCCGAGCCGGAGGCCGCTCCGCTCGAGCAGCAGGGCCTGGGATGGAAGAGCTCGTGGGGCTCCGGCAAGGGCAAGGACGCCATCACCTCCGGCCTCGAGGTCACCTGGACCTCCACGCCGACGCGCTGGAGCAACGACTACTTCAAGTTCCTCTTCAGGTACGAGTGGGAGCTCGAGAAGAGCCCTGCCGGCGCCCACCAGTGGGTCGCCAAGGACGCCGACGCGATCGTCCCCGGCCCGACGCCGGACTCCCCGCCGCGCCGGCCGACGATGCTGACCTCCGACCTCGCGCTGCGCTTCGACCCGGCCTACGAGAAGATCTCGCGCCGCTTCCTGGAGAACCCCAACGAGTTCGCGAAGGCCTTCGCCAAGGCCTGGTACAAGCTGCTGCACCGTGACATGGGCCCGGTCGCGCGCTACCTCGGCCCGTGGGTGCCCGAGACCCAGATCTGGCAGGACCCGGTGCCGGCGCACGAGGGCGACCTCATCGGCGACGCCGACGTCGCCGCGCTCAAGACCGCCGTCCTCGAGTCCGGCCTCAGCGTGTCCGAGCTCGTCTCGACGGCCTGGGCGTCCGCAGCGTCGTTCCGCACCACCGACAAGCGCGGTGGAGCCAACGGTGCGCGCATCCGCCTCGAGCCGCAGCGCGGCTGGGCGGTCAACCAGCCCGAGCAGCTCGCGACGGTGCTGGACAGGCTCGAGGCCGTCCGGGGCGAGTTCAACGCCCGCGGCGGTGCCCAGGTGTCGCTGGCGGACCTCATCGTCCTGGCCGGGTCTGCCGCGGTCGAGAAGGCCGCCCGGGACGCCGGTGTCGAGGTGACGGTGCCGTTCCACGCCGGTCGCACCGACGCCAGCCAGGAGCAGACCGACGTCGACTCCTTCCGCGTCCTCGAGCCCCGCGCCGACGGCTTCCGCAACTACCTGCGCGACGGCGAGAAGCTCCAGCCGGAGACGCTCCTCGTGGAGCGGTCCTACCTGCTCGGCCTGACCCCTCCGCAGATGACCGTCCTCGTCGGCGGCCTGCGCTCCCTCGGCGGCAACGTCGGCGGGTCGCAGCACGGCGTCCTCACCGACCGGCCTGGCGTGCTGACCAACGACTTCTTCGCCAACCTGCTGGCCCCGGGCACGCAGTGGAAGGCCTCGGAGTCGGAGGAGAACGTCTACGACATCCGCGACGTCGCGACCGGTGACGTGAAGTGGACGGCCACCGCGGTCGACCTGATCTTCGGGTCGAACTCGCAGCTGCGTGCCCTCGCCGAGGTCTACGCGAGCGAGGACTCCCGCGAGAAGTTCGTCCGCGACTTCGTCGACGCCTGGGTCAAGGTCATGGACAACGACCGGTTCGACCTGCGCTGATCCTGCTCGGCCGGCGGCCCGGACTCCCTCGCGGGGGTCCGGGCCGCTGCTCGTGGGCGCTAGGGTGAGCGCGACGTGAGCGAGCAGGAGAACACCCGGCTGGTGGCCTGGGGCCGGGAGATGCGCGAGGTCCACGACCGGTTGCGCGCCGCTCACCGCGTGGCGCTGGACGAGGTGGCGGCAGGACGTACGCCGTCCGCGAGCTCGGACCTGCTGCTCTTCTGCCACGGCTTCTGCACCGCGCTCGACGGTCACCACCGCGGCGAGGACACGCTGCTGTTCCCGGCCGTGGAGGCCGAGCACCCCGACCTCGCCGAGCCGCTGCGCAAGCTCGTCCAGGACCACGCGATGATCGGTCACCTCGTCGGAGCGCTGCAGGGCGCCGTCGCCGCCTCCGCCGCACCGGACGTGCTCGGGCGACACCTCGACGGCATCGGCGCGATCATGGAGTCGCACTTCCGCTTCGAGGAGCGCACCCTGCTCGGCATCCTCGACCGGCTCGGTCTGCGCGCCGAGGTGGGCGACGTCTTCGGCCCGCTCTGACGTCCGGGTCCCGCACTACCGTGGGCGGATGGTCGACCACGCCACGCCCAACCTGCCCTCGCGCGACCTCGACGCGACGGCCACCTTCTACGCCGCGCTCGGGTTCGCGACGGCGTACCGCGACCCGGGCTGGCTGATCCTCGAGCGCGGCACGCTGGTGCTCGAGTTCTTCCCCGACCGCGGCATGGACCCGGCCTCGACCGCCTCGAGCTGCTGCCTGCGGGTCGACGACGTCGATGCGCTGTACGACGTCTGCGTGGCCGCAGGCCTGCCCGTGACCCACGTCGGGTGGCCGCGGCTCCACCCGCCGCGCGTCGAGGACTCGGGGATGCGGATCGGCTACCTCGTCGACGCCGACGGCAACCTGCTCCGGCTCGTGCAGAACCCCTAGCCCGGGACGGGTCCCGCCACCGCCTCGTCGCCGACGCGGATGGTGCCCGACCCCAGCAGCCGGAACACCGTGCCGCCACGCGGGGAGCGCAGCGCCTGCATGGCACCGGGGCCGAGCCAGTCGTCGAGGAGCCGGCAGGGAGCCGCGATGCGCACCACCTCGAGCTCGACGTCCGCGATCCGCATCCGCTCGCCCGGCCGCGTCGGGATCGGCCCGGTCGTCAGCGTGATGTTGCGGCGGGTGAGGCCCGGGTCGACCGGCCGGCCGAGCACCTCGGCCGCTGCCTCCAGGTCGTCGAGCGCCTGCACGGTCACGTGGCGGTGCTTCGCCCCGTGGTAGCGGTCGCCGACCAGGCCGACGCCCGCCTCGGCCTCGACGGAGTCGACCGACTTCGTGGGGACCTTCCGCCCGGGGGCGACGTGGATGGCGTGCACGCGCGAGATCACGCGTGCGACCGTACTTTGCACCCGAGTTTCACGCTTTGCACCCGGGATCTGAGCCTCGAAGCAGGAGAGTCACCGGATATCCGGTGACTTCGGGGGCGGCGCCAGCGGCATGATCGGTTGCCATGAGCGATCTCCGGGACCCCAAGGAAGCCCTCCACCACTACCTCCAGGATGCGCGCGACGCGCTCCTCTGGAAGCTCGAGGGGCTCGGCGAGCGCGACCTGCGGCTCCCGCGCACGCCCACCGGCACGAACCTGCTCGGCATCGTCCGGCACGTCGCCAACGTGGAGATCGGCTACTTCGGGCCGACGTTCGGGCGCGAGTGGCACGACCCCGACCACCCGCTCTTCGTCTCGGACGCCGACTACGACGCCGACCCGCAGGCCGACTGGTGGGTGCCCGCGTCGGTCCCGGCGGCGGAGGTCGTCGCCTTCTACCGGGCCGTGTGGGCGTTCAGCGACGCCACGGTGGCCGAGCTCCCGCTCGACGCCGCCGGGGTGGTGCCCTGGTGGTCGGCCGCGCACCGCGACGTCACGCTCCACCGCGTGCTCGTCCACGTGATCGCCGACCTCACCCGGCACGCCGGCCACGCCGACATCCTGCGTGAGGACATCGACGGCGCCGCCGGCCTCAAGGTGGACGTCACCAACCTGCCCGAGGTCGACTGGCCGGCGTACGTCACCCGGCTGAGGAACGTCGCCGAGGAGTTCCCGGCCTGACGGGCTCTGCTAGACCGGATCATCTGGTCCGAGGACGTTCGGGAGGCACGCATGACGACGACGTGGCAGCTGCCGGAGACGGCCCGCGGGTGGGTCACCGACGGAGGGCTCGAGACCGACCTGATCTTCCACCGCGGGCTCGACCTGCCGGACTTCGCGTCCTTCCCGCTCCTCGACGACCCGGACGGCCGGCAGGTGCTGGCCGACTACTACCGCGCGTACGCCGTCGTGGCGGCCCGGGCCGGCGCCGGCCTGCTCCTCGAGACGCCGACCTGGCGGGCCAACGGCGACTGGGGCGCCCGGCTCGGCTACGACGCCGACGCGCTGGCCCGCGTCAACCGGGACGCCGTCGAGCACCTGCGGGCGCTGGCCGAGGACGTGTCGGACGAGGTCGACGGCGTGCTCGTGGTGGGGGCGGTGGGGCCGCGCGGCGACGGTTACCTGGCCGGCGACCTCGACGCCGACCGCTACGCCGACTACCACCGCGCGCAGCTCGCCGCCTTCGCGGAGGCGGGGGCGGACCTCGCGACGGCGTACACCCTGACCACCGTCGCCGAGGCGACCGGGATCGTGCGCGCCGCCGCCGACGTCGGCCTGCCGGTCGCGGTCTCCTTCACCGTCGAGACCGACGGCAGGCTGCCGGACGGCACCGACCTCGGGACCGCGGTGGAGCGGCTCGACGCCGCGACCGACGCCGGCGCGGCCCACCTGCTCGTCAACTGCGCCCACCCCGACCACGTCCGCCCCGGCCTCGACGCCGACGCCGCGTGGAGCGCGCCGGATCGCCGGCCTCCGGGTGAACTCCTCGCGGCTCAGCCACGCCGAGCTCGACGAGGCCGAGGAGCTCGACGAGGGCGACCTCCCGGACCTCGCGGCCACCACCCGCGGGCTGCTCGACGCGCTCCCGGCGGTGCGGATCGTCGGCGGGTGCTGCGGCACCGACGCGCGCCACGTCGCGGCGATGTGGGCGGGCTGGACCCCGACCGCTCCCTAAGTCGGAGGCGGACTGTCGGTGGCGGCGCCTAGGCTCGTCGCCCATGGACGAGCTCGACCCGGTCCCGGTCGACCCCGCCGCGCCCCAGGTCGAGGCCCACCTCCCGCCGGGCGTGACTCGCGGGCCGGAGACCGTGCGCGCCTTCCGGCAGGTCCTCGGCAACACGCTGGTCGCCAACGTGACCGCGAGCTACCTGTGGTTCGCCCTCACCTTCTGGGCCTACCTCGAGACGCGTTCGGTGATGGCCACCGCGATCATCGGCGGCGGGTTCATGCTCTTCACGGCGGTCTTCGGCACGTTCTTCGGCACCCTCGTCGACCGGCACCGCAAGAAGCAGGTGATGGTCATCTCCTCGACCGTCACGCTCGTCGCCTACGCCGCCTCGGCCGGGCTGTGGCTGCTGCTCGGCGAGGACCGGCTGGCCGACTGGGGCAGCGCCTGGTTCTGGCTGTTCACCGGCGTGATCCTGGTCGGCGGCGTCGTCGAGAGCCTGCGCAACATCGCGCTCTCCACCACCGTGACCCTGCTCGTCCCCGACGACGGGCGCGACAAGGCCAACGGACTCGTGGGCACCGTCCAGGGCATCTCGTTCATGATCACCAGCGTCTTCAGCGGCCTGAGCGTCGGGCTGCTCGGCATGGGGTGGACGCTCGCGATCGCGGTCGCGCTGACCGGCGTCGCGCTGCTGCACCTGCTGCCGATCACGGTCCCGGAGGTCGACCCCGAGCCGGAGGAGGGCGGGCCGCGCTTCGACTTCCGCGGGGCCATCTCCGCGATCACCGCGGTCCCGGGGCTGGTCGCGCTGATCCTCTTCACGACGTTCAACAACCTGGTCTCGGGTGTCTACATCGCGCTGATGGACCCCTACGGCCTGGAGCTCTTCAGCGTCGAGGCGTGGGGCATCGTCCTCGGTGTCACGGGGCTGGGTTTCGTCGTCGGCGGCGGGCTCGTCGCCAGGTTCGGCCTGGGCCGCAACCCCGTCCGCACCCTGCTGCTCGTCAACCTCGCCATCGCCCTGCTCGGGATGACCTTCACCCTGCGTGAGTGGGCCTGGCTCTACGTCCTCGGCATCTTCCTCTTCATGGCCGTGATCCCGGCCGCCGAGGCGGCCGAGCAGACGATCATGCAGCGGGTCGTCCCGTTCCGCACCCAGGGCCGGGTGTTCGGCTTCGCCCAGAGCGTCGAGCTGGCCGCCAGCCCGATCTCGGCGTTCCTCATCGGCCCGATCGCGGAGTTCGCGCTGATCCCCTACATGGAGTCCGAGGAGGGCAGCGACTCGTGGCGGTGGCTGCTCGGCGACGGCGACGCCCGCGGCATCGCGCTGGTCTTCATGATCGCCGGCGCGATCATGTTCGTCACCGTGCTCGTCGCGCTGACGTCGGCCCCCTACCGCCGGCTCTCCGCGGCCTACGCCGACGCGCCGCCGCAGCAGCTCGAGGGCGCCGAGACCGACTGACCGGGGCGACCCCACCCGGGAGCCCTCCCCACGTTTTGGGGTCTGTTCAAGACGTCCCGACGCGCCTAGGGTCCGCAGGGCAGGGAGTCGTAGGGCCGATCACGCCCGCCTCCCTGCCTCTCGGAAAGGAAACACCTCGTGAGATCCACGACCCTTGGGCTCTCCCTTGCCCTCATCACCGGAGCGAGCGCCCTGACCCTCGCCCCGTCCACCGCCGCTGCACCCGCGGCGAACAGCCGCACCAGCGGTGAAGCACAGTCGGCCAACTCCGACCACGTGCTGCCCAACCCGGAGGCCGAGAAGCAGGCCGCGCTGCGCAACCAGGCGTGGGCCGACGTGCTCAGCGGCGAAGCGACGCCGGAGACCATCAACGGCAACACCGTCCTCAAGGTCGGCAAGAAGCCGGTCGGCAGCGGCGCAGCCAACGCCCGGGCGAAGGCGAAGAAGGAGGACCAGTACGTCGAGCTCGGCAACGAGCGCACCGACAAGGTCTTCGTGTTCCTCGTCGACTTCGGCACCCAGCGCGACCCGCTCTACCCCGACAAGGACCAGGCGCCCGCCATCCCCGGTCCGGTCACCTTCGAGGGCCCCGGCTTCGACGAGATCCCGCAGCCGGGTCCCGACGACAACTCGACGCAGTGGAGCCCGGAGTACACCAAGGAGTACTACGAGAACCTCTACTTCGGTGAGGGCGAGCTGACCGACTCCCTCAAGAGCTACTACGAGCGCCAGTCCTCGGGCCGCTACAGCGTCGAGGGCATGGTCACCGACTTCACGACCGTCCCCTACAACCAGGCGCGCTACGGCCGCAGCAACGGCTACCCGTGCGCGGGCAACGTCTGCAGCAACACGTGGAACCTGGTCTCGGACGGCATGACCCAGTGGGTCGCCGACCAGAAGGCGGCCGGCAGGACCGACGCCGAGATCAAGGCGACGGTGTCGCAGTACGACATCCGGGACCGCTACGACTTCGACGGCGACGGCAACTTCGACGAGCCCGACGGCTACATCGACCGCTTCCAGATCATCCACGCGGGCGGCGACCAGGCCGACGGCGACCCCATCTACGGTGAGGACGCCATCTGGAGCCACCGCTGGAAGGCCTTCCAGAACACCGGACAGGGCCCGACCGTGGCCGGCGTGCCCAACGCCGACGGCGGCACCCAGATCGGCAACACCGGCATCTGGGTCGCGGACTACACCGTGCAGCCCGAGAACGGCGGCATCTCCGTCGTGGCCCACGAGTACGGCCACGACCTCGGCCTGCCCGACCACTACGACACCGCGGCCTCGGGTGACAACCCGGTCAACTGGTGGACGCTGATGGCCCAGAGCCGCGTCTCCGCCGCGGGCGACCAGGGCATCGGCACCCGCGCCGCCGACCTCGGCGTCTGGGACAAGCTCCAGCTCGGCTGGCTCGACTACGAGACGGTGGTGGCGGGCCAGAAGCGCACCATCGACCTCGGCCCCCACGAGTACAACTCGAAGAAGGCCCAGGGAGTCGCCGTCGTCCTGCCGGACAAGCAGATCGCGACCACCCTGCCGACGCCGGCTGCCGGCACCAAGCAGTGGTTCAGCGGGTCCGGTGACGACTACAAGGCCTCGATGTCACGCGCCGACCTGGCCATCCCGGCCACCGGGACCACCACGCTGTCGCTGAAGGCTGCCTGGAACATCGAGGAGGACTACGACTACGGCTACCTCGAGGTCCAGTCCCCGGCCGGCTCCGGCGAGTGGACGGCGCTCGACACCTCGTCGATCGACCCTGACACCGACGGCGACACCAACCCGAACAACGACCCGGTCAAGGAGGCCGGCATCGACGGCGCCACCAACGGCTACGTCGCGGCGACCTTCGACCTGTCGGCGTACGCCGGTCAGACCATCGGGTTCCGTGCCCGCTACGCCACCGACGGCGCGGCCCAGGGCCAGAACCCGGCCCTCCCGTGGTCGGGGCTGCTGGTTGACGACATCGTGGTCACCAACGGTGCGACCACGGTGTTCGCCGACGGTGCGGAGACCTCGCCCGCGGGCTGGACCCTCGACAAGTTCCGCTCCGTCGGGGCCAGCTACGACACGGCGTACGACCAGTTCTACCTGGCCAGCAACCGCCAGTACGTCTCCTACGACAAGTACCTCCAGACCGGTCCCTACAACTTCAGCTTCGCGGACCGGCCCGACTTCGTGGAGAAGTTCCCCTACCAGGACGGGCTCCTGGTGAACTACTGGGACTCCTCGTACTCCGACAACAACACCAGCCAGCACCCCGGTAGCGGCCTGGTGCTGCCGATCGACGCCAACCCCGAGGCGCACTACAACCTGCAGGGCGAGGCGTGGCGCGGACGCATCCAGACCTACGACGCCCCGTTCGGCCTGGAGCGCTCGGACTCGTTCACGCTGACGGCCGGGGGTCGCAAGAGCCTGGTCCGTGGTCGGGCGGCCAACCCGCTGTTCGACGACAGCAACCCGAACCGCTACTTCCAGCCGTTCGTCGACGCGGGTCTGCCCCGGGTCGGCGTGAAGACGGCCGGGGCCGGCGTCCAGATCCGGGTGGTCAACCAGAAGGGCACGAGCATGCGCATCCGGGTGCAGTGACACCGGTGGCGCACTGATCGACCTGCACCAACAGCGGCGGGGCCGGGAGCGATGCTCCCGGCCCCGTTCGTGTGTCCGCGTCCGTCAGCCCTCGTCGACGACCGTGATCGCTGCGGCGAGCACGAGCGGTCCGCCGCAGCCGGTCGCGGTCAGGTCCGGTGCGCCCGTGACCTGGACGCGCGACCCCATCCTGAGCTCGGCCGACTGCGCGCCGGTCACCGTCCAGGTCGTGGCGTTGTCGTCGCGGACGACGACGCAGTCCCCGACCTGGACGACCTCCCCGACGACGCGGATCTTCTCGAGGCCCTCGCTCGGCGGGGTGGTGGTGCCCGAGGTCGGGGTGGCAGTCGGGGTGGGTGTCGGCTCCTCGGTCCCGCGCGCGGCGCGATCGGGATCGCCGCAGGCGCCGAGCAGGAGAAGCAGGAGGGCAGCCGCTGTCGCAGTGATGGGTCGCATGTGGATGGGACGCGCCCCGCGGGCGAGTGGGTCCCTCACGCCGGC
>CAVPAA010000006.1:0-240670 GCA_963701485.1 uncultured Actinomycetota bacterium
CCCAAGGTCGAGACCGACGTCCAGATGGCCGACGCGATGCTCCACCTCGCGGGCGTCTCCAACGGCCACCTGGCCACGCAGGGCTTCCGCTTCCTCGAGAAGCGCACCGGCACCCGGCTCGCCGACCTCGCCGCCGAGCACGAGGGCAAGCAGATCACCTTCGCCGACACCCAGGTGGCGCCGGTGCCGGTGATCACCTCGCCGGAGTGGTCCGGCTCCGAGTCGGGCGGGCGGCGCTACAGCCCGTTCACCATCAACATCGAGCGCAAGAAGCCCTTCCACACCCTGACCGGGCGCCAGCAGTTCTACGTCGACCACGACTGGTTCCTGGGGATGGGCGAGATGCTGCCGGTCTACCGACCGCCGCTCAACATGACCGAGCTCTTCGGGGAGGCGCCGATCGGCGAGCAGAACGAGCTCGGCGTGTCGGTCCGCTACCTCACCCCGCACAACAAGTGGTCGATCCACTCCGAGTACCAGGACAACCTGTTCATGCTCTCGCTGTCACGCGGTGGGCAGTCCGTCTGGATGTCGGACCGCGACGCGGTGAAGGTCGGGATCAAGGACAACGACTGGATCGAGATGGTCAACCGCAACGGTGTCGTCGCGGCCCGGGCCATCGTGAGCCACCGGATGCCCGAGGGCACGGTCTACATGCACCACGCGCAGGACCGGCTCATCGACGTGCCCCTCACCGAGCGGGACCGCAAGCGGGGCGGCATCCACAACAGCCTGACCCGCATCCTGCTCAAGCCGAACCACATCGTCGGCGGCTACGCGCAGCTGGCGTACTTCTTCAACTACATCGGACCGATCGGCAACAACCGTGACGAAGTGACGATGATCCGCAAGCGGACCGCGCCGGTCGAGTACTGAGCCGGACGAGGAGACACAGACATGCGCGTGATGGCTCAGATGGCCATGGTGATGAACCTCGACAAGTGCATCGGGTGCCACACCTGCTCGGTGACCTGCAAGCAGGCCTGGACCAACCGGACCGGCACGGAGTACGTCTGGTTCAACAACGTCGAGACCCGGCCGGGCCTCGGCTACCCCCGGACCTACGAGGACCAGGACGAGTGGCAGGGCGGCTGGGTCCGCAAGCCCAACGGGCGCCTGGCGCTGCGGGCCGGTGGCCGGGTCAAGAAGCTGCTGAGCATCTTCTCCAACCCCAAGCTGCCGTCGATCGACGACTACTACGAGCCGTGGACCTACGACTACGAGACGCTGACGAGCTCGCCGCAGACCGACACGTTCCCGGTCGCCCGGCCCAAGAGCCTGATCTCGGGCAAGGACATGAACGTCGAGTGGTCGGCCAACTGGGATGACGACCTCGGCGGGTCGCAGGAGCACGCCGCCCGCGACGTGATGCTCAAGGGCATCGAGGACAAGGTCAGGCTCGAGTTCGAGCAGACCTTCATGTTCTACCTGCCCCGCATCTGCGAGCACTGCCTGAACCCGTCGTGCGCGGCGTCGTGCCCCAGCGGCGCGATCTACAAGCGCGAGGAGGACGGCATCGTCCTCGTCGACCAGGACCGCTGCCGCGGCTGGCGGATGTGCGTCTCGGGGTGCCCCTACAAGAAGGTCTACTTCAACCACAAGACCGGCAAGGCCGAGAAGTGCACGTTCTGCTACCCCCGCGTCGAGGTCGGCATCCCGACCGTCTGCTCGGAGACGTGCGTGGGTCGGCTCCGCTACATCGGCCTCGTGCTCTACGACGCCGACAAGGTCCTCGAGGCCGCGAGCATCGAGGACGAGCACGCGCTCTACGACGCCCAGCGGGCCTGCTTCCTCGACCCCCACGACCCCGACGTGCAACGGGCGGCGGAGCAGGCCGGGATCCCGGCGGACTGGATCGAGGCGGCCCGGAAGTCCCCGGTGTGGGCGCTGATCAACACCTACGAGGTGGCCCTGCCGCTGCACCCGGAGTACCGCACGATGCCGATGGTCTGGTACATCCCGCCGCTGTCGCCGGTGGTCGACGTCGTCCGCGACACCGGCGAGGACGCCGAGGACCGGGGCAACCTCTTCGCTGCCATCGACACGCTGCGGATCCCGGTGGAGTACCTCGCCAACCTGTTCACCGCCGGCGACACCGCACCCGTCGACCGCGTCCTGAGGAAGCTCGCCGCGATGCGGTCCTACATGCGCGACATCAACCTGGGCCGCGACCCCGACGAGTCGATCCCCGCCGCCGTCGGGATGACGGGCGAGCAGATGTACGACATGTTCCGCCTGCTCGCGATCGCGAAGTACGCCGAGCGCTACGTCATCCCAGCGGCCCACGCCGAGCAGGCGCACGCGCTCGAGGAGCTCGCCACGGACTGCCCGGTGAGCGACTACGGCGGTGGGCAGCAGGACCTCTTCGGCGAGGGGTCGGGCTACCCGACGCCGGTCGCGGTGGAGAACTTCCGGATGCTGCAGGACCGCCAGACCTCCGACTCGCTGGCCGCTCCGGACGACAAGGCCTCGCGGGTCAACCTCCTCAACTGGGACGGCAAGGGGACCCCCGCCGGGCTCTTCCCGCCGCGCGACGACGGAGCGGGCTCGTGAGGCTCCGCCGCCGACAGGCGCGGCCCGACGCGGAGGCCGTGCGCACCTGGGCGGTCTGCTCGGCGCTCCTCGACTACCCCAGCGAGGAGCTGCTCACCTCGCTCGACGACCTCGCGGCCCTGGTGCCCGGTCACCCGCACCTGACGCCGCTCCTCGACCACGTGCGGCGCACGCCGCTGGCGCGGCTCCAGCAGGACTATGTCGCCACCTTCGACCACACCAGGAAGTGCGCGCTCTACCTGACCTACTTCGCCTACGGGGACACCCGTCGGCGAGGAGCCGCGCTCGTGCGCTTCAAGGACGCCTACCGGCGGGGCGGGGTCGAGTGGGACGACGACCTCGGCGAGCTGCCCGACCACCTCTGCGCGGTGCTGCAGTTCGGCGCGACGGTCGACCCCGACATCGCCCGGTCGCTCCTCCTCGAGCACCGCGCCGGCGTGGAGATGCTGCGCCTCGCGCTCTCCGGCTGGCGCAACGACGACGGCACCACCGGGTCGCCGTGGGCCGCCGCGCTGGTGGCCCTGTGCGACACGCTGCCCGAGCTCGCCGGGGCGGAGGCCGACGCCGTACGCCGTCTCGTCGAGCAGGGACCGCCGGCCGAGGAGGTCGGCCTCGCTGGCTACGCCGCCGACCCCGCCCTGGCGTCCGGGCCCGCCCTCATCTCGTCCGCCACGATCCCCGTAGGAGTCCCTCGATGAACGTCTTCCTCTGGGTGATCGTCCCCTACCTGTGCCTCGCGGTGTTCGTCGTCGGGCACGTGTGGCGCTACCGCTACGACAAGTTCGGCTGGACCACGCGGTCGTCGCAGCTCTACGAGGACCGGCTGCTGCGACTCGGCTCGCCGCTGTTCCACTTCGGCATGCTCGGGGTGGTCGGCGGGCACGTGATCGGGTTGCTCGTCCCGCGCTCGTGGACCGAGGCGGTCGGGATCGACGACCACCTCTACCACTACGTCGCCGTCGTCGGCGGACTGGTCGCCGGGGTGATGGCACTGGTGGGCATGGCGATCCTCGTCTACCGTCGCCGCACCGTCGGCCCCGTCTTCTCCGCGACCACGCCCATGGACAAGGTGATGTACGCCTTCCTCGGCGCGGCGATCGTGCTGGGAATGTGGAACACGATCGCCGGGTCCATCTTCAGCCTGGGCGGGGAGTACAACTACCGCGAGGGCGTCTCGGTCTGGTACCGCTCGTTCCTCGCCTTCCAGCCCGACGCGGCCCTGATGGCCGACGCCCCGATCGGCTTCCAGCTGCACGCGCTGGTCGCGTTCGGCCTGTTCGCGCTGTGGCCCTTCACCCGGCTCGTCCACGTCTTCTCGGCGCCGATCGGCTACCTCACCCGGCCCTACGTCGTCTACCGCTCCCGCGACGACCGGCCGCTGGGGAACGCCGCCCCGCGGCGCGGCTGGGACCGGGTGGGCTGACGTCGTGTGCCACTACTGCGGCTGCCGGCAGATCCCGCTGATCCGCGACTACATCGCCGAGCACGAGCTCGTGACGTGGTTGGGCGTCCGCGCGCTCGAGGAGACCGGTCGTGGTGAGATGACGAAGGCCCAGGCCACGGTCACGCAGATGCGCTCCGAGCTCCTCACCCACTGGCAGGGTGAGGAGGAGGGCGTCTTCGCCCTCATGCGGGATGACGAGCTCTACCGCGAACACATCGACCCGCTGATCGCGGAGCACCGGGACCTCGACGCGGTCCTGGCGCGCCTCGACGTGACGAGCGCCGAGGACCGGGCCCGCTTGCGGCACGAGGTGGACGAGCTTCGGATCCACATCTCCAAGGAGGAGGATGGGATCTTCCCGGTCACCCTCGTCGAGTTCAGCGGCCCCGAGTGGGATGCAGCGATCGCAGCCTGGGAGCGCGCGCATCCCGGCAGGACCCTCGACCTCGACTGACCTCCCAAGGAGCACCATGAAGACGACATCCCTCACCGACCTGGCCCGCGAACAGCTCGAGGCGGCGCGCGGGGCGAGCAGCGGGCGCGCCTCGGTCACCGTCTTCGGGGGCCAGGAGCACGACCTGCGCCAGACCGTGATCGCCCTGGCCGGCGGCCGGTCGCTGGGTGAGCACGAGTCGCCCGGCGACGCGAGCCTCCAGGTCCTCGTCGGCACGGTCCGGCTGACGGCAGGTGACGAGGTGTGGGAGGGACGCGAGGGCGACTACCTCGTGATCCCGCCGCGCCGCCACGACCTGCACGCCGACACCGACGCCGCCGTGCTGCTCACGGTCGCGACCCGGTCCTGAGGACGGCCCGGCGCGACCCTACGGTGGGGCCATGACCGTCGGACTGCTGCTCGCCGCCGGTGAGGGCCGCCGGTTCGGCGGGCCCAAGGCGCTGGCCCGCGACGCCGACGGCACCTCATGGCTGCTGCGGGCGGTCCAGGCGCTGCGACCCTGTGAGGAGATCGTGGTCGTGCTGGGGGCCGACGCCCGCCGAGCGTCCGCGCTGCTGCCGATGTCGGTCTCGCGGATCCGCGCGGACGACTGGGCCGAGGGGATGGGTGCCTCCTTGCGTGCGGGCCTCGAGGCGCTCGCCCGCACCGACCACGACTCCGTGCTCGTCTCGCTGGTCGACCTCCCCGACGTCGACGCCGCCGTCGTGGCCCGGGTGCTCGACGCCGCCTCGCACGGACGCGACGACCTCGCGCGGGCGGCGTACGACGGCGTCCCGGGGCACCCCGTGCTCCTCGGCCGCGACCACTGGGCGGGAGTCGTCGCCTCCGCGACGGGCGACCGCGGGGCGCGGGACTACCTCGCCGCGCACGACGTCGACCTGGTCGAGTGCGGCGACCTGGCGACGGGCGCGGACGTCGACCACCGATGACCCAACGTCCCACCAACGTGGGGGGTCGTAGCCTGACCCGCATGGTGCACGGGATGGACTCCGCCGCCGACGTCGCGACCCGGCTGGGCGCGACCGGCTACCTCTCCGACGACGAGCTGGCGACCGTCGTGTTCCTCGCTGCGCGGATGCAGCGCCCCTTGCTGCTCGAGGGGGAGCCGGGCACCGGCAAGACGGCCCTGGCCGAGGCGCTCGCCCAGAGCCTCGAGGTGCCGCTCGTCCGGCTGCAGTGCTACGAGGGCATCGACGCCAGCCAGGCCCTCTACGACTGGGACTTCCCGCGCCAGATCCTGCACCTGCGGGCGCTGGAGGCCGGTGGCGAGGTCGACCCCGACGAGGCCGAGAAGAGCCTGTACGACGAGCGCTTCCTGCTGGCGCGACCCGTCCTCGCCGCGCTGCGGCAGGCGCCGGCCGTGCTGCTGGTCGACGAGGTCGACCGTGCCGACGACGAGTTCGAGGCGTTCCTGCTGGAGGTCCTGTCGACCTGGCAGGTGACCATCCCCGAGTTCGGCACGGTCACCGCCCCGGAGCCGCCGCTGGTCGTGCTGACCTCCAACCGCACCCGCGAGCTGCACGACGCGCTCAAGCGACGGTGCCTCTACCACTGGATCGACCACCCGGGCCTCGAGCGCGAGGTGGAGATCGTCCGCTCCCGGGCGCCCGAGGTCAGCGAGGCGCTCGCCCACCAGGTGGTCGGGGTCGTGCAGCAGCTCCGGCAGCGCGACGACCTGCTCAAGCCGCCCGGCGTCGCCGAGACCCTCGACTGGGCCCGCGCCCTCACCTACCTCGGCACCACCGAGCTCGACCTGGGGGCGGCGGCCATGACCCTCGGCGCCCTGATGAAGTACCGCGAGGACGCCGACCGGGTGCGGGCCGCTCTCGACCGGATGCTCTCGCGATGAGTCCCCCCACGATGAGCAGCAGCGCCATCCTCCACGACGCCGACGAGGTGCTCCTCGGGTTCACCCGAGCGCTCCGTGCCGCCGGCGTGCCGGTCACCCAGGACCGGGCCCACGGCTTCCTGGCGGCGGTCGCGACCGTCGGCGCCGACGACCGGCAGGCCACCTACTGGGCCGGCCGGGCCACGCTCTGCGGCTCGCCCGACGACCTCGCCCGCCACGACCAGGTCTTCGCCGCGTGGTTCGACGCCCGCGACGGGCTGCCGCGCGCCCAGAAGCGCGAGGCCTCACGCCCCTCGACCGCGCACCTCCTGCCCGAGGCCGAGGGGGCCGGCGGAGCGGGCGAGACCGAGGAGGAGGACGTGGTCCGCGCGATGGCGTCGGAGGCGGAGGTCCTCCAGCACCGCGACGTCGCCACGCTCGACGCGGCGGAGAGGCGCCGGCTGGCGTCGATGTTCGTGCGGCTGTCGCTGCACCCGCCGGTGCGTCGTACGGCCCGGCACCGCCGCTGGCACCGCGGCGAGCTCGACGCGTCGCGCACCCTGCGCAACTCGCTGCGCCACCTCGGTGAGCCCGGCGAGATCGCCTGGCGGCGGCGCGGCACCCGTCCGCGCCGCGTCGTGCTGCTGGTCGACGTCAGCGGCTCCATGACGCCGTACGCCGACGCGCTGCTGCGCCTGGCCCACCGCCTCACCCGGTCCGCCCGCACGTCGGGCGGCACCGTCGAGACCTTCACCGTCGGCACCCGGCTGACCCACGTGACCAGGGCCTTCGCGACCCCCGACGCCGACCGCGCCATCGTCGCCGCCGGCGAGGTGGTGCCGGACTGGTCCGGCGGCACCCGGCTCGGCGAGACGCTGCGGGTGTTCCTCGACCGCTGGGGCCAGCGCGGGATGGCGCGCGGCGCCGTGGTCGTCGTCTTCAGCGACGGCTGGGAGCGCGGGGACGCCGGGCTCCTCGGCGAGCAGATGGAGCGGCTGCAGCGGATCGCCCACCGAGTCGTCTGGGTGAACCCGCACCGCGGCAAGGCGGGCTACGAGCCGCTGCAGGGTGGCGTGGTGGCGGCCCTGCCCCACTGCGACGACTTCCTCGCCGGGCACTCCTTGGCGACCTTCGCCGACCTCACGGAGGTGATCGCACGTGCGTGACGTGCTGCCCGAGCTGATGCGGTGGTGGGAGGCCGGCGAGACGATCGGCGTCGGCACCGTCGTGGCGACCTTCCGCTCCGCCCCGCGCCCAGCCGGCGCGTCGATGCTGGTGGGCCCCGACGACTCCGCGGTGGGCTCGGTGTCGGGAGGCTGCGTCGAGGGCGCGGTCTACGACCTCGCGCAGACCGTGGTCGCGTCGGGAGAGCCCGTGCTGGAGCGCTACGGCGTCTCCGACGACGACGCCTTCGCGGTCGGGCTCACCTGCGGCGGCATCCTCGACGTCTTCGTCGAGCGGGTGTCGCGCGAGACGTTCCCGCAGCTGGGAGAGGTGGCCGCGGACGTCGAGGCCGGCCGGCCGGTGGCCCTGGCGACCGTGATCGAGCACCCGGACCCCGCGTGGGTCGGGCGTCGCCTGGTGGTCCGCCCGCACCTGGCCGCCGAGGGGAGCCTCGGCTCGCCGCGGGCCGACGCCGCGGTCCACGACGACGCCCTCGGCGTGCTCGCTGCGGGCACCAACGCCACCCTGACCTACGGCCCGGACGGCGAGCGGCGCGGTGAGGGGATGCGCGTCTTCGTCTGGGGCTTCGCCCCCAAGCCGCGGATGCTGGTCTTCGGGGCCATCGACTTCGCGGCCGCGGTCGCCAAGGTCGGGTCCTTCCTGGGCTACCACGTCACGGTGTGCGACGCCCGTCCCGTCTTCGCCACGACGTCACGCTTCCCGGGTGCCGACGAGGTGGTCGTCGACTGGCCGCACCGCTACCTGCAGGCCGAGCTCGACGCCGGACGCATCGACCGGCGCACGGTCCTGGCGGTCCTGACCCACGACCCCAAGTTCGACGTGCCCCTGCTCGAGGTCGCGCTGCGCCTCGACGACGACGTACGCCCCGGCTTCATCGGCGCCATGGGCTCGCGCCGCACGCACGACGAGCGGATGGCCCGGCTCGTCGAGGCAGGCCTGGACGAGGCCGAGCTGGCCCTGCTGTCCTCACCCATCGGGCTCGACCTCGGCGCGCGCACCCCCGAGGAGACCGCCGTGTCGATCGCGGCGGAGATCGTGGCCCGCCAGTGGGGCGGCTCGGGGGAGCGGCTGGCCGCGACGCAGGGGCGCATCCACCACGACGACTGACGCGATCGGCACGCCGTTACCACGGCGCCGAATTGGCCCGTCGCGCGGGCCTCACTTATGGTCTTCAGGATGTTTTTGCTCCCCGTGCTGCCCCGTGTCCTCGTCCGCCCCACCGCCGCCCTCGTCGCGGCGGTCCTGCTGCTCTCCGGCCTGGTGGTCGGCGGCTCGCCCGCACAGGCACGCGCGCCAGCGCGCGGACGCCCGCCGCCTTCACCTCGGGCGCGAAGTTCGCCGTGGCGACCCTCAACCTGCGGAAGGGGATGCGCGTCGCCGGCATGCGCCACGACATCGCACAGGTGCTGGACGGCGACGCCTCGGTCATCGGCTTCCAGGAGCGGCTCTTCAGCCGGCCGGCACTGCGCGCGGCCCTGCCGAAGTCGTGGACCCTGCTGATGCCGAAGGGCCCGACCGGCACCGATGACAACCCCATCGCCTTCGACAAGCGCGTCTGGGAGCTCGAGAAGACCTGGGCGCCCCTCCTGACCGGCACGACCTGGCGGCGCTACTCCGGCCGGATCGCCCACGACCAGTACGGCGTGGCCGCCGTGCTCCGCCACCGCAAGACCGGCCACACGATCCGCGCCGTGAGCTTCCACCTGCCCAACCACCTCCACAACCGCCGCTCCGGCGGGCCCAACTACGCCAACCGTCGCGGCGTGGAGGCCATGTGGCGGATGGCCGCCAAGATCCGTTCGATCAAGGAGGACACGCCCGACGCGCACCAGTTCGTGGCGATGTGCGACTGCAACGTGACGGCGAACCGGGACACCACCGACGACCTCGTGAAGGGTCGGATCACCAGGCCGCTCCGGCTGGAGACCAACTACTCCGCCGACCAGCACCGTCGGGGCTCGGGGATCGACTACGTGATGGGCGAGCGCGACTCGGACTACCGCATCCGCTCCTTCCACTCCTACCGACACCTGGTCACCGACCACCCCGGCGTGGTCGCGACCTTCAGGCGCGTGCGCTGAGCCTCCGGGCGATCCCTGCGAGCGACCTCCGGGCGGATTCCCTGTTGCGCCCATCACACTCGGGCTAGGTTGGCCGCGACCACCGGGAGCCGCCATGACCAGCGAGGACCTGCACGCCCGACGCGTGGACGCCGTCCGCGCCTGGACGCGCTTCGTCGAGGCCGGTGACGCCGACGCGGTCCGGCCGGAGATCCTCAGCAGCTGGGAGCTGTCGGGCGTCGTGTCGCCCGGGGTGACCCACGCGCCGCTCGACGACGAGGGCGACACGGCCGACTTCTGGAAGGCCTCGCCCCTGCAGACCGCGGTGTCCCGGGTGCAGGACGAGCTGCGCCGCACGGCCGAGGACGGCGACCTCGTCGTCGCGGTCACCGACGAGCAGACCCGGATCCTCTGGACCTACGGCGGGCGCGTGATGCGCCGCAAGGCCGAGACGGTGAACTTCGTCCCGGGCGGCCGGTGGGACGAGCAGAGCGTCGGCACCAACGCGCTGGCCATCGCCGGCCGCACCGGTGCCCCGTCGATGGTCTTCAGCGCCGAGCACTACGCCGAGGTGGTGCACAACTGGGTCTGCTGGGCGGCCCCGGTCTTCGACCCGGTGACGGGCCGCCCGCTCGGCGTGATCGACCTGTCGACCACCTGGGACCGCACCCACCCCATCGGGCTCGCCACGGCCCGCGTGATGGCGCGGCTGATCGAGGGCGCCCTGCCCACCGACCGTCGTACGACGCTGGCGGGCGACGTCGCGCCGTCCGAGCCCGGACTCACCCTGACCCTGCTCGGCACGGCGCAGGTGTGGCTCGACGGCCAGCGGCTGCTCCTCAACCGGCGGCAGACCGAGATCCTCGCCCTGCTCGCGCTGCATCCCTCGGGACTCTCGGTGGAGCACCTCCACGCCCTGCTCTACGGCGACGCGTCCGTGACCACCTCGACGCTGAAGGCCGAGGTCTCGCACCTGCGGGCGGCCCTGTCCGGGCAGCTCTCGTCGCGTCCCTACCGCCTCACCATGCCGGTGGTCACCGACGTCGAGGAGGTGCAGCGGCTGCTGCGCCGCGGTGACGTGCGCGCCGCCGTCCGCGCCTACGGCGGCGACCTGCTCCCCGGCACGGACTCGCCCGCCCTGGCGCAGATGGGGGACTACCTCGCTGTCAGCGTGCGGGAGGCCCTGCTGGCGCACCCCGACCCCGACGCCGTCCTGCGCTACAGCGAGCTGGCCCCCTACGACACCGCCGTGGTCGAGACGTGCCTGGCCGCGCTGCCGGTGCACCACCCGGTCGTGCCGCTGCTGAAGGGCAGGCTCGCCAGCCTTCGGTGACCCCTCCCATTTCGGGTAGATCGAGAAAATGTAGTGGACCGCTCGGGTTGGGTTGCACGATCCTGCGTCGAGGCGCCGCACGGGGGTGCGGCCACTCACGAGGGAGAAAGCATGGCCGCAACACGACGAGCGATGGCGTCAGGAGCCGTCGTCCTGCTCACGGGGAGCCTCCTGGGCAGCCCCGCCGCGACTGCCTCCACGGCACCCGAACCGACGACGGTGGCGAAGAAGCTGGTCTCGCCGCTCAGCATGGTCGTCGCCGGCGACGGCACCGCCTACGTCGCCCAGAACTTCGCCGGTCTGCTGACCGCGGTCGCCCCCGGCGCCAAGCCCGAGGTGGTCTTCGCCGCCAAGAAGGGCACCGAGGTCGGCGCGGTCTCCGAGGACGGCGGGACCGTCCGGTTCGCGACGACCAAGGGCGCCACGACCGCGCTCTGGTCGATGCGTCCGGGCGCCAAGCCGAAGAAGGTCGCCGACCTGTCGGCCTACGAGGCGGACCACAACCCCGACGCCGACGTCTCGTACGGCATCGTGGGCGGGCTCGACCCCGCCTGCGCGGCGCAGATGCCGCCGGAGGTGCCCGCGTCCTACACGGGCATCGTGGAGTCGCACCCCTACGGCTCGGCCGTCCACCAGGGCACGACGTACGTCGCCGACGCCGCCGGCAACACGATCCTGTCGGTCAAGCCCAACGGCAAGGTCAAGACCGTCGCGGTCCTGCCCCCGGTGCCCGTGGTCATCACCCCGGAGGCGGCCGCGGCCAACAAGCTCCCGGCCTGCACCGTCGGCAAGACCTTCAACTTCGAGCCGGTCCCGACCGACGTCGAGGCGGGCAAGGGCGGCTGGCTCTACGTCACGCTGCTCCCCGGTGGTCCCGAGGACGGCAGCACCGGTGCTCAGGGTCGCCTGGTCAAGGTGAAGGCGAAGACCGGCAAGGTCCGCGAGGTCGCCTCCGGCTTCGCCGGCGCGACGGGCGTCGCGGTCGCCGACAACGGCGACGTCTACGTCGCCCAGCTCTTCGGCGGCCAGGTCTCGCGCATCAAGGCCGGCCGCACGACCGCCAAGCCGTACGCCGAGGTGGCGATGCCCGCCGCGGTCGAGTGGGCCGACGGTGACCTCTTCGTCAGTGCGCAGGTGCTGTCGGAGAAGCCGAAGGGCGTCGTGCTGCGCTACTGAGCATCGACCTCCGTGCGTGTGGGGCCGGGGCCGGCGTGGACCGACCAACCGGCTGCCAACCCGGCCGGCCCTACCGTCGGCCGCGAGTGACCCACCTCACACGCACGGAGGCGTCGTATGACCAAGATCCACCTCACCGTCGACGGAGCGTCGGTCTCCGACGACGTCGAGCCCCGGATGCTGCTGGTGCAGTACCTGCGGGAGAAGCTCGGCAAGACCGGAACCGTGATCGGGTGCGACACCTCCAACTGCGGAGCGTGCACCGTCCACCTCGACGGCACGAGCGTGAAGTCGTGCAACGTGCTCGCGGTGCAGGCGAACGGCCGCACCGTGACCACCATCGAGGGCCTCGCCGACGCGGCGGAGGGTGAGCTGCACCCGGTCCAGGAGTCCTTCCGCGAGTGCCACGGGCTCCAGTGCGGCTTCTGCACGCCCGGGATGATCATGCAGGCCGTCGACCTGCTCGCGGAGAACCCGAACCCGAGCGAGGAGGAGGTGCGGCTCGGCATGGAGGGCAACCTCTGCCGCTGCACCGGCTACCACAACATCGTCAAGAGCGTCCTCCACGCCGCCGCCTCGACCCAGGGGGCGAAGGCATGACTGCCACCCAGGACCGCCCCGCCGGTGAGGTCGACAAGGAGATCGGCCGGGACCGGCGCCGCAAGGAGGACCAACGGCTGATCACCGGGCGCACCCGGTGGACCGACAACATCACCCTGCCGGGCATGCTGCACCTCGCGATGGTCCGCAGCCCCTTCGCCCACGCGACCATCACCTCCGTCGACACCGAGGCAGCCAAGGCCTCCAGGAACGTCGTCACCGTGCTGAGCGGCAAGGACTTCGGCGAGGAGCTCGGGGTCTGCATCAACGCCTGGCCCATCACACCCGACCAGAAGACCCCCGCCCACTCGCCGATGCCCGCGGACCGGGTCGCCTTCGCCGGCGAGATCGTCGCCGTGGTCGTCGCCCGCAGCGCCGCTGCGGCACGCGACGCGGCCGAGCTCGTCGATGTCGAGTACGACGAGCTGCCCGCCGTCGTCGGGATCAAGAAGGCCCTCGAGGACGAGGTCCTGGCGCACCCCGACCTCGGCACCAACAAGTCCGCGCTGTGGGTCTTCGACTCCCAGGACGCCGGTACCGGCGGCGAGGTGGAGGCGGCCATCGAGCAGGCGCGCAACGGCGGCATCGTCATCGAGCGGGAGTACCGCCAGCAGCGGCTCATCCCGGCCTTCATGGAGCCGCGCAGCGTGGTCGTGGACCCGACCGGTGAGCAGCTCACCATGTGGTCGGCGACGCAGATCCCGCACATCCTGAGGTTCGCCCTGGCGGCCACCACCGGCGTACCCGAGTCGAAGATCCGGGTCATCGCCCCCGACGTCGGTGGTGGTTTCGGCGGCAAGCTCCAGGCGACCCCCGAGGAGTGGATCGCCTGGGCCGTGGCCCGCCGGCTGATGAAGCCGGTGAAGTACACCGAGACCCGCAGCGAGAGCCTGATGGCGGCCCACCACGGCCGCGACCAGGTGCAGACGCTCACCCTCGCCGCGGACAAGGACGGCAAGGTCACCGCGCTCAAGGTGCACCTCGACGCCGACCTCGGCGCCTACGTCGCGATCGTCGGCGGTGGCGTGCCGGTCCTCGGTGCCTTCATGTTCAACGCGATCTACAAGTTCCCGGCCTACCGGTTCGAGTGCCAGACCGTCCTCACCAACACCACGTTCACCGACGCCTACCGCGGCGCCGGCCGGCCGGAGGCGACGTACGCCATCGAGCGGCTGATGGACGAGCTCGCCGCCGAGGTGGGCGTCGACCCGCTGGAGATCCGCGAGCGCAACTGGATCACCCACGAGGAGTTCCCGTTCACCACGGTCGCGGGCCTGGAGTACGACACGGGCAACTACGAGGCGGCCACGGCGAAGGCGAAGGAGTCCTTCGGCTACGACGCGCTGCGCGCGGAGCAGAAGGAGCGCCGCGACCGCGGCGACCGGGTCCAGCTCGGCATCGGCGTCTCCACCTTCACCGAGATGTGCGGTCTCGCGCCCAGCCGGGTCCTCGGCAGCCTCGACTACGGCGCCGGCGGCTGGGAGAGCGCGAGCGTGCGGATGACGCCCCTCGGCAAGGTGGAGGTCGTCACCGGCGCCAGCGCCCACGGGCAGGGCCACGAGACGGCGTTCAGCCAGATCGTGGCGGACCGGCTCGGGGTCCCGTTCGAGGACGTCGAGGTGCTGCACGGCGACACCCAGGTCGCCCCGAAGGGCCTCGACACCTACGGCTCGCGCTCGCTGGTGGTGGGTGGTGAGGCGCTCGTCAAGGCCGTCGACAAGGTGATCGACAAGGCCAAGGTGCTCGCAGCGCACCTGCTCGAGGCCAACGCCGACGACCTCGAGTACGCCGGCGGGCGGTTCACCGTCCGGGGCACCGACCAGGGCCTGGCGATCCAGGAGCTGTCGACGGCGACCTTCGCCGGCCACAACTACCCCGACGGCATGGAGCTGAGCCTCGACGCCGACGCGACCTACGACCCGGTGAACTTCAACTACCCCCACGGCACGCACCTGTGCGCGATGGAGGTCGACACCGAGACCGGCGCGGTGAAGATGCGCAAGTACACCTGCTGCGACGACATCGGCACGATCATCAACCCGCTGATCGTCGCGGGGCAGGTGCACGGTGGCCTCGTGCAGGGCATCGCGCAGGCGCTGTGGGAGGAGGCCGTGCACGACGAGTCCGGCACGCTCGTGAGCGGCTCCTTCGTGGACTACCTGCTGCCGACGGCCGCCGACACGATCTCGTTCGACGTGGTCCACACCGACGACCCGAGCATCTGCACGACCAACACGCTCGGCACCAAGGGCGTGGGGGAGGCGGGCACGATCGCGTCGACCCCGGCGGTGGTCAACGCCGTCGTCGACGCCGTACGACACCTGGGCGTCCGGGACATCCAGATGCCGTGCACCCCGGAGCGGGTGTGGCGCGCGATCCACGCCGACGACGGTGACGCACCGACACCCCAGGCGGCGATGCCGCACTTCGAAGAAGGCGCCCTCAACCAGGACGAAGGAGCGGGCCAGTGATCCCGGTGGAGTTCGACTACCTCGCACCGACGTCGGTCGAGGAGGCCATCGCCGCGCTCGGCCAGCACGGCGACGACGCGAAGATCATGGCCGGCGGGCAGAGCCTGCTGCCGGTCCTGCGGATGCGGCTCAACGCCCCGGAGGTCGTCATCGACCTCGGCGGCATCTCCTCGCTACGGGGCATCCGCGACGACGGCGACGCCCTCGTGATCGGCGCGATGACGACCCACCACGACGTGCGCGACGACAGCCTGGTCAAGGAGCACGCGCTGCTGCTGTCCAAGGCCGCCGCGGAGGTCGCGGACTCGCAGATCCGGCACCGCGGCACCTTCGGCGGTGCGCTGGCACACGCCGACCCCGCCGGTGACCTCGGTGCGCCGGCCCTCGCCCTCGGCGCCCAGTTCGTCATCGCGGGGCCGGGCGGCACCCGTACGGTCGAGGCGGCGGACTTCTTCGTCGACCTCTTCGAGACCGCCATCGGCGACGACGAGATCCTCACCGAGGTGCGGATCCCCAAGCACACGGGCTGGGGCGCGCACTACGAGAAGTTCGTGCGGGTGGCCCACCAGTGGCCCATCGTCGCGGTCGCGGCCACGGTGAAGGGCTCGATCGACGAGGCGCGCGTGGGACTCACCAACATGGGGTCCACGCCGCTGCGGGCGACCGCCACCGAGCAGGCCCTCGCCGGTGCCAGCGCGACGGAGGACGGCGTGCGCGAGGCGTCGCAGCTCGCGGCCGAGGGGACCAACCCGCCCTCGGACCTCAACGGCGCCGCCGACTACCGCCAGCACCTCGCGCGGGTGCTGACCGGCCGGGCCGTGCTCAAGGCGGCGGGTGCGTAGATGGAGCTGAGCCACCGCTTCACCGTCCCGATCGGCGTCGAGGAGACCTGGGCGCACTTCAACGACATCGCCTCGGTCGCCGAGTGCTTCCCCGGCGCCCAGGTGACGGAGGCCGACGAGGAGTCGTTCTCCGGGTCGGTGAAGGTCAAGCTGGGCCCGATCGCGCTGCTCTACAACGGCAGCGGGACCTTCGTGGAGAAGGACGCCGAGGCCCACCGCTTCGTCGTGGACGCCAAGGGCAAGGACAAGCGCGGCAACGGCACGGCGGGGGCGAAGGTCACGGTCTCGATGACCGAGGCCGGCGGTTCGACCGACGTGTCGGTGGAGACCGACCTGGCCATCACCGGCAAGCCGGCGCAGTTCGGGCGCGGGGTGATGCAGGACGTCTCCGACAAGCTGCTCGGACAGTTCGTCGCCTGCCTCGAGCAGCGACTGACCGGTCCCGCCGACCAGACCGACGCGGCCGAGGCGTCGCCGGCCGCCGCGTCCCTGGTGGGCGGCGACCCTGCCGGGCCTCCGGTCGGTGGCGCATCGGAGAGTGGGACGTCGGCACCGCCCCCGCCGTCGGCGCCGGCCCCACCGCCCGCACCACCGAGACCGCCGCCGCGGGAGGCCGAGGCGCTCGACCTCGGCAGTGCGGTGCTCCCGGTGCTCGCGAAGTCGTACTGGAAGCAGGCGCTGGCCGCACTCGTCGTGCTGATCCTGCTGCGACGGCTGCTGCGGAGGTCGTGATCAGAAGACGTTGAGGGGGCGGAACTGGACCGACATCCGCGGTCCGGAGTGGGCGACCTTGGGCACGGCGTGCTCCCAGGTGCGCTGGCACGAACCGCCCATCACGACCAGGTCGCCGTGGCCCATGGTCAGCGCGATCGAGGCACCCCCGCCGCGCGGGCGCAGCAGCAGCCGGCGGGGGTCGCCGACGCTCACGATGGCGACCATGGTGTCGGCGGTGCGACCGCGGCCGATCGTGTCGCCGTGCCAGGCGACCGAGTCGCGACCGTCGCGGTAGTAGCAGCAACCGGCGGTCACGAACGGCTCGCCGAGCTCGGGGAGGTAGTGGTCGCTGAGGGCGGCGCGTGCCTGGGCGAGCGCGGGATGGGGGAGCGGGTCGGCGGCGAGGTAGGTGTGCACCAGTCGCGGCACGTCGACCACGGCGTCGTACATCTCGCGCCGCTCGGCCCGCCAGGGCACCCGATCGACCAGTGCGGAAAACACGGCGTCGGGGTCGCAGAGCCAGTTGCGCTGGACGTCGATCCACGCTCCGTGGGCCAGTCGGCGACGCTCAGGGGACAGCGTCGCGGAATCCGCGGTGTCGTCGGCGAAGAGGGACGTCTGGAAGTCCACGAGAACCATGGTAGCCCAAGGTCGAACAGGTGTTCGATCATCAAGAAACTGTCAAGGGTTCGCCACAGGCTTGGTCAATTTGCGGACTGCCGGTATAGCCCAGTCCTACCCTCAGGGGTATGGAACCGGTGGAGCTCGTCGTACCCCGCCAGCGAGCGCTCAAGCACGTCCAGGTGCGCGAGCACGTGCGGGGCCTCATCGAGTCCCAGCCACCCGGCTCCGCCGCCCCGTCCGAGCGCGAGCTCGTGGCCCGTTTCGGCGTGGCCCGCATGACCGTGCGCCAGGCGCTCGACGCCCTCGTCGCCGAGGGCCTCCTCGAGCGGATCCCCGGCCGTGGCACCTTCGTCGCCCAGCCGCCGCGGACCTCCGGCCGGCTCACCTCGTTCACCGAGGAGATCCGGCGCCGGGGGATGCTGCCGGAGTCGCAGACGCTGCTCGCCCGCGTCGAGCAGGCCGGCCCCGGTGTCGCGCGAGCGCTCGACATCTCGCCCGGTGACCCCGTGCTCCACTGGCGCCGCCTGCGCCGCGCCGACCAGGCCATCGTGTGCGTCGAGGACGCCTACCTCAACGAGGTCCTGCTGCCGGGCTTCCTCCAGCACGGCACGCCCACCAGTCTCTACGAGGCGCTCGGCGCCAGGGGTCTGCGCCCGACCGAGGTCGAGGACTCCATCAGCGCCGATCGCGCGAGCGCCGACGAGGCCGCGGTCCTCGAGATCGACGAGGGTGACCCGGTGCTGCGCCACGCCCGCCGTGCCGTCTCCGACGGCCGCATCGTCGAGGTCTCGCGCACCTGCTACCGGCACGACCGCTTCACGGTCTACCTCCAGCTCAGCGACCGCTGAGGTCCTCGAGCTCCTCGAGCTCGCGCCGGAGGTTGGCCCGCGCGGCGCCCTCCCACAGCTCGCGTGCGTGCGGGGTGCTGAAGAGGTACGTCCGGGCGACGAGGTCGCGCAGCACCGCTGCCCGGCCGGCCCGGAAGTCGTCGTCGCCCACGTGCGCGAAGTCCGCCCGCACCCCGGCCACATAGGCGTCGTACCGGCTCCGGGGCGCGGCCAGGATGCCCAGGTCGGCGTCGCTGAGCGCGGCTCCGGCCGGGTCGTCCCCAGCCGGGCGGTGCTCGACGGTCATCCGGACCAGCCGCGCGACCTCGTCGGCCCGGGCCGGCGGCAGTACGCGCTCGGCCCAGCGGGCGGAGCGTTCCTCGTCGTCCGCGGCCCCGTCGTAGACCGCGTCGTGGAACCACGCCGCGAGGGCGACGACGGTCCGGTCGAAGGCCGCGCCCGCCGCGGCGAGCACGTCGAGGCGGTCGAGCACCTCCTCGAGGTGGCGCAGGTCGTGGTAGCCGGACCGGTCCCACGCCACGAGCAGGTCGTCACGGAGCGCGTGGTGGTCGGGCAGGGGCCAGCGGTCGGCCAGGCTCACCGCTGGGTCGCCTCGTGCAGCTCACGCGCCTCGGCGTGGCCGGAGGCCATCGCCCACCGGATCGCGCGGGTGGCCGCGGCGCCGAGCACGCGGTTGGTCACGGGCGGCACGGGCGGCAGCCGCAGCTCACGGCGCGCGGTGGCCGGCAGCAGCCCGATGGCGGCCGAGGCGAGCGCGAGGTAGCCCGGGCGGGCAGCCGCCGGCAGGTCGGGGTGCAGCAGCAGGAAGCGGATCGCCTCCTGGGCGGCCGGGGTCCCGCGGAGCTCCGGGGCGTACGCCGCCAGCGTGTCGCGCAGGTCGTCCTCGGACCGCGGGGCGGCGACCACGCCGAGGTGCTCGGCGGCGACGGCGGTCTGGGCGACGTACTCGTCCCGCTCCGAGCCGGTGAGGGGCCGGTGGCCGTAGCGGTCGTGCGCGACGAGGAAGCTGTCGATCTCGGCGGCGTGCACCCAGCCGAGCAGGTGCGGGTCGGAGGCGGCGTACGGCGTGCCGTCGGGCATCGTGCCGGTCACCGACTCGTGCGCGCGCTGGACGGCGCGGATCATCTGCAGGGCGTCCTTCTCGGCACCGAAGGTGGTCATCGCGATGTAGGTCGAGACCTGCGCGAGCCGTCCCCACATGTCGCCGCGGTAGCCCGAGTGGTCGGCCACCCCCTGCATCGCGGCCGGGTGCAGGGACTGGAGCATGACTGCGCGGATCCCGCCGACGAACATCGAGGCGTCGCCGTGGACGCGACCGATGGGGGAGTCGGGGGTGAACCAGCGTGGGCCCGGCGTGCCATGGACGCGTTGCCGGTTGCGCGGGCCGTCGGGGCCGGCGACCTTGCTGAAGAGCTCGGCGCCGAGGCGGTCACGGAGGGTCACGCGGTCGAGGCTAGCCAAGCGTCCGAAAGGAGCCGGCTCGTGACGCCTGCTGCTTTGACTTCGAGTACTCGAAGTTCCTACCGTCGATGACGTGACCAGCCACGCCCTTCCCCGCAGCTACTCCATCAAGGAGGCGGCAGCCCTCACCGGTCTGCCCGCCAGCACGCTGCGCTACTACGAGCAGATCGGGGTCATCGCCCCGATCAGCCGCGGCGCCAGCAGCGGCCACCGCGTCTACGACGACGGGGACCTCGACCAGCTCATGTGGGTCTCCTGCCTCGCCGCCACCGGGATGTCGGTGGGCGACATGCGCCTCTACATGGCCAACAACCGGCTCGGCGCGGACGTCGCCGCGGACCAGGAGCGGCTGCTGCGCGAGCAGCAGGAACGCCTCACGACCGAGGCGAGGGCACTGGTGCTCCGCCAGCGCTACGTGGACCTCAAGATCGCCTACTGGCAGGCGGTCCAGAAGGGGGACACGGCGCGCAGCGAGCAGGTCTCCGACCAGGCGCGGGCGCTCGCCGACGAGCTCCGCGCGGTCACGCACGACCCGATCCACTGACCGGCCACCCCGGTCGGCACACCCCCCACAGGAACGGAACACCTCCCCATGCGCGTGAACGCCTACGCAGCCCCCTCGGCCGGCGAGCCGCTGGCCCCCACCACCATCGAGCGCCGCGAGGTCGGCGCCCACGACGTGCTCATCGCCATCGAGTACGCCGGCATCTGCCACTCCGACATCCACACCGTCAACGGCGACTGGGGCCCGCAGCCCTTCCCCGTCGTGCCGGGCCACGAGATCGTCGGCACCGTCCAGGAGGTCGGCGCCGACGTCACCCACCACCGCGTCGGCGACCGTGTCGGCGTCGGCTGCATGGTCAACTCGTGCGGCGAGTGCGCCAACTGCCGCAACGGCGACGAGCAGTACTGCGTCAAGGGCATGATCGGCACCTACGCCGTCACCGACGTCGACGGCACCACCACCCAGGGCGGCTACTCCACGCACGTCGTCGTGGACGCCGGGTTCGTGCTCTCCGTGCCGGAGGGCCTCGACCCGGCGGCCGCTGCGCCGCTGCTGTGCGCCGGCATCACGACGTACTCCCCGCTGCGTCGCTGGAAGGCAGGCCCGGGCCGCCGGGTCGCCGTCGTCGGGCTCGGCGGCCTCGGCCACATGGCCGTGCAGATCGCCCACGCGATGGGTGCCGAGGTCACGGTGCTCTCGCAGTCGCTCAAGAAGCAGGAGGACGGCCTGCGGCTCGGGGCCGATCACTACTTCGCGACCTCGGACCCTGACACGTTCGAGGCTCTGGCCGGTCGCTTCGACCTCATCGTCAACACCGTGAGCGCCTCGATCGACGTCAACGCCCACCTCGGCCTGCTGGCCGTCGACGGCGCCCTCGTCAACGTCGGCGCCCCTCCGGAGCCGCTGCCCGTCAACGCCATGTCGCTCATCGGCGGCCGGCGCTCGTTCGCGGGCTCGATGATCGGCGGCATCGCCGAGACCCAGGAGATGCTCGACTTCTGTGCCGAGCACGGCATCGCCGCCGAGGTCGAGGTGATCGGCGCCGACCAGGTCAACGAGGCGTACGAGCGGGTGCTGGCCTCCGACGTGCGCTACCGCTTCGTGATCGACACGAGCACGCTGGGCTAGGCGGGGGACGGCAGGTCGCCGGCGTCGACGATCCGGTAGGCGTAGCCCTGCTCGGCGAGGAACCGCTGCCGGTTCTGCGCGAAGTCGGCGTCCACCGTGTCGCGCGAGACGATCGTGTAGAAGTGCGCGCTGCGGCCCTCGGTCTTGGGACGCAGCAGGCGCCCGAGCCGCTGGGCCTCCTCCTGGCGCGAGCCGAACGACCCGCTGACCTGGATCGCCACCTCGGCCGACGGCAGGTCGATGGAGAAGTTGGCGACCTTGCTGACCACGAGCAGGCCGACCTCGCCGGAGCGGAACGCGTTGAACAACCGCTGCCGCTCCTTGACCGGGGTCTCGCCCTTGATCACCGGGGCGTCGAGCATCTCGGCGATCTCGTCGAGCTGGTCGATGTACTGCCCGATCACCAGGGTCGGCTGGCCGGCGTGCTGCTGCACGAGGCGGCGTACGACGTCGATCTTGGCGTGGGTGCACGAGGCGAGGCGGTAGCGGGTGTCGGGGTCGCTCGTGGCGTAGGCCAGCCGCTCGCCGTCCGGCAGGCTGACCCGCACCTCCACGCAGTCGGCGGGCGCGATGTAGCCCTGCGCCTCGATGTCCTTCCACGGGGCGTCGTAGCGCTTGGGCCCGATGAGGGAGAAGACCTCGCCCTCCCGGCCGTCCTCGCGCACGAGGGTGGCGGTGAGGCCGAGCCGGCGACGCGCCTGCAGGTCGGCGGTCATCCGGAAGATCGGCGCCGGGAGCAGGTGCACCTCGTCGTAGACGATGAGGCCCCAGTCGCGGGCGTCGAGCAGCTCGAGGTGCGGGTAGACGCCCTTCCGCTTGGTCGTCAGCACCTGGTAGGTCGCGATGGTGACCGGGCGGACCTCCTTGACGGCGCCGGAGTACTCACCGATCTCGTCCTCGGTCAGCGAGGTCCGAGCGACCAGCTCGTCCTTCCACTGCCGGGCGCTGACCGTGTTGGTCACGAGGATGAGCGTGGTCGCTCCGACGTGGGCCATCGAGGCGGCGCCGACGATCGTCTTGCCGGCCCCGCAGGGGAGCACCACGACGCCGGAGCCGCCGTCCCAGAACGACTCGGCGGCCTCGCGCTGGTAGGGGCGCAGCGTCCAGCCGTCCTCGGCGAGGTCGATGGCGTGCGCCTCGCCGTCGACGTAGCCGGCGAAGTCCTCGGCGGGCCAGCCGAGCTTGAGCAGCGCCTGCTTGAGGTTGCCGCGCTCGCTGGGGTGGACCGCGACGGTGTCGTCGTCGAGGCGGGCGCCGAGCATCCCGGCGACCTTCTTGGCGCGGAGCACCTCCTCGAGCACCGGACGGTCGGTGGAGGACAGCACCAGGCCGTGGACGGGGTGCTTCTCCAGACGGAGGCGCCCGTAGCGGCCCATCGTCTCGGCGACGTCGACGAGCAGGGCGTGCGGCACGGCGTAGCGCGACCAGGACAGCAGGGCGTCGACGACCTGCTCGGCGTCGTGCCCGGCAGCGCGCGCGTTCCAGAGCCCGAGGGGCGTCAGCCGGTAGGTGTGGATGTGCTCGGGCGAGCGCTCGAGCTCCGCGAACGGGGCGATCGCCTTGCGGGCCTCGGCGGCCGACGGGTGGTCGACCTCGAGCAGCAGCGTCTTGTCGGACTGGACGATGAGGGGGCCGTCGTTCATGCGGTGGTCCTCATGAGGAGGCCGCCGCGGCTCGGCCGGTGACCGGCGTGCCCACCTGCTCGGCACGACGCCGCGCGCGGAAGGCCGCGACGTTGGCGCGCGAGGAGCACCGGTCCGAGCAGTAGCGGCGCGACTGGTTGGGGGAGGTGTCGACGAAGACGTGCTCGCAGCGAGGCTCCGAGCAGATCCCGAGCCGGGTGGCGCCGAGGTCGCACACCAGGTTGGCCAGCCCCATCAGCGCCTCACCGATCAGGAGCTCGGCGACCGAGGCCGCGCGGTTGGCCACGTGCATGTGGAGGTTGTCGGGGTCGTGGTCGGAGATCATCGGCGTGACCGGGTGCTCGGCGAGCAGGTCGTTGAGCGAGCTCACCACGAGGGCGACGTCGTCGACGTCGGAGGCCTCGAACACCGGGCGCAGGGCGGCCTGGAAGGCCTGCACGGACTCGACGTCATCCACGACCACCGAACGGTGCAGCCACGAGCGGTCGGCGAGGTGCTCGCGCAGCGCCTCCTCGTCGGTGAGGTCGGCGTTGACGAGCGACGCTGCGCGCTCGGCGTACCGGATGAAGTCCATCGTCCAAGTCTACGGAGGAGCCCACGCGGGCGCGCAGGCGTGTGGCCCGGTTCAGGCGCGTCGGACACGGGTGATGCGGTGCACGGCGAACTCGCGGACGTCGTCGGCGCGGTGGTCGTACGCCGAGAGCCGGCCGCCGTCGAGGCGGCGCGGGTCGACGACCCGCTCGCCGTTCGCGCCGTGGCCGTCGACGTAGCCGATGACCACGGTGCCGCCGGCCTCGATCGCCTCCCGCAGCGCGGCCAGCGCGCCCGACGGGGTCGTCGTCGCCTCGGCGCTCGCCGGCCGCGAGGACTCGGCGCGGTCGCCGGCACGGATCGCCGTCGCCACCGCCTGGACCTGCGCCGCCTGCCGCGCCTCCACCGCGCCGGCCGGGCGGCGACCGCGGCGGGTGCGGGCGCGCTGCAGGTCGGGTCGGCTCACACGCACGGTGCCGTCGGCGGCCTCGACGACCGGGGCGGCCCCCAGCTCGCGGAGCCGGGGCAGCAGGACGTCGAGGGGGGAGGTGGCGATCGCGACGGTCGGGGCGAGCAGGCGGAGGCCGAGGCTGCGCCCCCGCGGGTCGTGCACCAGGGCGGCGAGCGCGGCCTCGTCGTCGGCGCGCAGGAACGCCTCGGCGTGGCCGACCCGTACGGTGCCGAAGGTGCGGGCGACGTCCTCGACGAGGAACTCCAGGGGCTGGGGGACCGGCGTCTGCGAGACCGTCGTGAGGAAGTCGCGCACCTCGCCGCTGGACCACCCCGCGTCGAAGCCGCGGCGCAGCGAGCCGGAGGTGAAGCGGTAGACCGTCGCACCGCCGCGCGACTCGACGTCGGCGAGCAGGTGCAGGCGGCGTGCGACCTCCGTCTCGAGGGGTCCGGGGGCGACGGCCGTGAGGTCGGCCTGCAGGAGGACGTGGTCGACCGGTCGGGGGAGGTCGGCGGCGATCGCCTCCGCGGCGGCCGGGAGGTCGCCACCCGCCACGTGCCGGCCGCTGGGCGGCAGGCCCCCGGCGCCGGTGACCCCCAGCGCGGCCGCCTCGGCCAGCGCGGCCGTGACGAGGTCGGCGAAGATCGTGGGTCGGCGCGGGCGCAGCCAGCCGACGCGCTGGACCAGCGAGGCGATGCCGGTGCCGATCGCGAGCACCTCGCCCTCGGGCACCTCGGCCAGCACCTGGAGCGCGAGCCGGCGGGCCTCCTCGGCGAGCCCGCTGGCGAGCTCGGGGGCGAGCGCGTTCCAGGTCTTGCCCGCCGGGTCGCGCGAGCCGACGAGCGACGGGACCCGGCTGCTGGTCAGCCACCCGCCCACCAGGCGCGTCCACCGCTCGGAGAGCGGCAGGCCCGACCAGGCGTCGAACTCCTCGGTGGGCAGCCACGAGGGCGTCCCGTCGGCGGCGGCCGCCTCGGCGACCAGGCCGGCGGTCAGCGCCACCTCAACGACCAGGGCCGCTCCCGGCTCGTCGACGTGCAGCTCACGCGCCACCGCCTTGAGGTCGCGCACCGCGAGCCCGCCGCTGCGCAGGACGCTCGGCGGCTGCACGCCCCAGTGGTCGAGCAGCAGCTCCACACGGCGTACGACGTCGAAGGCGGCCCCCGCCGCCGTCCGGGCGACCAGTGCGGCATCACGCGCCGACGTCGCCAGCGGCGGCACCTCGTCGACCGGCTCGCGGGTCGTCCGGCCGCCACGGAGCGCCAGGCCGACCTCGCCGGGCAGCACGACGGCGTCACCCTCGCGGGGCACGAGCAGGCGCCGGCTGATGAGCTCCTCGGCCGGCGTGCGCGCGTCGGCCGGCGAGACGGTGCGCCGGGCCGACCCGGTCGTGCCCTCGCCGCCGTGGTCGTCGACGTGGCGCAGCAGCGCGGTCGCGGCCGGGGACAGCTCGGCGATCCGTGCCGTCAGGGCGTCCTGGCTCGCGGCCTCGGGACTGGCCGGGCGCAGCCCGCTGACGAGGCCGGGCATGCCCCGCATCGCGTCGGCCACGCCGGTGAGCGCCCGGACGCCGCCGGGGGCCTCCCAGGCCAGCGCCAGGTCGAGCAGCCGCTGCAGCGCGGCGGCCGTGCGCGTCCTGTCGGCATGGACGATCGAGATCAGGTCAGCCGAAGTGGTTTGACCTGCAACCAGCAGGGCATCAAGCACGGAGAGCTCGAGGCGGTCCAGTCCGTCGAGGGCCCGGTGGATCGACGAACGCGTCGCTGCCCGCGAGGCGAGCTGCGAAGAATCTTGAGGGGCGGGTGTGGCGAGATCCGGACGAGCCCTGAGCAGCGCCACGAGCCGGTCGTCCGGCCAGCTGCGCAGCTGGTCGGCGAGGGTGCGTGCGGGTGTCGTCCGCCCTGAACTGGACATCCCTCTTACGCTACTCGCCGGGCCGGCACCGCGGCCCCACATCTCGACACGGGGCGGAGAGGGCCGACATGCTTGACGTTGATCTGCACCACGGGGCGTCGACCGACGTCGGTCTGGTGCGGAAGGTCAACGAGGACTCCTACCTCGTGGCGCCTCCCGTCTTCGTCGTCGCCGACGGCATGGGCGGCCACTCCGGCGGTGACGTCGCGAGCCAGATGGTGGTCGAGGAGTTCCAGCGGCTCGCCGAGTCCTACGACCCCCGGCGCGGGGCCGAGCTCGTCGCCGACGCCTTCACCCGGGCGCAGGCGCGCATCGTCGACTACGGCGACGCCCACCGGGCCATGCAGCCCGGCTGGCACGCCGGCACGACCGCCGTGGTGGCGGTCCTCGTGGTCGACGACGGCGTCACCAAGTGGCTCCTGGCCAACCTCGGCGACTCCCGGATCTACCGCATCGTCGAGCGCCGGCTGGAGCAGGTCAGCGTCGACCACTCGGTCGTCCAGGAGCTCATCGACGCCGGCCGCATCACCGCCGAGGAAGCCTCGGTCCACCCCGAGCGGCACGTCATCACCCGCGCGCTCGGCAGCCCCGAGGGCATCCGCCCCGACTTCTTCCTCCTGCCCCTCGGCTCGGTCGAGCGCCTGCTGCTGTGCAGCGACGGCGTGACCGGGATGATCGGCGACAAGGAGATCGAGGAGATCCTCGAGTCCGTCGCCGACCCCCGCGACGCCGCCGATGCGCTCGTGCGGGCCGCGGTGGCGGCCGGTGGTCGCGACAACGCCACGGCGGTGGTGGTCGATGTGGTGGGATTGGTGACGGACGCGACCTATGACTCCCGGCGCCAGCAGGAGAGTCTCGAATCGAAGCTGGGGGGACGACTGTGAGCACTGAGGCGAGGTTCGCGCCGGGGGACTGGTACGCCGTCGTCGGCGACGGGGTGACGGTCCTGCTGCCGGTCAGCCAGCGCGGTCGGGTGGCCACGCTGTGGGACCTCGCCGACTCCGGTGCCGCGGCCGACGCCCTGCTCGACGCCCTGCTCGCAGGCGGGCTGTCCTCGCTCGACCACTTCGCCCTCGTCGCCCACGACGACGACTCGACCCGCCTCATCGTGCGGGGCGCGCCCACCGCGACCGTGTCCTCGACCGGTGGCGAGGAGATCCTCAGCGCCTCGCCCGGCGCCACCTGGGCCGAGCAGGTCCTCACCGGTGTGACCAGCGTCCGGGTGACGCTGACCGGCGAGGGCTCCGCCGACCACCCCCTCTCCGCCGGCCTGGCCCGGGTCTCGGTCGTCGAGTTCGGTACGCCGTCCACGACCGGCGAGCCCGCGACCGGCGAGCCCGCGACCGACGAGCCCGCGACCGACGTCGTGGCCGAGGTCGCCCCTGAGCCCGAGGCCACCCCCACTCCCGAGCCCGAGGCCGCTCCCACGCCCGAGCCCGAGCCGACTCCCGAGCCGATCCCGGAGCCCGGCGCGGCCCCCGTGCCTCCCGCCGCACCGATGCAGTTCGGTGCGCCCGAGGACGACCCGACGCCGACCGGGGAGACCCCCGTCGTCGAGGACGAGTGGCCCGACCGCGACGGCCAGACGCAGGTCGGCCCGCCGCACGCCGACTTCGAGCGCCCGCCGATCCCCGGCCAGGAGATCGCGCCCGACGTGGTCTCGCAGCCGGTGGCGTCCCTCGTCTTCTCCACCGGCGACGTGGTCGCCGTCGACCGCACCGTGCTGGTGGGCCGCGCGCCCGAGGCGGGCCGCTTCGCCTCGCACGACCAGCCCCACGTCGTGACGGTGCCCAGCCCGCACCAGGAGATCTCCTCGACCCACCTCGAGATCCGCCCGGGCGCGGGCGCCGACCACGGCTCGGCCATCGCGACCGACCTCGGCTCCACCAACGGCACCGTGCTCGCCCAGCCGGGTCTCGACGCCGAGGACCTCAAGCCCGGCATCGCCGTCAGCCTGATCCCCGGCGCCGTCCTCGACCTCGGCGACGGCGTGACCATCCAGGTCACGAACCCCTGATCAGCACCCACCGAGACCCCCCGTGACCCAGCACCCCCAGGCCATGACCTACCCCGTCGCCCAGCTCGACCGCCGCTTCGCCGCCCTCGCCATCGACCGCCTCCTCGCCTGGACCGTCATCGCCGGCGTGGGGGTCGCGACCGCCCTGCTCGTCTCCGACGACGTGTGGACGGTCGTCGGCGCGGTCGCCGGCGCGACGGTGCTCCTCTGGCTGGTGCTGTCGGTCGTCGTCGGGCTCACCGGCACGTCTCCCGGCAAGGCGGTGACGGGGCTGCGCGTGGTGCACCACGGCACCGGTACCCCGATCGGGTTCGGTCCGGCGCTGCTCCGCTCGCTCGTGCTGGGCGTGGCGGGACTGCCCACCTTCGGCATCGGCCTCGCCACCCTGGCCTGGACGGCCGTGGAGGACCGCGGCCGCCAGCGCCGCGGCTGGCACGACCACCTGACCAACACCATCGTGGTCGACGTACGCCCGGTCGTCGAGGTCGCCGACACCGCCGTCGACGAGGGCCCGCGCCACATCGTCAACCTCACCGCGATGCGGCTCGTCCCGGCCCCGGCCGTCGAGCAGGTGCGGACCCCCGAGCGCACCGAGCACTCCATGCGCCGCCAGCCGCTGCCGGCCGACCTCGCAGGACCCGCGGCCACTCCTGCCCCGGCGCAGCCCGCGCCGTCCCAGCCCGCTCCGGTCCAGCCCCCGCAGCAGCCCGCAGCGGCCCCGCCCCCGCAGCAGCCCGCGCCACGGCAGCAGCCGCAGCCGGTGCCCGCGCAGCAGTGGTCGCCGCCGCCGGCGGCCCAGCAGGCCCCGGCCCACCGCGCACCCGCACCCGCGCGGGCCCCGCAGCCGGGCGCGCCGATGACGCCGCCTCGCTGGCGCGTGCACTTCGACAACGGTGAGAGCTTCGTGATCGCCGGCCTCGCGCTGGTCGGGCGCCGTCCCGAGCCGCGCTCGGGCGAGCAGGTGGCCCACCTGATCCCGCTGGCCTCGGCCGACATGTCGGTCTCCAAGACGCACGCCCAGTTCGGCCCCGCACCCGACGGGACGATCGTGGTGATGGACCGCGGCTCGACCAACGGCACGGTCCTGGTGCGCCAAGGTGTCTCGCGCCAGCTCGCGCCGGGCAAGCCCGCGGCGCTGGTCGACGGCGACAAGGTCGTCTACGGCGACCGCGAGATGCTCATCTCCCGGGAGGGCTGAGCCCCGGCACGACCCCGACGGGGCAGGATGTGCGGCGTGCCGACCTTCCTGGACCTGCTCTACGACGAGGCGCCGCTGGCCGCCTTCGACGAGCACCTCGCGCAGTGCGAGGCGCGCCTGGACGGGGCCGACGCGACCGTGGTGCGCTCGGAGTACGACGTCGCGGTGCGGCTGCGCGACCTGATGGGCCGGATGCGCTCGCGGGAGGCCGAGCTGTCCGCGCTCTACGAGACCGCCTCCGACCTCACCGCCATCCGCGACGTCGACACCATCCTCGCGGCGATCGTGCGCCGCGCGCGCCAGCTCCTGCACTGCGACATGACCTACCTCTCGCTCAACGACGAGGGCGACGGCGCGTCCTACATGAAGGTCACCGACGGGGCGCTGACCCGCGAGTTCCAGACCCTGCGGCTGCCGCTCGGCACCGGTCTCCTCGGCCTGGTCGCCCAGACGGGCGCGGCCTACTTCACCGAGGACTACGCCTCGGACGAGCGGTTCGTGCACCAGGGCTACATCGACGAGGCGGTGGCCGGGGAGCAGATCCGCGCCATCCTCGGCGTGCCCCTGGTCCTCGACGGCGTGGTGATCGGGGCCCTGCTCGCGGTGCACCGGTCGGTGCGCCGCTTCCCGCAGTCGGAGGTCAGCCTGCTCACCTCCTTCGCGGCCCACGCGGTGGTGGCGCTCGAGAACGCCCGCCTGTTCGCCGAGCTCGACGAGGCCAACCGCTCCCTCACCCGGCACACCGAGGCCGTCGACGCCGCCGCGCTGGCCCACGACCGGCTCACCGACCTGCTCATCGGTGGCGGAGGCGTGGCCGAGGTGGCCGAGGTGCTCTCCGGCGTCCTCCACGGGGCGGTGTCGGTGTGGACGCCCACCGGCGAGCTGCTGGCGGGGGACGACGCCCCGCCGGCGCGGCCGGACGCGGTGCCCGAGGCGGTCGCCGAGGCGGTGACGTCGGGCCGCTCGGTGGAGACCGGGTCGGGGCTCGTCGCCGCCGCGCTCGCCCGCACCGAGCACGTCGCCACCCTGGTCCTGCGACGCGACGAGCCGCTCGACCTCGCCGGTCGTCGTACGCTCGAACGCGGAGCGCTGGTCACCGCGCTGGTGCTGCTCTTCGCCCGCTCCGTCACCGACGCCGAGGAGCGCCTCGGCGGCCAGCTCCTCGCCGACCTGCTCGAGTCCGACCCCGCCTCGCGCGAGCGGCTGCGCGACCGCGTACGACGTCACAGCGCCAGCCTCGACGGCCCCGTCGTGGTCGCCGCCGCCACTGTCGACGGCGCCGACCGGCACCGCGCGAGCCGCGCCGCCGTGGCCCTCGCCCGTCGCAGCTCCGGCCTCGCCGGCGAGCACCGCGGTGCGGTGGTGGTCGTGGTGCCGAGCGAGGACCCCCGCCGGGTGGGGGCCGACCTGCAGGCGGCCGTGGCAGAGCTCGGGGGAGTGGCCACCGTGGGCGTCGCCGGCACGAGCGACGCGCTCCACGGCGACCGGCTGGTCACGGCCCACGACGAGGCGCGCCGCTGCCTCGACACGCTGGTGCGCCTCGGCCGCCACGGCGCGGTGAGCGACCCGACCGGCCTCGGCGTCGCCCGCCTGCTCCTCGGTGACAACGACCCCGAGCACGTCACCGCCTTCGTCGAGGCCACGATCGGGCCGGTGCGCGGGTGGGACGAGCGTCGGGGGACCGGGCTGGTGGCCACGCTCGAGGCGTGGTTCGCGAGCGGCGGCCACCTCAAGGACACCGCGGCCGCGCTGCACCTGCACCCCAACACCGTGACGCAGCGGCTCGAGCGCGTCGGCGAGCTCCTCGGCGCGGGATGGCGCGAGCCCGAGCGCGCCCTCGACCTGCAGCTCGCGCTCCGGCTGGCCCGGTTGCAGGACGGCTGACCACGCCTGACCGTGTGCCGAGTACACATGCTCGGAACACAACTATGGCTGCGATCGCCATGTGCGCTCCGTCACTCCGCTCCCTACGGTGAGGGCCATGACCACCGCCACCGCCGTCGCTCCGTCCGCCCTCACCGGACGCCTGGCCCTGGTGACGGGCGCCGCCAGCGGCATCGGCGCGGCCGTCGCGGCCCGGCTCGCCGAGGCCGGCGCCGAGGTCCACCTGCTCGACCGTGACGACGAGGGCGTGGCCAAGGTCGCCGCCCAGGTGCACGGCACCCCGCACGTCGTCGACCTCACCGACGAGGCGGCCATCGCCGGCCTCGACCTCGACGTGGACATCCTCGTCAACAACGCCGGCATCCAGCACGTCGCGCCGGTCGAGGAGTTCGACCCCGAGACGCTTCCGCGCGATCCACGCGCTGATGCTGCACGCGCCGTTCCTGCTCGCGCGCCGCGTCCTGCCCGGCATGTACGCCCGGGGGTGGGGCCGGCTCGTCCACGTCTCGAGCGTCCACGGCCACCGCGCGTCGGCCTACAAGTCGGCGTACGTCAGCGCCAAGCACGGGCTCGAGGGACTGTCGAAGGTGATCGCGCTCGAGGCGGCGGACAAGGGCGTCACCAGCAACACCGTCTGCCCGGGCTACGTCCGCACGCCGCTGGTCGAGGGACAGCTCACCGACCAGGCGCGCGCCCACGGCATCGCCGAGGACGAGGTCCTCGACTCCGTCCTGCTCGCCCGCACCCCGCTCAAGCGGCTCGTCGAGCCCGAGGAGGTCGCCGACGCCGTGGCCTTCCTGTGCAGCCCGGCCGCGACCTCGATGACCGGGACCTCCCTCTCCCTCGACGGCGGCTGGACCGCCGCCTAGCCCCACCCCCGTCACGGCCGCCACGCCTCCTGATCTCCCCCCATGAAAGGCACGTCATGAGCACCGAGACCACCAGCACCGCCGGACGCGAGGCGTCCGGCACCGAGCCGGGACGCACCAGCATCGTCAAGGTCGTCTTCGCCTCGCTGATCGGCACCGCCGTCGAGTGGTACGACTTCTTCCTCTACGGCTCCGCCGCGGCCCTCGTCTTCGGCACGCTGTTCTTCCCCGAGAGCGAGCCCGCCACAGCGACCCTGCTGGCCTTCGGCACCTACGCGCTCGGCTTCGTCGCCCGTCCCCTCGGCGGCATCGTCTTCGGGCACTTCGGCGACAGGGTCGGGCGCAAGAAGATGCTCGTCGCGTCGCTCTTCCTGATGGGCCTCGCGACCTTCGCCATCGGCCTGCTGCCGACGTACGCCTCCATCGGCGTCGCCGCACCGCTGCTGCTGCTGACCTGCCGCCTGGTGCAGGGCTTCGCGGTCGGCGGCGAGTGGGGTGGGGCCGTCCTGATGGCCGCCGAGCACGGCGACGACTCGCAGCGCGGCTTCTGGTCCTCGTGGCCGCAGGCCGGTGTGGCGCTGGGCAACCTGTTCGCCACCGGTGTGCTGTGGGTGCTCGCGGCCGTCCAGTCCGACGCTGCCTTCGAGTCCTGGGGCTGGCGCGTGCCGTTCCTGCTGAGCGCCGTGCTGGTCGCGATCGGCCTGTGGGTGCGCCTCTCGATCGAGGAGTCCCCGGTCTTCACCGAGGCCAAGGCCGAGCTCGAGACCAAGGAGACCCCGCACCTGCCGCTGGTCGAGGTGTTCCGCAAGTACCCCAAGGAGGTCCTGGTGGCCATGGGGATGCGGATGGCCGAGAACATCTCCTACTACCTGTTCACGATCATCTCGATCTCGTTCCTCACGCTCTACGCCGGCACCGCCGACGACAAGTCGCTGATCCTGAAGGCGCTGCTCATCGGCTCCGTGGTGCACTTCGTGACCATCCCGCTCGTCGGCGCGCTCAGCGACCGGGTCGGGCGCCGGCCGCTCTACCTCGCCGGCGCCGTCGGTGTCGCCGCGTGGTCGTGGGTCTTCTTCGACCTGATCGCCTCGCGCTCGGAGGGCAAGATCATCCTCGCGATCGTCGTCGGCCTCGTCCTGCACGCGCTGATGTACGCCCCTCAGGCGGCGTTCTTCTCCGAGCTCTTCGGGACCTCGGTCCGCTACACCGGCGCCTCCGTCGGCTACCAGCTCGCCTCGATCTTCGCGGGTGCTCTCGCCCCGATCATCGCGATCGAGCTGCTCGGCGACGCGAGCGAGGGCGTCACCAACGTGCCCAAGGTGGCGATCTACATGACGATCGCGTCGGTGATCACCATCATCGCCGTGCTGGTCGCCCAGGAGACCAAGGCCACCTCGCTGCGCCACGACCGGGTGCTGCAGGACTGAGCCTGCCCGCCCCGCTCCGGGCCGTCGTCCCACGTGGACGGCGGCCCGTCGGCGTGCCGGGGCAGGTCAGCGGGTGAGCGCGACCGGCACGCGGGTGATGCCCCCGCGGGCGCCGAGCCAGACGAGCATGCCGTCGTCGAGCCGGCCGGGAGCGGTGGGGCCGGAGACCGTGATCGTGAAGTCGGCCGACTCGCCGGGGGCGAGGCGTACGGCGAGGGGCTGCACCCGCACGCGGTGCGAGGTGAAGCCGCGCGTGGTGACCGAGAAGTACTCCGGGCGGGTGCCGATGTTGGTCACCGTGCGCACCGCGCGGCGCTGCCGTGCCGGCATCAGGAGCGAGGTCGTGTTGAGCTCCGCGAGGGAGTGGCGGCGCATCGCGCGGCGCCACTGCTCGGGAGCGACCTCGAGCGCGAGGTGGGCGGTGGGCGCGCGGCTCGGCAGGGCGCCGGCGCCCTGCTCGAGGACCGAGGAGCCGGGGATCGGGCGCGCCGACGTCGCGAGGAGCGACCGCACGACCGAGGCCGACCGCTCCGGGTGCTCGCCCAGGACGAGCGCCGCCAGACCGCTCGCGTGCGCGGTGGCCGCGGAGCTGCCGCTGAAGACGCCCCACGTGCGGCCGGTGGACTCCGGCAGGGCACCGAGCACGGCGTCGCCGTCGGCCACGGCGTCCGGCTTGACCGTCGTCCCCCGGGGGTCGCCGGCGGCGCTCCACCGGGCCGTACGCCGGGTCCCGGGGTCACCGGCGATGCGGGAGACCGTCACGCGGGTGTCGGGGTGCCGGGACACCCAGCGGCTGAACGTGCGACCCGCCGACGCGGACAGGTGGACGGTCGGGACGGAGTGGAGGTCGGCGGTCACCGAGCCGGGGCGGCGATTGACGAGCACCATGGCGCGGCCACCGGCCTGCGCGACGGACTCGGACTTGTCGATGCGCCCGATGCCGCCCCGCTGGCAGACCACGACCCGGTCGGCGACCAGGCGCGAGTCGAGGGCCCCGAGCCGGCACTGGGCGGCCTCGCGTCGCGACGCACCGGGAGCTGCCGCGTCCTGGGCCAGCACGGCGCGACCGCGCACCGTGGCGGGGCGGCCGCCGCCGTCCCACGACCGGCCGCCGGGGAGCACGACCCGGCCCCGCGACATCCGGCCGACGGCGGCGCCGACGGTGGTGACCCACGGGGCCGCGTGCGCGGCGTAGGCCGACGCGCCCGAGTTGCCGGACGCGCCGATGACGACCACGTCGGCCTCGGCGGCGCCGAGCAGCGCCACCTGCAGGGTGTCGATGAGCTCGCCACCGGCGAGGGCGAGGCTGAGCACGTCGACGCCGTCGGCGACCGCGGCGTCGACGGCGGACACGACGTCGGCGGTCGAGCAGCCGTCGTCGGCGGGGTCGGGTGCTCCCCAGCAGGCCTTGTAGGCGGCGACCCGCGCCTGCGGGGCGACGCCACCGAAGAAGCCGGCGTCGCGGTCGTCGACCCGGACGCTGACGCCGGCGTTGCCGGCCGCGACCGAGGAGACCTGCGTGCCGTGCCCGAGGGCGTCGCGAGGCGACAGCGACTCCGACGACCTGACGCGGTCGGCGCCGAAGCCGCCGACGTACCAGCGAGCGCCGACGATCTTGCGGGTGCAGTCGTCGGGACCCCATCCGTCACCCTCGGCGCACGCGCCGGCGAAGCCCTCCGGGTCGGCGCCGAGGCCCGGCACCTCTGCGAAGGCGGGCGACTCCGGCGCGATGCCCGAGTCGACGACGCCGATGACCACGCCGGCTCCGCCGCGCAGGCGCGGACTGGCCGCGGCGCCACGGACGGCCGCGAACGAGGTGCGCCCGGCCATCGGGCGGATCGAGTCGGCCTCGACCGAGGCGACTCCGGGCTGGTCGATGAGAGCGGCCAGCTGGGCCTCGGTCAGGCGGATCGCGAAGCCGTTGAGCGCGGTGGTCCAGCGGTAGACGGGCTCGCCCGCACCGACGGCCATGAGCACGGCGTCCTGCTCGGCCAGCAGCTCGGGTGCCTCCGCGCGGCCGGCGGCGGTGCCGCCTCCGTTCATCGTCACGAGGGCGAGGTCGCCCGGCGCAGCGGTGGGCGGGGCGTCGTCGGCGGTCGCCACGGCAGGGACGGACAGGCCGAGGGTGAGCGCGAGCAGGCCGCAGCCGATCAACCGTCTCGTCCGTCGTGTGCGCACGTGTCTCTCCCGCTCAGCAGCTCTGGTCGCCCTCCGCCCCCAGCGGTGGGACCCCCGAGCCTCCCATGGTCCCAGTAGTGGCGTCAGCAAATCAAAGCCCTCCCCCCAGGACCCCGCGCCACAACCCGTTGGTCGGGGGTCGGTGGCGCCCCCTATCCTGTGCCCGGCCGCGTGGGACCACGCGGGACGAGTGCTGAGCTGAGTGGGGTGGACCGTGCCGAGTGGCAAGGTGAAGTGGTACGACGCGGAGAAGGGGTTCGGCTTCCTGTCGCAGGAGGACGGCCCGGACGTCTACGTCCACGCCGAGGCGCTGCCCGAGGGCACGACCACGCTCAAGGCCGGCACGAAGGTCGAGTTCGGCATCGCCCAGGGCCGCCGCGGCGACCAGGCCCTGCAGGTCCGGGTCCTCGACGCCCCCGCCTCGGTCGCGCGCAACCAGCGCAACGCCCAGCGCAAGCAGCCGGACGCGATGGTGACGATCGTCGAGGACCTGATCAAGATGCTCGAGGGCGTGGAGGAGACCTACCGCCGCGGCCGGCACCCCGAGCGCGCGTCCGCGCGTGGCACGGCGAAGGTGCTGCGCGCCCTCGCCGACGAGCTCGACGCCTGATCCGTCCCGACGTGCACCGCGACGTCCACCGCGACGGCTGACGTCAGGCGCGCACCGGCCGCGACGCCCGGCCCGAGCGGCTGAGCAGCACGAACGCCGCCCACAGCCCGAGTACCCCGGCCGCGATGCCGAGGCCCAGCTGCGGCATCAGCGGCATCGCGATGCCGATGAAACCGCCGATGACCCACGCCAGCTGCAGTGTGGTGTCGGAGCGGGCGAAGGCGCTGGCCTGGATGCGGCTGGGGATGTCGCGCTGGATCGTCGAGTCGAGCGAGAGCTTGGCGAGCGACTGCGCGAGGCCGGCCGTCAGGCCGAGCAGCACGAGGGTGGCGAGCCCGTAGAACACTGCCGCCAGGGTGGCCACGACCACGTCGGCGAGCAGGGCGAGCACCACCGTCACCGCGGGGTTGAGGCGTCTGAGCAGCGACCCGATCGTGATGCCGATGGTGTTGCCGAGGCCTGCGGCGCCGATCACGAGCCCGAGCAGCACCTCGGGCCGCCACTCGCCGATCGGGTTGTCGCGCAGCAGGAACGCCATGAACATCGTGAGGAAGCCCGAGAGCCACCGGGGTCCGCAGTTCGCCCGCAGCGCGAAGGCCACCGCCCCGGGGATGCGGGTGCGCGGTCGGCGGCCGGTGCGCACCTCGTCGGTCGAGCCGGTCAGCACCATCTCGCCCTCGCCCTGGCTGGCGTCGACCTTCTGCGGCAGCCGGATCGCCCAGATCGTCGCGAGCACGAAGACCAGGAAGCCGTAGCGCAGCGACCACTCCGGGCCGAAGGTCGAGGCGAGGATGGCGAGGGGTGCGGACAGGCCGGCGCCCACGACGCCCGCGAGCGACACCCGGGCGTTGGCCTTGACCAGCGTGAGGTCGGGGGGCAGCAGCCGGGGGACCGCGGCCGCGCGCGTGACGCCGTACGCCTTGGAGGCGACCAGACACCCCAGCGCCGCCGGGAAGAGCCAGTCCGACTCGGTGACCACGGCGGTCGCCAGCACCCAGCAGAGGAAGCAGCGGATCGCCATGGTCGCGCCCACGGCCCACCGCCGGCCGTGGCTGAAGCGGTCGAGGAACGGGCCGATCAGCGGCGCGACGATCGCGAAGGGCAGCATCGTGAGGCCCAGGAACAGCGCGACCTGGCCGCGCGCCTCCCCGGTCGGCACCTGGAAGAACAGGGTGCCGGCGAGGGAGATGGCGACGGCGGCGTCACCGGCGGCGTTGAAGGCGTGGAGCTCGATCAGGCGCGAGAGCCCCGAGTCGCCGGCGCCCTCCGCGCGGGTGGCCCGCCGCGTCTGCGCGACCGCGAACTGCCCGGCGGCACCCGCCCCGCGGCCGGCCGCCCGGGCTCCTCGCGCAGCCCCCGCGAACGAGCGTCGTACGGCGCTGGGGCGGGGTGCGCCGGCTCCCGCCGGAGGTGCGTCGGAGCCCGACCGGGGTGCGTCGGTCGCGGTGTCCGAGCGCTCCGACTGCGGACCCGCGGCGGGTTCGGGGCGCTCGGACGTCACGTGCACCATCTTGACCTACGGCTCCCGCCTCCGCGCCCGACACCCGCAGGTCTGGTCGCGTCCGGCGTCCCCGACGGGACAGGACCACCAGGCATTTGCCATGATGCGCAGGTGATCAGTCTCCCCACTCGTGCCGGCAAGCCCGACTCGGTCCTCGCCAAGGCCGTGGAGCTGGCGCGCAGCGTCGTCCTCGAGGTCGCCGAGCCGACCGACGTCGGCGACCACCTCGGCGCCCGCGCCGAGGGCGAGCGCGTCGTCACCCACCACTTCGCCTGCACCCGCCCGGGCTACCCCGGCTGGTACTGGTCGGTCACCATGACCCGCGCCAAGCGGGGCAAGGACCTGACCGTCAACGAGGTCGTCCTGCTGCCCGGCGACGGGGCCATCGTGGCGCCCGACTGGGTGCCCTACAGCCAGCGCCTGCAGCCCGGCGACCTCTCACCCGGCGACCTCCTGCCCGTCGAGGACGAGGACGCCCGGCTGGTCCCGACCTACCTCGTCGGCGACGACCCGATCGACACGCCGCTCGACGGTGACGCCCGGGCGCAGGTACGCCGCGTGGCCGAGGACCTCGGGCTGGGCCGGGTCCGCACCCTGAGCCGCGAGGGACTCGACATGGCGGCCGAGCGCTGGCACGCCGGGCCGGGCGGCCCGGACGCGCCCCTGGCGAAGAGCGCGCCGGACAGCTGCTGGTCCTGCGGCTTCCTGGTCCGGCTCAACGGGTCGCTGTCGATGAGCTTCGGCGTCTGCGCCAACGGCAACGCGAACGACGACGGCCGCGTGGTCTCCGTCGACCACGGCTGCGGCGCGCACTCCGAGGTCAAGCTCGCGCGCAAGCAGCAGCCGCTCCCGCTCCCGGACCACGTGCACGACACCGTGGGCGACGACGAGCTCGAGCCCCTCTGAGCCTGATGGTCCCGACCCGGGCGCCGGGTCAGCGGCCCAGCACCCACACGGCGTAGTCGTCGACGGGCTCGTGCAGCTCGTAGCTGCCGAACCGGTGCACCACCCGCAGCCCCGCTGCCTCCACGTCGGAGACGAACTCCTCGGCGGGGTAGGTGCGGCTGCCGGCCTTGACCGCCTGCAGGTGGAAGCCCACCAGGGCGCGCCCGGTCGGGGCGAGCAGGTCGCGCACCCGCTGCAGGACGCTCCGCTCGGTGCCCTCGGCGAGGAAGATCATCACGTTGCCGACGAGCACCGCGAGGTCGAACGCGCCCAGCTCGGCCGGGTCGAGGGCCAGCGCGTCGTGGGGGAGGACGTCCAGGTCGGCGTACGTCGCCCGCGACTGGTCGCGGAGCGCCGTGTCCGGCTCGGTGGCGACGACGTCGTGCCCGCGAGCCGCCAGCTCGGCCGCCACGCGGCCCATGCCGGAGCCGATGTCGATGATGCGGGCGCCGCGGGGGACCAGCGCGTCGGCCAGCCGCGCCTCGCCCGCGACGTCGGCTCCCTGCGCGACGAGGTCGGCGAAGTGGCGCCCGTAGCCGCGGTTGTCCTCGCCCGCGAGCTCCCAGCGCGTCGGCGTGGTCATGCGGAGGCGCTCATCGGACCGCCTCCTGGGAGGCCCGCTCCTTGCGCCGACGACGGCAGTACTCCAGGCCGCAGAGGCCGAGCCCGAAGCCGGCGAGGCAGGTCCACAGCCACCAGGTGCGACCGCTGTCCTCGAGGGCGCCCCAGAAGGGCAGCAGGCCCAGGAAGGCCAGCAGCCACAGCGCGGTGCCGACCTCGGTGGTGCGGACGCCGTCGACGTCCAGCGGCTCGACCTGCGCCACGATGTAGGTGCGCCGACCGATCTCGTGCTGCGTCGGCTGCTCGTCACCCAGGTCCACACGCTCACGCTACACGCGAGCAGTGGTGCAGCGCGGGCCCCTGTTCGTGCCACACTGCGGTCCTGTGAGCGACCAGACGCAGACAGCGCGACAGCGACCGCAGGGCTCGGGCCTCGACGGCTACTTCAAGATCAGCGAGCGCGGTTCGTCCGTCGGCCGTGAGGTCCGCGGCGGCATCGTGACCTTCTTGACGATGGCCTACATCATCGTGCTCAACCCGCTCATCCTGGGCTTCGTGCCCGACTCGACGGGCGCCTTCCTGGGCGGCGGCACCGAGCCGGGCAGCGGGATCCCGGCCATCGCGGCCGGTACGGCGCTGGTCGCCGGCGTGCTGACCATCGCCATGGGCGGGTTCGCGAACTTCCCGCTCGCCCTGGCCACGGGGCTGGGCCTCAACGCGTTCGTCGCCAACACGATCGCGCGCCAGTCCACCTGGGAGGCGGCGATGGGGCTCGTCGTGCTCGAGGGCATCGTGATCCTGCTGCTGGTGCTCACCGGCTTCCGCAAGGCCGTCTTCCACGCCGTCCCGCAGCAGCTCAAGGTCGCGATCTCGGTCGGGATCGGCCTGTTCATCGCCCTCATCGGCTTCGTCGACGCCCGCGTCGTCACGCGCATCCCCGACGCCTTCCAGACCACCGTCCCGGTCCAGCTCGGCGCCGACGGCCACCTCGGCGGCTGGCCGGTGCTGGTGTTCTGCCTGGGCCTGGCGCTCATGATCGCCCTCTGGGTGCGCAAGGTGCGCGGCGCGATCCTGATCTCCATCCTCGTCACCACCGTCGTCGCCGTCGTCGTCGAGGCGATCGGCGAGCTGGGTGCCGCGTCGGGTGACAACCCCTCGGGCTGGTCGCTCAGCGTGCCCACCCTCAGCGGCGACATCGTCGGCCTGCCGTCCTTCGACACCTTCGGCGAGGTCGACCTGTTCGGCGCATTCGGCAGCGCCGGAACCGGCGTGCTGGCCGCGTTGCTCCTCGTCTTCTCACTTCTGCTGGCCGACTTCTTCGACACGATGGGGACGATGACGGCCATCGGCGCCGAGGCCGGCCTGAACGACGAGCAGGGCACGCCGCCCAACGCCCAGCGCATCCTGGTCGTCGACTCCGTCGCCGCGATCGCCGGTGGCGCCGCGGGCGTCTCGTCCAACACGTCCTACATCGAGAGCGCCTCGGGCGTCGGGGAGGGCGCCCGCACGGGCCTGGCCTCCGTCGTCACCGGTGCGCTGTTCCTGCTCGCCACCTTCTTCACGCCCCTCGTCGCGGCCATCCCGTCGGAGGCGGCCGTCCCGGCGCTGGTGCTGGTGGGCTTCCTGATGATGCAGCAGGTCACCGAGATCGACTGGCGCGACCTCGAGGTGGCCATCCCGGCGTTCCTCACCGTCGTCCTGATGCCCTTCACGTACTCGATCTCGGTCGGCATCGGCGCCGGCTTCGTGGCGTACGTCTTCATCAAGGTCGTGGTCGGCAAGGCCCGCGAGGTCCACCCGATCATGTGGGTCGTCGCGGCCCTGTTCGTCATCTACTTCGCCTACACGCCGATCAGCGGCTGGCTCTCCTGACCGCCTGAGCCCCCCGCGCGGGGGAGAGCCTGACGAGTTCAGCGAGCCCCGGTCAGCCGGGGATCGCTGAAGCACGTCGCTGGCCTCCGGAATAGTTAGCACAAGTAATGAGTTACGCTAACGACATGCCGACCGCTGACCTCCGCACCGACGCCGGGCTCGCCTCAGAGCTCCGGGCCGGTGTCATGCGCCTGCGACGCCGACTCGTCTCCGAGCGCCACCCCGACAACGACCTGAGCATCCCGCAGATGGTCGTGCTCGGGCTGCTCGTGCGGATCGGCGAGCAGACCGTCGGCGACCTGGCCCGCGCCGAGCGCGTCCAGCCGCCGTCGATGACCCGCACGGTCAACTGCCTCGAGAGCGACGGCTACGTCGAGCGTCGCCCCCACGAGACCGACGGGCGCCAGGTCGTCGTCTCGATCACCGACGCCGGCCGTGCCGCCGTGCTGGCCGACCGCCAGCGCCGCGACGCCTGGCTGTCCCAGCGCCTCGCCGGGCTCACCCCCGCCGAGCGCGCCACCCTCCGCGACGCGGCGCCGATCCTGGCCCGGCTCGCCGTCGCCGACTGACCACCTGACCACTGACTGCCTGAGGAGTCACCACGAGTCCCACGTTCCGCTCCCTCTCCAACGCGAACTACCGCCGCTACGCAGCCGGCGGTGTCGTGTCCAACACCGGCACCTGGATGCAGCGCGTCGCCCAGGACTGGCTGGTGCTCGAGCTCGCCGTCGGGTCCGGCGCCACCGCGCTGGGCATCACGACCGGGCTGCAGTTCCTGCCGGTCCTGCTCCTGACGCCGTTCGCCGGCCTCGTCGCCGACCGGATGCCCAAGCAGCGCCTGCTCCAGCTCACCAACCTCGGCATGGCGCTGCCCGCTGCCGTCCTCGGCGTGCTCGCCGTGACCGGGACGGCCGAGGTCTGGCACGTCTACGTGCTCGCCTTCATCCTCGGCTCGGCGTCGGCGTTCGACGGCCCGGCACGGCAGTCGTTCGTGTCCGAGCTCGTCGACCCGGGCGACCTGACCAACGCCGTCGGCCTCAACTCCGCCAGCTTCAACGCCGCCCGGCTCGTCGGCCCCGGGCTCGCCGGCCTCCTCATCGCCGCCTTCGGCGGGGGATCGGTCGCGACCGGCTGGGTCATCCTGCTCAACGCGGTGTCGTACGCCGCCCCGATCTGGTCGCTGCGCCACCTCGACGCCAGCCGGATCGACGCCGCGGCGCCGGCCGACCGCGGACCCGGCGCGATCCGCGAGGGCGTGGCCTACGTCCGGGCGCGCCCGGACCTGCTGCTCGTGCTGGGGCTGGTGTTCTTCGCCGGCACCTTCGGCCTGAACTTCCAGATCACCTCCGCGCTGATGGCCACCGAGGTGTTCGGCAAGGGCCCCGAGGAGTTCGGCCTGCTCGGCACCTTCCTGGCCGTCGGGTCGCTGACGGGTGCCCTGCTCGCCGCGCGGCGCAACCAGGTCCGCCACCGCCTCGTCGTGGGCGCCGCCCTGGCGTTCGGCACGTCGGTGATGCTCGCCGGGCTGATGCCCTCCTACCTCACGTTCGCGCTGCTCGCGCCGGTCACCGGCCTCACCGCGCTGACCTTCATCACCAGCGCCAACACCTACATGCAGCTGCACACCGACGCCGGCGTCCGCGGCCGGGTGATGGCCCTCTACCTGATGATCTTCATGGGCGGGCACGCCCGTCGGCGCCCCCATCATCGGCTGGATCGGCCAGGAGTACGGCGCACGCTGGACGCTGCTGGGCGGCGGGCTGCTCACCATCGCCGGTGTGGCGCTGTCGGCGGCCCTCTACCTCAGGGCCGAGCGGGCCCGGCGCGAGCGTGGCCCGCGCGTGCCCGAAGCGGCCGTCCAGGCGGCACCAGCGGCATTTTGATTCTGCCGTGGCGCACGAGTAGCCTCAATCCTCGTGTCTGGCACGTCCAGACCCATGCCCATGCTCGGAATTCGCGGCGTCCCATGCCGCGCCCCGGCTGGCCACGGAATTCGCAACAGGCACGCGCAACAACGCACGACTCCCGAGCCCGGCACCGCGCCGGGCCGTGACAGATGACAGAGAGAGGGAACCACCAGGTGCCCACCATCAACCAGCTGGTCCGCAAGGGCCGCCAGGACAAGGTGTCGAAGTCCAAGACGCCCGCCCTGAAGGGATCCCCGCAGCGCCGCGGCGTCTGCACCCGCGTCTACACGACCACCCCGAAGAAGCCGAACTCCGCCCTCCGCAAGGTCGCCCGCGTGCGCCTGAGCAGTGGCGTCGAGGTCACCGCCTACATCCCGGGTGTCGGTCACAACCTGCAGGAGCACTCGATCGTGCTCGTGCGCGGCGGCCGTGTGAAGGACCTTCCCGGTGTCCGCTACAAGATCATCCGCGGCACGCTCGACACCCAGGGTGTCAAGAACCGCAAGCAGGCCCGCAGCCGCTACGGCGCGAAGAAGGAGAAGTAATGCCTCGCAAGGGTCCCGCGCCCAAGCGCCCCCTCGTCGTCGACCCGGTCTACGGCTCGCAGCTGGTCACCCAGCTCGTCAGCAAGGTCCTCCAGGACGGCAAGAAGGCTGTCGCCCAGCGCATCGTCTACACCGCTCTCGAGGGCTGCCGCGACAAGACCGGCACCGACCCCGTCGTGACGCTCAAGCGCGCGATGGACAACGTCAAGCCGGCCCTCGAGGTCAAGTCCCGACGCGTCGGCGGCGCGACCTACCAGGTCCCCGTCGAGGTCAAGGCCAACCGCTCCACCACGCTGGCCCTGCGCTGGCTCGTGGGCTACGCCGCCGACCGCCGCGAGAAGACGATGGCCGAGCGCCTCATGAACGAGATCCTCGACGCGAGCAACGGCCTCGGTGCCGCTGTGAAGAAGCGCGAGGACACCCACAAGATGGCCGAGTCCAACAAGGCCTTCGCCCACTACCGCTGGTGATGGCGGGGGGCCGTACGACCCGCACCGCGCGTCGTACGGCCCCTCACCCCACGAGCTCCCACCAACTTCCGAGGGACTGAGACACAACAGTGGCTGTCGACATCACCACCGACCTCAACAAGGTCCGCAACATCGGCATCATGGCGCACATCGACGCCGGCAAGACCACCACCACCGAGCGCATCCTCTTCTACACCGGCATCACCTACAAGATCGGTGAGGTCCACGAGGGTGGCGCCACGATGGACTGGATGGAGCAGGAGCAGGAGCGCGGCATCACCATCACGTCCGCCGCGACGACCTGCTGGTGGAAGGACCACCAGATCAACATCATCGACACGCCCGGCCACGTGGACTTCACCGCCGAGGTCGAGCGCTCGCTGCGCGTCCTCGACGGCGCCGTGGCGGTGTTCGACGGTGTCGCCGGTGTCGAGCCGCAGACCATGACGGTGTGGCGTCAGGCCAACAAGTACTCCGTCCCCCGCATGTGCTTCGTCAACAAGCTCGACCGCACCGGAGCGGACTTCTTCCGCTGCGTCGACATGATGGTCGAGCGCCTCAACTCCACCCCGCTGGTGCTCCAGCTCCCCATCGGTGCCGAGTCCGACTTCCTCGGTGTCGTCGACCTGGTCGGCATGCGTGCCCTCACCTGGCGCGGCGAGACCACCATGGGCGAGGACTACGAGGTCGAGGAGATCCCGGCCGAGCTCGCCGAGCAGGCTGCGGAGTACCGCGAGAAGTTCATCGAGACGCTCGCCGAGGCCGACGACGAGATCATGGAGAAGTACCTCGAGGAGGGCGACGAGAACTTCACCGTCGCCGAGCTCGAGGCCGCGATCCGTCGCGCCACCCTCGCCGACAAGCTGAACCCCGTCCTGTGCGGCACCGCGTTCAAGAACAAGGGCGTCCAGCCCCTGCTCGACGCGGTCGTCAAGTTCCTGCCGTCGCCGCTCGACATCGACGGCATCCAGGGCCACTCGGTCAAGGACGAGAACGAGATCATCGTCCGCCAGCCGTCCGACAGCGAGCCGTTCTCCGGCCTGGCCTACAAGATCGCCTCCGACCCGCACCTGGGCAAGCTGATCTACGTCCGCGTCTACTCGGGCAAGCTCGAGGCCGGCTCGACCGTGGTCAACTCGGTCAACGGCCGCAAGGAGCGGATCGGCAAGGTCTACCAGATGCACGCCAACAAGCGTGAGGAGATCGCGTCGGTCGGCGCCGGTCAGATCGTGGCCGTGATGGGTCTGAAGGACACCAAGACCGGTCACACGCTGAGCGACCCGAACAACCAGGTCGTGCTCGAGTCGATGACGTTCCCGGCCCCGGTGATCGAGGTCGCGATCGAGCCCAAGACGAAGAGCGACCAGGAGAAGCTGGGCACCGCGATCCAGCGCCTGTCCGACGAGGACCCGACCTTCACGGTCAAGGCCGACGAAGAGACCGGCCAGACGATCATCGCCGGCATGGGCGAGCTCCACCTCGAGATCCTGGTCGACCGCATGAAGCGCGAGTTCCGCGTCGAGGCGACCGTCGGCAAGCCGCAGGTGGCCTACCGCGAGACCGTCCGCAACACGGTCGAGAAGCACTCCTACACCCACAAGAAGCAGACCGGTGGTTCGGGTCAGTTCGCCAAGGTTGTCGTCAACCTCGGTCCGAACATCGACCCGGAGACCGGCACCGGCGCGGGCTACGAGTTCGTCAACAACGTGTCCGGTGGTCGCGTGCCGAAGGAGTACATCCCTTCGGTCGACCAGGGTGGCCAGGAGGCCATGGAGTTCGGCGTCCTCGCCGGCTACCCCATGGTCGACGTGAAGTTCTCCCTCGAGGACGGCGCCTACCACGACGTCGACTCGTCGGAGCTCGCGTTCAAGATCGCCGGCAACCAGGCCTTCAAGGAGGCCGCACGCAAGGCAAAGCCGGTCCTGCTCGAGCCGATGTTCGCCGTAGAGGTCACCACGCCCGACACGTTCCTGGGCACCGTGATCGGTGACATCAACTCGCGTCGTGGCCAGATCCAGGCTCAGGAGGAGCGTCACGGCGACATGGTCGTCAACGCCCTTGTGCCCCTGTCCGAGATGTTCGGGTACGTTGGCGACCTGAGGTCCAAGACCTCCGGTCAGGCGTCGTACTCGATGGAGTTCGACTCGTACGCCGAGGTTCCCACGAACATCGCCGACGAGATCATCAAGAAGGTCCGCGGCGAGTAACCTCGCCCGGATCCTCGGCACCAGCACCACCCCACACCCACGAGTCAAGTAACAACAATCAGGAGGAGCCCCAGTGGCTAAGGCGAAGTTCGAGCGGACCAAGCCGCACGTCAACATCGGCACCATCGGTCACATCGACCACGGCAAGACGACGCTGACCGCGGCGATCACCAAGGTGCTGCACGACAAGTACCCGAACCTCAACGAGGCTTCGGCGTTCGACCAGATCGACAAGGCTCCCGAGGAGCGCCAGCGCGGCATCACGATCTCGATCGCGCACGTCGAGTACCAGACCGAGGCGCGCCACTACGCGCACGTCGACTGCCCCGGTCACGCCGACTACATCAAGAACATGATCACCGGCGCGGCCCAGATGGACGGCGCGATCCTCGTGGTCGCCGCCACCGACGGCCCGATGCCGCAGACGCGTGAGCACGTGCTGCTCGCCCGCCAGGTCGGCGTGCCGGCCCTGGTCGTGGCGCTCAACAAGTGCGACATGGTCGACGACGAGGAGCTCATCGAGCTCGTCGAGATGGAGGTGCGCGAGCTCCTCTCCGAGTACGAGTTCCCGGGCGACGACATCCCCGTGGTTCGCGTTGCTGCCTTCCCGGCCCTGCAGGGTGACGAGAAGTGGGGCGACTCGATCATCGAGCTCATGACGGCGGTGGACGAGTCCATCCCGACGCCCGAGCGCGAGACCGACAAGCCCTTCCTCATGCCCGTCGAGGACGTCTTCACGATCACCGGTCGTGGAACCGTCATCACCGGTCGCATCGAGCGCGGCATCGTCAAGGTCAACGAGGAGGTCGAGATCATCGGCATCCGCGAGACCGCCCAGAAGTCGACCGTCACCGGTGTCGAGATGTTCCGCAAGCTCCTCGACGAGGGCCAGGCGGGCGAGAACGTCGGTCTGCTCCTCCGTGGCACCAAGCGCGAGGACATCGAGCGCGGCATGGTCGTCATCAAGCCGGGCACCACGACGCCTCACACGAACTTCGAGGCCTCGGTCTACATCCTCAGCAAGGACGAGGGCGGCCGTCACACGCCGTTCTTCAACAACTACCGTCCCCAGTTCTACTTCCGTACGACTGACGTGACCGGTGTTGTGACCCTGCCCGAGGGCACCGAGATGGTCATGCCGGGTGACAACACCGAGATGTCGGTGGAGCTCATCCAGCCCATCGCGATGGACGAGGGCCTGCGCTTCGCCATCCGCGAGGGTGGCCGCACGGTCGGCGCCGGCCGCGTCGTCAAGATCACCAAGTGATCACCGCCGGTCGCTGACCGGCACCCAGCACCACACCGAGACCCCGTCTCCCGCAAGGGAGGCGGGGTCTCGTGCGTCGCGGGTCGGACCCGCCCGGCAGGATGGGAGCCATGGGGTTCACCAGGGCCGAGCTCGAGTCCTTCCGCGACGTGGAGGTCCCCGACCTCCTCCCGGTCGACGGCCAGCCGCTGCGGCTGCTGTTCGTCGGCATCAACCCGGGACTGTGGACCGCCGCCACGCAGTCCCACTTCGCCCGTCCCGGCAACCGGTTCTACCCCGCGTTGCTGCGCGCCGGGATCCTCACGTCCCCGATCGACCCGGCCGCAGGCATGACCGACGAGGACCGCGACATGCTCCGGCGGCAGGGGATCGGCATCACCAACGTGGCGCCGCGCGCGACGGCACGCGCCGACGAGCTCACGCCCGCCGAGCTCCGGGAGGGCGGGGAGCGGCTCCGGGCGCTGGTCACCGAGCGCCGTCCGGACGTCGTGGCGGTGGCCGGCGTCACCGCCTACCGCACGGCGTTCGGCGACCCCCGCGCCCGGGTCGGCGAGCAGCCCGGGCGCTGGGGCGCCTCGCGTGTGTTCGTGGTGCCCAACCCGTCGGGGCTCAACGCCCACGAGACCGTCGCCACGCTCGCCCTGGCCTACGCCGAGGCGGCCCGCGCCGCGGGGGTGATCGGGAGCACGCCGGCGCCGTGACCCGACCCCTGCGGGCCGGGCACGCCCGTCAGGCGGCGTACGGCGGCGGGAGCAGGCCGTGCTGGACGAGCAGCCGCTCCACCCGCTGGCGCTCGTGGTCGAGCTCGTCGCCGGGCGGCAGGACCGCCAGCAGGTGGGGGCACCCCGTCATGTCCGCAGCCTCGCCGAGGACCCGGTCGTAGGCCAGCCGGCAGCCCTCGTACCTGACGAAGGGCATCCCCCCGCGGTGGAAGGTCGCGTGGAGCCGGCGCAGGTCGGCGCCCACCCGCTCCACCGGCCGGTGGAGCGGGACGACGTCGGCTCCGCGCCGCCGGGCGCGCCGCGCGCGTCGGGACGCCGCGCGGGCGCTGCGCCACTCGGTGAGCTCGCCCCGGACGGCGGCGCAGGCGAGCCGGACCAGCAGCAGCGCCAGCAGCAGCGCGCCGACGGTGACGACCCAGCTCCTCATCGGTCCACGGTACGCCGGGCGCTCCCCGGCGTCAGCCCATGTCGACCCCGTCGAAGTCCTCGGGGACGAAGTCCCGCTTCTCGACCAGGACCATCCAGTTGCCGGAGTTGTCGCGCATCAGCGCCTCGACGCCGTACGGCCGCTCCTCCGGCTCCTGCAGGAACTCCACGCCCTTGGCCCTGAGGTCCCGGTAGGTCGCGTGGCAGTCGTCGACGTCCAGCCCGATGCCGGGCAGGCCGCCCTCGTCCTGGGCGCGCTTCATCGCCTCGATGAGGTAGTCGGGGAGGGGGCCGCTGGGAGTGGTCAGGTGGAGGTGCACCTCGGGCTGCTTGGCGTGGAAGACCGTGCACCAGCGGAAGTCGGGCCCGAGCTGCAGGTCGTCGCCGACCTCGAAGCCGAGGACGTCGGTGTAGAACGCGAGGGACTCGTCGATGTCCTTCACCCAGACGGACACGAGGGAGATGTTGGTGATCATGGGACGAGCCTAGGAAGGACCGGCGCCGTCCCGCTTCTCCTGCGTTGCGGTCGTGTCCGCACCACGCCTCTCGACGAGCCCGGCCATGAAGACGTGGCACCCGGGGATCCGCGGGTTCCCCGCCGTGGCGTAGCGCCGCTGGAAGTCGCTGGGGCTCTCACCGACGATCTCGCGGAAGCGGGAGCTGAACGAGCCGAGGCTGCTGTAGCCGACGGCGTGGCAGACCTCGGTCACGGTCAGGTTGGCGGCGCGCAGCAGGTCCTGGGCCCGCTCGACCCGGCGCTCGGCGAGGTACGCCGCCGGCGTCCGGCCGTAGGTCATCGCGAACGACCGGATGAAGTGGAAGCGGCTCATCTGGGCGAGCCGCGCGAGGTGGTCGAGGTCGAAGGGCTCGGCGAAGTGCCGGTCGAGGTGGTCGCGGGTGCGGCGCAGGTGCACCAGCACGTCGCCGGGGACGCGACGCGGCCCGGTCGTGCGCCCGGTCATCCGAGCAGCGCCTCCACCGCGCCGCGGAACGCCGACGTGTGCGCGTCGACGTCCGACCGGTCGTGGAACGGCGAGAAGAGCGACATGTTGTGGAACGGCGCCAGCAGCACTCCACGGTTGACGGTCCAGAGGTGGAAGAACGCGTCGAGCTCCTCGTCGACGGCGGCCGCGGCCTCCGCGCCGGTGCGCGGCGGCGGGCAGAACCAGTACTCCGCCCGGCAGCCGAGCCGCTGGACGTGCCACGGCAGGTCGTGCTGGTCGATGACCTCACGGATGCCGTCGGTGAACTGCTCGGCCAGCGGGATCGACACGTCGAAGTCCTCCTGGCGCAGGGCGGTGGAGAGGGTGGCCCGCACCGCCGCCATGGCGAGCGCCGAGCCGGACAGGGTGCCGCCCACGCCGGCGACGTCGATGTCGTGCCCCAGCATCGGACCCTCGAGCCGCGCGGCGACCTCCTCGGTCATGCCGTAGGCCGCGACCGGGATGCCGCCGCCGATCGGCTTGCCGATGACCACGAGGTCGGGCTCGAGGTCCCAGGCCGCCGTCGCGCCGCCCGGCCCCGCGCAGATCGTGTGCGTCTCGTCGTTGACCAGCAGCACGCCGTGGCGCCGGGTCACCTCCCGCACGCCGGCGAGGTAGCCGTCGTCGGGCAGCACGATGCCGATGTTGGTGAGTGCCGGCTCCATCAGCAGGCACGCGACGTCGCCCTCCGCGAGCCGGGCGTCGAGGGCGTCGAGGTCGTTGAACGGCACCACCGCGGTGGTGGTGGCGACGTCGACCTGCGGTCCCAGCGCGCCCGGCCGCGCGACGACCCGGTCGCCCGCGCGACCGTGCTCGAGCACACCGAGCGTCTCGTCGACCGTGCCGTGGTAGCACCAGTCCATCACCGCGATCCGCGGCCGGCCGGTGAGGTGACGGGCGAAGCGGAGGACGAAGCGGTTGGCGTCGGTGGCCGTCATCGCCATCTGCCACCGGGGCAGGCCGAAGCGGCGGCTGAGCTCGCCGGCGACCCAGGAGGCGTCCGTGGAGGGCAGCATCGTCGTGATCCCGCGCTCGGTGCGCTCGCGCACCGCCTCGGCCACCGCCGGCAGGCAGTGGCCGGTCATCGAGCCGGTGTCGCCGAGGCACAGGTCGACGAAGTCGATGCCGTCGACGTCGGTGAAGCGGCCTCCCGCAGCCGACTCCACGAACAGCGGGAAGGAGCCGGGCCACCGGGTCATCCACGGCATCGGAACGCCCGCCAGCAGGTGCTCGCCCGCCTCCTGCGCCAGCCGTGCCGAGGTGGGGTGCAGGTCGACGAAGCGCTGCTCCTCCTCGGCGTGGAGGGCGGCCAGCCGGGACCGGTCGACCGTCGTCACGCCGTGCCTCACAGGGCGCTGCCGACGTACTTGGTCTCGAGGTACTCCTCGATGCCCTCGAATCCGCCCTCGCGGCCGAAGCCCGAGTGCTTCACGCCGCCGAACGGGGCGGCGGGGTTGGACACGATGCCGGTGTTGACGCCGACCATGCCGAAGTCGAGCGCCTCGCTGACGCGGAGCACGCGCGCGTGGTCGCGGGTGAAGACGTAGGCGACCAGGCCGTACTCGGTGTCGTTGGCCCGCCGGAGCGCCTCGTCCTCGTCGCCGAAGGTGGAGACCGGTGCGACGGGGCCGAAGATCTCCTCGCGGAACACCCGTGCCGAGGCGGGTACGTCGACCAGGACCGTGGGCGGGTAGAAGTGTCCGGCACCGTCGGGGACCGTGCCGCCGACGAGCGTGCGGGCGCCGGCGGAGACGGCGTCCTCGACGAGCTCGTGGACGCCGGCACGGGCCTTCTCGGTGATGAGCGGACCGACGTCCACGCCGTCCTCGGTGCCGTCCCCGACGCGCAGGGCGCCCATGCGCTCGGCGAGACGGCGGGAGAACTCCTCGGCGACCGACTCGTGCACCAGGAACCGGTTGGCCGAGGTGCAGGCCTCGCCGATGTTGCGCATCTTGGCGAGCATCGCGCCGTCGACGGCGGCGTCGAGGTCGGCGTCCTCGAAGACGAGGAAGGGTGCGTTGCCACCGAGCTCCATCGACACCCGCAGCAACTGGTCGGAGGCCTGGGCGACGAGCTTCTTGCCGACCACCGTGGACCCGGTGAAGGTGAGCTTGCGGAGGCGCGGGTCCTTGATGATCGGCTCGCAGACGCCGCCGGAGTCGGTGGTGGTGAGGACGTTGAGCACGCCGGCCGGCAGGCCGACCTCCTCGAGCAGCGCGGCCAGGGCCAGCATCGTGAGCGGGGTCTCGGCGGCGGGCTTGACGACCATCGTGCAGCCCGCGGCGATGGCGGGCCCGATCTTGCGGGTCCCCATCGCGAGCGGGAAGTTCCAGGGCGTGATCATCAGCGTCGGGCCGACGGGACCCTTCATGGTGATGAGCCGGGTGTTGCCGGTGGGCGCGGGGGAGTAGCGCCCGTGGATGCGGACGGCCTCCTCGGAGAACCACCGGAAGAACTCGGCGCCGTAGGTCACCTCGCCCTTCGCCTCGGCCAGCGTCTTGCCCATCTCCAGGGTCATCAGCCGCGCGAAGTCGTCGGCCCGCTCGGTGAGCAGCTCGAACGCGCTGCGCAGCACCTCGCCCCGCTGGCGCGGCTCGGTGGCCCGCCACTCCTGCTGGGCCTCTGCAGCGGCGGCGAGGGCGCGCTGCCCGTCCTCCGGCCTGGCGTCGGCCACGCGCGTGAGGACGCTGGCGTCGGCCGGGTTGTGCACCTCGAAGGTCCCGCCTCCCGTGGCGTCGACCCAGTCGCCGCCGATGAGGAGCTGGGTGGGAACGGTCTCGATCACGGAGTCAGTCACGGCCATCACCCCACCCTGCCACCTGGGCCACCGACCGCCCCCTCGAAGGCGGCCTCGAACACGTCGAGCCCCTCGGCGAGCAGGTCGTCGCCGATCGCGAGCGGCGGCAGGAAGCGGAACACGTTGCCGAAGGTGCCGCACGTCAACGTCACCAGCCCCTGCGCCGAGCACGCCCGGTGGACAGCCGCCGCGAGCGCGGCGTCGGGCGTACGTCCCGGGCCGTCGCTGACGAGCTCGACGGCCAGCATGGCGCCGCGCCCGCGGACGTCGCCCACCCTGTCGGGGTGGCGCTCCGCGAGAGCGCGGAGCCGCGGCAGGAAGGCGGCCTCGATCTCGCGTGCGCGGGCGGGGAGGTCCTCGGCCTCCATGGTCTCGATGGCGGCGAGCGCGGCCGCGCAGGCGACGGGGTTGCCGCCGTAGGTGCCGCCGAGGCCACCGACGTGGACGGAGTCCATCACCTCCGCACGACCCGTGACGGCCGCCAGGGGCAGGCCCCCGGCCATGCCCTTGGCGGTGGTCACCAGGTCCGGGACGACGCCCTCGTGGTCGCACGCGAACCAGTCGCCGGTGCGCGCGAAGCCGGTCTGGATCTCGTCGGCGATCAGCAGGATGCCCTGCTCGCGGCACCACTCCGCCACCCGCGCGAGCCACCCGGGCGGCGGGACGATGAAGCCGCCCTCGCCCTGGATCGGCTCGATGAGCACCGCGGCGCAGCTGTCCTCGCCCACCTGCGTGTGCACGGTCGCGACGAACGCGTCGAAGGCCTCCTCCGCGCACGCCTCCGCCCCGCCCGGCCAGCGGTAGGGGTAGGCCATCGGTGCCCGGTAGACCTCGCCGGCGAACGGGCCGAAGCGGTGCTTGTAGGGCATCGTCTTGGCGGTCAGCGCCATCGTGAGGTTGGTGCGCCCGTGGTAGGCGTGGTCGAAGACGACGATCGCGTCGCGGCCCGTGTGGTGGCGCGCGACCTTGACCGCGTTCTCCACCGCCTCGGCCCCGGAGTTGAAGAGCGCCGACCGCTTCTCGTGGTCGCCCGGGGTCAGGTCGGTGAGCTTCTCGCAGACCGCGACGTACTCCTCGTAGGGCGTGACCATGAAGCAGGTGTGGGTGAAGTCGGCGACCTGTCGCTGCACCGCCTCGACCACCCGCGGGGCGGCGTTGCCGACCGTGGTGACGGCGATGCCCGAGCCGAAGTCGATCAGCTGGTTGCCGTCGACGTCGCGCAGGATGCCGCCGCCGGCCTGCTCGACGTAGACCGGCAGCGTCGTGCCGATGCCGGCGGAGACGGCCGCGACCTTGCGGGCCTGGAGGTCGCGCGAGCGCGGTCCGGGGATCTCGGTGGCGAGGATGCGTTCCTGGGACAGCGACATCAGCGTTCCTCCATTCCCCACGGGGATCCGTACCCCTCGGGCTTCGGTGCGGCGAGCAGGTCGAGGAAGGGCTTCGGCGGCAGGGCCTCGGGCCCGAGGACGCCGCTGCCCGACCAGGTGCCGTCGGCCAGGAGCTCCAGCGCGACGACGGGGTTGATCGCGGTCTGCCAGACCACGCACTGCGCGCCGTAGTCGCGCATCGAGTCGGCGTTGTCGACGACGTGGAAGAGGTACGTCGACCGGGGCGCGCCGTCCTTGCCGGTGCCGGTGACGAAGAGCCCGGCGCAGGTCTTGCCCTCCATCCGCGGCCCGATCGTGGCCGGGTCGGGCAGGCACGCGGCCACCACGTCGCGGGGCGAGACCTGCACGCCCTTGACCGACACCGGCTCGGTCGAGTCGAGGCCGAGCGTGTGGAGAGTGCGGAGGATGCCGATCATCTCCTCGCCCAGGCCGTACTTGAAGGTGACCCGGTCGGCCTCGACCCAGCGCGGCATCAGGAGCACCTCCTCGTGCTCGACGTGGACGCACTCGACCGGCCCGATGCCCTCGGGGAAGTCGAACACCTCGGGCTCGGAGAAGGGCGGCAGGGTGAAGAAGCCGGCCTCCAGGTCGCCGTCGCCCCGCTCGCGCTCCCACACGACGGGCGGGTTGAGGCACTCCTCGATGATGGTCCACATCGAGAAGCCGGGTGCGAAGACCTCGTTGCCGTCGTCGTCGCGGATGACGAGGTTGGCGCCGTCGCGGGTGCCGAGCTCGTCGATGTGGTCGAAGAGCTCGTCGGCGGCGTAGCGGGCGAACACGTCGGACAGGCCCGGCTCCACGCCGATGCCGAGCAGGGCGAGCCGCCCCGCCGCCTCCCACTCCGCGGCCCGGGCGAACTGCTCGTCGCCGAGCTTGACGCCGACCTTCTCGTAGGGGGCGTCGGGATGGCGGGCGGACAGGCTCATCGCCATGTCGAGGTAGTCGGCGCCCGCGGCGAGCGCGCCGGTGAAGATCGGCATCACGAACCGCGGGTCCACGGCGTTGAAGACGTGGGTGGCGCGGACCTCGCGGGCGAGCGCGGCCACCGCGTCGGCGTCGGAGGCGTCGACCTGCGCGACGCTGAAGCGCTCCTCGCCCGGACGACGTCCGCGCGCCGCCTCGGCGGTGCGCTCGGCCCGCTCGACGTCGTAGTCGGCCACCACCCAGGCCTCGAAGAAGTCGCGCTCGACCGCGATCCGGGCCGCCGCGTCACCGACGCCGCCGGCACCGACCATCAGCACGCGCATGGGTCCAGGCACTCGATCACTCCTAGCGGGAGGGGATGGGGGTCAGCTCTTGTACTTCGAGGCCCGCAGCGAGCTCACGACCTGCGCGCCCACGACGAGCAGGACGGCGATCACGAACATCGAGAAGCCGATGACGTTGGCCTCGGCGGGGATGCCGCGCCGTGAGGCGACGTAGACGAACTTGGGGAACGTCGACTCGTTGCCGGAGACGAAGTTGGTGATGATGAAGTCGTCGAAGGACAGCGAGAAGGCGAGCATCGCCGCACCCGCGATGCCCGGCAGGATCAGCGGGAAGGTCACCTTCCAGAAGGTCTGCATCGGGCTCGCGTAGAGGTCCTGGGCGGCCTCCTCGATCCGGGGGTCGAGGGACTGGATGCGGGCCCGGACCGTGACGACCACGAAGCTCACGCAGAACATGATGTGCGAGAAGACGATGGTGCCGAACCCGAGGTTGATCCCGATGTTGGCGAAGCCCTGCACGAAGATCGTCAGCAGCGCGGCGCCCATGACGATCTCCGGCGTCGCCATCGGCACGAAGATCAGCACGTTGCTGGCCGCCTTGCCGCGGAACCGGTAGCGGACCATCGCCAGCGCCATCAGCGTGCCGAGCACCGTGGCCACGACCGTGGAGATCACGCCGACCTCGAGCGAGGTGACCAGCGACTCGCACACGCCCTGCACGCCGCAGGGGTCCTGCCAGTGCTTCCACGTGAAGCCCTGCCACACGATGTTGGTCTTGCCGTGGTCGTTGAACGAGAAGGCGAACGTGTAGGCGACCGGGAGGAAGAGGTAGAGGAGCACCAGGATCGCGCTGATCATCGCGAAGTGGTTGGCCAGCCAGACCTGGGCGCGCTTGCCGGCGGAGGGTCGGTAGGCCGCCGCCGAGCTCGTCGTCACGGGTGGGGTCGGGCGCGTCGTCGTCGTCATCTCACACCAGCTCCTCGGTGCCGAAGCGGCGGACGTAGAGGAAGACCAGGACGAGGATCGCCGCCATCAGCGTGAAGGACAGCGCCGCCGCCACCGGGTAGCCGCCGGGGACCGCGAGGAACTGGTCGTTGATGACGTTGCCGATCATCTTGCCGCGCTGGGGGCCGAGGAGCTCCATGTTGACGAAGTCGCCGGCCGCCGGGATGAAGGTGAGCAGCGTCCCGGCCAGGACCCCCGGCATCGAGATCGGGAGGGTCACGGTCCGGAAGGTGGTGAAGCCGTTGGCGTAGAGGTCGCCGCCGGCCTCGATGACGCGTGGGTCGGCGCGTTCGAGCGAGGCGTAGATGGGCAGCACCATGAACGGCAGGAAGTTGTAGGTGAGGCCCGCGACCACCGCGATCGGGGTGTTGATGATGTGCCCGTTGGGCAGCACGTGCAGGAAGTTGAGCACGCCCGCCACCCACCCCTCGTCGGCCAGGATCTGCGACCAGGCGAACGTGCGCAGGATGAAGGAGGTGAAGAACGGCGCGATGACGCAGATCATCATCAGGTTGCGCCACTTCCCGGCCTTGAACGCCATGGCGTAGGCCAGCGGGTACGCCACCGCGAACGCCAGGAAGGTGGCCAGGCCGGCGTAGAGGAACGACCGGGCGAAGTGCGGGGCGTAGTCGGTGAGGGCGCTGACGTAGTTCGAGAAGTTGAGGTCGCGGTAGTAGTAGCCCGGGAAGCCGGGGTAGCGGCTCTGCAGGCTCACCGAGGCGAGCTGCACGAGCGGCAGCAGGAAGAAGACGCCGAGCCACAGCACGCCCGGCAGCATCAGCAGGTAGGCCGTCCAGGACCGCTGCTTGGCCACCGGCGCCTCGGGCGCGGGCCCGGGTTCGAGGTCCGGATCGCCCGCCACCTGCGCGAGCGCGCTCATGGTGAGTCCTCCGCGGGCACACCGAACGCGTGCCCGGGGTTCCAGGTCAGCCAGACCTCGTCGCCCGGTCGCAGGTCGAGGGGCTCGACGTCGAGGTTCTGCTCGTAGCAGCTCCAGGTCGCGCCGCTCGGCATGTCGACCAGGTAGCTGGTGGCCACCCCGAGGAAGGACACGTCGCGCACCACGCCCCGGACGTCGTTGCCGGCACCCTCCGGGCGCGTGCGCGACACCGTCACCTTCTCCGGACGTACGCCGAACAGCAGGTCGCCCTCGTGCACCTGCGAGCGGGACCGGAGGATCTTGACCGGCGTCCCGAGGACGTTGACGACGAGGTGGTCGCCGTCGACGTCCTTGATCGTGCCCACGCCGGTGTTGGCCTGGCCGACGAAGTTGGCGACGAACCGGGTGCGGGGCAGGTCGTAGAGCTCCTCCGGTGCGCCGAGCTGCTCGATGTGGCCACGATTCATCACGGCCACGGTGTCGGCCATGGTCATGGCCTCCTCCTGGTCGTGGGTGACGTGGATGAAGGTGAGGCCCACCTCGGTCTGGATGCGCTTGAGCTCGACCTGCATCTCGCGGCGCAGCTTGAGGTCGAGGGCACCGAGCGGCTCGTCGAGCAGCAGCACCTCGGGGTGGTTGACCAGGGCCCGCGCCAGCGCCACCCGCTGCTGCTGCCCGCCGGAGAGCTGCGCCGGCTTGCGACCGGCGAAGGACGTCATCTGCACCAGCTCCAGCGCGTCGTCCGCCCGCTCCGCGGCGTCGGCGGCCTTGCGCCGCTTGGGACCGAAGGCGACGTTGTCGCGGATCGTCAGGTGCGGGAACAGCGCGTAGGACTGGAACACCGTGTTGACCGGACGTTCGTAGGGCCGCGAGCCGGTGAGGTCGGTGTCGCCGATCGTCACCCGCCCCGCCGTGGGCTGCTCGAGGCCGGCGATCATCCTGAGCGTGGTCGTCTTCCCGCAGCCCGACGGACCGAGCAGGGCGAAGAAGGAGCCGCGGGGGACCACGAGGTCGATGCCGTCGACCGCGGTGAAGTCGCCGAACGTCTTGGTGACTCCCTCGAGCCGGAGGTCGCCGCTCGCTTCGCGAAATCCGGCCATGTCAGTTCCCCATCACCTTCGTGGACCACAGGTCGGCGTACAGGATGTCCTCGTCCGCGTCGAGCACCCGGAACTGCTGGACGTTGTTGTCCTCGATGAACTCGACGGTCGGGAAGATCCACGGGCTCTCGGCGAGGTCGGGGTCGATCTTCTCCATCTCGGCCTTGGCGCCCTCGACGGGACACACGTAGTTGACCCACGCCGCGACCTGCGCCGCGACCGCCGGGTCGTAGTAGTAGTCCATCAGCCGCTGGGCGTTCGAGCGGTGGGTCGAGGTGATGGGGACCATCATGTTGTCCGACCAGAGCGTCCCGCCGGACTCCGGCAGCGTGAAGGTCCAGTTGGGGTCCTTCGTGTCGGCGGCGAGGACGAAGATGTCGCCGCTCCACGTGATGCCGGCGACTGCGTTGCCGCTGGTGAGGTCCTCCATGTAGGAGTTGCCCTTCACCTTGCGGATGTAGCCCTCGTCGATCTTCTGCTCGATGAAGTCGAGCGCCTTCTCGAACTCCGCCTGGCCCCAGTCGCTCTCGATGTCGACACCCTGGGACTGCATCACCAGGCCCGCGGTGTCGCGGAACTCCGAGAGCACGACCACGCGACCCTTGAGGTCGTCGGTCCACAGGTCGTCGAGGGACTTCAGCTCGCGACCGACCTTCTCCCTGTTGTAGCCGATGCCCGCGAAGCCGCTCTGCCACGTGATCGAGTGCAGCCGGCCGGGGTCGAAGGAGGCGTCCTTGAGCGGCTGGAGGAGGTTGTTGACCACGTTGGGCATCTGGATCAGCTCGAGCGGCTGGACCACCTGGTCACGGATGAGCCGGGCTGCCATCCAGTCGGTCAGCGTGACGATGTCGCGGTCGATGTCCTGACCGGCACGCAGCTGCGGGCCGACCTTGGCGTAGTAGGAGTCGTTGTCGTCGATCTCCTCGAAGTAGTCGACCGTGATGCCCGACTGCTCGTTGAAGGCCTCGAGGGTCGGGGAGCTCGTCTCCTCGCCGTTCATGTCGAGGTACGCCGTCCAGTTGGCCCACTTGAGGGTCTTCTCCTTGTCGGAGACGTCGGTGGGCAGGTCGAGGGCGGCGATGCCTCCGGCGGCCGGGGGCTCGGGCGGGGCGCACCCGGTGAGCGCGAGGCCGGCGCCCGCCGCGACGCCGGTGCCGAGCAGCGCCCGGCGGCTGAGCCCGCCTGAGGCGGCCGCGGCCAGCGCCGCGGCCGGCGTGGACTGGGGGCGCCGTCGGCGCGGGATGGGTCTCATCGGTGCATCTCCTCCGCTTCGCCCCCGAGCCGTGCAGGTGTGGTGGTCGTGGCTGTGTCGACAATCGTGCTCGCCATGTGGTCGTCCGCCGCTCAGCCCTCGATGTTGGCCATGACGTGCTTGACGCGGGTGTAGTCCTCGAAGCCGTACATCGAGAGGTCCTTGCCGTAGCCGGACTTCTTGTAGCCGCCGTGCGGCATCTCCGCGACGAGCGGGATGTGGGTGTTGATCCACACGCAGCCGAAGTCGAGCGCCTTCGACATCCGCATCGCCCGGCCGAAGTCCTTGGTCCACACCGACGACGCGAGGCCGTAGTCGACGCCGTTGGCCCAGCGGAGCGCCTCCTCCTCGTCGGTGAACCGCTGGACCGTGATGACGGGGCCGAAGATCTCGTTCTGGATCGCCTCGTCGTCCTGTCGCAGGCCGGACAGGACGGTGGGCTCGAGGAAGTAGCCGTCACCGAGGTCCGTACGCCGGTTGCCGCCCGCCGACACCGTCGCGTGGGAGGGCAGGTCCTCGATGAACCGGCTCACCCGGGCCAGCTGCGTGGCGTTGTTGACGGGGCCGAAGAGGGCGTCCTCGTCGTCGGGCAGGCCGACCGGTGCCGAGCCCCTCGCGTAGTCGGCGAGCGCGGCCACGAAGTCGTCGTGGATGCCGGGGGCGACGAGGACGCGGGTGGCGGCCGTGCAGTCCTGGCCGGCGTTGAAGTAGCCGGCGATCGCGATGCCCTCCACCGCGGCCTCGATGTCGGCGTCGTCGAAGACCACGACCGGCGCCTTGCCGCCCAGCTCGAGGTGCACCCGCTTGACCTGCGGGGCGGCGCTGGCCGCGACCTCCGCGCCCGCACGGACCGAGCCGGTGATCGCGACGAGCCCGGGCGTCGGGTGCTCGACGAGGAGGCGCCCGGTCTCGCGGTCGCCGGTGACGACGTTGAGCGTCCCGGCCGGGAGGAACTCGGAGGCGAGCTCGGCCAGCCGCAGCGTGCTCTCGGGGGTGGTGTCGCTCGGCTTCAGGACGACGGTGTTGCCGGCGGCGAGGGCCGGTCCGATCTTCCACACCGCCATCAGGAGCGGGTAGTTCCACGGCGTCACCTGGCCGACGACGCCGATCGGCTCGCGACGGATCCACGAGGTGTGGCCCGCCATGTACTCGCCCGCCGCCTTGCCCTCCAGCACGCGGGCCGCCCCGGCGAAGAACCGGAGCTGGTCCACCATCGGCGGGATCTCCTCGCTCGCGGTGAGCGCCTTGATCTTGCCCGTGTTGGCCGACTCGAGGTCGATCAGCTCCTCGGCGTGGGACTCGATCGCGTCGGCGATCTTCAGCAGCGCCTGCTGGCGCTCGCTGGGCGTCGTACGTCCCCACTCGCCGAAGGCCCGGTCGGCCGCCTCGTAGGCCGCGTCGACCTCCTCCGCCCCGCTGACGGGCGCCTGGGCGACCACCTCGCCGGTCGTCGGGTCGACGACGTCGCTCGTCGCGCCGGCGCTGCCGTCGACGTACGTGCCACCGATGAAGTTGCGCAACGTGCGTGGGCTGGTCACGGGGGATCCTCCCGGTCGGGGTGCGGTGAGGGGAGACTAGGACGGGACGGGCCGCAATCGCCATACTTGTTGCCGAAGATTGTGCGGGAATCGCGGAATTAACAGTCATGAAATGCGGATTCCACGCTCGGCGACTTGCGAACGGGCGGTCTGGACGTCCACGATGTCGCCATGAGCGAGCGCAGGGGGCACGAGCATGGGTGAGGCACAGGTCCGCCTCGACGCGACCGCCAAGCGCATCATCGAGCTGCTCCAGGAGGACGGCCGGATCTCCTACGCCGCGATCGCCAAGGCGGTCGGGCTGTCGGAGGCGGCCGCCCGGGCCCGGGTCCAGAAGCTGCTCGACTCCGAGGTGATGCAGGTCGTCGCGGTCACCGACCCCACCCAGGTCGGCTTCACCCGCCAGGCCATGATCGGCGTCCGCACCGAGGGCGACCCGATGAAGGTGGGCGACCGCCTGGCCGAGGTGCGGGAGGTCGACTACGTGGTCACGACCGCCGGCAGCTTCGACCTCCTCGTCGAGGTGGTGTGCGAGGACGATCCGCACCTGCTCGACGTCATCCGTCAGGTCCGCGAGCTCGAGGGCGTGGTCTCCTCGGAGACCTTCGTCTACCTCAAGCTCAACAAGCAGCACTACAACTGGGGAACGAGATGAGCCTCCACCCGTCCAACGACGAGTCCTTCGACTACCAGGCCGCCGGGCGCGACCACCTCTGGTTGCACTTCACCCGGCACTCGACCTACGAGCAGGGCGGCGAGATGCCGCTGATCGTGAAGGGCGAGGGCCACAAGATCTGGGACAGCCACGGTCGCGAGTACATCGACGGGCTCGCCGGCCTGTTCGTCGTCCAGGTCGGCCACGGCCGCGAGGAGCTCGCCGAGGCGGCCGCGAAGCAGGCCAAGGAGCTGGCGTTCTTCCCGCTCTGGTCCTTCGCGCACCCGCGCGCCGTCGAGCTGGCCGACCGCATCGCCGCGATGGCGCCCGGCGACCTGAACCGCGTCTTCTTCACCACCGGCGGCGGCGAGGCCGTCGAGTCCGCGTGGAAGCTGGCCAAGCAGTACTTCAAGCTGACCGGCAAGCCCAACAAGCACAAGGTCATCTCGCGTGCGGTGGCCTACCACGGCACCCCGCAGGGGGCGCTGTCCATCACCGGCATCCCGCCGCTGAAGGAGATGTTCGAGCCGCTCGTGCCGGGCGCCCACAAGGTGCCCAACACCAACTTCTACCGTCGCCCGGAGTTCATCGGCGACGACGAGAAGGCCTTCGGCCGGTGGGCCGCGGACCGCATCGCCGAGGCGATCGAGTTCGAGGGTCCCGACACCGTCGCCGCCGTCTTCCTCGAGCCGGTGCAGAACGCCGGCGGCTGCTTCCCGCCGCCGCCCGGATACTTCGAGCGGGTCCGCGAGATCTGCGACGAGTACGACGTCCTGCTGGTCTCCGACGAGGTCATCTGCGCCTTCGGCCGGGTGGGGGAGATGTTCGGCGCGGCCGAGTTCGGCTACCAGCCCGACATCATCACCTGCGCCAAGGGCATGACGTCGGGCTACTCGCCGATCGGCGCGATGATCGCCAGCGACCGGCTGTTCGAGCCGTTCCGGTCGGGCACGACGGCCTACGCCCACGGCTACACCTTCGGCGGCCACCCGGTCTCCTCGGCGGTGGCGATGGCCAACCTCGACATCTTCGAGCGCGAGGGCCTCACCGACCACGTCCAGCAGAACGCCCCGGCGTTCCGGGCGACCCTGGAGAAGCTCCTCGACATCCCGATCGTCGGCGACGTGCGCGGCCACGGCTACTTCTACGGCATCGAGCTGGTCAAGGACCGCGAGACCAAGGAGACGTTCGACGACGCCGAGTCGGAGCGGCTGCTCCGCGGCTACCTGTCCGGCGCCCTCTGGGAGGCCGGCCTCTACTGCCGCGCCGACGACCGCGGCGACCCGGTGATCCAGCTCGCTCCGCCGCTCATCATCGGCCAGCCGGAGTTCGACGACATCGAGCAGCGGCTGCGCTCGGTGCTGACCGGGGCCCTGCAGCACCTCTGACCCGCACGCGCTGATGTGCGTCCGACCCGGGGGAGCGGGGAGGATGGGCCCGTGAACGATGTCGTACGCCCCGCCCGCCCGCACCACAAGCTGACCGCGGACGGACGCCGGATGCGGGAGGTGCTCACCTACTCGCGGCGGGGCAACCGGTTCACGCCGCGGCAGGCGGAGTCGTGGGCCGCGCACCACGCCGACTGGGTGATCCCCGAGGAGGCCGTCGACCGGCCCGGCTTCGCGCTCGCGGACTGGTTCGGTCGCGACGCGCCGCTGATCGTCGAGATCGGGCCCGGCATCGGAGAGGCGACCTCGGTGCTGGCTGCCGCGCGCCCCGACCACAACGTGCTCGCCCTCGAGGTGTGGCTCCCCGGCATCGCCGACTCGCTGTGGCGCGTCGCCGAGGCGGGGGCCGACAACGTGCGCTTCTGCTCCGTCGACGCGGTCTGGACCCTGGAGAACCTGCTCGGCCCGGCCAGCCTCGCCGAGCTCTGGACCTTCTTCCCCGACCCGTGGCGCAAGACCAAGCACCGCAAGCGGCGGCTGGTCAACCCGGCCAACGCCGCGCTCGCCTCGTCCCGGCTGGTGCCGGGCGGCGCGTGGCGGCTGGCCACCGACTGGGCCGACTACGCCGACCAGATGCGTGAGGTCCTCGACGCCGAGCCGACCCTGGAGGGCGGCCGCGTGGAGCGGTGGGGCGAGCGTCCGGTGACCCGCTTCGAGCGCAAGGGTCGAGAGGTCGACCGCGACATCGTCGACTTCTGCTACCGGCGGTCCGACCGAGGCTGATCGAGCACCAGGCCCGCCTCGCGCAGCAGGTGCTCGAGCCGCAGCCGCTCGGCCTCGCGGTCGGTGCCCTCGCGCAGGTCGGTGAGCAGGTCCGGCACCCTGAGCGCGCGGGCCGCCTGGCCCAGCAGGTCGTCGTACGCCGCCGCGGTCCCGCGTCGGCGCGCCATCGGCGTCCCGGGAGCCGGGGTCAGCAGCAGCGGCCGGATGCGCCGCAGGGCGGCCGCGATCTCCTCGATCGCCGGGACCGACGGGTCCGGCGGGGGAGGGGAGAGGTGCGTCCGCAGCCGACGGACGAGCGCGACCAGACCGGCCATCCTCCGACGGTAGGTCGGCCCGGGGGACGGGGCAAGGGTGCTGCCCGAGACGCCACCGATTGTCCGTCCAGGCAGCGCGGAGCGTAGGGTGGAGTGTTCCTTCCGGGACGTCGGCAGCGGACCACCGGCACCACCGCCATTGCGATTTGGCGTGGGGGTGCGGAGTCTGTCAAGATGTTCCGGTTGCTCCGGCGGGTCGCCGGGGTGCGGCACACCTTGACTTCTGAATCGCGTCTCCTTGATCGAGCCAGTCGTCTGCGTGCACCGCACCGGATCACATGGTGATCGGAGACTCGACCAGATCCGACAACCGTCGGGTGCCACCCAGAGCTGCACCGATCCCCCTGGGGTCGTGTCATGAAGCCCGATGTTTTCCGTCGGGAGCGCGACACGCCCGACCGCGGGGGTCGGAGGGTGGAGGAGAGACAGGCGGCGCTCGCCCACCAGGGGCCGGGAGCCGAAACCAGACCAGGCGTACGAGATCGAAGAGGACAGGGACCTATGGCGGGACAGAAGATCCGCATCAGGCTCAAGGCCTATGACCACGAGGTGATCGACACCTCGGCGCGGAAGATCGTGGACACCGTCACCCGTACGGGTGCGAAGGTCGCCGGCCCTGTGCCGCTGCCGACCGAGAAGAACGTGTACTGCGTCATCCGTTCGCCCCACAAGTACAAGGACTCCCGCGAGCACTTCGAGATGCGGACGCACAAGCGTCTGATCGACATCATCGACCCGACGCCGAAGACCGTCGACTCGCTGATGCGTCTCGACCTGCCTGCCGGTGTCGACATCGAGATCAAGCTCTGAGGCGCGAGATGGCTAAGACTTTCGAACGTAACGTGAAGGGCCTGCTGGGCACCAAGCTCGGCATGACCCAGCTCTGGGACGAGAACAACAAGGTCGTCCCCGTGACCGTGATCGCCGCGAGCACCAACGTGGTCACCCAGGTCCGCCAGCCCGAGGTGGACGGCTACAACGCCATCCAGGTCGGCTTCGGCGAGATCGAGGCCCGCAAGGTCAACTCGCCCGACGCCGGACACTTCGCCAAGGCCGGGGTCACCCCCCGTCGCCACGTGGTCGAGATCCGCACCGCTGACGCCGCCGCCTACACCGTGGGCCAGGAGCTCGGTGTCGAGACCTTCGCCGCCGGCGAGGAGATCGACGTCACCGGCACCAGCAAGGGCAAGGGCTTCGCCGGTGTCATGAAGCGTCACGGCTTCCACGGTGTCTCCGCCTCGCACGGCGCGCACCGCAACCACCGCAAGCCGGGCTCCATCGGCGCCTGCGCCACCCCGGGTCGCGTGTTCAAGGGCACCCGCATGGCGGGCCGCATGGGCAACGACACGGTGACCACCCAGAACCTGACGGTGCACGCCGTCGACGCCGACAAGGGCCTGATCCTGATCAAGGGCGCCGTTCCCGGCCCCAAGAACGGTCTCGTCGTCCTTCGCTCGGCCGCCAAGAAGACGCAGGAGGCCTGAGCATGGCTGTCAAGACCGTCAAGGTCGACCTCCCCGCCGAGATCTTCGACGTCGAGGTCAACATTCCCCTGATCCACCAGGTCGTCGTGGCCCAGCAGGCCGCTGCGCGTCAGGGCACGCACTCCACCAAGCGTCGCGGCGAGGTCCGCGGCGGTGGACGCAAGCCCTACAAGCAGAAGGGCACCGGTCGCGCCCGCCAGGGCTCGACCCGCGCGCCGCAGTTCGCCGGCGGTGGCATCGTCCACGGCCCGCAGCCGCGCAGCTACGACCAGCGCACCCCCAAGAAGATGAAGGCCGCCGCCCTGCGCGGTGCCCTCTCCGACCGGGCCCGCAACGACCGCGTCCACGTGGTCGACGCCCTGGTGTCGGGCGACAAGCCCTCCACCAAGGCCGCGCTGGCCTCGCTGGTCTCGCTGACCGACCGGGTGGGCTACCTCGTGGTGCTCGAGCGCTCCGACGCGATCACCTGGCTCTCGCTGCGCAACGCGCCCGAGGTCCACATCGTCGCCGTCGACCAGCTCAACACCTACGACGTGCTCAACGCTGACGACGTGGTCTTCACCAAGGGTGCCTACGACGTGTTCGTGGGTGGCGCCTCCGCCGCTCCGGCTGCGAAGACCGAGTCGGCTGCTGCGCCCGCCACCGAGCAGGCCACCGACGAGCCGGCCCTGCCGGCCGGCGCGAAGGCCCCGCTCAAGAGCGGCAAGAACCCCAAGGGCTACGACGTCCAGGGCCTCGAGTCCGGCACCTACCTCGTCGAGGGCGACTCCGCCTACGACGTCTCCGGTGGCGACTTCTGGTTCAAGTCCACCGAGGACGCCGAGGCTGCCGGCCTGACCCGCGCCGACGAGAAGGAGAGCGACAAGTGAGCACCCTGCACAAGGACCACCGCGACATCCTGATCGCGCCGGTCGTGTCGGAGAAGAGCTACGGCCTGCTCGACGCCAACAAGTACACCTTCATCGTCCGCCCGGACGCCAACAAGACCGAGATCAAGATCGCGGTCGAGAAGGTCTTCGACGTCAAGGTCACCTCGGTCAACACGATCAACCGCCAGGGCAAGACGCGCCGCACCAAGTACGGCCTGGGCAAGCGTCCGAACACCAAGCGCGCGATCGTCAGCCTCGCCGAGGGTCACCGCATCGACATCTTCGGAGGTCCGGTCTCCTGACCGGGCTCCTGACTAGGAACTGATATGGCTATCCGCAAGTACAAGCCGACCACCCCGGGCCGTCGTGGCTCGTCGGTGGCCGACTTCGTCGAGATCACCCGGTCCACGCCCGAGAAGTCGCTGACGCGCCCGCTGCCGAAGAACGGTGGCCGCAACAACCAGGGTCGCATCACCACGCGGCACAAGGGTGGCGGTCACAAGCGCGCCTACCGCATCATCGACTTCCGTCGCTACGACAAGGACGGCGTCCCGGCGAAGGTCGCTCACATCGAGTACGACCCCAACCGCACCGCGCGCATCGCGCTGCTGCACTACGCCGACGGCGAGAAGCGCTACATCGTCGCGCCCAAGGGTCTGACCCAGGGCACCGCGGTGGAGTCCGGCCCCAACGCCGACATCAAGCCCGGCAACAACCTGCCGCTGCGCAACATCCCGGTCGGTACGACCATCCACTGCGTGGAGCTGCGTCCGGGCGGCGGCGCGAAGATCGCCCGCTCGGCCGGCAACTCGGCCCAGCTGGTCGCCCGCGAGGGCAGCCGCGCCACCCTGCGCATGCCGTCGGGCGAGATGCGCTTCGTCGACGTGCGCTGCCGCGCCACGATCGGCGAGGTCGGCAACGCCGAGCAGTCCAACATCAACTGGGGCAAGGCCGGCCGCATGCGGTGGAAGGGCGTTCGCCCGACCGTCCGCGGTGTCGTCATGAACCCGGTCGACCACCCGCACGGTGGTGGTGAGGGCAAGACGTCCGGTGGTCGTCACCCCGTCTCCCCCTGGGGCAAGCCCGAGGGCCGCACGCGCAAGCGCAAGGCCAGCGACTCCCAGATCATCCGTCGTCGCAAGTCCGGCAAGGGTAGGAAGTAACCGACATGCCTCGCAGCCTCAAGAAGGGCCCCTTCGTCGACGGCCACCTTCAGAAGAAGGTGGACGCCGAGAACGAGAAGGGCAGCCACAACGTCATCAAGACCTGGTCGCGCCGGTCGATGATCGTGCCCGACATGATCGGTCACACCATCGCCGTGCACGACGGTCGCAAGCACGTCCCGGTCTTCGTGACCGACTCCATGGTCGGCCACAAGCTCGGGGAGTTCGCCCCCACCCGCACCTACCGCGGGCACGTCAAGGAAGACCGGAAGGGACGCCGTCGATGAGCACCACCGAGCGCAGCCGCACCAGTGCGCGCCGCACCACGCTGCTCGGCGACCAGCCGGGCGCGTACGCGAGCGCACGCTACGTGCGGATCACCCCGATGAAGGCCCGCCGTGTCGTCGACATGGTCCGCGGCCTCCAGGTCGACGAGGCCCTGACCCTGCTGCAGTTCGCGCCGCAGGCCGCCTCCGAGACCGTCTACAAGGTGCTCGAGAGCGCCGTCGCCAACGCCGAGACGACCGAGGGCCTCAACCGGGCCGACCTGGTCCTCTCCGTCGCGATGGTCGACGAGGGCCCGACGATGAAGCGTTGGCGTCCGCGTGCCCAGGGTCGGGCGACCCGCATCAACAAGCGCACGAGCCACATCACCCTCGCGGTGCAGCCGGCTGACGTGCTCACCGCGCCGGGCAAGAAGGCCCGCGCCTCGAAGAACGGAAAGGGTGCCTGATGGGCCAGAAGATCAACCCGAACGGGTTCCGGCTGGGCATCTCCACCGACCACAAGAGCCGTTGGTACGCCGACAAGCTCTACAAGTCGTACGTCGGTGAGGACGTCGCCATCCGCAAGCTGCTCTCCAAGGGCATGGAGCGGGCCGGCATCTCCAAGGTCGAGATCGAGCGCACGCGTGACCGCGTCCGTGTGGACATCCACACCGCGCGTCCCGGCATCGTCATCGGCCGCCGTGGCGCCGAGGCGGACCGCATCCGTGGCGAGCTCGAGAAGCTCACCGGCAAGCAGGTCCAGCTCAACATCCTCGAGGTCAAGAACCCCGAGGTCGACGCGCAGCTGGTCGCCCAGGGTGTCGCCGAGCAGCTCTCGGGCCGTGTGCAGTTCCGTCGCGCCATGCGCAAGGCGATGCAGACCTCGATGCGCTCCGGTGCCAAGGGCATCCGGATCCAGTGCTCGGGTCGTCTCAACGGCGCCGAGATGTCGCGCACGGAGTTCTACCGCGAGGGCCGCGTGCCCCTGCACACCCTCCGCGCCGACATCGACTACGGCTTCTACGAGGCCCGCACGACCTTCGGCCGCATCGGCGTGAAGGTCTGGATCTACAAGGGCGAGGTCGCCGGCACCCGTGCCGAGCGCCAGGCCCAGCAGGCTGCCCGCGCCGGTGCCCCCGGCCGCGGCGGTCGTCCCAACACCCGTGGCGGCGAGCGTCCGAGCCGTGGCTCGCGCGGCGACCGCGCTCCTCGCACCGAGGGCGCCGCTGAGACCTCTGCGGCCCCGGCCGCCGAGGCTGCACCGAGCACCGGACAGGAGGCCTGACCTCATGTTGATGCCCCGTCGCGTCAAGCACCGCAAGCAGCACCACCCCAAGCGTCGTGGCGCTGCCAAGGGTGGCACCACGCTGGCCTTCGGTGACTTCGGCATCCAGGCGATCGAGGGTCACTACGTGACCAACCGGCAGATCGAGTCGGCCCGTATCGCCATGACCCGCTACATCAAGCGTGGCGGCAAGGTCTGGATCAACATCTACCCGGACCGCCCGCTGACCAAGAAGCCGGCCGAGACCCGCATGGGTTCCGGCAAGGGCTCCCCCGAGTGGTGGGTGGCCAACGTCAAGCCCGGCCGCGTCATGTTCGAACTCTCCGGTGTGGACGAGGTGACCGCTCGCGAGGCCATGCGCCGCGCGATGCACAAGCTCCCCATGAAGTGCCGGTTCATCTCCCGTGAGGCCGGTGAATTCTGATGGCTACCAAGCTGAACGCCCACGAGCTCGACGAGCTCGACGCAACCGCCCTCGAGGCCAAGCTGCGCGAGGCCAAGGAGGAGCTGTTCAACCTGCGGTTCCAGGCCGCGACCGGCCAGCTCGAGAGCAACGGCCGCCTGCGCGTGGTCAAGAAGGACATCGCCCGCATCTACACCGTGGTCCGCGAGCGCGAGCTCGGCATCCGCACCACCCCGGGCACCAACGAAGAGGCGAAGGCATGAGCGAGAACACTGCGACCCAGTCGGTCGACGAGCGCAACCAGCGCAAGGTCCGTGAGGGCCTCGTCGTCAGCGACAAGATGGACAAGACCATCGTCGTCGCCGTCGAGGACCGCGTGAAGCACGCCCTCTACGGCAAGGTGCTGCGCAAGACGTCGCGCCTGAAGGCGCACGACGAGACCAACCAGTGCGGCATCGGTGACCGGGTCCTCATCATGGAGACCCGTCCGCTGTCGGCCACCAAGCGCTGGCGCCTCGTCGAGGTGCTGGAGAAGGCCAAGTGACCTGAGGCCCACCGGCCTCGAGCACACGTTTCCACATATCAGTTCGGCCAGGCTCGCTCCCCGCTGAGGGGGCGAGAACCAGCTCGACAACCAGGAGAAATCAATGATCCAGCAGGAGTCGCGACTCAAGGTCGCCGACAACACCGGTGCGAAGGAGATCCTCTGCATCCGTGTTCTCGGTGGCTCTGGGCGTCGCTACGCCGGCATCGGTGACGTCATCGTCGCCACCGTCAAGGACGCGATCCCCGGTGGCAACGTCAAGAAGGGCGACGTCGTCAAGGCCGTGATCGTGCGCACCGTCAAGGAGCGTCGCCGCGCCGACGGTTCCTACATCCGCTTCGACGAGAACGCCGCCGTCATCCTCAAGAACGACGGCGAGCCCCGTGGCACGCGCATCTTCGGCCCCGTCGGCCGCGAGCTGCGCGAGAAGCGCTTCATGAAGATCATCTCGCTCGCCCCGGAGGTGCTCTGAAGATGGGTAAGGACATGAACATCAAGAAGGGCGACACCGTCAAGGTGATCGCTGGCAAGGACAAGGGTGCCCAGGGCAAGGTCATCTCGGTGCTCCGCGAGGAGGACCGCGTGATCGTCGAGGGCGTCAACCTCGTCAAGCGCCACACCAAGTCCGTGCAGCAGACCAACACCACCGGCGGCATCATCACCCGCGAGGCGCCCATCCACGTCTCCAACGTGATGCTCGTCGAGGGCGACGGCGTCACGCGCGTCGGCTTCCGCCGCGACGAGGTCACCAAGCGCCGTCCCGACGGCTCGACCTACTCCGCGACCCGGTCCGTCCGCGTGTCCCGCAAGTCCGGCAAGGAGATCTGAGATGGCCGAGACCCAGACCACTGAGATTCCCCGTCTCAAGGCGCGCTACCGCGAGGAGATCATCCCCGCCCTGCGCTCCGAGTTCGACATCGCCAACATCATGCAGGTGCCCGGCCTGACCAAGATCGTGGTCAACATGGGCGTCGGCGAGGCTGCTCGCGACTCGAAGCTGATCGAGGGCGCGATCCGCGACCTCACCGCGATCACCGGCCAGAAGCCGTCGGTGACCAAGGCCCGCAAGTCGATCGCGCAGTTCAAGCTGCGCGAGGGCATGCCGATCGGCGCGCACGTCACCCTGCGCGGCGACCGCATGTGGGAGTTCCTGGACCGCCTGCTGTCCCTGGCCCTGCCCCGCATCCGCGACTTCCGCGGCCTCTCGCCGAAGCAGTTCGACGGTCGCGGCAACTACACCTTCGGTCTCACCGAGCAGGTCATGTTCCACGAGATCAACCAGGACAGGATCGACCGGTCGCGCGGGATGGACATCACCATCGTGACCACCGCCACCAACGACGACGAGGGTCGGGCGCTGCTCAAGCAGCTCGGCTTCCCGTTCAAGGAGAACTGACATGGCGAAGACTGCTCTCAAGGTCAAGGCCGCCCGCAAGCCGAAGTTCGCTGTCCGCGGCTACACCCGCTGCCAGCGTTGCGGTCGCCCGAAGGCCGTCTACCGCAAGTTCGGCCTGTGCCGGATCTGCCTGCGGGAGATGGCCCACCGCGGCGAGCTCCCCGGCGTCACCAAGTCCTCCTGGTAATCACTCACACCCGTTGAAGGTCCCCCGGCTGCGATGCCTGCGGGAAACCACGACGAGAAAGAACCACATCATGACGATGACTGACCCGATCGCAGACATGCTCACGCGTCTGCGCAACGCCAACCAGGCGTACCACGACGCGGTGTCGATGCCCTACAGCAAGATGAAGGCCGGCCTCGCGGAGATCCTCAAGCAGGAGGGTTACATCACCTCCTACGACGTCGCCGACAACGTCACCGCCGAGGGCGAGCCCTCGGTCGGCAAGACGCTGACCGTGACGCTCAAGTACGGCCGCAACCGGGAGCGCTCGATCGCGGGAGTGCGCCGCATCAGCAAGCCCGGCCTGCGCGTCTACGCCAAGAGCACCAACCTGCCCAAGGTCCTCGGTGGCCTCGGCGTCGCGATCATCTCGACGTCGCAGGGACTGCTGACCGACCGCCAGGCGAACCAGAAGGGCGTGGGCGGCGAAGTCCTCGCCTACGTCTGGTGACCCGGACCAACTGAGACCAGGAAGAGAGAGAAGCATGTCGCGCATTGGCAAGCTCCCCATCGCGGTCCCGTCCGGTGTCGACGTCGCGATCGACCAGTCGCTGGTGACCGTCAAGGGGCCCAAGGGCACCCTGTCGCACACCATCGCCGCGCCGATCACGGTCGCCAAGGGCGAGGACGGCATCCTCGAGGTGCAGCGTCCCGACGACGAGCGCAACAGCCGCTCGCTCCACGGCCTGACCCGCACGCTCATCAACAACATGGTGGTGGGCGTCACCGAGGGCTACGAGAAGAAGCTCGAGATCGTGGGCGTGGGTTACCGCGTCCTGCCCAAGGGCCCGACCCAGCTGGAGTTCCAGCTCGGCTACTCGCACCCGATCATCTTCGACGCCCCCGAGGGCATCACCTTCACCGTCGAGGGCCCGACCAAGCTCGGCGTCGTCGGCATCGACAAGCAGCTTGTCGGCGAGGTTGCGGCCAAGATCCGCAAGCTCCGCAAGCCCGAGCCCTACAAGGGCAAGGGCGTGCGTTACTCCGGCGAGCACATCCGCCGCAAGGTCGGAAAGGCCGGTAAGTGACATGGCGATCTCGCTGAGCAACAACAAGCACACGGCCAACCGTGTCCGGGCGCGCCTGCGTCGCCAGGCCCGGGGCCGCAAGCGGATCAACGGCACCGCCGAGCGTCCGCGCCTGGTGGTCACGAAGTCGGCCAAGCACCTCTCGGTGCAGGTCGTCGACGACCTGCAGGGTGCGACGCTGGCCTACGCCTCCACGATGGAGGCCGACGTCCGCGGCACCGACGGCGACAAGACCGCCAAGGCCAAGAAGGTCGGCGAGCTCGTGGCGTCGCGCGCCAAGGCGGCAGGTATCGAGGACGTCGTCTTCGACCGCGCCGGCAACAAGTACCACGGTCGCATCGCGGCCCTCGCCGATGCCGCCCGCGAGGGCGGATTGTCCTTCTGATCGCCTCCGGCGACCAGAGAGAGAACTTAGATATGGAGCACATCTCATGAGCGGAGCCCAGCGCGGACAGCGCAGCGGTGGCTCGGGCGACCGTCGCGGACGCGACAACGGTCGTGGCCAGGCCGAGAAGTCTGTCTACATCGAGCGAGTCGTGGCGATCAACCGTGTCGCCAAGGTCGTGAAGGGTGGTCGTCGCTTCAGCTTCACCGCCCTCGTGATCGTCGGCGACGGTGAAGGTCTGGTCGGCGTCGGCTACGGCAAGGCGAAGGAAGTTCCCGCGGCGATCGCCAAGGGTGTCGAGGAGGCCAAGAAGGCCTTCTTCAAGGTTCCCCGCATCCAGGGCACCATCCCGCACCCGGTCCAGGGCGAGAAGGCCGCAGGCGTCGTCCTGCTGCGTCCCGCCGCTCCCGGTACCGGCGTCATCGCCGGTGGCCCGGTGCGTGCGGTGCTCGAGTGCGCCGGCATCCACGACGTGCTGAGCAAGTCGCTCGGCTCGTCCAACCAGATCAACATCGTCCACGCGACCGTCGAGGCGCTGCGGATGCTCGAGGAGCCCGAGGCCGTGGCCGCCCGTCGCGGCATGCGCGTCGAGGACGTCACCCCGGCCGCGCTGCTCAAGGCGCGCGCCGAGGGCCAGGCCGAGGCCGCGGGGGTGCAGTCCTGATGGCACAGCTCAAGGTCCAGCAGAAGCGTGGACTGGTCGGCCTCAAGGCCAACCAGCGCGAGACGCTGCGTTCGCTCGGTCTCAAGCGGATCGGCGACGTCGTCGTGAAGGAAGACCGCCCGGAGATCCGGGGCATGATCAACACTGTCCGTCACCTGGTGACGTTCGAGGAGGTGGAGTGACATGACGCTCAAGCTGCACCACTTGCGTCCCGCTCCGGGTGCCAAGACCGCCAAGACCCGCGTGGGTCGCGGTGAGGGCTCCAAGGGCAAGACCGCCGGCCGCGGTACCAAGGGCACCAAGGCGCGCTACCAGGTTCCGGCTGCCTTCGAGGGTGGCCAGATGCCGATCCACATGCGCCTGCCCAAGCTGAAGGGCTTCAAGAACCCCTTCCGCGTGGAGTTCCAGGTCGTCAACCTCGACCGCCTCGGCGAGCTGTTCCCCGACGGTGGAACCGTGACGGTCGACGACCTCGTGGCCAAGGGCGCCGTTCGCAAGAACCAGCCCGTCAAGGTCCTGGGTCAGGGCGACATCTCCGTCGCCGTCCAGATCAGCGCCAACGCGTTCTCGACCTCCGCCAAGGAGAAGATCGAGGCTGCCGGTGGCACCGCGACCGTGGCCTGAGGCCACGATCTCGCTCATCCGGTGAAGGCCTGGCCGCACAGTGGGAACTGTCGGCCGGGCCTTTGTCGTTCTCCCCTTGATTGTTGGGGAGGAAGCGGGTCGAACCCCGACTGTTAGGCTTCCCCGGGCTCTCAGCCGTACGACGGCGAGGGTGTCTCGTCCGCCCGCCGATCCTGGCCGGGCACCCATACGAAAGAGGAACCAGTGCTAGGCGCGTTCGCCAACGCTTTCCGGACTCCGGACCTGCGGCGCAAGCTGCTCTTCGTCCTGCTGATCGTCACGATCTTCCGACTCGGCTCACAGGTGCCCACCCCAGGTGTGCACGTCGCCAACGTCCAGGCGTGCATCAATCAGCTCGAAGAGGGTGGCCTCTACAGCCTGATCAACCTCTTCTCGGGTGGTGCGCTGCTCCAGCTCACCATCTTCGCGCTGGGGATCATGCCGTACATCACGGCCTCCATCATCCTGCAGCTGCTCGTCGTGGTGATCCCACGGCTCGAGGCGCTGAAGAAGGAGGGGCAGGCCGGTCAGACGAAGATCACCCAGTACACCCGCTACCTGACTCTCGGCCTGGCCGTGCTGCAGGCGACCGGCATCGTCGCCCTCGCGCGCAGCGGCGCCCTGCTGCAGGGCTGCACGCGCGACCTGCTGCACGACGACGGCACCTCGACGTTCCTGGTCATGGTCATCACGATGACGGCGGGCACCGCGGTCATCATGTGGCTCGGTGAGCTCATCACCGACCGCGGCATCGGCAACGGCATGTCGATCCTCATCTTCACGCAGGTCGTCGCGACCTTCCCGGCCTCCCTGTGGAGCGTGCAGACCTCGCAGGGCTGGGTCACCTTCGGCATCGTGATGGTCATCGGCCTCCTCCTGGTGGCCGGCGTCATCTTCATCGAGCAGGCCCAGCGCCGCATCCCGGTGCAGTACGCCCGCCGCATGGTCGGCCGCAAGATGTTCGGCGGCAACTCGACCTACATCCCGCTCAAGGTCAACCAGGCCGGCATCATCCCGGTCATCTTCGCCTCGTCGCTGCTCTACCTGCCGGCGATGGCGGTGCAGTTCAACCCCGAGAGCCAGAACCCCGTGCTCGACTTCATCGGGACCTACCTCGTCGGCGGCGACCACCCGCTCTACATGGCGACGTACTTCCTGCTGATCATCTTCTTCACGTACTTCTACGTCTCGATCACCTTCAACCCGGTCGAGGTGGCGGACAACATGAAGAAGTACGGCGGCTTCATCCCCGGGATCCGGGCGGGCCGGCCGACCGAGGACTACCTGTCCTACGTCCTGTCCCGCATCACGTTCCCTGGAGCGCTCTACCTCGGTGCGATCTCGTTGATCCCGCTCGTCGCCTTCGCGATGATCGATGCCAACCAGAACTTCCCGTTCGGCGGCACCTCGATCCTCATCATGGTCGGCGTGGCACTCGACACCGTGAAGCAGATCGAGAGCCAGCTCCAGCAGCGCAACTACGAAGGATTCCTGAAGTAGATGAGACTGATCCTCATGGGCCCGCCGGGTGCGGGCAAGGGCACGCAGGCCCGCTTCGTGGCCGACCACTTCGGCATCCCGGCGATCTCGACCGGTGACATCTTCCGCGCCAACGTCTCCCAGGGGACGCCGCTCGGCGTCGAGGCGAAGCGCTTCATGGACGCGGGCGAGTACGTCCCCGACGAGGTCACCAACCTGATGGTGCGCAACCGCATCGACGAGCCGGACGCCGCGCCGGGCTTCCTGCTCGACGGCTACCCGCGCACCCTGGCCCAGGTCACCGAGCTCGACGGGATGATCGGCTTCACCGGCCACCGCCTCGACGCGGTCGTGGTGCTGACGGTCGACCCGGAGGAGCTCGTCCAGCGCCTGCTGCAGCGCGCCCAGACCGACGGCCGCGCCGACGACACCGAGGACGTCATCCGGCGCCGCCAGGAGGTCTACGCCGAGCAGACCGAGCCGCTGATCGGGGTCTACCGCGAGCGCGGGATCCTGGTCGAGGTCGACGGGATGGGCGAGGTCGACGACGTGACCTCCCGCATCTTCACCGCCCTCGACGTCGTCCCGCAGAGCTGAGGGGCCGGCACAGGCCCATGGGGTTCCGGGACCGCGGGATCGAGATCAAGACCCCCGAGCAGATCGACCTGATGCGGGTCGCCGGGCTGCTCGTGGGGGAGACCCTCGAGCTGCTCCGCGCCGCCGTCCGGCCGGGGGTGAGCACCCTGGAGCTCGACACCATCGCGGAGACCAACATCCGCGACCACGGGGGCGTGCCGTCGTTCAAGGGCTACAGCCACCCCCCGTTCCCGGCGACGATCTGCGCCTCGGTCAACGACGAGGTGGTCCACGGCATCCCGGGCGAGCGCACGCTGGCCGAGGGTGACGTCGTCTCGATCGACTGCGGCGCCATCGTCGAGGGCTGGCACGGCGACGCCGCGATCACGGTCCCCGTCGGCGAGGTCGCCGACGACGTCGTCGAGCTGCTCCGCGTGACCGAGGAGTCGCTGTGGCGCGGCATGGCGGCCGCGCGCCTCGGAGGGCGGGTGAGCGACATCAGCCACGCCGTGGAGACCCACGTCCGCTCGCAGGGCCGCTACGGCATCCTGGAGGACTACACCGGGCACGGCATCGGCACCGAGATGCACATGCCGCCCAACGTGCCCAACGTCGGGCGCCGCGGCCGCGGGCCCGCGATCGTCGAGGGGCTCGCCCTCGCCGTGGAGCCGATGGTCACGCTGGGCAGCAAGCACACCGACCTGCTCGAGGACGAGTGGACCGTGGCGACCGTCGACGGGTCCTTCGCCGCCCACTTCGAGCACACCTTCACGGTGACCCCCCAGGGCGCCTGGGTGCTCACGGCCGTGGACGGCGGCCGGGCCTGCCTCGACGCCCTCGGCGTCCCATTCGGCGGACGCTGACCTCGATTTCACGCCCACCCCGCGGTGCGTGTCAGACTGACGCGGTTGGAGGGGAGTATTCCCTGACAGTGGTGTCGTCAGTACGGCCTCCGCGCGAGCGGGGCCCGGTGCCACTGGTTCGCCGATTCAGGGCGAGCGGAAGAGACCTCTGGCGTCCGTGCGCTGCGCGGACCCCGATCTCGCCTCACCACTAGGAGCAACAGCGTGGACGTTCCCACCTGGGTCTGGATCGCGACGTTCGCCGTCACGATCGTGATCTTCACCTTCGACCTGCTCATCGTGGGCCGACGGCCGCACGAGCCGAGCATGAAGGAATGTGCGACCTACCTCTCGATCTACGTGGGGCTGGCCATCCTCTTCGGCATCGGCGTGTGGATCACCTGGGACCACCAGCACGGCCTGGAGTTCTTCTCCGGCTGGTTGGTCGAGTACTCCCTGTCCATCGACAACCTCTTCATCTTCATCATCATCATGGCGAAGTTCGCCGTGCCCAAGGAGCTGCAGCAGTACGCCCTGATGATCGGCATCGTGATGGCGCTGGTCATGCGCGCCATCTTCATCGGTGTCGGCGCCGCAGCGATCGAGCAGTTCAGCTGGGTCTTCTACCTCTTCGGCATCTTCTTGATCTACACCGCCTTCAAGCTCGCCAAGGAGGGCGCCGAGGACGAGGACGACGAGTTCGAGGAGAACAAGCTCGTCGCGTTCGTCGAGAAGCGCTTCCCGGCCACGTCGGAGTGGCACGGCAAGAAGCTGCTGATCAGCGGCGACAACGCCAAGAAGATGATCACGCCGATGTTCATCGTGATCCTCACGCTCGGCACGACCGACCTGCTGTTCGCGCTCGACTCGATCCCGGCGATCTTCGGCATCACCAAGGAGCCCTACCTGGTGCTCACGGCCAACATCTTCGCGCTGATGGGCCTGCGCCAGCTCTACTTCCTCATCGGCGGCCTGCTCCAGCGCCTGATCTACCTCTCCTACGGCCTCGCGTTCCTGCTGGCCTTCATCGGCGTCAAGCTGTTCTTCCACGCGCTGCACGAGAACGAGCTGCCGTTCATCAACGGTGGCGAGCCCCTCGACCACGCGTGGCTGGAGATCCCGATCTGGCTCTCGCTCGTGGTCATCGTCGCCACGCTGGCGATCACCGCGGCGCTGTCGCTGTGGGCCTCGAGCCGGATGTCGGACGAGGAGCAGGACGCGGCCACCGGCCCGCGCCGCGACTGGGAGGACGGCTGAGGCGACGCCTGACGTCGGGACCCGCGGGTCAGGACACGCACTGGCTCGCGCTGGGCGAGTTGTCCGATCCGCGGGTCATCCGCACGTCGAGGCACACCGGCTCGTCGGTGCGCACCAGCAGCTGCCTGCGGCGCGTGGTGCCGTACTCGTCGGTGTCGTCGCGGTGATAGCTGAAGGAGTCGCCGGCCTCGACGGGCACGGGCGGGCGCCACTCGAACAGGACGCCGCGGGGCGTACGGCTCCCGGTGAGCGACACCGCCTCGACGAGCACGTCGGGAACCACGTCGGCCGGTGTCTGTGACTCGGTCGGCACGACCACGCCGGGATCCTCCTCGCGGTCGTTGCCGCCGAGGACGAGGAAGCCCACCAGCAGCGCGAGCACCGCGACGCCGACACCGGCCCACACCAGGCCCGGCACCCCGGCCCGCTCCTCCTCGCCGTCCGGCAGCGCAGGTGCGGGGTCCTGGGCCGCGATGCGCCGCGGACCGCTCGCCGAGATCACGGTGACGGGCTTCATCGCGGTCGCGTCCTCGGCCGGTCCGGCAGCGCCGGAGGGCCCGAAGGAGCCCGACGTCCCGGACGGCCCGGACGAGCCGGCCGGTCCGGGCGCCTCGGAGGCGCTGACCGACGCGTCGGGGCGGTCGCCCTCCACGGCCACCGACGTCCGTGCCCAGCCGGCGGCGGACTCGATGCGCTGGAGCGCGCGAGCGAGCTCGAGGGCGCTGCCGGGCCGGTGCTCCGGGCGCTTGGCCAGGCACTGCTGGAGGAGCCGGTCGAGCGCGGGCGGGACGTCGGGGCGCTGGGTGGCCGGGGGAGCGGCGTGCAGGATGCGCGCGCTGAGGGCGCGGGTGGAGTTGTCGCCCGAGGGGATGGAGAACGGCGACCTGCCCACGAGCAGGTGCCAGATGGTCGCGCCGAGCGAGTAGACGTCGGAGGCGACCGAGCCGTTGGACCGCCCGTCGAGCAGCTCGGGCGGCGACCAGGGATAGGAGATGCGGACGTCGTTGTCACCCTCGACGTCGGCCATGTGGCCGGCGATGCCGAAGTCGGTCAGCGCCGGCTCGTGGTAGGTCGTGACGAGGACGTTGCTCGGCTTGATGTCCCGGTGCAGGATGCCCGAGCGGTGCGCGGTCTCGATCGCGCTCGCCAGCTTGATGCCGGTGGACACCGCGTCGACCGGAGCCATCGGGTTGGCGCGCACCCGCACGCCGAGGTCGGGCGGGGGGCAGTAGCGCATCACCAGGAACGGACGACCGCCCTCGGCCGTGACCCCGGCGGTGATCACCGAGACGATGTAGGGGTGGTCGGCCAGCCGCGCCATGGCGTTGGCCTCGGCGGTGAACAGGTACTTCTCGCGGTCGGTCAGCGGGACGTCGGGGCGTACGACCTTGACCGCGACGCGCTGGCGCGGCCACTGCTGCTCGTAGAGGAAGACGTCGGCGAAACCGCCGCTGCCGAGGTGCTCGACGAACGCGAACCCCGGGATGACTGGTGCGCTCACCGGGCGACCGCCCCCGACTCGTAGCGGACGCTGTAGACGTGGGCCATGTCGAGGACCGTGCCCGGCTCGAGCACGTAGGCGTCGCCGGGCCGCATCCGCTCCGGGTCGCGGCCCGGGGGCGCGAACGTGGTGCCGCCGCGGCTGTCGAGGTCGCGGGCGACCACGTCCCAGCCGTCGAGCTCGATCTGCAGGTGGCGTCGCGAGACGAACGAGTGGTCGGCCGGCAGGTGCACGAGGTGGGGCCAGTCGGTGCTGCCCTCGACGGGGGCCGGCTTGCGCCCCAGGATGACGCCCCGGTCGAGCGGCACGACCTCGCCGGTGGGGAGCCGGAGACCGCCCAGGGGCGGCCGGTCCACGCGCCGCGGCTCCTGCGGGGCCACCCGCTGGTGGCACACGCGGCACTGGGGCGAGATCGGAGGCGTCAGGTGCCCCAGGGGGCAGCTCACGGCGAGCACCGTCGGCGCGGTGGTGTGGGTCAGGTGCGCGGGACGCAGTGACGTGTCGCCGTCGTGGTCGTCGGGCTCTGCCGCGCCGGCCGGCGTCGCGGGCGGTCGGATCGTGGTCCGGGCCTCCTCGATGCGCTGCATCATCAGCGGGTCGGGCTCGGAGGTGTCGACGAGGGAGCCGGTGTCCTCGACCCGGGGGCGTACGCGGGTGCGCGGGGGAGGCCCGTCGGGACCCTTCGCGGCGAGGATCGCGTCGGGGATGCCGTCGATGAGGGCCGCCGCCGCAGGAGCCGGGCGCTCCTCGGCGCGGTGCACGGGAGCGGTGCGGGCCGACACGGGCGTCAGCTCCACGCGGTCGGCGGCGACCACCCCGCCGACCAGGCGGCGGGTCGCCACGAGGCCGTCGGGGTCCGCCCCGCCGTCAAGGCTCAGCACGCGTGCGGGACCGGCCAGGCGCACGTGCCCGGCGCCTCGGGACAGCGTCGTGGACGCACCGGAGGTGAAGTCGACGAGGGCCAGCCCCGGGGGGTCGCCCTCGAACGCCTTCTCGGCGATGGCGAGCACGCGCTCGGCGATGCTGGCCCCCGACGGAGCCGTCAGCGACAGCGCGTCCCAGATCTCCTGGACCACCCGCTCGTCATCGGGGTCGGTGAGCAGCACCCAGTGCGCGCCACTGCCGACGAGCACGCCAGCACCGCTGGCGTACCGCGCTTCCACGATCAACGTCGGCTCCCCTCGTACACGCCCACGCCGCCATCATCACCCATCACCCCAGTCCCGCGCACATGGTCACGATTTGTCGGAAACTTGTCCGAACCTCCGCGCCATACATACGCTCCTCCTCGGGTGTGTACGGCGGGCGTACCTCATCCGTGGGGCCAAGGGGGACTGGCGTGGCACGAGTGACTGCTCTGCGTCGACACCGGGCGGGCATCGCCTCCGGCGTTGCGCTGGCCGTCGCCTCGACCGTCGTCGCTGTCTACGCCGTGTCCGCCGACGGCTACAAGAAGCACGAGGCCGAGCTCAACGACGGTGGCGTCTGGGTGGTCAACGGCAAGAAGGGCTGGTCGGGCCGGCTGAACAAGCCGATCAACCAGCTCGACGGCGTGGTGCCCGGGGACAACGGCAAGGCCCGCCTCGACGTGGTCCAGGACGGCGCCGCCGTGGTCACCCTCGACGCCGGCACGAGCCGGGGGCAGGTGATCGAGACCAGTCGTCTCGAGGCGCAGGACGGCGGCTCCGCCGCGATCCCGGTCACCGGTGACGTCGCCATGGCCGGCGGCACGCTCGCCACCGCCGACTCCGAGACCGGCGAGGTCTGGGCCGTGCGCTACGACGACGAGCTCGGCAAGCCGGTCGTCAGCGCCGTCGACCGGCAGGCCGAGCCGCTGGCCGAGACCGGTGAGGGTGCGGCCCTGACCGTCGGCCAGGACGGCACGGTCGTGGTGACCTCGACCGAGGAGGGCACGGTCACGACCCTCGCCCCCACCGCCGCGGGCTTCCGCAAGCCGCGCACCCGCGACCTGCCCGGTGACGCCGGCCAGGTCAGCGACGTCACGACGGTCGGCGACCGCATCGTGACCCTCGACGCCGACGCCGGCGTCCTCAGCGTCGTCGGCGGCGCGACCGCGTCCGTGACGCCCGGCAGCAGGCTCCAGCAGCCCGGACCCGGCTACGACGCCGTGCTCGTCGGCGCACCCGACGGGCTCCTGAGCGTCGACCTCGAGTCCGGCGAGGTCACCACCGTGTCCGACAGCTCCGGCACCTCCGCGGTCGCGCCCGTCCGCCTCGGAGCGTGCGTCTACGGCGCCTGGTCCGGTGGCCTGGGCGCCGTCGCCGTGCAGTGCGGTTCGCAGGAGGTCAGGGAGGACGACCTCGGGGGCAACGCCACCAGCCTCGCGTTCCGGGTCAACCGTGGCGAGATCGTCCTGAACGACGCCAACAGCGGCACCGTGTGGGACGTCCAGCAGGACAAGCCGGTCCGCATCGACAACTGGGAAGCCTTCACGTCGAAGAAGAAGAACAAGGACGACGACGAGGAGAACGAGAACCAGACCGAGGCCGACCGTCGACCGCCGCGGGCCAAGCCCGACTCCTACGGCGTCCGCGCGGGGCGCACGACCGTGCTCCACCCGCTCGACAACGACTCGGCGCCCGACGGTCGCCTGCTGAGCATCGTCGACGTGGACCAGCCGTCCGGCGGAGCGCGCGTCGAGATCAGCCCCGACGGCCAGACGCTCGTCCTGGAGATGCCCGAGGACGCCCGGCCCGCCCGGTTCGACTACTTCATCGACGACGGGCGCAACGGCCTCTCGGCCCACGCGGCCGTCGACGTCACGGTGCGTGGCGCCGAGCAGAACGAGCAGCCCGCGCTGCGGGAGGGGTGGAAGAAGCCGACCTACAAGGTGCCGCACGGCGGCGAGCTCGCCGTCCCGGTGCTGGGGGACTGGCGCGACGACCGCGACGGCGACACCCTGCTCCTCGAGTCCGCCAAGGCCGTGGGCGGGGAGGAGACCGGAGCCGCCGCCCGCACCACGGCCGACGGCCGGATCCGCTTCACCGCCCCGTCCGGTCCCGCCGACGGCCCCCAGGTGGTGCGCGTGGAGTTCGCCGTGACCGACGGTCGCTCCGCCCCGGTCGTGAAGTCGATGGGCTTCCAGGTCCAGGCGCCCAAGGACCAGAAGGCCTACGCGCCCCAGGCCGAGCCCGACGTCGTACGCGGCGAGGTCGGCAAGCCGATCAAGATCCGGCCGCTGCTCAACGACCTGCCCGGGTCCGACCCCAACGCCACCGACGCCGAGCTGTCGCTGGGCGGCAAGGTGCCCCAGCAGCCCAACGCCAAGGTGGTCACCGACCTCGACGCCGGGCAGCTGACCTTCACCGGCCAGCGGGCCGGGACCTACTTCCTCAGCTATGACGCGGCCTTCGGCAACGCCCCGCTCGACCAGGGCACGATCCGCGTGGACGTGAGGGCGAGCCCCAAGCGCGCCGCCGCGCCGATCGCCATGCCCGACACCCTCACCGTCTACGGTCAGGCCCCCGGCATCGTCGACGTGCTGGCCAACGACCTGGACCCGGCAGGCGGTCTGCTGGTCGTCCAGCGCGCCGAGGGCGACCAGTCCGACCAGCTCGACGTGGCGATCGTCGACGGCCGGTGGCTGCGGATCTCCGCCACCCGGCCCGACCTGGCCCCCCGGACCCAGACCGTCTCCTACACGATCAGCAACGGCGCCAGCTCCGGTGTGCGCGGGGAGGTGGTGGTCACCCAGCGTCCCGCGCCGGCGGACAACACGCCCATCACGGCCGGCGACAGGGTCGTGGTGCGGGCCGGCGGCTCCGTCGCCGCGCCCGTGCTCGACAACGACGTGTCCCCGGCCGGTGACCGCCTGACCCTGCTCAACGACCTGTCGAGCAGCGACACGCCCGGCCAGCTCGCGGTGGTGGCGCCCATCGACGTCACCGGCGACGTCGGCAAGGCCTTCGTGTCCGGCCGGGTGGTGCGCTACGTCGCCCCCGAGCAGGTCGCGGAGCGCGACACCTACACCGTCACCTACGTCGCCCAGAACCTCGAGGGCAAGCGCGCCGACGGCACCCTGAAGGTCACCGTCGTACCTGCCGACGACCCGAACGACGCCCCCGAGCCGCCGACCCTGGAGGGCCGGGTGGTCTCCGGCGACACCGTCAAGGTCCGGGTGCCCGGCGTGGGGGTCGACCGCAACGGTGACCCGGTCACGGTCACGGGCATCACGTCCGCGCCCCGGCTGGGCCGGATCTCGTCCATCGGCGGCAACTTCCTGGAGTACGAGGCCTACCCGCGCACCGTCGGCACGGACGAGTTCACCTACTCCGTCGTCGACTCGCAGGGCGCCTTCGCGACCGGCACCGTCCGGATCGCCGTCGTCGAGCTCGGTCAGCCGCAGCCGCCGCTCGCGGTCGACGACAGGCTCACGGTCGAGCCGGGACGTACGGCGACCTTCGACCCGCTCGCCAACGACTTCATCGCCCCGGGCGACTCGGTGGAGGTCGAGATCCTCGACGGCCCCGACGGCGCCCGCCTCGACCCGGAGACCAACCTGGTCACCGTGCCCGCGCCCGACTCCGCGAAGGCGCCGCCGACCGTGCTCGTCTACCGGGTCACCAACGGCATCGACGAGTCCCGGGCGACGATGACGCTGACGACTGCGGACGACTACGAGAACCCGCCGATCGTCTACGACGCCTTCGGCCGGGCCGACGACAGCGGGAGCGTGGTCGTCGACGTCCTCGACGGCGCCTACGACCCCGACGGCCGCGCCGAGGACCTCGAGGTCGTCGACGTCTTCGGTGACCCCTCGGCCCGGGTGGTCGGCGGGGTGCAGGTGCGCGCCGACCGCGGCCCGGCGCCCAAGGTGCTGCCCTTCGAGGTGCGCGACGCCGACGGGGCGACCGCCGTCGCCTCGGTCTACATCCCACCCACGGGCGACGGCCTGCCCTACGTCCTGCCCGGGTCGCTCATCGAGCTCGACTCCGGGGACAGCATGACGGGCAAGGTCTCCGACTACATCGCGGCGCCCGACGGCGGCCAGGTGCGGCTCGCCTCCGGCCGTCGTTCCTACGCCGCCTCTCCCGAGGCGCTCACCGTCGGCCCGGACGGCGACAACCGCTTCAGCCTGTCGGCCCCGGCCAGCTTCCGCGGGCCGGGCTCGGTCCTCGTCGAGGTCACCACCGCGACCGACGCCAGCGGCAACGAGGACACCACCACCACCGACGACGGTGTCACGGCCATCCTGTCCATCCCCGTGGTCGTCGGGGACGACACCCCGTCGCTCGAGTGCCCGACCAGCGTCATCCCGATGTCGGCCGGCCAGCGCTACGACCTCGACATCGACTCCTACTGCACGGTCTTCACCGTCGACCCCCGCGACGCCGACGGGCTCGAGTTCTCCGCGGAGTGGGGCCAGGCCGTCGACGGCGTCGACGTCAGCTCCCCCAGGGCTCGGTCGTCGCGGTCACCGCGTCCGACGCCGCGACCGAGGGCGGCGAGGCGGTCCTCGTCGTGCGCGCTGGTGAGAGCAACTCGCAGGAGATCCGCTTCCGGCTGGCCGAGGCGCCGCCGCCGCGGCTGTCGCCGATCAACGTCGAGACCATGGAGGCCGGGCAGAGCCGCACCTACGACATGCGCGCCTACCTCGAGGCCGGCGTCGCGAACCCCGATCCCAGGATCGTGACGGTGCAGAACACCGGCTCGCCCGGCGTGAGGGCGAGCGTCGACGGCAGCCGGCTCACGCTGACCGCGGACCGCGACACCCGCGGCGCGGAGGCGAGCTTCCGGCTGGTCGTCAGCGACGTCGCCGACGGTGACCCGCCGTCCTCGCGCACGGCCGACGGCCGGATCGCGTTCAAGGTCATCGGCACGCCGTCCCCGCCCGGGGAGCCGCGGCCCTACCCGGTGCCGGACGAGGTCGGCACCATCAAGATGGGGTGGGCGCCGCCCGACGACGACGGGGGAGCACCGGTCCTCCACTACCTGGTGCGCGAGGAGAAGACCGGTGCCAGGCAGCGGTGCGACACCAACGAGTGCGTCTTCCGCAACCTGAAGAGCGGCGGCAACTACAGCTTCCGTGTGCAGGCGGTCAACCGCGTGGGCGCCAGCGACTGGAGCAACCTGTCGCGCTCGGCGCGTGCCGACACGCAGCCCGGCCGGGTGCAGAACATCCGGATGATCGGCCGCGACGACGGGCAGATCAACATCGCCTGGGACAAGCCGCCGACCCAGACCTCGCGGATCCTCGACTACACCATCACCTGGCCGGGAGGCGGCCCCGTGGTCGTCGCCGGCACCACGATGTCCTTCCCGGTGACCGGGCTGGACAACAACCAGCAGTACACGTTCACGATCAAGGCGCAGAACCAGGTGGGCTACTCGCTGCCCCGCACGTCGGGCGAGATGCAGCCCCTCGGCACGCCGCCGGCACCCGCCGCGCCCGCCGTGACCGACCTCGAGTCCGGCGCCCAGCAGACCAGCATCCGGGTGGCCTGGCAGTCGGTGCTGCCCGAGGGTCCCGGCCCGACGGTCTACACGGTCAGCTACAGCAACGGCGTGACCGCGGGGACCGTGCCCGGCTGCCAGCGGCTCGCGTCGCTGACCTGCACCCACGCCGGTGTGCCCTACGACGGCCTCACCTACACCTACACCGTGGTCGCGGCCAACCAGCCGGGCGAGCAGCCCGGCAAGCGCTCGGTCCCGAGCGCCGGCACGCCCATCCAGGCCGTCGGCCGCCCGGCGGCCTGGGGAGCCTTCGACGTCTACGCCACCGGCAACAGCCAGGAGGCGGAGGTCAGGTACACCGTGCCCGACTCCCGCGGCAACGTCAGCAAGGTCGAGATCATCGTGGCCGGATCGGTCGTCCGTTCCATCCCGCAGCAGACCGGCTCGACCACGCAGCGCATCCCCACGCCCAACAACGAGCAGGCCTGGTCGGTCCAGCTCCGTGTGTGCAACGAGGAGGCGCCCGCGGGCTGCACGCTGAGCAGCGTGCAGAACGTCCAGAGCTTCGGCCGCCTCGACAACGCACTCGGCTCCATCCAGCCGGTCGTCAACGGCAAGTCGATCCAGTGGGTCATCTCCGGCACCAGCAACGGTGACCCGGCTGCTCGTGCAGTACGAGATCCGCAACAGGGGAGGGGGCGGCTCCGGGGTCCAGCAGTTCCGGCCCACCGGCGTCGGCGCGTTCTCCTTCACCACCCCGGCGTTCAACACCGAGAACTGGGCGCAGGACCAGGAGATCTTCGTGACGGTGAGCGACGACTCGCCGGGCGGACGTGGCTCCGACTCCGGGTCGAGCCGCACGACGTCGGGACCCCCGCCGCCACCCACCATCGGCATCAGCCGCGGCGACCGCTGCCAGGACGACACCGAGGGGATGCCGGCGTGCGCCGGCTTCGCTGACCCGAAGTGCGCCGCCGACTCGTGCGCCTACGCGGTGCTGAGCGTCCGGTTCGCCGAGGGCACGGCGACGAACTGGAGCTGTGACTTCGACAAGTTCTGGCCGCGCCGGTCGCAGAACGGCTCGGGCGACTGGACCGGCCAGGTCGGCGCCTACTACGCCTCGGGCGACTCCGTCGTCGGCAACTGCACCTTCGCCGGCGGCCTCGGCAGGGTCGTCTTCAACACCCCCTTCCCGTAGCGCCCCGGCACGCCCGCGCCCGCCACCCACTGCGACGTCCCCACCACCAGGAGCACCTCTTGACGATCAGCCACGAACAGGCCGAGTGGTTCAAGTCGACCTTCGACCAGCTCACCGACAACATGGAGAAGGCCGTCCTCGGCAAGCGTCACGTCGTCCGGCTGGCACTGACCTGCCTGCTGTCCGAGGGACACATCCTCCTCGAGGACTTCCCCGGCACCGGCAAGACGATGCTCGCCCGAGCACTGGCCAACACCGTGCAGGGCAGCCACGCGCGCATCCAGTTCACCCCGGACCTGCTGCCCTCCGACGTCACCGGCGTCACCGTCTACGACCAGCACAAGGGCACCTTCGAGTTCCACCCCGGCCCGATCTTCCACACGATCGTGCTGGCCGACGAGATCAACCGCGCCTCGCCCAAGACGCAGTCCGCGCTGCTCGAGGTGATGGAGGAGGGCCAGGTGACCGTCGACGGCGTGGCCCACCCGGTCGGCAAGCCGTTCCTGGTGATCGCCACCCAGAACCCGATCGAGCAGGCCGGCACCTACCGGCTGCCCGAGGCCCAGCTCGACCGCTTCCTGATGAAGACCTCGGTCGGCTACCCGGACCGCCAGGCGACCGTCGAGCTGCTCAACAACGCGGCGGTCCGTGACCGGGCCGCGCTCGTCACCCCGGTCATCACCGCCGCCACCATCGCCCAGATGAGCGGGCTGGCGGACGAGGTCTACGTGGACCCGGCCGTGATCGGCTACGTCGCCGAGCTCGCCGAGGAGTCGCGTCGGCAGCCGCACGTCAAGCTCGGACTCTCGCCCCGCGGGTGCCTGGCGTTCGTCCGGGTGGCGAAGACGTGGGCCGCCGCCGACGGTCGTGACCACGTGGTGCCCGACGACATCAAGGACCTCGCCGAGCCGGTGCTCTCGCACCGGCTGCTGCTCGACGCCGAGGCGCAGTTCAGCGGCGTCGACGTGCAGACGGTGGTCTCGCGCCTGCTCGACGCCGTCGCGCCGCCGACCGACCGCGTGGGGGCCTGACCACCTTGGTCCGACAGCGGTTGAACGACGCGCTCGAGGTCATCAAGCCGATCGGCTGGCTGGTCCTCGGCCTGGGCCTGGGCTCCCTCCTGGTCGCCGTCATCGCGCAGTGGCGCGAGCTGGCGGTGCTGGGCACGGGCTGCCTGGTGCTGATGGTGCTCGCGCTGCCGTTCCTCCTCGGCCGGACGTCCGTGTCGGTCGACCTGCGGCTCCAACCCGAGCGGGTGGCGGCGGGGGAGTCGGTGGCGGCCGGCGTCCTCGTGGTCAACCGCGCGTCCTCGCGCCTGGTCCCGACCACGCTCGAGGTTCCGGTCGGGTCGGCCGTGCACCGCTACGGCATCAGCTCGCTCGCGCCCGGCGCGACCCACGAGGAGTCGTTCACCATCCGCACCGAGCGCCGTGGCGTCATCGCCGTCGGCCCGGCGATGACCCGCCGCGGCGACCCGGTGGGCATCTTCTCCCGCGACGTGGTCTGGACGCCGGTGCGCGAGGTGCTCGTTCGCCCGCACCTGGTGCCGCTGGAGTCGCTCGGCGCCGGGCTGCTGCGCGACCTCGAGGGGGTCTCGACCGACGCCGTCAGCCAGAGCGACCTGGCGTTCCACGCGCTGCGGGAGTACGTCCCCGGTGACGACCTGCGCCACATCCACTGGCGGTCGTCGGCGAAGGTGATGGCCTCGACCGGCGAGTCGTCCCTGCTCGTGCGCCAGTACCTCGACACCCGCCGCAGCCACGCCACGATCGTCGTCGACGACCGGCTCGGCTCGTGGTCGGACCCGGAGGACTTCGAGACGGCGATGGCCGTCGCGGCGTCGATCGCGGTGCGGGCCGTGCTCGACGAGTTCGACGTGTCCTTCGTCTGCGGCGACCACGCCTCGTCGGGCTCCGACGGCCACCTCGCCCTCGACGCCGTGTGCCGCGCCGACCTCGGCGACCGCGGCCTCGTGCAGTCCGGGCGGCAGGCCAGCATGCTGGCCCCCGACACGAGCCTGGCGTTCTTCATCGGCGGCAGCGAGTCGCCGTTCACCGACCTGCTCCGCTCCTCGGCGGCCTTCCCGCCCGAGGTGCGCCGCTTCGGCATCGTCGTCGACCCCCACGGCAACAGCCGCGTCACGGAGACCGGCGGCCTGCCCGTCCTCCACCTCGCGGCCAAGGAGGACCTCGGCGGTCTCCTGCGCTGGAGCGTGCGATGAGTCCCCGCACGAGCACGCGCCCCGCGTCCTCGACGGGCACCCGCACCCGCGTGCGTCCGCACGCGCTGCTGCCCGACCGCCACTCGTGGATCGACATGGGCTTCACCCTGGCGCTGGCTGCGGTGGCGTTGACGGCGTTCGGCTCGTCGTTCACCGGGTCGGCGTACCTCGTGATCGGCCTGCTCGGCACGGTCATCGCGATCCTGGTCACCCACCTGACCCGCGCGGCCGGCTGGCCCCTGATCTCCGCGATCGTCATCTGCCTCGTCGTCTTCTTCCTGCTCGGCGGACCAGCTCTGCCTGCGTTCGCTGGGCGACACCTACGCGCTGCCCGGTGCCGGCACCCTCGCCCGGGTCGCGGACCAGGCGATCTTCGGCTGGAAGGACCTGCTGACCACGCTGCCGCCCGTCGACGGCGACGGCCCGCTGCTGGTCCTGCCGTGGCTCGCGGGGATGGTCGCCGGGCTGGTCGGCAGCGCGCTGGCCTCCCTCCCGGTCCGCCGCCCCTGGCTGGCAGCGCTGCTGCCCGTGGCCGGGATGACCGTGGTCCTCTCCGGAGCCATCCTGCTGGGGGTCCGCCACCCCCAGTCGCTGGTCGTGCAGGGCGCGGTCTTCACCGCGCTCGCCCTCGCCTGGCTGGCGATCCGGGCCCGCCGGGCGAGTGCCGCCGTGCACGGCGGCAGCACGTCGTACGTCCGCGGGGTGGGAGCCGTCGTCATGCTCGGCCTCGCAGCGCTCCTGGCCCATCCGGCCAGCGCCCTCTTCGTCGGCGACGACTCGGGGCGTGCGGTGGCCCGCAACTGGGTCGAGCCGCCCTTCGACATCGGCCGCTATCCCTCGCCGCTCGCCGGCTTCCGCAAGTACGTCGACCTCAAGGGCGAGGCGAACCCGGCCAACGTCTACGACAAGACGCTGCTCGACATCGACGGGGTGCCCGCCGGGACCCGGGTGCGGTTCGCCGCGATGGACCGCTACGACGGGATGGTCTGGGGCGCGACCGACGACGCGCTGCCCGGCCCGGCCGACGACTCCTTCCAGCGCGTGTCGTCCACCATCGACAACCCGGTCGAGGGGACGGAGGTCGACGCGACCGTCACGCTCGGCGAGGGATGGAGCGGCGTCTGGCTGCCCACCGTCGGAGCCCTCCGTTCCATGGACTTCCAGACCGGTGACGCACGCGCCAAGGCCGAGGTGTTCCGCTACAACCTCGCCACCTCCACCGCCGTCGTCCCCACCGGGATGCAGCGCGGCGACACCTACTCCTTCACGGCCGTCCAGCCCGACGACGAGCTCAGCGAGGAGACCGTCGGGTCGGCCGACCTGACGCCCCTGCCGGCGGGTGCGGCGTTCATCCAGGGGCCGACCGAGAAGTGGACCGAGGACGCCGGCACCGACCCGATGGACCGCGTGCTGGCCGCGGCCGAGCACCTGCGCTCGGAGGGCCGGTACTCCGACGGCGTCGGCCGCACCGAGCGCATCTACGTCGCCGGCCACAGCGCGTGGCGGCTGTCCGACGAGTTCGTCAACGCGCCGCAGATCGTGGGCAACGACGAGCAGTACGCCGCGACGATGGCGCTGATCGCCAACGACATCGGCGTGCCCGCGCGCGTCGTGCTCGGGGCGGTCGTCCCGGAGGGCGGGACGGTCACCGGCAAGGACGTGTCGGCGTGGGTGGAGCTCCGCGCCGCCGACGGGTCGTGGAAGACGCTGCCGACCGAGGCCTTCATGTCGGACACGCCTCCGGCCGACCAGGTGCCCGAGACGAACACCCCGATGTCCGGGACGGTCATCCCGCCGCCCAACCCGATCCCGCCGCCGTCCGACGCGGGGGAGCAGAGCGACGCCGACCTCAAGGAGCGCAAGGCCACCCGCAAGAAGAAGGCCGACGAGGACGAGGACAGCATCATCGCGGGCCTCCCGTCGTGGGTCGGGACCGTGGTGACCTACGTCGGTCTCCCGCTGCTCGCCGCCGCGCTGCTGCTGGCCGCCGTGGTCGGCCTCAAGGCGTGGCGCCGGCACCGGCGCCGCAGTGCCGCGTCGGCCTCGGCCCGTTTCGTGGGCGCCTGGCGCGAGCTCGTCGACCACGCGCGCGACCTGGGCCAGCCCGTTCCGCTGGGGCCGACGGTGACCCGGCGCGAGCAGTCGGCCGGCATCGTGTCCGGCGAGGCCGGCACGCTGGCCCGCCGCGCCGACAGCTTCGTCTTCGGCCCGAGCACGCCCGAGGAGGCCGCGGCCGCGACCTACTGGGAGTCGGTCGACGCCGAGCGGCGGGCGATGTCGCACGAGGTCGGCCGGTGGCAGCGCTTCCGGGCCGCGACCAGCCTCCGCTCGCTGCGGCGTACGACGTCCGGGCCGACGCGCGACGCGGATCGGCAGCCGGTCACGGACGACGACGCGGAGCCGACCCCCGCGCCCGGGCGTGTCCCGGCTGCGGCGCGACGGGTGCGCCGGCTCGCTGATTGGCGTTCTCGACGTACGCCTGACTAAACTGGTGCGTCGGCCCAACGTGGGCTGTGTTTCGTGGTGCCTCGCGGCTGCCCGGAATCTCGTGTGATCGTCCCAGACGCTTGCACGCGTGCCCGGGAAGAGGTTCCCCGGACCGCCTCACGAGGTCCACCGGCTCCCTGCTTGCAGGTGCCGGGCGGTTCCCGGGCCACGGTAGACAACGAGACGACAGATTGTGGAGGACATGCCGAAGAAAGAAGGCGTGATCGAGATCGAGGGCACCGTCGTGGAGGCCCTTCCCAATGCGATGTTCCGCGTGGAGCTGTCCAACGGGCACAAGGTACTCGCGCACATCAGCGGCAAGATGCGACAGCACTACATCCGGATCCTCCCCGAGGACCGGGTCGTGGTGGAGCTCTCGCCGTACGACCTCACCCGGGGTCGGATCGTCTATCGGTACAAGTGACATTTCCAGCCGAGTAGCAAGGATTCGTTGACATGAAGGTCAACCCCAGCGTCAAGCCCATCTGTGACAAGTGCAAGGTCATCCGCCGTCACGGCCGGGTCATGGTCATCTGCGAGAACCCGCGCCACAAGCAGCGGCAGGGCTGAGGGATCGTCGTTCAGGTCCGGCGCAGCCGGAACTGAACGAGCAGCCCCGAGCCTCGCAGCCGCTTGCGGCAAGAGGGCCTGAAGCTCAACCACAACTGAACCACCACAACGTGATCGCTAGGTTCGCCCAGGCGGACTGAAATCACCTCCGGAGCACCGGCCGGAGCCCACCCGAGGCGGGTTGGGACGCGACACGAACCGAAACCGATGCGAGACAGACAAGGAAACGCCACATGGCACGCCTCGTTGGTGTCGACCTCCCGCGCGACAAGCGCATCGAGATCGCACTCACCTACATCTACGGCATCGGCCGTACCCGCTCCCAGCAGCTGCTCGCTGCCACCGGTGTCGACCCGAACGCCCGGGTCCACACGCTCGGTGACGAGGAGCTGGTCAAGCTTCGCGACGAGATCGAAGCCAACTTCAAGATCGAGGGTGACCTCCGACGTGAGGTCCAGGCGGACATCCGCCGCAAGATCGAGATCGGCAGCTACCAGGGTCGCCGCCACCGCATGGGCCTCCCGGTCCGCGGCCAGCGCACCAAGACCAACGCGCGCACCCGCAAGGGCCCGAAGCGCACCGTCGCCGGCAAGAAGAAGGCGAAGTGATCGGCGCCCTGCGCTGATCCTCGTCATCGAAGCTTCCAGACCAGACCTCAGGAGTTAATGCATGCCTCCCAAGAGCCGCGCGACCAAGGTCCGCCGCAAGGAGAAGAAGAACATCGCTCAGGGCGAAGCCCACATCAAGAGCACGTTCAACAACACCATCGTCACCATCACCGACCCGACCGGTGCGGTGATCTCGTGGGCCTCTGCCGGCACCGTCGGCTTCAAGGGCTCGCGCAAGTCCACCCCCTTCGCCGCGCAGATGGCTGCCGAGGCCGCCGGCCGTCGCGCCATGGACCACGGCATGAAGAAGATCGACGTCTTCGTCAAGGGTCCGGGCTCGGGTCGTGAGACCGCCATCCGGTCGCTGGGTGCCATCGGCCTCGAGGTCGGCACCATCCAGGACGTCACGCCCACCCCGCACAACGGATGCCGGCCGCCCAAGCGCCGCCGCGTCTGACCCGAGACTGAGAAAGAGAGACTGACACATGGCCCGCTACACCGGTCCCATGACCCGCAAGTCGCGCCGTCTCGGTGTCGACCTCGTCGGCGGCGACGCTGCCTTCGAGAAGCGTCCCTACGCCCCCGGCCAGCACGGCCGCGGTCGCATCAAGGAGTCCGAGTACCTGCTGCAGCTCCGTGAGAAGCAGAAGGCTCGCTTCACCTACGGCGTGATGGAGAAGCAGTTCGTCCGTTACTACAAGGAGGCCAGCCGTCGCCAGGGCAAGACCGGCGACAACCTCCTGCAGCTCCTCGAGTGCCGCCTCGACAACGTGGTCTACCGCGCCGGCTTCGCCCGGACGCGCCGCCAGGCCCGCCAGCTCGTCACGCACGGCCACTTCCTGGTCAACGGCAAGAAGGTCGACATCCCGTCCTTCCAGGTCACCGACCACGACATCATCGACGTGCGCGAGAAGTCGCTCGAGCTGACCCCGCTGATCGTGGCTCGCGAGACCCACGGCGAGCGCGTCACCCCCGCGTGGATGGAGGTCATCCCGTCGCGGATGCGCATCCTCGTGCACCAGGTCCCGGTCCGGGCGCAGATCGACGTCCCGGTCCAGGAGCAGCTCATCGTGGAGTACTACTCCAAGAAGTGATCTCCATTCGGTGGTCGCCCGTCCTGCGGGCGGCCACCGATGCCCCACCTCCACGTCACTCCTCATCATGTTCGGATCCGTCAAATAGTGGGTGGATCCGGAAAGGAAGAACTCCGTGCTCATCGCTCAGCGCCCGACCCTCACGGAAGAGACCGTCGACGAGTTCCGCTCGCGGTTCGTCATCGAGCCCCTCGAGCCCGGCTTCGGCTACACGCTCGGCAACTCGCTCCGTCGTACGCTCCTCAGCTCCATCCCGGGTGCCTCGGTCACCAGCATCAAGGTCGACTCCGTCCTCCACGAGTTCTCGACGATCGAGGGCGTCACCGAGGACATGACCGAGATCATCCTCAACCTCAAGGGCATCGTCGTCTCCTCGGAGCACGACGAGCCCGTCGTGATGTACCTGCGCAAGTCCGGTGCCGGTGACGTCACCGCCGCCGACATCACCCCGCCCGCCGGTGTCGAGGTGCACAACCCCGAGCTCAAGATCGCCACGCTGTCCGACAAGGGCAAGCTGGAGATGGAGCTCGTCGTCGAGCGCGGCCGCGGCTACGTCTCGTCGGTGCAGAACAAGGGCGCCGACAACGAGATCGGCCGCATGCCGGTCGACTCGATCTACAGCCCGGTCATGAAGGTGACCTACAAGGTCGAGGCCACCCGTGTCGAGCAGCGCACCGACTTCGACAAGCTCGTCATCGACGTCGAGACCAAGCAGTCGATCCGTCCCCGCGACGCGATCGCCTCGGCCGGCAAGACCCTCGTCGAGCTCTTCGGCCTGGCCCGGGAGCTCAACGTCGAGGCCGAGGGCATCGACATCGGCCCGTCGCCCGTCGACGAGCAGCTGGCCGCCGACCTGGCCCTGCCGGTCGAGGACCTGCAGCTCACGGTCCGCAGCTACAACTGCCTCAAGCGCGAGGGCATCCACACCGTGGGCGAGCTCATCTCGCGCTCGGAGCAGGACCTGCTCGACATCCGCAACTTCGGTGCCAAGTCCATCGACGAGGTGAAGGCCAAGCTCGTCGAGATGGGCCTCTCGCTCAAGGACAGCGCGCCCGGCTTCGACCCGCACGCCGCCCTCGCCGCCTACGGCGACGACGACGACGACGCGTTCATCGAGGACGAGCAGCTCTGATCTCCCGACCCTCGCCACGAGGGTCGTACCACCAAACCGACCGGGCTCAGTCGAGATGTCTGAGCCGGTCGTCTACCCGGGTACCTGACACGGCCCGAGAGAAGGAAGGCACCACATGCCCAAGCCCAAGAAGGGTCCCCGCCTCGGCGGTAGCCCCGCCCACCAGCGCCTGATGCTCTCGAACCTGGCCACCGCCCTGTTCGAGCACGGCCGGATCACCACCACCGAGACCCGTGCGCGCCTGCTGCGCCCGGTCGCGGAGAAGCTGATCACCAAGGCCAAGCGCGGCGACCTGCACAACCGTCGTGAGGTCCTCAAGACCGTCCGCGACAAGTCGGTCGTGCACACGCTGTTCACCGAGATCGCGCCGACCTTCGCCGAGCGTCCCGGTGGCTACACCCGCATCACCAAGATCGGCCCCCGCAAGGGCGACAACGCCCCCATGGCGGTCATCGAGCTGGTGACCGAGGCCTACAGCCCGAAGGCCCCCTCGACCAAGAAGACCCAGGCCGCGGCCGCTCCGGCGCCCGCGACCGCGTCCGACGAGCCGGTCGAGGACACCACGGCTGAGACCGCTGCCGAGGAGCACGAGGCCGCCGCCGCCGAGCACGAGGCCGCCGCCGAGGAGCACGAGGCCGCTGCCGAGGAGCACGAGGCTGCCGCTGAGGAGCACGAGGCCGCCGCCGAGGCTGCCGAGGACTCCGAGGAGCCCAAGGCCTGATCCCAGGTCCGCTACGCAGGCCCGCCACCCCGCTGGGGTGGCGGGCCTTCGTGCATCCGGGCGCGGGGCCGGGCGGTGGCCCAGCCACATTCCCGGGCCCGCGGATGTGGGTGGCGCACCGCCCGGCGGCGTGGCGTACGACGACACGCGGGGGAGCGGTGGCCCAGCCACATTCCGGGCCCGCGAAAGGTGGCTCACGCACCGCTCGTCGGTCCGGCGGTGCGTGGTGCAGGTTCCGCCGCCCGAAAAGGTGTCTCACGCACCGCCCGGGGGTCAGAGGCGGGCGAGGACCTCGGCGGCGTCGAGGCTGCGGGCAGCGCCTCCGGTGGCGGCGAGGTGGCGGGTCGCGGCGACCACGGCGTCGTTGACGGGCGTGGGGACGTCGTGCAGCCGGCCCTGGAGGACGACCTCGCCGGCGAGGTAGTCGATCTCGGAGTCGCCGGTGCCGCGGGTGAGGCTCTGCCAGGTGGAGCCGCCGCGACGCTCGAGGTCGGGCCGGCGCTGCAGGATCGAGCCGCGCCGTTCGCGGTCCTCCTCGGCCGAGACGACGGTGAGGCCGGCCGCGGCCAGCACCCGCTCGCCCTCGGCCTGCGCCCGCTCGGCCAGCTCGTCGGCGGCGTCGCCCCGGGCGAAGGAGGCGTCGACGCCGTTGCCGAGGTTCATCACGAGCTTGCGGCGCTTCATCGCCATGATGTCGGCGCGCTCCTCCGACTCGATCCCCGCGGCGCGGAGGTCGGCGGCCACGGCGGCGGTGGTCTCGTCGGTGCCGCCGGGGAAGCGGCCGAGGTCGAGGATCGCCGGCGTCGGGTGGCAGGACGCCACCACCACGCCGGGCTCGAGGTGGGTCGCCGGCAGCATCACGCAGACGGCGTACGTCCTCGCGAACAGCCGCAGCGCGGCCGCCTCGGTGGCGATGCCGTTGGTGGCGCAGGCCAAGGGGGTCTCGGCGGGGGCGTGGGCGCGGAGGTCTGCGAGCGCGACGGCCGCCTGGTGGGACTTCACCGCGAGCAGCACGACGGTGTCGTCGGTCCAGTCGACCTCCGCGGCGGTGTCGGTGGCCGGGGCGTCGATGCGGTGCCGGCCGTCACCGGCGTCGAGCACCAGCCCTCGGGACCGGATCGACTCGAGGTGGGCCCCTCGCGCGACGAGGGTCACCGGCAGCCCGGCGAGGTGGAGGCGGCCGCCGATGACCCCACCGACGGCCCCGGCGCCGTACACGACGTACTTCATGTCCTCGACCCTACGAGGACGCCGGACCCTGTCAGGCGCGAGGGCCGCGCACCTTGAAGCGCAGGTGCAGCACGCGGTCGCCCTGGACGACGACCTCCGGGTCGTCGAGCAGGTGCTGGGTGTCGACGGCGCCGAAGTAGCGCTTGCCGGTGCCGAACACCACCGGCACGACGTCCATGGCCACCTCGTCGACGAGACCGAGGGCGAGGGCCTGTCCGCCCACGTCGCCGGCGGCCACGGACACCGTCCGGTCGCCGGCCAGCTCCCGCGCGGTGGCGATCGCGGCGGTCACGTCGTCGACGAAGTGGTACGACGCCTCCGGGTGCCAGCCCTCGGGCCTGGGTCGGTGCGACACCACGACCACGTGGTCGCCGGTCGGGGGACGCCCCTCCCACCCGTTGGTGAGGTCGAACAGATGACGTCCGATCACCATGCAGCCGATGGAGTCCCAGACGGGTCGGACGTAGTCGTACGACGTCTGCGACACCCGGAGGCCCCCGGGCGTCGGGTCGTCCATGTCCTGGGCGGCCAGGGTCCGGTCCCCGTTGAAGTACCAGTCGAACAGGGGGCCCGGGTCGTCGTGCGGGTCGGCGATGAAGCCGTCCAGCGAGACGACGTTGTTCATCACCACGGTGCTCACGGGGCGCTCCACCCGGGGTCGCGACCGACGAAGCCCATCAGCCGGTCGACGACGGGCGCGTCGTCCGGCACGGGGACCGCGGGTCCGTACTGCCCGGAGTTGCGCAGCAGCTGCTCGATCGGGCGCATCCCCTCCAGGAGCTGGGCGGCGTAGTCCTCGTCGAGCCCGGCCTCCTGGCCGCCCGCGCGGGCGAGGTCCCACGAGTGCATGAAGACGTCGGCGGTGTAGAACTGGTCGACCGCGGCGGCGAGCTGGTGGGTGCCGGCCTGGGGATGGGTGAAGGTCTCGTCGCCGCGCCGCTCGAGGACGCCCTGGACGGCGTCCGCGTGGTGCTGCCACGCTGCCATCGGGTCGTCGTCCACCGAGGGGCCGGCGGGCAGGTCGACCCCGCCGCTGGCGAGGAAGCCGGGGAACCAGCCGACGAGGTGGCCGACGACGTCGCGTGCGGTCCACCCGTCGACGGGGGCCGGGGCCGACCAGTCGGGGGTCTGCGCCACCAGGCGGCCGAAGCCGCCGGCAACCACCGCGTGGCGGTCGGCCGGGGCGTCGGGGAGCGCCATCAGAGGACGCCCTCGGCGAGGAGCCGGTCGATGGTGGCGTAGCCGTCGTTGACGCCGACCTCCATGCCGCTGCGCAGCCACGCGTCGCGGTCCTCGAACGAGTCGCAGAGGCTGACCGCGTGGAGCCGGGTGCGGCCGTCGCCGAGGTCCTCGAAGGTCATCGTCTCCAGCGCGACCCCGTCGGGCATGCCCTCCCAGGTGAACGTCTGCACGATGCGGTCCTCGCGCACCGTGTGGAAGCACCCGCGGAAGGAGGTCTCGAAGTCCTCGCGTCCGTCGCTGCCGCGCGCGGTGTAGCTCCAGCTGCCCCCGTCGCGGGCCTCCCAGTGGGTGATGTCGGCGCCGACGCCGTCGGGGCCGATCCACTGCGCGAAGAGCTCCGGGTCGGTGTGCGCCCGGAACAGCTGCGCCGGGGTGGCCGCGAAGTCGCGCCGGATGTGGATGGCGGGCACCTCGCCGTCGGCCTCGATGGCGGCCTCGGGGTAGCGGGTGGCGGCGTCGTTGGTCTGCACGGTGGTCATGATGCGGTCCCTTCCTGGGGTTCGGTGGAGCTCGGGTTGTCGTCGTCCTGCATCCGCGCGAGCACGGCGTCGAGGCGCGAGAAGCGCTCCTCGGCCTGCCGGCGGTAGCGCTCGATCCACTTCGTCATGAGGTCGAACACCTCGGCTTCCAGGTGCACCGGACGTCGCTGCGCCTCCCGGGTCCGCGTCACCAGGCCGGCGTCCTCGAGCACCTTGAGGTGCTTGGAGACGGCCTGCAGGCTCACGTCGTAGGGCGCGGCCAGGTCGTTGACCGTGTGGTCGCCCTCGGTGAGGCGGGCCACCATGTCCCGACGGGTCGGGTCGGCCAGTGCGGCGAAGACGCGGGAGAGCTGGTCGGTCACGGAGCACCTTCTTCAACTGATTGGTTGAATAGAAGGTAGGACGACGGCGACGGGTTTGTCAACCATCTGGTTGAACAAAGTCGGGCGGCGGCGCGACCTCGGCTGCGGCGTCCTAGGATCGCTGCGTGCGCCTGCGGATCGACTGTGCCTACGACGGCGCCGACTTCTCCGGCTGGGCCACCCAGCCCGGGCGTCGTACGGTCCAGGGGACGCTCGAGGCGGCGCTGGCCACCGCGCTGCGGGTGCCCGAGGTGCGGGTGACCGTGGCCGGGCGGACCGACGCCGGCGTGCACGCGCGCGGCCAGGTGGCGCACGTCGACGTCGACCCCGAGGTGGTCGCCGCCTGCCGCGGGACGCTCGACCGATCCGCCGCTGCAGGCCCTCGCCCGGCGCGTGGACGGGATCCTGCCGCCCGACCTGCGCGTACGACGGGTGGTCGAGGCGCCCGAGGGGTTCGACGCCCGCTTCTCGGCGGTCTGGCGGCGCTACGCCTATCGCGTCGCCGACGCGCAGGAGCTCGCCGACCCGCTCGTGCGCGGCCACGTGCTGACCTGGGGGCGCCCGCTCGACCTCGACGCGATGAACGAGGCGTCCGCGCCGCTGGTCGGCCTGCGTGACTTCGCCTCCTTCTGCAAGCAGCGGGAGGGGGCGACCACCGTCCGCACGCTGCTCGACCTCGACTGGCGGCGCGACGACGCCGGGCTCGTCGTCGGCTCGGTGCGCGCCGACGCCTTCTGCCACAACATGGTGCGTGCCCTGGTCGGCTGCCTCCTCGCGGTCGGCGAGGGCCGGCAGCCGGCCGGGTGGCCGGCAGAGGTGATGGCCGGCCGCCGGCGCGACCAGGGCGTGCGCGTGGTGCACGCCCACGGCCTCACGCTGGAGGAGGTCGGCTACCCCGACGACGACGAGCTCGCCGCCCAGGCCGAGCGTGCCCGAGCCCGACGAGAGGCGATCCATGACTGAGCACTACTTCTCCGCCGACCCCGGCGTGCCCTTCGAGCGGGAGAGCTTCACCGCCGAGCTGTGGGGCAGCACGCTGACCATCGACACCGGCTCGGGGGTGTTCAGCCGCGGCCACCTCGACCACGCCACGGCGGTGCTGTTCAAGGAGCTCGAGCCGCCCGTGCAGGGCCAGTTCCTCGACCTCGGCTGCGGCTACGGGGTCATCGGGCTGGCGATCGCGAAGGCCGTGCCGCTGGCCAACGTCACCGGCGTCGACGTCAACGAGCGCGCGCTGCTGCTCGCCAACGACAACGCCCGCGCCGCCGGCCTCGACTCGCGCTTCGTCGCCTGCCTGCCCGAGCAGGTGCCGGGCAACCAGGTCTTCGACGAGATCTGGTCCAACCCGCCCATCCGCATCGGCAAGGAGGCGCTGCACGAGCTGCTGCTGACGTGGCTGCCGCGCCTCGCGCCGGGCGGGCGGATGGTCATGGTCGTGGGCAAGAACCTCGGCGGCGACTCGCTGCAGCGGTGGCTGACCGAGCAGGGCTGGCCCACGGCGCGCCTGGCCAGCCACAAGGGCTTCCGCGTGCTGGAGACGCGAGCAAATGCCTAGGCTGAACACGTGGCAGAGGAACTCCGCACCGCCGCCGGGGTCGTGGACCGGCTGCGCAACCTCGCCTCCGGCCCTGAGCTCGCCAAGCTCTCGAAGAGGCTGCCCACCGGTGAGCAGGCCTTCGGTGTCAGGATGCGCGACCTGTTCGAGACCGCCAAGGCTGCTGTCGGACTGCCGGAGGGTGAGCTAGGCGAGCTCTTCGCGGAGGATGCGTTCGAGCCGCGGATGGCCGCCTTCTGCGTCCTCGACTTTCGCGCCCGACGGAAGCCGGACGTCGCCCTTCGACGGACCTACCTCGATCACCATGACGCCATCACCACATGGGACATGGTCGACCGTGCCGCTCCCTGGGTGGTCGGCAGTGTCACTGCGGGAGGACCCTACGACGTGCTGCACGACCTGGCGGCGAGCGATGACTCGCTCCGCCGGCGCTCGGCGATCACGGCACCCCTGTGGTTTGCGAAGTACGGCGACGCACGCGACGTGGCCGCCGGGTACGGTGTCGCGGCCAGGCTGCGCGACGACCCGGAAGCGGTCGTCCGCAAGGCTGTTGCGATCTACGACAAGCACGCGGGACGCAGGTAGCTCGCGGGCCGACTGATCGCGGCAGCCGCCGATACGACCCGTCCTCGGGCGGACGACACGCCACGTGCTCAACGTCCGGGTCTTCCGCGATGTTGAAGTCGCCACGGCGCCCCGTTGCGCGAGACGGTCAGTGTCGCGGCAGGTTCAAGGTCGCGACCAACCCCCCGCCCGGGCGCGGGTCGAGCGCAAGCGTCCCGTCGTGCGCCGCGGCGATCCGCTGGACGATCGCGAGGCCGAGACCGACGCCCCCGTGGTCGTCGTGCAGCCGTGCGGAGCCGCGTCGGAACGGCTCGGCAGCGTCGCGACGAGGAGCCGATCGAGGCGGTCGCCGGTGTTCTCGACGACGAGGGCGACCCCGGACGAGGTGGTCCGGGTGGTGACCCACGCGCCGCCGCCGGACGGCACGTTGTGCACGATCGCGTTGTGCAGCAGGTTCGTGGTCAGCTGGAGCAGGAGCGCGCGGGAGGCCGACGTCGCGGCCGCGTCGCCCGCAGTCGTCGATCGTGACGCCGCGCTGCTCGGCGAGCGGGAGCAGCACCTCGGCCGCCTCCTCCGCGAGGAGCGACAGGTCGACGGGCTCTCGCGTGCGAAGCTGCGCTGGTCGGCCCGGCTCAGCACCAGCAGCGCCTCGGTGAGGTCGATGGCCCGGGTGTTGACGCGTGCGCAGCCGCTCGACGAGCAGGTCGACGTCCGGGTCGGGGTCCTTCGCGGCCACGTCGAGCAGCGTCTGCGTGATCGCGAGCGGCGTACGCAGCTCGTGCGAGGCGTTCGCCGCGAAACGCTGCTGCTCGGCGACGTGGCGCTCGAGCCGCTCGAGCATGGCGTCGAAGGCGTCGGCCAGCTCGCGGAACTCGTCGTCGCGGCCGGGCAACAGCGATGCGGTGGTCGAGCGCGCCGCTGCCGCGGCGCGGGTGGCCGCGGTGATCCGGTCGAGCGGGGCGAGCATCCTGCCGGCGAGGACCCAGCCGCCGACCAGCCCGACGACGAGGAGCAGGCCGCAGCATCAGCGCGGCCTTGGGTGCGAAGGCGTTCCAGAGGTCGGAGCGGCCCGGCATGAACGTGCTGCCGAAGGCGCCGTCCGGCGCGCCGAGTCACTGGTCGACCCGGCCTCGTCGGGGACGTAGCGCAGCAGGAAGACCCACACGACGGCCAGCAGCCCAGTGCCGGCGACCAGCACGAAGCCGGCGTAGCTGAGGGTCAGCCGCAGCCGGACGCTGAGGCCGGGCGGCCTAGCCACGACGGTCGGCGTCCGGACACGTCGATGCGGTAGCCGACCCCGGGCACGGTGGCGATCACCCAGGGCTCGCCGAGGCGCTTGCGCAGCGCGGACACCGTGATGCGTACGGCGTTGGTGAACGGGTCGGCGTGCTCGTCCCAGGCCCGCTCCAGCAGCTCCTCGGCGCTCACCACCCCGCCCTCCGCTGCGACGAGGACCTCGAGGACGGCGAACTGCTTGCGGGTGAGGGCGACGTAGCGCCCGTCGCGGTAGCACCTCGCGCCGGAACGGATCGACGCGCAGCCCGGCGAGCTCGCGCACCGGTGGCCGGCGGTGACCGCGCCGGCGGTCCAGGGCGCGCAGTCGGAGGACGAGCTCCTGCAGCTCGAACGGCTTGGTGAGGTAGTCGTCGGCGCCGAGCTCGAAGCCGGACGCCTTGTCGTCGAGCCGGTCGGCGGCAGTCAGCATCAGGATCGGCAGGCCCGAGCCGGACGCGACGATCTGCGCGGCGACCTCGTCGCCGGATGGCCCCGGGATGTCGCGGTCGAGGACGGCGATGTCGTAGGAGTTCACCCCGAGCAGCTCGAGCGCGGCGTCGCCGTCACCGGCGACGTCGGCCGCGATCGCCTCGAGCCGCAGGCCGTCGCGGATGGCGCTCCGCCATCAGGGGCTCGTCCTCGACGATCAGCACGCGCATGCCTCGATGGTAGAGAGCGCCGTGTGTCGTCGGCGTATCGAAATCGGCATACGCTCCGGCAACGTCGCGCTCCCTTCACTGGTCGCATGCCACGACGTCTTCCCTCCGCGCTCGCCCTTGCCCTCGTCGCGATGCTCGCCCTCGGTTGCGCCGCGACCCAGGACCCGTCGTCGTCCGTCGCGCTGCCGGCCCCGGTCCCCGAAGGTCCGCCCCGGACGCCGTCCGGTGCGTCGCGCGGCTTCGCGGACGGCATGCTGCCGGCCGGCGCGACGGTGTACGACGACCACCCCGGGGTGGTCCGTCTGGACAGTCGGCTCCTCGAGGAGCTCCGCGCCGCCACGGCGGACGCGTCCGCCCAGGGCGTCGGGGTCGTCGTCAACAGCGGGTGGCGGTCGAAGGCGTACCAGTCGCTGCTGTTCGAGGAGGCAGTCGCCGAGCACGGCTCGGAGGCCGCGGCGTGGGTCGCCCGACCCGGCACGTCCGTGCACGAGTCGGGCGCGGCGGTCGACCTGGGGCCGAGCAGTGCCGTCGACTGGCTGGCGCAGCACGGCGTCGACTACGGCCTGTGCCAGGTGTACGACAACGAGCCGTGGCACTTCGAGCTGGACCCCGACGCCGTCGAGCAGGGCTGTCCGCCACCGTACGACGACCCGAGCGACGACCCGCGGCTCCAGATGTGACGCTGCGTCCGCTAGGGCTTCCCGTCGAGGAACATCTTCAGTCGGGTCTGCGTCTGGCCCGGGTCCTGGGGAGGGCGCCGTTGATCGCGCGGCACACCCAGCCCAGGCGCATCGCGATCGCGGCCGCCTCGCGCAGGTGGGCGACGGTGGTGCCGTAGTGGGCGGCGTACGGCCCGAGGTAGGCCGCGAGGTGCGGGCGGAGGTCCTCGGAGTCCTCCACGTCGTCGACACCCCACGCGATGACGCCCTCCAGCGTCACCGCGAGGGTGAAGAAGGGGTGGGAGACGCAGGCGTCGCCCCAGTCGAGCACCTGGTGCACGCCCGCGCCGAGGAAGACCTGCCCGTCGTGGAGGTCGTCGTGCTGGACGGTCTCGCGGATGCCGAAGGCGCCCAGCCGGTCACACAGGTCGGCGATCGCGTCAGCACCCGGCAGCCGCGGGTCGACGTCGTCGAGCTGCGCGAGGAGGGCGTCGTACGCCCCGGGCAGCGTCGGCAGCCGACGGTCGGGCAGCCCGGCGGCGAGCAGCGCGTCGACCTCGTCCTCGCACGCGAGCTGGACCCGGGCGTACGCCTCCAGCACGTCGAGCCAGCGCTCCAGGCTGCGCTCCTCGACGATCACGTCGCGCAGGCGCGGCCCGGCGTCCGCCAGCAGCAGCCACCCGGTGTCCGGGTCGCTGGCGAGCGGCATGGGCACCCGTCCGTCGGAGCGCGGCGCGACCAGTGCGGTGACGGCCGCCTCGTGACGCATCGCCTCGTCGTTGGCCTTGAACCAGACCGGTCCGCCGTCCGTCGGCACCCGCAGGACGGTCGACCAGTCGGTCACGTGCGGCTGCTCGACCGGGCCGGCGACGGAGCGGCCCTGCTCGGCGAGCCGGTCCGCGATCCATGCCCCGGCGGCCTCGAGGAAGGCGGGGTCGCGCCACCTGGCGGTGAGCTCGGACGGGTCGGTCATGACGCGCATCCAACCCCGGGCCGGTCGCTGCGGGCAACGGGGTTTCGTCAGGCGGGGCGGGTCGCGACCAGGACGCCGATCTTGTCGATGCGGTGCTCGGGGTTGTCGAACTCGTCGGACCAGTAGTTGCCGTTGGCGTGGTCCTCGAGCGTCGCGCAGGTGGAGAGGGTGATCATCGGCTGCACGGCCGGTTCGCCCGGTCGCCCAGGAACCTCGGCCCGCTGCGCGCGGAGCGAGGCCGGCTGCCGGAACGACGTCCAGCGGGTGCGGCGCACCTCGTAGACGAACACGGTGTCGCCCGTGCGCACCTGGATCCGGTCGCCCTTCGACAGCGACGGCGAGTAGCGCAGGGGAGCGGTCCCGGTCAGCCGGTGCCCGGTCACGATGTAGTTGCCGACCTCGCCGGGCCGGGTGCCGCCCCGCGGTCCGCGCGGCGAGGCCATCTCGCCGGCGTTCTGCAGCACGGTCCCGGGGGCGTCGTCAGGCGTCCCGCGGTAGCGCACGACCGGGAAGTCCCGCAGGCCGATCGCCGGGATGGTGACGAACGAGCGACGCGGCTCGGGGACCGCCTCCGGCTCCTCGGCCGGCTCCTCGGTCGGCTCCTCGGTGGCGGCTCCTCGGTGGGGGTCGCCGTGGGCACGCTCGTCGTACGACGCTCGCGCGGTGCCTCTGTCGAGCCCTCGCCGGATCGCTGGGTGGCCTCGCCCGAGCAGCCGGAGACCACCGCGACCACGGCCGCGGCGAGGAGGGCGACCGCTCGTCCTGGCACCGTTCCACCGTACGCAGCGCGTGGTGGGTCTCAGGGTGGGTGTCAGCCGAGCCGGACCGGCAGCGCCTCCACGCCGTGGACGACGGCGAGCTCGGTGAACCGAAGGTCGGCGGGGTCGCAGGCGAGCGCCAGGTCCGGGAAGCGGCGGGCGAGCGCGACGAGCGCGGTGCGCAGCTCCATGCGGGCCAGCTCCGCACCGACGCAGCGGTGCAGCCCGTGGCCGAAGGCGAGGGTGCCCGCGACGGCGGAGGTCGGGTCGAAGTGCTCGGGGTCGATGCGGTGGGCCGGGTCGCGCTCGGCCCCGGTCAGCGAGACGAGGACGATGTCGCCCTGCTGGACGACCTGGGCGCCGACCGTGACCTGGTGGCGCGCGATCCGGGGGAACGCCATCTGCACGGGGCACACGAAGCGCAGCAGCTCCTCGACCACCCGGTCGACGTCTGCGGGCTCGCCGCGACGCAGCGCGTCCCACGACTCGGGGTGCTGGAGCAGGACCCAGGTGCCGAGCGAGAGCATGCTGGCGCTGGTCTCGTAGCCGCCGAGGAAGACCCCGTCGGCCAGGCCGCCCAGCTCGACGTCGTCGAAGTCGGCGCCGTGGTCGGCGACCATCCGGGCGATCAGCCCGTCGGGCAGGTGCGGGGAGCGGCGCTCGGACGCGACCAGGTCGATGAGGAACTGCCGCGTGCCGGCAGCGGTGTCGAAGATTCCGACGCCCGCGTCGCGCAGGTCGAAGCGGGCGGCGCCGTGCTGCCGGAACTCCGCGCGGTCGACCTCGGGCATGCCGAGCAGGTCGCAGATCACCCCGAAGGGCACCTGGAAGCCGAACCGCTCGACGAGGTCGACCACCGGCCCGTGGGCGGCCATGTCGTCGAGCGCGGCGTCGACGACGCGGTCGATGTCGTCCTGGAGGTCGGCCAACCGACGGCGGGTGAACCAGGGCGTGAGCACACCGCGCAGGCGCCCGTGGTCGGGCTGGTCGGTCATGCCGAGCCCGCCGATCCGCTCGGCGGGGGCCCGGTCCTGGCGGCCGATGATGTCGCGCACGTCGTTGGCGTACGACGCGGAGTCGGCCAGCACGGCCCGCGCGGCGTCGTACCCCGTGACCAGCCAGACGCGGGTGCCCAAGAGGCTCGCGAAGCGCACCACCTCGCCCCGTTCGCGCGTCGTCGCCAGCCTGGCGACCGGGTCGACCCCGTCGCGCTGGAGCGGGAAACGGATGCTCGCGGGCACCCGACGCACGTACGGCACCCGCCGCGCGGTCGACAGCGCGAGCTTGAAAGCGGTGCCGCGTACCCGGGAGTCCCACGACGTGCGAGCGGATGCCATGTGACCAGTACACCCGGGCTCGCGCCTTCCGGCCATGGGGTATCACCCCGGTCCAGCCCGGGGAGTCCCTGAAACCCGTCGGGCAGGATGTGCGGCATGGCCTACGACGCAGCCCCCGACAGGTACGACGACACCACCGGGATGCACTACCGGAGGACCGGCCGCAGCGGCCTGAGGCTGCCGGCGCTCTCGCTCGGACTGTGGCAGAACTTCGGCACCGACCGGCCCGAGGAGACCCAGCGCGCGATCCTGCGTCGGGCGTTCGACCGCGGGGTCACCCACTTCGACCTCGCCAACAACTACGGCCCGCCCTACGGTCGCGCGGAGGAGAACATCGGCCGCTACCTCGCCGACGACTTCGCGCCCTACCGCGACGAGCTGGTGATCTCCACCAAGGCGGGCTACGACATGTGGCCGGGTCCCTACGGGCAGGGCGGCGGCTCCCGGAAGTACGTGCTGGCCTCTCTCGACCAGTCGCTCGCGCGGATGGGGCTCGACTACGTCGACATCTTCTACAGCCACCGCTTCGACCCCGAGACGCCCGTCGAGGAGACGATGACGGCGCTCGACACGGCGGTGCGCTCGGGGCGCGCGCTCTACGCCGGCATCTCCTCCTACTCCCCGGAGCGGACGCACGAGGCGGCCACGATCGCGCGCGAGCTCGGCACGCCGCTGCTGATCCACCAGCCGTCCTACTCGATGCTCAACCGCTGGATCGAGGGCGGGCTGCTCGACGAGCTCGAGGAGCAGGGGATGGGCTGCATCGTCTTCACCGCGCTGGCCCAGGGACTCCTCACCGACCGCTACCTCGACGGCGTCCCGGCCGACTCGCGCGCGGCCCGCGACGACTCGACGATCGCGGGGTTCGACGACGAGACGCTCGAGCGCGTCCGGTCCCTCAACGCCATCGCCGAGGGGCGCGGCCAGAAGCTCGCCCAGCTGGCGCTGCAGTGGGTGCTCCGCGACGACCGGGTGACGAGTGCGGTGATCGGTGCCTCCAGCGTCGAGCAGCTCGACACCAACCTCGACGCGCTCGAGGCGCCGGCGCTGACCGAGGCCGAGCTCGCCGAGATCGACCGCTTCGCCGTGGACTCGGGCGTGAACCTCTGGGCGAAGCAGACCGAGGCGTGAGCGCGCGGAGCGAACGAGTGCGCTCGTGGACGCACGCAGCGGAGCGAGCGCGCACATGAGTCCCGGGCGCCGCGTCGTCGTCGTCGGCGCGGACGCCGCCGGCATGGGGGCGGCCCACCAGGCGCTCCGCACGGCCGCGCGCAGGGGCGAGGCGCTGTCCGTCACGGCCCTCGAGGCGAGCGGCCACACGTCCTACAGCGCCTGCGGGATCCCCTACTGGATGGCCGGCGACGTGGGCAGCGGCGACGACCTCGTGGCCCGCACGGCCGAGGAGCACCGGAAGGCCGGGATCGACCTGCGGCTCCACACCGAGGTCGTCGCGGCGGACCTCGTGGCCCGCACGGTGACGACGGCTGCGGGCGACGTGCTGGAGTACGACGACCTGGTGGTCGCGACCGGCGCCCCCGCAGTGGTGCCCGACTGGGCGCTGCGCCCCGACGGGACGTCGTACGACGGGGTGGGCGTGGTCAAGACGCTCGACGACGGGGCCGCGTGGGTGCGCAGCTTCGCCCGCGTCGGACCGGGCGCGCACGTGGTGGTCGTGGGCGCCGGCTACGTCGGTGTCGAGGTCGCCGAGGCGGCGCTCGACCAGGGCTTCGGCGTCACCGTCCTGACCCGCACGCGCGGCATGGGGATGCTCGAGGACGAGATGTCCGAGCGGGTCAACGCGGGCCTCGTCGACGCCGGTGTCGAGCTGGTGCTCGGGGCCGAGGTCACGGGGCTCGAGCTCGACGGCGACCGGGTGACCGGCGTGCACTGGGAGGGCGGCTCGCGGGAGGCCGACCTGGTCGTGGTGGCGATCGGCGTGCGGCCGGCCACCGACTTCCTCGTGGGCAGCGGCCTGGAGATGACCGACGACGGCGCACTCCGGCCCGACCCGCACGGACGGGTGGCCGACCACGTGTGGGCCGCGGGGGACTGCTGCGAGGTGCGCCGCCGGATCGACGACCAGTGGGTGTTCCGGCCCCTCGGCACCCACGCCGCCAAGCACGGCCGGGCGCTCGGCGACAGCCTGGCCGGCGGCGACCTGTCGTTCGACGGGATGGTCGACACGTCGATCACCCGCTTCGCCTCGGGTGGGGTCCACCTCGAGATCGCGCGCACGGGCCTGTCCCGCGCCGACGCGGAGGCCGCCGGGCTCGACCCGGTGGCCCTGGTCACCGACGGCACGACCGCCGCCGGCTACATGCCCGAGGCCGAGCCGATCGCCATCTGGGTGATGGCCGACCGCGGGACGCGACGGCTCCTCGGCGTGCAGGTCGTCGGCGGGCACGGCGCCGGCAAGCGGATCGACACCGCGGCCGCCGTGCTGTGGGCGGGCGGCTCGGTCGACGACCTCGCCTGGATGGACCTGTCCTACGCCCCGCCGTTCGCGACCACCTGGGAGGTGCTGCAGATCGCGGCGCGACGGGTGGCCGAGCGGCTCTGACGAGCGCCTCCCAGGGGTGGTGTCGGGCGGGCGGTCCCGGCTTACGTTGGAGCGCCGCCGCCACCGGACGGAGACATCCCCCCACCGCACCGAGGAGAACCTTGTGAGCAGACGAATCAGCTGGTCCGTGGCGCTGGGCGCCGCGGTCCTCCTCCCGCTCGGAGCCCTGGCTCCGGTCGCCACAGCGACCGCGGCTGCCGCGCCCTCCGCAGCGCCGACCCAGTCCCGGCAGACCCTGGTCGAGATCCCCGCCCAGGCTGCGCTGCGCGACGCCGTCACCCCCAGCGAGTGCAGCACCACCCTGCTCGATGACTACGTCGACGGCCTGTTCGCCGACATGACCGACGCGCAGTTTGCCTTCCTCGTCCAGCACCAGGACGTCCTGCTGAACGTGCCGACCTACGACGCCCTGTTCTTCGGCACGGCGGGAGACCCCGACTACGCCCTCGACTCCCACGCCGCCCAGCTGAGCCACACCTACCGCGACCTGCAGCGGTTCTGGGACATCGAGTCCGACGACATCCAGCTGATGGCGATGCACAGCGACTCGCTCCTCGACGCCACTCGGATCGCGCGGACCCTCGAAGCGATGGTCGACACCGGTGAGCTGCCTCCCATGACCGACGCAGCGATCGCGGCCGAGGCGCAGACGGTGGCCACGTACATGCAGGCGCAGGACGAGGCGTTCCGGGACAACCCGCTCTGGACGTTCAACGCCTTCGCCTTCTCCGGTGAGGGAGAGACGGACCCGTTCATCGCCGGACTGCCCGACAAGCTGATCATGGGTGACGGCATCCTGGCGGCGTACGACGCCATCGGCCTCGGCGACGTCGGTCCGCGGGTGATCATGGCGCACGAGTTCGCCCACCACGTCCAGTACGAGCTCGGCACGTTCGACGGGGGCCCGTCCGACCCGGCCGCGGCGACGCGCCGCACCGAGCTCATGGCCGACGCCATGGCGTCGTACTTCGCCACCCACAAGAAGGGGCTCGCGCTCAACCGCAAGCGGGTGGCCGACGCCCTGCTGAGCTTCTACACGGTCGGCGACTGCTCGTTCGCCAGCCCCGGCCACCACGGGACCCCGCTGCAGCGCGAGCGTGCGGCGGACTGGGGCGCCGACCTGGCCAGCCGCCGCGCGGCCGCGCAGCGCCGTGCTCCCGGCGGCGACCGTGATCGAGATGTTCGACGCCGCCCTCCCGGGCATCATCTCGGGCAGCTAGCACCGCCCGGGCGCACCACCGTTCGCGCGACGTGCACCGCCCCCGGCCCACCGGTCGGGGGCGGTGCTGCGTCGGGGTGCGCCCGCTGAAAACCGAGGGCGCCCGACGTCCGGCTCGGTCAGGATGAGGCCATGCACCTCGAGCTGTTCACCCTCGCCGAGCGTCCCGACCTCATGGACACCTTCTGGGACATGGAGACGTCGTGGCCGGAGTTCATGAAGCACGACCCCATCGGCAACGGCTACTACGCCTCGCTCGACCACTTCCGCGAGTTCGTGCTGGTCTGCCTCGACGAGTCGGGCCGGATGGTCGCCAAGGCGCACTCGGTGCCGTTCCAGCTCCCCGAGGGCGAGCTGCCCGACGCCGGCTGGGACTTCGCCATCCGCAGCGGCCTGCTGACCGAGCTGTGGGGCGAGGAGCCCGACGCCGTCACCGCGGTCGAGATCGCGATCGAGCCGGGCCTGCAGGGATCCGGCCTGTCGGGGCGGATCGTCGCCGCGCTGCGCGACAACGCCGGTCGGCTCGGCTTCTCCGAGCTGCTGGCGCCGGTGCGGCCCAACGGCAAGACCGACGTGCACGAGCCGATGGCGGACTACGCCGCCCGCACCCGCGACGACGGGCTGCCCGTCGACCCGTGGCTGCGCGTCCACGTCCGGGCCGGCGGGCGCATCGACCGGGTGGCGCCGCGCTCGATGGTCATCCCCGGCACCGTCGAGGAGTGGCGGGAGTGGACCGGGCTGCCGTTCGACACGACCGGTCCCGTCGTCGTGCCCGGTGCCCTGGCGCCGGTGATGTGCGACGCCGAGCACGGCACGGCGACCTACGTCGAGCCCAACGTCTGGGTCAGGCACCCCACCGGCGTGTGAGGGTCAGGCTCCGTCGATCGCCTTGCGGACCTCGTTGACGCACAGTGCGACGAAGGCCAGCGCGATGATGACCATCAGCACGTTGGAGTGGAGCTTGTTGCGCCACTCCGCCGGCGTGCGGTCGGTGTTGAGCAGCCACAGCAGCGTGACCGCGAGGAACGGCATGAAGAACGCGCCGAGCACGCCGTACGCGAGGATCAGCCACACCGGCTTGCCGAGGAACAGCATCACCATCGGCGGGAAGGTGAGCCACAGGATGTAGACGCGGTACCACTTGCCGCCGGCGCGGGCCTCGGCCGCCTCGCCGTTGGTCACGTGGGTCATGAAGTCGGCGAACATCAGGCTGACGCCGTTCCAGACCCCGACCAGCGACGACATGGCCGCGGCCCAGAAGCCGAGCAGGAAGAGCTTCCCGGCCCACGCGCCGTAGCGGTCCTGCAGCACGACGCCGAGGTCGAGCAGGCCCTGGTCGCCGCTCTCGATCGCGACGCTGGTGGAGTAGAGCAGCTCGGCGCCCACGACGAGGGTGGCCAGCACGAAGAGGCCGGTGACGACGTAGGCGACGGTGTTGTCGATGCGCATGACGCGCATGTAGCGCGGGGTGTCCCAGCCCTTCTCGCGCAGCCAGTAGCCGTACGCCGCGAGGGTGATCGTGCCGCCCACGCCGCCGGCGAGCGCGAGGGTGTTGACCAGGCCGCCGTCGGGGATGCGCGGGGCCAGACCGGTCATCAGCTCGCCGAGGTTCGGCAGCGTCAGCAGGGCAGCGCCGACCATCGTCACGAACATGATGCCGACGAGTGCGGCGAGGACCTTCTCGAAGACGCCGTAGCGACCGCTCCACACCAGCACCAGGCCGAGGACGCCGGACAGGATGCCCCACCACGTGGTGGAGAGCCCGCCCACCAGGCCTTGCAGCGCGAGGCCCGTGCCGGCCATGGCGGCGGCGCCGTAGACGAAGCCCCAGACGACGATGTAGGGCGCGAAGTACCAGGTGGTCCAGGCGCCCAGCGTGCGCCAGCCCTCGAAGATCGTCCGGCCGGTGGCGAGCGAGTATCGCCCGGCACCCTCGACGAGCACGATCTTCATGACGCAGCCGACGACCACGCACCACAGCAGGGTGTAGCCGAACTTCTGCCCCGCGATGAGGGTCGCCACCAGGTCGGCGGCGCCGACGCCCGTGGCGGCGACCACCAGGCCGGGGCCGACGATCTTCCATCGGGGGGCGGTGGACTGCTCGGTCGAGCCGGTGGTGGTGTCAGCCATGACCAGCACCCTAACGGTGGTCTGGACCAGTTGGCCGGCCCACGTCGCTCCTCGGCGATCGTGCCTGCACCCGCGGCGACCTCGGGTTGGTCGTAGGCATGGGCGAACGTGGCCCCCGTGGAGTCGGCGAACGCGGCAGCCGCCTCGAGAGCCTCGGCGTACTCCACACCGATCCGGACGACCTCGGCTCCGTAGCGCTCGATGCGATCCACCTTGACCTGCGGTGCCGCCTCGGGAACGAAGACCGTGGCCTTGATGCCCAGCTGACTGGCTGCGTACGCCTGCGCGAGACCGGCGTTGCCGCCCGAGGCAACGACGATCCCGGCCGCGCTGAGCTCGCCGGTCTCCGACGCCGCGAGCTGACGGTTGAAGGCCCCGCGCGTCTTGAAGACTCCGCAGTGCTGGAGGAACTCGCACTTGAGCCACACCGCGTCCTGTGAGGTGGGAGCCAGCAGAGGGGTGCGCCTGACCCGGCCCTCGATGCGGCGCGCCGCGGCCAACACATCGTCTCGGGTGATGGTCATGAGAGCAGTATCGACGCCGCCGGCGGCCGTCCTGGCATCGACGGATGAGGGGGCTCGGCCTCGCCTGCGGGCCTTTGTGGTCGAGGTGATCGGGCGCTGGATCGTGGGCCGACTCGCCCGCCCGTGCGCCCGGCGGTCAGCCTTCCCGGCGGCGTGTAGTCGATCGTCATGTTTGCTGCATCGTCGATCTGGGCCGGCGTCAACAGGATGACGGTTTCGTACCTGCTGACGGCGCCGGTCTGCGCGACCGTGCCGGCGATGGCTGCCATCGCCTCGTGGCTCGGCGCATCGACGATGGCGAACAGGTCATCGGAGCCGAACGAGAAGTAGACGCTCTCGACGGTGCCGCCCACGCCGGTGGCGAGCTTCGCGATCGCGTCCGCACGGGCGGAGCCACCCTTCGCCATGACGCCTTTGATGCCGTCCGGCGAGTAGGAAGCCTTGATCATGTACTTGGCCATGGTGTGCTCTTTCTGTGGATGGCGGGCGGGGGTGAACACCCGAGAGGGGTGTCTCCTCCGAGCCATCAAGAGCCGAGTTTTCGACGACGGTCGCACGGACCGGGAGCAACTTTGACCGTACGCTTCCCGCGGTGGATGCGATAGGCGTCGTCGGGCTCGTCATGCAGCGCAACGAGGTGGACCAGACCTGACCGTTCCTCTTACGGCCCCTATCGGCGTCGGTGCGGACGTGCTGCACGGCAACCAAGGGCGTGACACATTGCGCGGCCACTCGGGACGAGACGTGCTTCACACCCCTGACCCGCCTGTCGGCCAGGGGTTGGGGAAGGGTCAAGTTCGTCCAGGCGGCGATAACCACGCGACGCGGGCCGGGCGGCTTGCGAGAATCCTCGCGTGGGTCACGTGGATGTCGCCGGAGTGCGCTACGAGCTGCCGGACGGGCGGGTGCTGCTCGACGACGTCAGCTTCCGGGTCGGCGACGGGCAGAAGGTCGCGCTGGTCGGCGCCAACGGTGCCGGCAAGACCACCCTGCTGCGGATCGTCACCGGCGACCTGACCCCGCACGCGGGCGTCGTCACCCGCTCGGGAGGGCTGGGCGTGATGCGCCAGTTCGTCGGTCACGGTGGCGGGGACGAGACCGTCCACGACCTCCTGCTGTCGGTGGCCCCGCCCCGGGTCCGGACGGCTGCCGAGGCGGTCGACGCCGCCGAGCTCGCGCTGATGGACGTCGACGACGAGCGCACCCAGATGGCGTACGCCACGGCCCTGGGGGAGTACGCCGACGCCGGCGGCTACGACACCGAGGTGACGTGGGACGTGTGCACCACGGCAGCCATGGAGCTGCCCTTCGAACGCGCCCGTCACCGGCTGCTGAGCACGCTGTCGGGCGGTGAGCAGAAGCGGCTGGTGCTCGAGTACCTCCTGCGCGGCCCCGACGAGGTGCTGCTGCTCGACGAGCCGGACAACTACCTCGACGTACCCGGCAAGATCTGGCTCGAGGGCCGGATCCGCGAGTCGGTGAAGACGATCCTCTTCATCAGCCACGACCGCGAGCTGCTGGACAACACCGCGACCCGCATCGTGACCGTCGAGCTCGGCAGCGCCGGCAACCTGGTCTGGACGCACCCGGGCGGCTTCGCGAGCTACCACGAGGCGCGGAGCGACCGCTTCGAGCGCTTCGAGGAGATGCGCCGCCGCTGGGACGAGGAGCACGCCAAGATCAAGGCGCTCGTGCTCCGGCTGCAAGATCAAGTCGGAGTACAACGACGGCATGTCCTCGCAGTACCGCGCGGCCCAGACGCGGCTGAAGAAGTTCGAGGACGCCGGGCCGCCCACCGAGCAGCCGCGCGAGCAGCAGGTGAAGATGCGGCTGAAGGGTGGACGCACGGGCAAGCGCGCGGTCGTGTGCACCGCCCTCGAGCTGACCAACCTGATGAAGCCGTTCGACCTCGAGGTCTGGTACGGCGAACGGGTGGCCGTGCTCGGCTCCAACGGGTCCGGCAAGTCCCACTTCCTGCGGCTCCTCGCGGCCGGCGGCAGCGACCCCGACGTCGAGCACCAGCCCGTCGGCGTACCTCCCGCACCGGTCCCGCACACCGGCAGCGCCAAGCTGGGCGCGCGGGTCCGGCCGGGCTGGTTCGTGCAGACGCACGAGCACCCCGAGCTCGTCGGTCGCACCCTGCTGGAGATCCTGCACCGCGGCGACGACCACCGCGACGGCATGGGCCGCGAGGCCGCCAGCCGGGTGCTGGACCGCTACGAGCTGGCGCACGCAGGCGAGCAGAAGTTCGAGTCCCTCAGCGGTGGGCAGCAGGCGCGGTTCCAGATCCTGCTGCTCGAGCTGTCCGGAGCGACGCTGCTGCTCCTCGACGAGCCCACCGACAACCTCGACGTGCAGTCCGCCGAGGCGCTGGAGGCCGGGCTCGAGGCCTTCGACGGCACGGTGCTCGCGGTGACCCACGACCGGTGGTTCGCCCGCGGCTTCGACCGCTTCCTCGTCTACGGCGCCGACGGCGAGGTCTACGAGCCCGACGCCCCGGTGTGGGACGAGGGCCGGGTGTCGCGCGCCCGATGAGCCTGCGCATCTGCGCCGGTCGACCCACCGACGACGCCGCCTTCGCGGCCTGGCACGACGTCTACGACTCCTCGACGAAGCACGAGCTGGGCGAGGTGGCGACGCCGTGGCAGCTCGCGGAGCTGCGGGTGACGATGCAGCAGAGGTCGGCAGCCGCGCTGGTCGGGCGCCTGGGCGGCCGTCGCGGACGGGAAGACGGTCGGGGCGGGCTTGGATGCGGACGCCGCTGCTGGACAACCTCGAGCTCGCCGAGCTCGACGTCCACGTCGTCCCCGCGCACCGCCGCGGCGGCACCGGCTCGGCGCTGCTGGCCGTGCTCGAGGACGAGGCCCGCTCGCGCGGGCGCCGGGTGCTGACCGGTCTCTCGTCGTGGTCGTACGACGCCGGGACCGATCGGCGACGGAGCGCGGGGCCCGAGTTCGCCCGGGCGCGCGGCTACGACCTGGCCCTGTCGGAGGTGCAGCGCGAGCTCCGGCTGCCGGTCGACGGCGACGTGCTCGGCGGGCTCGCCGACGACGCGGTCCGCTGCGCACCCGGAGTACACGCTGCGCGTCGTGGAGCGGGCCCGTGCCCGACGACCTGCTGCAGGGCTGGGCCGGGATCACCTCGATCCTCGACGACCGAGGCGCCGACCGGCGACCTCGAGCTCGAGCCGGAGGCAGCCAGCACCGACGCGGTGCGCGAGCGCGAGGACACGGCCGCGCGGCAGGGGCGGACGAAGTACGACGCCGTCGCGCTGTCGTCCACGGGCGAGCTGGTGGCCTACTCCGACCTCGCGACGACGGTCCACGAGCCCGGGCGCGCCTACCAGTGGGGCACCCTCGTGCGCCGCGAGCCCGCGGCCACCGGCTCGGCGTCGCGGTCAAGGTCGCCAACCTGCAGCTGCTGCAGCGTGAGCGCCCGACATCACCCGGCTGACGACCTACAACGCCGAGGTCAACAGCCACATGATCGGCGTCAACGAGGCGCTGGGCTTCCGTCCGGTCGCTCGGCTGGGGGACTTCCAGAAGCTGCTCGACCGGCCCTGAGCGCCGATCCCCACGCTTTGGGGGGAGGTCGGGTCTGTCCGACCTCGACAGGATGGGCGGGTGCTCATGCCGGCCTCCCACCTCCGCGACGCCGACCCTGCCGCGCCCCACCACCTGCTGCTCGGGCCCGACACGCACGGCGTCACGAGGTACGCCGGCGAGGTGGCGGACGCTGCTCGGGCACCGGTCGTCCGCGACGTCGCCCAGCTGGTGCCGGGGGCGGCGGTCCACCTGCACCTGACGGACCGGCTCCTGGGCAGCGACCCCCTCGACGCGGCGGCCGTGGTCGAGCAGCTCGCCCGGCGCGTACGCCTGACGGTCACGCTGCACGACGTCCCGCAGCCGACCGACGGGCCGGTCTTCGCGGCCCGCGCCGCGGCCTACGGCCGGATCGTGCGCGCCAGCCACGCGTGGGCGACCAACTCGTGGCACGAGCACGACCTCGTCGACCGGTGGAGCGCGTCCGGCGCCCGCGGGACCGTCATCCCGCTGCCGGTGCCCGTCCCGGCGGACCTCGACGGCCAGCCCGGTCGGCCCGGCCGCGCGGTGGTGGGAGCCGTCGCGACGGAGCCGGTGGTCGGCGTCTTCGGGTTCGTCTATCCCGGCAAGGGCCACCGGCAGGTGGTGCGCGCGGTGGCCGCGCTGCGTCGCGCCGGGACGATGGCGTCCGTGCGCGTCCTCGGTGACGCCGCGCCCGGCCACGCCGACGAGGTCGAGGCGCTGGTGCGGACGGGCCGGGACCGCGGCGTGCCCGTGGAGGTCACCGGCCGGGTGCCGGAGGACGAGCTGGTCAGCACGCTGCGCGGCGTCGCGGTCGGCGTGACGGCGCACCGCAACGTCTCCGCGTCCGGCAGCCTCAACTCGTGGATCGCCGCGGGCCGCCGACCCCTCGTGCGTGACGGCGCCTACACCCGGGAGATGGCCGCACTCCGCCCCGGCACCCTCGACCCTCTTCGACGACGCCTCCCTGGTGCCCTGCCTCGACGCCGCGCTGCGCCGACCGACCTCGACCTGGACCTCACCCGACCGCCGACCTCGGGCCGCGGCTCGAGGACACGGCAGCCGCCTACCGGGCGTGGTGGGCGACGGTCGGATGACCGCCCCGCCCCACGGCACCTCGGTGCCGGGCAACCGGTGGGACCTCGCACCGGGTGCCTACCGTCGCCGGCGGGTGTCGGTGGTGGTCACCCACTTCGAGCAGCAGGCCCAGCTCGACCGCACGCTCGCAGCCCTGCGCCGCCAGACGCGCCCGCCGGACGAGGTCGTCGTCGCCGACGACGGCTCGCGGCAGGCGCCCACCGTCCCGGCCGGCGTGCGCCTGGTGCGGCAGCACGACGACGGCTTCCGGGCGGCTGCCGCGCGCAACCTCGGCGTGGCGGCCAGCACCGGCGAGGTGCTGGTGCTCCTCGACGCCGACACCGCTCCCGAGCCAGCCTTCGTGGAGCGCATGGTCGCGCTCCCCGAGGCGCTCCCGGAGGCACTGGTGGTGGGGCGCCGCCGCCACGCCGACCTCGCGGGCACCGCGCCGGAGCAGCCGATCGAGCAGGTCGCGCCGCCGCTCGAGCTGCCCGAGCCCGCCTGGCTGCGCGACGCGTACGCCGCCAGCCGTGACCTGCTGGAGGCCGACGCCAGCAGCCACCGGTTCGTCATCAGCGCGGTCCTGGCCTGCACCCGGTGGTGGTACGACGAGGTCGGCGGCTTCGACGAGACCTTCAGCGCCTACGGCGGGGAGGACTGGGACTTCGCCCACCGGTCGTGGACCGCGGGCGGCCTGCTGGCGCACCGGCCCGACGCCGTCGCCTGGCACGACGGCCCCGACGCGGGAGCGAGGGAGCGCGACCCCGACGCACGCCTGGCCGAGACCGTGGCCGTCGCCGACCGCACGTCCGGCGCCGAGCACGACGTGGCGGGGTCTCGCCCGCGGCCCGGTCGACCTCGTCGTCACCTGCGCGCCGGCCCTGGCCGACGCCGAGCTGCTCGTCACGGTCGACTCGCTGCTCGCCGCGCTGCCGCGAGCCGTCGTACGCCTCTCCGGGCGGCACCGTGACCTGGTCGGCGCCGACCCGCGGGTGGTCGCCGCAGACGCGGACCTGCCCGCCTCGGCGCGGTTGCACCTCGAGGTGCGCCGGGGACTCTTCGGGGACACCGGCGCCTGGGTCGCCCTCCTGGACGGCCTCGACGGGTCCACGGGGTCCCGCGAGATCGGCGACGGTCGAGCCGAGCTGCAGGACCGGCGCCTCCTGCGCCGCGCCGCGCGGTGGGGGCGCCCCGCCCTGGCGCCGGCGGGACCGCCGCTCACCACGTCGCTCCATCCCTGGACCGAGGGCGTCACCCTCGCAGCGTGGCTCGGCGGCTGGGCCGGCGCATCCCCGGCGCGCGAGCCGCGTGCTCGAATGTCGTCATGACCACGCGCCGCGGCCTCTTCGTCGCCCCTTTCGACGCCCTCGCCGACCCGAGGGTCATCGGCGACCTCGCCGCCGACGCGGAGGCGGTCGGCTGGGACGGCTTCTTCGTCTGGGACCACCTGCTGTACGGCGACCGGGTGGCCGCGATCGCCGACCCGTGGACCTGCTGCGCGGCGATCGCCCTGCGCACCGAGCGGCTGCTCTTCGGTCCGATGGTGACCCCGCTGCCGCGCCGGCGACCGCAGGTGCTGGCCCGCCAGGCGGCGAGCCTGGCCGTCCTGTCCGGAGGCCGCTTCGTGCTGGGCCTGGGGCTCGGCGACGACTGGGTGGGGGAGTTCAGCGCGTTCGGCGACGAGGCGGACCCCAGGGTGCGCGGCCGGATGCTCGACGAGGGACTGGCGGTCCTGACCGGCCTGCTGAGCGGGGAGACCGTCGACCACGAGGGTGAGCACCACACCGCGCGCGACGTCCGGTTCCGCCCGGCACCGCGGGTGCCGGTCTGGCTGGCCGGACGCTACGGCAACCGAGCCCCGCTGCGGCGGGCGGCGGCGTACGACGGCTTCTTCGTCATCGGGCTGGACGGCCCCGACGACCTCGACACCGTCACCGCGGACCTCGCCGCGCACGGTCCGGGGCCTGGCTTCGACGTGGTCGTCGACCTCCAGCCCGACCAGGACCCCGACGCGTGGTTGGACCGCGGAGCGTCGTGGGTGCTCACCCGGGTCGGACCGTACGACCTCGACCTCGACGAGGTGCGTCGGATCGTCCGGTCGGGCCCGCGACCGGCCTGACGGCTGGACGAGTGCGCAGCCCCGTGGGGACCACTACCGCGTCCGCACCAGACCGCGAAGGACGCGTCGGGCGATGAACCACGCCAGGAGACCCGCCGCGATCGTGAGCACGCCACGGAGGGCCCACGGCCACGGCCCCCGGTCCACCCCGTCGGGATCGACGACCTCGAGCGAGCCGGCGACCGACGACGCGAGCTGGAAGCGACCGACGCCGTAGGACCCGAGGTCGGACATCCGCATGAGCGGGCGCGGCTCGGCGGCGTCGAGCGGTACGACGGACAGGGTCTGGTCGTCGGCACCGTCCGCGAGCACCGTCACCACCTCCGCGTCACCCGCCCAGCCGAGCACGCGGCCCGGACCGGCGAGGTCGAGCGGCAGGGGGTCGGGGACGGCGTCGCCCCGGCCGTCGGCGTCGACGAACGACAGCCCGCTCGGGACACCGGGAGCGTCGACGCCGGGCGCCGCGCCTGTCGGCTCGACGGTCGTCACCGCGAGCAGCCGGCCGTCGGGGGACCAGGCGGCGGGGCCGGCGAGCACGCCGTCGACCTCGAGGCTGCGCCGGCCGCCGTCCTCCAGGTCCACCACCGTGACTCCGCCGGACTCCTCGACGGCGAGCTCCGAGCCGTCCGGGGAGAAGGCGGCAGCCGCGGCGGAGCCGTCGAGCTCCAGGACCTCGGCAGAGCCGGCGGGAAGGTCGAGCAGGGCGATCGAGCCGGCGATCCGTCCGCCGGAGTAGGGGTTGGTGGCCTCGTCGGACACGAGGCTCGCGAGCGTCTCGCCGTCGCTCGACCACGCCACCGGCACGACGCTGCGTCCGGCGGGGAGGGCGTACCTCGTGGTGTCGCCGGTGGTCAGGTCGACGACGACGACGTCGGGTCGCTCGACGTCGTGGTCGCCGACGGCCACCCGGGTGCCATCGGGGGAGAGGAGCATCGGCGCCGGGTCGCCCTGGGTCTCGGAGCCGGCCCGCTCCTCCGCGACGTCGACGCGGCGGTAGCTGTCGCCCCCGGCGCCGAGCACGACCGCCTGGGGGAAGTCCAGGAGCTCGACGCCGTAGCCGTGCTGCCACAGCGCGACGACCGGTCCCGGTGGGGACGACGACACCGTCCCGGTGAGGTGCGAGTAGCCGGCCATCACCGCCGGCACGGCGGGTGTCGCGGCAGCTGTCGGACCGCCGCCGAGCCCGGTCAGCACGACGACGGTGCCGGCGACGACCGCGCCGACGAAGGGAGGCACTGCGGCTGCCCGGTGCACGCCCGGAGTCCAGGGGTTCACGACGTCAGCCGAAGGCGCTGATGCCGGTCTCGGCGCGGCCGATGATGAGCTTCTGGATCTGTGAGGTGCCCTCGTAGAGCGTCATCACCCGCGCGTCGCGGAGGTACTTCGCGACGGGGAAGTCGTCGACGTAGCCCGCCCCGCCGTGCACCTGGATCGCGTTGTTGGCCGCGCGCACCGCGGCCTCGGACGCGAACAGCTTGGCCTTGGACGCCGCGACCCCGAAGGGCTCGCCGCGGTCGATGAGGTCGGCGCACCGCCACGCCAGCAGCCGAGCGGCGTCGGCGTCGAGCGAGATGCCGGCGATCAGGTCCTGCACGAGCTGGAACGACGCGATCGGCTTGCCGAACTGCGTGCGCTCCCGGGCGTACGCCACCGACGCCTCGAGGCAGCCCTGCACGATGCCGACGCAGCCCGACGCGACCGCGAGCCGACCCTTGTCGAGGGTGCCCATCGCGATCTTGAACCCGCGGCCCACCTCACCGAGGCGGGCGGAGTCCGGGACGCGGACGCCGGACAGGAACAGCTCGGCGGTCGCCTGGCCGCGCAGTCCGAGCTTGTTCGTGATCGCGCGCGCCTCGAAGCCGGGCGAGTCGGTCGGGACGAGGAACGCGGTCACGCCGCGCGGGCCGTCGTCGCTCGTGCGGGCGAAGACGAGGGCCACGTCGGCCCAGGTCCCGTTGGTGATGAAGAGCTTCTGCCCGTCGAGCACCCAGTCCGACCCGTCGCGGACCGCGCGGGAGGTGAGGTTGCCCGCGTCGGATCCGGTGCCGGGCTCGGTCAGCCCGAAGCAGCCGAGCGCGGTGGCGGAGGCGAGGCGGGGCAGCCACTCCTGCTTCTGCTCCTCGGTCCCGTGGTCGAGGATCGACTTGCCGACCAGGCCGCTGCTCACCGACACGATGCCGCGCAGTGCGGAGTCGGCCCGGCCGAGCTCCTCCATGGCGAGCGAGTAGGTGACGTAGTCGCCCCCGACGCCGCCGTGCTCCTCGGGGATGGTCAGCCCGAAGAACCCCAGCTCGGCCATCTTCGGCACGATCGCGAGGTCGACCGACTCGTCGTGGTCCCACTGCATCCGGTGGGGGACGGCCTCGCGCTCGAGGAAGTCGCGGGCGAGGTCGCGGAAGGCCTGTTGCTCCTCGGTCAGCGAGAGGTCCATCAGACCGCGTCCACCATCTCGTGCTCGGTGACGCGGGCGGCGAGCCGCGTCAGGTGGTGACCGGCGTTGCCGAGCCACTGCTCGAGCACGGTGAGGTGGGCGGTGCCGACCCCGACGGCGTACTCCGCGGTCATCCCGATGCCGCCGTGGAGCTGGATGGCCTCCTGCCCGATGTGGCGCGCCGCCCGGGACACCTGGAGCCCGACGCGGTCGGCGGCGTCGGCCACGACCTCGCGGTCGCCGCCGGCGATCGTCATCGTCGCCCAGTCGACGGTGCTGTGGGCGAGCTCGAGCGAGACGTACATGTCGGCGGCGCGGAACGTGAGGGCCTGGAAGGTGTTGAGCGTGACGCCGAACTGCTTGCGGCTCTTGAGGTAGTCGGTCGTCGCGCGGACCTGGCTCTGCATCACCCCGAGCGCCTGGTTGGCGCCCATGATGCGGGTCAGGTCGCTGATCGTGGCGATGCTCGGCGACAGGTCGCGGCCGGGCTCGCCGAGCGGCGTGGCGGCGCTCGCCTCGAAGGTGACGCTCGCGGCGCGCGTGAGGTCGGCCGCGACGTAGCCGGTGACCGACGCCGCGGAGGCGTCCACGACGAACACGCCGGTGCCGCCGTCGGGCAGCGCGGCGGTGACGACGAGGTGGTCGGCGGACGCACCGCCCACCACGGGGTCGGCCACGCCGTCGAGCGTCCACGTGCCGTCGGAGACCGAGGCGCGTACGCCGTCCGCGCGCGCGGCCCAGCGACCGCCGGGCGAGGTGTCGGCTGCGGCCAGCACGACCTCGCCGGCGCTGAGCCGGCCCAGCAGGTCGGCCTTCTGCTCGGCGGTCCCGACGGCGGCGACGAGGCCGCCGGCGTGCACGACCGAGGCGAGGTAGGGCTCGGGGGCGAGCACCCGGCCGAGCTCCTGGCACACGATCCCGATCTCGACGGGCCCGGCACCGACGCCGCCGTCGGCCTCGCTGAACGGCAGGCCGAGGACGCCCATCTCGGCCAGGCGGCCCCACAGGGCGCGGTCGAACCCGGGGTCGTCGGCCACCGTGCGGCGCCGCGCCTCGTGGTCGGCGTACGCCGTCGCGAGCAGGCCGCGGACCGCCTCGCGCAGCGCCTGCTGCTCGTCGTCGTAGGTGAAGTCCATGTCGAAGTCCCCTCAGAGTCCCAGGATCGTGCGGCTGATGATCTGGCGCTGGATCTCGTTGGACCCGCCGTAGATCGAGGCCTTGCGCAGGTTCAGGTAGGTCGGGGCGGAACGCCGCGCCCAGCCCTCCTGCGGTGAGTCGTCATCGGCGCGGGCGGCGAGCGAGGCCGGACCGGCGAGGTCGAGCGCGAGCTCGCTCACCGCCTGCTGGAGCTCGGTGCCGCGCAGCTTGAGGACCGACGAGGCCGGGTGCGGTGCCCCGTCCGAGGAGTGCGCCACCACGCGCAGGGCGGTGAGCTCGAGGGCGAGCAGCTCGTTCTCGAGGTCGGCGACCCGGGCGCGGACCAGGGGGTCGTCCATCAGCGGCCCGGCGTTGGCCTTCAGGGCCGCCAGCGCCCGCTTGGTCGCACCGACCGGAGCCACGCCGACCCGCTCGTTGCCGAGCAGGAACTTGGCGATGGTCCAGCCGCCGTTGAGGTCCCCGACCAGCAGGTCGCCCGGCACCCGGACGTCGGTGAACCACACCTCGTTGACCTCGTGGCCCCCGTCGATCAGCTCGATCGGCCGGACCTCGACGCCCGGGGTGGTCATGTCGATGAGGAGCATCGAGATGCCGGCCTGCTTCTTGACCTCGGGGTCGGTCCGCACGAGCGTGAAGATCCAGTCGCCGTACTGGCCGAGCGTGGTCCACGTCTTCTGTCCGTTGACCACCCAGTCGTCCCCGTCGCGCACGGCGGTCGTGCGCAGCGAGGCGAGGTCGGAGCCGGCGTCGGGCTCGGAGAAGCCCTGCGACCACCAGATGTCGAGGTTGGCCGTGGCGGGCAGGAAGCGCTCCTTCTGCTCCTGCGTGCCGAAGTGGGCGATGACCGGCCCGATCATCGAGGCGTTGAAGGCCAGCGGGATCGGCACGCCGGCGCGCTGCATCTCCTCGTGCCACAGGTGCCGCTGGAGGTCGGTCCAGTCCTGGCCGCCCCACTCGACGGGCCAGTGCGGCACGGCCAGCCCCTCGGCGTTGAGGGTCCGCTGGGCCTCGACGATCTGGTCGCGCGTCAGGTGGCGCCCCTCGAGGACCGTGTCGCGGATCTCCGGCGACACCTTGGTCGTGAAGATCTCCCGCATCCTCTCCCGGAACTCCGCGTCCGCTGGGCTGAGCTCGAGCTGCATGTGACTCCTCGGGTCGTGGTCCGGGCGCGCACGGCAGAGGGCCGGCCGCACCATCATGGCGCGGCCGGCCCAACCGGGTGGCGGGACTCAGCCCTGTGTCGCGTCGGAGTCGAGCACGAGGTTCGCGCTCTGCTCCTTGCCGCCGCTCGTCCAGGTGACGCTCACCGAGTCACCGGGGCGGTAGGAGCGGATCGTGGCGACGAGGGAGTCGGCTCCCGTGATGCGGTGGTCGTCCACCTTGGTGATCACGGCGCCGGAGCCCAGGCCGGCCTTCTCGGCGGTCGAGCCTGAGGTCACCTCGCGCACGACGGCGCCTGCTGCGTCGCCCGTCTGCGCGTCGCCGACCTGGATGCCGAGCCGGGCGTGCGTCGGGGTCTCGCCCGAGGCCATCTGGTCCACGATCGGCATCACCTCGTCGATGGGGATCGCGAACCCGAGGCCGATCGAGCCCGACTGGGACTCGCCGCCGCCGTAGGGCGACTGCGACGCCGCGGTGCGGATCGAGGAGTTGATGCCGATCACCGCGCCGGTCAGGTCGACCAGCGGACCTCCGGAGTTGCCGGGGTTGATGGCGGCGTCGGTCTGGATCGCGGGGTACGTCGTGGAGTTGCCCTGGTCGTCGGAGCCGACGTTGACCGGACGGTCCAGCGCGCTGACGATGCCGCTGGTGACGGTGGCGTCGAGGCCGAACGGCGACCCGATGGCGACGACGCTCTCACCGACCCCGAGGTTGGCGGACTTGCCGATCGTGGCCGGGGTGAGGTCGGTGACCCCCTCGGCCTTGATGACGGCGGTGTCGGTGAGCGGGTCGGTGCCGAGGACCTCCGCCTTGGCGCTCGTGCCGTCGTCGAAGGACACGGTGAGGCTGCCGGCCTCGGCGCCCTCCACCACGTGGTTGTTGGTGAGGATGGTGCCGTCGGCGGTGAGGATGATGCCGGAGCCCGACGCGCCCCCCTGGGCCGTGGTGACGTCGATCTTGACGACGCTGGGCAGCACCTTCTGGGCCACCGACTCCACGGACCCGTTGGCCGCCGGGGCCTGCGACTGCGACGACACCGGCGACGTCGACACGGGGCTCGCCTGCGACGACCCGCCCGACCCGTCCTGGGTGGCGTCCCACCAGGCCGCACCGCCGATGCCGGCGCCTCCGCCGACGAGCAGGGAGGTGGCGACGACGGCGGCGGCCAGACCCGTCCGGCCCCGGCCCTTGCGGTCGCGGGGCGGCGCGTGGGTGGGCTGCTGGAGCGGGAGCCCGGGGTACGTGGGGGGCACGGGCTGGGTGGGGTACGAGTCCGTCCCGGTCCACCCGGCGGACGCGCGCTGGTACGGGTTGTCGTCGGCGGGTCGCGGGTGCTGGGGGTTCTGTCCGTCGCTCATGTCTTCGACGATGCGCCGCGACCCTGTGGATGCCCTGAGAACGGGCTGTAAAGGTGCAGAGACCTGGGGTGACAGGCCGCCTTGCCCGGCTGGCGCCGTGCTGCGGCGCTCGCGCCGCTACAGATCATCCGGCTCCGCCGTATGACCGGCGCGGCGCTCAGGCAGTGCGATCCACTCGGTCCACGTGAGGTCACGGCCGACGTAGCGCGGCTGCTCCAGCGGCCAGTCGGCGGCGATCCAGCGCGGGACGAGCTCGTCGAGCGCCGCCTCGAGCTCGGTGCCCACGCACTCGTCCACCACCCACCACGAGATCTCCGCGTCGGCGCCCGGCTTCTCCGGCGGGTCGATGTAGACACAGCCCAGCAGCGCCGTCTCGTCGGTGTCGAGGAGCGCGTAGTTGAACGACTCGTGCGTCTCCATCTCCGCGGCGTGGCGGGCCAGGTCGGCACGGTCGGCCTCGTGCGTCATGTCGGCGGGCGGCCACCCCCACGCCTCGCCGTAGATGCTCCACAGCCGCTCGCGCGAGCCCATCACGGCCACCATGTCGAGGTCGGTGTCCTCGGCGCGGATCGGCCGCAGGTGGTGCCCGAACGGGACCTCGACCCGGGTCGGGTGGCGGAAGTCGGCGGGTAGCCAGGACGCGGCCGGCGTGGGCGGACCTGCTGGTGGGCTGGGGGGCGGTGTCGACATGGGGTGTCCTCTCGGTGGACGTCGGCTGGTCGTGGTCGGTCAGTCTGGTCATCGGGTCGGTGCCTGGTGGGCGGCGAGCCGGCGGAGCGCCTCGATGCCGCGGCTGGTGTTGGACTTGACGGTGCCGGTCGAGCAGCCGAGGACGGCGGCGGTCTCGGCCACGCTGAGCTGCTCGTAGTAGCGCAGGGCGACGGCGGCGCGCTGCTGGGGCGGGAGTGTCACGACGAGGTCCCAGAGCCGGCCCGACGGGTCCACGGGCGGGCGCGGGCCGACGTCCGCGACGGTCTCCGGGAGGTCGTCGGAGGAGACCTCGTCGCGCCGCCACGGCTGGCGCTGCCAGCTGACGTACTGGCGGGTGATGGTGCGCCGGACGTAGGCGTCGGCGGCGGCGCGCTCGCGCAGGCACTCCCAGCGGGGCAGGACCCGGACGAGGGAGTCCTGGAGCAGGTCCTCCGCGCTGTGCGGGTCGCCGGCGACGGCGCGCGCCCAGCGGAGCAGCACGGGGCGTCGTGCGGCGACGTACGACGCGAAGTCGGGTGCGAGGTCGGACGCCGTCCCCACCTCGTCGTGCGCGACCGGTCCCATCTCAGGCGCGGCGGACCGAGCGCAGGAGCGCGACGGACACGATGACGAGCCAGATCGGTCCGGTCATGCCCGCCATGTACTGCACCGGGCTGACGAGGAACAGCGTGGTGATGCCGCCGAGCACGAGGCTGGTCCAGCCGACCCAGCGGGCGAAGGCGCCCTGCCTGAACGCCGCGCTCGCCATCGCGAGGGCGGTGAGGCCGATGCCTCCCCACAGCCAGGGGATGGTGCCGATCCAGTGACCGAAGAAGACGACCGTCTCGGGGACCAGGTCGACCTCCGGGTCGGAGAGCCCGAAGGCGAACTCGGTGGTCAGGCCCGCGCCCAGCAGCTGGGCGACGCAGACCATCACCAGCCCGATCGCCGCCACGCCCGGCACGATGCTGTCGGGATGCGTGCGTCGCAGCAGGTGGCGGTGCAGGCCCGCTGCGAACACGACCAGCAGGGCGCAGGAGAGCATCGTCGCGGTGTGGAAGGTCAGGATCTGCGGCACCAGCTCGGAGGTGGCCTCGGTGATCGCCTCCGCGTCCCCGCTGGTGGTCGGGTCGTAGACGGCGTCGACCATGCCGCTGACGACGACGGAGGCGATCCCGGCGAGGCCGGCGCCGAGGCCGGCGAGCACCCACCCGCGGCCGGGTGGCCGGGGCGGTGCGCCGGCGCTGGCGTCGCGGTGCGGGCCGGACGCGGTGGACGGGTCGAGCGTGGTGCTCATGTGCGGCTCCTCGGGTGGTGGGGGGCACGGGTGCGTGCCGTGCCTCCACCCTCGGCGTCGTACGACGTCGTCGACCACGGACAGCCGCAGGTGTACGAGCGGTGTGCGGGGTCCGGCCGGGTCAGCCCGCGGCGACGTCGGGGTCGGGGTCGGGGTCGGGGTCGCGCAGCATCGCGGCGGCCTGGGCGACGGTGAAGCCGCGTCCGGTGTCGAGCGCGTCGTCGTAGCGGTCGGGACCGAGGTGCGACCGGGCGTCCTCGGCGGCCGCGGTGATGGTGGCGGGGTCGGGCCGGTAGTAGCCGTAGCCCTGCGCCCCCTGCGCCTCGCGGATCGCCTGGGCCGCGCCGAGCAGCAGCGGCACCCGCGCGTGCTGGTCGGAGGCCGCGGCGAGCACCGCCCCCGCGTCGAGGAGGTAGGCGAGGTTGGCCTGGTCGCCGGTCTCGAGCGAGAGCCGGGTGCTCTCCTCGAGGTGGCGGCGGGCGGCGTCGTGGTCGCCGCGCCCGAGCTCGACCTGGAAGAGGTTGTAGAGCGCGATGTAGGACGACAACCGGTCCTCTCGACTCCGCGCCGAGTCCAGGCCGGCCTCGATCAGCCGCACGGCCTCGTCGGCGTCACCGTCGAGGAGTGCCACGGTGCCCAGCCAGACGTGCGCCAACCCCCAGGTCCACTGGACCTCGGGGCCACCGACCTGGGCATGGTCCCTGGCCGCCTCGAAACGGTCGCGGGCCAGCGCGAGGTCGCCCTCGACGAGTGCCACCAGGCCCTCGCCCGCCACGGCGTTGGAGAGGATCGCCGGGTCGTCGCCGGCGTGCTCGTGGGAGCGTGCCCACCATCCACCGGCCGCTGGGACGTCGTCCATGGCGAAGGCCATCGTGGCGGCAGCGAGCGCAGCGCGGGCATGCACGTCGTCGGGCAGGTCCGCGGCGTGGTGGAGGGCGGTCTCCGCGAACCGCCGGCCGTGGTCGTGGCCGCCGCGCAGCCACCAGTAGAGCCACAGCTCCCACGCCATCCGGGCCGGGGTCTCGACGTCACCGGCCGCCAGCGAGCGCTCGGCGGCCGCGGTGAGGTTGGCGTGCTCGAGATCGATGCGGTTGAGCGCCGCGACCTGGCCGCCGTCGCGATAGCTCGAGTGGTTGGCCTCGGCAACCGTGAGGTAGTGGGCCGCGTGGGCCCGCGCGGCGTCCTCCCACTCGCCCGCCTCGCGCAGCAGGTCGCGGGCGTACTGGACGACCGGTTCCAGCATCCGCAGCCGCCCCGAGCCCTCGGCGAGGACCAGCGAGTGCTCGACGAGCTCCTCGAGGCTGGTGACGACCTCACCGTCGGGGATCCCGACCCGGGCGCCGATCGCCTCGAGGTCGGCCAGGGTGGTGCCGCCCGCGAAGACACCCATGAGCCGCAGCAGCCGGCGTGCGGGTGCGTCGAGGAGTCCCTGGCTCCAGTCCAGGGTGGCGCGCATCGTGCGCTGGCGGGGCGGGAGGTCGCGTGGACCGGCCTGCAGCGCCGTGTCGAGCCGCTGCAGCAGCGACACGGGGTCGAGCAGCCGCGCCCGGGCCGCCGCGAGCTCGAGGGCGAGCGGGAGCCCGGCAAGCCGCTCGCAGGTGGCAGCGACGGCTGCGGCGTCGTCCGGGTCGGCGCCCCAGCCGGGGTTGACCCGCTGCGCGCGGTCGAGCAGCAGCCGCGCCGCGGGGGAGGGCGTCCCGTCCGGCTGGTCGTCCACCTCGAGCGGCTCCACGGCGTACTCCGTCTCGCCGCGCACGCGCAGCGGCGCGCGGCTGGTGGCCAGGACGGACAGGTCGGGCACGGCCTCGACGATCGCGGCGACGTCCGGCGCGGCGTCGAGGAGGTGCTCGACGTTGTCCAGCACGAGCAGCAGGTGCTGGCCGCGCAGCCGGTCGACGATGTCGTCGGTGACGGACTGCGTGGGGTCGCGGGTGGCGGCCACGGCGTCGGCGACGGCTGGGAGCAGCTGGCCCGGTTCGAGCAGCGGCGCGAGCTCGACCAGGCGTACGCCGTCGGCGTAGCGGTCGCGGACCATCGCCGCTGCGGCCAGGGAGAGGCGGGTCTTGCCGACCCCGCCGGGCCCGCTGAGGGTGACCAGGCGGCTGGTGCGCAGCAGGTCGGCGACGCGCCCGACGTCGTCGTCGCGACCGATGAGCGGCGTGGCCGGGACCGGCAGGTCGCGCCTGCCGGGAGTGCCGTCCGCCGTGGACGTGGGGGCAGCCGCGCGCGGTGACCGCGACGGGACCGCGGCCAGCAGCGCGGCGCGCTGGTCCTCGTCCAGGGCGAGCGCGGACGCCAGCGAGCGGAGCGTGTGCGGGTAGGGCCGGGTCCGGGTGCCGCGCTCCAGCGCGCTGATCGCGTGCGGGCTCAGCCCCGCTCGCTCGGCGAGCTCCTCCTGCGAGAAGCCGGCGTCCTCCCGCAGGGCTCGCAGCACCGAGCCGAGGGTGCCGTCCCCACGTGTCCCCACGTCACCTCCGTGACCGCCCGTCGTCCCACGCCCCGAGTGCTCGGGAGTGTAGTGACATCCGCGGCTCCGGATGAAGCATCGAGATGGGGCAACGACGCACGAACGCCCTGAACGCCGCGAGGGCCATGCGGCGAAGCCGCATGGCCCTCGGTGGTGTGAGCGCCGCAGCACGGCGCAGCCGGGCAAGGTGACACCCGTTGGCGCTGAGGCTCAGCTCCAGCGCTCGGACGCCGGGGTGAAGGTGAGCTCGCGGTCGCCGGTGTAGATCTGCTTGGGACGGGCGATCTTCTGGTCCTTGTCCTGCACCAGCTCCGACCACTGTGCCAGCCAGCCCGGGGTGCGGCCGATGGCGAACAGCACGGTGAACATCTCCGGCGGGAACTGGAAGGCCTCGTAGATGAGACCCGAGTAGAAGTCCACGTTGGGGTAGAGCTTGCGCTTGACGAAGTACTCGTCCTCCAGCGCGATCTTCTCCAGCTCCAGCGCGATGTCGAGCAGCGGGTTGGTGCCGGTGACCTCGAAGACGTCCTCGGCGGACTTCTTGATGATCTTGGCGCGCGGGTCGTAGTTCTTGTAGACCCGGTGGCCGAAGCCCATGAGGCGCTCGTTGCCGTCCTTCACGCCGCTGATGAAGGCGGGGATGTTCTCCTTGCTGCCGATGCGCTTGAGCATCCGCAGCACGGCCTCGTTGGCGCCGCCGTGCAGCGGGCCGTAGAGGGCGCCGACACCGGCGGACACGGCCGAGTAGGGGTCGACCTGCGAGGAGCCGACCGAGCGGACCGCGTTGGTCGAGCAGTTCTGCTCGTGGTCGGCGTGCAGGATGAACAGCACGTCGAGGGCCTTGACCAGGCGCTCGTCGGCCTCGAACTTCGACTCGCTCATCTTGAAGAGCATCGAGAGGAAGTTGGCGGTGTAGCCGAGGTCGTTGTCCGGGTAGACATAGGGCTTGCCCTGCGCGTGGCGGAACGCCCAGGCGCCGAGGGTCGGCATCTTGGCGATCATGCGGACGATCTGCATGTGGCGGTTGTCCGCGTCGCTGATGTTGCGGGCGTCGGGGTAGAACGTCGACAGCGCGCCGACCGAGGCCATCAGCATGCCCATCGGGTGGGCGTCGTAGCGGAAGCCCTGCATGAACGACTTCACGTTCTCGTGCACGAACGTGTGGTAGGTGATCTCGTGCACCCAGGCGTCGTACTGCTCCTTGGTGGGCAGCTCGCCGTGGATGAGGAGGTACGCCACCTCGAGGAAGTTGGACTTCTCCGCCAGCTGCTCGATCGGGTAGCCGCGGTACTCCAGGATGCCCTTGTCGCCGTCGATGAAGGTCACCGACGAGCGGCACGAGGCAGTGTTGACGAATCCGGGGTCGTAGGTCGCGAGACCGGGCTGCTCCTCATCGAGGCGGATCTGCCCGAGGTCCTTGGCTGCGATCGTGTTGTCGGTGATCGCGATGTCGTACTGCTGACCGGTCCGGTTGTCGGTGACAGTCAGGGAATCCTTGGCCGCAACGTCGGTCACGTCGGCTCCTGTTCATACGTATTTGTACGTCTGTGGGGTCCCCTCAACCTAGTCCGCCGTCCGCGGCGACCGCGAATCAGGTGTCCAGCAGTGGGACGTGCGCCGGTGCTGGCCGCGGTCAGCGTCCGGCGACGCGGTGGGCGACCCGGGCGATCCGGCTGGTGCGTCGCAGACCGTCGTCCTCGCGGCGGTCCGCGGCGCGGTAGAGGCCGTACAGCGCATGGACGCCGGCCCACCGGAACGGCTCCGGCTCCCACCTCCGGACCCGGTGCCCGGTCCACGGGAGGCGGGTCAGGTCGGTGCCGTGCCCGAGCACCAGGTCGCGCAGGGTCCGTCCGGCCAGGTTGGTCGCGGTCAGCCCCGAGCCGACGTAGCCGCCGGCGTGCCCGAGGCCCGTCGCGGGGTCGTACGCGACGCTGGCGCTCCAGTCGCGCGGCACGCCGAGCACGCCGCACCAGGCGTGGTCGAGCCGGATGCCGGCCAGCGACGGGAACAGGCTGGTCAGGGTCGAGCGCAACGACTCGACCGTCCGGCCCTGGGTGCGGCCGTCGACGTCGGTGCGCGAGCCGAAGCGGTAGGGGATGCCTCGCCCACCCATCGCGATGCGCCCGTCGGCGGTGCGCTGGGCGTAGCAGTAGGCGTGCGCCTCGTCGCCGAGCAGCTCCTCGCCGTCCCACCCGATCCCGCCCCACTGCGCGTCGGTGAGCGGCGCGGTCACGACGATCGCGGAGTTCATCGGCAGCCAGTCGCGCCGGTGGCCGGCGAGACCGGCGGTGAAGCCCTCCAGGCAGCGCAGCACCACCGGCGCCCGCAGCGTGCCGCGGTCGGTCACCACCGTGCCCGGGGCGACCGACGTGGCCCGGGTGCCCTCGTGGATGCGGACGCCGCGCTCCCGCACGACGCGGGCGACGCCGGACACCAGGCGGGCGGGATGCACGCGCGCGCAGTCGGGGTCGAAGTGCCCGGACACGGCCCCGGCCACCCGGACCCGGTCGGCCACCTGCCCGGCGGTGAGCTCGCCGCCGAGCCGCGTGCGCTGGGCCTCCGAGCGGGCGACCGTGAGGACGCCGCTGCGCACGATGTCGGCCTCGATGCCCTCCCGGGCGGCCACCCCGACGACCTCGTCGACCGTGGCCCGCAGCGCGTCCCGGAGGCGCTGGACGCCGTCCTCGCCCGCCACGGCGGCGTACGTCCGCGCGCTGCCGGCGAGCTCGCTCGACAGCCAGCCGCCGTTGCGCCCCGACGCGCCGAAGCCGGCGAACTCGGCCTCGACGACCCGGACGTCGAGGGTCGGGTCGGCCTCGGCCAGGTAGTACGCCGTCCAGAGGCCGGTGAGCCCACCGCCCACCACCACCACGTCGCAGGACGTGTCACCCTGGAGCCGGTCGGTGGGGGAGGGCAGCCCGACCTGCTGCCACCAGAAGGACACGCCGCCGTTGCGCACGCCGCCATTCTGCCCGGGCGTGCTCGCGCGGACCCGCTCCCGGAGCCCGCTCGCCGTTTTGACCCCCCTCGCGCGTGAGCCGTAGTCTTGCTGGTCGCGACTCCTGCCGCGCCCGCTCCCCTCGGGGAGGGTCGCAGATCCGGACGTCATCCCTCCGCTGAGCCCGATCTCGGGGAGGGAGCGATCCGGGCCGTGTTCGTCAGAAGCCGCAGCAGCACCAGTCGGCCCTCGTCCGAGGGCCGGGACCAACGAACCAAGAACGGGATACCGCCGTGCGCACGTACAGCCCCAAGCCCGCTGACATCCAGCGTGAGTGGCACGTCATCGACGCCACCGACGTGGTCCTGGGCCGCCTCGCCGTCCAGACCGCCAACCTCCTCCGCGGCAAGCACAAGCCGACCTTCGCCCCCCACATGGACATGGGCGACTTCGTGATCATCGTGAACGCCTCGAAGGTGTCGCTGTCGGGGACGAAGAAGACCACCAAGATGGCCTACCGCCACTCCGGCTTCCCGGGCGGCCTCTCGGCCACCCCCTTCGGTGAGCTCCTCGAGAAGGACGCCCGCAAGGCCGTCGAGGGCGCCGTGTGGGGCATGCTCCCGAAGAACAAGCTCGGTCGACAGGTGCTGAAGAAGCTCAAGGTCTACTCCGGCCCCGACCACCCGCACCTGGCCCAGCAGGCCACTCCCTTCGAGATCTCGCAGATCTCCCAGTGACTGAGGACGCACAGATGACTGAGAACACCACCCTGGACTCGGGCGAGGTCGAGGAGACCTTCGAGACCGGCGCCGACGGCGTGAGCTACACGTCCGAGAGCGACGCCTCCGCCGACACCCCGGCCCGTCCGGCCACCATCGCCCCCGGCGCGGCCACCGGCCGCCGCAAGGAGGCCGTCGCCCGCGTGCGCATCGTGCCCGGCACCGGCGAGTGGACCATCAACGGTCGCTCGATGGACAGCTACTTCCCGAACAAGCTGCACCAGCAGATCGCCAACGAGCCGTTCGTCGAGCTGCAGCTCGAGGGTCGCTTCGACGTGATCGCCCGCATCCACGGCGGCGGCATCGCCGGCCAGGCCGGCGCCCTGCGCCTCGGCGTGGCGCGCTCCCTCAACGGGATCGACACCGACGCCAACCGCCCGGCGCTCAAGAAGGCCGGTCTGCTGACCCGCGACGCCCGCGTCGTGGAGCGCAAGAAGGCCGGGCTCAAGAAGGCCCGCAAGGCCTCGCAGTTCAGCAAGCGCTGATCCTCACCTGCACCTCGAGGCCCGCACCGTCGATGAGACGGTGCGGGCCTCGTCGCATGTCCGGCCTCGTTTCTGCGCCGGGCGCGGGCGACCCGTAGGCTTCCGGGCCATGACGCGACTCTTCGGCACCGACGGCGTCCGGGGCCTGGCCAACGCCGACCTGACGGCGGAGCTCGCCCTCGACCTCTCGGTCTGCGCGGCCCACGTGCTGGCCGACCGTGGCGAGTTCGCGGGGCACCGACCCCTCGCCGTCGTGGGGCGCGACACCCGCATCTCGGGCCAGTTCCTCGAGGCCGCGGTCGTCGCGGGGCTCGCGTCGGCCGGCGTCGACGTGCTCCTGCTCGGCGTGCTGCCGACGCCCGGTGTGGCCTACATGACCGACAAGCTCGGCGCCGACCTCGGCGTGATGCTGTCGGCGTCCCACAACCCCATGCCCGACAACGGCATCAAGTTCCTCGCCCGCGGCGGGCACAAGCTCGACGACGCGATCGAGATCGCGATCGAGCGGCGGATGGGCGAGCCGTGGGAGCGGCCCACCGGCGGCAGCGTCGGCCGGGTGAAGACCTACGAGACCGCGGTCGAGGAGTACGCCGCCCACCTCGAGAGCACGATCAGCCACCCGCTGGTGGGGCTCAAGGTCGTCCTCGACTGCGCCGAGGGGGCCGCGCACGCCGCCGGCCCGCGTGCGCTCGAGGACGCCGGCGCGACCGTCATCGCGATCCACGCCGACCCCGACGGCCTCAACATCAACGACAACTGCGGGTCCACGCACCTCGGCGACCTGCAGAAGGCCGTCGTCGAGCACGGCGCCCACGCCGGCTTCGCGCTCGACGGTGACGCCGACCGCTGCCTGGCCGTCGACGCCGAGGGCAACGTCGTCGACGGCGACCAGCTCCTCGCGATCCTCTCCCTCTCGCTGCTCGAGCAGGGCCGGCTCGCGAAGGACACCGTCGTCGCCACCGTGATGAGCAACCTCGGCTTCGTGCAGGCGATGCGCGCGGGTGGTGTCGGCGTGCGCCAGACCAAGGTCGGCGACCGCTACGTCCTCGAGGCGATGAAGATCTCCGGCTACAACCTCGGCGGCGAGCAGTCCGGCCATGTCATCCTCAGCGACCACGCCACCACCGGCGACGGCATCCTGACCACCCTCCACGTCATGGAGCGGATGGCCACCACCGGTCGCTCGCTGGCCGACCTCGCCTCGGTGATGTCGCGGCTCCCGCAGGTCCTGCTCAACGTCTCGGGCGTCGACAAGTCGCGCGCCGACGAGGACGCCGTGCTGGCCGCGGCCGTCGCGGAGGAGGAGGCCGTGCTCGGGGAGCGGGGCCGCATCCTGCTGCGCCCGTCGGGCACCGAGCCGATCGTGCGCGTCATGGTCGAGGCGCCCACCGAGGACGAGGCCGAGGGCGTCGCCTCGCGGCTCGCCGACGTCGTACGCACCCAGCTCTCGCTCCCGTGACCGCCGATCCGCGGCCCGTCCCCGAGGAGCACGGGCCGGAGCACCGAGGGTGGCTCTCGCTCGGCGACGTGGCCTTCGGGATCGGGATCGGGCTGGTGCTCGCCGTCGTGCTGGCCGTCCTGACGCCCGGCACGCGCGACCACCTGCTGGGCGGCACCGACCAGCAGGAGACGACGGTCGTCTCCGTGCACGAGGATCCGCGGCGCGGGGACGACGACGACCGGACCGTGACGTCCTACGAGCTGCGCTGGTCCCAGGGCGACGACGTACGGACGGCGACGTTCCGTCGGTCGGGCCCGCCGCAGCGCGAGGTCGGTGACACGTGGACGCTCTGGGTCTCGCCGGACGGCTCGTCGGTGGAGGCGAGCTCGCCGCTCTCCACCTGGCTCTGGCTGGGGATCGGCATGCCCGCGTTCGTCCTGGTGATCGGCGCGCTCGTGCGCTGGCGGGGGCGGGTGATGGCGCGAGCGTCCATCCGCGAGGCCGACCGGATCGAAGCAGGCCGCCGACGGCGCGCCTCGCGCGCCTAGGGCTCCCTCAGGTCGCCGAGCACCTCGGCGGCGCGCCGGACCGCGGTCGACCGCTCGGGTGCCGAGGATGCGAGCACCCGTGCCGCCTCGCGCAAGGAGGCGATCTCCTCGTCGAGGAGCGCCAGCTCGTCGGTGTCACTGAGCACCCGGCGCGCCGCCTCGGCGGAGCCCGCCCCGACGGGCGCCTGCTCGATCGCGCCGGCACGGGCGGTGGTCGGCACGGCCTCGGCGTTCTCGAGCGCGGACAGTGCGGTCCGCAGGGTCGACACGGTCTCGGCGTCCCTGGCCCTGCGGGCCTCGAGCAGGGCCGCGCGCAGCCGGGTGCGGAGCGGTGAGTCGGTGGTCATGCCCCGACCCTGTCGCAGCGGCGACGTCGTACGCACCCTGTTATCCGGGTGCAGGTCGGCGCGCCGGGCCACTACGGTCGCGGCGTGGGCGTCGACATCGAGCAGCTCAACCCGCACAACCAGGCGGCGCTGCGCGCCTGGTGGGAGGTCGGGCACGCCGCCACCGCCGATCGGCCCGGCAAGCCGTGGCCGCTGTGGGAGCAGAGCCGCGTCGCGCTGCCGACGCCGAACCCCGAGCGCGGCGTCACCCTGGTGGCCGCGATCGACGGCCGCGAGATGGTCGGTGCGGGACTGGTCGTCCGCACGCTGAGGGAGAACCTCCACACCGCCATGGCCTTCGCCTACGTCCGGCCCGACCGCACCCGCGAGGGCATCGGCCGCCGGCTGGTGCAGGAGCTCGAGGTCATCGCCGCGGGCGACGGTCGTACGACGGTCCAGAGCGAGGTCTACCTCCCGCCGGGCGGGTCCGGCACCGGGCCTGAGCTCTTCGCGCGGGCGCTGGGCTACGAGGTGGCGAGCCGGGAGTCGATGAAGGAGCTCACCCTCGCCGACTACGTCGCCCGCCGCGACGCCTTGCTTGCATCGGCCCCGGTCCCGGACGGCTACCGCGTCGTCACCTTCGACACCGTGTGCCCGGAGGAGCACCTCGCGTCGTTCGGACGCCTGCTGGGCATGCTGATGTCGGAGGTGCCGCTCGGCGAGCTCGACCTGCGGGCGTCGGAGTGGACCCCGGAGCGGATCCGGGAGGCCGAGCAGCGGCAGGTGTCGGTGGGGCGGCACGTGCTGACGGCGATGGCGATCGCCCCGGACGGCTCCGTGGCCGGCGTGTCCGACGTGCGCGTCGACGACAGCGACCCGGCCCACGGCCAGGTCGGCATCACGATCGTCGACCCCGCCCACCGGGGCAGGCGGCTCGGGCTGGTGCTCAAGACGGCGACCCACGACCTCGCCCTCGCGACCTGGCCCGGCCTGGTCTCGGTCGACACCTCCAACGCCGAGGTCAACACGTGGATGAACGCCGTGAACGAGGCGCTGGGCTACCGCACCATCGAGACGCTGCTGGAGCTGCAGAAGAAGCTGTGACCGTCCGCGGACGTCATGAGAATTCGTGGTTCGAACCCGGGATTCTCATGACGTCACTGGAGCGTCGTCGGCCACGAAGCGTCCACAACAGGCCCGATTCGTACGTCGTCCACAGGCCCCGGCGCTGCCCGGTGCGGCGCGGCTCGTGGGCGGGCCATCGTCGGCCGGTGCCGAAGAAGGGACTGGAGCCACGCAGCCGCGCCCAACGGGCAGCCCGTCTGGAGGCCGTGCGCGGCATCGGGCTGCCCCAGGGCGGAGTCGTCTCCCGCGACCAGCTCCGAACCCTCGGGATCACGGACGCGGAGCTGGCGGCCCACGTGGCGGCGTGTCGGTGGCTGCCGGTCCACACGCAGTCGATAGCCGTGCACACCGGCCCACTCGAGCTGGAGGGGCGGATGTGGTCCGCCGTGTTCGAGGCAGGGGACCGCGGCTGTCTCGACGGGGCGTCGTCCCTCATCGCCGGTGGGCTGGAGCACTACACCGAGGACGTCGTCCGAGTGTCCGTGCCGCGGGGCGTCCTGGTCCGGAAGGCGCCGGGCATCGACATTCGACAGACCCGACGGCTGCTCACGACAGACCTGGCGCGCAGCGGCATCCCGCGCACCCGTCCCGAGGTCGCCGGCGTACGAGGCGCGCTCTGGGCACGCAGCGACAAGCAGGCAACGCTCCTGCTGACCATGGCCGTCCAGCAGGGCATGACGACTGCCGACCGGTTCGGCTCCCAGCTCCTGACGGTCAAGCGCGATCGTCGCCGGATGCTCGTCACCGCGGTGATCACCGACCTGCTGGGTGGCGTGCGATCGCTCGGCGAGCACGAGTTCGCCCACGAGTGCCGACGTCGCGGGATCCCGGAGCCCAGCAGGCAGGTCGTCCGGCAGGCCCGGGACGGCCGTTGGTACCTCGACGTGTGCTGGGAGCAGTGGGGCGTCGTGGTCGAGATCGACGGGATCCACCACGAGTGGGCGACCAACGTCGTCGCCGACGCGCTGCGCCACAACGCGGTCACGCTGGACCGCGCGATCGTGCTCCGGCTTGCCGCTGCTCGGCCTCCGCGTGGCCGCGGACGAGTTCTTCGCGCAGATCGTCGAGGCGCTCGTCTCGCGCGGGTGTCCCCTCGTGACGTCATGAGAATTCAAGGTCGTGACCCGGGATTCCCATGACGTCCCGGTCAGAGCTTGCGCAGCCGCACGTAGCGGACGGAGTGGTCGGCGTCCTTGCGGAGCACGAGGTTGGCGCGGGAGCGGGTGGGGGAGACGTTCTGGACGAGGTTGGGCTCGTTGATCGAGTCCCAGATCCGGGTGGCCTGGTCGACGGCCTCGTCGTGGGAGAGCGCGGCGTACTTGCGGAAGTAGGAGGCCGGGTCGCGGAAGGCGGTCTCGCGCAGGCGGAGGAAGCGGTCGACGTACCAGCGCTTGATGTCGGTCAGCGCGGCGTCGACGTAGACGGAGAAGTCGAAGAAGTCGCTCACCGCCAGCCCGGTCCGGCCGTCGTCGCGCACCCGGGCGGGCTGCAGGACGTTGAGGCCCTCGACGATGACGATGTCCGGGCGCTTGACCACGACCTTCTCGTCGGGCAGGACGTCGTAGACGAGGTGGGAGTAGATGGGCGCCTCGACCTCGTCGCGGCCGGACTTGATGTCGATGACGAACTTGAGCAGCGCCCGGCGGTCGTAGGACTCGGGGAAGCCCTTGCGGTGCAGGATGCCTCGGCGCTCGAGCTCGGCGTTGGGCAGCAGGAAGCCGTCGGTGGTCACCAGCGCGACGTTCGGGTGCTCGGGCCAGTGGGCCAGCATCTGCTGCAGGACGCGGGCGGTCGTCGACTTGCCGACCGCCACGGAGCCCGCGAGCCCGATCACGAACGGCGTACGCGGCGGGGTGACGCGGTGCAGGAACTCCTCCTGCTCGCGGTGGAGCCGCGAGTTGGCTGCGACGTAGAGGCTCAGCAGGCGCGAGAGCGGGAGGTAGACCTGCTCGATCTCACGCAGGTCGAGCTGGTCACCGAGGCCGCGCAGCCGCGCGACCTCCTCGCGCGTGAGCGTCGTCTCGGCCGTTCCGGCCAGCTGCGCCCACGCCGCGCGCTCGAGCTCGACGTAGGGGGAGGTCTCACTTCCCGACGAACTGCTGGAGGTCGTGCCGTTGGAGGGCGGTGCGACCTCGGACATGGGTGCGATTGTGGCACCGCATGGGGGCGCGGCCGCGCAGCGGCCTGTAGATAGACTCATCGGCCATGTGTGGAATCGTCGGGTACGTAGGTGCCAAGCCGGCTCAAGGCGTCGTGATCGAGGGCCTCAGGCGCCTGGAGTACCGGGGCTACGACTCGGCGGGGATCGCCCTCGTCGACGGCGGCACGATCGTGTCCGACAAGCGCGCCGGCAAGCTGGCCAACCTCGAGAAGGCCATCGCCGACGCCCCGCTGCCGCAGGTGACCACCGGCATCGGCCACACCCGCTGGGCGACCCACGGCCCGCCGACCGACCGCAACGCCCACCCGCACCTCGGGCGCGAGCGCCGCGTCGCGCTCGTGCACAACGGGATCATCGAGAACTTCGCCGAGCTGCGCCAGCGCCTCGAGTCCGAGGGCGTCGAGATGGCCTCCGACACCGACACCGAGGTCGCCGCCCACCTGCTCGAGGAGCAGCTCGAGACCGGTGTCGACCTGACGGTCGCCATGCAGAACGTCTGCCGCGACCTCGCCGGCGCCTTCACGCTGGTCGCCGTCGACTCCCAGGACCCCGACCGCGTCGTCGCGGCCCGCCGCAACAGCCCGCTGGTGGTCGGCATCGGGGAGGGCGAGAACTTCCTCGGCTCCGACGTCGCGGCGTTCATCGAGCACACGCGTGAGGCGATGGAGCTCGACCAGGACCAGGTCGTCACCATCACCCGCGAGGGCGTCAGCGTCTCCGGCTTCGACGGCACGCCCGCCGAGGGCCGTCGCTACCACGTCGACTGGGACCTCTCGGCCGCCGAGAAGGACGGCCACGACTGGTTCATGCGCAAGGAGATCTTCGAGCAGCCGCGCGCGGTCGCCGACTCGCTCCTGGGTCGTCGCGGCACCGACGGCCTGCTCCAGCTCGACGAGATGCGCCTGTCCGACCAGGACCTGCGCGACGTCGACAAGATCATCATCATCGCGGCCGGTACGTCGTTCTACGCCGGCATGGTGGCCAAGTACGCCATCGAGCACTGGTGCCGCATCCCCGTCGAGGTCGAGCTCGCCAGCGAGTTCCGCTACCGCGACCCGATCCTCACCAGTGCCACCCTGGTCGTCGCGATCAGCCAGTCCGGCGAGACCGCCGACACGCTCCAGGCGATCCGGCACGCCCGGGTGCAGCGCTCGAAGGTGCTCGCCATCTGCAACACCAACGGCTCGACCATCCCGCGCGAGTCCGACGGCGTGATCTACACCCACGCCGGTCCCGAGATCGGTGTCGCGTCCACCAAGGGCTTCCTCACCCAGCTCGTCGCCTGCTACCTCCTCGCGCTCTACCTCGCGCAGGTCAAGGGCACCCGCTTCGGCGACGAGATCTCCCAGGTCATGGACCAGCTCGAGGAGATGCCCGGCCACATCGAGACGGTGCTGGCCAAGTCCGAGGAGGTCTACGCCCTCGCCCGCGACCACGTCGACAGCCGCTCGGTGCTGTTCCTCGGTCGCCACGCCGGCTACCCGGTGGCCCTCGAGGGCGCGCTCAAGCTCAAGGAGATCGCCTACCTCCACGCCGAGGGCTTCGCGGCGGGCGAGCTCAAGCACGGACCGATCGCCCTCGTCGAGGAGGGCCTGCCGATCCTGTGCGTGGTGCCGCCCCGCGGCCGCGACCAGCTCCACGACAAGATGATCAGCGGCATCCAGGAGGTGCGGGCGCGCGGTGCCCGCACGCTCTGCCTGGCCGAGGAGGGCGACACCACCATCACCCCCTACGCCGACGTGCTGATCACGCTGCCCCAGGTGCCGGTGCTGCTCCAGCCGCTCGTCGCCGTGGTGCCGCTGCAGCTGTTCGCGTGCGAGCTGGCCACCCAGCTCGGCCACGACGTCGACCAGCCCCGCAACCTCGCCAAGTCCGTCACGGTCGAGTAGGGCCGGGGACGCGCGTGCCCGTCATCGGCGTCGGGATCGACGTGGTCGACATCGACCGCTTCGTGCAGTCCCTCGAGCGCACCCCGTCGCTGCGCGCGCGCCTGTTCACCGACGCCGAGGCGTCGCGGCCGGCGGCCTCGCTGGCCGCGCGGTTCGCCGCCAAGGAGGCGATCGCCAAGGCGCTCGGCGCGCCCGTCGGGATGGCGTGGCACGACGCCGAGATCGTCTCGGAGGAGACCGGCCGCCCGCGCTTCGAGATCCGAGGCACCGTCGCCGCCCGCGCCGAGGCGATGGGCGTGGCCCACGTCCACGTCTCGCTGTCCCACGACGCCGGCATCGCCTCGGCCGTCGTGGTGCTGGAGAGCTGAGCCCGTGCTGCGCGCCCACCTCGTCGAGGACGTACGCCGGGCGGAGCAGGCCGCGATGGCGCAGCTGCCCGACGGTGCGCTGATGCAGCGTGCCGCCGCAGGCCTGGCCGCAGCGGTCCTCGACCTGCTCGGCGATGGCTACGGCCGGCGCGTGCTGCTGCTGGTCGGCCCCGGCGACAACGGTGGCGACGCGCTGTGGGCCGGCGCCCGGCTGGCGGCGCGGGGCGCGGCGGTGGAGGCGCTGCTCCTCGCGGACCGCGTGCACGACGCGGGGCTCGGTGCCCTGCGAGCCGCCGGCGGCCGGGCGACCCGGGACCTCGACACCCTCCACCCGACACCCGACGTGCTCCTCGACGGCATCGTCGGCATCGGCGGTCGCCCGGGGCTCCGCCCCGACGCGGTGGCGGTCCTCGAGCGCTTCGCCGCGGCTCCCGTCGTCGCGGTCGACGTGCCGTCCGGCGTCGACGTCGACGGCGGCACCCTCGACGGCCCGCACGTCCGCGCCGACCTCACCGTCACCTTCGGCACCCACAAGGTCGCCCACCTCGCCGACCCCGCCTCCCTCGCGGCCGGCGCCGTCCACCTCGTCGACCTCGGCCTCGACGACTCCGACCTCGGCCCGCCGGCGGTCGAGGCGCTCCAGCCCGACGACGTACGCACGCTGCTGCCGCGGCCCGACGACGTCGCGCACAAGTACACCCGCGGGGTGGTGGGCGTGCGCGCAGGCTCGGGCACCTACCCGGGTGCGGCGCTGCTCGCCGTGTCGGGCGCCAACTGCGGGCTGGTCGGGATGGTGCGCTACGTCGGGCCGGAGGCGATCGCCGACACCGTGCGCACGGCCCACCCCGAGGTCGTCGGCGACGGCCGCGTCCAGGCCTGGGTCGTGGGCCCCGGCGGCGGAGACGAGGCGGGCACGATGCTCGCCGACGCCCGCGCCGACGACGTACCGGTGGTCGTCGACGCCGACGCCCTGCGCCACGTGGACGGGACGCTGCCCGGCTGCGTGCTGACCCCGCACGCCGGTGAGCTGGCGGCGATGCTCGGCGTCGAGCGCGAGGTGGTCGAGGCCTCGCCGCTGGAGCACGCACGCGCCGCGGCGACCCGCTTCGACTGCGTGGTGCTGCTCAAGGGGCACCACACGCTCGTCGCCAGCCCCGACGGGCGGGTCCGGGTGACCACCACCGGGGTGCCGTGGCTCGCCACCGCCGGCGCCGGCGACGTGCTCGCCGGGCTCGTCGGTGCGCTGCTCGCGGCGGGACTCGAGCCGTACGACGCCGCGTCCGTCGGTTCGTGGCTGCACGGAGCGGCCGCGACCCAGGCGGCCGCCGGCGGACCGCTGACCGCGAGCCGGGTCGCCGTCCAGATCCCGCGGCTGGTGCGCGACGTCCTGGAAGGTTTGGGATGATCGCCGGCATGACCGATCCCGTGCCGCAGCGCGCCGAGATCGTGGTGGACCTCGCGGCCGTCCGGCACAACGTCCGCATCCTCAAGGACCTGGTGAGCGTCGACGGGCCCGTGCAGCTGATGGCGGTCGTCAAGGCCGACGGCTACGGCCACGGCATGGTCGAGGTGGCCGCTGCCGCCCGCGACGCCGGTGCCGACTGGCTCGGCGTGGCGACCATCGACGAGGCGCTCGCGCTGCGGGCCGCCGGCGACCACGGCCCGCTGCTGTGCTGGCTCAGCGCCCCCGGGGACGACTTCGCCGCCGCGGTCGCGGCCGGGGTGGAGGTCACCGCCTACTCGGTCGCCGAGCTCGAGGAGATCGCGGCGGTCGGCCCCGCCCGGGTGCAGCTCAAGGTCGACACCGGCCTCGCGCGCGGCGGGGCACCCCGGTCGGAGTGGCAGCACCTCTTCTCCGTCGCGAGCGACCTGGAGCGGCAGGGGCGGATCACCGTCACCGGGATCTGGTCGCACCTCGCCGCCAGCGACGAGCCCGCCCACCCGGCCAACGACGCCCAGGAGGCGGCCTTCCGCGAGGCGCTCGCCCTGGCCGACGCGGCGGGGCTCGACCCGGACGTCACCCACCTCGCCAACTCCGCCGCGACGATCCTGCGACCCTCGTCCCACTTCGACCTCGTCCGCTGCGGCATCGCGACGTACGGCCTCGACCCGGCGCCCGGCGTGAGCCCCCGCCTCGGCCTCCGGCCCGCGATGACCGTGCGGGCCCGCCTGGTGATGACCAAGGTCGTCCGGGCCGGGGAGGGCGTCTCCTACGGGCACACGTGGCACGCCGCGGAGGACACCACCGTCGGCGTCGTGCCGGCCGGCTACGGCGAGGGGGTGCCGCGAGCCGCCGGCAACACCGCCCACGTCTGGGTCGGCGACTCCCAGCGACCGGTCCGCGGTCGCGTGTGCATGGACCAGCTCGTCGTCGACCTGCACGGCGAGCTGCCGCCGGCCGGGACCGAGGTCGTCCTCTTCGGCCCCGGCGATCTCGGTGAGCCCACCGCCCAGGACTGGGCGGACGCCGTCGACACGATCAGCTACGAGATCGTGACCCGGGTCGGCGGTCGGCTGGTCCGCCGGTACGTCGACTCCGATGGCGACGCCGACACCGAGGACTCCGGAAGGACCAGCCGTTGAGCATCAAGGGCCGCATCTTCGGCACCGTCGTGGGCGCAGCCGGCCTGGCCGCCGCCGCCGGCGCCGTGGGCATCGCCCGCCAGAACCGCGTCATCGGCAACCGTGCCGCCGGCGAGGACGTGGCGTTCGGTGCGCTCCACAGCGCGCCGCGCGTGGTCGTCGCCGACGACGCGGTCGACCTCTACGTCGAGATCGACGAGCCCGAGGACTTCGGCGGGGTGCCCGCCACCGACGACGACCTGACCGTCGTCTTCGTGCACGGCTACTCGCTGAACCTCGACTGCTGGCACTTCCAGCGTGCGGCCTACCGCGGCCAGGTGCGCACGGTCTTCTACGACCAGCGCAGCCACGGCCGGTCCGCCCGCTCCGACGAGGAGCACTGCACGATCGAGCAGCTCGGCCACGACCTGCGCCGCGTCATCGAGGACACCGTCCCCGGACGGTGCGTCGTCGTCGGCCACTCGATGGGCGGGATGAGCGTCATCTCCCTGGCCGAGCACTATCCCGAGCTGTTCGGCGACACGGTCGTCGGTGCCGCCCTCATGTCCACCACGGCGGGCGGGCTGGACCCCGGCCGGATCCTGTTCCCGATGCTGCCGCTGGGACTCGGCGGCCGGTTCGTCGGCCGTGCCGTGCGCACCCTCGACCGCGGTCACCGGGTCGTCGACGTCGCGCGAGCGTGGGGCCACGCCGTCGCCGACGTCTTCACCGACCGCTACGCGTTCGGCGACGGCGACGACGTACCGGCCGCGATGGTGGAGTTCGTCTACTCGATGCTCAACTCGACGCCGTTCGCCGTCGTCGCGGACTTCTACCCGGCCTTCGCGACCCTCGACCACTTCGATCACCTCGAACCCCTCAGCCGGGTGCCGACGGCGATCATCTGCGGCACCGAGGACAAGATCACCTCCGTCGGGCACAGCCGCAAGCTGCACAGCCGCATCCCCGGCTCGAGCCTGCTGGAGTGCGAGGGCGCCGGCCACATGGTGCTGCTCGAGCGCCACAAGCAGGTCACCGCCGAGCTCGACGACCTCATCTCCCTCGCCCAGGGCGAGGGCCTGCTGTGAGCGTCGTCGTACGCCGGGTGGGACCCGAGGCGGCCGCCGACGTCCTCGCGGTCGTGCGGGAGGCCTTCGGCGCCCGGCCCGCCCTGGACCCACCGGCCGACGCGCTCGGCGAGGACGTCGACTCCGTCAAGCGTCTCCTTGCCCGGCGCGGCGGCCTGCTCGCCGTCCTCGACGACCGTCCCGTGGGGTGCGTCGTGCTCGACCCCGACCCCGACGGGCTCGTGCTCCGCCGCTTCGGCGTGACGCCCGCCGCCCAGGGCAGGGGAGTGGCCTCGGCCCTGGTGGACGCGGCCGTGGAGGCGGCGACGGGTCGCTCGGCGGTGCGGGTCGTGGCCCGCGAGGAGCTGCCCGGCACCGTCGCCTTCTGGGAGGCGCACGACTTCGTCGTCACCGGCGGGACGAGCCCCTACGTCGAGCTCGCGAGGTGGCTCGGCACGACCTTCGACGCCCCCGACGCGGAGACGATGCGCGAGCTCGGCGTGCGCGTCGGGTCCGGCCTGGTCGCCGGCGACCTGGTGGTGCTCACCGGTGAGCTGGGCGCCGGCAAGACGACCTTCACGCAGGGGCTCGGCGAGGGACTCGGCGTGCGCGGCGGCGTCACCTCGCCGACGTTCGTGATCGCCCGGGTGCACCCGGCCCTGGGCGACGGGCCCGACCTGGTCCACGTCGACGCCTACCGGCTCGGCGGGCTCGAGGAGCTCGACGACCTCGACCTCGACACCTCGCTCGACTCGGCGGTGACCGTCGTGGAGTGGGGTGCGGGCCTGGCCGAGGGACTGGCCGACTCGCGCCTCGAGGTCGTGATCGAGCGGACCGTCGGTGACGCGCCGGTCGGCGACGAGCTCGACCCCCGCCGGGTTTCGCTGCGCTGGATCGTCGGGCAGTAGCCTCGACGCCGTGCTGCTGGCCTTCGACACCGCGACCCCGCTGGTCTCCGTCGCCCTCCACGACGGCGAGCGCGTGGTCGTCGAGCACTCCTCCGAGCAGCCGATGAAGCACGGGGAGCACCTCGCGCCGCTCATCGCGCGGTGCATGGAGGAGGCGGGCGTCGTGCGCCAGGACCTCACGGCCGTCGCGGTCGGCGTCGGTCCCGGTCCGTTCACCGGCCTCCGCGTGGGGGTCGTGACCGCTCGCACCCTCGGCTTCGTCCTCGACATCCCCGTCTACGGCGTCTGCTCCCTCGACGCCGTCGCGCTGGAGGTCGTCGGCAGCGGGACCGCCCACGACAGCTTCCTCGTCGCCACCGACGCGCGGCGCAAGGAGGTCTACCTGGCCTCGTACGACGCCGACGGCCGTCGCCTCGAAGGACCGGTCGTCACCCGTCCGGCCGAGGTCGCCACCGACGCCCCGGTCGCCGGCGCCGGCCCCGAGCTCTACCCCGATGCCTTCCCGCACCCGATCGCCCCCACCCGGCCGAGCGCCGGCTGGCTGGCTGCCGGCGTCGTGTCCGAGCTCGTAGAATTGCTCGACCCCGAACCCCTCTACCTGCGCCGCCCCGACGCGGTCGCCGGCGCACCCAGGAAGCCCGTCTCGTGATCCGTCCCGCCACCCTCGCCGACCTGCCGGCGCTCCGTGCCCTCGAGCAGGAGCTGTTCGGACCCGACGCGTGGAGCGAGGAGCTCATCCGCCAGGAGATCGACGGCCTGGGGCGCCGCTTCGTCGTCGCCGACGACCTCTCCGGCTACGCCGTGACGATGACCGCGGGCGACATCGTCGACCTGCTGCGGATCGGCGTACGCCCCGACGCGCGCCGCACGGGCCTCGCCTCGCGCCTGCTCGACGAGCTCCTCGTCGACACCGAGGGCGCCTCGCGGATGCTGCTGGAGGTGAGCGTGACCAACGCCCCCGCGCTCGGCTTCTACGTGGCCCGGCAGTTCAGCGTCATCGACGTGCGCCCCCACTACTACCGCGACGGGTCCGAGGCGCTGGTGATGTGTCGCTGGCTCCCGGGCGCCGCCCGCGAGCACACGGCGACGGCCCATGACTGACGAGCCGCTGGTCCTCGGGATCGAGACCTCCTGCGACGAGACCGGGGTCGGCATCGTCCGGGGGCACACCCTCCTGGCCGACACGGTCGCCAGCAGCGTCGAGGAGCACGCCCGCTTCGGCGGCGTGGTGCCCGAGGTCGCCAGCCGCGCCCACCTCGAGGCGATGGTGCCCACGATCGAGCGCGCCGCGGAGACGGCCGGCATCGCGCTGAGCGACATCGACGCCGTGGCCGTCACCAGCGGCCCCGGCCTGGCCGGAGCGCTGCTGGTCGGCGTGGCCAGCGCCAAGGCCCTGGCCCTCGGCCTGGGCAAGCCCATCTACGGCGTCAACCACCTCGCCGCCCACGTGGCGGTCGACCAGCTCGAGCACGGACCGCTGCCCGAGCCCTGCCTGGCCATGCTCGTCTCGGGCGGCCACTCCAGCCTGCTCGAGGTCACCGACGTCACCGTCGGCGTCGAGCCGATGGGCTCGACGATCGACGACGCGGCGGGGGAGGCCTTCGACAAGGTCGCCCGGCTGCTCGGGCCTGCCGTTCCCCGGCGGACCCCACATCGACAAGCAGGCGCGCAGCGGCAACAGCGTCGCCATCGACTTCCCGCGCGGGCTCACCAGCCGCCGCGACCTCGAGCGGCACCGCTTCGACTTCTCCTTCTCGGGCCTCAAGACCGCCGTCGCCCGCTGGGTCGAGACCCAGCAGCGCGAGGGCGTCACCATCGACGTCGCCGACGTCGCCGCCTCGTTCCAGGAGGCGGTGTGCGACGTGCTGACCCGCAAGGCGATCGACGCGGCCACCAGCCGCGGGATCGAGGACATCCTCATCGGCGGCGGCGTGGCCGCCAACAGCCGGCTGCGCGCGATGGCCGAGGAGCGGGCGGCCGCGCAGGGCATCCGCGTGCGCGTGCCGCGCCCGGGCCTGTGCACCGACAACGGCGCCATGGTCGCCGCACTCGGGGCCGAGCTCGTCGCCCGCGGTCGTACGCCGTCCCTGCTCGACCTGCCGGCCGACTCCTCGCAACCGATCACGACCGTCGTCGCCTGACGCCACCCGGACATGACGAAGGTCCCCGCCCGAGAGCGGGGACCTGCATCACGAACACTCGAACGAGGCGGCCTCAGTCGAGGACTCCGGGCGCGACGTCGTCGTCACCGAGCCAGTCCTGCTCGTAGACCAGGCTGTCGCGCTCGGCGGCCTGGTCGTCCTCGCCCTTGCGACCGCCGCGACCGTTGGCCCCGCCGGCGGCGCCGCGGGCACCGGTCGATCCGCGTCCACCGGACCGGGACCCGGTGCCGGACGCCGAGCCGCGACCACCGGCCGAGCCGGCACCACGACCGCCGGCCGAGCCCGCACCACGCGCGCCGGCCGAGCCGGCACCGCGGGCACCGCGGAGCGACGCACCGCCGAGCCCGCACCGCGGGCGGAGGGGCTGCCGGCCGTGCCGGCCCGCGCAGCGGACGATCCGGCGGCACCGGTGGGACGCGAGAGCGCGCCCGCGCTGCCGCTGCGGCCGGTCGCACCGATCGGGCGGGCGGGTGCGCTGCCGGCCGGAGCCGGGGTCGCGCCGGCCCGGATGCCGCCCGCCATGCCGCTGGCACCGCCGGCGGCACCTGCGGCGCCCATCGCGGCGGCGTTCATGCCGCCGGCCGATCCTCCCGCGGCCGGTGCCGGCCGGAGCCTGGCCCGCCGAGGGGTTGTAGGTGACGCCACTCTGCGACGAGCCCGCGATCGTGCTGGTCTCTCCCGGGCACCTGGTGGATCGGATGGGTCGGCGTGGTGATCGGGTGGCCGCGGCTGCGGGTCGACCGGCTCGGGCTTGGTGGGCTCGAGCGGTGGGCTCCGGCTTCGTCGGCTCCGGCTTGGTCGGGCTCGGGCTTGGTCGGCTCCGGCTTGTCCTTGTCCGGCTTCTTTCCGGGTCCTTGTCGTCGGGCTTGTCCGGGTCCTTGGGCTCGGTCGGGTCCGTCGGGTCGGGCGATGCCGGGGGTGCGCGGTCCCGTCGGCGGCAGGGAGGGACTCGTCGGGCTGCTCGGCACCGACGGCGGCGGCTCGGTCGGGTCGGGCTGCCCGTGGATCGCCTGCATCGGCGGGATCGAGCCGAGGAAGACGGCGTCGAGCTTCTGCGTCCACTGCGCGGCCGCGGCCTCCTGCTGAGCGCGGGCCGTGTTGTAGGACGCCATCTCCTGGTTGGCGGAGTGCCGCTTGTTGGCCTCGGCCTGGATCTCCTTCGGCGTCGGCGGGACGCCCGGCAGCGGGGTCGGCGCCGTGTAGGCCGGCGGCTGCTGCAGGTCGGCCATGCCGGCCTCGGCGGTCTTGGCGTTGCTCATCACGCGGGCCGCGTCCTTGAGGGCGTCACCGCCGCCGACGAGGCGCGTGCCCTTCTCCTCCATGCTGCTCGAGGAGTCCTCGAAGGCCGCCAGCAGGGCGTCGGCCATCATCCCGGACAGCCCACCGTCCTGGCCGTCTCCCTCGCCGTCGCGGATCTGGGTGGCTCCCTTGCGCAGCGCCTCGGCGGTCTCGGCGAGGATCTTGCCGCACTGCCTCCAGTTCTCGCCGGCGAGGTCACTCGTCTCGGCCTGGGCGCCGGTGAGGTAGGTGCGCAGGCGGGCGCGCTCGACTCCGTCGGTCATCAGGCACCGTCCTCTGCGGCCGGGGGCTCGGTGTACTGGCCGTCGCCCATCGTGCTGCTCGAGGACTGGTCGCGCGCCTGGTCGATGGTGTCGTTGACCTGGGCGAGCGCAGCCGCACGCGTCGTCATCTCGGCGTTGGTGCTGCCGTCCACGTCACGGACGTCGTCGGCCCAGAGCTTGATGGCGTCGCTGTAGGCGCGCAGCGAGTCGGCGAGCTTCTGGAACTCCTGCTCGGCCTCCTGGTGCGCCATCTGGGCGTTGACACCGAGGCGGTGGCCGTTGGTCGAGCCGCCGAAGTGGCTGGTCCCGACCGGGACGAGCTTCGTGCCGCCCAGGCCGTCGGAGTTGGTGGTGAGCAGGGTGCGGATGCTCTGGATGAGGCTCTCGGGCGCGTTGATGCCCTTCATCACGTTGGTCACGAGCCCTACGTCGGCAGCGGTCAGCATGGGTCCCCCATTCCCGCCGTGCCCGGCGGTGAAACGTCGTTGTCGGAGGCATTTTCACAGATCGGCCCCGCGCGCCGACCGACACGCGTCGAACAGCGGCCGTCCGCTACCGTCGGGCGTGCGACGACGACTCGGGGGTACGACGATGGGTGGACGCGGAACTGCGGCGGTGGCGGTCTCGATCGCAGCGGTGCTGGCACTGGGCGCGTGCGGGAGCGACGGCGGCACCGACCCGTCCGGGAGCCGAGACCTCGTCGACGGCTACGACCGACAGCCCCACGGACGCCCCGTCCGAGAGCCTGACCGCTTCTCCGACCGAACCGCTGCTCGTGCCCGAGGCCGAGGCCGTCGAGCCGGCATCGGGACCGCGGCTCGACGTCAGCGACATCCGGGTCAACATCCCCAAGGGCTGGAAGCAGACCTTCGACTCCTTCGTCGTCGACTCCGCCCTCGGGCGCGTGGACGGGAAGACCGGTGGCGTGCTGCTCAGCGTGGTCCCGACGGGTGGCGACGTGCTGACGCCCAAGCAGGCCGAGCGCTACTTCTGGACGCGCGGGCGCAAGCCGCAGAACTACCAGAAGCAGGACGACATCCTGATGGGCGGGCTGACCGCTGGCTACTACACAGCGAGGGACAGGTTCGACGACATCCACGCGGCCACTCTCTGGGAGGACAACCACGTCACGAAGGTCGAGGTGAACTTCGACCGCGAGGTGCCGGACGAGGTGCAGCAGGAGCTGTTCCAGTCGGTCGTCGCCAGCTACTCCAGCGAGCGGATGCGCCTGTGACCCTCCTCAGCCCGGCGGGTCGACGGGGGCGGCGAGCTTGAGCGCGATCTGACCCGGCTGCAGGTCGACCGCCTCGCCGCCGACCCGCTCGACCGTGCCGTCGAGCCCGAGGCGTACGACGTACTGCCGGTTGCCGGTCACGAGCGTGGCCACGACGGTGTCGTCGTCCTCCCACGCCACCTCCGGGTTGATGCCGACCACGCTGGTGCGGGCTCCCACCAGCTCGAAGTCGACCACCGGCTCGCCGGTCGCCGCGTCGAGGACCGCCATCGTCGGAGAACCGTCGGGCGTGAGGTAGTCGGTGAAGCCGAGCAGGTGCCGACCGTCGGGGCTGAAGCCGAGCAGCGAGTAGTCGCACGTCTGCCAGACCTCGGCACCGCCGGCACCGGCGTCGCGCACCTGCCAGCAGGAGCCGTCGTCGGTGACCCTGGTCTGGACGGAGTAGAGGCCGGTGGCCTCGGACACCGAGCCCACCCGCAGCGAGCCGGGCAGTGGTGTGGTGCTCCCGTCGGGACCGACGACGGACGCCGACTCGCGGTTGGTGGCCGGGTCCGTGGTGCCGAGCAGGAGCCCGTCGCCGGGCAGGAAGCCCACCGGACGGACGCGGGCGTCCTGAGGACCGGGGGGCAGCGCGGTCCAGCGCTCCTCGCGGGCTCCGTCCCGGTCCCGGTCCACGACGGTCCAGCGGGATCCGTCGTGCTCGGCCCAGGCGATCCGCGAGCCGTCCGCCGAGACCGCCATCGGGCTGCTCGGCGCCGCCTCGTCGAGGACGCGGAAGTCGGGGTCGAGGACCTGCACCGCGCGGCCGCCCCCGTCGTCGGTGAACGCGATGCCGATCCAGCCCTCGACGTACGGCGTCAGCTGGTCGTAGAGGCGGGGCAGCTCGACGGTCTCGCCGTCGACGGTCAGGCTCGGCTCGTCGACGTTGATGAGGGCCACGGCGGGCTCGGCGCCGACAGGCGCGGTGAGCGGGTCGATGCGGACGGTCCCGGTGACCCGGGGTGCGGGCGGCTCGGTCGCGGGCGGGACGTCGCTGCGCGGGCTCGACCCGACCATGCCGGCGCCGACGGGGACGGCGATCGCCAGGACGGCGGCGACCGCGGCGCCGGCCACCGCGGTGCGGCGGCGCTGGATCCGACGGGCGCGCGTCCGGACGTCGGTGACGGTGAACGGGGCACGCTGGAGGGGATCGGCGGTGCGGTGCAGCGCGTCGTGCACCTGGTCCTCGAGGGGAGTGGGGCTCATCGTGCATCGTCTCCGGACTCGTGGGGGTTGAGGGACTGCGGGGCACGGGCGCGGAGCGCGGCCAGCGCGCGGCTGGCCTGCGACTTCACGGTCCCGACGGAGATCCCGAGCACGTCGGCGATCTCGGCCTCGCTCAGCTGCTCGTAGTAGCGCAGGACGACGACCGAGCGCTGCTTGGGCGGCAGGGTCTGGACGAACGACCACAGCGCCCCGCCCATGCCGTCGTCGTACACGTCGACCGCGCCGGTCTCGGGCATCGTGTCGGTGGCGTGCTCGCGGCGCTTCCACGCCCGCCGCCACAGCGAGTTGTTCTCGTTGACCATGATCCGTCGCACGTAGCCGTCGAGGGCCTCGCGGTCGCGGATGCGGTCCCAGGAGAGGTAGAGCTTGGCGAACGCCGTCTGGAGCAGGTCCTCGGCCGCGGCATGGTCGCCGGCGAGGAGGTACGCCGTCCGGTAGAGCGCCGTCTGGCGCCCCGACATGTACGCCGAGAAGTCGGCGTCCTTGTCGGCCTGCCGGTCGTGCTTGCCCATGTCGACGAGTGTCGCGCTCATCGTCCACCTCCTGTCCGTCCGCGTGTTCTTCGGTGCGGTGTGTCGGGGTGAGGACGCAAGTCGTCGGCAGGTGGTTGCATCTGTTTGGCTTGCGTTGCAAGGCTCTCGTCGACCCGATCCACAGGAGGCACTTCCATGCAGCAGGTCCAGGCCGTCGTCGCGCTCGCGAAGGGCGAGCCGGTGCAGCTCACCACGATCAACGTCCCCGATCCCGGCCCGGGCGAGGCGGTGGTGAAGATCCAGGCCTGCGGCGTGTGCCACACCGACCTCCACTACCGCGAGGGCGGGATCAACGACGACTTCCCCTTCCTCCTCGGCCACGAGGCGGCCGGTGTCGTCGAGTCGGTCGGCCCGGACGTGACCGGGCTGGAGCCGGGTGACTTCGTCGTCCTCAACTGGCGCGCCGTGTGTGGCGACTGCCGCGCGTGCAACCGCGGCGAGCCGTGGTACTGCTTCGCCACCCACAACGCCACCCAGAAGATGACCCTCGCCGAGGGCGACCTCGCCGGCACCGAGCTGTCGCCCGCGCTGGGCATCGGCGCCTTCGCCGAGAAGACGCTGGTCGCCGCAGGCCAGTGCACGAAGGTCGACCCGTCGGCGCGTGCGGCTGCCGTCGGTCTGCTCGGCTGCGGCGTGATGGCCGGTCTCGGTGCCGCCATCAACACCGGCAACGTCGGTCGCGGCTCCACCGTGGCCGTCATCGGCTGTGGCGGCGTCGGCGCGGCCGCGATCGCCGGTGCCGCACTGGCCGGGGCGGCGCGGATCATCGCCGTCGACCTCGACGACCGCAAGCTCGAGCTGGCGCGCTCGATGGGCGCCACCCACACGGTGAACTCCTCGGAGGTCGACCCGGTCGAGGCGATCCGGTCGCTGACGCCGCCGCCGGACGGCACCGGCCACGAGGGCGGCGCCGACGTGGTGATCGACGCCGTCGGACGCCCGGAGACGTGGAAGCAGGCGTTCTACGCACGCGACCTCGCCGGGACCGTCGTGCTGGTGGGTGTCCCGACCCCGGACATGAAGGTGCCCGACATCCCGCTCATCGACGTCTTCGGCCGCGGCGGGTCGCTGAAGTCCTCGTGGTACGGCGACTGCCTGCCCTCGCGCGACTTCCCGATGCTCGTCGACCTGTACCAGCAGGGCCGGCTCGACCTGGACGCGTTCGTGACCGAGGAGATCGGCATCGGCGACGTCGAGGCCGCCTTCGAGAAGATGCACGGCGGCCCCGACTCCGAGACCGTGCTGCGTTCGGTGGTGGTCCTGTGACCTCCGTGCGGGTCGACCACGCCGTCGTCTCGGGGACGTTCTCCCTGGACGGCGAGACGCACGAGGTCGACAACAACCTGTGGGTGATCGGTGACGACGAGCAGTGCCTGGTCGTCGACGCACCCCACGACGTCGACGCGATCATGGCGGTCGTCGCCGGCCGGGCCGTCAAGGCGATCGTGTGCACCCACGCCCACGACGACCACGTACGTGTGGCGCCGGAGCTGCGACGCCGTACCGGGGCACCGATCCTGCTGCACCCCGACGACCGCCCGCTGTGGGAGCTGACCCACGGGGGCGACGAGGAGGGCGCCGAGCTCTGGGACGTCGACCTGGCCGACGACCAGACGCTCACGATCGGGGGCGCTGCGATCAAGGTGATCCACACCCCGGGCCACGCGCCGGGCGCGGTCTGCCTCTACGTCCACGACCTCGGCTGCGTGTTCACGGGCGACACCCTGTTCGAGGGCGGCCCCGGTGCGACGGGCCGCTCCTACAGCGACGCCGACGTCATCGTGGACTCGATCCGTCGCCGGCTGCTCGAGCTGCCGGACGAGACGGTCGTGCACACCGGTCACGGCCCCGACACGACGATCGGTGCCGAGCGCGAGGGCCTCTCGGCCTGAGACGTCAGGCCGCCCGGCGCTGCTCGAGCCGGGCGGCCCGCACGTCGTCGAGGTGCTCGGCCTCGGCCACCAGCTGCCGGTGCGCCGGGTGGTCGACGGGCTACGGTCGGCGGATGACGACCGACTTCGTGCCCGAGGACTTCGAGCCACCGACGTCGCTGGTGACGGACGACTTCGTGCTCGAGCCGCTCGGGCCGCAGCACAACGAGTCGGACCACGCGGCGTGGTCGGCGAGCATCGCGCACATTCGCGAGACGCCCGGCTACGGAGACGGGTCGTGGCCGCCCGTCGACGGAATGCCGCTCGAGCAGAACCTCGCCGATCTCACGAGGCACGCGGCCGACTTCGATGCCCGGCGCGGGTTCACCTTCACCGTGCTCGAGCCGGGCAGCCCCGAGGTGATCGGCTGCGTCTACCTCTACCCGAGCCGGTCGGACGAGCACGACGTCACGGTGCAGTCGTGGGTACGCGCCGACCGGGCCGGGCTCGACGAGCCGCTGGCGGCTGCCGTGGCCGCCTGGCTGGAGAGCCACTGGCCGTGGGAGCGCCCGGACCGCCGCGGGCGGTGAGCGATCCGTGGTGCCGTGCCACCATGTCGTGATGCGCTCCCGCCCTGCCTCGCCCCTGGTGAGCCTCGGAGCCTCCCTCGTGATGGTCGCGTCGCTGGCCGCGTGCGACGGACAGGACCCGGGCGGGGACGAGGAGCGGACGGCCGAGAGCACGGCCGCCACGAGCACGCCCACCGTCCCGCCGACGCCGTCGGAGGAGCTCGGGCTGGCCGAGGGATGGGGTCCCACCCCGGCCGAGCTGGACCGGGCCGCGCGGATCGTCGGCCGGATGAGGCTGCCCGACCTCGCGGGGCAGGTCATCGTCGCGGACTGGCAGGGAACGGCCGCCCCGGTGCGGATGGTCCGCGACCTGCACCTCGGTGGGGTCATCGCCTTCAGCGCCAACGTGGCCTCGGCCGAGCAGGTCAGGGCTGTCAACCGGACGCTGACCCGGCAGGTACGCCGCACGTGGCCGCTGTTCCTCGGCGTCGACCAGGAGGGCGGGGTCGTCGAGCGGCTGCGGGGTGCGGCGACCCGGTTCCCGACGTTCATGAGCACCGGCGCCGCTGGTGACGCGACGCTGACGCAGGAGGCGTACGCCGCCGGGGCCGCGGAGCTGCGCGGGCTCGGCTTCACGGTCGACTTCGCCCCGGACGCCGACGTCACGTCGGGCCCCGGCGACCCGACGATCGGGTCGCGGTCCGCCTCGTCGCGGCCCAAGGTCGTCGCCGAGCACGTCGTCGCGGCCGCCACCGGCTTCAGCACGGCCGGCGTCCTGCCGGTCGTCAAGCACTTCCCGGGCCACGGGTCCGTGCCGGCCGACAGCCACCTGACCCTCCCGGTGCAGGGTAGGTCGAAGGCGCAGCTCGAGGCGTCCGACCTCGTGCCCTTCGCCCGCGGCATCGAGGCCGGGCTCCCGGCGGTGATGGTCGGCCACCTCGACGTCCGCGCCGTGGACCCGCGGGTGCCGTCCTCGTTGTCGCGCAAGGTGGTCACCGGGCTGCTGCGCGACGAGCTCGGCTTCGACGGACTCGTCGTCACCGACTCGCTGGAGATGGCCGCGGTCACCCGTGGCCGCGACCCCGGGCGGACCGCCGTCCAGGCCCTCCGCGCAGGCTCCGACGTCCTGCTCATGCCGCCCTCGCCCGCTGTCGCCCGGGCAGCCCTGGTGCGCGCCGTGCGCAGCGGCACCCTGCCCCGCCGGCGGCTGGAGCAGGCGGCCGCGCGGCAGATCGCCCTGCTCACCCACCTCGCCGCGTCCGGGCAGCAGCCGCGCCAGGCGCCGGGCGCGGCGGCGGGCGCATCGCGACGCCTCTCCGCCGCCGCCGTGACGGTCACCGACGGAGCGTGCTCGGGCCGGCTGGTCGGCGACGTCGTGCACCCCTACGGCGACCCGAGCGCGGTCGGGGCATTCGCTCCCGCGGCCGAGGCGGCCGGGATCACGGTCCTGGCGCGCCGTTCGCCGCCGGCCGGCCTCACCAGCGCGAAGCCGCGGCCCGATCGCAGGAAGAAGGAGCGCAAGCGCGCCTACCAGCGGCGCGTACGTGCCTGGGAGAAGGCCGAGGCCCGCCGGGAGCGGCGCCTCGACGCGTGGAGCGCCGCGGAGGACGCCCGACTCGCGGCCGGCACGCAGATCGGGTTCACCGGCTACCGGGACGCCCCCGTCGACGGCCAGGTCGCGGTGGCGACCGACAGCCCGTGGGTGCTGGGGCGCGTGACGGCCCCGACGCGGATCGCCACCTACGGCGACACGCCCGCCGCGATGCAGGTGCTGGTCGAGGTGCTGACCGGTCAGGCGCCGGCGCCGGGCCGGCTGCCGGTCGACGTCCCGGGCGTCGCGCGACCCGGCTGCTGACCGAGACGTCGGGCGGGAGCGCCGCTCAGAAGGGCTCGACGAGCAGGGCCGTCCCCTGCCCGGAGACCCGGGTGAGGACCAGGGTGGCCTCGTGGTCCCCGCGCAGGGACAGCCGCTTGCGGAGCTCCTCGGGGACGATCTGCACCCCGCGCTTCTTGATCGTGAGCCGGCCGATCCCGCGCTCGTGCAGGGCCGCGCGCAGCGGCTTCTCGCGGTAGGGCAGCTGCTCGACGACCCGGTAGCCGCGCGCGAACGGCGTACGGAACGAGGCGTCGCTGGTGACGTAGGCGATGTGCGGGTCGACCAGCCCGCCACCGACGCCGGCGGCGACCGCGGTGACCAGCCCGGCACGGATCACGGCACCGTCGGGCTCGTAGAGGTAGGCGCCGACCGGGCGGACGTCGGTCGCGGGCTCCCCGTCGGCGGGGGAGTCCTCGTCGGTGAGCGTGGCCAGGCCGTGCTCGCCGATCACGGTCGCACGGCGGTCGGTGGTGGCGAGCGACGGCGACCAGAGCACCGCCTCCTTGACCTCGCCGCCGTCGCTGACCCACTCCGCCTCGACACCCGACGGCACCAGGTCGTGGTCGATGCCGGGGGCGACCTTGACCAGCGAGCGACGGGTCAGGAGGTCCAGCACCCACGGCCACGGGGGCGTCCACCCCTCGACGTCGAACACCCGGCCCCGGCCGCCGCGGCGTGCCGGGTCGGCGAAGGCGACGTCGAACGAGGCCGGGTCGATCGTGGTCGCGTCGCCCACCTGCACGGCACCGGCGAGGCCCAGGGCCTCGAGGTTGGCGCGGGCCATCGCCACGCGCACCGGGTCGAGGTCGACCCCGCCCGCGACGAGCCCGGCCCGCGCGAAGGCGAGGAGGTCGCCGCCGATGCCGCAGCCGAGGTCGATGACGCTGCCGCCGGGGATCGCGGCGGCCACCCGTGCGGCCCGGTGGTCGGCGACCCGCGCCCGCGTCGACTGCTCCAGCGCGTCGGGGGAGAAGAACATCAGGTGCGCGGCCTCGCCGAACTTCGCCACCGCCTTCGCGCGCAGCTGCGCCTGCGTGGTGGCGGCGGCGGCCTTCTCGGCGTCGGGCTCGAGGCGTCGTACGACGGCGGCGACCCGCACCGGGTCACCCGCGTGCTCCGCCCAGGCCCGGGTGGCGTCCACCAGCAGACGGGCTCCCTCGGCTGTCCGCAGCCAGTCCAGCGTCTCGACCTGCATGGCGTCATCCTGTCAGCGGGGACACCGGCTAGCACTCGATCGGGCAGAGTGCTAGCGTCTGCTCTGGCACTCTCACCCCGAGAATGCCAACGCTCGCGAGCCTGGCACGACCCCCGCGACGGCGTGCCGCCGGACCGCGAGCCCACGTCCTGCAGATCTCTTGTTTTGAGAAAGTGGAGGTTGATCCGAAGTGTCGGTCAACATCAAGCCCCTCGAGGACCGCATCGTCGTCCAGACGCTCGAAGCCGAGCAGACCACCGCCTCCGGCCTGGTCATCCCGGACACCGCCAAGGAGAAGCCCCAGGAGGGCGAGGTCGTGGCGATCGGTCCCGGTCGCATCGACGACAACGGCAACCGTGTCCCGCTCGACGTCGCCGTGGGTGACAAGGTCATCTACAGCAAGTACGGCGGCACCGAGGTCAAGTACTCCGGCCAGGAGTACCTGATCCTCTCGGCCCGCGACATCCTCGCTGTCGTCTCCTGATTTCCCTTCGCCCGGAACGTCATGGTCGCCGGTCGCTCGCGCGACCTCCGGCCATGACGTCCGGGCGAACCCCTTTCATCCCTTCCTAGGAGCACACTGATGCCCAAGATCCTGGAGTTCGACGAGAACGCCCGCCGCGCCCTCGAGCGCGGCGTCGACGCCCTCGCCAACGCCGTCAAGGTGACGCTCGGCCCCAAGGGCCGCTACGTCGTCCTCGACAAGAAGTGGGGCGCCCCCACGATCACCAACGACGGGGTGACCGTCGCTCGCGAGATCGAGCTCGACGACCCGTTCGAGAACCTCGGTGCCCAGCTCACCAAGGAGGTGGCCACCAAGACCAACGACGTCGCCGGTGACGGCACCACCACCGCCACCGTCCTGGCCCAGGCCATGGTCCACGAGGGCCTGCGCGCCGTCGCGGCCGGCGCCAACCCGATGGGTCTCAAGCGCGGCATGGACGCTGCGGCCGAGGCCGTCGGCGACGCCCTGCGCGAGGCGGCCCGCGAGGTCGAGTCCCGCGAGGACATGGCGTCCGTCGCCACGATCTCCAGCCGCGACAGCCACATCGGCGACCTGCTCGCCGAGGCCTTCGACAAGGTCGGCAAGGACGGCGTGATCACGGTCGAGGAGTCCAACACCATGGGCACCGAGCTCGAGTTCACCGAGGGCATGCAGTTCGACAAGGGCTACATCTCGGCCTACTTCGTCACCGACCCGGAGTCGATGGAGGCCGTCCTCGACGACGCCTACATCCTTCTCCACCAGGGCAAGATCTCCTCGATCCAGGAGCTGCTCCCGGTGCTCGAGAAGGTCATCGGGACCGGCAAGCCGCTCTTCATCCTCGCCGAGGACGTCGACGGCGAGGCGCTCTCGACCCTGGTCGTCAACAAGATCCGCGGCACCTTCAACGTCGCCGCCGTGAAGGCTCCGGCCTTCGGCGACCGCCGCAAGGCGATGATGCAGGACATCGCGACCCTGACCGGTGGCCAGGTCGTCGCCCCCGAGGTCGGCCTCAAGCTCGACCAGGTGGGCCTCGAGGTCCTGGGCCAGGCGCGTCGTGTGGTCATCACCAAGGACCACACCACGATCGTCGAGGGTGCGGGCGACAGCTCGGCCGTCGAGGGCCGCGTCAACCAGATCAAGGCCGAGATCGAGAACACCGACTCCGACTGGGACCGCGAGAAGCTCCAGGAGCGCCTCGCCAAGCTCGCCGGCGGTGTCTGCGTGATCAAGGTCGGCGCCGCCACCGAGGTGGAGCTGAAGGAGAAGAAGCACCGCATCGAGGACGCCGTCTCCGCGACGCGCGCCGCGATCGAGGAGGGCATCGTCCCCGGCGGTGGCTCCGCTCTCATCCACGCCGTCTCCGTGCTCGACGGCGACCTCGGCCTCACCGGTGACGAGGCCTACGGCGTCCGCGTGGTCCGCAAGGCGTGCGACGAGCCGCTGCGCTGGATCGCCGAGAACGGTGGCGTCAACGGCTACGTCGTGACCGCCAAGGTCCGCGAGCTCGGCGTCGGCAACGGCTACAACGCGGCCGATGACACCTACGGCGACCTGGTCGCCCAGGGCGTCCTCGACCCGGTCAAGGTCACCCGCTCGGCGCTGGTCAACGCGACCTCGATCGCCGCGATGCTGCTCACGACCGAGACCCTCATCGTGGACAAGCCCGAGGAGGAGGAGCCGGCCGCCGCAGGCGGTCACGGTCACGGCCACGGCCACTGATCGATCCCGCTCCCCGCAGCACCCGCCGGCCCGGCAGACGACGTCTGCCGGGCCGTCGGCATGTCCCGCCTGTGGTCAGCGTCCCCAGATCGTCCGGAAGGGCGTCGAGCAGTCGACGTCGAGCTCGACCGGGTCGACGGTGTTGAGGTGGTAGACCTTGTAGCGGCCGCACGCGGTCTGCACGAACTCGTACTTCCGGATCAGTGAGCTCTGGATCGCGACGGTCCCGAGCTCGCTCCAGGTGTTGATGTACGTCGCCTCGACGAACCACGTCGGCGGGTTGCTCCCGGTCAGCACCTCCTCGAGGTCGTCGAGGCCCGGGTCGAGGGTGCGCATCGGCAGCGACCAGAGATAGGGGTACGGCGACTGGGTCCCGGTCGCCCACTGGATGTCGGCGCGCCCGCCGTAGACCAGCACCCGGTCGCCGGGCCAGGCGGCGGCCGCGATCGCCTCCCCGGTGCGTACCTCGACCGGGACCCGGCCTCCCACCCACGCGCCCGTCCAGCCGACGAGCGCCACGATGCTCGAGACCACCACGAGACCCACCGCGACCGGGGTGAGCCGGTGGCGGGCGCGGTCGAGGTGGTCGTGCGCCACGAGCGCGGCGAGGGCGAGCGCGATGCCGGGGAGCGGCACGAAGAGGTAGGGCATCCAGAAGCTGCCGCTGAGCGCGACGCCGAGCAGGTCGAGCCCGAGCATCGCGGCGATCGCGACCACCGGCACGGGGTCGTGGCGCAGGAGGCTGCGGAGCCGGACCACGAAGAGGGCGACGACGAGCAGCATGCCGGTGCCGGCGAAGATCAGCAGCAGCACCGAGATCCGGCTCGTCGCGCCATGCGACTCGTGCGTGGCGATGACGTGGCTCGCGTCGCCGCGGAAGGCCACGACGTCGTACCAGAGCGTCTGCAGGCGTACGCCGGCCCCGACCGCCCACGCGACGACGACCGCGACCGGCACGGCGGCGCCTGCAGCGGCGGCCCCCGCGCAGCGCAGTGCGTCGCGCGGGCCCACCTGCCGCGCGACCAGCGAACCGGCGAGCAGGACGGCGCCGAAGACCAGGCCGCCGACGATGCTCTGCTTCATCCCCACCGCGAGCATCCCCAGCAGGCCGGCGAGGAACGCGTCGCCCGCCGACACCCGGCGCACGGCCCGCAGCGCCAGCCAGCAGGAGGCCATCACCAGCGGGATGCCGAACAGCTCGCCCTTGGCGGCGACGGGGTCGATCTCGGCGTTGCTGACGAGCGCGGCCGTCGCCACCGCCACCCAGCCGGCCAGGCGGCGCACGGCGGCCGGGTCGAGCACGCCGGCCCGGACCGCGACCTCCCGGGCGGCCGCGGCCGCGGCCAGCACCAGCAGCGAGCAGGCGAGCGCGCCGACCAGCCGGTGGGCGTACGGCCCTCCGATCCGGTCGGTGGCCTGCACCAGCCAGATGATCGGCGGCGGCCGGTCGACCCAGTAGCGCCCGTAGAGCGAGTCGGGCTCGGGCTGCCAGGCGCGGGCGACCATGAGGAAACCCGCCTCGTCGGGCCGCAGCGGCCACAGCAGCGACGGGAAGCGGGCGAGGAAGGCCACGACCGCCGCCGCCCAGACCATGCGGCCCACGCGCGACCGGTCGCCCCCCTCTCCCGTCCCCACCCCGCCACTGTCCCAGAGCGCTCCGAACCGCCCGTAGAATGGCGGTGTGGAGATCCCGGAGAAGTTCGCTGCGCTCGGCCTCACCTACGACGACGTGCTGCTGCTGCCGGGGGAGTCCGACCTCGCGCCCAGCGACATCGACACCACCACCCGCCTCACCCGGGAGATCTCGATCCGGGTGCCGCTGATCAGCGCGGCGATGGACACCGTCACCGAGGCGCGGATGGCGATCGCGATGGCCCGCGAGGGCGGCATCGGCGTGCTGCACCGCAACCTGTCCATCGAGGACCAGGCCCGCCAGGTGGACCTGGTGAAGCGGACGCAGACCGGCATCATCTCCAACCCCGTCACCATCGGCCCCGACGCGACGCTCGAGGAGCTCGACCGGCTGTGCGGGGAGTACCGCGTCTCCGGCCTCCCGGTCGTCGACCTCGACGACCACCTGCTCGGCATCATCACCAACCGCGACCTGCGCTTCACCCCCGTCGCGGAGTGGGCGACCACCAAGGTCGACGAGGTGATGACCCGCGAGGGCCTCATCACCGGCCACGTCGGGATCTCGCGCGACGAGGCCACCACCCTCCTGCGCGCCCACAAGCGCGAGCGGCTGCCGCTCGTCGACGGCGAGGGCCGGCTCAGCGGCCTCATCACCGTCAAGGACTTCGTCAAGGGCGAGCAGTTCCCCCACGCGTCCTACGACGGTGACGGCCGGCTGCTGGTCGGTGCCGCCATCGGCTACTTCGGCGACGCCTGGGAGCGGGCCACGACCCTGGTCGAGGCCGGCGTCGACGTGCTCGTCGCCGACACCGCCCACGGCCACGTCCACCTCCTCCTCGACATGGTGCGTCGCCTCAAGTCCGACCCCGCGACCCAGCACGTCCAGGTCATCGGCGGCAACGTCGCCACCCGCGAGGGCGCCCAGGCGTTCGTCGACGCCGGCGCCGACGCGGTCAAGGTCGGCGTCGGGCCGGGCTCGATCTGCACCACGCGCGTCGTCACCGGCGTGGGCGTGCCGCAGGTCACCGCCGTCTACGAGGCGTCCCTCGCCACCAAGCCCGCCGGCGTGCCGCTGATCGCCGACGGCGGCATGAAGCACTCCGGCGAGATCGCCAAGGCGCTCGTCGCGGGCGCCGACGCGGTGATGGTGGGCTCGATGCTCGCCGGCTGCGAGGAGTCGCCGGGCGACGTCGTGTTCGTCAACGGCAAGCAGTTCAAGTCCTACCGCGGCATGGGCTCGCTGGCCGCGATGAGCAGCCGCGGCAAGAAGTCGTACTCCAAGGACCGCTACTTCCAGGCCGAGGTCGCCAGCGACGACAAGATCGTGCCCGAGGGCATCGAGGGCCAGGTCGCCTACCGCGGGCCGCTCTCCGCGGTCGCCCACCAGCTCGTCGGCGGCCTCAACCAGTCGATGTTCTACGTCGGCGCCCGCACCGTCGCGGAGCTGCAGGAGAAGGGCCGGTTCGTCCGCATCACCTCGGCCTCGCTCAAGGAGAGCCACCCCCACGGCGTGCAGATGACGGTCGAGGCGCCCAACTACAGCGGTTCCTGATCGCGACCTAAGTACTCTTCCCCGACCGGCCGGTAGGGCCTACGTTGGCGTGAGTCAGGGGATCGGGCCCCGCGACGACCTTCTTCATCGGCACGCTGTGCTCGATCCCGTTCTTTCTCGGGAGGAGCGCTTCAGTGCGCAGAAATTTTGTGGTCGCGACCGGGTGTGCCGGCCTGCTGGCCCTCGTCACCCCAGCCCTGTCCGTCGCCGCACCAGCCGGTGACGACGCCGTCACGCCGGCCCAGCAGGAGGCCCTCGACCTGGGCATCCAGGTGGCCCCCAAGGAGTCCGACGCCGCCGCCCTGACGGCTCGGACCAACCCCAACCCCTACCTCGCCAACCTGCCGGACATCCACGACGCCAACTACTTCGCGTGGAACAAGCAGATGCACGAGCAGGCGGGGCGCCGCGCCGACTCCGCCAAGCTCGCGGCCAACCGTCGCGCGGCCTTCGGCACCAACGGCCGGGGCGTCAACGCCCGCGGCGTGCTCACGCCGTTCGTCCACGACGAGGAGGAGCCCGACGGGACCAGCGGGTCCAACGACTCGCACGTCAACGCCGAGCCGATCCCCGGCTTCGGCACGGCCGCGAGCCGGATGCCCGCCGTACGCATCCTGGGTGAGCTCGCCGCGCCGGCCGGGGCGCCGCGCACGCTGACCACCACCGAGGACCAGGGCTCGATCCCGCTGGCCACGCCCGACCGGCATCGCCGGCAGTGCGACGGTGACGAACTCCGTGCTGGGCGACGGGCCGCACGGCCCGGTCGCGTCCGGCGGCGACGGCACCAACGACTTCGACTTCTACTCCGTCGACGTCGCGGCCGGTGAGACGCTGACCGCCGACACCGAGGGCAGCGCGGCCGGCGCTCGACACGCTCCTCGTCGTCTGGGACGCCGCGGGCGAGCCGGTGGCTGCCGACGACGACAGCGGGACGGGCTTCCTGAGCTCGCTGCCGCTACACGCCCGAGGCGCCGGGCACCTACTACGTGATGGTCGCCGGCTACGCGCTTCGACCGCGCTGCCGGACGACCCGTTCGACTCCGGCAGCGGCGCCGGCGGTGCCCGACACCGGCGCCTACCGCGTCTCCATCGCGAGCCGGACCCTCGACACCGACTACTACTCCGTGCGCCTGCGCCCCGGTGACGTCGTCGGGGCCGGCGCGGAGGGCTCGGCGACCGGCCTCACGGTGCGGACCCCGTCGGGCGAGCAGCGCGTGGGTGGCGTCGGCACCGACGCCTCCTCCCTCTACCCGCCGACGTCGCCGCTCATCGGCGGCGGCAACACCGCCATCGCCTACGTCGCCGAGGAGGCCGGCTGGTACTCCGTGGAGGTCACCGGCGCCAGCGGCGCGTACGACGTGACGGTCGAGGGCTACCGGCCCGGGCACGCAGGGCGACCGCGGTCGCCGGCAGACGGTGCTGCTCGACTTCGCCCCCGGCCGGGTCAACACCGGCACCTGGGGCGGTCCGGGCCAGCGCAACGTCTCGCCGTTCGCCGCGTTCGTGCCGCAGTGGGGCATCGCCCGCACCGAGGCCCGCCGGATGGAGAACCGCATCCTCAACCAGGTGCGGCGCAACCTGCAGGCCGAGATCGCCGGCACCAACCCGGCGGTCACGGTCGACGTCCTCAACGCCCGCGACAACCAGGAGCTGATCGGGCAGGAGAACGTCTCGCGCATCTACGTCGCCGGCACGATCGCCGAGACCGGCATCAGCACCATCGGCATCGCGCAGTACATCGACCCGGGCAACTTCGGCCACCAGGACGAGGCGATCGTCCTGCTCGACGTGCTCAGCGCGCCGGCCGGTCCGGCGTCGTCGCTCAACACCTACCTCGACGCGAGCAGCGACAGGATCGCGTTCGTCACCGCGGCCGTGGCCAACGTGACGGCCCACGAGGTCGGCCACACCATCGGCAACTACCACACCGACAACGCCGACGAGATCCACAACATGATGGACTCCGGCGGCGCCAACTTCGGGCAGAACCTCTACGGGGTCGGCCCGGACAACGTGGGCGGCACGGCCGACGACGAGAACATCGAGTTCCAGACCGACACCTACGCGCCGGTCGAGGGCTTCACCGGCCTCGAGGACACCGAGAACGTGACCTCCTGGGCCTACGCGGGGCGCTGACCCGCAGCACGCTGACCGACGGCGCGGTCGTCCCTGCGGGGGCGGCCGCGCCGTCCGTCGACGGGTCGAGCGGTCAGGGGCGGAAGCCCGGTCGTACCGGTCGCAGGTCCTCGACCCGCGCCGAGGCCGGCCGGGCGAGCAGGCGTGACCCGTCGCGCGCGACGACGAGCTCGGCACCACGGCGGGTCACCAGCCCGGGGGAGCGGGTGAGGTCGCGACCCGTTCCGACGTGGCGGGAGGGTCGCCCGGGCACGGCGCTGGTCACGACGACGGCGCCGGTGCGGTCGGTGGCGGCCACGTGCAGGCCGCCGGCCACCTCCCCGACGGCGGGTGACGCGTACGGCGACCACTGGCCGGCGAGCTCCGTCGGACGGCTCCAGCGGCGACCGTCGAGCGTGCGCACCCCGAGCCGCCCGGTCGCGCTGACCTGGTGCAGCCGGGTGGTGCCGTCGTCGGCGGTCGTGAGGGCGGGCGTGGAGGTGAGGGACGCGGCCGGTCCGCGGAGCCGCAGCAGGCGTCCGCGCCCGAGGGACTGCGCGAAGGTCGCTCCCCGCGTCGTGACGGCCACGAGCCATGTGCTCCCGGTGGCGTCGTTGCCGAGCACGGGTGCGTTGTGGGTCGACCAGGACGCGAGCCTGCCGACGCGGTCCGGTCGGGTCCACCGGCCGTCGCGGGTCAGGCGCCGGGTGATGAGCGTGCCGTCCGCGGAGACCGTCGCGAGCACCGGACGCCCGGTGCGTGACGGGGCGAGCGCCGGGCTCGCGGTCGGGGCCGAGGTGCCGACGGCGCGCAGGCACCGGGCGCCCGCGGCGCGTCGTACCGACCATGACGCGGCCGTCGCGCGCGGTGGCGGCCACCCAGGGTCGGCCGTGGTGGTCGAGGCTCAGCGCGGGTGCCACGACCGGGGTGAAGGCGCCACGTCGACCGACCACCCGGGACGGTCGGCCCGGGGCGGTCAGGAGCAGGGTGCCGCCGTCGTCGACGCGCGCGGTCCACGAGCCGCCCCGTCCGTCGGGCGCCGACACGACGGGCCGGTCCGAGCCCACGAGCGGGGAGGGCGCGACGTCGGCGAGGTGCAGGTAGCGGAAGTCGCCGACCGGGACCGTCCGGGTGCCGTAGCCCCCGGCGGAGCCGTAGTTGTACTCCTCGACCGTCACGGTGCCCGGGCCGATGGCGCTCACCCAGGCGACGTGGCCGACCCGACCGGCGTCGGTCTGGGCGACGGCGCCGATGGCCGGCACCGCGTCGACCCGGTAGCCCAGCCGGCGCGCCACGTCGTCCCAGTTGGCGGCGTTGCCCCAGTGCTCGCCGCGGAAGTGGTTGTCGAAGCCCGCCAGGCCGTTGCGCTCGTTCAGGCGCCAGGAGACGAAGCTCGTGCAGTTGCGGAGCACGAAGCCCCAGGAGTCACCGATCGAGCCGTTGATCGACCAGACGTTGCGGGCGCACGTCGGCCGCGGGCCGCGGGGGTCGTACAGGTGGCCGGAGACCGGGTCGAGGACCGGCGGCGGGGGCGGCGGGGGCTCGACGACCGGTGCCGGCGGCTGCCCGGGCTCGGGTGCCGGCACGGGAGCGGGCTTCGGCTCCTCGATCGGCGCCTGCGGCACGATCGGGCACTGGCCCTGCCACGCCCACGGATAGTCGTCGGCCGCGTGCGCTGCCGCGGCACCCACACCCAGCACCCCACTCGCCAGGCATGTCGCCACGACAGCGCGCGCGAACCTTCTGCTCCCTCGTTCCCCCACCTGCAGGACGGTAGGTACTGCGTCAGGCGGCCGTGACCGGCTTTGCCGAGATGTGCACGAGCCGTTGCCGAACGCTCACGTGCCGGCGCGCCACCGGCGTACGACCGGGGCGGACGAGCGCGGCAGCGCGGCCGCGCGATCACCGCGGACCTCGGTGGCCAGGCCGGGCGCCAGCCGGTAGGGGCCGGAGAGCAGCAGGCTGCCCGCGAGCCGGCGAAGCCGCGACATCTCGGCGCGGACGGTGACGGTGCGACCGGGGTCGGCGAAGAGGTCCTCGGAGAGCTGGCCCGCCGTGCGGCCGGCATGGCCGGCCTCGAGGAGGGACAGCAGGATCTCGGCGTGGCGGGGCGAGAGGGCGCGCGACCACGACCCGCTCGGACCGGAGACCACCAGCCGGGGCTCGGCGTCGAGCTCGAGCACCAGCGTCGACGTCGCGGCGTCGGTGGTCTCGCCGGACTCCAGGCGCAGCAGCCAGCCGCCGTCCAGCGGCTCGGCGGTCGCGTGGCCGAGCGTGGGCAGCCAGACCCGGCCGGCGGTGAGCTGGTCGGGGAGCGCCACCCGCTCGGGGCTGCGGCTGCCGATGGCGGCGGCGAGGTGGCCGGCGTGGTCGATCGCGAGCGCGTCCCCGCTCAGCCCGGCGAGCAGCGGCGCGGCCCGGGCGCGGAGCCGGTCGAGGGCCGCGCGGTGCCGGGCCACGATCTCCGTCGACGTCATCCGTGCGGCGAGCTGGACGAGCGCGAGCTCGGCCGGGTGCATGCCGCGGCTCGGGCCGCTGACGTCCAGCACGCCGAGCGTCCGCCCCGTCCACGGGTCGACCAGCGGCGCCGCGGCGCACCCCCAGCGGGTGTGCGACTCGACGAAGTGCTCCGGTCCCTGCACGTGCACGGCCGTCCCGAGCACCAGTGCGGTGCCGATCGCGTTGGTGCCGACGTTGGCCTCGGTCCACGCCGAGCCGCCCACGAAGCCGAGGTCGTCCGCCAGGCGTCGTACGCCGCTGCTGCCCAGGCGCCACAGCACCCGGCCCTCGGCGTCGGCGACGACCACCAGCTGGCCGGCGTCGACGACCGGCGCCAGCGACTCGGCCAGGCGCGGCACCACGTCGGCCAGCCCGCTCGCGGCGCGTCGTCGTTCGAGCTCCGCGGAGTCGATCGGCGGGATGTCGGCACCCGATCCCGGATCGAGCCCGGTGGCGGCGACGCGGCGCCACGAGGCGGCGATCTCGGTGCGGGGGAGGGGAGCCCGCGCGCCGCCGGAGAGCGCGGCCTCACGGCTGCGGTGCAGGTCGCGGTCGGTCATGCAGTGCCCCTCGGGGTCCTCCGGCCGAGCGGTTGCAACCTCTCGCAACCCTGTCGGCGCCCGGCGCCGGCGGTGTGTGCTCGGTCACACCAGCGTAGTTGAAGGAGAACCGATGACCCAGACCCTGGATCCCGTGGCCGGCGCCGACCCGATCGCCCCGGACCCGCAGGCGCGCGTCGACGCGTGGCTCGCCCGCTTCGAGGCGGCCCTCGCCGCCGGCGACGCGACCGCGGGCGCCGACCTGTTCGCGACGGAGTGCTACTGGCGCGACCTGGTGGCATTCACCTGGAACCTCAAGACGGTCGAGGGCCGTGACGGCGTCGCCGACCTCATCGGTGCTGCCGGTGCCCGGTCGGGCGCGTCCGCCTTCGCGACGAGCGAGCCGCCCGACGAGGCCGACGGCGTGGTGACGGCATGGATCACGTTCGAGACCGGCACCGGCCGCGGAAACGGTCTGCTCCGGCTGAAGGAGGAGGACGGCGAGGACCGCGCCTGGACGCTGCTCACCGCGCTCTACGAGCTGAAGGGGCACGAGGAGCCGCGCGGCACGCACCGGCCGATGGGCACCCAGCACGGCGCCGTCAAGGACCGGGTGACGTGGCAGGAGCGGCGCCAGCAGGAGGCGGAGAGCCTCGGATCGACCACGCAGCCCTACGTCCTGGTGATCGGCGGCGGCCAGGGCGGCATCGCCCTCGGCTCGCGCCTGCGCCAGCTCGGCGTGCCGAGCCTGGTGATCGACAAGCACCCGCGTCCCGGCGACCAGTGGCGCAACCGCTACAAGTCCCTCTGCCTGCACGACCCGGTCTGGTACGACCACCTGCCCTACCTCAAGTTCCCGGACAACTGGCCGGTCTTCGCGCCGAAGGACAAGGTCGGCGACTGGCTCGAGTCCTACGTGAAGGTCATGGAGGTGCCCTACTGGTCGAGCACGGTCGCCACCAGCGCGACCTGGTCCGACGAGACCCAGGAGTGGACCGTCGAGGTCGAGCGCGAGGGCCGGCCGCTGACGCTGCGACCGCAGCAGCTGGTCTTCGCCACCGGGATGAGCGGCAAGCCGCGGATCCCCGACATCCCCGGCACGGACGTGTTCCGCGGCGACGTGCACCACTCGTCCGCGCACCCCGGCCCCGACGCGTACGCGGGCAAGAAGGCGGTCGTCATCGGCAGCAACAACTCCTCCTTCGACATCTGCGGCGCGCTCTGGGAGCACGACGCCGACGTGACGATGGTCCAGCGCTCGTCCACCCACATCGTCAAGAGCAGCAGCCTGATGGAGATCGGGCTGGGCGACCTCTACTCCGAGCGGGCGCTCGCCGCCGGCGTGACGACGGAGAAGGCCGACCTGATCTTCGCCTCGCTGCCCTACCGGATCCTGCACACCTTCCAGATCCCCGCCTACGAGGCGATGGCGGAGCAGGACAAGGAGTTCTACGACCGTCTGGAGAAGGCGGGCTTCCGGCACGACTGGGGCGACGACGGGTCGGGCCTGTTCATGAAGTACCTCCGGCGCGGCTCCGGCTACTACATCGACGTCGGCGCCGCCGAGCTGGTGGCCAACGGCGACGTGCACCTGGTGCAGGGGCAGGTCGACCACCTCACCGAGGACGCCGTCGTGCTCGAGGACGGGACGACGCTGCCCGCCGACCTCGTGGTCCTCGCCACCGGCTACAACTCGATGAACGGCTGGGTCGCCGACCTGGTCGACCAGGAGACTGCCGACCGCCTCGGCAAGTGCTGGGGCCTGGGCTCGGAGACCACCAAGGACCCCGGTCCGTGGGAGGGCGAGCAGCGCAACATGTGGAAGCCGACGCAGGTCGACCACCTGTGGATGCACGGCGGCAACCTCCACCAGTCGCGGCACTACTCGCTCTACCTCGCGCTCCAGCTCAAGGCGCGGCACGAGGGGATCGAGACCCCGGTCTACGGCCTGCAGGAGGTGCACCACACCGGCTGAGCCGGGCGGAGCCCGACAGGGTGCCGGCCCCCGCGGCCCCTGTCCTCCGAAGGCGCCGGCTGCCACGATGGGGCGTGACCTCCGCGAAGATCGCCATCGTCGGCGCCGGCGCCGTCGGCTCCACGCTCGCCTACGCCTGCCTGGTCCGCGGCGTCGCCACCACCGTCGCCCTGCACGACCTCGACGCGGCGAAGGTGCGGGCCGAGGAGCTCGACCTCCGCCAGGGCCTGCAGTTCCTGCCCACCGCCCACGTCGAGGGGTCGGCCGACGTCTCCGTGTGCGCCGGGGCGCAGGTCGTCGCGGTGACGGCCGGCGCCAAGCAGCAGCCCGGGCAGACCCGCCTCGACCTCGCGGCCTCGACCACCCGCATGCTCCGCTCCCTGATGCCGGCCCTCGTGGAGGCGGCCCCGGATGCCCGCTTCGTGATGGTCACGAACCCCGTCGACGTGGTGACGTACGCCGCCCAGAAGCTGACCGGCCTCGGCACCGAGCAGCTCTTCGGCTCGGGCACCGTGCTCGACTCGGCGCGGCTGCGCGGGCTGGTGGCGGCGCGCTGCGGCGTCGCGGTCCAGAACGTCCACGCCTACGTCGTCGGCGAGCACGGCGACAGCGAGATCCCGCTGTGGAGCAGCGCGAGCATCGGCGGAGTGCCCGTCACCGACCTGGTGGCGGCCCACGAGCGGGACGCGATGGCCGCCGAGGTGGTGGGCGCGGCCTACGAGATCATCAAGGGCAAGGGCGCCACCAACTACGCCATCGGGGTCTCCGGCAGCCGGATCATCGAGGCGGTGCTGCGCGACGAGAAGCGGGTGCTGCCGGTCTCCACCCTGCTCGACGACTACCACGGCATCAGCGACGTCTGCCTCTCCGTGCCCACGGTGGTCGGGTCGGGTGGTGCCGAGCGGCGGCTCGAGGTCCCGATGGGCGAGGCCGAGCTCGCGGGGCTGCGCGCGAGCGCCGACCGCATCCGTGCCACCGCCCGCGACCTCGGCTTCTGAGGCCTCGCCGATAGGCTCCCGCCCATGAGCGAGATCGAGATCGGCCGTGCCAAGCGCGGCCGCCGCGCGTACTCCTTCGACGACATCGCGATCGTGCCCTCGCGGCGCACCCGCGACCCCGAGGAGGTCAGCACCGCCTGGCAGATCGACGCCTACCGCTTCGACATCCCGGTGCTGGCCGCGCCGATGGACTCGGTCATGTCGCCGTCGACCGCGATCGCGCTGGGGCAGATGGGCGGCCTCGGCGTGCTCAACCTCGAAGGTCTCTGGACGCGGTACGACGACCCGACCGGCCTGCTGGAGGAGGTCGCCGAGCTCTCCGGGCACGAGGCCACCCGCCGGATGCAGGAGATCTACACCGAGCCGATCAAGCCCGAGCTCATCACCGAGCGGCTCAAGGAGGTGCGCGCCGCCGGGGTCACCGTCGCGGGCTCGCTCTCGCCGCAATCGCACCAAGGACCACGTCAAGGCGGTCGTCGACGCCGGCGTCGACATGTTCGTCATCCGCGGCACGACCGTCTCCGCCGAGCACGTGAGCAGCCAGTCCGAGCCGCTCAACCTCAAGGAGTTCATCTACGAGCTCGACGTCCCGGTCATCGTGGGCGGGTGCGCGACCTACCAGGCCGCGCTCCACCTGATGCGCACCGGTGCCGCCGGCGTCCTCGTCGGCTTCGGCGGCGGGGCCGCCCACACGACCCGCACCGTCCTCGGTGTCGCCGTCCCGATGGCCAGCGCCGTCGCCGACGTCGCCGCCGCCCGCCGCGACTACCTCGACGAGTCCGGCGGCCGCTACGTCCACGTGATCGCCGACGGCTCCATCGGCAGCTCGGGCGACATCGCCAAGGCCGTCGCCTGCGGCGCCGACGCGGTGATGATCGGTTCGCCGCTCGCCCGGGCCGTCGAGGCCCCCGGTCGCGGCTTCCACTGGGGGAGCGAGGCGACGCACGCCCAGCTGCCCCGCGGCGAGCGCGTCGGCTTCGAGCCGGTGGGGTCGCTGGAGGAGATCATGTTCGGCCCCTCCCGCGTCGCCGACGGCACCATGAACCTCATCGGCGCCCTGCGCCGCGCGATGGCCACCACGGGCTACACCGAGCTCAAGGAGTTCCAGCGCATCGAGGTCGTCGTCCAGCACTGATCGCGCGCTGAGGATTCGCCCGCCCCTGAGAGACTGGCGACATGACGAACACCCCACGGAGTTCTTCTCCTCCGCTGCGCTCGTCCGCAGAACGCCGCGGGGACCCCGAATGACGCTCGCCAAGGCCCTCGATGCCGATCAGCGCGCCGACGCGCTCCAGCAGCTCGGGTCCGGTGAGCTCGACGTGCTGGTCGTCGGCGGCGGGGTCGTCGGCGTCGGAGCGGCGCTCGACGCGGTGACGCGCGGGCTCAAGGTCGGGCTGGTCGAGCAGCGCGACCTCGCCTCCGGCACGTCGTCGCGCTCGTCCAAGCTGGTGCACGGCGGCCTGCGCTACCTCGAGATGTTCGACTTCGCGCTGGTGAAGGAGGCGCTGGAGGAGCGCGGCCTGCTGCTCACCCGGCTCGCCCCCCACCTGGTCCGGCCGGTGCCGTTCCTCTACCCGCTCGAGCACGCGTGGGAGCGCCCCTACGTCGGCGCGGGCGTCGCGCTCTACGACGGCATGGCGATGACGGGCAAGTACGACATGGGCGTGCCCAAGCACAAGCACGTCTTCCGCAAGCAGCTGGCCCGGATGGCGCCGGACATCCGCACCGACAACCTCCACGGCGCGATCCGCTACTACGACTGCCAGGTCGACGACGCCCGGCTGGTGATGACCATCGCCCGCACCGCCGCCAACAACGGCGCGCACGTCGCGACCCGCACCAAGGTGACCGGCTTCCTGCGCGACGGCGACCGCGTCGTCGGCGTACGGGCGCGCGACCTCGAGGGCCAGCGCGACCTCGAGATCCGGGCCCGCGTCGTCATCAACGCGGCCGGGGTCTGGACCGACGAGGTCCAGGACCTCGTGGGCGGCAAGGCGCAGCTCGACGTCGACGCCAGCAAGGGCATCCACGTCGTCGTCCCCAAGGACCGGATCCGCTCGGAGTGCGGCTTCATCACCAAGACCGAGAAGTCGGTGCTGTTCGTGATCCCGTGGGGCCACTTCTGGATCATCGGCACCACGGACACGTCGTGGGACCTCGACCTCGCCCACCCGGCGGCGAGCAAGGCCGACATCGACTACCTCCTCGGTCACGTCAACCGGCTGCTCAAGGACCCGCTCGACCACCGTGACGTCGTGGGCGTGTACGCCGGGCTGCGACCGCTGCTGAAGGCGGTCAAGAAGCAGGGCGAGGGCAACGGCGGGGAGACCACCAAGCTCTCCCGCGAGCACACGGTCGCCAACCCGGTGCCCGGCCTCGTGCTGGTCGCCGGCGGCAAGCTGACGACGTACCGCGTCATGGCGAGGGACGCCGTCGACCACGCCATCCGCGACTTCGAGTCCCCGCTGCCCTCGATCACCGACCGGGTGCCGCTGATGGGTGCGTGGGGCCACGAGGCGCGCACGAACCAGCGGGTCGCGCTCAGTCGCGCGTCGGGCCTGGAGATCGGGATGATCGACCACCTGCTCGGCCGCTACGGCGGTCTCGTCGACGAGCTGCTCGCCCTGATCCACCGGCGCCCCGAGCTCGCCGAGCCGCTGCCCGGGGCCGAGCACTACCTGCGGGCCGAGGTGCTCTACGCCGTCACCCACGAGGGCGCGCGCCACCTCGACGACGTGCTCGCCCGCCGGACGCGCGTGTCGATCGAGACCTTCGACCGCGGCATCGCCGCCGCGCGGCCCGCCGCGGAGCTGATGGCCGAGGCGCTGGGCTGGGACGACGCGCAGCTCGAGGACGAGGTCGACCACTACCTGCGACGGGTCGAGGCGGAGCGGCAGAGCCAGCTCATGCCCACCGACCAGGAGGCCGACGAGGCGCGGGTCAAGGCGCGCGACATCGTCTAGAGGCTGCCTCTAGAGTCGCTGGACCGGCCCCGGTGCCGAGCCGCCGAAGGCCTCGCGCAGGCCGGACCGCTTGCCCCCGGCCTCCAGGGCGTCGGCGACCTTGCCCACCGGCCGGTCCCCGGGCCAGACGTGCACGACCATGAGCGCGAGCGAGACCACGGCGCCGCCGAGGTAGGTGAGGATGCTGCCGTCGGGGAGCACGAACGCCGCGGCCACGGAGGCGATGGCGACGAACTCCGCGATGGCGAACCGCATGATCATCAGCGCCTGCCAGCGGGTGCGGGCCTGCGCGGCCGCGTCGTCGTCGGTGAGCGACGTCGACAGGGCGGGGGTGCGGTAGCCGACGGCCTCGAGCAGCAGGTGCGCGGCGACGCCGGCCAGCACCTGCACCGCCAGGGTCACGAGCGGGACCGACCCGGGTGCGGGCAGCACCACCGCCAACGCGACGCCGATGACGACGAGGGCACTCATCAGCGAGCCCGCCAGGATCCGGGTGGACAGCGCGAAGGGCGCGGACGGAGGCAGCGGCGTCGACATGCCGCGAGCCTAGACGCCGCTCGCGGGCGCCCGTCGTCGGACAGGAGTGGCCGAGGCGTCGGGACGAAGTGACCAACCGGTAGCAACGGCGTCGGCGGCGACCTACGCTGCAGGGATGAGCGAGCAGACCCCCGCGTCCGGTCCTGTCACCGACGGGCCGGCCGACCCCGAGCACGATGCCACCGCCACCTACGGCCTCGACCGCTCGTACGTCGCCAGCCTGACGAGGCGCCTCGTCAGCACCACCGGTGAGACGGTCGCCGTCGCGTCGCCCATCGGCGGCACGCCGCTCGCGCACGTCCCCCAGTCGAGCCCGGCCGACGTGGCCGAGGCGTTCGCCCGGGCGCGGCGGGCGCAGGCGTCGTGGGCGGCCACCTCCGTCGACGACCGGGCGGCGGCGCTGCTGCGCCTGCACGACCTGCTGCTCGACCGGCAGGAGGAGCTCATCGACCTCGTCGTGTGGGAGTCGGGCAAGGCCCGCAAGGACGCCTACCTCGAGGTCGCCCACCTCGCGCTCACCGCGCGCTACTACGCCCGCACCGCCCACGAGCACCTCGACACCCGACGCGTCGGTGGCATGTTCCCGGTGCTCACCCGGGCCGAGGTCAACCGCGTGCCGAAGGGCGTCGTCGGCATCATCTCGCCCTGGAACTACCCGCTCACCATGGCGCTCTGCGACGGCATCCCGGCGCTCCTGGCCGGCAACGCGGTGGTGTCCAAGCCCGACGCGCAGACCGTGCTCACCGCGCTGCTCGCCGCCCAGCTGCTCGAGGAGGCCGGCTTCCCGCCCGAGACCTGGCAGGTCGTCGCCGGTCCCGGTCCCGAGGTGGGTGGCGCGATCGTCGCGAACGCCGACTACGTCTGCTTCACCGGCTCCACGGCCACCGGCCGCATCATCGCCAAGGGGTGCGCCGAGCGGCTGATCGGCTGCTCGCTCGAGCTCGGCGGCAAGAACCCGATGCTCGTGCTCCGCGACGCCGACGTGCACCGGGCCGCCGAGGGAGCGACCCGCGCGGTGTTCTCCAACGCCGGCCAGCTGTGCGTGTCGATGGAGCGCCTCTTCGTCGCCGACCAGGTCTACGACCGCTTCGTCGACGCGTTCGTCTCCCGCACCCAGGCGATGACCCTCGGCGCCAGCCAGGAGTGGTCGGTCGACATGGGGTCGCTGATCTCGCAGGCCCAGCTCGACACGGTCACGCGTCACGTCGAGGACGCCGTGGCCAAGGGGGCCCGCGTGCTCACCGGTGGCCGGCACCGGCCCGACCTCGGGCCCTTCGTCTTCGAGCCCACCGTCCTCGAGGGCGTCTCGGCCGACATGGAGTGCTTCGGCAAGGAGACCTTCGGCCCGGTCGTCTCGCTCTACCGCTTCCACGGCGAGGACGAGGCGATCGAGCGCGCCAACGACGGCACGTACGGCCTCAACGCCTCGGTCTGGACCCGCGACACCGCGCGCGGCCGGGCGCTGGCGCGCCGCATCGCGTGCGGCACGGTCAACGTCAACGAGGCCTACGGCGCCACCTTCGGCTCGCTCGGCGCGCCGATGGGCGGCATGCGCGAGTCGGGCCTCGGCCGTCGGCAGGGCGCCGAGGGCATCCACCGCTACACCGAGGCGCAGTCCGTCGCGGTCCAGCGGCTGGTGCCGATCGCGCCGATGTTCGGGATGTCGGAGGAGACCAACGCGAAGGTGATGACCGGCGCGCTGCGGCTGCTCAACAAGCTGGGCCGGGCGTGACCCACTACGACGTCCTCGTCATCGGGTCGGGCTTCGGCGGGTCGGTCTCGGCGCTGCGCCTGACCGAGAAGGGCTACACGGTCGGCGTGCTCGAGGCGGGCGCCCGCTTCGAGGACGGTGACTTCCCGAAGACGTCGTTCGACGCCAAGCGGTGGCTGTTCGCGCCGGCTGCCGGGATGTACGGCATCCAGCGCATCGACATGGTCAAGGACTGCCTGATCCTCGCGGGTGCAGGCGTCGGCGGCGGGTCGCTGGTCTACGCCAACACGCTCTACGAGCCGCTCGATGCCTTCTACCGTGATCCGTCCTGGGCGCGGATCACCGACTGGAAGAGCGAGCTCGCCCCCTACTACGACCAGGCCAAGCGGATGCTCGGCGTCGTGGAGAACCCGCTCCACACGCCGTCCGACGAGGTCATGCAGCAGGTGGCGGAGGACATGGGCGTCGGCCACACGTTCCGCCACACCCCGGTCGGCGTCTTCTTCGGCGGTCCCGACGCGACGGCCGGCGAGGAGGTGGCCGACCCGTTCTTCGGCGGCGCCGGTCCGGCCCGCAACGCCTGCCTGAACTGCGGTGAGTGCATGACCGGCTGCCGCCACAACGCCAAGAACACCCTGGTGAAGAACTACCTCCACCTCGCCGAGCAGGCCGGCGCCGTCGTCCACCCGCTGACGACCGTGACACGCGTACGCCCGCGCGACGGTGGTGGCTACGAGGTGACGGCGCGCTGGACCAAGGCCAAGCTGTCACGTCGCACGGCCGTGGCGACGTTCACCGCCGACCAGGTGGTCTTCTCCGCCGCGGCGCTCGGCACCCAGAAGCTGCTGCACCAGCTCAAGGGGGAGGGCCACCTGCCCCACGTCAGCGACCGGCTGGGCGCGCTGACGCGCACCAACTCGGAGGCGATCCTCGGCGCCGTCGCGGGGGACCGGTCCGTCGACTACACGCGCGGCGTGGCCATCACCTCGTCCTTCCACCCCGACGAGGTGACCCACGTCGAGCCCGTGCGCTACGGACGGGGCTCCAACGCGATGGCCCTGCTGCAGACCGTCCTGGCCGACGACGTGCCCGGCACGTCCCGGGTCCGCACCTGGCTGCGCGAGCTGTGGGCGCAGCGCCGCCACGCCAGGGACCTCTACGACCTCCGGCACTGGTCCGAGCGCGCCGTCATCGCGCTGGTGATGCAGTCGCTCGACAACTCCATCACCACGGTCGGGGTCAAGGGCCGCCTCGGGTGGCGGATGAGCAGCAAGCAGGGCCACGGTGCCCCGAACCCCACCTACATCCCGGTGGCGTACGACGCCGTGCGCCGCGTCGCCGACCTCATCGACGGCACCCCGGGCGGCACCATCGGCGAGCCGTTCAACCGGCCGATGACGGCCCACTTCATCGGCGGCTGCACCATCGGCGACTCCCCGCAGACGGGCGTCGTCGACCCGTGGCAGCGGCTCTACGGCCACGACGGGCTGCACGTCGTCGACGGGTCGGCGATCTCGGCCAACCTCGGGGTCAACCCGTCGCTCACCATCACGGCGCAGGCCGAGCGGGCGATGGCGTTCTGGCCCAACAAGGGCGAGGCCGACCCGCGCCCGGCGCTGGGCTCGGGCTACCGGCGGCTGGCGCCGGTGGAGCCGAAGAACCCGGCCGTGCCGGACGCCGCGCCGGGTGCGCTGCGACTGCCGATCGTCGGCGTCAGCTGATCCGTCGGACTTCTCCGCAACTTGCTCGCAGCCGGGCCGTAACCAGCGTTCGCAGAGGTCGTTGGGTCGGGTGAGGGGCCCGGCAGTCATGCTCCCTCCCAAGGGCCGGGTCTCTCGTCTCGGCAGCTGTTCGCAGTGGCTGGGAGCCAAGCCCCAGGGCTCGATCACCCTCCCTCCCCGATCGGGCCCTGGGGCGTTCCCATCGATAGACTCGGCGCGTGACGCAGCCTGGAGAGCACGACCTGGTCCTCGTCGTCGACTTCGGGGCGCAGTACGCCCAGCTGATCGCGAGGCGGGTGCGCGAGGCTCGGGTCTACTCCGAGATCGTCCCGCACACCATGCCGGTGGCCGAGATGCTGGCGCGCAAGCCCAAGGCGATCATCCTGTCCGGCGGCCCGTCGAGCGTCTACTCCGAGGGTGCCCCGGGCATCGACGACCACGTCTTCACGGCCGGGGTGCCGGTCTTCGGCATGTGCTACGGCTTCCAGCTGATGGCCAAGGGCCTCGGCGGCGAGGTCGCCCACACCGGCGCGCGTGAGTACGGGCGTACGCCGGTCTCCGTCTCCGAGCCGGGCACCCTCCTCGAGGGCATCCCGACGGAGCACAAGGTCTGGATGTCGCACGGCGACTCCGTCGCCCGGGCACCCGAGGGCTTCACCGTCCTCGCCTCGACCGAGGACACCCCGGTCGCCGCCTTCGAGGACGTCGACCGCGGTCTCGCCGGCGTCCAGTGGCACCCCGAGGTGCTGCACTCCGAGCACGGCCAGAAGGTGCTCGAGCACTTCCTCCACCACATCGCCGGCGCCCGCCAGACGTGGACCATGCTCAACATCGCCGAGGAGCAGATCGAGCGCGTCCGCGAGCAGATCGGTGACACCGGGCTCGCGATCTGCGGCCTGTCCGGTGGTGTCGACTCGGCCGTCGCCGCGGCCATCGTGCAGCGCGCGATCGGCGACCGCCTGCACTGCGTCTTCGTCGACCACGGCCTGCTCCGCGAGGGCGAGGCCGAGCAGGTCGAGCGCGACTTCGTCGCCGCGACCGGCGTCAACCTCCACGTCTTCGACGCGCGCGAGACCTTCCTCGCCGCCCTCGCCGGTGTCACCGACCCGGAGGAGAAGCGCAAGATCATCGGCCGCGAGTTCATCCGCGCGTTCGAGGCCGCCGAGGTGCAGGTGCTCGGCGAGGCGGCCGAGCACGGCGACAAGGTCGGCTTCCTCGTGCAGGGCACGCTCTACCCGGACGTCGTCGAGTCCGGCGGCGGCGCCGGCACCTCCAACATCAAGTCGCACCACAACGTCGGCGGCCTTCCCGAGGACCTCGAGTTCGCGCTCGTCGAGCCGCTGCGCACGTTGTTCAAGGACGAGGTCCGACTCGTCGGCGAGCAGCTCGGCCTGCCGGCGGAGATGGTGTGGCGCCAGCCCTTCCCCGGCCCGGGCCTCGGCATCCGCATCATCGGCGAGGTCACCGCCGACCGCCTCGACATCCTGCGCCGCGCCGACGCGATCGCCCGCCAGGAGCTCACCCGCGCCGGCCTCGACCGCGACATCTGGCAGATGCCGGTCGTGCTGCTCGCCGACGTCCGCTCCGTCGGCGTCCAGGGCGACGGCCGCACCTACGGCCACCCCGTCGTGATCCGCCCGGTGACCTCCGAGGACGCGATGACCGCCGACTGGGCCCGCCTGCCCTACGAGGTGATGGAGCGCATCTCCACCCGCATCACCAACGAGGTGGCCGAGGTCAACCGGGTCACCCTCGACATCACCTCGAAGCCCCCGGGCACCATCGAGTGGGAGTGAGCCAGCCGGACCGTCGGCTCAAAGTAGGCAGTTCGCCTGCCCGTCAGGCGCGCTGAGCCCGGCCGCCGGAGGCGGAACGCCCAACTGCCTACGTCGGTGGCGGCATCCCCGACCGAGCACGGCTGGCACGAGCTGTACGCCGACCGCTACCCGCACGCCGGGGGCGAGCAGCACGTCGCGCTCTACCTCGAGAGCTCCGAGGGCTTCGAGGTCGAGGTGGTCGTCGGCGACTGACGCCGGGCGGTGGCCGAACGACCCACCAGGGGGTGGTCGCACGGGTCGAGGTGGGGGTCTAGGTTGCTGGGTGGCCCAACTGACTCACCGCTGACCCCTCGGAGGCACGCGTGTCCGACACCCTGATCGACGCGACCTGGCTGGACTACCTGCTGGTCGCGATCTACTTCGGCTTCGTGCTGGGCATCGGCGTCATGGCCCGCCGGTCGGTGTCGGACTCGATCGACTTCTTCCTCTCCGGTCGCTCGCTGCCGGCGTGGGTGACGGGCCTGGCCTTCATCTCCGCCAACCTCGGTGCGGTCGAGATCATGGGCATGTCCGCCAACGGTGCGGAGATCGGGCTCCCGACGGTCCACTACTTCTGGGTCGGTGCGGTGCCGGCGATGCTGTTCCTCGGCGTCGTGATGATGCCGTTCTACTACGGCTCCAAGGTCCGTTCGGTCCCGGAGTTCATGTTCAAGCGGTTCGGCACCGGCGCCCACCTGGTCAACGCGATCAGCTTCGCCGTGGCGCAGCTCCTCATCGCGGGCGTCAACCTCGCGCTCCTCGCGGGCATCCTCCACGCGCTGCTCGGGTGGCCGATCTGGATCGCGCTCGTCGTCGCCGGCGCGATCGTGCTGTCCTACATCACCCTCGGCGGCCTGAGCGCGGCGATCTACAACGAGGTGCTGCAGTTCTTCGTCATCGTCGCCTCGCTGCTGCCGCTGACCCTCCTCGCGCTGCACCGCGTCGGCGGTTGGGACGGCCTCAACGACAAGATCACGGCCGCGGCGAACAACGCACCGGCTTCCGCGGAGGTCGCCCCGGCGAGCCAGCAGCTCGAGTCGTGGCCCGGGCAGGCCCTCTCGGGCTTCGACTCCTCGTTCTTCTCGGTCGTCGGCATCGTGTTCGGTCTCGGGTTCGTGCTGTCCTTCGGCTACTGGACGACCAACTTCGTCGAGGTCCAGCGGGCGATGGCCTCCGACTCGCTCTCCTCGGCCCGCAAGACGCCGATCATCGGGTCGTTCCCGAAGATGTTCATCCCCTTCATCGTGATCGTGCCGGGCATGGTCTCTGCGGTCCTGGTGCAGGAGATGATCGACCTCAAGAACGGCGGCAGCCCATCGGGCGGGGCGAGCGGCGAGGGAGTGGCATACAACGACGCGCTGCTGCTGCTGATGCGAGACGTGCTGCCCAACGGCCTGCTCGGCCTGGCGATCGCCGGACTGCTCGCCGCCTTCATGGCCGGCATGGCCGCCAACATCTCGGCGTTCAACACCGTCTTCTCCTACGACCTGTGGCAGCGCTACATCCGCAAGGACCACAGCGACGACTACTACCTCCGCATCGGCCGCCTCGCCACCGTCGGGGCGACCATCATCGCGATCTTCACCGCCCAGATCGCCATGGGCTACGACAACGTCATGAACTACCTGCAGACGCTCTTCGGGTTCTTCAACGCGCCCCTGTTCGCGACGTTCATCCTCGGCATGTTCTGGAAGCGGATGACGCCCACCGCGGCATGGGTCGGTCTCGTGGCCGGCACCGTGTCGGCGGTCACCGTCGACCGTCTGGCGGCCGCCGGTGTCATCGACCTGCCTGGCCAGGGCGCGGCCTTCCTCGCCGCGTCCACGGCCTTCGTCGTGGACCTCGTCCTCAGCATCGCCGTCTCCCTGGTGACCAAGCCCAAGCCCGCCTCCGAGCTGAAGGGCCTGGTCTACTCCGAGACGCCGAGGGAGGACCGCATCGACCCCCAGGAGGCGTCCTACCCGTGGTACCGCCGGACGGTCCCGCTCGCCGGCATCGCGCTCGTGATGGTCATCATCCTCAACGCCGCCTTCTGAGAAAGGGGCCACCACCATGTCCGACACGTCTGGGAAGTCCGACAACGCCGCCGCTCCGCACAAGGCCGGCGCCTTCGACGTCCGCAACATCATCGGCGCCCTCATGGGCCTCTACGGCGTCATCCTGACGCTCGCCGGCATCTTCGGCGACCCCGAGCTGGAGAAGACCGGAGGGGTCAACGCCAACCTGTGGACCGGGCTGGCGCTGATCGTGGTCTCCGCGATCTTCCTCGGGTGGGCGCGCCTGCGGCCCATCGTCGTGCCGGCGACGGTCGACCGGCCCGACGACGACCCGACCCGCCCGGCGCCGCAGCGGAAGCGACCCCCGGCGCAGCTGACGCGGGTCTAGGGTCTCCGCATGGAGAGCCTCGACCACCTCGTCGGTGGTCTCACGAGCGAGCTCGACACGCGCCTGGCGACGGTCGACGCACTGCTCGCGGCGCGCTACCCCGGCGAGCGCGCGGGACGCCAGCCCGTGCACACGGTCTACGTCCCGGCCGACCGCTTCCACCCCGACCTCGTGGGCGACCACGGTGCCGCCGCGCTCGCCGCGGCGGACGAGCACGCCGAGCGGCTGCTCGAGCTCGTCGACGGCGACCGCGACCTCGTCGACCGGGTGCGCGCCAAGCTCCGGCGCGAGCCCGTCGAGGACCTGCGGATCGACTTCGAGGACGGCTACGGCACCCGGTCCGACGAGGAGGAGGACGGCGACGTACGACGTGCCGCCGCCGGCCTGCGCGCCGCGCTCGACGCCGGGACCGCCGCCCCCTTCACCGGCATCCGGTTCAAGGGGTTCGAGGCGCCCACCCGCAGCCGGGGCCTGCGCACCCTCGCGCTCTTCCTGGCCGGGCTCGTCGCGGACGGCCCGCTGCCGGAGACCTTCGTCGTCACGCTGCCCAAGGTGACCGCGGTCGAGCAGGTGGAGGCGCTCGTCCACGTCGCCGCGCGGCTCGAGCCCGAGCTGGGCCTCCGCGACGGCGCCCTGCGCTTCGAGATCCAGGTCGAGACGCCGCAGTCGATCCTCGGCCCGGACGGCAGCGCACTCGTGGCCCGCATGGTCCACGCCTCCGGCGGCCGCTGCACCGGCCTGCACTACGGCACCTACGACTACTCGGCCTTCTGCGGCATCGCCGCGGCCCACCAGAGCCTCGATCACCCCGTGGCCGACCACGCCAAGGCGGTCATGCAGGCCGCGGCGGCCGGCACCGGCGTCCGCCTCTCCGACGGCTCCACCAACGTGCTGCCGGTCGGCACCCCCGACGAGGTCGGCGCCGCGTGGGCCAACCACCTGCGTCTGGTCCGCCGCTCGCTGGCGCGGGGCTACTACCAGGGGTGGGACCTCCATCCGGCCCAGCTGCCGACGCGCTTCGCGGCGACGTTCGGGTTCTACCGCGACGGGCTCGCGTCCGCCGCGGGCCGGCTGCGCACCTACGTCGAGCGCCGGGACTCCGGCGTCCTCGACGAGCCGGCGACCGCCCGCGCGCTCGCCGACTTCCTGCTGCGCGGGATCGACTGCGGCGCCCTGTCGCAGACCGAGGTGACCGAGGGGACCGGGCTGGACGCACACCGGCTCGCCGGGCTGGCGCACCGCGCCACGGAGACAGGGGGCAGTGGCTGATGAGCACGCGAGAGGGCACGGGGATCGTGCTGGGAACGAACCGCTACGGCAAGGCCGAGTCGCGCGTCGTACGCATCGTGCGCGACACGGCGCGCCACGAGATCCACGACCTCAACGTGTCGACCTCGCTCCACGGCGACTTCGCAGCCGCGCACACCGACGGCGACCAGTCGCAGGTGCTGCCGACCGACACCCAGAAGAACACGGCGTTCGCGTTCGCCAAGCGCCACGGTGTCGCCTCGCCGGAGGACTACGCGATCGCGCTCGGCACCCGCCTGCTCGAGGCCACGCCGGCCGCGGAGGGGGCCGTGGTGCAGGTCGAGGAGTACGCATGGGACCGGATCCCGGTCAACGGCTTCGGCCACGACCACGCGTTCGTGCGCCGCGGCGGCGAGGTCCGCACGGCGGCCGTCGAGGTGACGGCGGCGGGCCCGTCGGTCAGGTCCGGGCTCAAGGACCTGGTGGTGCTGAAGTCCACCGGGTCCGAGTTCAAGGGCTTCCTCCGCGACGAGTACACGACGCTCCCCGACGCCGACGACCGCATCCTCGCCACCGCACTCCGCGCGGAGTGGCACCACCGCGACGGCGCGCGACCCGACTGGAGCTCGACGTACGAGTCGGTGCGGGCGCTCCTGCTCGAGACCTTCGCGACGACCTACAGCAGGGCCCTGCAGGAGACGCTCTACGCCATGGGCCGCGCGGTGCTCACCGCCCACGAGGACATCACCCGGATCTCGTTCGCGGCCCCCAACAAGCACCACCTCCTGGTGGACCTCGAGCCGTTCGGGCTGGACAACCCGGGCGAGGTCTTCATCGCGGCCGACCGCCCCTACGGGCTGATCGAGGCCGAGGTCGTGCGGGAGGGGACGGCGTGAACGTCCCTCGCCTCGACACGGCGAGCGACGAGGACGCCCGCCGGCTGCTGCTCACCTGCCTCGACGCGCCCCAGTGGGCCGACCGGGTGCTGGCCGGCCGGCCCTACGACACCGTCGGCGAGGTCGCTGCCGCCATGGTCGTGGCGTCGGCGGCCATCTCCGACGAGGAGCTCGAGCAGGCGCTCGCGCGGCACCCGCGCATCGGCGAGCGTGCCGACGCGGACCGGCACGACGCCGCCCACTCCACGCGCGAGCAGTCCGGCGTCGACCGGGACGACGCCGACCTGGCCCGTCGCCTCGAGGAGGGCAACCGGGCCTACGAGGACCGCTTCGGCCGCGTGTTCATCGTCCGGGCCGCGGGCCGCACCGGCACCGAGATCCTCGAGCACCTGCAGCAGCGCCTCGACAACAGCGACGAGCTCGAGCGCGCTGCGACGATCGACCAGCTGGTCCAGATCGCGGTGCTGCGGATGCGGGAGCAGCTGGAGCCGCAGCTCGAGGAGGGGGCGTCCTGATGGCGTCGCTCAGCACGCACGTCCTCGACACCTCGGCGGGCCGGCCGGCCGAGGGGGTCCGAGTCAGCCTCGAGGCCGCGGACGGCACGCTCCTCGCCACCGGGGTGACCGACGCGGACGGGCGGGTCGGCGACCTCGCCGCCGACCTGCCGCCGGGCGACCACCGCATCCGCTTCGACACGGGCGCCTGGTTCGCGGCCCGGGGCGTCGCCGCGTTCTACCCCGAGGTCGTCGTGGCCTTCACCGTCGCCGACGACCAGCACCACCACGTGCCGCTGCTGCTCAACCCCTTCGGCTACTCGACCTACCGGGGCAGCTGAGCATGGCCGCCGGGACCTGGGGGGAGACCTCGCCCGAGACGCTCCTGCGGGCCGGCCGCGCGGTCGTCGAGGGTGCCGAGCGGCCGGCCTCCGTCCGGCTCCGCGACGGGGTCGTCGTCGCCATCGGTGCGTACGACGCCGACGCCGACGGTGCGGACGTGGTCGTGCTGGCCGACGACGAGGTGCTGCTGCCGGGGCTCGTCGACACCCACGTCCACGTCAACGAGCCCGGTCGTACCGACTGGGAGGGCTTCGCCAGCGCGACCCGCGCCGCGGCTGCCGGGGGCGTCACGACGATCGTCGACATGCCGCTCAACAGCATCCCGCCGACCACCACGGTCGCGGCGTTGGAGGCGAAGCGGGCGGTCGCCGCCGACCAGGCGTGGGTCGACGTCGGCTTCTGGGGCGGCGCGGTCCCGGGCAACGTCACCGACCTCGCACCGCTCCACGACGCGGGCGTGCTCGGCTTCAAGTGCTTCCTCCTCGACTCGGGCGTGGAGGAGTTCCCCCACCTCGCACCGGCCGAGCTCGCCGACGCGATGGCGGAGGTCGCGCGGGTCGGCTCCCTCATGGTCGTGCACGCCGAGGACGCCGCCGAGATCACGGAGTGTGCCCACGGTGCGGTCTACCGCGGCTTCCTGGACAGCCGGCCGGACGCCGCGGAGGAGCGGGCCATCGCGCTCGTCATCGACACCGCCCGACGTACGGGTGCCCGCGCCCACGTCGTGCACCTCAGCGCCTCGGGTGCCGTCCCGGCGTTGCGGGCCGCCCGGGCCGACGGGGTGGACGTGTCCGTGGAGACCTGCCCGCACTACCTGCACTTCGACGCGGCGACGATCACCGACGGGGCCACCGAGCTCAAGTGCTGCCCGCCGATCCGCGGTGGGGCCAACCGTGAGGCCCTCTGGCAGGCGCTCGCCGACGGCGACATCGACCTCGTCGTCACCGACCACTCGCCGTGCACCGCCGACCTGAAGCACCAGGACACGGGCGACTTCGCCGACGCCTGGGGTGGGATCGCCTCGCTCCAGCTGGGCCTGCCGGTCGTCTGGACGGGTGCCCGCGAGCGCGGCGTACCCCTCGCCGAGGTGGTGCGCTGGATGGCGACCGCCCCGGCCCGCCGGGTCGGGCTGGCCGGCAAGGGCGAGATCGCCGTGGGCGCCGACGCGGACCTCTGCGTCTTCGCCCCCGACGAGGAGTGGGTCGTCGACGCGGCGGCGCTGCACCACAAGAACCCGGTCACGCCCTACGCCGGGCGTACGCTCACCGGCACCGTCCGCGCGACCTGGCTGCGAGGGCGACCGGTCGACCTGTCCGGCCCACCGCGCGGCCGACTGCTGAGGAGAGGGGTGCAACGGTGACGTACTGGGTCCCCCAGGGCGGGCTGCCGCCGCAGACCGACCTGACGACCGGCCGGTCCGGGCGGGCGGTCTTCACCGAGGCGTACGCCGTGCTGCCGCGCGGCACCATGACCGACATCGTCGCCAGCCGGCTGCCGCACTGGGCCGGCACCCGGCTGTGGGTGATCGCCCGGCCGCTGTCCGGCTTCGCCGAGACCTTCTCGTGGTACGTCGTGGAGGTGGCGCCCGGCGGCGGCACCGAGCGACCCGACGACGACCCCGACGCCGAGTCGGTGCTCTTCGTCGTCGGTGGGCGGGCCACGCTGACCGTCGGCGACGGGACCCACGCGCTCGCGCCCGGCAGCTACGCGTTCGTGCCGCCGGGGACGACCTGGACGCTGCGCAGCGACGCGGCCGCGGCCGAGCCGCTCACCTTCCACTGGATCCGCAAGGCCTACGAGCGGGTCGACGGCATCGAGGTGCCCGAGCCGTTCGTCGTCCACGAGCACGACGTCGTGGCCGAGCCGATGCCCGACACCGACGGCGCGTGGGGCACCCAGCGCTTCGTCGACCCGCTCGACGTGCGGCACGACATGCACGTCAACATCGTCGGCTTCGAGCCCGGGGGAGCGATCCCGTTCCCGGAGACCCACGTGATGGAGCACGGCCTCTACGTCCTGGAGGGCAAGGCGGTCTACCTGCTCAACCAGGACTGGGTCGAGGTGGAGGCGGGCGACTTCATGTGGCTGCGCGCCTTCTGCCCCCAGGCCTGCTACGCCGGCGGGCCGGGACGGTTCCGCTACCTGCTCTACAAGGACGTCAACCGGCACCCGCGGCTGCACCCGAAGTCCGCCCCGATGTGACCCGGGTCACGTAGGATGATCGGTGGCAGGTCGTCGTTCGGCATGGACAACCGGCGGCCCGTGACTCCCTGAACCATGCGCCCAACGAGACAACGGGCCAGCGCGCTGCCCGAGGGGAGAGCACGTGCCAGAACCGCAGGTCACCGTCAACGGGCAGCCGCGCCCGCTCGCCGCGACGCCCACCCACACCAACGCGCTCGACTTCCTGCGCGGGCTCGGGCTCACCGGCGCCAAGGAGGGCTGCGCGGAGGGCGAGTGCGGTGCCTGCGCGGTGATGGTCGCCCGCCCCGACGGGGCCGGCAGCCGCTGGACGCCGGTCAACGCCTGCCTGATGCCGGCCCTCGCCCTCGACGGGCAGGAGGTCGTCACCGCCGAGGGGCTCGGCACGCCGGAGCGGCTGCACCCGGTCCAGGCCGGGCTCGCCGCCGCCGGCGGCTCCCAGTGCGGCTACTGCACGCCCGGCTTCGCCTGCTCGATGGCCGCGGAGTACTACCGGCCCGACGCAGGGGTCGAGGGGTTCGACCTGCACGCGATCGCCGGCAACCTGTGTCGCTGCACCGGCTACCGCCCGATCCGTGACGCGGCCCGCGCCCTCGGCCGTCCCGCACCCGCGGACCCGCTGGCCGAGCGGCAGGCGAGCCCCGCGCCCGCGGCGGTGCCGACCCGGGTCGACGGGTTCGCCCGTCCCGCCGACCTCGCGGAGGCGCTGACGCTGCTGGCCGAGCACCCCGACGCCGTGGTGGTCGCCGGTTCCACCGACTGGGGCGTGGAGGCCAACCTGCGCGGTCGCCGGGCGTCCTACGTCGTCGCGGTCGACCGGCTGCCCGAGCTGCGCGGGCTCTCGACCGACGCTCCGGTCGAGATCGGTGCCGCGCTGACCCTGAGCGAGGTCCAGGCCGGGCTCGGCGACACCGTGCCGCTGCTCGCGGAGGTCTGGCCGCTCTTCGCCTCGCCGCTGATCCGCAACGGCGCCACCATCGGCGGCAACCTCGCGACCGCGTCGCCGATCGGCGACCTCGCGCCCGCCCTGCTCGCCCTCGACGCGACGCTGCTCCTCGCCTCCACCACCGGCGACCGGGAGGTCGCGCTGGCCGACTTCTTCACCGGCTACCGCGAGACCGTGCTGCGGTCCGGCGAGCTGGTCCGGGCCGTCCGGGTGCCGATGCCCCTCGCCGCTCACACCACGTTCCGCAAGGTCGCCAAGCGGCGCTACGACGACATCTCCAGCGTCGCCGTCGCGGCCGCCCTCGACGTCGTCGACGGCACGGTCGTGCGGGCTCGCATCGGCCTCGGCGGCGTCGCCGCCACCCCCCTGCGCGCCCGGGCCACCGAGGCCGCGCTCGAGGGCCGGCCGTGGACGAAGGAGACGGTCGACGAAGCCTCCCGAGTGCTGGCGGGGGAGGGCACGCCGATCGACGACCAGCGGGCCAGCGCCGCCTACCGCTCGGCGATGCTGGGCAATGCCCTACGAGCCTGGTGGGTCGAGGAGTGGGACGCATGAGCCACCTCTCCGAGCGCCCCGACGACGCGGTCGTCGGCCTCGCGCTGCCGCACGAGAGTGCCGCCCTGCACGTCACCGGCCACGCGCTCTACACCGACGACCTGGTGCACCGCACGCCCCACGTCCTGCACGCCCACCCGGTCTGCTCGCCCCACCCGCACGCCCGGGTCACCCGGGTCGACGCGGCGCCGGCCCTCGCCGTCCCGGGAGTCGTCCGGGTGCTGACCGCCGACGACGTGCCCGGCACCAACGACGCCGGCGTCAAGCACGACGAGCCGCTGTTCCCCGACGTCGTGATGTTCGTCGGGCACGCGGTCTGCTGGGTGCTCGGCGACACCCTCGAGGCCGCCCGCGTCGGCGCGGCCGCGGTCGAGGTCGACTACGAGCCGCTCCCCGCGATCGTGTCGCTGACCGAGGCGATCGACGCCGAGCACTTCCAGGGCGGCCGGCCCGTCGTCGCCCGCGGTGACGTCGAGGCGGGCCTGGCAGGGGCGGCCCACGTCTACAGCGGCGTGACGGAGATGGCGGGCCAGGAGCACTTCTACCTCGAGACCCACGCGTCGCTCGCCCTCGTCGACGAGGGCGGCCAGGTGTTCGTCCAGAGCAGCACGCAGCACCCGAGCGAGACGCAGGAGATCGTGGCCCACGTGCTCGGCCTCGACAGCCACCACGTGACCGTGCAGTGCCTGCGGATGGGCGGCGGCTTCGGCGGCAAGGAGATGCAGCCCCACGGCTTCGCCGCCGTTGCCGCGCTGGGCGCCGTCCTCACCGGCCGGCCGGTGCGCCTGCGCCTGAGCCGCACCCACGACATGACGATGACCGGCAAGCGCCACGGCTTCCACGCGCAGTGGCGGGTCGGCTTCGACGACGACGGACGGCTCACCGCGCTGGAGGCGACGCTGACCTCCGACGGTGGCTGGAGCCTCGACCTCAGCGAGCCGGTGCTGGCTCGGGCGTTGTGCCACGTCGACAACGCCTACTGGATCCCGCACGTGCGTCTCCACGGACGGGTCGCGCGCACCCACAAGACGTCCCAGACCGCGTTCCGCGGCTTCGGCGGCCCGCAGGGGATGCTGGTGGTCGAGGACATCCTGGGTCGGTGCGCCCCGCTGCTGGGGATCGACCCGGTCGACCTTCGCCGGCGCAACTTCTACGTCGAGGGCCAGGCCACCCCCTACGGGCAGGTGGTCCGCCACCCCGAGCGACTGGTCGCCGCGTGGGAGCAGGTGCTCGCCAGCGGCGACGTCGTACGCCGTCGCGCGGAGGTGGCGGCCTTCAACGCCGCCCACCCCCACCGCAAGCGCGGCCTCGCGGTGACGCCGGTGAAGTTCGGCATCTCCTTCAACTTCACCGCCTTCAACCAGGCCGGCGCGTTGGTGCACGTCTACAAGGACGGGTCGGTGCTGATCAACCACGGCGGCACCGAGATGGGCCAGGGCCTGCACACGAAGATGCTGCAGGTCGCGGCCACCACCCTCGGCGTACCCCTCGCGAAGGTCCGCGTCGCACCCACCCGCACCGACAAGGTGCCCAACACCTCCGCGACCGCGGCCAGCTCCAGCACCGACCTCAACGGCGGCGCGGTCAAGGACGCCTGCGAGCAGGTCCTGGCGCGCCTCCGCGAGGTCGACGCAGGCCGCGGCCTGGCGTGGGAGGAGCTGGTCCGCGAGGCCTACTTCAGCCGGGTCCAGCTGTGGGCGGCCGGCTTCTACCGGACCGAGGGCATCCACTGGGACTCCACGCAGATGAGCGGCCACCCCTTCAAGTACTTCGCCTACGGTGTCGCGGCGGCGGAGGTCGAGGTCGACGGCTTCACCGGAGCCCACCGCACCCGGCGGGTCGACATCGTGCACGACGTCGGCGACAGCCTGTCCCCGCTCGTCGACATCGGCCAGGTCGAGGGCGGCTTCGTGCAGGGCGTGGGCTGGCTGACGATGGAGGACCTGCGCTGGGACGAGTCCGACGGTCCCGGGCGCGGCCGGCTGACCACGCAGTCCGCCAGCACCTACAAGCTCCCGAGCCTCGGCGAGCTGCCCGACGAGCTCCACGTCGCCCTGCTCGAGCACGCGCACGAGGACGGCGCGGTCTACGGCTCGAAGGCGGTCGGTGAGCCGCCGCTCATGCTGGCGTTCGCGGTGCGGGAGGCCCTGCGCGACGCGGTCGCCGCGTTCGGACCGGAGGGCGCCAGCGTCGAGCTCGCCTCCCCGGCCACGCCCGAGGCGGTCTTCTGGGCGGCGGAGCGCGTCCGGGGTGCGGCGTCCGACCACACCGTCGACGGGGTCGTCGAGGGCCTGCCCGGCGCGGTGCCCGACCGGCCGGACCCGGCGGCGCCGGCACTCCACCCCCGGTCCGAGCAGGCCGCCCGCACGGCGGGGGAGGCCTGAGGTGCACTGGCTGGGTGCGGTCGAGCGGCTGCGGGAGCAGCGGCTGGCCGGCGTGCTGGTCACGATCGCGGACGTCCGCGGGCACGCGCCCCGTGACGCCGGCGCCAAGATGGTCGTCTCCGCGGAGGCGTCCTGGGGCAGCGTCGGGGGCGGCAACCTCGAGGAGACGGCCCTCGCCCGCGCCCGGGCGATGCTCGACGAGGGGACCGCCGCCCCGGAGCAGCTCGTCCTCGGCCTCACCGACAAGGCGCGCACCGACCACGGCCGCCAGTGCTGCGGCGGCGAGGTCACCCTGCTGCTCGAGCCGCTGCCCGTGGTGGGGTCCGTGGCGATCTTCGGCGTCGGCCACGTCGGGCTCCAGCTCGCCCGGATCCTGGCGGCCCACGACCTCGACCTCCACCTCGTCGACTCCCGCCCGGGACTGCTCACCGACGAGCGCCTGGCGCTGCCGGCCGACGGGGAGGCGCGGGTGCGGGTCCACCACTCGCCGGTCCCCGAGCTGGCGCTCGGAGCGGTCCCGGCCGGCACCCACGTCCTGGTGATGACCCACGACCACGCCGAGGACTTCGCGCTCTGCGACGCCGCCCTGCGCTGCACCCACCTCGGCTCGGTCGGGCTCATCGGCTCGGCCGCGAAGTGGGCCCGCTTCCGCACCGGCCTCGCCGTGGAGGGGCACGACGACGCCACGATCGACCGCATCCGCTGCCCCATCGGGCTGCCCGGTGCCTCCTCGAAGCTGCCGGCCGCGATCGCCGTCTCGGTGGCCGCCGAGCTGATGGACCTCCTCGCCGCCGACCGCACGCGGGTCGCGGGATGAGCGGTGCGGGGGTCGTCTACCGGGCCCGCGCCTACGACGCTCCCGACGACCCGTTCACCACGAGCGGCCCGGCCTTCCGCTACGACGACGACCTCGGGCTCGCCGTCTCCGACGACGGGGTGATCACCGACCGCGGCCCGTTCGCCTCGGTGGCCGCCTCCCGCCCCGACGCGCCCGTCATCGACCTCCGGTCCGGCCTGCTGCTGCCCGGTCTGGTCGACACCCACGTCCACTTCCCCCAGGTGCGGGTGATCGGTGCCCTCGGCATGCCGCTGCTCGAGTGGCTGGAGCGGTGCGCCCTGCCCGAGGAGGAGCGCCTCGCCTCGACGTCGTACGCCGCCACGGTGGCCGCGGAGCTCGTCGCCGGCCTGATCGCCGCGGGGACGACGACGTCGCTGGTCTTCGGGTCCCACTTCGCGCCGGCGATGGACGCCCTCTTCGTCGAGGCCGAGCGGTTCGGGCTGCGGATGACCAGCGGGCTCGTGGTCAGCGACCGCGTGCTGCCCGAGCCGCTGCTCACCACGCCCGAGCGGTCCCGCGACGAGGCCGTCCGGCTGGCCGGGGACTGGCACGGCCGGGGCCGGCTCCGCTACGCCGTCACGCCGCGCTTCGCGCTCTCGGCCTCCGACGCGATCCTCGCCGCGTGCGCCGACGTCCTCGCCTCGGTCGACGGCGCCTGCTTCACCTCCCACGTCAACGAGAACAACGCCGAGGTGGCCACGGTCGCCGACCAGTTCCCGCACCGGGACCACTACGTCGACACCTACGACCACCACGGCCTGCTGGGTGGCTGCTCGGTGCTGGCGCACAACGTGCACCCGACCGACGCCGAGCTCGACGTGCTGGCGGCCCGGGGCACCGCGGTGGCCTACTGCCCGACGAGCAACGCCGCCCTCGGCTCGGGGATGTTCTCGCTGCGGCGCCACGTCGCAGCGGGCGTGCGTGTCGCGCTCGGCAGCGACGTCGGCGCGGGCACCGGGTTCTCGATCTTCAAGGAGGGCCTGCAGGCCTACTTCCTGCAGCACCTGCTCGGCGCCGACGGGCTGCCGCTGACCGCGGGGCACCTGCTGCACCTCAGCACCGCGGCGGGCGCGGCGGCGCTGGGCCTCGGTGACGTGACCGGCGACCTGAGCCCGGGCAAGCAGTTCGACGCGATCTGCGTGCGCCCGCCGGTCGGCACCGCGCTCGACATCGGACTGCGCCACGCCGGGTCGCCGGAGGAGGCCCTCGGCAAGGTGTTCGCGCTCGCCGGTGACGCCGACGTCGCCGACGTGTGGGTCGGCGGCGACCAGGTCGCCTCCGGCGGGTTCGTCCGCGCCCGGTCAGTCCCCCCGCGCCAGCAGGACGTCGTACGCCTGCAGGGTGAGGAAGTCGGGGAAGTCCTCGCCCAGCGCGCAGTCGACGAAGAGCCGGCGGGCGTCGTCGTCGACCGTGCCCGCGAGGGCCTCGTGCTCCTCGGCGACGAGCCGCTCGACGAGCTCGCGCGTGACCACCTCGCCGGACGCGAGGGTGGCGCCGTTGTGGACCCACTGCCACACCTGGGAGCGGGAGATCTCGGCGGTGGCGGCGTCCTCCATGAGGTTGTCGATGCCTGCCGCGCCGTTGCCCGACAGCCAGGCGTGGAGGTACTGCATGCCGATCCGCACGTTGCCGCGCAGCCCCGCCTCGGTGCGCTCGCCGGGCGTCTCGCCGACCGCGAGCAGGTCGGCGGCCGAGACCGCCACGTCGTCGCGGAGCACGTCGAGCTGGTTGTCCCGGCCGTCGAGGACGGCGTCGAAGACCTCCTCGCACAGCGGCACCAGGTCGGGGTGGGCCACCCACGAGCCGTCGAAGCCGGCGCGGGCCTCGCGCGTCTTGTCCTCGCGGACCTTGGCGAAGGCGCGCTCGTTGACCTCGGCGTCGCGACGGCTCGGGATGAAGGCCGCCATCCCGCCGATCGCGAAGGCGCCGCGTCGGTGGCAGGTCCGCACGAGGAGGTCGCTGTAGGCGGTCATCATCGGCGCCCCCATGGTCACCGCGTTGCGGTCGGGGAGGGTGAAGGCGGGTCCCGCGTCGCGGAAGTTCTTGATGATGCTGAACAGGTAGTCCCAGCGGCCGGCGTTGAGACCGGCCGCGTGGTCGCGCAGCTCGTGGAGGATCTCGTCCATCTCGAAGGCCGCGGTGATGGTCTCGATCAGGACGGTCGCCCGCACCGAGCCGTGCGGCACCCCGAGCGCGGCCTCGGCGTGGGTGAAGACGTCGTCCCACAGGCGCGCCTCGAGGTGCGACTCCATCTTCGGCAGGTAGTAGTAGGGCCCGCTCCCGGCGGCCAGCAGCTCGCGGGCGTTGTGGAAGAAGTGCAGGCCGAAGTCGACCAGGGCCGCGACCACGGGGCGGCCGTCGGCGGTGAGGTGGGCCTCGTCGAAGTGCCAGCCGCGGGGGCGGGGGAGCGACCACCGGCGTGCTCGCCGGGTCGGCGACGGCGTACTCCTTGCCCTCGGGCGAGGTGAAGGCGAGGCGGCCGCGGACGGCGTCGCGCAGGGTCAGCTGGCCGACGACGACGTTGCGCCAGTGCGGGGTGTTGGCGTCCTCGAGGTCGGCGAGCCACACCCGCGCGCCGGAGTTGAGGGCGTTGATCGCCATCTTCGGGTCGGTGGGACCGGTGATCTCGACCCGGCGGTCGCGCAGGTCCGGGGGCACGGGCGCCACCGTCCAGTCGGACTCGCGCACGTCGGCCGTCCCGGGCAGGAAGTCGAGGCGGCCGGTCCGGGCGATCTCCTCGCGCCGGCTCCGGCGGGCCGCGAGCAGCTCGTCGCGACGCTCGTGGAAGCGGGCGTCGAGGTCGGCCACGAAGGCGAGCGCCTCGGGGGTGAGCACCTCCTCGGACCGCGGGACGGGCGGGGCGGACACGTCGAGGCCGGTCATGGCCGCCACGCTAGCCGTCCGACCGCGCCGGTGGTCCAGTCCAGATCAGTCCCACGAGCCCGTTTTGGTAACGAAGCGGCAACAGCGGGGGCGGCGATCTGGACGTGACTGTCGTCACTCCATATGTTGCGTGGGACAACATATGTACGCGCCTCCGCGCTGAGCGGCAGCCGACGTACGACAGATCGCTAGGAGGCGGTTCGCGTGAAGCGGAAGCACAGTTTGGTCCTCGTCCCCCTGCTCGGCCTGTCGATGGCACTGACTGCCTGTGGCAGCGACGACAGTGACAGCGGCAGCGACGGCGGCAGCAGCGACAGCAGCAGCAGCTCGGGCGCCGACGGCAAGATCGGCGTGATCCTGCCCGACACCGAGTCCTCGGTCCGCTGGGAGAGCGCGGACCGTCCGGCCCTCGAGGCGGCCTTCGACGAGGCGGGCGTCGACTACGACATCCAGAACGCCGAGGGCGACGCCGAGCGCATGACGCAGATCGCCGACACGATGATCGGCAACGGCGTCACGGTCCTGGCGATCGTCAACCTGGACTCCGAGTCCGGCGCGGCCATCCAGGAGAAGGCCAAGTCCCAGGGCGTCGCGACGATCGACTACGACCGTCTCACCCTCGGCGGCTCGGCGGAGTACTACGTCTCCTTCGACAACACCGTCGTCGGCGAGCTGCAGGGCCAGGGCCTCGCGGACTGCCTCGGCGACAAGAAGGCCAACATCGTCTACCTCAACGGTTCGCCCACCGACAACAACGCGACGCTCTTCGCCGAGGGTGCGCACAGCGTGCTCGACGAGATGAGCAACTACACCGTCGTCGGTGAGCAGGCCGTCCCGGACTGGGACAACGAGGAGGCGGCCACGATCTTCCAGCAGCTCTACACCGCTGCGGACGGCAAGGTCGACGGCGTGCTCGCCGCCAACGACGGTCTCGGTGGCGCGGCCATCAGCATCCTCGAGGGCAACGGCCAGGCCGGCAAGGTCCCGGTCACCGGCCAGGACGCCACCGTCGAGGGCCTGCAGAACGTCCTCGCCGGCACCCAGTGCATGACGGTCTACAAGTCCGCCACGCAGGAGGCCGGTGCGCTGGCCGACGCCGCCATCGCGCTGGTGAACGGCGACGAGGCCGAGACCACCGGCACCACGGTCGACTCCTCCGACGACAGCGAGGTCCCCTCGATCCTGCTCGAGCCGCAGGCCATCACCAAGGACAACGTCGGCGACGTGATCGACGACGGTGGCCAGAAGGCCGAGGACGTGTGCACCGGCAAGTTCGCCGACCTGTGCACCGAGGCCGGCATCTCCTGATCCTGATCGGGACAGCCTGACCCTCAGCGGTACGACGACGCCCGAGCCGGACCACTCGGCCCGGGCGTCGTCCTCCGTCCTCTCGCACAACAAATTCTGCTGATCGGAAGTGGGACCATGGTTCAACCGCTGCTCGAGCTGCGCGGCGTCAACAAGAGCTTCGGCGTGGTGCACGTGCTGCACGACGTCGACTTCGCCGTCTACCCCGGACAGGTCACCGCCCTGGTCGGTGACAACGGCGCCGGCAAGTCGACGCTCGTCAAGATCATCGCCGGCATCTACGGCCGCGACAGCGGGGAGTACATCTTCGACGGCAACAAGGTCGAGGTGCACGGCCCGCGCGACGTCGCCGCCCTCGGCATCGAGGTCGTCTACCAGGACCTCGCGCTGTGCGACAACCTCGACATCGTCGAGAACATGTTCCTCGGCCGCGAGGAGACGAGCCGCTTCGGCCTCGACGAGGTCACCATGGAGACCCGCGCCCGCGAGACCCTCGCCTCGCTCTCCGTGCGCACCGTGAAGTCGGTGCGCCAGAGCGTCGCCAGCCTCTCCGGCGGCCAGCGCCAGACCGTGGCCATCGCCAAGGCGGTGCTCTGGAACTCCAAGGTCGTCCTCCTCGACGAGCCCACCGCGGCCCTCGGCGTGGCCCAGACGCGACAGGTCCTCGACCTCGTCCGCCGTCTCGCCGACCGCGGCCTCGGCGTGGTGCTGATCTCGCACAACATGGGCGACGTCCTCGAGGTCGCCGACCGGATCACCGCGCTCTACCTCGGCCGGGTGGCGGCCGACGTCTCGGCCAAGGACGTCACGCACAGCCAGATCGTCGAGCTCATCACCGCCGGACGCTCCGGAGACCTCGGCATCGCCGAGAACAACCTGACCGCGGACGTCTGAGAAGGACCGGAGACACCACCATGACCACCGACACCAACACCGCGTCCGTTCCCAGCCCCGCCCCCAGCGGGCTTCGACAACGACAACCGGCAGGCCGCCACCATCGGCGACTCGGCCCGCGACTACGTCAACCGCCTGCGCGGCGGCGACATGGGCTCCCTGCCCGCCATCCTCGGCCTCGTCTTCCTCTTCATCGTGTTCGCCTCGCTCAACGACAAGTTCCTCACGACCTACAACATGGCGAACCTGGTCGTCCAGGCCGGCTCGATCTGCGTGATGGCGATGGGCATCGTGTTCGTCCTGCTGATCGGCGAGATCGACCTGTCGGCCGGCGTCGCCGGCGGCGCGTCGGCCACGATCATCGCGCTGATGCTCATCGACTACGACTGGACGTGGTGGGCGGCCACGCTCGCCGGCGTCGCGGTGGGCGCGGTGATCGGCCTCGCGATCGGCTCGCTCGTCGCCTTCCTGGGCATTCCCGTCCTTCGTCGTCACCCTCGCCTTCTTCCTCGCCCTGCAGGCGGTTCCGCTCAAGCTGATCGGCGCCGGCGGCTCGCTGCGGTTCAACGACCCGGTGCTGCGCGGCCTGTCGATCAAGAACGTCCCGGTCACCGCGGGGTGGATCGCGGCGATCCTGATCGTGGTCGGCTTCGCCGCGCTGTCGCTGTGGCGCTACCGCTCGCTCTCGGCGCAAGGGGCTGGTCCACAAGCCCCTCGGCCTGGTCGATCATCCAGATCGCCGTCCTCGCCGTGATCGTGCTCGGCCTGACCGCGCTGCTGAGCGCCAACCGCGCGCCCAACCCGCTGCTGTTCGACATCAGCGGCATCCCGTGGGTGCTGCCCGGTCGTGATCGCGCTCCTGCTCTTCTGGACGTTCGTGCTGAACCAGCACCCGCTTCGGTCGCCACCTCTACGCCGTCGGCGGCAACTCCGAGGCCGCACGTCGTGCCGGCATCAACGTGCACGCGCGTCCGGATCTCGGCCTTCGTCATCTGCTCGTCGATGGCTGCGCTCAGCGGGCTGCTCCTGGCGTCGTACGTCGGCAAGGTCTCGCCGGGCTCGGGCGGCGGCAACGTGCTGCTGTACGCCGTCGGCGCGGCCGTCATCGGCGGCACCAGCCTCTTCGGTGGCCGGGGCCGCGCGATCGACGCGGTGATCGGCGGCCTGGTGATCGCGACCATCCCCAACGGTCTGGGCCTGCTCAACCAGGCGAGCTACATCAACTTCCTGGTCACCGGTGGCGGTCCTCCTGCTCGCCGCGAGCGTCGACGCCATCTCGCGCCGCCGCCGCTCCTCGGCCGGCGTGTAGGGCCCGACATGACCACGCGCCGGCGTCCGGGCCTGGGCACCAACCAGGAGCTCGCGCGTCGCCACAACCTCGGGACCGTCCTGCGGCACGTCCATGGAGCCGGTCAGATCTCGCGCGCCGAGCTGACCGGCCTCATGGGGCTCAACCGCAGCACCATCGCAGCGCTCGTCAACGAGCTGGAGGCGCTCGGCATCACCGAGCGGGTGCTCCCGGTCGAGGGGACGCCGCGCCAGGGTGCCGGCCGCCCGTCGGCCGGGGTCCGCGTCGCCGAGCAGGGGCCGTTCGTCATCGCGGTCGACCTCGGGGTCGACCGGGCGGTCGTGGCCCGCATCGGCCTCGGCGGCACGGGTGCTGCAGCGGGCGCAGGCGCCGGTGCGCAGCGACGGCGAGGCGTGGCAGGTGGGCGCGGCCGTCGCCGGGCTGATCCGCTGCGTCGTGGAGAAGGTCCCCGACGCCGCGCAGCTCGTCGGCATCGGGATCAGCGTCCCCGGCCTCGTGCGCAACAGCGACGGCCTGATCCGTCTCGCCCCGAACCTCGAGTGGCACGACGTCTCGTTCGGCGGCATCGTCCTGGCCGCGCTCGGCCTCGACGTGCCCGGTGTCGATCGCGAACGACGCCGACCTCGGCGCGCTCGCCGAGCACGTCCGCGGCGTGGCCGTCGGGGTGGACGACCTCATCTACGTCTCGGGCAACGTCGGCGTCGGCGCCGGCGTCATCACCGGCGGGCGTCCGGCTGGAGGGCGCCGGGGGCTACGCCGGCGAGGTGGGCCACCTCCGCTTCAACCCGGCGGGTCGCGAGTGCCACTGCGGCAACCGGGGCTGCTGGGAGACCGAGGTCGGCGCGCACGCCATCGCCGAGGCCATCCACTGCCCGGCCGACAAGGTGGCGCAGCTCGACGAGGTGCTCGACGGGTTCGGCGAGCCGTCGCCGGCGCTCCGCGCCACCGGGACCGCGCTCGGTCACGGACTGGCCAGCATCGTCAACGTCTTCAACCCGCGCCAGGTGGTGCTCGGGGGCTACTTCCGCTCCCTCTACGCGCTCGTCGGCCCCGAGGTCGAGGCCGGGCTCGCCGACCGCGCGCTGCCGGCTCCTCTCGAGTCGGTGACGTTGACCCTGCCCGGGTCTCGGGTCGGACTCCTCGCTCCTCGGGGCCGCGGAGATCGCGCTCGAGCCCCTGTTCGTGGACCCGGTCGCCGCCCTCGGCACGGCGCTCGTCGGCGTCGGCACGCGGCTCGCCGGATGAGTGGCGCCGCCGACGCCGTGACCGCACCGGTGAGCCGATAACCTCCTCGGGATGTTCCGCGCACAACTCCTCGCCACCGCCCTCGTCGTCGCCCCGCTCCTGTCGGGCTGCGTCGGCGACGAGCCGACCGTCGCGGTGCTCGTGGCCGACGGCGGGGACTCCTCGTCCCGCGTGGTCGACGTCGAGCGGCTGACCGACCGGGTGGAGTCGACCTGCGACGAGTGCCGCGTGCGGGTGTACGACGCCGAGGGCGACGCCGCCACCCAGAAGAGCCAGGCCCGTCAGGCGGAGGCCGACTCGGCGGACGTGGTGGTCGTGGTGCCGGTCGACCCCGACGACCTCGACGACCCTCGCCGGCGGCGACCTGCCCGTCATCTCGCTGGGCGAGCTCGTGCCGGGCTCGGACCGCTTCGTGGGCCTCGACAGCGGCTCGCTGCCGCGCCGGACGGGCTCCGACGTGGAGGCCGCCCGCGACATCGTCCGTGGCGAGGAGAAGTCGATGACCTACGTGCCGACGGGACCGATGAGCGACCGGGCCGCCGACCTGGCGGTGGCCTACCTCGCGGACGAGCCCGTCGAGGGGGGCGAGGACGTCGACGGGGTGGAGTCGTGGCTCTACAGCGACCGCGACGTCACCGTCGACACCCTCACCTCCGTGCTGGTGGCCGAGGGGATCCTCACCCTCGACGACCTCTGCAGCGGTGACACGAGCAAGCAGTGTGCGAGGCTGGGCCTGAGATGATGGCGCCCCGATGATCGAGATCCTCACCCCGGCCCAGGTCGACCGCGCCCGCCGCACCGGCGCCCTCGTCGCCGACATCCTGCAGACGCTGCGCTCGCGCAGCGAGGTCGGCACCAACCTGCTCGACCTCGACCGCTGGACGGCCGAGATGATCCGCGAGGCCGGCGCCGAGTCCTGCTACGTCGACTACGCCCCGTCCTTCGGCCGCGGCCCGTTCGGCCACTACGTCTGCACGGCCGTCAACGACGCCGTGCTGCACGGACGCCCGCGCGACCAGCGCCTCGCCGACGGCGACCTGCTCACCCTCGACCTCGCGGTCCGCCTCGACGGGGTCGCCGCCGACTCCGCGATCAGCTTCGTGGTGGGGGAGAGCCGCCCGGCCGGGAGCGTCGAGCTGATCGAGACCACCCAGCGGGCACTGGCCGCCGGCATCGCCGCCGCCGGCCCCGGCGCCCGGATCGGCGACCTGTCCCACGCGATCGGCACGGTCCTGGACGACGCGGGCTACCCGATCAACATGCAGTTCGGCGGCCACGGCATCGGGACGACGATGCACCAGGACCCGCACGTGTCCAACGACGGTCGCCGGGGCCGTGGCTACAAGCTCCGCCCCGGCCTGCTGCTGGCGCTCGAGCCGTGGATCATGGTCGACACCGACGAGCTGGTCACCGACGACGACGGCTGGACGCTGCGCAGCGCCACCGGTTGCCTGACCGCACACAGCGAGCACACGATCGCCATCACGGAGGACGGCGCCGAGGTCCTGACCCTCGCGACCTCCTCCTGAGCTTGCCTGACCCTGTCAGTGCACGGTCTCCAACGGGGCCTCCGTCTCGCTCTCGGTGAGCGGGGTGTCGGCCGAGTCGAGCTTGCTCGGCCACCAGATCTTGCCGCCCAGGTCGAGGTTGAGCGCGGTGACCAGGACCGACCGGACGACCAGGGTGTCGAGCATGACGCCCAGGGCCACGGCCACGCCCAGCTCGGCGAGGAACACGAGCGGCAGCGAGCCGAGCACCAGGAAGGTCGCGGCGAGGACGATGCCGGCCGAGGTGATGACGCCTCCGGTGGACGCCAGGCCGATGAGTGAGCCCTTGCGGGTGCCGTAGGTGACGGTCTCCTCCCTCACCCGGGTCATCAGGAAGATGTTGTAGTCGATGCCGAGCGCCACGAGGAACACGAAGGCGAACAACGGGAACCCTGGGTCGGAGCCGGCGAAGCCGAAGACGTACTCGAAGAGCAGCGCGGAGATGCCGAGCGCCGCGCCGAACGAGAGCACCACGGTCGCGATCAGGATCAGCGGGGCGACCACCGCGCGCAGGAGCCCGATCAGGATCAGGAGCACCACGCCCAGGACCAAGCGGCATGATGACCCGGCTGTCACGCTCGGAGGCGATCTTGGTGTCGAGGTAGAACGCGGCACCGCCGCCGACGACCGCGTCGGCACCCGACACCCCGTGGACGGCCTCGCGGCTGGACTCCACGATGTCGGCCGCGGTGCTGGAGGAGATGTCGGCGTCGACGGTGGCCTCGAACCACACCCGGTCGTCGGAGATGGGCTGGACCTCGCCCGGGGCGCCGAGGCCCTCGATGCCCTCCAGCGAGGCCGCGACATCCGCTGCCTGGTCGGCGTTGGTGACGACCTGGATCGTGTTGGAGTTGTCGGCCAGGCCGTGGTCGGCGAGCAGCGCCTGGCCCTTGATGGAGTCGAACTCCTTCGTGTAGGTGTCCTCGGTGGACAGGCCGGACGCGTCGAGCCGGAAGAGGCCGAGGCACGCCAGCAGCAGGAGGCCGGTGGTGGTGAGCCAGACCCGGCGCGGGCGGTGGCTGATCGCGCGACCGACGCGGGCCCAGAAGCCGTTGGCGGTGGGCTCCGCGCTGCGGTAGGCGGGGCGCTTGGGCCAGAAGACCCAGCGTCCGCAGATCACCAGCAGCGCCGGCAGCAGCGTCACCATCACGAGCATGGTGACGGCGACGCCGATGGCGAGGACCGGGCCGAGGCCGGCGGTGGAGTTGAGGTCGGCGAACGACAGGCACAGCATGCCGACGGCGACGGTCGCCGCGCTGGCGAGGATCGCCGGCGCTGCGCGGTGCAGGGCGAACGCCATCGCCTCGTGGCGGTCCTCGTGGCGACGGAGCTCCTCCCGGTAGCGGGCGACGAGCAGCAACGCGTAGTCGGTGCCGGCACCGATCACCAGGATGCTGAGGATGGCCTGGCTCTGGCCGTTGACGGTGAGGTCGGCGTACTTCGCGAGGAGGTAGACCAGGCCGGTCGCGATGAAGTTGGCCGAGACGGCACACAGGATCGGGAGCAGCCACAGGATCGGGCTCCGGTAGGTGAAGAGCAGGATCACGATGACGACGGCCAGCGTCGCGAAGATCAGGTTGGTGTCGATGCCCTCGAAGGCCTCGGCGGAGTCGGCGGCCTGGCCGCCGTAGCCGGCGAGGTGGACCTGTCCGCCGTCGAGCGCCGCGATGTCGCGGATCTGGTCGGCGGCGTCGGGGATGTCGTTCCAGCCGTTGGTCCCGAAGTTGAGCACGAAGTAGAGGTAGGCGACCTCGCCGTCGTCGGACACCAGCGTCGGCACCGGCGCCCCCTGGGCCGCGGCCGCCTCCGCGGCCGCGGGCGTCAGCACGCCCTGGTCGGTGACACCGTCGATCTTGGCGATCTCCGCGCCGTCGTCCTCGATCTGGGCGAGGTCGTCCTCGGTGAGCCCGCCGTCACGCTGGTAGACCACCAGGGTGGGGATGTCGTTGGGGTCGACGGTCTCCGAGAGCTCCTCCAGGACCTGGGTCGACTCCGCCGACTCGGGCAGCCACGAAGATGCCTCGTTGTTCTGGACGGAGGTGAGCTTGGCCGAGAAGCCGGCCATGATGACGGTGATGCCCAGCACGACCGCGAGGACGATCCACTTGCTGACGCGGCCGGTCAGGGAGCCGGCGATCTGTCGGTGCATGTCGTCCAGTGGACCAGCACGGTCCGACAACGTGCATCGGTAATAGCCCTGAGGTCTAGACAGGGTCGGGCCCCGGGATCGGGCCCGGCGAACCCGGTCAGCGCGTCTGGAGCTGGAACGGCGCCCGGGCGTCGATCGTCCCGCGCCGGGGCGCGACGGCGTACTCCATCGAGCCGTCGACGCCGAGCCGCACGACCGCCCACCGGTCGGCCTGGTAGGTCACGACGAGCACGTGGGTGGCGTCCTCCCAGACCTCGTCGAAGTACGTCGCCGAGCGGCCGTTGCGCGCCGAGGTGAACGACCTCGCCACCGAGCCGTCGGCGGTGGCGAGGAGGTCGAGCGTCGTGGGGCCGAAGCCGTCGGCGTACGCCGGGGTGCCGAGGACGTGGCGGTTGTCAGGGGAGATGTCGGAGAGCTGGTTGTCGCAGGTGCGCCACGTCACCTTCCAGCTGCGCAGCATCGCGCTGCACGAGCCCATGTCGCTCAGCGAGGTGATGCCGCCGAGCCACCGCCCCCGCCCGGTGGAGGTGAGCCGCAGGTGCGGCGGCCGGTCGACGATGCCGTGCGAGGACGTGTAGTAGGCGCGGCGGGGTCCGTTGACGTAGACCGTGCACCCGTTGCTGGTGGCGCCCTCCTTGCAGTCCTCGCCGAACAGCGTCACCGCCCGCCCCTTGCCGGAGATGGGGACCGGGCTGAACGACAGCACCCGGTCGCCCGCCTCGTCGATCGACCAGACCTTGCCGGCCCTGCCCGAGAAGGCGACGGCCTCGCCCTGCGCCGAGACCGCCAGGCCGTAGCCGGTGCGCCACTCGCGTCGGCCGGGGGTGCCGTCGGCTCCGATCCAGCGGGTCCTGGTGCCACCGGCGGCGATGGTCTGGACGACGTGGCCGGAGCCCATCGGCGCGAACTGGTCGAGGCGGTTGGGCGCAGGCGTGCGGGTGCCGTCGGTCCCGTGGATGACGGTCCGACCGGACCGCCGCTCGCTCCAGGCGACGGCGGGCGGGTCGCCCTGCTGGAGGCCGCGGACGTCGAGGACCGTGGTGGGAGCAGGACGGCTGCTCGTGCCGGCAGGGGAGGCCGCCGAGGTCGCGGGGGTCGCCGGCCAGAGCCCGGCGGCGAGGGCGAGGGCGGCCGTCGCCACCAGGGCGGCGCGCGAGGCGGCGCGGAAGGAGCCGCAGAGGAAGGTGGTCATGTCGAGGAGACGCTCCGAGTCGGTGGGAGGTTGTCGGGTCCGCCGGGAAACGCGGGCGGGAGGGTGCGGCCCTCGTCGGCGAGCACGTCGCGGAGCCGCTCGGGGTGGTTGGTGATCAGCCCGTCGACGCCCAGGCGCACGAGGTGGCGCATGGTGAGGGCGTCGTCGACGACGTAGGGCACGACCGCGAGCCCCTCCGCGTGCGCGGCGTCGACCAGCTCGGCCGTCGTGAAGGGCTGGTACGCCGGGTCGTCCACGCCGGAGCGGAACGGTGACCCGTGGATCGGCGAGATCGCCGTGAAGCCCTGCCGGGCGGCGGTGACGACGAAGGTGTCGTCGACCGCGAGGCCGTCGAACCACGGCGACGGCACCCCGTCGACGTCCCGGAGGTACTTCGGGGACACGAGCAGGTTGCGCGCGAGGGACGGCTCCACCTCGCCGACGCGGTCCAGCACGCCCCAGTCGAAGCACTGGATGCTCGTGCGGGCGACGAGCCCGTCGACGCGCAGGGCGTCGACGACCCGCTCGACGAACGCCTCGCGGGTGGTGAGGCCGCTGGCGTCGACGGCGTCGTACTTGATCTCGAGGTTGACCCGCACCGGGTCGGCGCCGCGCTCGTCGAGGAGCGCGGCGACCTGCCGGAGCAGCGGCATCGACGGCGGGAGGTCGGCGCGGGTGAGCTCGCGGATCCTCCTCGCGTCGGCCGGCCCACCGTGGACGGTCGGGTCGTGGTGGACCACGACGTCGTCGTCCGCGGTCAGGTGGACGTCGAGCTCGAGGGTGGAGACCCCGAGCGCGAGGGAGCGGCCGAAGGCCTCGAGGGTGTTCTCGGGCCAGAGCCCCGCGCCGCCCCGGTGGGCCTCGACGTCGAAGACGTGCACGGGTGGAGCGTCGAACGTCACGTGTAGAGCTTGTCCACCACGTCGGCGTACTTGGTCTTCACGACACGGCGCTTGAGCTTGAGCGTGGGCGTGAGCTCCTCGGACTCCGCGGTCCACTCGTCGGGCAGCAGCTCCCAGGCCTTGACCTGCTCGGGACGCGACAGCCGCTCGTTGGCCTTGTCGACCGCGGCCTGCGCCATCGCGCGGATCTCCGGCTTGGCCGACAGGTCGGCGAGGTCGGTGAACTCCACCCCCAGCTTGGCCGCGACCAGCGGGGCGATCTCGCCGTCGAGGGTGAGGATCGCGACGACGTAGGACTGGCCGTCGCCCAGCGCCATGGCGTGGCCGACGATCGGCGACTCCTTGAGGTAGTTCTCGATGTTGGAGGGCGCGATGTTCTTGCCCGCCGAGGTGATGATCAGCTCCTTCTTGCGGTCGACCACCGAGTAGAAGCCGTCCTCGTCGACCGTGCCGATGTCCCCGGTGCGGATCCAGCCGTCCTCGTCGACGAGGTTGCGGGTCGCGGCCTCCTGCTTGTAGTAGCCGGGGGTGTTGACCGGGCCGCGGCACAGGATCTCGCCGTCCTCGGCGAGCCGCACCTCGACGCCGGGGTTGGGCCGTCCGACCGTGCCGAGCTTGAACGCGTCGGGTCCGTTGGAGGTGAAGGCGCCGGTCGTCTCGGTCATGCCGTAGACGTCGTACACCCGCACGCCGAGCCCGCCCATGAACTTCGCGACCTCCAGCGGCATCGGGGCGGCGGCGCTGGCGGCCCACTGCACCTGGTCGAGGCCGAGCAGCAGGCGCAGGAACGCCAGGATCGCCTCGTCGGCCTTGGCGAAGGCCTCCTCGACCTCGGGCGTCATCGCGTTGCCGTACTCGTGGGCCTGGGTCCAGGCGAGACCCGCGGCCATCGCGTCGGTGACCAGCTTCTGGTTGGCGGGGTCGGGGTCCTCGGCGAGCTTGGCCGAGATGCCGGTCTTGATCTTCTCCCACACGCGCGGGACGCCGAAGAAGGCGGTCGGGTGCACCTCGCCCAGGGCGCCGAGGAGGCCGGCCGGGTCCGGGATCGCGTGCACGTGGCTGCCCAGGAACGGGGGAGCGTACGTCGCCAGGATGCGCTCGGCGATGTGCGCGAGCGGCAGGTAGCTGATGGTGCGCTGCGGGCCGTGCAGGCCGCCGGCGTCCAGGGTCGAGACCGCCTCGTACATCACGTTGTGGTGGGTGAGCACCACGCCCTTGGGGTTGCCGGTGGTGCCGGAGGTGTAGAGGAACGTCGCCGGCAGGTCGGGGGTGATCCGCTCCATCCGCTCGTCGACGGGGCCGGTGTCGTCGCCGCGGGCCAGGAGGTCGGGCCACGTCATCACCCGCGGGTCGTCGACGCGGTCGGCGTCGGACAGCATCACCAGGTGACGGATGGAGTCGACCTCCTCGAGGGCGCGCTCCCACCGCTGGTAGCGGTCGTGGTCCTCGAGCACCACCACGACGGGCCGCGACTCGCCCGCGATGAAGGAGACCTGGTCCTGGGCGAGGGTGTTGTAGATCGACATCGGCACGGCGGCCGCGGTCATCGCGCCGTAGTCGGCCAGCGTGTGCGCGGTGCGGTTGGCGGCCATGATCGCCACGGGGTCGCCCGGCTCGACGCCGAGGTCGATCAGGGCGGCGGCGACCCGGCGGGTCAGGTCCCACGTCTCGGTCCAGGTGATCGTCGACCACGTCTCGCCCTCGGGCACGTCGAACTTGTCGGAGAAGGCCGGGGCGTCGCCGTACGTCTCCGCGGCCCGCCGCACGGTGGCCGGCATGTGCAGCCCGAGGATGCGGGCCTCGTACTCCTCGCGCACTGCCAGGACGTCGGGGTCGGTCTCGGTCGCGGTCATCTCCGGCTCCTCGGTGCTGGGGGTGTGGCGGGGGTCACATCATGGTGGGCCGGGCCGTGCTGGCTAGGGCCGTGGGTACCGGGGCGCATGCCGTCGTCCGTGGGAGACCCTCCGTCCGCCGCCGCGAGCCTGATGTACGGCGTCGGGCTGGGCGGCTTCGTCGACGGGATCGTGCTGCACCAGATCCTCCAGTGGCACCACATGGTGAGCGCCACCGGTGACCATCCGGTGACGACCGTGGCCGGACTGGAGGTCAACACGCTGGCCGACGGCTTCTTCCACCTGGCCACGTGGATGGTCGTGATGGGGGCCTCGATCGTGACGCTCGCCCAGTGGCGGCAGGGGCGGCTGCCGCCGAGCCGGCGTCTCCACGTCGGCGGGCTGCTCGCCGGCTGGGGTGGCTTCAACGTCGTCGAGGGCCTCGTCGACCACCAGCTGCTCGGTGTGCACCACGTGCGCGACGACCTCGGCGGCCCGCTCGCCTGGGACCTGGGCTTCCTGGCGTTCGGTGCGGCGCTCGTCGCGGTGGGCTGGGTGATGGTCCGGGCGGGATCGCGCGCGCTCGACGACCTCGGGTGGGTGCCTACGCCCGTGGCGGGAGCCGGTGCAGGACGACGTCCCTGAGCCGACCGTCCTCGGCGGTCGCGGTCAGGTAGGTGCAGTGCGGCTGCCGTCTCCGGTCGGTGGGGGAACCGGGGTTGAGCAGCCGGAGCCCGGTCGCGGTGACGGTGTCCCACGGGATGTGGCTGTGGCCGAAGACGAGCACGTCGAGGTCGGCGTGCTCGACGCTCATGCGCTCCTCGCGGCCCTTCGCCTGCCCGGTCTCGTGGACCACGCCGAGGCGGACGCCCTCGACCTCGACGCGCGCGACCTCGGGCAGCCGCTCGCGCAGCTCGCCGTGGTCGTTGTTGCCCCAGCACGCGACGAGCCGGGCCGACCGCGCCTCCAGCTCGTCGAGGAGGCGTACGTCGACCCAGTCGCCCGCGTGGACGACGAGGTCGGCCTCCTCCACGGCCCGCCACACCTCGGCCGGCAGGTCGCGGGCGCGCTTGGGGACGTGGGTGTCCGCCAGGAGCAGGAGTCGGGTGGCCATCTGGTCAGTCAACCGGGCCGGTCAACTGCGCGGAGATGGGTACCTTCGACGCATGACGCCCGATCAGTCCACCACCGACGACATGGTCGCCGAGTCCGCGCTGCAGCTGTGGTCGGCGGCCCAGACCGACTTCGACCCCTTCGAGGTCGACTCGTCCGACTGGCCGGAGACGGCCGTGCCGGTCCGCGACGCCGACATCGCCGTCGACACGCGGCTCGAGGTCGACGACGTACGCGCCGCGCTCGGGCGGCTGGACGGGGTGAAGGTCGTGGTGGGCCGGGAGGCCGGGACGCTCAGCGTGCTGCGGGTGGTGCCGCAGGACACGCCGCTGTAGCCGGCTGCCGGAGCTCGGCCTGGACCGCCGCGAGGCGCACGAGGAACGCGCGCTCGTCGAGCCGCTTGCGGCGCAGCCAGCCGGTGACCTCGTCGTTGCACTTGCTCGCGTTGCACGACGCACACGCGGGGACGACGTTGAGCAGCGTGTAGCGACCACCGCGGGAGATGGGGAGCACGCAGTCCTTCTGCAGTGGGCCGCCCGTCGCACCGCAGTAGGCGCACCCGCCCCAGGCCTCCTGCAGCGCGGTCCACTCGTCCGGGCTCAGGTCGTGCTCGACGCTCGCCATCCGGCGCTGGCGCTTCCGGGCCGCTCTCGCGCGGCGGGTGCGGGGCGCTGGCATGGAGCCAGCGTAGGGGCTCAGCCCGTCGACCCGCTCTCCCGCTGGGCGTCCATGAAGCCCAGCTGGGCGACCTCGAAGGCCGCGACGAGATCGATGAGGAGCGTGGACGCGGCCGCCGCGAGGTCGTGGGCCTCGTCGACGTCGCGGGCGGTGGCAAGGACCTCGAGGAACACGTCGTTGTGCACCCGCACGACGTCGAGGAGGCCGACCGAGTCCTGCATCGCGCGACGCCCGAGCTGGTAGGCCGCCTGGAGTCCGGTCTCGTCCCGCTGCCCGAGGTGGCGCAGGAGCAGCGGCGCGTAGTCGAGACGGAAGCGCTCCAGCGGGTCCGTCACGTCGACAGCCACTCCAGGCCTTCCTCGAGGTCCAGTGCCGTCTGCGTCAGCGGGATCCGCACGCCGAGGCGGACCAGCGTCATGGCGACCTCCGGGGCGATGCCGACCACGACGGTCCTGGCACCGCGCAGCTGAGCCATGTAGGCGAGGTCGGCCAGCGTCCTCGCGGCGAAGGAGTCGAGGACGTCCAGCGCCGCCACGTCGATGAGGATCCCGCTGGACCGGTCCCGCCCCACCCGCTCGAGGAGGTCGCGCTGCAGCCGGACGAGCTGCTCGTCGTCGAGCGCGGCGTGGATCGAGACGATCAGGTTCGGCCCCTGCGACAGGATCGAGGCGGGCAGGGGAGCGCGTGGTGCGGTGGGGGCGTCAGTCGGCATCGGGCACCTTCGACACCCGGAACCCCAGCTGGCGTTCCGCCTCCTCGATCCCGCCCTGCAGGTCGCCGACCGTGTGCATCTTGCTGAGGTCCACCCCGATGGTGACGAGGGTCTGGGCGATCTCCGACGACAGGCCGGTGATGATCACGTCGGCGCCCATGAGGCGGGAGGCCGTGACGGTGTCGACGAGGGAGTTGGCCACCGCCTCGTCCATGTTCGGGACGCCGGTCACGTCGATGACCACGAGCTTGGCGCGGTGCGCGCGGATCCCGTGCAGGAGCTGCTCGGTGAGCTGCTGGGCCCGGTCCTGGTCGAGCACGCCGATGATCGGCAGGATCAGCAGCCGCTCGCGCACCTGCAGCACCGGGGTCGACAGCTCCAGCAGAGCGTCCTGCTGGTCGCGGATCACCCGCTCCCGCTGCTCGACGAAGCTGACGGCCACCGTGTTCGCGATGCGGTTCGCTGCGGGCTCGTAGGCGTCGAGCACGTGGTTGAGGAGCTCGAAGTCGTCGCGGTACTTCTCGAAGAGCGAGCGGGCCAGCACGTCCCTCAGCAGCAGGACGATCCCGATCACCTCGTGCGTCTCGACGCCGCGCGGGATGATCCGCTCAGAGAGGTCGCGGGCGTAGTGCTGGAGCGCCTTGACGCTGCCCGTCTCGAGCACCTCGACGTAGTTGTCGTACACCGAGGTCGCCTCGGAGAACACCTCCTGGTTCGTCATGGAGGTGAGCAGGTGGGCCTGGGTGATCCGCTCGGCCCACTGCTGCCGCAGGTCGGTGCGGTTGTCGCGCAGGTGGGCGACCAGCTCGGGGAGCAGCTTGTCCTCGCTGTGCACGGGTTCGGCAGTGGCCTCGGTGCTGGACTGATCGGTCATGTCTACGCCTCTCTCGTCGTGCTCGCTGGTCGGTGCTGATCGGTTCACGGCAACCACTTGTCCATCGTCACGGTCGTCCCCTCGCCGGGGACCGACGTCAGGTGGAACCCGTCCATGAGGCGCTTTGCGCCAGGGAGTCCGAGGCCCAGCCCCTGATAGGTGCTGTAGCCGTCCCGCAACGCATCGTCGAGGTTCGCGATCCCCGGCCCCACGTCGCGGACCACCACGCTGATTCCCCGGCGCCCGTCCTCCGACACCAGGGAGATCGTCACCTCGCCCCGCTCGGCGAACTTGACGATGTTGCGGCTGATCTCGGAGATCGCGGTGGCGATGACGGTCTGGTCGGACAACGAGAAGCCGGCTCGGGCCGCGGCCTCGCGGCCCTGCTGCCTGGCCGTCACGACGTCGGCGTCCCGGGACACCGGCACCCGCACCACGCCATCCTCCTCAGCGGGGCGCCCGCGGCGCTCGAAGAGCCGGTCGGCGAGCTGTGCGCACGTCGTGCACTCGAGGAGGTGGACGTTGGCGTCCAGCTCCCGCTGGCGACGCCGGTCGCCCGTGGAGAGCGATCGCAGCACGGGCCGGCAGCGGTCGGTGGGCGGCTCGACGCCCTCCGCGGCGAGGAGGTACTCGACGCGGAGGCCGGCGCGCGCACGGTTCAGCCGGGCCGCGACCGCCCCGGGGGTGGAGCCGAGCTGGTCCGCCATCGTCCTGGTGTCGTCGCCGTCGACCTCGTGGGCCAGCAGGAGGTCCCGGTCGGCCGCGGACAGGTGGGCCAGCGCGGCGGCGACGAACTCCTGCTCCTCCTGCCGCAGGACGCCGGCGGTGGGCGCCTCAGCGTCCGGTGCCTCCGCGCCCGGTGGCTCCGCGAGCAGGTGCGAGCGGCTGCGTGCGCGGTCGTTCCGCTCGGCGTACGACGCCACGACGTGCCGCGCCGTGACCGACGCGTAGTGCGACAGCTTGTCGGGATCGATGCGCGACGAGGAGGACATCAGCCGGGCCAACGTCTCCTGGACGAGGTCCTCGAGCGTGTGCGGGTCCTTGATCCTCGCCCCGACCACCCGGCGGACCGTCGGGATGAGGTCGACCAGGGCGCGCTCGTCGTACGGCGGCTCGTCACCGCCCCGCACCGCATCGGTCGCCACAGGGTCCTCCTTCCCGCCGGGAAGCAGGAGCTGCGGCCCCTCGGGTAGACCTCCACGAGTCTATGACCGGCCTCGGCCGAGCGCATGACGCGAACCTCCCTTCGGGCGGGCTGCAGATGGAGCAGTCGCGCGAGCGTGGATCGGGGTCGACCGGGACCCGGGCTCGCGTCATGCGTCGACGGCTCGCGGGTCATGGGGACGAACGCGGGGCACGACTACTGAGGAGACGCACGTGGACGGTCAGGACGGACACCCTGGAGACGGTGACGCCGCGGAGCTGCGGGCACGCGACCTCGAGGCGCGCGTGACGGAGCTCGAGCAGCGCGTGGTGACGCTCGCTGCGGCGGTCGACGCGGCGTCGCGGATGCGCGTCGCCACGCCGTTCAGGGTCAACGAGGACATCCGGATCGCCGGTGGGCGGCTGGTCCGCCGGATCCTGGAGAAGGGCAGCCTCGTCGCCGACTACCGCGGAGCGGGCCGCACCGAATAGCCACCGGCGGCGCCGTGCACGACTACCCCCCGCGGCGTCGCCGGTCCTCACCTCCGGGGCAGGACCCCGGGGACATGGGGGTTGCCGGAGCAGGAAAGCAAGCGGTCGCTCGGGCGCCGTCGACATGGAGGGCGACATGGAGGGACTGAGCATGACGGAGACGCGTACGGTGAACGGGGAGGGGGGCGCACGGCGCACCGCACGGTCGGTGCCCGCGACCGCGAGGGCGAACGGGACCGGTGCCGAACGCCCCCTACGCATCGCGCAGGTGGCGCCGCTCTACGAGGCAGTGCCCCCCGGCGCCTACGGCGGGACGGAGCGCGTCGTCGCGACGCTCTGCGACGGGCTGGTCGCACAGGGGCACGACGTCACGCTCTTCGCGCCGGAGACCTCCTCGACCGCGGCTCGGCTGGAAGCCTTCGAGAAGCCGTTGCGCGAGCGCTTCGACGCCCACGAGATGGCCAACGTGGCGCCACACCTGCACCTGGAGATGATGGCCGAGCTGGCGGCACGCGCCGACGACTTCGACGTGATCCACTCCCACCTCGACCTGTTGGCGTTGCCGTTCACGCGGCTCATCACCACCCCCACGGTGCTGACCCTGCACGGGCGCCTCGACCTCGACTTCGTGCGCGAGCTCCTGCCCCGCTACGGATCGGTGCCGCTCGTGTCGATCAGCGACGACCAGCGACGTGCGGTGGCGGACCTCGACCTGACGTGGGCGGCCACCGTCCACAACGGCCTCGACCTGGACCACTACCGGGACGTGCCCCACGACCCGGACGGCTACCTCGGCTTCGTGGGCCGGATCGCGCACGAGAAGGGGCCGCTGACGGCGATCGAGGTCTCGCGGCGCACCGGGGTGCCTCTTCGGCTGGCGGCCAAGGTCGACCCGACCGACGTCACCTACTACCAGGAGGAGGTGGCGCCGCGAGATGGGTTCCCACGTCCGCTTCGTCGGCGAGATCACGGAGGACGAGAAGCCGACCTTCTACGCCTGTGCGCGCGCCACCCTCTTCCCGAGCGACTGGCCCGAGCCGTTCGGGCTCGTGATGATCGAGTCGCTGGCGGCCGGCACCCCGGTGATCGCGCTTCGCCGCGGCTCGGTGCCCGAGGTGATCGAGGACGGCGTGACGGGCTTCATCTGCGACGACGTGGACGAGATGGTCGACGCCGTCGGCAGGATCGACGAGATCGACCCGGAGGCGTGCCGCCGCGGCGCCGCACGGTTCAGCGCCGAGCGGATGTGCCAGGGGTACGTCGACGTCTACCGCTCCCTGCTCTCGAGCTCCGCGGGAACCCCGCTCCCGGCGCCGCGGCAGGCGCTGGACCAGGAGCTGGGGCAGCAGGTGTCCCCGGGCGCCGGAGAGAACTGAGGAGCCAGGAGCTGCCCGCACGTCGGTGCGTCACAGCACCGAGAAGCCCGGCGGAAGTCCCTCGCGCCCGGTGGCGGCGCGCAGGAGCGCCGTGGCACGACCCGTCGGTGACGGCGAGCTGCGCGACCAGGTCCAAGGCCTGCATGGCAGGGACCGGGGGCGGCTCGGACACCAGCCCGAGGGCGGCCGCGAGGTCCGCGGTGTGCACGACGAGCTCGAAGGTGCGGGTCGGCAGGTAGTCCGCCAGCCGCATCCCGCCGGCGATCGTGGTGACCACCTCGGTGCCCTCGCACGCAGCGACCAGGGGGACCACGCGGGCCGCGATCTCCGCGACGGCGGCGGCCGGGTCCGTCCCGAGCGCCTCGCCGGCCGCCCTGCCGCGGGCCGCGACGTCCGGGCCCGCTGCGGCGGCCCGGGTCGCGCGGTAGTAGTCCGCCGTCGACCCGACCTCGACGACCTCCGCCGGTCGGGCGAGGTACGTCTCGACCGTCAGCAGCGCACGGCTGGTGTGGCCGACCAGGCTGCGCACGTCCCACTCGCCCAGGCCGGGCTCCGTCCACCGGCCGTCCGCCAGGGCGGCGGTGGCGACGAACCACTCCGCGGCGTCGGCGAACGCCCGGCAGGTGGTCGTCCACGAGGAGTCCATCTCGGGAGGGTAGGGCGCGGCACCACTGCACGTCTTCACCGCCCGTTCGGGTGACTCCCCGTTTCCCGTCAGCCCGTCTTCCTCAGATCTCGCCCCGGCGTGCCGATCACCTGCACGTGACCACCGCACCGCTCGTGGACCCGGCGGACCTGCTGGCCGCCGCCGAGTCCGTCGAACCCCTGCCCCACACCGTCGCGCGACTGGCCACGCTGGTTGCGGACCCGAACGCCGACATCCGCGAGATCAGCGAGATCGTGTTCCTCGACGTCTCGCTGACTGCGGACGTGCTGCGCCTGGCCAACTCGGCCGCACTCGGCCACCGCGCCAACATCACGTCGGTGCGTGACGCCGCGGTGCGGCTCGGTACCAGCACACTGCTGTCGCTGACCCTGGCTTCGCGTGTCGGCGGCAGGATGCTGCAGGCGCTGCCGGCGTACGGCCTCCAGCCGGGCGCGCTCTGGGAGCGCTCGGTGGCCGCGTCGATCGCGGCCGAGGTGATCCGCTCCCGCGCCCGTGTTCCGGTCCCGGCGGAGGCAGGGACCGCCGCGCTGCTGCACGACTTCGGCAAGATCGTGCTGGCCCGGCACTTCGGGAAGCAGATCCTGGAGACGCTCGCCCTGGCCGCCGCCACCGACGGCGTGGACCTGCTCGACACCGAGCGGGTGGTCTTCGGGCTCACCCACGCCGACATCGGCGGCGCGGTGGCCGAGGCGTGGGGGCTCCCGCTGACCATCGTCGACGGCATCCGCGACCACCACGAGGCGCACGAGGACCTGTCCGCCGTGAGTGCGGCAGTGGCGCTGGCATGCGCGATGTCGTTCGAGATCACCACCCGGGACGCGGACCCGGAGGAGCACGAGAGCCGGGTGGCCCGACGCCGTGAGGTCATGCCCCTCATGAAGGTCCTGCACCTCGACGACGACGACTACCGCGCGATCGTGGCGAGGTCGAGCGAGCGGTTCGACGAGGTGGCCGACCGCTACGGCGGCTGAGCCCGCCGGCACCGTGCCCGCCGACGCATCCACGCCGATCCCCGAAGTCGAGTACGTCCGGGTGCGCGCGGGTGTGCGTCGTGTCCTGACAGAGGAACGTGAGGTCGGACCCTGGGGAGGAACTCATGCGCTGGCTCGTGCGAGGGTGGCGGTGACAGGAGCACTGCTCGTCACGGCCGGGTGCGCTGTTTGGCCGTGCGCTCCGGACGCCGGCGCCCGACGGCGCTCGGACATCTGCGGGTCGAGGCCACCGCGACGTCGTGGGCCGGAGCCACCGACGACCGCGCCACCGGGTCACCGAAGCGCTGACCTCCCTGCTCGATCTGGACCTCGACCGGACCGTGGTGGCGCCAATGCGGCGACAACTGGCCGGATGGGCGCTGGTCCGCGCCTGCGGCAGAGCGGCACGCTGATCACGGTACGGCTCGGAGGTGAGCACTCGAGCTGCGCCGTCGGCGAGCGGTCCGATACGAGTCGCGGGAGGCATTCATGAGTGTCGGATTCATCGGGCTCGGGCACATGGGCCTACCCATGGCGCTCAACATGCTTCGTGCGGGTACGACCCTGATGGTCTGGAACCGGTCTCCCGACAAGGCAGAACTCACGGCCGAGGCCGGCGCCACGGTCGCTCGCAGTCCGGCTCACGTGTTCCGCGACTCGACGACCGTGTTCCTCATGCTGGCGAACGGCGCGGTCATCGACGAGGTGCTCGAGCGTGGCACCCCCCGCTTCGACCAGATGGTGGCCGGACGGACGCTCGTCCACATGGGCACGACGGCGGCGGCGTACTCGGAGCGACTCTCCAGGGACATCGCGTCGGCAGGCGGCCGCTATGTCGAGGCGCCGGTGTCGGGGTCGCGTCGCCCCGCGGAGGCAGGTCAGCTGGTGGGCATGGTGGCCGGCTCGACCGCAGCCGTGGATGCGGTCCTTCCTTTGCTCGCACCGCTGTGCTCGACCACGGTCACGTGCGGTGAGGTCCCGAACGCCACGCGAATGAAGCTGGCAGTCAACCTCTTCCTCCTCACCCAGGTCGCGGGCCTGGCGGAGGCGTTCCACTTCGCCGAGAACAACGGCTTGGACGTCGAGGCCTTTCGTTCGGTGCTGGACTCCGGGCCGATGGCCAGCGGCGTCTCTCGGATCAAGCTGGAGAAGCTGGTGCTGGGCGACTTCGAGGTGCAGGCGTCGATCAGCGACGTGCACTACAACAGTCGTCTCGTCGCGGAGGCAGCCCGTCGGGCCGGCGTGTCCTCGCCCGTCCTCGACACCTGTCGCGACCTGTTCGCCGAGGCCGAGCAGCTGGGTCACGGTCATGCAGACATGGTTGCGGTGCTGCGAGCGATAGAGGCGCGCACCGAAGCCAGGAGACCGAGACCTGGGTGACCGCGGGTCAACTCAGGTGACCAGAGAGCGCGGATCGTCGGGCCGCATCGATGGTGCCAAGGTGGCGAAGCGGGCCTCGGGCGGATAGGACCTGCTCGGTGTCGCCGCCTATCTGCGTCGGTGGAAGCGGTAGTCGCCGTTGGCCAGTCGCTCGAGGCGCCATCGTGGTTCGTGGGCCCGATGGTGGTGGTGGCTGCAGAAGAGGACGCCGTCGGCGAGGTCGGTCCGGCCGCCGGTGTGCCAGGGGTGGAGGTGGTGGGCCTCGCACCAGGTGCCGGGGACGTCGCAGCCCTCGGCACGACAGGTGCGGTCGCGGACCAGGAGGGCCTTGCGCTGGGCCGGGGTGAAGAGGCGGCGGGTGCGGCCGAGGTCGAGGGGGAGGCTGTCGCCGCCGAGGACGACGGGCAGGATCTTCGCGGTGCAGGCCAGCCGCCGGGCCTGGGCGGCGGTGATCTGGTCGCCGGTGAGGTCGTCGCCCGGGACGAGGCCGGCGCCGATGAGGTCGGCGGTGGCGAGGTCGGCCTTGAGTGCGTCGAGGTCGATGGTGACCACCAGGGTGGTGGCGTCGCCGCCGTGGATCGGGAGCCGGGTGGGGTCGAGGGACTCGAGGAGCTGGACGAACGCCTGGCCCATCCGCTTGCGGGTACGCCAGCCGGGCCACCGGGTCACCGGCAGGCTCGGCGGGCCGCCGGTCCACCAGGCAGCCCGCGGGGGTTGGTGAACGCTTCGAGGTAGGTCGCGAGCCGGGTGGCGGCGGCGTCCGGGACCCGGGCCGAGATGCGGGTGGTGCCGTCGCCGAGGCGCCGCATCGTGAGCCGGGTGTGCTGCGGTCGGCGTGGGCTTCGAGGTCGGCCAGGCGGGCGGCTTCGGCGGCCTCGGCGATCTCGGGGGCGACGACGTCGAGGATCCGGCGCCCGATCCGGCCGAGCTCCTTCGGACCGAACTCAGCGGCCCGGTCGACGAGGTGCGCCTCGGCCAGCGCCACCGTCGCGGCATCGACGCCGGCGGGCAGCAAGCCGAGCGCGCGGTCGATCACCCGCGCCTGGGCCAGCGACGCCGCGCCCTCGCGCATCGCCGCCGCGAGGACCGGCCGGTCGCGGTCCAGCGCGGCGGCGAGGCGCAGGTCGGCTCGCGCGTCGGCGTACGACGTCCGGGTGTGCTGCGCCAACCAGCCCGCGGCATCCCTCGCCGCCGTGTCCGCGGCGAGGTCACCGGCGTCGGCCAGGATCCGCAACCGCAGCTCCGCCAGCTGGGCCTCCGCCGCCGCCAGCTCGCGCAGCGCAGCCGCCTTCTCGTCGACCGTCATGAACGTCGGGTTCGCGCCGGCCACGGCCTTGAGCGAGGCCCGGACGTCGCAGGCCGCAGCGATGATCGGGTGACGGATCACGGGCGGCCTCCTTCGACGACGGGTTCCACACCGCACACACGTGCGGCAGGTCAACGGGTCGTCACCAGGACGCCAACTGGGCCGAGGCCCTCGTAGCACACTCTCAGCCGAGGTTCAGCACGATCTTACTCAGGTTCTGCGGTATTCGCAAGGGTGTTCGATGAGTAGATCGATGCCCGCCGATGTCCTTGCCTCCGGGCGTGACCTCCTTCCACCTGCGCCCGTTGTGTGACAGCGCGATCGTCCGCCTGCCTGTGCGCGCGAGGACCCAGCCACCCGAGGAACCGATGCCGCCGGCCCGGAATGGGCTACGCCGGAGGCGCAGCCCATGGCCGCCCATGCCCTGCTCGTACACGGTTCAGCATCTCCTTGAGGCTGCGTGCGCAAGCGTTACCGGCGAATCACGGCCGGCGGTCTACAGGATCGCGGCGGGCTTTGCGGCCTCGGCGGCCGGGGCCGAGGGGGAGACCGCGGTCGGGACGATGACAACCCTCACGTCGTCGGCCGCAAACCCTTGGCGCACTGCCGCGGCCCGCAGTCTCGCGACCTTCCGTTCCGCGGCGGCCTCAGCCTTTCCGTCGTCAGGATCCTCTTCCGCCTTTGCCAACGCGCGGATCGCGCCCGTTGTGAGGTTCTGCCGGGTGGCCACCATGGCGTACCACATCAGAAGGATGGCTGCGGCGGAGCCGGAGACGACGGAGGCCCACCAGGGCCAGAATTCCACCTCGACGAGCTGGTAGAGGATGACGCCGAGCTGCCCGCTCGTCGCCGTCAACGTCAGAGCGCCTGCGACCAGCAACCCGCGCGGCGTGACGTACAGACCAGCTGGTACCTCGGCCCACTGGGAGCCGTCCGCGTCTCCAGTAGCCACCTCTGGCCGCTTGAGGCCGCGCTTGCGCAGCGACTGCAAGAGCATCGGGCTGATCCCCGCCAGTCCCACCGACAGCGCGGCGGCGATGGCAGCGGTTGTCATGAGCGTCTTCCCCGAGTCGCCGAGCAGGTCGGTGAGGAGGTCCTTCGCGCCGAAGAGCGCGGTGAAAAGCGCGGTGACGACGGTGGCGTTCGCTGCCCAGCTGTCTGCGAACTTCCACGAGGCGTCCAGCCCTGGCAGGGTCATCACGACCTTGTTCGAAGCGGGCGGATCGGTCACGCCTGCTGCGACGCCATCCGGCTTCGGGTTGTCATCATTCCCCGGGGGAATGTCGCTCGACCACGAGCGCCAGACGACGACAAGCAGTCCCGCGACGACCACCCCGACGATCGCGTAGATGGCGAGGATCGCTGCCCAGTTCGGATCAGAGCTCGCGGGCGGGGTGGCGTGCATCGTGAACGTCTCGTCGTTCGCGTCGGTGTTGACGATGAAGTCTGTGCCCTTTTCCCTGTCCGGGTCACACGCGGCAGCGAACTTGACCGTCACTTTCGTGTGCCGGTACGCGTCGATCTCGAGCCTCTTGGCCTCGGTCGGGCTGACGATCTTGCAGTCGTCGTCCCTGACCGCACCCAGGGTCACCCAGACATCGATCCCGTCCGCGGTCGGGTTCTCAATGGTGACGTCCGCGGTAGCTGTGCCGTCATCAGCAATCGTCAGGCTCACGTCCGTCGAACTGCTGACCAAGACCGGCCCGTCGGGCACCGCAGTAGCTGAAGCGGCCCCTGCGGCTGCTGGCTGCAGCCCGAGAATGACGCCGGCCGCGGCCGCTGCGGCAAGGACTCGAATGTGCATGGGATCCCCTCGTCCCCTACAGGTCAAGGGCAGGTTGGCAGCACTTCCCGCGGCTCGGCATCACCCGTAGTGGGTAGCACCGTTATCTGAACGGGCCCTTGTCGTTTGTGCTGGAGCAGGCACCTGCCCAGGCCACGCCTGCCCAGGCACTGAAAGTGCGGACCCCGGCTGCGGAGGTCATGGCTAGAACGGCGCCTTGATCCCGACCGCACCCCGGACGAGCGGCAGGGAGGTGCGTCAGCGTGGCGAGCCGGTGCTGCGACATCGGCCGGGGCGAGGCGGGACGGGCTGAGGTCCCGAGCCGCCGGGAACGTGGGGGAGTGCGGACCTTCGTCGCAGTGCCCCTCATCCTTTGGTCCCTCTTTCGGGCCGGTCCAGCAGGAGGCCGCGCGAGGGTCGTCGGGCGTTCACGGCGGGACCCCCTCCGGGACACGTGGCTGCACTCGGATGCGTGGCGGACGGCGTACTCCGTCCCCCGCGCCTGCGCGCGGGCCGCCCGTGAAAGGGAATGATGAAGCAGACCGTGGCCACCCCAGGCCGACCACGACGCCTCGCGCCGCTCCTGGTGTCGACCGGCGTCGCGTCGGTGCTCCTTGCGAGCACCACCACCCTGATCGCCGACGACCCGGCTGCCGCCGCGGTGTCGACCGATCCGCTGATCAGCACCACCGACACGACCTGGCGCTACCTCGACGACAACACGGAGCCGCACCGCGGCGCCGAGGACGTGCTGGCGTGGACCGGAGCGTCGTACGACGCCTCCGACTGGAAGTCGGCCACCGGCTCGTTCGGCGCCATCCGTGGCCAGCTCGGCTCGGTGAGCGGCCTCACGCCGAAGACCCTGCTCAACCAGTACGTCGACGGGACGTCCGCGCCCAACGTGCCGACGTTCTTCTTCCGCAGCACCTTCGACATCGACGCCCAGACGATCGAGTCGATCGCCGGGCTCGGTGCCGAGGTCGTCTTCGACGACGCGGTCCGCGTCTACGTCAACGGCGACCGGGTCTACAACGCCGCCGACGAGCGGGCGACCGACACCTCGACCAACCTGCAGTACGCCGGCAACTCGGGCGGTGCGCCCGTCACCGGCACCTTCACCATCTCTCCCGAGGTGCTCGAGCCCGGCACCAACACGGTCGCCGTCGCGCTCTACCAGGACCGCGACACCAGCAGCGACATCTACTTCGACTTCAAGGAGCTGGTGCCCGTCCTCGAGACGCCGTCGGCCGCTGCCCCCGTCGCGGATCATCCTGACCCCCACCGAGGACCCGACCCGCTCGCAGTCCTTCTCCTGGCAGGCCGGCAACGAGGGTGAGACCGTCGGCCGCGTGCAGGTCCAGCCGTCCGCCGGCGGGCGACACCCGCACGCTCCGCGGCTACCCGCAGGGAGTGGTGAACAACAACCCGCTCGAGCACTTCTCCGCGACCGTCGGCGGGCTCCAGCCGGGCACCGAGTACCGCTACCGCGTCGGCAACCCCGACGCGTGGAGCGAGTGGCAGACCTTCACCACCGCCGACCCGTCGGTCACCGACTTCTCCGTACATCTACTACGGGGACGCGCAGATCGGCCTCGACACCACGTGGCCCGAGGTGGTCGACCAGTCGCTACGCGACCGCGCCCGACGCCATCGGCTCCGTGCACGCCGGCGACCTGATCGACACGGCCAGCAACGAGACCCAGTGGATCAACTGGTTCAAGGGCATGGAGACGTCCGCGGCCACCAAGAACATCATGGCCGCGCCCGGCAACCACGAGTACTCCGGCGACCGCTACATGAAGGCGTGGAAGGCGAACTTCGAGTACCCCCTCAACCAGCCCACGGTCGAGACGATCGGGGACATGGCCGAGCTGGCCGAGGGCGACGACGAGGTCGCCGCGCAGTACCGCGCCTACTTCGAGCACTGGTCGGAGTTCGCGGCCGAGACGGTCTACTTCACCGACTACCAGGGCGTGCGGTTCATCACCGTCAACGCCACCCGCGACACGACGTTCCTGACGCCGGCGAACCTGCCCGTGTGCCTCGCCACCAGCTGCCCGTCGACCAAGGTCGGCGAGCTGTGGACCGAGTACCAGGCGAAGTGGCTCGACCACGTGCTGTCGACGACCGACTCGAAGTGGAACGTCGTCACCTTCCACCAGCCGGTCTACTCGACCAGCGCGGGCCGCAACGAGCCGATCCTGCGCAAGTACTGGGTGCCGGTGTTCCAGAAGCACAACATCGACCTGGTGCAGATGGGCCACGACCACACCTACGCCCGCGGCTACAACAACGACGACGTGACGGCCGACGCCGGGATCACCGACGGCCCGGTCTACATCGTGTCCAACTCGGGCGCCAAGCACTACGAGCTCGAGACCGACGAGCGCAACGTGTGGACGCTCAACGGCGCGACCCAGGTGCTCCGCGGCGCACGGCGTGACGACGTACCAGGTCATCGACGTCACCAAGGACACGCTCGTCTACACGTCCTACCTCGCGGAGAAGACCGCCGCCGCCACGACCGACCTCGCGATCGGCGACGTCTACGACCGGTTCACGGTCACCAAGACCGACGACGGCCGCAAGTGGGTCACCGAGGCCGGTGTCGACGCGCCGGTCCCCGCCCCCACCCCGGAGCCCACGCCCGGAGCCGACGCCCGAGCCGACCCCGGCCCCGACGCCTGCTCCGACGCCGGCCCCGGCGACGTCGCAGGCACCGTCCCCGGCGCCTGTGATGGTGCAGACCGACGTCCGTCCGCGGACCTCGAACCTCCGGGTCGGCCGGAAGGCCGTCGTGCGCCTGGACGCCACCGCGGCCGGCACCGTGCGGATCACCGCGAAGCGCGGCAAGGTCACCGTGGTCCGGGTCGTCGAGGTCGACGGCGACGCGCGCCGGTCCGTGAGGCTGCCGCGCAAGCTCACCAAGAGGGCCGGCCGGCTCGTCGTCCGGGTCGTGCTCACGCCGACCGCGAGCACGGACCTGCCGTCGCGCACCACCCTGCACACCGCGGTACGCCGCTGACGCGGGTGAAGCGGTCCTGACGCACGTCGGGAGCCGGTCCACGAGGGCCGGCTCCCGGCGTGCGTCGGCGCTGTCCGGCCGGAGCCTCACGCCCGCGAACGCCACGGGGCCATGTCGAGCCCGGGATACCGCTGGCCCACGCCGTCGAGCGTCTCGGCGGTCCAGTAGGGGTGGCCGGGAGCGGGGAACCCGAACAGCTCCAGCTGGCGCGGGCCGGCCTGCTCGACGAAGTCGTACCAGCGCGGGTCGTGGCTGCGGTCGGCCCAGGCGTGGCGCTGCGCCCACTCGGCAGCCGCCGGGCGGTAGTTGAGGTGCATGGAGAACCGCGCTCCGCGGGGCCGGGTGATCGCGGACCCGCGATGGACCGTCTGCGGCTGGAAGGCGACGACGGTCCCGGGCGGTCCGGTCGCCGGCACCTCCTCGCGGTACAGGTCAGGACGTCCGGTCGAGCCGACGAACCCCGCCTCGGTGTCGCTGGCGTCCCCGCGCGGGAAGAAGTTCGGCTTCGCCGGCAGTCCGTCCGTGGTGGCGGTCCGCGGAACCATCCGCGGTGCGCCGAGCTCGACCGTCACCTCGGAGAGGAAGACGAAGAGCTCGAGCTGGCGGTACGCCGGCGCGGTGGAGGGCGCCAGGACGGTGTGGTTGAGGTAGTCGCGGTGGAGGTCCTGGTCGTAGTCGGCGGCGCCTTCGTACTTCGCCCAGGCCTCCGCCGAGTAGAGGCGGATGTCCGAGGTCCCGAGCAGGGTCGTCGGCGAGCGCGACCACTGCGTCGCAGACCGGGATCCGGTTGAGTGCGGGGCTCGCGAACGGGAAGCCGTCGATCCCGTCGAACTCGTCACCGACGAACCGGGCGTTGCGGTCCGGGTCGGCTCCGTCGTGGAAGTCGGCCGCGGACGGGAACAGGAGTCCGAGCTCGTCGACGGCGGGGGCGAGGTCGGTGGCGGGGAGGTAGCCGGGCAGGACGACGAAGCCGTCCTCGATCCACGACCGCGTTGCGGCATCCAGGTCCATGCACCGGTTCTACGCACCGGGCGCTGCTCACGCACCTGCTTTTCTCGCGCGCCCCGTTGACCGCCTGACCTAGGGTCGCCGCATGAGAGCCGACGTGGTGGTCGTGGGCGCCGGCCTGTCGGGCGTCGCCTGCGCCCGCGAGCTCCGGGCGGCCGGCCTCGACACCCGCGTCCTCGACCGCAGTCGCGTGCCGGGGGGCCGGATGGCGGCCCGCACCCTGTGGGACCGTCGCGTCGACCTGGGTGCGTCCTACCTCACCGTGAGCGACCCCGGGTTCGCCGCCGTCGTCGACGACTGGGCCGAGCGCGGGCTGGCCCGCGAGTGGACCGACACGTTCACGGCGCTGGGCGCCGGCGCGCCGGACAGCAAGACCGGGCCGGTCCGCTGGGGAGCGCCCGACGGCCTGCGGTCGCTGGTCGAGGACCTCGCCGCCGACCTGGCCGTCGAGCGACGGGAGGTGCGAGCGTTGGCGGAGCTCGACGCGGACGCCGTCGTCCTCGCCATGCCCGACCCGCAGGCCCGCCGGCTCGTGGGCGACCACCCGGTCGGCGACGAGCTGCACCGGGAGTGGGAGCCGGTCATCGCCGTGGCCGGCCGGTGGTCCGGTCGCACGTGGGACGGCGTCAGCCCGACCGGTCGCTTCGACGGGGCCTTCGTCAACGACGACCCCGACGTCGGCTGGATCGCCGACGACGGCCGGCGCCGCGGCGACGACGCCCCGGTGCTGGTCGCCCACTCGACCCCCGACCTGGCCGCGCGCCACCTCGACGACCCGGCCGGCGCCGCACCCGCGGTGCTGCAGGCCGTCCGGAGGCTGCTCGACATCGGCGAGCCGCAGGACGTCCACGTCCACCGCTGGACCTTCGCCCGTCCGACGGGTCGGCGCGAGGAGCCCTACGCCCTCGTCGACGGCGAGCGCCTCGTCGGCGTGTGCGGCGACGGGTGGGGCGAGACGCCCAAGGTCGAGACCGCCTGGCTCTCCGGCGTACGCCTCGGGCGCGCGCTCGCCGCGCGGCTCGCGTGACCTCAGCGGGACGCCAGCACCGCCAGGTCGCGTTCGGCGTAGAGCCGGTGCTCCCACTCCTCGTTGAGGACGACGCGCAGGCAGTCGGCGACGGTGAGCCCGGTGGCATCGGCGAGGAACGGCGTCGCCGAGGAGACCGACCGGCCCAACCCGGCGTCGGTCAGCCCGTCGAGCACCTCCGCGACGGTCGCCCGGCGCTGACGACGCAGGGCCATCACCTCGTGCAGCTCGGGCCGCGCCCGCCGTGCCCACGGCACCCCCTCGTGCTCGGGCGCCTCGTCCCAGGGCAGGTCGAGCGGGTGCCAGGGCGAACGGTCGGCGAGCACCACGCCGCCCACCCAGCACGCGTGCGCGAACCCGAGGTGGCGGAGGGTCTCGATGAAGGACCACTCGCCCTCGACCTGCTCGTGCAGCTGCTCGACGGGCACAGCCCGGGCGTGACCCATCGTCTCGCCCCACAACCGGTCGAGGACGGCGAACGCCTCCTGGAAGCCGGCGACGTCGGTCGGCGCCATCAGCGCGCGCTCGGGCATCCGCCGGTTGAGCTCGGCCTCGACGAGCGGGACGACGTCGACGCCGTTGACCACGAGTCGCAGCACCTCGCCGCTGATCTCCATGTCGGGGATCTCGACGCCGGTCATCCGGACGCCGTCGAAGTACGCCGCCCGCACGCGGGTGCGGCTGAGGTCGACCTCACGAACGTCGAGGTCGCTCATGTCGGCGCCCCGGAACGTGCTGCCCGAGAGGTCGACCCGCTGGAAGCTCGAGCCGCTGAGGTCCTGCTCGCTGAAGTCGGTCACCCGGGCAGGTTAGGGGGCGTTGCGGACGATCCGCGACCGGTTCGATGATGTCGGCATGACCGATGCACCCCGCACGCCCGGAACCGTCGCGGTCCCCGGCGCCGTCCTGTCCTTCGACGTCATCGGCGACCTCGCCGACGCGACCCCCGACAACCCACCGCTGGTGCTGGCCGGCTCGCCGATGGACAGCACCGGGTTCGGCAGCCTCGTGGCCCGGCTCGACGGCCGCGTGCTGGTCCTGACCGACCCGCGCAACGTCGGGCGCAGCACGCGCGACGACGACACGGCGGCGGTGACGCCGGAGCAGCACGCCGAGGACCTGCACGCCCTCGTCGAGGCACTGGGAGTCGGACCGGTCGACCTGTTCGCCTCGTCCGGCGCGGCCGTCAACTCCCTCTTCCTGGTCGCCGCGCACCCCGACGACGTACGTGTCCTGGTGGCGCACGAGCCGCCGATGGCCCCGCTGCTGCCGGACGGCGCCGCCATCGGGAGGGCGTGCGACGACCTGGTGGCTGCCTACGACGCGTCGGGCATCGGGCCCGGGATGGCCCGCTTCATCAGCCTGGTGATGCACCGCGGCGAGTGGACGGGCGACGAGCCGGTCCCGGACCCCGCGGTGTTCGGCCTGCCCACCGAGGACGACGGCTCACGCAACGACGGCCTGATGGCCAACATGCGCGGCGAGGGATGCACCCGCGTCCCGGACCTCGCCGCCGTCCGCGACGCGTCGACCACCGTGGTCATCGGCGTCGGGGAGGAGTCGGGCGGCCCCACGGACGGGGAGATCGCGGGACGCGCCGGGTACGCCGTCGCGCGGGAGCTGGGCGTCGAGCCGGTGGTCTTCCCCAGCGGCCACAACGGGTTCCTCGGCGGCGAGTACGGGCAGACCGGCAAGCCGGACGAGTTCGCCGCGCGGCTGCGCGAGGTGCTGGCGACCCGGTGACCTGACGGGTGGGCTACCAGGTGAGCTCGATCTCGATCTCGTTGTCGTCACCGAGCTCGACCTCGACCTTGAGCCGCACCTCGTCGGGCACGGCCACCGTGACGCGGCCGCCCTCGCGGGAGAACTCCACCGAGTTGTGCTTGGCGAGCGAGTCGGCGAGGGCGCGCAGCCGGGCGGCGGCCTCCTCGCGGGTCATGGTCTGGGTCTCGTCCATCTCGAAAAGGTCCATGCCCCGAACGTAGACGATCGCCACCAACCGTCTACAGGCCCAGCATCCGCCCGATGATCTCCTTCTGGATCTCGGTCGTGCCGCCGTAGATCGTCTGGATCCGCGAGTCGGTGTAGGCCTTGGAGATCGGGTACTCGTCCATGTAGCCGTAGCCGCCGTGCAGCTGGACGACCGGCGTCGACGACCCGCTTCTGCAGCTCGGTGGTCCACCACTTCGCCATCGACGCCAGCGCCGTGTCGACCTCGCCGGCGTTGAGCCGCAGCACGCAGTCGTTGATGAAGACCCGCGCGATGTGCGCCTCGGTGGCCATCTCGGCCAGCACGAAGCGGTTGTGCTGGAACTTGCCGATCGGCTTGCCGAACGCCTCGCGCTCCTTGGCGTACGCCAGGCACAGGTCGAGGACGTGCTCGATCGCGGCGACGGCGATGCAGCCGATGCGAGATGCGCTCCTGCGGGCAGGTTCTCCATCAGCGACACGAAGCCGGAGCCCTCGGCGCCGAGGAGGTTCTCCTTCGGCACGTGCACGTCGGTGAAGGACAGCTCGGCGGTGTCCTGGGCGTGCAGCCCCATCTTGTCGAGGTTGCGGCCGCGCTCGAAGCCCTCCATGCCGCGCTCGACGACGAGCAGCGAGATGCCCTGGTGCCCGGCGTCGGGGTCGGTCCGGCAGACCACGACGACCAGGTCGGACAGGATCCCGTTGGAGATGAAGGTCTTCGACCCGTTGAGGACGTAGTGGTCGCCGGCGTCCACCGCCGTCGTGCGGATGCCCTGCAGGTCGGACCCGGCGCCTGGCTCGGTCATCGCGATGGCGGTGACGAGCTCGCCGGAGACGCAGCCGGGCAGCCACCGCTGCTTCTGCTCGTCGGTCCCGAGCGCGGAGATGTAGGGGACGATGATGTCGGTGTGCACGGCGAAGCCCGGTCCGGAGGCCCCGGCCCGCGCCGACTCCTCGGCGAGCACCATGTTGTAGCGGAAGTCCTTGATCCCCGGCCCGCCGTAGGCCTCGTCGACGTCGAAGCACAGCAGCCCGCGCTCACCGGCCCTGCGCCAGACCTCGCGGTCGACGATCCCTGCCTGCTCCCAGGCGGCGTGGTGGGGCGCCACCTCCTTCTCGAAGAAGGCGCGCGCCACGGCGCGGAAGTCCTCGTGCTCCTGCTCGAGGATGCTGGGGCGGTCAGGCATGGTTCCTCCGATGGGCTGGGTCGGTCGGGGTGGTGGACCTCCCCGACGGGGTGAGGCGACGCCGGTGCGGCGTGCCTACGTTGGCGGCATGACTCTCATCAGCACGGCCGTGCGCGCCACCCACCTCGTCACGAACGCCGCGTGGTTCGGCGGCTCGCTGATGGGGGCGGTCGGGCTCAACCAGGCCGCGCGCGAGCCCGACACCGAGCGGGAGCGGGTCGAGGTCTCGGGGACCGGCTGGGAGCGGTGGGGTCCGGTGCAGGGCGCCGCGATCGGCCTGCACCTGCTGAGCGGGATCGCGATCCTCGCCGACAACCGCAACCGCGTCGCGACGCACCCGCCGACCACTGCGTCCGTGGTGGCCAAGACGGCGCTCACCGGCGCTGCCGTGGCCGCGTCCGCGGCGGCGTACGTCTACGGCCAGCGCCTCGGCGACGCGAGCGGGGAGGACGGCCACCCCAAGGAGCCCGAGGTCGCCGAGGACGCGCGCGGCAAGCTGGCGTGGCTGCAGTGGGCGACGCCGGCCCTCACCGGCGCGCTGCTGGTCCTCGACGCGCAGCTCGGCGAGCAGCAGCGGGGCACGGCGGGCCTGCTCGACCGGCCCTGGTGAACACGCTGGTGAACACGCTGGTGAACGATGCGTCATGACGCCGACCGGTTGAGCGCGTCGAGCATCGCGGTCGGTCCGAGGTCCTCGAGCCGGTAGCCGTGCGGGTAGGTGCTCGGTCGGTGGACGTACGCCGTCCGGCGCGGGGGAGCGAGGCGCAGCAGCCGCCCGCGTGCCCGCAGCCCGCTGCGCACCGCCCGGACGAACCACCGCGGCTGGCGCGGCAGGCCGAGCACCTCGCGCAGCGGCTCGTCCATGACCGCGATGGTGACGCGCCGCAGCAGCGGTCGCAGTGGCGCCGGCGCGACCTCCTTCGCGATGCGGATCGAGGCCTCGGCCAGCCGGGTGGCCTCCGGGGTGTGGGCGAAGTGGCGGCGCTCGTAGTCGACGAGCAGCGCCAGGTAGCCGTCGTACGTCGTGGGCAGGTCCTTGATCCCCATCAGCTCGCCGAAGCGGGTGGTCACCTTCGTGATCGCGGCGAGCTCGTGGTCGTCGAGGCGGCGCCAGCCGTAGGCCTCGATCCAGCGGACGGGGCCGACGATGGTGGTGGCGAGGACGTAGGCGAGCTCGTGGTCGGGGATGTCGTAGTGGCCGTGGATGCGGTTGAGCCGGCGAAGCGCGGCGTACGACCGCGGTGAGTCGATGCCGTCGAGGGTGGCCTCGTCCCCGATGAGGATGGTGTCGTCGTAGCGCTTGGTGCCGTGGTCCTCGAACTCCCGCGTGCGATCGAGGACGGCGGCGATGGAGGGGACGCCGTAGTCGCGCATGAAGGCGATGCCGGTGCCCTGCGAGTAGTCCCACGGGAACTCGAAGCGGGCGGTCAGCCGGAGGATCTCGTCGTGGTCGACCTCCGGGTCCAGGGACCGGATCCGGCGCAGGGTCGCGTATCGGCCCGGCGCGTGCACGAGGCTCAGGACACCCATTCCTTCACCTGCGCCACGGTGGCGGCCGGATCCTCGGAGACGGGCGTGATGTTGAGGTCGGTGACCCCGGCCTCCCTGAAGGCCGCGATGCGCTCGCGGACGTACGACGCCGGGCCGACGAGGTTGGCCGCCTCGAGCCACTCGGTGGGGACGAGCGCCTCGGCCTCCCGCTTCTTGCCGGAGAGGTAGAGGTCCTGGATCTCCTCCGCCTCCTTCTCGTAGCCGTAGGCGCGCGCGACGTCGTTGTAGAAGTTCTTGCCCTTCGCGCCCATGCCGCCGACGTAGAGGGCGAAGATCGGCCGCGCGAAGTCGAGCAGCGACTTGGTGTCGGGGCCCTCGCCGATGGCCACCATGCCGCCGGCCATCACCTGCAGGGGACCGAGGCCCTCCTGCCGCTTGGCGTTGCCGGCCGCGAGGGCGTCACCCCAGACCAGGTGCGCCTTCTCGGGGTGGAAGAGGTGCGGGATCCAGCCGTCGGCGATCTCGGCGGTCTGCGCGACGTTCTTCGGGCCCAGCGCGGCGATCCAGATCGGGATGGTGTCGCGCTCGGGCCGGGTCAGCAGCTTGAGCGGCTTGCCGAGGCCGGTGACGGCGCCGTCGTCCTTGGTCAGCGGCAGGTGGAACTCGCCGTCGGCCGACAGCGGCTCGCGCCTGAGGCCGCGGCGGATGATGTCGACGACCTCGGCGGTGCGCGCCATCGGCTTGCGGTAGGGCACGCCGTGGAAGCCCTCGACCACCTGCGGCCCGCTCACCCCGAGACCCAGGATCGCCCGGCCCTGGCTGACGTTGTCGAGCCCGGCCGCGGTCTGGAGCAGGGCGCCCGGGGTGCGCGAGTAGATGTTGAGGATGCCCGAGCCGATCTGCACGGTCTCGGTCGTGGCGGCGAGGTAGCCCATCAGCGTGGGGGCGTCGAAGCCGTAGGCCTCCGCGACCCACACGCTGTCGAGGCCCGCCCGTTCCAGGGCGACCACCTCGTCGGCCGCCTTGCGCGGGTTGCCGTCGTACATCAGCAGGGTGGCGAGACGCATGCCTCAATCGTGACAGTGGGACTGTCACGGTGCAAGGGTGGTCAGCGACCCAGGTCGGGGACCGCCTCGGCGCCCGGCAGGTCCGCCAGCACCCGTCCGGGCACGAGCAGCTTGGAGCGGCGTACGCCGCTGCCGATCACCACGACGGGCTCGTCGAGCAGCGCGTCGTGGACCAGCACGCGCCATCCGTCCGGGAGCCCGAGCGGGGTGATGCCGCCGTACTCCATGCCGGTCTCGGCGACGGCGCGCTCCATCGAGAGGAAGGACGCCTTGCGCACGTCGAGGATCTTGCGGACCAGCGTGTTGACGTCGGCTCGTGTGTCCGCGCGCACCACGCACGCGGCGATCCGCTCGTCGCCGGCCCGCGCGCCCGCCACCACGACGCAGTTGCCACCCGCCGTCATCGGGATGTCGTACGCCTCGCTCATCGCCGCGGTGTCGGCGAGGTCGGGGTCGATCCCGACCACGGCCACCTCGGCAGCCCCGGGCCACGCGGCGAGCGCGGCGGCGACGGGAGCGGCGACGAGGTCGGGGTGCTCGGTGGCGGGCAGGGACGTCAGGGAGGGGAGGCTCGGGAGCGTCACGCGGTCATCATGCGGCATTCACCCTCACGTCATCGAGGCACCACCGTCCGGTCCCCGTGCTCGGGCAGCGTGGTGCCATGACGGTGACCCGCGAGGCGGTGCACAGGACCTCGTCGTTGGTCCCCACCCCCGCCGTGGTTGCGCACCGCGGCGCCAGCGGGCACCGTCCCGAGCACACCCTCGACGCCTACCGGACCGCCATCCGGATGGGCGTCGACGACATCGAGCTCGACCTCGTCGCCACGCGCGACGGGGTGCTCGTGGCGCGCCACGACCTCGAGCTCAGCGCGACGACCGACGTCGCCGACCGTCCCGGGCTCGCCCACCTGCGCCGCACGCTGGTCGTGGACGGGGCGGAGGAGCACGGCTGGTTCGTCCAGGACCTCGCGCTCGCCGAGCTCAAGACCCTCGCCGCGCGTGAGCGGATGCCCGGCAGCCGGCCGGGCAACGCGGCGTACGACGGTGCGGAGGGCGTGCCGACCCTCACCGAGGTGCTGGCGATGGTCGGCGCGGAGTCGGTCCGGCGGGGCCGCCCGGTGGGGGTGGCGCTCGAGCTCAAGCACGCCGCCCACCACGACGCGGCCGGCCTCCCGCTGGACGTGCCGCTGCTGCGCGAGCTCGCCCGCCAGGGGCTCGACCACCCGTGGGCGCGGGTGACGCTGATGTCCTTCGAGGCGCCCGTCCTCCGACGGCTGGCCGAGCGGACCCGGCTGCCCGTCGTGCAGCTGCTGGACCGCGGGCACGCCGTGACCCCCGACGAGCTCGACCGCATCGACGAGTACGCCGACGGGCTCGGCGCGCACAGGTCGCTCGTGCTGCCCCGGGACGCGCGTGGAGCGATCGGCGCGCCGTCGTCCCTCGTCCGCGACGCCCATCGCCGCGGCCTCACCGTCCATGCCTGGACCGTCCGCGCGGAGAACCGCTTCCTGCCCACCAACCTGCGCCGCGGGACCGCCCCCGACGCGCTCGGCGACATGGCGGGGGAGGTGCGGGCGCTCCTCGCCGCCGGCGTCGACGGGGTGATCACCGACCACCCCGAGGAGGCGCTGTCGGTGGTGCGCGAGCAGGCGGCGACCGCCGTCGGCTGAGGGTTCACGGGGCGTTCACCACGTCGTCCGCGGCCCGCCGCCCCAGCCCGATTGGCTCGCGGGCATGACCTCTCGGACACGCGCCGGCCTCGGGCTGGCACTCGCCACCGCAACCATCTCCACCCTCGCCCCTGCCCTGACCTCGTCCGCCGCGAACGCCACCGCGGCGCCGGCCGAGGCCGCCGGGCCCTCGCTCGTCGAGCCCGTGCTCGTCGGCCACCGTGGCGCCTCGGGCTACCGGCCCGAGCACACGCTCGCCGCCTACGAGCTCGCCATCGAGCAGGGCGCCGACTACATCGAGCCCGACCTCGTCTCCACCAGGGACGGCGTGCTCGTCGCCCGCCACGAGAACGAGATCGGCGGCACCACCGACGTGGCGGACCACCCCGAGTTCGCCGGCCGTCGCACCACCAAGGTCATCGACGGCCGCCCGGTGACCGGCTGGTTCACCGAGGACTTCACCTACAAGGAGCTGCGCACCCTGCGCGCGAAGGAGCGGCTCCCGCAGGTGCGTCCCGACAACACGGCGTACGACGGCGAGGAGCGGATCCCGACCCTCGACGAGGTGATCAAGCTCGCCCGCCGCGAGGGCGTCGGCATCTACCCCGAGACCAAGCACCCGACCTACTTCGACTCCATCGGCCTCTCGCTGGAGGAGCCGCTCGTCGCGGCGCTGCGCAAGCGCCACTGGGCCGACGCCGACGACCCGGTCATCATCCAGTCCTTCGAGGTGGGCAACCTCCGCCAGCTCGACGCCATGGTCGACGTGCCGCTCGCCCAGCTCGTCGACGCCTCCGGCGGGCCCGCGGACCTGCCGGGCACGACGTACGCCTCGATGGTGACGCCGGCGGGCCTCGCCGCGATCGCGACGTACGCCGACGGGCTGGGCGCCGCGAAGAACCTGGTGCTCCCGCGCGACGCCGCCGGCCGGACCGGTGCGCCGTCGTCGGTGGTGCCTGACGCGCACACCGCCGGCCTGGTCGTGCACGTGTGGACCCTGCGCCGCGAGAACCAGTTCATGGCCACCAACTTCCGCCTCGGCACCGACCCGAACGCGCCCGGCGACCTGGCCGCGGAGGCGCGAGCCTTCCTCGACGCGGGCGTCGACGGGATCTTCAGCGACAACCCGGACGTGGTCGCCGCGGTGATGGACAAGACCACCTCTCAGCGGTGACAGGCAGAGCCTCGCACCGGCGTACGCTCACCCCGTGACGTACGCCGGTGCCGCCCCGACCGCGACCTCGACCGCCCTCCTCGAGCGCATCCGCGCGTCGGTGATCGGCGACGACCAGGTGATGGACGGGCCGTACGGGCCGCGGCGCGTCACCTACGCCGACTACACCGCGTCCGGCCGGGCGCTGACCTTCATCGAGGACTTCATCCGCGACGAGGTGCTGCCGCGCTACGCCAACACCCACACCGAGTCGAGCGGCACCGGGCTGCAGACGACCCGGCTGCGCGAGGACGCGCGGCGGATCATCCACGACGCGGTCGGCGGCGACGACGAGACGTGCGTGATCTTCTGCGGCTCCGGCGTCGACCGGCGCGATCGACAAGCTGATCGGCATCCTCGACCTGCGCATCCCCGCCGACCTCGACGACCGCTACCGGCTGTGCGACGCGATCCCCGCCGACGAGCGCCCGGTCGTGTTCATCGGCCCGTTCGAGCACCACTCCAACGAGCTGCCGTGGCGCGAGTCGATCGCCGACGTCGTCACGATCCACGAGGACGCGCGACGGCCACATCGACCTCGACCACCTCGCGAGCGAGCTGGTCCGCCACGCCGACCGGCCGCTGAAGATCGGCTCGTTCTCCGCGGCGTCGCAACGTCACCGGCATCGTCACCGACACCGAGCGGCGTCGCCGACCTGCTGCACGGCACGGCGCGCTGTCGTTCTGGGACTTCGCCGCCGCCGCGCCCTACGTCGACATCGAGATGTACCCGGCGGCGCCGGCACCCGCTGGCGCACAAGGACGCGATCTTCCTCAGCCCGCACAAGTTCATCGGCGGCCCGGGCACGCCCGGGCGTGCTCGTCGTGCGCCGCGAGCTGCTCGCGCAACCGGGTGCCCGACGTGCCCGGCGGCGGCACGGTCGCCTACGTCAACCCGACCGAGCACCGCTACCTCGACGACCCGGTCCACCGCGAGGAGGGCGGCACCCCGGCGATCGTCGAGTCGATCCGCGCCGGCCTGGTCTTCCAGCTCAAGGAGGCGGTCGGCGTCGACGACGATCCGGGCCCACGAGGAGGAGCTCCTGCGCCGCGCGATCGCAGACGTGGGACGCCGAGCCCGGCGATCGAGATCCTCGGCAACCTCGACGCCGAGCGGCTGTCGATCGTCTCCTTCGTCGTCGCGGCGCCCGGCGGGCCGCTACCTGCACCACAACTTCGTCGTCGCGCTGCTCAACGACCTGTTCGGCATCCAGTCCCGCGGCGGCTGCTCGTGCGCCGGCCCGTACGGCCACCGGCTGCTCGGCATCGACCTCGAGCGCTCGCACGAGTTCGAGCGCGAGATCACCGGCGGCTGCGAGGGCATCAAGCCCGGCTGGGTGCGGGTCAACTTCAACTACTTCATCTCCGAGGCCGTCTTCCGCTACGTCGTCGACGCGGTCGACCTCGTCGCCGCGCGACGGCTGGCGGCTGCTGCCGCGACTACCGCTTCGACCCGCGTCACCGGGCTGTGGCACCACCGCCGCGGCCCGGTCGAGCCGCCGCTGCGCCTCGGCGACGTCACCTACGACGCCGACGGCGCGATGAGCTACCCCCGGCACACGACGACGGCCCCCGACTCGGTGCTCGGGAGCACCTCGACGAGGGCCGCGCGATCATGGCCGCCGCGTCTCCACCCGACTGGTCCGACACCGCCCACCTGGGGGCCGACTTCGACGACCTCCGGTGGTTCGCGCTGCCGGCCTGCTCAGTCGGCTAGCCGCCGAGCTGCTGCCGGCGGCCCGGCCAGACCGTGGCCGCCAGTCCGGCGGCACCGGCCGCCAGCCACGGGATCGGCAGCAGCCAGCGGAGCTCGGAGGTGTCGACGACGTCGCCCTGGACGAGCGCCCACACCAGCACCATGCCGGCGAACGCGACGCCCATCACGAGCTGCCCGATGTTGACCGGGTGCAGTCCGGACGGCTTGTCCGGTGCGTCGAGCGGGCCGGTCATCGGCTCGTCGTACGTCGTCTGATAGCTGGTGTCGTAGCCGTAGAGGTCGGAGTAGTCGTTCTCGTTGTCAGTCATGGCAGTGCTCCTCAGGCCGCTTCGCGGACGACGATCTCGCCGCCGACCAGGTCGATGGTGATGGACATGTCCGGGACGTCGTCGCCGCCGTCGACGAACCCGTCCTGGGTGATGTCGAAGCCGTCGCTGCTCTGGTCGAAGACCTGGCTCTGGCCGCCGACGACCTGGGTGTGGACGTCGACGTCCATCCCGTCGGGGACGACCACCTCGACGCGGCCGCCGACCCCGTCGATCGTGAGGTCGCGGCCGTCGAGCCCCTCGACGTCGGAGACGTCCGACAGGTCGAGGGTGAAGCGACCGCCGCCGAACTCGTAGGCCTGTCGGACCTCACCGGCGCTGGTCGGCGCGTAGTAGCGGTCCTGCTCCCCGACGTTGCTGCCGATGGTCGCCGCGGCCGTGCCGAACGCGGCGATGAACCCCAGGAGGATCAGTCCGCCGGCGCGGCCCCAGAAGGAGCCGATGACCAGCACCACGGCGGTGATGCCGAGCGCGAGGGCGGGGTAGGCGCTGTCCGCGACGTCCACCCCGGCCAGGTCGACCACGCCGAGGACGCCCTCGGCCAGCGCGATCAGCGCGATCGTGAACCAGAACAGGATCGGGCCGCGCTTGCGTGGGTTGCGCGGTCGCCGCGGCTGCTCGTAGGAGCCCCACGGCGCTGCCGGGGGGTAGCCCGTCCCGGGTGCCGGGGCGGGGTCGTAGGTCGTGGCGTAGTCGGTCGTGTAGTCCGCGGTGTCGCCCGAGGCGGGGTCCGGCACGAGCTGGTCGCCGTACGCCGGCGGCGCGGCGCCGTTGGCCGGCGCGGGCGTCCGCTGCTGCTTGCGGTGGAGGAACCACACGACGAGCCCGACGCCGATCGCCAGCGGCCAGGGGAACCAGAAGGCTCCGGCCCAGTCGCCGAGCGCGGCGAGCAGGGCGAGCACGCCGACGCCGGCGAGGGCGATCGTGCGGCTGCGTTGGTCGAGGCCGAGCGGCTCGTCCGCGGTGCCCTCCTCGGGCACCAGGATCCAGGCGGCGACGTAGAGGAGCAGGCCGGCCCCACCGAAGAACGTCGCGACCACGAGGGCGACGCGGATGATGATCGGGTCGACGTCGAGGTGGCGGGCGATGCCGCCGGCGACGCCGGCCACGTGCCGGTCGGTGACGCTGCGGCGCAGGCGGCCGAGGTCCTTCATCTCGTCGCGGGTGACCCGCGGGCCCGACGGGGGCGGGGTGCCCGGACCGGGCTGCTCGGTGGAGGGGCTGGCGTTGTCCATGCCCCAACTCTCCTCGGCCGGGACGCCCCGCACCATCGGGGACAGCCCTGATCCGGGCCGGGTCGACCGGGGTCCGGGTCAGGGTCGGCTCGGGGTCAGTCCTCATGGTCGGAGGCCTCCGCGCCTGAGACGATGGAGGCACGATGAGCCACCCCACGCCCCCCGCACACCCGGCCGCCCACGCGGCTGCCCGCCCGCCGCGCCCGGGCGCGCCGCGTCGCGCCTACCGCGACATCTCGGCGCCGATCGCGGGCGGCGTCGCGGCCGGGCTCGCCCGACACCTTGCGGTGCCGGTGCTGTGGGTGCGTGGCTTCTTCGTGGCCACAGCCTTCCTCGGCGGCTTCGGGCTGATGCTCTACGCCGGGCTGTGGGTCTTCATGCCCGCCGACCAGCACTTCGAGGTCGGCGCCCCCGGCCTCGAGAGCGCGACCCGCACCGGCAAGCGCCCCGGTCGGCGATCGCGCCTGCGTGACGCCGGACCGGCGATCGCCCTGGGGGCCCTGTTCTTCGGCGTCGTCCTCGGCGTCGAGGGGATCTTCGGCCAGGGGGTGCTCTTCTGGCCGGTCGTCCTCGCGGTCGCGGGCATCGGGTTGCTGTGGCGCCAGGCCGACGAGGCCCAGCGTGAGCGCTGGATGGACTCCTCCGGGCGCATCGACCCGTTCCGCGCGATCTTCGGCAGCGGCGGGTGGGCCGCCTACGCCCGGATCGCCGCCGGCCTCGGGCTGATCGTCACCGCCCTCATCGTCTTCGCCGTCGCCGCCGGCCAGGCCACCTTCGCCGTGCCGGTGCTGGTCGCGGGCCTGCTCGGGCTGCTCGGTCTCGCCATCGTCGTCGGCCCGTGGGCGCTGCGGCTCGTCAACGACCTCGGCGCCGAGCGGGCCGAGCGCGTGCGCACCCAGGAGCGCGCCGACATGGCCGCGCACCTGCACGACTCGGTGCTGCAGACGCTGGCGCTGATCCAGAAGAACGCCCACGACTCCACCACCGTCGCCCGCCTCGCGCGGTCCCAGGAGCGCGACCTGCGCCAGTGGCTGTTCGAGGCCGACACCCCCGACGCGACGACCCTCGCGGGAGCGCTGAAGGAGATGGCGGCCGACGTCGAGTCGCAGCACCCGGTGGTCGTCGACGTCGTCACCGTCGGCGACTGCGACCTCGACGAGTCGCTGCGGCCCCTCGTCCTCGCCGCGCGCGAGGCCGTCGTCAACGTCGCCAAGCACGCCGGCACGCAACGCGCCGACGTCTACGCCGAGACCACCGGGGGAGCCGTCGACGTGTTCGTCCGCGACCGCGGCGCCGGCTTCGACCTGGGTGGCGTCGCCGGCGACCGCCACGGCGTCCGCAACAGCATCGTCGACCGGATGGCGCGCCACGGCGGCAGCGCGGACGTACGCTCGGCTCCCGGCGAGGGCACCGAGGTCCGCCTCCACATGCCGCGCACCGGCCACGCCGAGTCACGCCACGAGTCCCACCCCGAGCCCCACCACGAGTCCCACCACGAGGAGACCCCATGACCCAGGCCATCCCCGAGCGTCCCGTGCGGGTCGTCCTGGTCGACGACCACGCGATGTTCCGCGCGGGGGTCCGCGCCGAGCTCGCCGCCAGCGGAGCGGGT
>CAVPAA010000007.1:0-79066 GCA_963701485.1 uncultured Actinomycetota bacterium
GCTGGCCGTCCCCCGCGCCGCCGTGGACCACGCCGTTGCGGGCGCGGAGGATGTCGACCTCGCGCGTGACGTCGTACGCGACGCCCTTGGTGAGCATCCCGACCTTCTCCAGGAGCGGGCCGATCGAGGTCATCTTCTCGAAGACCGCGGTGTAGTCGCGCTCGGCGACCGCGATGACCGGCATCGTCCTGCCGGGCACCGGGTCGACCTCGCCCAGCTTCCAGTCCCTGACCACCCCGTGCTCGGTGGCCATCGCCTCGGGGGTGTCGTGCCACAGCGGCTTGGCGATGACGTCCTTGCGGGTGCCGAGGTGGTCCACCGCGAGCTCGGAGAACTTCTTGGCGATCACCTTCCAGGCGTCCCAGTCGGACTTGGTCTGCCACGGCGGCGCGATCGCCGGGTTGAACGAGTGGATGAAGGGGTGCATGTCGGTGGTCGAGAGGTCGTGCTTCTCGTACCAGGTGGCGGCGGGCAGCACGACGTCGCTGAAGATCGTCGACGACGTCATCCGGAAGTCGATCGTCATCAGCAGGTCGAGCCTCCCCTCGGCCGCCTTCTCCGCCCACACGACGTCACGCGGACGCTTGTCGGGCGAGGCCTCGACGGCGGTGGCGGCCGAGTCGGTGCCGAGCAGGTGGCGCAGGAAGTACTCGTTGCCCTTGGCCGACGAGCCGAGCAGGTTCGAGCGCCACAGCGACAGCACCCGCGGGTGGTTGTCCTCGTGCTCGGGGTCCTCGACCGCGAACCGCAGCCGGCCGGCCTTCAGCTCGGCGGCGACGTACGCCGGCGCCTCCTGGCCGGCCGCCTCGGCGTCGTCGGCCAGCTGCAGGCTGCTGCGGTCGAACGTCGGGTACGACGGCGACCACCCGAGCCGTACCGACTGCGCCAGCAGGTCCATCACCGTCCTCCCGGCGAAGACCCCGGTGCCGGAGTCGAGGTCGTCGGCGCTGAAGGTGTCGTAGCGGTACTGCGAGGTGTTCACGTACCAGTAGGCGGTCTGGTTCATGTGGCGCGGCGGGCGGTGCCAGTCCAGCGCGAACGCCATGTGCTGGAAGCCCATGATCGGGCGGATCTTCTCCTGCCCGACGTAGTGCGCCCAGCCCCCGCCGTTGCGGCCCTGCGTGCCGGTGATCGTCGTGAGCAGCAGGATGGCGCGATAGATCTGGTCGGAGTGGAACCAGTGGTTGACGCCCGCACCGAGCAGGATCATGCCGCGGCCCTCGGTGTCGATCGCGTTCTGCGCCCACTCGCGCGCGAGTCGGACGACCTGCGCGGCGGGCACCCCGGTGTGCTGCTCCTGCCACGCGGGCGTCGCCGGTACGGCCGGGTCGTCGTAGCCGCGTACGTCGGACTCGCCGGCGCGCGGCCAGGTGCCCGGCAGGCCTGCGCGCGCGACGCCGTACTGGGCGAGGAGCAGGTCGAGCACGGTGGTCACGACGCGGTCGCCGACCCGCGCCACCGGGACGCCGCGTCGCTCGTGGACGACCTTGCCGTCGGCGGCGTCGAAGCGCGGCAGCTCGACCTCGACGGCCTCGCGGGTGCCGCCCTGGTGGTCGCGGTACATGCTGAGCGCGGGGTCGATGTCCCCGAGCTCGAGGTTCCACCGGCCCACACCCTCGTCGCCGAAGCGGTCGCCGATCGAGCCGTGCGGGATGCGGACCTCGCCGGTGGCGGCGTCGATGACGGCCGGCTTCCACATGGCGTTCTCGCTCGTGCCCCCGAGGTCGCCCTCGACGAGGAACTTGCCGGGGCGGTGGGCGCCGTCGGCGGTGGGCTCGAGGCACACCAGGTGCGGCAGGTCGGTGAACTGCTTGGTGTAGGACTCGAAGAACGGCGTGCTGGCGTCGGCGAAGTACTCCTTGAGCACGACGTGGCCCATGGCCATCGCAAGGGCGCCGTCGGTGCCGGGCGCGGGGCTCACCCACTCGTCGGCGAACTTCACGCTCTCGGCGTAGTCGGGCGCGACCGCCACGACCTTCTGCCCCCGGTAGCGCGCCTCGGTCATCCAGTGGGCGTCGGGGGTGCGGGTCGTCGGGACGTTGGAGCCCCACATCATCAGGTAGCCCGCGTCCCACCAGTCGCCCGACTCCGGCACGTCGGTCTGGTCGCCGAACATCTGTGGCGACGCGTTGGGCAGGTCGGCGTACCAGTCGTAGAACGACAGCATCGGTGCGCCGATGAGCTCGAGGAACCGTGCGCCGGACGCGTACGACACCGGCGACATCGCCGGGATCGGCGAGAAGCCGGCGATCCGGTCCGGGCCCCAGCGCTTGACCGTGTAGACGTGGGCGGCGGCGATGATCTCAGCCACCTCGTCCCACGACGCGCGCACGAGACCGCCCTTGCCGCGCGCCTTCTTGTAGGCCCGTGCCTGCTCCTCGTCCTGCACGATCGAGCCCCACGCGACCACCGGGTCGCCGTGCTGCTGCTTGGCGGCGCGGAACATCTCGAGCAGCACGCCCCGGACGTAGGGGTAGCGCACGCGGGTCGGGCTGTAGGTGTACCAGCTGAACGCCGCGCCGCGCGGACAGCCACGTGGCTCGTACTCCGGCCGGTCGGGCCCGGCGCTCGGGTAGTCGGTCTGCTGCGCCTCCCAGGTGATGATGCCGTCCTTGACGTAGACCTTCCACGAGCACGACCCGGTGCAGTTGACGCCGTGCGTGGAGCGCACCACCTTGTCGTGGCTCCAGCGGTCGCGGTAGAACACGTCGCCCCCGCGCCCTCCGTGCTTGTGCAGCGTGCGGTCGTCGTCGCTGACCTCCGCCTTGGTGAAGAAGCGCCGCCCGCCGATCAGGGCCTTCTGCAGCGGGTTCTCGAGGTCGGTCACGTGGCGCCCTTTCGGTGGGGAGATCGGGGTCGAGAGGTCGGTCGGGTCAGGCGGCGACCGTCGCGGGCGAAGCGGCGGCAGTGCGTCGTACGACGAGCAGGGTCAGCACGAGCGTGAGTCCAGCGGTCACGGCGAGCAGCCACAGCCCGATGCCGTAGGACTCGGTCTGGCCGTAGAGCCAGCCCATGAGCAGGGGCGGCACGAACCCGCCGAGCCCGCCGGCGGCGCCGACCAGTCCCGTCACGCCGCCCACGCGCGCCGGCTCGGTGCTGTGGGCGATCAGCGCGAACGTCGCACCGGACCCGGCTCCCAGGGCAGCGGCCATCACCAGGAACGCCAGGGTGCCCAGGGTGAGGTTGCTGCCGTCGGCCGAGGTCACCGGCGGGTTCTGCGCGGCGATCGCGGCGCACGCCGTCACGACGGCGAACGACGCGGACAGCACGGGGATCGACCCCAGCCGGTCCGACAGCCACCCGCCGACCGGTCGCATGACGACTGCCACCACGACGAAACCGGCCATCCGGTTGGCTGCGTCCGCCGGCTCGAGGCCGTGGGCGGTCTTCAGGTAGGTCGGCAGGAAGACCGAGAACGCGACATAGCCACCGAAGGCGACCGCGTAGAGCAGGGACGCCTGCCACGTGATCGGCAGACGCGCGTTGGCCGCGAGGCGGGTGCCGAGGCTCGTCGTCGGTGCGACGCGGCCGGGTGCGTCGCGCATCACCAGCCAGGCGACGACGGCGTACACCGCCAGGACCGCCGCGGTGATCAGGAAGGGTGCGGTGCGCCCGAGGTCCTCCGAGAGCGGGACGGTGGTCAGCGCGCTGATCGCGGTGCCACCCATGCCCGCACCGAAGATCCCGACCGCGAGGCCGCGCTTCTCAGGCGGGAACCACGCGTTGACGAAGGGGACACCGACGGCGAACGCCGTGCCGGCGATGCCGAGGAAGAACCCGCCGAACAGCATGAGCGAGTAGGAGTCGAGCGCGAAGAAGGCCAGGAACAGGACGGGGACGATCGTCGCGGCAGAGACGATCGGGAACATCACCCGGCCGCCGAACCGGTCGGTGAGCGCGCCGACGATGATGCGACCGAGCGAGCCCACCAGCACCGGCACGGCGACCATCAGCGCCACCTCCGACTGGCTGAGGAGGCCGAGCGGGCTATCCGCCCCCTGCTTCAGGTAGAGCGCGCCCAGCGGGCTGATGAGCGCCCAGGCCCAGAAGTTCACGGCGAAGCCGAGCGTGGCCAGGGCGAGCATGAGCCACGGGTTGCCAGCGCGGTGGGGGGTGGTCGTCGTGCTCATCGTGTGCTCCTGGTGACCGGAGGAAACCCTGCGAACGACTCGACGTTATTACGATGTACCCGTGAAAAATATCCGCAGCGTGTCCGGTCTCGCAAGGGGTCGGGCCGCGGTGCTGCACGCGTTGCTGGACCAGCCGGACCCGGTCGGCATCGACGCGCTGGCCCAGGCGACCGCACGCCACCCCAACACGGTGCGCGAGCAGGTCAACTGGCTCGTCGCCCACGACTACGTCGCGCGCGTGCGCCAGCCGCACGAGGGCCGGGGCCGACCGGCCTGGCTCTACCAGGCGCGTGGGCCGCGCCCCGGCGACGGCGACTACGTCGAGCTGGCGGCCGCCCTCGCGTGGCGCCTGCAGGAAGCCTCCCCCGACACCCGTGCCGAGGCGCTCGCGGCCGGACGACGCTGGGGGTCGGACCTCGTCGCGCGCAGGGGCGCGGCCGTCGCGCCGTCACCCGAGGCCGGGCGGCGATGGACCGTCGAGATGCTCGACGAGCTCGGCTACGCCCCCGAGCCGGACCGTGAGGACCGCGACGTCGTCCTCCACCGGTGCCCGCTGCTGCAGGCGGCCCACCGCTTCCCGGAGGTCGTGTGCAGCGTCCACCTCGGCATGGTGCAGAGCGCACTGGAGGCCAACGGGGCCAGCTCCGAGGGCTCGGAGCTGCATCCCTTCAGCGCCCCCGGTCAGTGCTTCCTCAGGCTGGGAGCCTGACCCGGTCCCCGCTCAGCCCTCGGCGGGGAACGCCTCGGCGTAGAGCGCCTCGAGCTCGGGGGTGGTCTCAGCGGTGAAGCCGCACAGGGTGACGCGGTCGCCATCAGCGCTGACGAGGTAGGTCTGCCCCTCCTGGAAGTCGACCGCCATCAGGAGGTCCTCGAGGGCCTTGCTCGGCGCCTCGACCGTGACGGTCGACGCGTCGCCGCCGGCGTACCACTGGTCCACGTCGAGCGTGGCGGCGCCGCCGTCCACGGAGGTGACCGTGCCCTCGAAGGCCGTGTCGAACGTCGCCAGGATCTCTGCGGAGGGCATCGCGCACTTGCCCGTGCTGGAGCCGTCGGCGGTCAGGACGACGGGCTCGTCGGAGGCGGACGCGCTGGGGCTCTCGCTGGTGGTCGGGTCGGTGGTGACGGCAGGGTCGTCCTCGGACCCGCAGCCGGACAGCGCGACGGCGAGTGCCGCGGCGACGACGGGAAGCAGGCGGGCCGTACGGCGCGGGGTGGTGTGTCGGCTCATGGCGGGCATCCCTCTCATGGAAACGGGCGGAGTCCTCCGCCCCCTCATCGGGTCGGACGGGGCGGGGTGTTCTCGGGTTCCGCGGTGTCAGCGCGGGGTCTCGGTGTCGTCGTCCTCCTCGACGCGCCTCTTCAGCCGGCCGACGCCCGGGATCTTGCCCAGGATCTCGTTGAGCTCGCGCGAGACGTTGAGCAGCTCGTGCAGGTCCGGTGCCACGGAGCCGAGCGTCGTGAGCACCGGGAGCACGTCGCGCTCGACCTGGTCGGTCAGCGCGGGGAGGTGGTCGACGAGCCGCACCAGCGCGGCCACCTCGTCGGGGTGGGTGGTGTCGGCCAGGGTCTGGAGGGTCGGCTGGAGCTTGGTCAGCGACGGCTCGAGGGCGTCGAGCAGGCCGCCGGCCCGGCCCGCCTGCACGGCCGCGCCGTCCACCACGGTGCTCACCCGGTCGATCTCGGTGGCTGCTGCGGCGACGACGGTGCCGACCCGGGTGACCTCGCCGGTCGCCGCGTCCACCACCGCGCCCACCTTCGCGACCTCGGCGGTCGCCGCGTCCACCACCGTGCGCACCCGCTCGACCTGCACGGTCGCGGCGTCGACCACTGCGCCGACCCGGGCGACCTCGGCGGTCGCCGCGTCGACGACTCCCCCGACCCGGTCCACGGTCGCCGAGGCGCGCTCGATCAGCACCTCGGCCCGGTCGAGCAGCGCCAGCGCACGCGGGACGGCGCCGAGGAGCGCCTCGACCTGCTCGCTCCCCCGCTCGAGGGCCGACATCAGGTCACGGGGGCCGGGCACGGGCAGGCGCATGGCCCCATTCCTACCAGCGGGGTCCGCGGGACCTACCGGGCGGCGGCGACCGACTCGTCGGTCCCGGCCAGCTTCTGCGACAACCAGATCGGGATGATCGACAGCACGATGAGGGCCGCCGCGACCACGTTGACGACCGGCGCCTGGTTGGGCCGGAACAGGTTCTGGTAGATCCACAGCGGCAGCGTCTGGATGCCCTGACCAGCGGTGAAGGTCGTCACGATGATCTCGTCGAACGACAGCGCGAAGGACAGCAGCGCACCCGCCAGCAGGGCCGAGCGCATCATCGGCAGCGTGATCGACCAGAACGTCCGGAACGTCCCGGCACCGAGGTCCATCGAGGCCTCCTCGAGGTTGCCACCGAGCCGGCGGAGGCGGGCGATGGCGTTGTTGAAGACGGTGACGATGCAGAACGTCGCGTGGGAGACGACGAGGGTCAGCATGCCCAGCTCGATGCCGAACATCGTGAGGAACGCGTTGGCCAGGGCGATGCCCGTCACCACGCCGGGCAGGGCGATCGGCAGGATGATCAGCAGGGACACGGTGTCGCGGCCGAAGAACCGGAACCGCTGGAGCGCCAGGCCCGCCATGGTGCCCAGCACGAGCGCGATCGCGGTGGCCACGAGCGCCACCTCGACCGAGACCACGATGGCGTTCCGTGCGCCCTCGCTGTCCCAGGCCGCCGACCACCACTGCGTGGTGTAGCCCGGCGGCGGCCACTCGAAGGTCCTCGAGATGTTGAACGAGTTCAGCACGACGAGCGCCAGCGGCACGTGGATGAAGAGCAGCACGAAGCCGGTGAAGACCAGCAGCACGCCCCGGGTCGCCCTCGAGAAGGTCATCGTCCGCCTCGTCCGCTCATAGCGAGTCCAGCGCCCCTGTGCGGCGTACCGCTCCCAGGTAGATCACCATCGTGACCACCGGGATGGTGGCGACGGCGGCCGCGAACGGCAGGTTGTTGCCGGTGAGGAACGAGTCGTAGACGACGTTGCCGAGCATCTGGTTGGCCCCGCCGACGATCTTGACCGCGATGTAGTCACCGAGGGTCAACGAGAAGGTGAAGATCGACCCGGCGACCGCTGCCGGGAAGAGCACCGGCAGCACGACGCGGCGCATGGTGGTGCGGGTGGTCGCGCCGAGGTCGGCCGAGGCCTCGATCAACGAGCTCGGCAACCGCTCGAGACCGGCGTACATCGGCAGGATCATGTAGGGCAGCCACAGGTACGACAGCGTCACGACCGTGGCGACGAGCCCGTAGCCCGGCGAGAGGCCGAGGTCGTCCAGGGGACCGCCGGTGGCGAACATGCCGCGCCAGGCGTACGCCTTGACGAGGTACGACGCCCACAGCGGGGTCAGCACGGCGATGACGAGCGCGCGCTGGAGCCGGGGCGAGGCGACCTTGGCCATGTAGAGCGCGATCGGGAAGGCCAGCAGCGCGTCGATCACCGTCACCGTCACCGCGATCAGCAGGGTGCGCACGGTGATCGTGCGGTAGACGTCGATGGTGAACAGGTCGCGGTAGTTGTCGAGGTTCCAGACCCGCTCGATGTTGCCGCCGAAGGGGTCGACGGTCCACAGCGACGTGATGAACAGCGCTGCCAGCGAGCCGAGGTAGAGCACGCCGAGCCAGAGCATCGGCGGCCCGAGCAGCAGCCCCAGCCGCAACCGGGGGCGGCGGTGCAGCAGTCCCCACCGGGGGGACGCCGCACCTCCCCCCGGCAGCGGCTGTGACGTCATGCGTCAGCCCTTGATCTCGGTCCAGGCCTGGGTCCAGTCCTGGTACGTCGTGCACGTCACGTCGGTGCGGCCGTCCAGGCACTGCTCGATGGGCGTCGTCCAGTAGTGGATCTGCTCGGCGTAGGCCTCGTCGCCCGCGTGGTAGGTCTCGCAGAACCCCTTGCTCGTCAGGTCGCACGCCTTCGCGTTGGCCGGCGCCTCACCGAACCACTCGGCGACGGCTGCGTTGGCCTCGGGGCTGATGATGTGGTTCATCCAGCCGTACGCGCAGTTCGGGCTCTCGGTCGCTGCCTGCACCATCCAGGTGTCCGACCAGCCGGTCGCTCCCTCGTCGGGGAGGATCGCCTCGACGGGGGCCTTCTCGTCCTTGGCCAGGTTCGCGATCACCTGCCAGGTGGTGCCGACGACGGAGTCGCCGGTCTTGAAGGACTGGATCTCCTTCAGGTAGTCCGACCAGTACTCGCCGATGTTCTCGCGCTGCTTCTTGAGCAGGTCGACGGCAGCGGCGAGCTGGTCCTGGTCGAGCGAGTACGGGTTCTCGATGCCGAGGTCGGGCTGCGTCTCCATCAGGTAGAGGGCGGCGTCGGCGATGTAGATCGGCGAGTCGTAGGCCGTGACCTTGCCGGAGTACGACGACGCGTCGTCGAAGACCGCGCTCCAGCTCGTGGGCGCGGGGGCGACCACGTCGGTGTTGTACATCAGCAGGTTGGCACCGTAGCCGTGCGGGACGCCGTACATCTGGCCGCCGACGGAGTTCCAGTCGCGGTCCTTCAGGAACGGCCAGACGTCGGCGTAGTTGGCGATCAGGTCGGTGTTGACCGGGGCCACGTCACCGCCGGCGATGAGTCGCAGGGACGCGTCCCCCGAGGCGGACACCACGTCGTACTGGCCCGTCTTCATCAGGTTGACCGCCTCGTCGGAGGTGCCGAAGTACTTGACGTCGACCTGGCAGCCCGTCTCCTTCTCGAAGGGGGTCACCCAGTCGACGGACGGGTCGGTCGAGCCGTCCTCCGCGTAGCCGGGCCAGGCCAGCACGCTGAGGCTGTCCTCGTACTCCCCGAGCTGGTCGGCCATCGCGACGTCCGGAGCGGTGAATCCGCCTTGCGCCTCGGTCCCGGCGCTGCTCGTCGTCGTCGCTGTCGTCGCCTGAGGACGTGCCGCAGCCGGTGAGCGCGAGCGCGAACGCTGCGACCGTCGCGGCGAGCCTGGTGGTCTGCTTCATGACTTCTCCTTCTTCTCAGGCTGGCGCGCCTGCTCTGGGTGGCCCGAGAGTTCGATGACGTGCTCGTCGGCCCAGCCGACGGTGACCTGCTGTCCCCGACGGCTCATCGCCTGGTCCGTGCTGTCCTTGAGGTTCTGCTTCAGCACCGTGAGGGTCGGACCGGCCTCGAGCTCGACGAGGTAGTGGTTGACCGAGCCGAGGTAGACGACGTCGGCCACGGTCCCCCGGGCGGTCGTGTTGCCGGACTCGACGTCCGAGTCGAGGTGGATCTTCTCCGGGCGGATGCTGAACGTGCCCTCCCGTCCGAGCACGGCCGGAGCCGCCTCCCCGGTGAGCAGGTTCGAGGTGCCCACGAAGCCGGCGACGAAGGCGGTGCTGGGGTTCTCGTAGAGCTCCGCAGGGGTTGCGACCTGCTCGATACGGCCGTCGCTGAAGACGGCGATCCGGTCGCTCATCGTGAGGGCCTCCTCCTGGTCGTGCGTCACGAACACGAAGGTGATGCCGACCTCCCGCTGCAGCTGCTTGAGCTCGAGCTGCATCGCCCGGCGCAGCTTGAGGTCGAGGGCACCGAGGGGCTCGTCGAGCAGCAGCACCTTGGGGCGGTTGACCAGCGCCCGCGCGAGCGCCACGCGCTGGCGCTGGCCGCCGGAGAGCTGGGTCGGTCGGCGGCGGGCGAGCTGCCCCAGCTGCACGGACTCGAGGGCCGCCATCGCGCGGTCCCGACGTTGGGACGCGGGCACCTTCTTCACCCGCAGCCCGTACTCGACGTTGTCGAGGACGTCCATGTGCGGGAACAGGGCGTAGTCCTGGAAGACCGTGTTGACGTCACGGGCGAACGGCGGACGCGAGGTCACGTCGTCGCCGTCGAGCAGCACCCTCCCGGCGCTCGGCTGCTCGAAGCCGGCGATCATCCGCAGCACGGTGGTCTTGCCGGATCCGCTCGGGCCGAGCATCGAGAAGAACTCGCCGTTCTCGATGCGCAGGTCGAGGTCGTCCACGGCCGTGACGCTGCCGAAGGACTTGGTGAGGCCGACCAGCTCGACGGCCGGAGTGCTCATGCAGCTTCCTCCCCCACGCTCGGGACGACGGAATGCGTTGCGGAACTCAGAGTAGGACCTCCGATCCCGCACTGAACATCATCGACGGGTCACGATTCGGCGCAGGAAAACGAGGTCACTGGTCCATACCAGGACGTGGTGCGGCGCGTCCGGACACGCAGCAGGGCCCCCGCCGGAGGCGGGGGCCCTGCTGGTGGTGGTGCGGTCAGGCTCGTCAGCTGACCGAGCAGCGGCAGCGCGAACTGGTTGGCTGCCCCAGCGGGAGCGGGGAGGCCCAGCTCGGCCAGGGTGACCGCGCGCAGCAACCACCCGTCTGCGCTGGCCCGCGTTGGCGCCGCACGCCGGGTTGTCCGACGAGCCGCAGAGGTGAACGAGCCAGAGGTCGCGTAACCCTGGTTCACGGTGCTCGGCACCATCCAGCTGCGTTGCGCACCGCTGAAGACGGCGGCCTTGCCGAACAGTCGGCATTGCCGCCGCCGCTGCCGTCGTTGAGGTAGGCGTCACCGGCTGGTTGCCCGGGGTGCCGCACGCGTCGGTGTAGTAGATCTGGCCCGGCGCCGTCAGACCACGTCCCAGCCGAGCCGTGAGAGGTAACCGTTCGAGGTCACGAAGCTCACGCTCGTGGTGGCCATGGAGACGACCTTGCCGAGCGTGCACGCCGTTGCCGTCCTTGAGGACGAGTCCAGCCCGCACCCGCCGGGCCCTGCGGACCCGTGCGCACCGGTGTCACCCTTCGGGCCGGTCGCACCGACGGGGCCCTGCGGACCCTGGGGACCCTGGGGCCGACTGGCGGACCGGCCGGCGCCGACCGGCCCGGTGGCGCCGGTCTCGCCGGTGGCGCCTGCCTGGCCGATGGCGACCCGTCGCGCCGGTCGCGCCCGTCTCGCACCGGTCGCACCGGTGTCGCCCTTGTCGCCCTTGGGACCGATCGGACCGCGGAGGTTGACGACCGGCGGTCCAGCCGCCGGCGCCCTTCTCGTAGGCGTCCCACGAGGTGGTGTTCAGGTACCAGTCGCCGACGGCGCCGGTGCCGGCGGCCGGGGCGATCGTCGCCCGCAGCCACTTCGCTGCCGGCGGCGCCGGCGTCGCCCTTGCGCCCGTACCGCCCTGGGCGCCGGTCAGACCGGTGTCGCCCTGGTCACCCTTGACGCCGGCGTCGCCCTTCTCGCCGGGTCGCCCTGGTCGCCCTTGTCGCCCGTGGCACCGGCTGCGCCGGTCAGACCGGTGTCGCCCGGTCACCCTTGGCGCCGGTCGAGCCGGTGTCGCCCTTCGTCGCCCTTGTCGCCCTGCGCGCCGGTCAGCACCGGTGTCGCCCTTGTCGCCCTTCGCGCCGGTGTCACCCTTGGCGCCCGTCGCCCCGCTGGCGCCCGTGGCGCCAGACGCGCCCTGCGGGCCGACGGCGCCGGGGGCACCGGTGGCACCCATGATGTTGACGCGGAGCTCCCAGCCGCGCGGCGTGTTCTTGTAGGCGTCACCGGTGGCGGTGTCGAGGTACCAGCTGTTCGTCGAGCCGTCCTTGGCGCTCGGGGCGCCGACGCCGGAGTTCCAGCTCGTGCGGAGGCTCGTCGACCGCCGCGGTGCTCAGCTGTCGCTTGCCGAGCGAGCGATCGGCGATGTCGGCACCGGTGATGGACTTGTCCTTGATGTCCTTGCCGGTGATCAGGGCGCCGGCCGTGGCGCCGCCGACGCCGGCCGACACCACCAGGGCACCGGCGACGAGGATGGCAGAGACGGTGCGGCCCTTCGGGCGCGAGAGGTGAGCGAGCGCAAGATGGTGACCCCCAGGAGTCGAGTGGCGCCCCCTCGATGGCGGCGCGGCACCCGCAGCCTAGGAACCGCAGCCGCCCACGTCCGGCGATCGGCACGATCACCCCTTCGGGTGTGACGTACGCAACAAGGCCCCCGCCGGAGCGGGGGCCTTGCCGATGGTGCTGGGTGGAGCGGAGGACTCAGAAGTCCATGCCGCCCATGCCGCCCATGTCGCCGCCGCCACCCATGGCGGGCGCCTTCTCGGGCTTGTCGGCCACGACGGCCTCGGTGGTGAGGAACAGCGCGGCGATCGACGCGGCGTTCTGCAGCGCCGAGCGGGTGACCTTGGCCGGGTCGATGATGCCCTCGGCGATCATGTCGACGTAGTCACCGGTGGCGGCGTTGAGGCCGTGGCCCGCCTCCAGGTTGGCGACCTTCTCGGCCACGACGCCGCCCTCGAGACCGGCGTTGATCGCGATCTGCTTGAGCGGGGCCGAGGTCGCGACGCGCACGATGTTGGCGCCGGTCGCCTCGTCACCCGACAGGTCGAGCTTGTCGAACGCGGTGGCAGCAGCCTGGACGAGCGCCACGCCGCCGCCGGCGACGATGCCCTCCTCGACCGCAGCCTTGGCGTTGCGGACGGCGTCCTCGATGCGGTGCTTGCGCTCCTTGAGCTCGACCTCGGTGGCCGCGCCGACCTTGATGACGGCCACGCCGCCGGCCAGCTTGGCGAGGCGCTCCTGGAGCTTCTCGCGGTCGTAGTCGGAGTCCGACTTCTCGATCTCGGCGCGGATCTGGTTGACCCGGCCCTCGATCTGGCCCTGGTCGCCGGCACCCTCGACGATGGTGGTCTCGTCCTTGGTGATGACGACCTTGCGGGCCTGGCCGAGCAGCTCGATGCCGGCCGACTCGAGCTTGAGGCCGACCTCCTCGGAGATGACCTGGCCGCCGGTGAGGATCGCGATGTCCTGCAGCATGGCCTTGCGGCGGTCACCGAAGCCCGGCGCCTTGACGGCGACGGAGCGGAAGGTGCCCTTGATCTTGTTGACGACCAGGGTCGACAGCGCCTCGCCGTCGACGTCCTCGGCGATGATCAGCAGCGGCTTGCCGGACTGCATGACCTTCTCCAGCAGCGGGAGCAGGTCCTTGACCGTCGACACCTTGGAGTTGGCGATGAGGACGTAGGGGTCCTCCAGCACGGCCTCCATGCGCTCGAGGTCGGTGGCGAAGTAGGCCGAGATGTAGCCCTTGTCGAACCGCATGCCCTCGGTCAGCTCGAGGTCCAGCCCGAAGGTGTTGGACTCCTCGACGGTGATGACGCCTTCCTTGCCGACCTTGTCCATCGCCTCGGCGATGATCTCGCCGACGGTGGTGTCAGCGGCGGAGATCGACGCGGTGGAGGCGATCTGCTCCTTGGTCTCGACGTCCTTGGCCATGGCGAGCAGCTGCTCGGACACGGCGGCGACGGCGGCCTCGATGCCGCGCTTGAGACCCATCGGGTTGGCGCCGGCCGCGACGTTGCGCAGGCCCTCGCGGACCATGGCCTGGGCCAGGACGGTGGCCGTCGTCGTGCCGTCACCGGCGACGTCGTCGGTCTTCTTGGCGACCTCCTTGACCAGCTCGGCGCCGATCTTCTCGTAGGGGTCCTCCAGCTCGATCTCCTTGGCGATCGAGACGCCGTCGTTGGTGATCGTGGGGGCGCCCCACTTCTTCTCCAGGACGACGTTGCGGCCCTTGGGGCCGAGGGTGACCTTGACCGCGTCGGCGAGGGTGTTCATACCCCGCTCGAGGCCGCGGCGGGCCTCCTCGTTGAAAGCAATCAGCTTGGCCATATCGCGTGCGATTCCTATCGACGTGAGTCTGTGTGTCGACTCCAGGCGGGCTGCCCGCGACGGACGATCCCGCTCGGCCGGCGATCCATTCCCGCCGGCGTCGGGGACCTCAGCGTCACCTGGGTCGTTGTCACTCTCGTGAGGAGAGTGCCAGCCTCATGTTTAGCACTCGACCCCCGAGAGTGCAAACGCCGCCCCGGGGATCCCGGGGCGGCGTCGGCAGGTGGACGGTGACCACGGTGTGGCCTACTCGATGAGTCGGACCGGCTCGCCGTCGATGCGGGCAGTCCAGGTGGTCGAGTCGGTGACCGCGTTGGAGCCGCCGAAGTTGACCGCCGACGCGGAACCAGCAGCCACCCGGGACGCGGTACGTTGCAGGTGTAGTTGTTGGGGATCGGGCACCCGGATCGTCTGGCTCTTACCGTTCCAGCCGTTAGCGGCGTGATGCCGGTGATCTTGCAGTTGCGTCAGGGTGGCGTTGACCTTGCCCGTGCCCTTGCAGCCTGCGATGGATGTGCGTGCTGCCCATGCTTCGAGTCGCCCGGCGGGAGGATCTGCATCGTGCCGCCGCTGCGCAGCCTCGCCGACGTCGAAGAACGTCGAAGACCAAGCGTCTTGGACGCCGCCGCAGGGACGACCCGGACCAGGTTGAAGCTCGGTGTTGGCGCCCGTGGCATTGGCGTAGATCGGCATCCGCTCGAAAGCCGAGACCGACAGGTCACCCGACGCGATGCCGGCACCATAGGCCCGGAGGGCGAACCGGTTGGCGCCACCTCCGCCGACCGTCAGGTCGTCGCCGGCCTGGTTGTAGACGTTCAGGTTTCCTTGGTACCCACCTCGGCCGTCCGGGCTGGTGGTGCTGAGCTTCACGTTGGTCCGGACCTGGAGGTAGTGCTCGCCGGCCTTGACGGGCGTGAACGTGCACATCGTGACCCACTGGTGGAACACCTTCGCCAGATCGTCCTTGTAGGCATTGGTCCCTGTGGAACCCTTGCGCAGCTTGTCGCGGTTCAGGTCCGTGGCACCGTATCCCGGGTACTGCCGCACGCATCCCGAGACTGGCACCGCGTTGCGGGGGTCGTTGGTGTCTGTAGTGCCGCGCAGACCGAACGACGTCACAGTCGGGACGCTCGTCGAGGCCACGTCGCCTGTACAGAACCGGTTCATCGCTCCCGATGCCTGCTTCTTGTAGCGGTCGATGGCGTCGGTCTTGGTCCAGTCGTTCCAGTTGTTGTTGTTGACCGCCGTGCCTGCAGGTCCGGCCTCGCAGTAGTCCCCCTGAGCGACGAAGGCCGGGTCGTAGATCTGGACCGTGACGGGCTTGCCGACGGCAGTGGCCCCCACTCGAATGACGTAGTAGTAGCCCCGCGGGTCGAAGTCGATGTTCTTGCCGCTGGCGCAGCCGTCATCGCTTGCGCTGCACGACCGGGTCATGAACTGGTCACCGTTGCCCTTGGGCCAGTCGGGCCCACCGATGTTCGGCCCAGAAGTCCGGTTCGGTGGAACAATTGGCGCCGGCGGCTTGGAGAGCTGACTGGTCCTGGGGGCCGAGCGACGTGGTGCCCAGCGGCTCGTTGCCGAACGTGTTGCAGGGGCTGCCCATCGGTGCCGGCCCGTTGTAGTCGGCCACTGCGCCTCGGGCGATGTTGGTCGTGTCGATCCCGAAGCTCTTCGCGAAGGTGTTGTCCACCTGTTGACTGATGACGACCTTGAGCTGGGTCGGCTTCGCACCGGGCGAGACGGTGATCACGGTGCCACCACCAGCGGTGTACCCGTTGGATGTCGCGATCTCGATCGCCCTGGCCTTGGCCTTGTCGAAGTCGTCGGGCATGAACGTGACCCCAGCGGTGGACGCGGCATCCGCAGCGGCCTGGAGCCGCTGGGCCTCGACCCACCAACGCGCCATGTCCACGCCGACCGCGCACAGCGGCAGGGCCAGGAACGCGAACATCAGTGCTCCGATCACCATCACGGCGCCACGCTCGTTCCGGGTGCGCGGGGGACGACGGACCGTGACCGTGCGTGTGCTCATTGATGCGTCCTTCATGAGTGCGCGTTGAGTGTGCCGGGCATGCAGCGATCGGTCTCGAGGGGCTCGAACTGCATGACCGTCTTCTCTTCGATGGTCAGGCTGCTTCCGAAGAGGCCTGAGACCAAGCCGTGGTCGACCTGCATAGCCACCCCAACGCTGTCGCGGTCCTTGTGGTTGACGCACGCATTGACCGTGGCCGATGCCCAACTGCCGCTGGAGTAGCGGAACTTGTCCAGTCCCGCATCCCAGACGTACTTCACACACGTGGACGCGCAGGTCAGGTCGCTCTGTCCCGCCGGGAAACCATTGGCCCCCGGCTTGTAGATCATCACCCACTCGATGTCCTCGGAGTTGAGCGCGCTTGCGGTCCGCTGGATGGCGTCCGCAGCACCCTGGGCGAAGGCCGGGGCGTTGGCGGGGGTACACGGTGGCGGATTGGCACTCGCCTGGCACGTCCCGGGCCCTGCCCCGGCGGAGGCAGATGCGGTACGCGCACCGGTGCGCACTGCGCTGCTGACCGAGACGTAGTCCTTCATCAGGAAGGCACTCTCGATGATAATGAAGAGCAGCAGGATCAGCGGCATGACGATCAGCGCGAACTCCACTGCCGCGGCTCCACGCTCATCCGAACGCATACGTCTACGACCAAGCTTCACGTGATGTCCTCTGCTCAGTGCTGGAGGACCGCGTGCGGACGGTCCCGAAGGCAATTAGCCCAGAGGTCGACGCTAGGGGTGCGGGGTTCGCGACATACTCCCCCGATCAGACCATTTGGCCTAGTCCGATCGAGTCATCAATCGTGCCTTGAGCAGGTCGGCGAACGGCTCCGCGTTGGCCGGCGACACGTCGAGGTAGAGGCCCGGCTCGATCAGCTCGAGCTCGCTCACCACCCACCCGCCGTCCCAGCGCAGCAGGTCGACGCGGAGGTAGTCCATCGGACGGCCGAAGCGCTCGGCCATCGCGTCGTACGCGCGCATCACCAGGTCGCCGACGTCGCCGGTCTCGACGGCGCGCACCCGGCCGCCGAACTCCTCGTTGACGCGTACGTCGCCCTCGCCGGGCAGCTTGTCGAAGCGCTGGCCGACCCGACCGTCGAGGACGTAGACCGACGCCTCGCCGTGGGTGCGGATCGACTCCACGAGCGGCTGGACGACCCAGGGACCGTCGACCTCGGGGTAGTCGACGTGGCTGCGGACCGGCCGGCCGAGACGGGGGTCGTCGGGGTCGGTGACCACCAGGAGACCCGCTCCCCCGGCCCCGACGCGGGGCTTGACCACCGCGGTGCCGAAGTGGCGCACCGCGTCGGCCAGTCCGGCCCGGTCGTCGGCGAGCAGCGTCGGCACCGCCGGCAGGTCGCCGAGCTCGGTGAGGTAGCGCTTGTCGTGGTTCCAGGTGAAGACGTCGGCGCCGTTGAGCAGACGGGCCTGGTCGAGCGACGCCGCCCAGGAGAGGAACTCACCGTGGCGGGTGACGTAGTCCCAGGTGGACCGCACCGCGACGAGGTCGGCCGCGGACCAGTCGACGGACGGGTCGTCCCACCGGGCCCAGGCGAAGTCGGTGCCGCGGGCGTGGAGGACGGCGTCGAGGGCGCCCGCGCCGGGCTCCCCCTGCGGCAGGTCACCGCTGGTGGCGAGCAGGACGGTCATGCGTCGTCGGAGCCGTCGGAGTCGGGCAGCTCGGAGGCGCCGTAGAGCTCGTGCGCGACGTTGTCGCGGTTGGTGCCCTCCCGGTTGTCGCCCTTCTCGATGATCACGAGGTTGTGGTAGCAGTGCACGGCCCGCACCCACTGGTCGGTGTAGGTCGGCTCGTAGCCCTCGAGGAGGAACTCCTCGTGGTTGAGGCCGTCGACGAGGTCCTTGACCAGGTCCATCGACGTGCCAGGGGCGCGCGGGTCGAGCTGTCCGCCCCACGCCGGCCAGTAGGAGGTCTGGGTGTCCTCGATGCAGTAGATGGCACCGTCGGGCAGCAGCGGGAAGAGGATCCGGAAGGACTCGCGCACGTGGGCCGGGATGTGGCTGCCGTCGTCGATGACCACCAACGGCGCGCCCTGCTCGTCGATGATGCGCTGGAGCACCTCGGGGTCGGTCTGGTCGCCGAGATAGGTGTGGATGTGGCCCCGCGTGAGCCACGACTTGTCCTCGATGTCGAGCCCGACGATGCGGGCCTTGGGGAAGAACCAGCGCCACATCTTCATCGAGGCGCCGCTCTTGCGACGCTTCTTGTAGCCGCCGATCCCGAGCTCGAGCAGCGTGAAGGACTCGCCGCGCAGGTGCTGCAGGTGACGCTCGTAGTGGGGGGTGTACTTGTGGACACCCCACTTGTCGGTGCGGAACTCGATGGCCAGCTCGGTCAGGTTGCTGGCCAGCAGCCGGCGGCGGCGCTCGGCCTTCGGGTCGAGCGGCTCGGGCTCGGCCGGTGCGGGCGATGCCTGCATCCGGCCGGCCTTCTTGGCAGCCTTCTTGACGGCCTGGCCGGCTCGTCGAGCAGTGGTGCGCACCCGGGAACCCTAGCCTGACCCACCCACCTCGGGTGCGTGGTGCCCGAACGGCACGTCGGCCACGACGCCGAGGGCCGCGAGCACCGACGGGAGCATCGCCTTCGCCGTCCGCTTGTAGCCGTGCGCGCTCGGGTGGAAGCGGTCGAGGCTGAACATCTCCTCCGGGAAGGTGGATGAAGAACGGGCCCACCACGTGCGCCAGCGAGACCACCCGGGCGCCGCACGCCAGGGCCGCCTCCCGCTGGGCCTCCGCCAGCTGCCGCGAGGCACGCGAGCCGAGCGCGCGCAGGGGCTGCGGCACCGGGCGGAGCGCCCCGAGGTCCGGGCAGGTGCCGACGACGACCTCCGTCCCGCGGGCCCGGAGGTCCTCGACGGCCTCGGCCAGGTGACGTACGGACTCGGCGACCGGCACCCGGTGGGTGACGTCGTTGCCGCCGACCACGATCACGGCCACGTCCGGGCGATATCCCCGCGGCAGGGAGGCGAGCTGGGAGGCGAGCATGCTGCTCTCCGAGCCGACCACCGCCGCCGTCCTGAGCCGCACCGAGCGTCCCGCGCTGGAGGCGATGCCGCGCGCCAGTCGGCTGCCGAGGGTGTCCTTGGCCCGGTCCGCGCCGAGGCCTGCGGCGATGGAGTCGCCGAGCACCAGCAGGTCCACCGGCTCGCCGTGCTTCTTCTTGTAGTGCCGGTCGGCGTCCGGTGCGCGCTCGCCCAACGGCTTGCCGATCGCACGCCGGGCCTGCGCCGCCTGTCGCTGCAACAGCTCGCGGGCGCCGTACGCCGTCCCTCCCGCCACGCCGCCGACGACGGCCAGCGCGACGCCGGCCCGGGTCAGGTGTCTGCTCCCCACGCCCCCTGTGAACCAGACCCACCTGAACACCCGCGCAACCCCCGGCGTCCCGCCACCCAACGGCACCCCACATATGGGTCGATGTACTCAGGACAACCCGGCCGTGGCCGAGCCACGGTGGGGGCATGACCGACACCTCGTCACCGGCACCCGCCCTCGCGACGCGACCTGTCGCGCCGCAGCAGCTCGCCTGGCTGCGCCACGAGCTCGCCGACTGGACCTCGGAGGGACTCATCGGCGAGGAGCAGGCCGCACGCATCTCGGCGCGCTACCGCTCCGAGCACCACGCCCGCCTCGGCGTGGGGCGTGTCCTGCTCCACCTCGGCGGCGGCTTCGTCGGGGTCGGACTCATCTGGCTGGTCGCCGCCAACCTCGACGAGCTCTCGCCGCTGACGCGCTTCGCCGCCGTGGCGGCCCTCTGGCTGGCCTTCCTCGTGGGCGGCGAGACGCTCGCGGCGCGCCGTGCCTCGCCTCCGCTGGTCGGCGCCGCACGGCTCCTCGCCGCCCTCGGCGCCGGCGCTGTCATCTTCCAGGCGGCCCAGTCGCTGCAGGTCCCGGCGTACGAGCCGCGACTCATCGGCCTCTGGGCCGTCGGCGCGTTCGTCCACGCCTACCTGACGCGGGCCCACCTGCCCTTCCTCGTCGGTGTCGTCACGGGCGTCACCTGGTGGTTCATGCAGCCCCTGTGGGACGCCCAGGACGGGACCACGGTCGTGGTGCTGCTCGGCACGGGCGCCGTCCTCACCGCCGCCCTCGCGGTCCTGCACGACGGGTGGATCGACAGGTTCGCCTGGACCTGGCGCACGGTCGCCGGCGGCATGGCGCTGGCGGCGCTCTTCGTCGCCGCCATCCCCGACGCCGGCCGCGACGGCCTGACGTGGTCGACCTCGCTCGTGGTCGCGCTGGCGCTCGCGGCGGCTGCAACGGCTCTTGCCGGCATCGTCCGCCGTGGCGCAGGCATCCTCGAGCCGCTGGGCGCCATCGTCGTGCTGCTGACCGCATGGTCGCTGAGCACGTGGGCGACCGGCAGCGACACGAGCAGCATCGACGGCGCCGACTGGGCACACGCGGCGATCTCCGTCGGCACCTACGTGGCCCTCGCCGTCGCCCTCGTCGCGCTGGGGACCGTGCGCGACCACCAGGCCCTCACCTGGATGGCGATGGTCGGGCTGGTCGTCTTCACGACCTTCCAGAGCTTCGCCGTCTTCGCGCCGATCGTCACCGGCGCCTGGCTGTTCGTGGTGCTCGGCACCGTCTTCCTCGGCACCGGGTTCCTGTTCGACCGGGCCCGCCGCGAGCTCGTGCAGGCCCTCGACCCCACCGACCCCACCGGCACCACGACCGACCCCACCACGAAGGGAACCGACCGATGAGGCGCATCGTGACGACCACGGTCATCGCCGCCAGCCAGCTCGCACTGGTCGGCCTGGCCGTCGCACCGCAGCTCTCCGCCAGGATCGCCGGCGACACCTACCTGGTGCGGGTGGCACCGGTCGACCCGATCGACCCGTTCCGCGGCGCGTACGTCGCGCTCGACTACCCCGACCTGCGCCACGACGGGTCGCAGTCGCTCGTCGAGCCCGGTCTCGGCTCGCTGGACGACGGGGAGTCCGGCGACGTCTACCTCACGCTCGTCGAGCAGGACGGCGTCTGGGTCGGCGACGAGTGGTCGCGCACGCGGCCGGACGACGGCCCCTACCTCGCCTGCGACGACCGGTCGTGGCAGGTCCGGTGCGGCATCGAGAGCTGGTTCCTCCCGCAGGACGACGCCCAGGAGGCCGAGCACCTGCTGCGCGACGGCGCGGTCGCCGAGCTGCGGGTCGACGACCGCGGCAACGCCGCCGTGGTCGACGTACGCGCTCGGTGACCGGCACGGTCGCCGGGGCTCAGCCCCCGGCGACCGCCGGGATCACCGAGATCTGCACGCCGTCGGGCGTGGCGGTCTCCAGCTCGTCGAGGAACCGCACGTCGTCGTTGCCGACGTAGACGTTGACGAAGCGGCGCAGCTTGCCCGCCTCGTCGAGGATGCGGCCCTTGATGCCGGAGTAGCTGGCGTCGAGGTCGTCGAGCACCGCGGCCAGGGTGTCGCCCTCGGCGCTGACCTCGGACTCACCGCCGGTGTAGGTGCGGAGGATGGTGGGGATCCGGACGGAGACACTCATGGGCTGATCTTCTTCTCAGAGGATGTCGGCCGCGACGAAGGCGTCGTAGGACGGGGCGATGGTGGCGGCGGGGCCGACGCGGTCGGACACCGCGTCGAGGGTCTTGAGGCCGTGACCGGTGTTGATGACGACGGTCTCCAGCGAGGTGTCGAGCTGGCCGGTCTCGACGAGCTTCTTCAGCACGCCGACCGTGGTGCCGCCGGCGGTCTCGGTGAAGATCCCCTCGGTGCGAGCCAGGAGCACGATCGCCTCGCGGACCTCGTCGTCGCTGATGTCCTCGACCGCGCCACCGGAGCGCCGGCAGATGTCGAGCACGTAGATGCCGTCGGCCGGGTTGCCGATGGCCAGGCTCTTGGCGATGGTGTCGGGCTTGACCGGGCGGATCGCGTCGGTGCTCGGCCTTGTAGGCCACCGACACCGGCGAGCAGCCGGTCGCCTGGGCGCCGAAGACCTTGTAGGGCTTCTCCTCGACCAGGCCGAGCTTGATGAGCTCCTGGAAGGCCTTGTCGACCTTGGTCAGCTGCGAGCCCGACGCGACGGGGATGACGATCTGGTCGGGAAGCCGCCAGCCGAGCTGCTCGGCGATCTCGTAGCCCAGCGTCTTGGACCCCTCGGCGTAGAAGGGGCGCACGTTGACGTTGACGAACGCCCAGCCCTCCTCCTCGCCGGCGATCTCCGAGGCGAGCTTGTTGACGTCGTCGTAGTTGCCGTCGACAGCGACGAGCTGCTCGGTGAACACCGCCGAGTTGACCTTCTTGGGCGTCTCGAGGTTGCTCGGGATGAAGACCACGGTCGTGATCCCGGCCCGGGCGCCGGCCGCGGCGACGGCGTTGGCCAGGTTGCCGGTCGACGGGCACGCGAAGACCTTGGCGTCGAGCTCGCGGGCCGCGCTCAGGGCGCAGGCGACCACGCGGTCCTTGAACGAGTTGGTCGGGTTGGTCGAGTCGTCCTTCACCCACAGCTTCTCGAGGCCGAGCTCGCGGGCGAGGTTCTTCGCCTCGAGCAACCGGGTGAAGCCGGGCTCGGTGTTCGGGCTCTGCTCGATGTCGTCGGGGACCGGCAGGAGCGCCTTGTAGCGCCAGATGTTGCGGGGTCCGGCGGCGATCTCCTCGCGGGTCACCGTCGGGAAGTCGTAGGCCACCTCGAGCGGACCGAAGCACTCCGGACACGCGTAGAACGGGCCGAGCGCGACCTCGTGGCCGCACTCGCGACAGGCCAGCGCGCGGGCGTTGCCGAAGGCACCCTCGCGGAGCCCCTTCGACGGCGTGGGGGTGGTGGTCTCGTCCAACAGGGTGCTCATGAAGTCCTCCTTCTCATCTGTCCCCGCGACTCTCGCTGGGTCGGATTTGGCACCTGCTCCCGCGACTGTCCGCCGGTGGGGCGGACAGGAGGCTCGCGGGTGGTTGCCGGGACTTCGTCGGGCCGTTCCCTCAGTCCCTCGTGATGAGCACGCTCAGCCTAGGCAGGCCGTCTCACGATGTGCACATCCAGTCCACGATGTGGTCAGGACGAGTCCGCGGTGCGGTCAGCGGCGGGTGGCGAGGGCGGTCAGGAGCTCCACGACGCCCGGCGGTCCGTCGACGACCACGTCGGCCAGCCGGACCAGGTCGGGCTGCTCGGTCGAGGCCGAGCACACGACCAGACCGGGCAGTCCCTCCCCGCGCAGCGAGCGGACGGCATCGAACGCCTCGACGTCGCCGAGGTCGTCGCCGCCGAAGACCACGCCGGTGGCCTCCTGCTCGGCGACGAAGGCCCGCAGGGCCTGACCCTTGTGCATGTCGCCCGAGCGGACCTCGATGACGTTGCGACCGGGCTCGACGGTGAGGTGGTGGCGCTCGGCGAGGGAGGAGATCGGCTTCACCAGCCGCTCGAAGGTGCCGGCCGGGTCGTCCATGCGACGGGTGTGCACCGCGACCGCGAGGCCCTTCTCCTCGACGTACGCACCGGCGGCGCCGGCGTTGCGCAGCACGGACGGCAGCTCGCGCTCGAAGCTCGCCAGCCCCGCGGGCGGCCGGGGCGAGCGGATGCGCTGCTCGGTGGCCGACCAGCGCTCGTTGCCGTACTGGCCGAACACGAAGAGCTCGGCACCACGGTCGAGCATGGCGTTGCCGAGCGCGTCGAGGTCGCCCATCGCGATGGCCTGGCGCGCCGGGCGACCGGTGATCACCGCGACCGCGCGCACCACCTCGGCGAGCTCGAGCAGCGCGCCGGGGGCCGCGGGGTGCAGGCGGGCCGCCTCGGGGTCGTCGACGACCGGCGACAGCGTGCCGTCGAAGTCGAGGCCCACCACCACGCCGTCGAGGACGTCGCGTACGGCGTCGTAGTGGGCGCGCGCGTCGTCGGAGGTGAACTCCATGGGCCAACCCAACCACGTGCCGGCGCACGTGCGCCGACCCTGCCCGGGGTTGCGCCGGGCGCGGGAGGGCCGGGAGGTCAGCGCGGGGCGTCGGCCGTGAGGATGATGGTGAGCCGGTCGCGCTTCATCACGCCGACGGCCGGCGCCGTGCGCTTGATCCCCAGGTCGAGGGCGAGCTGCTTGCCGGCGGCCTTGAGCCGCGGCGGGAAGTAGACGGTGCTGGTGGGGATGAGGCCCTGCCAGTTGTCCTCACCGACCACGGCCCAGCCGACATCGGTGGCCTTGGTGGCGGTCGCGGCGGCGAGCCCCCGGATGCCGGAGTTGTTGTAGACCTCGACGTAGACCTCGCCGCGCTTGACCTGCGGCTTGGGCTTCGGCTCGGGCTTCGGCGTCTCGGTCGGGGTCGGCTCGGCGCTGGGCGTCTGGTCGGCGCTGGCGATCGTGGCCGTGTCGACGCGGCGCTCGGTCGGCGCCTGGTCGCGGGTCGCGACGAAGGTGATCGACGCCATCGCGACGGCGAGGACCGACAGCATCACGAGCGGGGACGGGAAGGCCACGCCGCGCTCGTCACGACGACGGGACGCGGATCGGCCGGGGCTGGGGAAGGAGGCCATGGGGAAGGTGACCAATCGTGAGAGGGCGGGCCGTGCGATCGGAGATGAGCAGGTGGTGGTGTCAGATCTCGAACCCGAGGCGGCGCGCCGAGCGCTGCCGCTGGCGGGAGGCCCGCAGCCGGCGGAGGCGGCGGACGAGCAGCGGGTCGGCCTCGAGCGCCTCGGGACGGTCGATCAGCGCGTTGAGCACCTGGTAGTAGCGGGTCGAGGACATGTCGAACTTCTCGCGGACGGCCTGCTCCTTGGCGCCGGCGTACTTCCACCAGTGCCGCTCGAACTCGAGGATCTCGCCGTCGCGCTCGCTCAGCCCGGCCGCAGTCTCCTGCTGGGCTGTGATGTGCTCGGCTGCGTCCATCGGACATCTCCTCCTCGACCCCACACCACCCGTGACCGGGTGGACGGGCACGAGTCTAGGCGACGAACGACAACGATGTCATTCGCCTCCGGCGAGTCGTCTGGACAAAACCGGCGCCGGGCTCTGGAGCGCGCCGGCCCCTCCCGGGACCGGGTGACCAGACACCGCGGGGTGGTCTGCGCCTCGCCGGCCGTCGCTAGGGTTGCGGACGTGAGTGCAGCGGCGCAGGCAGACCTCGTGATCGTGGCCAACCGGCTGCCCGTGGACCGGGTGACCCAGCCGGACGGCTCGGTGTCGTGGCGGCCCTCCCCCGGCGGTCTCGTCACCGCCCTCGAGCCGGTGCTGCGGGCCAACGACGGCGCCTGGATCGGCTGGCCGGGCTCGGCCGACGACGAGTTCGAGCCGTTCGAGGAGAACGGCCTCTCCCTGATCCCCGTCGCGCTGAGCGCCCAGGAGGTCGAGGAGTTCTACGAGGGGTTCTCCAACGGCACGCTCTGGCCGCTCTACCACGACGTCATCGCCAAGCCGGAGTTCCACCGCGAGTGGTGGGACTCCTACGTCGCGGTCAACCAGCGCTTCGCCGACCGGGCCGCCGAGGTGGCTGCCGAGGGCGCCACCGTGTGGGTGCAGGACTACCAGCTCCAGCTGGTGCCGCAGATGCTGCGCGCCTCCCGGCCCGACCTGCGCATCGGGTTCTACCTCCACATCCCCTTCCCGCCGGCCGAGCTCTTCTCGCAGCTGCCGTGGCGACGCCAGATCCTCGAGGGGCTGCTGGGCGCGGACCTGATCGGCTTCCAGCTGCCGGGTGCGGCCGCCAACTTCGTCCGCCTGGTGCGCAGCCGGGTGGGCCACAAGACCCACCGCGACACCATCTACCTCCCGGACGGTCGGCCCGTGAAGGCGACCGCGTTCCCGATCTCGATCGACACGGCCGGGTTCGAGGAGCTGGCCCGCTCGGAGGCGGTGACGCAGCGCGCCAAGGAGATCCGGGAGGCGCTCGGCAACCCCCGGCGGATCTTCCTGGGGGTCGACCGGCTCGACTACACCAAGGGCATCCACTCGCGGCTGCGGGCGTTCGGCGAGCTGGTGCGCGACGGCAAGCTCGACCTGGAGGACGCGGTCTTCGTGCAGGTCGCGACGCCCTCGCGCGAGCGCGTGGAGCAGTACCGGATCCTGCGCGACGAGATCGAGCTGCTGGTCGGCCGGATCAACGGCGACCACGGCCGGATCGGACGACCGGCGATCTCCTACATGCACTCGTCCTACCCGCGCGAGGAGATGGCGGCGCTCTACCGTGCCGCCGACGTCATGGTGGTCACGCCGTTCCGCGACGGGATGAACCTGGTCGCGAAGGAGTACGTCGCCTGCCGCTTCGACGACGACGGCGCCCTCGTGCTGTCGGAGTTCGCCGGCGCGGCGCAGGAGCTGCGGCAGGCCTGGCTGGTCAACCCCTACGACATCGACGGCATGAAGTCCGCACTGCTCGACGCCTTCGCCGCGGACAAGAAGGAGACGTCCCGGCGGATGCGGGCGATGCGCCGGACCGTCGTGCAGCACGACGTCGCGAAGTGGGCCGCCGACTTCCTCCGCGAGCTCGAGGCGCTGCCCGAGCACCACGACAAGACGGTGCGCGAGTCCCGCTCGCGCTGACCGCCGCCCTGCTCCCCCGCCCGGCCCAGCCTCGGCGGACCGAGGCTCAGGCGGGGGTGCGTCGTGACGGTGCGGTCTCGTCCTGGGCGACCATGATCGCCTCGATCTCGCTCACCAGGTGCGCGCCGAGGCGCGGCCACGTCGGGTCGTAGCCGTAGACCTCGCCGAGGCCCACCGCGGACCGCGTGCCGTCGAGGAGGTCGATGTCGCGGGGAGCGATCAGGCCGGGGTGGACGACACCGATCGCCTCGGAGACCTTGAGCAGGTCGCGTCGCAGGGAGCGGACGTAGTTGGCCGCCCGGACGCTCTTGAGGCCCACGTCGAGGCCGCGCGTGTAGCGCGGGTTCTGCGTCGCGATGCCGACCGGGCAGTGGTCGGTGTGGCACTTCTGGGCCTGGATGCAACCGATCGACATCATCGCCTCCCGGCCGACGTTGACCATGTCGGCACCGAGCGCGAAGGCGACGACGGCGTTCTCCGGGACGCCGAGCTTGCCCGCCCCGATGAACACGACGTCGTCGCTGAGGCCGGCGGTCGCGAACCGGCGCCACACCTCGCTGAAGCCGATGCGGAACGGGTAGGCGACGGAGTCCGCGAAGATCATCGGCGCCGCACCCGTTCCGCCCTCGCCCCCGTCGATGTTGATGAAGTCGACGCCGCGCGTCCCGGACCCCATCTCCTCGACGAGCTCGTCCCACATCGTGAGGTTGCCGACCGCCGACTTGATCCCGACCGGCAGGCCGGTCGCCTGGGCCACGGACTCGACGAAGTCGAGCATGGAGTCGATGTCGTGGAAGACGGTGTGACGGCTCGGTGACGCGCAGTCCTTGCCCTGCTCGATGCCGCGGATCTCGGCGATCTCCCGGCTCACCTTGTCGCCGGGGAGCATGCCGCCGAGCCCGGGCTTGGCGCCCTGGCTGAGCTTGACCTCGATCGCGCGCACCGGTGCCGACTGCACCACGTCGACCAGCCGTGCCATGTCGAAGCGGCCGTGCTCGTCGCGGCAGCCGAAGTAGGAGGTGCCGATCTGGAAGACGACGTCGCCGCCGTTGCGGTGGTGGGGCGACAGGGCGCCCTCGCCGGTGTTCTGGTAGCAGCCGGCCATGGCCGCGCCCTTGTTGAGCGCCTCGATGGCCTTGCCCGACAGCGAGCCGAAGCTCATGCCGGAGATGTTGACCACCGAGGCGGGACGGAAGGCGTGCGTACGACCGCGCGCGGCGCCCATCACCTTCGCGGCGGGCAGCACGATCTCCTCCTGCGCGTGCGGCGTCGTGGCCGCGCCCGGCCCGGTGAAGGTGCGGTGCTTGATGATCGGGTAGCCCGTGAGCCCCTCGACGTCGTTGTCGGTCCCGAAGCCGAAGTAGTTGTTCTCCAGCTTGGAGCTGGCGTAGACCCACCGGCGCTGGTCACGGCTGAACGGGCGCTCCTCGTCGTTGCTGGTGACGATGTACTGCCGCAGCTCGGGCCCGAACCTCTCCAGGAAGAAGCGGGCGTGCCCGATCACCGGGAAGTTGCGGACGATCGCGTGCTTCGTCTGGACCAGGTCGTGCACGGTCGTCGCGGCCGCCGCCGCTGCCGTGCCGCCGAGGATGGCGTACCTCCACTTCATGACCCGTTCCTAGCCCTCCCACGACGCGTTGTCGAGGACCGACCGTCCCGATGGGGGGTCAGGCGAGCTCGCCGCGCGCGATGCTCACCCCTGAGTGGGCGGGGTCGCCGTCGTCGGGCTCGACCGAGATGTCGACGATGCGGTAGCCCTCGTCGACGAGGTGCATGGGGACGGCGAACTCCCCCTCGTCGCCCGAGGCGAGCAGGCCGATGGAGATCATCCGCTTGCCGTCGACGTTGATCAGCCACACCTCGTGCACGCCGGGCTCGTCGCCGAGCTCGCTCGCGCTGACCCGGATGGTGAAGGTGTCGTCGGTCTCCACGGCGCTCGCCTCGCCGCGAGTCGGCGTCGCTGTCGAGGGCGGTGAGGGGGGTCGCGGCGACCACGGTCCCGGTGTCCACCGGAGGGTCGACCGCCTCGGGGGTCTGCTCCGTCCCGGTGCCGATGCGCCCGAGGCCGACTCCGGCGAGGAGGGCGAGCGCGGCGGCCACCCCGGCCAGCCACAGGGGTACGGGGCGGCGGGGAGCCGGCTCGGCGCCGACGGGCAGCGACACCGGCGGGGCCTCCGACCGGACCTGCGCCAGCACCCGTGAGCGGAGCCCTGCGGGGGGCGGGACCAGGGCGTCGGCGCCGGCACGACGGCGTACGCCGGTGAACGCGGCGACCAGCCCTGCACACTCGGGGCAGGTCTCGACGTGCTCACGCACGTCGGCCGGACCGTCCGTGGGGTCGAGGGCGAGCCCGGCGAGCTGCTCGGGATCAGCGTGACTCATGGCGCACCCCCTCGAGCTGCTGGTGGAGCTTCATCAGGCCACGGCGGACGTGGCTCTTCACGGTGCCGAGGGGCAGGCCGACCTTCTCGGCGATCTCGGCGTGGCTGTGACCCTCCCAGAAGGCGAGGAACATGATGGTGCGGCGGGGATCGGGCAGGTCCTCGACGGCCTGTCTGACCACCAGTCGTTCGGCGACGTCCTCGTCAGCGGATTGGAGGGCGTCGTCGTGGGGCACCGGCAGCGACACCACGGCCGCGATCCTGTTGGCCTCGCGGGCCCGTGCCGCTCGTACGTCGGCCACCTTGTGGCGGGCGATCCCCACCAGCCAGGCCGGCAGTGCGGCGGGGCTCGGGGTCAGCGTGTGCCGGCTGCGCCACGCAGCGACGAACACCTGCTGGGTGACGTCCTCGGCGTCATGAGGATCGCGCAGGGCACGCAGCGCGTAGGTGTGCACGAGGGCCGACCACCGGTCGTAGACCTCCTCGAGCGCGATCTCGTCACCCGCGACGAGCCGAGCGGCGAGCGCCTGGACGCCGGCGTCCTGCTCGTCCTCGAACGCCATCGCCTCGGTGACCACCGGGCCACCGTACCGGCGTGCCGCGCGGGCGGAGAACGGGATGATGGTCATCGTCGTCCTCCGCCCGTCAGGCGTCCGTGCTGCCGCGCCTCAGAGGTCGATCGGGCGGAGCACCCGGTCGATGCCGTGGGCGACCTGCTTGTTGCCCTTGTTGAGGTCGAGGGCCTTGAGCACGGCCTTCGGGTCCTGGGCGTTCTTGTCGCGGTCCTTGAGCGTGACGCTCACGCTCGGCTTGGTCTTGACCTTGACGGTGATCTTGCCGCCCTGGGCGGTGGTGAGCTTGGCGCCGTTGGCCTTGAGCACCTTGTTGCTGGTGAGCGTCTTGCCCGGGACGACGTGGTAGAGCAGGACGGTCTCGATCGTGTCGACACCGGCGAGGTCCACGAGCGCGTCGAAGATCTTCTTCTCGCTCTTGATCGTCTTGCCGGTCAGGTCCTTGGCCAGCAGGCGGAACGCCTCGTCGGTGGGCGCGAACACCGTGAGGCGCTGGCTGCCGTCGGCGAGCAGCGCGACCGGGGAGTCGGGCTTGGCGGCGACGATGGCCAGGGCGGCCTCGGTGACGATGTCGAAGTCGTTCTTGTTCTTGTCGAAGGTGTTGCCGTCCGAGGTGAGGAGGGCGGCGAGGCTGTCCTCACCGGCGGCCTTGGCGCTCGCGGCGGGGGCCGTGGCCTGCACCGCACCCAGGGCGAGGGCCGAGGCGGCGAGGATGGCGGGAACGCGTCGCTTCATGAGGGAGGTCCTTCCGTCGGGGGCGCCGGTCGGCGCCCGTCCCCCTTTCTCTGGGGGAACCCCACCGCTGGATGCACCGACCCCGAAACTTTTCTGCACGTAGATTTCCCCCATGGACCTCATCCCCAAGCCCGACCAGGTGGTCGCCGCGGCCGGCAACGTCGCGCACACGCTGCTGTACGGCGGGCTGGCCGACCTGCGGCCGATGCCCCGGACGCTGATCGACGACGGTGAGCTGCGCGAGGTCTACCACTACCGGCCGGTCGCGGGCGTCCCGCAGACCGGCGACCCGGTCCTGCTGGTGACGCCGCTGGCTGCGCCGTCGCTGTGCTTCGACCTGCGCCGCGACTGCTCCCTGGTCGAGCACCTCGTCACGCAGGGGCGCCCGACCTACCTGCTGGAGTACGGGCAGGTCTCGTTCAAGAACAGGTCGCTGGGCATGGAGCACTGGGTCGACGAGGTGCTGCCCGAGGCGGTCCGGGTCGTCAGCGAGCACGCCGGCGGTCGCGGGGTGCACCTCGTCGGCTGGAGCCTCGGCGGGATCTTCACCCTCCTGGTCGCCGCCGACCGCCAGGACCTGCCGATCGCCTCGATCACCGTCGTCGGGTCCCCGGTCGACGTGACCAAGGTGCCGCTCGTCGCGCCGGTGCGGCCGCTGCTCAACCTGACCCAGGGCCGGGGCGTCATCACGCGGGCCTACCGGGTCCTGGGCGGCGTACCGACCCCCCTCGTCAACTGGGCCTTCACCGCCGCCTCCGCGCAGAAGGTGCTCACCAAGCCGCTCGCGGTGCTGACCCACCTCGACGACACCGACTACCTCGCCCAGATGGAGGCGGTCACCCGCTTCATGTCCAACATGACGGCCTACCCGGGCCGCACCTTCGGGCAGCTCTACCACCGCTTCGTCAAGGGAAACGCCCTCGCGACCGGCCGCATGGAGATCGGCGACCGGACCGTCGACCTCGCCGCGATCTCGGTGCCGACGCTGGTGTTCGCGGGCAACACCGACGGCATCGCCCCGCTCCCGGCCGTACGCGCCGTGGTGCCGCTGCTGACCGGGTCGCCGCAGGTGCGCTTCGAGGTCGTGCCCGGCGGCCACCTCGGCATGCTCACCGGCCGGGCCGCCCGGTCGACGACGTGGACCGCGATCGACGAGTGGGTGGACGAGTGGTCGCGCGGCCCGCTGCCGGCGAGGAAGGGCTCCCGCGGCTCGATCGGCTCCAACCCGGCGCGCCGCTACGGCTCGGCGAGCTCGCGCGCGCTGGGCGGACGATGAGCACGTCGGTCGAGGCCGGGCGGCTGCCGCTCGGCGTACGCATCGGCTACGGCAGCGGCTCGGTCGCGACCGGGGCGTTCGGCACGGTGCCGGGCCTGATGCTGCTGCCCTACCTCACCGACGAGCTCGGCATCGCGGCGCTGTGGGCCGGCGCGATCGTCTTCCTGCCGAAGGCGTGGGACGTCGTCCTCAACCCGATCGCCGGGCGGGTCAGCGACCGCACGATCGACCCGGCCGGTCCGCGACGGCCCTGGCTGGTCCGCGCCGGGTTGATGCTGGCGGGGGCGTTCGCGCTGATCTTCGCCGCACCCGACCTCGACAGCCGGTGGCTCGAGGCCGGGTGGGTGCTCCTCTTCTTCGTGCTCGCCGCGTCGGCGTACGCGTTCTTCCAGGTGCCCTACGTCGCCATGCCGGCCGAGATCACCTCGTCCTACGACGAACGCACGCGGCTGATGACGTGGCGGGTCGCGATCCTGGCCTTCACGATCATGCTGGCCGGCGCGACGGCGCCGGTGATCCGGGACGCGGTCGGCGGGCGCGACGGCTACCGGGTGATGGGCGTCGTGATGGCGACGGTGATCCTCATCGGTGTGCTCGCCGCCTGGTGGGGCACCCGGCACGCGCCGATCGGGGCAGTGGGCGCGGGCGCGGGCACGCTGCGCCAGCAGCTGCGGGTGGTCTCCCGGGCCCGCGACTTCCGGGTGCTGCTCACGACCTTCGTCCTGCAGGCGCTCGCGACCGGGTGCATGCTCGCCGGCGTCGCGTACGTCGCCGAGGACCTGCTGGGTCGCACGTCGGCCGCCACCGTCCTGTTCGTCTGCTTCGTCGGGCCGGCGCTGCTCCTGACGCCGCTGTGGGCCCGATGGGGTGAGCGCGTGGGCAAGAAGCAGGGTTACGTCGCCTCGTCGCTGCTCCTCGCCGCCGGCGCCGCCCTCGCCGTGCTGGCGAGGGGCGGCAACGACGTCTGGACGTTCGTCGCGACGGGCCTCGTCGGCGTCGGCTACGCCGGCTGCCAGGTCTTCCCGATGGCGATGCTGCCCGACGTCGCCGCGGTGGACGCCGCCCGGACCGGCGAGAACCGGGCCGGGGTCTACACCGGCGTCTGGACGGCCGGCGAGACGCTCGGCCTCGCCCTGGGCCCGGCGCTCTTCGCCCTGATGCTCGCCCTCGGCGGCTACCTCTCGAGCGAGGGCCGCGACATCACCCAACCCGACTCCGCGCTCACGACGATCGCGCTGGGCTTCTCGATCGTGCCCGCGATCCTGACGCTGGTCAGCCTCTGGTGGCTGCGCCAGTACACCCTTGGGGGCCCCGCCGAGGTGGCGGCGGCGGAAGGAGCAGTCCAGTGACCGACGCGATCCAGAGGCTCACCGCCCTGCAGGGCAGGGACCTGCCGGTGCACGGAGGCCGCACGCTGGCCTACGTCTACGACTCCGGCGACCCCGAGGTCGACCGCGTCGCCCGGGAGGCGGTCGCGGCCTACGCCGCCTCCAACGCGCTCGACCCGACGGCGTTCCCGTCGCTGCTGCAGATGGAGAACGAGCTCGTCGGCTTCGCCTGCGGCCTGCTCGACGCCCCGGCCTCCGCGGTCGGGACCGTGACGTCGGGCGGCACGGAGTCGATCCTGCTGGCGGTCCAGGGCGCTCGCGACAGCCGCCCGGACGTCGTACGCCCCCGGATGGTGCTGCCCGCCACCGCGCACGCCGCCTTCCACAAGGCCGCCCACTACTTCGGCGTCGAGGCCGTCCTCGTGCCGGTCGGACCGGACTTCCGGGCCGACGCCGCGGCGATGGCCGACGCCATCGACGACGACACGGTGCTGGTCGTGGCGAGCGCTCCGTCGTACGCGCACGGGGTCGTCGACCCGGTGACCGAGATCGCGGCGGCTGCGGCGGCACGCGGGGTCCGCTGCCACGTGGACGCCTGCATCGGCGGGTGGGTGCTGCCCTACGCCGCCCGGCTGGGACGGCAGGTCCCGCCGTGGACGTTCGCCGTCGAGGGCGTCACGTCGATCTCCGTCGACACCCACAAGTACGCCTACGCACCGAAGGGCACCTCGCTCCTGCTCCACCGCGACGCCGCGCTGCGCAAGCCGCAGTTCTTCGCCTCCGCGGCGTGGCCGGGCTACACGATGCTCAACGCCACGACGCAGTCGACCCGCTCGGGCGGCCCCGTCGCCGGCACGTGGGCGGTCGTCGAGCACATCGGCGACGACGGCTACCTCGCGCTCACGGAGCGCGCTCTCGCGGCCGTCGACGCCATCGTGGCGTGCATCGACGGCGAGCCGGCGCTCCGGCTGGTGGTGGCGCCCGACTCCACCCTCGTGACCCTCGCGACCGACGCGTCCTGCGACCCGTTCACCCTGACCGACGAGCTGGTGGCGCGTGGGTGGTACGTCCAGCCCCAGCTGTCCTTCGGGGACGACGGCCCGAGCATCCACCTGTCGGTCAGCGCCGGCACGCACCCCCACGTCGAGGAGTTCGCCGCGGCGCTCTCCGACTCCGTCGCGGCGGCGCAGGCGGCCGGCCCGGTGGCCGTCGACCCCGGCGTGGTCGGCTTCATCGAGGCGCTCGACCCGACCGCGCTCGGCGACGACGACTTCGACGGCCTGCTCGCCGCATCGGGCCTGGTCGGCGAGTCCGCCGACGGTGAGCTCGAGCTGCCGAGCCGGATGGCGGAGGTCAACGCGATGCTCGACGTCGCGTCGCCCGCGATGCGGGAGGCGCTGCTGGTGGCGTTCCTCGACCGGCTCCAGCGACCCGCGCACCGGGTCGATCGATGAGCGCGCTCGCCGGGCTGGTCGAGAAGGGGCTGGTGGCCCCCGACTGGGCGGAGGCGCTGGCGCCGGTCGACGAGCAGATCGCGGCGATGGGTCGGTTCCTGCGCGACGAGGACGTCGCCGGCCGGGGCTACCAACCCGCCGCCGACCGGGTCTTCCGGGCGTTCCAGCGCCCGCTCGCCGACGTACGCGTCCTGGTCGTGGGGCAGGACCCCTACCCCAACCCCGCCCACCCGATCGGCCTGAGCTTCGCCGTCGAGCGGCACGTCTGGCCGCTGCCGCCGAGCCTGCTCAACATCTACGTCGAGCTGCGCGACGACCTCGGCATCGTGCCGCCGCGCCACGGCGACCTGTCGGCGTGGGCCGACCAGGGCGTGATGCTGCTCAACCGCACCCTGACGGTGCGTCCGGGCGACTCCAACAGCCACCAGGGCAAGGGCTGGGAGCCGATCACCGAGCGGGCCATCGCCGCGCTCGCCGAGCGCGGCGGCCCGTGCGCCGCCGTCCTGTGGGGACGGCACGCGCAGAAGCTCAAGCCGCTGCTCGGCGAGGTGCCGTGCGTGGAGTCGGTCCACCCCTCACCGCTCAGCGCCCGGCGGGGGTTCTTCGGGTCGAAGCCCTTCAGCACGGTCAACCGGCTGCTGGAGGAGCAGGGCGCCGAGCCGGTCGACTGGACCCTGCCGGCGTACGACACTGGCCGGGACGGGTAGTCCACCGGGAGACGGTCCTCCGAGCCGGTCCTCGGCGACCACTTGCCGGTGAACTACCCAGGGAATATAGTTGAACCAACAACTATTGAGGACGTCATGACCACTCCCATGCCTGCCCTGTACATCGGCCACGGTGCGCCGCCGCTGCTCGACGACCCGATCTGGTCCGGCCAGCTCGCGGCGTGGGCGAAGGACCTGCCGCGACCGAAGGCGATCCTCATCGTCTCGGCGCACTGGGAGTCGGCGCCGGTGAGCCTGACGGCGAGCGGCGCTCCCCTGGTCTACGACTTCGGCGGGTTCGCGCCGAGGTACTACCAGATGACCTACGAGACCCCGGACGCCACGGCGCTGGCCCAGCGCGTCGCGGCGATGATGCCGAGCGGCGAGCCCGTGCACCAGCACGTCTCGCGCGGGCTCGACCACGGCGCGTGGGTCCCGCTGAAGATCATGTACCCCGAGGCCGACATCCCGGTGCTCCAGATGTCGCTCCCCACCGACGACCCGCACCGCCTGATGAAGCTCGGCGAGCGGCTGCGCCCGCTGCGCGAGGAGGGCGTGCTCATCATCGGCTCGGGCTTCCTCACCCACGGCCTGCCGTTCCTCAAGGAGTTCCGGATCGAGGCCGCCGCTCCCGGCTGGTCGGTGGACTTCGACCTCTGGGCCGCCGACGCCCTCGCCCGCGGCGACGTCGACACGCTGTCGGCGTACAGGTCGAAGGCGCCCGGCATGCCGTACGCCCACCCGACCGTCGAGCACTACACGCCGCTGTTCGTGACCCTCGGCGCGGCGACGACCGCCGACGAGCCGGGCACCCAGGTCATCGACGGCTACTGGATGGGTCTGTCGAAGCGGTCGCTCCAAGTGGCCTAAAGTCGATCCGTGCGCGTCCTCTCGATCCAGTCCCACGTCGCCTACGGCCACGTCGGCAACTCCGCTGCCGTCTTCCCGCTCCAGCGCCTCGGCCACGAGGTGTGGCCCGTCCTGACGGTGAACTTCTCCAACCACACCGGGTACGGCGCCTGGCGCGGGCCGCTCATCGCGGCCGAGGACGTCGCCGCGGTGATCACCGGGATCGGCGAGCGGGGCGCGTTCGAGACGTGCGACGCGATCCTGTCGGGCTACCAGGGCTCGCCGGAGATCGCCGACGTGATCGCCGACGCGGTGGCGCAGGTGAAGGCGGCGAACCCCGACGCGACGTACACCTGCGACCCGGTCATGGGCAACGCCACCTCGGGCTGCTTCGTGAACCCGGCGATCCCGCCGAAGTACCGCTCGACGGTGATCCCGGTCGCCGACGTGCTGACGCCCAACCAGTTCGAGCTCGGCTTCATCACCGACCGTGACGCCCTGAGCGGCCCGTCGTCGCTCGACGACATCCTCGCCGCCGTGGACGAGGTGCGGGGTCTCGGCCCGTCGACCGTGCTGGTCACGTCGGTCGACCGTGAGGGTGCGGACGACGACGTCATCGAGATGCTCGCGGTCACCGCCGACGGCGCCTGGCTCGTCACCACCCCGCGCCTGCCGATGAAGGCCAACGGCTCCGGCGACATCACCGCCGCGCTGTTCACCGCGCACCTGCACACGACCGGCTCCCCCGCCGACGCCCTCGCCCGGACCGCGTCCTCGGTCTTCGCCGTCCTCAAGGAGACCCTCGACTCGGGCGAGCGCGAGCTCCGCCTGATCGCCGCCCAGGACGCCATCGCCTCGCCGGCCAACGAGTTCGCGGTGCAGCAGGTCCGCTGAGCGCGCGATCGAGGCCGCCTGCTTCGCCATGGGATGTGGCGAAGCACGACCCTTCCCCGGGTCAACCGACCTCGGGAAGTGCGCATCCACCGACATCCCACGGTGCAGCAGCAGCGACGCTGGAGCCGGTGACAGGAATCGAACCCGCGACATCATTATTACAAGTAATGCGCTCTACCAACTGAGCTACACCGGCGTGCGCCCGCGGACGCGGCGGCCATCCTAGGTGAGGGAGGATGGGGCCCGTGAGCCTCCTCCACGACCCCCACCACGACGGGTCCCCGCTCTACGTCTCCGACGAGGCACCGGAGCTCGGCGCGACCGTCACCGTGCGGGTCCGCACGAGCGCGGCCGACCCGGTCGAGGCGGTCTGGCTGCGGACGACGTACGACGCCGAGCCGGTCTTCCACCCGACGACGTCGACCACCGCCGGCGACGTGGTGTGGTGGGAGGCCGCGCTGCCGGTGCACAACCCGGTCACGCACTACCGCTTCCTCCTCGTGCGCGGGCACGGCGACGGGGAGGGCGAGCAGGAGTGGCTGACCGGCGCCGGGCTGGTGGGCCACGACCTGCCGGACGCCGTCGACTTCCGGTTGTCGGCCCACCCGCCGGCACCCGACTGGGGTCGCGACGGCGTGGTCTACCAGGTGTTCCCCGACCGCTTCGCCCGGTCGGCCGCGGCCGACGAGCGGGAGGTCCCCGACTGGGCACTGCCGGCGGAGTGGGACGACGAGGTCGTCTTCGAGGGCAGCGACCCGCGCACGCCGATGCAGCTCTACGGCGGCGACCTCGACGGCATCACCGAGCACCTCGACCACGTCGCCGCGGTCGGCGCCGACGTGCTCTACACGACGCCGGTCTTCCCCGGCGAGAGCAACCACCGCTACAACGCGACCACCTTCACCGAGGTCGACGAGCTGCTGGGCGGCAGCGAGGCGTACGCCCGGCTGAGCGCCGCCGTCCACGAGCGGGGCTGGCGGATCCTGGGCGACCTCACCACCAACCACACGGGCGACACCCACGAGTGGTTCCTCAGCGCGGTCGACGACGCACGCGACCCGCACCGCTCCTTCTACTACTTCGCCGACGACGGCACCTACGCCAACTGGATGGGCCACGGCACGCTGCCCAAGATCAACCACGCCAACCTCGACGTCCGCCACGCGATGGTCGACGGACCCGACTCCGTGGTCGGGCGCTGGCTCCAACCGCCCTACGCGGTCGACGGGTGGCGCATCGACGTCGCCAACATGACCGGCCGGCTCGGTGCCATCGACGTGGCCCACGAGGTCGCCCGCACGGTGCGGGCCACGGCGGCCGCGCTGCACGACGACCCCTGGGTCATCGGCGAGCACAACCACGACGCGAGCGGCGACGTCGACGGCGACGGCTGGCACGGCACGATGAACTACTCCGGCTTCTCGTGGCCCGTGTGGTCCTGGCTGCGCGACCCCGCGTCGCCGGCACGCCCGTTCGGCCGCCCCCTGCCGGTCCCGCGTCGCGGGGGCGGTGCGGTCGTCGAGACGTTCCGGGCCTGGCAGGGCGCGCTCGGCTGGCGCGCCACCGCCTCGAGCTGGAACATCCTCGGCTCCCACGACTCCGCCCGCATCCGCACCCTCGTCGGCGGGGACGCCGCCGTCCACCGCGTCGCCGCGGGCCTGCAGTTCACGATGCCCGGCGTCCCGATGGTCTTCGCCGGGGACGAGATCGGGCTCGAGGGCGTCAACGGCGAGGACGCCCGCCGCCCGATGCCGTGGCACCGCCGCGAGGAGTGGGACCAGCAGACGCTCACGACGTACGCCGACCTGGCGCGGCTGCGGCGCGAGCACCCGGCCCTGCGCCGTGGAGGGCTGCGCTGGGCGCACGCCGACGCCGACACCATCGCCTACCTCCGCGAGCACCCCGACCAGACCGTGCTGGTCGTCGCCCGCCGCGCGGCCGGCGGCGCGTTCACCCTCCCCGTCGGGGCGGGCCGGCACCTCTTCGGGTCCGAGCCGGGTGGGGTCGACCTCGTCCCCGGGACCGACGGCGTGCAGGTCGCGGCGTCGACCGGGTCCCGACTCGACGTCTGGGAGATCACCGGGTAGCCGGCCCGCGCGCCTCGCCCTCGCACCTCGTGCGCGGCTAGGGTCGCGACCATGGCCATGCGGATCGTCGCCAGCCGGCCGGACCCGGCCATCCTGCGCCTGCCCTGGCACCTGCCCCTCGAGGAGTGGTCGGACGACGTCGTCGTACCGCTCCCACGCGGCCTCTCACGCCACGTGGTGCGCATCGTGCGGCTCGGCACCAGCGTCTACGCCGTCAAGGAGACCAACGACGACATCGCGTTCCGGGAGTACCGGATGCTGCGCGACCTCCAGCGCATGGGGATGCCGTCGGTCGTCCCGCAGGGCGTCGTCACCGGCCGCGAGAGTCGCGACGGCGAGGACCTGCCCGCGGCGCTGATCACCCACCACCTCCGGTTCTCCCTGCCCTACCGCAGCCTCTTCAGCCGCGGGATGGACGCCGAGCACGTGCCCACGCTGATCGACGCGATCGTCGTGCTGCTGGTCCGGCTCCACCTCGCCGGCTTCTACTGGGGCGACGTCTCGCTGTCCAACGTGCTCTTCCGTCGCGACGCCGGTGCGCTGGCCGCCTACCTCGTGGACGCCGAGACCGGCGAGCTGCACGAGCACGTGGGCGACCGGCTCCGGGAGTACGACATCACCGTGGGCTGCGAGAACATCTTCGCCGAGCTGATGGACCTCAGCGCGAGCGGCGCGGTCCAGCGCCCGATCGACGGCTTCGCGATCATCGAGCACCTGCGCTCGCGCTACGAGGCGCTGTGGCGCGAGCTGACCGACCTCGAGGAGTTCAGCGCCGAGGAGATGTGGCGCATCGAGCGCCGCGTCGAGCGGCTCAACGACCTCGGCTTCGACGTCGACGAGCTCGACATCGTCACCGACCTGGGCGGCGACACGATCCGCATCCAGCCCAAGGTCGTCGACCTGGGCCACCACACCCGCGAGCTGCGTGACCTCACCGGCATGACCGTCGAGGACAACCAGGCCCGCCGCATCCTCAACGACCTGGCGTCGTTCGCCGCGCACTACGACCTCGGCCGTGAGGACCGCCACGTGGTGGCGAGCCGCTGGATGCACGAGATCTTCGAGCCGATCATGGCGATGATCCCGCCCGACGCCACCGGCAAGCTCGAGCCGGCCGAGATCTTCCACGAGATCCTCGAGCACCGCTGGTACCTCTCGGAGCAGGCCGGCTACGAGGTCAACATCCACGCGACCGCACGCGACTACATCGACCGCTTCCTCACGACCAGGCCCGACGAGGCGATCACGGGCCAGGAGTGATGGGCTCCCAGTCGCCGACCTGCCACGTGCCGTTGGTGCGCAACCGCACCCACTGCAGGCCGGTCGGTCGCCCGTCGGCGTAGGTGATGAGGCTGACCTCGGCGTCGCGGCGCGGCTTGCTGCCGAGCGCGAAGGCGTACGCCGCCCCGCCGGTCGTGCCGTTGGTCCAGGTGTAGCCGGTCACGCCGTCCTCCGCCTCGACGGCGTCCGGACCGTTCTGGACGTGGGTGTGCCCGCCGACCACGAGGTCCACGCATCCCCGGTCGAGCGCCTCGCGGCCGAGGTTGGCGTCGTGGACCAGCATGGTGCTGATCCGCTCGCCGTCCTCCGCGGCGGCGCAGGCTCCGTCCGCGAGCCGGTCCCCCACCTCGGTGAAGCTCAGCCCGGACTCGTCGCGCCAGCTGCCGAGACCGCTGCTGCGTGGGTCGTCGACGCCGAGCAGGGTGCCGCCCCACGGGGTGTCGACCACCTCGCCGTCGAGCATGGTCCACCCGAGGTCGGCGAGGTAGGTGCTGACGAACGTGCCGTGGTCGTGGTTGCCCGCGACCCCGAAGCGGTCCCAGTCGTCGAAGGCGGCCTGGAGGGAGTCGAGGCTGAAGGCCTCCCACGGCTGGCCGGTGGAGGTGTCGTCGCCCGCGTCGAGCACGACGCTCGCCCCGCCGGCCTCGCCGATGGCACGGGCCACGCGGTCCATGCCGATGTTGTCGTGCCGGTCGCTGAGCAGCAGGGCGACGGTCTCCTCGTCCTCGGGGGTGCGCAGGCCCAGCTCGGGGAGGTCGGCGGCCGTCTCGGCCGCCGTGGAGTAGAACTCCTTGCTCTTGTCGTAGGTGTCCACCGCGCTCAGCACCAGCCGCTTGCTCTGGGTGGTGACCGGGCCCGTGCGCACCTCGATGTCGCGCACCTCGGGCGGCAGCTCCACGTCGGGGCCGGCCAGGTCCGCGAGCGTCTGCCAGCTGCCCTGGTCGTCCTGCGTCGCCTCGTCGCTCTCCCACGGCTGCCACACCAGCAGCGGCAGCGCCAGCAGCAGGACCAGCGCGAGCAGGCCATGACGCGTCCCGAGCCCCCTGAACAGCTCACCGCGCCGGTGACGTCCCAGGAGCAGGAAGACCGCGACCGGCAGCAACCCGACCCCCAGCCCGCGCAGGGCGGCCGACAGGGCCATGTCGAGGACGACGCCCTCGACCTTCTCGATGGGCGCGGACGGGTCGCTGGCGATCAGCGCGTAGCGCTGCACGAGCTCCTCGATGGACCCGACCTCGGTCTTGCCGAGCGTCAGGGTCACGCCGAGCGGGCCGACGTCGCGGAACCGCAGGTCGGGCAGCAGCGGCCCGGTCTCGACCACGGCGTCGCGCGCCAGCGTGGGGCGTACGACGGTGTCGTGGCCGACCAGCACCACGGTCCGGCTGCTGTTGAGGAACAGCGACACCGCCACGGCGAGCCCGAGAGCCACGCTGCCGACGAGCAGCACGGCGCCGACGAGCAGCCGCCGTGGGTTGGGCCCCATGGTTACGAGCGGACCTGCGAGATCGCGTAGAGGGCGACCGATGCGGCCACGCCGGCGTTGAGCGACTCGAGCTGACCGGCCATCGGGATCGAGACGATCTGGTCGCAGGTCTCGGCGACGAGCCGACCGAGGCCCTTGCCCTCGGACCCGACGACGACCACCAGCGGACCCTCCGCCAGACCACCGGGGGCGACCAGCTCGGGCAGCGAGATGTCACCGTCGGCCGCGAGACCGACGACCATGCAGCCGGCGTCCTGGTAGGCCTTGAGCTGGCGGGTGAGGTTGACCGTCTGGGCGATCGGCAGCCGGGCGGCGGCACCCGCGCTGGTCTTCCAGGCCGAGGCCGTCATGCCGGCGGCGCGGCGCTCGGGGATCAGTACGCCGTGGGCACCGAAGCCAGCGGCGGAGCGGACGACGGCTCCGAGGTTGCGCGGGTCGGTGACCGAGTCGAGGGCGACGACCAGCACCGGCTCCTTCGCCTCGGCTGCCCGCTCGAGCAGGTCGTCGGCGTGGGCGTACTCGTAGGCCGGCAGCCGTGCGGCGAGGCCCTGGTGGACGGCCCCGCCGGTCATCCGGTCCATCTCGTTGCGGGTGACCTCGAGCAGGGTCAGCCCCTGCTCGGCGGCGAGCTTGAACGCCTCGCGCATCCGGCCGTCGCGCTCGGTGCCCTCGGCGACGTAGACCCCGGTGACCGGCACGCCGGCCTGCAGCAGCTCGACGACGGAGTTGCGACCGGCGGCCCACTCGGCCTCGGCGGTCGTACGCCGCTTGGGCCGCGTGGACTTGTCGCGCTCGCTGCGCTTCGCCGCCTTGTGCGCCTGGTGGTAGGGCCGGTCCTTGGCCTTGGGCGTCGGACCCCTGCCCTCGAGGCCCCGGCGGACACGTCCGCCCGAGCCGGCGGTCGGGTTGCCCTTGCCCGTCTTCTTGATCGCGCCCTTGCGCTGCGAGTTACCGGCCATTGCTCCTACACGCTCCCCATGACAATCGTCCACCGTGGGCCGGTCGAGGTGTCCTCGATCTCCAAGCCGGCCGCCTTGATCCGGTCACGGATGGCGTCGGCGCGGGCCCAGTCCTTGGCCTCGCGCGCCGCCGTCCTCTCCTCGAGCAGTCCCTTCACCAGCGCGTCGACGACCTCGGTGAGCCGGTCGTCGGAGCGTCCGGTCGCCCACGCGGCGTCGGCGGGGTTGAGCCCCAGCACGTCGAGCATCGCGACCACCTCGCCGAACTTCTGGCTGAGCTCGTCGGACGGCCCGTCCGCCAGCAGCCGGTTGCCCTCGCGGACCGAGTCGTGGATGACGGCCACCGCGGCGGGCGTGCCGAGGTCATCGTCCATCGCCTCGCGGAAGGCGTCGGGCATCGAGGCGAACCACGAGCCGACGACGGGAGCGGCGCGGTCGAGGAAGTCCTCGAGGCGCCGGAACGCCTTGGCCGACTCCTCGAGCGCCTCGAAGCTGAACTCGACGTGCGAGCGGTAGTGGGCCGCGACGATGTAGTAGCGCAGCTCGATGCCGCGCACGCGCTCGAGCACCGACGGGATGAGCATCGAGTTGCCCAGCGACTTGCTCATCTTCTCGCCGGCGGTGGTGATCCAGGCGTTGTGCAGCCAGTACGACGCGAACGGGCGGCCGGCGGCCCGCGACTGGGCCTGCTCGTTCTCGTGGTGGGGGAAGCGCAGGTCGACGCCGCCGCCGTGGATGTCGAACGCCGGTCCGAGGTACTTGCCGGCCATCGCCGAGCACTCGATGTGCCAGCCGGGGCGGCCGGGGCCCCACGGGGAGGGCCAGGAGGCGGTCTGCGGCTCGGACTCCTTCTTCCACCCCTTCCAGAGGGCGAAGTCACGAGGGTCGCGCTTGCCCCGCGGGTCGGCGTCGCCGGCGGGCTCCATGTCGTCCACGCGCTGGCGGGTCAGCTCGCCGTACGACGCCCAGCTGCGCACGTCGAAGTAGACGTCGCCGCTGCCGTCCTCGGCGGCGTAGGCGTGGCCGCGGGCGATCAGCTGCTCGATGAGCTCGACGATCTCCGGGACGTGGCCGGTGGCGCCCGGCTCGTAGGTGGGCGGCAGCACGTTGATCGCGGCGAGCGCGGCGTCGAGCTCGCGCTTCATCGCCGAGGCGAGGGCGTACCAGTGCACGCCCTGCTCGGCGGCCTTCGTCAGGATCTTGTCGTCGATGTCGGTGACGTTGCGGATGAAGTCGACCTCGTGGCCGGTGACGGCCAGCCAGCGGCGGAGCACGTCGAAGTTGACCGCGGAGCGCACGTGCCCGACGTGGGGCTCCGACTGCACCGTCAGTCCGCACACGTAGATGCCGGCCCGGCCCGGGGTGAGCGGGACGAAGTCGCGGGTCTCGCGCGTCGCGGTGTCGTGGAGCCTCAGGGTCACCGGGCAAGTCTAGGGCGAGCGGTCCGATCCTCCGGCTTCGGCGAGCGGCGCCGTCGGCCGGGCGCTGTGACTCCTGAGACGTGTGGGACTTTCCGGGTTATCGTCGACCGGTGCTCCGACGTCTCGCGGTCCTCGCCCTTCCCCTGCTGCTGGCCACCTCCCTCGCCCCCTCCCTCGTCCCCCTGGCGGGCGCCGCCGAGCAGCCCGCGGCCCGGAAGCGCGCGACGCCGCAGGTCGCCCTCACGTCGTGGAGCAGCTACGCCGACTTCAAGGCCGGCCAGCGCACGGGCCTCAAGCTGGGCCGCGGCCAGGTCTCCCTCCTGAAGGCCAGGCCCCGCACGGTCGCGGGCAAGTCCTACGAGGCCGGCACCTGGACGTCGCCGTGGGCCACGCCCGGCTTCGGCGCCACCGCGATCATCCCGTCGTGGGAGGCCACCACCCCCGGCCGCACCCTGGTGCGCGTCGAGCTGCGCGCGCAGGACGCCACCGGCCGCACCGGCACCTGGGACACGGTCGCCGACTGGGCGCGCACCAACCGCCCGGTGCCCCGGACGACGTACTCCGGCCAGTCCGACGACCTCGGCCGCGTCAGCGCCGACACCTGGTTCGCGACCTCGGCCGTGACGGCGTACCAGGTGCGGGTCACCCTGATGCGGCCCAAGGGGTCGAGCAAGGCCGTCAGCCTCGAACGGGTCGGAGCCGTCGCCTCCGCCGACGCCTCGGCGCCGCGTGCCACCTCGGTGCCCGGGCCCGCGGCGGGCACGGTCCTGCCCGTGCCGACGTACTCCCAGATGGTCCACAGCGGCCACTACCCCGCCTGGGGCGGCGGCGGCGAGGCGTGGTGCTCCCCCACGTCGCTGGCGATGGTGCTGGCGTACCACGGCATCGCCCCGGCACCCACCGGCATCACGACCGGTCACGCCGACGCCGTCGTCGACCACACCGCCAAGATGGTCTACGACAACGGCTACCGCGGCACCGGCAACTGGGCCTTCAACACCGCCTACGCCGCCACGCTCGCCGCCGGCGACTCCTACGTCACCCGGATGCGTGACCTCCGCGAGGTCGAGGACTACATCGTCGCCGGCGTGCCGCTCATCGTCTCGATCGCCTTCGGGCGCAACCAGCTCACCGGCGCACCGATCTCCGCCAGCAACGGCCACCTGCTGGTCGTCGTCGGCTTCGAGGCCGACGGCGACGTCGTCGTCAACGACCCCGCCGGCGCGACGAACGCCGACGTGCGCCGCGTCTACGACCGCGCCCAGTTCGAGCGGATCTGGATCGCCGCCTCCGGCGGGACGGCGTACGTCGTCCGCAACAGCTGACGCCGCGACCCCGTCGAGTCGGCCGATCCTGACGCCCCGACCCCGTCGAGTCGGCGCATCCTGACGGCGCTGTGTCAGGACCCGCCGCCTGACCCCTCAGCGTCAGGACGCGCCCACTCGACCCCTGCCAGCGGTCAGGACGCGCCCACTCGACCCCTGCCAGCGGTCAGGACGCGCCCACTCGACCCCTGCCAGGCGTCAGGACGCGCCCACTCGACCTCGGTCGGGGTCGTCAGCCGGCGCTGAACTCGACCGCGTGCCAGCCGGTCGCGCCGTCCGGGTCCGGGGAGCGCACGACGCTGGTCTGGGTCTCGCCGTCCTTGCCGGTCGCCCGGACCCGGACCTCGTGGTCACCCTCCGGCACGTCGATCGTCACCGCCCACTGCACCCAGGTGTCCACCGACGGCACGCCGCCGAGCTCGGCCCGGGTCCACTCGCCGCCGTCGACCTGCACCTCGACGTGGTCGATGCCGGTGTGCTGGTGCCAGGCCACGCCGCCGAACGACACCGGGCCGGCCGCGACGTCGTCACCGGAGCGCGGGACGTCGATGCGCGAGGCGATCTTGACCGGACCCTCGGCGGACCAGCCCCTCGTCGTCCAGTAGCCGGTCGACTCGGCGAACGTGCTCACCTCGAGGTCCACGACCCACTTGGTGGCCGAGACGTAGCCGTAGAGGCCCGGCACGATCGTGCGCACCGGGAAGCCGTGCTCGATGGGCAGCGGGCGGCCGTTCATGGCCACCGCGAGCATGGCGTCGCGCTCGTCGGTGAGGGCCTCCAGCGGGGTCGCGCAGGTCCAGCCGTCGTGCGAGGTCTGCAGCACGCAGTCGGCGTCGTCGGAGACGCCGAGGCCGGCGAGCAGGTCGGCGATGCGGATGCCGCTCCAGCGGGCGTTGCCCACCAGGCCGCCGCCGACCTCGTTGCTGACGCAGTTGAGCGTGATCCACGACTGCGTCATCCGTCGGGCGACCAGGTCGGAGAAGCTGAGGGTCAGCTCGCGGTCGACCATGCCGTGGATGCGCAGCGACCACTCCTCCGGCTCGATGGTGGGCTTCGCGATGGTCGTGTCGATCAGGTAGAAGTCCTCGTTGGGCGTCTCCCAGGGCGCGATGCCGGCCAGGCCGACCGAGGTGCTCGCGGGCGCCTGACGCCGGGTGACCCCGGGGATGCGCAGCAGCCGCCGGCTGACCTCGACGTGCCGGCGGCCTGCCCCCACCAGCCGCCCGGCGACGGCGATGCCGACGGCGGCGACCGACACGGCACCGGCGACCATGAGGAAGACGCGTCGCTCGCGCGACTCCAGGTCGGGACGACCCCGCTCCCGGCGCAGGGCGTCGGTGAGCGCGGAGTGCAGCGTGACCCAGGTGAGCAGGCCGACGGCGACCGGCAGGGCGTCCACCGCTCCGGCGCCACGCTGGCTCAGGACGGCGACCAGGCCCACCCCCGCGAGCGGGAACCAGACGAACAGCGGCCGGTACCAGCCGCCGCGGGCCAGCAGCCCCGCCAGCGCGAACAGGCCCAGGAGCAGGAGGAGGACGACGCCGACGAGGAACGGCTTGTCGAAGGTGCCGAGCACCGAGATCGCCCGCTCGGCGACCGGTCCGGGCGTGAGCCGGATGACCAGCTCCGCCACCGCCACCACCGGCGCCTCCCGGATGGTGAGCACCATCGCGGTCGCGTAGCTCGTCGCCAGGCCGGCGAGACCGGCCAGCACGCCGGCGAGCACCCAGGGAGCACGGCGAGCGGTCACGGGACCATTGTGACGGGCGGTCCGGCATGATGCCGACGTGACCTCCCCCTACCCCGCCCCCCGCATCGGCATCGGCACGGACGTGCACCGGCTCGTCGTCGGTGTACCCATGCACCTCGCCGGCCTGGCGTGGCCGGACGAGCCGGCCGGGCTCGAGGGTCACTCCGATGCCGACGTGGCCGCCCACGCCGCGTGCGACGCCCTGTTCTCGGCCGCCGGTCTCGGCGACCTGGGCAGCAACTTCGGCACCTCTGCGCCCGAGTGGGCCGGAGCGTCGGGCGCCGCCCTGCTGGAGGAGACCGCCCGCCGGGTGCGGGCCGAGGGGTGGGAGATCGGCAACGTCGCCGTGCAGGTCATCGGCAACGTCCCGCGGCTCGGCCCGCGCCGCGACGAGGCCGTCGCGGCGCTGACGGCCGCCCTCGGGGCCACGGTCAGCCTGTCCGCGACCACCACCGACGGCCTCGGGCTGACCGGCCGCGGCGAGGGCGTGGCGGCGATCGCCACCGCGCTCCTCACCCGCTGAGGCCGCGCGCGTGTCCACCGCTGTCGTCATCCTCGCCGCCGGCTCGGGCAGCCGGGTCGGCGCCGAGGTCAACAAGGTCCTGCTGCCGCTGCGGGGCGTCCCCGTGCTGGCGTGGTCGGTGCGCGACGCGCTCGCGCTGCCGGACGTACGCCGCCTCGTCCTCGTCGTGCGCCCCGAGGACCGCCCGGCGGTGGAGTCGGCCGTCGCCCCGTACCTCGGCGACCACGAGGTGCTGGTCGTCGACGGCGGTGCGACGCGGCACGCCTCGGAGTGGGCCGCGCTGCGGGTGCTGGCCCCCGACGTCGAGTCGGGCGAGGTCGACGTCGTGGTCGTCCACGACGGCGCCCGGCCGCTGGCGGGGCGTCCCCTGTGGGAGGCGGTGGTCGCCGCCGCCCGCGAGGTGGGCGGAGCCATCCCGGTGGTCCCGGTGACCCACCTGCTGAGGCACGACCAGCGGCTCGTCGGCGAGCGGGTGGGCGGCGTGCAGACGCCGCAGGCCTTCCGCGCCCACGACGTGCTGGCGGCCTACCGGGCGGCGTCGGACGACGGCTTCGAGGGCACCGACACCTCGGCGTGCGTCGCCGCCTACCGCGACGTCGCCGTCGCGGCCGTGCCCGGCAGCCCGCTCAACCTCAAGGTCACCTTCCCCGAGGACGTCGCGCTGGCCGAGGAGCTCAGCCCGGCGGAGCGGTGAGCGCGTCGAGGAGGCGTACGTCGTCGGGCGAGGACACCCGCCGACCCTCCGGGGGTGCCTCGAGCGTCTCGACCGCGTGACCGGCGGCCGCCAGGTCGGCGACCGCCCGGGCGAGGTCGGACGACGGCCACCGCGGCAGGGATGCCAGGACGGCGGCCGGGACGACGAGGGGCGAGGCGACGGCCACCAGGGCGTCGCGGTCGAGCGTCTCGCCGACGATCGGTCCGGTGGGGCCGTCGGCGACCACCTTGACGGTGTCGGTCACCGGGCGGACGCCCACGACGGGGCGCCCTGTCTCGCGCGCGTGCTCGAGGCAGGCGGCGAGGAAGGCCGGCGGCGTCATCGGGCACAGGGCGTCGTGGAGGACCAGGTCCTCCTCGGACCCGACGAGCCCCTCCCACGACACGGACGCGTCGAGGAGGTCCACCCCGGACGCGCCCAGCGCCCACGCGGCGCACGCCACCAGCGCGTCGCCGTGGATCAGCGCGTAGGGCAGGGTGCCGCGGTCCTCGTCCAGAACGAGACCGAGGCCCCGGGGAACGTCGTCCCAGGGGCCTCGGTCGGCGTCGTCCACGCTCAGGAGGCGAGCACCTCGTCGAGCATGGCCTCGGCCTTGTCCTCGTTGGTCTTCTCGGCGAGCGCCAGCTCGGAGACCAGGATCTGCCGTGCCTTGGCCAGCATCCGCTTCTCGCCGGCCGACAGCCCGCGGTCACGCTCGCGGCGCCACAGGTCGCGGACGACCTCCGACACCTTCATCACGTCACCCGAGTGCAGCTTCTCCAGGTTCGCCTTGTAGCGGCGCGACCAGTTGGTCGGCTCCTCGACGTGGGCGGCCCGCAGCACGTCGAAGACGCGGTCGAGGCCTTCCTTGTCGACGACGTCGCGGACGCCGACGAGATCGAGGTTGCAGGCCGGCACGCGCACGACCAGGTCCTGCTGGGCGACGATCCGGAGGACGAGGTACTCGCGGTCCTCTCCCTTGATCGTCCGGGTCTCGATCTCCTCGATGACCGCGGCCCCGTGATTGGGATAGACGACCGTTTCGCCAACGGTGAAAGTCATATGTTCAGTTCCCCTTCCTAGGTGAACATTCTAACACGGCTTCGAGGCACCTCCAGCCGCGTTTGCGCAGGTCAGAGGCCCTATGCGGGCTTGACAAGTCACCCGTTGCTGTGGTGCGAGCCTCCCGCCGACCCCCCGCTGAGCCATACTGCGGCCCATGCCTCGGGCCCTTGCCACGACCCTGTCGACGACCCCGTCGCTGCTCCTCGCCCGGGCAGCCCACCCGCGCCAGGCGGTCGTGACCGCGGCCGCGCTGGGCACCGCCGCGGCGGTCGCCGGACGCCCGCTGCGCGAGGTCGGCCTCGTCGCCGCCACGGTCCTGGTCGGCCAGTCGCTGCTGGGCTGGGCCGACGACCTCACCGACCGCGAGCGCGACACCCGACGGCGCCCCGACAAGCCGCTCGCCTCGGGCCGGCTCGACCCCGGCACCGTGTGGTTCGCGCTCACCTGCGCCTTCCTGCTCGTCGTACCGCTCGCCGTCGCCAACGGACGCCGGGCCGGGGCGACGTACCTCGCGCTCCTGGCGGTCTCCGCGGTCGGTGACCGGTTCCTGCACGCACGGGCGCTGTCGTTCGTGCCGTGGATGGCGAGCTTCGCGCTCTACCCCGCGTTCCTGGCGTACGGCGGCTGGGGCGGGGTCGGCTCCCCGACGCCGCCCGTGCCGGTGATGGTCGCCCTGGCGGCAGCCCTCGGGCTCGGCGTCCACGTGCTGCTCGCGCTGCCGGGCCTCGTGCACGACCACGAGGAGGGGGAGAAGTCGTTCCCGATGCTGGTGGCGCTGCGCACCGGCACCCCTCGCCTCCTGCTGCTGGCGGGCGCGTGGACCGGCCTCGTCCTCGCCGCCATCCTGATCTCAGGGCGGACCGTCGGACTGAGCTGAGCCGACGCTAGGCTGTCAGCCATGCGACTCCGATCCCTCGCGACCGCCGCCGCGGTCATCGCTCTCGCCGCCCCGCTGACCTCGTGTGGGTTCGACTACGCCACCGAGCGCGACTACACCCCCGCCGGCGGCGCCAACAGCCGCGAGGGCGTGGTCGACCTGCTCTCCGCCGTGGTGGTCTCCGGCGCCGAGGGGTCCGGCACCTTCGTGGCCTCGCTGTCCAACAACGACGGCGTCGACGAGCAGAGCCTCACCGCCATCTCCGCCGGTGACCCCGGCGCTGACGGCACGACCGTCGAGGCCGCCGAGTTCGAGCCCGTCGCCGTCCCGCCCTCCGGCCTGGTCAACCTGGCCGAGCCGCCGGCCGACATCGTCCTGACCGGCGACTTCGCCGCGGGCGACTTCGTCGCGCTGTCCTTCGACTTCGGCAACGGCGAGCGCGTCTCGCTCAACGTCCCGGTCGTCCCCGACGACTTCGGCTACTGGGAAGGCATGGACGCCTCATGACGCACACGCTCGTCCTGCTCCGCCACGGCGAGAGCGAGTGGAACGCCAAGAACCTCTTCACCGGCTGGGTCGACGTCGACCTCACCGAGAAGGGCCGTGCCGAGGCGGTCCGCGGGGGCGAGCTGCTGGTCGAGGCCGGGCTGCTGCCCGACATCGTGCACACCTCGCTCCAGCGCCGGGCGATCACCACCGCCCACCTGTCGCTGAACGCCGCCGACCGCCACTGGATCCCGGTGAAGCGCTCGTGGCGGCTCAACGAGCGCCACTACGGTGCGCTCCAGGGCAAGGACAAGAAGCAGACCCTCGATGAGTACGGCGAGGAGCAGTTCATGCTCTGGCGCCGCTCGTTCGACACCCCGCCGCCGCCGCTCGACGACTCCTCGGAGTTCTCCCAGGCCGCCGACCCGCGCTACGCCGACCTCGGCGACGAGCTGCCGCGCACCGAGTGCCTCAAGGACGTCATCGCCCGCTTCCTGCCCTACTGGGAGGCCGAGATCGTGCCGGACCTGCAGTCCGGCCGGACCGTGCTGGTGGCCGCCCACGGCAACAGCCTGCGCGCGCTGGTCAAGCACCTCGACCAGATCAGCGACGAGGACATCGCCGGCCTCAACATCCCCACCGGCATGCCGCTGGTCTACCGCCTCGACGAGGACATGCGTCCCACCGTCTCCGGTGGCGAGTACCTCGACCCCGAGGCCGCCGCGGCCGCTGCCGCAGCCGTCGCCAACCAGGGTCGCTGAGACTCCTCTCGACACGCCGGGTCGGTGGCTCACCCACATTCCAAGCCTTCGGAGTGTGGCTCCGGCACCGCCCGGCCGCGCGCCGTCGTACGACACGCCGGCGGGCGGTGGCCCACCCACGTTCCGGGCAGCCGGAATGTGGCTCCGGCACCGCTCCAGCGGAGCGGCACCGCAGCGGCGTACGTCAGTCGCGCGGGGGCAGGTCGCCGGTGACGACGAAGACGACCCGGTTGGCGACCGAGACGGCGTGGTCGGCGATGCGCTCGTAGTAGCGGCCGAGGAGGGCGATGTCGACCGCGGCCTCGACGCCGTGCTGCCAGTCGGTGGAGAGCAGCTCGGTGAAGCTGCGGCGGCGCAGCTGGTCCATCACCTCGTCGTCGCGGCCGAGCTCGATGGCCGCCTCGACGTCGCGGTCGACGATGATGTCCCGCACCCGGCGCACCATGTCCTCGGCCGTGCGGGCCATCTGCTCCATGGTGGGACGCAGCTCGTCGGGCACCGCGACCGACGGCACGCGCAGCCGGGCGATCTTCGCGACGTGGACCGAGAGGTCGCCCATCCGCTCGAGCTCGCTGACCATCCGCAGCGCGGAGACGATCATCCGCAGGTCGCCGGCCACGGGCTGCTGCAGCGAGAGCAGCGCGAACGCCGTGTCGTCGACCCGCTCGCGGGCCGCGTCGATCGCCTTGTCGTTGCTGATCACCTGGTCCGCGGTGTGCACGTCGCCGCTCAGCAGCGCCTTGGTGGCCTCGCGCACGGCGATCTCGACCTGTCCGCAGATGTCGGACAGGTCGGCGAAGATGCCGTCGAGCTGGTCATGGAAAGCCTCACGCATGACGGGCACTGTAGGCAGCCGAAGCGAACAGATGTGCGTGCTCGATGAACGAGGGGTGAACACTCCGTGCCGGGTGTCCGTCCGGTCAGGACACCCGTCCGCGATGCGTACGATGTGAGCGTGGATCCGACGACGCAGGCTGCCTTGGCGGCATTCGTCGGGGCCATCGTGGCGGGCGGCGCGGTCCTCGCGTGGCACATCAGCGACCGGCAGCGGCACACCGCCCCCGCGGCAGAGCCGCCCGTCGTCCAGGCGGGCGTCGCGGCCGTCCTGAGCATCCTGCGGTCCAGCGCGGTCGTGGTCGACGAGTCCGATCACGTCCTCAAGGCCTCGGCGCCGGCGTACGCCTTCGGGCTGGTGCGCGGCAACACCGTCCTGCTGCCCGAGCTGCTCGACCTCATCGCGCAGGTACGACGCGACGGGCAGATCCGCGAGAGCGACATCGACCTGCCCGCGACCGACGGCGGGTTCACCCGCACGCTGACCGCGCGTGTGGCGCCGCTCGGGGCCAGGCTGGTGCTGGCGCTCGTCGAGGACCGCACCCGCGAGCGCCGCGTGGAGGCCGTGCGCCGCGACTTCGTCGCCAACGTCAGCCACGAGCTGAAGACACCCGTCGGCGCGATCCGTCTGCTCGCCGAGGCCGTCAACGACGCGGCCGACGACCCGGAGGCCGTGCAGCGCTTCGCCGGGCGGATGCTCACCGAGAGCGACCGGCTCTCCAAGCTCGTGCAGCAGATCATCGAGCTGTCCCGGCTGCAGGGCCACGACCCGCTCGAGCGGCCCGTCATGGTCGACCTCGAGGCCGCGGTCGCGACCGCCGTCGACACCAGTGCCATCGAGGCGGCCGCCAAGCAGATCACCGTGGAGTCGCGCGGCGAGCCGCACCTGGAGGTCTTCGGGTCGCAGGAGCAGATCGGCGCCGCGATCAGCAACCTCGTCGCCAACGCGGTCGCCTACTCCAACGCGGGCTCGCGCGTGGTCGTCACGACCAGGTCCGAGGGCGACCACGTCCAGATCTCGGTGGTCGACCAGGGCATCGGCATCCCGGCCGGCGACATCGACCGCATCTTCGAGCGGTTCTACCGCGTCGACCCGGCGCGCCACCGCTCGACGGGCGGCACCGGCCTCGGCCTCTCGATCGTCAAGCACGTCGCGGCCACCCACGGCGGCGACATCGCCGTGTGGTCGGTGCAGGGACAGGGCTCGACCTTCACCCTCACGCTCCCCCGCAGCTCGGAGCCCGGCCAGGGCACCGGCAGCACCACCCCGGTCGAGGTGGTCGCCCCCGTGCGACCCACGACCGGCACCGATCCCGGACCACGCAGAGCACAGCAGGAGACCACGACATGACCCGCGTACTCGTCGTCGAGGACGAAGAGAGCTACAGCGACGCCCTCGCCTACATGCTCCGCAAGGAGGGCTACGAGGTGGCGATCGCCGCCGACGGCAACACCGCCCTGACGGAGTTCGACCGCTTCGGACCCGACATCGTCCTGCTCGACCTGATGCTCCCCGGGATCCCCGGCACGGAGGTCTGCCGGCAGATCCGCCAGACGTCGTCGGTCCCGGTGATCATGGTGAGCGCCAAGGACGACGAGGTCGACAAGGTGGTCGGGCTCGAGCTCGGCGCCGACGACTACGTCACCAAGCCCTACTCGCCGCGCGAGCTGGTCGCCCGCATCCGCGCCGTGCTCCGCCGCGGCCAGGAGCCCGACCTGATGCCCGACACCCTCGAGGCGGGACCGGTCCGGATGGACGTCGAGCGCCACGTCGTCACCGTGGACGGGACCGAGCAGCGGCTGCCGCTCAAGGAGTTCGAGCTGCTCGAGATGTTCCTGCGCAACCCCGGCCGCGTGCTCACCCGGGGCCAGCTGATCGACCGGGTGTGGGGCTCCGACTACGTCGGCGACACCAAGACGCTCGACGTGCACGTCAAGCGGCTCCGCGCCAAGCTCGAGCCCGACCCGGGCGAGCCGAAGTACCTCGTCACCGTCCGCGGGCTGGGCTACAAGCTGGATCTCTGAGCCGAAGGGCAGAGATCCAGCGCGCCGCGCTGGGCAGCGATGGACGTGTCGAGATCTCCGACCCTGAGCCCGGTCCCGTGACGGGACTCCGTCCCTCCTCGACCAACGGCGGGAGCGCGGCGGGATGTCGGCGTACGACGTCCGAAAAGCGCTGGCGGTCCGTCATGACCGTACCTAGCCTTGACTTGTGACCACGACGACCCAGACCGCCGGGAGCGAGCCCACCACGTCCTCCCCCGCCCCCTGGCTGCCGGTCGCCGCCGGCGCCGTCACGCTGGTCATGTGGGCGTCGGCGTTCGTGGTGATCCGGCACGTGGCGCACGACGTCAGCCCCGGCGCTCTCGGATCGGGTCGCCTCCTGGTGGCCGCGCTCGTGGTGCTGCCGCTGGTGCTGCGCCGCGGCTGGGTGCGCCCCACCCGACGTGAGTGGACCCTGCTGGCGGCCGGCGGCGTCGGCTGGTTCGGCATCTACAACCTGACCCTCAACGCCGGTGAGCGCCACGTCGACGCCGGCACCGCCGCGATGATCATCCAGATCGGCCCGGTCATCGTCGCCCTGCTCGCGATCCCGCTGTTCGGCGAGCGGATGCACGCGTGGCTGGTCGGCGGCATGCTCGTCGGCTTCGCCGGCGTCGCCGTCATCGCCCGCGGGTCGTCGACCGACGCGAACGCCAGCCTCCTCGGCGTGGGCCTCGTGCTCGTCGCCGCGGTGATGTACGCCGTCGGGGTGCTGACCCAGAAGGTCCTGCTGCGCCGCCTGCCGTCCGTGCAGGTCGTGTTCGTCTCGTTCCTGATGGGCGCGCTCATCTGCCTGCCCTTCTCGAGCGACCTCCCGGGCATCGTCGCCGACGGCGGCGCGGAGCTGTGGTGGATCGTCTACCTGGGCGTGTTCCCCACCGCCGTCGCCTTCACGACGTGGGCCTTCGCGCTCACCCACACCGACGCCGGAGCCCTGTCGCTGACGACGTTCCTCGTGCCGGGCATCGCCACGCTCGTGGCGTGGCTGACCATCAACGAGGTGCCGCCGACCCTGAGCTTCGTCGGCGGCGCGCTGGCCATCGTCGGCGTGCTGATGACGCGCCGCAAGCCGCGCACCCGCGACCGGGTCTCGTGACGGGCGCCGGGGCGCCCTCCTCGACCAGCGAGAGCAGCTAGGCCTCGAGCCAGCCGCGGAACGCCTCGAGGTTGCGCGTCGACTCGCCGCGGGAGATCCGCCACTCCCACTCCTTGCGGATGGACGTGGCGAACCCCAGCTCGAGGATCGCGTTGAACGACTCGTCGGCGTTGGCGAGCACGGAGCCGAGGATGCGGTCGAGCTCGTCGGGGTCGACCGAGGCCAGCGGCAGCCGCGCCTCGAGGTAGATGTCGCCGTGGCGGTCGACGGCGAACGAGACGGCGTACATCCTGAGGTTGCGCTCCAGCAGCCAGCGGTGCACCCGGGCGTGGTTCTCGTCGGGGTTGCGGCACACGAAGGCGTGCACGCCCAGCGCGTGGGCGCCGACGTCGAGGCGCACGGGCGTCTGCAGCTTCTTCTCCCCCGGCAGCGTGAGCGAGAAGCGCGCGCCCTCGACTCCCTCGCGGGAGGTCTCGTCGTGCTCGATCTCGTTGGCGACGAGGTAGTCGCGGACGGCGTCGACGGCCGTCGCGGTGGCGGACGGGGCGCTCATGAGGCCATCTCAGCACGCATGCGGCCACTGGCACGCTCGTAGGCGTCCAGCGTGCGGGCCGCGGTGCGCTCCCACGAGAAGTCCTGCGCGTGGGCGACCGCACCCCGGCCGAGCCGCTCGACCAGCTCCGGGTCGTCGATCAGGCGGCGCAGGCTGGCGGCCCAGTCGCGAGGCTCGTGGGTGTCGACGAGGATGCCGCTCACCCCGTCGCGCACCACCGTGGTGAGCCCGCCGACCGCGGCGGCCACCACCGGGGTGCCGGTCGCCTGCGCCTCGACGGCGACGAGGCCGAACGACTCGTTGTAGGACGGGACCGCGACCGCGGTGGCGGCCGAGGTCCACACGGCCAGCTCGGCCTGGCTGACCGGCGGGACGAACCGCACGACGTCGTCGATGCCGAGGTCGGTCGCCAGGTCGGCGAGGGCGGTGGGGTGCTCGAGCCCGGAGCCGGACGGCCCACCCACCACGGGTACGACGAGCCGGTGCCGCAGGGACGGGTCCTGCTCGAGCAGCACCGCGACCGAGCGAAGCAGGACGTCGGGCGCCTTGAGCGGCTGGATCCGGCCGGCGAACAGCAGCACGGCCGCGTCCTCTGGCAGGCCGAGCTCGCGGCGGGCCTCCGCGCGGCCGCGCGGAGCGAAGACGGTGAGGTCGACACCGGGGTGGATCACCTCGACGGCGTCGGGGCTGGCGTCGTACAGGTCGATCAGCTGGCGGGCCTCGGTGTCGGTGTTGGCGACCAGGAGGTCGGCGGCCTCCACCACCTGCTCCTCGCCGATCACCCGGGACACCGGCTCGGGGGTGTCACCCTCGGCGAGCGCCTCGTTCTTGACCTTGGCCATGGTGTGCATCGAGTGCACGAGGGGGACGTTCCACCGGTCCCGGGCGAGCGCGCCGACCTGGCCGGAGAGCCAGTAGTGGGAGTGGACCGCGTCGTAGTGCCCCAGGGGCTGCATCGCCTCCGTGCGGAGCACCTCGCGCGCGAAGGTGCACAGCTGACCGGGCAGCTCACCCTTGGTGAGGCCCTCGAACGGCCCGGCGGCGACGTGTCGGACGAGCACACCGTCGGCCGCCTCGACGACCTGCGGCAGGGAGGACGAGGTGGCCCGCGTGAAGACGTCGACCGCGATGCCCTGGGCAGCCAGGCGTCGCGAGAGCTCGATCACGTAGACGTTCATCCCGCCGGCGTCGCCCGTCCCGGGCTGGTCCAGCGGTGAGGTGTGCAGGCTGATCATCGCGACCCGCTCGCCCACGTTGCCTCCTCGAGACCTCGACTGCGTGCCCCGGTCAGGGCACCTCAGGCACAACCCCGGGAGGTCCGCTGGGATTCCCGCGTGGATTGCCGCCGGTCAGCGGGCGTGTGCGCCGGCCGGGCGACGGCTGGTCGAGCGGCCCCGGCCGCGCGCCAGCGCGAGAGCGCCGAGGACCACGGCCGCGACGCCCCAGGAGCCGTCGTACCAGGAGGTGCCGTCGGGCCGGAACGCCTCGACGACCGACAGCGCCAGCAGGGCGGTCGCCACGCCGACGACGGCGCGCACGGCCACGGCGTCGCCCTTGACGAGCGTGGTGCCGAAGGCGGCGGACGCGGCCATCAGGCAGGCGAGGCCGACGAGGTGCAGGACGTCGAGGAGGAAGCCGTCACCGCCGCCGAGCAGCGCGTGCAGGATCCACGTCGCGCCGCCCAGCAGGGCGAGCGACGCAGCGAGCTTCGCAGGAGGCATCGGACGAGTGTGCCACGACCCACCCCGATGGGCGGTCCTGGGGCGGACGGGACCGCCAGGGCCCGTCGGGCCGGACCTCAGGGCTCGTCGGTGCCCTGGTGGAAGCGCTGCTGCCACTGCCCACCGGTGCGCACCCAGAGGCTGCTGCGCAGCGTCGACCGCTCGTCGGCCAGCGCGCGCCACAGGAGCAGGATCGTGTCGCGGTCGACCCGCTCGACCGACACCACGTCGAGGCTCACCGGCTCGATCGGGCCGACCTCGGCGAGCAGGTCTGCGCGGGTCCACAACCGGCCCGAGCGCCCGACCTCCTGCCACTGCGGATGGAGCAGGGCCGCGACGGCGGCCCGGTCGCCGCGCACCTCGTCGCTCAGCAGCGCCCGCTCCATGGCGACGACGTGCTCCTCGTCGGTCGCCTCCACCTGCCGGGCCTGGTCGACGAGGTCGCTGAACAGGTCGGGCTCCTGCTCGACCTGCCCGACCGTCGCGGCGGGGTGGGCGGTGCTGCTGCCCGCGAAGCCCGGCCCGGCATCGGGCTCGACACCGCGCTGGTAGGCGGTCGCGGCGGCGTTGGCGCGCTTGTCGGCCGCCTCGTTGAGCTCGTGGCCGGCATGGCCCTTGACCCACTCGAAGCGGACGGTGTCGCGCCGGCCCTCCATGGCGGCGTCGAGGGCCTTCATCAGCTCCACGTTGAGCACGGGCTTGCCGTCGCTCTTCTTCCAGCCCTTGCGCTTCCAGCCCGGCATCCACTTGGTGACCGAGTCGATGACGTACTTGCTGTCGCAGAAGACGTGCAGCTCGTCGTCGACGTGCGCCGTCTGCTGGAGGAGGTCGAGGACCGCCATCAGCTCACCCATGTTGTTGGTGCCGCGCGGCCAGCCGCCGGACGCCCAGCAGTCGTCGTCGACGTACCACGCCCAGCCGGCCGGGCCGGGATTGCCGAGTGCCGAACCGTCGGCCGCCGCGAAGATCACCCCGCAATCTTGTCAGCACCGGATCTTGGCAGGATGGGCGCATGAGCATCGACAGCACCCAGTCCCGCACCGCCGTCGTGACCGGCGCCTCCAGCGGCATCGGTGCCGCGACGGCGCGCGCCCTGGCGGCGCAGGGCTTCCGCGTCGTCTGCGCCGCCCGCCGCACCGACCGCATCGAGGACCTGGCCGCCGAGATCGGGGGCGAGGCCATCACGTGCGACATCACCGACCAGGCGTCGGTCGACGCGCTCGCCGCGGCGGTGCCGACCTGCCACGTGCTGGTCAACAACGCCGGTGGTGCCGTCGGTGTCGACCGGGTCGACGGGGCCGACGTCGACGGCTGGCGCTGGATGTACGAGGTCAACGTCCTCGGGCTCGTCCGGGTGACCAAGGCGCTGCTGCCCGCGCTCCGGGCCAGCGGCGACGCGGTGATCGTCAACGTCGGGTCGACGGCCGGTCGCTGGGCCTACGAGGGCGGCGCCGGCTACACGGCGGCCAAGCACGGCGTGAAGGTGGTGTCCGAGACGCTGCGGCTCGAGCTCAACGGCGAGCCGGTGCGCATCAGCGAGGTCGCCCCCGGGATGGTGCGGACCGACGAGTTCTCGCTCGTCCGCTTCGACGGCGACCAGGAGAAGGCCGACGCCGTGTACGCCGGCGTCGACCAGCCGCTGCTGGCCGAGGACGTCGCCGACGCCATCGCGTGGGTGGCCACCCGGCCCTCGCACGTCGACATCGACGAGCTGGTGATCAAGCCGCGTGCCCAGGCTGCGGCACACAAGGTCCACCGCAGCTGAGAGGTGGCAGACTGCCGCGCGTGAAGACCATCGGACTCGTCGGCGGCATGAGCTGGGAGAGCAGCGCGGTCTACTACCGCGACCTCAACCTCGGGATGCGGGAGCGCCTCGGCGGGCTGTCCTCCCCCAGGCTCGCGCTCACCACGGTCGACTTCGCGGAGGTCACCCACCTCGAGGACGACGAGCGCTGGGACCAGGTCGGGGCGCTCCTCGCCGACGCCGCCCGCGGGGTCGAGCGGGCGGGTGCCGACTTCCTGCTGCTGTGCACCACGACGTTCCACAAGGTCGCCGGCCAGGTCGAGGAGGCCGTCGGCATCCCCGTGCTCCACCTCGGCGACGTCGTGGCGGAGGCGGTCAAGGCCGCGGGGGTCGAGACCGTCGGGCTGATCGGCACGAAGGTCGCGATGTCGGAGTCGTTCTTCGTCGACCGGCTGCAGGCCCACGGCCTGTCGGTCGTGGTGCCCGACGCCTCGCACCACGACTTCCTCAACGACGCGATCTACGAGGAGCTCGTCCACGGCGTCGTGCTGCCCCGCACGCGCAGCCGCGTCGTGTCGATCATCGAGGAGCTGTGGGACGCCGGCGCGGGTGGCGTGCTGCTCGGCTGCACCGAGCTCGAGCTGCTCGTCAAGCAGGCCGACGTCGAGCTGCCGGTCTTCCCCTGCACGACGCTGCACGTCCAGGCCGCGCTCGACGCGGCCCTCGCCGACGGCTAGAGCGGCAGGCCGTACGCCGTCGCGAGCCAGCGCAGGCTCGTCCACGCCGGCGACAGGCGGTCGGTCGCGCCGGCCGAGGCCGGCAGGCCCACCCGGAGCACCTGCGAGCGGGCCCCTTCGGTGCTGACGAGCAGCTCGTCCCCGGCGAGGGCGACACCCTCGCCCTGGTCCTGGTCGGGGAGCGGCCACGACTCGACGCCCTGCCACGACGGGAACGCCGACAGGTGGGCCGTCGAGTAGGTGCGCATGACGACCCCTCCCCCGCCGGGCAGGAACGTGGCGTCCGTGACGATGCCCGGCGCCTGGCCGACCTCGGTCAGGCGGTTGGGCCGGTCGGCGCGCAGCCGCTGCGGGGCGGCGTACACCGTGCCGGCGAAGACGCCCTTCGTGATGACGAAGAGCTGACCGGTCACGGGGTGGCTGACCAGCGCCTCGGCGTCACGAGCGCCGTCGGGGTAGACGAGCTCGTACGCCTCGGGCTCGACGATCGCGGTCGCCGCGACCGACAGGCACCCGGAGCACCGACACCGATGCGCGGGCGTGCCGGTTGTCGCCGGTGTCGGCGACCCACACCCGGCCGGGACCGGCGGGGGCCAGTGCCTCCACGTCCTCGGGGTCGGTCGGCCACCTCGTGACGCCGACCGTGGCGCCCGTGGCGGGGTCGACGGCGAAGACCCGGCCGGAGTCGCCGGAGTCGTTGGTGGTGACGACGAGACCGGCGTCGCGACCGGCGCCCGGCAGCACGACGAGCCCGCTCGACTCGACGATCTCGGGGTCCTCGAAGCGGAACGCCGGGTGGTCGGCCGCGCCCGGAGCACCGGCGGCCGCGCCCAGCAGGAACGGGACGGCGACGAGGGCGCCCAGAAGGCGATGCTCGCGGCCGCCCTCTGCTGGGCACGGGCTTCTTCGTCGGCGCGGCCGGCATCGCGACCGGCCAGCTGTGGCTGCTGTACCTCGGCTACGGCGTCATCGGCGGCATCGGCCTCGGCATCGGCTACATCTCACCGGTCTCGACGCTCATCAAGTGGTTCCCCGACCGGCCGGGACTCGCGACTGGCCTGGCGATCATGGGCTTCGGCGGCGGCGCGCTCATCGCCGCACCACTCTCCAATCGGCTGATGAGCGCCTTCGACCCCGGGTTCGTGCCCACCGAGCCCGGCGCGGTGGCGTCGGGCTCGGCCCTGTCGCAGACCTTCATCACGCTCGGCGTGGTCTACACGGTGTTCATGCTGATCGGCGCCGCCCTGATCCGAGTGCCACCCGGCCATGGCGACGACCAGACTGCCGAGCACTCGCCCGGCACCAACGGCGCGCTCGTGCGCGCGTCGAATGCCGTCCGGACCCCCCAGTTCTGGTTCCTGTGGGTCGTGCTCTTCTGCAACGTCACCGCCGGGATCGGCATCCTCGAGCAGGCCGCACCGATGATCCAGGACTTCTTCCGGGTCGGCGGGGTCAGCTCGATCTCGGCCGCGGCGGCGGCCGGCTTCGTCGGCGTGCTGTCGCTGGCCAACATGATCGGCCGGTTCGTCTGGTCGAGCCTGTCCGACCGGATCGGCCGCAGGGGCACGTACGTGATGTACCTCGGCGTCGGGCTCGTGCTCTACCTGCTGCTGGCACTGTTCGGCAGCTCCAGCACCTTCGTGTTCGTCGCGCTCGCGGCCGTGATCATCTCCTACTACGGCGGTGGGTTCGCGACCGTGCCTAGCCTACCTGAAGGACCTCTTCGGGACGCTCGAGGTGGGCGCCGATGCACGGGCGACTGCTGACCGCGTGGGCCGCCGCGGGCGTCGCCGGCCCCCTCATCGTCAACGGGTTCCTCGACAAGGCCGGCGAACCTGGCTCGCTGGTCGCGGCCGACTACCGGCCGCGGGCGACCCGACGCCGCTCAGCCATGCCCGAGCAGCTCGCCGAGCCGGGGCTTCACGCCCCAGGCGCCGAGGAGCTCGTCGTACTCACGAGCCGCCTCGGAGCCGTCGGCTCCCGTGCGCACGGCCCGCAGCAGCGTGTTGCGCGGGGTGTGGGCGCTCTCGACGAACTCGACGACGTCGACGCGGTAGCCCTCGCGGCGCAGCAGCGCGGCGCGCAGCGCGTCGGTGAGGGTGTCGGCGAAGCGCTCGCGCAGGATGCCGTGGCGGGTGAGCATCGCGTAGGGCGCGGGCACGTCCGTCGTCCGGAGCTGGGCGGCGATGTCGTGGTGGCAGCACGGGGCGGCGAGGACCAGCGGGGCCTCCCACTCCAGCGCGCGGCCGAGGGCGTCGTCGGTCGCCGTGTCGCAGGCGTGCAGCGCGAGGACGACGTCGGGCGCCTGCTCGAGCCGGGCGTCGGCGATCGACCCGACGACGAAGTCGGCGTCGATGCCGAGGTCGGCGGCGACGCGCGAGTTGTGGTCGGCGGACTGCTGCTTGACGTCGACGCCGGTGACCCGCACCGGGAGCCGGTCGGACAGGTGGGCGTGGGCGGCGAACGTCAGGTAGGCGTTGCCGCAACCCAGGTCCACCACGCGCAGCGGGTCGTCGGCGGTCGGGGTGCGCACCCGTCCCTGCGCGACGGCCTCGGTGAGGCTCGCGTCGAGCAGCCGGACGAACTCCTCCACCTGGCGGTACTTCGCCTGCCGGGTCGGCTTGACCCGCCCCTGGGCGTCGCTGATGCCGAGCGCGACCAGCACCGGGTGGTCCTCGGCGAGCAACCGGTCCTTGGGCCGGTCGTGGCCCCGGGACGGCGCGACCTCGTCGGTGCGCGTCGAGGTGTGCAGCAGCGGCACGCCCTTCTTGGTCACCCTCAGCTGGTGGGTGGCGGTGGTGGTGTCGACGTGCCAGTTGGCGAACGGCTCCGCGAGCAGCGCGTCCACCGCTGCCTCGGCCGCCTCGCCCGCGAGGTGGTTGGTGGTGTGCGCCTGCGTGTCGTCGTACGACGTCACCTGCAGGTGGCGCCCGGCCCGGAGGTCGACGACCCGCACCTCGACCCGACGCACCTCGCGTCCCTCCACGACGGGGACCGGACCGCCCTTGCGCCGACCGCTCGCGAGCGCGCGCACGAGGTGGTCGGCGTCGACGATCGCCGAGCGGACCGTCGCGAGCCCTGCCTCCGGAGGAGTGCTCACAGGACGGCGGCGAGGACGACGATGAGGATGAGTGCCCCCAGCGCCACCGGGATCACGAGTCGACGGTGGCGGGGGTTCATGCCCTCATCCTAGTGACCGGCGGGAAGGCCGCTCATTCCTCGCGCGTCGCCGCGCGGGCGGAGGTCACCAGTGCTCGAGGGACTCCTGGAACACGGTGGCCAGGTCCTCGGCCGTGACCGCGACGGGTGCGGTGGCGAGCAGGCGCTGCTGCTTGAGCGCCCCCTCGACCAGGTCGTCGACGTCGGCCTGCCCGAAGCCGAGCTCGGCCAGGCCGCTCGGCAGGCCGACGTCCCGCATCAGGCGGCGCAGCACGTCGGGCAGCGGCTCGCCGGTGCCGCCGAGGAGCTCGGCCGCACGGCGGTGGCGCTCGGGCGCGGCGTCGTGGAGGAACGCGAAGGCGGCGGGCGCGGTCATCACGACGGCCATCCCGTGCGGGACGATCGGCTCGTCCGCGGGGTAGCCCTCGGGTCGGTAGTCGCGGACGCGGCCGGCGATCGGGTAGGCGCAGGCGTGCGGGACGTGGACGCCGGCGTTGCCGAAGCCCAGGCCGGCGAAGGTGGCGGCGAGGGCCATCTGCTCGCGGGCCTCGGCGTCGGAGCCGTCGCGGACCGCGCGCCGGAACGCCCCGGCGAGGAGCGACAGGGACTTCTCGGCCCACATGTCGGCGATGGGGTTGGCGCCGCAGTAGGGCACCCGCTGCTCGGGCTGCTTGGCGTCGAAGTCGGCGTACCACCGCGCCGTCCAGCTCTCGAGCGCGTGGCAGAGGATGTCCATGCCCGCCGACGCGGTCACCATCGCGGGCTGCGTCATCGTCAGGTCGGGGTCGACGACGGCGAGCGTGGGCCGCAGCCGGGCGTGGGAGATGCCGGTCTTCACCTCGAGCGCCAGGACGTCGAGCACGCAGATGGTGGTCGACTCGGCCCCGGTGCCGGTGGTCGTCGGCACGGCGACGAGCGGCAGGAGCGGGTGCTCGGGTGCCCGGCCGCCGCCGACCGGCGCGTTGACGTAGTCCATCAGCTCGCCGGGGTTGGTCAGCATCAGGTCGACCGCCTTGGCGGTGTCGATCGACGAGCCGCCCCCGACCGCCACCACGGCGTGGAAGGGGCCGCTCGCGCGAGCCGCGGCGACGGCCGCCTCGAGCGAGGCATCGGTCGGCTCGACGCGCGCCTCGGCGTAGACCACCACCTCCAGGCCGCGGGACCGCATGCCGTCGGCGATCCGCTCGGGGTGGCCGGTGGCCGCGACGCCGGGGTCGGTGACGAGCAGCACCCGCCGCGCCGCGTCGCCCGGGACGTCGCGGCACAGCTGCTGGACGTCCCAGCCGATCTCGTCGCTGGCGCCGCGGCCGAACTTCAGGCCGGGTGCGGCGTAGGTGAAGACGCTCTCAGTCACGCCGTGCTCCCAACGCGTAGGTGACGACGTCGAGCACGTCGACCTCGCCCGATGCGATCCGTGTCGTGGGCACCCACGCGACGGCGTCGGTGGTGCCGTCCACCTCCACCACCCGGGGCTCCCCGTCGGCCACGCGCGCCCGGTAGAGGAGGTGCACCCCGTGGTAGTCCTCGATCCGCCCCGACGGGGCGGTGCCGGAGAAGTGGGTGTCGTGCACGCCGAGCAGGTCGCCGACCTCGCACGCCAGCCCGCACTCCTCCTCGACCTCCCGTGCCAGCGCGACCGACGGGTGCTCGCCGTGGTCGACGCCCCCGCCGGGCAGCGTCCACCGACCGGGGTGCGCGGCGCTGGAGGAGAGCCGGGTCAGCAGCACCTCGTCGCCGCCTGCGGCGCAGCGGGTGACGACGGCGTACGCCGCGACGCGCTGCAGCCGGAACGGCTGGTGGTCGACGAGCGCCTCGGTCACCACCGACGACACCGGGACGGCGCCCACGGCGACGTCGTCGAGCGCCTTCCAGGCGGCCTCGACCGTGGAGCCGTCGACCTCGACCACCCGCGGGGCGGGCGCGTCCGGTGACACCCAGCCCTCGTAGACCAGGCGGATCGCGTGGGCGTCGACGAGCTGCCCGTCCCGCGGCGTGCGGGGCATGTGGGCGCTGTAGACCCGGGCGCGGTCACCCACCGTCGCGTCGAGGCCCGCCTCCTCCTGCACCTCGCGGATCAGGGCGTCGCGCGGGTCCTCGCCGTGGTCGACACCGCCGCCCGGCAGGGTCCACAGCTCGGAGCGCGAGACCCGCGGCGCGAGCCGGCTCAGCAGGATCTCGACCCGACCACCGCGCTCTCGGAGGATGACGGCGTACGCCGCCACCCGCTGTCGCCTCGGCAGGGATCCCATGCCTCCAACCTAGTGAAGTAGCGTGAGCGCCGTGCCCCCCACGTCCCGAGATCCGTGGCTCGACAACGTCAAGATGGTCCTGATCACGCTGGTCGTCGTGGGGCACTCGATCGGGCTCGTGGAGGCCACCGAAGGCAGTCACTGGGTCTACGACTTCATCTACCTGTGGCACATCCCGGCCTTCGTCTTCGTCAGCGGCTACCTCTCGAAGTCCTTCGAGTGGGACCGCCGCCGGATGAAGAGCCTGCTCTACACCCTCCTGATCCCCTACCTGCTGTTCGAGCCCGCCCTGTTCTACTACCGCCGCGAGGTCGTCGGCGAGGGCGTGACGGGTCCGCTGTGGATCGAGCCGCACTGGACGATGTGGTACCTCATCGTGCTGCTGATGTGGCGCCTGATCACCCCGATCCTCAAGCTGCACTGGCTCTTCCTGCCGCTGTCGGTGATCGTCAGCCTGGTCGGCGGGGTCTGGGACACCGAGGCGCTGATGATCCCCCGCTTCCTCGGCCTGCTGCCGTTCTTCGTGCTCGGCCTGTACCTCAAGCCCCGTCACCTCGCGCACCTCGACGACGTGTGGGTGAAGGTCGCGGCGGTGCCGATGCTCGTCGGCATCGGGATCATGGCGCTCTACACCGACACCTGGGCGGAGTCGGCGCTGCTCTGGTACGACACCGGGTACTCCGAGATCCCGATCGACAACGAGATCGTCTTCCAGACCCGCCTCACCGTGATGATGGTCGGGCTGCTCGGCGCCTTCTCCGTGATGTCGCTGGTGCCGCGACGCAACCTCGGCTGGTTCACCACGATGGGCACCGCCACCATGGTCATCTACCTGTTCCACGGCTTCGTCATCAAGACGTTCATGGCGCTCGGCTGGCCCGACTTCACGGCCTCCTACCCGACGCTCGGCCTGGTCCTGACCGTCGTCGGCGCCGTCGGCCTCACCTTCTTCCTCGCGTGCCCGCCCGTGCGTCGCGTGCTCGAGCCGTTCACCAACCCCCTCGGCTGGCTGGAGGCGCGCCGCAAGCGGGCCAGCTCGACCGCGACGTCGGTCTGACCGCAGCCCAGCACCACGTCGAGGTGGGCACCCCGCCGGGTGTGTGCTCCCGGCTCAGGCGAAGGGCGGTCGGGCGTCGCGCGCGGCCGAGCGGCGGCCCGCCCATCGCCAGACGCGTGCCGCGCGGTCGCGGTCGGCGTCGTCGACGAGGTTGCCCATCCAGCGCAGGGCCAGCGTCATCAGCCAGTCCGAGCGCATCCCGACCGGGCCGAGCGCCGACACGACCTTCGGCTGGGTGGCGATCCCGGCGAGGCGGCGGGCGATGGAGAACGCCTCGCCGTAGTGCTCCACCAGCGTCGAGCGCCACGCCTCACCGAGGCCGACGCCGCTCGCGATGTGCTCGGCGACCAGGCGACCGGTCTCGAGGCCGTAGTCGATGCCCTCGCCGTTGAGCGGGTTGACGCACGCGGCGGCGTCACCGATGAGGGCCCAGTTGGGGCCGGCGACGTTGCTGACCGCGCCCCCCATCGGCAGCAGCGCCGAGGTCGGCATCCGCAGCTCGCCCGAGAGCCCGAAGTCGGCGCCGATCGTGTCGGCGTAGGTCTGCATCAGGGGCTTGATCGCGACCTCGGCGGGCCGCCGGCTCGTCGCCAGCGTGCCGGCGCCGAGGTTCACGGTGCCGTCGCCGAGCGGGAAGATCCACCCGTAGCCCGTCACCAGCTCGCCCTGGTCGTCGCGCAGCTCGAGGTGCGAGCTGATCCACGGGTCGTCGCTCATCTCCGAGTCGACGTAGGAGCGGCCGGCGACCGCGTAGACGGTGTCACGGTGCCACTCGCGCCCGAGCAGCTTGCCGAGCGGCGAGCGGACGCCGTCGGCCACGACCAGCCACCGGCAGGCGACCTCGTAGGTGCCCTCGTCGTCGCGCAGCTCGACCGCCGCGACCCGCTCCCCCTCCCGGCGTACGCCGACCGCGCGGGCGCCGTCGACGGCACGGGCGCCGCTCTTGATCGCCACCGTGCGCAGGTGGTCGTCGAGCTCGGTGCGGGTGACCGCCGAGCCCCAGTCGGGCAGCGAGCCGCCCGGCCACGGGAGGAGGAGGGTCTGGCCGAAGCCGTGGGCACGCAGGCCCTCGTTGACGGTGTGGGCGCGCAGCCAGTCCTCGAGGCCGAGCTTCTGCATCTCCCCGATCGCGCGCGGGGTGAGGCCGTCACCGCACGTCTTGTCACGCGGGAACGTCGCGGCATCGGCCAGCACGACGTCGAGCCCGGCACGGGCGGCCCACGCAGCGGCGGCGGAGCCGGAGGGGCCGGCGCCGACGACGAGGACGTCGGCGGAGGTGGGTCGTGTCTGCACGCTGCGATTCTCCCTTGCCGCACCGCATGCGGCGACACCGCCTCGGCCTCAGCGGTGGAACGGACCGTGGGAGAGCAGGTGGACCGCGTCGTCGAGGCACCCGGTGGTGGGGTGCATGACGAAGAAGGGCCGCGCCGCGTCGGGCGGGTGGACGAGGAACGCGTCGACGCCGGCGGGGCGGCACGTGCGGCTGGGATAGTTGGCCGCCACGGTCTCCGAGACCCGGCTGAGCGCGCGTTCGCCGGGCGCCAGCACGACCCGGCGGGCCGTGCCTGGCTCGCGGTCAGCAGGCGCGCCGACCTGGGTCCCGTCGCCGCCTCCGACGTAGGACAGGCCGCCGTAGCCCTGGACGGTGCACGCCGAGCCGCCGACGTTGCGCAGCCGGATCACGCCGTAGCGGTGACCGGCTGCGGCGTCCCGCGCCCGGTAGTCGGCGTGCAGCTGCTTGCTGGCGCACACCGGCACCACCGCCCCACCGGCCGCCCCACCGGCCGAGGCGCTGGCCGGCGCCGCGGTCGCCCCGGGATGCTCGTGGAAGGTGGCGACCAGCAGCACGGCGCAGACGGCGACCATCGACCAGAACGAGCGGTGCCACATCGATCGGACCATGCCGTCCAGTGTGCGCCGTGGGCCGAAATGCGCCGCGCCCCGGCCTCCGAAGAGGCCGGGGTCGGCGTTGCTGCGCACACGGATCGATCTCGGAACGCACAACGCCCGCCCTCGCAAGCGAGGGCGGGCGTTGGTGCTACTCGATCCGGGTCGTCACACCAGACCTGATCGCTTCGCGATCAGTTCTGGTACGACCCAAAGTCGAAGTCGTCGAGCGCGACAGCCTGCGACGACGGACCGAAGTCGTAGTCGTAGGAGTCGTAGCCGGTGACCGAGTAGGCCGCGGCGCGCGCCTCCTCGGTGGGCTCCACCCGGATGTTGCGGTAGCGCTCGAGGCCGGTGCCGGCCGGGATGAGCTTTCCGATGATCACGTTCTCCTTCAGGCCACGGAGGCTGTCGGAGCGGCCGTTGATCGCGGCGTCCGTGAGCACCCGGGTGGTCTCCTGGAAGGAGGCCGCCGAGAGCCACGACTCGGTCGCGAGCGAGGCCTTGGTGATGCCCATGAGGACCGGGCGACCCGAGGCCGGCTTGCCGCCCTCGGAGACCACGCGACGGTTCTCCTCCTCGAACCGCACCCGGTCGACCAGGTCGGACGGGAGCAGGTTGGTGTCACCGGACTCGATGACCGTCACACGACGCAGCATCTGCCGCACGATGATCTCGATGTGCTTGTCGTGGATCGCCACGCCCTGGGACCGGTAGACCTCCTGGACCTCGTCCACGAGGTGCTCCTGGGCCTTGCGGACGCCGAGGATGCGCAGGACGTCCTGCGGGTCGGGCGTACCGGACGTGATGTGGTGACCGACGTTGATGTGGTCGCCGTCCTCGACGTTGAGGCGCGAACGCTTCGACACCGGGATCTCCTGGACCTCGGAGCCGTCGTCGGGGGTGACCACGACGACGCGGGCCTTGTCGGTCTCCTCGATCTTCACGCGACCGGCGGACTCCGAGATCGGCGTACGACCCTTGGGCGAGCGGGCCTCGAAGAGCTCGACCACACGGGGCAGACCCTGCGTGATGTCGTCTGCGGAGGCCACACCACCGGTGTGGAACGTACGCATCGTCAGCTGCGTGCCGGGCTCACCGATGGACTGGGCGGCGATGATGCCGACCGCCTCACCGATGTCGACCAGCTTGCCGGTGGCCAGCGAGCGGCCGTAGCACTTGGCACAGGTGCCGGTGCGGGCGTCGCAGGTCAGGACCGAACGGACCTTGACCTCGGTGACACCGGCGGCCACGAGCTCACCGATCTTGACGTCACCCAGGTCCTCGCCGGCGGTGGCGAGCACCTCACCCGTCTCCGGGTGGAGGATCTCGGTCGCCGAGGAGCGGGCGTAGGCCGAGGTCTCCACGTGCTCGTCGTCGATCCGCTTCGGCAGGCCACGCTCGGTGCCGCAGTCGTCCTCACGGATGATGACGTCCTGCGACACGTCCACCAGACGACGGGTCAGGTAGCCCGAGTCGGCGGTGCGGAGCGCGGTGTCGGCGAGACCCTTGCGGGCACCGTGGGTGGCGATGAAGTACTCGAGCACCGTCAGGCCCTCGCGGAAGTTGGCCTTGATCGGGCGCGGGATGATCTCGCCCTTCGGGTTGGCCACCAGACCACGCATGGCCGCGACCTGCCGGATCTGGTTCATGTTTCCGGAGGCACCCGAGTCGACCATCATGTAGATCGGGTTCTTGCGGTCGAAGTTGGCCTCCATCGCGCGACCGACCTCGGCAGCAGCCTGGGTCCACAGCTCGATGAGCTCCTGACGACGCTCGTCGTCGGTCATCACACCGCGCTCGTAGTTCTTCTGGACCTTCTCGGCCTGCGCCTCGTAGCGGCCCAGGATCTCGGCCTTGCTGTCGGGCGTGGTGACGTCGTCGATCGAGACGGTCACACCCGAGCGCGTGGCCCAGTGGAAGCCGGCGTCCTTGAGGGCGTCGAGCGAGGCAGCGACCTGCACCTTGGTGTAGCGCTCGGCGAGGTCGTTGACGATCGAGCCGAGGCGCTTCTTGCCGACCTCCTCGTTGACGAACGGGTAGTCCGCCGGGAGCGTGTCGTTGAAGTGGACACGGCCGAGGGTGGTGTCGAGCCGGAGAGCGGTCCGCTCCTCCCAGTCGGCGCCGAGCTCGAGGTCGAGCGGCGGCACCACGTCGGTGAGGCGGATGCTGATCTTGCTCTGCAGCGTGATCTCGCGACGGTCGAAGGCCATGATCGCCTCGGCCGGGCTGGAGAACACGCGGCCCTCGCCGGGCTCACCCTCACGGTCGGCGGTCAGCCAGAACAGACCGATGATCATGTCCTGCGAGGGCATGGTCACCGGACGGCCGTCCGACGGCTTGAGGATGTTGTTGGTCGACAGCATCAGGATGCGGGCCTCGGCCTGCGCCTCCGCGGACAGCGGCAGGTGCACGGCCATCTGGTCACCGTCGAAGTCGGCGTTGAACGCGCCGCACACGAGCGGGTGGATCTGGATGGCCTTGCCCTCGATCAGCTGCGGCTCGAAGGCCTGGATGCCGAGGCGGTGCAGGGTGGGCGCGCGGTTGAGCAGCACGGGGTGCTCGGTGATGACCTCTTCGAGGACGTCCCACACGACCGGGCGGGCGCGCTCGACCATCCGCTTGGCGGACTTGATGTTCTGCGCGTGCGACAGGTCGACGAGGCGCTTCATCACGAACGGCTTGAACAGCTCGAGCGCCATCTGCTTGGGCAGACCGCACTGGTGCAGCTTGAGCTGCGGACCCGACACGATGACCGAACGGCCCGAGTAGTCCACGCGCTTGCCGAGCAGGTTCTGGCGGAAGCGACCCTGCTTGCCCTTGAGCATGTCGGAGAGCGACTTCAGCGGCCGGTTGCCCGGTCCGGTGACAGGACGACCACGCCGACCGTTGTCGAAGAGGCTGTCGACGGCCTCCTGCAGCATCCGCTTCTCGTTGTTGACGATGATCTCGGGCGCGCCGAGGTCGAGCAGTCGCTTGAGGCGGTTGTTGCGGTTGATGACGCGGCGGTAGAGGTCGTTCAGGTCGGAGGTGGCGAAGCGGCCACCGTCGAGCTGGACCATCGGACGCAGGTCCGGCGGGATCACCGGGACGGCGTCGAGCACCATGCCGATGGGCTGGTTGCCGGTCTTGCGGAACGCGTCGACGACCTTGAGGCGCTTGAGGGCGCGGACCTTGCGCTGGCCCTTGCCGTTGGCGATCGTGTCGCGCAGCGACTCGACCTCGGCCTCGATGTCGAAGTCCTGGAGGCGCTTCTGGATCGCCGTGGCGCCCATGTGGCCCTCGAAGTACTTGCCGAACCAGTTCTTCATCTCGCGGTAGAGCAGCTCGTCGCCGAGCAGGTCCTGGACCTTGAGGCTCTTGAAGGTGTCCCAGACCTCCTCGAGGCGCGCGATCTCACGGTTGGCGCGGTCACGGAGCTGGTTCATCTCGCGGTCGGCACCGTCGCGCACCTTGCGCTTGGCGTCGGCCTTGGCGCCCTCGGCCTCGAGGGTGGCGAGGTCGTCCTCGAGCTTCTTGGCGCGGTCCTCCACGGAGGTGTCGCGACGCTTCTCGAGGCGCTCGCGCTCCAGGCCGACCTTGTTCTCCAGGGAGTCCATGTCGCGGTGGCGCGCGTCCTCGTCGACCGAGGTGATCATGTAGGCGGCGAAGTAGATGACCTTCTCGAGGTCCTTCGGCGCCAGGTCGAGCAGGTAGCCCAGGCGCGACGGGACGCCCTTGAAGTACCAGATGTGGGTCACGGGCGCGGCGAGCTCGATGTGGCCCATGCGCTCACGACGCACCTTGGAGCGGGTGACCTCGACGCCACAGCGCTCGCAGATGATGCCCTTGAAGCGCACGCGCTTGTACTTGCCGCAGTAGCACTCCCAGTCCCGGGTGGGACCGAAGATCTTCTCGCAGAAGAGGCCGTCACGCTCGGGCTTGAGCGTGCGGTAGTTGATGGTCTCCGGCTTCTTGACCTCGCCGTGGCTCCACGTGCGGATGTCGTCCGCAGTGGCCAGGCCGATCTGGATCTGCTCGAAGAAGTTCACGTCCAGCAAGATGTGTTCCTTTGGTTGCTGTTTGAGTCAGGTAGCTGTGGGACTGGGGAGTCCGGGTGGCGCGAACGCCACCCGGACGTCACCTCAGACTTCTTCGACGGAGCTGGGCTCGCGACGCGACAGGTCGATGCCGAGCTCCTCGGCCGCCCGGAAGACGTCTTCCTCGGCGTCCTTGAGCGAGATCGCGCTGCCGTCCTGCGACAGCACCTCGACGTTGAGGCAGAGCGACTGCATCTCCTTGACGAGCACCTTGAACGACTCGGGGATGCCGGAGTCGGGGATGTTCTCGCCCTTCACGATGGCCTCGTAGACCTTCACGCGGCCCGGAACGTCGTCCGACTTGATCGTCAGCAGCTCCTGCAGGGCGTAGGCGGCGCCGTAGGCCTCCATCGCCCAGACCTCCATCTCACCGAACCGCTGGCCGCCGAACTGGGCCTTACCGCCCAGGGGCTGCTGCGTGATCATCGAGTAGGGGCCGGTCGAGCGAGCGTGGATCTTGTCGTCGACGAGGTGGTGCAGCTTGAGGATGTACATGTAGCCCACAGCCACCGGCTCCGGGAACGGCTCACCCGAGCGACCGTCGAAGAGGGCGGCCTTGCCGTCCTCCTTGACCATCCGCTCACCGTCGCGGTTGGGGAGCGTGGCACCGAGCAGGCCGGTGATCTCGTCCTCGCGCGCACCGTCGAACACCGGGGTGGCGACCTTGGTGTTGGGCGTGGCCTTGTCGGCGCCGATGTCGATCAGGCGCTGCTTCCAGTCCGCGTTGCCCTTCTCACCGGACAGGTCGAGGTCCCAACCCTGCTTGGCGAGCCAGCCGAGGTGGAGCTCGAGGATCTGGCCGATGTTCATCCGTCGCGGCACACCCAGCGGGTTGAGCACGACGTCGACCGGCGTGCCGTCCTCCATGAACGGCATGTCCTCGACGGGCAGGATCTTGGCGATGACGCCCTTGTTGCCGTGGCGTCCGGCGAGCTTGTCGCCGACCGAGATCTTGCGCTTCTGGGCGACGTAGACGCGGACCAGCTGGTTGACGCCGGGGGGAAGGTCGTCGCCCTCCTCGCGGTCGAAGACCCGCACGCCGATGACCGTGCCGGACTCACCGTGGGGCACCTTCATCGAGGTGTCGCGCACCTCGCGCGCCTTCTCGCCGAAGATCGCGCGGAGCAGGCGCTCCTCGGGGGTGAGCTCGGTCTCGCCCTTGGGCGTGACCTTGCCGACCAGGATGTCACCGGTGGTGACCTCGGCGCCGATGCGGATGATGCCGCGCTCGTCGAGGTCGGCCAGGCCCTCCTCGGAGATGTTCGGGATGTCCCGGGTGATCTCCTCGGGGCCGAGCTTGGTGTCGCGGGCGTCGACCTCGTGCTCCTCGATGTGGATCGAGGTGAGGACGTCCTCCTGCACCAGGCGCTGGCTGAGGATGATCGCGTCCTCGTAGTTGTGACCCTGCCAGGGCATGAAGGCGACGAGCAGGTTGGTGCCCAGCGCCATCTCGGCGTCGTCGGTGCAGGGACCGTCGGCGATCGGCGTGCCGACCTCGAGGCGGTCGCCCGACTTCACCAGCGGGCGCTGGTTGATGCAGGTGCCCTGGTTGGAGCGCTTGAACTTGGCCAGCTTGTAGGTCTGGTAGGTGCCGTCGTCGTTCATCGTCTCGATGGCGTCGGCGGACACCTCCTTCACCACTCCGGCGTTGTCGGCCACGACCACGTCACCGGCGTCGACGGCGGCGCGGTACTCCATGCCGGTGCCGACGAGCGGGCTGTCGCTGACGACCAGCGGGACGGCCTGACGCTGCATGTTGGCGCCCATGAGCGCGCGGTTGGCGTCGTCGTGCTCGAGGAAGGGGATCAGGGCCGTCGCGACCGACACCATCTGGCGCGGCGAGACGTCCATGTAGTCGACCTCCTCGGCCAGGATCGCGTCGACCTCACCCTTCTGCTGACGCACCAGGACGCGGTCCTCGACGAACTTCATCTTCGAGTCCAGCGGCGCGTTGGCCTGGGCGATGACGTAGCGGTCCTCGTCGTCGGCCGTCAGGTAGTCGATCTCGTCGGTGACGACACCCTTGACCACCCGGCGGTAGGGGGTCTCGACGAAGCCGAACGGGTTGATCCGACCGTAGGACGCCAGCGAGCCGATCAGGCCGATGTTGGGGCCTTCAGGAGTCTCGATGGGGCACATGCGGCCGTAGTGCGACGGGTGGACGTCACGGACCTCCATGCCGGCGCGGTCGCGGGACAGACCACCGGGACCGAGGGCCGACAGGCGACGCTTGTGCGTCAGGCCGGCGATCGGGTTGGTCTGGTCCATGAACTGCGAGAGCTGCGAGGTGCCGAAGAACTCCTTCAGCGCCGCGACCACGGGACGGATGTTGATCAGGGACTGCGGCGTGATGGCCTCGACGTCCTGGGTCGTCATCCGCTCGCGGACCACGCGCTCCATGCGGGCCAGGCCCGTGCGGAGCTGGTTCTGGATGAGCTCGCCCACGGTGCGCATGCGGCGGTTGCCGAAGTGGTCGATGTCGTCGGGCTGGACCTTGACGGGAGCACCGTCAGGACCCTCCACGACGTTGCCCTCGGCGTCGAGCAGGTCGGGAGCGTCGGCCTGGACACCCGCGGCGTGCAGCTGCACGACGTAGCGGATGGCGGCCACGACGTCGTCGATGGTCAGCGTCTGCTGGTCGAACGCCTCGTGGAGGCCGAGCTTCTTGTTGATCTTGTAGCGGCCGACCTTCGCCAGGTCGTAGCGCTTCGGGTTGAAGTAGTAGTTGTTGAGGAGCGTCTGCGCAGCCTCGGCCGTCGGCGGCTCGCCGGGACGGAGCTTGCGGTAGATGTCGAGCAGCGCGAGGCGGGTGACCTCGTCGTTGACCTGCTCGGCGGTCGGGGCCTCGCCCCGCGCCTTCTTCTGCAGCTCCTCGTAGACGACCTCGTAGCGGACGCTGTCCTTCTCGAGGGTCAGCATCATCGACTCGTACTGACCGAACTCCTCGCGGATCTGGTCGGTGGTCCAGCCGAGCGCCTTGAGCAGGACGGTGACGTTCTGCTTGCGCTTGCGGTCCAGACGCACGCCCACCAGGTCGCGCTTGTCGATCTCGAACTCGAGCCAGGCGCCGCGGCTCGGGATGAGCTTGGCGGTGAAGATGTCCTTGTCGGACGTCTTGTCGGGGCTCGACTCGAAGTAGACGCCGGGCGAGCGCACGAGCTGCGAGACGACGACGCGCTCGGTGCCGTTGATGATGAAGGTGCCCTTGCGGGTCATCATGGGGAAGTCGCCCATGAAGACCGTCTGGCCCTTGATCTCACCGGTCTCGTGGTTCATGAACTCGGCCGAGACGTAGAGCGGGCGGGAGTAGGTGAAGTCCTTCTCCTTGCACTCCTCCTCGGTGTACTTCTCGTCGAGGAAGACGGGGTTGTCGAAGGAGAGCATCATCGTCTCGGAGAAGTCCTCGATCGGGGAGATCTCCTCGAAGATCTCCTGCAGACCGGTCTTCTCGGAGACGTCCTCACCGGCAGCCCGACGGGCAGCCACCTCCGCCTCCCAGCGCTCTCCGCCGACCAGCCAGTCGAAGCTGCTCGTCTGGAGCGAGATGAGGGGGGGAACCTCGAGAGGTTCGGTGATCTTTGCGAAAGAGGTGCGACGGTGGTTACCAGCAGAGCTGCGCACGGCCAAGAGGTGTCCTCACAGATGAGCGAGTGATCGGCGCTGCCGACCACCGCAACGGCCGTCCGGAAGGCGTCGGGCATCTGAGGGCAGGCGCAAGGGGACACGATAGCGCAATTCAGGACACGCCACAAACGCGGGTCGATTTCCCAGAGGGTCAGCTCCACGCGTTGGCCATGACTATGAACGCCACACCGCCCCGGGTCAAGCAGAACGCGCCGATTGCCCCACCTTCACCCGGGCCTCCCCTGCCCCGCACCTACCCCGGGGTGGGGGACGTGATCAGGTCGTCGACCAGCCAGCTGCCGTCCACCCGCTGCATCGACACGGTCACCTGGTCCTTGTAGACCACCGGCTCGGCGTTGAGCTTGTTCGTCGTGGGGCGATCCACGAAGACCAGCACCTGCACCCGGTCGTCGCTCGCCCGCACGACCCCGGAGGCGACGACCGAGGCGCCGACCTTCGTCTGCGTCTGCGGCGCGTTGTCCTCCAGGACCGTGAAGAGCTTGTCGTACTCCTCCCGGTAGCCGCCGGTCATCAGCGCCTGGGCCTCGCGCTGGTCGGCCTCGAGCGACTCGTAGTCGTAGGACAGGACGGGTACGACGGCGCGCTCCGCTGCGACCTGGGCGGCCCGGGCCGCCGAGTCGTCGCCGGCCGGCCCGCCCTGCGTCCAGGTCCAGGCGGTCGCGACCACCAGGCCGGCCGCCAGGACGCCCAGCCCGGCGAGGAGCCAGGTCGGCACGCCCCTCGGTGTCCGGGCCGGTCTCGTGACGGGCGCCGGGGCGCCCTCCTCGACCAGCGGCGGCTGGGCCTCCGGGAGGGTCTCGTCGTACGCCTCCCGTGCCGGCGGGTCGAGGAGCACCTTCGCGGCCCGGTTGAGCGTGTCGAAGCGGCGGTCACCCGGCTCGAGGTCGGCGATCCGGTCCTTCCAGGCGGCGCGGACGTCCTCGGTCGGGGCGTCGCGCGGCACGTCGAGGACGTCGTACCAGGTCGGTGCGTCGCTCACGGGGCGCTCCCCTCGGTGGTGCCGTCGCCGGCCCCGGGCTCGGCGGGCGAGCTCACGGGGGTGAAGTCGTCGACGAGCCACTCCCCCTCGATCATCACCAGGTCGACGGTGAAGCGGAACGGCAGCGGCTCCTGGTCGACGGTCTGCTGCTTCTTGCCCTCGCCCTGCGAGTAGCTGTCGGTGAACGCCCCGGCGACCAGCACCCGGGCGGAGTCGTCGTCGACGGAGGACACGGCGGTGGCGAAGACGTCGGCGGTGCGGGTGATGCCGCCCTGGGCGACGAGCTGCTCGGCCGTGGCCACCTCCTTGTCGAAGTCGGCGGCGAACTTGGGCGTGATCACCTCACGGACCTGCTCGCGGTAGTCGGGCATCTGCCCGGAGTCGTCGAGCAGGTCGGGGCTGTAGGTGCCGAGCCGCTTCACGAACTGGTCGGTCAGGCTCATCACCTGCTCGCGCTCGTCGGGGTGGTCGAGGCCGCCGTCGGCGCTCGCGCGCCCGCCGGCCGTCAGCCAGACGAGCAGGGCGAGGCAGGCCACGACGACGAGCGTGAGCGCGACGGCGAGGGCGGTCCTCCACCGCGGCGGCCGCTCGGGGTCGCGGGTGGCGGACCCGGTCCCGACGGACCCGGTCTCGACGGACTCGCCGGGTCGGGCGAGGTCGGTCAGCACGGACATGTTCCCTCCCTGTACCTGCGACCCCTCCTCCAAGGGGTCTGGAGGGTCAACGACCCGCTTCCCCGGACGTCACGCCCTCGCCCAGCAGCGGCTCGAGGTAGAGCCACTTCCAGCCGTCGTCGCCCAGGGTGCGCGGCGCCGCCGCACGCGACCCGGTGAGCCGCTCGATCTCCGCGGGGTCGGACGTCACGGCGCCCGTCTCGGGGTCGTAGGCGAAGTCCGCGTCGCCCCACCCGGTGGCCGCCCGGGGCGCCTGGATGTTCTGGGCGCCACGGGCGTTGGACTTCGAGGCGGGCTCGGTGCAGCCGGCGCCCTCGTCCATCGGCGCGTCGCTGCCGTCGAGGGGCGAGCGGCGGTCGGTGCCCTCGTAGCCGCCCAGGCACACCTGCGGGTCCTGGGTCAGCACCATGCCGAAGTGGGCGTCGTACAGGCCGGTGCCGGGCGACTTCGACACGACGGTGTAGCCGCCCTCGACGACGTAGGGGTAGATCACCAGCAGCTGCTCGATGCCGTCGAGGTGCTTGACCACGATCTCGCCGGTGGTCACCAGGTTGTTGATCAGGTCGCCGAGCTCCACCTCGTTGTCCTCGAGGAAGACGCGCAGCTCGTTGGCGCCGAGCGAGCCGTCCTCGATCAGCCGGCGCAGGTCGCGGTCATGGTCGGCCACCGTGGTCGAGAACACCGACAGGTCCCGCGCGAAGCGGCGGAAGGCGCGCTCGGAGTCGATCTGCCCGTTCAGGACGGTGTTGCTGTCGCGGATCAGGTCGACCGTGACGTCGAAGTTCCGCTCGGCCGCGGTGATGAACTCGCTGCTGCTGTCGAGGATGGTCTGCAGGTCGTCGCCGGCGCCGTTGAACGCGAGACCCAGCTCCGAGGTCACGGTGCGGAGGTCGTCCTGGCCGACGCTGCGGACCGTCTCGTCGAGGTGGGTCAGCAGGGTGTCGGTCTGGATCGGCGTCGTCGTCACGTCGCGCGCGATCTCCGAGCCGTCCTCCAGGTAGGGGCCGTCGTCGCTCTGCGGCTGCAGCTCGACGTACTGCTCGCCGACGGCCGACCGGTTGCCCACCAGCGCGTGCGCGTCGGCCGGGATGTCGTCGTGCTCGTCGTCGATGTCGAGCACGAGGTCGACGCCGTCGTCGGTGAGGACGAGCTCCTTGACCTCGCCCACGCGCACCCCTCGGTAGGACACCTCCGCCCCCGCGAAGGCGCCGCCCGAGTCGGCGAAGTGCGCCACCACGGCGTAGCTCTGGTCCATGACGAGGCGGTCGAGCCGCGCGTAGCGGGCGCCCACGAAGCTGACGCCGACCAGCGTGATGATCGCGAAGACGAGCAGCTGGAGCTTGGTCCGGCGGGTGATCATCGCGTCACCATCGCCGGGACGAGGAGGCTCACGAGCGCGGGGTCGTAGACCTCGGCGAGCTC
>CAVPAA010000008.1:0-313827 GCA_963701485.1 uncultured Actinomycetota bacterium
CGCGAGCGCCGCCACGTCGTCTACTCGGTGAACGCGCGCCGACCGCCGCGGATGACAGGACCCTCAGCGTGCGTGGTGCTGAACGACGTTGAGCACGTTGCCATCGGGAGCGCGGACGAAGAAGCGAGTCACTCCCCATGTCTCGGTCGTCAGGGGATGGACGATCTCGTACCCACGCTCCTGTGCTTGGCGGTAGGCGGCTTCGACGTCGTCGACCATGACCGAGACCACGGGGTCCACGGGTGCGGTGGCATCGCTGGTCATCACCTGGATCGTCGCCCTGGATGCCGGCGACGTGTGGCGGGCCACCCAGCCCAGGTTGAACTCCTCGTCGGCCAGCCCGAGGTAGTCGCCGTAGAAGCTCCTCGAGGCGGGGAGGTCGGGTACGTGAAGGTCGGCGATGATCTGCGTGACGCGGAAGCGCGACGTATCGGCACTTCCAGAGCCGGTCTCGCTCGAGGCGTTCTCCGGCGCGGCGCCCAGGAGGTGGATCCAGCGCGGATCCTGCTGGCCCGACCGGCGCTCGAGTTCGGACACCAGCGGTTGCGGGCGGCTCGCCATCCGGCGCAGGCAATCCTCGACCTGGCCCCGGTCGGCGAACCCGTGCAACCGCTCGGTGCGGGTGCGCAGCTCACCCGGCGCCTGGGCCCCGCGGAGAAGCAGCACCGTCAGCAGCGCCCGCTCATCGGGCTCGAGGGCGAGATGCTCGTCGAGGATCTGGTGGTACTTGAGGGTCCGGCGCCCGATGTCGGACCACACGATTCGCAGCAGCCCGCGGTCCTTGAGCGACTTCGCGGTCCGCTCGACGGTCTGCTGGTCGAGGTCGGTGACGGGGTCACGGCTGCTCCTCTGGTTGCACGCCGACACGAGCGCGTTCGCGGAGAGGGGATAGGTGGCGGGCACGGTCGTCTGCTTCTCCAGCAGGCTGCCGAGGATCCGCTGGTCAGTCGCATCGAGGACGGGGAGTTCGCTCACGACACGACCTTAGATCTGCGTCAGGCCGTCTCGACGATCTTCTTGATCGCGGCAAGTGTCTGCGGGATCCCGGCGTGGGCCTGTCGGGTGCGGTCCTCGATCTCGCTCGCGGCCCGGTCGCCGTACTTGTCGGCAAACATCGACTGTCCAGCTGGCAGGAACTCCCAGGTCTCGGTCAGCCGCGTGCCCTCACCCTCCGGCTCGAGGAGGAAGCCCCACCGCACGAACCCCTGACCGACCACCCAGGCGAACTCGCGGCCGCGCTCGGCCGCAACCACCTGCGACCGGGTCTCCCAGGTACGGTCGGGGGTCTCGTTGCGCCCGGTGAATCGCGCACCGATCCGGCCCGCCTCGGACTCGTCGTCCCACCAGCAAGCGGTGCAGACGGGGCTCCACTCCCCGGTCCTGGTGACGTCGCTGACGAGGTCGTAGACCGCCTCGGGGGTCGCAGCGACGACCACCGAGTCCTGGTACGTCCGTGCCGTCGGCTGCGTCATCCGCGCTCACTCCTCTGTCGACGGCTGCCTCCGTGCCAGTCCTCCTCCTCGCCCACGGCGCCCGGCTCCACGCCGAACCCGACCAGCTGCGGCTTCTCGCGCAGGCTGCGCTTGAGCTCGGCGAAGCCGGGGAAGCGAGCCAGGCCGATCACGTGGTCCCACAGCTCCCCGGCCTGGCCGGGCTCGGGCAACCGGCTGATCACGGGGCCGAAGAACGCCACCCCGTCCGGCGGCTCGAAGTGGATGATCGGCGTGCCGACGTCCTTGCCGGTCAGCGCGAGGGCCTCCTCGCCGTCCGCGCGGATCTCGTCGTCCCACGAGGTGTCGTCGAGGGCGTCGGCGAGGCCGGCGGGCAGGCCGACCTCGCGCAGGATCGGCTCCACGAACTCCCGGGTGCCGCGCAGCTCGCGGTTCGCGCGCTCGTCGGTGGTGTCGGCGGGCGGCGTGTCGAAGATGCGTGCCCCGAGGGCGGCCTGCAAGGCGTCCACGGCCTCGGCGCCGTGCTCCTGACGCGCGCGGGCGACCGTACGCAGCAGGCGCAGCCCGGCAGTGTGCCCGGCCTCGTACTCAGGGGGGAAGTGGGCGTCGTAGTCGATGTGCTGGTTGATCAGGCGCAGGGAGATGAACCGCCAGTCGACCGACAGCTCGCGCTCGTCCTGCACCATCCGGATCCACTTGCTCGTCAGCCAGCAGAAGGGGCACACCGGATCGAAGTAGAAGCGAACGTCTGCAGAGGCCATGGGTCGACAGTAGGGCCCCGCACCCCACGCTCCTCACGCCCAGAGGTCGGTGAGGCGGACGAGCTCGGTGCGGCGACGGGCGCGACCTCGCCTGAACGCGACGTACGCTCGCGGCATGCCACGTCTCCCGCTGCGCGGGCAGCAGCTCCTGTCCGCCGCAGGCGTCCGCACCCGGGCTCGGCACCACGACGACCCGCACGACCTCGCCCGCCCCGACGGTCCGCCGACGCCGTGGACGATGCTCGGCGAGCTCGCGGCACCGCTCGACGCGGCCCGCCTGGTCGCGGCCCTTCCCCGGCTGACGGCGGCGCCCCGCGGCGACGGCCACCTCGTGGTCGACATCCCCGGCTGGAAGGCCCCGGAGCTCACGGGCGCGCCGCTGCGCGCCTACCTCAGCCGGCTCGGGTACGACGCCCGCGGCTGGGGCTTCGGCACCAACACCGGCGACCCGCGCCGCGACGTCGAGCGGCTCTCGGCGCGGGTGCTCGAGCTCGTCGACGAGAAGGGCGAGCCGGCCTCGCTGGTCGGGTGGAGCCTCGGGGGCGTCATCGCGCGGGAGGTGGCGCGCCGCCACCCGGACGCCGTACGACGCGTCGTCACCTACGGCACGCCGGTGGCCGGCGGCGCCCGTCACACGAGCGTCGCCCGCTCCTCGAACGCCGGGGCCGACGCCCACGCCGACCGCGTCGCCCGTCGGCTCGACGCCTCGTCCCCGATCCGCGTCCCGCTCACCGTGCTGTTCTCCCGGCGCGACGGCGTCGTCTCGTGGCAGGCGTGCATCGACCGCGCGACGCCGTCGGCCGAGCACGTCGAGGTGTCGTCGACACACCTCGGGATGGGGTTCGACCCGGACGTGTGGACGGTCGTGGCGGATCGCCTCGCCCGGCCGTCGGACGGCGGCCGAGCCGTCGACGACCGGGTTGACCAGCAGCCCGATGCCGGGGATGCGGCACTCGGCGACGTCGCCCGCGCGCACGTGGATGGCGCCGGGGGTGCCCGTGGAGATGACGTCGCCGGGGTAGAGCGGCATCACCGCGCTGTGGAAGGCCACCAGGAACGCCGGCGAGTAGCGCATGTTGGACACCGTGTTGGTGCGCGCCGGTCGCCGTTGACGACCGTGGACACCTCGACGTCGGCGATGTCGGCGAAGCGCTCGCGCACCTCGGCCATCGGCACGATCTGCGGTCCGAAGGAGAAGAAGCCGGGGAAGTTCTTCGAGCGGGTAGGAAGCGCGGGTTGCGCTGGAGGATGTCCTCGGCCGTCTGGTCGAGGATCGTCGTCACGCCGAAGACGTGGTCGAGCGCGTCCTCCTCGCTGACGTTGCGGCACTCGCGGCCGAGACGAGCCGAGCTCGCCCTCGGCGGTGGTGCGCTCGCTCTGCGGCGGCACCGGGATGTCGTCGCCGGTGCCGATGATGGTGTGGTCGCCCTTGATGAACGACGCCGGCTCGTCCGGCACGCCCTCGGACAGGTCGGCCGCGTGCTCGACGTAGTTGAGCCCGATGCCCCAGATCTTGCGGGGTCGGCGGTAGGGCGCGGTGAAGCGACGTCGGCGGCGGGCACGAAGCTCGCGCGTCGGCGGCGTCCGCGGCCGCGACCAGGTCGTCGTACGACCCGTCCTCGATGACGGCCAGCACCGACGCGACGTCGCGGTCGGTGAGCGCGCTGACCGGGACGACGCCGCGGTCGGGGTCGACGAGGACGGGCACCTCGGCGCCGGAGTCGAGGATGGTGGCGAGTCGCATGGGTGGCTCCTGTGGCTCGTGCGAAGGGGGCGTGCGAAGTGGGTCGGGGATCAGTAGGCGCGGACGAGGCCGCCGTCGACGCGGACCTGCTCGCCGGTGACGTAGCCGGCCTGCTCGGAGGCGAGGAAGGCGACGACCGAGCCGAACTCGGCGGGCGTGCCGTAGCGGCCGGCGGGGATCGTGGCCTCCGACGAGGTCCGCGCGGCCTCGGGCGTCGTGCCGCCGCGGTCGGCCGCGGCGCGGTCGAGCTGGGCGACGCGGTCGGTGTCGATGCGGCCGGGCAGGACCATGTTGACCGTCACCCCGTCACCGGCGACGGTGCCGGCGAGCGTCTTGAGGTACGCCGCCAGCGCGGCGCGCCCGACGTTGGACGCGGTCAGCGTGGGGATGGGCTGGCGCACGCCGCTCGAGCCGACGGCAGGATCCGGCCCCAGCCGCGCTCGCGCATGCCGGGCAGGACCTCGCCGACCAGGTGGACGTGCTGCGTGAGCAGGAGGTCGACGGCGGCCCGGGCGTCGTCGGCGGTGAAGCCGTCAGCCGTGCCGGGCGGCGGACCGCCGCCGTTGAGCACCACGACGTCGACCGGACCGAACGCCTCCACGGCCCGAGCACGAGGGTGGTCGACGCGTCGGGGTCGGTGAGGTCGACGACCACCCCGGCCGCCGACGGGAGCGCCCCCGCCAGCTCGTCGACGAGCTCGGCGCGGCGGCCGGCGACGACGACGTGCGCCCCCTCGGCGGCGAGGGCCTCGGCCGACGCGCGGCCGAGGCCTGCGGTCGAGCCGAGGACGAGGGCGACCTTGCCGGTCAGGCCGAGATCATGGGGTTCCTCCAGTGGTGTCGGTGTCAGGGAGCAGGGCGAGGTGCTGCTCGAGGAGCGGCACGAGCGCGGGCGGCAGCGTCGCTGCGGAGGTCGGACGCGTCCGGTGGAGCACGCCGCGGCGGCGCAGGATCTCCTTGCGGATCGACAGGCCGACCTTGAGCTGGCCCTCGAGTTGCCAGGGCAGCCACGGCGCCAGGCGCGTGCACCGCGTCGAAGCCGCGGGGCGTGCGCGTCGAGCGCGGCGCGGAGTCCTTCGGGGTGGCTCATCCCGTCATGCGCAGGTGGAAGTCCGCCTTGCCGGAGCCGATCAGCAGCGCGTTGTCCGCAGCGAGCAGCCCGACGGGCGTGAAGTCGGTGGGCGTCCAGCCGGTGTCGGCCTGGAGCGGGGTGGTGATGAAGGAGCCCGACGTCGTCGAGATGCCGTAGCCCTCGCCGGCCTGGCCCAGCAGGTAGCCCCACCCGGTCGCGCCCGAGCCGCCCTCGCGGTTCTCCACGCGGATGTTCTCCGGGTAGAGCTCGTCGCGCTGCAGGATGTCGACCATCGTCCGCGCCATGATGTCGTTGCCGCCGCCCGGACCGAACGCGATCGTCCAGTCCATGTCCTCGGACGGGTAGGCGCCCCCGGACGCACCTCCCGCGTCGCCGCCGCACGCGCCCAGCGCCAGCGTCAGGGCTGCTGCCGTCGCGGCTGCTGCGATCCTCTTGTGCTTCATGGTTCCTCCTGGTTGTGAGCACGAGGAGAGTCGTGCCCGGGGCTAAGGGGTGATGGCGGGTGGTGCCGAGCGGTCAGAGTGCGTCGAGCCGCTGCCACGACCCGGTGCCGAGGGCGGCGAGGCGCCCCTGGTCATCGGTCAGTCGTGACTCGAGGTGCACGATGCGGCGGCCGGCTCGCACGATGCTGCCCGTGCAGGTGCCGGTGCCGGTGAGCGGGCGGAAGAAGCGCATCTGCATCTCGATGGTCACGGCCGTCGACAGGTAGCGCTTGCAGAGGTGGCCCATCGAGATGTCGAGGGCCGTGGTGATGACGCCGCCGTGCACCGATCCCTGCGGGTTGCACAGGTGCGGGCCGTACGGCAGGACGACGGTGCAGGTCTGCTGCGCGTCGTCGTAGGAGATGTCGAGCTGGAGGAACCGGCTGAGGAAGAACGAGCCGAACTCCCAGGCCGGGTCCGTCGCGGCCGCCCGGGCCAGCGCCGAGATCTCGTCGGCGTCGACGCGCGGGACCCGGCGACCGGTGGCAGTGGTGTCGGAGGTGGTGCTGGTGGTCGTCATGTCAGGACCAGGTGAAGCTCGGCGAGCGCTTGGCCATGAAGGCACGGACGCCCTCCGTGAAGTCCTCGGTGTCGAAGGACGAGTTGCGAAGCTCCGTGGTCGCGTCGTCGTCGCGCACCTGGCCGGCCACGACCTTGTCGACCATGACCTTGCCGGCGCGCACGCTGAACTGGGCGCGGCTGCAGACGGTCTCGGCGAAGCCGTACGTCAGCTCCTCGAGCTCGTCGGTCGCGACGACCTCGTCGAAGAGGCCGAGCTCGTAGGCCCGCGCGGCCGGGATCTGGAGGCCGCTGTAGAGGACCCACTTGGCCCGGGCGGGGCCGACCAGGTCGACCATCCGCTTGGTCGACTCGAGGCTGTAGACGAGGCCGAGCTTGGAGGGCGTGATGGCGAACTTCGCCTTGTCGTCGGCGAACCGGATGTCGCAGGCGAGGGCGAGGCCCGCGCCGCCGCCGATGCAGTAGCCGTGGATCATCGCGATCGAGGGCTTGGTGAGCTCCTCGATGGCGTGCTCGGCGGCGGCCACCTTCTCGTTGTAGGCCTTGGCCTTCACGCCGTCGCTGCGCTCGGCCTCGAACTCCTTGATGTCCGCGCCGGAGGCGAACGAGCGCTGGCCGGCGCCACGGAGCACGACGACCTTCACCGACGGGTCGGCGTCCAGGTCGCGCACCAGGTCGGGCAGGTCGCCGTACGTCGCCACGTTGAGGGCGTTGTGGACCTCCGGGCGGTTGAGGGTCACGGTGGCGATGGCGTCGCGGCGCTCCACCACGAGGTGGTCGGACATGTCAGGCCTCTTCCTTCTGAGCAGTCTTCTGGGGTCGGTCGTGCAGGTCGGGTCGTGCGTCGAAGACGACCTCGTCCGCGAACAGGGTGGTGATGTCGTCGTCGGCGACCCCGATCTCGCGGAGCACCTCCGCCGTGTGCTGGCCGAGCCAGGGGGCCGGGCCGCGCACCGAGTAGTCGAGCGCGGAGAACTTGGTCGGCGGGCCGATGGTCTTCATCTCGCCGATCACGGGGTGCTCGAGCTCGGCGATCATGCCGCGGGCGACGACGTGGGGGTCGTTGAGCGTCTCGTCGAAGGTGAGCACCGGGCCGCAGGGCACGCCCACCTGATCGATGGTCTTGATCCACTCGTCGGTGGTGCGGGTGGTCGTGATCGCCTCGATCTCGGCCTCGAGGGCGTCGATGTTGGCCATCCGGTCGGGCAGGGTGAGGAAGCGGGGGTCCTCGGCCCACTCGGGCCGCTCGAGCGCGACGACCAACCGCGCCCAGAGGCGGTCGTTGGCGGCGCCGATCGTGACGTAGCCGTCGCTGGTCCGGTAGGCCTGGTACGGCGTCGAGCGGCGGTGCCGGGTGCCGGTCGGCTGGGGCACCTCGCCGGCGCCGAAGTAGGCGCCCGACTCCCAGACCGCCCACGCCAGGCCGGCGTCGACGAGGGAGATGTCCATGTACTGGCCCTCACCGGTGGCGGTGCGGTGCATCTGCGCGGCCATGATCGAGTAGATGGCCGTGGCGCCGGCTGCGATGTCGTTGACCGCGATGCCGACCTTGGCCGGGCGGCCGCACATGCGCCGTCAAGGGTCGTGAGCGATGTCGGGCACACTGAGCGAGTGGAAGAAGGTCAGGTCATGGAGCAGCCGGTCAACGGGCGCAGCGCAGTGCAGTCGATCGACCGCGCGGTCGCGATCCTGCGCTGCTTCGACGCCCATCACGCGGCCCTCGGGATCAGCGACATCGCCCGTGCGACGGGGCTCTCCACCAGCACGGCGCACCGGCTGCTGACGTCGATGACGACCAACCGGCTGCTCGACCAAGGCACCGACAAGCGCTACCGGCCAGGGCCGCTGCTCGTGCAGCTCGGCCGGTCCGGCGCAGTCCCCTCCAGCCTGCGGGAGGCGGCCCGACCCCACATGGTCGCCCTGCGCGACGAGGTGGACGAGACCGTGGGCCTGCACGAGCTGCTGCCGACCTACGAGCGCGCGGTGGTCGACCAGGTCGAGTCCCGCCAGGAGCTCCGGCGCCACTACACCGACATCGGTGTCCCGATCGCCCTCACCCACGGCGCCCCCGGCAAGGCCATGCTGTCCACGCTCCCGTGGTCGCGGCAGAAGGCCGCCCTGTCCCGCGGGATCGAGGCCGTCACCGACCGGACGGTGACCGATCCGACGGCACTGGCTGCCGAGCTCGCGACCGCGAGGGAGCGCGGCTGGGCGGGGTCCGACGCGGAGCGCACGCCCGGGATCCGGGCGGTGGCCGCCCCGGTGTTCGACCACACCGGCATGGTGGTGGGTGCGCTGGGCCTGTCCGTGCCGACCGTGCGGATGGACGACGCACGCTCCGACGAGCTCGGACGTCGGGCAGCGGCCGTCGCGTGGGACGTCTCGGAAGCGCTCGGCGCCACGCGTTCCCTCGTCGACCAGAAGCTGGCGCTCGCCACGGACCCGGACCGCCCGGCTGAGTCGCGTCAGGGCACGAGCACGAGCTTCCCACCGGGGTGCTGGCCCATCAGCAGCTCCGTCGCGGCCAGGGCGTCGGCGAGCGGGAACGAGCGGGCCACGGGCACGACGAGCTCGCCGGCCCCCGCACGACGCACCAGCTCGGCCCGCACGGAGGCGCGGAACTCGCGGCTGGCGGGTCGCGCACCCGCGATGGCCAGGAAGCCCTCGTCCCGTGCCCGGTCCGCGGCCGCGATCGTGACGATCCGACCGCGGTCGGCCACCAGGGACAGCGACACCGCGACTGCCTCCTCGGTGCCGACGCAGTCGAGCGCCGCGGCGACGCCCTCCGGTGCGGCGGCACGCACGCGCTCCTCGAGCCCGTCCCCGTAGGCGACCGGCTCGCCGCCGAAGCGGCGTACGACGTCGTGGTTGGACGGACCGGCCGTGCCGATCACCCGTGCGCCGATCCACGCGGCCTGCTGGAGCACGCTGACGCCGACGGCACCGGAGGCCCCGTGCACCAGGATCGTGTCGCCGGGGGCGACGCCGACCACGTGCAGCATCTCGGCTGCGGTCGTACCGGCGAGGAGCAGGTTGGCGGCCTCGCCGAAGGACAGCGACGGCGGCTTGGCGAAGACGTCCTGCGCCGGCACGGTCACCTCGGTCGCCCAGCCGCCGCTGATGCGGAAGGCGAGGACCTCGTCACCCACGGCCACCGGACCCGAGCCGATCTCGGCCCCCGGACCGACCGCGGTGACGACCCCGGCGACCTCGTAGCCGACCGCCCGCGGGAAGTCGCCGGCGCCGGAGGCGACGTGCTTGGCGTCGGCGGGGTTCATCCCGGCGGCGCGGACCGCGATCGTGACCTCGCCCGCCCGCGGGGCCGGGACGTCGTGCTCCTCGAACACGAAGACGTCGAGGCCGCCAGGACGGGTCGCGATCCACCGGTGAGCCATGGCCCGAACCTAGCCGCGACCCCGTGAGCGCCCGTGGCCGCCCGAGCCCCGGACCGGCCCGGCCCGGCCCGGACCGCTCCGAATCCGGGGGCTACGCCTGGGCGAGCGGCGGGACCGTGACGACCTGGCCGGCGTAGCTCAGGCCGGCACCGAACGCGATCAGGAGCGCGGTGTCACCGGCCGCCGCCTCGCCCTTGCGCAGCATCGCCTCCATGGCGAGCGGGACCGACGCGGCCGAGGTGTTGCCCGAGTCGACCACGTCGGTGGCGATGGCGACGGAGTCGGGGAGCTGGATGTTCTTCGCGAGGGTCTGGGTGATCCGCAGGTTGGCCTGGTGCGGGATGAACGCGTCGAGCTCGTCGACCGAGACACCGGCCAGGTCGAGCGCCTCGTGCGCGACCTTCGCCATCGCGAACGGCGCCCAGCGGAAGACCGCGGTGCCCTCCATCTGCACCACCGGGTGGTCGGCGCCCTCGCGCCCGGAGTGGCCGCCGATGCAGCTCGGCGTCTGGGTGATGACGTGGGCCTGCGAGCCGTCCGATCCCCAGGCCGTGGGACCGATCCCGGCGGACTCGGACGGACCCACGACGACCGCGCCGGCGCCGTCGGCGAAGATGAACGCGGTGCCCCGGTCGGTCGGGTCCATGAAGCGGCTCAGCTGCTCGACGCCGATGACCAGCACGTGGCTCTCGGCGCCCGCGCGCACCATCGACGCGGCCAGGTTGAGCGCGTGGCAGAACCCGGCGCACCCGGCGGAGATGTCGAACGCCGCCGCCGTGATGCCGAGCGCGGAGGCGACCTGGGGGGCCGAGGCGGGCGTGTGCTCGGGGTGGGTCGAGGTCGCGACGATGACGCACCCGATCTGCTCCGCACCCACTCCGGCGGCCTGCAGCGCCTTCTCGGCCGCCGAGATCGACATGCCGATGAGCGTCTCGTCCTCGGCGGCGAAGCGGCGGGTCTTGATGCCCGACCGGGTCTGGATCCACTCGTCGGAGGAGTCCAGGACCTCGCACACCTCGTCGTTGGTCACGAGCCGCTCAGGTCGGTGGACACCGAGCCCCAGCATCGCGGCGTGGGTGAGGTCGGTCGACTGCTGGATGGTCATGGGGCGAGCATAGGAGGACTGCGGCGACCGCTACAGGTCGCCGGCGGGCCGGGTCTCGGGGATGGGCGAGTCGGGCACCTCGCCCGGGTCGATCGGGTCGAGGCCCGGGTCGCCGGACGGCACGATCTCGGGGTCGGCGTCGGGCTCTGCTGGTGTGGTGGTCATCCTCCAGTCCTACGCCGACCACCCGGAGGTGGCAACGCCTCCCCACCCCGAGTGATGGGACGGTGCCCGTACGTTGGCCGCGTGCCCGCAACCCCGTCGCGCGCTGCCCTGCTCGGCGCGCTGGTCCTCCTGCTGCGGCCCAGCTACATCGCTGCCGAGGTCGTCACGGCCGCGGCCACGACGGGCGGCTACAGCTTCGTCGCCGACTCGGTCAGCCGGCTCGGCGAGGTCGGGTGCACGGCGGCGTACTGCTCACCGCGGCACGGCGTGATGAACGGCGCCTTCATGGCCTACGGCGCCGCGCTGGCCGTCGGCGCGCTGCTGCTCGCGAAGCAGCTCGGGCCGTGGGTGACCGGACTGCTCGTGGTGTCGGGCGTGAGCTCGTACGCCACGGGGCTGGCGCCGCTCGACCAGGACGCCACGCTGCACGCGCTCGCCGCGACGCCGCTGTTCGTCGCCCAGCCGCTCGCGCTGCTGCTGCTCGGCCGGCGGGTGCGCAAGGAGCGGCCGCGTCTGGGCACCGCGCTGCTGGTCACCGGCGTCGTCACGGCCACGGCAGCGGTCGGGTTCGTGGTCTCCGGCGAGGGCCGGGCGGGCGGAGCGCTCGAGCGGGCCGCCCTGTGGCCGGTGCTCCTCGGTCTGGCGGCGTACGCCTGGGACGTCGGCCTGCGTCGGCGCGTGCGCGGCTCGGCCGTCCCGGCTCAGTAGCGCTTGCCGCCGCGACGTTCCTGCACCTTCTGCACGGCCTGCTTGATCTTGGCCTGGTTGTGCGGCTTGCGCGCCTCGTCGAAGACCTTCTTGGCGATGCCGAAGGCCGCGAGCTTCTTTGCCATACCCATGGCTGGACCGTACCCATCCGCGGCAAGGCGATCCGTGGCAATCCGTGACCCGGCTCACTCCGAACACCCAGGGAGCCGCCGGTCCCGGCGGACACCTCGACGAAGGGTCCCAGACCGATGCGCTTCCCCTCTCTCCGCCGCCCCTCCCCCTCCATGGCCGTCGCTGTGATGGCGCTCGTGGTGGCGTCCACCGGGACGTCGTACGCGGCGGGGCTGATCGGCTCCGACGACATCCGCGACAACTCGATCCAGTCCAAGGACATCAAGAACAAGACCATCCAGGGCAAGGACATCAAGAACAGCACGATCGGGGCCCGCCAGGTCAAGGACGGGTCGCTCCGCGCGCGGGACTTCAAGGAGGGCCAGCTGCCTGCCGGCCCGAAGGGCGCCCAGGGCCCCGCCGGCGTCGGGCGGTGGGCGCTCGTCGACGCGACCGGCGCGATCGTCGCGCAGTCCGGTGGCTTCACCGTGACCGCCGCCTACCCGACGCTCGCCGCGGCGGGCCCCGACACCGCCGGGCTCCGTGCCAACGGCAACGTCTACATCGACGCCGGTGAGAACCTCACCAACAACGGCGTCCTGGCCGTCGTCGCCCTGCAGAACACCGTGGACCAGGACGGCGACGGCGTCACCAACGGCCGCGCGACGGGTGCGGACGCCAACCCGGAGTTCTCCGGCGAGATCTCGGCCGCGATGTGCCAGCCCGGCGTGGTCAACTGCGCGCCTCCCGGCACCGGCAACACGAACCACCTCGTGGTCAGCCCGCGCAACAGCGACGGCACCGTCACCGCCGACGGGACCCGCAAGCGGTTCTACGTCGTCGTGACCGGGGACTCCTCCGAACGCGGCTGACCCGCCCGCCCGAGCAGGCGCGGTAGACATGCCCCATGCGCCTGCTCGAGCACCTGATCGACCTGGTGCGGGCCGCCATCGCCCGGCGGCCCCACCAGGTCTTCGTGCCTGCTCCGCTCACCGCCACCCGGCGCGACCTCCACGCCGGCCTCGTGCAGCCCGACCGCACCACGTGCGGCTCCGCGTGCCTGGTCGTCGCGCGGATGCTGGGCGACCGCGACTACGCCCGGTGGCTGGAGACCGGCGAGATCACCGGACGCACCCGTGACCCGCGGCCGCGTCGTCGTCGCTTCGCCGACGAGGTGCTCGCCACGCAGGTGCGCACCAGCCGCTGGTACGGCGGCTCCGGCGCGATGCAGGTCGCGTGGCCGCGAGCCCTCGGCACGGCCCCCTGGGCCCTGGCCCACGAGCTCACCGACACCGGCGGGACGTCCGCCCCGGGCACCCGCCACCGTGTGCAGGCGGTCTCGCCGCGGCACCGCGGTGAGGCGTACGACGACGTGGTGCGCGCCGTCGCGCTGGGGCACGCCGTGCCGCTCTACGTCGGCAACCGGGCGCTGCCGCGCCACGTCGTCCTGGTCGTCGGCGGGGACGACGCGGCGCTGACGGCGTACGACCCCGCGAGCGGCCGGCCGGTGACGATCACGCGCGACGCCTTCGCCCGCGGCGCGCTCCGCGTCGCGGGCTGGTCGGAGCCGTGGTTCGCGGTCCTGCCGGCCGGACGTACGGCACACTGAGGCGCGTGACCACGAAGATCTCCGTCGCGGGCCTCGGCTACGTCGGCCTGTCCATGGCCGTGCTGCTCGCCCGGCACAACACCGTCGTCGGCCTCGACCTCGACGCCCCGCGGATCGACCGGCTGCGCCGGGGCGAGAGCCCGATCCACGACGACGACATCTCCCGCTTCCTGGCCGAGGAGGAGCTCGACGTCACCTTCACGACCGATGCGGAGGAGGCCCACACGGGCGCCGACTTCGTGATCATCGCGACCCCGACCAACTACGACCCGGTCACCAACTACTTCGACACCAGCTCGATCGAGCTCGTCATGCGCGACGTGCACCGGATCGAGCCCGGCGCCACGATGGTCGTGAAGTCGACCGTGCCGGTGGGCTACATCGAGGACGTGCGCGAGCGCCTCGGGATCGCGGACGTGATCTTCTCCCCCGAGTTCCTCCGCGAGGGGCGCGCGCTGCACGACAACCTCCACCCGGCGCGGATCGTCGTGGGCGAGGACTCCGAGCGGGCGCGCGCGTTCGCCGACCTGCTCGTCAAGGGCGCCGACGCCGACGACATCCCCGTGCTCTTCACCGAGCCCACCGAGGCCGAGGCGATCAAGCTCTTCGCCAACACCTACCTCGCGATGCGGGTCGCCTACTTCAACGAGCTCGACTCCTTCGCCCTGTCCCGCGGCCTCGACAGCCGGCAGATCATCGACGGCGTCGGCCTCGACCCGCGGATCGGCACCCACTACAACAACCCGTCCTTCGGCTACGGCGGCTACTGCCTGCCCAAGGACACCAAGCAGCTGCTGGCCAACTACTCCGACGTCCCGCAGACGCTGATCTCCGCGATCGTCGACGCCAACACGACGCGCAAGGACTTCATCGCCTTCGACATCCTCGACCGCGCGCCGGAGGTCGTGGGCATCCACCGGCTGATCATGAAGGCCGGGTCGGACAACTTCCGCGAGTCGTCGGTGCAGGGGATCATGAAGCGGCTCAAGGGCAAGGGTGTCGAGGTCGTCGTCTACGAGCCCGAGCTCGACGTCGACCAGTGGTTCGGGTCCGAGGTCACCGCTGACCTGGCCACCTTCAAGGAGCGCGCCGACGTCATCGTCGCCAACCGGATGGTCGACGAGCTCCGCGACGTGGCCGACAAGGTCTACACGCGCGACCTCTTCGGCGGCGACTGACCGCCGACCACCGCTGGTCGAGGAAGGCGTGCCACCGCTGGTTGAGGAGGTCGCGCAGCGACCGTCACGAAACCCCTCAGCCAAGGTCGCCGAACCGTGTCGGGTCTCGTGACAGGCGCCAGGGCGCCTTCCTCGACCAGCAACGACCGTCAGCGGCGGCGGCCGAAGAGCCCGCGCCGGTGCTCCTCCTCGACCGGGGCGGCGGTGGGCCCGGTCGCGTCGACCGACCGCTCGGCGGCCTTGTCGAGGGACTTGCGCAGGCGCTTCTCCGACTTGTCGGGGTCCATCGGCGGGCGGGCGCCGAGGACGAAGCGCTCGACCACGCGGTCGGCGACCGGCACCCAACCGACCGACGTCGCGGGATAGGTCTTCACGCCGAAGGACTCGTCGAGCAGCGCCTCGCGGTCGTCGTCGGGACCGGCGAGCCGGGCGACGCGGGCCAGCGCCGAGGTCCGCTCGAGACGCGCGGCCGCGCCCGAGTCGTACGACAGCACGCGGACGCCGTGGTGGGTGCGCTCGAGGTCGTCGAGCAGCGCCGCCACGGCAGCGGGCTGCGGGGCGAGGGAGACGTCGGGGAGGGTGAGCACGAACTCCGCGTCGGAGCGCGACGGCGCCCCCTCGACGAGGCGCACCCGCGGCTCGTGGAGGAAGGACCGGTGCACCAGGCGGGTCTCCAGCACCGGGTCCTCGACCGGCTGGACGCGGTCGTCGTGGACGGATCCCCACGGGCCGACGACGCTCACCCGGAGGTCGGGGACGTCGCCGTCGAGCAGCGAGTCGACGAGGTGGATCGTCTCGTCGGCGGGACCGGACTCGAGGACGACCTCGAGGTAGGGCACCTGGTAGGCGCGCCCGTGTCGGTTGCGCTTGGGCCGCATCGTCGGCACGAGGTCGGCGAGGTAGGGGTCGTTGAACCGGTTGACCTGCTCGGCGCGGCGCAGCACCTGCGAGCGGCCGAGGTGCCAGCTGCGCGCCTCGCGGTCGACCACGAACACGCCGCCGGCCTGCGCGAGCGAGTGGCCGAGGTGCATGTCCTCGCCGAGGCGCAGGGTGCGGTCGAAGCCGTCGGAGTCGAGGTAGAGCGCCTTGGTCACCGAGCCGGTCATGCCGATGTGGAAGCGCTGGGCGCGCGGCCCGGCCTCGCGGAGGTCGTGGGTCTTGGCCCAGTAGTCCTCGACCCACTGGTGCGGCTCGTGCTCCTGGCCCGGGAACAGCTCGCCCGCCTCGCCGGCGGCCACCCGGTCGCGCACGACGGCGGGGTCGACCTCCAGCAGGGAGGTCGGGTCGACGAAGAGCTTGTGCCCGCCCGGGACGGCGTAGTCCACGAGGTGGTGCCAGCGCGCGTGGGCCTCGACCTCCTCGCGGTGGGCGAGCATGTCGGCGTCGTACCAGTGCAGGACGTCGCCGTCGGCCGCGAGCGCGCCGAGGTGGCACGCGTTGGCGCGCCCCCAGCCCTCCTCCACGCGGATCAGCCGCGTGTTGTCGGGGCGCACCTCGGGCAGCTCCTGCGGCGGCGAGCTCTGGTCGTCGACGACGATGACCTCGAGCAGGTGCGAGGGGTAGGACTGTCCGGCGAGCGCGGCGAGGACGTAGGGCAGCGTGTGCTGGTAGTTGAACGTCGGCACGACGACCGTCACCGACCGCGTCGGCTCCCACCCACCGAGGGTCGGCGGGGTGAGCGAGCCCCAGTCGTTGTGGCGCACCACCGGCTGCCGTGCCATGTCCTACCTCCCCCCGTCAGGCCGGTCGAGCGGGTCGACCTCGAGCGCCAGGCTCGGCCGGAAGCCCTCCCACTCGGAGGCCACGATGTCAGGTCGGCGGAACTCCTCGTCGTCACGCTGCCAGGTGTGTCCCGCTCCGGTGCGCCGCAGGACGTAGCCGAGGCCGTGGGTGCGGTAGATCCGGCCGCCGGACGCCTCGACCCCGGCGAGCAGCTGGGCGTCGACGAACTTCCGCACGCGGCGGAAGTCGCCGAGCGAGCGCAGCAGCCCACGGTCGAGCAGGAGCGTGCCGCCGGCCACGAAGCGGGCGAAGAGCTCCGAGGGGTGGTTGCGCCGGACGGTGAGGTCGTCGCGGTCGTCGTTGGCGTGGAGGTAGACGAACTCCGACGGCATCCCGACCACGTCGGCGCCGGAGAACCGGCGGGCCATGAGCAGGTCGTGCACGGCGTCGGGTGAGTACCAGTCGTCGTCGTCGATCTTCAGCAGCACCTCGCTCGACGCGGCCCGCGCGGCGGCGGTGAGCACGTCGCCGAAGAACGTCGACCCGTCGAAGGTCAGCACCTGGTGCGGACGGTCGCCGAGCGCACGGCGTACGGCGTCGCGGTCGGGCTCGAAGCCGTGCGCGGCCAGCACCAGCTCGACCTCCGCGCCCCGCTGCCGGGCCACCTGCCGCAGCGCGAAGTCGAGCATCTCGGGCCGCTTGGTCGACAGCAGCGCGCTGACCGCCGGCAGCCCGACGTGACGCACGCCGGCGCGCGAGGCGAGCGCCGAGCGCCAGGCCAGGGTCGAGTGGTGGTCGAAGGCGGCGCGACGCACGGCGAGGCTGTGCTCCTCGCGGCGCAGCGGGTCGTCGAGGTCGACCGTCGCGTCGAGCGCGGCGGCGAGCGGCGGGGCCACGTCGAGCACGCCCTCGGTCACCACCGGCACCCCGGAGATCGTCAGCGCGAGCAGGTCGGCGGTGCTCGTGTCGGCCGGCAGGCGCACGCCCTGGAACGCGCGGGCCGCGGCGACGACGTCCTCGGTGACCGGTCCGCGGCCCGAGCCGGCGACCAGCCGGGCGAGGTCGACGACGGGGTGGTCCCAGTCCTTGCGGAAGCCGATCGGGTTGAAGACCAGCTCGTCGACGGGCTCGGGACCGGGGTCGGTGACGACGGTCGGCGCGCGGTCGATGACGTGGTGCTCGGCGACGTCTCCCCCGCGGCGGGCGACGACCACGTCGGGCGGGACGTCGCGCTCCGCGTCACCGGCGCCCGAGACGTCGCGCAGCAGCACCGCACGGGCGTCGAGACCGGGAGCGGCGGCGCGACCGGCGTACGACACGACGAGACCGCCGTGGGTGGTGTCGCCGGGGCCGGCGGCCTGGCGGGCCATCTCCATCACGACGAGCTGCGCGCGGGCGCCGGCGGCGAACCGGGCGACCGTGAGCACCCCGCGGTCGTCGGCCTCGCGGGCGGCGAGGTGGACGAGTGGCGGCCACTCCGGCCGCGGCACGAGCACCCACGGGGTGGGCGCGTCGGTGAGCCAGCAGGCGACGGCCTTGCACTGGCCGAGGAGGGGTACGGCGCTGGCCATCCGCCGCAGGCGGGCACGGTCGGCGGCGACGACGAGCACCGAGCCCCAGCCCTTGCGTGGACCGTCGAGCGTCGACAGCGGCACGATGGTCGGCTCGATGCCGGGCAGGTCCTCGATGCCGTGCAGCGCGTCGAGCGCGAGGCTGTCGGAGTCGTCGACCAGGACCAGCGTGGGGCCGGGCAGCCGGAGGTCGTGGAGGGGGTGCGTCACGGTCGTGCGCGCTCCTTGTGGTCTGGGCCGAGGTCTGGACCGAGGTCTGGACTGAGGCCTCGGTGCTTGAGCGTGGCAGGCAGCGAGTGCTGCACGAGCGGGCGGGGCTGGCGCCAGAGCCAGTCGCGGCTGACGTGGTCGATGATGTGGACGCCCTCGGGCGCGGTGACCCGGACCAGCCCGCCGAGCGCCTCGGGGTCGCCGTTGCGGATGGCCTCGTCGACCTCGAACTCGCGCAGCTTGCGGTAGAGCCGGGTGTTGGTGAAGTCGACGCCGTCACGCCGCCAGTGGGCGTACTCGTCGGCGTCGAGCCACTTCACCTCGACGACCAGCCCCTGCTGGAGCACGATCCGCTCGACGCCCGGCGGCTGCTCGCGCAGCTCCCAGTCGAAGGCCTTGACGAACGTCGTGTCGGGCCCGGTCGGGTAGACCCAGGGCTCGAGGAACCGCAGCGACAGGTCGAGCCACCCGGTCGACTCGTCGACGACGGTCAGCGGGTGGCGCGGCATGGCGACGATCGCGCGGGTGGACTGGAGCTGCCACGACAGGTCGCGCAGGATCCCGGTGCCCTCCGGCGTGAGCACCATGTCGCCGTCCCACTTCATCGAGTACGTCGTGCGGACGTGGGAGAAGCACCAGTTGTAGAAGTGGGTCAGCGAGTGGACGCTCGTCGCGGGGGTGGCCAGGTGCTCACCGCCGGCGCGGGACACGCGGTGGGGGTAGTCGAGGACGGTCAGCCGGTCGGCGGCGCCGCACTCCTCCGCCACCGCGCGCGCGACGTCGGCCGTGCCGTCGTCCGAGCCGTTGTCGACGAGCAGCACGTGCTGGACGGCCGCGAAGATCGGCGGCAGCACCCACGGCAGGTTGCGCGCCTCGTTGCGGACCCGGAAGACGCACGTCAACCCGGGGGCCAGCGGCTCGCCGGACGTCCAGGGCCACGTGACGTCGTAGGCCGGGTCCCCCTCGAGGGAGGCGATGTCGGGCATCAGGCCCGATCCTGCTGGGGCGGCCGCTCCCGGCCGATCGCCTTGCGCAGCTTCTGCCGGGCCGCGGGCGGCACCATCGCGCGGACGGCGTGGGGCACGCGGTCGGCGCCGCTACGGGTCCCGCCCGTCGCCCCGGCCTCACGTCGGGCCTCCGCGGCTGCCGCGCGCCGCTGGGCGACGACCGTCGAGTGCGCGAACGCCTCGGCCTCGGCGTACTGCTCGGAGTAGGCGGCCCGCAGCTGGTCGCACCGCTCCTGGTGGGCGGCCGAGTCGTCGCGGGCGATCGCGTCGAGCGCCTGCCAGGTCTCGTCGGCGAGCTCCCGGAGCCGCGTCGGGACGCCGATGTCGTCCCACGTCATCGTCACCCGCCGCAGCGACGGGTCGATGAAGCGGTGGACCTCGGCGATGTCGACGGCCATCGCGGTCTTCACCGCGGCGAGGTCGAAGGCCTCCCCGAGCGCGAACACCGGCTGCGTCCAGTCCTCGAGCAGGTCGCCGTAGTGGACGAAGGCGCGCTGCTGGCCGCGCGTGGCCCGCTCGGTGTGGAGCATGATGTTGATCCACGCGGCGGTGCGGGTGACGGCGCCCTGGTCGGAGCCGGCGCCGCTCCGCCCTCCAGTGGGGCCGTAGTAGGTCTGCTTGGAGCCGACGACCTCGGTGACCGGGCGCAGCATCGTGACGTACGACGACGTGGCGCCGCAGCGGTCGGCGGCCGCGCGCCACAGGCCGAGGAACCAGGCGGCACGGGGGTCCTTGATGACGAGCTCGTCGCCGACCGCGAGCTGCTCCTCGAGCCAGTCGGCCACCCGCGCGCGGGTGGCGTGGTCGCCGCTGGTGGTGCCGGCGTCGAGCCAGGCACGGGGCCGGGCGTCGGAGACCTGCACGTTGCTGCGGGCCAGCAGCTCGGTGTGGAGGTCGACCACCCAGCGGGGCTCGCCGAACCCCTTGGGGTTGGTGGCGTCGGCGACCACCTCCGGCTGCGGCACGTGCAGGCCCAGGGTGCGCAGCGTGCCGGCCATCGTGCTGGTGCCGCTGCGGCCCGAGCCGACGACGAACACGACGCGGCGGCTGGTGGGCTCGGTCATGATCGGAGCCTATCGGGGGCGTAGCGCACCGATCAGTGCTCGGGGGTGGCCCGCTCCTGCTGGGCCCGCGCGGCGGCGTCGGCCTCCTGGAAGGCGTCGTCGTGCTCGAGCTCCTCGCGCAGCGCGGCCAGGCTGGTGCCGAGGTGGGTGCGAGCGGCCTCCGCCGTCGGGTCGTCGTCGGCGCCGGAGGCGATGTCGCGCCACGAGGTCTCGCCGGCGTCGACCCGGCGCTGCAGGCGCTCCTGGTCGGGACCGAGCTCGCCGCGGCGGGCCTGCGCCTGCAGGTCCTGGATGCGGCGGGCCGACTCGGCGCGGAACTTGTCGCGCTCGGCGCCGAGGTGGGCGGCGAGCTGGCGCAGCGACGCCGTGGCCTCGTTGGCCTGGCGGCGCGAGTCCTGGAGAGCGGCCTGGAGGCCGGGGTCGTCGGAGAGTGCCATCAGAATCCTTGCTGGGCGGAGTCGTCGGTGCGGTTGCCCGCGCTGGCGTGCTGGGCGGTGCTGATCGAGGTGAGGACGGCGTTGGCGCCGCCGAGCCCGGCGTTGACGTAGCGCAGCACCTTGAGCAGGGCCTGCGCCGCCTGGGTGAGCTTCTCGATCGCGCGCAGGCCGTCGTGGATCAGCTCGATGATGCGACGGGCCTTGCCGGGCGCGCTGACGCCGGCCTTCAGCCAGCCGATGGGCCCGGCGAGGCCGGAGATGATGAGCTCCTGGATGACGCCGTCGATGAAGTCGATGGCGATGACCAGCACGTCGAGGGTGGCCTTGCCGACCTCGATGACGTGCCCGAGCTGCTCGGCGATGTAGCCCGAGGCCTCCTGCTGGTCGGCGTGCATCTGGCCGACGTCGGCCATCCGCGAGGCCGCGGCGCTGCCGGCCGGGCCCTGCCAGACGCCGGGCAGCTGCTGGCCGAGCGAGGTGTAGTTCTGGCCCACGCCCGCGCAGGCGTTGCCGACGTTGCCCCACGCGAGCTGCATGGACGACACGGCGTTGAAGTCGCCGGCCACCGGCTTGAAGAGCGCCTCGAGGAGGCTCCAGCCGGTGATCTTGTCGACGATGCCGTCGATCGCCGGGATGATCAGGCCGCACTCGCCCTTCTTGTCCTCGATGTACTGGCCCTGGGTGCCGGGAGGGGTGCCCCCGGCCACCGCCGACACCGGGTTCACGTGCTCGGTGATGGTCGTCATCGTCCGGCCCACTCCTGTGCGCTCTGGTCCTCGTCCTGGGACTGGTAGTCGTCGTACTCGCCGAGGTCGTCGGCGTTGTCACCGATCTCGTTGACGTTGTCGACCAGGTCGTTGACGTTGTCGACGACCTGCTTCCCCTCGTCGTAGAGGTCGGTGTAGGTCGACGCCGTCTCGCCGATGTCACGACGACGGTCGTGGTCGGCGGAGTCGCGCGAGCGCGAGTCGGCGTAGGCGTCGTTGGCCCGCTCGCGGGCGTCCTCCGGGCTGGCGCCCTCGGCGATCGCCCGGTCGTACTCGGTGTTGTAGGCACCCTCGGCGGTGCGGTTGATCCGGTCGTGGTTGATCGTGTCGGCGTGGCCGTCGATCCCGTCGGTCTTGGCGTACTGCAGCGCCTCCTCGTCGGAGTAGCCCAGCGAGCGGTAGTACTGGTACTCGTCGGTGCGGCGCTCGATCGCGTCGGTCGCGGCGTCCGAGGCCGCCTTCTGGGGGTCCATCCACGCCGGCGGCTTGTCGACGTCGTTGCCCGGCTTGACCTTGTCGCCGATCGCGGAGGCGCCGTCGGAGATCCCCGGGTGCTTGTCCTCGAGGTCGGGGATCAACGTGTCGTCCTGCGGGGCGTCGGACAGCGGGGCGCCCGGGGTGTCGTTGCCGCTGCCGGCCGGGTCGTAGGGCGGGAAGCCGGACGGGTCCGGCGCGAGGGCGCGGAAGCGGTCGTACGTCGCCTCGTCGGTGTCGAGGTAGTCGTCGCGGGAGTCGATGAACGCGTCGCGCACCTTGTCGGCCACGGCCCGCGAGTCGCGCAGCCCGTCGTGGGCCGTCGAGACCGCCGACTCGTAGCTGCCCTGGAACAGGTTGAGCACCCCGGAGAAGGCGCCGAAGTTGCTGCAGGACGCGCTGATGTAGTCGTCGATCGTGCCGATGTGGTCGTGCTGCCGGGTCGCGAGTCGTGACGCCGCGGTCAGCGCATCGGGGTCCACCTGGAAGCTCACGGGCAGGTCCTTCGTCGATCTCGTCTCGGGTGGTCGGGGTCGACCCCAGTCCTACCCGGCGACGTCGCCGCCAAACCCGGAAACCCGCGTCAGGCGGGCGATTCGTGCTTCTTCGCCCTCGACCTCACCCGGAACCAGCCGACGACCATCGCGAGCAGGGCCACCATCCCGAGGGCCCACAGGAGCGTCGACCCCCATGCCCGCTCGACCGTCGTACGCCACTCCCCGCCCTGCTCGTAGACGGTGATCTCGTCGCCCTTCTCGACGTCGCCGAGTCGGCGCAGCTCGTAGAGGGCGGAGGCCTGCTCGCCGTCGGGCAGCTCGAAGACGATCGAGGAGTACTCCGTCGACTTCTGGCCGGCCCGGCTGGGCCCGAGCTCCTCGAACCCGACGACCGTCGCCTGCTGGGTGTCGACGCCCGACGGGGGCTGCCGGCTGTCCCAGAAGTCGAAGAGCCGCCACCCGACCACGACGACCATCAGCAGCAGCAGGGCCAGCGCCACCCAGGTCATGCCGTGGTTGCCCGACCGGCCACCCGAGAAGCCGCCGTCGGCGCCGGGGGCGCCCGGTCGGTCGGGGACGGGGCGGTCGGGAACGGGTCGGTCGTCGGCCATGGCGGAAGTGTGCCAAACCGCCCGCGCTCCCCGCTGGTCGAGGAAGGCGCGCAGCGCCTGTCACGAGACCCGCCACCCTCCGCCCCGCTGGTCGAGGAAGGCGCGCAGCGCCTGTCACGAGACCGGGCCGCGCGCGAGGTCAGTCCTTCCTGCGTGCCTGCTTCGCGGCCCAGCTGCGGCTCGACAGCGGCGTCAGGTCATCGGTCCGGCCGTCGATCAGGGCTTGCCGCTTCGCCCTCGACCACCCCTGGATGCGCTTCTCCATGGCGTACGCCTCGTCGATGCGCTCGTAGTCGCCGCACCACACGAGGGTCACCGGTCGGCGACGTCGGGTGTAGGCCGCACCGAGTCCCAGGTTGTGCTCACTCAGTCGGCGCTCGAGGTCCCAGGTGCTGCCGACGTAGAAGCTGTCGTCGGCGCAGCGGAGGATGTAGACGTGGGGCACGCCGTTCAGGCTTGCTCGTCCAGTGCGGCTGCGACAGGTGGCTCGGCGGATCTGTGGAGGACCGGGGTCTCGTGACACGACTTCGTCGTTCCTCGACCAGCGGATCATCCGCACCCCCGCTGGTCGAGGAAGGCGCGCAGCGCCTGTCACGAGACCACGCGAGCCCGACCGGGTCTCGTGACACGACTTCGTCGTTCCTCGACCAGCGGGTCGGGACTCGGACCGACTCGCGTCGACCGACTCGTCGTTCCTCGACCAGCGGGGCGGGTCAGAGGTGCTGGGGCTGGGCCCTGATCAGGTCGGCGTACCACTGGAACGACTTCTTGCGCGTCCGCTCGAGGGTCTCGTAGTCGACGTGCACGAGGCCGAAGCGCTGGGTGAAGCCCTCGGCCCACTCGAAGTTGTCCATCAGCGACCAGCAGTAGTAGCCGCGGACGTCGACGCCGCGCTGGATCGCCTCGGAGACGGCGTTCACGTGGGCGCGGAGGTAGTCGATGCGCGCCTGGTCGTCGACGACGCCGTCCGCGTCGGGGCCGACGTTGTAGCTGCAGCCCGACTCGGTGATCACGATCGGCGGCAGCGCGGCACGGAAGCGGGCGCGGAACATGACCAGCCACTCGCGCAGCGCGTCGGGCACGATCGGCCAGCCGAAGTCGGTGGTCGGGTAGCCGACGACCTCACGCAGGTCGAAGGGGATCTCGGAGTCCTCGTCGGCCGCGGCGACCTTCATCGGCTGGTAGTAGTTCACGCCGTAGAAGTCGAGCGGCTGGCGGATCGTGGCGAGGTCGCCGTCGACCATGACGTCCTCGAAGAGCGGCATCAGGTCGACCGGGTAGCGGCCCGAGCAGCATCGGCTCCAGGAACGTGCCGTTCCACAGGGCGTCGAAGATCTTGCTCATCCCGACGTCGGCGTCGTCGTCGCTGGCGGGCCAGATCGGGGCGTGGTTGTTGGCGCACCCGACCGACGTCGCCCCCGCCCGGCGCAGCTCGATGGCCGCGCGGCCGTGGGCCAGGAGCAGGTGGTGGGCGGCGGGCAGGCAGTCGAACAGCATCGCCTTGCCGGGGGCGTGCGTGCCGAGGCCGTAGCCCAGGATCGAGGCGACGTTGGGCTCGTTGACCGGGATCCAGTGCGCGACGCGGTCGGCGAACCGCTCGCCGACGATCGCGGCGTAGTCGGCGAAGCGCTCCACGGTGTCGCGGTTGAGCCAGCCGCCGTCGTCCTCCAGCGCCTGCGGGAGGTCCCAGTGGTAGAGCGTGACCATCGGCTCCTGGCCGTTGGCGAGCAGCGTGTCGATGAGCCGGTCGTAGAACGCCAGGCCCTTCTCGTTGGCCGGCCCGCGACCGGTCGGCTGGATGCGGGGCCAGGCGATCGAGAAGCGGTAGCCGCTCGTGCCCAGCTCCTTCATCAGCGCGACGTCCTCGTCGACGCGGTGGTAGTGGTCGCACGCGACCTCGCCGGTGGCGCCGCCGGAGACGCGCCCCGGCTCGGCGGCGAAGGTGTCCCAGATGCTCGGGCCGCGGCCGTCCTCGGCCACCGCGCCCTCGATCTGGTAGCTCGCCGTGCTCGTGCCGAAGCGGAAACCGGGAGGGAGCAGGGGGAAGTCGTGCGGGGCGGCGGCTTCGGGGGGTGGCACATCCGCGAAGATATCGGCATGAGCATGGCCCTGTACGCCGGTTCGGACAGGTCGTCGGAGACTGTCAAGGGGCGCTTGACCAGCCATTCCTTCTCCTTCGGGCCCCACTACGACCCGACGAACCTCGGCTTCGGACCGCTCGTCTGCCACAACGACGACCTGCTCGATCCGTCGTCATCGTCGGTCGCGGGCTACCCCGAGCACCCGCACACCGAGCTCGAGATCGTGACCTGGGTGCTCGAGGGGGCGCTCGTGCACACCGACTCGTCGGGCCACCGGCACGTCGTCGAGGCCGGCCGCGCCCAGGTGCTCTCCGCCGGCACCGGCGTCCGTCACAGCGAGGTCGCCGACGCGCGGTCGGGGCGCTGCCGGTTCGTCCAGGCCTGGCTCACCCCGTCCGCGCCGGGGGGCGAGCCGTCGTACGTCCTGGGCGAGGCGCCGCCGCCGTCGTCGGGCCTGGTGGCGGTGGCCGGCGGCGACGGCCTGCCGGTCGGGACGACCGGCGCCCGGCTCCTCGTCGCGCGGCTGTCGACCGGCGAGTCGGTCGCGCTCCCCGACGACCCGCGCCAGCACGTCTTCGCCGCGACCGGTGCCGCCTCGCTCGACGGTCTCGACCTGGGCTCCGGCGACGCCGTACGCCTCACCGACGAGCCCGGGACGCCTCGTCACGGCCACCGAGCCCACCGAGCTCCTGGTCTGGAGCTCTTTGTCTGACGGTGCGCCTCAGGGGATGAGGACCCCCGGGTTGAGGATCCCCGACGGGTCGAGCTCGGCCTTGACCGCGCGCAGCACCCGCACCCCGACGTCCCCGATCTCCTGGGCGAACCACGGCTTGTGGTCGGTGCCGATCGCGTGGTGGTGGGTGATCGTCGCGCCCGCCGCGATGATGGCGTCGCTGGCCGCGGCCTTGGCCGCCTGCCACTGGGCGATCGGGTCGTCGCCCTGGCGTGCGGCGACGGTGAAGTAGAGCGAGCAGCCGGTCTCGTAGACGTGCGAGACGTGGCACAGCACCAGCGATCCCTCGCCGAGCGACGCGGTGAGCGCGGCCTTGACGTCGGCGTACAACCGCTGGCGGTTCGACCAGAAGGTCGCGGTCTCGAGCGTCTCGACGAGCACGCCGTGGTCGAGGAGCGCGTCGCGGAGGTAGGGACCGTCGAAGCGCCCGTGCGCCCACCTCTCCCCCGGCTCGGTGCCGAGCGCGGTCCCGCCGAGGCCGGCCAGGACGGCGCTGACCGCCGCGCGCCGGGCCGCGACCTGCTCGTCGGTGCCCTCGTAGCCGGTGACCATCAGGCAGCCGGGGTCCTCGGCGCCGCCGATGGACGAGGGGTCGGCGAGGTTGATCGCCGTCTCGGACTCGTCCGAGAGCCGCAGCACGGTCGGCATCAGCCCGGCCTGCGCCAGGGTGCGCATCGCGTCGGAGCCCGCGTCGAAGGACGGCCACCGCCAGCCCTCGTACGACGTCACGGCGGGCGCGCGCCGCACGCGCACCGTCACCGAGGTGATGACGCCGAAGGCGCCCTCCGAGCCCAGCAGCAGCTGGCGGAGGTCGGGGCCGGCGGCGGTGGCCGGCGCGGAGCCGAGGTTCAGCGTCCCGGTCGGCGTGGCGGCGGTGAGGCCGACGACCATCGCGTCGAAGCGGCCGTAGCCGGCGCTGGACTGCCCGCTCGAGCGCGTGGCCGCGAAGCCGCCGATCGACGCGTGCTGGAAGGACTGCGGGTAGTGGCCGAGCGTCAGCCCGTGCTCGGCGAGGAGCGCCTCGGCCTCGGGCCCGCGCAGCCCCGGCTCGAGGGTCGCGGTCATCGAGACCTCGTCGACCGCGAGCAGCCGCTTCATCCGCACCAGGTCCAGGCTGACCAGGCCCGCGAACCCGTCGCGGCGCGCGGCCAGCCCGCCGGTGACCGAGGTGCCGCCACCGAAGGGGACGACCGCCACGTGGTGCTCGACGGCCCAGGCCAGCACGGCCTCCACGTCGTCGTGCCCGTCGGGCCGGAGGACGGCGTCGGGTGCGTCGTCGAGGTCGCCGGCGCGAGCGCGCAGCAGGTCGGGGGTGGACTTGCCCCGCGTGCGGAGGGTCCGCGTCGCGTCGTCGGTCAGCACGTGCTCGGCGCCGACGACCGCCCGGAGCTCGTCGAGCAGGGCACCGTCCAGCGCGGACGGCGGCGGCGTGGCCCCGCTGACCGGTGGACGGTCCTGGAGCCCGAAGGCGAGCTCGACGAGCCCGAGCGCGGAGTCGGGCAGGACGGTGGCGGCCGCGGGGTCGCCCCAGCGCTGCGGGTGCATCTCGGTCATGCGTTACAGTGTGACATATGACGTCACTTCGTCACACCGACCGCGCCACGGCCGATCCCCGGCTCGACGGCTACCTCGACGCCGCCCGCGCCTGCATCCTCGACGTCGGCTGGCGGCGTACGACGCTCACGGAGGTCGCCAAGCGGGCCGGCGTCTCCCGGATGACGATCTACCGCGCGTGGCCCGACATGGGCTCCCTGCTCGGCGACCTGATGACCCGGGAGTGGGTCGGCATCGCCGCCGCGACGCAGGTCGCCGCCGCCGACACGACGACCCCCGCGGGCATCGCCGAGGCCGCGCTCGCGACGGTCCGGGCGCTGCGCGACAACGAGCTGTTCGTCCGGATCGTCGAGCTCGACCCCGACCTGATGCTGCCCTACCTCCTCGACCGTCGCGGACGCTCGCAGGAGGCGCTGGTCGAGATCCTCGCGGCCGAGATCGCCAGCGGCCAGGTCGACCGCGCCATCCGGGCCGGCGACCCGGTGCTGATGGCGCGGTCGCTGACCCTCGCGAGCCACGGGTTCGTCTTCTCGGCGCTGACGATGACCGACGACCGGGTCGGGCTGGACGACCTCGACGCGGAGTACGCCCGCGCCGTCGCCCGCGCGCTGGAGCCCTGATGGAGCCGGCCCGACGCATCGTCCCCGGCCTCGACGGCGTCCCCGACGAGGTGGACGTCGTGGTGGTCGGCCTCGGCATCACCGGCGCCGGTGTCGCCCTCGACGCCGTCACCCGCGGCCTGACGGTGCTGGCAGTCGACGCGCACGACCTGGCGTTCGGCACGTCGCGCTGGTCGTCCAAGCTCGTCCACGGCGGCCTGCGCTACCTCGCGCAGGGCCAGCTCGCGATCGCCCGCGAGAGCGCCGTCGAGCGGGGCATCCTGATGGAGGTCACCGCGCCCCACCTCGTCCACCCACTACCGATGCTGACCCCGGTCAACGACGCGATGCCGCGCCGCCGGACGGCCGCCACGTGGGGCGGGCTGCAGGCGGGCGACGTGCTGCGGCGCAGCGCCCACACCACCACGAGGACGCTCCCGCGCCCCCGTCGGCTCAACGCCACCGAGACCCTCGGCCTCGCCCCCGCCCTGCGCGCCGACACGCTCCGCGGCGGGCTGCTCGCGTGGGACGGGCAGCTCGAGGACGACGCCCGGCTCGTCGTCACCGTGGCCCGCACCGCGGCGTCGTACGGCGCCCACGTCCGCACCCGCGCCCGCGTCACCGCCGCGACCGGCACCGGCGTCACGGTGCGCGACGAGCTGACCGGGACGACGTACGACGTCCGCGCGAGGGCGGTCGTGAACGCGACCGGCGTCTGGGCCGGCGGCCTCGACGAGCAGGTGCGCCTGCGGCCCAGCCGCGGCACCCACCTCGTCCTGCGCGGGTCGGCGCTGCCGCACACCCGGGTCGCGGTGATGGTGCCGATCCCGGACACCAGGTCGCGCTTCGCGCTGGTGCTGCCGCAGCCCGACGGCACGATCTACGTCGGCCTCACCGACGAGCCCGTGACCGGGCCGGTGCCCGACGTGCCCGAGCCGAGCGAGACCGAGATCGACTTCCTGCTCGGTGTCGTGGCCTCGGCGTTCACCACGCCGCCGACGCGGAGCGACGTCGTCGGCGCCTTCGCCGGTCTGCGGCCGCTGCTCGAGGTCGCCGGCACGGATGCGACGTCCGACCTGTCCCGCCGGCACGCGATCCTCACGTCCGCCACCGGGTTGACGACCGTGGTGGGCGGCAAGCTGACGACCTACCGGCGGATGGCGCAGGACACCGTCGACGCGCTGGTCGCCGGGGGACGCCTGGACGCGGGTCCGTGCCGCACGGCGGCGCTCCCCCTGCTCGGCGCCGCCTCACCGGACGACCTGCGCCGCACGACGGGGCCGCCCCGGCTCGTACGACGCTTCGGCACCGATGCCGAGCTCGTGCTCGCCACGGCCCGTGGGACGACCGGCCTGGGCGACGACGAGCTGCTCGCCCCGGTGTCGGAGGACGTCCCGGTGACGCTCGCCGAGCTGGTCTTCGCCGTCACCCACGAGGGCGCTCACGACGTCGCCGACCTGCTCGACCGGCGTACCCGCGTGGGCCTCGTCGCCGACGACCGCTCGGCCGCCGAACCGCTCGCCCGGCGGGCGCTGGCCCTCGCGTCACAACCAACCGCGGGCGGGTAGCGTCTCCCCGTCGTACGCACTGTGCGTCGACCTGATCGGGGGATCACCATGCTTCGTCGTCTCGGGGGCTGCGCGGTTGCGCTCGCCCTGCTCCTGCCCGCGCAGGCCCTCACCGCGCAGGCCCTCACCGCGCAGGCCGCGCCCGCTGCAGACCAGCGCGCGGCCGCCACCACCAAGACGCGCGAGGTGAGGCTGGGCCACACGCCCGTGCGCGCCACCACCGCCGACAAGGTGCGGCTCACCTTCAAGGGCCGCAAGGGCCAGCTGGTCAACCTCGCCCGCATCGACGCGAGCGAGCAGTGCGGCAGCCGGGTGCTGCGCAGGGGCGGCAGGACCGTGAAGCCGTGGGCGCAGGGCTACTGGCGCCTGCCCCGCACCGGGACGTACACCGCGATCAACAAGCCCTGCCGCAAGCAGGAGACGACCAGGGTCCGCCTCCAGGTGCGCAAGGTCGTGCGCGAGGACCGCCTCACGGACACCACCCCCGTCACGGCCGGCCGGAGCACCCGCGTGACGCACCTCGTGCCCTTCCGGGTCGGTGCGGACGAGAGGGTGGCCGTGGCCGGCAACGAGGGCCGCCTGGCGCTCATCCGGCCTGACCGTTCCGTCACGCGCGACATCGACGACGGCGGGATCCCCTACACGGTGACCGACCACCCGGGTCCCGTGGCCGGGGAGGTGCCCAGCCCCCGCGGTCGCTACTTCCTCGAGGTCGCCCCGAAGGCCAGGACGTCGCTCTTCGTGACGTCCGTGGTGGCGGTGGCGGTCGACGGACCGCCTGTCGTGGTCGAGGCGGGCCGCTACGCACGCCTCGTCCTCGCCGGAACCGCCGGCCAGTGGGTCTACGCCGAGATCACCTCGGCGACGACCGGCCAGGCGGCCTACCACCACCGGATGTACAACCTCGTCGTCCCCCCCGAGGCCTTCCTCCCCTCCGTTCCGGTCGAGTGCCCCGGGTCCGCGCCCGGCAGCTGCATGGTGACCCAGCTCCCCGCTACCGGCACCTACGTCGTCTCGGTGCCGATCAGCCCGGGGGACGACACCGACGTCTCGGTCCGGGTGCGCAGTGCGGCACGAGCCCTGCCGGCCACGATCGGCGGCCCCGCGGTGACGTACAACGTCGGCTCACCGGGCCAGTGGGTCGTGGGCGACCTCCCCGAGGTGCCCCAGGACGCCTCGGGCGGGTCCGGGGCGACGATCACGGTGGGCAACGCGACGCTGCCGGACTGGCGGGTCCGGGCGGTCAGCGGCTACGGCCCGTGCAACCCCGGGCTCTTCGACCAGTGCTTCACCGTCAACACACCCCCGAACGAGTTCACCCTCAGCCCGTCGCGGCTGACCTCGCCGCTGCCGTTCGACGCCTTCGCCAACCCCGCGGTCGCCGTCCTCGCGGTCCCGCCGGGTGCCACCGGCAGCCTCGACCTGTCCGTCACCAAGGACGCACCGCAGCCCTGATCCACCGTGCGTGATGCAGGCGACAGCAAAATCCGTCGGCACTTCCATCGATCCACGGACAGGACGCGGGGCCGATGGGAAGGTTCTCCACGGCGCGCCCCTTGCCGACCCCATGCGGCAAGGGGCGCCCAGTCCATTTCCGGGCTGGGTCGCGGGTTCTCCGATCACTCGACCGTGACCGACTTCGCCAGGTTTCGCGGCTTGTCGATGTCGTGACCGAGGTGCTGGGCGGCGTGGTACGCCAGCAGCTGGAGCGGGACGTTGAGCAGGATCGGGTCCAGCTCGGGCTCGTTGCGGGGTACGACGATCCGGCGGGCGCTGACCTCGCCGAGGTCGACCCCGTCATGGGTGATCACGACCAGCGGGCCCTTGCGTGCCTCGATCTCGTGCAGCGCACCGACGTTGCGCTCGGCCAGCTCGTCGTGCGGCACCAGCGCGACGGTCGGCACCTCGGGGTCGATGAGGGCGAGCGGACCGTGCTTGAGCTCGGAGGTCTGGTACGCCTCGGCGTGGCGGTAGCTGATCTCCTTGAACTTCTGCGCGCCCTCGCGGGCGACCGGGAAGCCGCGCACGCGGCCGATGAAGAACAGGCTGCGCGCCTCGGCGAGGTCCTTCGCGACCTCGACCAGCTCGGCCTCGCCGGCCAGGACCTCCTCGATCTGCCCGGGCAGCCTCTCGAGCCCGGCGACCAGGCGCTTGCCGTCGGCGATCGACAGGTCCCGCACCCGGCCCAGCTGGAGGGCGAGCAGCGCGAAGGCGAGGAACATGTTGGTCAGCGCCTTGGTGCTGGCGACCGCGACCTCGGGCCCGGCGTGCAGGTAGATCCCGCCGTCGCACTCGCGGGCGATGGCCGACCCGACGACGTTGACCAGGCCGACGCAGCGCCCGCCCTTGCGGCGTACCTCCTGCACCGCCAGCAGGGTGTCGATGGTCTCGCCGGACTGGCTCACCGCGACGTAGAGGGTGTCGGGCTCGATCACCGGGTTGCGGTAGCGGAACTCGCTCGCCGCCTCCGCGTCCGCGGGGATGCGGGCCAGCTCCTCGATGAGCGCGGCGCCCATCTGGCCGACGTAGTAGGCCGAGCCGCAGCCGAGGATCTTCACGCGGCGCACGGCCCGCAGCTGGCGGGCGTCCATGTCGAGCCCGCCCAGGTGGGCGGTGCCGAAGCGCTCGTCGAGGCGGCCGCGGAGCACGGCCTGCGCCGTGGTCGGCTGCTCGAGGATCTCCTTGCGCATGAACGACTCGTGCTCGCCGGCCTCGTACGCCGACGCGTCGACGTCGACCTCGGCCGCGGTCTTGCCGGTCGCCACGAGGTCGCTGTGGCGCATCGTGCTGAACCCGGCGGCCGTGACGGTGGCCATCTCGCCGTCGTCGAGGACCGCCACCGTGGTCGTGTGGCGCACGATCGCGGCCAGGTCGGAGGCGACGTACATCTCCTTGTCTCCCACGCCCACGACCAGGGGGCTGCCGTTGCGGGCCACCACGATGCGGTCCGGGAAGTCGGCGTGCAGCACGGCGAGGCCGTAGGTCCCGACCACCGAGCCCAGCGCGTCGCGGACCTTGCCCTCGAGCGTGTCGGCGTCGCTGCGCGCGACGAGGTGGGCGAGCACCTCGGTGTCGGTGTCGCTGGCGAGGGTGGTGCCCGCGTCGGCCAGCTCGGCGCGCAGCGCGGCGGAGTTGTCGATGATCCCGTTGTGCACGACCGCCACCCGGCCGGCCTCGTCGGTGTGGGGGTGCGCGTTGGCGTCGGTCGCCGGCCCGTGCGTCGCCCAGCGGGTGTGGCCGATCCCGGTGGCGCCGGCGAAGCGCTTGGGCAGCGCGTCACCGAGGTCGCGCACCCGCCCGGCCTGCTTGGCCACCCGGATCCCGCGGTTGCCGAGGACGGCGACCCCCGCCGAGTCGTAGCCGCGGTGCTCGAGGCGGGTCAGGCCCTCGAGGACGACGGGCGCCGCCTCCTGACGGCCGATGTAGCCGACGATTCCACACATGAGAGCTGGTCCTATCCGTAGATGATGCGTCGCAGCTGTCGCTCGGAGAGCTCGGGGGCTGCGACGACTCGCTGGGCGAGCTCCTCGGCGATGCGCGCGAAGATCTCGGGGTTCTTGGCGCCGTACGTCTTGAGGCTCGCGTGTCGAGCCCGGACGTAGTCCTCCACCGGCTGGGCGTGGAAGGCGATGACGTCCTCCACGACCCGCGCGGCCTCGCCAGGTGTCAGCGACGTGGTGGCGACGACATGGGCGACGAGGACGGGGTCCGGCACCGGATGATCATCCGCCCCGGCGGCTCGACTGACAACTTCCTGCCCGAATTCGGGCAAGAACTCGATCCGTGCACGCCGCGAGGCGCGCGTCGGCCAGTCCCATCCGTCACAAGTGGGGCACGGGCGGGTAGATGAGCGACGTCAGGCCCCGCAGGTGGGGAGCGGATGCCGTCGATGAGCGAGAGATTGGTGCACCAGTGGGGACGTGTTACTCTAAGTGAACACAAGGTGAACGGGAGGTGTCACATGAGCAAGCAGTCGATGACCGGCAGGCCGGTCTGCGCCTGGGTCGCCGTCACGGACGCGTCAGGTCGCACCCGCATGGAGGCACGCTGGTCGACCGTCGAGACGGTCGCCGTCCACGCCGCCTGACCCAGCTCGCACGCACGAGCCACGCCCCCTGGGGGCGTGGCTCGTCGTCATTTCCACGCCTTCACGGGAAGACCTTCCGGCACCCGGGAATGAACGGACCACGTCCTCCGTTATGATGATTGAAAGTTCTACCAACCACCGCCTTCCTCGAGGAGCACCCATGACCACCGGTTTCGACGCCCCCACCACCGCCATCGACGACCTCACCGGCGACTACACCATCGACACCAGCCACAGCCGCCTCGGCTTCGTCGCCCGTCACGCCATGGTGACCAAGGTCCGCGGCCAGTTCGGCGGCTTCGAGGGCACCGCCCGCATCGACGAGGCGAACCCGTCGGCGTCGAAGGTCGACCTCACCATCCAGGTCGCCTCCGTCGACACCGGCAGCGCGGACCGCGACGGCCACCTCAAGTCCGGCGACTTCTTCGACGTCGAGACCTACCCCACGATCACGTTCAGCTCCACCGAGGTGAAGCGCGACGGCTCCGACTGGGCCGTCACCGGCGACCTGACCATCAAGGACGCCACGTAGCCCGTCACCATCGAGTTCGAGCACACCGGCTCGGCCCGTGACCCCTTCGGCAACCTGCGCGTCGGCTTCGAGGGCGAGACCACCATCAACCGCAAGGACTGGGGCCTCACCTGGAACGCCGCGCTCGAGACCGGCGGCGTCCTCGTCTCCGAGAAGATCAAGCTCGAGTTCGACGTCTCGGCGATCCGCAACGCCTGACCGTCACCGAGTGGGCGCATCATGACGCGCCACAACCGTCGAGTCGGCGCATCCTGAACAGGATGCGCCGACTCGGTGCATTTCAGGGGTCAGGATGCGCCGACTCGTCCGCAGCCGACCGGTTGAAGCGCGAGGACGTGCCCGCTCAGCGCGGGTTCTTGCCCTTGTAGCCGCCGCCCTTGCCGCCGTGACCGCCGCCGGGGCGACCGCGGAACGGGCCGTTGTCGGGCTTGATCTCGATGAGCTTGCCGGAGATGCGCGTCGCGGCGAGGCGGTCGAGCGTGCCGGGCGGCAGGTCGGCGGGGAGCTCGACGACGGAGAAGTCCGGCTTGATCGAGATGTAGCCGAAGTCGCCGCGCGACAGGCCGCCCTCGTTGGCCAGCGCGCCGACGATCTGGCGCGGCTCGACCTTGTGGCGCTTGCCCACCTCGATGCGGTACGCCGCCATCGGCTGTCCGCTGCGCGACTCGCGGGGACCGCGGTCGGCCTTGCCGCCGTGCGTCGGGCGCTCGTCGAAGCTGCGGGTGGTGCGCTCGGGCTCCGGCTCCAGCAGCAGCGGCTGCTCGCCGTGCATGACCGCGGCGAGGGCAGCGGCCACGTCGACCTCGGACACGTCGTGCTCGCTGACGTAGTGGGAGACGACGTCGCGGAAGAAGTCGATCCGCTCCGGCTGGGTCAGCGCCTGGGTGATCTGGTCGTCGAAGCGCGTCAGGCGGGTGGCGTTGACGTCGTCCACGGTCGGCAGCTGCATCTGGGTCAGCGGCTGGCGCGTGGCCTTCTCGATGGCGCGGAGCAGGTGGCGCTCGCGCGGGGTGACGAAGGCGATCGAGTCGCCCGGTGCGACCCGCGCGGCCGGTGCGACCGATGCGGTGGACGTAGGACTCGGTGTCGGTCGGGATGTCGTAGTTGACGACGTGGCTGATCCGCTCGACGTCGAGGCCGCGGGCCGCGACGTCGGTGGCGACGAGGATGTCGAGCTTGCCGGCCTTGAGCTGGTTGATCGTGCGCTCGCGCTGCACCTGGGCGACGTCGCCGTTGATCGCCATCGCGGAGTAGCCGCGCGCGCGCAGCTTCTCGGCGAGGGTCTCGGTCTCGTTCTTGGTGCGGACGAAGACGATCATCCCCTCGAAGTTCTCGACCTCGAGGATGCGCGTGAGGGCGTCGACCTTCTGCGGGTAGGACACGATCAGGTAGCGCTGCGTGATGGAGGAGACCGTCGAGGTCTTGCTCTTGACGGTGATCTCGACCGGGTCGTCGAGGTACTTCTTGGAGATCCGGCGGATCTGGCGTCGGCATGGTGGCCGAGAACAGCGCCACGTGCTTGTCGGTCGGGGGTGTCGGCGAGGATCGTCTCGACGTCCTCGGCGAAGCCCATCTTGAGCATCTCGTCGGCCTCGTCGAGGACGAGGAAGCGCAGCTCGCTCAGGTCGAGGGTGCCCTTCTCGAGGTGGTCCATGATGCGACCGGGCGTGCCGACGACGACGTGCACGCCGCGACGCAGCGCGGAGAGCTGGACGCCGTAGCCCTGGCCGCCGTAGATCGGCAGGACCTTGACGCCCTTCATGTGGGCGGCGTACTTCTCGAAGGCCTCCGACACCTGGAGCGCGAGCTCGCGGGTCGGGGCGAGGACGAGGGCCTGCGGCGTCTTCTGGCGAGGTCGAGGCGCGACAGGATCGGCAGCGCGAAGGCGGCCGTCTTGCCGGTGCCGGTCTGGGCCAGACCGACGACGTCGCGCCCCTCGAGCAGCGGCGGGATCGTCGCTGCCTGGATCTGCGAGGGGGTCTCGTAGCCGACGTCGGCCAGCGCCTTGAGGACCTCTGGCGCGAGGCCGAGGTCGGAGAAGGTCTGTTCGGGTGCTACGGGCTGGTCGTCACTCACCCTCCAACGGTAGGGCCTCAGGCGGGAACAGGACATTCCCGGCGGCCCGATAAGGGCGCGACAAGCCCGCACGTGAGCAAGCACACTCCCCTCATGCGAGATGCGATGCCCGACCTGCCCGAGGGGCTCACCACGCGGCCGCTGCAGAGGTCCGACGCCCACGACGTCTTCGTGCTGATGGCCGCCCAGGAGCAGGAGGACATCGGGCACGTCGCGATCGAGGAGGCCGACATCGTCAGCGACTGGGCCAAGCCCAGCCACGACCTCGGTGCCCGCTCGATCGGCGTGTGGGACGGCGACACCCTGGTGGCGTACGCCGAGCTGATGGGCGCCGACCGCGCCGACACCTCCGTCCTGCCGAGCCACCGCGGTCGCGGCATCGGCACCTGGCTGGCCCACTGGCTGCTCGACCTCGGTCGTCGCGTCGGCTCGTCGGTCGTCGGGATGCCCGTCCCGCAGGGCTCGCCGGCCGACCGGCTGCTCGAGGAGCTCGGCTTCCGGGTCCGGTGGACGAGCTGGGTGCTCACGCTGCCCGAGGGCGCCACCGTCCCCGAGCGCACGCTGCCGGAGGGCTACGTCGTCCGCACCGCGGAGCCCGACGAGCTGCGCGCCGCCCACGACGTCCTGGAGGACGCCTTCCTCGAGTGGTCGGTGCGCGACCGGGAGACGTTCGAGGACTTCGCCGCCGCGACCAGCGGCCGGCCCGGGTTCGAGCCGTGGAACCTGCGGGTGGCCCTCGACCCGGACGGCACCGTCGTCGGCGTCTCGCTGGTCCTCGTGTCGGACGACGGGGCGACGGCGTACGTCGACCGGCTCGCCGTACGACGCGACCAGCGCAACCGCGGGATCGCCCAGGCCCTGCTCGTCGACTCGTTCGCCCGCGGACGCGAGCACGGCACGCGCACCTCCGAGCTGAGCACGGACTCACGCACCGGAGCACTCCCGATGTACGAGCGCGTGGGCATGGTGGTGGACCATGTCTGGGTCAATCGTGGGATGGACCTCGGCTGAACCACGGAAAGCGCATGGCGTCTTGGCTTCAGACCACAGATTCCGTCAAAATGAACCGGTCTAGACAGCCCGTTCATCCCTCAGACCTCTCCTAGTTCTGTGCCGTCGATGGCATTAGCATCGACCGACATCGTCCGGGCGGTGTCACGGCGAGGGCGTGGGGCCCTTGCCTACGCATAAGTGGGGGTTTGACGTGCAAGAGCTACATGCATTGGTCGTCGAGGACGATCCGGACATCTCGTCAGCGCTGGTGGAGACCCTCGAGGGGGCGGGCTTCCGCGTCACCTCGGCGCTCGACGGACGCCAGGCGGTGAGCGTGGCGGCAGCCGATCCGCCCGACCTGGTGACGCTCGACCTGACGCTGCCGCACATGGACGGCATCGAGGTGTGTCGCCGCATCCGCGAGACCAGCGACTGCTACATCGTGATCGTGTCGGCGCGCTCCGACGAGGTGGACAAGCTGATCGGCCTCGAGGTCGGCGCGGACGACTTCGTCCTCAAGCCGTTCTCGCCGCGCGAGCTGCGCGCGCGGGTGGCGGCGCTGTTCCGCCGGCCCCGGACCGGGACGGTCGCGGAGGAGCCGGTCAACGGGCGCAGCCCGCAGGTGCCGAGCCCGGCGGCGCCGGTGGACGAGCCGTCCACGATCTCGGCCGGTGCGGGCCTGGTGATCAACTCCGCTCGCCGCGAGGTGCAGATCGACGGCACGATCGTGGAGCTGACCCGCATCGAGTACGACGTCCTCGAGTACCTCGCGACGCACCTGTCGCGGGTGTGCACGCGCGAGGAGATGGTGCTGGCGATCTGGAGCAGCGCGCTGACCCACGACCACCACCTCGTCGACGTCCACGTGGCCAACCTGCGCGGCAAGCTGCGCCGTCACTCCGACGCCACCTGGATCCACACCATCCGCGGCATCGGCTACCGGATGGACCCCGAGGGGGACGAGCAGCAGGACCGTCGCGCCGGCGGCGGCCCCTACCTCGTCGCCCGGATCGACTCGGAGGACTGGGCCCGGGGCCTGGACTTCTGAGCGGACCTCTGACGGGACAACCCGTCGGGACCACCCCGCCGGGGGACCTGCGTGCCCCTCCTAGGGGGGTGCTGCGTCCCGATCGACCACGCTCCCACCCGCTGCCGCCTAGCATCGGCAGCGAGCGGGGAGCACCGGTCGCGCCTGCCCGGTTTGGGTATGGGTGCGGCAGGGTAGGTGAACGATCAACTGGGGAGAGGACGGATGATGAACGCACGGACAGCCGTGGTCGTCGAGGACGACCACGATGTCGGCGACGCCATCTCCAAGCTCCTCGACCAGGCCGGCTTCGACGTCGTCGTGGCCCGGACCGGGACCGAGGCACTGACGCTGGTGGCCGAGGGCCGTCCCGACCTGGTCACGCTCGACCTCACGCTGCCCGACATCGACGGCGTGGAGGTCTGTCGCCAGATCCGTACGATCACCGACTGCTACGTGATCGTCGTCAGCGGCCGGGCGGCCGAGGTCGACCGGCTCGTCGGGCTCGAGGTCGGCGCCGACGACTACCTGGTCAAGCCGTTCTCGATGCGCGAGCTGCAGGCGCGGGTCGCCGCCCTCTTCCGCCGTCCGCGCAGCAGCGACCCCGTCCCGGGGCCGGCCACGGCGCGGCTCGCGGCCGAGCCGGTGCCCGAGGCGGACCCGACCAGCTCCGAGGGCTGCAGCGACATCACCGTCAACCGCGGGGCGCGCGAGGTGCGGGTGTCCGGCCGCGAGATCGACCTGACCCGCACCGAGTTCGACCTGCTGGCCCACCTCGTCGGCAACCCCGGCGTGGTCGTCCCCCGCGACGAGCTCATGCGCGCGGTGTGGGCGAGCGACTTCGTCCCCGACAGCACCCACGTCGTCGACGTCCACCTCGCCAACCTGCGCCGCAAGCTGCGCGGGGCCGCCTCCGGCAACCAGTGGATCCGCACGATCCGCGGGCGTCGGCTTCCGGTTCGACCCCTGCTGCCCCTGACGGCGCCGCTGCCTCCGCCGTCCGCCCGGCACGTCCGGCCGTAGGGGTGGGATCTCGGCGGGCCGTGACCGTGGGATCCCCCCGACTCGACCGTCCGTGGGTCCAACGGCGGCAAACAGCAGTACCTTGAGCCCATGGTCATTCGAGTCGCGCTGGTCAACGACGACGAGGTCGTCGTCCGCGGCCTGGACGCGATGATGCGCAGCTACGGCCACCGCGTCGAGGTGGTCGAGCTCGTGGCGGGCAAGCCCGTGGCCCAGCCGGTCGACGTCGCCCTCTACGACACGTTCGGGATGGGTCAGGGCAACGGTCCCGCCGTACGCCACCTCATCGACAGCACGCAGGTGCGCGCGGTCGCGGTCTACACGTGGAACTTCCAGCCGTGGCTCACCCGCGACACCCTCAGCCAGGGCGTGCGCGGCTACCTCTCCAAGAGCCTGCCGGCGGCCCGCCTCGTCGACGCCCTCGCGGCCATCTCGTCGGGTCAGCTCGTGGTCTCGCCGTCGCGGGGGCGTTCGCCGCTCGTCGGCGGCGACTGGCCCGGGCGCGAGGAGGGCCTCACCGCGCGCGAGGCCGAGGTGCTGTCGCTGATCACGATGGGCCTGAGCAACCAGGAGATCGCCGAGCGCACCCTGCTGTCGCTCAACTCGATCAAGTCCTACATCCGCTCCGCCTACCGCAAGATCGACGTCGACTCGCGCTCGCGGGCGGTGCTCTGGGGCGTCGAGCACGGGATGCGCGCCGACCGCGTGCGGATCAGCGGCTCGCCGGCCCGCGAGGGCTGACCCGACGTCGTACGCCCCCGCGCCGTAACCTCCTCCCGTGACACAGCAGCAACCCGGCATCGACCCCGAGGACCTCGCGACGACGCTCCGGGTGCTCGCCTCGCTCCACCACCTGCCCGGTGACCACCCCGACCACGTGACGGTCAAGCGCGCCGCGTCGCACATGTACAAGTCGATCAAGGCCGAGCGCAAGCTCGCCAAGCGCGCCGCCGAGCTGGCCCACGACCGCGACATCATCGAGCGGACGGCGACCGGGTCGCCGATGCGGATCGACGACGAGACCGCGGGCATCCCGCTGGTCTCGACCGCGGCGGGGGCGTTCGCGGGCGAGCTGCTCGTCCCCCGCGGCTGCTACATCTGCAAGCAGGACTTCACCCTGGTCGACGCGTTCTACCACTGGCTCTGCCCCTCGTGCGCGGCGATGAGCCACGCCAAGCGCGACCAGCGCACCGACCTGACCGGCAAGCGGGCGCTGCTCACGGGCGGGCGCGCGAAGATCGGCATGTACATCGCGCTCCGGCTGCTCCGCGACGGCGCCCACACCACCATCACCACCCGGTTCCCCAAGGACGCGGTGCGCCGCTTCAGCTCGTTGCCCGACAGCGACGACTGGATCCACCGGCTCAAGGTGGTCGGCATCGACCTGCGCGACCCCACGCAGGTCGTCTCGCTCGCCGACGACGTCGCGGCGGCCGGCCAGCTCGACATCCTGATCAACAACGCGTGCCAGACCGTACGCCGCACGCCGGGCGCGTACGCCCCGCTGGTCGAGGCCGAGTCGCTGCCGCTGCCGGACGACTCGGTCCCGGAGCTGGTCACGTTCGACCACATCTCCGAGGCCCACCCCGCCGCGATCGCCGGCGCGCTCGCGCCGACCCCCGTGGCCCACCACGAGGGCGAGTCGGAGGAGCACGCGACGGCGGTCCACAACGCCGCGACCCTCACCGCGCTCGCGCTCAAGGCCGGGCACGCCTCCCTCGACGCGCACCTGGCCGGCACCGCCGTCGACGCCGGCGGGCTGCTGCCCGACATGCAGACCAACAACTCGTGGACCCAGACCGTCGGCGAGGTCGACCCGCTGGAGCTGCTCGAGGTGCAGCTGTGCAACTCGATCGCGCCGTTCCTGCTGGTCTCCCGGCTGCGCCCGGCCCTCGCGGCCGCCGCGTCGGCAGCGACCTCGCGGCGGGCGTACGTCGTCAACGTCTCCGCCATGGAGGGCCAGTTCTCGCGCCGCTACAAGGGCGCCGGGCACCCGCACACCAACATGGCCAAGGCCGCGCTCAACATGATGACGCGCACGTCGTCGGGCGAGATGTTCGAGACCGACCGGATCCTGATGACCGCCGTCGACACCGGCTGGATCACCGACGAGCGCCCGCACCACGAGAAGCTGCGGATCGCGGCCGAGGGCTGGCACGCGCCGCTCGACCTCGTGGACGGGGCCGCCCGCGTCTACGACCCGATCGTGCTCGGGGAGGCCGGCACCGACCTGTTCGGCTGCTTCGTCAAGGACTACCAGCCGTCCCCCTGGTGAGCCTCAGGAGCCGGTGACGGCCTGGCCGAGGTTGGCGAGGCTGTCCTGGAGCTGGGCCTCGGTGACGAGCGGGAAGCTGATCTTCTTCAGCAGTGCCTCGTCGGTGACGTTGCTCCAGTCGTAGGTCAGCCGGACGAGGGTGGCGTCCGAGCCCTCGGCCTCCAGCTCCCAGACCCACTGCCAGCCGGGCGGCTCCTGGCCGGCCGGCGCGGTCTGCCACGCGAGCAGGTGGTTCTGCGAGAAGCCGGTGACGTGGTTGTCGGTCTGGTAGTCGCCGCCCATGTGGTCGCCGGTCATGTTCATCGTGAACACGTCGCCGGTGCCCTGGATGCGGTTGGTCCTCTCGTCGCTGATGACGAAGCCCGACCCGTCCAGCTCCACGTGGCGCTCCGGGTTGCTGAGCACCTCGAACACGTCAGCGCTGGACGCCTGGATGGTGCGCTCCACAGTGATCTTGTCGTTGCTCATGCCCTCGACACTGCCGCGCGGGTGGAGAGCCGAACACCCCACAAGGGGTGGTCGCTGGTTGGATGGCGACCATGGACGAGCCGGAGTCGATCGAGGCGTACTACGACCGCGTGGCGGCAGCCACCGACAGCGAGGGGCGCCTCGCGGTGGCCATCGAGGCGATGCCCGGGTGGGACATCTTCCCGTTCGAGCTCGACGGGCTGCGGATCAAGCCGCTCGAGCCGCTGGCCGACGACGAGGCGCCGCGGCACGGCGAGGACCCGGCCGACTGCGCCTGCCGGGAGCCCCTGTCCCCGGAGCAGGCTGCGCGGATCGCCTGGAGCAACGAGCGCTGGACCCTCTCCGACGTCGGGATGAAGCTGCCGGTGACGCTGATCCTCAAGCCGCGCGACCACCACGACCTCGCCGACCTGCCCGACGACCTGGCGGCCGAGATGGGCCTGCTGATGGTGGCCGTCGCGGCCGCGGTCGAGAGCCTGCCGAGCGTCGGGCGCTGCCACGTCGGTCGCTACGGCGACGGCGGCGCGCACCTCCACCCCTTCTTCTTCGGGCGGCCGGCGCGGATGCCGCAGCTGCGCGGGTCGTGCGTCCTCGACTGGGAGGAGAACCTGCCCGACGTGCCCGAGGACGTACGTCGCGCCAACGCCGGCCACGTCGGCCGCCGCCTCGTCGAGCGGGTCGGCGGCCAGGGACCGGCCTGGGAGCGGTGAGCGCCTGACGCCGCCCCCGCGCAGGTGGTCGGGCGACCCGGTCAGCGGGCGCGCGCGGCGTCCCAGAGCCGGCGGCACTCACGGACGTCCTGGCCGTAGACCGCGACGAGCTCGGGCGGGAGCCCGTCGGGGTGCGCGGCGAGGAAGTCCTCCAGGGCGGCGTACGCCTCGACGAAGGCTGCGGTGTCGGGGTCGGAGACGTCGGTCGAGTCGGCCGAGGTGAGCGGCGCGAGGGGGTCCGTCACAGCGCGGGTCCACTCCTCGCGGATCGCCTCGTGCCGCTCCCGGGAGACGGCGAGGAGACCGGCGAGGGACGGGTCACGGGTGACGCCGTCGCGCTCGCTGTCGCCGTACGACGCCTCCAGCCGGCCGACGTCGCGGCGGGCGCGCTCGCGCAGCACCCAGAGCCCGGCGAAGCCGAGGGCGTCGACCGCGAGCAGCACCGGCACGGCGACCGTCGTGACGTCGAGCTCCCAGAAGAGCGGGACCAGGAAGACCGCCTGCAGGACGAGCAGCACGATCGCGACGCCGGTGATCGGGTAGTCGGCCCGGACCCGCAACCGGTCGGCGCGGACGGTGCCCGCGTGGACGCGCGCGGGCGCGGGGTCGGCCCGCCAGGCAACGAGGTCGGGCACGCGTCAGGACGCGGCGCCGGCGATGTTGAACAGCCAGCTGATCCCGAAGCGGTCGACGAACATGCCGAACTCGTCGCCCCACGGCGCCGCCTCGAGGGGCTGGCGCACCTCGCCGCCCTCGGACAGCGCGGAGAACCAGCCGCGCAGCTGCTCGGCCTCCTCGTTCGACCCGGAGATGCTGACCGACACGTTGTCGCCGTAGGTCACCTGCACCATCTCCGGCGGTGCGTCGGCACCCATCAGCGTGAGCCCGGCGGGCGTCTCGAGCTGGCCGTGCATGACCTGCGTGGCCATCGGCCCCTCCGTGCCCATGTCACCGAACGTCATCACGTTGAGCTCGCCGCCCAGGACGGAGGCGTAGAACTCCATCGCCTCGCGCGCCCTGGCATCGGCGAAGTTGAGGTAGGGGTTCAGGGTGACCATCACGTGCTCCTTCGGAGGTCGGGTGTCCCCAACCTAGTGACGCGGTGCGGGCCACGGAAGACAGGACCAGACACGCGACGCCCGGGACGAGCGTGTCGTCCGGGGCGTCGGCGCGGGGGTGCGCTGGGGTCAGCGGCCGGAGTACGGCGTGTAGTACTCCGCGTGCTTGAGCCGCGCGTCCTCGTTGGCCCACTCGGCGTCGTCGTAGTCCGGCGCGGCCTTCACCTGGTCCTTGCTCATGCTGAGGATGACCCGGCGCCCGTCGTGGTCCATGCCGACGACGACGCCGGCCGGGATCACCCGCTTCTTGCCGAAGATCCAGAAGCCGGTGTCGACGACGAGCCACTGGGCCGACGTCTCGGTGCTGGCCTCGTCGACCTTGCCGATGCTGCCGCCCTCGGCCTCCACCTCGTAGCCGACGAGGTCGCGGTCCTCGCTCCACGTGCTGTCGCGGTAGCTCCACACGATGTCGTTCACGGTTGCCTCCAGGTGGTCGGGATCGGTGCCAGCCATCGACGCAACCACCAAGGCGGGGGTGGCAGACACACCCGTGGGGCGGTGTCCCCGGCCCGCAGGCGGGTCAGTCCAGCCAGGCCAGCACCGCGAGCACCCGACGGTTGTCGTCGGGCGCGAGGGGCAGGTCGAGCTTGGTGAAGATCCCGCTGGCGTGCTTGTCGACGGACTTCTCGGTGATCACCAGCCGGGCCGCGATGGCGGCGTTGGACCGGCCCTCGGCCATCAGCGCGAGCACCTCCTGCTCGCGCGGCGAGAGGCGGTCGACGGCCCGCGCCCGCGGTCGGGCCATGAGCGCGGCGACCACCTCGGGGTCCAGCACGGTGCCACCGCCGGCGACCCGGCGTACGGCGTCGACGAAGTCGCGGATGTCGCCGACCCGGTCCTTCAGGAGGTAGCCCACCCCGCCCTCGCCGCTGGCCAGCAGCTCGCGGGCGTAGAGGTGCTCGACCCACTGGGACAGCACCAGGACGGGGAACCCCGGACGAGCGGCGCGCACCGCGATGGCGGCCCGCAGGCCCTCGTCGGTCAGCGTCGGCGGCAGGCGTACGTCGAGGACCGCGGCGTCGACCTCCGGGTCCGCCAGCGCGACCTCGAGCTCGGGGGCGTTGGCGACGGAGTGCCGGATGGTGAGGTCGTGCGCCTCGAGGATCCGGGTCAGGCCGTCCCGGAGGAGGGCGTTGTCCTCGGCGAGGACGAGCTGCACGGCACCTCCAGGGTCACGAGCGTCGGTCCACCCGACGGGCTCGAGACTCTCACGGTGCCGTCGAGCGCCGCCAGCCGCCGCGCGACCCCACGCAGGCCCGTCCCGGCAGCCGGGTCGGCGCCGCCCCGGCCGTCGTCGCCGACCAGCACGGTGAGCAGGTCGTCGCGGTGGTGGAGCTCCACCCAGGCGTGCTCGGCGGCGGCGTGCTTGCCGACGTTGGCCAGGCACTCGACGACCGCGAAGTAGGCCGCCGACTCCACCGGCGCGGGCAGGCGGGCCGGCAGGTCCGGGGTGACCGAGACGGGCACCGCGAGGTCCAGGGCGAGTGCCTCCACGGCGCCCGCCAGCCCGCGGTCGGCCAGCACGGGCGGATGGATCCCGCGGACGACGTCGCGGATGTCACCGAGGGCGGCGCCGGTCGTGGCCGCTGCCTCGGCGAGCAGCGTACGTGCGGCGGCCGGGTCCGTCTCCACCAGCTCCTCGGCGAGGCCGAGGTGCATCCGCAGGGCCACCAGCCGGGCCTGGGCGCCGTCGTGGAGGTCGCGCTCGATGCGCCTCAGCTCGGCGGCCGAGTCCTCCACCCGCTCGGCCCGGGTCTCGGTCAGCACGGCGACCCGCTCCTCGAGCAGCTGGTGGCTGCCCCGGCTCAGCAGGCGGGCGTCCAACAGGCTGCGCAGCGCCATCAGCTGCGGCGTCGCGAACCACCACAGCACCAGCGTCACGACGAGCAGCGCCAGCAGCACCACGGTCAGCGAGATCGCCAGCCCGACGGTCGTCGAGACGACGGCCCAGGCGAGCTCCCGCCACGACATCGGGTCCGCGGCCCAGGTCTGCAGGCGGCGCAGCGCGTGCTGACCCGCCACCGACCGGCGCTCGGTCGGGACGGGGTGCCCGAGGGCCTCGGCGGCCAGCGTGCGGTGCCGGTCGGCGATCCACCGCAGCATCGGCAGGCCCACGAGCACGACGGGGATCCCCACGACCAGCAGCGCGGTCGCCCCGCCGACCACGGTGAGCACGAGCGCGAGCAGCGTCGGGAGGGCGAGCAGCACCTGCAGCAGTGCGTTGCGCGTCAGCCGCGCAGGTCCCGGGGTGCTTGCCATGTCCCCATCCTCACGGATCAGCAGGCTCCGCACGGTGGGGTTGACCCCACTCCCGCTCGGGAGGTGCCCCCGCTGCGCCGGCCGTCGAGCGACGCGAGGTTGGAGGACGACCCCACCACCCACCGAACGGAGCACGGCCATGGCCGCCGACCTGATCACCCGGATCCCGCAGCGGGCGGCGCGCTGGAGCGCCGAGCACCCGTGGCGCGCGATCCTCACCTGGCTGGTCCTCGTGGTGGCTGCCACGAGCCTGGCCGTCCTCGTCCCCAGCCAGCAGGCGGAGGAGGCCGACTACCGCATCGGGCAGTCCGGGCGCGCCGACGCGATGGCCGAGCAGGCGGGCCTGTCGGCGCCACCGGGCGAGGTGGTGCTCCTCCAGACGAAGGGGGGCGACCAGGCCGAGCTGTCGCGCGCGGCGAAGGAGGTCGCCGCCGCGATGGCGGACGCCGACGGCGTCGCCGAGGTCGACGCCCCGGTGTGGAACGACGCCCGGACCGCGATGCTCGTCGCGGTCTCGCTCGAAGGAGGGCGTCGAGGACCCTGCGCCGCTCGAGGCCGTGACCGCCACCGTCGCCGCGGACCACCCGGACCTCACCGTCCGGCAGGCGGGCGACCTCACCACGGACCGGGACGTCAACGACCAGGTCGCCGAGGACCTGTCGTCCGCGGAGGGGATCAGCCTGCCGGTGACCCTCGTGCTCATGCTGCTGGCCTTCGGTGCCCTCATCGCGGCCGGCATCCCGGTCCTCCTGGCGATCGGCAGCGTCGCGGCGACGATGGGCATCGCGGCGGCGGCCTCGCACTTCGTGCCGGCGGAGCCCACCGTGAACTCGATGATCGTGCTGATCGGGATGGCCGTCGGGGTCGACTACTCGCTGTTCTACCTCAAGCGCGAGCGCGAGGAACGCGCCCGCGGCCGCACCACCCTCGACGCCGTCGAGATCGCCGCCCAGACCTCGGGCCACTCGATCGTGGTCTCCGGGCTCGCCGTCGCCGCGTCCATGGCGGGCCTGTTCCTGGTCGACTTCGTCACCTTCGACTCCCTCGCACTCGGCGCGATCGTCGTGGTCGCGGTGGCGGTCGTCGGGTCGATCACGGTGCTCCCCGCGCTGCTGGTCGCGCTCGGCCGCTGGGTCGACCGGCCGCGGGTGCCGCTGCTGTGGCGGCTCAACCGGCGCATCGGCGCCGGCGGGATCAGCCGCCGCGTCCTCGCCCCGGTCGTACGCCACCCGGCGGCCGCGCTGGCCGCGTCCGTCGCGGTCGTCGGCGTCCTCGCCGTCCCGGCCCTCGGCATGACGATGCACGCCTCGAGCCTCGAGACACTGCCCCGCGGCATCCCGGCCGCCGACACCCTGCGCGCGGTGGCCGACGAGTTCCCCAGCGAGGGCACGACCGTCACCGTCGTCGCCCGCGGCGACGACGCCCGCACCGCTCTCGCGACGCTGGAGTCGACTGCCGGACGCGGCGACTTCGAGGCGGTGCCCGACGGTCTCGTCGACGCCGCGGACGGCGCGACGTCGACCCTGACCATGTCGCTGCCGTGGCCGGAGTCCGACGACCGCAGCGCGGCTGCGATCAACGACCTGCGCGACGACCTCGCCCCGGCGGCGTTCGCCGGCTCGGACACCGAGTGGGCGGTCGGCGGCGACGCCGCGTCCAACCTCGACTTCGACGACCACCTGAGGGCGTGGATGCCGGGGGTGATCGGGTTCGTGCTCCTGCTGACCCTGGTGATGATGGGGACCGCGTTCCGCAGCGTGCCGGTCGCGCTGCTGTCCACCTTCCTCAACCTGGTCTCGGTCGGCGTCGCCTTCGGCGTGCTCACGCTGGTGTTCCAGCACGGCTGGCTCGAGGGATTGCTCGACTTCACCAGCCCGGGCTTCGTCATCGACTGGATCCCGCTGTTCGTGCTCGTGGTGCTGGTCGGGCTGTCCATGGACTACCACGTGTTCGTGATGAGCCGGATCCGCGAGCTGGTCGGGCGCGGCCTCCCGACCCGCCTCGCCGTCGAGCAGGGCGTCCGCGACAGCGCGTCCGTCGTGACCAGCGCTGCTGCGGTGATGGTGTCGGTCTTCGCCATCTTCGCGACGCTGAGCATGCTCGAGATGAAGATGATGGGCGTCGCGCTGGCGACCGCGATCCTCGTCGACGCCACCCTGATCCGGCTGGTGATGCTGCCGGCCGCGCTCGTGCTGCTGGGCGAGCGGGTGTGGTGGCCGCGACGCCCGGCAGCGCCCCTCGGGGAGGTCGTCGACCAGGACGACGCCCGGCTGCCGCGCCGAGCCGGAGCTCGCGTCGGCGCGCTGAGCGCACCCGACGAGCGGCGGGGTACGCCGGCGGGGCTCAGGCCTCGCCGGCGTGCCCCCTGAGCAGGTCGCCGAAGGGCGTCACGTCGGCCTCGACCTGCGTGCCGGACGTACGCCGCGGGCGCGCGGCGAGGTCGGGCGCGAACCCGCCGACGCCGTAGCCGCCCTGGCTGAGCACCAGCGCGGCGAGCTCGGCCGCGGCGCGGGTGATCCGGTCGGAGAGGCCGTGGCTGCCGAAGTCCTCGGTCGCGGCGAAGATGCCGGTGGGGACGACGACCGCGCGGAGGTAGGCGAACAGCGGCCGCAGCGCGTGGTCGAGGACCAGCGAGTGCCGGGCACTGCCGGCGGTCGCGGCGATCAGCACCGGCGTACCGGCCAGCGAGTCCTTGTCGAGGGCGTCGAAGAACATCTTGAACAGCCCGCTGTAGCTGCCGTTGAAGACCGGCGTCACGACGATCAGCCCGTCGGCCGCGGCGACCTGCTCGCGCAGCTCGGTCAGCCGCGGCGTCGGGATGCCGCCGGTGACCATGAAGGTGGCCAGCTCGCCGGCGACCTCGCGCAGCTCGATGAACTCGATGTCCGCCGACTCGCCGCGGGCGGTGACCTGCGCGGTCGTCGCCTCGGCGAGCTGGTCGGCCAGGAGCCGGGTGGACGACGGGACGGTCAGTCCCGCCGTCACCACGACGAGGCGACGGCTCATGCGCGTACTCGCTTCGCTCCGTGCGCGCATGAGGCACACGGGGCACTGTGTCATTCGCTCGCTCCGCTCGCTCATGCCTGCGCCTCGACAGACACGGCCTCGGCCTGCTGGGCGAGCTCCTCGGCGCGGGCCCGGGCGGGCTCGACGAGGTGGTGCGGGGCGTCGGGACCGGCCGCGACGAGGGACGCGTGGGTGGGCGGGTCGCTGGGCACGTGGGCCGGGCGGCGGCGCTCGAACTCCGTGCGCAGCACCGGCACGACCTCGGTGCCGAGCATCTCGATCTGCTCGAGCGCCAGCGAGGTGGGCAGGCCGGCGTGGTCCATCAGGAACAGCTGGCGCTGGTAGTCGCCCACGTAGTCGGCGAAGCCGAGGGTGCGCTCGATGACCTGCTCGGGGGTGCCGACGGTCAGCGGGGTCATCTCGGTGAAGTCCTCCATCGACGGGCCGTGACCGTAGACCGGGGCGTTGTCGAAGTAGGGCCGGAAGACGCGCTTGGCCTCGGCCTCGGTCGAGGCCATGAAGGCCTGGCCGCCCAGACCGACGTAGGCCTGGTCGGCGGCGCCGTGGCCGTAGTGCTCGAAGCGGCGGCGGTAGAGCTTCACCATCTGCTCGGTGTGCTCCTTGTTCCAGAAGATGTGGTTGTGGAAGAAGCCGTCACCGTAGTAGGCCGCCTGCTCGGCGATCTCGGTGCTGCGGATCGACCCGTGCCACACGAAGGGCGGCGTGCCGTCGAGCGGCGCGGGCGTCGAGGTGTAGCCCTGCAGCGGCGTGCGGAACTGGCCCTGCCAGTTGACGACCGGCTCGCGCCACAGCTTGCGCAGCAGGTGGTAGTTCTCGACCGCGAGCTTGATGCCGTCGCGGATGTCCTTGCCGAACCACGGGTAGACCGGGCCGGTGTTGCCGCGGCCCATCATCAGGTCGACGCGACCGCCGGAGAGGTGCTGCAGGAACGCGTAGTCCTCGGCGATCTTCACCGGGTCGTTGGTGGTGATCAGCGTGGTGCTCGTCGAGAGCAGCAGCTTCTCGGTCTGCGCCGCGATGAAGCCGAGGTGGGTGGTCGGGGACGACACGACGAACGGCGGGTTGTGGTGCTCGCCGGTCGCGAAGACGTCGAGGCCGACCTCCTCGGCCTTGAGGGCGTACTGCGTCATCGCCGAGATGCGCTCGGCCTCGGACGGGGTGCGTCCGTCGGTCGGGTCCGTCGTGACGTCACCGACGCTGAAGATGCCGAACTGCATGAGGTCCTCCTGCGATTGGGTCCAACCGGTGGTTGAAGTTTGTACCACCTCCAACGGCCCTGCTGCGCCCAGTATTCCTCGCGATCGACCGTGGAATCGCCGGGGCACCTGCGGCGTTGGACCGTCATCCGGGCGCACGCTCGGACCAAGGCCCTCCGGCGACCTGTCCTTGGGACACCCGGAGGACGTGCTCTGCGAGAGGAGCGACGATGACCGACTTCACCCCCTTCGAGGACCTGCTGCGCGGACACGCGGGGCTGCTCGAGGACACCACCCATGACCGCTGGCTGCGGGCCCAGGCGCTCTTCGCGGAGCGCGGCTACCGCGAGGCGGCGGTCCTGCTGGCCGAGCTGCTCGACGACCCCGGTGACGTGGGGCACGAGCTCACCGACGTACGCCTGCTGCTGGCGCGCTCGCTGTTCCACTCGGCCCAGCTCGACGGCACCATCCGGGTCGCGACCGAGCTGCTCGAGCACGACCCCAACGAGCCCTACGCCCACCTGCTGGTCGGGCGCGCCCTCGAGCGCAAGGGGCTCAAGGACGAGGCGCAGCCGCACCTGCGGCTCGCCGAGCTGCTCGGCGGCTACCGCACCTGACGGGGCCCGGCCGTCGTCCACGGCGGGGGTCGAGCGGACGTACGTCCGCTCGACGTCCGCCATGGCGTGCGTCCAGCGACCACGGGGGTGTCCTAGTCCGTCGACTCGGTGAACACTCGCGAGCACCCGCGACAGCGGCCCGCGGGGCGCTGATGCTTGGTCCGTGACCAGCTACGGCGACCACACCGGACCGCTCGCGATCGCCCACCGCGGCGGCATGGGGCTCGCCCCCGAGAACACGCTCGCCGCCTTCGGGCGGGCCACCGCGCTCGGTCTGACCCACCTCGAGACCGACGTCCGCACGACCCGCGACGGGCACGTCGTGTGCTTCCACGACCCCGCGCTGCGCCGGGTCACCGGTCATCCCGGACGGGTGGCCGACCTGGACCTGGCCGACCTGCGCCGGCTGCGCGTCGGGGGCACCGACCGGATCCCGACGCTGGTCGAGGCGATGGCGTCCTTCCCGGACGCGAGGTTCGCGATCGACCTCAAGGACGAGGCGTCGATCGGGGCGATGGCACGGCTGCTGCGGGCCAACCCCGGCTGGGCGGAGCGGGTCCTCGTGGCGGGGGCGTGGGCCCGCTGGCTGGAGCGTCTCCGCGACGAGGCACCGGGGGTGACGACGGCGCTCGGCTGGCGCTCGCTCACCACGCTCATCGCCTGCTCGCGCGGCGGCGTACGCCCTCCGGGGCTGCGGGCCGACGCCCTCGCGGGCGGCGCGTTCGCGCACGTCCCGATCCGGCTCGGCCGGCTACCCGTGCACTCCGAGCGGGTGATCCGGCGCGCCCACGAGCTCGGCATCCGGGTGGTCGTGTGGACGGTCGACGACCCGGCCACGATGCGCGAGCTGCTCGACATGGGCGTGGACGGCATCATCACCGACCGGCCCGACCTCCTGCGGGAGGTGCTGATCAGCCGCGACGAGTGGCCCCGCGCGTGCGGCGTACGTCCCGCGACCCCGGCGCCGGCGAGCGCCGGGTAGCCGGGGGTCAGACGCGCTCGAAGACCTCTGCCGCGAGGCCGTGCGAGACGGCCCAGAGCACCGCCTGGCTGCGGCTCTGGACGCCGGTCTTGCGGTAGGCGCTGCGGATGTAGGACTTCACGGAGTTGAGCGAGATCTGCATCTGGCGCGCGATGTCGTCGTTGCTCTTGCCGGTGGCGATGTGGGCGAGGGTCTCGCGCTCGCGGGCGGTGAGGAAGTCGATCTGGGTGGACGAGCGCAGGTCCTTGGTCGGCAGCACCGGCAGGAGCGGGGCGACGACCGTCTCGCCGAGGTGGATGGCACGCAGGGCGCGACCGAGCTGCTGGGCGTTGAGGCTCTTGGCCAGGTAGCCGGTGACGCCGTCGCCGAGCGGCTCGTGGGCCAGGCCGGGCTGGTGGTTCCACGTGTAGACCGCCACCCGGCGGATGTACGGGTCGGTGACCGCGCGCTGCAGCGTCGTGTCACCGCGCGCCGTCCCGAACGTCTCGACCAGCGCGATGTCGATGGGCAGGCGCGAGCGGTCCTTGATCGTCCCGAGCTCGAAGCCGCCGAGCGTCTTGAGCATGCTGTCGAGGCCTCGCCTCACGAGCTCGTCGCCGCCGAGCAGCGCGACACGGATGTCCATGATGGGTCCTAGGGGATCGTCTCGGAGAGACGGGACATCCATCTCCCGACGACCCCCCGACCGTCACGGGGACAGTAGCCCGGGGAGGTCCCATACATGCTCATCGGTGGTGCCAGCACGACCATTTTCACCCCCAGGGGTGGGCTCCACCTTGATCCGGATACCCCCTAGGGGTATCTTCGGAGCCATGAGCGAGCAGCACGGCCACCTCGAGGGCAACGACGAAGCCGTCCAGGCGCACCTCAAGCGCCTCCGCCGGATCGAGGGACAGGTCCGCGGGATCCAGCGGATGGTCGAGGAGGAGAAGTACTGCATCGACATCCTCACCCAGGTGTCCGCGGCGACCAAGGCGCTCCAGGCGCTCGCGCTCAGCCTGCTCGACGACCACATGGCGCACTGCCTCGTCGACGCCGCCCGCCAGGGCGGGGCCGAGCAGGAGCAGAAGCTCAAGGAGGCCTCCGAGGCCATCGCGCGCCTCGTGAAGTCCTGACCCTGCGCGCCCCCTCCCCACGTTCCCTCCCACGTTCCCCTCCCACGTTCCAGGAGCCCCCATGAGCGAGACCACCAGCTACACCGTCACCGGCATGACCTGCGGCCACTGCGCCGCGTCGGTCACCGAGGAGATCTCCGAGATCTCGGGCGTCGAGGACGTCGCCGTCGTCGTCGAGACCGGCGCCGTCACCGTCACCAGCGCGACGCCCCTCGACGAGTCGGCCGTCCGCGCCGCCGTCGAGGAGGCCGGCTACGCGCTGGCGTGACAACCCGTTCCACGAGAAGAGGAGCCAGACCATGAGCACGCCCCTGCGTGTCGTCGCGTTCGTGTCGGCCCTGGCTGCCGCGTTCGCGCTGGCGTGGGGCGGGGGCCGGCTCGTCGGCCCGCTCGACACCGAGCCCGTCGCGCACGAGGGCGCCGCCCACGGTGACGACGCCTCCTCCCACGACGACACCGAGGCCGGCTCGCACGACGACCACTCCTCCGATGTCGCCGGGGCGACCGGGCTCACCGCCCGCGCCGACGGCTTCACCCTCGCGCTCGCCGACCGTACGCCGGCCGCCGGGCGCACCCGCCTCGACTTCCAGGTGCTCACCTCCAGCGGGCGCCCCCTGCTCGACTACACGCGCGAGCACGAGAAGGACCTGCACCTCATCGTCGTACGCCGCGACCTGACCGGCTTCCAGCACGTGCACCCGCGGCTCGACCGCAGCACCGGCACCTGGTCGGTGGACGTGCGGCTTGACGCCGGGCGTGTGGCGCGTCGTCGCCGACCTCGTGCCCGAGGGCTGGGAGGGCATCACGCTGGCCGACGACGTCTCGGTCGCCGGCGACTTCACGCCCGCCGCCCTGCCCGCCGACGACCGGATCGCAGAGGTCGAGACCGACGCCGGCACCTACACCGTGACCTTGGCGGGCGACACCGCTCCCGGGGCGTCGACCGTCCTCACGACGCGCATCGAGCTCGACGGCGAGCCGGTCACCGACCTCGAGCCCTACCTCGGCGCCTACGGCCACCTCGTCGCGATGCGCGCCGGCGACCTGGGCTACCTCCACGTCCACCCCGAGGACGGCCCGGCCGGCCCGGGCATCGACTTCGCGACGGCGTTCCCCGAGCCGGCGACGTACCGCCTGTTCCTGGACTTCCAGCACCGCGGCCAGGTGCACACCGCGGCGTTCACGGTCGAGTCGGGCGGGGCTCCGGCCGGCGGCCCCGACCACGCCGAGGGAGGCGACCATGACCACTGAGTCGAGCGCTGACGCCCAGCACCTGAGCGACGTCGAGCTCGCGATCACCGGCATGACCTGCGCGTCGTGCGCCAACCGCATCGAGCGCAAGCTCAACAAGCTCGACGGCGTCACCGCCACCGTCAACTACGCCACCGAGAAGGCGAAGGTCTCCTTCCCCGTCGCCGTCTCCACCGACGACCTGCTGCGCACCGTCGAGGCCGCCGGCTACGCCGCCGCGCTGCCGACGCCGCCCGACGAGGTCGCCGCGCGCCGAGCCCGAGCGCGACCCGCTGCTGCAGCGGCTGCTCGTCAGCGCCGCCCTCAGCGTCCCCGTCGTCGCGATGGCGATGGTCCCGGCCTGGCAGTTCGACCTACTGGCAGTGGGCCTCGCTGACGCTGGCCGCCCCGGTCGTCGTGTGGGGCGCATTGCCGTTCCACCGCGCGGCGTGGACCAACCTGCGCCACGGCGCGACGACGATGGACACGCTGGTCTCGGTCGGCGTGCTGGCGGCGTTCGGCTGGTCGCTGTACGCGCTCTTCCTCGGCACCGCCGGCGAGCCCGGCATGACCCACCCGTTCCAGCTCTCGATCGACCGCACCGACGGCGCGGGCAACATCTACCTCGAGGCCGCGGCCGGCGTGACGACGTTCCTGCTCGCCGGACGCTGGCTCGAGCACCGCTCCAAGCGCCGTGCCGGCGCCGCGCTGCGGGCCCTGCTCGAGCTCGGCGTCCGCGACGTCGCGGTGCTGCGCGACGGTCACGAGACTCGCGTCCCGGTCGACCAGCTCGCGGTCGGCGACCTGTTCGTCGTACGCCCGGGCGAGAAGGTCGCCACCGACGGCGAGGTCGTCGAGGGCAGCTCGGCGGTCGACGCCTCGATGCTCACCGGCGAGTCGGTGCCGGTCGAGGTCGAGCCCGGCGACGCCGTCGTCGGCGCCACGGTCAACGCCGGCGGCCGGCTCGTCGTCCGGGCCACCCGCGTCGGCGCCGACACCCAGCTCGCGCAGATGGCGCGGCTGGTCGAGGACGCGCAGAACGGCAAGGCCGAGGTGCAGCGCCTCGCCGACCGCGTGTCCGGCGTCTTCGTGCCGATCGTGATCGGCCTGTCCGTCGCCACGCTGGGCTTCTGGCTCGGCGCCGGGGCGGGCGCCACCGCGGCCTTCACCGCCGCGGTGGCCGTCCTGATCATCGCCTGCCCGTGCGCCCTCGGTCTGGCCACGCCGACGGCGCTGATGGTCGGCACCGGCCGCGGCGCCCAGCTCGGCATCCTCATCAAGGGCCCCGAGGTCCTCGAGTCGACCCGGCGCGTGGACACGATCGTGCTCGACAAGACCGGCACCGTGACCACCGGCGAGATGACCGTCCACGACGTGGTGGTCGCCGAAGGCGAGTCCGTCGACGACGTACGACGCCTCGCGGCCGCGCTGGAGTCGGCGTCCGAGCACCCGATCGGCCGGGCGATCGCCGCCGCGGGAGTGTCTGCCGGCATGTCTGAGGACGCCGCGCACGCGAACGAGCCCGGGATCCGTCCACCACGTCCTCAGCTACCTGTGGTCGAGCTGCCCCCGATCGAGCACTTCGCCAACCGCGAGGGGCTCGGCGTCCAGGGCGTCGTCGAGGGCCACGCCGTCGTCGTCGGCCGGCCGAGCCTGCTGGCCGACTGGGCGCAGCACCTCCCGCCGTCGCTGGACGCCGCCGTCCGACGCGCGCAGGGCGAGGGCCGCACCGCCGTCGCCGTCGGCTGGGACGGCCGGGCGCGGGGCGTCATCGTCGTCGCCGACACCGTGAAGCCGACGTCCGCCGCAGGCGGTCGCCGCGCTGCGCGACCTCGGCCTGACCCCGATCCTGCTCACCGGCGACAACGAGGCCGCCGCCCGCCAGGTCGCCGCCCAGGTCGGCATCGACGACGGTCGTCGCCGACGTGCTGCCCGCCGACAAGGTCGCCGAGGTGCAGCGACTCCAGGCAGCGGGCAAGGTCGTGGCGATGGTCGGCGACGGGGTGAACGACGCCGCCGCGCTCGCCCAGGCCGACCTCGGGCTGGCGATGGGCACCGGCACCGACGTGGCCATCGAGGCCAGCGACCTGACCCTCGTGCGCGGCGACCTGCTCGTCGCCGTCGACGCCATCCGGCTCTCCCGCCGCACGCTGGGCACGATCAAGGGCAACCTCTTCTGGGCCTTCGCCTACAACGTCGCCGCGCTCCCGCTCGCCGCCGCCGGCCTGCTCAACCCGATGCTCGCCGGCGCCGCGATGGCGTTCTCCAGCGTCTTCGTCGTGACCAACAGCCTGCGGCTGCGGGGGTTCCGCTCCTCCGTCACCTGACCCCGCGCACGCCTGACGGCCGTCTCACCGTCGTGTTCGTAGTGTGTGCCGCATGGGACTCAAGGACCTCGTCACCCGCGGCCGCTCAGACGTAGCCACGGCCAAGACCGCGCTCGAGGCGTCGGAGCAGCCGCAGCACGACCCCGGGGCCATCGACCGGATGGTCACCATGCTCCTCGACGTCGGCCTCGACGGACGAGGCCCGCTGGACTCTGTCCGGGAGGTGGCCGACGAGGCGCTGCGCAAGGCCGGCGGCGACCGGGAGAAGGCGATCGCCGCGGTGGCCCGGCGCACCACCGTCACCGGCGGCATCGGCGGCTTCGTCACCGGCATCGGCGGCTACGTCACGATGCCGGTCGCGCTGCCGGTCAACGTCGCGGAGTTCTACCTCCAGGCCACCCGGATGGTCGGCACCGTCGCGGTGCTGCGCGGGTACGACGTCGACGACCCGCGGATCCGCAGCGCGATCCTGCTGGTGCTCGTCGGCGCGGAGTCCGACGAGGTGCTCAAGAAGGTCGGCATGTCGAGCGTCAGCGGCCGCGCGACGACGTTCGCCCTCGGCGGCCTGCCGCCCGCGGCGCTGATGATGATCAACAAGGCGGTCGGTTTCCGGCTCATGCGCGGCGTCAGCGAGAAGGGGCTCGCCGGCCTCGGCCGCGGCATCCCCCTCGCCGGCGGGTTCATCGGCGGCGGGCTCGACGGCTACATGATGAAGAAGATCGCCGACCACGCGATGAAGGAGCTCCCGAAGGCCTGATCCGTCACGCCAGGGCCCCGTCGCGGAGGGTGAGGTGGCCGGCGAGGTGGCGGCTGGTGACGCGGTGCCAGCGATTGCCGGGGAGGTCCGGGGTGAGCAGCGCCAGCCCGGTGCCGTACTTCGAGATCCGGACCGGCCGGTGGCCGAGCTCCCACAGGCGCCGGTCCAGCGGGCCGGGGCGCGGGGTGCCCGACTTGGTCTCGACGACGAGCACGTCGCCGACCTCGACGCTGCCGTGGCCCGACACCCAGCGCAGGTCGCGGTCGATCGTGGCCCGGCCGGCGCCGCCGGGGAGGAGGAGCGTCGTACGCCGGTAGCTGGTGTGCAGCGTCGCGACCAGGCCGGACGGGTCGATGTCGTGGACGCGCGCGGCGCCGAGCCGGTCGCGGACCCACGCGTCGGCGTGGCCGGAGACGTCCGGCCCGTCGTGCCGCAGCCGCTCCTTGACGGTCGTGCCGCGCAGCCCGCGCGTCTTCACCTCGAGCCACCGCTCCCCGGTGTCGGCGTAGACGCGGCTGCGGACCTTCCAGCGGTGCCGCCGGCTGGTCGCCGCGCCGGTCCAGCTGTCGAGGTCGACGGTGTCGAGGTACGTCGACTCGTAGCGCGAGCTGCGACGGCCGTCGACCTCGAGCACCCGCAGGCCGGCCCTCCCGGGGACAGCCCGGTGACCACGGGGTCGAGCTCGCCCGCCGGGACGACGTACTTGCGGTCGGTGCGGGTCAGCAGCTGCGCCACGTCGTTCAGCTCGTCGAGGGAGACGGTGGGGAGGCGGTCGACCGCGGTCATCTGGGTGCCCATTCGGGGTCCCTGCGGCGTTGTTCAGAGGAGCGAAGCGGGGGAGAAGAACGTCGTGGGGTGATCAACGGGTGACCGCCGCGACCTCGTGGCGCTCGGCCGCGGGGAGGGCCGGGCGGGGTGCGGCGGCGTAGTGCACCTCGACGGTCGTCGTGTCGTTGACGAGGTCCACGCGGACCGGCGTGACCCGGGTGACGCGCGCGTCGAGGAGCATCTCGAGGCGGGCGACGAGGTCGCGCTCGTCGGTGACGGCGCTGTCCAGGACGACGACCTGCCGCAGCCCGGTGGCGTGCAGCAGGCGGCTGTCGGCGAGGGCGAGGACGAGCACCAGTCCGACCATGAGCGTGGCCGAGAGGGCCACGTCGCCGGTGCCGAGGCCGCCGAGCAGGCCGATGGCGAGGGCGGCGAAGTAGTACGCGATCTCGTGCTGGCCGAGCTCGTCGGAGCGCAGCCGGATGATGGAGAGCACACCGAACAGCCCCAGGCCGAGCCCGACCGTCGCGGCGCTGCTCGCCAGCACGATCGTCACCGACAGCACGCCGACGTTGACCGCGACGAACGCGGTGACCAGGTCGGCGCGGCGGTGGCGCGGGTAGTAGACGGCGAGGGCGAGCACCAGCACGGCGACGATGTCGACGGCGGCGAGGAGGTAGGTGGGGTTCATCGAGATCCTTCGGTTCGGGTGCCCCGATGTTGTCCGGCTCACCTGTCGACCGCCTGTGCCGAACCGATGAGTTCCCCCGTCGGTCGAGGAAGGCGCGCAGCGCCTGTCACGAGACCTCGGCCCCTCTGGGAGGATCAGGACTCGTGGACGGACCCCTGCCCCTCGTGCTGCTCGTCGCCTCGCTGCTCTTCGCGGCGGTGGTGCTGGTCTACGTCGTGCTGGACCGCACGCCCGACTGGGGACTGCTCGGCTTCGCCGCCGTGATCGAGGCGCTCACGCTGGTCCTGCTCGTCGTCGCTGCGGTGCAGGTCGGCGGCGTGGACCTGTCCGGCGGCCGGCTCGTCACGCTGTTCGGCTACCTGGTCGCAGGGCTCGTGCTGCTGCCGATCGGCTTCGTCTGGTCGCTGGCCGAGCGCAGCCGCGGTGCCACGGCGGTGCTGATGGTCGCCGGTCTGGCGCAGGCCTTCGTCGTCGTACGCGTCATGCAGGTGTGGCCGTGAGCCGGGCCGCCGCCTCCACCTCGTCGGGCCTCGGCCGCGCCCTCGTCGCGGTGTACGGCGTCTTCGCCCTCGCCGCGACCGCGCGCTCGCTCGTGCAGCTGGCCACCAAGGCCGGCGAGGCACCGCTGGCGTACGTCCTCTCGGCCGTCGCCGCACTGGTCTACGTCGCCGCCACCCTCGGCCTCGCCGAGGTCGGCCCGAACCCGCGCCGGCTGGCGTGGGCGGCCGTCGGCTTCGAGCTCGTCGGCGTGCTCACCGTCGGCACCCTGACGGTGCTCGACCCGGAGCTGTTCCCCGACGCCACCGTGTGGTCGGACTACGGAGCCGGCTACGGGTGGCTGCCGCTGGTGCTGCCGTTCGTCGGGATCGCGTGGCTCTGGCACACGCGGGCGCGCGACTGACGCGTCACCAGGTGCGTACCCACACGCAGTGCTCCGAGGCGCGCAGCTCCTCGACGGCCTGGGCGGACAGGGGCTCGGACGCGTCGGTGACCACGTAGCCGAGGTGGTCCCTGGTCGACAGGTGCTGGCCGATCACGTTGTCGCCGGCCTCGGCGAACACCGCGTTGAGGTTGGCGAGCACCCCGGGGACGTTGTGGTGCAGGAAGCCCAGCCGGTGCTCGCCGGCCAGCGTGGGCGTGAGGACCTGCGGCAGGTTGACCGACAGCGCCGTGCTCCCCTGGAGGGTGTAGCCGGCGAGCTTCTCCGCCACGAACCGGCCGATCTCCTCCTGCGCCTCCTGGGTCGACCCACCGACGTGGGGCGTCAGGATGACGTTGTCGAGGCCGCGTAGCGGGGACACGAACTCGTCGCCCTGGGCCTTCGGCTCGACGGGGAACACGTCGACCGCCGCGCCCGCGATGTGCCCGGACAGGACGTGGCTGCGCAGCGAGTCGTAGTCCACGACCATGCCGCGCGAGGCGTTGATGAACAGGGCTCGCGGCTTCATGGCCGCGAACTCGGCGGCACCGAAGAGGCCCGCGTTCCCCGGCCGGCCGTCGACGTGGAGGCTGACCACGTCGGCGATCTCGAGCAGCTCGCCCAGCGACGCCATGCGACGGGCGTTGCCGTGGGCCGGACGATCCGCCTTGTCGTAGAAGACCACCCGCATCCCGAGCGCCTCGGCGACGTTCGACAGCTGGGTGCCGATGTTGCCGTAGCCCACGATCCCGAGCGTCCGCCCGCGCACCTCGTGGCTGCCGCGCGCTGACTTGTCCCACACGCCGTCGTGCATCCGCTGGATCTTCTCCGGCAGCCTCCGGGCCAGCGCGATGATCTCGCCGATCACCAGCTCGACGACGCTCCGCGTGTTGGAGTACGGCGCGTTGAACACCCCGATGCCCCGCTCGGCCGCCGCCCCCAGGTCGACCTGGTTGGTGCCGATGCAGAAGCAGCCGATCGCCTCGAGGTGAGGCGTAGCCTCCAGGACCCGCTCGGTCACCGTCGTGTTCGACCGGATCCCCAGCAGCTGGACGTCGTCGAGCGACTCGATCAGCTCGTCCTCGCCCAACGCTCCCGTGCGCAGCTCCACCTCGTAGCCGCGGGACCGCAGGACATCCACGGCCGTCGGGTGGATGTTTTCGAGAACCAGAGCCTTCATGGCCGCAACGTTATGGCAGCGCGGGCGGGGCGCCGGCGTCGGTCCAGCATGGGCGATGCGCGCAGCCCGCTCCTGCCGAATCGGCTACGGGCCCGCGGTGAGACGGGCTCGGATCAGCTGGCACCCACCTCGCCCACCTCCTTCTCGGAGCCGACCGACGCGTCGACGTGGACGGCGATGCCGTCGGGGATGACGCCGTGCAGGCGCCCGAGCAGGTCGGCGTACGACGGCAGGTCACCGGTGTGGCGGATGTGGATCCGAACGTCGCTGGGGGACGTGAAGTCGACGCTCGTGACGGCGGCGTCGGGGGTCGAGGCGAGCCACTGCGAGGCCGTGCTGCGGACCTCGGCGGTGTAGCGGTCGACCGCGTAGACGGCGACGGTGTTGGCGACGAGCGGGACGGCGATGACGACGGCGAGTCCGGCGATGACGAGGCCGGGGCGGCGGCGGGCGTGGCGCTCGGCGAGCGGGTCGAGCGCGACGAACGTGAGGAGCCCGGCGGCGACCATCGCGAGGAGGTTGGAGAAGAAGAGCAGGAAGGCGCCGGCGGCGAGGCCGGGGGCGCCCTGGCCGAGACAGACCCCGACCACGGCGAGGGGTGGGACGAGGGAGATGGCGATCGCGACGCCGGGAAGGACGGCCGCGACGTCGCGTCGGCACAGCGCGATGGCGCCCGCGAAGCCGGTGGCGATCGCCGCGACGAGGTCCGCGAGCCCGGGGGACGTGCGGCTGGCGATCTGGCTGTCGTTGAGCAGGTCGATGTCCTGCGGCACGACGAGCGAGAACACGAGGCCGATGACGACGACGGTGATCACCCCGAGGGTCACGTAGACGACCGAGCCGTTGCGGCGGCCGAGCGCGAGGCCGAGTGCGATCCCCATGATGGGCGTGGACAGCGGCGCGATGATCATCGCGCCGATGACGGTGGCGGTGGAGTCCGTGATGACGCCCGCGCTCGCGACGATCGCGGAGAGCACGAGCATCACCCAGAACGCCGACTGCTTGGCGCGGGCGTCCCCCGAGCGGAGGTCCAGGTCGTCGTCGAGCTCGTCAGCGGTGCGGCGCTGGGTGTCGGGGAGCAGTCGATCTCGCAGGGTGTCGAACATGCCTGAGTATGGCTCCCGAGGCGCTCCACGAGCGATGCGATGGTGCCCGGCCCGACCACCGGTACGGGCCTGCGCGCTCAGCTCCGGCGGGCCTTGTTCGTCCGTGCGGTGGCGGGTGCGCTGCGGGGATCCTCGGGCCAGGCGTGCTTGGGATAGCGCCCGCGAAGGTCGGCACGCACGCCCGGGTAGCCGTTGTCCCAGAAGGACTCCAGGTCCGCGGTGACGGCCGCCGGGCGCCGTGCGGGGGAGAGCAGGTGCAGCAGGAGCGGGATCCTGCCGTCGGCGAGGACCGGTGCCGCGGTCCAGCCGAAGACCTCCTGCAGCCGCACGGCGAGCACCGGCTGGTCCTGGGAGTAGTCGATCCGCACGCTCGACCCGCTGGGCACCTCGACGCGCTCAGGGGCCACCTCGTCGAGCCGGCCCGCCTCCGGCCACGGCACCAGCGCGCGCAGGGCGGCAGTCACGTCGATGCGACGAAGATCCTTCGCCGAGCGGACCCGCGCCAGCTGTGGCCCGAGCCAGGAGTCGAGGTGCTGCGTCAGCGCTGCGTCGCTCACGTCGGGCCACGGGTCACCGAGCGCGCGGTGGAGGAAGTCGAGGCGGGCGCGCAGCGCCGTGGCCGCCTCCGTCCAGGCGAGAAGAGCGATCCCCTCGCTCGCGACCGCCTCCCGGATCGCGTCGCTCACGGCCTGCGCGGGTGGATCGCTCAGCGGGACCGAGCTGAGCTCGATCGCACCCAGGAGCGTCCGCCGGCGAGCCAGCACCCGCCCACCGGACCAGGTGACCTCGTCCACCTCGGTCCACAGCGATCCCGCTGCCTCCAGCGCGAGGTCCTCGGTGAGCGGGGCCGCCGCCCGGATCCGGGCCTCGCGCTGCCCGGGACGTCGCTGGGCGTCACCGACCGCGAGCCAGTCCAGTCCGGCCAGCGGCCCCGGGTCGCGCGGGTCGAGCGCCGCCCCTGTCCCGGACGCCATCAGGTAGCTCGACGTGCCGGAGCGCTTGCGCGCGATCCGGTCCGGGTGCGCCAGGGCCACCACGAGACCGACGGCCACGTCATCGGTGAGTGCTCGCGCGTCGCCCGTCGCCCCGCGCCGGTCACCGGCACTGCCCTGCTTCGCAACGACCTCGGCCAGCCGGGAGACCTGGCGGCGCCAGGCTCCTGCCCGCTGGTCACCACGCAGTGACCGGAGCGCAGCCACCAGGTCGGCACCGGGAGCGCGTACGTCCTCGCTCAGCATCGCGACCACCTCTGCCGCCCGTTTGGCCCCGACGAGACCGGCCCCGTCGATGAGGGCACGCGCCAGCCTGGGATCGACCGGCACGCCGGCGATCACCCGGCCCCGCGAGGTGGCTCGCCCGTCCTCGGTCATCGCCCCCAGCCCCACCAGCACCTCCTCGGCCGCCGACAGTGCGTGCACCGGTGGCTGGTCGAGCAGCGCCAGGTCGCGCACGTCACTGCCCCAGCAGGCCACCTCCAGGGCGAAGGCCGTCAGATCGGCGGTGGCGATCTCGGGCTCCGGGTGAGCGGCCAGGTGCGCGTGCTCCGCCTCCGACCAACAACGCAGCACGGTCCCCGGACCCAGCCGTCCGGCCCGTCCCGCCCGCTGCTCGGCCGCCGCACGGCTCACCGCGACGGTGACCAGAGAGGCCAGTCCACGACGGTGGTCGGTGCGCGGCTCGCGCGAGAACCCGGCATCCACCACGACGCGTACCCCGGGGACCGTCAGCGACGACTCGGCGACCGCGGTCGAGACGATGACGCGGCGACGCGTGCCCTCGCTGAGCGCACGGTCCTGCTCGGCGCCGGACAGACGCCCGTGCAGGGCGTGCACGACCGCGTCCACGCCGGCCAGGCGGCGTACGGTCGCCTCGACCTCCGCCACCCCCGGCACGAAGACCAGGACGTCCCCCTCGTGCTCGACCAGCGCACGACGTACGGTCGCGGCGACGTGGTCGTGGAAGGCCGGGGTGATCCCCCGGTCATCGGTGCGGCGCGCCCCCGCAGGCAGGGGGCACCAGACCGCTTCGACGGGGTGCAGGGCACCCGGGACGCGGATCACGGGAGCGCCCGCGGGATCGAGCAGGGCGGCCGTCCGTTCGGCCTCGATGGTGGCCGACATCGCCACCAGGGCGAGGTCCTCGCGCAGGTTGGCCCGGACGTCGATCAGCAACGCCAGGGTCAGGTCGGCGTCGAGGTGGCGCTCGTGGACCTCGTCGAGCACCACGGCCCCGACGCCGACCAGCTCAGGGTCGTGCTGGATCCGTCGGAGCAGCAGGCCGGTCGTGACGATCTCGACACGCGTACGTCGACTGCTGCGTCGGTCTCCGCGGACGGAGTACCCGACCGTCTCGCCCACCGGTTCGCCGAGCAGGTGCGCCAGCCGACGGGCGGCAGCGCGGGCTGCGATGCGACTGGGCTGCGTGACGACGACCCGTCCGGCGACGCCCTCGGTGACCGCGGGCGGGACCAAGGTCGTCTTGCCGGTGCCCGGCGGTGCCTGGACCACCGCGACTCCGCGGGTGCGAAGCGCCTCGGCGAGAGCGGGCAGGCCCGCGGTGACCGGGAGGTCCGGCGGCGCAGCGAGCAGGTTGCGCAGCGGGTCGGACACTCGTGCAGTGTGCCTGATGCGCATCGGCGGGCGCGGGTGCGAGGCACGCCGCTACGGGCCTGCGCGCGTTGTCCCTGCGTCGACGTCGCGCGGCGCGACGCTCAATATCTGGTCGAAGCTGTCGCTGCCCGAGAAACACCCTCAGCCGTCGATGCGGAGAACGACCCGTCCCAGGGGCTGGCCGGACATGAGGTGGCGCATGGCCTGGGGCGCCTGGCTCAGGGGATAGGTCCGGTCCACCACGACGCGCAGCTGCTCGCTCTCCATGAGGCTCGCAAGCGTGTCCATCAGCTCCCTCTTGTCCGGTGGTGCGAAGGACCCGCCGCGCAGCTGGGGAGACACCGCAGAGCGTGCCACGAGTCCGAGGAGGCGCGGGATGCTGCCGAGCCAGCGGTGTCCCGCTGCTCCGAATCCGTCGTGCCCGATCAGGATGTAGCTGCCACGCGGGTCCAGCGCGCGGCGCGATCGCCCGGAAGGGATGGTTCCCGGGAACGTCGAAGATGAGGTCCCACTGCTCGCCGCTTCGCGTGAAGTCCTCGGCCGTGTAGTCGATGACTCGGTCCGCGCCGAGTGAGCGCACGAGGGTGAGCTTGCTCGTGTGATCGACACCGGTGACGTGCGCGCCGTACGCCTTGGCCAGCTGCACGGCGATCGCGCCGACGCCTCCCGCGGCGCCGTTGACCAGGACCCGCGAACCGGTCGGCACCCGACGTCGGGGCAGGTTGTTCACAGCGATGAGGCCGGCGGTCGGCACGGCCGCCGCCTCCTCGAAGCTGACGCGGGGTGGCTTCAGCGCCACGCCCACCTCGGGGGCTGTGGCGTACTCGGCGAACGCACCGCCGTTGCGCCACTGGACACCGCGGACCGTCTCTCCGAAGACCTCGTCGCCCGGCTTGAACCGGGTCACCGCGCTGCCCACCGAATCCACCACGCCGGCGACGTCGGTCCCGGGAACAGGCTCACGGGGGCGCCTGACCCCGGAGCCCATGAGGCGGAGCACTGCGGGCCGGCCGGCGACGACGTGCCACACATCGGGATGGACGGAAGCCGCCCGGACCCGCACCAGCACCTCGTCCGCGGCGGGCTCCGGCCGGGGGACCTCACTCACGGCGAGGTCGTCGACGGATCCGTAGCGCCTCTGGACGACCGCTCTCATGCCCGGACCGTAGCGGCCCCACCGCGCTGTGCGGAACGCCGACGGGCAGGGGTGCTAACCGATGTCCGTCAAACGCCGATCCGCGACCTCGTGGTGGATCCGCCACCAACCCCAGGCCAGCCCGCCGATCGGGATCGGGAGCCAGAACGAGAAGAGTCGGTAGAGCAGCGTGCCGATGAGCGCGGTGTCGGCCGGGACCCCGACCAGGACCAGGAGCGCGGTCAGACCCGCGTCGACGAAGCCCACACCACCCGGGGTGATCGGGATGATCGCGAACGCCTGCGCGACCACATAGGCGAGCAGCACCTCGGAGGGACGCACGTGCGCTCCGAATGCCACCAGGGCGGCAACCAGAGCGGCGTAGTCGAACATGCGGTTCGCGGCCGCAGCGAACACGGCCGTCCACCAATGACCGCGGAACGCAGCGGCGACCCGCGATCGCTGCGCCAGGAGCGCGTCCGCAACACCGTGCGGCGTCACAGACTTCCGAAAGACGTGGACGACACGTCCGATGACCATGCCGGTCGCGGCGACGACTGATGGCCAGGTCAGCGCCGTGACGCCGATGGCGACGATGACTGCTGCCAGGATCAACGAGACCAGCAACCCCAGCTGCAGCTGCTTCGCCGGCGGCGGCCCGATGATCAGGGCCGGGATGGTGAGCACGGGCAGGATCAGCAGCACCGCGGTCCCCAGCAGGTTCGTGGCCGTGAGCCCCGACGCCACCGCGCCGGCTCGCTGCCCCGACTGGATGAGGACCTTGGCCTGGACGACTCCGCCGGTGGCGGCACCCCCCGGGACGACCTTGCTGGCGGCGTTGCCAGCGAGCTGGGCAGCCGCGGCCGTCCCCCACCCCAACCTGGGTGGCGCCTGTGCCTGGTGATCTGCCGCCCCGTCAGGGACCGGGTCGTCGGGACTCGCGAGCGCGATCCGCGCCAGCCACCACAGACAGGCGAGGCTGCAGGCCTCGAGGACGGCGAGGATGACGAACCAGGGCTCGTCGACGTCCGCGAGTCGGGGCCACGCCCCGAACATGGTCAACAGGCTCGGCGTCACGACGTACAGGCCGACGCCGGTGACAGCCAACCCGACTGCGCGACCACCCCACCGACGGACCAGGCCCTTGCCGGAGATGCTCATGCTCGTCCCGCCTGCCACCGAATTACCCATCCGCGCCGAAGCTCGGCACCCTGCACGCCCAGTCTCCAGAACAGCTCGGAATTGAACAAGGAACACCGGCGACGGGAACGGACCGCCGGCTCTGGCTGTCCGCACCCACGTTCGTCGCCGTCGACGGACGTCGGTCCTGGGCGAAGGCGAGCTCAGGCGGCCTGGGAGCTGGGCGACGCGGAGGCGTGCGACGTACGGAATCCCTTGCCGATGAGCCAGACCGGGAGGAACACGACCTCGAACAGCCCGCCGGGGACCAGGAGGAGCTGCCCGGCGCCCGCGCCCATGTCGAGGACCCCGAGGAGATCGAGCGGTACGCCGATGGTGAGCGAGATGTATCCCACCAGACCGAGCATCGCGATGCCCCGGGGGACCAACCGCCCGACCAGGAGGAGGTACGTCAAGATGATGCCGCCGATGCCGGTGGGCACGTAGACCCACAGCAGGTGGTTCGGAACGACGTGCGACTGGGTCAGGAGGTAGATCCCGCACGTTGCCGAGACGAGGCACTCGCTGATCCTCAGTCCGGCGTACCAGCCGGCGAGGCGGGGGCTGACGTCACGCAGGACCGGATACATCAGCAGGCCGATGCCGACGACCGCGATCCCGGAACACATCATCAGGACGACCCCGAGCGTCAAGGGGCCTCGGTCCGGGTCGCCGTCGACGAACGTCTGGATCAAGCTGGTGCCGAACATGGCGGTCACCATCTGGAGGATGAAGAGGACGCCCACCGCGATCGCGGTCGTCCTCCTGTTCGGGGAGTGCGTGCTGGATCGTGTGGATCTCGGGGTGCTCAGGGTGGTCATGGTTCCGCCTCGCGTCGGCGTCGAGGCCCGAGTCCCTAACGGTGTTAGATTGGAGTCACACCGTATCCCTAACAGTGTTAGATTGTCTAGGTACGCGAGCGGACGGGACAGACGTGGGACGTAGATCGGTCGAGGAGGCGAGCAGGGCGCCGGTGAACCGGGAGCGCACGCTCGCGGTCGCCCTGGCCGTGGCGGACGGCGAGGGGATCGAAGCCGTGACCATGCGACGGCTCGGCCGCGAGCTGGGCGTGGAGGCCGCTTCGCTCTACCACCACGTCAACGGCAAGAACCAGATCCTCGACGGGCTGGTCGACCTCGTCGCCGCCGAGATCGAGCTTCCCGATCCATCGACGGAGTGGCGCGAGGCGGTCAGCCAGCGCGCCCGTCGGACCCGCGCGGTCCTCCTCCGCCACCCCTGGGCCGTCAGCTTGATGGCATCCAGGAACACCCCGGGGCCGGCCACGCTGGGACTCCTGGAGTCGGGGATCCGAGCGTTTCGCGAAGGAGGGTTCTCGATCCCCGCTGCTGCTCACGCGATCTCGACGCTCGACAGCTACGTGCACGGATTCGTGCTGCAGGAGGTCAACCTGCCCTTCCGCGACGAGTCGGAGCTGGCGACCATGACCACGGCCATCATGGACGCGTTCCCCGCTGCGGCCTTCCCCTACCTCTTCGAGCTGACCGTCGAGCACGTCCTCCGGCCCGGCTACGACTACGGCAGGGAGTTCGACTCCGGGCTCACGCTCGTGCTCGACGGTGTCGCCGCGCTGCGTGGGACGAACGACGCGGAATGAGGGGGTTCAGCTGGCCGACAGACGGCGCTACGACGCACCTCCTCGAGCGCGCGGATCGCGACCCACGGGGGCGGGGCCGCCGAGATTCGATTGCGACGGCGACGCCGTTCGTCCCGCTCGCATGTGAGCGACCGACGGGTCGGCGGCGGATGCCCTCGCGAAGGTGCGTGAGTGCTCGGCTCGCGTCACTCCGATGACGCGCCGCCCGGGCGGCGGCCCCAGGCGCTGATCAGGACGCTGGACCCGACGATGGTGTCGGGGTCAGCCATCAACTCGAGGAAATGATCGATGTCTCCGGGCGAGATGCCCTGGCCGACGAGGCCGTCGCGCACCTGGCGGGCGTTGGCCGCCTGCACGCTGGCCCAGCCGGTGCCGCCCTGGTCGATGCGCACGCAGCCACTGGCACCTGTGCCCTCCAAGCCGTGCCCCCGCAGGGTGCGCAGGGCGTTGGCCGCGAAATCATTGATCCCGCCTCGGGTGCCCAGGAGCCGGTTGAACGCCTGTGCCACGCGCAAGATCAGCTCATGGTTCGGTCCGGCGCGGTCGACGGTGCGCACCTCACCCGTGTCGAAGTCCTCGACCAGGATCACGCCACCTGGCGCCAGCGCATCCACCAGGCGGGTGAGCACATCGAGTCGCTCGGGGATGTGCTGAAGCACCAGCCGCTCGTGAATCACGTCCCACGGGCCGGGCGGGACGGACTGCGCCACGAGGTCCAGGGCCTGCACGTCGAGCTGCGGGTTGCCGTCATGCCGACACCACCGGGGGTCGAGGTCCACGGCAAGGACCCGCCCCGTGGACCCCACGTGGTCCGCCATCCACCGGGCAACCGATCCGCTGCCCGCTCCCACCTCGAGGCAGCGCGCCCCCGGCGCCAGCCCCAGTCGCGTCAGGTGGCCGCAGGTGACGGGATCGAACACGGCCTCCAACCCGGTGAAGCGATCGGCCGTCTCGAGCATGGCGTTCGTCAAGAGGTACGGCGCTTCATCTTCACCCACCCACCCGGTCTACCACGCCGCGTCGCCTGCCGTCCGCCCCATCCTGGGCGCTGTGCAGCAGCCGCGCACTGCGACTTACGTCCGCCTGGCGAAGGTGACCTTGTTGTCGGCATGGACGGTCATCGCGTAGCGGGAGCCGTGGGCCAGGCGGTGGTGGCGGGGGCCGAGGAGCCGGCCGTTGGCGAGGTCGGTGAGACCGAGGCGGCAGGGGTCGTCGTGGTGGGCGTGACAGCCGGACGCCGATGTCTCGCAGCCCTTCGCGGTGCAGCCGCCGTCGCGCAGGCCGAGGGCGATGCGCTGGGCCTTGCTGTAGAGCCGTGCGGTCCGTCCCAGGTCCAGCGGCTGCGACGAGGTGCCGAGCACCGTGGGGATGATCCCGGCCTCACATGCCAGCCGGCGCAGCTCGGCGTCGCTGTGGCGGGACGGGTTGGCGAGCGCGAGGAGGTGGCGCTTGAGCATCGCGCCGACGTGGGACGGGACGGTGATCCGGCCGTGGCAACGCCCTTCGCCGTCGTCGACCAGCGTGAGCTCGAGGCCAGCCACAACCCCTCCGTGCGGAGCTCTCCCGACGTCCAGCGCCGCGGCCACGTCGGCGTGCTGTTCGAGCGCCCGGCCGAGCGCCAGCTCGCGTCGTGCCTCGCGCTGGGTCGCGGGTGTCTGCACCGCCAGCCACGCCGCCGCGTCGCGCAGCTGCCGGAAGTCTCAGCCAAGCCCCACGTCATCGGTCGCCGCCGGCGCCGGATCGGGCAGCCGCATCATCCGGAACGCGACGACGACCCCGACCAGGGCCGCGAGCAGCGCCACGAGGAGCGCGACCTGGAGCGCAAGGTCCCGGGCGTCGTCGTTGATGGCGAGGACCTCGTCCTGGATGTCCTGGGGCTGGCCGGCGAGGAGCTCCTCGAGCTGCGCGTCGCTCATCACCTGCGCGTCGTCCTCGAGGACCGTCGCGACCCGCTGCTGGTCGGCGGGCGGCAGGACGCTGCTCGACTCGGCCATGTTCGTGAAGGAGGTCGACAGGGTGGCGAGCATGATCGCGCCGGCGAAGGCGAGCCCGAACGACAGGCCGAAGGACCCGGTCGCGGAGGTGACGCCCGCGGCCTCGCCGACCCGTTCCTCCGAGAGCGGCGCGAGCGCGTAGTTGTTGAGCTGGGAGGCGAGGAGGCCGAGGCCGGCGCCCGCGAGCATGAGCGGGACCGCCAAGTGCCAACCGGAATCGGCCCGGGGCACCAGGAGGATGAGTCCGGCGATCGACGCGGCGAGCAGGAGGAAGCCCGCGCGGACGATGCTGCTCGCCCTGCGCCTCCCCGATTGCTTCCCGGCGAGCAGTGCGACGCCGAACATCGTGAGGGACAGCGGCGCGAGCGTGACGCCCGCCTGCAGCGCGTTGTAGCCCCAGACGAGCTGCAGGAAGATCGGCAGCGCGATGAGCATCCCGCCCAGCGCGACCTGCTGCAGGAAGATCTGGGTCACGCCGGCGCTGAAGAGCTTGGACGCGAAGAGACCCGGGTCGAGCAGAGCGGGCTTGCCGTCGCGCTTGCGGCGGACCAGCCAGGACACCAGACCGGCCATCGCGATGACCCCGACCGCGAGGAGCAGCAGGACGGACTCGGCGCCCTCCTGCCACGCGAGGACGCCCAGCACGAGGCCGCCCATGCCGATCACCGAGAGGAACGCCCCGGGCACGTCGACGGACCGGTCGCCGGCGTACGGCACGTCCCGGATGCCGCGGCTGCCCAGGAGCACGACTCCGATGATGAGCGCCTCCAGCATGAAGCCCACGCGCCAGGACAGGAGCGTCGTGACGAAGCCCCCGATCAGGGGACCGATCGCGGCCGCGATGGCGCCCGACGCACCGACCAGGGCGAACACCTTGGCGCGGGTCTTGCCCTCGAAGTTCCCGTGGATCAGCGACTGCATCGCGGGGAGGTAGAGGGACGCGCCGAGCCCGCCGAGGACGGCCCAGAAGACGATGATCGCCGTCAGGCCCTGCGCGAAGACCATGGCGAGCGCCCCGACGGCGTAGAACAGCATGCCGAGGACGAACGCGCGCTTGCGCCCGAACAGGTCACCGATCTTGCTGCTGATCAGGATGAACGCAGCGGACACGAGCGCCTCGATCGCCACGGCCGACTGGACGCCGCTCACGGTCGTGTCGAGGTCCTCCACGACGGCCGAGATCGACACGTTCATGAACGAGGTGTCGATGACGAAGACGAACATCGCCGCCGCCAGGAGGATGCCCTGGCGCGGCGTGCCACCGGAGTCTTCAGCAGGAGCCATGCGATCACCACGCCGTCTGTGCCGTGGCGACGGCCGAGCATCGCCGGGGGTCAATCGACCCATCGTGGCGCGCGCACGTGCTCCCCGGCTTCACCCGCAGCGAAGGACCGCGGGCCAGGGCGTGTCTCTCAAGTTTCGGCCGTCGCGTGCGTCCATGGCGGCGCGCAGCAGGCCATGGACTTGAGAGACACGCCCTCAGGAGCTCTCGGGCGGCAGGTGCTTCTTCATCAGGCGCCGGACCCGCTTCTGCTTGCGGTCGGGGATCATCGAGCGCATCTCCTCGAGCTTGCCGAAGCAGAGGAGGCGGTCCTCGCCCTCGAGCACGGTCTTGTTGCGCGGGTTGGGGATGACCTGCGGCCCGCGGTGCAGCGTCAGGACGGTGATGTCGCGCTCGTCGAGGCCGGAGTCGCCGAGCTTCTTGCCGACCATGTCGGAGCCGGCGTGCACGACGATCTCGGCGACGCCGTAGCCGGTCGAGACGGTCAGCCGCTGGCGTACGTCGATGTCGGGGAAGGCCACCTGGTTGGCCATGTAGTCGACGATCGCGCCGGCGACGTCGAGCTTGGTCGCGCGCTCGATGCCCTCGAGCCCGGGCGAGGAGTTCACCTCCATCACCTGCGGGCCGCGGCGGCCCTCGAGCATGTCGACGCCGGCGACGCGCAGGCCCATGATCTGCGCGGACCGGACGGCCACCCGCTCGAACTCCTCGTCCAGCTCGACCGGCTCGACGCTGCCGCCGCGGTGCACGTTGGAGCGGAACTCGTCGCCCTGGGCGACCCGCCGCATCGCCGCGACCACGCGGTCCCCGACGACGAGGGCGCGGATGTCGCGGCCCTTGCTCTCCTTGACGAAGCGCTGGATCAGGACGTTCTGCCGGGTGCTCTGCAGCGTCTCGATGATCGCCTCGGCCACCTTCAGCGTCGGGGCCAGGATCACGCCGATGCCCTGCGTGCCCTCCAGCAGCTTGATCACGACCGGCGCCCCGCCGACGCGCTCGATCGCCGGGATCACGTCGGCGCGGTCCTGCACGAAGGTCGTGGCCGGCATCGGGATCTTGTGGCGCGAGAGGATCTGCGTGGCGCGCAGCTTGTCGCGGCTGTTGGCGATGCCGTAGCTCGTGTTGGGCGTGTAGACGTCCATCTGCTCGAACTGGCGCACGACGGCGGTGCCGAAGTAGGTGATCGAGTTGCCGATGCGCGGCAGCACGGCGTCGTACGTCGACAGCTGCTTGCCGCGGAACAGCAGGTCGGGCTCGTCACCGGTGAGGTCGATCCCGAAGCGCAGGGTGTTGAGCACCTTCACGTCGTGGCCGCGATCCAGGGCGGCGGTGCGGAGCCGCTGCGTGCTGTAGGACCGCGGGGCCCGGGACAGGATGGCGAGCTTCATGGGACGTCATCCAACCACCTGCCCGAGAGGCCGCCACCTGCCAAGATGGCCCCGTGGACCCCGCCCCCCAGCCGACCGAACCGGACAAGGTCGTCGTCGGCTGGCGCGAGTGGGTGGCGCTGCCCCAGGCCGACGTGCCGTGGGTGAAGGCGAAGATCGACACGGGCGCCCGGTCGTCGTCGATCCACGCCTTCGACCTCGAGGTGGTCGAGGCCGACGGCCACGAGCGGGTGCGCTTCTCCATCCACCCGTGGCAGCGCTCCGACGAGGACCACGTCGAGCTCAGCCTGCCGGTGCTCGACATGCGCGAGGTGCGCTCGAGCAACGGCCAGGTCGAGAAGAGGTACGCCGTCTCCCTCGACGTCACGCTCGCCGGGCGCACCATCACCACCGTGATGACGCTCAGCAACCGTGACGAGATGGGCTTCCGGATGCTGATCGGCCGCGAGGCGCTCGAGCGCGGGTTCCTCGTCGACTCCTCGCTGTCGTACGCCGGCGGCAAGCCGCGCCGCGCCGTGCGCCGCAAGAACTGGGGCAAGTAGCGCGTCAGCGCAGCTTGATCTCGCAGCTCTTGAGCTTCTCGCCGCTGCACCGGTCGCGGTTGGCGTTCCCGTTGATCGAGTCGCGGCCCGGGCCGCCGACCAGCAGGTCCTTGCCGCGGCTGCCGCGGATGGTGTCGCGGCCGGCGCCGCCGTAGATCCTGATCCGCGACGTCCGGGAGTCGCAGTCGAGCAGGTAGCCGTCGTCGCCGGTGCGGGCGGTGGCGATGTCGTCGTTGCCGGCCCGGCCGCGGACCGTCGCCGTGCACGCGTAGAAGCGGATCTCGTCGGCACGCTTGGTGCCGCGCAGCACGAGGTGCTTGGCGCCCAGGCGCGACGTCTCGAACTCCACGAACCGGCTCTTCACGGTCTTCCCGCCCTGGCGCATCCGCATCTTTCCGGTGGCCAGGTCGAGGGTGAGTCGACGGCCGCCCCACAGGTCGACGTGGTCATCGCCGTCCCCACCGACGTACCAGCTCTTGGACCCGCCCGCACCGTCCGGGGACAGCAGGGTGTCGTCGCCACCGCCGAGGAAGAAGCGCTGCCGGCCCGGATCGGAGAAGGAGATGTAGATCGTCTCGTCGCGGTCGCTGCCGTCGAAGCGGAACGCGCGCGGGGCCTGCTGCCCGTAGAAGCTGAAGTCGTCGAAGCCGGTCCACCGGAGCGTGACGAAGCCGTCCTTGGCCAGGGTCCCGGCCTTCGCGTCGACGACCGAGTGCCCGGTGCCCAGGTCTGTGGTCAGCGTGCTGCCGGGGCCTGCGCTCGCGTCGAGGCGGGCACCGGCCGCCATCGGGCCGTACCAGTGGACGGTGCTGCCGGGCTGCTCCACCACGACGACGTCGCCGTTGGGGACTCCGGGCGAACCCGAGGTGACCGAGTCGGCCAGGTCGCCGGCACCGGTGTGGATGGTGTCCGGCTCCGCGTCGTCCGTCGTCGAGACGCCTGCGACGATGCGGTCACCACCGCGCGCGGACCCGGTGTAGCTGTCGCTGCCGGCGCCGAGCACGACGTCCATCGGCGACCGCGAGGTCGAGGCATCCACCACGTCGTCACCCGCGCCGGTGTCGAGGTCGAGACCCGGGAAGCGGCCCTCCGACTCCGTCACGCACACCACGTCGTCGCCGCCCAGGGTGTCGACCTGGGTGGCGCCGTTGGTCACCACCACGTCGGCGCCCTCCGTTCCGACCAGGCCCCGCTGCAGGTAGGAGCCGACGATCGTCGCGGGCCGGCCCTGGCAGGTCTCCGCTGCCGCCTGCGCGGTCGGGGCGGTGAGCAGGGTGGCGGCGAGCAGGCCGGTGGCGAGTGCGGCTGGGAGGAGCGGTCGCATGCAGGTCCTTCGGTCGAGGTCGGTCGGAGGGGAGACGTCCACCCAGACGCAGAAGTTGTCGTCGGCTCACAGGCGACGCACAAGGAGGGCCCACGGCCTCGACAGGCGGGGCGTCCAGCCTCGACGACACGAGCCGCTGACCGCGGCACCACCGACCGAAAGGCCGCACTCCATGCGACTCCTCCCCCTCCGTCAGGCCGCGGCCGGGACCCTGGCCGCCGTCCTCCTCGCGGGGTGCGGCGCGTCCGTGGCCAGCGACGGCTCCGGCACCTCGTCGAGCAGCGCGGAGCACCTCGGCCGCCGCCACCGTCTCCGGCACCACCGTCGAGGACGTGCTCGACGACGACGTCGCGGTCGAGACCGGCGACACCTCCTACGACGAGGCCGACGCCACCGCAATCACGCTGTCCGGCTCGAGCGCCGACTCCGACAGCGACGCGGTCACCGTCGAGGACGGCACCGTCACCATCTCCGCCGCCGGCACCTACGTCCTGAGCGGCGAGCTGACCGGGCAGGTGGTCGTCGACAGCGCCGGCGACGGCGTCGTACGCCTCGTGCTCGACGACGCGACGATCACCTCCGAGACCACCGCCGCGATCGACGTCGTCGACGCGCAGTCGGTCGTGGTCGTCCTCGCCGACGGCAGCACCAACGCCCTCGCCGACGCGGCGACGTACGCCGACACGTCTGAGGACGCGCCCACCGGCACCCTCTACTCGACGGCCGACCTGACCATCGGCGGCACCGGGTCGCTGACGGTCACCGGCAACAGCAACAACGGCATCGTCGGCAAGGACGGCCTGGTCATCACCGGCGGCACCATCGACGTGACGTCCGTCGACGACGGCATCCTCGGCAAGGACTACCTCGTCCTCACCGACGGCACCGTCACCGTCGACGCCGTGGGCGACACCTTCAGGTCCGACAACACCGAGGACGCCGGCTCGGGCTTCGTCCTCGTCGAGGGCGGCGAGCTCACCGTCACCTCGCAGGACGACGGCATCAAGGGCGTGCAGGTCCTCATCAACGGCGGCACGGTCGACGTGGCCGGCTCCAACGAGGCGCTGGAGGGTTCGCTGATCGTCATCGACGACGGCGACGTCGAGCTGCACGCCGCCGACGACGGCGTCAACGCCGCCTCGTCGGACGACAGCGCCCCGACGGACGGGCAGCCCGGCGGCGAGATGGCGGCCGACGACTCGCTCGCCCTGTACGTCAACGGCGGCACGCTCGAGGTGTGGGCCAGCGGCGACGGTCTCGACTCCAACGGCAGCGCCACGATCACCGGCGGCGAGATCACCGTCTACGGCCCGACCACCGACGGCAACGGCGCGCTCGACGTCAACGGCACCTTCGACGTCAGCGGCGGCACCCTGGTCGCGACCGGCAGCGCCGGGATGATGGTCGCCCCGTCGACCGACTCCGCCCAGGGCTGGATCGCCACCGCCCTCGACACCACCGCCCCGGCCGGCTCGGAGGTGGTCGTCACCGACGCCGACGGCGCCGAGGTGGCGACGTACACGCATCGCGAAGGACTTCGCCTCCGTCGTCCTCTCCTCCGCCGACATCACCTCCGGCGAGACCTACACGGTCACCGTCGACGGCACCGCGACGACCGTCACCGCGGGCGAGGCGCCCGCAGGCGGCCACGGCGGCCCGATGGGCGGTTGACGCCCGTCCCCGCGCCCCGCTCCCCTCACCACGTCCCACACGAAGGAACCCAGATGAACGACAGCCAGCTCCCGCCCGCCCCCGCCACACCGCCGGCCGAGCCCACGCCGTACGCCCCGCCCGCTCCCGCCCGCCGCACCGCCGCACCTGGCGCGACCGCCTCCCCCGACGGCTCCCCTCGGGCCGCAGGGCGGTCGCCGCGGGCGCCGTCGTCGCGGGCCTCGCGATCGGCGGTGCCGGCTTCGGGGCCGGGTACGCCGTCGGCGACGACGGCTCCGGCCGACACCGCCACCACCCAGACCGGCACCGACTGGGACCGCGGCCAGCGCGGCGACGGCCGCGGCCCGATGGGCGAGCTGGGCGTCCCGCCCGGTGGGATGGGCGGCCCTCCCGGTGACCTGACGCAGGGTGAGGGCGGCACGACGGACCAGGCGCCCGACTTCGACGGCGACGGCCAGCCCGACACCGACAGCGGGTCGACGTCCGGCTCCGCCGCCACCTCCGACTCGGCGCTGAACAGCTGACCCCGCGATCCGCCCGCCCCGACCCCTCCTGCCCCCGGGAGGCGGTCGGGGCGGGCCTGTCGCGCGCACTACCCTGAGCGTCGTGACCGCTGCCGACCGGAGGAACCGCCTAGTGGCGCGCGAGTCCTTTGCCATCGGCGGCGTGCGGATCCGCTCCGGCACGGTGCGCGCCCTCGAGCTGCCGATCACCCGGCTCGTCACCGGCGCCGACGTCACCCTCCCGGTGCGGGTGGTGCACGGACGCGAGGACGGGCCGCGCGATCTGGATCGACGCCGCGATCCACGGCGACGAGGTGGCCGGCGTCGAGGTGGTCCGCCAGGTGATGGCGGGCCTCGACCCCAAGACGTTCCGCGGCACCCTCGTCGCGGTGCCGATCGTCAACGTCCTCGGCTTCATGACCGGCGACCGCTACCTCCCCGACCGCCGCGACCTCAACCGCTCCTTCCCCGGCTCGCCGCGCGGGTCGCTCGCCAGCCGGATCGCCCACCTCTTCATGCGCGAGATCGTCGCCGGCTGCGAGGTGGGCATCGACCTGCACACCGGCTCCGACCGCCGCAGCAACCTCCCGCAGGTGCGCGCCGACCTCGACGACCCCCGTACCCGCGAGCTGGCCGCCGCCTTCGGTGCGCCGGTGATGCTCCACGCGGGGATCCGTGACGGGTCGCTGCGCCACGCCGCCGGCGAGCACGGGGCGAAGGTGCTGCTCTACGAGGCCGGCGAGAACCTCCGCTTCGACGACTACGCCGTCTCGGCGGGCGTGATCGGCGTACGCCGCGTGCTGGCCGCGCTCGGCATGACGGAGTCCGGTCGACGAGCCCCCCGTCGAGCCGAGCCTGGAGTGCCGCTCCAGCGGCTGGGTCCGCGCCCGCCGCACGGGCATCCTGCACCTCGACGCGCACCTCGGCCAGAAGGTCAGCGACGGCGAGCGGCTCGGCACCCTCTTCGACTCCTTCGGCAAGACCCTGCGCGCGGTCTACTCCAACCGCGACGGCATCGTGATCGGCCGGACCGAGGCCCCGCTGGTCAACTCCGGTGACGCCGTGGTGCACATCGCGTCCTGAGCGTCTGGTTGAGTGCGGGGGTGTCCGCCTTCGACGTCGCCGCCTTCCGTGCCGGGTTCCCCTCCCTCGACTCGGGCATCGCCCACTTCGACAACCCCGGCGGGACCCAGACCCCGCGGGTGGTCGGCGACGCGATCGTCCGCACGCTGACGGGCCCGCTGTCCCAGCGCGGCTCGGCCCTGGTCAGCCAGCGCAACGCCGAGGACGCGGTCGCCGGCTACCGCGCGGCCGTCGCCGACCTCGTCGGCGGTGACCCGGGCGGCGTGGTCCACGGCCGCAGCGCCACCGCGCTGACGTACGACGTCTCGCGCACGCTCGCGCGCACGTGGTCACCGGGCGACGAGATCGTCCTCTGCGAGCTCGACCACGACTCCAACGTGCGCCCGTGGATCCAGGCCGCCGAGCGGGCCGGCGTGACCGTGCGGTGGCTGCGCCTCGACCCGGCGACCGCCGAGCTCGACCTGTCCTCGCTCGACGAGATCACCTCGCGGACGCGCCTCGTCGCGCTCACCGCGGCCTCCAACCTCCTCGGCACCCGACCCCCGGTCGCGACCGTCGCCGCGCGGGCGCACGAGGTCGGCGCGCTCGTCCACGTCGACGCGGTGCACCACACCGCGCACGCCGCGCCCGACATCACCGCGATGGGCGCGGACTTCCTGGTGTGCTCGGCCTACAAGTTCTTCGGCCCGCACTGCGGCTCGCTGGTCGCGGACCCCGCGCTGCTCGAGACGCTGCGGCCCGACAAGCTGCTGCCCTCGACCGACGTGGTGCCCGAGCGGTTCGAGCTCGGCACGCTGCCGTACGAGCTGCTGGCCGGCGTCACCGCGGCGGTCGACCTGATCGCCTCGCTCGGGTCGGGCGACTCGCGCCGCTCGCAGCTGGTCTCGGCGGCTGCGCTGATCGCCGAGCACGAGCTGCGGCTGCGGACCCGGATCGAGGAGGGCCTGGCGTCCCTCGGCGACCGGCTCACCCTCCACTCCCGGGCGGCCGACCGCACGTCGACGCTCTTCCTCACCCTGCGCGACCGCTCGCCGCTCGACGTCTTCGAGCACCTCGCCAAGCGCGACGTGCTCGTGCCGGCCGGCACGTTCTACGCGCACGAGACCTTCCGCGCCCTCGGGCTCTCGGTCGACTCCGGGCTCCGGATCGGGCTCGCTGCCTACAACGACGACGCGGACGTCGACCGGCTGCTCGAGGGGCTGTACGAGGCTCTCTGACGCGGCTGACCCCTCGGCTGCGCCGGCCAGCGGGGCGACTCGAGCGGACCATCGTCCGCTCGACGCACGCCATGGCGTGCGTCAAGCGTCCACGGCGTGCGATCAGTGCGCCGTGAGGCCGTGACGCCGTACCTAGGTATGTGCTGTACTTAGGTACATGACCGACGCAGCGCAGTGGCCCGCTCCCTGGGTCCGTGCCGCGCTCGACCTCGCCGTGCTGGCGAGCCTCACCGGCGGTCCGCTCCACGGCTACGCCATCGCGCAGGCCCTCGCCGCCGAGGGCTTCGGGCTGCTGAAGGGCGGCTCGCTCTACCCCGTGCTCGGCCGCCTCGAGGAGGCCGGCGACGTCGAGGCCTCCTGGGTCGAGGGGCAGGGCGGCCCGGGGCGACGGGAGTACGACCTGACGGCCGCCGGCCGCGACCGGCTCGGGCGCGACCTCGCCTCCTGGCGCGACCTCGGCGAGACACTGACGACGATGGGCACGGGGGCGGTCCGCCATGGCTGAGGCGAAGGAGCCTCTGACGAGCACGTACGACGCGTTCGGTGCCGCGCGGGGCGTCGAGGCCGACGAGGGCTGGGCCTTCGCCCTGTCGTGGCACCTGATGATGTCCGACGTCGACGTCGACCAGGTCCGCGAGGGCCTCGAGGAAGCGCTCGACGTGGTCCGCGCGACCGGGGAGTCGCCGGAGCAGCTGTTCGGTTCGGCGAGCGAGCACGCCGACGCGCTCCAGGACCAGTGGATCGCCGAGGGGCGGCTCGTCCTCGCGGACAACCGCGACGGCTGGCCGGAGGTCGTGCGGCTCGGAATCGGGATGTCCGTGGCGTACGCCGTCCTGCTCGGGGTGGTCACGTGGGTCCGGGGCGACCTCACCGGGACGGGCGCCGCCGTGCGGGTCGTGCTGATCGCGCTCGCGATCGGCATGGGCGGCAGCTTTGCGCACGGACTGTGGACCCGCCGGCACCACAGGCGCGCGCCGAGCATCGACGCCCCGGGAACGAACCGTGCCTGGACGCTCGAGCTGACCGAGATCCTCCGCACCCGCTACGCGATGTCCGGCCCGCGGGCGCGCCGGATCGTCGCCGAGGCCCAGGCCCACGCGCTCGAGACCGGCCGACCCGTGGAGGCCGAGTTCGGCACCCCGACGGCGTACGCCGCCCGCTTCGCGCCCGACCTGCGGCGCCGCAGCCGGCTCACCACCGCGTTCTACGCCGTCGTCGCCGCGTGTGCCGGCCTGCTGCTCGTCGAGCGAACCCCGTTGGTCGGAGGCGGCCCTCCTGGCGATCTTCGCGTGGAAGGCCTGGAGCGAGCACCGGTCGTCCCGGCGCGCGAACGGCCCCTCTGCGAGCTAGGTCGAGCTTCGCTCGCAGCAGGTACGAGCGATCTTCGGGTCAGGCGATCAGTCGGCCTGGTGGCCTCCGTCGACCTGCTCGGCGACCTCCTCCGACGCGGCGCCGTCCTCGTGCGCGCTCGAGTCGAGCTCGTCGGTGTCGACCATGTCGCCGACGGTGGCGTTTCCCGCGGGCTCGGCGTCGAGAGCGCGCTGCCGGTCGGCGTCGCTGACCCGCTGGCCCGCACCGGGGAAGACCGACTCCTCGGGGTGCTCGGCGTAGGGGTCGGGCCCGGCCTGCTCGTCGCTCGTCATGACCTCGACCGTACGCCGACCGCGTACCGCCGCACCCCTCCCTGAGGGTGGCGGCAGATCGGCCCTCCGAGGCGCCGATCCGCGCGATGTGCCGCCACCCCCAGCGGCGCCCCCGCGAAGGTGGCGGCAGATCGGCCCTCCGAGGCCCCGATGCCGTGCGATGTGCCGCCACCCCCGAGCGGGCGACGCGGCGCGCGACGGCTGTCGGAGCGCCGGGCCAGAATGGGCGGATGCCGCAGCACTGGGTGCTCCACGTCGACATGGACCAGTTCCTCGTCGCCGTCGAGCTGCTGCGCCGCCCGGAGCTGGTGGGGCTGCCCGTGGTGGTCGGCGGGCGGGGCGACCCGACCGAGCGGGCGGTGGTGTCGACGGCGTCCTACGAGGCCCGCGCGCACGGCGTCCGCAGCGGGCTGGCGCTCAAGCTGGCCAAGCGGCGCTCGCCCGACGCGGTGTTCCTGCCGGTCGACTTCCCGGTGTACGAGGCGGCGTCGGCGCGGGTGATGGAGACGCTGCGGGCGACGCCGGGGGCCGTGGTCGAGGTGCTCGGGTGGGACGAGGCGTTCGTGGGCGTGGAGACCGACGACCCGGTCGCCACCGCGCGGCAGGTGCAGGCGGCGGTGCTCGAGGCGACCGGCCTCCACTGCTCGGTCGGCATCGGCGACACGCTTGGTCCGGGCGAAGATCGCGACCGACTTCGGCAAGCCGCAGGGCGTCTTCGAGCTCACCCGCGACAACTGGATGGACGTCATGGGCGAGCGGCCGACGACCGCCCTGTGGGGCGTGGGCAAGAGGATCGCCGGACGTCTCGAGGAGATCGGCATCCGCACCGTCGCCGACCTCGCGGGCACCGACGACGAGCCGCTGATCGCCGCGTTCGGGCCGACCAACGGTCCCCACCTCGGACGGCTCGGTCGCGGCGGCGGCCGCTCCCGCCCCGACGACACGCCGTGGGTGGCGCGCGCCCACGGCCGGGAGACCACCTACCAGGCCGACCTGCTCACGCCCGACGACGTACGCACCGCGCTGCGCGAGCTCGCCGCGCGGGTCGTCGACGACGTCCGCAAGGAGGAGCGGGCGGTGCAGCGGGTGCACCTCAAGGTCCGCTTCGCGCCGTTCTTCACCTTCACCCGCATCCGCAAGCTCCCCGAGGCGACGTACGACGTCGAGGTGATCGCGCGGACGGCCTTCGAGCTCTACCTCGCCCTCGCCGACGACCGGCCGGTGCGGCTCCTCGGGGTGCGCGGCGAGATGGTCCCGCCCGAGGGCGGCTACTGAGCGGAGCGCGGAGTCGCGAGGTCACCGGATGACACCAGGACTCCGCGATCATCCGCCGAGCAGCGACAGCCCCGCCGCCAGCGCGAAGCCGGCGACGGTCGCCAGGCCCGCCCAGTCCTTCGCCTTCTCCTTGGCCTCGGGGATCATCGAGTCGATCAGCATCGTCAGCAGCGCGCCCGCGGCGAACCCGTCGACGAACGCCTGCGCGTCCGTGGAGACGGCGTCGGCGAGCGCGGTGCCGGCGACGGTGGCGAGCGCACAGCACACAGCGACGGCGGTCCACAGGAGGACGACCGAGCGCGGCGACCGCCCGGCGGACCGCATGTCGGCGGCCGAGCCGATCGCCTCCGGCAGGTTGGAGGCGAAGATCGCGACCACCAGCGCGGCGCTCACGCCCTGCCCGGACGCGATGCCGATGCCGAGCACGGCCTGCTCGGGGATGCCGTCGAGGAACGCCCCGACGGCCAGCGGCGCCCCGGCGGACGAGCCGCCCGAGCGTCCGCCCCACCGCTCGACCAGCCGGTCGGCCGTGAAGTAGGTCAGCCCGCCGAGCGCCAGCCCACCCGCGACGGCGTACGCGCTGCCGATCTGCAGGCCCTCCTCGGCCAGCTCGAACGAGACGCTGGCGATCAGCGCGCCGGCACCGAAGCCGAGCACCAGTCCGACGACGGTCGCCGACCACGTGCGTACGAGCGCGAGGACGGCGCCGACCACCAGCGAGCTGGCGGCCAGCGCACCCCACCCGAGCGCCTCGAGCACGTCAGTCGACGCCCGCCATGAGGCGGTGGATCGGCTTCGACGCGAGGATCACCACGACGCCGGTGACGACCGACGCGAGGCCGACCGAGATGAAGAAGGGCGCCTCGTTCGTCGCGTCGTAGTAGCCGGCGAGGACGCCGGCCAGGGCCGTGCCGAGCGCGATGGAGAGGAAGTAGAGCGCGACCATCTGCGTCAGGTACTTCTTCGGCCCCAGCTTGGTCGTGGCGCTCAGGCCGACCGGGGAGATGAGCAGCTCGGCCACGGTGAAGATGAGCAGGATGCCGACGAGCCCGATCAGCGGGACGGTGTTCTCCCCGGGCGGCATCAGCAGGAAGGCGAAGAACGCCACGCCCATGAGCACGGTGCCGGCCCCGAACTTGATCGGCGTGATCGGCTGGCGGTCGCCCAGCTTGGTCCACAGCGCGGCGAAGACACCGGCCAGGACGATGATGAAGACCGGGTTGATGCTGTTGACCCACGCGATCGGCATCTCCCAGCCGAAGAGGTCGCGGTCCAGCCGCTTGTCGGCGTAGAGGGTCACGACGGTGAACTGCTGCTGGTAGAGCGACCAGAAGACGACGTTGCAGACGAACAGCGGCATGAACGCGAAGATCCGGCTGCGCTCGGCGCCCCGCACGTCCTTGTCCGAGAGGATCCGCGCGAAGTACGCGATCGCGGCGAGCAGGCTGATGCCGATGACGATGTCGGCCAGCCGCTCGGCGGTGATCACCTCGACCCACACCAGCACGCCGACCAGCGCCAGCACGACCACGGCACCGACGACGTACACCACGCGGCGGTCCGCCGGCAGCGGGTTGGCGACGTGGTGGGTCTCCTCCGGGAGGTTCTTGCGGGTGAGGGCGTACTGCGTCAGGCCGATCGCCATGCCGAATGCCGCGGCGGCGAAGCCCCAGTGGAAGCCGGCCTCCTTCTGCAGCAGCCCGGTCAGCAGCGGGCCGAGCAGGGCGCCGATGTTGATGCCCATGTAGAACAGCGAGAAGCCCGCATCGCGGCGCGGGTCGTGCTCGTCGTAGAGCGAGCCGACCAGCGACGTCGCGTTGGCCTTGACACCCCCGGAGCCGAGGGCGATCAGCACCAGGCCGAGCCCGACGCCGGCGAGGTCGGGCACGACCGCGAGGGCGATGTGGCCCGCCATCACGCAGATCGCGGCGTAGAAGAGGGTGCGCTCGGGACCGATCAGCCGGTCGGCGAGCCAGGCACCGAGGATGGTGGAGAGGTAGACCGCTCCGCCGTAGGCCCCGACGATGCCGGTCGCCACGGCCTCGTCGATGCCGAGGCCGCCCTGGGCGGCGGAGTAGTAGAGGTAGATGAGCAGGATGCCCTGCATGCCGTAGAAGCTGAACCGCTCCCACAGCTCCACCCCGAACAGGTTCGCCAACACACGGGGCTGGCCGAAGAAGCCGGTGTCGGACCGGCTCTGCGCGCCGCTCCCGTGCGTGTTCTGTTGTAGGTCACTCACCTCTTCACCGTGCCATCGTTCCCCGGGTGTGTCAGCACCCGGGGTCCGAAGGGGTGAGCCGCCTCACGAACAGCGGCTACTCCGTCGCGATCGCGTCGAGCACCTTCATCCGGGACGCCCGGATGGCGGGGACGATCGCGGCGAGCACGCCGAACACGACGGCGATGACCAGGAAGACCACCAGCGATCCGAGCGGCAGCGAGAGCACGGTGAGGTCCTCCGACAGCGACTGGCGCAGCGCGACCCCGATCAGCAGCCCGACCACCAGCCCGAGGACTGCGCCGAGCACCGCGATGGCGATCGACTCCAGCGTGATCATCAGGCGCAGGCGCCGCCGCGAGAGCCCGACCGCACGGAGGAGCCCCACCTCGCGGGTGCGCTCGATGACGCTGAGGCCCAGGGTGTTGACGATGCCGATCACCGCGATGATCACCGCCAGCGCCAGCAGACCGTAGATCATGAACAGCAGCTGGTTGACCTGCTGCTTGATCAGGTCCGCGAAGCCCTCCTTGTCCTGCACCGTCACGATCGGCAGGTCCTCCACGACCGCGTCGAGCGCGTCGTGCACCTCGTCGACGTCGGCACCCGGGGCGACGTTGATGCTGAGCATGCTGTCGTTGCGCCGAAGACCGACGTCCTCCAGGACCGTGATCGGCAGGGTCACGCCCTGGGTGATCGGGGTGTCCTCGAAGATGCCGACGACCTCGAGGTCGACCGTCTGCCCCCCGGGGAACGCCATCGGCAGCGACGTGCCGACGTCGGCGTCGAGGTCTGCGGCCGTCGACGCGCTGAGGATCGTCTGGTCGCCGCTCATCTGCTGCGTCCCGTCGCGCATGTCGAGCTCGTAGATGTCGCCGAACGTCTCGTCGACGCCCATCACGAAGGTCTGGTCCTTCTTGACCAACGCCACCGAGCCCTGCATCCGCGACACCGTGCCGACGCCGTCGACCTCGGCCATCTCGTCGCCCACCTTGGTGGGGAAGCCCTGGAAGCTCGGGGACTGGACCAGGAAGTCGCTGCGGAACTCGCGGTCGACGAGCTCGTCGTTGGTCGCGCTGAGCGACGAGGCCAGCACGCCGACGGCCGAGACCACGGCGAGGCCGATCATCAGCGCCGACGCCGTGGCGCCCGTACGACGCGGGTTGCGCAGCGCGTTCTCGCCGGCGAGCTTGCCGCTGGTGCCGAACAGCTTGCCGAAGACCGCCCGGCAGGCCAGCAGGACGGGCCGCCCGAGGATCGGCGCCATGACGGCGACGGTGATCACCCAGATCACCGCGCCCGCGCCGATCCAGGCCGCGTCGGCACCGGGGGCGCCGACCAGGCCGGCTGCCATGAGCGCGGCGCCCACGAGCAGGGCGATCGTGCCGAGGACGAGCCGGCGACGGCCGAGCGCCTTCTCCTGCACCGTCAGGTCGTCACGCAGGGCGGCGACCGGCGGCACCTTGGCGGCGCGCCGGGCCGGCACGAAGGCCGCGACCATCGTCACGCTGATGCCGACGACGTAGGCGGCGATGACCGTCGCGGGCGTCAGCACCAGCACGTCACCGGCGATGTCGAGCCCCTGCGAGCGGAAGACTGCGGCGAGGCCGCGCGCGAGGCCGAGCCCGACGAGGAGCCCGAGGGTCGAGCCCAGCAGCGCCATCAGGAACGCCTCGATGAGGACGGACCGCGTCACCTGGCGGCGGCTCGCCCCGAGGGCACGCAGCAGCGCCGACTCGCGGACCCGCTGCGAGACCAGGATCGAGAAGGTGTTGAAGATGATGAAGGCGCCCACGACGATCGCGATCACCGCGAAGGCGATCAGGAAGTAGCTGATGACGTCGAGGAACTGGCCGATCTGCTCGTCGGACTCGTCGATCACCTCCTGGCCGGTGACGGCGGTGAAGCCGTCGGGCAGGACGGTCTTGGCGGCGTCGGCGAGCTCGGTCTGGCTGACCCCCTCGGCGGCCGTGAGGCTCACGGTCGTGAAGGCGTCCTCGCCGTCGAGGAAGAGGTCCTGCGCCGCGCTGGTCTCGAGCAGCGCGAGCGTGGCGCCGGCGGTGCCACCGCCGTTGAAGTTGGACGTGCCGACGAGCTCGAACGTCTGGCGCAGCTCGCCGGTCGGCAGCAGGAGGGTGACCTCGTCGCCGAGCTCGTAGCCGCCGCGCTCGGCGGACGAGGCGTCCAGGTTGATCTGACCGGGCTGGTCGGGCCAGGTGCCGGACTCCAGGATCAGGATCGGGTCACCGGCGGCGTTGACGCCGTCGAAGTAGTTGAACACCAGCGTGGGGGCGCCGGTGCCGCCGACGAGCTTGCCGTCCTCGCCGAGGAGGTAGGCGCCCACGCCGTCGACCGAGCCGTCGGCCGCGGCCACCTCGGGCAGCTCGCTGAGCCGCTCGACGACCGCGGGCTTCACGAGCTTGGTCGTGCCGGCACCGGAGGCCTGGAAGGACACCTCGCCCTCGGTGCGGACGGTCGCGTCGGAGGTGGACCCCTCGATGATGTTGTCGAAGGTCGCGCCGAGGCCGTGGCTGAAGGTCAGGACACCGGCGAGGAAGCCGATGCCGAGCACGATGGCCAAGGTGCTCATGACCAGGCGGACCTTGCGGGCCACCAGGTTGCGCCAGGTGAGTCGGAGCACCGCTCAGCCCGCCTTGCGTGCGGCGGCGTCGTGGAGGGCGCCCATCCGCTCGAGGATCGCGTCGCGGTCGGGGTCGCGCAGCTCGTCGACGACCTTGCCGTCGGCGAGGAACAGGATCCGGTCGCTGTACGACGCCGCGACGGGGTCGTGCGTGACCATGACGACCGTCTGGCCGAACTCGTCGACGCTGCGGCGCAGGAAGCCCAGCACCTCGGCCGAGCTGGTGGAGTCGAGGTTGCCGGTGGGCTCGTCGGCGAAGACGATCGACGGCCGGCTCACGAGCGCGCGGGCGCAGGCGACGCGCTGCTGCTGGCCGCCCGACATCTCGCTGGGCCGGTGGCTCAGGCGCGGGCGGAGGCCGACGGCGTCGATGACCTGGTCGAACCACGCCTGGTCGGCCTTCTTCCCGGCCAGGTCGAGCGGCAGCAGGATGTTCTCCTTGGCCGTCAGGGTGGGCACGAGGTTGAAGGCCTGGAACACGAAGCCGATGCGGTCGCGGCGCAGGTTGGTCAGCGCCTTGTCCTTGAGGTTGCCGAGCGCGGTGCCGTCGACGACGGCCTCGCCGGACGTCGGGGTGTCCAGCGCCGCGAGGCAGTGCATCAGCGTGGACTTGCCGGATCCCGAGGGACCCATGATGGCGGTGAACTCCCCCTTCATCAGGTCGACGGTCACCCCGTCGAGGGCCCGGACCTCCGCCTCCGCCGTGCCGTAGACCTTCACCAGGTCCTGTGCGCTTGCCGCGACGCCCTGTGGCGCCGCCCCTCCCGTGGGCTGCTCAGTCATGGGGCGAGTCTGGCAGGGGCCACCGACGCGCTGCCATGGGATAAGACCCGCAGGTGACCCTGACATCTGTCAGGGGTGGCCCGGGGGTCTGGACCAGTGGCCCTAGGTTGTCCCGCGTGGGAGACGTCGTCGCGGGGCTGCTCACCGGCCTGTCGCTCATCGTGGCGATCGGCGCGCAGAACGCGTTCGTGCTCCGGCAGGGACTGCGCCGCAGCCACGTCGGCCTGGTCGTCGCGATCTGTGCGCTGTCCGACGTCGTGCTGATCCTCGCGGGGGTCGCCGGCATCGGCGTGCTCGTCGACCGCGCACCCTGGGCGGTCGAGGTGGTCCGCTGGCTCGGCGTCGCGTTCCTCACCGTCTACGGCGTGACCTCGCTGCTGCGCGCCCGACGCCCGCAGGCCCTCGACGCGGGCGACGGTGTGGTCGAGGCGCGACGCGGCGTGGTGGGCCGCGCGGTCGCCCTCACCTGGCTCAACCCGCACGTCTACCTCGACACCGTGCTGCTGCTCGGGTCGATCGCCGGGACCCACGGCACGCCCGGGCGCTGGTGGTTCGCGCTCGGCGCGTGCGTGGCGAGCATCGTGTGGTTCGCCGGTCTCGGGTACGGCGCCCGGCTGGCCGCCCCGCGCCTGGCCAGCCCGCGCGCCTGGCAGGTGCTCGACGTGCTGGTCGGCCTGGTGATGCTGGCGATCGCCGTACGCCTCGCGCTCGGGTCCTGATCGTCGTACGCCACCGTCGGGTGGTCCCCAGCGGAGGTCAGGAGTCCTGCGGAGCCCGGGTCATGTCGGCGGCCTCGCGGGCGACCGCCTCGTCGTGGCGGGCGTGGAGCCGGTCGCGGACCTCGGACGGCTCGTAGTGGCGACGCTCCCGCTCGTCGCGGGCGACGGCGGCGCCGGTGGCCACGCCGGCCACGATCCCGGCCAGCCCGATCCACTTCCACACGCGCATCCTCGAAGCCTAGTGGTCGGGGCAGGTCGATCGTGCAGACTGCGCGCATGACCCTGAGCCTCGACCAGGCGGTGGACCTCACCCGCAGCGGCGACATCTGGTTGTTCCGCGGCCGTCGGGCACCGGACCGGGCGATCCGCGCGGTCACCAACTCGCCGGTCAACCACGTCGGCATGGCGGTGGTCGTCGACGACCTGCCGCCGCTGATCTTCCACGCCGAGCTCGGCAAGAAGCAGATGGACGTGTGGACCGGCGAGCACCACCGCGGCGTGCAGCTGCACGACCTGCGCGAGGCCGTGACGCGGTGGCAGGTCGAGTACGACCAGGACGCCTGGGTCCGGCAGCTCGACCCCCAGATCGGCCAGTCCGAGGAGGACGGGATGCTGCGCACCGTCGCGCGGCTCGACGGCGTCTCCTTCCCCAGCCTGACCCGGCTGGGCGCCCGGTGGCTGCGCGGGCGCGACGCCTACGTCCCGCAACGCAAGCGCAGCCAGCGCGTGACCCCGGAGGCGGCGTTCTGCGCCGAGATCGTGGCCAGCTGCTACATCGAGATGGGCATCCTGCGCGACGACCGGCGCGCGACCTGGTACGACCCGGGCAAGTTCTGGAGCGGCGACTACCTGCCGATCTCGCCGGGCTGGTCGCTCGGCAAGGAGGTCGCGGTCAGTCGCTGACCGAGCGCGCGAGCCTCGCGGCCACCACGCCGACCGCGGCCCGCAGCTCCTCGCCACCGACGACCGTGAAGTCGAACGGGATGCCGGCCAGCCACTCGCCGGCGTACGCCTCGGGGTTGCTGGTGCTGCCGACGAGCTCGCACCGCCCGTCCGGGAGCGCGCGGAGGTCGCCGATGGTGGGCCGGATCCACGGTCGCACCTCGTCGAAGGGGGAGTGGAACACGACGTGCGTCTCGTGCTCCCAGCCCTTGCCGAGGTTGGCCTCGAGCTCGGCGGCCGGGTCGAGGTCCGCCGGCAGCTCGAACGTCCCCTCGAGGACGGCGACCTCGGTGATCCGGTCGATGCGGAAGGTCCGCAGCGCGTCGGCGTGGTGCGAGTGGCACAGCAGGTACCACCGGCCGTAGCGCACCACCACCGACCACGGGTCCACCTCGAAGGTGCGCGGGTTGCCCGCGGCCGTGCGGTAGCCCAGGCGCACCTGTCGCTGCGCGGCCACGGCGGCGACCAGCTCGGTCGTCACGCCGGGGTCCGGCTTGGCCGACACCCGCTCGGGCACCGAGCGCGCCGTCTCGCGCAGCATGACCGCCTGCCGTGCGACGTTGGTCGGCAGCACCCGCAGGATCTTGCCGAGGGCGGAGCCCACCGGGTCGTCGGGATCGGCGACCGCGTGCTGGGAGTCGAGCGCGGCCATCACCAGCCCGAGCGCCTCGGTCGCCGAGAAGACCAGCGGCGGCAGCCGGAGTCCGCGCCCCAGCGTGTAGCCGCCGTAGGGACCGCGTGTGGACTCGACCGGGATGTCGGCCTCGCGCAGGATCGCGACGTAGCGCCGCGCGGCCCGCTCGGTGACACCGAGGCGGTCGGCCAGCTCAGCGGCGGTGACTCCCGGCCGGGCCTGGAGGACGTCGAGCGCCCGCAGCGCCCGCGCGGTCGGGCTGATCTCGCTCATGGTGAGCATGGTGGCACCGGTTCCGGACGTGGAGCGTCCGGAATCACCCCTAACGTGAGGTTCGAGGGTCGACCACACCGATCAAGGAGAACTCATGGACATCGTGCTCATCGCCGGACTCTGGCTCGACGGCTCGGCCTGGGACGACGTGCTGCCCGAGCTCGAGCGGCTCGGCCACCGCGGCATCCCGGTGACGCTGCCCGGACAGGGCGACGGCGCCACCTCCGCGACGTACGACGACCAGGCGGACGCGGTCGTCGCCGCCGTCGACGCGGCCGACGGGTCACCGCTCGTCGTGGGCCACTCCGCGGCGTCGACGCTGGCGTGGGTCGCGGCCGACCGGCGCCCGGACGCCGTGACCGGAGTGGTCCTCATCGGCGGCTTCCCGACGACCGGCGGCAACGCCTACGCCGACTTCTTCGACACCGACGGCGACGCGGTGCCGTTCCCCGGCTGGGAGCCGTTCGCCGGCCCGGACTCCGACGACATGTCGCCCGAGCTGAAGGCGGAGGTCGCCGCGTCCACCCACCCGGTGCCCGTCGGCGTCACCAAGGGGACGGTCCACTGGAGCGACGAGCGTCGCCACGGCGTGCCGCTCACGCTGGTGTGCCCGGAGTTCAGCCCCGCCCAGGCACAGGAGTGGATCGACTCCGGCGACGTGCCCGAGCTGGCCGACGCCACGGCGTTGGAGCTCGTCGACCTCGAGTCCGGCCACTGGCCGATGTTCACCCAGCCGGCCGCGCTGGCCGCTCTGCTCGACGCGGCGACCAAGCGCTGATCCCCGGCTGGGCGGTGCGTGAGCCACCTTCGGGCGGCGCGGAACGTGGCTGGGACACCGCCCGCGGGGCGGCCCACGACGACCCGGAGGTCCTCAGTCGAGGAGCTCCTCGGGCCCGGCCGCCATGGTGGGGAGGTCGAGGGGCGCGCGGTCGGCCGGCGTGACGGCCTCGAGCGGCGTGGACGGCGTCAGCGGGGTGACCGGGAGGACGACGTAGCCGCCGCTGGGCACGCCGGTGGCGAGGTCGACGTCGACGTCGACGTCGGCGAGCTCGGCGGGTGCGACGCCCAGGAGCACGGCGACGGCGAAGGCGTTCTCCGGCCGGTCGGCGGGGTCCTTCTCCAGCAGGCTGGCCACGACGTCGCGCAGGTCCTCGGGCACCTCGTCGCCCAGCGGCGGCGGGGGCTCGTTGACGTGGCACAGCGCGGTCGCGATCGGGGTGCCGCGGTCGAAGGGCCGCTGGCCGGTGAGCATCTCGTGCGCGACCACGCCGAGGGCGTAGAGGTCGCTGGCGCCCGTGGCCTGCTGCCCGACCGCCTGCTCGGGGCTGATGTAGTTGGGCGTGCCGAGCATCTCGCCGACGCGGGTGTGGCCGATGGTGTCGATCGCGCGGGCGATGCCGAAGTCGGTCAGCTTCACCAGGCCGTCCTCGCGGACGAGGATGTTGGCGGGCTTCACGTCGCGGTGCACGACACCGGCCTCGTGGGCGGTGCCGAGCCCGAGCGCGGCCTGGCCGAGGATCGAGCGCACGGCCTCGGGCTGCATCGCGCCGTGCTCGCGGATGATCGCCGACAGCGGCAACCCGGGGACGAGCTCCATCACGAGGAAGGTGAGGTGGTCGTCCTCGCCGTAGTCGAAGACGGTGGTGATGTTGGGGTGGAGGAGGGCGGCGGAGTGACGGGCCTCGTCGCGGAACCGCTCCGCGAAGATCTCCTCGTTGTCGGGATCGGCGCGCATGACCTTCACGGCGACGTCGCGTCTCAGCACGTCGTCCAGTCCGCGCCACACGTCGGCCATGCCGCCGGAGGCGATGCGCTCCTGCAGGACGTAGCGGTCTCCGAGACGGAGTCCTTCCACGAGCCTCTGCATCGGGGGGTGCCCCACTTCTCTCGAAAGCGGTGCGCGACAGCGCACCAGCGGCCGAGATTACTCCGACTTTCGGCTGACCCGATCCTTTCCGCGGCCAGGCACACCCGCGTGGGTGACTCCCTTGACAACGTACAACCACATGGTTGTACGTTGGGGCCATGAACGAGACGGACGAGGCCCGGGCGGACGCCTGGTTCCACGCACTCTCCGACCGGACGCGGCGCGACATCCTGCGGCGCGTGCTCTCCGGTGAGCACTCCGTCTCCACCTTGGCGAGCAGCTACGACATGAGCTTCGCCGCCGTCCAGAAGCACGTCGCGGTGCTCGAGCGCGCCGGCCTGCTGACCAAGCGTCGGCAGGGTCGCGAGGCCCTCGCCAGCGGCGACGTGGAAGCCGTGCGGTCGGTGGGCGCGATGCTCACCGACCTCGAGGACCTCTGGCGCGGCCGCATCTCGCGGATGGACGAGCTCTTCGCCGAGCAGCAGGACCAGCACGATGACGCCCGACCCGACCCGACCGACCGATGAGAGAAGGACCGAGCCCATGCCTGTCACCGACGTCCAGCACGACCCCGACGCCCTCACCCTGACCATCACCGCCGACTTCGCCGCGCCGGTGGAGCGCGTGTGGGCGGTCTACGCCGACCCGCGTCAGCTCGAGCGGGTGTGGGGCCCTCCGGGCTACCCCGCCACCTTCGTCGACCACGACCTGGTCCCGGGTGGGCGGATGAACTACTACATGACCAGCCCCGAGGGCGAGAAGTACTACGCCTACTGGGACGTCGTCGAGGTCCACGAGCCCAGCCGGTTCGACTTCAAGGACGGCTTCGCCCTCGACGCGTCCTTCGCGCCCAACACCAAGATGCCCGAGTCGGCCAACACCTACAGCTTCTCGGCCACCGGCAGCGGCACCCGCGCCACCTTCATCGGGTCCTACGCCAGCGCCGAGGCCCTCCAGAAGGTGCTCGACATGGGCGTCGTCGAGGGGTCCACACTGGCCATCAACCAGATCGACGACCTGCTCGCGGCCTGACGCGAGCGGCCGGCCCACCCGTCCCCGACCAGTCCCGACCAGCAGAGGAGCACCATCGTGCGACCCATCGTCGTCACCGAGTTCATCAGCCTCGACGGCATCGTCGACTCCCCCGGCGGCGGGGACCACCCGCACGCCGGCTGGACCTTCAAGGACGTCGACTTCGTCGCGGAGGCCTACGAGATCAAGGGCCGCGAGACGCAGGAGGCCTCCGCCCTCCTGCTCGGCCGGCAGTCCTACGACGAGTTCGCTCCCGTGTGGCCGTCGATGGAGGAGTTCGCCAACTACAACGCGATGCCCAAGTACGTCGTCTCCACCACGCTGGCCGGCGAGACCGCGCCATGGGGCGAGGGCACCGTGCAGGTCCTGCGGTCCCTCGACGACGTGGCCGCGCTCAGGGAGACCGAGGGCGGTGAGATCCACGTCCACGGCAGCGCGCGGCTCGCCCAGGGCCTGGCGCAGGCCGGTCTCGTCGACCGCTACCACCTGCTCGTCTTCCCGCTGCTGCTCGGCGGCGGCAAGCGACTCTTCGCCGACGGCGACAAGACCAAGCTGGAGCTCGTCGAGCACGCCGCCTACAGCAACGGCATCACCCTCCAGCGCTACGACGTCGTGCGCTGAGCAACGCCGCACCGCTCAGCTCGTCGGTCGAGGAGGTCGCGCACCCTCTGCTGGTGTCGGCGCCTTCCTCGACCAGCGGCGTACCAGCGGTATTCGCCCAGCGAGACGGGGGTGCGGGCGGTGAGAGACTCGCCCGGTGGAACTCGCCCTGCTGCTCGTCTCCATGGCAGCCGTCGTGCTCGCCGCCACCGCCGTCAGCGAGCGGCTGCGCGTCCCGGCGCCGCTCCTGCTGGTCGTCGTCGGCGCCGCGGCGGCGTACGTCCCCGGCGTCCCGACGATCCACCTCGAGTCGGAGGTCGTGCTGCTGGGGCTGCTGCCGCCCCTGCTCTACGCGGCGGCGATCCAGACCTCGCTGGTCGACTTCAACGCCAACCGCGGCACGATCCTGCGGCTCTCGATCCTGCTGGTCGTCGTCACGGCGCTCGCCGTGGCGGCGGTCGTGGAGTGGCTGGTGCCCGACCTGGGCTGGGCGGCGGCGATCGCGATCGGCGCGGTCGTCGCACCGCCGGACGCCGTCGCCGCGACGGCGGTGGCCAGGCGGATCGGGCTGCCGCGGCGGGTCGTGACGATCCTCGAGGGCGAGTCCCTGCTCAACGACGCGACCGCCCTGGTCATGCTCCGCACCGCCACTGCCGCGCTCGCGGGTGGCGTGGCGATCAGCCACGTCGGGCTCGACTTCGTGGTCGCCGCCGGTGGCGGTGTCCTGGTCGGCGTCGGCTTCTTCCTCCTCGTCGCCACGCTGCGCCGTCGGATCCGCGACCCGCTGATGGACACTGCGATCTCCTTCCTGACGCCGTTCGCGGCGTTCGTGGTGGCGGAGGAGATCGAGGCCTCCGGCGTCATCTCGGTCGTCGTCGCCGGCCTGCTGCTGGGTCACAAGGCGCCGATCATCCAGACCGCGCAGTCCCGCATCACCGAGCGGATCACCTGGCGCACGGTTGCCTTCGTGCTGGAGAACACCGTCTTCCTCCTGATCGGCCTCCAGCTCGACTGGATCCTGCAGGACGTCCACGAGTCGAGCCTCCCCAACAGCCGCATCGCCCTCGTCTGCCTGGCGACCCTGCTGACCGTCGTCGTCGTCCGCCTCGTCTACATGCAGGCCACCGGCTTCCTCCGGCGGCGCGACCCGATCCCGGCGGCGTGGAGCTTCCTCATCGGCTGGGCCGGGATGCGCGGCGTCGTCACGCTCGCGGCGGCGTTCGTGATCCCCGAGGACGCACCCCACCGCGAGGTGCTCCTCCTCGTCGCCTTCACCGTCGTGGCCGGCACGCTGCTCGTGCAGGGCCTCACCCTGCCGCTCATGACCCGGCTCCTCCACGTGCCAGCCCCCGACCCGGCGGAGGACGCCCTCGCCCGCGCCGGCCTGCTCCAGCAGGCCGCGGACGCCGGGTTCAAGCGACTCGACGAGCTCGAGTACGTCGACCACCACGGGGTCGCCGAGCAGGTCAGGGCTCGCGTCGACCAGCGCACGTTCGCCGCGTGGGAGCAGCTCGCGACCACCGACGGCGAGGAGACGCCCTCGGAGCTCTACGCCCGGATCCGGGGCGAGATGATCGAGGCGGAGCGCGCCAAGGTGCTGCTGGTCCGCGGCAAGGGCAAGGTGCCGTCGGAGGTGGTGAGCCAGGTGCTCGGCATGCTCGACATCGAGGAGTCGATGCTCGACGCCGGCTCCGCGGCGCGCGCCGGCGTACGCTCCGGCAGCCTCTCCTTCGCCGGCGGCCGCACCTGCGACGACCTCGACGAGCACCCCGCCGTCGACACGGTCGACGAGCCGGCCTGCGCCACGTGCCTGGCCGACGGCACCCGCTGGGTGTCGCTGCGGCAGTGCCTCACCTGCGGCAACGTCGGCTGCTGCGACTCCTCCGTCGGCAAGCACGCCACCGCCCACTTCCACGACAGCCTGCACCCCGTGGTCGAGTCCGCCGAGCGGGACGAGTCCTGGCGGTGGTGCTACGTGCACAACCTGACCGGCTGACACGCCCCTGGCGGTGACCTGCGCCTCTAGGCTGGAGGAATGGGAGCGCCCGCGATCGTCATCGCCTCCACCCACCACACGACCGAGCTGGGCGAGGCCTTCGCCCGCTACGAGCGCGAGTACGACGTCCGCATGGCGAGCGACGAGGCCACGGCCAAGGCCTGACCGCCAAGCACCTGCTCACGACCGGGCACCAGGTGGCGCTCTTCGTCGTCGACACCGACCAGGAGCAGGACCAGCTGTACCAGCTCATCGGCGGCACCCGCCAGGCCGTCCCGACCGCGCGGCGGCTGATCGTCACGCACGTCAGCCGGTTCCGCGACGACAACCAGACCTTCCGCCACGCCGTCGCCGCAGGCAAGGTCGACGCGCTGCTGCTCATGCCGCAGGGCCCGCGCGACGAGGAGTTCCACCTCGCCGTCGGCGAGCTGCTCAACGAGTGGAACGCCACCGTCGCCGCCCCGGTGGTGGAGAACGTCCGCATCATCACCCCCGAGAAGGACGGCCTGACGCGCAACCTGCTCGACTACCTGGCCCGGGTCGGGATGCCGGCCGGCGTGCACCACCCCGACAGCGAGGTGGGCCGCGAGGTGATGGCGAGCTGCCCCGAGGACGAGGGCCGGTGGCCGGTCGTGTCCTCCCTGTCCGGGTGGTGCGGCCACTGCCCCGACGTGCGGTCGCTGGCCAACCAGCTCTACGGCCGACCCGACAGCATCGACGTGAACGAGGTCGTCGACCTCGTCGTGGTCGGTGCGGGCCCGGCCGGACTGGCCGCCAGCGTGTACGCCTCGAGCGAGGGCCTGTCGACCGTCTGCCTCGAGGCCGAGGCGATCGGCGGCCAGGCCGGCACCAGCTCGATGATCCGCAACTACCTCGGCTTCCCGCGCGGCATCTCCGGCATGCGCCTGGCGCAGCGCGCGCGGGGGCAGGCGCTGCGCTTCGGCACCCGCTTCTTCACCGGCTGGCCGGCGACCGGCATCTCGCGGTGCGCGGACGGGGACCACCACGTCGTGCACACCGACGGCGGCGACGTGCACGCCCGGACGGTGCTCGTCTCCACCGGTGTCGACTACCGCCGGCTGGGCGTCGAGTCGCTCGAGGAGCTGGTCGGCCGCGGGGTCTACTACGGCGCGGCCATGGCGGCCGCCCGCGAGCTCGCCGGCGACCACGTCGTGGTCGTCGGGGGCGGCAACTCCGCCGGGCAGGCGGCGATCCACGCCGCGCGCTTCGCCTCCGCGGTCACGATCGTCGTCCGACGGCCGGACCTCACCGCCACCATGTCGTCGTACCTCATCAACGAGATCGAGTGGAACCCGCGCATCACCGTGCGTCCCTGCACCCGCGTGGTCGACGGCGGCCCCGACGACGTCGGCCAGCTCGCCTGGCTCGACATGGAGGACGTCGACTCCGGCGCACGCGAGCGGGTCGAGGCGCGCGGGCTGTTCCTGCTCCTGGGCGCGGCCCCCGAGTGCGGCTGGCTGCCCGACGCGGTGCTGCGCGACGAGCGCGGCTTCGTCCTCACCGGGCGCGACGTGCCGACCGAGCACTGGGCCGACCGCGTGCCGCCGGAGGACCTGGCGACCACGGTCCCGGGCATCTTCGCCGGCGGTGACATCCGCGCCGGGTCGATGAAGCGGGTCGCGTCGGCCACCGGCGAGGGCGCGTCGGTGGTGTCCTCGGTCCACACCTGGCTCGGCCAGTAGCGTCGCCGGGCCGAGACCCGGCTGGGCCTTACATCGACAGCAGCAGGAAGAGCACGGCCAGCGCCGGCAGGGTGCCCTGGGTGATCGCGGCGCGTGCCATCGACCGGTCGTGGGTCACCAGCACCAGGGCCGCGCCGAGCATCGACCCGGTGCCGGCCAGCGCCAGCGCCCGGCCGACGTCCCCCTGCTCGCCCAGCAGGGCGACGCCGACGATCGTGGTGATCGCGAGGAACAGGTTGTAGAAGCCCTGGTTGTAGGCCATCGGCGCCAGGACCGGGGCGTCGGCCTCGGAGACGCCGAAGGTCTTGCGGGTCGCGGGCTCGTTCCACCGGAAGGCCTCGAGCACCCAGATGTAGACGTGCAGCAGTGCAGCACCGACCGCGAACACCACGGCGAGGATGGTCATGCGCCTCACCCTAGGCCCGCCTACCCCTGGGAGGGTGGCAGGCCGTACGCCGTTCGGCGCACACTCGCGACGAGCGGCCGCCCGGCCGTGACGAACGAGGAGGTCCCCGTGGGACGACTGATCGGCATCCTGCTCGTGGTCTGGCTCGTCATCGGCGGGATCGCCGCCTTCCAGCGCGGCTACTTCGACGACACCCGGACCAACTGCTCCGAGGCCGGCGACATCGCGCTCACCGTCGTCGCCGGGCCGCTGAACTACTTCGGCGTCAACCCCAAGGTGAAGTGCGCCGACGTCAAGGTCCCCGACGTCGACGTCCCGGAGCCCAGCAACTAGTCAGCGACCCGCGTTGCGCGGATGGTTCTTCGCCGTCCGCTCGTTGCCGCGGCGGTAGTTGCCGGTGACACGCGCCATCAGCTCCTGCTCGTCGTCGTCCTCGACGTCGGCGAGGAAGCGTGCGGCAGCCGCGCCGCGCAGCACCGTCGCGCGGCGGCCGTGGTGCGAGATCACGACCTCGCCCCCGCGCACCTCGTAGTCGAACCCCTCCGGTCCCGGCACGTCACTCCTCAGGTTTCTCGAAGACGGTGGGCGCGTCCCCGCCACCGATGCCCCACTCGAGCACCCCGTCGCGCGGGCTGGCTGCGTAGATCCGGGACCCGCCGAGGGCGACCAGCACGGCCCGGGGCGGATCCGTCGCGCCGCTGAAGGCGGTCGTGCCGTCGGTCGTCCAGCTCCACGCCTGCAGGTCCAGCGCATCCTTCTCGCTGAGCAGGAGGGTGTCCTCACCCATGAAGGCCAGCCGGTCCCCCGGCCGGGCCAGCGAGGCGACCTCCTCGTGGGTCGTCGCGTCCCACACGGTCGTCGCAGCCTCCTCGTCGAGCGAGAAGGACGCCGTGGCGAGGTGGGTGCCGTCATCGCTCCAGACGACGTCCCCCTGCGGTGGCGCATCGAGGCGCCCCGTCTCCTCTCCGGTCGCGGCATCGCGGATCGTGACGGGGCCGTCGGAGGCGGCGACGGCGACCCGGGACGCGTCCGCTGACCAGGCGACCGCCACGGCGTCGGTGCCGGTGTCGATCGTCATCTCGTCGTCGAGCCCGCGTGCGGCCCAGCGCCGTACGACGCCATCGGCCCCGACGGCGGCCACCCACCTGCCGTCCGGCGACAGCTCGATGTCGCGCAGGCCCTGGCTCGGGCCGTCCTGCACGTCGTCGACCTCGTGGGCCTCGACGGAACCGACCTCCCGGCCCGACGTCTCGTCGAGCAGCACGAGCTCGACGGCCCCGTCCTGGACCCGGTCGGTGTAGACACCGGGACCGGCGTCCGCGACGATGCCGCCGCCGTCCCAGCGGTCGACGAGGACGCCGCGCGATGACGACCACACGCACAGGCTGCCGTCGCAGGGCGCGACGACCCGTAGCGCGCCGGGAAGGAAGACCAGGGAGTCGGCGCCGGTGACCACACCCGGTACCTCGACGACGTCACCCGACCCGGCGTCGACGCCGTCGGTCGTGGCGCCGCCGGAGTCGCCGGAGTCGTCCGAGCAGCCGGCCAGCGCCAGCGCGACCACCGCCAACCCGGCCGCGAGCGGACGTGCTCGTCTCATGCGCGCACCAGCCGGCTGACGTCGAACCACGCCTCGGTGCCGTCGTCGCACACGTGGCGGTCGAGCGACCCGCCGTCGGCGGTGACCAGGCTCTGCTGACGTGAGGTCCGGCGGTCGGCGCGCAGCAGGTCGTACTGGTCGCTGATGCGCAGCACGCTCCACGGGCGCTCACGGGTGCCGTCGCCGGTGCTGCGGATCGACTCGATCGCCAACGCCTGCAGCCCTCGCTCCGCCCGGGCTCGGGCGTCGTCACCGAGCCCGGCATGGGCGGCGGCGAGCGCCGCGTGGGCCGACGGGGAGAAGAAGGCACCGGGCATCAGGCGTTGCACGACCGAGGCCGCCTCGGCGTGGTCGCCGCGGCCGAGGGCGGGCGCGACCGCGTCCACGACGTCGAGGCCGGGGTCGAAGCCGGGGAACGGCGGACGGCGTCACGCAGCGCCGCGAGGTCCGCGGCCGACCGGGTGCGGGCCCAGACGAGGGCGAGGTCGGACAGCGCGGGTCCGCCCGGCTCGACGAGCGTGCTCATCGCGCCTCCTCCCTGATCCGGTCGAGGTCGTCCTTGTCGAGGTCGTCGAGGTAGGCGCCGCCGGTCTCGCGGGCGTCCTTCTCGACAGGCTGGTCACGATAGGCGTCGTAGCCGTCGTCCTTCGTGGTCTGGTAGTCGTCGAAGTTGTCGCGCCACTCCTCGACCTCCGCCTCGCTGACGCCGGGCGGACCGTCGTAGTCCTCCCACCACCACCAGGGCAGGTCGTCGACCTCCTTGTGCTGCTGGGCGTGGCGGACCTCGTGGACGACCGTGCCGAGGATGCCCGGGTCGGACAGGTTGCCCTCGTCGATGCGCAGCACGCGGTCGCTCTCGCTCCAGCTGCCGCGGGAGTCGGTGCTCGGGTCGTCGTCCGTGCCGTCGCCGTCCGCGTCCTCGAGGTCCTCGATGCGGACCTCGAAGTCGTCGACGCCCGCATCGCGGGCCTGCTGCTCCGCGATGTGCTCGAGCACCCGGCGGCGCTCGTCGTCGGACATCGAGGCCCAGTCACGCTCGACCTCGGGGTCGACGACGTAGTCGGGCCCGTCGTCGCTGAAGGACCCCTGCGGGCGCGCGGCGACCAGCGCCGAGTCGACGGCGTAGGCGTCGTCGAGGACGTCGCCCACCCGTGCGGCCAGGGCGTCGACGGCGTGCTGCCGGCTCGCCTGGTGCTCCTGTGCCTCGAAGCGGTTGTCGAAGGTGGGCCTCGGGGCGACGTCGCTGACCGTGCCGGACCCGTCGACCTCCAGCTGCTGGGCCGCGGCGTCGCTGAGGATGTCCTGCACGGCCTGCTCGATCGTCGTCACCGGGCCGACCTGGGCGTAGACCTGGCGCTCGAAGTCGGCCAGTCCCTCGATGTGGCGCGTCATCTGCGCGACCAGCGCCGCCTGGCGAGCGGAGGCCGCCCACCGGCCGAGGCCGGTCCAGCCGTCGGGGACCGCGTCGGACTGCACGACGTCGCGGGCCTTCTCCAGCGCCAGCACGTCGACGCGCAGCCCGTCGCTCGCGGCCTTCACGCCGGCGGCGCGCCAGGACCGGAGCCGGCCGAAGGTGATGCTCACGACCCGCCTCCGAGGAACGTCCGCAGCCACTCCTGGAACGCCTGTGCCCGGGCGTCGGCGGCCTCGGCGTCGGCAGCGGCCGCGTCGAGCCCGTCGGCGAAGTCGCCGACCGAGGACGCCCACGCCGTGATGCCCTCGTCCCACGCGGTCGCGAGCTCCGGCATCACGCTGGCGGTGCTGCTGCCGGGCAGGGCGCCGGCGAGCTCGCCGACGGCGTCCTCGGCGTCGGCGTCGCGGGCGTCCTTGGCGGCGGACCGCAGCTCGCTCGCCGTGGTGCGGAGCTCATCGGGCTCCAGCTGGTAGGTCGACATGCCAGACGGATGCCCTGCTGCGGCCCCGGCGAAACCGTGGCGCCCGGCGCCTGTGCACAACGACGAGGGCGTGACTACGAGAGCCAGGCGGGCGTCCAGTCCTCGGGCGGGTCCTCGCCGACGCGCCCGTCGACGGCCTCGCGGAGCAGGTCGGCGTGGCCGGTGTGCCGGGCGTACTCCTCGAGCAGGTCGACGAGGAGCCGCCGCAGCCGGGGGTGGTTGCCGTTGCCGTCGTCGACGTGGGCCACCAGGTCGAGACCGCCCTCGGCGAGGGCGTCCTCGATGCGCCGGGTGTTGCGAACGACGGCCTCGTCGAAGACGGCGTACGTCTCGGCGGCCGTGAGGTGGTCGGCCTCGAACTCCCACTCGTCGGTGTCGTCGTGCCCGAGCGAGCGCCACGGCTCGACGAGCTCCTCACCGCGCAGCTTGGTGGTGAGGTAGTAGTCCTCGGCCAGCGCGAGGTGGCGCAGGAGTCCGCCGAGGGACAGCGACGACGAGGGCAGCCGGTGCCGGAGACCGGCCTCGTCGAGGCCGTCGGCCTTCCACCGCAGCGTCGCCCGCATCCGGCCGAGGGCTCCGGTGAGGTGCTCGGCCTCGGTGCCGTCGATGGGCGGCTCCCACGGCGGCGGGACCCAGGTCTCGTGGTCAGGAGTGCTCATGCCACGACGCTAGACCCGGTTCCGGACGATCCGCTGCCGCAGGGCGCGTCCGTTCAGGTGGCGACGGGTGGCGACGGGTCTGGACACGGTCGGCGCCACGGGTGGAAGGTGACCGGATGCGACGACTCGGAGTCCCTGCCCTGATCCCTGCCCTCCTCACGATCCCCGCCCTGGCGCTCACCCTCCCCGCGAGCACGGCAGCGCAGCCGGAGGCCGCCGCCGGACCGAACCCGTTCCGCGACGGCTGGAGCGAGACGGTCGTCGACGCCGACCAGAACCTCCGCGGCCTCGAGGCCGTGAGCAGGCGCGAGGCCTGGGTCACCGGGGAGAGCCTCACCGACGACGGGCCGGCCCGGGTCTTCCGCACCACCGACCGCGGCCGGACCTGGACCGACGTCAGCCCCGACGGCACCGAGGGCCTGTCGTTCCGCGACGTCGAGGTGCACGGCTCCGTCGCGCACGTGCTGGCGATCGGCCCCGGCGAGGCGTCGCGCATCTACCGCTCCACCGACGGCGGCGCCTCGTGGGACGAGTCGTTCCGCAACACCGACGAGAAGGCGTTCTACGACTGCATGGCGTTCTACGGCACGGGCAGGCACGGGCTGGCGGTGAGCGACCCGGTCGACGGCAAGCTGCGCATCCTCGCCACCGACGACCGTGGCCGATCCTGGTCGGTCCTGCCCGACAAGGGCATGCCCCGCTCGAAGGACGAGTTCGGCTTCGCCGCCAGTGGCGACTGCCTCGTCACCTCCGGCCGGTCGGCGTTCCTCATCACCGGCGGCAAGAAGGCGCGCGTCCTCCGCTCCGACGACCGCGGTCGCACCTGGACGGCGGTCGCCTCGGGGATCCCGGCCGGTGACGCGGCCGGCGGCTTCGCGGGCGCGTTCGCCTCGCCCCGCGTGGGCATCGCGGTCGGCGGCGACTTCGCCGAGGCCGACGACACCGAGGACACGACGGCCTACACCCGCGACGGCCGGACCTGGACCACCGGCGGCGACCTCTCCCACGTCGGCGAGGACGTCGCCTTCCTGCGCGGCACGAGGTACGCCGTCGCGACCGGCGACTACGACGGGTCCATCGGGTCGAGCATCACCACCGACGGCGGGCGCACCTGGAAGCGCGCGAGCAGGAAGGGCTACCACGCCATCGACTGCGTCGGCACGACCTGCTGGGCCTCCGGCAGCAAGGGCCGCGTGGGCCACAACTGAGTGCTGGCTAGGCTCGCGGGGTGCCTGACCTGACGCGCGTCCCGACCGCTCCCCTGCTCGCCGCCGGCCTCGTCGGCGGCTTCGCCGTCGCCCAGCAGACCGGCGTACGCCCCCTCGGCGGTGCCGCGATGCTCGGCGCCAACGTGGTCGCGGCCCGGCAGTGGTACGCCGTCGGCGGCGCGCCGCTGGTCGCCGGGCTGAGCGCCGCCTACTGGACCGCGATGGGCGTCTCGCACCCGCTCGCGAAGAAGGTCGGCACCTGGCCGTCGGTGCTCGGCGTCACCGCGGTCGCGTCGGGTGCCGCCTGGCTGCTGGCGGACCGCCGCTCGCGCTGACCCTCGGCTGCCGTCGCCGGGGTCAGTCCTCCGGCAGCGCGGCGAAGTCGGACTGCATCTGGCGGTACCACCCGAGCGACTTCTTCGGGTGGAGCCAGCGACCCTTCATCTCCTTGCGGGCCGGCAGGTGGGCGGCGTCGCCGTCCTTCTCGGCCTGCTTGAGGTGCTGGTCCTGCGCGTTGATGACGTCGTCGTGGGTCTCGCCGCGGTGGGCGAGGTCGCACGGTCCGCCCAGCTGGCGGCAGGTCATGGTCTTCATCTCGCTACTCCTCGTGGTGTGGTCACTCCACTGACGTACGACGCCGCGCGGGTGTGACCGCGGCGGCTGCTCATCGGACCTCGGGTCCCTCGCGGCGCACGACCCGCTCGAGCACCGCCGGCTCGGCGCGGAAGGTGATCGCGCGGACCTGGCCGTCGGCGACCTCGAAGTCGAAGACGACCGCCGCCGCGCCGCGGTGGAACCACGCGGACGCCGGTCGGTCGCCCACGAAGACGGCCATGGCGGCCTGGGCGCTGCCGTTGAAGAAGGTGGCGACCTCGTCGCGACCCTCGATGGAGGCGGGCGTGCCGGCCAGGACCGCGGCCTCGTCCGCACCGACCACCGCGTCGGGCGCGAGCAGCTGGAGCAGCCGCTCGAAGTCACCGCCGCGGGCGGCCGCCATGAACGCGTCGACGACCTCCCAGTCGGCCAGCGCGTCCTCGGGGGCCGGCTGCGCGACCTTGGCCCGGGCCCGCGAGGCGAGCTTGCGTGCCGCGACGGGCGAGGTGTCGAGGACCGCGCCGATGGTCGCGAAGTCGAAGCCGAAGCTGTCGTGCAGGACGAAGGCCACCCGCTCGCGCGGTGACAGCCGGTCGATGACCGCCTGGAGCGCGACGCCGACCGTGTCGGCCAGCGCGACGTCGTCCGCGGGGTCGCTCACCGGCTCGGACCACGGCTCCTGCACCGCGTCCTCGAGGTGGAGGTCCTCCACCGGCACGGGCGTGCGGGCCCGCAGCCGGTCCAGGCAGAGCCGGGTGGTGACGGTGGTCAGCCACGCGGGGAGGTTCTCGATGTCGGTGCCGTCCCGGGTGACCGCGCGGTCGAGGCGCAGCCAGGCCTGCTGCACGACGTCCTCCGCCTCGGCGTGGTCGCCCAGCACGCGCGTCGCGATGCCGAGCAGTCGAGGCCGCTCGGCCTCGAAGCTCTCCGTCCGGTCCATGGGTCCACCCTTCCGCGTGCGCGTCGTCTCGACCAGTCGACGTCCCGCGGACCGCGGATGTGACCGGACGTGACCGGCCGTTTCGCCGCAGACTGGTCGACATGCCCGCCCCCAGGCCCCGCGCCGCCGGCTCCGCCGCGATCGTCGCCGCGGTCCTGGTGCTGCTCGCCGGGTGCTCGAGCGGGACCGGCGAGCCCGGATCCGCCGATCCGCAGGACACCCCGAGCGCCACCCCGACCAGCGAGCCCACCAGCACGCCGACCGAGGAGCCGTCCGAGGAGCCCACCGAGCAACCGACCCAGGAGCCGGAGCCGGAGCACCCGATCTCGATGGCCGCCCTCGCCGAGGCCGACCTGACCGGCGGCGACCTGCGGCTCGGGAGCCGTGCGCGAGCGCACCCCCGCCTACACGTCGTACGACGTCACCTTCGCGTCCACCACGATGGGCCGCGGCACCGAGCCGCTGCGGATCAGCGGGGTGCTCAACGTGCCCACCGGGCGCGGTCCCTTCCCCGCGGTCGTGCTGGCCCACGGCTACATCGACCCGGCCTCCTACGTCCGCGGCCAGGGCATGACGCGCGAGCGCGGGTTCCTCGCCCAGCGCGGCTACGTCGCGCTGCACGTCGACTACCGCAACCACGCCGAGTCGACCGACGACCCGCGCGTCGAGCAGGCCGTCCGGCTCGGCTACGCCGCCGACGCGGTCGCCGCCCTCCACGCGCTCCGGACGTCCGACGACGTACGGGTCGACCCCGACCGGATCGCGCTCTTCGGCCGCTCGATGGGCGGCGGCGTGATGATGAAGGCGCTGGCCGCCGAGCCCGGTCTCTTCGCGGCCGGCGTGGGCTGGGCGTCCGTCTCGAGCCTGGAGGCGGAGAACTTCGCCCAGTTCCAGCGCCCCGACGCGCCCCTCGCCGAGCTCAAGGCCGGCTTCCGGGGACGCCACGGGCTCCCGGCCGAGGACCCGGAGTTCTGGCGGGGCGTCTCCCCGCGACCCCTCTTCGGCGACATCACCGAGCCGGTGCTGATGGTGCACGGCCGCTTCGACGACACCTGCCCGCCCCCGTGGGCCCGCGCCACCCAGCGCGCCATGACGAAGGCCGGGGTCGACGCCACCCTGGAGTGGTACGACGACGGGCACCCGTTCGGGCCGGCCTTCATCGCGGCGATGGACCGGACCGTCCGGTTCCTCGACGCCCGGATGCCGGCGTGAGCCACTCGCCCGCGGGTCAGTCGGTGGCCGCGCCCTCGATCTGCTGCGGCGGCGCATCGGCGTAGGCAGCCGAGAGCCGACGGTAGGGAGCGGACGTCAGCGCGATGAGCACGGTGACGAACATGATCGCGCCGGCGATCATGAAGACCAGCGCGATGCCCCGGGCGTCGCCGTCGCCGAGCAGCCAGCGCCACGAGTCGCTGCCCTCCTCGGACTCCATGTAGGGGATCAGGGCGAACTCCGCGATCGGGCCGATCAGGAACGCGGAGATCGGGCTGGCGGCCAGCTCGACGCTCTGGGCGAAGCCGAACACCCGGCCCTGGGTGCGGAACGGGACGACCCGCTGCATGATCGTCTGCTCGGCCGCCTCGGCGGCCGGGATCACGGCCATGAAGAGGAAGATGCCGAGGACGTAGAGCCAGGCCCACTCACGGACGGTGAAGGTCATCCCGAGCAGGGCGATGGCGAGGTTGACGAGCAGGAGGGTGCGGACCGGGTTGGCACCGAGGCCGAACCTGGCGACGAGCCCGCCGCCGACGACGAACCCCAGCCCCGTGACACCGAGGACGATGCCCCACGCCTCGACGCTGAAGAGCTCCAGGCCGTAGGGGTCCATCAGCGCGATGTAGACACCGGAGACCAGGTTGTTGAACGTCGTGAAGAGGATCAGCGCGACCAGCCCCGGGACCGCGGTGATCGCGGAGATCGCCCCGCGGAAGTCGAAGCGCGGCCCGCCCTCCTCCGGCGCCGGGTCGACCTCGGGGACGGTGATCGGCAGCAGGTGCAGCAGCGCGACGCCGGTCAGCGCGACCGCGATCGCGAGGGTCCACCCCATGCCCAGCAGCCCGACGCTCAGACCGCTGAAGACGCTGGTGATCATGAACGAGATGCCCTGGACGGTGCCCACGAGGCCGTTGGCCTTGTCGCGTCCGTCGTCGGGGACGAGCAGGGTCACGGTGGTGGAGAGCGCGATGTTGCGCAGGCTCTCGACGACGCCGCCGACCAGGATCACGCCGGTGAACAGCCAGAACCACGCGCTGCCCCAGTCGGCCAGCCGGTCCTCGCCGAGCAGCAGCCACAGGCCCGGCCGAGGCGGCGTAGGCGACGAGCGTGACGGTCGACGAGATGACCATCACCTGCTTCTTGCGGTGGCGGTCGACGAGGGTGCCGAAGAACGTGCCGAAGACCGCCGTGAAGAGCATGTAGCCGCCGCCGATGATCGCGGTGGCCATCACCGAGCGCGTCTCGAGGTAGGCCCAGAAGGTGAGGGCGAACCACAGGTAGCTCGCGGTCACGTTGGCGACCAGCGTGTTGCCGAGGACCTGCCGGAAGGCGCGCACGGTCTCCGGGCCGCGGGTCACGCCCGGCGGGAGGTGGGCCTCGACCTGCGGCGCGGCCGGGTCGGCCGGGACCGGGTCGAGGTCGTCCATGGGCACCCGACGACCCTAGGCGCAGCCACCGACAGTCCGCCTCCGACTTATCGAGCCGTCGGGGTCCAGCCCTCCCACATCGCCGCGATGTGTCGCGCGTCGGTGCCGCAGCACCCGCCGACGATGCGTACCGCCGGGAGCACGTCGACCAGCGCGCGGGTGGTGGCCGCGAGGTCCGGGAGGTCGCCCTCGTCGAGCTCCTCGGCCTCGTCGAGCTCGGCGTGGCTGAGCCGCGAGGAGTTCACCCGGAGTCCGGCGATCCGGCCGGTCCACGCGGCGTCGGCGTCGAGGCCGGGGCGGACGTGGTCGGGGTGGGCGCAGTTGACGAGCAGGTGGGCCGCACCGGCGTCGGTCGCGGCGTCGAGCTGCTCGACGGCGGCGCCGAGGTCGGTGCCGTCCGGCAGCCTGCCGTCGGTCTCGACGGTGAAGGAGATCGCGACGGGCAGGCCGACGTCGGCGGCGGCGCGCACGATCCCGGTCGCCTCGGCGACGGTGGTCAGGGTGTACGCCGTCGCGAGGTCCGCCCGCGCCTCCTGGAAGGCGGCGAGCTGCGCGCGGTGGTAGTCGGCGTAGCGGTCGGCGTCGAGGTCGCCGGCCAGGTAGCCGTCACCGCGCGGCCCCACCGCTCCGACGACGAGCACGTCGTACGACCTCGCGCGGACACCTCCTCCGCGAGCGCGCGCAGGTGCTCGACGGCGTCCCGGTTGACGCGGGCGAGCGCCTCGGCGTCGTAGCCGAGGCGGGCGCCCCAGTCGCCGTTGGCCCGCCAGGTCGGCGTCTCGAGGAGCAGGCCGGCCGCGGCGCGGGCCGCCACGACGGCGTACGCGCGGTAGTAGTCCGCCAGCACCTCCCGGCCGGCCGGGTCGTCGAGGAGCGGGAAGGACGCGAAGTCCGGGAGGTCGAGCCCGCGGTGGAAGATCAGGTCGGTCTCGAGCCCTCCGTCGGTGACCCACCCGCGGGCCGTCTCCGGCAGCTGCCATGTCGTCGTCATGCGTGCCTCCCGGAACGCGTCGGACCAGATGGTCCGGTATAGCAGAGCTCGTCAGGCCGGGAACTCCTCGGCGATGCTCCTCAGCCGGTTGAGGTACGCCGGCCAGTCGACCTCGGGCATGTTGGTGACGTCCACCTTGAGGCCGGCGGCCCCGTCGATGTCCTCGCGCAGGATGTCGGCGTGGCCGGCGTGCCGGGTGAGGTCGGCGAGGACGTGGACGAGGACCCGGTGGAGCGTGACGTCGCGGTGCGCGGCCGACCACCACGGGACCGCCCCCGCGGCGTCGAGCGGGAGCTCGGCGACCGTCGCGTCGCTGAAGGCCCACACCGACCGGTAGAAGTCGACGACCTCCGCCGCCGGGACCGAGGCGGGCACCCACCAGTCGGCCTGCGGGTCGGCGTCGTAGTCCGGGTCGGACACGAAGAGCGGGTGGTCGGGGTCGGGCCATTCGCGGCCGAACGTCGGTCCGAAGTAGCCGATCTCCACGTTGGCGACGTGCCGGACGATGCCGAGCAGGTTGGTCCCGGTCGGCGTGCGCGGGAGCCGCAGGTCGCGCTCGCCGAGCCCCTCGAGCTTCCAGAGCAGGGCGTCGCGCGCGTCCTGGAGGTAGCGGAGGAGGGCCGCCTTCGGGTCACGGAGATCGCTCATGGCAACCGATCATGCTCCTCGCGACGTACGGTCGCACCCGTGATCTCGCGCGTGCACGCCCTCCACATCGCCCCCGGGCGCAAGATCCCCACGAAGTCGGTGGACTCGGTCGAGGCCGAGGCGGGCGTCGGCCTGGTCGGCGACCGCTACCACGGGGCGAAGCACCGCCACGTGACCGTGCAGGCGCTCGACGACCTGGAGGCGGCGGCCGAGGTGCTCGGCCGGCCGGTCGACCCGGGCCTCACCCGCCGCAACATCACGCTGACGACCGGTCCGATCCCGACGCGGCCGGGCGAGCGGATGCGGATCGCGGACGTCGAGCTCGAGGTGGTGCGCATCGCCGCACCCTGCCGGCTCCTCGACGACTGGCTCGGCCCCGGCGCCATGCAGGCGCTGCGCTCCCCGCGGGGCGGCACGGTGTTCCGGCTGCTGGGATCGGGCACCATCAGCGTCGGCGACGAGGCGGTGGCGGGACCCGCCGCCGGCTAGGGGTTCTGCACGAGCCGGAGCAGGTTGCCATCGGCGTCGACGAGGTAGCCGATCCTCATCCCCGAGTCCTCGACGCGCGGCGGATGGAGCCGTGGCCACCCGACGTGGGTCACGGGCAGGCCCGCCGCCACGCAGACGTCGTACCACGCATCGACGTCGTCGACGCGCAGGCAGCAGCTCGAGGCGGTCGAGGCCGGGTCCATGCCGGGGTCGGGGAAGAACTCGAGCACCAGCGTGCCGCGCTCCAGGATCAGCCAGCCCGGGTCGTGGTACGCCGTCGCGAACCCGAGTGCGGCGTAGAAGGCAGCCGTGGCGTCGAGGTCACGCGAGGGGAGGTTGGGCGTGGCGTGGTCGACCATGCCGCCACGCTAGAGCGGGCCGAAGACGTCCGCCACCGCAGCCCGGACGCACGGCAGCCCGGCCCCCGAACGGGGACCGGGCTGCCGGCGTGCGACGGGAGGCGTCAGGCCTTCACGTCGTAGCGGTCGTTGTCCATGACCTTCGCCCACGCAGCGACGAAGTCGTGGACGAACTTCTCCTCGGCACGTCCTGGGCGTAGACCTCCGCGACCGCGCGCAGCTCGGAGTTCGACGCGAACACCAGGTCGGCGCGCGAGCCGGTCCAGGCGTTGCCGCCGGTGCTGGCCTCGAAGCGGTCGTTGGAGCCGGCGGGGCTCCAGACCGTGCCGAGGTCGAGCAGGTTGACGAAGAAGTCGTTCGTCAGCTGGCCCGGGCGGTCGGTGAGGACACCGTCGGTCGACGCCGCCGTGTTGGCGCCGAGCGACGCGCAGGCCGCCGACGAGGACGGTCAGCTCGGGCGCGCTGCAGGTTGAGCAGGTTGGCCTTGTCGACGAGGAGGTACTCCGCCGGCAGCTTGGCGTCGGACCGCTCGTAGTTGCGGAAGCCGTCGGCCTTCGGCTCGAGCCAGGCGAACGACTCGACGTCGGTCTGCTCCTGGGTGGCGTCGCCGCGACCGGGGTGAACGGCACCTCGACGGTGACGCCGGCCGCGGCCGCCGCCTGCTCGACACCCGACGTTGCCCGCCAGCACGACCGTGTCGGCGAAGCTGATGTCGTTGCGCTCGGCGATGCCCTCGAGCACCGTGATCACGCCGGCGAGCTGCTGCGGGTCGTTGACCTCCCAGCTGCGCTGCGGCTCGAGGCGGATGCGGCCACCGTTGGCGCCACCGCGCTTGTCGGAGTGGCGGTACGACGATGCGGCCGCCCAGGCGGTCGAGACGAGCTGGCTGACCGTGAGGCCGGCGTCGGCGACCTGCTGTCTTGACGCGCGGCGACGGTCTCGGCGGACGGGGTGTGCGCCGGGGCCGGGATCGGGTCCTGCCAGAGCAGCTCCTCCGAGGGGACCTCGGGGCCGAGGTAGCGGGCGACCGGGCCCATGTCGCGGTGGGTCAGCTTGAACCACGCACGGGCGAAGGCGTCGGCGAACTCGTCGGGGTTCTCCAGGAAGCGGCGGGAGATGGCCTCGTAGGCCGGGTCGATCCGCAGCGCGAGGTCGGTGGTCAGCATCGTCGGCCGGCGCTTCGCGCCGCCCTCGTCGGGCGCCGGGATGATCGCCTCGGAGTCCTTGGCGACCCACTGGCTGGCGCCGGCCGGGCTCTTCTCCAGCTCCCACTCGTGCTCGAAGAGGATCTCGAAGAAGCGGTTGCTCCACTGGGTCGGACATCGGTCCAGGTGACCTCGAGGCCGGAGGTGATGGCGTCCTTGCCGACGCCGGAGCCGTACTTCGACAGCCAGCCGAGGCCACCGGTCTCGATCGGCGCGGCCTCCGGCTCGGGGCCGACGTACTTCTCGGGGTCGGCGGCACCGTGGGTCTTGCCGAAGGTGTGGCCGCCGGCGATCAGGGCGACGGTCTCCTCGTCGTTCATCGCCATCCGGCTGAAGGTGTCGCGGATGTCGTGCGCCGCGAGCGATCGGGTCGGGGTTGCCCTCCGGGCCCTCCGGGTTGACGTAGATGAGGCCCATCTGGACCGCGGCGAGCGGGTTGTCGAGCTCGCGGTCGCCGGAGTAGCGCTGCTCGCCACCGCGGTCGCCGCCGAGCCACTCGGTCTCGGGCCCCAGTAGACGTCGTCGTCCGGCTCCCAGGCGTCGACGCGGCCGCCGGCGAAGCCGAAGGTCTCGAAGCCCATGTCCTCGAGCGCGACGTTGCCGGTGAGGATGATCAGGTCGGCCCACGAGAGGGCGTTGCCGTACTTCTTCTTGACCGGCCACAGCAGGCGGCGGGCCTTGTCGAGGTTGCCGTTGTCGGGCCAGGAGTTGAGCGGGGCGAAGCGCTGCTGACCGGTGCCGCCGCCGCCGCGGCCGTCCTGGACGCGGTAGGTGCCGGCGCTGTGCCAGGCCATCCGGATCATCAGCGGGCCGTAGTGGCCGAAGTCGGCGGGCCACCAGTCCTGCGCTGTCGTTCAGCACCGCGACGATGTCGGCCTTGACCGCGCCGAGGTCGAGGGTCTCGAAGGCCGCGGCGTAGTCGAAGTCCGTCGCCGAGCGGGTTCAGCACGGGCTGGTTCTTCGCGCAGGATCTTCAGGTTGAGGCGCTCGGGCCACCACTCGCTGTTGGCGTCGCCCTGCGTGGGGTGCTTGAGGCCGTCGTGCAGGACCGGGCACGTGCCGGCCGGGGCGTCCTCGTTCATCTCGCCGACCTCGGCGTTGGCCTGGTTGCTGTCGGAGGTGTCGGTCGAACGCGCGGAGTCGTTGGGCAGGTCGTCGGTCAGGTCGTCGGGCATGGGGTTCCCTCTCAGTGGGTGCTGGCGGTGGTCGTGGCGGAGGAGCTGGTGGCGCAGGCGGGGCACAGGCCCCAGTAGGTGACCTCGGCCTCGTCGATGACGAAGCCGTGGGTGTCGGAGGCGTGGAGGCACGGGCGTACGCCGACGGCGCAGTCGACGTCGGCGACGACGCCGCACGAGCGGCAGACCGCGTGGTGGTGGTTGTCGCCGACGCGCAGCTCGTAGCGCGCGACCGAGCCGGCGGGCTGGATCCGGCGGACCAGCCCGGAGTCGGTGAGCGCGCCGAGGACGTCGTAGACCGCCTGGTGGGAGACGGTCGGCTCCTCGGTGCGCACCGCGGCGAGGACGCTGCCGGTGTCGGCGTGCGGCTGGCGACGTACGGCCCTCAGCACGGCGAGACGCGGCCGGGTGACCCGCAGGTCAGCGCTGCGCAGCAGGTGCTCGAAGTCGTGGTCCTCCATCACGGACCACCCTGCCCCCTTTTCTTGAACGAGTCAAGTTGTCGTGCCGGGGCGGATCGGGCGAGTCCGGACCACTCGCGGGCCAGCAGCGCCCAGACCTCGAGGTCCTGCCGCTCCTCGCGCACGGGGAACACCTCCCGCAGCGTGCCCTCGTGGGTGAAGCCGAGCCGCTCGGCGACGCGCCGGCTCGCGTGGTTGCCCGGGGCGCAGCGCCACTCGACGCGGTGCATCCCGCGCTCGACGAACGCCCAGTCGAGCATCGCGCCTACGGCCCGCGTCACGATGCCGCGTCCACGGGCGGACGCCGCCAGGAAGACGCCCGCCTCCGCGGTCCGCGAGCGGGCGTTGATGCTCGGGAAGAGCGTGCCGCCGACCAGCTCGTCGTCGACCCAGATGCCGTAGAGCCGGCGGCTGCCCTCGCCGCGGCCCTTGGCGAACGACTCGAGGAAGCCGCGCGCTCCCGTCGACGTCCTCGAAGCCCTCCCACGGCAGCCAGTCGTAGAAGTCGGGGCCGTGCGCCCGGAACAGGGCGGCGAGCTGCTCGGCGTGCCACGGCTCGAGGTCGGACAGGCGGGCGTCGTCGATCTGCAGGCTCAGCACCCGCGCCACCCTAGGGTGCGGCGGAGTCGTCCAGCCCGGCCGCCTCGCAGAGCCAGGCCCAGGCACGGGCCCGGTCGCGGTCGCTCCCGCGCGTCGTCGGCAGCAGGTGGGTCGGGCGCTCGACCCGGTCGTGCCAGAAGCGACCGGTCGGCGGGGCGGGCTCCGACCGCCGTCAGCCACACGCTCGTGTCGGCACCCTGCGCGTCGTCGCGCAGCACCGGCCGGGTGAGCCGGCGGAAGGTCGGCAGCGACTCCCGCACGCCGGGGGTGTCGGCCCAGCCGGGGTGCATGGTCGCGACGGTGGTGCCGTCGGCTCCCCACCGGTCGGCGAGCAGCGGCGCGAGCTCGACCTGCCAGCGCTTCGAGCGGGCGTACGACGTCGTGGGCGAGTAGTCGCCGGCGGTGTAGCCCGGGTCGTCGGCGTGCAGCGGCTGGGCGTACATGCCGCCGCTGCTGACCAGCACCACCCGACCGCCGGCGAGCGGCCCGCGCAGCGCCTCGGTCATCACCACCGGCCCGACGAGGTGCACCGCCATGCTGAGCTCGAGGCCCTGCGGCGACTCGGTGCGCTCGGGCGGCATCACGCCCGCGTTGTGCACCACCGCGTGGAGGTCGGGGACCTCGGTGGCGAAGCCGGTCGCGAAGCGTCGTACGTCGTCGAGGTCGGCCACGTCGCAGCGCCACAGCCGCAGCTCCGCAGCCGGGGTATGCGGCGCGGATCCGGTCGGCGACCCCGGCCCCCTTGGCCTCGTCGCGCACGAGCAGGTGCACGACCGCGCCGAGGCCGGCCAGCCCCTCGACCGTCGCGGCCCCGAGCCCGGAGCTGGCGCCGGTGACGAGCACGTGCCGACCCGCCAGCGCCGCGGCAACGGGTCGGCCGGCCAGCCCGGCATCGCCCGCCGCACCGCGAGCCCGATCGTCGTGTAGCCGAGGACCACCGAGCGGTCCATGGCCGTGTCGACCGCGCGGGCGAGGAACGGGCGGGGCATCCGGGTCCAGCGTCCTCGGGTCAGCTCGCGTCGAGACGCGCCAGCTCGTCGGCGGTGAGCTCGATCTCGGCGGCGGCGGCCGAGTCGGTGATCGAGGTGGGCCGCTTCGCGCCCGGGATCGGGATGACGACCGGCGACTGGGCCAGCTCCCAGGCCAGCGCGACCTGCTGCGCGCTGACGCCACGGTCGCGGGCGATCTCGGCGAAGGCGGGGTGCTTGTCGGCGAGCTCCTTGGCGTCGGAGAGGCCGCCGAGCGGGCTCCACGGCAGGAAGGCCAGGCCGAGCTCCTCGCACACGTCGATCTCGGGCCGGCTCGAGCGGAACTTCGGGCTGAACTGGTTCTGCACGCTGACCAGGGCGTCGCCGAGGACCGCGTGGGCGTCACGGATCTGCTGCGGGTCGGCGTTGGAGAGGCCGACGTGGGCGACCTTGCCGCTGTCGGCGATCTCCTTCAGCGTGCCGATGACCTCGTCGTAGGGGACCTTCGGGTCGGGCCGGTGGTGCTGCCAGAGCGCGATCTGCTCCACACCGAGGCGCTGCAGGCTGGCGTCGACGGCCTCGCGGAGGTGGGCGGGCGAGCTGTCGAGGTCCCAGCCGCCGCCCTCGGTGCGGACGTGGCCGCCCTTGGTGGCGAGCACGACCCGGTCGCGGACCCCGAGCTCGTCGAGGATCGAGGCGATCAGCCGCTCGTTCTCGCCCTGGGCGCCGGCGCCCTTCTCGTCGCCGGGGCCGTAGGCGTCGGCGGTGTCGAGGAGCGTCACGCCGGCGTCGAGGGCCGCCGACACGGTGTCGAGGAGCTGCTGGCGGGGCTGGGTGCCGGTCTGGTCGAAGGTCATGAGGCCGAGGCCGATGGCGCCGACCTGGTGCTGTCCGAGAGTGCGCATCTGCATGTCTCGACACTACGACGCACCCCCCACGTCTGGGTCAAGCGTTCAGCCCCCGAAGGGCGAGGACGTCGTCGGGACGTCCGAGGTCGCGAGTGGCGATGAAGATCGTCGACACCCCCAGCCCCGCGAGCCGGGCCCACCGGTCGCGGTGACCGGCGACGGTCGCGGCGTGCGTGCGGGCGGCGTACGTCGCCGCCGGCGTGCGCCCGCGGAGCGTCTCGACGCGCGCCCACACGTCGTCGCGGTCGGCGCCCACCACGGGCAGGTCGAGCACCGTCACCGCCACCTCGGAGCGGTCGCGACCGACGTCGTCGCAGTGCGCGTGCAGGACGCCGACCAGCCGCGCGAGCTCGCCCTCGTCGGTCGTGCGGAGGTTGCAGGCGTCGCCGTGCTGCGCCGCGATGCGCAGGGTACGGCGCTCACCGGAGCCGCCGACGACGACCGGGATCGGCCCGGCCGGTCGGGGATAGGAGGTGGTCTCGGGCAGCACCACGCCGTGGTCGTCGTAGGCCTTGGTGCCGGTCGCCCAGAGGGCCTTCATCGTCACCACGGCCCGCTCGAGGTCGTCGAGGCGCACGCGGGCCGGCGGAAAGGCGATGCCGTACGCCGCGTGCTCCCGCTCGAACCACCCGGCGCCGATGCCGACGAAGGCACGGCCACCGGTCAGCGCCGACAACGTGGCGGCGGCCTTCGCCGTGACGCCCGCCGGACGGAAGGTCACGGGCGTGCAGAGGGTGCCGAGCTCCAGGCCCGTGCCAGCGGCGGCGATCGCGCCGAGGGCCACCCACGGCTCGGGTATCGGGTCCCACGCCCGGCCGACCTGGGGGACCTGGATGAGGTGGTCCATCAGCGCCAGGCCGGCGAAGCCCGCCTCGTCCGCGGCGCGGGCGACGTCGGTCAGCCAGGCCAGCGGGTCCTCGCCCCACGGGAAGCGCGACACCTGCAGGACCGACCGCAGGCCGAGGCTCGACCTCCGGTCCGCGCTGGGTCGGGGCGCAGCCGCGGGGATCGACGGGGCCGCCATCTCGTCCGCGGCGACCTCGACCACGAGGTCCCACCCCTCCGCGTCCAGCAGGGGACGTACGTCGCGCACCGTGCGCAGCTGGCCGGCGAGCACCGGAGCCGGGACCGGGCGGTCACGGGCGGCGTTGCGGCGGCGGCACTCGGCGTCCGGGGTGTCGAGGACGACGGCGACCGCCGGCAGCCCGCACTCGCGGGCCGCGTCGAGCCAGGCGCGCCGCTTCGTCGCGTCGAGCCCGAGGGTGTCGACCACCGTGGTCAGGCCACGACCGAGCCGTGCGGCGACGATGGTCTCGAGGACGGCGAACGCGTCGGTCGAGGCGTCGAGGTCGTGCGGACCGCTGCCCAGGACGCCGCGGAGGGCGTCGGAGGAGACGACCTCCTCGGCGCGGTAGCGGGCCGCGGACCAGGTCGACTTCCCGGCCCCCGAGGCGCCGACGAGCACCACGAGGGCCGGATCGGGGAGTCGCACGCGCCCAGTCTCGCCTACGTCAGAGGGCCGTCCAGCCCTGCCAGACGAGCAGCACGCCGAAGACGACGAACGCCGCGGAGGCGCCGTACGTGATCGCCTTCTCGGGCAGCTGGCGACCGAGGAGGGCGCCGGCGGCGATGGCCAGCGCGTCGGCGGCGACCATGCCGACGGTCGAGCCGATCCAGGTGCCGAACCAGCCCTCGTGGGTGGCGAGGGTGATGGTGGCGAGCATGGTCTTGTCGCCGAGCTCGGCGAGGAAGAACGCGACGCCGACGGCGAGGACGGCGGCCCCCTGGCTGGTGCGGGCCTTGTCGGCCTCGGCGTCGGTGAGCTCGTCACCGCGCAGCGTCCACGCCGCGAAGAAGAGGAACGCGACGCCGGCCGCGATGTTGATCGCCGGCTGGTAGTCGCTGAAGGCCTCGCCGATCGCGACGCCGATGCCGACCGAGGCGAGGTGGACGATCGCGGTGGCGACGGTGATGCCGATGATCACGTCGCGGGCGCGGTAGCGGGTGGCGAACGTCATCGCCATGAGCTGGGACTTGTCGCCGAGCTCGGCGACGAAGATGACGGCAGTGCTGATGAGCAGCGCTTCCATGGGGGCGGTTCCTCTCCGGCCCGGCCGGAGGTGACCCCGGGAGCCGGGACGCGCCTTCGACCAGGGCACGTCCGGGTGGGGTCGTGTGAATCTGGTCGAAAGTCTCGTCCGCCACCGTGAGGTGGCCCTGCGCGCCGGACCGGAGAGGTCAGTGTGTCGACACGCCTGTTGGGGACTACTCCCTTTCAGGGACCAGCCTAGGCGGCGCCGGGACGTACGACCTCATCGGCCGCGCGTGATCCCGCCCACCTCAGGCGGTGTTGACCCGGAAGGTCTTCAGGAGGTCGAGGGCCGAAGCCGCGTGGGCGACCAGGTCGTGGCCCACCGACTGCCGGGCGAACTCGTTGAAGTCCTGCAGGTCGGCCACCTCGCGGGCCGAGACGTTGCGGAAACCCATCGACCACGTGGCGAAGGACCGCTCGTCGACGTAGCGCCGCTCGACGATGCGGACATCGGCATGGCGCGGGTCGGCGCGGATCGCGTCGAACACCTGGTAGACGGCGTACGACGTCCCCTCGAGCGTCTGGATCACGCTGCCGCCGCTGTAGAGCAGGAGTCCGGTGACACCGAGTCGCTCGTTCTTGGGGCGGATCTGCTCGATCAGCTCGACGAGCTCGACGACCGACAGCAGGGCGGTGACCGAGCTGGTGTAGGTCAGCGTGAGGATTCCGGGCTCGTCACGGGGCTCGTCGTTGCGCATGGTCGCCTCCGACCCTAGGCAGCGCGCGAGGGTGGTGTGCTCACCCCCAGGGGTCGGTGTGAGCACCCTCCTTCTCCCACCGACGCGGACCTGGAGGGCAAGTCCGTCACCTGGAGGGGGTTGCAACGGCCTCCCAGTGACGGAGTCCCCGCACGAGCGGGGACTCCGACAGACGGTCACGCGGTCAGTCGGGCCGGCGTCGGTCGGGTCCGTGACCACCCGCCGATCTGGGGTCCGGACCCCATCGGACGCCCCGTCCAGCGCGGTTAGCGTGACGGAGACCTGCTCTCGTCCGTGAGGATCCTCGTGACCCCCGCACCTCCCGACCGGGCCGTGAGCACGAAGGCCGTACGCCGTGGCTTCCGCGACGACATCCAGGGCATGCGTGCCCTGGCCGTCCTCGGCATCCTGGTGTTCCACGCCGGCATCGCCCCCTACCCGGGCGGGTTCGTCACCCTCGACGTCTTCTTCGTGCTCTCCGGCTTCCTCATCACCACCCTCCTGCTGCGCGAGGTGGCGAAGACCGGGACCATCGACCTCGTCGGCTTCTACGTCCGACGGGCGCGGCGGATCCTGCCGGCCGCCACCGTCGCGATCGTCGGCACCGTCGTCGCGTCGTGGCTGTGGCTGAACCCGCTCGACGCGCGCGACGCCTCCGTCGACGGCGTGTGGGCGGCGCTGTTCGGGGCCAACATCCGCTTCGCCGTCGAGGAGACCGACTACTTCACCGCGACCGACCCGCCGTCGCCGCTCCAGCACTTCTGGTCGCTGTCGGTGGAGGAGCAGTTCTACCTCGTCATGCCGCTCGCGCTGCTCGCCTCGATCGTGGTGGCCGCCCTGGTGCTGCGCCGCGGCGACGGGCGCGCCCACCGGGCGGGCATCGTCACCGTGCTGGCGCTGGCGACCGCGGCCAGCCTGGCGTGGTCGGTGCACGCCTCCACCGCCTCCCCGGAGAGCGCGTACTTCTCGACGTTCACCCGCGTGTGGGAGTTCGCCGCCGGCGGCCTGCTCGCCGTGTTCGCGCCCCGCCTCGCCCGCGGCCTCGGCCACGTGGCGCGCAACGTCGTCGCGGTCGGGGGCCTCGGACTGATCGGCGTCGCGATGTTCGTCGTGACCGAGGAGTCGGCGTTCCCCGGCTGGCTGGCGCTGCTGCCGGTCCTGGGGACCAGCGCGGTGATCCTCGCGGGCACCGGGCTCGACGACGTCCCGTTGCCGCTCGCCCAGCGCGCCCTCGGCGTTCGGCCCATGCGGGTCGTCGGCGACGCCTCCTACTCCCTCTACCTGTGGCACTGGCCGGTGCTCGTCGTCGCCGAGCAGCGCGTCGGTCGCGACCTGCGGCCCGTCGAGCTGCTGGTGGCGCTCGCCGTGACCGCGGTGATGACGTGGGCGTCGTACCGCCTCGTCGAGACGCCGTTCCGCAGGGTGCGTACGGCGAAGCGCCCCCGCGGGATGATGCTCTACCCGGCTGCCGTGTCGCTCGCCGTGGCGTGCTGCCTGGCCGCCACCAGCCTCATCGACCGCCAGCTGGTGGGGCAGGACGCCCCGATCTCGGCCGACGACTACGAGCGGACCGTCGACGGCTCCCGGATCTCGAGGGACCCGTGGATCGGCCTCGTGCAGGCGTCCGTGCGGGCCGCGGCCGCCGAGCGGCGGATCCCCCGCGACATCCGACCGGAGCTGCGCGACCTGAAGGACGACCGCGCCGACCTCGGCGACTGCGAGTACATCGGGACCCCCGCGACCCTGTGCCCCTCCGGGGACCCCGACGCCGACCGGACCATGGTGGTGCTCGGCAACTCCCACGGCCGGCACTGGATCCCGGCCTTCGACCGGATCGCGGAGCAGGCGGGCTGGCGCACCTACTACCTGGTGAAGTCCCAGTGCACCCCGGCGCGCGTGCAGATGGTGCGCGGCGGCGGACGGGTCAAGCCGTGGCAGGGCTGCCTCGACTTCAACGCGTGGGCGGAGGACCGGATCCGTGAGCTCGACCCCGAGCTCGTCATCGTGTCGACGTCGGGTGCGCCCAACGTCGAGGTGGACGGCGAGGTGGAGCGCAGCACCGACGGTGTCGTCGCGGAGCTGGGCAAGGGCTTCGACCGGCTCTTCGCCGACCTGCTCCCGCTGACGGAGCGCCTGGTGCTGCTCGAGGACGTTCCCCGGCGCACCATCTCGCCCGAGCGCTGCCTGGCCGAGAAGGACGCCCACCTCGGCAGCTGCCTCAGCGGCACCGCAGAGCGGGCCGACCGGGTCACCCGCACGAGCATCGAGGCGGCAGACCGCGCCGGGGTCGAGGTGGTGCCGACGCGGCAGTGGTTCTGCGACGACGGCCGCTGCCCGGCGGTGATCGCCGACATGGTGCCGCAGCGCGACGAGGGCCACGTGACGACGACGTACGCCCGCTCGCTCGCCACGCCGCTCGGCCGCGCCCTCGGCCTGCTGCCCGAGGCGAGGGGCGGCGGGAAGGGCGCGAACGGCAGCGGTGGGAAGGACCGCGGCGGGAGCTGAGGCCGCGTCAGGCCGGGGTGCGCAGGGTCCGCGCGACGACCGGGACCACGACGGCGGCGGCGAGCAGGTGGAGCGCGACGAGCGTCGCCGCCGTTGCCGGGTCGGCGGCCGCCAGGAACGGCGGCACCAGCGACACCGCGGTCAGCACCACCGTCGTCCGCAGCCACCACTGCGCCGGGCTGTCGCTCCACCGCGACAGGGCCGCGGCGATGAGCAGCCCGAGGACCGAGAGGACGACGGTGACGAAGGCGATGCCCGACACCGGGATCGCCTCGCCTCCCGTGACCTCGAGCTCGACGCCCGCAGCCCGGGCGACGGCAGCGACGACGGCGTTGATCGCCGCGGCCGCCACCGCGGCACCGAGCCCCGTGACGGCGAGGCGCCGGCCGCGGCTCATCGCGCGCCACCCTCGGCCGGCAGGCGCTCGGGCAGCCCCAGCGAGTCGAACCGCTCGGCGCCGAAGATGGTGACCTCGGTGACCAGGTCGCCGGAGACGCGCAGCACGTCGATCGTGAGCGGCAGGTAGGCGGCCTGCTCCTCGTTCCAGAGGTAGCAGGCGACCGCGGGCTGGCGGTTGACCGCCGTCGGGACCGCCCGCAGGCCGGTCATCTCCGGGAAGCCGTTGGCCGTCCAGTCCGCGACGACCGCGTCCCGGCCGACCAGCAGGCCCTCCCACGGCGGCATCGAGTAGCGCACGTCGTGCCGCAGCATGGTGGCCACCGTGTCGATGTCGGCGGAGACGCTGGCGTCGGTGAAGCGGCGTACGAGGTCGCGGTTCCCGACGTCGCCGTCGTCACCGGTCCACTCCTGCCGCTCGCTGGGCAGGTGCTCGCGCATCCCCGCGCGGGCCCGCTGCAGCGCGCTGTTGACCGAGTTCACCGAGTCGCCGAGCAGGGCGGCAACCTCCTTGGCCGGCCAGCCCATCACGTCGCGCAGGATCAACGCGGCGCGGGGCCGCGGGGCGAGGTGCTGCACCGCGACGACGTACGCCAGCTCGATCGTCTCCCGCGCGAGCGCCTTGCTCTCCGGGCCGTCGGCACCGTCGGCGGGCAGCTCGTCGAGGAGGCGGTCGGGGTAGGGCTGCAGCCACCCCACCTCACCGCCGCGCGCCGGCTCCGGCCGGCGCCGCGCGATCAGGTCGAGGCAGGTGTTGGTGGCGATCCGGTAGAGCCACGCCCGCACCGTCGAGCGGCCTTCGTAGGTCTCGCGGGAGCGCCAGGCCTTGAGGAACGTCTCCTGCACCGCGTCCTCGGCGTCCTGGAACGACCCGAGCATCCGGTAGCAGTGGACGTGCAGCTCACGGCGGTGGCGCTCGGTCAGGTCCGCGAACGCGCCCTCGTCGAGGTCCTCGAGCGTGCCCATGACGACCGCCCCCGTTCGTTCCGTCCTCGTGTCGATGGTCATCGTTCATCCTTCCGTCCGTCGTGTCCTGTCGCCAGGTGTGACAGAGGTAGGAGCGCGAACTCATCACTTGGGCTGAAATTGTCGTCACACCCCCGGGTCCCGCTCGCGGCGGAGGGTGGTGTCCACCCCCGTGAGGGTGCACTCACCCCACCCCCGAACCGCCTAGTCTTCAGGCCCCCGTCCCGCCGTGAGATCCGAGGATCTGCATGCCCCGTCCCGTGCGTTACCTGTCCCTGCTCATCTCGGCCGTCATCGCCCTCGCGGGCCTGCAGGCCCTGGCCCTCTCCGGAAGTGCCGCTCCACCCGACGACGGCTACTGGTCCGCCACCGACCGACGCCCCGGAGGTGACCGGGGCGACGCCACGAGGCGGGTGGAGCCCACGCGCTACGCCGCCTTCACCCTCGACCGCGCCGGGATCCGTGCAGCCCTCGACCGGGCTCCCGCCGAGGAGTCCGCCCGCGCCGACGACGCCGGGGCCGTCGTGACCGTCCCCGCGCCCAACGGCGAGCTCATCGACTTCCGCGTGCAGCAGGTCGCCGTGATGGAGGACGGCCTCGCCGCCCGCCACCCCGAGCTGACCACCTACGCCGGTCGCGCGGTCGCCGACCCGACCGCCACCATCCGCCTCGACCTCACGCCCATGGGCTTCCACGCCTCCGTGCGTGGCGACGGCAACCGGTCCGCCTGGTACGTCGACCCGGCCTGGAACGGCGACGACAGCGTCTACCTCTCCTACCGCCACGGCGACCTGCCGCGCAGCGACCGCGGCCTGGTCGAGCCCGAGCTGGACGAGGACACCGTCAAGCGCATCGGCACCAGCCTGGCCGAGGCGCCCGGCACCGAGGTGTCACTGCGGACCTACCGCCTGGCCCTGCTCACCGACCCGTCCTACGCGACCTACTTCGGCACCGAGAACGTGCTCGCCGAGAAGGTCACCCTGATGAACCGCGTCAACCAGATCTACAACGACGACCTCGCGGTCCGCATGGTGCTGATCGACGACACGGACAAGCTCAACCTCGACACGGACGCCAAGGCGACCGGAGCCAACGGCCCCTGCGGCTCCGCACCGTGCTTCCCGCCCGCCACGCTCGCCGGCGGCTGCACCGGGACGCTGCTCAACCGCAACCGGATCGCACTCGGCCAGCTGGTCGGAGCATCGAGCTACGACGTCGGCCACATCGCACTCGGTGTCAACGGCGGCGGCGTCGCCGGGCTCGGCGTGATCGGCGGTGACGGCAAGGCACGCGGCTGCACCGGCCTGCCTGCACCCGAGGGCGACTACTTCGCGGTCGACTACGTCGCGCACGAGATCGGCCACCAGTTCGGCGGCCCCCACACGTTCAACGGCACCGAGCTCAACTGCTCCGGCAACCGCGGCGGCTCGCCGTACGAGCCGGGCTCGGGCAGCTCGATCATGGCCTACGCCGGCATCTGCCAGCAGGACAACCTCCAACCGCACAGCGACCCGTACTTCTCCCAGCGCAGCATCACCGACATCAGCAACACCGTCACCGCCACCCGCGCGCCGATCAACGACATCCAGACGGTGTCGCTGCGTGGCTTCGACACCGACGGCGAGTCGTTCACGCTGAGCTTCGAGGGCACCGAGACCACGCCGATCGTGCGCGGCACCACCTACACCATCGCCGGGATCGACGCCGCGATCGAGGCCGTCACGGGCGTCGGCACCGTCGACATCCGCAACTTCGGCAGCACGAGCACCACGATCATCGACGACACCGGCTTCGAGGTCCGCTTCACCGGTGCGCCGTACGCCGGCACCGACGTCGCCGCCCTCGGCCTCGCGCCGGCCTCGGGTGACGTCACCGGCTTCGTCGGCGAGACCGCCCAGGGTGGTCCGCAGCGCAACGGCGGCTCCACCGTCACGCCCACCGGCAACCACGCCCCCGTGGTGACGGCCCCGGAGACGAAGACGATCCCGATCCGGACGCCCTTCGCCTTGACCGGCCAGGCGACCGACCCCGACGGCGACCCGCTCGTGCACATCTGGGAGCAGAACGACCGCGGCGGTGCCGCCGGCACCGCGCTCGGCAACCAGACCAAGGTCGACGGCCCGCTCTTCCGGATCTTCGGGGTGCACGCCCCGGTGACCCCAGCCGGCGCGCTGCAGATCAACTCGCCGGGTGAGAACCTCGCCACGTCCAGCCCGACCCGGGTGTTCCCGGACATGGCGCAGGTCCTGACCAACAACACCAACGCGATCGACGGCACCTGCCCCGCGATGCCGCCGAAGCCCACCACGCCCGGCACACCGGTCCCGCTGCCCGCCGTGCCCGTCACCGAGTGCTTCGCCGAGTGGCTGCCGACCGCCGACTACGTCGGATCGGCAGCGAACCCCGGCGTCGGGTGGACCGGCAACACCGAGCCGTCGCTCAACTTCCGGTTCACCGCGCGTGACCTCGCCCCCGAGGGCGGCGGCTACGCCTACGGTGACGTCAAGCTGCTGCTCGACAAGACCAGCGGTCCGTTCCGCGTGACGTCGAAGGCTGCCACCACCGCCGCGGCGGTGGGCGGTCGCACGGAGACCATCTACTGGACCAACAACACGAGCGCCCTCTCGGCCAACGTGAGGATCAGCCTGTCGATGGACGGCGGACAGACCTTCCCGACGGTCCTCGCCGAGAGCACGCCCAACGACGGCAACGCCCAGGTGACCTGGCCCGACCTGGCCACCACCAAGGCGCGGATCAAGGTCGAGGCGGTGGAGAACTACTTCTTCGACGTGAACGACGCCGACATCACGATCCTGTCCGACAACGACGGCAGCACCCCCGGCCCGACGCCGACCACGCCGCCGACCACCCCGCCGACCACCCCGCCGACCACCCCGCCGACCACCACTCCGACGCCGACCCCGCCGGCCGACAAGGTCCGCCCGCGGATCTCGACCACGATGGTCAAGCCGGTCGAGGTGAAGACCCGCGTCAAGCTGCGGGTCACCGTGCGGGCCAAGGCGGTCGTCCCGTCCGGCAAGGTCAGGATCACGGTGAAGGGCGCCGGGAGGTCGACGTCCTGGACGAAGACGGTCAGCGTCCGGGGCCGGACCAGCGTGCTGCTGCCGCGCTACGCCCGCACCGGCAAGGTCAAGGTGGTCGTCCGCTACCGCGGTGACGACAAGGTCGAGGCCGGCAAGAAGAAGATCAGGTTCGCCGTGGTCGATCGCGGCCGCCGCTGACCAAGCGGGCATGACGAGGGGCCGTCGGTGGCGACACCGGCGGCCCCTCGTGCGTCGCCGCACGTCATCGAGGTCCGTCCAGGGTTGTCCCCCGGTCCGGGTGATCCTCTCGACCTCGCCCGCCGCGACGATCGCTCGATGGAAGCACTGGTGCTCGTCGTCGTCGGGGTCCTGCTGGCGGTCGGAGGCATCTGGTCGATCCGCCTGGTGCTGGTGTGCGCCGGGGCGGGGGCGGCCTGGCTGGTGGCCGACGCCTTCGGTGCGAGCGCGGCCACCTCGGCGCTGGTCGCTGCCGCCAGCGGGCTGCTCGCCCTGCTCGTCGGGGTGCTGGCCGCGCGCGTGCTCTTCTTCGTCGTGGGGCTGGTGGTGGGTGCGGTCGTCGGAGCGCGTCTCTTCACCATCCTCGACACCGGCGACGCGAGCGTCCTGCTGGCCGTCGTCTTCGTGCCCGCCGTCGCCGTCGTCGGCGGGGTGGCTCTCGAGCGTTGGCGGGAGCGGCTGGTCGGGTGGGTGACTGCCATCGGCGGCTCCGCCCTCGTCCTGGCCGGACTGGGTCGCGTCGACTCGGACGTCCGGGTCGTCAGTGATCCGGTCGACTACGGCGAGCAGGCGATCTCCGTCGCGGCCTGGGTCGCCCTGGCGGTCCTGGCCCGCGTCGTCCAGAAGAGGGTGGGCCGGTCGCGCCGCGGCGGGTCGGCGTGACCCCGGACGGATCCACGGCCGGCGGCGCGATCCCGGGCGCGGACGCCGACCCGGGCGAGCGCCGCCGCCCGCCGTGGCTCCGGCCGTTGGCCGTGGTGGCCATCGTCGTGGTCTGCGGGTGGCTGGCCACGACGTTCCTGGGCGCCATCGACTGGTCATCGGTCGGGGACGCGCTCGGCAGGCTGACTGCCTGGCAGGTGCTCGTGCTCCTGGCCGTCCTGCTCGTGCGCCAGACCCTCAACGCCCTCCCGCTGGCGTTGTTCATCGACGGACTGGGCGCGGGACGCGCCCTGCTCAACGACCTCGTGGCGTCGCTGATGGCTGTCGTGGCGCCGCCGCCGGGTGATCTCGTCGTGCGCGTGGCGATGTTCCGCGAGTGGGGCATCGAGGCCTCGCGAGGGCTCGCCGGAGCGTCGATGAACATGGTCGCCTTCTACGTGAACCGCTTCGCCGCCCCTCTTGTCGGCCTGGCCGTCCTGGCGGTGCTGGGCAGCGGGACGCCGCCCTTGGCTGGTGCGGTGGTCAGCATCGCGATCGCGGTCGCCCTCACCGTGGTCGTCTCGCTCGCTGTCCGTCGTGAGGAGTTCGCCGCCCTGCTGGGGCGGAGGGCAGCGAACATCGCGCGGCGCGTGCGCTCCTCGGTGGACCCCGAGGCGTGGGTCCGCTCGTCGACCGGGTTCCAGCAGCACATCGTTGCCGACTACCGCCGTGCCTTCCCGCGGTCCCTGCTCGCGCTGAGCGCCATGGTGCTGTCGGACTCCTGCATCCTGCTGCTGGCCATCCGGTTCGTCGGCGTCCCCGCGGAGGCGGTGCCGGCGTACGAGGTGATCGGCCTCTTCTTCCTGGCCTACCCTCTGACCCTGCCGCCGATGATGGGGCTCGGCATCTACGACGTGGTCCTGCTCGGGGCGTTCATGGAGGTCGGCGGGGACGCGCTCGAGCCCGAGCTGGTGGCGGCGCTCACGGTGTGGCGAGCCGTGACGATCCTCGGCCCGGTCGCGCTCGGTGGGGTCGTCGCCCTCGTGTGGCGGCGACGCCTGGGCGGGCAGACTGCGGACACGCCGTGACCCGGGTCAGCGGATCTCGAAGAAGAGGCCCTCGCCACCCTGGGTGACGACCAGGAGGTGGTCGTGGAGCTCGGCGGAGTCGCTGGGGCCGTCGAGCAGCGCCAGCACGGCCCGCTCGGTCTGACGCGCGGGGCCGGTGCACCGCCCGCGCTGGAGCGTCACGTTGGAGAAGACGAGCGCCGTGCCCTCGACCTGCACGGTGACGCGTCCGCTCCGGCACCCGGTGAAGAGGCGCGACAGTCCGTCCGCCCCGACGTCGAGCCGCGGTCGGCGGGTGTCGACCGGCAGCCGGGACACCGCCCCGTCGGAGACGGTTCCGACGGCGGTCCAGGTGCGCCCGAGCAGGCTCGTGAGGTCGTCGGTGGTGTCCGTCGCGAGCTCGATCGTGACCCCGCCGGCCTGCAGGGTCAGGGCGTCGCCCTCGACCGTGGCGTCGACGCCGGCGCCGAAGAACTCGGCGAGCCAGCGGTCCTGCTCCACGAGGTCGGGGTCGCACATCATCATCGTCGCGGCCGGTTCGGAGGACCACGCGATGGTCGTGCCGTCGACCTCGAACGGCCCGAACATGGTGTTGCACCCGCCGTTGACCGACATGGTCTCGCCCTCGAACCCGACCTCGACGGTCGTCCCCTCCACCAGCTCGGCGCCCTCGACGGAGGTCGAGGCGTACGACGCCCCATCCAGCGCGGCGGCGTCGACGGTCGTGGCGGACGAGGTGTCCGCCGTCGACGGGGACGGCGAGGAGGACGAGTCCGAGCCGTCGGCGCACGCCGCGGTCAGCGTCACGACGAGCAGCGCGGCCGCAGCCCCACGTCGGCCCATTTCTCGTCTCCGTTCCCGGTTTCGGAGCCACCAGTGTGGTGAGGTCGCCGCGGCGGGCCCTCCCCCGTTCCGGGTGAGCCTCCAGTGGCGCCCGGCCAACACCATGGCCCCATGCGTCTGGACCAGGGGGTGCTGCGGCAACCCTCGCTGGCCGACGCCCTGGTCCCCCTGGCGACCCTGGCGCTGCTCATCGGCGGGTCCCTCGCGCTGTTCGGCCTCGACGCCCTGGCCGGCCCCGTCCAGGTGGCTCTCGTCCTGTGCGCGGGCGTCGCGGCGCTCGTCGCCGTCAAGAACGGTCACGCGTGGTCGGAGGTCCAGGTGGCCGGGCAGGGGGCGATGGCCTCGGTCACCAGCGCCGTCTTCATCCTCCTGGCGGTGGGCGCCCTCATCGGGACCTGGAACCTGTCGGGCACGATCCCCACGCTCGTGTACTACGGGATCCAGGTGCTCTCGCCGGGTTGGTACTACGCCGCGACCGCGGTCATCTCTGCCGTCGTGGCACTGAGCATCGGCAGCTCGTGGACGACGGCCGGCACGATCGGCGTCGGCCTCGTCGGGATCGCGACGATGCTCGGTGTCTCCCCGGCGATCACGGCCGGCGCGGTCATCTCCGGTGCGTACCTGGGCGACAAGACCTCACCGCTGTCGGAGACCACGATCCTGACCGCGCAGATGGTGAAGGTGGACGTCTACGACCACATCAAGCGCCAGGTCTGGACGTCCGTGCCGGCGTACGTCGTCGCACTCGCCGTGTTCTTCGTGCTGGGGCTCGCCCACGTCGGCGAGACCGAGGACACCGTGTCGACGACGACCGAGCTCGCTGCGCTGTCCGACGTCTTCTGGATCAGCCCGGTCAACCTGCTGCCGCTGGTCCTGCTCGCCTACCTCTCGGTCCGGAAGGTGCCGGCGTCGCTCGCGCTGATGGCCTCCGCCCTCTTCGCGGGCGCGCTCGCCGCGTTCACCCAGCCCGACGTGGTGGCCGCGTTCGTCAGCGGCACGGGCAACGTCGTGGTCGAGTCGATCAAGGCCGTGTGGCAGGCGATGGCGACGGGGTTCGACATCGACACCGGGCTCCCCGAGGTGGACCAGCTGGTGTCCCGCGGCGGCATGGACTCCATGCTGCTCACCCTCTGGCTGATCTTCGGCGCGGTGACCTTCGGGGCTCTGCTCGAGCACTTCGGCCTGATCTCCCGACTCGTCGACCCGATGATCGCCTCGGCCGCCGGCACCGGGCGCCTGTTCCTGACGGTCTTCGCGTGCGGGTTCGGCCTCAACGTGGTGGCCGGGGACCAGTACATCGCGCTGGTGCTCCCGGCCCGCGTGTTCCGCCTGGAGTTCGACCGCCGCGGCCTCGCCCCGACCAACCTGTCCCGGCTGGCCGCCGACAGCGGCACCGTCACCTCGCCCCTCGTGCCGTGGAACTCGTGCGGGGCCTTCATGGGCGCCACCCTCGGCGTCTCCACCCTCCTCTACGCGCCGTACGCCATCTTCTGCTACGCCAGTCCGCTGCTGAGCGTCCTGTACGGCTACACCGGGTTCCGCATCGAGAAGACCGAGCCGCTCGACGCGGCGAAGGAGCGCACATGACCGCGAGCGAGCAGACGACCGCGACGGAGCCGGGCGCGGTCCAGAAGATGACGCTGCCGACCCTGACAGCCATGGTCATCGGCGGCATGGTCGGGGCCGGGGTGTTCTCCCTGCCGGCCCGCTTCGGTGTCGCCACCGGGATCCTGGGTTCGCTGATCGCGTGGGCGATCGCGGGCACCGGCATGCTGATGCTCGCCTTCGTGTTCCAGAACCTCGCGCTCCGCAAGCCCGACCTGGACTCGGGTGTCTTCATCTATGCCAAGGCCGGCTTCGGTGACTACGCCGGGTTCAACTCCGCCATCGGCTTCTGGGCGAGCACCGTGGCGGGCAACGCGTTCTACTGGGTGTTCATCACGGCGACGCTGGGGGCCTTCTTCGACAGCTTCGGGGACGGCGACACGGTGCTGGCGCTCGTGCTCTCGACGCTGGGCGTCTGGTTCTTCCACGTCCTCATCGCCCGCGGGGTGAGGGACGCGGCGGTGATCAACCGGATCGTCACGATCTTCAAGATCATCCCGATCCTGGTGTTCATCGTGGTGCTCCTCGTGAACCTCGACGCCGGCGTCTTCGCCGACAACTGGACGGCCTACGGCTACGGCGACCTCGGCTCGCTGGACGAGCAGGTGCGCAACACGATGATCATCACGACGTTCGTGTTCATCGGGATCGAGGGGGCGAGCGTCTACTCGCGCTACGCCCAGAAGCGCGAGGACGTCGGGCGTGCCACCGTCATGGGCTTCCTCAGCGTGCTGTCGATCTTCTCGCTCGTGACGCTCTCGAGCTACGCCGTCCTGCCCCAGCCCGAGATCGCCGCGACCCGGCAGCCGTCGATGGTCGGTCTCTTCGCGCACGTCGTCGGCGACTGGGGCGAGACGTTCATCAGCATCGCGGTGATCGTGTCGGTGCTGGGCGCCTACCTCGCCTGGACCCTGATGGCGGCCGAGGTGATGTACATCCCGGCGCGCAACGACGACCTTCCCGGCGTTCCTGGGCCGCGAGAACGACAAGGGCACGCCGATCACGGCCCTCGTCGTCACCTCCATCGCCGTCCAGTCCGTGCTGCTGCTGACGCTGGTGGTGACCGACGCGCTCAACTTCCTCCTCGACCTCTCGACCAGCCTGGCCCTGCTGCCGTACCTGCTCGCTGCGGCGTACTCGCTCAAGCTCGCCCTGACCGGGGAGTCGTACGAGGACGAGGCACCGCGGGTCAAGCTCCGGGAGGGGGTCGTCGCGGGAGCCGCCACGGTCTACACGCTGTTCCTCTTCGACGCCGCCGGCCTCGAGTTCCTGCTGCTGTCCGCGGTGCTCCTGGCGCCGGCGTCGCTCCTCTACGTCAAGGCGCGGAGCGAGCGCGGGCAGCGCATCTTCACCCCGGCCGAGATCGGGCTCTTCGTCATCATCGTGGCCGCCGGCGTCGCCGGCGTCGTCGGCCTGTGGACCGGCCGGATCACCCTCTGACCCACCGCACGGAAGGAACGACACATGACCAGTGACCAGAACCCAGGACCCGAGGACGCCGGTGGCGGCGTCTCGTCGGCGTACGGCGTGCACTCCGAGGTCGGCCGGTTGCGCAAGGTCCTGGTGTGCTCACCGGGCCTCGCGCACCGCCGGCTCACGCCGACGAACTCCGACTCGCTGCTCTTCGACGACGTCATGTGGGTCGACAACGCCGAGAAGGACCACGCGGCCTTCGTGTCGGAGCTCGAGGCGCGCGGGGTGGAGGTGGTCGAGCTGCACGACCTGCTCGCGCAGACGATGGCCGTGCCGGGGGCCAAGGACTGGCTGCTGGAGCGGAAGATCAGCCTGAACCAGGTGGGCTACGGGCTCGTGGACGAGACCCTCTCCTTCCTGCGCACGCTGGACGAGGCCAGGCTCGCAGAGCTGCTGATCGGCGGGATGGCGACCAGCGACCTCCCCGACGACTTCCGGTCCGGCTTCGTCGCGCTGGCCCGCGAGTCCACCGGGGCGCGGGACTACCTCATGCAGCCGCTCCCCAACACGCTCTACACCCGCGACACCACGTGCTGGCTCTACGGCGGCCTGACGATGAACCCGCTCTACTGGCCGGCCCGTCACGACGAGACGCTGCTCTACAAGGCGATCTACGAGTTCCACCCCGACTACGCCGGGTCGAAGGTCTGGTGGGGCGATCCCGAGCTCGACTGGGGGCTCGCCACCATCGAGGGCGGGGACGTGATGCCGATCGGCAACGCCACGGTCCTGGTCGGGATGAGCGAGCGGACGTCACGCCAGGCCATCACGCAGGTGGCGCGGGCCCTCTTCGAGCAGGGAGCCGCCGAGCGGGTGGTCGTGGCCGGGATGCCCAAGCTGCGGGCCGCGATGCACCTCGACACCGTGTTCACGTTCGCCGACCGCGACGTCGTCACCTACTTCCCCGGCATCGTGGACGGCATCCACTCGTTCTCCCTGCGCCCCGGGGACAACGCGCACGGGATCGACGTCACTGACGAGGGCGACCGGGCGTTCGTCGACGTCGTCGCCGAGTCCCTGGGCCTCTCCGAGCTCCGGGCGCTCGAGACGGGCGGCGACGTCTACGCGTCCGAGCGCCAGCAGTGGGACAGCGGCAACAACGCCGTGGCGGTGGAGCCGGGGGTGGTGTTCACCTACGATCGCAACACGTACACCAACGCGCTGCTGCGCGACGCCGGCGTCGAGGTGATCCCGATCGTCGGCGCCGAGCTCGGTCGCGGCCGAGGTGGCGGGCACTGCATGACCTGCCCCATCGCCCGCGACCCCGTCGACTACTGACGTCAGGAAGGGGTGCGGTGCCCGGGTGGCTCGAGCGAGCGGTGGAGCTGGTCCGTCGCTCCCGCCTGCTCCCGGCCGGGCTCGCGTTCGCGATCGGCTTCGCCTGCCTCTCGCTGACCCCGTCGCTGCTGCCCCGGTCCCCGCTGGCCCAGGGCGTGGTCAGCGGCGCCGCCGCAGCCTCGGGGTACGGCGTCGGGGTCTTCCTCGCGTGGTGCTGGCGTGGGCTGCGCGACCGACCACGGGAGCCGTGGCCGGACCTGGCTCGATCGGTCCTCCTGGTGGGAGGGGTCGCGGCCCTGCTCACGAGCCTCGCCGCGGGCGTGCGGTGGCAGGCCGAGGCCCACGACCTGGCCGGGACGGAGGCGACGCCCGTCGCGTTCGTGCTCCTCGTGCCACCGGTGACGCTGGTCGTCGCCGCGCTGTTCCTCGGCACTGGCGCGTGGCGCCCGGGCCGCCTCGCGACGGGTGGCTCGGCTGCTGGAGCGTCGGCTCAGGCCCTCGGTGGCACGGGTCCTGGGAGTCGTGTCGGTGGGCTTCGTGGCGTGGGCACTGCTCAGCGGGGTGGCGGCTGACGCGGGGCTGCGCGCGCTCGACGCGTCGTTCGCCCTCGGCGACCTCGAGACGCCGGAGGGGGTCGAACGACCGTCGACGCCGCTGCGCTCCGGCAGCGACGAGTCGCTGGTCGACTGGGACGACCTGGGCGTGGAGGGGCGGACCTTCGTCGGCACCGGTCCGAGTGCCGAGGAGATCGGCGAGCTGACGGACCGCCCGTCGATCGAACCCATCCGCGTCTTCGCGGGGCTCGCCAACGCCGAGGACACGGAGCAGCAGGCCGCCCTCGCGGTGGCGGACCTCGAGCGGGCCGGCGGCTTCGAGCGGCAGCACCTCCTGGTGGTCACCACCACCGGGACCGGGTGGGTCGAGCCGAGCGCGGCGAGCGGCTTCGAGTACGTCACCGGTGGGGACTCCGCGATCGTCGGGATGCAGTACTCGCACCTCCCCTCCTGGCTGTCCTTCGTCGTCGACTCGGCCCGCGCCCGCGACGCCGGGAGGGCGCTGTTCGACGCGGTCTACGCGCGCTGGTCCAGCCTGCCGTTCGACGAGCGGCCGGAGCTCCACGTCTTCGGCGAGAGCCTCGGGTCGTTCGGCGCCGAGGCCGCCTTCAGCGGCGAGTTCGACCTCGACAACCGGACGTCGGGGGCGCTCCTCGTGGGTCCGCCCAACTTCAACCCGCTCTACCGCAGCTTCATCGAGGACCGGGACGCCGGCTCGCGCGAGGTCGAGCCGGTCTACCGGGAGGGACGGATCATCCGCTTCACCACGAAGGCCGAGCGTCCCCAGCCGGAGGACGAGCCGTGGACGGGGAGCCGGGTGCTCTACCTGCAGCACGCGTCCGACCCGGTCACCTGGTGGAGCCCCGACCTGCTGCTCACCCGACCCGACTGGCTCGAGGAGACGCGCGGCGACGACGTGCCCGGTGCCATGCGGTGGATCCCCTGGATCACCTTCCTGCAGGTGTCGGCGGACCTCGCCGCGGCCTTCTCGACCCAGCCCGCCCACGGGCACAACTTCTCGGGCGAGCACGCCGCCGGCTGGGTCAACGTGCTGCAGCCGGAGGGCTGGACGCCGGACATCACCGAGCGGCTGCGGCAGGAGCTCGCGCGCTACCCGTGACCGCCGCTCGCGACACCCGGGTCGAGTCGAGCGCGAGGAGCAGGGCTCGACGAGCGGATCTCACCTGTGCTGGCGCGGCGACATCTCCACGGCATCGTCGATCGCGTCGTTGAAGCGCCCCAGGCCCGCTGCCAGGTCAGCCGCGACCTGCTCGCCCAGCGTGTCCACGATGGCGCGGAGACCGGCGGCCCGGACCTCGGACTCGCTGCGGTAGGCCGCCTCGCCGGCGGCGGTCGCTCGGACCAGCATCGCGGGGGACTCCGGGTCGTCGTACCGCTCGACGTAGCCGTGGCCGACCGCCGTGTGCACCTGTCGGTTGATCGTGGACTGATCGAGCTGCAGGTACTCCGCCAGCCCACGCAGGGTGTGCGGGCCGTGCTCGATCACCAGCCACAGGATCTTGAACGCAGAGCCGTCGAGTGCAGTCGCCGACGAGTGGGTCTCGCGCCGTCGACCCAGCCGCATGAGCTCGTGCCGCAGCGTGGTCAGGGTCTCGTCGGTGACGGGCGGGGGTGATGTCGTGATTCGTGGCATGGCCGCCTCCTCGGGTCTCAGGCGCCGGTGCCGGCCACCGTATCGACCGTGGCCTCGTCGAGGTCGGCGCCGATGGCGTCGGCACGGCGGCGGACGACGGGCACGGTCGAGGCGATGGCGACGCCGATGAAGGCGGCGAGCGCTCCGACGATGAAGCACCAGCGGAACGCCGACTCGCTCGGGACCGCGAAGCCGCCGAGGTCCGTCGTGCTGCTGGTCAGCAGCGTGGCCATCACGGCCGCAGCCAGCGTCGTGCCGGTCGAGCGCATCAGACCGTTGACACCGACCGCCGAACCGGCCTCGTGGGCCGGGACGGAGTCGAGGATCAGCGTGGGCATGGCGGCGTAGCCGATGCCGACACCGGCAGAGGCCACGCAGGAGGCGAGCAGCAGCTGCCACGGGGCGTCCATCATGACGAGGGCGACGAGGTAGCCCGCTCCGAGGACGGCGGCGCCGATCATCAGCGTCTGCTTGGCGCCGATGCTCCTCATCAGGCCGCTGGAGACGGGCGCGAAGACGAGCATCATCAGCCCCGCCGGCGCCATCCAGAGCCCGGCGGCCAGGATCGACTGGCCGAGACCGTACCCGGTGATCTCCGGCATCTGGAGCAGCTGGGGCACCACGATCGACTGCGCCATCATGCCGAAACCGATCGCGACGGCGGCGAGGTTCGTCAGGAGCACGGCCGGTGCCGCGGTCGTGCGCAGGTCGACCAGGGGCTCGTCCTGGCGCAGCTCGAAGGCGCCCCACGCGAGCAGGACGAGCAGGCCGACGACGATCGCGGTCCACGTGCGGCCGCTGTCCCAGCCCCACGTGCTGCCCTTGGAGACGCCGACGAGGAAGCACGACAGGCCGATCGCCAGGCCGACGGTGCCGGCGACGTCGAGTCGGCCCGACGAGCCGTCGTGCACGTGCGGCACGGCGACCCAGGTGAGGACGGTGATGACGGCGGCCAGAGCGGCAGCCACCCAGAACAACGCGTGCCAGTCACCGGAGTCGGCGATCCAGGCCGCCAGCGGCAGGCCGATCGCACCACCGACGCCGAGCGTGGCGCTCATCGTGGCGACTCCGGTCGAGGCCATCTCCGGCGGCGCGAACTCACGGATGAACGAGATCCCGACGGGGATGAAGCCCATCGCGAGACCCTGCAGGGCGCGGCCCGCCAGCATGGGGGCGAGCGAGTCGGACAGCGCGCACACGGTCGAGCCGACGAGCAGCAGCGCAGCGCTCGCGGTCAGCACGCGTTGCTTGCCGACCATGTCGGCGATCCGCCCCGCGACCGGCATGGTGACCGCCGCAGCGAGCAACGTGATGGTGATGACCCACGACGCGTTCGATGCCGACGTGGAGAGGAGCCCGGGCAGCTCGCTCTGGATCGGGATGACCATCGTCTGGGTCAGGGCGGCGCTGAGGCCACCGGCGCACAGGACCCCGATGGCGAGTCCGGGGTGTGCAGGCGTGGAAGACGGGTTGCTCATGTGTGCAACATACATATGTTGCTCATGACAACCAATTCGAGCGGCTCCCACCCTCCTCACCGTCAGCGCCGGAAGGAGCGTCCCGACCTGGGATGCGAGGAGCTGGTGGTGCCCGGTCGGGCACCACCAGCTCCTCACTGATCGACGTCGCCGGACCTAGGCGGCCCGGGCCAGCTCGCGCTCGCGCACCTCCACCGCGGCCGGTTCGGTCCGCCACACCCTGGCGCGAGCCAGGAAGAGCGCCCCGACCACGGCCACCGCCGCGAAGGTGGCGATGCCGCTCTCGCCGGCGACGTAGGCCAGGTCGGCGTCCGAGCCCGCCACGACGGCCGCCGCACCGATACCGAACGCGATGTTGACCGCACCGTGCGCCATCGCGACGGGCCAGACGCTGTGCGTCCGGTCCCACACGTAGGCGTAGAAGACGCCACCCATGGTGATCGTCGCGACCACGACCGGCGCCACGAGCCAGCGGCTGCCGTGCTCGTCGTACGTCGTGGCGATGAGGATCAGGGGCAGGTGGAAGCAGCCGTGGATGAAGCCGGTCACGACGGCAGCCCGGCGGCGGCTGGTGAGCTGCTGGATCCTCGGCAGGAGGTAGCCCCGCCAGCCGATCTCCTCGGCCAGGAAGAGGACGGTCATGAACGCCAGCGTGCTCGCCAGGTTCAGGCTCCAGGACGCCACGCCGGACGACGTCAGGTCGATCGAGCGCAGGTCCGCGACGTCCAGCGCCACAGCAGCGCCGTACGCACTGCCGGCCAGCAGCATGGGCACGAGCACCGCGAACGGCCACAGCCGCTTGCCCGAGCGGTTCAGCCCGAACTCCCCCCACAGGGCGCGGCGCCTGCCGCGGGGGGTGACGGTGAACGTGATGATGACGATCGCCGTGATGGGAGCGAAGGCGCTGAGCAGCACGGTGATGCCGGCGTGGGGCAGCGCGGTGGCGATGCCGATGGCCAGTGAGAAGGCGAGCACGAGATAGGTCGTGGCCTCGCGTAGTGGTCGTGACATGGGAACCTCCGGTGGCTGTGCCGGCCTGTCTGGCCGCTCCACCAATCTCGCCGCCGGGGAGGGTCCCGCACATCTGTCCGGGGTCCTCACGCGTCGAGACCCGAGGCAGAGGTCAGCTGCTCCCGGGGACGGTCAGGCCCGACTCGTAGGCGTGCATCACCAGCTGCGCCCGGTCGCGGCACTCCAGCTTGGTGAGGAGGTGGCTCACGTGGGTCTTCACGGTGCCGTAGCCCATGTGCAGCGAGTCGGCGATCTCCTGGTTCGACAGGCCGCGCGAGACCGCGACCAGCACCTCGCGCTCACGATCGGTCAGGCCGTCGTCGGCGGGGGACGCCGGGCGGCTCGGGAGGGTCGCGAACTGCTCGATCAGGCGACGCGTGACCGAGGGCGCGAGCAGCGCGTCGCCGGCGGCGACCACGGAGATGGCGTCGAGCAGCTGGGTCGGCCTGGTGTCCTTGAGCAGGAACCCGCTGGCCCCGGCGCGCAGGGCCTCGTGGACGAGCTCGTCCTCGTCGAACGTGGTCAGCACGAGCACGTGCGTGCCGGAACACCGCGGGTCGGCCATGATCCGGCGCGTGGCCTCCAGGCCGTCCATCCGGGGCATGCGGACGTCCATCAGGACCACGTCGGGCGTCGTACGACGACACAGCTCCCAGGCCGCGGCGCCGTCACCCGCCTCGCCGACGACCTCGATGTCGGGGCTGGAGCCCAGGAGCACGACGAACCCGGAACGGACCAGCTCCTGGTCGTCGACCACCGCCACCCGGATCACGGCGCCACCGCCATCGACGAGGGCAGGTGTGCCGCCACCCTGAACCCGGCTCCGTCGAGCGCGCCGTAGTCGAGGGTGCCACCCAGCAGCCGGGCGCGCTCGCGCAGGCCCACCAGCCCGTGCCCGCCGGGGACACCGACACCGGCCGGAGCCCGTGACCCGCCGCGACCGTGGTCCCGGACGTCGACGTCGACCCCGTCGGGCACGTAGGTCACCGTCACCTGCGCCTGCGTCGCGCCGGAGTGCTTGAGCACGTTGGTCAGCGACTCCTGGACGATGCGGTAGGCGGTCAGCTCGATCGCGGTGTCGAGCGTCCGCGCCGCACCGCTGACGGTCAGGGAGACGTCGACGCCGGCCTCGCGCACGTCGTGGACGAGGTCGTCGAGGTCGTCGATGCCCTGCAGGGGAGGGACCGCCGGGTCTGCGTCCTCGGCCCGGAGCAGGCCCAGCATCGAGCGGGTCTGGGCCAGCGCCTTGCGGCTGGTCTCGGCGATGATCTCGAGCGCGCGCTCGGCGGCGGCGACGTCGGTGCGGATCACGTGCCCGCCGACGCCGGCCTGCACGGCGATCAGGGACATGCTGTGCGCGACGACGTCGTGCAGCTCCCGGGCGATCCGCAGCCGCTCCTCGACGACGGCGCGGGCCGCCAGCTCCCGGGCCGCGGCCGCCTCCTGCTCCGCGATCCGCAGCCGCTCCGACTGCTGGATGCGGCGCGAGCGGATCGCGTCGCCGAGGGCCCACGCCGTGAGGAGGAGCGCGCAGGCCTGCAGGAGGTCGGAGGTGCCCAGGTCGGGGACGTCCAGGACGGCGAGGCCGACGAAGACGAGCAGGCAGAGGACCAGCCCGGCGACGCCGTTCCTCCGTCGGCTGTGCGCCGCGAGGGAGTAGAGGCTGACCAGCAGCAGCACCGAGAGCAGGCCGATGTAGTGGTCGGTCAGGGTCACGACGAGACAGCACGTGACGAACACGGCGAACGCGGCCACCGGCCGGCGGCGACGCCAGACGAAGGAGAGGCCCGCCACGAGGGTGGCGGCCACCGACAACGGGTCGGCGGGCTCGAGCCGGGGGTCGATGCCGGCGATGTCGTTGCTGAGCAAGGAGGCGACGGACAGGGCTGCGGCGGCGAGCCCGATCGCGAGGTCCAGGTAGGGCGACAGCCGCCGGGACAGCAGCCTCCCACGCTCCGCGGTCGAGCGCGTGCTCGGCATCGCGACCCGTCATCCCGGCAGGCTACGCCCGAGCGAGGGGTCCGGACCTCTGTCTGCAGACGGACCCGCCTCTGTCCTCCGGCAGAGGAGGGTGCGGCAGCGTCGGGGCCGTCAGCCCTGGGCCATGTCGACGAAGCGGGAGTAGTGGCCCTGGAAGGCGACGGTGAGGTCGCGGGTGGGGCCGTTGCGGTGCTTGGCGACGATGAGGTCGGCCTCGCCGGGGCGGGTCGACTCCTTCTCGTAGACGTCGTCGCGGTGGAGCAGGATCACCATGTCGGCGTCCTGCTCGAGCGAGCCGGACTCACGCAGGTCGCTCATCATCGGGCGCTTGTCGCCACGCTGCTCGGGACCACGGTTGAGCTGCGACAGCGCGATGATCGGCAGCTCGAGCTCCTTGGCGAGGAGCTTGATGTTGCGGGAGAACTCGGAGACCTCGAGCTGGCGGGACTCGACCTTCTTGCCCGAGCTCATCAGCTGCATGTAGTCGATGACGATGAGCTTGAGGTCGTGGCGCTGCTTGAGCCGCCGGGCCTTGGCGCGGATCTCCATCATCGTCATGTTGGGGCTGTCGTCGATGAACATCGGCGCCCCCGAGACCTGGCCCATCTTGCGGGCGAGCTTCTCCCAGTCGTCGTCGCGCATCGTGCCGTTGCGGATGTGGTTGAGCGGCACCTTCGCCTCCGCGGAGAGCAGGCGCATCATGATCTCCGAGCGCGTCATCTCGAGGCTGAAGAAGACGCTGGTGAGGTTGTTGTGGATCGACGCCGCGCGGCAGAAGTCGAGGGCGAGCGTCGACTTGCCCATGGCGGGACGCGCCGCGACGATGATCATCTGGCCGGAGTGGAGACCGTTGGTCAGGTCGTCGAGGTCGGCGAAGCCCGTCGGCACGCCGTAGAGGCCGGCCTCGCGGTTGCCGATCGCCTCGATCTCGTCGAGGACGCCGCTCATGATGTCGCTCAGCGGGGCGTAGTCGACGGCCGCGCGACGGTCGGTGACCTTGTAGACCTCGGCCTGCGCGTGGTCGACGACGTCGTCGATCTCGCCCTCGCCGGCGTAGCCGAGGGCGGCGATGCGGGTGCCGGCCTCGACCAGGCGGCGCAGGATCGCCTTGTCGCGCACGATCTCGGCGTAGTAGCCGGCGTTGGCCGCGATCGGGACGTTGGCCGAGAGGGTGTGGAGGTAGGGGGCGCCACCGATGCGCACCAGCTCGCCGCGCTTCACCAGCTCGGCGGCCACCGTGATCGGGTCGGCCGGCTCGCCGCGACCGTAGAGGTCGATGATCGCGTCGTGGATGACCTCGTGGGCCGGGCGGTAGTAGTCGACGCCCTTGATCACGTCGACGACGTCGGCGATCGCGTCCTTCGACAGCAGCATCGAGCCGAGCACGCTCTGCTCCGCCGCGTTGTCCTGCGGGGGCGTCCGGTCACCCGGGGAGCGCGGCGAGCTGCCGGGCTCGTAGGCCGCCGGTCCGTCGCCCCAGGCCTCGTCGGTGTCCCCCTCGAAGGTGACGCTCACCGGTGCTCCCTCCACTCTAGCTCGCTCGGGTCCACTGACCACGACGTTAGGGACGACCATGACATCAAGCCGACATCGCTGCCGGCTCCGCTCGCACCCGAGTCCACCAGCCGCTCTCCACGACTGGGTTCGCGCAGGACCGTACGTGCTCGCACGGCCTCGTGGGAAGCCAGCGACACCGAGTTATCCACAGGGTCTGTGGACAAGTCAGGCACACGCGTGGACGACACGCTGCGCGCAGGTGCACATGCGTGGACGACCCTGTGGAAGACAGGTGGGACCGTCTGACGCACGTCACGCCGCTGACCTGCGCAAACGCATCCCACACCCTGTGGATGAAAAATACTCAGCCCCGGGTCCGTTCACCTGTCCGCCATCTGGCGGATGCCCGCCGCTCGCCGCCTTCCCTGCCCCGACCGGCGTTCGCGGCGCGTCATCCACACGGCCATGCACAGGTAGTCCCATCGGACTATGTACGTCGAGGCACAGCCGTCGCTATGACGCCCCGCAATCGACGAAGACTGCGGGGTTCCTAGGGTGAACCTGTGAAGACCGACCACCGGGAGACAGACCGCGAGATCCTGCGCCTGGCCGTCCCGGCCTTCCTCGCGCTCGTCGCCGAACCGCTCTTCCTGCTCTCCGACGCCGCCATCGTCGGCCACCTCGGCACGCCCGAGCTCGCCGGGCCTCGGCGTCGCCGCGGTCGTCCTCCAGACGGTCGTCGGGCTGTGCGTCTTCCTCGCCTACGGCACCACCGCCAGCGTCGCCCGCCACCTCGGCGCGGGCGACCTCCGGGCCGCCCTCGCCCAGGGGGTCGACGGCATGTGGCTCGCCGTCATCATCGGGGTGGTCGCCACCGTCGGCGGCATCGCGCTCACCCCGACGCTGGTCGGCGTCTTCGACACCGGCGCCGAGGTCGCCGACCACGCCGAGACCTATCTCGGCATCGCCTTCCTCGGCACCACCCCGCTGCTGGTCATGCTGGCCGCGACCGGTGTGCTGCGCGGGCTGCAGGACACGCGTACGCCACTGCTGGTCGCGGTCGTCGGCAACGGCCTCAACATCGTCTTCAACGTCGTGCTCGTCTACGGCCTCGACCTCGGTATCGCCGGGTCCGCCATCGGCTCGGTGCTCGCCCAGGTGATCAGCGCGTTGTGGTTCCTCGTCGTCGTGGTCCGCGCCGCCCGGGAGCACGACGCTCCCCTGAGCCCGGACCGCGCCGGCATCTCGGCCGCCGCGCACGCCGCCGTCGCGCTCGTCGTCCGCACCCTCGCACTGCGGGCCTGCCTGCTCGTCGGGACGTACGCCGTGACCCGCGTCGGCACCGGCGCCACCGACGTCAACGTGGCCACCCACCAGATCGCGATCACGCTCTGGAGCCTTCCTCGCCTTCGGCCTCGACGCGATCGCGATCGCGGCCCAGGCCCTCACCGGCCGGGCGCTGGGCAGCGGCGACGTCGACGGCACCCGTCGCCTCACCTCGCCGGATGGTGCAGTGGGGCTGGGGCAGCGGCATCGTCGCCGGGCTCGCCCTCGCCGCGGTGGCCCCGTTCATCGGCGCGCTCTTCACCACCGATCCGGCGGTGCGCGACCTGCTCGTGCCGGTGCTGCTCGTCGCCGCGATCGGCCAACCGGTCGCCGGGATGGTGTTCGTGCTCGACGGGGTGCTGATCGGCGCCGGGCGACGGCGCCTACCTCGCGTGGGCCGGCCTGGTCGTGCTGGCGGCGTACGCCCCGGCCGCGCTCTGGGCGGCCACGCTCCCCCACGGGCTGGTCGCGGTCTGGGTCGCGATGACCGTGGTGTTCATGGGCGCCCGCGGGGTGCTGCTCTCGTGGCGCGCACGCAGCGACCGGTGGCTCGTGACCGGAGCCGCCGCCGCTCGTTGACCCCGGTGAGGGCGCTCGGGAACGCGCCGGACACGAGGGAGGACCCATGCATCGACACCGCACCGCGAGCCGGCTGGCCGTGCTGGGACTGCTGGGCGGCGGCCTGGTGCCGCTGGCCGCGGCGGCGCCGGCGGGCGCCACCCCGGGCTGCGTCGACGAGACCGCCCCGAGCGTCCTGCAGAACGGCTGTGACGACAGCACGCCGCCCGAGACCACGCTCACGGCGTCGACCGCACCCAACGCCGCCGGTCTGGTGACGGTGTCGTCGATGACCTTCACCCTCGGCTGGCAGGTCACGGACGGCGACCAGGGCCCCTTCGGCCTCGAGTGCCGGCTGACCGGTGGGCCGCAGGCCCACGACTGGCGCGCCTGCACCAGCCCCGTGACGTACGCCGACCTGCCCGACGCCGCGGCCGGCGGCTACGTCCTCGAGGCCCGCGCCGTCGACCTCGGCGACCGCGCGCGCACCCCCGACACCGCCCCGCTGCTGCCACCCACCGTGGCGGACACCCCCGACGAGGACGCCACGCCGGCGACCTTCACCTGGGGACAGGACACCCGCGCGCCGTTCGTCTTCGTCACCGGCACCTCCTACGACGAGATCACCCCGACCCAGCCGGTCGTCACCGGCGCGGGGGCACCGATCCGGCTCAACAGCAGCGAGCCCGGCTCGGGCTTCGAGTGCACCGACAACGACCAGCCCGTCGCGTGCACGGGCGGTCGGTGGGAGCTGCCCGACCCCACCGCCGGACGGCACCGGTTCTCCGCCCGCACCATCGACGCCGCCGGCAACGCGAGCGCCTGGTCGGAGCCGATCGAGCTCTTCGTGCCGCGCAACCTCACCCGGCAGCGCGGGTGGGTGAAGGTGAGCGGCCCCGGCTACTTCCGCGGCGACGCGATCAAGGCGACCCGCCGCGGCGCGCGCCTCGTGCTGCCCCGGACGACGGTCGGCGAGCTCAGGCTGCTCGCCGCCACCGGCCGCGGCCACGGCAAGGTGCGCGTACGCGTCGGCCGGCGTGACTGGCACGTCGTGGACCTCGCCGGTCCGAAGGCGTCGATGAGGCAGCTCGTCGTCATCGACCGCTACTCCGGCCTGCGCACCGGACGGATCGTCATCGAGTCGCTGAGCGCGAAGCCGGTCGTCCTCGACGCCGTCGTCGCGCGCCCCAACCGGTTCCCCGCCGCCAGCCGCAGCAGCCGACGCTGACCGCTGCCGGACGCCCTCCCGCGTTACGTCTCGGTTAACGCAGGAACTTCGGCAGATCTTTTCGTTGACAGGTGCGGTTCCTGTGACTTCAGATACACCTGTTCACTCTCTGCCCGCGTCGTCTACGCATTCGTTTGTGGGGTCGCGTCGTCGTGCCGTGGGGCCACTTCACTCCGAACGGGAGATCCGTGTGATCCGTCGTACCGTTGCGGCCGGCGCTGCCACCAGCGTCGCTGCCGCACTACTCGTGCCGTGGGGGACGGCTGCCAACGCAGCCGACAGCTCCCTCGACGGCCTGGAGCCGGCGCAGTCGTCGCTGGCCAGGTCCCTCGAGAGGGGGACGGTGCTCGAGCTGGGCACCGGTTCCGCTCCGGAGACCTACTTCGTGCAGCTGCAGGCCCCGGCCGTTCCGAGGCGTGAGGTCGCGGTCGAGCGTGGCATGACCTCGACCCGGTCCGAGTCGGGCTACCGCCGCGAGCTGCAGGAGCAGCAGTCCGACCTGGTCGACTCGATCTCGCGCGTCACCACTGGTGACGTCACCGTGCTCAACCGCTACACGGAGGCCCTCAACGGCGTCGCCGTGCGGATGACGCGCGCCCAGGCCAAGAAGGTCGCCGGCATCGACGGCGTCTCCGCGGTCCAGGTCGACTTCGAGCGCGAGCTCACCACGGACAAGGGCCCCGAGTGGATCGGCGCACCCACCGTGTGGGACGGCACCAACGTCCCCGGTGGCGTCGGCAGCAAGGGCGAGGGCGTCATCGTCGGCATCCTCGACTCCGGCCTCAACCCGGCCAACCCGTCGTTCGCCGACAGCGTCGCGGAGGCCGACGGCGGTGACGGCTACGACCACACCAACCCGCTCGGCGCCGGCAACTACCTCGGCATGTGCGACTCCTCCAACGAGGACCAGTACTACGAGGGCTGGGGCTGCAACGACAAGCTCATCGGCTACTACAACTTCGAGGACCCGGAGAACCCCGCCTCCGACCCGTTCGACGACGTCTACGACGACGACGGCCACGGCAGCCACACCGGCAGCACCACGGCCGGCAACCAGGTCGAGGCCACGGCGTACGCCGCGAAGGGCACCGAGCACGAGTTCTCGGTGACCTCGAAGATCAAGGGTGTCGCCCCGCACGCCAACGTGATCGGCTACGACGTCTGCGACGGCGGCTGCCAGGGCTACTCGATCGTCACCTCGATCGAGCAGGCCATCACCGACGGCGTCGACGTGATCAACTACTCCATCGGCTCGAGCGCCGCCTCCAGCCCCTGGACCGACCTCGACGCCATCGGCTTCCTCAACGCCCGCGCGGCCGGCATCCACGTCGCCACCTCGGCCGGCAACGACGGTCCCGGTGCCGCCACCCTCGGCAGCCCGGGCGACGTCCCGTGGATGACGACGGTCGGCGCGACCACGCACGACCGCAAGTACGTCGCCTCGGTCACCGGCATCACCGCGACCGACGCTGCCACCCGGCCCGACATCACGGGCGCCGGCCTGTCCGGCGCCACCGACGGTGCGTTCCCGGTCGTCTACGCGGGCTCCGCGCCCTACAACAACGCCCGGTGCAGCCAGCCCGACGACGAGACGCCGGTCGGCGCCTTCCCCGCGGGCACGGACCTGTCCGGCCTCATCGTGGTCTGTGACCGCGGTGGCAACGGACGCGTCGAGAAGGGCGAGAACCTCGCCGAGCTCGGCGCCGAGGGCATGATCCTGGCCAACGACCAGGCCAGCGGCACCTCGCTCAACGGTGACGCCCACGCCCTCCCGGCCGCGCACATCACCTACGCCGACGGAGTCGCGCTGAAGGCGTTCATGGCCGCCCACCCGGGCACCAAGGCCGCCCTGTCCGGCTCGGTGGCCGACGTCAAGGACGCCAACGGCGACATCATGGCCGCGTTCTCCAGCCGCGGCCCCAACCGGTCGGTCTCCTCGATCAGCCCGTCCGTCTCGGCCCCCGGCGTGGACATCCTCGCCGCTGCCGGCACGGACAACAGCGTCGAGTGGCACTTCATCTCCGGCACGTCGATGGCCAGCCCGCACACCGCGGGTGCCCTCGCGCTGCTCAAGGGGGTCCAGCCCGACTGGACCCCGGCGGAGTCCCAGTCCGCGCTGATGACGACGGCCGAGCGTGACATCACCGACAACGACGGCACCAAGGCCGACTGGTTCGACATGGGCTCGGGTCGCATCGAGCTCCGTCGCGCCGCGAAGGCGGGCCTGGTGCTCGACGAGACGCTTGCCGGCTACCAGGGTGCCAACCCGGCCGTCGGTGGCGACGTCCGCGCGCTCAACACCGCCAGCATGGCGGACGACGAGTGCCTGCAGACGTGTGACTGGACGCGGACGTTCACCGGCACCTCGACCGGTGTCGGCACCTGGAGCGTCTCGGTGGAGAACCTGTCCCCCGGCCTGACGCTGTCGACCGACAAGACCAGCGTCGCGGTCACCGACGGCGGCGACGTCGACGTGACGGTCACCGCTCAGCTCGGCGCGGACGTCGCGACCGACAAGTGGCTGTTCGGCACCCTGGTGCTGACGCCGCCCGCGGGCTCGCGAGGCCCCGGTGGCCCACCTGCCCGTCGGCGTCCTGCCGTCGGCCGGCGTGCTGCCCACCTCGATCGACATCACGACCCGTCGTGACGCCGGGTCGCAGGTGGAGGAAGGGTCTCGAGGCGATCGCCGATCTCCGACCTGCAGGTCGACGCCAGCGGCCTGGTGCCCGAGGACAAGCGTCAAGCTGACCATCCCGCAGGACACCACCAACCCCAACGCGTTCGACGGCAACGGCACGCACGTCGAGGAGCTCGAGGTGCCTGCCGGCGCCACGAGCCTCATCGCCGAGCTGCAGAACCCGACCGCTCCCGACTTCGACCTCTACGTCGGGACGGGCGAGGTCGTCGGAGGCCAACGTCGTGGCGTCGAGCGCCAGCGCCGGCTCCAACGAGCGGGTCGAGATCGCCGACCCCGAGCCGGGCGACCTACTGGGTGCTGGTGCAGAACTGGCAGGCATACGGGCCGGCCGGGCCGCACACTGCCATGATGACCACGAGCCGTCGCCTCGCCCTGCTGCTCGCGTCGAGCGCCCTGCTCGCGTCGTGCGGCGCACCCGACGAGGGTGCCGACCGGCCGACGACCGACCCGCCCGTCGCCGAGGAGACGACCGTGGACCCCACCACCAGCCCGTCGGGCACCCCCGCCCCCCGCGACGTCGTACGCGCGGTCGACGACCTGGCCGCCAGCCTCGGCGTCGATGCCGCCGAGGTCGAGGTGGTCTCGGTGGAGGAGGTCACCTGGCGCGACGGCAGCCGCGGCTGCGCCCAGCCCGGGATGGCCTACACCCAGGCGCTGATCGACGGATCGCGGATCACGCTCCGGGCCGGGGGCCGGACCTACGAGTACCACTCCGGCGGCAGCCAGACCACCCGCGCGCTGCGACAAGCCGACCCAGTAGACCCGCGGGCCCCGGTGGACGCAGCACGGCCCGCCACCCCTCAGGGGCGGCGGGCCGTGACGTCGTGCGTGTGGTGTCGTACGTCGGTCGCGTCAGGCGGGAACGACGTTGAGGGCCACCGTGGCGGACACCTCGTCGTGCAGCTTGACCGACACCTCGTGGGCGCCGAGCGACTTGATCGGGTTGACCACCACGATGGTGCGGCGGTCGACCTTCTCGCCGGAGACGTCCGTGATGGCGTCGGCGATCTCGGTGGTGGTGACGGCGCCGAACAGGCGACCGCCCTCACCGGCACGGACCTTCACGTTGACCGCGTTGGCCTCGAGCTTGGCCTTGACGTCCTTCGCGTGGTCCTCGTCGCGCACCGCGCGAGCGGTGCGGGCGGCCTTGATCGACTCGATGGTCTTCTCGCCGCCACGGCTCCAGCGGATGCCGAGGCCACGCGGGACGAGGTAGTTGCGGCCGTAGCCGTCCTTGACCTCGACGACGTCACCGGGGGCACCGAGGCCGTCGACCTCCTGAGTGAGGATGAGCTTCATGTTCCGTGCTCCTCTCAGCGACCGGTGGACGTGTAGGGCAGCAGCGCCAGCTCGCGCGCGTTCTTGACGGCGATGGCCACGTCACGCTGGTGCTGGACGCAGTTGCCGGTCACGCGACGGGCGCGGATCTTGCCGCGGTCGGAGATGAACTTGCGGAGCAGGGTGGTGTCCTTGTAGTCGACACCGGTCGCCTTCTCCTTGCAGAACTGGCAAACCTTCTTCTTGGGCTTGCGCAGAATTGCCTTGGCCATTGTGGTGCTCCCTTTCAGTGAGCCCGGCCCTGAAGGCAATCAGGGACGGAATGGAATTTCGGAATGTCTTGCTGTGGTCCGGATCCGGACTAGAAGGGCGGCTCGTCGTTGCCGCCGTTGACCCCGGGCGTGGCCCACGGGTCGTTGGCCGGCGCGGACTGGCCGCCACCCTGGGGCTGGCCGCCCTGGGACTGACCGCCCCAGCCGGCGCCACCCTGGCCACCCTGCGAGGGAGCCGGGCTGGCCCACGGGTCGTCGGCCGGCGCGGACTGCTGCCCGCCACCGCCCGAGTAGCCGCCGCCACCGCCGCCACCGGAGTAGCCGCCACCGCCGCCGGACCGGGTCGTCTTGGTGACCTTGGCCGATGCGGAACGCAGCGACGGGCCGACCTCCTCGACGTCGATCTCGAAGACGGTGCGCTTCTCACCCTCGCGGGTCTCGTACTGACGGGACTTCAGGCGACCCTGGACGATCACACGCATGCCCCGCTGGAGGGACTCGGCGACGTTCTCCGCGGCCTGGCGCCAGACAGCGCAGGAGAGGAACAGCGTGTCGCCGTCCTTCCACTCGTTGCTCTGGCGGTCGAAGGTGCGCGGCGTCGACGCGATCCGGAAGTTGGCCACGGGGGCCCCCGAGGGGGTGAACCGCAGCTCCGGGTCGTCGACGAGGTTGCCGATCACGGTGATGGTGGTCTCGCCTGCCATGAGGTCTCCTCAGAAAGTCCTGCTGCTGTGCCGGTTGATCCGGGGTGCTCCCGGTGATGCGCCCATCAAACAGGCACTCACCGACAGCGGGAAGGGTGTTTCCACAGATGCCCGGGAGGGCGATCAGTGGGCGTCGGGACGCATGACCTTCGTGCGCAGGATCGACTCGTTCAGCGTGAGCTGGCGGTCGAACTCCTTGACCGTCGCGGGCTCGGCCGTCAGCGAGATGACGGCGTAGATGCCCTCGGCGTTCTTCTTGATCTCGTACGCCATCCGGCGACGACCCCACACGTCGAGCGACTCGATCGAGCCACCGTCCTTGCGGATCACGTTGAGGTACTTGTCGAGCGAAGGCTCGATGGTGCGCTCGTCGAGACTCGGGTCGAGGATGACCATCACTTCATAGGCACGCATAGCGGTCTCCACCTCCTCTGGGCTAGAGCGGCCACGGGCTTTCCGTGGCAGGAGGGACTGTGCGTTCGCGGCGCGTGTACGACGTGGGTCGTGCACCGCGGTCACCCGGGGGCAACCGCAGAAGATTATCAGCGGCGGCCCCCGCGGCTGGAATCCTCGTGGTCCGCCTGTGGAGGAGCGTCCCGCGAGCCGCGGGCCGGTCTAGCGTCGGAGGGTGCGGACCCCCTCCTCGCGCACCGTCCACCAGGCCGCCCACCGGACCGTTCCCCGGGCCGCTCGCCGGACCCGGCCGGTCGTGGCGGGCCGCTACCGGCTGCTCGACCAGGTCGGCTCCGGCGGGATGGGCTCGGTCTGGCGCGCGCACGACCTGCGCACCGGGCAGGACGTCGCGCTCAAGGTGCTCGGGCGCCACAGCTCGACGCTGCTGGCCCGGTTCGTGCGCGAGCAGGCGGTCCGGGTGCGCCACCCGCACGTGGTCGCGCCGCACGGCTGGGCCGCGGAGGACGACCTGGTCGTGCTCGCCATGGAGCTCGTGGCCGGCGGGTCGGTGGCCGACCTGCTGCGGGAGCACGGCCCTCTCGACGCCGGCACCTGCGCCCTGCTGGTCGAGCAGCTGCTCCTGGGTCTGGCCGCCGTCCACGGCGCCGGCCTGGTGCACCGCGACGTCAAGCCGGCCAACCTCCTGCTCGAGGCGACGGGCGACGGGCCGCCCCACCTGCGCCTCGGCGACTTCGGGGTGGCCGCCCCGGTCGCCGACCGCCGCTTCACCACGGTGCCCGGCGCGATCGGCACCGACGGCTACATGGCGCCCGAGCAGGCGCGGGGCGCACCGCCGGAGCCGACCCAGGACCTCTACGCGGTGGGCCGGGTGGCGCTCGAGCTCATCACCGGTGAGCCGCCCGCCCGCCAGGGCGTCGTCCCCTCCCACCCGCTGCGCCCGCTGGTCGAGCGGCTGCTGGTCCACGACCCCCAGCAGCGCATCGCGACGGCCGAGGCAGCGCTGCGACTGCTCCGACGGTTGCCGGTCCCGCCGCCCGAGGGGCCACCGGTGCCCGACCGGCTCGGGCCGCCCCCGCGGGGACGGCGTACGACGCCGGGACCGGTCGTCGACTGGCTCGCCTGGGCCGCGGTCGCGGGCCTGGCCGGCGTGGTCGTCGGGTGTCTGTGGGTGCTCCTAGGCTGGACCTCATGAGCCCCTCCCCTCCCTCCCTCTCGATCGGCGCCCACGTCGAGCAGACCGACCCGATCGCCGAGGCGCTGGCGCGGGAGACGTCGCTCGTGCAGTTCTTCCTCGGTGACCCGCAGAGCTACAAGGGCCCGGAGATCCGCTTCGCCGGCGGAGCGGAGGCGCTGCGCGCGGCTGCCGGGGAGGCGGGCGTCGACCTCTACGTCCACGCTCCCTACATCGTCAACGTCGCCACGACCAACAACCGGATCCGGATCCCGAGCCGCAAGCTGCTCCAGCAGCACATGGACGCCGCGGCCGAGATCGGCGCGAAGGGCCTGATCGTGCACGGCGGCCACGTCAACAAGGACGACGACCCGACCGTCGGCTTCGACAACTGGCGCAAGGCCGTCGACGCCACCGACATCAAGGTCCCGCTGCTCATCGAGAACACTGCTGGTGGCGACAACGCCATGGCCCGCCACCTCGACCGCATCGCCGGGGTGTGGGACGCGATCTCCGCGGCCGAGGGCGCCGACGAGGTCGGGTTCTGCCTCGACACCTGCCACGCCTGGGCCGGCGGCATCGAGCTCGGCGACGCGGTGGAGAAGGTCCGCGCCATCACCGGCCGCATCGACCTCGTCCACGCCAACGACTCGCGCGACACGTTCGGCTCCGGCGCCGACCGCCACACCAACTTCGGGCAGGGACACCTGCCCGCCGACGAGTTCGCCGGCGTGGTGCGCGAGGCCGGCGCCCCCGTCATCTGCGAGACGCCGGGCGGCGCGAGCGAGCACCAGGCCGACTTCGCCTGGCTCCGCGAGCACCTCTGACACCGCCCGGGGTGCCCGGCCGCGACGCGAGCGGACGCGACGGCGAGCGGTCAGCGCTGTCAGGAAAGTCTCTGACGGCGGCGCAACCAAAACCGCGTGCCCCGCGTCTCTACGGTGAAGGGACCAGACACGTACGGGGGTCGTGTCTGGTCCCTTGTAGCGTGTCGGGGGTGACGACCCCCCTGACGCTGCGACCGATCTCCGCCCAGCAGCACCGCGACCTCATCGCGAGCCGGTCGTCCGCCAGCTTCCTCCAGACCCCCGGCTGGGCCAGCGTGAAGGCCGAGTGGCGGGCCGAGTCCATCGGCTGGTTCCGCGGCGACCGAGGTCGTCGGCGCCGCGCTCGTCCTCTACCGCCAGCTGCCCAAGGTCCGGCGCTACCTGGCCTACCTCCCCGAGGGGCCGGTCATCGACTGGTCCGACGACGACCTCGGCCCGTGGCTCGCCCCGATGGTCGCCCACCTCAAGAAGCAGGGCGCCTTCGCCGTGCGGATGGGACCGCCCGTGGTGACCCGACGGTGGTCCGCCGAGCAGGTCAAGGCCGGCATCGCCGACGACTCGGTGCGCCGGCTCGGCGACGTACCTCCGCTCGACCGGACCCAGGAGGGCGCCTGCGTCATCGCGCAGCTGCACGAGCTGGGGTGGCAGCAGCAGTCGGCGGAGGGCGGCTTCACCGCCGGGCAGCCGCAGTTCAACTTCCAGGTCCCCCTGGTCGACGAGGACGGGCAGCCGCGCTCGGAGGCCGACGTCCTCGCCGGGATGAACCAGCTCTGGCGGCGCAACATCAAGAAGGCCGACAAGGCCGGCGTCGAGGTGGCGCTCGGCGACCGCACCGACCTCAAGGCGTTCCACGACCTCTACGTCCACACCGCCGAGCGCGACCACTTCACCCCGCGCCCGCTGTCCTACTTCGAGACGATGTACGACGCCCTCGCCGCCGAGGACCCCGACCGCATCCAGGTCTGGCTGGCCCGTCACGAGGGTGACCTCGTCGCGGCCACGATCGGGATCCGCGTCGGCACCCACGCCTGGTACTCCTACGGCGCGTCGTCCACCGAGAAGCGCGAGGTCCGCGGCTCCAACGCCGTGCAGTGGGCGATGATGCGCCACGCCCTCGACGCCGGCGCCCACGTCTACGACCTGCGCGGCATCACCGAGACCCTCGACTCCGACGACTCCCACGTCGGGCTGATCCAGTTCAAGGTCGGCACCGGCGGGCAGGCCGTCGAGTACGCCGGCGAGTGGGACCTGCCGATCAACCGCGCCATCTACAAGGCGTTCCAGCTCTACCTCGCGAGGCGCGGATGAGCCTCAGCCTCACGGTGGACGGCGAGCGCTGGCGCTCGCACCTGCTCCGGACCGTCCGGACCCATCCCGGGATCGTGCCGGTCGCCAAGGGCAACGGCTACGGCCTCTCGGTCGCCCGCCTCGCCCGGCGGGCGCAGTGGCTCGCCGACCACGTCGACGACACCGGCGCGGCGGTCGACATGATCGCGGTGGGCACGTACGACGAGGTGGCGGAGGCCGCGACCCGCTACGCGGGCGACCTGCTCGTGCTCACGCCGTGGCGCCCGTTCGGGGCGGCGCTCGACCTCGACGGGCGCGTCTCGTCACGGGTCGTGCACACCGTCAGCCGCCCGGACGACCTGTCCGCCCTGCGCGAGCGCGACCCCGACGCCCGGTTCGTGCTCGAGCAGCTGACCTCGATGATGCGCCACGGGATGACGCGCCGCGACCTCGCCGCCGCGGCCACGACGCTCGGGGCCGGGCGCACCGGCCTGCGTGGCGTGGCGATGCACCTCCCGCTCAACACCACGTCGCACCTCGGCGAGGTGAGCCGGCTGATCAACGACGTCGTGGCCTCCGGCCTGCCGACCCGCACCGTCTTCGTCTCGCACCTCACCGAGGCCGAGCTCGGCCGGCTCGCGACGACCTACCCGGACTTCACCGTCCGCCCCCGCATCGGCACCGACCTGTGGCTCGGCGACCGGGGCGCCCTGTCGGTGACCGCGACGGTCCTCGACGTGCACGAGGTCGAGCGCGGCGACACCTTCGGCTACCGCGGGCGCAGCGCTCCCAAGCACGGCCACATCGTCGTGGTCAGCGGCGGCACCGCCCACGGGATCGGCCTCGAGGCACCGACCGGCGACCAGTCCCTCAAGGCGCGCGCCGCGACCCTGGCCCGGGGCGGCCTGGACGCCGTCGGCTTCGTGCGCTCGCCGTTCTCGATCGACGGCAAGCAGCGGCTCTTCGCCGAGCCGCCCCACATGCAGGCGTCGATGCTGTTCGTCCCGTCAGGGGCGCGGGTCCCGTGCGTCGGCGAGGACATCGAGGTCCGGGTCCGCTTCACCGCGACCGACTTCGACCGCGTCGTCATCGCCTGACCCGGCGTCCCGCAGCACGGCCACCACGAGCCACACCAGCCCGGCGACCCGCAGCAGGACCGCCAGCCAGTAGACGCGCACGTCGTCGGCGACGGTCGGCACGAGGGCCTGGCCGACGTACCAGCCGGTGAGCACCCAGCTGAGCAGGTGCAGCGCCTGCCACACCAGCAGGTCGCGCCAGCGGCGTACGGCGATCGCGGCGAGCGGCAGCACGAGCAGCGCCGTCTCGGGCGGGGCCGACGGCGCCACGACGAGGGCCGCGGCCAGGAGGACCAGGCCCGCGCGGGCGGTCGTGAGCGGAGTCGGACGTCCGGCCCGGCGGACCAGCCACCACACCGCGCCCGCAGCCAGGGCCAGGACCACGACCTGGACGACGGTGCGTGTCGTGGCGGACGCGCCGGGACCCGTCCGGGCCAGCAGGAACCAGATCGACCCGATGTCGGGGGTCTCCACGCTCGCGCGACCGGGAAGGGTGCATACGACGTAGGCCGCGGCGGCCGCGAGCAGCGCGTCGACGCGGCTGCGGAGCCGACCGCCCACGGCGAGCACCCCCACGAGGGCGACGGCGACCGGCAGCGCGAACGCCGCCCCCACACCGGCCCCGACACCGGCGAGCCAGGCGCGGCCCGTGGTCCAGCCCCACAGGAGGACCGCCACCCCGACGGCCGCCACCAGCTCCCACGACAGCCAGTGGACGAGGAGCACGGGGGCGATCGCCCACCCGGCGGCCGCCCAGGGTCGGCGGGCGTCGACGCGGACGAGCAGCGCGGTGGCCAGCAGCGCGAGGGCGGCCAGGACGACGGCGAGGACCGCCGTGGTCGCCACGGCACCGGTGCCGGGCAGCCACTCGGCCGCTCGCTGCAGCCACGTGGCCACGCGCGGAGGAGCCCCGGCGTCGACCGACGTGCCGGCGAGGTCGGTCCAGCACAGCTCGGCGAAGGGCTGGTCCCGGTTGCCCCACCCGGTCGGGACGCACGCCGTCTTGCTCACCATGCCGGCGGCGAGGGTGAGCGCGGTCGCGCCGGTCAGCACGCGCGCGGCGCTCCACCACCGGTGCCCGCCGGCGTGGTCACCCAGGGGACCGCCGACGACCTCCGACATCGCCGCGGCGACCGGGTCGGTGCGCGTGGGCGCGTCGTGGTCGCCGGGGACGGCCTCGGACGAGGGGCGGTCGTGGCGGTCCACCGACGTGCTCAGCGGCGGAGGTCGGCCAGCGGATGGCGCGGGCGCCCGCTCGGCGGCGGGGTGGTCGGTGCCGGGACCGTCTCGGTCGGCGGCGGCGGGACCGGCGTCGTCGGGACCGGCGTCGTGGGCACCGGGGTCTCGGTCGGGACGGGGACCTCGGTGGGGACCGGGGTCTCGGTCGGGGTCTCCGTGGGAGTCTCCGTCGGCGTCTCGGTGGGCGGTCCGGCGGACTCGGTCGGCGTGTTCGACGGCTGCGGCGGCGCGGACGAGGGCGGCGGCGGGGGCGGGGGCGGGGTGTAGTCGTGGCCCTCGTCCGGCGCGTCACCGTCGACGTAGACGGGCTCGGGGAAGTCCTCGACGTCCTTGCCCTCCATCACCCGTCCCATGATCGAGGTCCAGGTCTTGGCGGGGTAGTTGCCGCCGAAGTAGCCGGACTTGCCGTCGGAGCTGGTGGGGAGCCAGAGGTCGGCGCCGTCGGGTCGCGGGACGTCGAGTCCCTCGCGGCCCTTGCCGCGGACGTACATCACGGCGGTCGAGACCTGCGGCGTCATGCCGACGAACCACGACGAGGAGACCTCGTCGTCGTCGTTGGTGGCGGTGCCGGTCTTGCCCGCGGCGGGACGGTCGAGGGCCAGCGCCTCGGTGCCCGACCCGGACTGGACGACCTGCTGCAGGGCGTAGGTCACGTCCGCGGCGATGTCGGGGTCGACGGTCTTGTTGCTGCGCTTCTTGGCCTCGTAGAGGACCTCGCCGCTCTTGTCGACGACCTTCTGCAGGACGTGGACCTCGTTGCGCACACCGTTGTTGGCGAGGGTCGCGTAGGCGTTGGCCATGTTGATCGGGCTGACCTGGGCGGTGCCGAGGGTGACCCCGACGTTCTCCTGGAAGTCGATCGAGCGGCGCGGGATGCCCCACCGCTCCGTCTCGTTGCCCGGGATCCCGAGGTCCTCGGCGGCCTGGATGACCTTCTGCGGCCCGTCGTCCATCGAGTCGACCATGTCGACGAAGGCGGTGTTGACCGAGTTCTCGGTGGCGGACAGCATCGACACGGCCGAGCCGTAGTCGGTGTCGCCCTGGTTGCTGAACTCGGTGCCGGCGATGTCGATGGGGCTGTTGCCCTCGAAGGTGTCGTTGAGCGAGAAGCCGTCGCGGATGGCCGCCACGTCGGTGGCCGCCTTCATCGTCGATCCGGCCATGCCGCCCGAGACCGCCCAGTTGATCTGGGACTCCAGGTAGTCCTGGCCGCCGTAGAAGCCGAGCAGCTCGCCGGTGGCGGTGTCGACGGTGGCGGCGCCGATGTGCAGGTCCTTGTTGCCCGCCGGACCGGGCATGCCGGCGTCGGGGCGCTGCTCGTCGACGGCCTCCTCGACGTCGGTCATCACCTGCGGGTCGAACGTGGTGGTGATGCGCAGGCCACCGCCGTCGATCTCCTCCTCGGTGGCGATGCCGCGCGAGAGGATCTCCTGCTTGACGAGCGCGAGCATGTGGCCCTTCTGGCCGCCGAACTGGCTCTGCGCGGCGATCTTGGGGAACTTCGGCAGCTTCTTCAGCGCCTTGTCACGCTGCTCGGGCGTGATCGTCTCCATCTCGGCCATGCTGTCGAGGACGTAGGCGTAGCGGCCCTTGAGGTCGTCCTTGGCCTCCTTGCCGTTGGCCGGGTCGTACTTCGAGGGGTTGTTCAGCACGGTGGCGAGCACGGCGGACTCGCGCAGGTTGAGGTCCTTGGCCGGGTGGTCGAAGTAGGCCTCCGACGCGGCCTCGATGCCGTAGGCCCCGCGACCGAAGTAGATGGTGTTGAGGTAGCCCTCGAGCACCTCTTCCTTGCTCAGCTCCTGCTGGATCTTCAGCGACACGATCGCCTCGCGGATCTTGCGCTTGTAGCTCTGCTCGCTGGTCAGGTAGAGGATCTTGACGTACTGCTGGGTGATCGTGGACGCACCCTGCCGCGCCTCGCCGCGGGCGTTGGAGAAGAGGGCGCGCACGATGCCCTTGGGGTCGATGCCCTTGTCGGTCCAGAAGGTCTGGTTCTCCGCGGCGACCACGGCGTCCTGCATGGACTCGGGCATGTCGGCCAGCGGGATCGAGACCCGGTTCTGGTCCTCGTAGTAGGTGCCGAGCTGCTGCTCACCGTCGCGGTAGTAGACGAAGGTGGTCTGCGCCTCGAAGTCCTCGTTGGGCTCCGGGATGCTGATCGCCTGGTAGAGGACCACGACGACACCGCCGAGGACCAGGGCACCGACGACAGCCACGACCGCGAGGATCTTGGCGACCTTGGCCGCCCGCTGCTTGCCCGTACGCGTCGTCTTGGGCCGTCGTGTCTGGGCCTTGCCGTCGGCCCGCCGCTTCTTAGCACTCACGGGGCAACAGGGTACGGGGCGGGGTACGACAACCCCGATTCGTCGTACCCGGATATATCGGTACGATAGGTCACATGGCACGTCGTGGCGACACCATCGAGCTCGCAGTCCTCGGACTGCTGCACGAGGGACCCATGCACGGCTACGAGCTCCGCAAGCGGCTCAACCTCATGCTCGGATGGGGTCGCGTGCTGTCCTACGGCTCGCTCTACCCCGCGCTGAAGAAGATGCTCCGCGCCAACCTCATCACCGAGGTCGCGGCTCCGGCCACGACGTCGACCCGGCGCCCGCGCATCACCTACGAGGTCACGCCCGCCGGCAACGAGCACTTCCAGCGGCTCATGACCGAGGTCGGCCCCACCGCGTGGGAGGACGACAACTTCGACATCCGGTTCGCGTTCTTCTCCTCCACCGACATGGAGATCCGACTCCGTGTCCTGGAGGGACGCCGCTCGCGGCTGCAGGAGCGGCTCGCCCGCGTGCAGGGCGAGCTCGAGCGCACCCAGGCCGAGGTCAACCGCTACGCCGCCGAGCTCCAGCGCCACGGGGTGGAGTCGGTGGAGCGCGAGGTGCGGTGGCTCTCGGACCTGATCCAGGCCGAGCGCGGCGACGTACGTCCCGCACCAGCCCCGGCTCAAGCACCAGCACCAGCACCAGCACCGAACGACTGAACACCTGTCACCAGCCACAACCAGCCAGCACGACCAGCGATGAGAAGGAGAGCCCCATGGGTTCGGTACGAGTAGGGATCGTGGGAGTCGGCAACTGCGCCACCTCCCTCATCCAGGGCGTTGAGTACTACAAGGACGCAGACCCGTCCGGGACCGTCCCCGGGCTCATGCACGTCGTCTTCGGTGACTACCACGTCAACGACGTCGAGTTCGTGGTCGCCTTCGACGTCGACGACAAGAAGGTCGGCAAGGACCTGTCCGAGGCCATCAACGCCTCGGAGAACAACACCATCAAGATCGCCGACGTCCCGACGCTCGGCGTCGAGGTCAAGCGCGGCCCGACGCTCGACGGTCTCGGCAAGTACTACCGCCAGACCATCGAGGAGTCCGGCGCCGAGCCGGTCGACGTCGTCCAGGCGCTCAAGGACGCCGAGGTCGACGTCCTCGTCTCCTACCTCCCGGTGGGCTCCGAGGAGGCCGACAAGTTCTACGCCCAGTGCGCCATCGACGCCGGCGTGGGCTTCGTCAACGCCCTGCCCGTCTTCATCGCCTCCGACCCCGAGTGGGCCAAGAAGTTCGAGGACGCCGGCGTCCCGATCGTCGGTGACGACATCAAGAGCCAGGTCGGTGCCACCATCACCCACCGCGTGATGGCCAAGCTGTTCGAGGACCGCGGCGTCGCGCTGGACCGCACCTACCAGCTCAACGTCGGCGGCAACATGGACTTCAAGAACATGCTCGAGCGCGAGCGCCTGGAGTCCAAGAAGGTCTCCAAGACCCAGGCCGTGACGTCGAACCTCACCGGCGAGCTCGCCGACAAGGTCAGCGACCGCAACGTCCACATCGGCCCGTCGGACTACGTCGCGTGGCTCGACGACCGCAAGTGGGCCTACGTCCGCCTCGAGGGTCGCGCGTTCGGCGACGTCCCCCTCAACCTCGAGTACAAGCTCGAGGTCTGGGACTCCCCCAACTCCGCCGGCATCATCATCGACGCCGTCCGTGCGGCCAAGATCGCCAAGGACCGCGGCATCGGCGGCCCGATCCTGCCCGCCTCGGCCTACCTCATGAAGTCCCCGCCGGTGCAGATGGCCGACGAGGTCGGTCGCGCCGAGCTCGAGAAGTTCATCGCCGGCGAGTGATCCCACCCCTGGCCCCGGCGCCAGGTCGACGCAGGCCCCGTCCCCTCCGCGGGGGCGGGGCCTGCGTCCGTCGGAGGCAGGGTCGTACGCTCGCGGCCGTGACCGCACGCACCCCCCTCGTGGTCGGCTTCGACCTCGACCTCACCCTGATCGACACCGCGGCCGGGTTCCGGCAGGTGCTGCTCGCGCTCGGCACCGAGCTCGGCGTGGACTTCCCGGTCGAGGAGATGACGGCGCGCCTCGGCCCGCCCCTCGACCACCTCCTCGCACCGCACCTCCCGCCGCACCAGGTCGGCCCGGCGGGTGACCGGTTCCGCGCCCTCTACCCCGACCACGCGATCACGACGGTGCCCGCCCTGGCCGGGGCGCACGAGGCGTTCGCGGCGGTGCGCGCCCACGGGGGTCGGGTGCTCGTCGTCACCGGCAAGTACGGCCCCAACGCCCAGCTGCACCTCGACCACCTCGGCCTCGAGGCCGACCACCTCGAGAGCTGGGTGTGGGGCGTCGGCAAGGCCGAGGTCCTGCGCCGCGAGGGAGCCCTGGCCTACGTCGGCGACCACGTCCACGACGTCGAGGGCGCCCGGGCCGCCGACGTGCTCAGCGTGTCGGTGCTGACCGGCGGGTGCACGCGGGCCGAGCTCGAGGAGGCCGGCACCGACGTCGTCCTCGACGACCTGTCGGCCTTCCCGGCCTGGCTCGACGCCGCGGTCCGCGACCGCAGCGCCTGAGACCCGCTCAGGAGCGGGCGGCCCACCAGGCGCGCAGCGCGGCCTCGGCCTGCTCGGTGGTCTGCGGGCCCTCGTCCATCCGGAGCTCGAGGAGGAAGGCGTAGGCCTCGCCCACCTCGCGCCCGGGGCCGATGTCGAGGACCTGCATGATCTGGTTGCCGTCGAGGTCGGGTCGGATCGAGGCCAGCTCCTCCTCCTCCGACAGGCGCGCGATCCGCTCCTCCAGCGAGTCGTACGTCCGGCGCAGGCGGTCGGCCTTGCGCTGGTTGCGGGTGGTGCAGTCCGCCCGGGTGAGGATGTGCAGCCGCTCGAGCTGGTCGCCGGCGTCGCGGACGTAGCGGCGTACGGCGCTGTCGGTCCACTCCCCCGAGCCGTAGCCGTGGAAGCGCAGGTGCAGCTCGACGAGGCGCGAGACCGCCTCGATGTCGTGGTTGGAGAAGCGGAGCGCCTTCATCCGCTTGCGGGTCAGCTTGGCCCCGACGACGTCGTGGTGGTGGAACGTCACGACGCCACCGGTCTCGAAGCGCCGGGTCCGCGGCTTGCCGACGTCGTGCATGAGCGCGGCGAAGCGGGCGACGAAGTCGGGGCCGCCGCCCAGGCGCTGCTCGAGGTCGATCGACTGCTCGAGCACCGTGAGGGTGTGCTCGTAGACGTCCTTGTGGCGGTGGTGCTCGTCGCGCTCGAGGGCGAGGGCGGGCAGCTCGGGCAGGACGTACGACGCCAGGCCGGTCTCGACGAGCAGCGTGAGCCCGAGCCGTGGGTGCGGTGCGCACACCAGCTTCACCAGCTCGTCGCGGACCCGCTCGGCCGAGATGATCTCGATCCGGCCGGCCATCGCGGTCATCGCCGCGACCACCTCGGGGGCGACGGCGAAGCCCAGCTGGGCGGCGAAGCGGGCGGCGCGCATCATCCGCAGCGGGTCGTCGGAGAAGGAGTCCTCGGGGGTGCCGGGGGTGCGCAGCACCCGCTCGGCCAGGTCGACGATCCCCCCGAACGGGTCGACGAACTCGCGGCCCGGCACCCGCACCGCCATCGAGTTGACGCTGAAGTCGCGCCGACCGAGGTCGCCCTCGAGGGAGTCGCCGAAGTCGACGTCGGGCTTGCGCGAGGAGGGGTCGTAGCTCTCGGAGCGGTAGGTGGTGATCTCGACCTGCCACGGTCCCTTGCGGCAGCCGATCGTGCCGAAGTCGCGGCCCATGTCCCACACGGCGTCGGCCCAGTCCGAGACGAGGCGCTCGGTGACGTCGGGCCGCGCGGACGTGGTGAAGTCGAGGTCGTTCTGGAGCCGACCGATCATCGCGTCGCGGACCGGCCCGCCGACCAGCGCGAGCTCCTCGCCGGCGTCGGTGAACAGGGTGCCGAGCTCGTCGATGACCGACCCGATGCGGTCCAGCTCCTCGCCGACGCGGCGCTGGATCTCGACGATCGTGAGGGGTTGCAGTGCGGCGTCGGACACGACAGGCCACTCTACGTGCCGGTCCGGTGGTGCCGAACAACTAGCATCGGTGCGTGCCCCGCCCGTCGTCGTTCCGTGCTGCCCTGGCGGGGCTCCTCACCTTCGGCGTCGCCGGCGCGGGTCTCCTCGCGCCCGGTGCGGCCGCCGCTCGCACCCGCCCCCGCCAACGCTCCTGCCCCCGCCCCTGCCAAGGACGGCGACCCGCTCCTCGTCCACATCGACTCGATGACGCCCGTCCTGCCGGAGACCGGTGACGTGGAGATCGGCGGGACCGTCACCAACGTCAGCGACGAGACGTTCACGCGGGTCAACCTGCACGCCTTCTCCTCCGAGGCGCCCATCCGCGACCCGCTCACGCTCTCCCAGTCGGCCACGATCGACCCCACCCTGTTCGTCGGCGACCGGGTGACGGTGCCCGGCACCTTCGACACGATCGACGAGCTGGCGCCGGGTGCGTCCGCCACCTTCAGCGACTCCGTGCCCGTCGAGCTCCTGGCCACCTCGGGTGAGCCGGGCATCTACTGGATCGGCATCCACGCCCTCGGCGACAGCTCGGTCCCGCGCGACCTCGTCGCCGACGGCCGGGCCCGCACCTTCATCCCGCGCGTGGCATCAGGAGGCGCCCAGCCGCGGGAGGCCTCGGTGATCCTCCCCATCCGGAGCCGCGTGTGGTTCGACGAGGACGGTGCCGTGGCCGGCACCGAGCGCTGGGCGAAGCGGCTCGCGGAGGGGGGCAGCCTCGACGGCGTCCTCGACATGGCCGACTCCGCCGGCTCCGCGCCGTACAGCTGGCTGGTGGACCCCGCGGTCCTCCACGCGGTGGCGCGCCTGGCGAACGGCAACCCGCCGCGCACCCTGACCCCCGACCCCAACGTGCCCGGACAGGAGCCCGCACCCGCCGAGCCGTCCGGCGACGGCGAGGAGACGCCGGCCGTGCCGGGCGAGACGCTCACACCGACCCAGTCGGTCCCCACCGAGGAGCCGACGGACGAGGAGGCGCAGCTCGCCGCCTCCGCCACGGCCTGGCTGGAGCGGTTCAAGCTGCTCGTGGGTGCGACCCCGGTGCTGACGCTGCCCTACGGCGACCTCGACGTCTCCGCGTCGATCCGCAACGACCGCACCCGCTTCGACCAGGCGGTCGCTCGCGGCGCCGAGGTGATGACCGCCCTGACGCTGCCGTCCCAGCCGACCGTGGCGCCGGAGAACGACCTGCTCAGCCCCGAGGCCGTCGCCGCCATGCCCGTGGGTACGACGATCCTGCTGGGGGACAACGCCTTCGCCATCCCGCCCACCAGCCCGACCTCCGTCGTCCGGCTGCTCGGGCACGAGGTGGTGGTCACGAGCACCGGTGCGGAGGCCGGCGGACCGGCCCCGACGGCGTCCAACGACCCCCTCGCCCTGCGGCAGCGGCTGCTCAGCGAGGCGGCCCTGCGCCTCGAGGCCGACAACACCGCGCCGCTCGTCGTCACCCTGCCGACGGTGTGGCGGGGCGAGGACGCCGCGTCGTTCTTCACCGACCTCGAGCAGTCGTGGCTCGACCTGGTCCCGCTCGGGGACATCGCCGCCCGCACGCCCAAGGGCGTCCCGGCCGCGAGCCTCACCTACACCGTCGACGACGTCGCCGACGAGCTCGGTCCGGAGGCCTTCTCCGCGGCCAACCGCGCCGGCGAGGCCGCCACGCTGCTGGAGCAGGTGGTCATCCCGGTGACCACCATCGAGGCGCAGGTGCGCGACGAGCTGCTGGTCACCCTGTCCGAGCAGCACCGCGCGCGACCCGGGCTGGCCGTCGGCGCGGCCGAGCGGGTCGAGGAGTCGATCCGCACCGACCTCGGCAAGGTCGAGATCGAGGCACCCCCCGCGGTCACCCTGTCCAGCGACTCCGGCCCCCTCGGCGTCACCCTCGTCAACGGCCTCGACCAGCCGGTCGAGGTGCGGGTGCAGGTGCGGACCGACGGCGAGCTGACGCTCAGCGGCGGCGGCGTACGACGCCTCGGTCCCGGGGCGCGCAGCGTCGTCCGGTTCGAGGCCACCACCAGCCGGGCGGGCGTGCACAACGTCCGCCTCGCGGTCACCAGCCTCGACGGCGTGCCGCTCGGGTCCTTCGACTCGCTGCCCATCCGGGCCGCGCGGGTGAGCGCGATCATCTGGATCGTGATGGCCCTCGGTGCGCTCGTGCTGTTCGGGATGATCGGCTACCGCCTGCCCGGCCAGATCCGGGCCCGTCGCGCCGAGCTGGCCGCGGCCGACCGCGAGCAGGAAGCCGGACCGGACCCGGACCCGGAGCCGGAGACCGAGCCCGACCCCCAGCCCGGCCCGCAGCCCGACCCCACGCCGGTGGAGCGCTCGTGAGCGACCAGAGCGACCAGAAGGTCCTGGCCTCGTCAGCTGTCATGGCGGCGGGCACCGTCTTGTCCCGCGCGTCGGGCTACGTGCGCGCCACGCTGCTGGTGGTCGCGCTCGGCTCCGGCCTGCGGGGCGACCTCTTCGCGATCGCCAACACGCTGCCGAACATGGTCTACATCCTCCTGGCCGGGGGCATCTTCAACGCGGTGCTGGTGCCGCAGCTGGTCCGGCGGATCAAGGAGGACGCCGACGGCGGCGACGCCTACGCCAGCCGGGTGATCACCCTCTCGGCGCTCTTCCTGGGGATCGTGACGATCGTCCTCGTCATCGCAGCACCCCTGCTGCTGCGCCTCTACCTCGACAGCCGCTACCTCGACCCGGACCGGGTCACCCAGCTCGAGTCGATCGTCGCCCTGACCCGCTGGTGCCTGCCTCAGGTCTTCTTCTACGGGATGTACGTCCTCGTCGGGCAGGTCCTCAACGCCCGCGGACGCTTCGGGCCGATGATGTGGGCGCCGATCGCCAACAACCTGCTGTCGGTCCTGATGCTGGTCGCCTACCTCATCTTCTTCGGGCCGACCGGGGACGGCCCGGCCCGGTCCGAGGCGCTCAGCACCAGCCAGGAGGTCATGCTCGGCCTCGGCTCGACGCTGGGGATCATCGTCCAGTTCCTCGTCCTCGTGCCCTACCTGCGCGCCTCGGGGTTCATCTACCGGCCCCGCTTCGACTTCCGCGACCCCGAGCTGGCGAAGACGCTGTCCCTGGGCAGCTGGACGGTGCTGTTCGTGGTCGTCACCCAGGCGGCGTACCTCGTCGTGGTCAAGCTCGCGTCGGGCGGCACGGTCGACGGTGGCGACGGCACCGGCTACCTCGTCTACTCCAACAGCCTGCTGATCATGATGGTGCCGCACGCCATCGTCACGGTCTCGCTGGCGACCGCGATCCTGCCGCGGCTCTCGTCGTACGCCCACGAGGGGCGCCTGCCCGAGCTCGGCCGCACCGTCTCCTCGACGCTCCGCACGGCGCTCGCCCTCGTGCTGCCGTTCGCGCTGCTCCTGCCGATCACGGCGGGTGACGTCGCCGGCTTCGCCTTCGGCTGGGACAACCCGGAGGAGGCGGCCGCGTTCGCCCCGACCCTGGCGGTCTTCGGACCGGCGCTGGTCGTCTTCACCGTCCACTACTTCATGCTCCGCGGCTTCTACGCCATGGAGATGACGCGGCTGGTCTTCTTCATCCAGGTCGCCGTGTCGACGACCAACGTCGTCGTCGCCCTCCTCCTGGTGCCCTCGCGGCCGCCGGAGGACACGGCGCCGATGCTCGTCGTCGCCTACCTGGCGTCGTACTCCGTCGGCTCGGTCGTGAGCTTCGCCCTGCTCCGCCGCACGGTCGGCGGCCTGGAGACCCCGCAGCTGCTCCGGTTCCTCGTGCGGATGGCCCTCGTGCTGGCGTTCACCGGTGCCGCTGCCTGGGGAGTGGAGCGCGCGCTCGCCGGGATGGGCGAGTACCCCGGACCGTTCCCGTCGCTCCTGCGTGGCGGGCTGAGTGCGGCGGCCGGGATGCTGATCTTCCTCGCCGGAGCACGCCTGCTGCGGGTGCGGGAGGTCACCAGCCTGGTGGACACCGTCGCGGCGCGCCTCCGGCGCGGGTGAGACTCCCTAGAGTGACCTCAGCAGTGGGACAGGCGAGGAAGGTGGGGTGAGCGGTGCCGATGTCGATGCAGGCGGGTGACGTGCTCGCCGGGCGCTACCGCCTCGACGACCTCCTCGCCGAGTCCGGGGCGGGTCGGTTCTGGCGTGCGCACGACCTCGTCCTCCACCGCCCGGTGGCCGTGCACATCCTCGCCGCGGACGACGAGCGCGCCCAGCCGCTCCTCGAGGCGGCGCGCCGCACCGGACCGGTGATCGACCGGCGGCTGCTGCGCGTCCTCGACGCCGAGTCCGCCGACGGCCGCTGCTTCGTGGTCAACGAGTGGGGCCAGGGCGACTCCCTCGACATCCTGCTCACCCGCGAGGGGCCGCTCGCCCCCCGACGTGCGGCCTGGCTGGTGGCCGAGGTCGCCGACAGCCTCGTCGAGGCCCACGACGCCGGCCTCGCGCACGGCTGCCTGACGCCCGAGCACGTGCTGATCGACCAGCACGGGCAGGTGCGGATCATCGGCTTCGGCGTCGAGGCGGCGCTCCGCGGCCTGCCCGCGGGCCGGGTCAACGTCGACGAGATCGACCTCGCCGGCCTCCTCTACTGCGCGCTCACCGGCAAGTGGGCCGGGGTCTCGCCGTCGGCGTTGCCGCCCGCCCCCGAGGTGCACGGCGAGGTGCTGCGCCCACGCCGGGTGCGGGCCGGCATCCCGCGCGTGCTCGACGCCCTGTGCGACCAGGTGCTCAACCCGCAGCGCGAGTCCGACCGCCCGCACCCGTCCGCGCGCAGCATCCGTGACCTGCTCCTCGAGCACGTCGGCGAGATGACCGGCACCCACGTCGCGGTCCAGGGGACCCGGCCGCCTCCCCCGTCGACCACGCCCACGGCCACGTCGACCCCCCAGGTGTCGTCCTCCCTCACCACCCCGCCGCCCACCTCCGCCGTCGCCCCCACCACGGTGGTGCCGGTCGTGCCGGCCGCCGACCTCGAGCCGGACGCCGAAGCGGAGGTGCCCGGCCTCTCCCCGGACCTGCCGGCCGACCTGCCAGCGGACGAGCCGACCGACCGGCCCGGCGAGCCCGAGCCCGAGGTGACCACCTCCGTCCGGGCCGAGGAGCCGCCCGCCGACGATCCGGCGCCGGCGAGCACCGACCTGCCCACGCAGGCCGGGATGCCGGTCTTCCACGACGACGACGAGGTCGACTGGCTCCGCGCGCGCACCGAGAAGCCCGCCCCGCCGCCGCCCTTCTCCGAGCCGGCGCCCAAGCCGCTCTTCGCGCCCGACCCGCCGGAGGGGGAGCCCGTACGCCGTCCCCGCCCGGGCAGCCGCGCCGTCACCAACCCGGCGTACTGGCCGTGGGACTCCAGCCAGGACGCCGGGATGGACCCGAACCGCGACTCGGGCGTGCGCCCGGTGGGCCGCGACACCGGGTCCTGGTCCTCGGGCTCCTGGTCGGGCGACCGGTGGGACACCGGCGACGGGTTCGACGACACCGGCGACCAGGTGCCGGGTCGCACCTGGATCCGGCTGGCGATCATCGTGGGGATCTGCCTGCTCGTCGGCGTGGCCGCGGTCGCGGCCTACCAGCTCGGCCTGAAGCCGCCGACGCCAGGCTCCAGCGAGGAGCCGACGTCCACCACCACCCCCAGCGCTGCCGCGCCCACGCCGTTCACCGACCTCACCGCCGACGACTTCGACCCGCAGGGAGCGGCCCCGCGGGAGGAGAACCCGGACTCGGTGCCCAACGTCCTCGACGGCGACCCGACGACGTCGTGGTCCACCTCGACCTACGAGCAGAACTTCGGCCCCGCCGGGCTCAAGACCGGCGTCGGTCTCGTCATCGACCTCGGCACGACCAAGGCCGTCCGCCAGGTGCTGGTCACCACGGAGGGTGGGCAGACCTCCCTGGCGGCGTACGTCACCTCCGAGCCGCCCACGGGCGTGTCCGAGCTGACGCCCGTCGGGACCGCGTCCGGCGACGGCGAGCTGACGATCGACCTCACGGAGCCGGTGTCGGGGCGCTACGTCACCGTCTGGCTGACGCTGCTGCCGCAGGTGAGCGACGGGTTCCGCGGCACGATCACCGAGGTGCAGGTGCTCGGATGACCACCCGGGTGAGCCACACCCCGACGGGCGACGAGCGCTCCGACCGGGACCTCCTCCAGGCCCACGTCGACGGTGACGCCGAGGCCTTCGGCGTGCTGTTCGGGCGCCACCGAGACCGGTTGTGGGCGGTCGCACTCCGCACGATGGGCAACCCCGAGGACGCCGCCGACGGGCTCCAGGACGGCATGATCGCGGCCTTCCGGCGCGCGGGCTCCTTCCGCGGCGACGCCGCCGTGACCACGTGGCTGCACCGGGTCGTCGTCAACGCCTGCCTCGATCGCCTCCGCGCTGCGAAGATCCGCCGCTTCGAGTCCATGCCGGACGACGTCGAGGACCGCGGCACCGTGGTGGCGACCGCCGTGCACGACGACCAGCCCGAGGCGGTCGCGGAGGACGCCGAGCAGCGCCGGCGGGTGCTCGCCGCCCTCGCGACGCTGCCCGCCGAGCAGCGCGCCGCGCTCGTCCTCGTCGACATGGAGGGCTACCCCGTCGCCGAGGTGGCCCAGATGCTGGGCTGCGCGGAGGGAACCGTGAAGTCGCGCTGCTCCCGCGGCCGCACCAAGCTCGCCGCGCTCCTCGCCGACCTCCGCCACCCCGCCGGTGACCCGCCTCACGGGAACCCGCCCCCGGACGGCCCCGTCCAACCCACCGTGCGGCCACGCGGTCCTCCCGCGCCCTGAGCAGTCCCACCCGCACCCGTCCCCCGCACCGATCCCGCAGCGCGACACCCGAGGAGGTGACCGCCGATGTCCGAGTCCTCCGGACTCCCGCCCGAGCAGGACGCCGTACGCCGCCTGCTCGCGGACGCCCGTCACGACGGGCCACCGCCTCCCGACGTCGTCGCCCGCCTCGACGAGACCCTCGCCTCCCTGGTGGCCGAGCGCTCGGCCGAGCTCACGGCCGAGGACACCGCCGGGGCCGCGACCGGGCACGACGACCGCTCGCCGGGACGCGTCGTCGACCTCGGCTCCCGCCGGCGCCGCGTGGCGAGCATCGGCCTGCTGGCCGCCGCCTCCGTCGTCGTCGCTGGCGTGGCGCTCGGCCAGGCTCTCCCCCGCGGCAGCAACGACACCGCGGACTCGGCTGCCGGGGGACAGTCCGACACCTCGCTCGCCGAGTCGCCCCGCTCCGAGGACGACGACGGTGCCGGTGCGAGCGCCGAGGCGGGTGGCGACGCCAGCTCGGAGTCGGAGCTGCTCGAGCCCGACCCCAAGGAGGAGCTTCCTGCAGCCCGGACTCGCGGGACGTCCCACGCTGTTCTCCGACGACGACGAGGACATCGTCGGCCAGCTGCTCGAGCTCCGACCGGACGCCACGGCCGTCGCCAGCGCCTCCGGTCGCTCGCTGCGATCCGTGGCTGCGACTCGCGTCGACCCGGGTCCTTCGACCGCCGTGGTGTCAGCACAGGTCGACGGTCGGAGCTGGGGTGGTCGTGTTCCGACGCCCCGCCGGTGAGGCCCAGGACGTCGAGCTCTACGTGTGCGGTCAGGCCGATCCGGTGCGTACGATCACGCTGCCCGCGCCCTGAGCGGTGCGGGCGGGGCGTGGAACAACGGTCGCCTACGATCGGTTGAGGACGACGTACCTCACCAGCCCGTACCAGCAAGCCAGCAGGAGTGACTGACCCACATGAGCACCAGCACCGAGACGCGCAACGTCATCATCATCGGCTCGGGGCCCTCGGGCTACACGGCCGCCGTCTACGCGGCCCGCGCCTCGCTCAACCCGCTCGTCTTCGAGGGCTCGGTCACCGCCGGTGGCGCGCTGATGAACACCACCGAGGTGGAGAACTTCCCCGGCTTCCGCGACGGCATCATGGGCCCGGCCCTGATGGACGAGATGCGCGCCCAGGCCGAGCGGTTCGGCGCCGAGCTGGTCTCCGACGACGTCGTCGAGGTCGACCTGACCGGCGACATCAAGGTCGTGAAGACCGCCACCGACACCTACACCGCCCGCTCGGTGATCCTGTCCACCGGCTCGAGCTACCGCAAGCTCGGCCTGCCGCGCGAGGAGGAGCTCTCCGGTCGCGGCGTCTCGTGGTGTGCCACCTGCGACGGCTTCTTCTTCCGCGAGCAGGCCATCGCCGTCATCGGCGGCGGTGACTCCGCCATCGAGGAGGCCACCTTCCTCACCCGCTTCGGCTCGAAGGTCTACCTGATCCACCGCCGCGACGAGCTGCGCGCCTCCAAGATCATGCAGGAGCGTGCCTTCGCCGACCCCAAGCTCGAGATGGTGTGGAACTCCGAGGTCGCCTCGATCAACGGCGATGACAAGCTCGAGTCGATCACGCTGCGTGACACCGTCACCGGCGACGAGCGCCAGCTCGACGTGACGGGGATGTTCATCGCGATCGGCCACGACCCGCGCTCGGAGCTGCTGACCGGCCAGGTCGACGTCAACGACGACGGCTACGTGCTCGTCGACCACCCCTCCACGAAGACCAACCTCCCCGGCGTGTTCGCCGCGGGCGACCTTGTCGACCACCACTACCGCCAGGCCATCACCGCTGCCGGCACCGGCTGCGCCGCCGCCCTCGACGCTGAGCGCTTCATCGCCGCGCTCGACCACGAGGCGTCGACCGCCGGTGACGCTGCGGCGACCGTGCAGGCCATCGAGGAGCAGGTCCAGACCGCCGGCGCCTGACCCTCCGCCTCCCACCCGCAGACGGGAACATCTGTCGGTGGCGTGGTGTTCTCTAGACATCGCCGAACGACAACCAGACCTCCTGAAAGGGGCACACACCGTGGCCAACATCGCCGCCGTGACCGACGCCGAGTTCGAGGCGCAGGTCCTCAAGTCCGACAAGCCCGTCCTCGTGGACTTCTGGGCTGAGTGGTGCGGTCCGTGCCGCCAGGTCGCCCCGATCCTCGACGAGCTCAACGCCGAGCACGGTGAGAAGCTCACGTTCCTCAAGATGAACGTCGACGAGAACCCGGTCACCCCCTCGTCCTACCGCGTCACCGGCATCCCGACGATCAACGTCTACCAGGGTGGCGAGGTCGTGAAGTCCATCGTGGGCGCCAAGCCCAAGGCCGCGCTCCTCAAGGAGCTCGACGGCATCATCTGAGCCGTTGGTCGAGGAGGGCGCACAGGCCCGTACGAGACGCTAGTCGCGAGAGGCGACCCGCACCGATCCGATCGGGCGGGTCGCCTTCTGCGTGGGGCGCACGACGCCCCAGACCTTCTCGAGGGCGAGCTCGACCTCGTCCTTCCAGCTCAGCGCCGTGCGCAGCTCCATCCGCATCCGCGGCGTGGTGGGGTGCGCGCGCTGGGTCTTGAAGCCCACGCCCCCGAGGAACTCGGCCGGTAGCACGCATCCCGTCGTCTGCCCCCGCGTGTCGCCGTACGCCTCGATCGCGGAGTGGCCGCGCTCGACCAGGTCGGCCGCCATCGCCTGCACGAGCAGGCGGCCCAGGCCACCCCTCCGCAGGCCCGGCTCGACCCAGGCGGTCGCCGCGATGATCGCGTCGGGCGAGCCCGGTGCCGTCGGCAGGGTGGCCGCTCCGGGCAGCCGCGCCGCCGGGGCGTAGACGATGTGCCCGACGGTGCGCCCGTCGAGGCGGACGACCCGCCCGCACGAGCCCCAGTCGCGCAGCACCGTCGAGAGCCAGCTCTCCTTCTCGGCGATCCGCTCGTCGTGGTCGAGGCGCGCCCGGTCGACCGGCGAGAGCTCCCAGAACAGGCACGACCGCACCGGGTCGGCCAGCTCCGCGAGGTGGTCGACCGTCAGGCGCGCGGTCTTGCGGGACACGGTCTCGATGCTAGTCCCAGATCCGGCCTGAGAGGATGGAGCGTGCGCCCGATCCGACAGAGCAAGAAGCTGCAAGGTGTCCGCTACGACGTGCGCGGGCCGATCCTGGTCGAGGCGCAGCGGCTCGAGGCGGAGGGCCACCGCATCCTCAAGCTCAACATCGGCAACACGGCGCCGTTCGGCTTCGAGGCACCGGAGCAGATCCTCGCCGACATGATGCACCACCTGCCGCAGTCGACGGGGTACGCCGACAGCCAGGGCATCTGGTCGGCCCGCACCGCGGTCATGCACTACTACCAGTCGCACGGCCTGCGTGACGTCGGCGTCGAGGACATCTTCATCGGCAACGGCGTCTCCGAGCTCATCTCGATGGTGCTGCAGGCCTTCGTCGACGACGGCAACGAGATCCTGGTGCCGGCGCCCGACTACCCCCTGTGGACGGGCGCCGTGACGCTCGCGGGCGGGATCCCGGTGCACTACCGGTGCGACGAGGAGTCCGACTGGAGCCCCGATCTCGCCGACATCGAGTCGAAGATCACCGAGAACACGCACGCCATCGTCATCATCAACCCCAACAACCCCACCGGCGCGGTCTACAGCGAGAGCACGGTCAAGGCGCTCGTCGACATCGCGCGGCGGCACCAGCTCGTCGTCATGGCCGACGAGATCTACGAGAAGATCCTCTTCGAGGACGCCCAGCACCACCACGCGGCGACGTACGGCGGCAACGACGTGCTGTGCCTGACGTTCTCCGGCCTCTCGAAGGCCTACCGCGTGTGCGGCTACCGCGCCGGCTGGGTGATGATCTCCGGTCCGAAGGAGATCGCCGGCGACTTCCTCGAGGGCCTCACGCTGATCGCCAACATGCGGATGTGCGCCAACGTGCCCGCCCAGCACGCCATCCAGACGGCCCTGGGCGGCTACCAGTCCATCGAGGAGCTGATCGGCCCCGGCGGTCGCTTCTACGAGCAGTCGATGCTCGCCCACCGGCTCCTCAACGAGATCCCCGGCGTCAGCAACGTCAAGCCCCGCGGTGCCCTCTACTGCTTCCCGCGCCTGGACCCGGACGTCTACGCCATCGACGACGACCAGGACTTCGTCATCGAGCTCCTGCGCGCCAAGAAGATCCTCGTCACGCACGGCACGGGCTTCAACTGGCCCGACACCGACCACTTCAGGCTGGTCACGCTGCCCGAGGCGTCGGTCCTCGAGGAGGCGATCGGCCGGATCGCCGACTTCCTCGCCACGCGACGCTGATCACGAAGGGTCGCGGCAGCGGGTCGGCTGACCCTAGGCTCCTCGCCATGCGCGATGTGACCTACCCGCCGATCATCGTCACCGCCAAGGCGGCCTTCAAGGCCCTCGGCCAGAGCTTCCGGATGAGTGGCACCGAGCACGTCCCGCGCGAGGGCGGCGTGCTGCTCGTCTACAACCACGTCAGCTACCTCGACTTCATCTACGGCGGCCTCGCGGCGAACCCGTCGGGCCGGCTCGTGCGCTTCATGGCCAAGCGGGAGATCTTCGACCACGCGATCGGCGGACCCGTCATGCGCTCGATGCACCACATCGAGGTGGACCGCGGCGAGGGGATCGCGAGCTTCCACGCCGCCGTCGACCACCTGCGCCGGGGCGAGGCCGTCGGCATCTTCCCCGAAGCCACGATCTCGCGCGCCATGGAGCTCAAGGAGTTCAAGACCGGTGCGGTACGCATCGCCGCCGAGGCCGGCGTACCCGTCGTTCCCGTGATCCTCTGGGGCACCCAGCGGATGATGACCAAGGACCACCCCCGCGACTTCTCCCGGGGCAAGACCATCTCCATCACGGTCGGCGAGCCGATGCACCCGACCGGCGACGACCCCGTCGGTGACACCGCCCGCCTCCACGCGCAGATGTCGCAGATGCTCCGCGACACCATCGCCGACTACCCCGCCGACGAGCAGCCTCCCGGCTCCTGGTGGGTGCCGGCCTCGATGGGCGGCTCCGCCCCCACGCTCGAGGAGGCGGCTCGGCTCGACGCCGAGGAGAAGCGGGAGCGCGCCCGCAAGCGCGCCGACAAGCGGGCGAAGAAGAAGACAAAGCGCTAGGTCTACTCGTCGATTCGTCGACAGGTCGATGTGTCGCTTTGTCGACATTTGAGGTGACGGCTAGCCGCGGAGTCCCCGCTCGGGCGGGGAGTCCGTCACCTGGAGTGCGATACAACCCCCTCCAGGTGTCGGAGTTCCCCCACCAGTGCGTACGGCGCCGGGGTGCCGCGTCTCAGATCGGCCGGTCGTCGCGGTTGCGCGGGTCCATGATGTCGACGATCCGACGCAGGTCGTCGAGGCTCGCGAACTCGACCGTGATCTTGCCCTTGGCCTTGCCGAGGTCGACCTTGACGCGGGTCTCGAGCCGGTCGGAGAGCCGTTCTCCCAGCTCGTCGAGACCGGGGGCGACGGGCTTCTTGCGCAGGACGCGCGGAGCCGACTCCTCCTCGCCGCGGAGCGAGACGATCTCCTCCAGTCCGCGCACGGAGATGCCCTCCGCGGTGACCCGGGAGGCGAGCCTGTCCTGGAGACCAGCATCGTCGACGGACAGCAGGGCGCGGGCGTGCCCGGCCGAGAGGACGCCGGCGGCAACGCGACGCTGGACGGCAGGGGAGAGCTTCAGCAGCCGCAGCGTGTTGGAGATCTGTGGCCGCGAGCGGCCGATGCGCTGGGCGAGCTCCTCGTGGGTGCAGCCGAAGTCCTCGAGCAGCTGGCCGTAGGCGGCCGCCTCCTCGAGCGGGTTGAGCTGCGAGCGGTGGAGGTTCTCCAGGAGCGCGTCGCGGAGCATGTCGTCGTCGTCGGTCTCGCGCACGATCGCGGGGATCGTGTCGCGACCGGCCTGCTGGGAGGCGCGCCAGCGACGCTCGCCCATGATCAGCTCGTACGCGTCCTCGCCGGTGCGGCGTACGACGACGGGCTGCAGGAGGCCGACCTCCTGGATGGAGTGCACCAGCTCGGCGAGCGCCTCCTCCTCGAAGACCTGCCGCGGCTGGCGGGCGTTCGGACGGACCTGCGCGATGGGCAGCTCCGCGAAGTAGGCACCGGCGACGGTGCCCTGCGCGGGCTGCGACCCGTCGGCGACGGCAGCGGAGGGCGTGGCCGACTCGATCGGACCGCCGGCGGAGGGCGCCGGGTCAGCCGCGGCCGGCGGGGGGAGGGGCTGGCTGGGGGCGGTCGGGATCAGTGACCCGAGGCCGCGCCCCAGTCCGCGACGCGGTGCGTTGCTGCTCATGCGGGCGCTCCCTTGCTGGCGATCTCGCGGGCGGCCTCCAGGTAGGAGAGCGCACCCGCCGACGCCGGATCGTAGGTCATCACGGTCTGGCCGTAGGACGGTGCCTCCGAGACCCGGACCGACCGCGGCACCGCGGTCTTGAGGACCTGGTCACCGAAGTGGCTGCGCACCTCGTCGGCCACGCCGGCGGCGAGGCGGGTGCGGGCGTCGTACATCGTGAGCAGGATCGTGGAGATGACCAGCCGCGGGTTGAGGTGCTGGCGCACCATCTCGACGGTCTCCAGCAGCATGCCGAGGCCCTCGAGGGCGTAGTACTCCGCCTGGATGGGGATGAACATCTCGCGGCCGGCGACCAGCGCGTTGAGCGTGAGGAGGCCGAGCGACGGCGGACAGTCGACGAGGACGTAGTCGAAGCGGTCCTCACCGATCTCGGCCGCGCTCCCGACGAGCGGGTGGGCGGCGATCGCACGGTCGAGGCGCTGCTCGCGAGCGACCACACTGACGAGCTCGATCTCGGCGCCGGCCAGGTCGATCGTCGCCGGGACCACCCAGAGGTCAGGGAGGTCGGCGGACTCGGTCATCACGTCGGCGAGGGGCGCACCCTCGACGAGCATGTCGTAGGTCGACGGCACGCCGCGGTGGTGCTCGATCCCGAGGGCCGTCGAGGCGTTGCCCTGCGGGTCGAGGTCGATGACGAGGACCTTCTGACCGAGCTGAGCCAGGCCCGCAGCCACGTTGACCGTCGAGGTGGTCTTGCCGACGCCACCCTTCTGGTTGGCGACGACGAGGACGCGGGTGGCGTCCGGGCGGGGTACGCCTTGCCGGCGCAGACCGCCGGTGCGCGCCAGGACCGAGTGCTGGGCAGCCTGCGCGAGGGGTGTGGCCTGGTCGGCGAAGTCGTTGTCCTGACCGGCGAGCTCGCCGGCGGTGCGTACCTGCCAGGCCGGCCGTGTTTCACGTGAAACATCGGCGGCCGGTGTTTCACGTGAAACAGCCCCGCTATCCCCGTCCTGTGGATGAACGGGGCCATCCTGTGGATATCCCCGCTCAGGGGTGCTGTCCTGAGCGGTGGAAAACGGGTACGGGTCACTGCCCGCGCTGCGCCAACCCGTCTCGTCTCTGGGGCCCTGGCTCAACTCAGCTCACCTCTCGCTCGACCGCTGGGAACGGTCCCGACGCCCGGGGCGCCGCTTCGGATTCCGGGCAAGGGGCCAACCTATCCGGGAAGGGTCGGCCCACGGCACCCGCACCACGGTGGTGGGGGGATCCACCAGGCCGACGCCCACCTCGAACACCTCAGGATCCCCGCAGCGCCACGTGGCCAGGAACCCCTGCGTCTCTGCAATCTCGTCACGCACCGAGCGGCCCTTCATCGCCACCGTCGCCCCGGTCGGGGACACGAGCGGCATCGACCAGCCGAGCAGGCGCTCCAGAGGAGCCACCGCACGTGACGTGACCACGTCGTACGTCACCTGGCCGTGCAGCTCCTCGGCACGGGCGCGGACGACCGTGACGTGGCTGAGCCCCAGGTCCGTCACGACCTCGTCGAGGAACGTCGTACGTCGCAGCAGCGGCTCGACCAGGGTCACCGCGAGGTCCGGCCGAGCGATCGCCAGCACCAGGCCCGGGAGGCCGGCGCCGGTGCCGATGTCGCAGACCGAAGCCCCCTCCGGGACCGCCTCACCCAGCACGGCCGAGTTGAGGACGTGACGCTCCCAGAGCCGCGGCGCCTCACGGGGCCCGATCAGGCCGCGCAGGACGCCCTCGGTGGCCAGCAGCTCGGTGTAGCGCTCGGCCAGCTCGAGGCGGTCGGACGCGAACACCCTCCGTGCCTCGGGCGGCACGGAGGGTGTTTCACGTGAAACGTCGTCACTCACGCGGGGAGGATCACCACGTACCGCTTGGGCTCGGCGCCCTCGGACTCCGACGTGAGACCGGCCGCGGCCACGGCGTCGTGGACGACCTTGCGCTCGAAGGCGCTCATCGGGTCGAGGGAGACGGACTCACCGGACTCCTTCACCTCGGCGATCGACGTCTCCGCCAGGGCGACCAGCCGCTCGCGCTGCTGGGCGCGGTGACCGTCGACGTCGAGCATGAGGCGCGAACGCTCGCCGGTCTCGCGGTAGACCGCCAGGCGGGTGAGCTCCTGGAGCGCCTCCAGCACCTCGCCGTTGCGACCGACGAGCAGGCTCAGGTCGGCTCCACCGATCTGCACGCTGGCGCGGTCACCCTCGACGTCCATGTCGAGGTCACCGTCGAGGTCCGCGATGTCGAGGAGCTCCTCGAGGTAGTCCGCGGCGATGTCGCCCTCGTGCTCCAGGCGCTGGACCTTGGAAGGTCGGGCCGCGCCGGCGGCCTCGCTCGTCGGCTCGTCGGTCTCGGTCGGCTCGGTCGTCTCGGCGGCGGTCTCACCGTCGGTCAGCTGCTCACTCACGTGTGTCTCCTGCTTCGTCTCAGGTACGACGACACCCTCGCGAGCGTCGTCAGGGGAGGTCTGGGTCAGCGCTTCTTCTTGCTGCGCTGGGACTTGGACTGCCGCTGGGGCTGCTGGCGGGTGTCTGACTTCTCCGCACGGCGCGCCTCCGCCTCGGCGGCGAGGCGCTCCTCCTCGATCTGCGCGGGCGTCTTCTGGCCCTTGCGGGCGGCCTTCGCGCGGTCGCGGTCCTCCTTGGCCGCGGCCGCGGGGGTGCCGGGAGCCGGGTTGTTACGGATGACGTAGAACTGCTGGCCCATGGTCCAGAGGTTCGACGTGGTCCAGTAGAAGAGGACGCCGATCGGGAACGCGATACCACCGACGGCGAACACGACGGGGAGGACGTAGAGCAGCATCTTCTGCTGCTGGGCGTAGGGACCGGAGAGGGCGTCGGCCGGCATGTTCTTGCTCATCAGCTGGCGCTGGGTGAGGAACGTGGTCGCCGTCATGGCGAGCACGAGGAAGGCCGCCAGCACCCGCACGCCGATGTCGTCGGTGTTGAGGAACGTGTCGGAGATCTTCGCGCCGAGGAACGTCGCGTCACGGAACTGCTCGTTGAGCGTGACCGTCATGAGCCCCTTGGGATCCGAGGGGTTCTTCACCGCCTGGTCGATCAGCCGGAACAGCGCCAGGAAGATCGGCATCTGGAGGATGATCGGCAGGCAGGACGCGAACGGGTTGGTGCCCGAGTCCTTGTAGAGCTTCATCGTCTCCTGCGCGAGACGCTCCCGGTCGTGGCCGTACTTCTTCTGCAGCTCACGCACCTTGGGCTGGATGAGCTGCATGTTGCGGCTGGACTTGATCTGCTTGACGAAGAGCGGGATCAGCGCGATGCGGATCACGAGCGTCAGCCCGATGATCGACAGCACCCACGCGATGCCGGTCTCGGGCCCGAAGATGCTGCCGAACAGCTTGTGCCAGCCCACTAGCACCGCCGAGATGACGTAGTAGAGCGGCGCCATGATCGCGCCGCCGATGGTGCCGAAGAAGTCGAGCACTCATGCTCCTCGAGTTGCGGTGGACGTGGATGAGGACTGGCCGGCCGATCCGGCGCGGGGAGGAACGGGGTCGTACCCGCCGGCGGCCCACGGGTGGCAGCGGGCGATACGGCGTACGGCGAGCCAGGTGCCGCGGATCGAGCCGTGCACGGTGACGGCCTCGAGGGCGTACGCCGAGCAGCTCGGGTGGTAGCGGCAGACCTGGCCGTAGAGCGGGCTGATCGCGAACCGCCACGCCCGGATGAAGCCGATGAGGAGGTGCTTCATGACGAGCTCACCCTGCTCAGGGTACGGGCGAGGTCGGCACCGAGGGAGGCGTACGACGCCTCGGACGAGGCCGGGAGCGCACGGACCACGAGCGCAGCACGACCCGGGAGCTCCTCGAGTGCAGCGAGGTGTTCCCGGGTCAGGTGCCGAAGTCGTCTCTTCACACGGTTGCGCGTGGCGGCGTTGCCCACGGCCTTGCCGACCGTGAACCCCACCTGCGCCGGCGCCGGTGCGGCGTCGCGATCCACCCACAGGTGGACCACGAGGGTCGTCGAGCCGGCGCGTCGCCCCTGACGCACCGTGCGGCGGAAGCCGTCAGCGGTGGTGAGGCGGTGGACAGCGGAGAGCAACGGCGTGTGCCGCGGGCTCTGGCCGTCAGACGGCCAGGCTCTTGCGGCCCTTGCGGCGACGACCCGACAGGATGGCGCGACCGGCACGGGTCCGCATGCGCAGGCGGAAGCCGTGCACCTTGTGACGGCGACGGTTGTTCGGCTGGTACGTACGCTTGCTCACGGCTATTTCTCCGAAGGTTTCGAGGGATGTCCACTCCGCACGGCGTCGGTGCTGGTCGATCAACCGGCACCGCCCGCCCGCGCGGCCGCCAGGTGGCGGATCGTGGACATGCGGCACCCGTCGACGGGGAGCGACCGGCCAACGGTACGCGGCGGGCGAACGGGGGGTCAAACCCTCGAGCCGCCGGCACCGGTCGGCCTGTGGATGACATCTTGCTCCACGCCTCCACCGGTTGTTACGTTCGGGACCTCCGCGGTCCGTCCCGACCACGGTCCGACCAGGGTCCAGCACACGATGTGATCCGGGTCACAGGCCACTCGAACCGGTCTCTGACCTGCGGAAACGCTGGAAGGATCGCCAGCCGTCACGGCCGTGGGGGTCCGATCCGGTGGGTCGGGCCCGGCAGTTCACAGCTTGTGGACAACTCTGTGGAAGCCTCACCGGTCACATCGGTGGCGCAGCCCCTCCGAGGTCGGATCCAGAGCAGCACACGAGCACGACGACATGGTGGAAGCGAAGGCGGTCCGGTGGACGACCAGCAGGTAGATCTCGGGACGGCGTGGCAGCAGATCGTCGAGGACCTCCAGCCCAACCAGCGGGCCTGGCTGCGCCCGAGCGTGCCGATGACGCTCCACGAGAACACGGCGATCATCGCCGTGCCCAACGACTTCACCCGCAACCAGCTCGAGGGCCGGCTGCGCAACCACATCGAGGACGCGCTGACCGAGGGCTTCGGTCGCGAGATCCGGATGCTCGTGACGGTCAACCCGGCGCTCGAGGCGGAGGCCCAGCCACAGATCGACGAATCGACAGATGGATCTGTCGCTTTGTCGACAAACATCCAGGCGGCGTACGAGCCTCCCGCCCCGGTCACGATCGAGCCGCACGAGCCGGTCGGTGTCGCCGGCGAGCGCCGCTCGTCGGCCCTGGAGACGCGCCTCAACCCCAAGTACACCTTCGAGACCTTCGTCATCGGCTCGTCCAACCGGTTCCCGCACGCCGCTGCGGTGGCCGTGGCCGAGGCGCCGGGCAAGGCCTACAACCCGCTGCTGGTCTACGGGGACTCGGGTCTGGGCAAGACCCACCTCCTGCACGCGATCGGCCACTACGTGCGGAGCCTCTACAGCAACGCCAAGGTGCGCTACGTCTCCAGCGAGGAGTTCACCAACGAGTTCATCAACGCGATCCGCGACGACCGGCAGGACCGGTTCAAGCGGCGCTACCGCGACGTCGACGTCCTGCTGATCGACGACATCCAGTTCCTCGAGGGCAAGACGCAGACCCAGGAGGAGTTCTTCCACACGTTCAACACCCTCCACAACGCCAACAAGCAGATCGTGCTGACCTCCGACCGCGCGCCCAAGCGGCTCGAGGCGCTGGAGGACCGGCTGCGCAACCGGTTCGAGTGGGGCCTCATCACCGACGTCCAGCCGCCCGACCTCGAGACCCGCATCGCGATCCTGCGCAAGAAGGCCGCGATGGACCGGCTCACCGCGCCGCCGGACGTGCTCGAGTTCATCGCGTCCAAGATCCAGACCAACATCCGCGAGCTCGAGGGTGCGCTGATCCGCGTCACGGCGTTCGCCAACCTCAACCGCCAGGAGGTCGACATGACCCTGGCCGAGATCGTGCTCAAGGACCTGATCCCCGAGGGCGGCGAGCCCGAGATCACGCACGCGCTGATCATCGCCCAGACCGCCGCCTACTTCGGCGTCTCGCTCGAGGACCTCACCGGGCCCTCCCGCGGCCGGCACCTGGTGATGGCGCGCCAGATCGGCATGTACCTGTGCCGCGAGCTCACCTCGATGTCCCTGCCGCAGATCGGGCGCGAGTTCGGCGGCCGCGACCACACGACGGTGATGTACGCCGACCGCAAGATCCGCCAGCTCCTCGCCGAGCGCCGCGCCGTCTTCAACCAGGTCAGCGAGCTCACCAACCGGGTCAAGATGCAGGCCCGCCAGGCCTGACGGCCCGGAGCGCCGGCGACTGCCCGGCGACTGCTCCGCGTGTGGAGAAGTTGTGGTTCGGTCCGCCGCGTCGTCCCCAGCCCCTGTGGACACCTCGGGACGAACGACACGACCTGCGGCGCCGTCCACACCTCGCGCCGGTGCCGTCCGACGGCGTCCACACCCGTCGTACACAGGGTTTCGGCCCCCTGACCTGCGCAAACCCGAGTTGTCCACAGTTTCCACGGACCCTACGACGACTATGAACCTCAACACTGGTCCGATATCCCGCCAACACCTCACCGCCCTCCCTCTGGGGAGAACCCTGCCGCCGGCTCGACCGCGCGTGGCAGGATGCACTTCCCACGTGCACGCGTGTGGTTCCCGCCTGCGTGCAGCCGCTCGTTGCCCGCACCACCTCTCATCGAGGAGACCCTTGTGAAGTTCCGCGTCGAACGCGACGTCTTCGCCGATGCCGTCGCCTGGGCTGCCCGCAGCCTCCCGGTCCGCCCCAGCTCCCCGGTCCTGGCCGGTCTGCTGATCGAGGCGAGCGACGCCGGACTGGTGCTCTCGACGTTCGACTACGAGACCTCGGCCCGCGCCACGCTCTCCGCCGAGGTCAACGACGAGGGCAAGGCGCTGGTGAGCGGCCGCCTCCTCGCCGACATCTGCCGCAGCCTGCCGGCCAAGCCGGTCGAGCTGACCCTCGACGGTCCGCGCGTGTCGCTCACGTGCGGGTCCGCGCGCTTCAGCCTGCAGACGATGCCGGTCTCCGACTACCCGACGCTGCCGGAGATGCCCTCGGCCACCGGCACCGTCTCGAGCGCCGACTTCGCCCACGCCGTCGCGCAGGCCGTGACCGCTGCCGGTCGCGACGACATGCTGCCGGTGCTCACCGGCGTACGGATCGAGATCGACGGCTCGACCATGGCGCTCCTCGCCACCGACCGCTTCCGCCTCTCGCACCGCGAGCTCACCTGGAACCCGCAGTCCCCCGACGAGTCCGTGGCCGCGCTGGTGCCCGCCAAGGTGCTCGGCGACACCGCCAAGTCGCTCACCTCCGGCGCCGAGGTGACGATCGCCCTCAGCTCGGGCGGCGCCGGCGAGGGCCTGATCGGCTTCGAGGGCAGCGGCCTGGGCGGCGTACGTCGCACCACCACGCGCCTGCTCGACGGCGAGTTCCCCAAGGTCCGCTCGCTCTTCCCGGCCGAGCACCTCACCGTGGCCAAGGTCAGCAAGGCCGACCTGATCGAGACCGTCAAGCGCGTCGCGCTGGTCGCCGAGCGCAACACCGCGGTGCAGATGAAGTTCGGCGACAACCAGATCGTGCTCGACGCCGGCTCCGGCGACGAGGCGATGGCCACCGAGGCCGTCGACGCCGACATCGACGGAGACGACCTGACCACCGGCTTCAACCCGCAGTTCCTGCTCGACGGCCTCACCGCCATCGACGGGGAGATGGTCGACCTCGCCTTCACCCAGGCGACCAAGCCCGTGGTCATCTCCGGCACCGACGCCGACGACACCACCGGTTCCTTCCGCTACCTGCTGATGCCGCGGCGTCTTCTGAGCTGACCCGCACGGGGTCAGACGTTGGGAGTTCGCAGGCTCACTCCCGGCCTTGCTCGCGGAACAGCGCGGTCGCTGGCGCGCCCGGGCTGATTCCGCTCAGGCTAGGCTCCGGACATGGACATCGGACTCGTCGGACTCGGCAAGATGGGCGGCAACATGCGCGAGCGCATGCGCCGCGCGGGACTCACGGTCGTGGGCTACGACCGCAACCCCGACGTCAGTGACGTCGACTCGCTCGAGGCGCTCGTCGAGGCGCTGCCGAGCCCCAAGGTCGTGTGGATCATGGTGCCCGCCGGCGACCCGACCCGCGCGACGGTCAAGGAGCTCGCCGCCCTGCTGGGCGAGGGCGACGTGATCGTCGACGGCGGCAACTCGCGCTGGACCGACGACATCGCCAACGCCGAGCTGCTCGCGGAGAAGAAGATCGGCTACGTCGACTGCGGCGTCTCCGGCGGCGTGTGGGGCCTGGAGAACGGCTACGCGCTGATGTACGGCGGCGACGACGCCGACGTCGCCAAGGTCCAGCCGGCCTTCGACGCCCTCAAGCCCGAGGGCGAGTTCGGCTCGGTCCACGCCGGCAAGGTCGGCGCCGGTCACTTCTCCAAGATGGTCCACAACGGCATCGAGTACGCGATCATGCAGGCCTACGCCGAGGGCTGGGAGCTGCTCGACAAGGCCGACCTCACCGACAACGTCACCGAGGTCTTCCGGTCCTGGCGCGAGGGCACGGTCATCCGCTCCTGGCTGCTCGACCTCATGGTCAACGCGCTCGACGAGGACCCGGGCCTGCAGCAAGATCGCCGGCTACGCCGAGGACTCCGGCGAGGGCCGCTGGACCGTCGAGGCCGGCATCGAGCACGCGTGTCGCGACCCCCGCGATCACGGCCGCGCTGTACGCGCGCTTCGTCTCCCGCCAGGACGACTCGCCGACGATGAAGGCCGTCGCGGCCATGCGCAACCAGTTCGGCGGCCACGCCGTGCGGTCCTCCGCTCCCAAGGGCGGCGACGCCGAGGGCAGCGCCGGCGCCGAGCAGTCGGAGACGTCGAAGAAGGCCGGTGCCGGCAGCGGCCAGGAGCCCGGCGAGAGCTGATGTCCCTGTGCACGTCGCGCACCTGACCCTGCACGACTTCCGCTCCTACGCCGACATCGACGTCGCGCTGGAGCCGGGGGCGACGGCGTTCATCGGCCGCAACGGCCAGGGCAAGACCAACCTGGTCGAGGCGATCGACTACCTCTCGCGGCTCTCGTCGCACCGCGTCGCGAGCGACGCACCGCTGGTCCGGGCCGGCGCCGACCAGGCGATCGTCCGCGCGTCCGTGGTGAAGGAGGGACGTCCGGCGCTGATCGAGGTCGAGCTCAACCCCGGGCGCGCCAACCGCGCCCGGATCAACCGCTCGCCCGCTGCCGCGGCCCCGCGAGATCGTCGGCCTGGTGCGCACGGTGGTCTTCTCCCCCGACGACCTGACGCTCGTGAAGGGCGACCCCTCGGACCGGCGCAAGTTCCTGGACGACCTGCTGATCCTCCGCTCGCCGAGGCTGGCCGGCGTGCGGGCCGACTACGACCGGGTGCTCAAGCAGCGCAACAGCCTCCTCAAGACAGCCGGCGTCGCCCGGGGCTCGTCACGCGACGCCGCCATGTCCACGCTCGAGATCTGGGACGACAACCTCGCCCGCGTCGGCGCGGAGATCCTCGGCGCCCGGCTGCGGCTGGTGGAGGACCTGCGCCCCTACCTCGGCAAGGCCTACGAGGCCGTCGCCCGCGGGGCGAGCCGCGACGACGCCGACCTCGACTACCGCGCCAGCGTCGACCTGGGTGAGCCGGGCGCCGACCTGCAGCAGGCACTGCTCGACGCGGTCGCCGCCCGGCGCAAGGAGGAGCTCGACCGCGGCATCTCCCTGGTCGGTCCGCACCGCGACGAGCTGCTGCTCTCCCTCGGCGACCCGCAGCTGCGCCTGCCGGTCAAGGGCTACGCCTCCCACGGGGAGTCGTGGTCGTTCGCGCTCGCGCTGCGCCTGGCGTCGTACGACCTGCTGCGGGCCGACGGCGACGACCCGATCCTCGTCCTCGACGACGTCTTCGCCGAGCTCGACGCCGAGCGTCGCCAGCAGCTGGCGGAGCTCGTCGCCGGAGCCGAGCAGGTGCTGGTCACCGCCGCGGTCGCGGCAGACGTGCCCGCGGCCCTGCAGGGTGTCCGCTACCTGGTCGCGGACGGGCAGGTGACCCGTGACGACTGACGAGAGTCCCACGGACGAGGCGTCGGACGGAGCCCACGCAAGCGGACGCCGCGGCGGAGCACCAGCCCGACGGGCTCGACCTGGCGCGCTCGGCGGCCCGGGCAGCGGCGGCCACCCCGGGCGGCAAGCCGCGCAAGAAGTCCGCCTCGACCTTCCGGCGTCGTACGTTCACGAAGTCCTCCGGCGCGCGCCCCGACGACCGCGACCCGCAGCTGCTCGACCAGGCGATGGGTCGGCTGATCGCCAACCACGGCTGGGAGCTCGACCTCAAGGTCCAGGGGGTCTTCGGCCGGTGGGCCGAGCTCGTCGGCGACGAGGTGGCCGACCACTGCACGCCCGAGACGTTCGACGACGGGCGGCTGGTGGTGCGCACCGACTCGACCGCCTGGGCAACCCAGCTCAAGCTGCTCGCACCCACCGTCGTACGACGCCTCAACGAGGAGCTCGGCCACGGCACCGTGACCCTGATCGAGGTGCTCGGCCCGCACCTGCCGAGCTGGACCAAGGGGCGGCTCTCGAGCCGCGACGGGCGCGGGCCGCGCGACACCTACGGCTGAGCCGCGTTCTGCCGATCTGGGAGCCTCCGGACCACATGGGGGCCCACCGACCCCCCTGTTCGACCGGCTGACAGGCCTTCACGGGCCCGCTGAGGGCACATTTTCCCTCGGATCCATCCCCAGTCGGGGGTTGGTGCTTCGGTTCAAGCGCTCTGACAGGTAATATGAGCATCACGAGTCGCATGCCGTGTTGCCCCGCAACCGCCGCGACTCGACTCATGTCGAACGCTCCCGGACCGCGTCCGGGGCGACGAGCAGAAGGCCGTGCCTTGAGCGAAGAGAACCACGAGTCCACCCCGGCCACCCCCGACGCCACTCCCGGTTCCGCTCCCGATCCACAGCCCACCGACGACCAGACCGAGGCCGAGCGCGCCGAGGCGCTGGCCGCCGCCGTCGAGGAGACGGTCGAGGAGAAGCGCTCCAACACCGCCGTCGACGGCAGCGTCGAGTACGACGCCTCCGCGATCCAGGTGCTCGAGGGCCTCGAGGCCGTGCGCAAGCGCCCGGGCATGTACATCGGCTCCACCGGCGAGCGCGGGCTCCACCACCTCATCTGGGAGATCGTGGACAACGGTGTCGACGAGGCGCTCGCGGGCTACGCGACCCGCATCGTGCTGACGCTCCAGTCCGACGGTGGCGTCCGGGTCGAGGACAACGGTCGCGGCATCCCGACCGACACCGCCCCTGGCCAGGACATGCCCGCCCTCACGATGGCCCTGACGATGCTCCACGCCGGCGGCAAGTTCGGCGGCGGCGGCTACAAGGTGTCCGGCGGTCTCCACGGCGTCGGCGTCTCGGTGGTCAACGCGCTCTCCTCGCGCCTGGTCGCGGAGGTCAAGAACCGCGGCCACCTGTGGCGCCAGTCGTTCCAGCTCGGCGTCCCCGACGCCGACCTCGAGCAGATCCGCCCGCTCGAGTCGGGCGAGGGCACCGGCACGACGGTGACCTGGTACGCCTCGGAGGACATCTTCGAGCACACCGACTACAACCTCGAGACGATCACCGCCCGCCTGCGCGAGATGGCGTTCCTCAACAAGGGCGTCGAGTTCGTCGTCCGCGACGAGCGCGCCCGGGCCGAGGCGATCGTCGACGCCGTCGAGGACGACACCATCGCCGGCGACGTGGACAGCGCCGGGCACGACGCGATCAAGCGGGCGGAGACCGGCGGCCTCGTGCAGGTCTTCAAGTACGACCGCGGCCTCGTCGACTACGTCGAGCACCTCAACCGCCGCAAGGACAAGGCCAACGCGACCGTCATCTCCTTCGAGGCCGAGACGGCCGAGGGTGCCTCGGGCCAGCACATGAGCCTCGAGGTCGCGATGCAGTGGAACACCACCTACACCGAGTCGGTCCACACCTTCGCCAACAACATCAACACCCACGAGGGCGGCACGCACGAAGAAGGCTTCCGGGCCTCGCTGACCTCCCTGGTCAACAACTGGGGCGAGGAGTGGGGCCTGATCAAGAAGAAGGAGGACCGCGTCTCCGGTGACGACATCCGCGAGGGCCTGACCGCGATCATCTCCATCAAGCTCGGCGAGCCGCAGTTCGAGGGCCAGACCAAGACCAAGCTCGGCAACACCGAGGCCAAGGGCTTCACCCAGCGGATCATGAACGACCAGCTGGGTGCCTGGTTCGAGGAGAACCCGGCCGAGGGTCGCGACATCGTGCGCAAGTCCCAGGCCGCCGCCAACGCCCGGATCGCGGCCCGCAAGGCGCGCGAGCTCGCGCGCGGTCGCAAGGGTCTCCTCGGCGGCGGCGGGCTGCCCGGCAAGCTGAGCGACTGCCAGTCGACCAACCCGGTCGAGTGCGAGGTCTTCATCGTCGAGGGCGACTCGGCCGGCGGCTCCGCGCGCCAGGGCCGCGACCCGCGCATCCAGGCGATCCTCCCGATCCGCGGCAAGATCCTCAACGTCGAGAAGGCCCGCATCGACAAGGTGCTCGCCAACACCGAGGTCCAGGCGATCATCTCCGCCCTCGGCACCGGCATCCACGAGGAGTTCAACCTCGACAAGCTGCGCTACCACAAGGTCGTGATGATGGCCGACGCCGACGTCGACGGCCACCACATCAACACCCTGCTGCTGACGCTGCTCTTCCGGTTCATGAAGCCGCTGATCGAGCACGGCTACGTCTACATGGCGCAGCCGCCCCTCTACCGCCTGCGCTGGAACAAGCCGGCCGAGCACGAGTTCGTCTACTCCGACGCCGAGCGCGACGCGCTGATGGCCGACGGCCTCTCCCAGGGCAAGAAGCTGCCCAAGGAGAACCCGGTCCAGCGCTACAAGGGTCTCGGCGAGATGAACGCCGACGAGCTGTGGGAGACCACCATGGACCCCGACGCCCGCCTGATGAAGCAGGTGACCCTCGAGGACGCTGCCCAGGCCGACGAGATCTTCTCGATCCTCATGGGCGAGGACGTGGAGCAGCGCCGTTCCTTCATCCAGCGCAACGCCAAGGACGTCCGATTCCTCGATATCTAGGTCGCTAGCCGCATCTACGCCCAGCCCTAGACATCGATAGAACGCAGGAGACAGACATGACCGAGACCCCCACCGGCACCGGCGACGGAGCCGGCGGCTTCGGGTTCGGCGACGACCGCATCCAGCCGATCGAGCTGCAGACGCTCATGCAGCAGAGCTACATCGACTACGCGATGACCGTCATCGTCGGGCGCGCGCTGCCCGACGTACGCGACGGGCTCAAGCCGGTGCACCGCCGGATCCTCTACGCGATGTACGACGGCGGCTACCGCCCCGACCGCGGCTTCTCCAAGTGCTCGCGCGTCGTCGGTGACGTGATGGGTCAGTACCACCCCCACGGCGACTCCGCGATCTACGACACGATGGTGCGCCTCGCGCAGCCCTGGGTGCTGCGCTACCCGCTCATCAACGGCCAGGGCAACTTCGGCTCGCCGGGCAACGACTCCGCCGCGGCCATGCGATACACCGAGTGCCGGATGGCGCCGCTGGCCATGGAGATGGTCCGCGACATCGACGAGGACACCGTCGACTTCCAGCCCAACTACGACGGTCGCTCGCAGGAGCCGACCATCCTGCCCAGCCGGTTCCCCAACCTCCTGGTCAACGGCTCGGCCGGCATCGCGGTCGGCATGGCGACCAACATCCCGCCGCACAACCTCATCGAGGTCGCCGACGGCGCGAAGTGGGCGCTCGAGCACCCCGACGCCAGCCGCGAGGAGCTGCAGGACGCGCTCGTCGAGCGGATCAAGGGCCCCGACTTCCCCAACGGGGCGCTGATCGTGGGCCGCCAGGGCATCGAGCAGGCCTACCGCACCGGTCGCGGCTCGATCGCGCAGCGCGCGGTGGTCGAGATCGACGAGGACGCCAAGGGCCGGGTCATGCTGGTCATCAGCGAGCTCCCCTACATGGTCAACCCGGACAACCTGGCGCTCAAGATCGCCGAGCTCGCCGACTCCGGACGGATCCAGGGCATCTCCGACGTCCGCGACGACACCAGCTCGCGCACCGGCCAGCGCCTGGTGATCATCCTCAAGCGCGACGCCGTCGCCCGCGTCGTGCTCAACAACCTGTTCAAGCACACCGAGCTGCAGTCCAACTTCTCGGCCAACATGCTGGCCCTGGTCGACGGGGTGCCGCGCACCCTGCCGATCGACCAGTTCATCTCCAACTGGGTCACCCACCAGATCGAGGTCATCCAGCGGCGTACGCGCTTCCGGCTCGCCGAGGCCGAGCGCCAGGCCCACATCTACCGCGGGCTCGCCAAGGCGCTCGACGCGCTCGACGAGGTCATCGCCCTGATCCGTCGCAGCCCCGACGTCGAGGAGGCCCGCCAGGGACTCATCGCGCTGCTCGAGATCGACGAGATCCAGGCCAACGCCATCCTCGAGATGCAGCTGCGCCGCCTGGCCGCCCTCGAGCGCCAGAAGATCATGGACCGCCTCGGCGAGCTCGAGCGCGTCATCGCCGACCTCGAGGACATCCTGGCCAACGAGGCGCGCCAGCGGCAGATCGTCTCCGACGAGCTGACCGAGATCGTCGACAAGTACGGCAACGAGCGGCGTACGCAGATCATCGCCGCCGACGGCGACCTGTCGATGGAGGACCTGATCCCCGACGAGGACCTCGTCGTCTCCATCACCCGCGGCGGCTACGCCAAGCGCACGCGAGCCGACCAGTACCGGCTGCAGAAGCGCGGCGGCAAGGGCGTGCGCGGCGCGACGCTGCGCGGTGACGACGTGGTCCAGCACTTCATCGCCACGACCAACCACCACTGGCTGCTGTTCTTCACGACCGCCGGTCGCGTCTACCGCACCAAGGCCTACAACCTGCCCGAGGCCGCACGCGACGCCAAGGGCGGCCACGTCGCCGGCCTGCTGTCGTTCCAGCCCGACGAGGACATCGCCCAGGTGCTGGCGATCCGCGACTACGAGCAGGCCCCCTACCTCGTGCTGGCGACCCGCACCGGCCTGGTCAAGAAGACCAAGCTCGGTGACTACAACAGCCCGCGCCAGGCGGGCGTCATCGCGATCAACTTCCGCGAGGACGACGACGAGCTGATCGGTGCCGAGCTGGTCAACGCCGACGACGACATCCTGCTGGTGTCCCGCAAGGGTCAGGCGATCCGCTTCCAGGCCAGCGACGAGCAGCTGCGCCCGATGGGACGCGCCACCGGCGGCGTACGCGGGATGAAGTTCAAGCACGACGACGACGCGGTGCTCTCCCTCTCCGTGATCCGTGCCGCCCAGGTCGCGGCCGAGGAGGCGATCGAGGAGGCCGGCGCCTCCGTCGAGGACAGCGAGGTGAAGGAGCAGTACGTCTTCACCATCACCGACGGCGGCTACGCCAAGCGCTCGCGCATCACCGACTACCGCACCACCAACCGTGGCGGCGTCGGCATCCGAGCGGTCAAGCTCACCAACGAGGACCGCGGCGGCCTGGTCGGCGCGTTCATCGTGGAGGAGGGCGACGAGGTGCTCTCGATCACCAGCGGCGGGCAGGTCGTCCGCAGCCCGATCGACGCCAACTTCCGGGCCACCGGCCGCGACAGCCAGGGCGTGAAGTTCGTGACGCCCAAGAAGGGCGACACGGTCGCCGTGGTGGCCCGCTCGGTCGAGGCTCGCGAGGACGAGGAGGTCGAGGAGCAGGCTGCCGAGGCCGCCGCCGAGGTCGAGGAAGGCGCCCGTGAGGCCGCAGCCGTTTCGCCCGACGTGGTCGACGATGCAACAATCGATGGTCAGGACGCTGTCGAAGCGCCTGCCGATGCCCCCGCCGACGACACCGAGGAGTGAGTGACCCATGTCGGAGCGCACCGCGACTCCCCGCCGTACCTCCGGGGGCGAGCCCGCCAAGCGGTCCCTGACCGGGCGGCTCCAGGACACGTTCTCCAGCGCAGCTGAGGAGCACCGGGCCAACGCCGGACCGGCTGCGGCGCGTGGCAACCGCGCGCGTCGTGCGTCCGGGCGCCAGCCGCGTCGGGCCCGGCTGCGGCTGACCCGGGTGGACCCGTGGTCGGTGATGAAGACGTCGTTCCTGCTCTCCGTCGCCTTCGGTGTCGTCACCTTCGTCGCCATCTTCATGGTGTGGTCGGTGCTCGGCGCTGCCGGCGTGTGGGACTCGATCAACTCGGCCGTGGCGAGCATCGTCGAGGGCGACAGCGGCAACTCCACCTTCGACATCACCAACTACGTCGGCATGTCGCGGGTGCTCGGCTTCACGCTCCTCGTCTCGGTCGTCGACGTCATCCTGATCACCGCGATCGCGACCCTGACGGCGTTCCTCTACAACCTCGCGGCCGCCCTCCTCGGCGGCATCGAGGTCACCCTCGCCGAGGACGAGAAGTGAGCCGATGACCCCGATTGGCTCCGCCTGACCGTGGTCAGGTAACCTTCGGCGTCGCCGCTTGCGGCGTGCACGGGCCTATAGCTCAGACGGTTAGAGCGCTTCCCTGATAAGGAAGAGGTCGGAGGTTCAAGTCCTCCTAGGCCCACTCCATCCCTTTCGCACCACCCTTCGCTCCGATCCCGAGGAGAGTCCATGAAGAAGCTCCTGCTGGTCGCACTCGCCGCCGCCGGCGCGGTCGTCGCGAAGAAGAAGATGGACGAGGGCAAGAACGAGCAGGCCCTCTGGGCCGAGGCCACCGACACCGTCGAGAAGGCCTGACGCTCCACCACGGCGCCACGGCGCCACCACGGGGCCTTGGCGCAATTGGTAGCGCACCTGCTTTGCAAGCAGGGGGTTAGGGGTTCGAGTCCCCTAGGCTCCACCAGAGGAAGGCGCGGTCAGCGAGCGGCTTCTGCGTGTCCTGGGTCTTCCGGTCGGGTGAGACCCGTCGAGGCGGCTCGTCAGTTCGACCGGGTCGCGGTCAGGACCACGTTCGCGTCGTAGTGGCCAGTTGCCGGGTTGTAGTCCTCGCAGGTGACGATCACCAGTCGGTGCGGGCCGGACTGGGCGAACAGGCGCGGAGCCTGCTCGGCGAGTGCGGTCTTGCTGATCACCTTGACGCTGGCGACCTGGTAGCGAACCCCGCTCACGCGTGCGGTGGCTCCCACCGGCACGTCCTCGAGGTCGTCGAGGTCCCCGCCGCCGGTGTGCACGGTGTGCCCCACCAGCAGGGTGACCCCGTGCCGAGCCCCGGCATCCTTGCCCCACCAGCCGAGCACCGTGGGATCGTCGGGCGGGACCAGCGTGGATCCGGCGAGGTCCAGCGGGACGACGGGAGCGTCGATCTCGTCCAGCCGCAGCCGGGTCGGCTTGGTGGGATCCGCCGCAGCAGTAGGGGCAGCAGCAGCGACAGGAGTAACGGCAGGGGCGTCGACCTCGCTCTGCGTCGAGGCTGTCGACGAGAGCGGCTCCGTCACGGTGCCGCCGCAGGCGGTCAGCGAGACGACCGCCAGGAGGCCGACCAGGAGCCGCTTCATCTCACAGCCCAGCGTCGATCGTGGTGGGCACCGCGGCAGGAGCGCGGTGCTGCTTCGGGGCGTGGGCCGCCACCTGGGCCGGCATCACCTGAGCTACCGGCGTGGTGCCCGCAGACGAGACTCCCGTGTGGGCTGCTGCGGGCACGTGGGCCACCGACGTGGCGGTGTGGGCTGCCAGCACCTCGGCCACCGGCGGGGTGGCGGCCGTCTGAGGCGTCTCGGTCGGCTCGTCGGTCTGGGTCTCCGGGGTCACGGTCGGCTCGTCCGTCGGCGCCTCCGGTCGGCTCCTCCGTCGGCTCGTCGGTCGGCCCCTCGGTCGGCTCGTCGGTGTCGCAGGTCACGGGAGCAGTGCCCTCGATGGTGCCCCGCTGGTAGACGGACCAGCGGTACTCGTAGTGGAAGGCGTACACGTCGAACTGGTACTCGGTGTGGAACGTCTCCGCCTTGGCAGGGGTGCCTGGAACTGCCGGGGTGGCCGGGACTGCCGGAGTGCCCGGCGTACCCACCGAGCGGTAGAACCACGACCCGTTGCCGTTTCCGTCGCTCTGGCTGTAGATGCCGTCGGGACCCGCGTGACCACCGGGGATCATGTCCTTCGCGTTCCACGTGCCGCGGCGGTCGGTCGGGTAGGACGGCGCGTCGGTCAGGGGCCCCTGCTCCTTGTTGGGGGAGAAGCTCGCCCAGACGGTCGACGTGCCCGGAACGGCGGGAGTGCCCGGGACGGCGGGCTTGCCCTCGGTGGCGGGAGCGGCGTCGTTGTTGCCGACCTCGCGGGTGTAGCGGTGTCCGGCCTCTTCGTTGGCCGCGACGGCGGGAGCGGTGTCGCTGGTCGACCACGGGGTGAACCGCTGCCAGCCGTCGCTCACCTTCTGGCGGTAGGCGGAGTCGGCGGTGTCGGTCCAGCCCTCGCCGATCTGGATCAGGTTGGCGAGGTTGTCCTCACCGGACTCGTCCGGGTCGGCGGGCGTGGCGTCGCTGGTGGACCAGTCGGTGAACGAGTTCCACGCCCACGCGCCGGGCGCGGCGTCGGTGCCGCTGTTCCAGGTGCAGTCGTCGGTGGCGTTGGCGGGTCCAGCAAGCGCGACCGTGGTGCTGATGGCGGTGACGGCCAGCGCGGTGGTGGTGATGAGCTTCCTCATGATGACTTCCATTCGTAGGGGACTCCGCACTTCTCTGGCGGGTCGGTGAGTGGCCAAGCGGGGTCGGAGGAGAGCTGCGGGGTGTCCGCCAGGTCGCAACGCGACTGAATCGACTTGTTGACACAATGCTAACAGTCTGTTGACGAAGTGCCAATTCAAGGCGCCGGTGCCCTTGGTGCAGTCCCAACGAGACGCCGACCTCTTTTTGACGAATCGCCAATCACTGCAACACTGCACGCATGACCACGACGCCGAAGTACAAGCGCCTCGATCCCGCGCAGCGACGCGAGCAGATGCTCGACGCGGCCAACGACCTGTTCGCCGAGCGTGGCTACGAAGAGGTCTCGGTCGAGGACATCGCGCGTGCGGCAGGTGTCACTCGCGGGCTGGTGCACCACTATTTCGGCGGCCGTACCGAGGTCTACATCGCGCTGCTCCAGAGGATCGATGCCCTCCGCGAGGACGGCCTGCGGGCGCCCGAGGGGCGCAGCGCCCGCGCACGGGTGGCGGACTCCGTCTCACGCTGGCTGGACTGGACCGAGGCGAACCGCACGATCTATCTCGGGACGATCGCGCCCGGTGATGACATAGCCGACCGAGGTGAGCCGTGTGGTCGCCGACCTCAGAGGCGCGCGGTGGCGTGGCTCGCGACCTTCACGCCGACATCGCCCCCCAGGACTCGATCCGACTGCGCTACTCGCTCGAGTGTTGGACCGGCCTCAACCGCGCCGCGACCCGGCGCTGGCTGCGCGGCGACGCCACCCGCGAGGCGACGCACGAGCTGCTGGCCGTCACTCTCGAACACGTCCTGCGAACGTTCGGCGCGCCAACCAGCCCCCGCTGAGCTTCGCCCGAGTCGGCGCGGGGACTGCCGTGGCCGCTGCCACAGGGTCACCTGATGACCTCACGGCTCCGGCGTCGCGTGTGACGTTCGGCCCACCCCACGAGATCGGTGACCCGCGCCCCGCGGCCGGCCGCACACTGGACGCGTGCTGGGCATCACCGACCTCCCGACCTACCTCGTCGGCCTCGTCCTGATCATCCTGCTGCCGGGCCCGAACTCGCTCTACGTGCTCTCCGTCGCCGCACGGCGCGGGGTCCGGAGCGGGTACGCCGGTGCGGCGGGGGTGTGGACCGGCGACGCGGTGCTGATGACGCTGTCCGCGGCCGGCGTCGCGTCGCTGCTGCAGGCCAACCCGTCGGCGTTCGCCGTCGTGAAGTGGGTGGGCGCGTCCTACCTGCTCTGGCTCGCCATCGGCATGCTGCGCGCGGCCTGGGGCATGTGGCGCTCGCGCGTCCCCGTCGCCGACCAGATCGCCGACGCCGCTGTCGAGGCCGGCGTGGAGCCGCAGGCCCGCGGCGAGCGGCCGTACCGTCGCGCGCTGGTGATCAGCCTGCTCAACCCCAAGGCGATCCTGTTCTTCGTCGCGTTCTTCGTGCAGTTCGTCGACCCCGCCTACGCCCACCCGGTCGTCTCGTTCCTGGTGCTCGGCACGCTCGCGACCCTGGCCAGCGCGGCGTACCTCAGCGTCCTCATCTTCGGCGGCACCCACCTCGCGGCCGCCTTCCGCCGGCGCAAGGCGCTGTCGGCGGGCGCGACCTCGGCGGTCGGCGCGGTCTTCGTCGGCTTCGCGGTGAAGCTGGCCCTGGCCTCGGCCTGATGAGGTGAAGGGGAGGTGAGGTGGACGGTCAGCTCGCACGGGCGAGCACGCGCTCGACCGGACCGCTCAGGAAGAGCACGAACAGTGCCCAGTAGCCCACAGCCGGCGCGGCCACGGCGATCACCAGGCCACGGTGTAGGCGGACGTGAGGGGCGGTGGGCGGCTGGTTGACCGGTGGCGGGGTGACGCGTTCGACGTTGATGGTGATCGTGGCCGGCGCCGAGCTGTGGGTGGCGTCGGAGACGGTGAAGGTGAAGGAGTCGGGACCGTGGTAGCCCGCGGCCGGCGTGTAGGTCCGGTCTGCGCCGGACCCGCTGAGGGTGCCGTGCGCAGGCTGGGTCGCGACGGCGTACGTCAGTGCGTCGCTCTCGGGGTCGGTGCCCTTGAGGGTGACGGGCAGGGCGGTGTCCTGCGGCGTGGTGAGCGTCGCCGCCGTCGCGACCGGCGGTTGGTTGACCGGCGCCGCGGTCCACGTGAGGGTCGCGTCCGCGGTCAGGCCGGACGACGTCGCGTGCACAGCGGTGGCACCGGCGGCCGACGAGGTCAGGCAGTACGTCGCGCTGCCGTCGCCACCGGTGACCAGCGAGCGCTCGTCGGTGACGACACCCGTCGCGGTGACGTCCACGCGGGCGCCACCGATCCCGGCGTCGTCACGGTCGACCGGCACGGGCGAGCACCCGCTCGACCGGACCGCTGCAGGAAGAGCACGAACAGTGCCCAGTAGCCCACAGCCGGCGCGGCCACGGCGATCACCATGGCCACCGCCAGCAGCGCGGCGAAGGTGATGGCTCCGCGGAGGCCGGCCGCGGTGGGCGGGTTGTCGGGTTCCCACAGCGCAGGAGTGCGGCGCAGCACCAGGTTCAGCGCGACGCTGACGAAGTGGAACTCGCCCGCGTCGAGCGTGACGTCGCGACTGCCCTCGGAGTCGGTGATCGTGACCACCGTGCCGTCCTCGTCGCCGACGACGCGGAAGGTGTCCTGGCTGCGTCCCGCCAGAGGCATGCTCGCGAACGTGCGCCCCACGTGGCGGTCGGGAGCAGGCTCGCCGATGTAGAGCAGGAGCCGAACCCGTTCGGATGTTGGCCAACGGTTGGCGCCGTACGCCGACCGGGGCGGTCGAGGTGATCGAGGGCGCCGGTGATGCTCTGCGACGTGCTGGTCTCCCACTCGAAGACCTCGCCCAGCTCGAGCTGCACCGTGGTGGTCTCGAGCAGCGGCGACGGCGGGTCGATCGTCACCGTCGTGCGACCCTCGGTCGCCACGACGCCCACCACGGGCGCGAGGCCGAACTCGTAGTCCACCACTCGGTAGCGCGTGCCGGTGGCGGTGACGGGGACGGCCAGGAACGCATCGGTCGTGTACTTCTGGCGGTTCAGTCCGTAGACGGTGACCTCGTCGTCGGCCACCAGGTGCACGGCGAGCGGCTCGACGCGCTGGGCGTTGGTGTCCTTCATCCCGGCTCGTACGTCGATGGGCAGGGACACCGCGGTGACGTCGTTCGCCGCCACCGTGAAGGGGAACTCCTCCAGCAGGCCGGGCACCTCCACCACGCCGCTGGTGGCGGTGGACGAGGCGACGAACAGGGTGAGGGCGGAGTCCTCGGTGCTCTGGTAGTTGGCGTCGAAGGTCACCCAGAACTCGCGGCCCGCCGAGGACGGTGTCCGGTCGACGTCGGCGAGCACGTGCACCCGGTCGACGCGGCTGACGCGCTTGCCGTCCGCCTCGGTGACGGTGAGGGTCACGTCGTAGGTGCCGGCCGTGCCGTAGGCGTGGTCGGCGGTCCGGCCGCTGGCCGTGGCGCCGTCGTCGAAGGACCAGCTGATGGCCGTCGCCGGGTCGGGACCGCCCGGGTCCGTCCAGTAGGCGCGGAACCCCAGCGGCTCACCGGTCCGGCCGACGGCGTGCTCGGCGATGGCGGCCTTCGCCGGTGCGAGGTTGGCGACGGTCGCCGTCGTCGTGTCGGCGTACTCCTTGGCACCGTCGTTGTGGTCGACGGCAGAGAGACGCACCTCGTAGGTGCCGGGCGTGGCGTAGCGGTGGTCGACGGGACCGCCGCGCCACGGCTCGGTACGGCCGTCGCCCCAGTCCACCGTGTAGACCAGGCCGTTGTCCGGAGTGGTCGACCCGGTGAGGTCGAAGGAGAGAGCGCTGCCCTCGTCGCCGCTGACCGCCGGTCCGGCGTCGACCACGACGTCCCGGATCACGATCGTGGCGACGACCTGCTCGACCCGGCCGCCGTCCTCGTCGCTCACGGCGACGGTCACCGGGTAGCTGCCGTTCGCGGTCCAGGTGTGCTCGACGAACGGGCCGGTCGCCTGCTGGCCGTCCCCGAAGTCCCACGTCACGGTCAGCACGTCCTGCGGGCCGGGGTCGTAGGCGTAGGCGCTCAGACCGAGGGACTTGCCGCGCACCCACCGGCCGTCGTGGCCGCTGTAGCTGACCTGTGGCGGGCGGTTGGCCACGGTGACGCGAACGTCCTTCGAGGTCGACGCGCCGCGGTTGTCGGTGGCCGTGAGAGTGGCGGTGTAGGTGCCCTCGTCGGGGAAGGTGGGCGGGCTCGTCCCGCTGTAGCCGCCGGGCGCGGTCCACACCGTGGAGACGACGAGCCCGTCCGGGTCGCTCGCGGTGTAGGGGTAGGAGAACGACGAGCCCTCGTCCGCGGTCGCGGTGTCGGCGCCCACGATGATCGGCGCGCGGTTGTCGTCGACGATGGTCACGCGGACCGTGCCACCGCCGTCGCGCCGGTGCCGTCGCCGACGGTGTAGGTGAAGCTGTCTGTCGTCGAGGTGCCGTCCGCGGTGTAGGTGCACGTGCCGAGCCCCAGGTCGCACGTCGCGGTGCCGTCGCTCGCCGCGGTGGACGACACGAGCGCACGTGCGGTCGGCACTGGCAGCCAGACCACGGTGAACATCCAGAGGATGTTCAGCCAGAGCAGCGGCTGGGAGTACGCGGCGACGTGCTCGAACAGCGCGTGGTGCGCCCGCCAGAAGCTGGCGATGATGACGAAGCTCAGTGCGAAGGCGACGAGCTGGTCCGAGTACTCACGAAGGTATTCCGAGGTCGAGAGGCCGTCGGCGGCCGCTTCGGAGACGCCCTCCGTCAGCGGCAGGACCAGCAGGGTCATCGCGATCGCCACGACGGCGTCGGTGAAGAACGTCAGTCGCTCCGACGATCGGTAGATGTCCGTGTGGTCGGTGTTCCCGTCCTCGCCCGCCGGCCCCCGCATGGAGCCCACGATAGGGCTCGGGAAAGTTCTGTCGAGGATGTCGTATCGGCATGGTCGTGTTCGTAGGAGTGGTGAGAGGCTGCCCACCGAGGGCGTCCACGACCACTGGAGACCGACATGCACTACCTCCTCACCGTCATCGGAGACACCGACAACCCGGCCGACGACTCCGCGCCCGGCGCGATCGACGCGTTCAACGACCGGCTCAAGGACGAGGGCCGCTGGGTCTTCGGCGGGGGTCTCACCGACCCCCAGGACGCCACCGTCACCGACAGCCGCGGCGGCGAGCCGGTGTTCACCGACGGGCCGTTCGTGGAGTCCAAGGAGTTCCTCGCCGGCTTCTGGGTGATCACCGCCGACGACCTCGACGTCGCGCTCGCGCTGTCCGCGGACGCCTCCCGCGCCTGCCACCGCAAGGTCGAGATCCGCCCGTTCGGCGGCGTGGCCTGACCCGATGACCGACGCAGGGGCCGAAGCAGGGCTCGACGAGGTCCTGGCCCGGGTCCACCGCGAGGAGTGGGCCCGGGTCGTGGCCACCCTCGCCCGGCGCTTCGGCGACCTCGACGTCGCCGAGGACGCCACGGCCGAGGCGTTCGCCATCGCCGTCGAGCGGTGGCGCACCCACGGCGTACCCCCCAACCCGGGCGCCTGGCTGACCACCACCGCGGGCAACAAGGCGCTCGACCGCGTACGCCGTGAGAGCCGGCGCGACGCCAAGCAGAGGCAGGCCCACATGCTCACCGACCAGCTCTCGGGACCACCGGAGCCAGCCGGCGCCGTCGAGGACGAACGACTCCGGCTGCTCTTCACCTGTGCCCACCCGGCCCTCGCGATGGAGGCGCGGGTCGCGCTCACGCTGCGCATGGTCGGCGGCCTCACCGTCGCCGAGATCGCGCACGCGTTCCTCGTGCAGGAGACGACCATGGCGCAGCGGATCACCCGCGCCAAGGCGAAGATCAAGGCCGCCGGCATCCCGTGGCGAGTGCCTGCAGCGGCGGACCTCCCGGCGCGGATCGACGGCGTCCTGACCGTGCTCTACCTCGTCTTCAACGAGGGCTACCTGGCCAGCGGTGCCGACACCGACCCGGTGCGGGCCGAGCTCACGGGCGAGGCGGTCCGGCTCACGCGCCTGGTGCGCGAGCTGCTGCCGGACGACGGCGAGACGGCGGGGCTGCTCGCCCTGATGCTGCTCACGGAGGCCCGACGCACGGCCCGGGTGTCCGCGGACGGCGAGCTCGTCACCCTCGACCAGCAGGACCGTGGCGCGTGGGACCGCTCGCTCGTCGCCGAGGGCCACGCGCTCGTCCGCGCGCGGCTGGCGTCGGGCCGGCCGCCCGGTCGCTACCAGGTGCTCGCCGCGATCAACGCCGTCCACACCGACGCCGCCGACGCCCGGGACACCGACTGGGGGCAGGTCGCGGCGCTCTACGACCAGCTCGTCCGGCTCGACCCGTCACCGGTCGTGGCCCTCAACCGCGCGATCGCCGTCGCCGAGCTCGACGGCCCGCAGGTCGCCCTCGCCCAGGTGGACGCGCTGGCAGCGCCCCTCGCCGGCTACCACGCCTTCCACGCCACCCGCGCCGACCTGCTGCGCCGGCTGGGCCGCAGCGCGGAGGCGCGCGAGGCCTACGACCGGGCGATCGAGCTGTCCGGCAACTCCGCGGAGATGGCGTACCTCACTCGGCGGCGGGACCAGCTCGCATCCGCCGGAGGACGGTGACCGGGCGGCTGGGACAATCGAGGCCGTGACCGCCCCCCGCCGACCCGGCCTGCTGACCGACCTCGGGGCGGCGGCCCTGGCGCTCGTGCTGGTGGGGATCGCCGGGATGCTCGGGAAGTGGCAGTACGACGCCTGGCAGGCCCACCGCGACGCCGAGGCGCGCGACCTGACCGGCATCACGCCGGTGCCGCTGGACGACGTGATGGGCAACGACGACCCGTTCCCCGCCCCCGACCTGGGTCGGCCGGTGGAGGTGGCGGGCGAGTGGCTCGACGGCGGCTTCTGGGTCGCCGACCGGTCGCGAGCCGGCGAGCCGGGCTACTGGGCCGTGACCCCGCTGCAGACCGGCGACGCCGCGGTGCTCGTCGTACGCGGCTGGGCGCCCGAGCCCGACGCCGACCTGCTGGCCGCCTCGGGCGAGGCGGAGGTGACCGGCTGGCTGCAGCCCCCCGAGGGCACCCTGGTCGTCGACGACGACCCGACCGACGACGTCTTCCCCGAGATCCGGGTCGCCGACGCGGTGCAGCGCGTCGACGTGGACCTCTGGTCGGCCTACGTCATCAGCCAGGACCCCGGCCCCGGGCTGCAGGAGGCCGAGCTCGCGGCGCTCCCGACGCCGAGCCGCACGACCGGCGTCCGCAACCTGCTCTACGCCGTCGAGTGGTGGGTCTTCGGGGCCTTCGCCGCCTTCATCTGGTGGCGCTGGCGGCGGGACGCCACCAACCCCGACCTGGCACCCGACCTGCCCTCGCCGAGTGCCGGATAGGCGGTGCCGGATATCTTGGCCGCCGTGTCCCGCACCCTCACCGTCTACCGCGTCATGGCCTCCATCGTCGGGCGTCCTGCTCGTGGTCCTCTGCCTGATCGGCGTCCCGCTGGCGAACTTCGACGGGTCCCCGATGTGGGGCGTCTTCGACAGCACCCCGACCTGGGTCACCCCCGGCTCCGACGCCCAGCACGCCGGCGAGCTGATCACGACCTACCTCGGCGTCGCGCACGGTTGGCTCTACATGATCTTCCTGTTCAGCGCCTTCCTGCTCTCGCGCCGGGCCCGGTGGGACTTCCCCTTCACCCTGGTGACCCTCGTCTGCGGCACGATCCCGCTGGTCTCCTTCTGGGCCGAGCACCGCGCCACCCGACGCGTGCGCGCCGAGCACCCCGAGCTCGCCTGATCCTCCGCATCCCGGGTCTCGTGACGGGACTTCGTCCCTCCTCGACCAGCGGGAGCCCTAGGGTCGACCCATGGTGACCGCGTTCGTCCTCGGTGGCGGCGGCGTCCTGGGTGCCGTCGAGGTCGGCATGCTGCGGGCCCTGCTGGAGCGCGACATCGTCCCGGACCTCGTCCTGGGCACCAGCGTGGGCGCGCTCAACGGCGCGATGGTCGCCCGGCAGCCCGAGCTCGCGGTGGTCGACCGGCTCACCGCCCTGTGGGTCGCGACGGCGGAGGGACGCGACGTGTACGGCGACCGGCCGCTGCGCACGGTCCGGCGGGCCGTCTCGACGGGCACCCACATCTACTCGTCCAAGCCGTTGCGCACCCGACTGGAGGAGGAGCTCGGCGACGCACGCTTCGAGGACCTCCCGGTGCGGCTCGAGGTGTGCGCGGCCAGCATCGAGCGCGCGGCCGAGCACTGGTTCACCGAGGGACCGATCGTGCCGGCCATCCTCGCCAGCGCCGCCGTGCCCGGCCTCCTGCCTCCGGCCGAGGTCGACGGCGAGCACTTCCTCGACGGCGGCCTCGTGAACTCCATCCCGGTGGGCCGGGCGGTCGAGCTCGGCGCCACCCGCGTCTTCGTGCTCCAGGTCGGCCGGATCGACCGGCCGCTGAAGGTGCCGACCCGGCCGTGGGAGGTGGCGCGGGTGAGCTTCGAGGTGGCCCGCCGGCACCGGTTCACGCGCGACATGGCGACGATCCCCGACGGCGTCGAGGCCCACGTCCTGCCCGCCGGCGGCACGTCGTCGCGCGACGACTCGCTGCTCTCCCACCGCGACTTCTCGGGCGTGCAGGCCCGCATCGACGCGACGTACGCCGCCTCGCGGGACTACCTCGACGCCGAGCTCGGCCGGCCATGAGGCGCCCGCTCGTGTGGGTCCTCCGTCGGATGGTGGTGGCCCCGGCGGTGGTCGCCCTGACGGCGCTGATGTGGCTCACCCTGCCGGGCTGGCTGCTGGTGGCCGCGGCGCTCGCGCCGGTGCTGCCCGGCCGGTGGCGGGCGCTGCGCGTGCTGTGGCTGGTCCTGCTCTACGCCACCTTCGAGACCGTGATGCTGGCCGTGATGCTCGGCCTGTGGCTGGCCAGCGGCTTCGGCTGGCGGATCCGCTCGCCCTACTTCGCCGGCATCCACTACGACCTGGTGCAGGGCGCGCTGATCGTGTTCTTCCGCGAGGCCCGACGGGTGCTGGCGCTGCGCATCCGCACCGACGGTCCGCACCCGTCGCGGGTGCCGGACGGGCCGGTGCTGGTGATGTGCCGCCACGCCGGGCCCGGAGACTCGTTCGTGCTGATGTACGCCCTGCTGCACTGGTACCACCGCGAGCCGCGGGTCGTCCTCAAGAACACCCTCGCCTGGGACCCGGCGATCGACGTGGTCCTCAACCGGGTGCCGGCCCGCTTCATCTCGCCCAACCCGGCGGCCGGCGAGGACCTCGAGTCGCAGATCGCATCGCTGGCCACCGGGCTCGACGACAACGACGCCTTCGTGATCTTCCCCGAGGGCGGGAACTTCACCGCCGCACGCCGCGACCGCGCGATCGCGAAGCTCCGCAAGCTCGGCCTGGAGAAGATGGCGGTGCGCGCGGAGGACATGGTCCACGTCCTGGCGCCCCGCCCCGGCGGCGTACTGGCTGCGCTCGATGCCGCGCCCGAGGCCGACGTGCTGATGGTCGCCCACACCGGGCTCGACCACCTGCTGACCGTCGGCGACCTGTGGCGCGAGCTGCCGATGGACAAGCAGATCACCATGCGCTGGTGGCGGGTGGCCCGCGAGGAGATCCCGGCCGACCGCGAGGAGCGCATCGAGTGGCTCTTCAACTGGTGGGAGCGGATCGACGACTGGATCGAGACCAACCGCGTCGACGCGCCCTGACGATCCTCCGGCGCCCGTCGAGCGGTGGCCCACCCACCTTCGGAGCCCGCCGAAGGTGGCTCAGCCACCGCCCCCACGGGCGACACGCCGCGGACGCGACGCGGGCGGTGCCCCACCCACATCTCGAGCCAGTCGAAGGTGGGTGGGACACCGCCCGGTGCGGTGCTGCGGTGCTGCTAGTTCTTGCGAGGCACGTCGTCGATGTCGATCACGTCGGCGGGCGCGTCGGGGTCGGTCGGCGGGTGCGGGTCCTCGACCGAGTCGCTGATCGCCTCACCCGGGGCGCCGCCGCCGGTGTCGTCGGTGGCCGGCGGGTCGACGGTGACGACGTCGTCAGCGGTGACCTCGTCGGGCAGCGGGTCGGTGAGCGGGTCGCCACCGGGTGCGGCCGACGTGGTCGCCGGGGAGGCGGGCGTGGGCGGCGGGGTCGCCGAGCCGGTCGTGGACGCGGGCTTCGGCGGGGCCGGCGGGACGTAGGTCGACTGCCAGTTGGCCTCGGCGTCCTGCTTGGCCTTGAGCTTGGTGAACACGAAGCCGCCGATGGCGAGCAGCCCGGTGAGCAGCAGGAACTTCTTCAGCTTGCCGCCCTGCGGCTCGGGCTCGACGCCGCGCAGCTCGTTGACCTTCGCCACGGCGATGTCACGGCCCTCGGCGGCCCGCTCGGACGCGAGCGCGGCGGCGACGGCTGCCTTGTCGGCGGCGGTGGCGCGGGCCTCGGCCAGCAGCGGGGCGGCCTTCTCGCGTGCCTCGGCGGACTTGACGGCTGCGAGCGCGGCTCCGGCTGCGGCCGCCTCGGTGGCGCGGGTGCGCCCCTCCTCGAGCAGCGGCTGGGCCTTGTCACGCGCGTCGGTCAGCGCGGGTCCGGCCTTCTCCACCGCCTGCTCCCACGCCGACTCCAGCTGGGGTACGACGGTGTCGGTGACGGTCTCCGAGAGCTGCTCCACGTAGTCGTGTGCACGGTCCATCAGGGACTTCTTGCGGCCGAAAGGCATGCGTGACCTCCTCTGTCAGTGTGGCTCCATCTCACCACGCCCACCCTGACGCGACCAGCCCCGCCCGGGTGGGCGAGACGGGCGACGTCGCGCGGGCGCCCTGCACGACCGGGGGCTGGCTCGCGGGTGGGCGCGGCGTGGCAGGATCGAGGCGCACGGCAGCCGTGCCGCGCCACTTCGACGTACGACAGACCGACAGCTGAGAGGCACATCCCATGGCCGACCCCAAGGCGACCTTCAAGACCAACCGGGGCGACATCGTCGTCAACCTGTTCCCGAACCACGCTCCCGAGACCGTCGACAACTTCGTCGGCCTCGCGGAGGGCACCAAGGACTACCGCGACGACGCCGGCCGCTCGGGCGAGAAGTACTACGACGGCCTCGGCTTCCACCGCGTCATCGACGGCTTCATGATCCAGGGCGGTTGCCCGCTCGGCACCGGCACCGGCGGCCCGGGCTACACGTTCAAGGACGAGATCCACCCCGAGCTCGTCTTCGACAAGCCCTACCTGCTCGCGATGGCCAACGCCGGCCCCGGCACCAACGGCTCGCAGTTCTTCATCACCGTCGGCGCCACCCCGTGGCTCAACCGCAAGCACACGATCTTCGGCGAGGTGGCCGACCAGGCCAGCCGCGACGTGGTCGACGCGATCGCCACCACCCCGACCGGCGCGATGGACCGCCCGCAGGAGCCGGTGGTCTTCGAGTCGGTCACCATCGAGCGCTGACCCACCCCGGCCCGCATCCTCATCACCGACGCGACCCACGTTGACCCAGCCACCTGACGGGCCGACCGCGGACCAGACCGCGGCCGGGGTGCCCACCTGCTACCGGCACCCCGACCGCGAGACCTGGATCCGCTGCCAGCGCTGCGACAAGCCGATCTGTCCCGACTGCATGCGCGACGCCGCCGTGGGCTTCCAGTGCCCCGACTGCATCAAGGAGGCCAGCAGGGGTTCGCGCCAGAACCGCGCCATGTACGGCGGGGAGCGCAGCGCCGACCCGCGGCTGACGACGTTCGTCCTGATCGGCATCAACGCGGTGGTGTGGCTGGCGATCACCATCACCGGTGGTCGCACCTCGTGGCTCACCCACCTGCTGGCGCTGCGACCGGTCGGCGTGTGCGACCCGGCCAACGGCTCGCTCTACGACATCGAGGAGCGGCTCTGCGAGGCGTCCGGCGCGACGTTCCAGGCCGGCTTCTCCGACGGGGCCTGGTGGCAGCTGGTGACGGCGGCGTTCACGCACGTCGAGATCTGGCACCTCGCGATGAACATGTTCGCGCTGTTCCTCTTCGGCCCCGCGCTCGAGGGCATCGTGGGCCGGGTGCGCTTCCTGGCCATCTACCTCATCAGCGCCGTCGCCGGATCGGTGATGGTGGTGTGGTTCAGCTACGACTTCACGTCCACCGTCGGTGCGTCCGGGGCGATCTTCGGCCTGCTGGGCGCCCTGCTGGTCCTGGCCCGCAAGGCCCGGCTCAACTCGCAGTGGCTCGTGCAGAACCTCGTCCTCGGCGTCGTGATCACGGTGGTGGGCTGGCGCTACATCTCCTGGCAGGGCCACCTCGGCGGTCTCCTCGGTGGAGCGCTGGCCGCGGCGATCATCGCGTACGCCCCGGCGTCCAGGCGCGCGCTCGTGCAGTGGGTCGGCCTGGGCCTCCTGCTGGCCGTCCTCCTCGGGCTCGCGCTCGTGCAGGACCTCGCCCTCTCCTGACCTCCGCCCGGCAGGCTCACCGGCCCCCGCCCCCTCGTCGTACGACGGGGAGGCGGGGGCCGTGTCGTTCCCGGCCGGTCGTCGGGGGTGCCGCGACGCGCGGTCGGTTGTCCCCAGCTGTGCACACAGGTGTGGATAACTACAGGCGTGTAATTCTCCACAGGCGTTGTCCACAGTGGGGATATCTCCCCGCCACCTCAGCGCGGCTCAGCGCCAGCTCCACGCCCCTGAAATCGACTCGAGCGGTGAGAGAGACGCCTTCCCTTCCCCAGGAAGGCGCCTCACTCACCGCTCGAGGCGGGAGTGCCGTGGTGGCTCGGATCACCGGGCCGAGGGAGAACCTACTCCCACTTGGTCGCGAAGCTGAACCCGACCGCCATGAAGGCGATGCCGACGACGAGGTTCCACTGGCCGAGGTCGTTGAAGATCGGCAGCTTGGAGAGGTCGTCGGAGAAGACGTAGAAGGTGCAGATCCACAGCAGGCCGATGAGGAAGCAGCCCAGCATGCCGACCACGACGCCGCGGCCGCGACCGAGGGGCGTGGAGGGGTGGGCGGACACCATCAGGCCGACCAGCAGGAGGCCGAAGCCGATGAGGTAGTTCCAGTCACCGAGGTCGGCGACGGCCTTCGGCGTGCCCTCGACCGGCGGGAAGGCGAGCGGGTTGCCGCGGGCCTGGACGTAGTAGAAGACCAGCCAGCCGATGCCGGCGAGGATGAGCACCAGGGCGATCACGAACCTCGGGGTGAAGAGCGAGGTCTTCTCCGGGGAGGTGATCGTGGGGGACTTCGACACTGCTGCTCCTGGGGCTGGTCTGTCAGGGTCCCGGCGCGCTCGCAGCACCGGTCACGGGCGGTACGGTGCCCGACGGGGGGTTAGCGTAGTCGTCATGCGCTCACCGTCCCACTCGTCCCCCGGGCGTCGACGCCTGTGGCGGGTGGCGACCCCGGTCATGGTCCTGCTCATCGGTGCGCTGTTCGCGGTGAGCGCGGAGCAGAGCGACGGCTTCGACCTCCGCGGCGGACGGCTCACCGACCTCGCCTCCGTGGTCCGCGCCGAGCGGGACGAGGCGGCCCAGCTCACGGCGCAGGCCGGCTCGCTCAACGCCGAGGTGGAGTCGCTCAGCACGCAGCTCGGCGACCGGTCGGTGAAGCGGGCGCAGGACGAGATCGCCACCCTCGTCGACCCCGCGGGCCTGACCGAGAAGACGGGCCAGGCGGTCAAGGTGACGCTCGACGACGCCTCCGAGGATTCACGCCTGGCCTACGAGGGCGACCCCAACGACCTGGTGGTGCACCAGCAGGACATCCAGGCCGTGGCCAACGCCATGTGGAACGCCGGAGCCGAGGCGGTCACCATCCAGGGGCAGCGACTGATCTCCACGACCGGCATCAAGTGCGAGGGCAACCAGGTCACCCTGCACGGCATCCCGTACTCGCCGCCCTACGTGATCGTCGGCATCGGCGACCCGGCCACGATGGAGGCCGAGCTCACCACCGACCCCATCCTGGCGACCTACCGCGACTACACCCTCGTGCCCGGCGGCGGCGTCTCGTGGGACATGGCCCGCCTCGACTCGGCGGTCGCGCCGGCGTACGAGGGCCTGCTCGACCTCACCTACGCGACGCCGATCCCGAGCTGACCCCGCCCACCCCGGTCGTCACGGGGTCGGCGGGGTCTCCGTGGGCGTCTCGGTCGGAGGCACGGTCGGCGTCTCCGTGGGCGTCTCCGTGGGCGTCTCGGTCGGCGTCTCGGTCGGTGTCTCGACCGGCTCCTCGAAGGCGGAGACGAAGATCGTCACCGTGCTGCCCTGGTCGGCGGTGCCGCCGGCCGGGATCTGGTCGACCACGGTGCCCTTGGGCTCGGTGGAGGCGGCGTCGGTGCGGACGTCCGGGGTGAACCCCGCGTCGCGGATGGCCCGCTCGGCCGCGCCCTGCTTCAGCCCGCGCACGTCCGGGATCTTCTCGGGTCCGTCGGAGAACACGATCGTGATCGTCGTGCCCTCCTCGACCGACGTGCCGGCGGGCGGGTCGGTGCTGAGGACCTGGAAGCGCGGCTCGTCGGAGTCCTGCTCCTGGAAGCGCACCTTGAGGTCCTGGGCGAGCATCGCGGCCCGCGCCTCCTTGCGCAGGGTGCCGACGACGAAGGGGACCTCGACCTCGGGCTTGCCCAGGGAGAGCACGAAGTCGACCGAGGCGCCGGGGTCGGCGAAGACGTCGCGGTTGGGGTCCTGCGAGATGACCGTGTCGGGGTCGACCGTCTCGGACGTCTCCCGGGTGATCCGGCCGACCTGGAAGCCGGCGTCGGCGATCTCGAGGCGCGCCTCGTCCTCGGTGAGGCCGACGACGTTGGGCACCGCGGAGCGCTCGGGCGCGTCCTCGAAGAGCATCCCGTTGAGGACGTACGCGCCACCCGCGAGCAGGGCCACGACCAGGATCCCGGCGAGGACCCACCACCCGGCACGGCTGCGCGACGGCTCGTCGCGCTGGGGCGGCGGCGCGGCGGCCATGGTCGAGGTCGCCTCGCCCGGCGGGACCGGCGGGACGTACTGCGTCTCCGCCGGAGGCGGCACGGCGGGCGCCTGGATCGGGTGGCCGGCGAGGTAGCGCTCGATGTCGGCCTTCATCGCGGCCGCGCTCTGGTAGCGGTCCTCGACGCGCTTGGCCAGCGACTTCATCACGATCGCGTCGATCTCGGGGTCGAGCTGGTCGTCGAGGTCGGACGGCGGGGCCGCCTGCTCGCGCACGTGCTGGTAGGCGACCGCGACCGGGCTGTCGCCGACGAACGGCGGCCGGCCGGTGAGCAGCTCGTAGAGCATGCACCCGGTCGAGTAGACGTCGGACCGCGAGTCCACCGTCTCGCCGCGCGCCTGCTCGGGGGAGAGGTACTGGGCGGTGCCGACCACGGCCGCGGTCTGCGTCATCGTGGACGAGGCGTCGGAGATCGCGCGGGCGATGCCGAAGTCCATCACCTTCACGTCGCCCGAGGGCGTGAGCATCACGTTGCCGGGCTTGATGTCGCGGTGGATGATGCCGGCGCGGTGGCTGTAGTCGAGCGCCGACAGCACGCCGGCGGTGATCTCGAGCGCCCGCTCGGGGAGGATCTTGCGTCCCTCGCGCAGGATGTCGCGCAGGGTGCGGCCCTCGACGCACTCCATGACGATGTAGGGCTGGGCGACACCCGACCCGTCGGTGGCCATCTCCTCGCCCGTGTCGTACGTCGAGACGATCGAGGGGTGGTTGAGCGACGCCGACGACTGGGCCTCGCGGCGGAACCTGGCCTGGAAGGTGGCGTCGCTCGCGAGGTCGGTGCGCAGTCGCTTGACCGCGACGGTGCGACCGAGGCGCTGGTCCTTGCCCTTGCGGACCTCGGCCATGCCACCTCGGCCGAGGAGCTCGCCGAGCTCGTAGCGTCCGCCGATCAGCGTCGGCTCCGGCTGCGTCATGCGTCCTCTCCCTCGGTGGGGGTGACGGCGCGGGGCGCCGTCGTGGGCGGCTCGACCGGGGTCGAGCCCTCCGTCGGGGTCTCGGTGGGAGTCTCGGTCGGAGTCTCCGTCGGGGTCTCGGTCGGGGTCTCCGTCGGGGTCTCGGTCGGGGTCTCGGTCGGAGTCTCCGTGGGAGTCTCCGTGGGGGTCTCGGTCGGGGTCTTCGTGGGCGTCTTCGTCGGAGTCTCGGTGGGAGTGTCCGTGGGGGTCTCGGTGGGCGGCTCGGACTCGTCCGTCGGCTCGCGCGTCTTGCTGGGCGACTCGCTCGGGGAGTCGTCGGTCGGCTCGCCGTCGCGCGTGCCCAGCCAGACGGCGAGCAGCACCGCGAGCAGCACGGCCGCGATCCCGAGGAGCAGCGGCCACGGCGTCGTACGACGGCGGGCAGGTGCAGGCTCGGGGGACGGCGTCGGTGTCGGTGTCGGTGCGGGGGCGGGAGCGGCCGCCGGCATGACCTGCGTCGTGCTCCCGTCGGGTGCGACCGCCGGCGCGACGGCGGTGGCGGCGCCGACCCCCGCGATCGAGGCGGGGGATCGCAGCGCCCGGGCGAAGGCGGCGCCGTCGGGGAAGCGCTCGGCGGGCGACTTGGCCATCCCCCGGCGTACGACCGCCGCGAGGTCGGCGGGCACCGTGTCGGGCAGGTCGGGCACCGGGTTGCGCAGGTGGGCGATCGCGGTGGCGACCGGGGTGTCGGCGACGAACGGCTTGCGCCCGGCCAGGCACTCGAAGGCCACGACGGCGAGGGAGTAGACGTCGGACGCCGCGGTGGCCGACGTGCCCTCGGCCTGCTCGGGCGAGATGTAGGCGGGCGTGCCCATCACCTCGCCGGTCTGCGTCAGCGCCATCCCCTCGGCCGCGCGGGCGATGCCGAAGTCGGTCACCTTGATCCGGCGGTCGGGGGTGACGAGGAGGTTGGCGGGCTTCACGTCGCGGTGCACGATCCCGGCGGCGTGGGCGACGCCGAGGGCGTCGGCCGCCTGGGCGAGCAGGTCCTGGGTGGCGGCCGGGTCGAGCGGCGCCCCCGGCCGCAGCAGGGCGGAGAGCGGCTGGCCGTCGACGAGCTCCATGACCAGGTAGGGGCGGTGGGTGGACGACCCGTCGTCGGGCGCGCCCTGGCCGTAGTCGAAGACCGCGGCGATGCCGGGGTGGTGCAGCGCGGCGGCGTTGCGCGCCTCGGTCTCGAAGCGGGTGCGGAAGAGCGGGTCGTCGGCGTACTCGACCTTGAGCACCTTGACCGCCACCGGTCGGTCCAGGACCGTGTCGAGCGCGGACCACACCTCGCCCATGCCGCCGGTCGCGATGCGCGACTCGAGGAGGTAGCGCTGGGCGTCGTCGACGTGTCCGCCCGGGGTCAGCGCCGTCACTGGTTGATCACCGCCTCCATGACCGCCTTGGCGATCGGGCCGCCGAGGCGCCCGCCGCCGATCTCCGAGCGCGAGGTGTCGCTCGACTGCACCAGCACGGCGACGGCCACCTGGGGGTTGTCGGCCGGCGCGAAGGAGACGAACCAGGCGTAGGGCGGCCGGTCGGCCGTGGACTGCGCGGTGCCGGTCTTGCCGGCGACCTGCACGCCCGGGATCTGCGCCGGGGTCGCGGTGCCGGAGTCGACGGTCGCGACCATCATCGAGGTCAGCTCGTCGGCGGTGGTGCTCGAGATCGCCTTGCTGATGCTCTGCGGGTCGGTGCGGTCGAGCACCGACAGGTTGGCGGCGCGCACCTCGTCGACGACGTAGGGGCGCATCACGTCGCCGTCGTTGGCGATCGCGGCGGCGACCATCGCCATCTGCAGCGGCGTGGCGGTGACGCTCGACTGGCCGATGCCCGACAGGGCCGTCTGCGGCGGGTCGAGGTCACGCGGGTAGAGCGACTCGGCCTGGCCGCCGAGGTCCTCCAGCGAGGTGTCGTTGAAGCCGAACGCCTCGGCCTGGTCGGCCATCGCGTCGACGCCGAGCTCGTTGGCCAGGCTCATGAAGGTGACGTTGCAGGAGACCTGCAGCGCCTGGGTCAGCGTGATCCGGCGACCGCCGCAGTTGCCGCCGTCGTAGTTGCCCACCGACGTCGTGGACTGCGGCAGCTTGAAGCGGTAGCCGCCGGGGACCTGCGAGTCGGCGTCGTAGTTGCCCGACTCGATCGCGGCCGCGGCGGTGACCAGCTTGAACGTCGATCCCGGCGGCAGCGTGGTGCCGATCGCGCGGTTGATCAGCGGCTCGCGGGGGTCGGCGTTGAGCTCCTTGCTGAGGTCGGCCACGGCGCCGAAGTCGTGCGAGGCGAGCTTGTTCGGGTCGAACGTCGGCGTGGAGGCCATCGCCAGCACGCGCCCGGTCGTCGGCTCGAGCGCGACGACGGCACCCTGCGCATCGCCCGGCAGCGCCTCGAGGCCCTCCCACGCGGCGTCCTGCGCGGCGGCGTTGGCGCTCAGCTGGACGTTGCCGCCCTTGGGGTCGCTGTTGCTGAGCATGTCGACGAGGCGGGTGACGAACAGTCGCGAGTCGTCGCCGGCGAGCACGGAGTTCTGCGAGCTCTCCACGCCGGTCTGGCCGTACCAGGAGAAGTAGCCGGTGATCGGGGCGTACTTCATCGGCTGCGGGTAGACGCGCTGGAACTTGTACTTGTCGTCGGACGGCATGCTGCGGGCGACGGCGTCCTTGCCGACGAGGATCGCACCGCGCTCGCGGGAGAAGGTCGCGGTGATGATCCGCCGGTTGCGGGGGTCGTCGGACAGGGTGTCCGCGCGGACGTACATCAGGTAGGTGACGTTGACGAGCAGCGCCATGAAGAGGACGAGGCAGAAGACCGAGACGACGCGGATGGGCTTGTTCATCGGCCCCTCCCGATCATCGGAGGGCAGACCTCGGTGAGGCGGGGGCGATGAGCCATGAACTCTGTCACCGCAGCTTCACCACCTGGGTGGTCTCGCTGTCCTCGCCCGCGTCGTCGACCGGGTCGAGGCGGGGGGTGGGCCGGCGGGCCTGGTCGGAGATGCGCAGCAGCAGCGCGACGACGACCCAGTTGGCGACGAGCGAGGAGCCGCCGTAGGAGAGGAACGGAGTGGTCAGTCCCGTGAGCGGGATCAGGCCGGTGACGCCGCCGATGACGACGAAGACCTGGAGCGCGATGATCGTCCCGAGGCCGACGGCCATCAGCTTGCCGAAGCCGTCGCGCGAGATGAGCGCGATGCGCAGCGCCCGCTCCACGATCAGGCCGTAGCAGAGGATCACCGCCATGATCGCGGTCAGGCCGAGCTCCTCGCCGATGGTCGAGAGGATGAAGTCGGAGTAGGCGAACGGCACCCGCTCGGGGAAGCCGTTGCCGAAGCCGCGCCCGATGAGGCCGCCCCAGCCCTGGCCGAACAGCGCCTCGACGAGCTGGTAGCTGCCGGGCGAGTCGTCGTAGTAGTCCATCGGGTGCAGCCAGAAGTTGAAGCGGTTCTGCACGTTGCCGACGAAGGTGTACGCCGCCAGCGCGCCGGCCCCGAACAGGAGGCCGCCGACGACGAGCCAGCCGGCCCGCTCGGTGGCGACGTAGAGCATCGCGAGGAACAGGCCGAAGAACAGCAGCGAGGACCCGAGGTCGTTCTGCAGGACCAGGATCATCATCGAGACGCCGAACATCGCCAGGATCGGGCCGAGGTCGCGACCGCGCGGCAGGTCGACGAAGACGACCCGGCGCCCGGCGAGCGCCAGGGCGTCGCGGTGGAGGACGAGGTAGCCGGCGAACGCGATCACCAGCATCACCTTGGCGACCTCGCCGGGCTGGAAGCTGAAGCCGGCGACGTTGATCCAGATCCGGGCGCCGTTGATCTCACGACCGACGAGGGGGAGGAAGGGCAGGATCAGCAGCGCGATGCCGAGCAGGCCGGCGGTGTAGGTGAACCGCTGGAGCACCCGGTGGTCGCGCAGCAGGACCAGCGTGACGATGAACAGGACGACGCCGAGCGTCATCCAGGTGAGCTGCTGGCGGGCGAAGGTGTGCGGGTCGCCCAACGGCTCGTAGGTCAGGTCGAGGCGGCGCAGCACCGCGAGCCCGAGGCCGTTGAGGGCGGCCACGAGGGGCAGCAGCACCGGGTCGGCGTAGGGCGCGACGATGCGCACGGTGATGTGGGCGGCGACGATCAACCCCGTCAGCCAGCCGCCGTAGCCGAGGATGTCTGCGGGCACGGCTCCCTCGACCCCGAGGCCGACGGCCGCGTAGGCGCCGATGCCGACCGCGAGCGCGAGGACCAGCAGGAACAGCTCCGCACCCCGGCGCCGCCGGTGCACGAAGCCCATGAGGGTCCCGGTCTGACTCATCCGCGTCCCGTCACTCTCAGCTGACGTCCTGGCGCGCGGCGTAGTTGTCCACGGTCAGCCGCGCGTCCTCCAGGTCGTCGGACTCGATGCCCTCGCGGACCTGCTCGGCGTCGATGTCGCTGAGCCGGGTCAGCTCGACGTCGGTGACCTCGTAGGGGTGGGAGAGCGAGAAGCCGGGCAGGCTGGCGTCGATGCCGCGGAAGATCGTGACCTTGCCGTCGTCCTCGGCGACGTAGAACTGCTGCTGGCTCCACGACCAGCCGGCGGCCAGCACGACCCAGCCCAGGCCGAGCAGCGCGGTCGCCACCAGCAGCCGGCGCAGCCAGGCGTGGCGACCGGGGTCGCGGGGCGCGTAGCGCGCCGCCTCGGGGTCGATCGGGTCGGCGACGTAGGCGCCCTCGGGCACGTCGTCCGGGACGGGCGGGATCTCGCCGGTGTCGCCGGAGCGGTGACCGCGGAACAGCCCGCCGACGGCGCCGCCGAGCGGCAGGCGCCGGGGCAGGTCGGCGGCCGCGCCGACCAGCAGGGGGGTGAGGTCCTCGGACGGCGGCTCCTCGGAGACGTCGGCGACGAGGCAGGTGACGTTGTCGGTGCTGCCGGCCTCGAGGCTCGCGCGGACGAGCTCGACGGCGGCGAAGTCGGGGGTGCCGGTGCCGAGGATCTCGGCCATCCGGTCGTGGGTGAGCGTGCCACACGCGCCGTCGCTGCAGAGGAAGACGCGGTCGCCCGGCTCGGCGGGGAACTCGAAGAGGTCGGGCTCCTCGTGGCGGATGCCGTCGAGCGCCTTGAGGATGAGGTTGCGGTGCGGGTGGGTCCGCGACTGCTCCTCGGTGATCCGGCCCTCGTCGATGAGCGACTGGACGAAGGTGTGGTCGTGGGTGAGCTGGCGCAGCTCGCCGCGGCGGTAGAGGTAGGCGCGGCTGTCGCCGATGTGGCCGACCCCGAAGCGGGTGCCGTCGAAGAGCGCGACGGTGGCAGTGGTGGAGGTGCCGTTGAGGGCGGGGTCCTCCTCGACGAGCTCGGCGATCCGGTCGTCGGCGCGGTGCACGGCACCGGCCACCTGGCCGAGGATGTCGTCGTCGGGCTCCTGGTCGAGCTTGCGCAGCGCCTGGACGGCGGTGCTCGAGGCGAGGTCGCCACGGACCGCGCCGCCCACCCCGTCGCAGACCGTCAGCAGCCACGGACCGGCGTAGCCGCTGTCCTGGTTCTCGCGGCGCACGCGGCCGACGTCGGAGATCGCGGAGTAGTGGAGGTACATCACTTCCGCAGCTCCAGGATCGTCTTGCCGACACGGACCTGGACGCCGAGACCGATGGTGGTGGGCTGCGTGATGCGGACGGGACCGACGTAGGTGCCGTTGGTCGAGCCGAGGTCCTCGACGAACCACTCGTCGCCGCTCGCCGCGACGCGGGCGTGGCGGGTCGAGACGTAGTCGTCGTCGAGCTTGATCGCCGCGTCGCTGCCGCGGCCGATGAGGAGCGGGGCGTCGGCGAGCTCGGCACGGGTGCCGGGGTTCTCACCCTCGACGACGAGCAGGTGGGTGGGCGCACCACGGCGGGGCTTCCTGCCGGCCTTCGCCGCCTTGCCCTTGCGGGCCGGCGCGGGCGCGCCGTTGCGCGCCGTCTCGGGGACCCGCGCGCCGAACATGTCGGAGCGGATCACCGAGATCGCGGACAGCACGAAGATCCAGAGGATGGCGAGGAACGCCATACGGATCAGGAAGAGGGTCAGCTCAGACATTCCAGCCCCCGGCCTCGTCACGCCCGCCGTCGATGCGGACCGTCATCTCGGTGTGACCGATGCGGATCGTCGAGCCGTCGCGCAGTCGGGCGCGAGCGACCTTCGACCCGTCGACCAGGATGCCGTTGGTCGAGCCGAGGTCGACCGCCTCGACGCCGTCGATGCTCACCTCGAGCTCGAGGTGGCGACGGCTCACGCCGGGGTCGTTGATCCGCAGGTCGGCCTCGGTGCCGCGACCGACCACGAGGCCGGGCGGGCGCAGCGGGTGGCGGGTGCCGTTGACCTCGAGGGTGGCGTGGGAGGAGCGGGTGCGGGTGCGCTGGTCGTTGTCGGTGACGCTCGCCTGGGCCTTCGACCGGATCCGGAAGCGACCGGTGGTCAGGTCGTCGGCGGACTCGAAGGCGATGGAGATGGGCCCGGTGAAGACGTAGCCCTGGGCGTCGGCGTGGTCCTGCAGCTGGTCGACGAGGTCCTGCTCGAGCGCGCGGCCGAGGCCGACGATCCGCTCGAGGTCGGTGCCGGACAGCTCGACGTGGAAGTCGTTGGGGACCAGCCGTCGCTGACGGCTCAGCACCTGCGCGTTGTTGTCGCACTCGCGCTGGAGGGCGGCGGCGATCTCGACGGGCTGGACGGCGCTGCGGAAGGCCCGCGCGAACACACCGGAGATCACGGTCTCGAGCCGCTGCTCGAAGCGCTGCAGGGGGTTCATCGTCAGGCCTCCTCTCGTCGAACCGTCGGGGTGGGCAGGCATCAACGACCGCCCGACCGGTGCGGCCGAGCGTACCGGCCGGGTGCCGCTCCGCCACGGTGGCGCCCCGGCGTCCGGCCGATTGGGAGGGCCCGTCGGGGGTGGGGTAGCCTGAGCCCGCTTCTTGCGCGAGTGGCGGAACGGCAGACGCGCTGCGTTCAGGTCGCAGTGTCCGAAAGGGCGTGGGGGTTCAAATCCCCCCTCGCGCACACAGCGATCAAGGCCCCCGACCAGACGGTCGGGGGCCTTGTGCGTTCCCCGGACCGTCGAGGGGAAACTACTCCGCTCCGGGTGAGGCGCCTCCCCCTGTCGACGCCTACTTTCGAGCCACGGAATCGGCGCGGCAACGTCCGACGTAGACGACAGGAGAGTCGCTGATGACGACGGAGCATGCAGTCCCCGGCGCCGCGAGCCCGACGATCGACCCGGTCAGCGCCGACACGGCTCAGGTCGCCCAGGCGTTCGGGGTCGTCCCCGAGACCGGCCTGTCCGCGCAGGAGGCGAGGGCCCGGCTGGAGTCGATGGGGGCCAACCGTCTCTCCGAGACCGCCAAGGAGTCCGGCCTGAAGGCCTTCCTGCGGCAGTACCAGGACTTCATGCAGGTCATCCTCCTGGTCGCGGCCGTGGTCAACCAGGTCGTGACGCAGGAGACCGGGACCACGGTGCTGCTGGCCGGCCTGACCGTGTTCAACGCCGTGATCGGGCTGCGCCAGGAGTCCAAGGCGGAGGAGAGCGTCAAGGCGCTGGCCCAGATGATGAAGACGATCGCGCGGGTGCGCCGCGACGGCCAGGCCGTCGAGATCGACGCGCAGGAGCTGGTGCCCGGTGACGTCGTGCTGGTCGAGGCGGGCAACCTGATCCCCGCCGACGGCCGCGTCTACCTCGCTGCGACGCTGGAGATCGAGGAGGCCGCGCTCACCGGCGAGAGCCTGCCCGTCGGGAAGTCGGTCGACCCCGTCATGGGTGACGACGTGCCGCTCGGCGACCGGACCTGCATGGCGTACATGAACACCTCGGTCACCCGCGGTCGCGGCGAGATGATCGTGACGGCCACGGGCATGAAGACCGAGATCGGCCACATCGCCAACATGCTCGCCAGCGCCGAGACCAGCAAGACCCCGCTGCAGAAGCAGCTCGACTCGCTGTCCAAGATCATCGCGAGCATCGCCGGCATCGCGCTGCTCCTGGTCCTCATGCTCGGCCTCGCCCGTGGCGAGTCGTTCGACACGCTCTTCGTCACCGGCGTCGCGCTCGCCGTGGCCGCCATCCCCACCGGGCTGCCGGCCGTGGTGACCGCCCTGCTGTCGATGGGCACCCGGGAGATCGCCAGCCGCCACGCCATCGTCAAGCGGCTGCCGGCGGTGGAGACGCTGGGCTCGACGTCCGCGATCTGCTCGGACAAGACCGGCACCCTGACCCTCAACAAGATGACCGCCCGGCAGCTGCTCATCCCCGGCCAGAACCGCTACACGGTCTCGGGCGAGGGCTACAGCACGGCCGGCGACATCACCCACGTCGGCGGCCAGAACCACGACCTCGACCCCTACCTCCTGCCGATGGTGCTGTGCGCGGACGCGGTGCTCGACGGGGAGAGCCTGATCGGCGACCCGACCGAGGGTGCGCTGATCGTGCTGGGCGCGAAGGGCGGGCTGGACATCACCGGGACCCGGTCCGCGCTGCCACGGGTCGCCGAGGTGCCGTTCGACTCCGACTACAAGTTCATGGCGACGTTCCACGAGATGACGGCGGACGACGGCCGCCCCGTCGTCCGCTGCTACGTCAAGGGCGCGCCCGACGTGCTGATCGCGCGCTCGACCACCTTCCGCAACCCCGACGGGAGCCTGGTGCCGATCACCCCCGACAACCAGCACCTGGCCCTCGAGGCGAACGACAACATCGCCAACGCGGGCGAGCGCGTCATGGTCGTCGCGCAGCGCGACCTCGACCCGCAGGTCGTCCAGGCCGGGGGCGACCTGATCGACCACGTCCGCGACCTCACCCTGCTCGCGATGGTCGGCATCGTCGACCCGCCGCGGGCGGAGGCGAAGGCGGCCATCGCGGAGTGCCGCGACGCCGGGATCCGGGTGCGGATGATCACCGGCGACCACGCCACCACCGCGGCGGCCATCGCGACCGAGCTGGGCATCCCGGGTCGGGCGGTGACGGGCCACGAGTTCGCCACGATGACCGACGAGGAGCTGCTGGGGCAGCTGGACGACATCGGCGTCATCGCCCGGGTGGCGCCGGAGGACAAGGTCCGCCTGGTGACCCTGCTCAAGCGCATGGACAACGTGGTCGCGATGACCGGTGACGGCGTCAACGACGCACCGGCGCTGAAGACCGCGGACATCGGTGTCGCCATGGGCATCACCGGCACCGAGGTCTCCAAGCAGGCCGCCGTGATGATCCTGACGGACGACAACTTCGCGACCATCGTCGGTGCGGTGTCGTACGGCCGGACGCTCTACGACAACCTGCTGAAGTACCTCCGGTTCCAGATGTCGACCCTGGTGGCCTACATCGCGGTCTTCCTCGCGGCCGGTGTCCTCGACATCGCCAACGGCTCGCCCCTGAACCCGCTGCAGATCCTGTGGCTCAACATGGTGGTGGACATCCCGCTCGCGATCGCGCTCGGTTTCGACGCGCCGGCGCGCGGCCTGATGGCCCGCCCGCCGCGCCCCGTGGGGGCCCCCGTGCTCTCGCGCGCCAACTGGATCCGCCTGTGCATCCAGGGTGCGGTGATGACGATCGGCGCGCTGGTGGCCTACCAGATCGGCGACGCCCAGGAGGGCGCCGTGGTCGCCGCGACGATGCTGCTCACGACGCTGTCGCTGTTCCACCTGGCGGGTGCGCTGCTGAGCCGCGACCAGGTGAACACGATCTTCGACCGGGACACCCTCCCGGCCGTCACGCAGCTGCGGCGCTACGGGATCGCGCTCCTGGCGATCATCCTCGTCACGAGCATCGACTTCCTGCAGCGCGTCTTCGGCACCACCGGCCTGACGTTCGCCCAGTGGTGCATCTGCACCGGCCTCGCCGCCACGCTCATCGTCGTCGACGAGCTGATCAAGCTCGTCGGCCGGCGCCGCCAGCCGGCGCCCGAGGTCGTGGCGCTTCCGACGCTGGTGCCTGTCCGCGCGTGATCGGCGCGGTCGGCATACTCGGCCGGGTGACCGACCGAGCACCCCACCCCACCGCCGCCGGCCTGGCCGAGCCGCTGCGGTCGCGCTGGAGCCCGAGCGTGTACGACGACGCGCACCGGTTGAGCAGCACCGAGGTCGAGACCCTGCTGCGCGCGGCCCAGTGGGCGCCGAGCAAGGGCAACACCCAGCCCTGGGCGTTCTTCGTCTGCGTCCCGGGCACCCCCCAGCACGACCGGCTCGTCGAGACCCTGAGCCGCGGCAACGCCGGCTGGGTGCCGCGCGCCTCGGTCGTCTTCGTCACCACCGCCCGGGTGCGCGAGAGCGACGAGCCCGACGCGGCGTCGTACAGCGACCACGCCCTCTACGACGTCGGCCAGGCCGCGGCCCACCTGACCCTGCAGGCCGGGGCGATGGGCCTGCACGCCCACCAGTTCGCCGGCTTCGACCACGACGCGCTCGCCGAGGCGCTCGGCGTGCCCGCCACCCACCGGGTGCTCACCGGCATCGCGGTCGGGGTGCCGGGCGACCCCGCGGAGGTCGACGAGCGCACCGCCGCCCGCGACCGGCGCGACCGCGCGCGGAGGCCGCTGGAGGAATGGGTGTTCGGCGAGCGGTTCGGCGATCCGTTCGTGACAGCGTCGCTGGCAGACTCTGGGGCATGACCTCTTTCTCCGACTTCTCGGCCGCCGCGATCGACGGCACCGACACCGACCTCGCGCAGTACGACGGCAAGGTCGTGCTGGTGGTCAACACCGCCTCGCAGTGCGGTTTCACCGGCCAGTACAAGGGCCTGCAGCAGCTCCAGGACACCTACGCCGACCAGGGCCTGGTCGTCCTCGGCTTCCCGTGCGACCAGTTCGGCAACCAGGAGCCGGGCGACGAGGCGGAGATCTCCGACTTCTGCGAGCGCAACTTCGGCGTGACGTTCCCGCTGTTCTCCAAGGTCGACGTCAACGGCGACGACGCGCACCCGCTCTTCGAGTGGCTCAAGGACTCCAAGGGCGGCCTGCTCGGCAGCAAGATCAAGTGGAACTTCACCAAGTTCCTCGTCGGCCGCGACGGCCAGGTCATCGACCGCTACGCACCGCAGACCGAGCCGGAGAAGCTCTCCGGCGACATCGAGAAGGCGCTGTGACCCGGGCCGGCGTCCTCGCCGCGGCGGTCGTCGCCGCGGTGGTGGCGTCGGCAGCGCCCGCGGTGGCGACAGCATCGCTGGTCGAGGAAGGCGCCCTGGCGCCTGTCACGAGACCCCTCAGCCGAGCGGCCGACGTGGTCGTCGGCACCGGCACGCCCGCGTCGTGCACCTCGCGCGCCGTCGTACGCGCCGTGGCGAAGGGGGGCGTGATCGGCTTCGACTGCGGTCCGTCCCCCGTCACCATCGCGATGAAGAGGACGGCCAAGGTGGTCAACACGTCCGCGCGCGTCGTCCTCGACGGCGGCGGCAAGGTGACGCTGAGCGGCGAGGGCCGGCGGCGGATCCTCTACATGAACACCTGCGACAAGGCCCAGGTCTGGACGACGTCGCACTGCAACGACCAGGCCGAGCCGCGCCTCGTGCTGAGGCGGCTGCGCCTCGTCCGCGGCAACAGCACGGGGGACACGACGGACGGCGGCGGTGGCGGCGCGGTGTTCGTGCGCGGCGGCCGGCTGACGATCGTCGACTCGACCTTCGCCGACAACCGCTGCGACCGCACCGGCCCCGACGTGGGCGGGGCCGCCGTCCGGGTGCTCGACCAGCACCGCGACCGCCCCGTCGTCGTACGCCGCTCCACCTTCACCGGGGGCCGGTGCAGCAACGGCTCGGCGCTGAGCAGCATCGGCGTCTCGTGGCGCATCACCGGCTCGACCTTCACGGGCAACCGTGCGATCGGGCGCGGCGCCAACCCGGCGCGACCCGGCACCCCCGGTGGCGGGTCGGGCGGCGCGATCTACCTGGACGGCGACGACATCCACCTGACGGTGGAGGACTCCACGATCACCGGCAACCGTGCCCGCGAGGGCGGCGGCGCGATCTTCTTCGTCTCCAACGACCGCACCGGCACCCTCACCATCGACGGCTCGCGGCTGACGGACAACCCGAGCGACGGCTTCGAGACGATCCCGGGGATCTTCTTCCTCGGGGCGAGCCGGACGATCACCGACTCGGTGGTGCGCTAGCCACGCTGCGTCACCGGCGAGCTCCACCTGGTCCCCGCCACACCCGGCGCCGCGGCGGCCTGCCGGAGCAGCGCGGCGGTGGACCGGGCGTGCGCGAGGGAGAGGAGCGGGTGGTCGCGGTCGCGGACGTAGGTGTCGTACATCGCGCGGTAGTGGGCGGTCTTGCGGTCGACCGTGCCGTCGTGGCCGAAGTGCTCGACCGGTCTGCCGCCGTCGAGCGCCAGCCCGGTCATCGCGGTGTGGTCGAGCAGGACCTCGCGGCCGACGTCCCACCGCAGCGAGGTCTGCTTGCTGCTGTCGCCGGTGTGCCAGTTGGCGCTCAGGACGCCCGCGCCCGTGGCGAAGCCGACCTCGGTGACCGAGCGCGAGCCGTCGGGCGTCGCGCTGTGCGCGCGCACCTCGCAGCCGGTCACGAACCGGGCGAGCAGGCCGAGCTGGTTGGGACCGGAGTCGACCCAGGTCGAGACATAGCTCGCGCGCCGGGCCGGCGGCATCGTGACGTAGGGGTCGTTGAAGGTCGACACCACGCCGACGGGCGCGCCCCAGCCGCGCGCCGCGACCAGCCCGACGCCCCACCCGACCTCGGGCGAGAACGCGAAGTGGTTGACCACCCGGACCCGGCCGGCGGCGTCACCGCGGGCCGCGAGCGCGTCGAGCGCGACCGGGTCCTCGGTCAGCGGCTTCTCCGACAGCACGTCCGCGTCGGTGCGGTCGAGCAACCGCTCCACCAGGGCGAGGTGCGTGCTGGTCGGGGTCGCCAGCACGAACAGGTCGGGCTCCTCGACGCGACCGGACCGCAGGTCGGCCAGCACGGCGTCGAGCCCGTCGTACGCCGGCACGCCGGCCGTCTCGCGAGCCGTGGGGGAGGGGTCGACGGCGAGGACGACGGTCGCGTCCGGCCGGGCCGCGAGGGTGCGGAGGTGCACCTGCCCGATGACCCCGAGGCCCAGCAGTCCCACGGTGAGCGGACTGGTGTCTGCGGCTGGCATGGGGTCGATCGTGGTGAACGGCCGGTCCGCCCGCAACCCCGGACCCCGGCCGACGGGGTCACCGGCAGACTGGCGGCATGGTGGAGCCGACCGAGGACGAGAAGTGGCTGGTCATCGACGGCCGGCGCTGGCGGCGTACGGACCCGGCGATCCCCGCGGACGCCCTCGCGCGGCTGAAGTCGCACCTGGGCCGCGGCCGGTCGGGCGTGCGCACGGCGTCGTCCGAGGCCGAGGTCGCCGCGACCCGGCACCGGACCCAGCTGGCCAAGGTCGGGCTCGGCGAGCGGGGCACGCCCTGGTGGGAGCAGAACGAGACCGAGCGCAGGGAGCGCTGGGAGTCGGCGCTGGTGCAGCTGGACGCGCTGGACGACCAGTGACGGGCAGCTAGCCGAGCGTGGGCGCGTCGGGGCCGACGCGCTCGGCCAGCCACTGCGCCACCTGCTCCTCCGAGGGCGCGAGCCCGTCGCTGATGACGTGGGGCGCGACGCGGGAGAAGTAGTCGGTGACGAGGTTGTCCGACTCGCGCACCAGCATGCCGGCGGCCTCGCCGTCGATGATCCACGAGCCGAGGACCACGCGGTTGCCCTCGAAGCTCGGCAGGTCGGTGTAGGCCTGGTAGACCCAGCCCTCGGCGCCGTACCCGCCGGGCATGACGACGTCCTCGAGCGTGTCGTCGAGGTGGATGCGGATGTTGTCGCCCTCGCGCCCGTGCAGCGGCTTGGCGACCCAGCGCTCGAGGTCGCGCGGCTCGTCGAAGTACGCCGGCAGCAGCAGGCGGTGGCGCGGGAAGAGCTCCCACAGCACGGGCAGCAGCGCCTTGGTGCTGAGCAGCGCCTTCCAGGCCGGCTCGATCCACCGCGTCGGGCGCGACTCCTGCCGCTCGACCACGTGGCGGCCGAACGGCTCGGCCAGCATCTCCTCCCAGGCGTAGAGCTTGAAGGCGTTGCGCAGCGGCTCGTCGTGCACGTCGCGGTAGTCGCGGGTCTCGGGGTTCCAGCCGACCTCGGCCATCGGGTGCGCCATCGTGATCCAGCCGGCCTGCACGGCGGTGTCCATCAGGTAGTGGACGGTCATCTCCATCTCGCCACCGTCGTAGGAGTCCTCCTCGCCGAGGTCGTAGAGGAAGTGCATCCGGTCGCCGTCGAAGTGCCCGGACCGCCGCAGCTTGCGCCACCCGGCGACCAGCCGGTCGTGGACGGAGTTCCACTGGTCCATCTCCGGCATCACGTCCTCCATCCAGTTCCACTGGACGATGCCGGTCTCCACGAGGCCGGTGGGGGTGTCGCCGTTGATCTCGAGCATCTTGATCGACCCGTCGGCGCCGTAGGCCAGGTCGAAGCGGGCGTAGAGCGCCGGGTCGTCGGCCTCGATCGAGCGTCGTACGACGCCCAGCGAGCCGGGCGGGAGGCCGAGCCGCTCGTCGGTCATCGTCGTCGCCATGTGGGTGACGGCCTGCAGGCACATCGCCCACAGCTCCTCTGTGGCGGCCTCGAGCGCCTCCACCTCCTCCATGGTCACCTCGTACCAGGCGTCCTCGTTCCAGTAGGGCAGCTCGGAGCCGTCGGGCATCTTCGTGGTCGGGAAGACCAGTCCCTGCTCGACGACGGTGTCGCGCCAGCCCTCACGCGCCCGCGACCGGTGCCGCCACATCTCCTCGACCCCGGCCCGGTCAGGCGATGCTGGCGCACACGATGGCGCCGACCGAGAGGGCGACCGCCGCCGCGACCTGGGCGAGGGGGCGTACGGGCCCGGGGGCGGTGACGATCTGGCGCAGGTCGCCCGGGGTGATCGCCTCGACGGCGAAGAACATGAGGGTGTTGAGGGCGATGCCGACCGCACCGAAGGCGACGGTCCACACCAGCGCCGCGCCGAGCGAGGGCTCGCCGTTGGTCCAGATGGCGGTGAAGAGCACCGCCGCGTTGGACACCAGCCACGCCGAGGTCACCACGCCCGCGCCCTTGGAGTGGGCGTGCACCGACTCGTTGCCGTTCTCGTCGACGCCGCGGAGGTGGGTGCCGAGGTGGCCGGGCGTCGCGAGGTCGAGCACGTAGTAGGCCACCACGAGCATCGCGCCCCCGACGAGGGCGTACGCGACGGCGTGGAGGAGGGCGTCGAGCAGGTCGGTCACGGGAGGCTCCTGGAGCGGTCTGGTGGGGTGCGGTGCTGGGGTGGTCGTGCGGGACGGCGGTGAGGCGCAGGCTCAGCCGAAGCCGCGCGAGCTGCCGCCGAAGCCACCCTTGGTGGTCGCGGACTTCACGGTCGAGCCGCCGGTGGTGGGCAGGCCGCCGCGCTGCACCGTGCCGTTGAGGGTGCGGCCGTTGAAGGTGCCGCCGGTCACGGTCGAGCCGACGCCGGGGACGACCGACCTGGCCGCGAGGTAGTACCAGAAGAAGCCGGCGCCGGTCCCGTTGTAGTCGGAGTCGTCGTCGCACTGGTCGTCGGCCACGCGCTGCTCGGTGTCCGGGTCGACGCACACCGCGGCGTAGTCGGCGCTGGAGGCGCACCCGGTCAGGCTGCTGGCCATCAGCGCGGTGATGCCCAGCGAGATGCTGGTCGAGCGCATGCGGCGGCGGGTGGGCGTGGTCATCGGGGTCCTCCGGGACGGTCCTGGTGGGTCGAGCTCGTCGGCGCGTCCGTGGGCGCTACGACGCGACGAGGTCGGCGTACTCGGGGTGCTTCTCGATGTACGACGCCACGTAGGGGCAGTCGGGCCGCACGGTCAGCCCGCGCGCGCGGGCGTCGTCGAGCGCCGAGCGGGCCAGCGTCGCGGCGTGGCCCTGGCCGCTGAAGGCGGGTGGCACCTCGGTGTGGATCAACCGGATCACGTCGCCGTGCAGGCGGTAGTCGATGAAGCCGACGAGCTGGTCGCCGGATCGCAGCTCGTAGCGGTGGTCGTCGGGAACGTCGATGAACTCTGTGTCCACGACCTGAGCCTAGTCGCAGGTGACTTGCCCGTAACCCCACCCGGGGGGGAGGGTGCGGGCATGGCAGCAACCGCATCGTCGTACTCGATCACCATGCGGTTGTACGCCGCGGCCGACCACAGCGTCGTCGGCGCCGTCGCGACCACCATCGCGAAGAACGGGGGCGTCGTCACCGCGATCGACGTCGCGGAGTCGCGGCACGACCGGCTCACCGTCGACGTGACCTGCTCGGCCGCCGACGCCAGCCACTCGCAGGAGCTCGTCGCGGCCGTGACGGACGTCGAGGGCGTGCAGGTCCACAAGGTCAGCGACCGCACCTTCCTGCTCCACCTCGGCGGCAAGATCAGCGTCCAGTCCAAGGTGCCGCTGCGCACCCGCGACGACCTCTCGATGGCCTACACGCCCGGCGTCGGCCGCGTGTCGATGGCGATCCACGACAACCCCGAGGACGTCCGCAAGCTCACCATCAAGGGCAACTCGGTCGCCGTCGTCACCGACGGCTCGGCCGTCCTGGGCCTCGGCAACATCGGTCCCGGCGCGGCGATGCCGGTGATGGAGGGCAAGGCCGCGCTGTTCAAGCGCTTCGCCGACATCGACGCCTGGCCGATCTGCCTGGCCAGCCAGGACACCGACGAGATCGTCAAGGCCGTCGAGATGATCGCGCCCGGATTCGGCGGCATCAACCTCGAGGACATCGCGGCGCCGCGCTGCTTCGAGATCGAGGCCCGGCTGCGCGAGTCGCTCGACATCCCGGTCTTCCACGACGACCAGCACGGCACCGCGATCGTCGTGCTCGCCGCGCTCACCAACGCGCTGCGCTGCGTGGAGAAGCAGCTCGCTGAGGTGCGGATCGTCGTCTCCGGCGCCGGCGCTGCCGGCACCGCCATCGTCACGCTGCTCCTCGCCGCGGGCGCGAAGGACGTCGTCGTCGTCGACCGCGAGGGCGCCCTCGCCGCGGGTGACGAGTCGCTGTCCACCGCCCACGCCGAGCTGGCCGGCGCCACCAACCCGCGCCGGGCGACCGGGTCGCTGCGCGAGGTCCTCGTCGACGCCGACGTCTTCGTCGGCGTGTCCGCGCCGGGCATCCTCGACCCGGAGTGGATCCCGACCATGGCGCCCAAGCCGGTCGTCTTCGCCCTCGCGAACCCCGACCCGGAGGTCGACCCGGCCGAGGCCGACAAGTACGCCGCCGTGGTGGCGTCGGGCCGCTCCGACTACCCCAACCAGATCAACAACGTGCTCGCGTTCCCCGGCGTCTTCCGCGGCCTCCTCGACGCGGGCGCGTCCGAGGTGACCGTCGACATGCTGCTCCGCGCCGCCCAGGCGATCGCCGACACCGTGAGCGCCGAGGAGCTGCACGCGGCGTTCATCATCCCGAGCGTGTTCCACCCCGACGTGACGAAGCGGGTGGCGTCGGCGATCAGCGGCCGCGAGGGCTGACCCGCCCCGGTCCGGCCGGGCTCAGCTCGGCCCGACCTTCCGCGGCCACCAGAACGTGTCGCCGAGGGTCAGCGCGAGCGCCGGGACCAGCACGGTGCGGACGACGAGCGTGTCGAGCAGCACGCCGACGAAGATGATCGCGCCGAGCTGGGCGAGCACCACGAGCGGCAGCACGCCGAGCACGGCGAAGACGGCGGCGAGCAGGATGCCGGCGCTGGTGATCACACCGCCGGTGGCGGTCAGCGCGCGGAGCATGCCGGTACGGGTGCCGTGCTCGCGCGCCTCCTCGCGCGCCCGGGTGACGAGGAAGATGTTGTAGTCGACGCCGAGCGCGACGAGGAACAGGAACGCCAGCAGCGGCACCCCGGTGTCCATCGCCTCGAAGCCGAACACCGTCTGGAAGAGCCACCACGACGCGCCCATGCTCGCGGCGTACGTCGCCACGACCGTCGCGACGAGGAGCAGCGGGGCCACGATCGAGCGCAGCAGCAGGAGCAGCGCGCCGAGGACGAGCAGCAGGATGAGCGGCAGGATCACCTGCCGGTCGCTCGCGGCGTACTCCTCCGCGTCGATCGCCTCGGCGTCACCACCGCCGACGTGGGTGTCGTCGAAGTCGGCGACCGCCGTGCGGACGTCGAGCACCACCTGCTTGGCCTGGTCGCTGCCCGGAGCCGCGTCGGGCACGGCGTCGATGCGCGCGATGCCGTCACCGGTGCTGGTCACGCGCGCCGAGTCGACGCCGTCCACCTTCTCGACCGTCGCGAGGACCGTCTTCGGCTCGTCCTTGGTGAGGACCTGGACCGGGTCGCTCGTGCCGGCCGGGAACGACTCGCCCAGCCGCTCCGCGGCCGCGATGGCCTCGGGCTGCTGCAGGAACTGGTCGGCCGGGTCGAGCCCGGTCGTGATGGACGTCGCGCCGATGGACAGGACCGCCAGCCCCGCCACGGTCGCCGCGACGAAGGTGCGCGGACGGCGGGCGACGGTGTCACCGACCCGGCGCCACACGCCGCGGGAGTCCACGAGGACGGCGTCCCCGACGTGGGGGACGCGCGGCCAGAACACCCACCGGCCGAAGAGCACCAGCGCTGCCGGCAGCACGACGAGGGCGAACGTCGCGGCGATCACCACGCCGACGGCACACGCGAGGCCCAGCCCGCGGGTGGTCGGGATGGCCGAGAGCAGCAGGGTGAGCAGGCCGAGCACGACCGTCGTGGAGCTCGAGAGCACCGCCTCGAAGGTCCGGCTGAGCGCGTGCGCCATCGCCTGGTGGCGTGACTCGGTGGTCTTGAGCTCGTCGCGGTAGCGCGAGATCAGCAACAGGGCGTAGTCGGTGCCGGCGCCGAAGACGAGCACGCTGAGGATGCCGACGGTCGACTCGTCCCACGCGACGTTGACGGCCTCGAGCACGTTGGTCGACACGATCGCGGCGAAGCGGTCCGCGACACCGACGACCGTCAGCGGCACGAGCCACAGCACCGGGCTCCGGTAGGTGATGATCAGCAGGATCGCCACGACCATGGCCGTCGCGGCGAGCAGCCGGATGTCGGCCCCGTCGAAGACCTGCCCGATGTCGGCCTGGATGGCCGCAGGTCCGGTCACCTGGACCTCCACGCCGTCGGGGGCGTCGTCGCGCAGCTGGTCGCGCAGCTCCTCGACCTTGTCGATGTTGTCGGTGTTGGAGGCGGAGACGACCGGTACGGCGACGAGCGCCGCGGTCTTGTCCTCCGACACCACGACCGGGGACTGCTGCCCCTCGCCGCCGCCCGGCGGTCCGCCCTGGGACCCGCCCTGGGATCCGTCCTGGGGTCCGCCCGGCTGGCCGGACGCCCCGTCCGGTGCACCCTGACCGTCGGCCGGCTCGGCGGACTGCGCCAGCAGGGCGGTCCCCTGCTTGGTCAGCTCGTCCTGCGTCGCCTGGTCGAGCTCGCCGGACTCGGCCGTCCACAGCACGATGGCGACCTGGCCCTCGTCGTCGGGCAGCTGCTCCTCGAGCTCGACGGCCAGGGTGCTGTCCGCGCCGACAGGCAGCGTGTCCAGGGCCGAGCTCTCACGCTCGCCCTCCGGCACGAACGCGATCACGAAGAGCGCGAGGAGGATCGGCACGAGCGCGAAGAACCAGGCCAGTCGGCGTCCGGCGATCGCCCGGGCGGGCGCGGGGGTGTGGTGGGAAGGCACGACGTCTCCTCGAGGAGATAGCTAGGGAAGGTGACTGCTAACCAAGTTACTTATCAAGTTAACGGTAGTATCATCGAGGGGCAAGCCAAGGCGAGGACGGAGGTGGGCGCCCGTGACGGAGGACCAGCACGTTGTCGCGCCCCCGCCGTGGGTGGGCCGGGGCAGGGAGCGGCCCGTGCAGCCACCGACCCTGCTCGCGCTGCGCGACCTCGTCGCGGCCGGCAGCCGGGTCAACCACGTGGTGTCACGCCGCGCCGGTCTCAGCGAGTCGGAGCTGGTGACCCTCGAGCACCTCAGTCGCGAGCAGATCGGTCCCGCGGAGGTCGCCCGTCGGCTCGAGGTGTCGACCGCCGCGGCCACCGGCATCGTCGACCGCCTGGTCGCGCGGGGCCACGTCGAGCGTCGTCCCCACGAGCTCGACCGGCGGCGCACCGACCTGCACATCACCGACTCCGGGCGCGCGGAGATCATCGGCCACCTGATGCCGATGTTCCGCGCCCTCGACGAGCACGACGCGGCCTTCACCGAGGAGGAGAAGGCCGTCGTGCAGCGCTACCTCCGTGGCGCGACGACGGCCTTCGAGCGGGTGCTGGGCGACTGAGGGCAGCGGTGCCTGAGCCACGTTCAACGGGTTCCAAAGGTGGCTGGCTCACCGCTCGCCCGCGTGTCGCCGTACGCCACGCCCGGGGGCGGTGCGCCACCCACATTCGGCGAGCCGGGAAGGTGGCTGACGCACCGCCCGGCGGCTCAGCGGGCGTCGTACGGGGTCAGTCCTCGATGCCGGCCATGCGGTGCGCCACGAGGGCGGCGCCGACGATGCCGGCGCGGTTCTGCAGCGTCGCGGGCACCATCTCGGTCTCGACCTTGATGAGGTGGCCGAACTTGTCCCAGGACTTGCTGACGCCGCCGCCGATCACGAACAGGTCGGGGGAGAAGAGCCGTTCGAGGTGCCGGAAGTAGGCCGTGAGCCGCTCCGACCACTGCCTCCCAGGACAGGCCCTCGCGCTCGCGGGCGCTGGTCGCCGCGGTCGCCTCCGCGACGGCACCGTCGAGCTCGAGGTGACCCATCTCGGAGTTGGGCACGAGCTGGCCGTTCCAGATCATCGCCGAGCCGATCCCGGTGCCGAGCGTGATGACCATGACCAGTCCGCCGCGGCCCTTCGCGGCGCCGTACTCCGCCTCGGCGAGGCCCGCGGCGTCGGCGTCGTTGACCACGTGCACCTCACGCCCGAGGGCGGCGGTGAAGATCGCGTCGGCGTCCTCGCCGATCCACGACTTGTCGATGTTGGCGGCCGAGTGCACCACGCCCCGGCGGACGATGCCGGGCACGGTCACGCCGACGGGCCGCGTGGAGACGGGGAAGCTGTCGATGATCTGGCCGAAGACACCGGCGACCGCCTGGGGTGTCGCGGGACGCGGGGTGTCGATCCGGATCCGGTCGTGCGCGAAGTCGCCGACCTCGAGGTCGACAGGGGCGCCCTTGATGCCGGTGCCGCCGAAGTCGATGCCGAAGGGGTGTTCCATGGCGACCAACCTATCGCCAGCCGTTCGCGGGTGTGACGGGGGCAACACCCGGCGAGACGGGCCCGCTCCGCTTCGGAATCCCCGGTCGACCGGCGCTTCCTGAACTTGTCAGGCCTTGCACGGGCCGACAACCTCAGCGATCCCCGGTCGGCCGGGATCGCTGACACCGTGGGCGGCTTGACACAGGGGTCTCAGCCCACGACCTCGCGCCGGTCGTCGGCGAGCCGGCGGGTGAGCCCGGCCCGGTCGAGCCGGTCGAGCAACGGCAGCACCACCCGGCGCGAGGTGCCGAGGTCCTGGCGTGCCGCGCTGGTGGTGAAGGGCTGCTCGAGCAGCGCCAGCCGGGCCGCCGCTGCCTCCGCCGCCCCCGGCAGCAGGACGAGTCCCGGCGCGACGCGCCACAGCAGGCCGGCGCGCTCGGCCGCTCCGAGCGCGCGGTCGTCGAGGCCGAGCTCGCGGAGCCGGTCGGCCGTGGGAGCGGCGAACGGCGCGGCCTCCAGCTCACGACGTACGACGTCGACGGCGGCCACCACCGCCGCGGGGAGGCCCGCCCCGGGCGACCGCACGCGCCCGCCGACGACCTGCAGCGGCGGGCGGACCAGCGGCACGACGAGGTCGGGGCTCGGCAGGCGCAGCCGGTCGGCCAGCACCGTGAGCGGCACGTCGGGGTCGAGCGGGTGGGTGCGGGCGTGCTCCTCGACGAGGGGCACCAGCCGCTCCGCGAGCGCCGCCGCGAGGTCCCGGCTGACCAGCCAGGGGCCGGCCTCGAGGTGGTCGCCGGGGGTGACGGGCACGCCCGTGCGACGCAACCGGTCACGGTGCGCGAGCCCCCGGCGGGCCAGCTCGTCGGCCAGCCGCGGGGTTCCGTCGGCGCCGGCGAGCTGGGCGGCGCGCCGCTCGGCCGCGCCCCGACGACGCAGCCGCGGTGGGTCGGGGTCGAGGACGTCGACGCGCCAGAGCCGGCGGTCCCCGGGGTCCCGCAGCAGCATCCGGTCGCCCACCCGCAGCGGCAGCGCGCGCTCGAGCGTGAGCCGGGCGATGCCGCCGCGCGGGTCGCCGAGCGGCCGGTGCCGCACCGCGACGTCCGCCGCCCCGACGTGCAGCTGCGGTGCGAGTGGCGGACCGGCCTCGCCGGCACCGGGCCCCGGTCGGAGGCGTACGTCGACCACCTCGGTGTGGTGCCACGCGTCGGGGGTGGTCAGCACCGTCTCGCGCCCGATCCCGTCGACGTCACCGGTGAGGTTGAGCGCGACCCGGGCGGTGCCGCACACCGCGTCGGCGTCCTGCCCGAGCGCCTGCAGCCCACGGACGCGCACCAGCCGGTCGCCGTCGGCGAGGGTGTCGCCGACCCGGACGGTGCCGGCGGGCAGCGTGCCGGTGACCACGGTGCCCGCACCCCGCACGGTGAAGCGTCGGTCCACCCAGAGGCGTACGTCGGCGTCCGGGTCGGGTGGGGGCAGCGCGGCGAGCATCCCCGCGAGTGCCGCGCGGAGCTCGTCGAGGCCGGCGCCCGTGCGGCCGCTGACGACGACGACCGGGGCGCCGGCCAGGCTGGTGCGGGCCACCTCGGCCGTCGCCCGTGCCACGGCGGGCCCGGGGTCGGCGAGGTCGCTGCGCGTGACGGCGACGACCCCGTGGGCGACGCCGAGGGCGTCCAGCGCGGCGAGGTGCTCGGCCGCCTGCGGCATCCACGGGTCGTCGGCCGCGACGACCAGCAGGGCTGCCGGCACCGGGCCGACGCCGGCGAGCATCGTGGTGAGGAACCGCTCGTGGCCCGGGACGTCGACGAACGCCACCTCGTCGACGCCGCCCACGCCCGGCCACGACGTCCACGCGTAGCCGAGCTCGATCGTCAGCCCCCGGCGACGCTCCTCCTCGAGCCGGTCGGGGTCGGTGCCGGTGAGCGCACGCACCAGGGTGGACTTGCCGTGGTCGACGTGACCCGCGGTCGCGACGACGTGCATCAGGCCGGGCCCGCCCCCGCTGCGCGGCGTACGGCGTCGGCGACGGCATCGTCCTCGACGGGGTCGACGGCGAGCAGGTCGAGCAGCAGCCGGCCACGCACGGTGCGGCCCAGCACCGGCGGCGCCCCGCCGCGAAGCGGTGCGGCGAGGTGCTCGGGCAGCGAGACGGCCGCGCTGGCCAGCTCCACGCCGGGTGCGCCGCCGCCGCCGACGGCTCCCGCGGAGTCCACGACCTCGGCCCCGAGCGCCGCGACCAGGTCGGCGGACCACGCCCCGACGATCGCGTGCGCCCGCGCCCGGAGGTCGTCGACCGAGCGACCGAGCGCGGCTCGCACCGGGGGCACCGGTCCGACGAGGGTCGCCTCGAGGGCGGCCAGGGTGAGCTTGTCGACGCGCAGGGCGCGGGCGAAGGGGTCGCGCCGCAGCCGTTCGACCAGGCCGGCCTCGCCGAGCAGCAGACCGGCCTGCGGGCCACCGAGCAGCTTGTCGCCGGAGGCGGTGACGAGGTCGGCGCCGTCGCGGAGCGCGCGGGCGGCGTCGGGCTCGTCGGGCAGGCGCGGGTGCTGCTCGAGCAGCCCGGAGCCGATGTCGACCACGAGCGGGACCCGTCGCCCCGCGTGCTCGAGGCCGGCGAGATCACGGGCGGGCACCGAGGAGGTGAAGCCGGTGACCGCGAAGTTGGAGGGGTGGACCTTGAGCACGAACGCGGTCGAGTCGTCGAGCGCCGAGGCGTAGTCGGCGAGCGTGCACCCGGTTGGTCGTGCCTACCTCGCGGAGCCGGGCGCCAACGGACTCCATCAGCTCGGGGATGCGGAAGCCGTCGCCGATCTCGACGAGCTCGCCCCGGGCGATGACCACGGTGTCGCGTCCGTCGTCGCCGCGCGCCAGCACCCGCGTGACGAGGGCGAGGGCGGCCGCGCCGTTGTTGACGACGTGGACCCCGCCGGCGTCGGGCACGGCGGCGGCCAGGGCCTCCAGCGCGCCGCGGCCCCGTCGTCCGCGCTGGCCGGTCGCGAGGTCGAGCTCGACGTCGGTGGCCCCGGCCGCCGTGCGGACCGCCTCGACGGCGGCGCCGGACAGCGGCGCGCGACCCAGGTTGGTGTGGACCACCACCCCGGTCGCGTTGACCACCCGCCGGAGCGTGGTGGCAGACGCCGGAAGTGCCGCGACCGCGGCGTCGGCGACCTCCGCCGGATCGAGCACACCGGCCCGGCACCGCTCCAGCGCACCGGTGACCGCGTGCTTGACCAGGGCCGGGCCCAGCCGGGTCGTGGCCGCCTGCAGGCGCTCGTCGGCCAGGACGTGGTCGGTGCGGGGCGTGGCCCGGCGCGGATCTGGCACCCACCCTCCTCGTCCGACGCCCCTGCTCACGACTGGCGGAGGCGGACGGGAATCGAACCCGCCCGGCCCAGCTGCTGGGCCGCAACGGTTTTGAGGACCGCGTCCGTCACCAGACGAGAACCGCCTCCGTGAGGCAGCCTAGTGCGTGGCGACACGTCTCTCGGTCGCGATCACGTCCGCCTGCACCTCGGCGACGTACGCCGACCACGCCGTGAAGCCGCCGGCCAGGTCGGTCGCGCGCGGCAGGCCCAGCTGCTGGAGCGTGTGGGCGGCGAGGCTCGAGCTGTAGCCCTCGTTGCAGACCAGGACGATGCGCCGGTCGGGGTCGTCGGCGAGGGCCAGGCGGTGCGGGCTGGTCGGGTCGAGGCGCCACTCGAGCACGTTGCGGTCGACGACGATCGCGCCGGGCAGCTCGCCGTCGCGGAGGCGCTGCTGCACCGGCCGCATGTCGACGACGAGCGCGCCGGCTGCGGCGACGGCCTCCAGGTCCGCGGGCTCGACGCGGTCGAGCGCCTGCTGGCAGCGGGCCAGCATGCCGGCGATCGCGGAGCCGTCGGTGTGCATGGGACGACACTAGGTGCGCGAGCACGGGTCCCGCCACGGGCAACGGGGTGAGGGGGACGCCCGGCCGGGTGCCTACATTGGGCGGGTGAGCATGCCCGCGAGCACGAGCGACCAGCCGATCCGCCTCACCCAGTACGCCGCCGGCGGCGGGTGCGCCTGCAAGGTGCCGCCCGGTGAGCTCGAACGCGTGCTGAGCGGGCTCGGCCGGGGCCGGGCCTCCGGCGACCTGCTCGTCGGTCTCGACCACGGCGACGACGCGGCCGCCGTACGCATCGACGCCGCGCCCGACGGCACCGGCCGGGCCGTCATCGCCACCGCCGACTTCTTCACCCCCGTCGTCGACGACGCCTACGCCTTCGGTCGCATCGCCGCGACCAACGCCATGTCGGACGTGTGGGCCATGGGCGGCACCCCGGTGGTCGCGGTCAACCTGCTCGGCTGGCCGCGCGACCGGATCCCCTTCGACGTGGCGGGCGAGGTGCTGCGCGGCGGCGACGACGCGTGCACCGAGGCAGGGGCGTTCCTCGCCGGCGGGCACAGCATCGACGACCCCGAGCCGAAGTACGGCCTGGCCGTCACCGGCCTCGCCGACCCCGACAAGCTGCTGCGCAACGACGCGGCGCAGGTCGGGATGCCGCTGACGCTGACCAAGCCGCTCGGCCTCGGCGTGCTCAACAACCGCCACAAGGCGACCGGCGAGTGGTTCGAGGAGGCGGTCGCGGTGATGACCGAGCTCAACCGCGACGCCAGCCGCGCGGCCGTCGACGCCGGCCTCCGCGCGGCGACCGACGTCACCGGCTTCGGCCTGCTCGGCCACCTGATGAAGATGATGCGCGCGAGCGGCACGACGGCCGTGATCGACGCGGCGGCGGTGCCGTACGTCGACGGCGCGCGCACGTCGCTGGCCGACGGCTTCGTGCCGGGCGGCAGCCGCCGCAACCTCGACTGGGTGCGCCCGTACCTCGACGCCTCCGTCGACGAGGACGAGCTCGTCCTGCTGGCCGACGCGCAGACCTCCGGCGGCCTGCTGGTGGTCGGCGAGCTGCCCGGCCACCCGGTGGTCGGCGAGGTCGTGGCTGCCGGCGAGCACGCGGTCGTCGTCCGGTGACACGCCCACCCCTGTGGCGGTGGACGGACGTCGTACGCCGTCCGTAGGGTCATGATCCAGCACACACGCGGAAGGGGTGACGGCATGGCGGAGTCGAGATCGCTCCTCCCGTGGCCCGTGCTCCGCCAGCTGACGAGTGGTGACCTCCTCGGACGCGGCAAGGCCGTGCGCTCGCGCCGTACCGACGAGGTCGAGCCGCGCACCACGACCGCCGACCGCGTCGCGCGCAGCGTGTGTCCCTACTGCGCCGTCGGGTGCGGGCAGAAGATCTTCGTCAAGGACGAGAAGATCGTGCAGATCGAGGGCGACCCCGACAGCCCGGTCAACCGCGGCCGGCTGTGCCCCAAGGGCTCGGCCAGCAAGAACCTCGTCACGAGCGCCCTGCGCGAGACCACGGTCAAGTACCGCCGCCCCCACGGCACCGAGTGGGAGGAGCTCGACCTCACGACCGCCATGGAGATGGTGGCCGACCGGGTCGTGAAGTCGCGTCGCGACGCGTGGCAGGAGCTCGACGAGAAGGACCGTCGGGTGCGCCGCACGATGGGCATCGCCAGCCTGGGTGGGGCGACGCTCGACAACGAGGAGAACTACCTCATCAAGAAGCTGTTCACCGCGATGGGCGCCATCCAGATCGAGAACCAGGCGCGTATTTGACACTCCGCCACCGTCCCCGGTCTGGGGACCAGCTTCGGACGCGGCGGCGCCACCGGCTTCACGGCTGACCTGGCCAACGCGGACTGCATCATCATCCAGGGCTCCAACATGGCCGAGGCCCACCCGGTGGGCTTCCAGTGGGTGGTGGAGGCGCAGCAGCGCGGCGCCAAGGTGATCCACGTCGACCCGCGGTTCACCCGCACCAGCGCGGTCGCGGACAAGCACGTCCCGATCCGCGTCGGCAGCGACATCGCGTTCCTCGGCGGCATCATCAGCCACGTCCTGGAGAACGGCCTCGACTTCCGCGACTACGTCGTCAACTACACCAACGCGGCGACGCTCGTCAGCGAGAGGTTCGAGGACACCGACGACCTCGACGGGCTCTTCAGCGGCTTCGACCCCGACAAGCGCACCTACGACCCCACGAGCTGGCAGTACGACGTCGAGGACGGCCCCGGCCAGCAGAGCACGGCGCAGCCCGACGACTCCGAGGAGACCGAGGGGCAGCGCGACTCCGCGGCGGGCCTGCAGCACGAGGCCCACGGCATGCAGGTGGAGGGCAAGCCGCGACGCGACGAGACGCTGCAGCACCCGCGCTGCGTCTACCAGGTGCTGCGACGCCACTTCGCCCGTTACACCCCCGAGGTGGTCGAGCGGACCTGCGGCATCAGCCAGGCCGACTTCCTCGAGGTGTGCCGGGCGTGGACGGAGAACTCCGGCCGCGAGCGCACGACAGCGCTGGTCTACAGCGTCGGCTGGACCCAGCACAGCGTCGGCGTGCAGTACATCCGCACGGGCGCGATCCTGCAGCTCCTGCTCGGCAACATGGGTCGCCCCGGCGGCGGGGTCATGGCGCTGCGTGGCCACGCCAGCATCCAGGGCTCGACCGACATCCCGACCCTGTTCAACATCCTCCCGGGCTACCTGCCCATGCCCAACCCCGACCAGCACGCGACGCTGACCGACTACGTCGACAGCATCCGCAATCCCGGCAGCAAGGGCTTCTGGTCCAAGGCCGACGCCTACACGGTGAGCCTGCTGAAGGCCTACTGGGGCGACGCGGCGACGGCCGACAACGACTTCTGCTTCGACTACCTGCCCAAGATCACCGGCGACCACGGCACCTACCGCACCGTGCTCGACATGATCGACGGCAAGGTGTCGGGCTACTTCCTGCTCGGCCAGAACCCCGCGGTCGGCTCGGCCCACGGCCGGGCGCAGCGCCTCGGCATGGCCAACCTCGACTGGCTCGTCGTGCGCGACCTCTTCGAGATCGAGAGCGCGTCGTTCTGGAAGGACTCACCCGAGGTCGCGACCGGCGAGATCGTGCCGGAGGAGTGCCGCACGGAGGTGTTCCTCTTCCCGGCGGCGTCCTACGCCGAGAAGGAGGGCACGTTCACCCAGACCCAGCGGATGCTGCAGTGGCGCGAGAAGGCGGTGAACCCGCCGGGCGACTGCCGCTCGGAGCTGTGGTTCTTCTACCACCTGGGCCGGATGCTGCGGGAGCGCCTGGCCGACTCCAGCGACGACCGCGACCGGCCCCTGCTCGACCTGGCGTGGGACTACCCCGTGCACGACGAGGGGGTGCTCGGGACCGAGGGTGCGCAGGCCTGGGGCGAGCCCAGCGCCGAGGCGGTGCTGAAGGAGATCAACGGCTACGAGGTCGCCACCGGCCGCCCGCTGTCGACCTTCGTGGAGATGAAGGCCGACGGCTCGACGGCGGGCGGCTGCTGGATCTACACGGGCGTCTTCGCCGACGGCGTCAACCAGGCGAACCGCCGCAGGTCGCGCCACGACCAGTCCTTCGTCGCCCCCGAGTGGGGCTGGGCGTGGCCGTTGAACCGCCGCATCCTCTACAACCGCGCGTCGGCCGACCCCGACGGCAAGCCGTGGAGCGAGCGCAAGGCCTACGTCTGGTGGGACCCGGAGAAGGGCGAGGCGGGGGAGTGGACCGGGCAGGACGTGCCCGACTTCGAGAAGACGAAGGCGCCGTCCTACCGGGCGCCCGAGGGGTCCGACGGCGTCGAGGCCATCGAGGGCATCGACCCGTTCATCATGCAGGGCGACGGGAAGGGTGCGCTCTACGCCCCGCAGGGCCTGATCGACGGACCGATGCCGACCCACTACGAGCCGGTCGAGTCGCCGTTCCGCAACCCGCTCTACGGGCAGCAGGCCAACCCGACGCGCAAGGAGTACCGCCGTAACGACAACCAGCTGAACCCGGCGCCGCCGGAGGAGCACAGCGACGTCTTCCCGTTCGTCTTCACCACCAGCCGGCTCACCGAGCACCACACGGCCGGGGGCATGAGCCGCTACCTCGAGCACCTCGCCGAGCTGCAGCCCGAGATGTTCGTCGAGGTGTCCCCGGCGCTGGCGCGGGAGCGGGGCCTCGAGCACATGGGGTGGTGCCACGTCGTGACCGCCCGCTCGGCGATCGAGGGCCGCGTGATGGTGACGGAACGGCTGCGGCCGCTGCGGATCGAGGGTCGTACGGTGCACCAGGTGTGGATGCCCTACCACTGGGGCGGCGGTGGCCTGGTCACCGGCGACTCGGCCAACGACCTGTTCGGCATCTCGCTCGACCCCAACGTCCTCATCCAGGAGAGCAAGGTCGGCACCTGCGACGTACGTCCGGGGCGGCGGCCCACCGGCACCGCGCTGCGCGAGCTCGTCACCGACTACGCCCGACGGGCCGGGATCATCGACGACGTGCATCCCAGGGTCGTCACCGCGTCAGCAGACGCCCAGGCGCGGTCGCTCGCGGCCGCCGAGACCAGCGACGACGACCAGGAGGGCCAGTGATCGGCCGCAACAGTCTGTTCGGGCCCCTCGACCCGGCGCCCGACGCCGGCTACACCGACGCGCCCAAGCGCAAGGGCTTCTTCACCGACACCAGCGTCTGCATCGGCTGCAAGGCCTGCGAGGTGGCGTGCAAGGAGTGGAACGACGTCCCGGAGAACCTCTTCGAGATGCTCGGCACGTCCTACGACAACAGCCACTCGCTCAACGCCAACCAGTGGCGCCACGTCGCGTTCATCGAGAAGCCAGCGTCGAAGCCCGCCGTCGACCTGGGGATGCCGTCGGTCGGCGCGCCGGTGAGTGACGTGCACGAGGACGAGAAGCCCGACTTCCAGTGGCTGATGTCGTCCGACGTGTGCAAGCACTGCACCCACGCCGCCTGCCTCGACGTGTGCCCGACGGGTTCGCTCTTCCGCAGCGAGTTCGGCACCGTCGTGGTGCAGGACGACATCTGCAACGGGTGCGGCTACTGCGTCGCCGCCTGCCCCTACGGCGTGATCGACCGCCGCCGCGGGCCGGAGGGCGACCCCAAGGTGGGCATCGCCCAGAAGTGCACGCTCTGCTACGACCGGCTCACCGACGGCCAGCGTCCCGCCTGCGCGGCGGCGTGCCCGACCGAGTCCATCCAGTACGGCGACGTCGAGGAGCTGCGCGAGCGCGCCACCGCGCGGGTGGAGCTGCTCCACGAGCGCGGCGTGATGGACGCGCGGCTCTACGGCAACGACCCCGAGGACGGCGTCGGCGGCACCGGGGCGATGTTCCTGCTGCTCGACGAGCCGGAGGTCTACGGCTTGCCGCCCGACCCCGTCGTGACGACCAAGGACCTGCCGCGGATGTTCACCCGCGCCGGGATGGCGGGCACCGCGATGCTGATCGGCGCGGCGCTGTCGTTCGTGAGGAGGCGGCCGTGAGCGAGCCCACGAGCGGTCGCGGGTCCGGGACCGAGGTGCAGCACGGCGGCAGCCCCGGACGCTCGCGGGGCAGCTCCCGCGGGGGCGACCGGGTGATGGTGCCGGATGCCGACTTCACCTCCTACTACGGCCGGCCGATCGTGAAGGCCGCTCCGTGGGAGCGCGACATCGCCTACTACCTCTTCACCGGCGGGGTCGCCGCCGGCACCTCGCTCCTCGCGGGAGGAGCGGACCTGACCGACCGGCCGGGGCTGCGACGCGCGGGCCGGATCGGCTCGCTCATCGCGCTGCTGCTCAGCGTCGTCGCCCTGGTCCACGACCTCGGCAAGCCCAGCCGCTTCCTGAACATGCTGCGCGTGGTCAAGCTGACCTCGCCGATGTCGGTCGGCACCTGGATCCTGTCGCTGCACGCACCCTTCGCCGGCCTGGCGTCCGCCGCCGAGCTCGTGGGGATGCTGCCCACCCGCTGGCAGCGTGGGCCGGTGCGCCTGCTGCTGCGGCTCGGCCGTCCGGCCGGCCTGGTCGGGGCCGTGACCGCCCCGCCGGTGGCGGCGTACACCGCCGTGCTGCTCGCCGACACGGCCACCCCGGGGTGGCACTCGGCCTACGAGGAGCTCCCCTTCGTCTTCTGCGGGTCGGCCGCGGCCGCGTCGGGCGGGTGGGCGATGGCCACCGCTCCCGTCGCCGAGGCCGGACCCGCCCGCACCTTCGCCGTGGGCGGCGCGGTCGTCGAGCTGGTGATGGCCCACCGGATGGAGTCGTCGATGGGCCTGTCCGCCGAGCTGCTGCACACCGGGAAGGCCGGCACGCTGATGCGGGCCAGCAAGGTGCTGACCGCGGCCGGTGCCGCCGGCGCCGTTCTCGGCGGCCGGAGCCGTCTGGTCTCCGTCGTTTCGGGTACTGCGTTGATGGCCGGTTCGCTCTGCACCCGCCTGGGCGTCTACGAGGCCGGGATGGCCTCGGCCAGGGACCCGAAGTACACGGTGGTGCCGCAGCGCGAGCGGGTCGAGCGCGGCGAACAGGTGCGCTACCAGGGCTGAACCGCAGGTCATCTCGGACCGACGGCCGGCCCCCGCCGGACGAAGGAGACAGGCATGGACACCACACCCAAGCGCACGCACGATGCCGCCACGGCGGGCGGCGCCGGCCCGGGCGGCTTCCGCTGGCTGCTGGTCGCGGCCGGCCTGCTGCTGCAGTTCTCCATCGGCGCGGTCTACGCCTGGTCCGTCTTCGGTGGCGCGCTGGAGTCGGCCGAGCCGTGGCAGCTGAGCAAGGTGCAGGCGGCGCTGCCCTTCGAGGTGACGATCGGCATGATCTTCATCGGCAGCTACGTCGGCGGGCGGATCCAGGACAAGCGCGGCCCCCGGATCGTCGCCCTGGCCGGCGGCGTCCTCTACGCCATCGGCATCCTGCTCGCGTCGTTCACCAACGGCAAGGACGACTACTGGCTGCTGATCCTCGGCTACGGCGTGATCTCCGGCTTCGGGCTGGGCGTCGCCTACATCGTGCCGATCGCGATGCTGCAGAAGTGGTTCCCCGACCGCAAGGGACTCATCACCGGCCTCGCGGTCGGCGGCTTCGGCTTCGGCGCCGTGCTGACCTCGCCGGTGGCCCAGTGGCTCATCGACCAGGCCCCCGACGACCCGACCAGTGCGTTCCTGCCGCTCGGCATCGCCTACCTGGTGATGTCCCTCGCGGGTGCCTCGGTGTTCCGCAACCCGCCCGAGGGATACGTCGTGCCCGGCTACGAGCCGGTGACCGACGCCGGCGGCGCAGCGGGCGCCGGCAAGGACTACACGCAGGGAGAGGCGCTGCGCACCAAGCAGTGGTACCTCCTCACCGCGATCCTCACCCTCAGCGTCGCCGCCGGCATCTCGCTCATCTCCCAGGCCAAGGCCAGCGCCACCGACATCTCCGGCTACAGCGTGGGCGGTGCCGCCGCACTGGTCGGTGTGCTCGCGATCTTCAACGGCGGCGGCCGGATCGTGTGGGCGGCCGTCTCCGACTACATCGGCCGGATGCGCACGTTCGCCCTGATCCTGCTGCTGCAGGGGGTCTGCCTGATCCTGCTGCCGCACGCCTCCAACATGGTCCTCTTCGCCGTGCTCGCCGCGGTCGTCTACCTCTGCTACGGCGGCACCTTCGGCACCATGCCCGCCACGGCGGGTGACTTCTTCGGGGTCCGCAACGCCGGCGCGATCTACGGCCTGATGCTGATCGGCTGGAGCCTGGGCGGCGTCATCGGGCCCCTCGTCGCGGCGGCGCTCATCGGCGAGGACAAGGCCTACACCGTCGCCTACACGACCATCGGGATCATCGCCCTCCTCGCCGTGGCCCTCACCTTCATCACCAAGGTGCCGGCCGGACGAGACGCCGACCACGGCTGACCTGCGAGCACCGTCGGTCGAGGAAGGCACAGCGCCCGTCACGAGACCGGTCGGGCTCCGGTGTCGTCGACTGGGCCTAGCCTGTGCTGCGTGAGCGGAGTCGTCTGGGGTACGCCGACCGCGCGGGGGATCGTGGCTGCGGCCACCCTCGGGTCGGGGCTGACGCTGCTCGACGGCACGGTGGTCAACGTCGCGCTGCGCTCGATCGGCGCCGACCTCGACGCGTCGCTGGCGCAGCTGCAGTGGATCACCAACGGCTACTTCCTCTCCATGGCCTCGCTCATCCTGATCGGGGGGTCGCTCGGCGACCGGCTCGGTCGGCGGCGGGTCTTCATCATCGGCACGATCTGGTTCGCCCTGGCGTCCCTGCTGTGCGGCCTGGCGCCGAACGCCGAGGTGCTCATCGCGGCCCGCGTGCTGCAGGGCATCGGCGGCGCGCTCCTCACGCCGGGCAGCCTGGCGATGATCCAGGGAGCGTTCCGCTCGGAGGACCGGAGCCGGGCCATCGGTGCCTGGTCGGGCCTCGGCGGCATCGCCGCGGCGCTCGGGCCGCTGGTCGGCGGACTGCTCGTCGACCACGCGTCGTGGCGGTGGATCTTCCTGATCAACCTCCCGCTCGCGGTCCTGACGGTGTGGCTGGCGCACCAGTGGGTGCCGGAGACGCGCGACCCGCGCACGCAGGGGCGCTTCGACGTCCCCGGGGCGACGCTCGCCTCGCTCTCCCTCGCCTGCCTCACCTGGGCGCTGACCGATGCCGGGGGTCCGGTCACGCTGTGGGCGGCCGGCGGGGCGCTGGTCTCGGCGGTCGCGTTCGTCGTGGTCGAGCGCCGCTCCCGCGGGCCGATGGTGCCGCTCGGCCTCTTCCACGACCGCACCTTCAGCGCGGCCAACCTGATGACCCTGCTCGTCTACGCCGCGCTCGGCGCCATCTTGTTCTTCCTCGTGCTGCAGCTGCAGACCGTCGGCGGCTACGACGCCCTCCAGGCCGGTCTGGCCACCCTCCCGATCACCATCTGCATGCTGCTCCTCGCCTCCCGCGGCGGCGCCCTCGGCGAGCGGATCGGGCCGCGGATCCCGATGACGTTCGGACCGCTGGTGATGGCGGCCGGGACGCTGTGGCTGCTGCGAGTCGGTCCCGACGTCTCGTGGTGGCGCGACGTCGCACCGGGGCTCACCGTCTTCGGCCTCGGCCTCGCACTCATGGTCGCCCCGCTCACGGCGACCGTCCTGGCGGCCGCGCCCGACGAGGAGGCCGGCATCGCCAGCGGGATCAACAACGCCGTCGCCCGCGCCGGCTCCCTGCTCGCGGTCGCGGCGCTGCCGACGGCGGTCGGCCTCGCAGGTGACGACTACCGTGACCCGGCGGCGTTCGACTCGGCGTACGCCACCGCGATGATCGCCTGCGCGGCACTCCTCGTCCTCGGCGGGCTGATCTCGTGGGTCACGATCCCGAGCCGTGTCCAGACACCGACTGCCTAGGGTCGGGACGTGGGCGTACGACGAAGGGCTGCGGCGGCGACAGCCGTCCTGCTCGTGCTGCTCGCCGGGTGCAGCCGACCGGCCGCGCGCGAGGAGCCGGACCCCGCGCCCGACTCGACCGCCGAGCCGACCGGGAAGGCCTCGACGGTCCCGGTGGCCGACCCCGCCCACGCCGTCGACCCGCCCGGCGAGCGCGACGGGCGGCTGTGGAGCGCCGACATCCTGGTGCAGTGGGACAAGACGATCGACGACGAGCTGCTCAAGCAGATCGAGTCCCTGGAGGGCGTCGCCCACACCGAGCGCATCGGGCTGGGCCAGGTCAGCCTCGAGAACCGCGTGCTCACCGTCGCCTCCGTCGACCCGGGGCGCTACCGCAACTTCACCCAGGCGCAGGTCGCCGACCTCCAGGAGGCGTGGGACCGCGTCGCGGGCGGCGAGCTGGCCATCGACCGCACCGTCGCCAAGCGCCTGGCCGACAAGGCGGGGATGATCCGGCTGGGGCCGGACGACGACGCGCCGGAGCTGCACGTGGGCGCGTACACGCCACAGGTGCCGACCATCGACATGGTCGTCAACACCGCGTGGGCCGGCGACATCGAGATGGCCACCGACAACGGGCTGCTGATCTCCACCGACCGCAAGACGCCGGCGAGCATCCGCAAGCCGCTCGAGCGGCTCGTCGGCAAGGACGCGTCGGTGCAGATGCTCGACGTCGCCTCCCGCATCGGCCTCGACCCCGATGCCAAGCTCACCGCCGTCCCGACCGGCGGCACCCTCGGCAGCGTCGTCGGGACCTTCCGCTACCGCGTCCTCGGCGGCGGCCGCATCGCCCCCGACCCGGCGTGGGTGTCGGCCAACATCCGCACCGAGGTGGTGCCGATCCTCGGCAGCGTCACCTGCCACAAGGACCTGTTCCCGCAGCTGCGCGCGGCGCTGCTCGAGGTGCAGCAGCGGGGGCTGGCCGACGCCATCGACCCCGGCCAGTACGCCGGCTGCTACTACCCGCGCTTCATCGCCGACACGACCACGCTGTCCAACCACTCCTTCGGCCTCGCGCTCGACCTCAACACCCGCGGCAACCAGCGCGGCACGGTCGGCGAGATCGACCGCGACGTGGTGGAGATCTTCAAGACCTGGGGCTTCGCCTGGGGCGGCGACTGGCGCTGGACCGACCCGATGCACTTCGAGCTGGCCGAGGTGAAGCGGGCCGGCTGAGTGGTTGCATGGCTAGGGTCACCGCATGAAGGCAGTCCAGGTCGTCACGCCCACCGGTCCGTCCGACGTCGAGGTGCGCGAGGTCGACCCGCCCACCCCCGGCCACGACGACGTCCTGGTCGAGGTGCACAGCGTCGGTGTCGCCTTCCCCGACCTGCTGCTGAGCCGCGGCGAGTACCAGTTCAAGCCCGAGCCACCCTTCACGCTGGGCGTGGACTTCGCCGGCGTCGTCCTCGACCCGGGCTCCCCGGAGTCGAGCGCGTTCACCGTCGGCCAGCGGGTGGCCGGGGTGAACCTCAACGGCGGGGCGGCCGAGCAGGTGGCCAACCCGGCGATCTTCACGTTCGCGCTGCCTGACGCGATGTCGTACGACGAGGGCGCGGCGCTGCCGATGAACTACCTGACCGCCCTCTTCGCGCTCGAGGAGCGCGGCAGCCTGCGCGAGGGCGAGACGGTCCTCGTCCACGGCGCCGCCGGCGGGGTCGGCACGGCCACCCTGCAGGTCGCCAAGGGGCTCGGCGCGCGGACGATCGCGGTGGTCAGCACGGAGGAGAAGGCGGCGTTCGCGCGGGCTGCAGGCGCCGACGAGGCCGTGGTGGGCCCCGACTTCAAGGGCGCCGTCAAGGAGCTCACCGGCGGCCGCGGGGTCGACGTCGTCCTCGACGTGGTGGGCGGCGACGCCTTCACCGACTCCCTGCGGTGCCTCGCCGAGCAGGGCCGGATCCTGGTCGTCGGCTTCGCCTCGGGGCAGGGCATCCCGGAGGTCAAGGTCAACCGGCTGCTGCTGGGCAACACCGACGTCCGCGGCGTCGGATGGGGGGCGTACGCCATGACCCGGCCCGGCTACATGCAGCAGCAGTGGCACCGGCTCGTCCCGATGATCGAGGCGGGCGTGGTGAGGCCGCCGGTCGGCGCGACGTACGACCTGGCCGGCTTCTCGCAGGCGCTGGTCGACATGGACGAGCGGCGCACGCTCGGCAAGTCGGTCGTGCACGTGCGCTGACGCTGGGGCACCAGAGTTATGGTCGACCGCGTGACGATCCTCGACGCCGCGCGCGACGGCATGAACCCGGACATCCGACCCCAGGACGACCTCTTCGGCCACGTCAACGGCCGCTGGCTCGACGAGACGGAGATCCCCTCCGACAAGTCGAGCTGGGGAGCCTTCATCGCCCTCGCCGACGCCGCCGAGCAGCAGGTGCGCGACATCATCACCGAGCTGGCCGACCGTCCGGCCGACGAGCTCGCCAGTGATGAGCAGAGTGACGCGCGCAAGGTCGGCGACCTCTACGCCTCCTTCATGGACACCGAGACCATCCAGGCCAAGGGCCTGGCCCCGGTGCAGGGCCTGCTCGACCGTGCCCACAGCGTCACCGACCTGACCGAGCTGGCCGCGTTCCTCGGCATGTTCGAGCGCATCGGCGGGCCCGGGCTGTTCGGCTCCTACATCACCCCCGACCGCGGCGACGCGTCGAAGAACATCGTCTACCTCGCGCAGGGCGGCCTCGGCCTGCCCGACGAGTCCTACTACCGCGAGGACAAGTTCGCCGAGATCCGCTCGACGTACGAGAAGTACCTGACGACGCTGCTGACCCTCAGCGAGCACGACGACCCGGCGGGCGCGGCGGCGCGCGTGCTGGCGTACGAGTCCCGGCTGGCCGAGGGCCACTGGGAGGCTGCCGAGACCCGTGACGTGCAGAAGACGACCAACCACCTGAGCCTCGAGGAGCTGCGCGAGCTCTGCCCCGCCTTCGACTGGATCACCTACGTGACCGGCCTCGGCGGCACCGAGGAGACGCTGCGGCGCTCGATCGTCATGCAGCCCGACTTCTTCTCCCACCTGTCCACGGTGCTGCAGGAGACGCCGATCGAGACCTGGCGCGAGATCCTGCACGTCCGCATCGTCCGGAGCTCCGCGCCCTACCTGCCCGACCCGTTCGTCGAGGCCAACTTCGACTTCTACGGCCGCACCCTCAACGGCACCCCGGAGCTGCGCGCCCGCTGGAAGCGCGGCGTGGACTTCGTCGAGGGCGCCATCGGCGAGGCCGTCGGCAAGGTCTACGTCGAGCGGCACTTCCCGCCCACGTCCAAGCAGATGATGGACGAGCTCGTCGCCAACCTCGTCACGGCCTACCGCCGCTCGATCGAGGCGCTCGACTGGATGGGCGAGGACACCAAGCAGAAGGCCTACGACAAGCTCGACCGCTTCTACCCCAAGATCGGCTACCCGACGGAGTTCCGCGACTACTCCTCGCTGACCGTCTCGGCCGACGACCTGATGGGCAACGTCGCGTCGGCCTCGGCGTTCGAGACCGACCGCCAGCTCGAGAAGGTCGGCCAGCCGGTCGACCGCGACGAGTGGCTGATGCTCCCGCAGACCGTCAACGCCTACTACCACCCGGGCACCAACGAGATCTGCTTCCCGGCCGCCATCCTGCAGCCGCCGTTCTTCAGCCCCGACGCCGACGACGCCGAGAACTACGGCGGCATCGGCGCGGTCATCGGCCACGAGATCGGCCACGGCTTCGACGACCAGGGCGCGCAGTACGACGGCGACGGCAACCTCCAGGACTGGTGGACCGCCGACGACAAGGCCGCCTTCGAGGGCAAGTCGCAGGCGCTCATCGCGCAGTACGACGCCTTCGAGCCGCGCAACCTGCCGGGCGAGCACGTCAACGGCAGCCTCACCGTCGGCGAGAACATCGGCGACCTCGGCGGGCTGACCATCGCCCACAAGGCCTACGTCATCAGCCGGGGCGGCGAGGCCTCGCTCGACGACCGGCGCACGCTGTTCCTCAACTGGAGCCACGTGTGGCGCACCAAGCGCCGCAAGGAGCAGGAGCTCCAGTACCTCACGATCGACCCGCACAGCCCCGCCGAGTTCCGCGCCAACATCGTGCGCAACCTCGACGAGTTCCACGAGGTCTTCGACACCCAGCCGGGCGACGGCCTGTGGCTCGAGCCCGAGGGTCGCGTCCGGATCTGGTGACCAGGACGGCGCAGCCGGCCCGGTCCTCGGGACTTTCGGCCCCTGCCGTGGCCGGCTCGCCGTTCCTAGACTGGCCGCATGGTCAGCAGGGATGCCCACATCAGTGGAGGGATCGTCGTCGGTCACGACGGCTCGCGGGCGGCAGGTGCCGTCGTACGACGAGCAGGTGACCTCGCGAAGCGGCTCGGGGTGACGCTCCACGTGGTGCGCGTGTGGAACCTCGCGACCGCGCCCCGGCCCGACTCGATGGTGGGCGGCTACGTCCCACCGTTCGCGGAGTTCGAGCTCGCGGTCGTCGCCGACCTCAAGGCCGACTGCGCCTCGGCGGGGCTGGCCGACGACCTCGACCTGGAGCTCTACGCGCTGCGCGGGCAGGCCACGGAGTGCCTGATCGCCGCGGCGTCGAAGGCCGAGATGCTCGTGGTCGGCGCCCGGGGCGCCGGTGGGTTCAAGGGTCTCCGCTTCGGCTCGACGGCCACCCAGGTCGTGCGCCACTCGGCCGTCCCGGTCCTCGTGGTGCCCAACATCCCCGACTGACCGGCCGCGGTGTTGCGCCAGTGCCCCGCCGGGGCTGTTGAATGGCTCGCGTGACGCTGCCCGGGCACGACCAGTCGACCTACCGGCTCCGCCTGGAGTGGGGGCCGACCGGCGCCGGGTCGGTGCCGGCGGACTTCGCCGTCGTGGTCGACGTGCTGTCGTTCACGACCACGCTCAGCGTCGCGCTCGAGCGCGGCATCGAGGTCTTCCCGTACCGCTGGAGGGACGCCCGCGCCGCCGAGCACGCCGTGCGCCACGGCGCGACGCTCGCCGTCGGCCGGTTCGAGGCGCTCTCGCGCGGCGACGCGCGCCACGTCTCCCTCTCGCCCGCGAGCCTCGCCGAGGTCGACGGCGTCGAGCGCCTCGTCCTGCCCTCGCCCAACGGGTCGACCATCGCCTTCGCGCTCGCCGAGTCCGGCGCCCAGGTCGTCGGCGCGTGCCTGCGCAACGCCGGCGCGGTCGCCCGGTGGCTGGGGCCGCGGGTCGCCGACGGCGCCAGCGTGGTCGTCGTACCCGCGGGGGAGCGGTGGCACGACGACACCCTCCGGCCGGCCGTCGAGGACCTCTGGGGAGCCGGGGCGGTCCTCGCCGCGCTGGACGCGGAGGCCGAGGCCGAGGCGAGCCCCGAGGCGCGGATGGCGGTCGCCGCCTGGCACGCGGCGGTGCTGCCCCTCGACCTGCTCCACTGCGCCAGCGGCCGCGAGCTGACCGAGGCCGGGTTCGCGGCCGACGTGGAGATCGCGGCGCAGCGCGACGTCAGCGAGGTCGTGCCGGTGCTGGTGGGGGAGTCGTTCCGCGACGCCGCCTCACTGCCTCCGGCCGGCGCTCGCCTGCGACGCGTCGGCGACTGACCGCGTCGGAGAAGCTGACCGATCGGTCTGGTGGAGCGGCCCGACCTGTCCCTAGTGTGATCGAGGCCACACTCGGGTGGCTCCTCTCGGACAGGACCGATCAGATGAATCGAACGACCCGCCTCGCCGTGCTCGGCACCGCACTCGCCGGCCTGCTCACCCCGCTGCTGCTGCAGCCGGCCCAGGCCGCCGTCCCCGCCTACGTCGCCCTCGGCGACTCCTACGCCTCCGGCACCGGCACCCGCTCCTACATCGCGGACGGCACCAGCTGCCAGCGCTCCACCTCGGCCTACCCGAGCCTGATCGCCGCGGCCCGCGGCTACGCGCTCAACTTCCGCGCCTGCTCCGGCGCGACCGTCGCCGACGTGACCAACACCCAGCTGTCCGCGCTGACCCCGGCGACCACCTACGTGTCGATCTCGGTCGGCGGCAACGACGCCGGGTTCGCCGAGGTGCTGACCGAGTGCGCGCTGCCCGGCTGGATGAGCAGCTGCGACGGCGCGATCAACACGGCCCAGGCCTTCATCAACGCCACCCTGCCCTCCCGGCTCGCCGCGCTCTACTCCGGCATCCGCAGCCGCTCGCCCCACGCCAAGGTGGTCGTCGTCGGCTACCCGCGCATCTTCAACGGCGAGGACTGCAACGCCCTCACCTGGTTCTCCCCGGCCGAGGAGGCGCGCCTCAACCAGACCGCCGACCTGCTCAACTCGCGGCTGGCCGCCGCCGCGTCGGGCGCCGGCTTCTCCTTCGCCAACCCCACCAGCCGCTTCGTCGGCCACGCCGTCTGCGACGCCGACGAGTGGATCAACGGCCTGTCCTACCCGATCGGCGAGAGCTACCACCCCAAGGCCACGGGGCACGCGAGCGGCTACACGCCGACCGTGAGCCCGCTGCTGACCGGCGCCACCGTTGCCGTCACCGCCGACGTCGAAGCCGCCTCCGCCGCGAGCGCGGATGAGCAGGCCGCGCTCCAGCAGCAGTACGCCGACGCCGACCGCACGATCGAGCAGGAGACCTTCGTCGCCCCCGACCTCACCACCCCGGCGGCCCGCCGCGCCGCGCGCAAGGCGGGCGTCGACATCGACCGCTTCATCGCCCGCAGCAGCCGCTGACCGGCTTCTCCCTCCCGCCCGCCTCCGAGGGGGTAGTCCAGTGGGAAGTGGCTGGTTCGGCGGCCCGACAGCAGCCGTTGTCCACTGGACTACCGGCCGACGTGCCCCGCCGCCAGTCAGGGCTGTGGATGCGGCCGCGCAGTCGTCGGTGGCGGTTGGTAGACAGGGGCCATGAACACTGCGACCGGCGCGACCGACGACGTACGCCTCTCCGCCCGGGAGGCCGCGGAGCGGCACCTGCGTGCGCTGGTCGGCCGCGACGACGCGCGCCTGCGCGAGGACCAGTGGGCCGCCATCGAGGCGCTGGCCGTCGACCACCGGCGCGCGCTGGTCGTGCAGCGCACCGGGTGGGGCAAGTCGGCCGTCTACTTCGTGGCCACCAAGCTGCTGCGCGAGGCCGGCGCCGGACCGACGGTGATCGTCAGCCCGCTGCTCGCGCTCATGCGCAACCAGATCGCCGCGGCCGAGCGGGCCGGCATCCGGGCGGTGACGATCAACTCCACCAACATCGACCAGTGGCAGCCGATCCACGACCAGATCCACGCCGGTGAGGTCGACGTGCTGCTGGTCAGCCCGGAGCGGCTCAACAACCCCGGCTTCCGCGACGAGGTGCTCCCGCGGCTGGCTGCGACCTGTGGCCTGCTCGTCGTCGACGAGGCCCACTGCATCTCCGACTGGGGCCACGACTTCCGGCCCGACTACCGGCGGCTCCGCACGCTGCTCGCCGAGCTGCCGTCGGGCATCCCGGTCCTCGCGACCACCGCCACGGCCAACGCCCGGGTGACCGACGACGTCGCCGAGCAGCTCGGGGTGCACGCGCCGGCCTCGCCTCCGGTGGTCGGGGAGGGCCAGCAGGACCCGTCGCCGGACCCCGCGATCGACGACGGCGTCCTCGTGCAGCGCGGCACCCTCGACCGCGAGTCGCTCCGGCTCGGTGTCGTCCAGATGAAGACCCCCGAGCAGCGGCTGGCCTGGCTCGCCGACCACCTCGCCGAGCAGCCCGGCTCCGGCATCGTCTACTGCCTCACCGTCGCCGCCACCCAGGAGGTCGCCGGCTACCTCCGCGACCGTGGCCTCGAGGTCGCCGCCTACTCCGGCCAGACCGAGGCCGACGAGCGGCACGCCCTCGAGCAGGCGCTCGTCGACGGCCGGGTCAAGGCGCTGATCGCCACGAGCGCCCTCGGCATGGGCTTCGACGCCAGCCTCGGCTTCGTCATCAACCTCGGTGCGCCCGCGTCCCCCGTGGCCTACTACCAGCAGGTCGGCCGTGCCGGTCGCGGCACCGACGACGCCACGGTGGTGCTGCTGCCCCAGATCGAGGACCGCGACATCTGGGCCTACTTCGCCTCCCTCGGCTTCCCCCGCGAGGAGCAGGTCCGCGAGACGCTGGCCGCCCTCGCCGACTCCGAGCGTCCGCTCTCGACCGCGACCCTCGAGACCCGCGTCGAGCTCGGGCGCAACCGGCTCGAGTCGATGCTCAAGGTCCTCGACGTCGACGGTGCTGTGCAGCGGGTCCAGGGCGGCTGGGTCGCGACCGGGCGCCCCTGGTCCTACGACGGCGAGCGCTACGCCCGCGTCGCCGAGGCCCGCGAGCGCGAGCAGCAGGCGATGCTGGGATACCTCCGCACCACCGAGTGCCGGATGCGCTACCTCCGCGAGCAGCTCGACGACCCCGACGCGACCGACTGCGGCCGCTGCGACAACTGCGGGGGGCTGACCCTGTCGGCGTCGGTCAGCGAGGCGGCCGTCGCCGAGGCCGGTCAGCGGCTGTCCCGCCCCGGCGTGGTGCTCGAGCCCCGGCGGATGTGGCCGACGGCGCTGGCCAACCTCGGCCTCGACCTCAAGGGCAAGATCTCCGCCGGCGCCGAGCCCGGCCGGACGGTGGCCCGCCTCACCGACCTCGGCCACGGCCAGGCGCTGCGCGCGCTGTTCCGGGAGGACACCCCCGACGGTCCCGTGCCTCCGGGCCTCGCCCAGGCCGTCATGGACGTGATGAAGGACTGGTCGCCGGAGTGGACCTCGCGTCCGGACGCGATCGTCGTCGTCGAGTCGGCCACCCGCCCCACGCTGGTGCGTGACCTGGCCGACGGCCTGTCGCGCGTCATGCAGGTCCCGGTCGTCGGCACCTGGGCGATCCGCGACGCCTCGGTGCCGCCGCGCGCCGGCCAGTCCAACTCCGCGCAGCGCGTCGCCGCCGTGCGCCGTCGCGGTGGGCTCGACGCCGACATCCCCGCCGGGGCGACCGTCCTGCTCGTCGACGACCAGGTGGCGACCGGCTGGACGCTCACCGTCGCCGCGGCCGCGATCCGCTCGGCCGGCGCGTCCGCCGTGCTGCCCCTCGCCCTCGCCGCCCAGGGCTGACCTGCCGCAGCTTCCAGCCTGACTCCGCCTGGACGAGATATCTGAGGACGTGACGGACGTGGATCGGCGCGAGGTCGGTCCGCCACCTCCTCAGATGTCGCGCGGTCGTCAGGATCCGTCGTCGAGCGGGCGTCGGTGGAGCCGCGTGGCCAGCAGCCGCCGTTCGGCGTCGTTCGTCGGTCAGCTCGAGCGCGCGGCGGTTGGCCACCGCTCGGCCTCGTCATCGCGACCGACGGCGGTGAGGAGCTCGGCGCGAGTGGCGTGGAAGAGGTGGTACTCCGCGAGCGGTCCGGCGAGCCCCTCGAGGCGGGAGAGGGCGTCGACGGGGCCGACGACCTGGGCGTGCGCGACGACCTGGTTGAGGCGTACGACGGGCGACGGGTCGTGGCGAGCGAGCTCGTCGTAGAGCAGGGAGATCTGGAGCCAGTCGGTCGCGGCCCAGCTCGCACCGGTCGCGTGCACGGCGGCGATCGCGGCTTGCAGCTGGTAGCGCCCGGGCCGCCGAGAGCGAGGCGGCGCGCTCGATCAGCCGCTCACCCGCGGCGATCGCGTCGTGGTCCCACCGGCTCCGGTCCTGGTCGCGGAGCAGCACCAGGTCGCCGCTCGGCGAACCGCGCCCGGCTGCGGGCGTGCTGGATGGTGAGCAGGCGCGGCGAGTCCCCACGCCTCGGCCTCGTCCGGTAGCGACGCGGCGATGACGCCCGCGAGCCAGACCGCGTCGGCCGCGAGGTCCCGGTCCTGCGTCGGCCCGGTCGACGAGACGAAGCCCTCGTTGAACATGACGTAGACGACCGCCAGCACGTCGTCGAGCCGCGACGTGAGGTCCGCCTGCGAGGGGACGGTCAGGGCGATGCCGACGGAGACGATCTTCCGCTTCGCGCGGACGATGCGCTGGGCGAGCGTCGACTCGTGGACGAGGAACGCGCGCGCGATCTGCGGGGTGGTGAGGCCGACGACCGCACGCAGGGTGAGCGCCAGCCGGGCGTCGGGTGCGAGCGCGGGGTGGCAGCAGGCGAACAGCAGCGCGAGCCGGTCGTCGGTGGCCGCGCACGCGGGTCCGCCTCGCGCGCCGGCACGGTCGCACGCGCGGCGAGCGCCCGCTGCCGGTCGCGGTACCGCATGCCGTCCATCGCGTTGCGCGTCGCGGCGACCTGGAGCCAGGCGCCGGGCCGCTGCGGGGGACCGTCGCGACGCCACGACGTCAGTGCCTCGACGACCGCTCCCTGCACCGACTCCTCGGCCAGGTCGAAGTCGCCGAACCGGCGTGAGAGCCGGGCCACCAGCGGGCCGGCCTCCTCGCGCAGGGTCCGCGCGAGGAGGTCGTCCGTGGTGGTCGGCCGCCGGCTCGTCATCCCTCCATGTGGGAGTAGTCCTCGACGATCGGCCGGATCTCCACCGCGACGCCGGGCAGGTCGAGCATCGGCCAGCTCTTCACCACCGCGATCGCGGCGTCCATGTCGGCCACGTCGATGACGCTGAACCCGCCGATGACCTCCTTGGCCTCGTTGAACGGGCCGTCGACGACGACCGCACCGTCAGCTGCCGTGCTTGACGGTGGTCGCGGTCTCGACGCCGAGCAGCTCGGCGCCGGAGTCGGCCATCACGCCGGCGTTCTCGCCGAACCACTCGTAGACCCGCTTGTAGATCGCCTGCGCGGCCTCGGAGTCGGTCTCCCCGGCGAGGTCGGGGCGGGAGGTGTACATCAGGACGTACTTCATGGTCGTGCCTCTCTGTCTCGGCCCCGTCTCTCGGGGCTCGGTCACCACCTCGTCGCCGCCGACCCCGGGAGATCGACAGCCTCCGCGAATCTCCTCGACACCATTCTGACCCGCCGGGAACGACAGCGGCCCGCCCTCCGAGCAGGAGGACGGGCCGCGGACGACGTACGACGTCGGGTCAGTGACCCATCATCGCGGTCGGGTCGACCGGGGCGACCTTCTTGCGGGGCAGGAAGGCGGCCGGGATGAGGCAGCAGGCGACCAGCACCGTGGCGACGATGAAGACCGTCGCGAACGCGTCGGCCATGTCGCTGGTGATCAGCGCCTCGATGTTGGCGAGCTGCTGCTGGGACAGGCCGAACCTGTCGAGGACCGCGGCCACGGCCCCCTGGTCCGCACCCGCCTCGGCGAGCGCGGCACCGGCGGACACGAACTTGGAGTCCTTGAGCTCGTTGGTCAGGATCACCGAGAAGAGCGCGGTGCCGATGGAGGCAGCCACCTGCTGGGTGATGTTGAGCAGCGTCGAGCCGCGCGCCACGTTGTGCGCGGTCAGCGTCGCGAGCGCGGCGGTCATGATCGGCATCATCGTGCCGCCCATGCCGAGACCCATGATGAAGAGCGCGCCGAGGATGTAGGTGTAGGACGTGTCGGCGGCGATCTGGGTGAACATCGCCATGCCGACGGTGATCACGGTGATGCCGACGAGGACGATCTTTCCGGGGCCGATCTTGTCGGCCAGGATGCCGGCGATCGGCATGGTGATCATCGCGCCGACACCCTGCGGGGCCAGCAGCCAGCCGGTGGCCAGCGTGCCCTCGCCGCGGACCTGGATGAAGTAGAGCGGGAACAGCAGCGAGGCGCCGAAGAACGCGATCGCGAAGAGCGTCATCGCGATGATCGCGACGGTCAGGTTGCGGTTCTGGAACAGGCGCAGCTCCACCAGCGGGTGGATGTTGCGCTTGGCCAGCGCCCACGGCACGAACGCGGCGATCAGGACGGCACCCAGGATCATCGGGACCAGCACCTTGGGGGCCATCGCGGTGCCCTCCTCGGGGATGGAGCTCACGCCGAAGAGGAACGCGGCGAGACCCGGCGAGAGCAGCAGCATGCCCACCCAGTCGAAGGTCTCCGACGGCTCGACGTTGTCCTTCGGCAGCACGATCCAGGCGTAGACGATCGCGGCGATGCCGATGGGCAGGTTGATCAGGAAGATCCAGTGCCACGAGGCGCTCTCGATCAGCGCGCCGCCGAGGATGGGGCCGAAGATCGGGCCGAGGAGCATCGGGATGCCCAGCACGGCCATCACGCGACCGACCCGCTCGGGACCGGCGGCCCGGGTCAGGATCGTCATGCCGAGCGGCATCAGCATGCCGCCGCCGAGACCCTGCAGGACCCGGAAGAGGACCAGCATCTCGAGCGAGGTCGCCGCCGCGCAGAGCACGGAGCCGGCGGTGAAGAGCGCGACCGCGAGGAGGTAGAGGCGCTTCGTGCCGAAGCGGTCCGCGGCCCAGCCGGTCAGCGGGATCACGCTGGCCAGGGCCAGGGTGTAGGCGGTCATCGTCCAGGCGACCTCGGCGGCCGTGGCGTTGAACTCTTCCTGGAAGGTGTTGAGCGCGACGGAGACGACGGTGATGTCGAGGATCGACATGATCGCCCCCAGGACGACCACGCCGGCCACCATCAGGACGCCCTTGTCGAGCTTGTCGGAGTGCTCCGGCTGCGTGGCGCCGGGCTGGGTCTGGGTGTCGGTCACCCGCCAACGGTATTGGTTGCGTCCGACAACGGAGTAATCGTTTTCGCGGTGGCCTGCGTCACCCTCACGGGTGGAGCGGCCTCGGGGCAGTGGGTACGCCGTCCAGGTCCTCGATCCGGGCCAGGCTGGGGCCGCGCACGGACTGCAGGTCCGCGGCCACCGCCTCGACGTCGCGCAGCACGCGCAGGGTGTTGCGGCAGGTGAGCCGAGCGAGGTCGTCGGCCGACCACCCGCGCCCGGCCAGCGCCCCCAGCAGGGCGGGGTAGGTCGAGACGTCCTCGAGCCCGTCGGGGAGGGTCTCGACCCCGTCGTAGTCGCCGCCGAGGCCGATGTGGTCGATCCCGGCGACCTCGCGCACGTGCTCGCAGTGCGCCACCACGTCGTCGAGCGTGGCCCGCGGCGGGGGATGGTCGAGCGACCACGTCCGCTCGAAGGCGCCGAACCGTACGCCGTCCGCCTCCGCGATGCCCTCCTGCGCCGCTGCCGCCACGAGCTCGCGGTGGGCGTCGGCGCAGGCGGCGTTCACGAACTTCGGCACGAAGGTCACCATGCACACGCCCCCGCCGCGGGCCATCGTCTCCAGCACGTCGTCGGGGGCGTTGCGCGGGCTGTCGGTCACCGCCCGTGCCGAGCTGTGGCTGAAGATCACCGGCGCCTCGGCGACCGTGAGGGCGTCGCGCATCGTGTCGGCCGAGACGTGGGAGAGGTCGACCATCATCCCGACCCGGTTCATCTCCCGCACCACCTCGCGGCCGAACGCCGTCAGCCCGCCCGCGACCGGTCGGTCGGTGGCCGAGTCGGCCCAGGGGGTGTTCGCGTTGTGGGTCAGCGTCAGGTAGCGCACGCCGAGCGCGTGCAGCTGGCGGAGCGTGCCGAGGGAGCAGTTGATCGAGTGCCCGCCCTCCGCGCCGGCGAGCGAGGCGATCCGGTCCGCGGCCCAGGCCTCCTCGACCTCGTCGGCGGTGGTCGCCCACGCCAGCTGGTCGGCGTACCGCTCGGTGAGCAGGCGCGCGGCGTCGACCTGCTCGAGGGTGGCGCTGACCGCGTCGTCCCCGCTCAGCCGGGTCGGCACGTAGACCGACCAGAACTGCGCGCCCATCCCGCCCGCGCGCATGCGCGGCAGGTCGGTGTGGGTCGCGGTGCCGCCCGCACCGACGTCGAGGCGGGCGAAGTCGTACGCCGCCTGCTCGCGCGCCTCCCACAGGAGGTCGTTGTGGCCGTCGATCACGGGGTGCGCGGCGAGCAGCGCGGCGATGTCGACCGGGAGGTCGGCACGGGTGTCGGCGGGGGTGTCCATGACGCACGACCGTAGTCGCCCGGGAACTCCGTGTCGGTGCGAGGCGTTACCGTCCCTGTGCCCGCTGCCGAGCGAGCCAGAGGAGTACGTGCATGAGCTTTGTCCCGGTCACCGGTCCCGCCAGGCTGCTGGTGGGGGAGCCGCCCCGGGAGGGCTCGGTCGAGTTCACCGACGAGCGCCGCACCCTCGTGATGCCGATCCGCGGCGCGCTGCCGGTGCTCGGCAAGGTCCGCGACCAGACCGACGTGCATCCCTCGGTCGCGCTGCTGGCGGGAGCCGCGCTGATGGGCCTCCAGCTGGTCGCCTCGGGCCGCTTCGCCCCCGACCCCGAGGGTCGGCACTGGCAGGTCGCGGGGCTCGACGCCGCCGACGAGCGCCGCATCGCCGACCTGGCGCGCTCCCGGGCCTGGGACGGCTTCGACGAGGCGACCGCCGAGGGCATGGTGCGCGGCCTGCTCGACGCCGTGGTCGACACGATGCCCCGCACGACCCCGGGGCGCTCACGTCACCGCGGCCCCGCGCCCGCGGTCCGCCCGCCGTCGGAGCCGCGCAGCCCCGACGCGTTCAGCGACCAGCTGCAGCAGCGGATCGCCCGCATCCGTGCGCGTGGCCTCGACGACCGGCCGCACCTGGTGTCCATCTCGTTCCGGGTCGAGGCCGACGAGGAGGAGCTGGTCGCCGGCGCCGTACGCCTGGTGCTGCAGGTCCACGCCGTCGACAACCCCGCCCACCTCGCCGACGCCTCCGAGCTGTGGGCCGAGTCCGGCCCCGAGGCCGCCCACGGCTTCGGCGAGCGGGCCCGCACCCACGCCGCCATCGCGCTGCGCTCCGCGGCCGACGCGTGGCCGGTCCTCGACCGGCTGCTCGACCTGCGGGTGCCCGACGAGATCACGCTCGACACCGACGAGATCCTCTCGCTCCTCGACGGCGGCGCCGCGGCGCTGACCGAGGCGGGCCATCCGGTCATGTGGCCGAAGTACCTCGACCGCGAGGTCACGCAGCGGGTCGAGCTGGGCCGACGATCGCCCGCCGGCACCCGCGAGGAGCCCCTCCAGGACGGCCTCTTCGGGCCGCAGGCGCTGTTCGGCTTCGAGTGGCAGCTCTCGTTGCACGGCGACGAGCTGAGCGAGGAGGAGATGGACGAGCTGGCCCGCACCACCAGCCCGATCATCAAGCTGCGCGACAACTGGGTCGCGGTCGACTCGGCGGTGATCAAGCGCGCCCGCAAGCGGCTGATCCGCACCGTCACCCCGGTCCAGGCGCTCGCGGCGACGCTCACCGGTGTCGTCGACATCGAGGACTCCCCCTACGAGGCGGTCGTCGGGGCGAGCCTCCTCACGATGCGCGACCGGGTGCGCGAGGCCGCGTCGGGCGAGCTCGTCGAGGTCCCGGCGGGGTTGCAGGCCGAGCTCCGCGACTACCAGCGCCGCGGGCTGTCGTGGCTGGCCGAGCTCACCGGCCTCGGCCTCGGCGCCTGCCTGGCCGACGACATGGGTCTCGGCAAGACGATCACGCTGATCGCGCTGCACCTGCACCGTCGGGAGCAAGGCGGTGGCGCGCCCACCCTGGTCGTCTGCCCGGCGTCGCTGCTCGGCAACTGGGAGGCCGAGATCCGCCGCTTCGCGCCGGGAGTCGCCGTACGCCGCCACCACGGCAGCGCGCGCGACCTCGACGGCGTCACCGAGGGCTTCGTGCTCACGACCTACGGCACGATGCGCAACGACGCCGCCCTGCTCGGCGAGGTCGCGTGGGACCTGGTCGTCGCCGACGAGGCGCAGCACATCAAGAACTCGCGCTCGGCCGCCGCCCGGGCGCTGCGCACGATCCCGAGCACCGCTCGCGTGGCGCTGACCGGGACCCCGGTGGAGAACGACCTCACCGAGCTCTGGTCGATCCTCGACTGGGTCGTCCCCGGTCTGCTGGGAAGCCGCAACGCCTTCCGCAAGGTGTGGGCCGGCCCCATCGAGTCGGGGCTCGAGCCCACGAAGGCCCGGCAGTTCGCCGACCTCATCGGGCCGTTCCTGCTGCGGCGGCGCAAGTCCGACCCCGGGGTCGCGCCCGAGCTGCCGCCCAAGACGGAGACCGACCACCTGCTCGGCCTGACCCGCGAGCAGGTGGTGCTCTACGAGACGCTGGTGCGCGAGTCGATGCGCCGCATCGAGGAGGCCGACGAGGAGACCCGCCGCGGTCTCGTGCTCAAGCTGCTCACCGGCCTCAAGCAGATCTGCAACCACCCCGCCCACTTCCTCCGCCAGCCCAACCCCAAGCTCCGCGGGCGCTCGGAGAAGATCGAGCTCCTCGACGAGCTCGTCGGCACGGTCATGGCCGAGGACGGTGCCGTCCTCGTCTTCACCCAGTACGTCGCCATGGCCCGGCTCCTCGAGCGCCACCTCGCCGCCGCGGGGGTGCCGCACCAGTTCCTGCACGGTGGCACCCCGGTGCGCGAGCGCGACGCGATGGTCGCCCGCTTCCAGGCGGGCGAGACGCCGGTCTTCCTGCTCTCGCTCAAGGCCGGCGGCACCGGGCTCAACCTGACCCGCGCCGACCACGTCATCCACGTCGACCGCTGGTGGAACCCCGCCGTCGAGGACCAGGCCACCGACCGGGCCTACCGGATCGGCCAGACCCGGCCGGTGCAGGTCCACCGGTTCATCACCCAGGGGACGATCGAGGAGAAGATCGCCGAGCTGCTCGCCCGCAAGCGCTCGCTGGCCGACTCCGTGCTGGCGGGCGGCGAGACGGCGCTCACCGAGCTCTCCGACGCCGAGCTCCGCGACCTCGTCGAGCTGCGGCGATGAGCACCCCCGAGGCGACGGCGACCACCCACCCGCGACTCCCCGCCCGCCGAGGAGGTGGGGCCGGCACGTGGTGGAGCAAGGCAGTGGTCCGGGCCGTGGAGGAGGCCGCCTTCGGCGAGAAGGACCTCCGCGTCGGCCGGAGGCTCGCCCGGGCCGGGGCGGTCGGCGCGATCACCGTCAGCGAGGGCGGCGCGGTCGCCGCCGTGGACGACGGGCATGACGCCTTCACCGTCGAGGTCACCGTGCCGGTGCTCGACGCGGCCGACGCCGCGGCGTTCGTCGAGCTGGTGGCGGCCGAGTCGGGGCGGATCGGCGCGCTGCTCGCCGGGCAGCTGCCGCACTCGTTCGTCGAGGCGGTCGAGGAGGCGGGCGTCGAGCTGCTGCCCTACGGCGGTGAGCTGGGCTCGGCCTGCTCGTGCGACGCCTGGCTCGACCCGTGCCCCCACGCGCTCGCGGTGCTCACCCAGCTGGCCTGGCTGATCCAGGCCGACCCGTTCGTCCTCACCCACCTGCGCGGGCTGTCGCGCGAGCGGGTGCTGCGCGACCTCCACCGGCTGGTCCGGCCGGCGGCGGTCCAGGCGCCCCTGGACCGTGAGTCTCCAGGAGACTCAACGCCCAGCGCGCCCGACGACGTCGACGACCTGGTGGTCGCCGAGGACGCCGCCGTCCGCGCGGCCCGGCTGCTGCGGCTGGACAGCCCGTTCGACGCCTGGTGACGGGCGCGGCGGGTGGGCGCCCGCGACTCAGGAGAGCCCGAGCGCTCCGTGGGCCATGTCGCGCAGCACGTCGTGCATCTGCGGGTCGGGCAGCCGGCCGCTGTGCGGCGTGGAGTTGAGCAGGCCGAACAGGACGTGGGCGCGGGTGCGCGAGGCCTCCGGGCTGAGGGTGGCGTCGTGGCGGCGGATCTGCGCGGCCCACTCGTCGACGTAGTCGCGCTGCAGGGCGCGCACCCGCTCGCGGGCCTCGTCGGGCAGGTTGCTCCAGTCGCGGTCCTGGACGACGATCAGCGCCCGGTGCTCGAGGGCGAACTCGATGTGCCACTCGACGAGCGCCTCGAGCGCCTCGCGGGGGCTGCCGGCGGTCGCGACCCGCGTGCGCCCCTCGGTCAGCAGCGTCTCGCTGATGGTCACGAGCATCTCCGCGAGCATCGCGTCCTTGGACTGGAAGTGCTTGTAGAGCGCGGGGCCCGAGACGCCGCACGCCGCGCCGAGCTCGGCGACCGACACGCCGTGGAACCCCCGCGAGGCGAAGAGGTCGGCAGCGATGTCGAGGATCTGCTGGCGGCGGGGAGTCACGACGCCGAGGTTAGTGCCTGCTAACCCGCCCCACGGAGCCCGTGGTCCGGGGAGCGGCGTGTGGCGCTCGGGCGCCTCCGATGCTGCCAGCGGAATCATTCGTCCCTCCCCGAACCTCTGGTGCTGCAGTGGGCCGCACCCCGGCAGCGGCCCACTGATCCCCCGATCCGCACACCCGGATTTCATGGTAGATCGTCGGCGCTACACCCCTTCGAGTGAGTGGTGCCAGCCCTACCGACGGCCGGCGAGCTGCGGCACACGCACCCCGGGATCGGGGTGGTCGACGCCGGACCGGGACGCGGGACGGTCCTGCGCGGGGAGTTCGCGCCGTAGCCGACGATGGACACCACAGGTTAACGATCGCTAACCTGACCGGGTGTCCGAGCACCAGACCCCGACGGCAGGGGCGACCCCCACCATGCGCGAGCTCGTCGACGACCTGCGTGCCCGGCTGGCCCGGGTCCGCCAGGGCGGCTCGGAGAGTGCGAGGAAGAAGCACACCGACCGCGGCAAGCTGCTGGTCCGCGACCGCGTGGACCGTTTGCTCGACCCGGGCAGCCCGTTCCTCGAGCTGGCGCCGCTGGCGGCCTACGGCATGTACGGCAAGGACGGCGACGACCACGCCGTGCCGTCGGCCAGCATCGTGACCGGGATCGGCCTGGTCCACGGTCGTCCCGTGATGGTGATCGCCAACGACGCGACGGTGAAGGGCGGCACCTACTACCCGATGACGGTCAAGAAGCACCTGCGGGCGCAGACCGTCGCCGCGGAGAGCCGGCTGCCGTGCATCGCGCTGGTCGACTCGGGTGGGGCGTTCCTGCCGATGCAGGACGAGGTGTTCCCCGACCGCGAGCACTTCGGCCGGATCTTCTTCAACCAGGCCAACCTCTCCGCGCAGGGCGTGCCGCAGCTCGCGGCGGTGATGGGCTCGTGCACCGCGGGTGGCGCCTACGTCCCGGCCATGTCGGACGAGACGGTGATCGTGCGCAACCAGGGCACGATCTTCCTCGGCGGCCCGCCGCTGGTGAAGGCCGCGACCGGTGAGGTCGTCACCGCTGAGGACCTCGGCGGCGGCGACGTGCACGCCCGGACGTCCGGGGTGGTGGACCACCTCGCCGAGGACGACGCCCACGCGCTGGCGATCCTGCGCAGCGTCATCGACACCCTCCCGGCGCCGGAGCCCTCCCGCATCGACCACGGCTCGGTCGAGGAGCCGCACGAGCCGCCGGAGTCGCTCTACGACGTGGTGCCCACCGACACCCGCACGCCCTACGACGTGCGCGAGGTGATCCGGCGCATCGTCGACGGCAGCCGCTTCCACGAGTTCAAGAAGCTCTACGGCGAGACGCTGGTGTGCGGCTTCGCGCGGATCCACGGGCACGAGGTCGGCATCGTGGCCAACAACGGCATCCTGTTCAGCGAGTCGGCCCTCAAGGGCGCGCACTTCGTCGAGCTGTGCAACCAGCGCAAGATCCCCTTGGTGTTCCTGCAGAACATCACGGGCTTCATGGTCGGCCGGGAGTACGAGAACAAGGGCATCGCCCGCGACGGCGCGAAGCTCGTCACGGCGGTCGCGTGCAGCGTGGTGCCGAAGTTCACCGTGGTCATCGGCGGCTCGTTCGGAGCCGGCAACTACGGGATGAACGGTCGCGCCTACGACCCGCGGTTCCTCTGGATGTGGCCCAACGCCCGGATCTCGGTGATGGGTGGCGACCAGGCCGCGGGCGTGCTGGCGACGGTGCGTCGAGACGGTCTCGAGAAGGCCGGCCAGGAGTGGTCGCGCGAGGACGAGGAGGCCTTCAAGGCCCCGATCCGCGACCAGTACGAGACGCAGGGATCGCCCTACTACTCCACCGCGCGGCTGTGGGACGACGGCGTGATCGACCCGGCCGACACCCGCCGGATCCTCGGCATGGCGCTCTCGGTGACCTCCGCGGTCCCGGTGCCCGAGCCCTCCTACGGCGTCTTCAGGATGTGAACCCACCCCACGACGTTCTTCGCTCCCCCGCTCCGCTCCTCCGCGAACAACGCCGCGGGGACCCCGAAGGAGATATCTGATGCCCACCATTCTGGTTGCCAACCGCGGCGAGATCGCGATCCGCGTCATGCGTACGGCGAAGCGCCTGGGCTGGCAGACCGTCGCGATCCACACCGACCTCGACGCCGACGCACCGCACGTGCGAGCGGCCGACCGCGCCCTCCGCGTGGAGTCCTACCTCGACGTCGACGCCGTGGTCGCCGCCGCCCGGGAGGCGGGTGCGGGGTTCGTGCACCCCGGCTACGGCTTCCTCTCCGAGCGCTCGCCGTTCGCCCGGGCGCTGGCGGAGGCCGGCATCACCCTGGTCGGGCCGAGCGCCGACGTGATGGACGCGATGGGCCGCAAGGACGCCGCCCGGGAGATCGCGCTGACGGCCGGAGTGCCGGTCGTGCCGTCGTACGCCCTCGAGGACGACCCCGCGACGTTCGCCTACCCAGTGCTGGTCAAGGCTGCCGCCGGTGGGGGCGGCAAGGGCATGCGGGTGGTGCGCAGCGCGGCCGACCTGCCGGAGGCGAAGGCCGCGGCGGCTCGGGAGGCGGCGAGCGCGTTCGGCGACGACACCCTGCTCATCGAGAAGTACGTCGAGTCGGGCCGCCACATCGAGGTCCAGGTCATGGGCGACACCCACGGCACCGTGCTGCACTTCTTCGAGCGCGACTGCTCGACGCAGCGGCGTCACCAGAAGGTGCTGGAGGAGGCGCCGGCGCCGACCCTGTCGCCCGAGCAGAGGGCCGCGATCACGACTGCGGGCGTCGACCTGGCCAGGGCGGTCGGCTACACCAACGCCGGCACCGTGGAGTTCCTCCTCGACAACGCGACCGGTGACTTCTACTTCCTCGAGATGAACACCAGGCTCCAGGTCGAGCACCCGGTCACCGAGGAGGTCGTGCGGGTCCGCGACGAGCGCCTCGACCTCGTCGAGCTCCAGCTCCGCGTCGCCATCGGCGAGGCGGTCGGCGTCGCACAGGACGACATCACCCTCGAGGGCCACGCGATCGAGGCGCGGGTCTACGCCGAGGACTCCTTCAACGGCTTCCTCCCGCAGGCCGGCACCGCGTCCTACGTGAGCTGGCCGACGGAGATCTACCGCGACGGCGTCGAGCCGACCCACGACGACTCCGGTGCCGTGACCGGTCGCCTGCGGATCGACCACGCCCTCGAGTCGGGGCAGGTCGTGTCGACCTCCTTCGACCCGATGCTCGGCAAGGTGATCGCCTGGGGCTCCGATCGTGAAGCCGCTCGGCGTCGGCTCGTCGAGGGGCTGGAGCGCGTCGACGTGCTCGGTCTGACGACCAACACCGGCTTCCTCGTGGCCCTGGCCGCCAGCGACGAGTTCCGCGACGCCACGATCGACACCGCGTGGCTGGACCACCACGAGGTGCCCGCGCCGACCGACGAGGTCGCCCGGCTGCTCGGCGCCCACGCCCTGGCCCCTCGCCCGTCCGGGACGTCCGACCCGTGGCGCCACGACGGGTGGCGCTCGGCAGCCGATCCTGCGCCGGTGGTCGTCGACCTCGGCGGTCCGATGACGCTCACGCCCACGGAGGCATCCGTCCAGGTGGTCGACAGCGCCCAGGCCGGACCGATCAGGTGGGTCCACGCCCACGTCGCGGGGCAGGGACAGAGCGCGACCGTGCGCGACACGTCGTCGTCGGTCGAAGTGCTCCACCGCGGCCAGCGCTTCGTCTTCGACCGGCACGACCCGTTCGCCGACCACGGACCGGAGGCCGGCGACGGCACGCTCCTCGCGCCGATGCCCGGCACCGTCCTCGCGGTCAACGTCGCCGAGGGGCAGACCGTGGTCGAGGGTGAGACGCTGGGGGTGATGGAGGCGATGAAGATGGAGCTCGCGCTCAAGGCGCCCTTCGGCGGCACGGTCACGACCGTCGGCGCGGCCACCGGTGACCTCGTCAAGCTCGGCGCCGTCCTGTTCGCCGTGGAGGAGACGACATGAACGACCTGCCGATGACCGTCCGCGCCGACGGCCTGCCCGAGCGCGTGACGATCTACGAGGTCGGTCCCCGCGACGGCCTGCAGAACGAGCAGGCGATCGTCCCGGTGGCGGTCAAGGCCGAGTTCGTACGACGTCTCGTGGCGGCGGGCCTCCCGATCGTGGAGGCGACCAGCTTCGTGCACCCCCGCTGGGTGCCGCAGCTCGCCGACGCCGCCGAGCTGATGACCGAGCTCGGTGACGAGGGTCGCGACCTCCCGGTGCTCGTGCCCAACGAGCGCGGCCTCGACCGGGCCCTCGAGCTGGGCCTGCGGCACGTGGCGATCTTCGGCAGCGCGACGGAGACCTTCGCCGGCAAGAACCTCAACCGCACCTTCGACGAGCAGTTCGCGATGTTCGAGCCCACCGTGGCCCGGGCCCGGGAGGCCGGTCTCGACGTGCGGGCCTACGTCTCGATGTGCTTCGGGGACCCCTGGGAGGGCGCCGTCCCGATCGAGCAGGTCGTCACCGCCGGCACCCGCCTGCTCGACCTCGGCGCGAGCCAGCTCAGCCTCGGCGACACCATCGGCGTCGCCACCGCCGGCCACGTCACGTCCCTCGTCGCGGCGTTCGCCGAGGCGGGCGTCGGCACCGACCGGCTCGCCATGCACTTCCACGACACCTACGGCCAGGCGCTGGCCAACACGTTCTCGGCGCTGCAGGCGGGCATCACCACCTTCGACGCCAGCGCGGGCGGCCTCGGCGGCTGCCCCTACGCGAAGTCGGCCACCGGCAACCTCGCCACCGAGGACCTGGTGTGGATGCTGACCGGGCTCGGGATCGAGCACGGCGTCGACCTCGACGCCATGGTCGCCACCAGCACGTGGATGGCCGCCCAGCTCGGGCGCCCGAGCCCCAGCGCCGTCGTACGTGCCCTCGGGACCCCCGGGTAGTCCACCGGCATGCGGTCTCCCGGCGGGTCGCGAGCCAGCCACTTCCCGGTGGACCACCCGGCTCGGGCACAATCAGCGCCATGACCCGCGTCGTCCACCTGCACATCGGCGCCCCCAAGACCGGCACCACCTACCTGCAGGACCGGCTGCGGCTCAACGTCGCCGCGCTCGGCCGACACGGGGTCACCGTCCCGTCCACGCGCTCGGGACGCTCGGACGTGTTCCACTTCCGGGCCGCGCTCGACCTGCTCGACCAGGACTGGGGCGGCCGATCCGGGCACGCCAAGGGTGCCTGGGACTCGATGGTCCGACGGGTCGACCGCGCGCAGGACAACGTGGTGATCAGCCACGAGATCCTCGCCGGCGCCAAGCCCGACAAGATCGCCAAGGCGCTCAACGACCTCGCCGGCAACGAGGTCCACATCGTCTACTCCGCGCGCGACCTCGGCCGCCAGCTGCCCGCCGCGTGGCAGGAGTCGATCAAGCAGGGCCGCAAGTGGCCCTTCCGCCGCTTCCTGGACCGCTACGAGTCCGGTACGTCGTTCTTCTTCCGGCAGGCCTTCGACCTGCCCACCGTCCTGGGCGCCTGGGGCGCCAAGCTCCCGCCCGAGCGGATCCACGTGGTCACCGTGCCGCACGACCGGGGGCCGAACGGCGACGAGCTCTGGCTGCGCTTCTGCCGTGCCTTCCGGATCGACCCGGCATGGGCGCCGCTCGACTCCGAGCGCGACAACCGCTCGCTGGGCATCGCCGAGACCTCGCTGCTGCGCAAGCTCAACCGGCGCCTCGAGCTGGGGGTCTGGCGCGACCCCGTCTACGACGCCCTGATCCGCGAGCTGCTCGCCCAGGAGGTGCTGGTCGCCCGCGACGCCGTCCCGGTCCGGCTCCCACCCCACCGCTTCGACTTCGCCGAGCAGGAGGGTGAGGTCTGGATCGACTGGATCAAGCGCACCGGCGTCGACGTGGTGGGTGACGTCGACGACCTCCGCCCGCGCCGGCCCGCCGAGGACGAGAAGTGGAAGGACCCGGACCGGGTGCGCGCCAAGCTCGAGCTCGGTGCCGCGCTCGACGCGTTGTCGATGATGACGCAGGAGGCCGCCAACCGGGCCTCGACCGACACGGTCGCCGGCCGGCTCCGCGGCACCGCGCGTCGGCTGCGCGACCGGTGACGGCCCCCCCGAGCGCCACCCGACCGGCCGCATCCGTGCACGGCTGGGTCGCCCACCTCCGTGCCGGCGGTACGACGCCGTGGCTGGAGTGGACCGACCCCGGTGCCGGCGCCGAGCCCGTCGGTCGCGCGCTCCCCGGGGCCCAGCAGCTCGAGCTGCTGCGCCGGATCAACCTCGCCCGGCAGTCGAGTGCGCAGCCCCGTGGTGACCGCGACCGCGAGCGCACTCGACTCGCCGACCGGGTGCTCGCCGCACCCGCCGCCGGCCGCGGCAAGGCCGACCTGCCGCTGGTCGGCGCCGCGTCCGCCGGGTTCGGTGCGCGGCCCGTCGACCCCGCCACGGTCGACGCCCACGAGCTGCTCCGGGTGGCGAGCACGCTGCTCGCCGACGACCTCGTCGCGCTCGGCCCCGACCCGGTCCGCCGAGGCCTGCCGCGGCCGTGGCGCCGACGCTTCCGGCTCGTCGGCGACCCGGTCGTCGTCACCGCGGCGCGTGAGCACCTGCTCGGCCGCGGCCGTCCCGAGGGCGGCCCGCGGCCCTTCGTCGTGGCGGTCGGCGGCCCGCTGGACGACCTGCTCGCCCACACCTGGACGCAGCGCTGCTTCGAGCACGGCAGCAAGCCATGGGGCGAGTGGCTGCGCTTCTGGCGCGAGCGCGACCAGCTGCCCGCCCGCGTGGACCTCGACGACTCCGTACGCCGCTGGGGCGGGCGGCGGCCGTTCGTCCGGATCGTCACCGACCTCGACCGCCTGCCCGAGCACCTCGGGGTCCGACGGCTGCCGCCGGTGCAGGTGCCCGGCGCCGACCAGGCCGAGCTGGCCCGGCGGATCTCGTCCGTCGTCGGCATCCGGGTCCCGGTCGCCGAACGACCCGCGCTGATGCGGACGCTGCAGACCCGGATGCCCGAGAGCGGCGTCGCACCCGTCGTCGTACCCGCTGCGGAGCACGAGTGGGTCGCGACGTCGGCGGCACGGATGACGCGGCGACTGACCCGCGCTGGCTACCCTGTCGTCGGCGACCTCGCCGACCTCACGCCGCGCGCTGCGGCGGACCGACCCGGCCCGTCCCGGCCGGCCGGGCAGGCAGGGGTCGACGGCCAGCAGGTGCTGGACCTGGCGATCCGGATGATCGTCGACCCGGGCTGGCGCACGGGCCGGGAGAGGAGGGCGGAGCGGTGAGCAGGCGAGTGCTGCTGCACGTGGGTTGCCCGAAGACGGGCACGTCCTACCTCCAGGACGTCCTCTTCCGCAACCAGCCCGTGCTGCGCGAGCACGACATCCTCTACCCCGCCGACCGGTTCGACGCCCACTTCCTCGCCGCGCTCGACCTGATGACGCTGCCATGGGGCGGCATCGAGACCGAGGCCGTCGGCGCCTGGGACCGGCTCGCCGCCGAGGTGCGCGACTGGCACGGCACCGCGATCGTGAGCCACGAGATCTTCGCGCGGGCCACGCCGACCCAGGTCGAGCGGGCGCTCGCCTCCCTCGGCGACGCCGAGGTCCACCTCGTGCTGTCGGTGCGCGACCTGGTGCGCCAGATCCCCGCCGAGTGGCAGGAGAACGTCAAGCACCGCAGCCACATCACGTACGCCAAGTTCCTGCGCACCATCCGCGACCCGGCCCGCGACTCCCGCATCGGGTCGTGGTTCTGGGCGGTGCAGGAGATCCCCGACATCCTCGAGCGGTGGGGCTCCTCGCTGCCGCCCGAGCGCGTGCACCTGGTGACGCTGCCCCCGCCCGGCGCCGACCGTGGCGAGCTGTGGCGCCGGTTCTCCCGGACCTTCGGGCTCGACGGGCTGCCCCTCGACCTGACCGCCGAGCGCGAGAACCCGTCCCTCGGCGTCCCGGAGACCGCGCTCCTGCGCACCATCAACGAGCGGGTGACCTCGATCATCGCGCCGCCCGACTACCGACCCCTGGTGCGCGAGACGCTGGCCCACCAGACGCTGTCGCGCAGCGTGACGTCGGCGCGGCTCGGGCTCGCGCCCGAGGACCACGCCTGGGCGCGTGAGCTGGCGGAGCGCTGGATCGAGGTGCTCGCCGAGCGGGGGTACGACGTCGCCGGCTCGCTCGACGACCTGCTCGGGCCCGACGCCGGCACCTTCGCCGACCCGGACTCCGCGACGGCCGACGAGCTGCTGCCCCCCGCCCTCGACGCGATCAGCGCGCTGCTCGTGGAGGCGGCGCGGCTGCGGGCGGTGGAGGAGCGGCTGCACGGCGAGGTGCGACAGGCCCGCGAGGAGCTCGACCGGGCGCGGGCGACCCCGGCGTTCCGTGCCCGGCGCAAGGTGGTCACCACCCTCGAGAACAGTCCCGCCGGACGGGGCTCGCTCGACGCCTACCGGCGCCTGCGCGGACGCAAGGACTGACCCGCCGCTGCCCCCGATGCAGGGCCGGGAGCGGGACGACGTCCGGACTACCGCCGACGCGGCAGCATCTCGCGGTCGGCGTAGCGACCGACGCGCCAGGTCGCGTAGCCGTCGGCGCCCATGCCGACCATGCCGCCGACCACCGGGATCTTCCGGCCGAGGGTGGTGGCCAGCCGCTTCCCGGCGACCCGCGCGACGATGTCGGTGGCGACGACCGCCGAGATGACGCGGTCGATGGTCGGGTCGTGCACCGGGGCCGTGGCGATCGCCATGGGCGTCGTGGGCAGCTTGCGCTTCTTGACCAGCTCGTGCACCTGCTCCTCGCCCAGCAGGAGGGCGAGGATCGCGTTGCGGACGCGCGGGTCGGCGAGGTCGTGACCGCGGAGGTGGGCGATGCCGGCCACCATCCGGCACTGGATGACGGCGAGACCGGTGACGTTGGCGGGGATCATCACCGCCATGGTGATCATGCCGCCGACGTTGGTGGCGAAGCCCTGGGCGCCGGCGATCCGGACGTTGTTCTCGATCACCTCGTGGATCGCCCGCTCGACGTTGCCCCGCTGCTCGCGGAGCTGCTTGTCGGCCGCCTGCGCGGCCGGCGCGAGCGGGCCGACGCCGTCGATGGCACGGTTGAGCGCCTCACGCACGAAGCCGCCGGTCAGGGTGGGTGCGATCTCGGTGATCCGTGGGGCGAGCTGTCGCTCGACGGTCTCCTTCAGGCCCATGCCACCGATCGTACGGGCGCCGGCGCGAGATCCCCCGCGGGATCCCCGGGAGCCGGGTCGCACCGGAGAGGTGATCCGTGCGGTTGGGTTGTTCGCTAGCGTGCGAAGAGTGCCCATCGCCCCCGCTCCGACGCCCTGGGCCTTCCCGGCGTGCTCGACGTGGGACCCCGACGACGACCTGGTCGCGCTCGGCGCCGACCTGGAGCCGGGCACGCTGGTCACCGCCTACGGGCTGGGCCTCTTCCCGATGCCGGTGACCCTCGACGGCGAGGAGCACCTCGGCTGGTTCTCCCCCGTGGAGCGGGGCGTCCTGCCGCTCGACGGGCTGCGCGTGTCCCGGTCGCTGCGCCGGTCCGCGCGCGAGTTCGAGATCCGCATCGACACCGCCTTCGACGAGGTCGTCGGCGCGTGCGGCAGCCCGGACCGGGCCGACGGCTGGATCACGCCGGAGTTCCGGCACGCCTACGGCCGGCTGCACCGCCTGGGGTGGGCCCACTCCGTCGAGGCCTGGCGCGACGACCGGCTCATGGGCGGGCTCTACGGCGTGAGCGTCGGCGGGCTCTTCGCGGGGGAGTCGATGTTCCACCGCGAGCGCGACGCCTCCAAGGTCGCGCTGCTGGCGCTCGTCGACCTGCTGCACGACCGGTACGCCGACCGGAGGCTGCTCGACGTGCAGTGGCAGACCCCCCACCTGGAGACGCTCGGCGTCGTACGACGTCCGCGCGCGGAGTACCTCGACGCGCTGCGGCGCAGCCTCGACGTTCCGCTGCCGGATCCCTTCCGGGTGGACGATTAGGGACGGCCACGGGAGGGTAGGCCCCGACTGCGACGCGATCCCGACGGGGGACGCGTCCCACCTGAGGGGGATCCCATGACCATCCGTGCCCGCCTGACCCTGACCAGCGCCGTGCTGCTGGTCGGCACCGCCACCTCGGCCTGCGGAGGCGCAGGCGGCGGCGCCCCGAGCGACGCGAGCAAGGACGACTTCTGCGGCGCGGCGAACAGCCTGATGTCCGACCTGGTGCCCGACGACCTGACCACCGCCGAGCTGCCCAGCGACAAGGACATGGCCCAGGCGGTCAAGGACTGGGGCTCGCGGATGGAGGAGGTCGGCACGCCCGAGGACATCTCCGACGACGCGCGCAAGGGATTCGAGTCGGTCGTCGACCAGGCCAAGGACATCGACGCCTCGGACTTCTCGATGGACAACCTCGAGGAGCTCGAGAAGGGCGGCGCCGACGCCTCGGCGGAGGAGACGAAGCAGGCCGAGGCCTTCGGCACCTACCTCACGGACACCTGCGGCAACCCGATGGACGACATGGAGATGCCGGAGCTGCCGGAGATCCCCGAGTCGACCAACTGACGCTCGCCGCGCCTCCGCAGCCCCGCCCTTGCGGGCGACGTACGATGGCGAGCGGTGCTGCTGAGGGAGGACGTGCCATGGCGATTTCGCGCGAGGGCAGGATCTGCTCCTTCTGTGGCGAACCCGGAGGACCCGGCACCGACCTGCGGCTGCTCGGCGGCCTGGGTGCCCAGGTCTGCGAGACGTGCGTCGACGACTTCCACGGCATCCTCCACGACGACGCGAGGTACGCCGCGGCCCGCGGCGCCTTCCCCTGGGAGCGGATGGACGACGCCGAGCTGTTGGCGACGCTGCCGCGGATCCTCGCCTCCGCCGAGCAGAACACCGCCTTCGCCCACGAGTGGGTCGACCTGCTCCGCAGCCGCAGCATCTCGTGGGCGGAGATCGGCCGCGCGCTCGGCGTCTCGCGCCAGGCGGCGTGGGAACGATTCTCGCGCCGGTCCGGCGACAAGGGCGCCACTGCGTGAAACCTCGGCGTTGTCAGGGTAGACTTGACGCCACGAGGCGCCGGCCGGGCTGTCACGGGGGTGGGCCCAGCCGGCGCCTCCGCCGTGCCCGGACTCCTCCAACAGCTACTTGAGCAGCCTGGACATCCGCCGGTCGGCCAGCGGCTTCCCGCCGGTCTGGCACGTCGCGCAGTACTGCAGGCTGGAGTCCGCGAACGACACCTCGCGGACCACGTCGCCGCACACGGGGCACTTCTGGCCGGTGCGCCCGTGGACAGCGAGGTTGCTCTTCTTCTCGCCCTTCAGCTCGCTGGCGGCGAGCCCGCTCGAGCGCTGGACCGCGTCGCCCAGCGTGGTGCGCACGGCGTCGTAGAGCGTCTGCAGCTCGTCCCCGTCGAGGCTGTTGGAGGGCTTGAACGGCGACATCCGCGCGGCGTGGAGGATCTCGTCGGAGTAGGCGTTGCCGATGCCGGCGACGATCGACTGCATCCGCAGCACGCCCTTGATCTGCTTGCGACCCTCGCGCTCGAGGATCTGCTGGAGCACGTCGCGGGTGAAGTCGTCGGACAGCGGGTCGGGGCCGAGCCGGGCGATGCCCGCGACCTCCTGCGGGTCGCGGACGACGTAGATCGCCAGGCCCTTGCGGGTGCCGGCCTCGGTGATGTCGAGGCCGGGCCGGGTCTCGAGGTCGGGGTCGTCGATGACGATGCGGGCGGCGAGGGGGTTCTTCGAGCTGGGCTTGGCGGGCAGTGCCGGCACCTCGTCGCGCCAGCGGATCCAGCCGGCCCGGGCGAGGTGGATGACGAGGTGCACCCCGCTGGCGTCGATGTCGAGGAACTTCCCGTGCCGGGTGACGTCGTCGACGAGCGTGCCGTGGAGCGCGTGCAGGGGCGGGTCGAAGGTCTTCAGCGCGCTGAAGGCGGCCAGGTCGATGCGGCTGATCGCCCGACCCACGAGGCGACCGCGCAGGTCCTGGGTGAGGGCTTCGACCTCGGGCAGCTCGGGCACGTGCATGAGTCTAGGCAGGAACTTGTGGGGCGGGTCACAATGGAACATGGCCCGTCAGCACCTTCCTCGCACCGGAGCGGTCTTCCTCGACCCCCGCGGTGAGGACCGGTCGTTGCGCGTCACCTGGCACCAGGACCAGCAGCTGGTCGTGCTCTCGCTGTGGCGCGACAACGTCTGTGCGGGCACGTTCCGGCTCGGTGCCGACGAGGTGCCCGACCTCATCGCGCTGCTGCGGCGCGGGCTCGATGACGCCTACGACGCCGCCCGTGACCGCATCGAGCGTCTCGACCGACCGAGCGAAGCCGGCTGACTCGCCGACTATCCGGCAATCTAGGGTGCGACCTAGATTGCTGAATAGGGTCTGATCGTGGACCCGATCCAGAACCCCTACGCCCCCGGCGCCGGCCAGCGCCCGCCCGAGCTCGCCGGCCGCGACGAGCAGCTCGCCGCGTTCGGCGTCGTCCTCGAGCGGGTCGCCAACGGCCGTCCCGAGCGCAGCCTCGTCCTCACCGGGCTGCGCGGCGTCGGCAAGACCGTGCTGCTCAACGCGCTGCGGGGAGCGGCCGTGCGCAAGGGCTGGGGCACCGGCAAGCTCGAGGCCCGGCCCGGCCAGGGGTTGCGCCGTCCGCTGAGCAGCGCGCTGCACCAGGCGGTGCGCGAGCTCGGACACCGCGACGAGGACTCGGTCGACCACGTGCTCGGCGTCATCAAGTCCTTCGCGCACCGCGACGCCGGTGCCGGCGCGAAGCTCAAGGACCAGTGGAGCCCCGGCATCGATGCCGCCGCCGTCCGCGGCCGCGCCGACTCCGGCGACGTCGAGATCGACCTCGTCGAGCTCTTCACCGATCTCGGCGGACTCGCCGCCGACGTCGGCAAGGGCATCGGCATCTTCATCGACGAGATGCAGGACCTCGGCGCCGACGACGTGTCCGCGCTGTGCGCCGCGTGCCACGAGCTCAGCCAGTCGGGCCTGCCGGTCATCGTCGTCGGCGCCGGCCTCCCGCACCTGCCCGCCGTGCTGAGCGCGAGCAAGTCCTACAGCGAGCGGCTCTTCCGCTACCAGCGCATCGACCGGCTCTCCCGCGAGGCCGCCGACCGCGCCCTCGAAGCACCCGCCGCGGACGAGGACGCGGCGTACGACCCCGACGCGCTCGCCGCGATGTACGACGCCACTGGCGGCTACCCCTACTTCATCCAGGCCTACGGCAAGGCCGTGTGGGACCTCGCGCCGCGCTCGCCGATCACCGCCGCCGACGTCGCCGTCGCCGCGCCCGAGGCCGAGTCCGAGCTCGCGGTCGGCTTCTTCGGCTCGCGCTACGAGCGCGCAACGCCGGGGGAGCGCGACTACCTGATGGCCATGGCCGACGTGGCCGTCGCGCTCGGTGATCCCGACTCCGTGCCCAGCGCCGACGTCGCCGCCGCGCTCGGCAAGAAGCCGCAGTCACTCTCGCCGGCCCGCGACTCGCTGCTGAAGAAGGGTCTCGTCTACTCCGGGGAGCGGGGCCGGATCGCCTTCACCGTCCCGCACTTCGGGCGGTACCTCCGCGAGCGCGGTTGAGCTGTCCGGCTCGCTCCGCGGCCGTTGGTCGAGGAAGGTCGCGCGCGGCACCTGTCACGCAGACCCGGCGCCGATCGCGGCGGGCCTACGAGGCCGTCGAGGGGTTTCGTGACGGTCGCTGGGCGACCTCCTCAACCAGCGGGTGGCGTCAGGCGGGGGGCGTCCGGAACGACGGCGGCAGCTCCTCGAGCAGCCGGAGCCAGATCTCCGAGGCGGTGGGGTACGACGGCACGGCGTGGCGCAGCACGTGCACCGGCACGCCGCCGGTGATCGCCACGGTCGCCGCGTGGAGCATCTCCCCGGCCCCGGTGCCGACGAAGGTGGCGCCGAGCAGCAGGCGGGTGTGGGCGTCGACGACGAGCTGGGAGTCGCCGACGACGTGGTCGCGCAGCAGGCTGGTGCCGGCCGCCGAGGCGGTCGGGACGCGGGTCACCACCACCTCGTGACCGGCGTCGCGGGCCTGGGCCTCGGTGAGCCCGACGCTGGCGACCTCGGGCTCGGTGAAGACGACCTGGGGCACCGGCGCCTCGCGGTCGGGCTCCCACGCCACCTCGCCCGCGGCGCGGGCCGCGATCCGGGCGCCGACCACCCGGGCCTGGTGCTTGCCCCAGTGGGTGAGGGGCGGGCCGCCGGTGGCGTCGCCGACGGCGTACAGCCACTCGGGCAGCCGGCCGCCGGTGACGTGGTCGGCCGTCAGGTCCACCGACGACAGGCCGATGTCGTCGAGCCGCGGGCTCCGGCCGATCGCGAGCAGCAGCTCGTCGGCCTCCAGCTCGCCGTGGGTGGTGGTCAGCGTGACGGGGCCGCCGTGGACGCGCCCGGTGCCGGTGGCCTCGGGGTCCGCCCGGCGCACGGCCTCGACCGAGGTGCCGAGCAGGACGGTCACGCCCCGCTCGCGCAGCCCGGCGAGCACGACCTCGCCGGCGAAGGGCTCGGTCCGGTTCAGCAGCTGGTGGCCGCGCACGACCAGGGTCACCGACGATCCGAGCGCGGCCATCCAGGTCGCCGCCTCGCACGCCACGACACCGCCGCCGACGACGACCAGTCGCTCGGGCACGTCCACGACACCGGTCGCGTCGCGGGAGTCCCACGGGAGCGCGTCGGCGTACATCTCGGGGACGTGCGCGGCGCTCCCGGTGGCGATCACCACGGCCCGCCGGGCGCGGACGACGACGTCGCCGTCTTCCGACGAGACCCGGACCGTCCGCTCGCCGGTGATGCGCGCGTCGCCGCGCAGCACCGCGAGGTCGGCACCGGTCGCCCAGCTGACCTGGCTGGAGTCGTCGTAGTGGGAGACCCACGTGTCGCGGCGCTCGAGCAGCGCCCGGGGCGCGACGTGCGCCGTCGAGACGCCGGGGAGGTCGGCCGTCACGTCGGCCACCGCGATCGGGCGCAGCAGCGCCTTGCTGGGGATGCACGCCCAGTAGCTGCACTCACCGCCGAGCAGCTCTCGCTCGATCAGGACCGCCGTCATGCCGGTGCCCTCCACGGCGTACTGCGCGGCGTTCTCCCCGGCGGGGCCGGCACCGATGACCACGACGTCGTACTCGACTGTCTCCATGCGGGGACCCTACGGGTGCCGGGCGCCGATGCGGGCTCCGCTTGCCCGTTCAACTAAACTCTCCGGCGAGGGGAGTACCCCACCAACCTCCGTCGGTCACTACGGCGCCTCAGCAGGCGCCCCGGCGGGGACCGGCACCCAGCACCTGGAGCCGGCGGGAGAGACCTCAGGAATTCACACCTGAGGAGATCCATGTCGTCCATCGCGTCCCCCACCCTGTGGTTCATCACCATCGGCGTGGTGCTCGCCCTGCTCGTCGTCGACTTCATCGCCACCCGCCGTCCGCACGAGGTCTCGATGAAGGAGGCCATCGGCTGGTCGGCGTTCTACGTCGCGCTGCCGCTGGCCTTCGGCCTCTACGTCTGGAACGTCCACGGCGGCGACCGGGGGCTGGAGTACTACACCGGCTACCTCGTCGAGAAGACGTTGAGCGTCGACAACCTGTTCGTCTTCATGCTGCTGCTCGCGGCGTTCGCGGTGCCCGAGGTGCTCAAGCAGCGCGTGCTGCTCTACGGCATCATCGGCGCGCTCGTGCTGCGCGGCATCTTCATCGCCCTCGGCGCCGCCGCCCTGTCCCGCTTCGACTGGGTGTTCCTGATCTTCGGCGCGGTCCTGCTGCTCACCGGCGTCAAGCTGCTGCGCGACGCGATCCGCGGCCAGGAGCACGACGTCGACGTGGCCGAGATGCGCATCGTCAAGCTGCTGCGCCGCTTCATGCCGGTCAGCGACGAGTACGACGGCGCGAAGCTCACCGTCGTCAAGAAGGGCGTGCGGATGCTGACGCCCTTCGCGCTCGTGACCGCCGCCGTCTTCGCCACCGACATCGTGTTCGCCGTCGACTCGGTGCCCGCGGTCTACGGCATCACCGGTGACCCCTACCTCGTCTTCGTGACCAACGCGTTCGCCCTGCTCGGCCTCCGCGCGCTCTACTTCGTGCTCGAGGGCGCGCTCAGCGCGCTCGTCCACCTGAGCTACGGACTGGCCGCGATCCTGGGCTTCATCGGGTTCAAGCTGGTCCTGCACTGGGCGCACCTGGTGTGGCCGTCGGTCCCCGACGTGCCGACCCTCGCCTCGCTGTTCGTGATCGTCGGCATCCTGGCCGTCACGATCACCACGAGCCTGGTCGCCAGCCGCCGGCAGGAGGCGCGCGAGCCGGAGACCGTGGGCTGACCTCGCCGCGACCCGGCCTCAGCACCAGCGGCGTACGCCGTCCGGGCTGAGGTCGAGGTCGCGGAGGACGACGGCCAGCAGGTCGCCGTGCTCGCGGCAGGTCGCCGCGAAGTCCCGGGCGCGGTACTCGACGACCAGCACCTGGTCGCCGAAGTGGTCGACGTAGGCGCCGCACTCGTCGTAGCGCCCGCACTCCTCGGAGACGGCGAAGTCGAACCCGAGCCGCGTGCCGTCGAGGGTGGCCCAGTTCTTCTGCCCGACCGCCAGTCCGGCGTCGTGCGCCTCCGCGGTGAGCATCCGGGCGAACGCCTTCGCGTGCTTCGCCCGCACCAGGCCGTGGCTGCGGGTGAACGAGTCGAGGTTGTCGTACTCCACCGCGTCGAAGCCGTCGCGGGCGCACCCGGCGGTCCACCGCCCGACCACCGTCGCGAGTCGCGCCCGCTTGGCGGGGGTGCGGATGTCGAGGATCCACTCGCCCCAGGCCTCGTCCTCGACGAGCCGGCCGCGGCCGTCGCGGAGCAGCAGGCCGCGGTGGGTGCGCCAGTAGCGCCTGGCGTCGGGCTGGGTCTGGAAGCCGTTGACGTAGCAGACGTTGTACACGCCGGGTGCCGGCTCGGCGGTCCGGTCTCGCACCACGATGCCCACGTTGTCGGGCACGGAGGCGTTGCCACCGAGCTGGTAGTCCACGTCGGTGCCGGTCGGCAACGGCGCGGGATCGGCGGCAGCCGGTGCGCCGAGGGCCGCCAGCAGCAGGAGCGTCGAGACCAGGAGGCGCATGGGTGCCAGTCCTACCAGAGGGCTACTCGGCGACCAGCATGGTCGCGCCGAGGCCGATCATCATCGTGCCGCCGGTGGCGCTGAGGGTGTCGAGCCGCGTGGGACGGCGTGCGAACCACGTGCGTGCCGTGCCCGCGGCGATCGCCCACGTGCTGTCGGACACGGCGGCCAGGACGCCGAAGACGAGGCCGAGCAGCATCGTCTGCAGCGCCACCGGACCGCTCGGGTCGGTGAACTGCGGGAGGAACGCCACGAAGAACACGATGGTCTTCGGGTTGGTCGCGCCGACGGTGAAGCCGATCCGCACCGGGTGCCCGCGCCGGACCGGCGCGTCGGCGCCCATCGCGAGCCGCGCGTCGCTGCGGTGCCGGATGGCCTGCACGCCGAGCCACACGACGTACGCCGCGCCGAGCACCTTCACCACGGTGTACGCCGTCGCGCTCGCGGCCACGACCGCGCCGAGGCCGACCGCGACGAGGACGACCTGGGTCACCAGCCCGAGGGCGTTGCCGACGACCGAGAGCAGCGCCTCGCGCCGGCCGACGGTCAGCGCGCGGCCGATGGTGAAGAGCAGGCTCGGGCCGGGCACCTGGATGAACAGGATCGAGGCGACGAGGAAGGCGGCCCACTGGCTCGACGACGGCATGGGCACAGTGTGGGGCCGCATCGGTGCGAGGGGAAACTGCTTTGCCGTGGCCGCTGAGTCTCTGGGAGACTCAAGCCCAAGGGCGCCGTCCGCCGCCCAGCCCGACGCGCCGGCCCCAGTCCGCGCACACGGCGAAGGGGAGCAGATCCTCGGGCATCCATGAGTCAGGTTCGTCGACGCCCGCTGCAGCGGCGTACTGGGGGCGCAGCGCAGTCGAAGGTGATCGACCCATGACCAGGAACAGTGACTTCAAGCAGGTCGTCCGCGCCCGCATGGCCGCGACCGGCGAGGGCTACACGGCCGCGAGGGCCGCGCTCGAGCAGGAGGCGTACGACGCCGCGCGCGCCGAGCAGGAGCGACTCGTCGGGCGCCTCTTCACCGACGGGCGCATCGAGCGGGTGCCGGCGAAGCGAAAGGTGCGCGCCGCCGTGCTGCTCGAGGTGCTCGGTCGCTTCGAGCCCGGCCGCGACTACTCCGAGCGTGAGGTCAACGAGGTGCTCCTCGGGGTGCACGAGGACTTCGCCTACCTGCGCCGCGAGCTGGTGAACTACCGCTACCTCGAGCGGGAGGACGGCCGCTACCGGACCGTCGCCCGGGCGCCGGCGCGCTCGGCGATCGAGCGGCAGGAGATCCCGGCCTGGGAGGCGCACTGGCTCCCGGGCTTCCTCGCGGGGGACTTCCGCCGGGAGCGGTGACGCGGCAGGCTGGGGTCATGACGGCAGGCATCGATCCCGAGGCAGCCCCGTCGGGCACCGGGTGCAAGGAGTGCGACAACGCCGGTGGCTGGTGGGTGCACCTGCGCCGGTGCGCCCAGTGCGGCCACATCGGCTGCTGCGACTCCAGCCCCTCCCAGCACGCGACCGCGCACTACGAGGCGACCGGTCACCCGGTGATGCAGAGCTTCGAGCCGGGTGAGGACTGGTTCTGGGACTTCAGCCGCTCCGTGGGGGTGGCCGGCCCCCGGCTGGCCGACCCGCAGAGCCGGCCCGACGACCAGACCGTGCCCGGCCCGGTCGACCGGGTGCCGGACGACTGGCGCGACCACGTGCACTGACCCTCCGTCGGGGTGCCGTGTCGCAGGCCCGGTGCGTGCCATGCTCGGCCCATGCGACGTACGCCGCGCGCTCGCCGCGACCGGCCGACCGTGGACCGCCCGCAGGTGGTGGCCCACCGTGGCAGCAGCCACGAGAAGGCGGAGCACACGTTGGCCGCCTACGTGAAGGCGCTCGACGAGGGCGCCGACGCCCTGGAGTGCGACGTCCGGCTGACCGCGGACGGACACCTCGTGTGCGTGCACGACCGCAACCTGCGGCGTACGGCGGCCACGCCCGGGATCGTGTCGACGATGAACCTCGCCGAGCTCGACGAGCTCGACTTCGCCTCGTGGAAGAACCCGTGGGGCGAGCTCGACGACGACGCCCCCGACCAGGACCCGGACGCCGGCAAGGTGCTCACGCTGCGCAAGCTGCTCGAGACGGTGGCCGACTACGACCGCCGCGTCGAGCTCGCGGTGGAGACCAAGCACCCCACCCGCTACGGCGGGCTGGTCGAGCGGCGCCTCCTCGAGGTGCTCGGCGACTTCGGGTGGGACCGGGCCGGGTCACCGGCACGGGTGATGAGCTTCTCGCTCAACGCGGTGAACCGCGTACGCCGGCTCGCGCCGGGGCTCGACGTCGTCATGCTGGTCGAGAAGGCGCACCACTGGCCCGTGCTGCGCCCGATGGTCGGTGCCGACTGGATCATCGGCCCCGGGATCAAGGAGCTGCGCGAGCATCCCGGGCTGGGGCGGCACCTGGTCAAGGAGGGGCGCGAGATCCACGTGTGGACGGTCAACACCGCCGACGACCTCGACCTCTGCCTGGACCTCGGCGTCACCGCGGTCATCAGCGACCGGCCCGGCTACATGCTGGAGCTGCTGGGGAGCTAGTCGCGGGCTTGCTCAACCCCCTCGCCCACGCCGGGCACTCGTTCCTCGCGCCCGACTAGGGTTCGGGCATGGCCAAGAAGTCCCGCAACCGCGCCCAGTCCGCCCCCGCCGCCGGCGAGGTCGGCCCCCGTCAGCCCTGTCCGTGCGGCTCGGGCAAGCGCTACAAGGCCTGCCACGGTGCGGCCGGCGGCGCCGCACCCACCTTCGTCGCCCGTCCCTTCGAGGGCATGCCGAGCGAGTGCGACGTCATCGCGCTGCGCGAGCTGGTCCCGGCCGCCACGGCCCCGCTCACGCTGAAGGAGGGCGACCGGACCGTCCGCCTCACCACCCTGCTTCCCGGCGCGGCGCCGGCGATGGTGCGCGAGTCGGGCGACATCTGGCTCGGCCTGCAGGTCCAGCACTCCTACGGCAACCCGGCCCGCGACCTGGGCGCCGTCCTCGAGGCCGCGCTGGCCACCGAGGAGCCCGGCATCGTCGGCCTGATGTCCGCGCCCGGCGACGGCCCCAGCATCCAGGACCTGATCAGCGACTCCAGCCTCGACATCACCGTGCACGACGGCTTCGACTACTGGATCGACGACATCCCCGAGCGCGACGCGACCATGGAGGCGGCGCTCGAGCAGGCCAACGGCGGCGTGATGCCGACCAGCCGGCTGACGTCGGTCGAGGCGGCGTACTGGACCAACGTCGGCACCAAGGAGCACCTGCGCTGGGTCATGCCGCACCCCGAGGACGAGCTGCTCGACGCCCTCGCCCGGCTGCACGCCGCCGGTGCGGATTCCGTGGCCGAGGACTCCCGGTTCGTCGGCATGTTCCGCGCACACGGCCTGCTCGCGCCCGGTCTGGGACCTCCCGGTCGGCACCGGCGCCGAGGTGCTGGAGGAGCCGGCCGCGACGTTCGCCGCCGCCCTCGAGGAAGCGCTGACGGGCGGGGAGCTGAGCGCATCCGAGCGGTCGGCGCGAGCAGGACTCGCCAACCGTCAGGTGACGATCCGGTAAGTCCCGGTCCACCATCTGACCACGGCTCGAACACAACGGATTCAACGGTTGTGCCCGCCCTTCCGGGCGGAGTAGATTCGTCACTGCCCGGTCGTTGTTGTTTCCCCCGTCAACAACGACCGGGCTTTCACATCTTCTCCACCGGGTCGCCCGTCAGCGTGGCCTGATGCGCCAGGCCTCGAGGTGGCTGAACCCCTTGGCCGGTACCCGGCGGGCGCGGCGGAAGCGCCAGGGCGCCTCGCCATCGTCCTCGCCGCCTGCCGTCGTGCGGTGACGGTGAGCGCCTCGTGGACGCCCGCGTCGACCAGCACGCTGCCCGGCCGGGCGGCCGAGGTCAGGCGGGAGGCGGCGTTGACCGTCGAGCCGAACACGTCGCCGAGGCGTCGTACGACGGGCCCGTGGGCGATGCCGGCCCGCACCGCCGGGAACGGGTCGTCCTCGTCGGCTCCCCGGGAGGTCAGCTCGAGGGCCACCGCCACGGCGGCGGCCGGGTCGGCGACGGTGAACAGGACCTCGTCGCCGATCGTCTTGATGACCTGCCCGCCGTGGTCGACGACGAGCGCGGTGGTCCCCTGCTCGAAGCCGTCGACCCACTGCACGAGCGCGGCGCCGTCGAGGCTGCGGCTCTGGGTGGTGTAGCCGACGATGTCGACGAAGCAGACCGACAGCTGCGACTCGGTGGCGGTCAGCGTGCTCGCGTCGTCGAGCAGGTGCTCCGCCGCACTGGCGAGGTGGCGGCGCCAGACGTAGTTCTGCAGCGCCTCGACGCGGGGGAGCACGTCGCCGGCGAGGCCGGTGAGGTCCGCCGGCCCGGCGGACCGGTCGCCGTCCGTGGCCAGCCCCGCGAGCAGGCTGGTCTGCCACTCCGCGAGCCGGGCGTAGCTGCGACCCCACGTGCGGACGAGCGCGGCCCGGGACTCCGGCGGCAGGATCCCGATCCGCACGAGCTCGGCCGACAGGCGCAGCGCCTCCACGTCCCCTTCGACGAACGCGACGTCGTCGTCGGCGCGGTGCGGGAAGCCGAGCTGGTGCCAGAGCGTGATCGCGAGGTCGAGCGGTACGCCGGCGCGCTCGGCGACCTCGACGCGGGTCAGGCTCGGCTCCTCGCCGAGCAGGAACGCGCCCAGCGACCGCACGGTGTCGGGCCGCGCATCCCGCCGTGCGTCCGGCCCGGCCTCGCCCACCCGGCTCAGCCTCCCTCGAGGCGCCCCGCCGCGGCCGCGCGGAGCGCGGTGCCGAAGGACGGCACCTGCTCGACGAGGTCCTCGATCGTGTCGCGCGTGAAGTGGACGACCCTCAGCGGCGTCAGTGCGACGACGGTGGCCGACCGCAGGGTGCGGTTGACGATCGCGCCCTCGCCCACGACGGACCCCGGGCCGAGGGTGGCGATCTCGACGCCGCCCTTGCGGACCGACACCTCGCCCTCGGTGATGAGGTACGCCTTGTCGGCGGGGGTGCTCTCGGCGATGGGCGACCAGCCCTGCGGGAGCGTCAGCGCGCGACCCGCTGCGAGCACCCGCCGGACGTCGGCAGGGTCGAGGCCGTCCAGGATCGATGCGGTCATGCCCCCTCAACGAGCCAGGTGCGTGAACGTGATGCCGCCGCGGAGGATCCGATCAACAGGTGTGCACCGGAGCGGTGCGCACCGGCCGGGGTCAGTCCTCGTGCAGCGGCTCGCGCGAGATCGGGCAGCTCATGCAGCGCGGGCCACCGCGACCCGACCCCAGCTCCGACCCGGCGATCCGGACGACCTCGATCCCGGCGTCCTCGAGCCGGTCGTTGGTCTCGTCGTTGCGCTCGTAGGCGACCGCCACCCGCGGCGCGAGGGCCAGGGTGTTGTTGCCGTCGTCCCACTGCTCGCGCTCGGCGGTGACCGGGTCGAGGCCGGTGTCGATCTGGTGGAGCGTGTCGATCTGCATCGCCTTGGCCGCGGCGACCAGGAAGGGCTCGGAGTCGCTGACGCTCAGGGTGAGGTCGGACTCGCCCGAGCCCGGGTCGTCGAGCGTCACCGTCACGGCGCGGAGGTTGTCGGCGACGTTGGGGTACATCACGACCTTGTCGACGTCGACCATCGTGCAGACGGTGTCGAGGTGCATCGTCGCCCGCTCCTGGGCGATCGGCACCGCGAGCACCGTGTGGGCGAGGTCGGCGTGGAAGACCTGGCGGGCGAGCCGCTCGACGCCGGCGGGCGTCGTACGCTCCCCGACGCCGACGGCGATCACGCCCGGCGCCAGGAGCAGGACGTCGCCGCCCTCCACGTGCTCGTTGTGCCAGCCGTGGATCTTGCGGGTGCCGGCGAAGCGCGGGTGCTCGGTGTAGATCAGCTCGGTCAGCTGGGTCTCGCGCTTGCGCGCCGGCATCGCGAGGCTGGTGACGGCCACCCGGTCGCGCACCCACACGCTCGAGTCGCGGGTGAAGAGCAGGTTGGGCAGCGGGTCGATGAGGAAGTCGTGCGGGTCGAGGAGGCTGGTGACCAGGCCGTGCCCGCCCTTGACCTCGTCGTTGCGGATGCCCGCGGTCAGCACGTCGGTCAGCTCGGCCGGCGACAGGTCGCGCAGCGCCTGCGCGAGGTAGCGCCGCATGGTGTCACCGAGGTGCAGCCCCGACAGCGCGCTCGTGATCGCGTGGTTGCGGGCCATCTCGCTCTCGAGCGTCTCGGTGAGCAGCTCGGTCAGGTAGAGCACCTCCACGCCACGGGTGCGCAGCGTCTCCGCGAACGCGTCGTGCTCCTCCTGCGCCCGGCTGACCCACGGGATGCCGTCGAAGAGCAGGCGGTCGTTGTTGCGGGGCGTGAGCCGCTTCAGCTCGTTGCCGGGGCGGTGGAGCATGACGGTGGCCAGGCGGCCGACCTCGCTGTCGGCTCCGTGCGTGGTGGTGACCATAGGCGGGACTCTAGCGCTCGCCCCGGGCACTACACGTGTCCGGGAAGTTGCCCCGGATGCGACGACCGCGGGGCAACTTCTCGGACACCTGTGAGGGGCGTATGGCGTCACGCGGCGTCGGCGTGGCCGGGAAGTGTGGCCGCCAGGCGTCACTCAGCCGAAGCGGGACACCCGGCATGCCGCGCGCCAGCAGCACCCGGTGCACTCGACGCAGCGTGCGCAGCGGGTCCTTGTAGATGCCCGACCCGGTCACCACCACGAGCCGCCAGTAGTCGTCGTCCATGTCCGCCCGCCGCTCGAGGTCGTCCTCCCACTGCGCGATGACCTCCACGTGGAGCCGGCCGTCGTACTCGACCGCCACCCGCACCAGCGGGTAGCAGAGGTCGTACCTTCGGACCGCCTCGCCCAGATCGTCGCGGACCAGGAGGTTGACCTCGGGCTCCGGGAGCCCGGCCAGCACGAGGAGCAGACGCAGACGTGTCTCCATGGGGGAGTCGACATGGCGGCGAACGAGCTGTGCGGCCGCCAATGCCTTGCGCGAGTCACGATGGCGGCTGTGGCGGCACGCGTCGACCAGCTGCTCCGGCGACCATCCACGCCGGCGCACCAACCAGTCCCCGACCACGACGAGGTCCACCAGGCCCAGCTGTCCGCCGAGCTCGATGAACATCGGTACGTCACCGGACACGCGGATACCGCGCTCGACGACGACTCCGCTGGGATCTCCGACGTGGGCGCGGATTCCGGCGTGGTGCCGCCGCATCTTCTGGTGGGCGACGCTGACGTGCTCGTCGGCGATCGTCGGGACGGGCGCCCCCTTCACCCGCGCCGCCGACACGTGGCTGGCCCACGCGTCGGCGCGGTGCAGCGCCATGGCGCCCCGCACGCGTTGGAGCGCCGTCGGAGGGGTCGCGGCTGAGACGAGGACGTTGCGGAAGAGCAGCCGGTAGCCGGGTCCGCGCATGACCTTCTGGGTCAGCCCGTGCTCGAGCCCGTCGGCGCGGAGGAACGGTTGCTGCGGGTCGAAGGCCATGGGTCCAGCGTCGATGATCGGGCGCTCTGCCGTCGGCCGTCCTCCACAGCCCGCCCGCGGGCGTACACGTGTCCGAGTTGTTGCCCTCCCCACGGTGCCCTGGGGGCACTATCCCGGACACCTGTGTGCCCTGGCCCCGGCAACAACAAGCGCCGCACGTGCGGCGGCTCAGGACCCCGCGCGCCACTCCTCGCGGAGGAGGGCGTACTCGTAGGAGTCGGTCCACCGGCCCTTGGACCAGAAGTCGCCGAGCCGATGGGTCTCGCGGCGCATGCCGAGGCGCTCGCAGAGGGCGGCGGAGCGGTCGTTGCGGGCGTCGAGGTTGGCCACGATGCGGCGCAGGCCGTAGTGCTCGAACCCGAGGCGGAGCACGGCCCGCGCGGCCTCGGTGGCGTAGCCGCGACCGGCGTGCTGGGGCAGGATCGTCCAGCCGATCTCGCCCTCGCTGAGGCCGGTGCCCTGCAGGATGAGGATCGAGTCGCCGACGACCTCGCCGTCGTGCTCCACCACCAGCCCGACGAAGGTCCCGTCGCCCGGCTGGGTGCGGCGGCGCACCATCTCGCGCACCTCGGACTCGTTCATCGTGCGGGTGAGCAGGAGGCTGGCGTAGCCCTCGTCGGCCCACGCGTCGATGAACGCGTCGCCGTCGCGCGGCTCGAAGGGGCGCAGCACCAGCCGGTCGGTGCGCAGCGGCCAGACGGGCGGGACGGGCGTCAGGAACTGGGCGCGGGGTCCGTCGACGCACTGCTCGCGCGTCGTGGGGCCACCGAACCGCAGCCGGTCGTACGCCGTCATCGGCAGGAGGAGGGAGTCGAGGCCCGGCACGGCCAGCACCCCGTCGACGGCCTGGCCGAGCAGGCCGCGCCCGATCGGGTCGTGCGGGTCGCCGCGCAGGATCTCGACCGCCTCCGCGGCCTCGGCGACGCGCTCGGTCTTCTGCCGGATCCGCACCGGCGAGACGTCGCGCAGGCAGACGTACTGCCCGGACAGGTAGGCCGCCCACTCCTGCTCGCCGACGTCGGGCTCGTCCGGCCAGAACGCGACGAACCACCTCCGCAGCCGGTCGACCCCACCGGCGACCTCGGCCAGCTCGCCGTGCGCGGTGGGCACCATCGGCGTGCCGTCGGAGAGGACGTACGACGGCAGCGGCAGGCGACCGGCCAGCATCTGCTCCATCGCCGCGGGCGTCGCCTCGACGAAGTGCTCGCGGACGTAGGCGTCGTCCTCGACGGTCATCGGGTGGTCACCGTTGACGGCGACGAAGCGGTCCCGGACAGCCGCGACCAGAGGGCCGCTCAGCGCGTCATCTCCCACACGGTCAAGGCTGCCATGAACACGCACACGGCCGCACCCACGTAGTGCAGGACCGAGAGCCGGATCCGCTGCAGCAGCAGCCGGCCGACGATGACGGCGAGGCCGGAGACGGCGAGCAGCGCGCCCCAGGCGCCGAGGAACACCGACACCGGGTCGTCGTACTTGGCGACGAGGGAGATGGTCAGCAGCTGCGACAGGTCGCCCCACTCGGCGGCGAAGAGGACCACGAAGGAGGTGACCACGACCTTGAGGCCGTGGGCGGCGGAGTCGGCCTTGGCGGCGAACTCGTCCTCCTGCGCACCCTCGTCGGCGTCGGCGGTGCGTGCGGCGCGGAAGAGGATGATCGCGCCGATCACGAACATCAGCGCGGCGACGGTGTGGATCAGCTGCTCGGGCAGGAACGACGCGGCCTTGCCGATGCCGACCGCGACGGCCGTCTGGACCAGGAAGGCGAGCCCGACGCCGATCCAGACGAAGAGCGGTCGCATCTTGGTCGACATCACCAGGGTGGCGATGAAGGTCTTGTCGGGGAGCTCGACGACGAAGATGGCGCCGAAGGTGAGGGCCACGACGAGGGGATCGATCACCGGGTGAGTGTCGCAGTCACCCGGGGCGCCCGCTCAGTCGCCCCGGAAGGCGTCGGCGGGGTAGACGCCGAGGACCTTCACCTCGGTGGTGAAGAACGCCAGCTCCTCCAGCGCGTTGCGCACGCCCGGGTCGTCGGGGTGGCCGTCGACCTCGGCGAGGAACTGGGTGGCGGTGAAGTGCCCGCCGACCATGTAGCTCTCCAGCTTGGTCATGTTGACGCCGTTGGTGGCGAAGCCGCCGAGCGCCTTGTAGAGCGCGGCGGGAAGGTTGCGCACGTTGAAGATGAACGTCGTCACGACCGGGCCGTTGCCGGCAGGCGCCTGCTCGAAGTCGCGGGACAGCACCACGAAGCGGGTCGTGTTGTGGTCCTCGTCCTCGATCTCCTCGCGCAGCACCTGGAGGCCGTAGATCCCGGCGGCCAGCGGCGGGGCGATCGCCGCCTGCGTCGGGTCGCCGGACTCCGCCACCTCGCGGGCGGCCCCCGCGGTGTCGCCGGCCACGACGGGCGTCAGACCGAGCTCGCGGATCACGCCGCGGCACTGGCCGAGGGCGTGGACGTGGCTGTGCACCGTGCGCAGGGAGCCGATGCTCGCCTCCGGCAGCGCCATCAGGGAGAACTGGATCCGCAGGAACCGCTCGCCCACGATGTGCAGGTCGGAGGTCGGCAGGAAGTGGTGGATGTCGGCCACCCGGCCGGCGATCGAGTTGTCGATCGGGATCATCGCCAGGTCGGCCTCGCCGCCCTCGACGGCCGCGAAGGCGTCCTCGAACGACGCGCACGGCACCGGCTCCCAGTCGGGGTAGGCCTGCTGGCACACCAGGTGGGAGTTGGCTCCGGGCTCTCCCTGGTAGGCGATGCGTCGGGTCACGTCGGCGAGTGTGTCACCTCCGGCCGTGTCCACCGGGCCGTGACCAGTCGCCGAACATAGGGTCGCCCCATGCTCGCTGTGGTCGCCGTCGTCCTCGCTGCCGTCGCCTGCGCGCTCGCCGCGCTCGCCCTCCGTCGTACGACGACACGCACCGGCGGCGAGGGGGTCGACGCGCTGCCCGAGGACGTGCACGGCCTGCGGCAGGAGGTCGCGGCCCTCAAGGCGGAGAGCGCCGACGCGCTGCGGCACCTCTCGGTCGTGCGCTACGACGCGTTCGGCGACGTCGGCGGGCACCTGAGCTGGAGCCTGGCGGTGCTCGACGACGCAGGTCACGGGGTCGTCCTGACGTCGATCCACGGTCGGAGCGAGGCCCGCACCTACGCCAAGTCCATCTCCTCCTGGTCGTGCGAGCAGCAGCTCTCGCCCGAGGAGGAGGAGGCGATCGAGCACGCCCGCCCCTGAGCCGGCGCGGTCGGCGGCGCGCGGGGTCGGCGGCGCGGGGCGCGCTCGGTCAGCGCGGGACGCGGACCAGCAGCCGCCCGTGGATGCACTCCATCCGCAGCTCGCGGCCCTCGCCGATGGAGTCGCCGTCGAGCTGGCGGGGGGTGTCGGTGGCGGCCGTGATCCGCACCCGCGACCCGGTGCGACGGTCGATGAGCTCGTCGACGGTCTGGCTCTTCGCGAGGACGCGAACGGCGAGCGGGATCCACGACAGGAACTTGCGGGGGTGCAGGATCACCACGTCGAGGACGCCGTCGTCGATGGTCGCGTCGGGCAGCAGCGGCATGCCGGCCTGGAGGAAGCCGACGTTGCCGACCAGGACCGTGCGGGCCCGGTGGACGCTGGGCTCGTCGTCGTCGATCTGGATCTCGACCCGGACCGCAGGGAACATCAGCGACTTCAGCCCGGAGATGACGTAGGCCACCCAGCCGATCTTCTTCTTGATGTCCTCGTTGACGCCCTCCATGATCGCGGCGTCGAAGCCCATGCCGGCCATCACCATGAAGTGGGTGTCCTCGATGGCGTCGCCACCGACCTCGACCATGTCGATGGCCCGGTCCTGGCCGTTGAGGGCGATGTCGATCGCCGAGCGGATGTAGAGCGGGATGCCGAGGTTGCGGGCGAGCAGGTTGCCCGTGCCCGCCGGGATGATGCCGACCGGGACGCCGGTGCCGGCGAGCTCGGCGCACACCTCGCGCACCGTGCCGTCACCACCGCAGACGATGACCAGGTCGGCCCCGGACACGGCGGCCCGCTCGGCCATGCCCGTGCCGGGGTCCTCGACGGTCGTGTACTGCCACGTCGGCTCGGACCAGCCTGACTCCATGGCCATCGAGGCGACGAGCGAGCGGAACTGGCCGACGTCCTCGACCTTGATCGGGTTGAGGATGACGGCGAGGCGCTTCTCCGAGGCGTACACCTCCGGGAGCGGCTCCGACTTCGCCGCGATCGATCGTGGGCGGGGGTCGATGAAGGCGAGGGCGAGGAAGAACACGGCGACGCCCAGCAGCGAGCCGGCGATCACGTCGGTGGGGAAGTGACGGCCCAGGAGCACCCGGTCCAGGCAGACCAGCAGCCACCACGCGACGACGAGCGCGATGCCGAGGCGGCGCAGGCTCGTACGACGGACGAACAGGACGAGCAGCATGACCAGCAGGCACGCGTACGCCGCCGAGGACGAGGCGTGCCCGGAGGGGAAGCTGAAGGAGTTGAGCAGGCCGAGGTTGTCCTGCCACTCCGGGCGGTCCCGTCCGAGCCAGATCTTCAGGGCCGACGTGGCCAGCGAGGTCACGACCATCACCACGACGACGAGCAGCGCCGCCCAGCGGTGGCGTCGCAGGAGCAGCCCCAGCGCGAGGACGACGGTGAGGATCGTCATGCCGATGGTCCCGAACGCGACCTCGACCACGCGCAGGAAGTCGATGAAGAGGGACGAGTCGTCCGCCCAGTCCTCGAGCTGCTTGCCACCCACGTCGAAGCTGTCGAGCGGAGCCCGGTCCTGGGTCACGAGGAAGCCGAGGACGGCGAACAGCGCCGCGGCCAGGAGGCCCAGGACGACCGTGCGGTTGCGGGAGGCGGGAGTCACCTGCGCAGTATGCCCAAACCGAATCGTCCGCCCCACGCCCCTCCGGATAGCCTTCAGCTGTGACCCCACCCCACGACGAGCCTCGCTTCGCTCCCCTCGCCGCAGGGACCCCGGAATGATCGATCCGCGCCTCCTCCGTGACGACCCCGACCGCGTCCGCGCCGCCCAGGCGAAGCGTGGCCTGTCCGACGACGTGGTGGACCGGGCGCTGGCGGCGGACTCCGCCCGCCGGCAGTCGATCGCAGACTTCGAGACCAAGCGGTCCGAGCAGAAGGCCAGCGGCGCGCTCGTCGCCAAGGCGCAGGGTGAGGAGAAGCAGGCCCTGCTCGCGCAGGTCAAGGAGCTGGCCGCGAGCGTGAAGGGGGCCGAGGCCGCCCGCAACGCCGCCGAGGTCGAGTGGGACGAGGCGATCAGGGCCATCCCCAACATCGCCGCCGACGAGGCGCCCGCTGGCGGCGAGGACGACTTCGTCACCCTCGAGCACGTCGGCACCCCGCGCGAGTTCGACTTCGAGCCCCGCGACCACATCGAGCTCGGCAAGATGCTCGGGGCCATCGACCTCGAGCGCGGCGCCAAGGTCAGCGGTTCGCGCTTCTACTTCCTCACCGGCGTCGGCGCGCAGCTCGAGTTCGCCCTGGTCAACCTGGCGATGGACCAGGCCCGCGACGCCGGCTTCACCCAGGTGATCGCCCCGTCGCTGGTCAAGCCGCGCGCGATGGAGGGCACCGGCTTCCTCGGCCAGGCTGCCGACGACGTCTACCGGATCGAGGGCGAGGACCTCTACCTCGTCGGCACGAGCGAGGTCGCGATGGCGGCCTACCACTCCGACGAGATCCTCGACGCCGGCACGCTGCCGCGCCGCTACGCCGCCTTCAGCCCGTGCTTCCGCAAGGAGGCCGGCAGCCACGGCAAGGACACCAAGGGCATCATCCGGGTGCACTGGTTCGACAAGGTCGAGATGTTCGTCCACACGACCGTCGAGGAGTCGTACGCCGAGCACCAGCGGCTGCTGGCGTGGGAGAAGGAGTTCCTCGACAAGCTCGAGCTCGCCTACCGCGTGATCGACACCGCCGCGGGCGACCTCGGTCTCAGCGCCCAGCGCAAGTTCGACTGCGAGGCGTGGATCCCGACGCAGGGCAAGTACCGCGAGCTCACCTCGACCTCCAACTGCACCGACTTCCAGGCGCGACGCCTCGACATCCGCACGCGCGACGGGAAGGGCCAGACCGTGCCGGTCGCGACCCTCAACGGCACGCTCACGGCGATCCCGCGGGCCATCGTGGCGATCCTCGAGACCCACCAGAACGAGGACGGCTCGGTCACCGTCCCGCAGGCGCTCCGCCCCTACATGGGCGGACTGGAAGTGCTGAAGCCCCTTGGCTGACTGGGAGCCCCGGGTCGTCGCGCTGGACATCGACGGCACGCTGCTCAAGTGGGTCGACGGGCAGACCGAGGACTACGAGACCATCACCGAGCCGGTGCACGACGCCGTGCACCGTGCGCTCGACGCCGGCGCCCACATCGTGCTGGCGAGCGGTCGCTCGCCGCACGGGATGACGAGCATCGCCGACCTCCTCCACATCCCGCGTGAGGATGCCGACCGGCTGTGGGTGGTCGCGTCCAACGGGGCCGTGGTCTTCCGCTACCCGCCGATGGAGGTCGTCCACGAGGAGACCTTCGACGCCGCCCCGGCGGTCGCCGCGGTGCTGGAGCACCACCCGCGCGCCCTCGTCGCGGTCGAGGAGCGCGAGGTCGGCGGCTACCGCGTCAACCGCGTCTTCCCCGAGGGCGAGCTCTCCGGCGAGCAGCTGATCACCCACGTCGACGACATCGTCGGCGAGCCGGTGAGCCGGGTGATCGTCCGCGACCCCGAGGCCACCGCCGACGACTTCGTCGAGCTCGCGGCCAACCTGGGCCTGCACGGCACCGACTACGTCGTCGGCTGGACCGCGTGGCTCGACCTCTCCCCGGTGGGCGTCTCGAAGGCCTCGGGCCTCCAGCACGTCTGCGACGCGCTCGGTCTCGCCGCTGCCGACGTGCTCGCGATCGGCGACGGCCGCAACGACATCGAGATGCTCCGCTGGGCCGGGCGCGGCGTGGCGATGGGGCAGGCCGTCGAGGAGGTCATCGCCGCCGCCGACGACGTGACCGGCACCGTGAACGACGAGGGCGCCGCCGTCGAGATCTCGCGCTGGTTCCCGCAGGACTCCTGACCGTGGACGAGGGCGTCACCTTCACCGCGGAGCTGTGGCGCTGGACGGCGCGCAAGGAGTCGGCCGACTCCGGTCCCCGCTGCTTCGTGACCCTGCCCGTCGACCTCGCCGACGAGGTGCGTGAGCGTGCGGGGGAGCCGCGGGGCTTCGGCTCGGTGCGCGTGCGCGCCCGCGTGGGCGCGACCACCTGGGACACCAGCGTGTTCCCGGACGCCGCCTCCGGGAGCTTCGCGCTGCCGGTCAAGAAGGCGATCCGCTCGGCCGCCGGCGTGGCCGAGGGCGACCTGCTGACGGTCACCCTGTCCGTCCGGGACGGAGCGTGAGCGCCCCCCGCCTCGTGGCGACCGACCTCGACGGCACGCTCCTCGACTCGGAGGGGCGGGTCTCGGCGCGCACCCGCGTGGTGCTCGACGAGCTCGACGCCGCCGGCGTACCCGTCGTCTTCACCACCGGCCGCCCCATCCGCTGGATGGAGGAGCTGTGGGAGGCGGTCGGCGGGCACGGCCTCGCCATCTGCAGCAACGGGGGGATCGTGTACGACGTCGCGCGCCGCGAGGTGCGCACCGCCCGGACCATCCCGGCCGACGTGCTGCTCGCGGTCGCTGCCAGGCTGCGCGCCGACCTGCCCGGCACCGTCTTCGCGCTGGAGAAGACCACGGGCTTCGCCAAGGAGCCGGACTTCATGCCCCGCCTGGCGGTCAACCTCGCGCCCGACGTACCGACCGCCCCGCTCGAGGAGATCGTCGACGACGACGTCGTCAAGCTGCTCGCCCGCCACGAGGACCACGAGCCCGAGCCCTACTGGGAGCTCGTGGCCGGACTCCTCGGCGAGCAGGTCGTCACCACGTGGTCGTCGGTCGGCACGCTCGTGGAGATCAGCGCGGCAGGCGTCACGAAGGCATCGACGCTGGCCACCGTCGCGGCCGGGATGGGTCTCGGCCCCGCCGACGTCGTGGCCTTCGGAGACATGCCCAACGACCTGCCGATGCTCGAGTGGGCCGGCACCTCCTACGCCATGGCCAACGCCCACCCGACCGTGCGCGAGCTCGCCGACCACCTGGCCCCGCACCACGACGAGGACGGCGTGGCCGCGGTGCTGACCGACCTCTTCGGTCTTTCCGGGCTCGATCGCTAGGCTTCCCGCCATGATTCGCGCCGTCCAGCTCGCTGCCGCACTGCTCCTCGCGTGCCTCGGCCTCGTGGTGACGGTCCAGGCCCCGGTCGCCGCGGCCGACTGCACCTGCAGGCAGAGCGGCCAGCTCGACCAGCAGGTGAAGCGCGCCGACGCCGTCTTCATCGGCACGGTCGACCACGTGGAGGTCGCCGGCAACGACCACACCTACGACGTGACCGCCTCCCGGGCCTACCAAGGCGCTCCCGAGCGCTCCACGCAGGTCTTCTCGGCCGGCGGCAAGAACGCCTGCGGCCTCGGCGAGCTGACCGTCGGCACGTCCTACCTCTTCCTCGCCACCGGCACCGAGGCTCCCTTCGAGGCCGACAGGTGCGGTGGCACCAGCGTGGCCAACCCGACGAAGGTCGCCAAGATCGAGGGGCTCCTGGGCGAGGGGACCTCCGTCGAGCCGCCCCCGCCCCCGACCGCCCAGCGCACGCTGGTCGAGGAGTCGCCGCCCGCCGGCTTCGCCCGCGCGGCGGCCCCCGGCGCGGCCGTCGCGATCATCAGCCTCCTCGGCCTCGTCGTCGTACGACGCCGCGCGCGCTGACGTGGTCGCCCGCCTGCTCGCCGTCCCGGCGGTGCTGGCGGTGCTGGCGGTGCTGGCCGGGGTGCTGGTGCTCGGCGCGGTCGCGCCGGCCGCCGCCTGCAGCTGCGTGAGCAACGACCCCGCTGAGCTCGCCGACCACGCCGACGTCGCGTTCGTGGGCGTGCTGACCAGTCAGCGCTCGGACGACGACGTCGTCGCCCACCTCTTCACGGTCGTGGACGTGCTCGCCGGCGACGTGCGCCATGGCCAGGACGTGGTCACGCCCAACGCCGGGCAGGCGGCCTGCGGTGTCGAGTGGACGACCGGGACGACGATGGTGGTGCTGGGGCGCCTCGACGAGCGCGGCCGGGTCGCCTCCGACCTGTGCAGCGGCTCGTTGCCGGCCGGCGCTGCGGCGTACGACGCCACGGTGGAGGCGCTGGGCGAGCCCCGGGATCCGCTGCCCGGACGGTCGATGGTCGCCCTCGACGCGACGGACGCTCAGGAGGTGCTGTGGGCGGCCGCGCTGGTCGGTGTCGTCGGCGCGCTCGGGATGGTCGTCGTACGACGCCTCACCCGCCGGCCCGGGTGACGCGTCAGAGGTACATGCCTCCGCCGGGGTTGCCCGTCGGGTCGTCGTCACCGCCGCCGGGGGTGGGCATGTTCGGCATGCCGGTCGGCGGCTGCGGGGCGCCGCCGCCGTGGCCGGCCGGGAGCGCCCGGCGCATCTGCTCGAGCTGGGCGCGCGAGGCCATCTGCTGGGCGTAGATCGCGGTCTGGATGCCGTGGAAGAGGCCCTCGAGCCAACCCACGAGCTGGGCCTGCGCGATCCGCAGCTCCCCCTCGGACGGCGTGCCGTCCTCGGTGAACGGCAGCGACAGCCGCTCGAGCTCCTCGACCAGCTCGGGCGCGAGACCGGACTCGAGCTCCTTGATCGAGGCGGCGTGGATGCCCTTGAGGCGGTTGCGGCTGGCCTCGTCGAGGGGCGCGGCCTTCACCTCGTCGAGGAGCTGGCGGATCATGCTGCCGATCCGCATCACCTTGGCCGGCTGCTCCACGAGCTCGGTGATGTGGCGCTCGCCCTCGCCGTCCTCGTCGCCGTCGCCCGCGGCCTGCGTCATCGCCGGCAGCGCGCTCGCCGGGATGGTGCCGATGGGCTGGCCGTCGGGACCGACGACCACGACCTGGTCCTCGACCTCCCCCTGGCCGCTGGGGCCGCCGGTGGGCTCGGGCTGCTGCTGGTCGGTCATGCGCCCAACCCTATGACGCGCCCGGTGGTTGTCCTGGGGTGAGCGGTGAGTGACGCAGGTTCTGGGCGGCGAGAAGGTGTCTCACTCACCGCTGGGGCCGCGGTCGGCGTACGAGCGGTGGCTGAGCCACATCCGGGGCCGGTCGAATGTGGGTGGCGCACCGCCCGGGGCGTGTCGCGAGGGACGCGCCGTACGAGCGGTGGCTGAGCCACATTCGGGGCCGGTCGAATGTGGGTGGCGCACCGCCCGGCGTCCGGTCAGAGGGTGAGGACGATCTTCCCCGAGCGCCCGCCGTCGTCCATCAGCTGGTGGGCGCGGGCGACGTCCTCGAGCGGGAGCGTGGTCTCGACGATGGGGCGGACCTGGCCGGAGGCGACGAGGGGCCAGACGTTCTCGACGACCCCGCAGCAGATCTGGGCCTTCTCGGCGAGGGGCCGCGCGCGCAGCGAGGTCGCCGTCACGGACGACCGCTTGCGCAGGAGCGCGTTGATGTCGAGCTCGCCCTTGGCGCCGCCCTGCATCCCGATGATCACGAGACGCCCGGCGGTGGCCAGCGCGGAGACGTTGCGGCCGAGGTAGCTCGCGCCCATGTTGTCGAGGATCACGTCGGCGCCACCGGCCTCCTTCAGCACCTCGACGAAGTCCTCGTCGCGGTAGCTGATCGCCCGTGTCGCGCCGAGGGAGCGGCACAGCTCGAGGGTCTCCGGGGAGCCGGCGGTCGTGTAGACCTCGGCGCCGCGGGCCGCCGCGAGCTGGATCGCCATCGTGCCGATGCCGCCACCGCCGCCGTGGACGAGGAACCGCTCGCCCTTGTCGAGGTGGGCGGTCATGAAGACGTTGGACCAGACGGTCGCCGCGACCTCGGGCAGGCCGGCCGCCTCGACGAGGGAGACGCCGGACGGGACCGGCATCACCTGGCCGACCGGCACGGCCACGCGGGCGGCGTACCCCCCACCGGCCAGCAGCGCGCAGACCTCGTCGCCGACCTTCCAGCCCTCGACGCCCTCGCCGAGCTCGGCGATCCGGCCGCTGCACTCGAGGCCGAGGATCTCGGAGGCGCCGGGCGGGGGCGGGTAGAAGCCCTGCCGCTGCAGGGTGTCGGCCCGGTTGACGGCCGTGGCGACGACGTCGAGCAGCACCTCCCCGGCGGCCGGGCGCGGGTCGTCGACCTCGCTGACGGACAGGACGTCGGGTCCACCGGAACCGGTGGTGACGGCAGCACGCACGTGATCAGTCCTCGTAGAGGTCGCTGGAGTGGTCGACCGACGAGTCGTCGGGCACCTCATCGTCCACGTCGTCGGGGTCCTTCGCGTCGGCGGGGCGGTCCCAGCTCTCGGCGAGCTGCTGGGCGCGGGCGGCGAGCCGCTCGACCTGCTCGGGGTTCGCGTCTCCCGCGCCGACCGCGACGCCGAGCAGGTAGGCGGTGATGGGCGCCGCGGTCTTCTGCACGTTCTGCGCGGCCACACGGGCGAGGTCGAGCACCAGGCCCTCGTCGACCTCGGTCTCGACGTCGAGCACGTCGGCGAGCTCGTCGATCCAGTCGTGGAGGTTCACCAAGCCAATGTCTCGCACCCCACCCGGGTGCGGCAAGGGAGCCGACGTCAGCGGCGCAGGTCCCGCAGGTCGGCCCACGAGTCGACGTCGACGGCCTCCTCGCCGGTCGCCGGCACCCCGGCGAGGTCGAAGGACGCGAGGAGGCGGTGCAGTGCCATCCCGTGCTGCCCCTCCAGGTCGGGTCGTACGTCGTCGAGCCGGGCCGCGTCGAGCACCCCCGCCAGCTGCCGCCGGCCGTCACCGTCGACCAGGAACGCCCCGTCCCGGCCGACCGCCGCCTCGCGCAGGCGCCGCATCGTCGCCGCGGTCACCCGCGGCATGTCCACCGCCAGCACCCCGACGAGGCGCGGCGCGCGCAGCAGCGCGTCGACGCCGGTGAGCAGCCCGGCCACCGGTCCGCCGCGGGGCGGGTCCTCCACCACGAAGGTCACCGGCCGCGCGGTCCGCACGGTGTCCGGCCCGACGACCACGACCTCGTCGGCGTCGAGGAACGCGTCGACGGCGTACGCCAGCAGCGTCCGTCCGGCCAGCTCGACGGACGCCTTGTCGACCCCGTCCATGCGCGCGGCGGTGCCGCCGGCGAGGACCACGCCGCAGAAGCCGCCGGCGGTGAGGTCGAGGTCCATGCCGGCATCCTCGCAGCCGCGCCCGTGCCGGACCGCAGCCGCCGCGTGGCCGCTCTAGGCTGGTGGCATGGACTCCACCCCACGGCGTTCCGACCGGCTGCGCGTGCGCGTCCACCAGTGGGCGAGCGGCCTCGACCCCGACGACAACCGTGCCCGCCTCGGCGAGGTGGCGCCCGGGGCCGACCTGGTCGTCCTGCCGGAGGCCTTCGCCCGCGACTTCGGCCAGGCCGGGTCCGACGTCAGCCCCTTCGCGGAGCCGGTCGACGGCCCCTTCGCCCGCGAGGTGGCCCGGGTGGCCGACGCGACCTCGGCCACCGTGGTGGCCGGGATGTTCGAGGTCGCCGACGACCCCGACCGGCCCTTCAACACCCTCGTCGCCGGCGGGCCCAGCCCGGCGACGTACCGCAAGATCCACCTCTACGACTCCTTCGGCTACCGCGAGTCCGACCGGCTGACCGGCGGGCCCGTCGCGCCGGTGGTCGTCGACGTCGCGGGCTGGCAGGTCGGGTTGATGACCTGCTACGACCTGCGGTTCCCCGAGCTCGCGCGGCGCCTGGTCGACGCCGGGGCCGAGGTCCTCGTCGTGCCGGCGGCGTGGCTGCCCGGCGACCGGAAGGTCGCGCACTGGCGCACCCTGCTCGCCGCCCGGGCCATCGAGAACACCTGCTTCGTCGTCGGTGCCGGGCAGCCCGAGCCGCGCTATGTCGGCCACTCCGCGGTGATCGGCCCGCTCGGCGACGTCCTCGCCGAGGCCGACGGCGCCGAGCAGGTCATCGACGCCGTCCTGGACCGCGCCGACCTCGACGCCGCCCGCCGCACCAATCCGTCGCTGGCCAACCGCCGGCTGTAACCTCCTCCGTCGTGCCTTCCTCCTCCGACAGCCCCCGCGGGTCCTCCCGCGGCAAGCGGGCTGCGGAGCGACCGCCCTCGCGGCTGAGGCTGAAGCGGAAGGCGCACCCGCCCGAGGCGGCTCCGGCCGAGCAGGACGAGAGCGCCGCGACGTCGGCTGTCCCGACCGCTCCCGCGCCGGAGGCCCCGACGGGTACGCCGGTCAGGGAGCCGACCGCCGAGCCGACCGCCGAGCCGACGACCGAGCCGACGACCGAGCCGACCGCTGCACCAGCGGCGTACGAGGCGACCCCCCGTCCCGCTGACGGGCCCGCGCAGACCGAACAGACCGAGCAGCTCGCTCACACCGAGCGCACCGCGCCGGACGAGACCACCCCCGACGGCCCGCGGCGGTCCCTGCTCGCCTTCTGGTTCGGTGTCCTGCTCCTCGGCGCGGCCGCCCTGGGCTGGTCGGCCCTGAGCGGCGCCGTGAGCGACGGCCGGGCCGTGGGCGACACCGGCACCGCGCCCGCGTGGATCGACGGCGTCGGCGCGGCCGCCGTCGTCACGGCGCTCTCCTGGCTGCTGGCGACCCGGACCGCGGGCCGCGCGCTCATCTCCGCCGGCCTCGCGCTGGTGCTCGCGGTCGCCAGCCTCGTCGTGGGCGGGCGGGTGCTCCCGACGGGCGCGGCCGTGATGACCTGCGTGGTCGGCAGCGTCTACGCCGTCATGGTGACCGTGCCGGCGGTCACCGGATGGAAGGCGATGCGCGAGGCGCTGATCGCCGCGCTGGTCGCCGCGGTCACCGCCTTCGCTGCGGTGGGTTTCGAGCCCACGGTCGCGATCGAGCGCTTCGAGATCGTCACGCTCCTCCTCGCCCTCGGCCTCGTGCTGGCGATCGTCTACCGCCTCGGCGCCGGCCTGCACGGCCTCGGGCGCCGCGGGATGATCGTCGTGGCCATCGGCCTCGGCGTGCTCTTCGCGACGCTGGCGTACGCCGAGCTGCTGCGGCGCTACGGCGCCCAGAGCTTCGTGTCGTCGGTCCTCGACTTCGCCGACTGGACCTCGGCCCGCATCGGTGCGTTCCCGCGGCCGCTCGTGGTCCTGCTCGGCATCCCGGCGCTGGTGTGGGGCACCCACGTGCGTGCCCGCCGGCGCCAGGGGTGGTGGTTCTGCGCCTTCGGCGTCGCCGCCACGGTGCCGCTGGCGACGGGGCTCGTCTCGCCGGACACCTCCTACGTCGAGGCCGGCCTGCGGGCGGCGTACTCCCTCGTCCTGGGGCTGCTCATCGGCTGGCTGGTGATCCGCGCCGACCTGGCCCTGACCGGGCCGAAGGGGCGCGGCGGACGTCGTGCCGAGGAGGCCGGACCGCACCGGCCCGAGCCGCGTCGCTTCGCCGAGCTCTGAGGCGGCCGCGGGTCGGCGTCGCGATCAGCGGATACGCCCGGGTAACCGCTAGCGTCGGGGCCATGGCCCGCCCCACCTCCCTCGAGATCGTCTCCGAGCTGGTCGCCAACGTCCTCACCATCGAGGTCGCCGAGGGCGACCGCGTCGAGGCCGGCGACACCGTCGTCCTCCTCGAGTCGATGAAGATGGAGATCCCGATGCTCGCCGAGCGGGCCGGCACCGTCACCGCGATCAAGGTGACCGCGGGTGACGTCGTGCAGGACGGCGACGTCCTCGTCGTGCTGGACTGACCACCCTCCCGGGTGGGCGGGAGCCCTACGCTCTCGCCATGACTCGCGAGCGCGCCCGAGCGGTGCATCTGGTCGTGGCTGCCGTCGCGTGGTTCGCGCTGGTCTTCCAGCTGGCGCTCGTGGTGTCCGGCGAGGCGATTCTCGTCGACGAGGACCCACCCGGCCTGGTGGCGCGGACCTACCGCTACTTCGCCTACTTCACCATCCAGAGCAACTTCCTGGTCGCGATCACCTCGACCGTGCTCGCCCGCGACCCGGCCGAGGAACGGCTCGGCTGGCGGGCCGCCCGGCTGGCCGGGATCGTCGGCATCACGGTCACCGCGCTGGTCTACTTCACACTGCTGCGCGGCCTGCTGGAGCTCGATGGGGTCAACTGGCTGGCCGACCTGCTGCTGCACCAGGTGGTGCCGGCGCTCGCCCTGGCTGCCTGGGCCCTCGCCGGCCCGCGGCCAAGGATCGGCCTGCGCGAGACGGCGTACGCCCTCGCCTGGCCGGTGGCCTGGCTGTGCTGGACGCTCGTGGTCGGGCAGGCCGACGGCTGGGTGCCCTACCCGTTCCTCGACGCCGGCGACGAGGGCTGGGGGGCGGTCGGGAGCGCCTGTGCGGGGATCACCATTCTCTTCCTCCTTCTCTTCGCCCTCTACGCGTGGCTCGACCGGAGGCTGCGCCCCGTTCCTCTTTAGCGCGCCTCGCTAGTGTCGGAGGAATGGAATTCCGATACCTCGGCAACAGCGGACTCAAGATCTCCGAGATCACCTACGGCAACTGGCTCACCCACGGCTCCCAGGTCGAGAACGACGTCGCCACGCAGTGCGTGCGCGCCGCGCTCGACGAGGGGATCTCGACGTTCGACACCGCGGACGTCTACGCGAACACCGCGGCGGAGACCGTGCTGGGTGAGGCGCTGAAGGGCGAGCGGCGCGAGTCGCTGGAGATCTTCACGAAGGTCTACTGGCCGACCGGCCCCAAGGGCAAGAACGACACCGGCCTGTCGCGCAAGCACATCATGGAGTCGATCAACGGCTCGCTGCAGCGGCTGCAGACCGACTACGTCGACCTCTACCAGGCGCACCGCTACGACGTGGAGACCCCGCTCGAGGAGACGATGCAGGCCTTCGCCGACATCGTCCGGCAGGGCAAGGCGCTCTACATCGGCGTCAGCGAGTGGACCGCCGACCAGATCCGCGCCGGCGTCGAGCTGTCGAAGGAGCTCGGCTTCCAGCTGATCTCCAGCCAGCCGCAGTACTCCATGCTCTGGCGCGTCATCGAGGACGAGGTCGTGCCGACGTCGAAGGAGCTCGGCGTCTCGCAGATCGTGTGGAGCCCGATCGCGCAGGGCGTGCTGACCGGCAAGTACCAGCCCGGCCAGGCCCCGCCCGAGGGCTCGCGCGCCACCGACACCAAGGGCGGCGCCGACATGATCTCGCGCTTCATGCGCGACGAGGTGCTCACCGCCGTGCAGGACCTCGAGCCGGTCGCGAAGGACTGCGGCCTGACGATGGCGCAGCTCGCCATCGCCTGGGTGCTGCAGAACGACAACGTCGCCGCCGCCCTCGTCGGCGCCTCCCGCCCCGAGCAGGTCGCCGACAACGTCAAGGCCGCCGGCGTGAAGCTCGACGCGGACGTGATGTCCCGCATCGACGACGCCCTCGGCTCGGTCGTCGTACGCGACCCGGCGAAGACCGCGGAAGGCACTCCGAAGACCCGCGCCGTCTGATGCTCCCGCCGCACGTGCGGCGGATGGTGCCCCGGATCTGTCGACCTGAGGGCCACAACCCGCCGCACGTGCACACGTGTCCGCGAGATCGCCCTCGCCACCCGCGCTCAGGGGCGGTTTCCCGGACACGTGTCCGGGACGCCAAAGGTCAGGCCGCGACCCGGGTCACCCGGTAGCGCACGAAGGCGGGTACGGCGAGCGCGGCGAGCACGGTGCCGATGATCACGAGCACCCCGCCGCCCGCGGCCGCGACGGCGGCGCCGGTCACCGCGGCGGTCGCGCCGTGGAGGACGTCCGCGACGCGCGGGCCGCCGGCGACCACGACGATGAAGATCCCCTGCAGGCGCCCGCGCACGGAGTCGTCGGCCGCGGCCTGCAGCATCGACGTACGGAAGGCCGCGGACGCCATGTCGGCGGCGCCGCCGATCGCGAGCATCAGCACCGCGATCCCGAGGAACAGGGCGGGAGCGAGCGGCGCGAGCATCGCGGCGACCCCGAAGCCGACCATCGCCACGCCCCACACGAGGATCGCCACGATCACCGCCAGGCCCTGCCGCTCGACCCGCGACACCCAGCCGGACAGGACGCCGCCGACGACGGCGCCGGCCGGGATCGCCGCGAAGAGGAGCGCGAAGGCGATGCCGCCCTCGTTGGGCCCGCTGAAGGCGACGTCGGCGAGCTCGGGGAACAGCGCCCGGGGCATGCCGAAGACCATGGCGATGATGTCGACGACGAACGACATCATCAGCACGGGTTGTGTGCGCAGGTAGCGGAAGCCGTCGATGACCGCCCCGATCCCCGGCGTCACGGTCACGCCCAGGATCGGCAGGGGCGGGAGGCGTACGACGGCGCCGAGGGTCGCGAAGAGGGTGACCGTGTCGAGCAGGTAGAGCCACGAGAAGCCCATGAGCGGGATGAGCGCGCCGCCCACCAGGGGCCCCGCGATGCCGCCGGCCTGCATGACGGTCATGTTGAGCGAGTTCGCCGCGGGCAGGAGCTCCTTGTCGAGGAGGCGTGGCAGCAGCGCCGACCGGGTGGGCTGGTTGACCGCGAAGAACGCCTGCTGGACCGCGAAGAGGGACAGCAGCAGCCACACGTCCTCGGCGCCGAGCGCTGCCTGGAGCCAGAAGCCGGCGCTCGTCGCGATGAGGCCGCACGTGGTGATCAGCATGAGGGTCCGGCGGTCGAAGACGTCGGCCAGCGCGCCACCCCACAGCCCGAAGACCACCAGCGGGACGAGGCCGAAGATGCCGGTGAGCCCGACGTACGCCGACGAGCCGGTCATCGCGTAGATCTGCGCGGGCACCGCCACGACGGTCAGCTGCGCTCCGACGACCGTGACGATGTTGGCGCGCCAGAGCCGCTTGAAGTGCGGGTTGGCGAGGGGGCGGGTGTCCGCCAGCAGCCGCCTGTCCACCCGCGCAGGCTAGGTCAGGCGGGTCGGGTCCCCCTCCGGGTGGTCCCGTCAGTCGGACGAGGAGCTGGACGAGGACACCTGGTCGCCCCAGGCGGCGCGGGCCCCGGAGTCGCCCACCCGGTAGACCTGCACGGTCGCCGCGAGCCCCGCGACGAGCGCGAGGGCGGCCACCGTCCGGAGCAGTCCGGGAGAGGTGGCCCGACGCGACGAGGTGGTCCCGTCGGCGGTCCGCCGGCGGTCGAGCCAGACGAGCGCCGCGGAGAGGACGAGGAGCGGGATCGCGAACCAGATGAGCTGGTCGCCGAGCTCGGCGTGCACCCCCGGGTCGCCGACGTGCTCCTCCAGCGCCTCGCCGCTCGACGTCGCGACCGGGGTGAGGATGGTCGCGACAGCGGCGCACCCGACCACGAGGACGCCGTACGGGCGCCGCCATGCCGGACGCACGGCCAGGGCGATGGTGCCGAGGGCGGCGAGGGGGAGCAGGACGACGACGGCGTGCACGACCAGCGGGTGGACGGGGAGGCCGTTGATGAGGTCGAACATGGTCCGGACGCTAGGGCGGCCAACCTGCACGTCACCTGACTGCTGTTGCGGCTCACGTTCAGGTTGTGTGCAGGCACGATGGTGGACGCTGGGAGCGTGACCCGTCCGACCGCGTGGAGGAACCGTCGATGGCTCGAGTAGGACTCTGCGAGGACGACGCTGCGATCCGGCGCGTGGTCGTCGACGCCATGCGCCTCGCGGACCACGAGGTGGTCGTCGCGCACGACGGGGGCGAGGCGCTCCGGCTCTTCGCCGCCGACGACGACCTCGACGTGGTCATCCTCGACATCGGGCTGCCCGACGCCGACGGGCGCGACGTGTGCCAGGCGCTGAGGTCGGCCGGCCAGTCCGCGCCCGTCCTGTTCCTCACCGCCCTCGGTGCCGTCCACGAGCGGCTCGCCGGCTTCAGCGCCGGCGCCGACGACTACCTCCCGAAGCCGTTCGACGTGCTGGAGCTCATCGCCCGGGTGGAGGTCCTGGCCCGGCGCGGCCGGCTCGTGGTCGCCACTGCCGCGACCGACCTCGTCCTCGACCCGGCTCGCCACTCGGTGTCCTGCAACGGCAGGGAGGCGATGCTCACGCCGACCGAGTTCCGCATGCTCGCCGCGATCACGTCGCGCCCCGGTGAGGTCGTACGACGCCGGGCCGTCGTCGCCGCTGCGTGGCCGCAGGGCGGCATGGTCAGCGACAACACGGTCGACTCCTACGTGCGGCGGATCCGCGTCAAGCTCGCCGAGGTCGACTCGCCCCTCAAGCTCATGACGGTGCGGGGCGTCGGCTACACACTGAGGTGATGGGCGAGGACGGGACGGACGTGACGGCGGCGGCGCCCTCGGGGCTGCGCCGGCTGGCGCCGCGCTCCTTCCGGGCCTCGATCGTCGTCTCGACGGTCGGTGTCATGACGGTCGCGATGATCGTGGTGGTGCTCGGCACCTACCTGGTCCTGGAGCGCACCGCGAACCGCGACATCCAGCAGGTGCTGGACGACCGGTCGCGCTCCGTGCTCGCGGTCCTCGAGCAGTCCGCGGACCCCGTGGTCGCCTCGGAGGACGCGCTGCAGCCGGGGATGGTCGTCTACGACGCGTCCGGCAGCCGGGTGATGGGCTCGGTGGCGACGCCTCTGCGCAGCTCGGCCGACGACCTGGCGCGGGTCCGCGAGGCGCGCGCCGTCCACGCCGGCCCGGCCGAGGACCGGCTCCTCGCCACACCGTTCACCACGCGAGCCGGTGAGAGCGGCGTGCTCGTGGTCAGCCAGGAGGTCGCGCCCTACGAGCGCTCCGAGCTCTACGCCTTCCTGGCCGCCGTCGTCCTCGGCGTCGTGGTCGTGGCAGGCACCGCCGTCATGGCCTGGCGCGTGACCGCGCAGGCGCTCAGGCCGGTGGCCGTCATGGCCGAGCGGGCCGCGGACTGGAGCGAGCACGACCTCGGCCACCGTTTCGCCCTGGGGCCCCCGAGCAACGAGCTCGCCGCGCTCGGCGAGACGCTCGACCACCTGCTCGACCGCGTCGCGTCGGCCATCCGGTCCGAGCAGCGGCTCACCTCCGAGCTCGCCCACGAGCTCCGCACGCCGCTCACCGCGATCCAGGGGTCGGCCGACCTCGCCCTCCTCCGCGGCGTCGAGGACCCGGACGTGCAGGAGGACCTCCGCCAGATCTCCCTCTCCGCCCGCGAGATGTCCGCGGTGATCACGACCCTGCTCGACCTCGCTCGGGACCGTACGACGCCCGGGCAGGAGGGGTGCCACGTCGCCGACCTCGTGCCCGGGCTGGTCGCGGCGGCTGCCGGTCGGGTCGAGGTGCTGGACCGCACCCAGGGGTCGACCGCCCGCATCGCGGCGCCGGCAGGCCTCGTGGTGCGCGCGGTGGTCCCGCTGGTGGACAACGCCGCGCGGCACGCCAGGAGCCGCGTGGTGATCGAGGCGGTCGACCACCCCGACCGCGTCGAGCTGGTGGTGCGCGACGACGGCGAGGGGGTCGCCCCCGACGTCGCCGCGAGGCTCTTCGAGCCCGGGGTGTCCCGCGCCGGTGGCGCCGGCCTCGGCCTCGGGATCGCGCTGCGGGTGGCGCGCTCGTTCGGTGCGGACGTGCTCGTCGACGAGCACGACGCCGACGCGGGCTCCGGTGCCAGCTTCCGGGTCGTGCTCCCGAGGCGCTGAGGCGACGGTCAGGTCGGGTTCGGTCAGGTCGGTTCGGGTCAGGTCGGGACAGCGGGCAGGTACGGCGATCGGCCCAGCAGCCGGGTGACGATGACGCCGGTGATGGTCATCGCCAGTGCGATGCCGGCGAGCACGACGAGCTGGAACTGCGCCGCGACCGCCGGACTGGCGCCCCCGAACAGGGCGCCGACGAAGGCGCCGGGCAGCGTGACGAGACCGGTCGAGCGGGTCTGGTCGAGGTTCGGCAGCAGCGACTCGCGCACGGCCTCCTGCCCGATCTCGAGGTGCGCGTGGGACGGCGACGCGCCCAGGGACAGCCACGCCTCGACCTCGTCGCGGCGGTGCCGGACACCCCGAAGGAAGTTGCGCCCCGACAGCGTCGCCGCGCTCATGGCGTTGCCGATGATGATGCCGGCGACCGCCACGAGGTAGCGCGGCTCGAGGGCGACCAGCCGCAGGACGAACACCAGCGACAGCGCGACGCTCGCGCCCACCACCACGCCGATGACCGCCGCTCGGCGGCCGTGCCAGAGCTCGCTGAGCCGTCCGGACGCCGTGACGGATGCCGTCGTGAGCATCAGTGCGAGGAAGGCGACCACCGTCCAGGGGACGGCCAGGATCCCGCGGAGCAGGAGGGCGACGATGCTGAGCTGGACGACCGCGCGGGCCAGCGACGTCAACGGCGTCCAGCCGAGGCCGATCCCTGATCGCCAGGCGAGCAGCACCGTCGCGAGCACGACGACCAGCAGGCCGGCGCCGAAGCGGGCGTAGTCGAGGACGTCGTTCACCACGGGCCGACGGTAGTCGCCCGGGGACCCCGTCCGGCTAGCATCGTCGGGTGGCGATGAGATCGGAGGCGACCGGGCTGGCCGCCGAGGCGGCCCTGTTCCATGCCCTGTCCGACCCGTCGCGGCTGCTGATCGTGCGGCACCTGTCGCTGGGCGAGCACCGCGTCGTCGACCTCACCGCGCACCTCGGGCTGGCGCAGAGCACGGTGTCGAAGCACCTGGCCTGCCTCAAGGACTGCGGCCTGGTGGCCTCGCGCCCCGAGGGCCGGGCGTCGGTGTGGTCGCTGACCCGCCGCGAGGAGCTGCTCGAGGTGGTCGCGACAGCCGAGCGCCTGCTCGCGCTCACGGGGGTCGGCCCGGAGCACCACTACGAGGAGCGGCACCGCTGAGCCTGGCTCCAGGTCGAGCCGGGATCTCAGAGCAGCGACGACCAGTAGGACCAGAAGCGCTCGAGGACCAGCAGCACGACCACCAGGTAGGTGCCGAACACCAGCGGCGCCCGCCAGTCGCGCAGGCCGTCCGCCAGCCGTCCGTCCGGAGCGGCCCCGAGCACGCCCGCGGCGGCGTTGCGCGCCGTGACGTACCAGAAGAGCGGGATGACCACCGCCCACACGACCATGCAGTAGGGGCACAGGGCGCCGATCCGGTAGAGGCTCTGGAAGACCAGCCAGGAGATGAGCGCGAAGGCCGCCGTCACCCCGGCCTGCAGCCCGAGCCAGTACCACCGCGCCAGCCGGCCGCCGGCGAACAGCACCACGCCCGTCGTGACGACCACCGGGAAGGCCGCGACACCGATGATCGGGTTGGGGAAGCCCAGGAGGGCCGCCTGGGCCGACTCCATCACGTTGCCGCAGCTGAGGACCGGGTTGATGCTGCAGGTCGGCACGTAGTCGCTGTCCTCGGCAAGCCGGATCCGCTCGATGAGCAGCACGGCCGAGGCCACGAAGCCGACGAGCCCGCCCACCAGCAGTCCGAACGCGAGCAGTCGCTCCTGCGGCTCGTCGACGGTGGCCGGGTCGTCGACGATGGAAGGGGTGCTCATGGCGGGCGTCTCCTGGGGACGGGGCAGGTCGGCCCCATCCTCCGGCATCACGCAATCGATCGGGGAGACCGGGTTTGACCCGGCATCGCCCAACGGCGATGATGTGGGCGGACGACGATGGAGGTACGCGATGGGTGCGGGACACGGGCACGGCCACGCAGGCGCCCGGCACAGGTGGCGGCTCGCCGTCGCCTTCGGCCTCGTCGCCGGCTTCTTCGGCGTCGAGCTCGCGGTGGGCCTGGCGACCGGATCGCTCGCGCTCATCTCCGACGCGGGCCACATGGCCGCGGACGTCGTCGCGCTCGGCGCCGCGCTCGTCGCCACCAAGATCGCCACCCGCCCCGACGGCACGGGCCGGCGCACCTACGGCTCCTACCGCGCCGAGGTGTTCGCCTCCGGCCTGACCGTCCTGATCATGCTGGGGGTCTCGGTCTACGTCGTCGTCGAGGCCGTACGCCGCATCGGCGAGGCCGTCGAGGTCTCCTCGGGCCCGCTCCTGGTGGTCGGCGCGATCGGGCTGGTCGTCAACCTGGTCTGCCTGGTCCTGCTGCGCGGCGGTGCCGCGGAGTCGATCAACGTCAAGGGCGCCTACCTCGAGGTGATGGCCGACGCGGCCGGCAGCGTCGGGGTCCTGGCCGCCGGGGTGCTCGTCAGGCTCACGGGCGACGGATGGTGGGACACCGTCGTCGCTGTCGCCATCGGCGTCTTCGTGGCCGCCCGAGCCCTGGTGCTCGGCCGCGAGGTGCTGGCCGTGCTCGGCCAGCACGCGCCCCACGACGTCGACCTCGAGGCCGTCGTCCGCGACCTGGAAGCCGTCTCCGGCGTGGCCGAGGTCCACGACCTGCACGCCTGGACGCTGACGTCGGGGATGAACGTCGCCACCGCGCACCTCGTCCTGCGGGTGGGCGCCGACGCCCAGGTCGTGCTGGCCGCGGCCGGGGCCGCGCTGCGTGAGGGGCACGGCATCGAGCACGCGACCCTCCAGGTCGAGGCACTGCCCGCCCAGGAGTGCCACGCGGCCACCTGGTGAGCGCGCCGGACGCTGCTGACACACTGGCTCCGGCCGCCCGACCGTCGTGGCGCCGAGGACGGGGGACCGGGTGACCGAGGCAGCAACGATCGAGCACCCGGTGACACCGACCCTGGCCAAGACGGCCAACGTCCTCGCGAAGGGCGCGCTGGTCCTGCTGCTGGTCTTCGCCGTCGTCTACCCCGACCAGGCCAACCTGCGCGACAAGGCCGCCGGCATGCGCGCCGTGGGCTACCCGCTGATCTCGTTCACCGTGCCGGTCCTGTGGTGGGCGCTGTGGCGCGACCGCATCTCGTTCCCGTGGCTGCCCGACCTGCTCATCACCATCACCTGCTTCACCGACATCCTCGGCAACCGGATGGACCTCTACGACACGGTCGTGTGGTTCGACGACTGGATGCACTTCATGAACACCGGCCTCCTCGCGGCGGCGTTCATCCTGCTCACGCTGCCGCGTGAGGTCGGGTTCGGGCGCGTCCTGGAGCGCGCGCTCGCCTTCGGCGCGAGCGCCGCCATCACGTGGGAGGTCGCGGAGTACTTCGCCTTCATCAGCCGCTCGACCGAGCGCGAGTTCGCCTACGCCGACACGCTGGGCGACCTGTCGCTCGGCACCGCCGGGGCCGTGCTCGCGGCCGTCGTCCTCCATCGCGCGTGGCGGCACGGGTACCTCGTGGACCCGCGGCCGCTCACCTCGGAAGGTCGTCCGGCGGCGGCTGTGACTGCCTGACGGCATAGTCGAGCGCGCCGCTTGACTGAGCGTCCGCGACGCGGTTCGGTGCTGCCATGTCCGCCCCCACCGGGACTTCGGGCGACGTCATCCCGTTGCGCGAGGCCGCCAAGGCCTGGTTCGCCATCTCGCTGCAGACCTTCGGCGGACCGGCCGGCCAGATCGCCGTCATGCAGCGCACCCTCGTGGAGGAGAAGCGCTGGATCGGCCAGCAGCGATTCCTGTTCGCGCTGTCCTACTGCACGCTGCTGCCCGGGCCGGAGGCGCAGCAGCTCGCGACGTACGTCGGCTGGCTCCTCAACGGCGTCAGGGGCGCGCTCGTCGCGGGCATCCTGTTCGTCCTGCCCGGCGTCGCCGCCCTCCTCGTCCTGTCGGCGGTCTACGTCGCCTACGGCGACACCACCCTCGTCGAGTCGCTGTTCCTCGGCCTCGCCCCGGCGGTCATCGCGATCGTGGTCCAGGCGGTGGTCCGTGTGGGCCGCAAGGGGCTGGGCCACCCCGCGCTGGTCGCACTGGCCGTCGCGTCGTTCGTCGCCCTGACGTTCTTCGGCGCACCGTTCCCGGCGGTCGTGCTGGTCGCGGGCCTCGCGGGATGGGTGCTCGGCCGCCACCTCCCCGGCCTGACCAGGCCGCCTCGCTCCGCCGTCGACGACGGACCGCCGCCGCTCGTCAGCGACGACCAGCTCCACACCGAACGACCGTCCGGCCGCCGGGCCGCGCTCACCCTCGCCGTCGGTCTGGTCGTGTGGTTCGCCCCGGTCGCCGGCGCGGCGCTCCTGTTCGGCCGGTCGAGCACGATCGTCGACCAGGGCCTGTTCTTCTCGGGCGCCGCCGTCGTCACCTTCGGCGGCGCCTACGCCGTCCTGGCCTACGTCGCCCAGCAGGCCGTCGAGGTCTACCACTGGCTGCTGCCGGGAGAGATGGTCCGCGGCCTCGCGCTGGCCGAGACCACCCCCGGACCGCTGATCATGGTGGTCCAGTTCGTCGCCTTCGTCGGCGCCTACCGGGCCCCGGGCGACCTGGACCCCTGGGTCGCCGCCGTGGTCGCCGCACTGCTGACGACGTGGGTGACGTTCGTGCCCTGCTTCCTCTTCATCCTCCTCGGGGCGCCGTACGTCGAGCGCCTCCGCGGCAACCGCGACCTCGCCGCCGCTCTCGCCGGGATCACCGCCGCGGTCGTCGGGGTCATCGCGAGCCTTGCGGTCTTCTTCACGCTGCACACGCTCTTCGGAGAGACCGCGAGCCTCACGGCCGGGCCGCTCGACGTCGAGTACCCCCTGCCCGGGTCCCTCGACCTCGCGGCGCTGGCCATCACCGGGCTGGGGTTCGCGCTCGTCTTCTGGCGCAGGTGGTCGGTGCTCCGCACCCTCGGCGCGTGCGCGCTCGCCGGCGTGGTGATCGGGCTCGCGACGTCGCTCTGAGCCGGTCTACGTGTCCTCGGGCAGGCACATCCGGGCGACGTAGGGAACGACGTCGGCGATCGAGTCGACGACCTTCGTCGGCCGGTACGGGAAGTCCTGGACCTCGTGGCGCTCGGTCGCGCCGGTCGCCACCAGGACGGTGCGCATGCCGGCCTCGAGCCCGCTGATGATGTCGGTGTCCATCCGGTCGCCGATCATCACGGTGGTCTCGGAGTGGGCGTCGATGCGGTTGAGCGCGCTGCGCATCATCAGCGGGTTGGGCTTGCCGATGAAGTAGGGCTGGCGTCCCGTCGCGGTGCTGATGAGGGCCGCGACCGACCCCGTCGCCGGCAGCATGCCCTGGGCGCTCGGCCCGCTGGGGTCGGGGTTGGTGGCGATGAAGCGCGCGCCGGCGTTGATCAGCCGGATCGCGCGGGTGATCGCCTCGAACGAGTAGGTCCGGGTCTCCCCGAGCACGACGTAGTCGGGGTCCTGGTCGGTCATGACGTAGCCGATGTCGTGCACCGCCGCGGTCAGTCCGGTCTCGCCGACGACGTAGGCCGAGCCGCCCGGGCGCTGGTCGTCGAGGAACTGCGCGGTCGCGAGGGCCGACGTCCAGATCGACTCCTCCGGCACGTCGATCCCGCTGCTTCGGAGCAGGCGCACCCGAAGGTCGCGGGGGGTGAAGATCGAGTTGTTCGTGAGGACCAGGAACGGGACGCCCTGCTCGCGCAGCGCGCCGATGAACTCCTTCGCGCCGGGGATCGGGTCCTCCTCGCGCACGAGGACACCGTCCATGTCGGTGAGCCAGGTGTGGACGGCGCGGGGTTCGGTCACGGGACCATTGTGGTGCACGACGGCGACGTCATGGGTCCTCCGGCCCGGACAGGAGGACCCACGCCGTCCGCCTCACCGTGCGGCGTGGGCGCCACCCTCCTCGTTCTGGTGCTCGTCGACCTGCTCCTCGTGCACCGGGTGGCTGCGCTCGAGCTTGGCGCCCTCGACGTCGACGTCGGGCAGGATCCGGTCCAGCCAGCGCGGCAGCCACCACGCCTTCTCGCCGAGGAGGTGCATCGCGGCCGGGATCAGGAGCATCCGTACGACGAACGCGTCGAGCAGCACGCCGAAGGCCAGGCCGAAGCCGATCGGCTTGATCGTCGCGTCGTGGCTGAAGATGAAGCCGGCGAACACCGAGATCATGATGATCGCCGCAGCCGTCACGACCGAGCGCCCCGCGTGCAGGCCGTGCTGCACCGCGACCCGCGCCGGCGCGCCGTGGGCGTACGCCTCACGCATCCCGGAGACCAGGAACAGCTGGTAGTCCATCGCCAGGCCGAAGAGGATGCCGGTCGCGATGATCGGAAGGAAGCTCAGCACCGGTCCAGGTGCGTGGACGCCGAACAGGTCGGAGAGGAAGCCGATCTGGAAGATCGCGGTGATGCCGCCGAAGGCCGCCAGCAGCGACAGCACGAACCCGAGCGTGGCGGTGAGCGGCACCAGGATCGAGCGGAACACCAGCACCAGGATCAGCAGGGAGAGCCCGACGACCAGCGCGAGGTAGGTCGGCAGGACGTCGGAGAGCTGCTCGGAGATGTCGATGTTGGCGCTGGCGTTGCCGGCCACGCCGAGGGTGGCCTCGCCGCCGTCGGCGGTCTCCGGGCGTGAGCTCGCGCAGGTCGCGCACCAGCTCCTCGGTCGACTCGCTGGAGGGGGAGCCGTAGGGGACGACCTGGAACGCCAGCGCCGTCCGGTCCTGCGAGACGCCGATGGGGACGACGGCCTCGACCGACCAGAGCTGCGACATGGCCTCCCCGAGGGTGGCCTGCTCGCCCAGCACGTCGTCCTCGGCGACCGGGGCCGGAAGGTCGGCGACGACCAGCAGCGGACCGTTGGACCCCTCGCCGAACTTCTCCGCCTGCACGGTGTAGGCCTGGTAGCCGGCCGAGTCCGGAGGCTGGGTCGAGCCGTCCGGGAGCCCGAGGCGCATCTGGGTCGCCGGGGCGGCGATGGCGAGGAGGGCGGCGATGCCGAAGCCGAGCACCCACACCGCGCGCGTCGTGCTCATCGGCCGGTCGCGCTCGGTGATCTCGTCGTCGTGCGTGCGCTCGCCCGCGGCCAGCCGCTCGCGCTCGCGGCGGCGCAGGATGCGCCTGCCGACCAGCGAGAGGATCGCCGGCGTCAGGGTGACGGCCATCAGGATCGCCACCAGGACGGCGACGGCCCCCACGGTGCCCATCAGGCCGAGGAAGTCGACGCCGGTCACGTTCAGCGCGAGCAGCGCGACGATGACGGTGACGCCGGCGAACACGACGGCGTTGCCCGAGGTGCCGTTCGCCAGCCCGATCGACTCGTGCAGGTCGGCGCCCTGCTTCAGCTGGCGCCGGTGCCGGTTGATGATGAAGAGCGAGTAGTCGATGCCGACGGCGAGGCCCAGCATCACGCCGAGCACCGGCGTGACGGACACGAACTCGACCATCCCCGAGAACGACAGCGATGCGAGCGAGGCGACGCCCACGCCCAGGAGGGCGGTGACGAGCGGCAGGGCCGCACCGAGCACGGTGCCGAGCATGACGAAGAGGACGATCGCGGCGATGACCACACCCGCGACCTCACCCGGCCCGAGGATCGAGGGCACCGTCTGGGCGATCTCCTGCGACGGGTGGATGTCGACGCCCTCGATGCCGGCGTCGGCGGCGAGGTCCTCGATCTCGGTCTTGGTCTCGAGGGTGACCTCGTTGATCGGGTCGTCGAAGACCACGTTGGCCACGGCGGCCGACCCGTCCTTCGACACGGTGCGGTAGCCGGACGACAGCTCCGAGAGGGTCAGGCCCACCTGGAGCTGGGGCGTCTGCTCGTCGATCTTCGCGCGCTGGCGGTCCAGCTCGGCCTGCCCGTCGGCGAGCTGCTGCTCCGCGGCCTGCAGCTGCGGACGTACGGCGGCGAGCGTGCCGGCCTCGCGGGCCTGCTCACGCTGCTCGGCCAGCGCCTCCCGGCCGGCATCGATCTGCGCCTGGGCGCTCTTGAGCTGGCCCACTCCTTGCTCGAGCTGCTTCTGGCCGTCGGCCACCGTCCGGGCCGAGTCGTCGACCTGCTGCTGGGTCGCGAACGGGTCGGTCACCTCTGACACCCCGTCGACGTCGGCCAACCGGTCGAACAGGTCGCTCAGC
>CAVPAA010000009.1:0-22580 GCA_963701485.1 uncultured Actinomycetota bacterium
TGCCTCCGTCGGGCCTGCCCGGGACCGGGCGGGCGTTGGGATAGCCTGACGCGCGCACGGAGCAGGACCGGCGCGCACGTGCGCGGCAGCACACGGAGGAGACAGGGTGACCCAGGACGCGACGACGCCGACCGGCGAGTCGGAGATCGATCGGCTCCGCCGGGAGGTCGCCCAGGTCCGGCACGAGCTGCTCCTGAGCCGTGACCAGGTCATCGGCAGCGACGCCGAGGTCGGACGCGCGAACCGCGACCTGACCCGGCTCGCGCAGGAGCTGCGGACGACCACGCGCAAGCTGCGGCGCACCACCGCGCGACGCGACGAGCTCCAGCAACGTCTCGACCGCTCCCGCAAGCGTCAGGAGGAGCAGGTGGCGCGCCTGCGCAGCCGGGTGGCCCAGCTCGAGGACGAGCTCTCGGCCGCACGCACGTCGTTCCCGCGACGGGTGGCGCGCGCCGTGCGCCGGCGGCTGAGGTGAGCCGGGCGCGCGCGGGCAGCTCCGGCGGGGCCCCGCTGTTCTCCATCGTCACGCCGGTCTTCGACCCGCCCATCGAGGTGCTCGAGGCGACCATCGCGTCGGTGCTCGCGCAGGAGCACCGCGACTGGGAGTGGATCCTGGTCGACGACGCCTCCACCGACCCCCACGTCGTCGGGACGATCACCCGCCACATGCTGGCCGACGACCGGATCCGGCTCCTCGAGCGCGACGTCAACGGGCACATCGTGGCCGCCTCCAACGACGGCATCGACGCCGCCCGCGGCGAGTTCGTGGTGCTGCTCGACCACGACGACCTGCTCACCCCCGACGCGCTCGAGGTCAACGCGCGGTGGATCGCCGAGCACGACGACGTCGACTACCTCTACTCCGACGAGGACAAGGTCGACGACCGCGGCCGCACCTACGGCCGGTTCGCCAAGCCCGACTGGTCGCCCGAGCGGCTGCGCGGCCAGATGTACACCTCCCACCTGTCCGTGATCCGGACGTCGGTCGTGCGCGAGGTCGGGGGCTTCCGCGAGGGCTACGACGGGTCGCAGGACCACGACCTGGCGCTCCGCGTCGGCGAGGTGGCCCGTCGGGTCGTGCACGTCCCCGAGGTCCTCTACCACTGGCGCGCGGTCGCCGGCTCGGCCTCGGCGGCGATCGACGCCAAGCCCTACGCCACCCTCGCCGGGCAGCGTGCCGTGCAGGACCACCTCGACCGCACGGGCGTCAGGGGCCGGGTCGAGCAGGGCGCCGAGCCCGGCCGCTACGTCATCCACCGGGACCTCGACCCGGGCCTCCGCGTGTCGGTGGTGATCCCGACGCTCGGGCAGAGCGACATCGTCTTCGGCCAGCGCAGGGTGATGGTCGTCGAGGCGGTGCGCTCGCTGCTGGCCCGCACCGAGCACCAGGACGTCGAGGTGGTCGTCGTGCACGACGCCCCGACCCCGCCCGAGGTGCTCGAGCAGCTCCGCGAGGTCGCCGGCGACCGCCTGGTGCTCGTGCCCTACGCCAAGCCGTTCAACTACAGCGAGAAGATGAACCTCGGCGCCGTCGCCGCCACGGGGGAGCGGCTCGTGCTGCTCAACGACGACGTCGAGGTGATCTCCGAGCGGTGGCTGGAGAACCTCGTCGCGCCCCTCGACGACCCGCGGGTCGGGATGACCGGGGCCAAGCTCTACTTCGCCGACAGCACCGTCCAGCACGCCTGCCACGCCTACTGGGGCACCCACTACCGCCACCCGTTCCGCTTCTGGACCCGCGAGGAGGCCGGCCCGTTCGGCGAGCTCGTGGTCAACCGCGAGGTCAGCGGCGTCACGGCTGCCTGCGCGGCGATGACGCGCGAGACCTACTTCGAGGTGGGCGGCTTCACCGAGACGCTGCCGGCCAACTTCAACGACGTCGACCTGTGCTACAAGGTCCGCCACGTCGGCCGCTCGATCGTCTGGGTCGCCAACTGCGAGCTGTTCCACTTCGAGTCGCGCACCCGCGAGGGCAGGGCCGAGGCGTGGGAGCGCTACGCCGTCGTACGACGCTGGGGGATCCCCGAGGAGGACGCGTTCACGCCGAGCGCGGTCGCCTCGCCCATGCTCGACCCGCACCGGATCCTGCGTGAGCGGATCCGCGAGGCCGATCCGGGACTACGAGGCACGGACGCAGCACCACAGCCGTGACGAGGGTGAAGGCCAGCGCGGCCACCACCCACACGGTCGTCGGGCCGGGGCCCGAGCCCCACCACCACTCGAGGTCGTCACCGAAGAGGGTGTGCGAGACGTCGAGCCCGGTGACGTAGCGCCGGATCTGGATGTGCAGCGCGATGGCGTGCGCCAGGGACAGCGCGGCGACGATCGCTGCATAGGAGACCGGGGTGAGCCGCAGGGAGATCCCGCGGACGCCCAGCACGCTCAACCCGGTGAAGATGACCAGCACCGGCAGGACGTAGCGCGGCTGGACGCCCTCACCGACGAGCACGCGGGACTGCATCAGCAGGTACATCGGGTGCACGACCAGGGCGGCCCCCATCAGGCCGAGGCCCACCAGCTTGGCCGGGAAGACCCGACGCCAGCCCAGCAGGAGTGCGGCGAACCAGGCGCCGATCGCCAGCATGGACACGATCGGCGGGAACGGGGTGTCGAGCCAGCCCGTGCGTCCCAGCGGTCCGGAGCCGAACGCGCCCAGCCACAGGGTGGGCAACGCCGAGATGTTCATGAGCAGCAGCTGCACCGTCGTCAGCTCGAGCGGCGGGACGCCGAAGCCCTCGCCCAGCGCGGCGGAGTGGCCGGCCGAGAGGAAGATCGCCGCGGCCAGCGCGAACGAGACCGCGGCGGCCGCCGTCACGACGGGCGCCCGGCGCAGGTGGCGCACCCGCAGGATGAGGACGAGCGCGACGCTCATCAGCGCGAAGAGCGCTCCGTCGGCACGCGACCCGGCGGCGATGAAGGTGGCGACGACGGCGAACGCGGCCAGCCCGTTGCGCCGCCACCCCGTCTCCTCGTAGGCCACGTAGAGCGCGGGCCACAGGATCGCTGCGCCGAGGATCGCCCAGGCGCTGGGGTTGGTCGACGCCAGCACGGACATGGACAGCGGAACGGCGGTCAGCACGAGGGGTACGGCGGCCAGCGGGCGTCGCCGTCGGGGGAGGAGGGCCGCCAGGCCGGCGACCAGCGCCACGGTCAGCAGCGAGCCGACCAGCCGCATGGTCAGGACGGCCGCCGGGACGTCCGAGGAGGTGAAGAAGGACAGCAACCCGTAGAAGTAGGGCGGGTAGGCACCACCCCAGTTGCCGTGGGCCGTGGCGATGGCCGGCTCGTCGGTCGTGAAGTCGTCCTGGCAGGAGCCGCTGATGGTGAAGTCGGTCGCGAAGCAGGACGCGGCACCCGACGCGAGGTAGGGGAGCAGCCGCTGGTCGGGCTCGCCGTCGACGGCGGCGCACCGGTCGCCGTCGATGCCCTGGGCGCACCAGATCGAGGCGAGGTGGTAGTCGTCGTCCGGCGAGGAGCCCGGCGGCGAGGCCATCGACCAGCCCGCCAGCGCGACGAAGGCCGCCAGGCAGGTGAGCAGCCACACCCCGACGACACGCCCACCGGGTCGGCGGGACCTGTGGGCGGCGTCGCGCGCAGCGGGCTCGGACGCGACCTGGGACCCCGTGGACATGGGCGGTGAGCCTAGCTTCCGGCGGACCCGGTCGAGGTGACGGGGTCACCTGCCGGAGCCGCGGTGGGACGGGGCTTGCGGCGCAGTGCCGGCCGCTCGACGAGGCGCCACGACGCGATGGCCAGCAGCCAGACGATCGGCGTGGCGATCGCCATCACGACCCACGGGTCGTCCGCGCCGGCCTGGACGATGGTCTGCTGGACCGGGAACGCCCAGATGTACACGCCGTAGGACGCATCACCCCAGCGCACGAGGGGGCGACCGACGGTGGGCACCGCGTAGGCGAACCAGTAGGACAGGTAGACCGCCGCCACCGTCCACACGACGACACGGAGGGGGGTGGGCCCCAGGCCCGTCACCACGCAGAGGAGCACCAGCACCAGGGCCACCGGCCAGGCGAGCACGATCCGGTCCCGCCAGGAGTAGGCGGCGGCACCCACGGCGAAGGCCGAGAGCACGTAGATCGCCCCGACGGAGTCGGACGTGACGGACACCCACCAGGCCGCCCACACCAGGCTGGCGGCGGCCACCGCGGTGACGAACCACCGACGGGCCAGCAGCCCGGTCACGCCCAGCACGAAGAGGCAGAAGTAGGCGAAGACCTCGACCGGCAGGCTCCACAGCGGGCCGTTGACGCCCGGGTAGACGTTGTCCTCGAAGACGCCCGGCAGCCCGGCGCCGAACGTGTAGAGCAGGGTGACCCGCACCGGGTAGATCCACGTCTCCCACGAGGAGAAGTAGGCCGAGAGGGACCGGCTGGTGACGATCGGGCCGAGGACGAAGGCCGTCACGAGGGAGACCGCGGCCAGTGCGGGGAGCAGGCGCAGCGCCCGCTTGACCCAGAAGTCGCGCGGCGAGGGGTCGTACTCCCAGCTGCGGCGGATCAGCAGCCCGCTCACGGCGAAGAAGATCAGGACGCCGACGTTGCCCAGGCTCGCGTTGAGCTGGTGCAGGGGCTCGGGCTCGCCGACGAGCGCGAACGAGTGGGAGACCAGCACCGCCCACGCGGCCAGGAGCCGCAGCACGTCGAAGTTGTTGTCCCGGTCGCTGACCCGGTCACCGAGCCGCACCACCGAGCGGGTGCCGAGTGCCCGCCGACCTGTCGAGGCCCTGGCCGGGCGGGACGGGGCAGACATGGGGTGCACCGTACCAACGGCGGAGCGCTCGCAAGGAACCCGCGGCGCCGCCGGGGACCGGTGCCGGTGCCTACTGCTGGGGGCTGCCGGCGAGCCTGACGTACTCCGCCACCTGCTCGAGGACCAGGTCGCGCGGCGCCTCGCCGTCGGCCGACCTGGCGTACCACTCCAGCGTGCGGCTGGTCGCCTCCTGCCATCCCCACGCGTTGCCCCACCGCAGCACGCCCTGCGCCTGCCCGGCGTCGAGGGTGAGGTCGTGGGTCTCCTCCATCTCGGGGTGGGGGTCGACCTCCCAGCGGGCCGTGGCGGACGGTCCGCGCAGCTCGCGCCACCGCCCGGCCGCGTGCTCGACGAGCATCTCCACCGCGACCGCCTGCGCCGGGTCGGGGCCGAAGTTGAGGGCGCGCGGCACGTCGCGACCGGCGGCGACGTCCTCGGCGTAGAGCAGGTAGCCCAGGAGCGGCTCGATGACGTGCTGCCACGGACGCACCGCCCGCGGCCTGCGCAGCGTCAGGGTGTCGTCGGCCGACCACGCCCGGACGATGTCCGGCACGATGCGGTTGAGCGCGAAGTCGCCCCCGCCGATCACGTTGCCGGCCCGAGCGGTGACCACCCGGTCCGCCAGGCGCGGCCACGAGTGGGTGACGAGCTCGGCCGCTGCCTTGCTCGCGGAGTAGGGGTCCTTGCCGCCGAGGAAGTCGCCCTCGACGAACGGCGTCGGCTGGCGGACGTCGTAGACCTTGTCCGTGGTCACGATCACCGCGGCGCGCACGCCGGGGAGCGACTCGACCAGGGACAGGACGCGCACGGTGCCCAGCACGTTGGTGGTGAAGGTGAGGGCAGGGTCGAGGTAGCCCTCGCTGACCAGGGACTGCGCCGCGAGGTGGAGCACCACCTCCGGCTCGAACGCAGCAGCGTCGGCGAGCCACTCGGTCCCGGCGACGTCGGCCCGGACGTCACGGACGTCCGTCAGCGCCAGCTGGTCCCAGAGCGGTGTCGCCCCGGCGCTCGCGGGCAGCGAGACGCCGTAGACCTCGGCGCCGAGGTCGCGGAGCCAGCAGGTGAGCCACGCGCCCTTGAAGCCGGTGTGACCGGTCACCAGGACGCGGCGCCCGGCCCAGAAGGCGGGATCGTGGGTGCGGTGCATGTGGTCCCCTCGATCGTGGCGTGTCGGCCCGCGTCGGGCGTCGGTGGTCGCCGATTGAACCACACGGCGACCCCGCCGGGACCTCGGGCGTCCTGCGCGTTCGGGACGGGTACGCTGGCTCGCGCTCCTCCCGCCCACGATCGTCCACCTCGAAGGAGACCCCCGCGTGCCGGACCAGACCCCCGCACCGGGATCGGTCCCTCAGCAGGCACGACGCAGCACCCTCCTGAGCGGGACGGTGGTCGTTGCGGTCGGGCTCGCGGTGACCGGGCTGGGCACCCTGGTGATGCTGGCCGTCGCCTCCCGGAGCCTGGGCGGCCCCGACTACGCGGACTTCGTCGTGTGGTGGACCGTCGCCACCCTCCTCGGCACCAGCTTCGGCGTCTTCGAGGTCTACCTCGCGAGGCTGCTGATCTCGGACCTCGCCGCCGGCCGCTCGGCGGCTCCCGCGACCGGGGTGATGATCGGCCGGGCCGCGATGATGGTGGGACTCCTGGCCCTCGGCGTGCTGGTCACCGCGCCGATCACCGCCGACCGGCTCTTCAGCGGCGACTGGGTGCCGGTGGCGCTCCTCGCCGTCTTCATGTCGCTCAACGCGCTGCAGGCGCTGCAGCGGGGAGCGGCGACCGGGCGGCACAACATGGGGGCGATCGCGGCCCAGCTGGCGACCGACGGCGCGGCCCGCGCCGCCTTCGTCGGCCTGCTGGCCGCGACCGGACAGGACTCCGTGCGCTCGTTCGCGGCCGGGTGCTGTGCGGCCGTGCTGCTGAGCCTGCTCGTGGGCGGGCACCGCATCGGGCCGTGGCTGGCCCGGCCGGTCATGCACGCCGCCGACGTGCCCCTGCGCCCGCTCCTCCTGCTGCTGGTCGGGACCGCGGGTCCGCTGCTGGCCAACAACGGGTCGGTGCCGTGGCTGAGGTCGCTGGAGGCGGTGAGCCCCCACGTGCTGGGTGCCTTCGCCGGTGCGGTCACGCTCAGCCGGATCCCGACCCAGTTCGTGTCCGCCGTGCTGAGCCCGCTGCTCGCCCACCTGTCCGAGAGCGTCGAGCGGGCCGACGAGGACGACTTCCGACGCACGCTGGCGCGCGCCGAGAAGCTCACCGTGGCCCTGGGAATCGGCTACGTCGTCGCCTTCGCGGCGCTCGGCCAGCTGGCGCTCGCGATCCTCCTCGGACCCGACTACACCCTGGGCGTGGCCAACCTCGCCGTGCTCGCCGCGGCGAGCAGCGGCATGTTCATCGCGGTCGTCCAGCAGGCCGCGCTCGGGGCGCTCGGCCAGTGGGACCGCATCGCCTGGGCCTGGGTCGCGGCGACGGTCACCTTCGTGGCGGTGCTGCTGCTGCCCGGCGACCCGCTGTGGCGGGCCACGGCCGCGCCCCTGGTGGGCGTGCTCACCGCGCTGGCGACGATGTGGGTCCTCGGCCGTGACCAGTGGGACCGGCGCTCGCGGGTCCTGCCCCGCGGTCCCCGGCCCTGAGCGACCTCAGCGGCGCCGCAGGACCCCGTCGCGGAACTCGGTGACCAGCGCCCGGCGGCCCCACTCGGGGGCGTCGACGTAGTCGTCGCTCTCGGCGAGGAAGGCCCGCACGGCCGTCATCGGGTTGTCGCCGCGGTCCCAGGGACGCCCCTCGTAGTGGCCCTCCGGGAACTCCTCGACGAGGGTGTCGGCGACCAGCACCATGCTGCCGCTGGGCAGCAGGGGCGCCAGCGCGCGGAGCTCGCCCAGCACGTGGTCGTGGGTGTGGTTGCTGTCGAGCACCAGCACGACCCGCTCGGCTCCGTCGATGAAGCGCTGGACCGCCTCGACGGCCGTGGAGGAGGTCGAGTCGGCCTCGAGCAGCTCGACCCCACCGCCCAGCGGGTGCTCCTGCAGGGCCGACGTGGTGTGGGGGTAGAGCTTGTGGTCGATGCCGAGCACCCGTGGCTCGAGGTCGCACATGCGCATCAGGCTGGCGTTGAGCAGCATGCTGCCGCCGCGCGCGACCCCGGTCTCCACCACGCGCTCCGGGCGGTAGGACCAGAAGAGCTCCTGGAGCACCATGACGTCGTCGGGGATCCGGATGACGGGCACCCCGGCCCACTCCCACTGGTAGGTGTAGTGGTGCTGCTCGGCGGCGACCTGCAGGTCGACGGCCTGCTGGCGCAGGGCGTCGTCAGCCGCCAGCGACTCGCGCCACGAGGTGCGCTGGGCGGCGAACTCGCCGCCGTCGGGGACGTAGTCGCCGTGCGACGAGCGGTCGCTGGTGTCAGCCATGGTCGAAGAGCTCCTCGGTTCTCGTGGGTGCCCACCCCGAACGGGTCAGGCGGGTGGTGTCAGCAGTCTGGTCGGTGTGCGTCGGGGCGGGTGCGCCCGGGTCCGGGTCGGCCGACCAGCCGGCGCCGAGCCGGGTGACCAGCTCGGCGACCGTGTGCAGCCGGCCCGAGCCGATCTGGACCTCGCCCATGAGGTCGTGGGCCACCGCCGTCACGATCGCGCGGCCGACGTCGGAGGCGTGGACGAAGTCGTGCGCCTGGTGCGGGCTGCGCAGGTGGAGCGGTCTCGCCCCGCTCCCGGGCGCTCGTCGCCAGGTCGACCACCGCCGGTCGTCGGCGCTGCTCGTCGAAGACGTAGTAGGGGCGCAGCCAGCCCAGCGTGCCCTGCGTCGATGTCGGACCGCGAGGCTCGTCCTCAGTCGCGCCTTCGACCGGGCGTAGGCGTCGCGCGCGTCGGCCTCGTCGTCGACGGCCGTCCCGGTGAGCCACACGCCGGCGCCCGCCGCGCGAGCGGCCTCGACCAGCTCCAGGGTGGCGTCGACCCATCGGTCGTTGTCGTCGGTGGAGCGGTAGTCGGCCCGGCCGCTCGCGGACCAGGCCAGGTGCACGACCTGCGTCGGCTCCGTCCTCGCCACGAGGTCGGCGGCCGCGCCCGGCACCAGGAGGTCGACGTCGGAGTGCCGCACCGGCAGTGGCGTCGTACCGGTGCCACCCCAGTGGTGGAGGACCCAGCTCCCGACGAGCCCCGACGCCCCGGTGATCAGTGCGTGGGCGGCCACGGGTGTCCCTCGCGGTCCTTGTCCGAGATGCGGGTCGGTGGCAGCGGCCAGTCGATCCCGACGGTCGGGTCGTCCCAGCGCAGGGTCCGGGCGTGGCCGGGGGAGTGGCCCGCGCTGATCAGGTAGACGAGGCGGGTGTCGTCCTCGAGGGTCTGGTAGCCGTGGGCGAGCCCGGCCGGCACGTGCAGCGCCACGTCGTCGCCGGCGGCGAGGTCGACGGCCACCCACTGGCCGTACGTCGGCTCGTCGGGCCGGAGGTCGACGAGGACGTCGCGCAGGGCCCCGTCCGTGACCCACAGCGTCTTGGCCTCCGCGGCGCGGAGCCACCTGGTAGTGCATCCCGCGGATGGTGCCGGCCACCTCGTTGGCGGTGGTCACCACCTCGGCGACGTCGACGTCGAGGCCGTGGCGCCGCGCCTCGTCGGAGACGAGCACCTTGCGCAGGTGGCCCCGCTGGTCGTGGTGGCGCTCGCCGCGCAGGAGGGCGGCCCCGCGGAGCCCGAGCGGCTCCACGATCACCCGAGCTCCCGCATCTCCGGGATCGCGATCCAGCACGACGCCTCCGGGACGAGCCCGGCGACCAGGCCGCGGATCTCGGGGGCGATGTTCCACGGCAGGATCAGCACGTCGTCGGGCGCGGCGGCGGCCAGGGTGGACGGTGCCGCGACGGGCACGTGGCTGCCCGGCAGGAAGGTGCCCTGCTTGGCCTCGCTGCCGTCCACGACCACGACCAGGTCGTCCGAGCGCACGTGGGCGGCGTTCATCAGCGTGTTGCCCTTGGCGGCCGCCCCGTAGCCCGCGACGGTCCGGCCGGCGGCCCGCCGCTCGTCGAGCCAGGTGCGCAGGCCGTCGATGGCCGAGCGGCTGCGGCGCGGCGAAGTCGTCCCACAGCTGCGGGCGAGAGCAGGCCTGCCTCGCGCTCCTCCGCCAGCACGGCCTCGACGCTGGGGTGGGCCTCGCGGGCTCCCGTGCGGGTCAGCCAGTAGCGGTTGGAGCCGCCGTGGGTCGACAGCTTCTCGACCCGGATCAGCTCCAGGTCCGACCTCGCGCGACGACGGCGGCGACGGCGTGGGCGGAGAGGTAGGAGAAGTGCTCGTGGTAGATCGTGTCGAACTGGGTCTCCTGCAGCAGGGTCACGAACGACGGGTTCTCGACGGTGACCACCGTGTCGTCGTCGCACAGGTGGCGAGGCCGCGCACGAAGTCCTCGAGGTCGGGCACGTGGGCCATCACGTTGTTGGCCGCGATGAGGCGCGGATGCCCGTGGGTCGCGGCGACCTGCTCGGACAGCTCGAGCCCGAAGAACGCGTTGACCGTCTCGACGCCGCGGCTGCGCGCGATCTCGGCGACGTTGAGCGGCCGGCTCGATGCCGAGGACACGCATGCCGCGCTCGCTCGATCTGGGTCAGCAGGTAGCCGTCGTTGCTGGCCACCTCCATCACGAGGTCGCCCGGGGTCAGCGACAGCTCGTCGACCATGTGGCTCACGTAGTCGCCGGCGTGGGCGACCCACGACGTGCTCACCGAGGAGAGGTAGGGGTACTCGGCGCCGAAGATGCGCTCGGGCAGGACGTACTCGCCGATCTGGCCCAGGCCGCACGCCGGGCAGACGCGCAGGTGCAGCGGGAACGTGGGGCTGGGCTCGGCCTGCGAATGGGCCATCTCGTTGGACAGCGGCTGCCGGTCGAGGTCGAGGACCGACACCAGCCCCTCGGACGCGCAGCCCCGGCACACCCGCGAGCCCCGCTCGGTCAGCTCGTCACTCACTGCTTGTTCCACCACGGTGCGTTCCCCGAATTCCAGATCTTGTTGAGCTCGTCGCGCTCGCGGACGGTGTCCATCGGCATCCAGAAGCCTTCGTGCTGGTAGGCCCCGAGCCGGCCCTGCTGCGCGAGGCGCGACAGGGGAGCAGCCTCGAACGACACGGTGTCGTCCTCGATCAGGTCGAGCACGTCGGGCTCGACGACGAAGTAGCCGCCGTTGATCCAGTCGTGCGAGTCCTGCGGCTTCTCGCGGAAGTCGGCGACCATCCCGTCCTCGACGCCCAGCGACCCGAACCGCGGCGGCGGGTGCACCGCGGTGACCGTGGCCGCGGCGCCGACGGCCTCGTGGTGGGCGACCACGGCGTCGATCGGCACGTCGGAGAGCCCGTCGCCGTAGGTCAGCAGGAAGCGCTCGGTGAGGAGCCCGGCGAGGCGCTTGATGCCGACCGCCGGTCATCGAGTCCGCGCCGGTGTCGATGAGGGTGACCTTCCAGTCCACCTCGCTGTGGGAGAGGTACTCGACCGAGCCGGTCGACAGGTCGACCGCCATGTCGCACGAGTGCATCAGCTGGTTGGCGAAGTACTCCTTGATCACGTAGCCCTTGTAGCCGAGGGCCACCACGAAGTCCGTGTGCCCGTGGGCCGCGTAGTGCTGCATGATGTGCCAGAGGATGGGTCGGTCCCCGACGGCGACCATGGGCTTCGGGATCGCATGGGTCTCCTCGGCCAGGCGGGTCCCCCGGCCTCCAGCCAGGATCACAGTCTTCACGACCAGCTCGTCTCCTCGTCCAGCGATGTCAGGCGTCGACCCTAGCGAAGGACGTGGGGCCTGCCGGGCCCGGCCGTCACGTCCGCGCGCCGCGGACCCGTCGTCCTCGCCGGACCAGGTCGCCGCCGACGAGGTAGAAGTCCCAGGCGACGTGCTTGAGCCAGTGACGGCGGACCAGGCACCTCAACAGCTCGCTGCGCGCCGTCCGCCGGACCGCGGGGGCGACGTCCGGCGCGCCGGCCTCACGCCACAGGCTGCGCCACAGCCCGGTCATCAGCCAGCGTCGTCGCTTCACCGCGGGGTTGAGCGACTCCGCGGTGGTGTCGGCGGACTTGACCGGGTAGGTGCGGTACTCGACGAGCGGCTCGTCGGTCACGACGAGGGGATGGCGCAGCAGGAACCACCAGATCAGCAGCACGTCGGCGCCGTACTCGTCCTGGAACATCGGGGAGGTCAGCAGCACGTCGCGCCGGTAGAGGCAGTAGACCTCGGTCCAGCGCGGCCGGCGCAGGTAGGACCGCAGCCGGGTCCGGGCGGTGGTCGAGGCCAGCTCGGGGTCGCGCTGGACGCCGAGGGAGCGCCCGTCCGGGTCGATGAACTGGACGGCGGTCAGGCAGGCTGGCGCTCCGGGGTGCGCGCGCAGCTCAGCAAGGGCCCGCTCGACGAAGCGCGGCGCGAGCCGGTCGTCGGCCCCCAGCCACGCGAAGTAGGTGCCCGTCGAGCCCTCCACCGCACGGTTGAAGTTGGCCACGGCGCCGAGGTTGGAGTCGCTCGGGACGACGTGCTCGTCGCCGATCGCGGCGCCCGCGACCTCCCGAGAGCCGTCGGTCGAGCAGTTGTCGAACACGAGGAGCTCGTCGGGCGGCCGGGTCTGCGACACGACCGACGCGATGGCCTCCTGGAGGTAGTGCCCGCCGTTGTAGACCGGGATCGCGATCGATACTGTGGCGTCGTCCATGGTCTCCCTCAGATGTCCCTGCGGCCGTCGCCCGAGCATACGAAGGAAACTCGTGTCCCGCCCCCTCGTGTTCGTCGACATGCTGTCCTACACCGGTACGAAGGGTGGGATGGAGACCTACACCCGGGAGCTCTACCGGCACCTCGGGCGGCTCGACACGGGCCTCGACTTCGTCGCGCTCGCCAGCAAGGAGGGCGCCCGCCTCGACCTGTCCTGGTTCCCGGGCGAGGTGGTCGCGTCGCGGATCAGTGGCGAGAACCGTTTCGTGTGGGCCTTCGGCGAGCTGGTCGCGTCGGGTTGGATGGCCCGGCGACGCGGCGCCGACCTCGTCCACTCGCCGGCCACCCTCGGGCCGATGCGCACCTCCATGCCCACCGTCATCACCATCCACGACATGCTCTACTGGAGCCACCCGGAGCTGATGACCACACCGCTCTACACGCGGCCCGTGATGTGGATGGAGAAGCGGGGCGCCGCCAACGCGTCCCACGTCATCACCGACAGCCAGGTCTCGGCCGACGAGATCGTGAAGTACCTCGGCTTCCCGCGCGAGCGGCTGCACGTCACCCTCCTCGCCGCCGAGCATCCCGACACCCCGCCGTCGCTCGAGCGACCCACGGAGAACCTGCTCCTGGCCAGCGGCCAGCGTCGTCCCCACAAGAACTGGGACCGGCTGATCCGTGCGCTCGCGCTGGTGGAGGAGGACGTCCGGCCCCGCCTCGTGATCACAGGCGGCCGCGGCGAGGACCCGCTGGCGCCCGTGGTCGCGGAGACCGGCATGGGGGAGTGGGTCGAGCTGCGCGGCTGGGTGGAGGACGACGAGCTCGCCGACCTCCGCTCCCGGGCCCGCGCCATGGCGTTCCCGACCCTGGCCGAGGGCTTCGGACTGCCGATCCTCGAGGCGATGGTGCAGGGCCTGCCGGTCATCGCCTCCGACCTGCCGGTGCTCCGTGAGGTCGGTGGGGACGCCGCGATCTGGTTCGACCCCTACGACCTCGAGTCGATCGCGGGCGCGATCCGCACCGTCGCCACGAAGCCGGAGGTGCTGCCCGCCATGGCCGCCGCGGGGCTCGAGCAGGCGGCCCAGTTCAGCTGGGACCGGGTGGCCCGCGAGACCCTCGAGATCTTCTGGACGGCCCTCGGCGGACGCCGCTGATCCGTGCTGCCGGACCGGGCCGCGGTCAGCGCTCGGTCGCGTGCGCGAGCAGCGAGCGTACGGCGGTGCGCTGGCGCTGCTTGAGCGCGGTGGGCAGCAGCGTCACGGCGTGCAGGCGGGAGGTCCATCGCAGCCGCGCCGTGCGGGCCGCACGGGTCCACCCGCGCTGCGCCATCTGCTCGGCGGCCGAGGCGTAGTAGCGGCGCTCGTCGGAGAACCGGTTGCCGTGCAGCAGGCTGGTGGCCGACGCGCTCCGGGTGTGGCGGCGGTAGGAGAAGCAGACGGCCGGGTCGAGCACGAGCGACTCCCCGGCGGCCGTCATGTCGATCAGCAGGGCGAGGTCCTGGATGATCGGCAGCCCCTCACGGAAGGCGTAGCGGCCGAGCGCCTCGGTGCGGAAGACCAGGGCGGGCCAGTAGTGCCATGCCCCGCGGAGCAGGCTGGCGGCGAGCCGCTCGCCCGACAGCTCGGTGCGTCGGTCCACCGAGGGCCGGATCGCCCGCTTGACCTTGTCGGTCAGCGGGTCGATCGGCGTGCCGTGCTCGTCGACCACCTGGACGCCGACCTGGATCGTCGCGGCGGTGGGGAACTCGCGGTGCGCGGCCTTCACGGTCTCGACGAACGTGGGGTGCATGAGGTCGTCGCACCCGAGGAACATCATCAGCTCACCGGACGCCATCTCGCGGCAGCGCTGGTAGTTGTCGGTGATGCCGACGTTGACCTCGTTGCGGACGTAGCGGATCCGGGGGTCGTCCTCGGTGGCGAAGTGCTCCGCCACCGTCGGGTCGGGGTAGCAGTCGTCGACCACCACCATCGTCCAGTCGGTGTCGGTCTGCGCCTTGACGCTGTCGATCGTCGCGTAGAGCAGCTCGGGGTCGCCCCAGAACGGGACGAACACCTCCAGCGGGCCCACGGTGGGGCCGGTCCCGGCGGCGGTCACTCGGCGGTCTCGTCGGTGCGGCTGGACGGCCGGCCGGACGGCCGGCCGAGGTGGGGCGAGGAGTCGGCGGCCCGGTGCTGGTCGATCTCGAGGCGCAGGAGCGCGATCTCCTCGGCCAGGGTGCGGGTGCGCTCCTCCAGCCTGCCGAGCTCGGAGCTGTGCTGCAGCGTCAGCACCATGATCACCATCGAGGCGCCGAAGAAGAGCAGGTTGGCCGGCACCTCCAGCCCGAGGGCCTGGGACGTGCGGAACAGGAGGGAGGGGAACGCCGCGACCGTGATGATGGCCAGCGCGACGAGTGCCCAGATGAGGGCGTACTTCTCGCGCAGGCGGTGCCGGCGCATCATCTCGAAGAGGGCCAGCAGGATGATGATCGAGCCGACCATCCCCAGGATCGTCACGCCGCTCACGGCCCTACCTCCTGCTGCTCCGGCTGTCCCTGCTGGGGGGAGGAGGCGCCGGGGTGGACGCCGGCCGGGAGGCCGCCCTCCACGTCCTCGGCGGTCGAGCCCTCCTCGAGCTGGGCCGGCCAGTCGCGCACGAGCGCGAGGACGAGCGCCACGATCGCGCGGCACAGGTAGACCGCCGCCTTGATGGGCGAGTGTGACGCGCGGCCGGCCACGCGGGCCCGCATGGTGACCGGCACCTGGGTGATCGTGCACCCGGCGCGGGCCGCGATGACCAGCGACTCGACCGTGTCGCCGAGGTACTCGGCGGGGTAGTGGGTGGCGAAGACGGAGATCGCGCGGCGGTTGGACACCCGGAAGCCCGACGTCACGTCGGTCAGCCGCGTCTTCGCCAGCCGGGACAGCACCCGCGCGAGGAGGACCATCGCCCAGCGTCGCGGTCCGCGCACCTTGTAGGGGTCGTCGGGCGTGGCGAAGCGGGCACCGATCACGACGTCGGCGGTGTCGAGCCCCTCGACCAGCCGCGCGAGGTAGCGGGGGTCGTGCTGGCCGTCGGCGTCGATCTGCACCGCCGCGTCGTAGCCGTTGCGGAGGGCGTAGCGGTAGCCGGTGCGCATGGCGCCGCCCACGCCGAGGTTGAAGGGGAGCGGGCAGACCGTCGCGCCCGGCCGCCTGCGCACGCTGGGCGGTGAGGTCGAGGGAGCCGTCGTCGATGACCAGGAGGTCGGCGTCGGGGACGCACTCGCGGATCTCGGCGATGGTCCCACCGATGGCGTCCTGCTCGTTCCACGCGGGCACGATGATGAGCACGCGCCTCCCAGACATGGCCGCGATACTATCGCGGCTGCTCCCATCTCCAAGTCGTCAGGAGGGCCAGGTCCCGGTGGGCCACGACACTGTTGGCGCACCGCGTCGGACCCGGCTGGCCGCCGTCCCCTGGCACGTCGTCGCGCCGGTCGTCCTCTACCTCCTGGTCTCCCTCGCCGGGGTCACCCAGTCCTCCATCGGGGCGGCCGAGCTGCGCGTCGACCCCGCCGACCCGTCCGGGGTGATGCTGGGGGAGGCCCGCAGCAGCCGCGCCGACGAGTTCCTCACCGCGAGCCCGCTCGCCCTGGGCGTGACCGCCACCGGCGACACCGAGGACCACAACCCGCTCACCGCGTCACAGGCCTACCTCAACGGGCTGCCGACGGGCCCGGCGACGTCGCTGCTGTTCCTCGACGGCTCGGCCCTGCGCCTGGGGCCCTGGCTGCCCGACAGCGTCCTGTTCTCCGCGAAGTACTGGCTCGGCACGCTCCTGCTCCTGCTCGCCGCGCCGGCCTGGTTCCGTGCCCTGACGGGCAGCCGGTGGATCGGGTGGTTCGCCGCTGCCCTGATCCTCTTCTCGCCGGCCAACGCCTGGTGGTCGGGCAGCCACGCCAACCTGCTCGGCTTCACGCTCGCCGGGGCGGTCGCCCTGCAGCGTGCCTCGCGCGGGGTCGAGACCGGCCGCTGGTGGCAGGCGGCGGCGTGGACGGTGGCCGGGGCCTGGCTCCTCGTCCGCACGCCGCTGTTCTACCCACCGTGGGCCGTGGTGATCGTCCCGATCGTGCTGCTGGGCACGGTTGCCGCCCTCATCGCGGCCTCGCCTGCTCGTCGACGGACCATCGCGGCGGTGGCCGGGGTGGGCCTGCTCACGCTCGTGTTCCTGGCGGCCATCTTCCTCGAGAACCGTGACGCCATCGCTGCGACGAGCGGCACGGTCTACCCCGGCGCGCGGGTGCTGTCGGGCTCGGCCAACGCGCTCCAGTCGCTGTTCGGTGCCACCAACCTGGCGATCCTCGCCGACGGCGTGGAGGTGCTCGGCTCGAACTCCTCCGAGATCTCCTCGGGGTTCGCGGTGGCCCTCCTCCTCGCCGTCCTGCTGCTCGCCCGCGGGGTCACGTGGCGCGTGCCCGGCCAGCGCTGGGCCGTGGTCTCGATGCTGGCGCTCACCGGGTTCTGGGTCCTCTGGTCGACGGTGGACTTCGGAACCGTGGGATCGAGGATCCCGCTGCTCAACCAGGTGCCGTCCGCCCGGTCGACGCAGGTGCTCGGCCACCTCGGCGTCCTGCTCCTGTGCCTGGTGCTGCCCGCCGCGCGGCGGCGCGGCGCCGTCTCGTGGTCGCTGCTGGCCGCCGGCACGACCGCGGCCCTGGCGGCGTACGCCGGCTCGCTGCTGCGCCTGCAGACCATCCCCGCCCTCACCGTGGGCGCCATCTGGCTGGCCGCCCTCGGGCTCGCGGTGACGGTGTTCGCCCTGACCTTCCGACCCCGGCACCCGGCGGGCTACGTCCTCGGCGGGGTGCTGGCGTTCTCGCTGGTGTGGCAGGTCAACCCGGTCATCGTCGGGCTGGGCGACCTGCGCGGCACCGAGGTGGCCCGGGAGATGGAGCAGGCGGGTGAGGCCGCCCGCGCGGACGGTGGCGTCTGGGCCTCGGACCACTACTCGGTCGACGCGCTGATGATGGCGACCGGGGTGCCGGCCTTCTCGGGGAGGCAGATGTCCGGCCCCGACCCGGAGGTCTGGGGTCGGCTCGACCCGGGGCGCGAGCACGAGGACATGTGGAACCGCGGCGGGTCCTACATCTGGTTCTCCTGGTCGGGCCGCAAGGAGCTGGAGTGGACGAACCCGACGCCCGACGTCATCCACGTGGCCGGGTCGCCGTGCGTGGTCGCGGCGCGACTGCCCCGGCTGACGACCGTCGTGGCCAAGCGTGAGCTCGACCTCGACTGCCTGCAGCCGGAGCGGAGCTTCGACTGGGGCGGGGAGACGCGCTGGGTCTACTCCGTCGAGGGGCGAGCCGGGCGATAGCCTGACCCCGCCATGCCCCGACAGGATCCTCCCCAGCAGCCACCCCCGGTCCAGCGCCTCCGCGTCCGCTACGCCAAGCGCGGCCGGCTGCGGTTCACCAGCCACCGCGACTTCTCCCGGGCGTTCGAGCGCGCCGTGTTCCGCGCGCGCATCCCGATGGCCTACTCCTCGGGCTTCAACCCGCACCCGCGCATCTCCTACGCCGGCGCCTCGCCCACCGGCGCGGCCAGCGAGGCCGAGTACCTCGAGCTGGCGCTCGCCGAGGTGCTGGTCCCCGCCGAGGTCCACGAGCTGCTCGACGCCTCGCTCCCGCCGGGGCTCGACGTGCTCGCCGTGGTGGAGTCACCCGGCGGCTCGCTGGCCGACCGGCTGCAGGCCAGCCGCTGGCGGGTCGAGGTCGATGTGCCCCGGCCCGACGCCGAGCGCGCGGTGGAGGCGTTCCTCGCCGCTCCCGAGGTCACCGTCGAGCGGATGACGAAGCGTGGGCTGCGCAGCTTCGACGCGCGTGCGGCCGTGTCGTTCCTCGCGGTCGTCGACGCGGCCGAGGGGGCGCCGACCACGATGGAGCTGGTGCTGCGGCACGGCGAGCCGGCCGTGCGCGCCGACGACATCCTGTCGGGGCTCACCCGGCTCGGCGACCTGGCCCCCACCGGGCCCGCGCTGCTGACCCGGCTCGACCAGGGCCCCTACGACGAGGCGACCGGCGAGGTCGGCGACCCCTTCGCCAGCTGAGCCTCCAGCGCCCGGCGCACCGAGGTCGCGACCGAGTCCCACGCCCACACGCGGTGGGCCTGCTCGGCAGCGGCCGACATCGTGGCGGCGTAGCGCTCGGTGTCGCGGGCGAGGTCGACCGCCTCGGCCAGCGCGCCGTCCCACTCGTGGTCGCGGGCGAGCCGACCGGTGACCCCGTCGTCGACGGCCGCGTCGAGCGACGGCGTGTGGGAGGCCACGGTCCAGGTGCCGACCACGGCGGCCTCGAAGAACTTCAGGTCGGACTTGCAGACGTTGAAGGCGTTGTGCTGCAGGGGCGCGATGTTGACCTCGACCTCCCCGATCGAGCGCTGCAGCTCGACGTAGTGCATGAACGGCACGAACTCGATGCGGTCGCGGAACTCCTCCAGCGGACCCACGTCGTCGAGGAATCCGGCGATCCGGACGTCGACGTCGGGGTCGCGGGCGAGCAGGCGGGCCAGCGCGGGCGCGGCGACGGTGAAGTCCCGCACGTGCGAGGGGGTGCCGCTGAAGTAGCCGATCGTGACCGGGCCCGAGCGCCGGTAGCCGGTCGACTCCTTGGCCTCGAGGACGGCGCGGCTGAAGTCCTGCTGCACCCGGTTGAGCACGTTGGGCACGACGTGGACGCGGTCGGGGGACAGGTGCCGGGCGAGCTCGCCGCGGAGCGTCTGGTTCGTCGTGAACGCGCCCTCGCAGAGGTCGAGCGTGGCGCCGAGGCGCCCCATGTAGGAGAACCAGACGTCCCAGTCCAGGCTCACCGTGGCGTCGCGCCCCAGCGAGTCCATGACCAGACCGGCGTAGGACGTGTCGAAGACGAGGTCGTCGGTGTCGAAGAGGAGGGGTACGCCGGCGCGCGCGGCCGTGGCGGCGAGACGTCGTACGTTGCCGCCGTAGCGGTGCCGGGCCAGGACGATCGCGTCGAGCTGCGGCACGATCGGCAGGACGGCGGGGATGTCGTCGTCGCTGAACCACCCCGCACCGACCACGCCGTCGGGGTCGTTGTTCACGGCCTCGACGACGTTGGCCACGCGGTAGCGGAACGTGCTCGTGTCGGGCTGGCCGTAGAACCACGCCACCCGGACGTCGCCGTCGAGCATCCGACCCACGCGCTGCGTCACGGTGCTGTCCCACAGGACCGGGAGCGGACCGGTGGGACGGGGGAGGTCAGCGAACATCGGCGCGCCGCATCACCGGGGTGAAGCGCTCGACGAGGGCGTCGACGGTCGGGGCCAGGCTGGTGGACCAGTCGCGCTCGATCGCGTCGGCCCGCAGGTTGGCCGCGCGCTGGGACCGGTCGTCGGAGAGCGCGAGCAGCCGCTGCATGCCCGCGAGCAGCCCCTCGACCGTCGACGGGGCGGTGAGGATGTTGGCCGAGTAGTCGCTCAGGTCCTGCTTGCTGCCGTGGGTGTTGGTGAGCACCGGCACACCGGCGGCCGCGAGGTCGAGCGGCGGGTAGGACGGGTGCGGGGTGTCCATCAGGACCAGCGCGGCGTCGATCGTGTGCACGAGCGCCTGGTAGTCGAGCCAGTTGAGCCCCTCGACGACCAGCGGCTTGGTGTCGCGCGGGAAGGTGAGGTCCGGCGTGCGGCGCCCGACCAGGTGGAGCTCCCACACGTCGGGGTCGATGAGGCCCTGCTCGACCGCGCGGGACAGGACGGCGCCTCCGCGCCAGAACAGGTTGCGGGCGTTCTCGGGACGCGAGTAGAAGAACAGCCGCCGCTTCCCCTCGGGGCGCGGGCCGAGGTCGGCGCCGTCGCGGGGCAGCCCGCCGGGGAACGCGGGGGTGAGCGCGATCGCCTCCTCCGCCAGGTGCGGGTAGTTGTCGGGGGACCCGAGGTGGTCGAGCAGGCGCTGGGTGTTGACGACCACCGTGAAGCCGCGCTCGCCGAGGGTCTCGCTGCACATCAGGCGCTCGTCGCCGAACGCGTAGAACATCCGCTCGTCCTCCTGGAGCAGGTAGAGCACCTGCTCGCGGGGGACCGTGCTGCCGAGCGTCGCGCGGGTCGTCCACCACGACGTGGTCATGAGGATCTCGTCCTCGGCGATCGCCAGCTCGTGCTCGCCGCCCACCGGGACGTACGCCGTCTCCAGCGCGCCCTCGAGCCGGACCCCGGACGCCTGCTCCAGCGTCGCGACGACGCTCGGGTCCGGGGCCTCGGTGCGGGTGGCGATCCGGAGCGTGGCGCCGAACCGGTTGGCGAGCAGGATCGCGAGGATCACCGAGGTGCCGACGCCGCCGAAGAGGCTGGAGGGCCCGACGCTGTCGGTCAGCACGGTCACCCGCGGCCCGACCGACGCGAGGTGGGCGACCGGCAGCGGCGCCAGCTGCGCCCACTGCTGCTCGAAGAGGCTGTCGAAGTAGGGCTCGCGCAGTCGGCCGCGCGGCGCGATCCGGCCCTCGTGCCGCCCGAAGCGCAGGTAGTGGAGCAGCGGGTTGGCGCCGCTCTTGGCGACGTCGACGTTCTGCCGCTGGTAGCCGGTGGTGGAGAACAGCTCGCTCGGGTCGTCGCCACGGCGCGCGCCGAAGCGGAGGTAGTGGCGGACGAGGTCGGCGTCCTCGGGGAGGTCGGCGTGGAAGTGCCGGTAGTAGTCGTCGTCGAAGAGGCCCGACTCGACGATCAGGGCGATGTCGTCGGCCAGGGGGTTCATGCTCCGGCCCTCGGCCCGACCGATGCGCAGGAAGTGCACGAGCGGGTTGATCTTCGCCGCCGCCACCTCCGGGTTGCGCTGGAGGTAGGACCGCGAGGAGAACGCCGCCGACGGGTCCTTGCCGTTGAAGCCCCCGCGCTTGAGGTAGTGCGTGACCGCGTCCTTGCCCTGCTCGCGCAGCTGGGGGTTCTGCTGGAGGTAGAACTCCTCGTCGAAGAGGTCGGACTCGCGCAGCAGGTCGGCGTCGCTGACCTCGCGTCGGTGGATCGTGCGCTCTGTCGTGGCCAACTCGGGCGTCCCCCTGATGAGGCTGTGGTGAGGATCGGAAGGATGGGGCGGGTGCCCCGGGAGCATATCGGCGGACCGGGGCACGCCCGGCCGCCGCGCGTCTTGGGGCGTGGCGGGGGCGGTGTGCGATACTCGCCACGTTCGACGCCCTGACGACCGTCAGGATCCGTCGAGCCGACGACGTTCTCGCCGGCCGCACCAGCGGTCGGCACCCCGGGTGGGTGGACGTCACCGGACCGCGACGCGGCCTCCGAGTCGGTGACAGCGACTCAGTGGCCCGGCGACCGCGGCAGGTGGCGCACCGGCCTCCCGGAGACGCACCCGCGGAGGGGGTCGCCGCCACAGAAGCTTTGCGTCCCCGCCGATCGCCCTGCGAGAGGGGGCGGACGCCGTACCGGCACCGTCACGGTGCCCCGAGGAGCACCACATGCTCAGTGATGACCAGAACGACCAGCCCGAGCGCACCGAGTCGGGGGCCCCGACGCCTGAGGCGGGCCAGCCCGCCGAGGCTGCAGCGCCGGCCACGCCCGTCGTGACCCGTCGTACGCGCAAGGCGCCCGCCAGGAAGGCGGCCACCGCGCCCGCCCCGGCCGCCGGAGACGCCCCGGCCGACGTGACCCCCGCTGCGACCCCCGCGTCCGACGCCACCCCCGAGGCCGGCGGCACCGACGCCCCGGTCGTGCAGAAGACCCCCTCGCGCCGGGCGCCCGCCAAGAAGTCGCCCGCTCGCAAGAGCGCCGCGAAGAAGACAGCCTCGACCCCCGAGCCCGACGCTGCTGCCGCGGCGCCCGAGGTCGACCCGACCGGGGCCGACGAGGCCCCCGCCCCCGCCAAGAGGGCGGCTGCCAAGAAGTCCGCCGCCAAGGCGCCGGCCAGGAAGACCGCAGCCAAGCGCACCGCCAAGAAGGCCGCAGCCGCTCCCGAGCCGGCCGCCGACGCCGAGACCGCCGAGGTCCCCGCCGAGGCCGCCACCGCTCCCGCCGAGGCCTCCGACGCCGCCACCGGTCACGCGGTGCTGTTCCAGGCGCCGGTCGTCACGACGACCACCCGCCGCACGCGCAAGAAGGCCGCGCCCGTCCCGCTCGAGACGGCCGCCGCCGAGGTCACCGCGGACTCCGAAGGCCCCGAGGACACCGCCGGC
>CAVPAA010000010.1:0-11807 GCA_963701485.1 uncultured Actinomycetota bacterium
AAGGGCTGACCCGCCCCGTGCCGCACCCGGCCGGACCGCCCCACCTCTGGGGCCCGGCCGGGTGCGGCATGATGCGGACCCATGAGTCCCTCGCTGCCTGACCGCGCGAGGAGACGGATCGGTCGGCTCGCTCGCCGGGCACGAGCCGGCTCGACCCTGGTGACGGTCGTCGTCGACGTGCGGGGCAGCGGAGCCGGCCGCCCGCGCGGCGATCGACTCGGTGCGCAACCAGTCCGAGGCACGCCTCGAGATCCTGCTGGTCCTCGTCGACGCGGTGCTGCGGCCGTCGGCCGAGGACGCGGCCCGCGGCGACTGGCGGGTCCGCGTCGTCGAAGCGCCCGACGCCGACCCGGCCGCCGTACGACGCCTCGGTGCGGAGCAGGCGAAGAGCCCCTACCTGCTGTTCCTGAGCTCGCGTCAGCAGCTGCTCCCGGGCGCACTGCCGACGCTGCTCGCCGCCCGCGAGGACGCTCTCTCCGCGGTCGTGGGCCGGGTCTTCGGGACCAGCGAGGAGCTGGCGTCGCCGCTGCTCGGGCGGATGCTCGTGCCTCGCGGCGCGTGGTCGGAGACCGCCGACGACGGCGAGCCGGACGGGCAGGTGGCGGCCCTCGCGCTGCTGTCCCGGCCACACATCTCCGTCGGCGAGGCCACCCTCGGCGACCTCGGGCCGGTGCGGCCCCGGCCCTTCGAGGTGGCGGTCGACCCGATGCCCGTGCTCGACTCGCGTCTCTCCGCCGACCGCGCCATGCTCGACCTCGCCCAGGACGGCTCCCAGTGCGCTGCGGGCCTGTTGGCCCGCGACCTCCCGCCCTTCCTCGAGGCGGTCGAGCGCTGTGACGACGACCAGTGGGCGCGACTGCAGGCGCACGTCGCGGAGCTCGTCCGGACGGCAGGTGCCGCGCTCGCCGACGTCCCCGTCGAGGACCGCGTGCTCGCCTGGCTCGCCTGCGAGGACCGGCGCGACGACCTCGTCGCCTACGTCGCGTCGCGCCGCTTCACCCGCGGACAGTTCCCGACGGAGGTGCGCGACGGGCTCGTCCGGGCCGTGCTCGAGGTGGTCGACGTCCCGGACGAGGTGCTCGCCGTGACCGAGGCCGAGTCGCCCCTGCGCGTGCGGGTCGACCGGGTGTCCGGCGGCGAGGTCGTGCTGTGGGCAGGCATCGCGCGCCTCGACGAGGGCGACCCGCAGGTCTCGGTCACCGTCGACGGTCGGCCGGCGGAGGTCGCGCGATCGAGCGACCCCGCCGTCACGCGATGGATGGGCGAGCCGTTCCAGTGCCACGACCACGGAGTCGTCACGGTGCGCCTTCCGGCGGACGGCGCGCGGCGCGACCTCGAGGCGGAGATGACGGACCGGGGAGTGCGGCGTCGCGCCGGTTTCGACCTCGCCACCCACGGTCCCGCCGGTGGCAGGCCCGCGGACCTGAGCGACGACGAGGCCGGGCCCTACCGGCAGCACCTGCTCCAGGTCGCCTACGCCGAGGTCACCGAGCCGCTCGACCCGCGGCTCGGTCTACTTCCAGTCCTTCCTCGGCCAGGCGCCCACCGACCACCCCGGCGCGATCCAGGAGGCGCTCCAGGCGGTGCGCCCCGACGGCGTGCGGATGCTCTGGGGCGTCGCCGACGGCTCCGTCCCGGTGCCCTACGGCGCCGAGCCGGTGCTGCTCCGCAGCCGCGAGTGGTACGACGCGATGGCGCGTGCGGCCTGGATCGTGACCAACGTCGAGCTCGAGCCGTGGTTCCGCCGTCGCGAGGGCCAGCAGGTGCTGGAGACCTACCACGGCTATCCGTCGAAGGCGATGGGTCTCTCCCAGTGGCGGGCGCGCGACCTGACCCCGACGCACGTCGACCAGATGCTGCGCCGTACCTCCGGCGCGTGGAACAACCTGCTCACCCCGATCCCGGAGATGGACCGGTACTACCGCGAGAACTACGCCTTCGAGGGCCGGATCATCAGCCGGGGCTACCCGCGCCAGGACGCCCTGGTCGACGAGACGCACGAGGCACGCCGGGAGCTGACCCGCGAGCGGCTCGGGATCGCTGTGCACCAGACCGCGATCCTCTACGCGCCCACCTGGCGCGACGACCTCGCCACCAACTTCCGTCGGGCCCAGGCGGTGCTGCACCTCGACGTCGAGCAGGCGGCTCGCGACCTCGGGCCGGACCACGTCGTCCTGCTGCGCGGCCACCGCTTCCACGAGCCGGTGACAGGAAGCGCGAGGGTGCTCGACGTGACGTCGTACCCGGAGATCAACGACCTGCTGCTCGCGGCCGACGCTGCGGTGCTCGACTACTCCTCGCTGCGCTTCGACGTCGCGCTCACCGGGCGGCCGATGGTCTTCCTGGTGCCCGACCTGCGCGAGTACACCGAGCAGACCCGCGGGTTCCTCTACCCCTTCACCGACTCCGCGCCCGGGCCCCTCCTCGAGACCACCGCCGAGGTCGTCGAGGCCCTGCGCGACCTGCCGGCCCTGGAGCGTGAGTGGGCCGACCGGATCGCCGACTTCAACGCGACGTACAACCCGCTGGCCGACGGGCACGCCGCCGACCGGGTCGTCGCCGAGTTCTTCGCCCCTCTCCTGGAGGCCACATGACGCAGCGTCACCTCGTGCTCGTGACCGGGGCGGGACGCAGCGGCACCAGCACCGCGGCCGGCGCCCTGCACATGCTCGGCTTCCACCTGCCCCGGCCGGTGCTGCAGGCCAACGAGTCCAACCCGAAGGGCTTCTTCGAGTCACGGTGGCCGGTGCGCTTCCACCGCCGGCTGATGGACCGCGCCCTGATCGAGCAGACCGACGGTCGTCCCGTGGCCGCCGAGCTCGTGGCCGACCAGGTCGACGACGCCGCTCGTGCCGAGCTGCAGGCCTGGCTGGCCAAGCAGCTCGACCAGGCACCCGACGTGATGGTGAAGGACCCGCGGGCCGCGTGGGTGCCGCGGCTGTGGGCCGAGCAGGCCGCGACGCTCGACGCGCGGACCAGCTTCGTGACCATGCTGCGTGCCCCGGCCGAGGTGGTCCGCAGCCGTGAGTCGCACTACCACCAGAACCGCCCCTACATGGACGACCAGGCGTTCGCGGTGATGAACCTCGCCGGGTGGGTCAACGCCAACCTCGTGCTGGAGCGGCAGACGCGCGACCAGGCCCGCGCGTTCGTGCGGTACGACGACCTGCGCGACGACTGGCGCGCCGTGATGCGGGTGCTGCGCGACGACCTGGACCTGCGGCTCAACCACCCGCTCACCGACGAGCCGCATCCCGAGGTCGACGCGTTCATCGAGCCGGCCCTGAACCGCCACCAGGGGACCTGGGACGGCCTCGACCTGCCCGTCGCGCTCGTCGAGATCGCCGACGACGTGCACGCCCAGCTCGGCGCGCTGGCCGATGCGCACGGCCACGACCCCGGGGCCGAGTCCGCCCTGGACGACCTCACCGCGCGCTACGCCGCGCTCTACCGCCAGTCGCAGACGATCGCGGTCGACGCCGCGACCGCCCACGGCCGTGCCCAGCGACGCCTCGGGCAGGAGGAGGGCCGGCGGGAGGCCGAGCAGGCGCAGCACGACCGGGCCCCGCACCGCCGCGCAGCTCGGGCATGGCGCCGCCGGTTTCCCAGGGGATGAACCTTTTCTGCCTCCGAGCACAGGAAGTTTCCTGTGCGATGGAGGCAGTTTCCCTTCACCGCATGGGAAACCGGCGCCCGCTACCCGAGCAGCGCCTCCACCACCCGGGCGGTGGCACTGCCGTCGTTCAGGGCGTTGAACCGGGTGTTGAAGGCGGCCACCTGGTCGGCGTAGGCCTCCTCGAGCGGCTCGGCGTCGCGCACGCAGGCGGCGACCCCGGCGAGCGTCTGCACCCGCGGCCCGGGCGCGGAGCCCTTCCACGGGAAGGCGGTCGTCCGGTTGCGTGACCACGTCTCGATGTCGGGCACGTGGAAGATCGCCGGTCGCCCGGTCAGCGCCCAGTCGAACCGCAGCCCCGAGTAGTCGAGGACCGCCACGTCGCAGGCCTGCATCAGGTCGGCGAGGTCGGCGACGTGGCTGACGTCGATCGCGCGGGTCAGGTCGGGCGGCGGGCGCCGGTCCTCGGGGTCGGTACGGCGGAGCACCGTGTACGACGTGCCGAGCTCACGCGCCAGCGCCGTCACGTCGAGGTCGAACCGCCGGTCGTCACGCGCGACGTCGTGGACGTCGCGGGGCGACGGGGCGTGCAGGACGAGCGTGGTGTCGGCGAGGCCGAGCCGGCGCAGCACTCGTTCGCGGGCAGCGGACCGGTCGCCGTCGACGAGGTGGTCGGTGCGCGGGCTGCCCGCGACGAGCACCTCGCCCTGCCAGCGGAACGACTCCCGGAGGAACTCCGCCGACTCGGCGTCGGGGGCGAGCACCACGTCCCACTCGCGGTGCCGGTGGTGGACCTCGCGGTCGACGAGGTGCTCGATCAGCCCCTCGCGCCGCCACAGCCCGACCCCGACCGGCTCGAACGGGTGGGTCGCGAAGGTCCGCAGCAGCCGTTGGCCCGCGCGCCGGGTCACCCACGGGCCGAGGTCCTCGTCGTGGCACGCGAGTCGAGCACTCGCCAGGGCGTCGTACCACTCCCTGCTGCCGCGCAGCACCCGGAGAGAGCCCTCCGGGACCGCGACGGAGTAGTCGGCCACCCCCCACACCCGGCGTACGTCGGGCCGGTGCTCGGCGAGCCAGCGGTCGATGGCGAGCTGGTCCCCGGAAGCGTTGCGGCCACCTGCGCTGCCGAGCAGGACCGTCTCCGTGACCGGCCCGGTCGCGTCGCGGTAGCGCTGCACCTGCCGGCGACGGTTGACCTGGCCGACCTCGTCGTCGCGCAGCGGCGGCGCCAGCACGAACACGGCCCGGCCGTCGGGCCGCTGGCCCACCTCGACGTGGATCCCGTCGGTGCCGAGCCGGTGCGGGGCGGAGCCGGCGCACGCCAGGTCGAGGGGCACCGGCGTGCCGTCCACACGCAGGGCATAGGTCCCGCTCGGTGCGGCCAGGCCGGCGACGTCCAGGTCGATCTCCAGGCGGGAGACGCCGTCGGGCAGGGCCGACACCCGCGCGGGCAGCAGGTCCCGGACGGTGGTGGCCAGCTCGGCAGTCGCCGCGTCGCCACCGATCGTCACGACGAGCGTCGAGCCCTCCACCAGCACCTCCCGGATGCCGTCGCGAGACCCAGCTCGCGTGGTCGCTGCGGACGTCCAGGTTGAAGCCGGTGGCGCCGTCCCAGCGTCGCGGCCACCCCGTCTCCGGCGGACGGTCCGACCGCGGCCGACCGGGCGACCCGGTGGTGCACGACGTCCTCGGCGGCGAGGCCGTCCTGCTCCACCCGCAGGACCAGCGCCCACGAGCGGCGGCCGAGCCGGCGCAGCGCGGCGAGGTCGATCGGCGGTCTCGAAGCCGCCCTCGGCGGGCGAGGCGAACGACAGCGGGCTCCACACGTCCGCCTCGGGCAGGCGGACCCGCCGGACCGTCAGCGCGAAGCGCTCCTTCGAGCGTCGGTCAGCCACGCCGACGACGGTGGGCGCGCGCATGTCCAGCCCCCGCAGCCAGACCCACCCGGTGAGGCGCAAGGCCTCGTCGGCGTCCAGACGAGGTGCTCCACCGCCGCCTCGACGTGGCACTCCGAGCGGGGCCATCCAGCGCTCGTCGGGCGGCAGCGCGTCGGCCCACGAGCAGCTGTCCGGGAAGTCGGCGACCAGGCGGCCGTCGACGACGGTGGTGGGCGGCATGTTCTGGACCTGGCGCAGCCAGTCGTCGGCGTCGAACGAGGTCGTCCCAGCGCTCCTGGGCAGCGAGGTGGGCGCGCACGCGCATCGCGACGCGGACGTGCTCCAGCGCGGCCGGCGTGACGCGGTCCAGGAAGGTCCGGTACGTCTGCGCCAGCAACGAGCGGTACTCGTCGTCGCCGGTGAGCGCGAACGGCAGGAACGGCGGGAAGTCGACCTCCAGGGCGCGACCCACCCACGCGGCGTACACCGCCTCCGACGCCTCCTCCTGGAGCAGCTGCCGGGCCTCCTCCTTCACCGCGATCCGGTCGCGCAGGTTGCCGATGCGGGCCTTCTGCTGGCCGGTGGAGGTGAGGTCCTCGCGGATCCGCCAGTGGTAGGTGACCCTCTGCAGCACGTCGAACGTCCGCGCCCGGACGTACGCCGTCAGCATCGGCACGTGGTCCTCGTAGGCGATGCCGCCCTGGAAGTCGCCCACCCGGTCGCGCCAGAAGGCGGTCCGGAACATCCGGTTGCAGGCGATGATGTCCTGCATCGCCGCGGGGAACTCCTCGATGGTGGTGCCGATGCGGTCCCGCCGGTGCACGGTGCGCGACCAGATCATCCGCTGCAGCTCGCCGTGCCGGAGCCGGCGCAGGTTGCCCACGCTGAAGTCCGACCCGCTCGCGCGCAGCCCCTCGACCATCGCCTCGTAGGCGTCGAGCGGCACGACGTCGTCGGAGTCGAGGAAGGTGAGGAACTCACCGCGTGCGTGCTGCACCCCGACGTTGCGGGCGATGCCCTGCCCGGCGTTGTCCTGGCGCAGCACGCGCACCCGGTAGTCGCGGCGCGCGTAGTCGCGCAGGATCTCGGGGCAGGCGTCGGTCGAGCCGTCGTCGACCGCGATCACCTCGAGCTCCTTGAAGCGTCTGCGAGAGGGCGCTGTCGAGGGCGGCGGGGAGGTACTCCGCGACGTTGTGCACGGGCATCACCACGCTGAGCACCGGCCGCTGGCGCCGACGGCGGTACGACGCGAGGGGTCGTCCTCCGGCCCGCCGCGCGACCTGTCGGAGGTTCATCGTCGTGAGTTCGCGGGCGTGAGTTCACAGCGGGTCGTCCTTGCGGATGTCGATGACCATGCCGGTCTCGCCGCTGACCAGCACGTCCAGCGAGCGCCGGGCCACCTCCTCCGAGTCGAGCAGGGTGCCGGGCGGCTCCTGGCCGAAGGCGCGCGTGCGCATCGGGGTGCCGGTGCGCTCGGGGTTGACCACGTTGACGCGCACGCCGTCGTCCGACCACTCGTCGGCGAGCGCCTGGGTCAGGTTGACGACCGCGGCCTTCGTGGAGGAGTACAGGCTGTAGCCGCGCCGACCGCGCGTGTAGGAGCTCGAGGTGAAGTTGAGCATGCTGCCGCGCGTGCGCTTCAGGTGCGGGAAGAACTCCTGGGCGATCTGCACCGGCGCCAGGTAGTTGACCTCGGTGACGTTGTAGACGGTCTCCTCGGTGGTGTCGACGAGGTCGCCGCGCGGCAGCACCGCCGCCGCGTTGACCACGAAGTCGACCTGACCGGTCGCGGCGATCACCTGCTCCATGGCCGCGCGCACGTCGCCGCGTCGCTCGACGTGCGTCCGGGTCGTCGAGCGGCTGAAGCTGAACACCGTCGCGCCGTACTGCTCGGCGAGCGCGGCGATGTCGGCCCCGATGCCGTAGCTGCCGCCGAAGACGACCATGGTCCGGCCGGTCAGGGCCTCGCGGTACTCCTCGGGGGAGCGCTCCGGCGCGAGGTAGTCCGAGCTCAGCTGGAACAGCTTGTCGGCGATGTAGACGTCGATCGGCTCGGTCACCTTCATGTTGCGCTCGTCGCCGGCGACCACCCAGATCGGGGTGTCCGGCAGGTAGCGCAGCACCACGCTGCAGTCGTCGGTGGCGGCGAAGTCGGGATCGGCGTCGGCGATGGCGTACGCCGCCCGGATGGTGCCGGCGCGGAAGGCCTGCGGGGTCTGCCCGCGACGCAGGTTGGCCCGCGGCGGGATGTCGCGGATGACGTTGTCCTGGTCGACCTCGATGATCGTGTCCGCCGAGGGGATCGCCACGTCCACGGCGTCGTACTGGTCGAGCGCGGCGAAGCACTCGCGGATGATCCGGGCGCCGACCAGCGGCCGGACGGCGTCGTGGAAGAGCACCTTGGCGTCGTCGTCGCCGACCACCTCGAGGGCCCGGCTGGTCGTGCCGTTGCGGGTGTCCGCGCCCTCGAGGATGTGCTGCACCTTGTCGTAGCCGCCGTCGCGGACGATGGCGCGCACGGCGTCGAGGTGCCCCGGGGCCATCATCACCACGATCTCGGTCGACGTCCGGGTGCGCGTCGACGGCCTTCAGGGTGTGCTCGAGGATGGTGTGGCCGGCGATCTTGAGCAGCTGCTTGGGGATGTCCAGCCCGACCCGCGTGCCGACGCCGCCCGCCAGCACGACGGCGACGTTGGGGCTGCTCATGTCGACTTCTTCCGCGCGCGGGCGCGCAGGCGCTGCCCGAGGGCGAACTTCACGCTCCGCGTCGACACCGAGCGACTCGAGCTCGCGCACGCGGTCCTGGCTCTCCTCGAGGCGGCCCTGCTGGACGCGGTTCGCGGCCTCCTCCACCTCGAGCCGGCGCGCGCCCCGGCTCGGCGGCGGCCGACTCGATCCGCGCGATCTGCTCCAGGGTGTCGAGGTCGAGCCGCGAGGAGAGCGAGAGCTTGAGCAGCTCGGCCAGGAACCGGTGGTAGTAGTCCGGCGTGTAGTGCACGTAGAAGGCACCCCACGGGTGCTCGGCGAAGGTCGGTGCCTCCAGGTCGCGCAGGTCGATCTGGTCCCAGCCGTACGTCGAGACGGCGTGGTCGTCGAGCCGTGCCCAGAAGGCGTTGGCCTTCGCGACGTCCATCGGGAACACCTTCTTGTGCTTGCGCAGCGGGATCGGGCGGGCCCGACCCGGCACCAGCACCCGGTCGGTGTTCCAGCCACGGTGCACCACGATCGTCGACGTCGGGGCAGGTTTCGGCCATCCGCGCGCGCGAAGCGGTCCAGCGCCTCGGCCCACAGCGCGAAGTAGCCGTCGGGGTCGTCGAGGTAGCCGAGCCGGGTCAGCTCGCCGGCCTCGGCCCGGTCGCGGTAGAAGTCGGTGGTCTGGATCTTCCAGCGGTTGTCGGTGAAGTACCGCCCGTCGGGCAGCCGCGCCACCCCGAAGTGGACGTCGCCGAACCAGTCGAGGATCAGGTAGCGCGGCTGCAGCTCGGCCACGTCGGGAAGGAACTGCCGGGTGAGGTCGTCGGTGATGTTCCAGCGGTCGTAGTCGCTCATCTCCCGCAGCGGCTGCCAGGTCACGTCGATCGGCGGCGACATCAGCGCGATCATCGAGGTCTGGTTGGCGCTCAGCGACACCTGGAACCACTTCTTGTAGCCCGGGTTGAACGTCGAGTTGAAGTTGTCGCGGGTCACGCAGCTGCCCGCGACGGCCACGACCTCGCTCACGGCTGCCGTCCCGGGGCGACCTCGGACACCGGGGTCGGCACGGGCTCGGTGTCGCGGTCGCGCTTCGTCGAGGCCAGCACCGCCTGGACGACCCGCTCGGAGCAGCCGCCGTCGCGGTGCGGGAAGGTCGCCTCGATGCGCTCGGCGTACTCGGGCAGCGGCGCCCCGCCCGCGCTCCAGCGCCTCCGCGATCGCGCTGACCGCGGCACCGCGCTCGTCCACCACGGGACCGAACCCGTCGCGCTCGTACTCGAAGTAGCCGTGCTGGCCGACGTGGGCGCCGGCCAGCACCTCGGCCGCGTCGAACTGGAAGTAGACGACCGGTCGCTCGAGGTAGGCGGCGTTGAAGGCGATCGAGGAGTAGTCCGTCACGAGCACCCGCGCCCGCGCGAACAGCTCCTGCACGTCGACGCCGTCGTAGGAGAGCGTCAGCACGTGCGGGGGCACGTCGAGCTCGGGGAGCAGCTTCTCGCAGGTTGGGGTGCGGCAGGAAGGCCAGCTGCACGCCTGCCCGCTCGCAGGCTCGGGCCAGCTCGGGGTCGTGGAGCAGCCCGACCCACTCCTGGACGAACTGCGACTCCAGCACCCCGCCGCCGAGGTGACGCTCCTGCGAGCCGATCGCGAGGCCTGCGCACCAGCCACTGCCGCCACGTCGGGGTGAGCAGCACCAGGTCGCGCTGGTCGGCGGGGTACCGCTCGCCGATCTCGCGCAGCCGGTCGAACCGCGGCAGGCCGGTGAGGATCGTCTCCTTGGTGGTGAACGGGTAGGCGGTGTGGTCACCGGCGATCGAGTCGTACTCCGGCACGGTGCTGGTGACGAAGAGGTCGATGCTCCTTGTAGTTGAGCCAGCGCGACAGGTCGTCCTTGATGACGCCGTGCTGGAGGAAGGTGAAGCGCCACTGCGGCTCGATGAACTCCACGATCTGCGGCGGCTTCACGACCGGCTCGTCGGCGTGCGAGGCGAGCAGGTGCTCGCAGTTGGCCATCAGCAGGCGCCACTGCCGCGACCCGTGGGCGACCAGCCGGTCGCCGTACCCCTCCTTGCGCAGGCGCTCGTAGTCGGCGGTCGTCCTTGGACAGCACGAACCACGCGTTGATCTCGGGGTGGTGGGCGCGGATGTGCTTGAACAGGATCTCGCCGCTGTCGCCGGCGTTGTGGATGCGGTCCATCAGCACCCAGCTGCGCGCGTACTTCTTGCGCACCGGCGGCGAGAGCGCGAGCCGGCGGTAGATCTTGTCCGGTCGCGTGGTCGGCACGTACTTCATCGGGTTGAACGACGGGCGCCGCTTCTCGACCATGTAGCGGCGGACCATGGTCGGTGTCGCCTTGGTCGGCGGCGCCGGCTCGGGCTGGTCGAAGACGAGCTTCTGCCAGACGCCGTCGAGGCGGATCCGCAGGTCGGGGCGGTACCGCAGCCACAGGATCCGCTCGTGCATCAGCACCCGGCCGAAGTAGTTGAGGTCGCGGGTCTTGGCGTGCCGCGGGCGGCTCGGGGCGTCGCCGTTGTTGATCTCCTCGCTGGGTGCGGGGCCGGTGTAGCGGTAGCGCGCGCGGACGAGCTGCTGGCCGGGGTCGAGCTTGTCGAGGAAGACCGCCTGGTCGCGCCACGGCTCGTCGCTGTAGCCGTGCATCGTGACCAGGCGGGCGTGGCCGGCGACCCGGAACTCGTGGTGGGACAGGGTCTTCTCCGGCTCGACCTGGCGCCAGCACCGCCGCGCACGTGCTCGTGGAACTCCTCGACGAGCGGGCCCGTCGGTCAGCACCGCCACGGAGTTGTTCTGCGCGGCCGCCGAAGTAGCCCGGCGATCTCGTAGCAGAGGAAGTGCTTGAGCCAGGCCGGCACCGTCGCCCCGCAGCCGGACGGCCTCGCGCAGGATGGCGAGGTAGCCGTAGGTGAAGACGTCGGTGTAGCGACCGGGGTGGGTCATGCTCGAGCCGAGCGAGGAGCTGTTGTCGCGCGCGCTTGCGGTAGTGGTAGCGGGTCGACTGGAGGAAGCCGACCTGCGGCCGCTCGTGGTGGAGCAGGTAGAGCGAGCAGAAGTGGCCGTCCTCGAAGTTGGGCCGGATCCGGTCGTCGTAGCCGGATGCCGTGCTCGCGGATCCGGTCGAGCCGGAAGAAGGCCGCCGGTGCGCTGCCGTGGAAGCGGCCGTCGGAGTCCTCGAGGTCGACGAGCCGGTCGTAGCGGAAGAACGTCTCGAGCGGGTGGTTGTTGACCAGCTCGCCCGTGCTCGTCGTACCAGAGCCAGCGGTTGGTGGCGACCATGTCGGCGGTCGGGGTTGGCCGTCGAGGAAGGCCGGCCACGGTGGAGAGGTAGTTGGGGTCCACGACGTCGTCGGGGTCGGGGAAGGTGACCCAGGTCGCCGCGGGCGAGCTCGAGGCCGGCGTTGCGGGCCGCGCCCTGCCCGGCGTTGGCCTGGGAGGCGACCCGCACCAGCTCGGGCCGGCGGTCGGCCCACTCCTCGAGCAGGGCCAGCGAGCCGTCGGTGGAGCCGTCGTCGACCGCGACCACCTCGACCCGGCCGAGGTCGAAGTCCTGTGCCTCGATCGCCGCGATGAACTCGGGCAGGTAGCGCTCCACGTCGTAGACGGCCGT
>CAVPAA010000011.1:0-160461 GCA_963701485.1 uncultured Actinomycetota bacterium
TCTCGACTTGCGTGAAGGGTGCTGGAGGGCCTAACGGAGGGCCCGTCCCGATGGGTGCGTGCTCAGGAACCGGGGGCGGTGCTGGAGCTCGACGACACCTCGTGCGGTGACGGTTCGCGGAGCCCGGCGCGTGAGTCCCGTCTCCAGCTGCCCCTCGAGGACCCAGCCGACCTCGATCGCCCACCGGTCGGTGAGTCGCACACCTCGCCCGTGGACGGCCCGATGGGTGCCTCCGAGGGACTGAACCGCATGCCGAGGCGATCCGGCTCGCCCGGCCAGTGGAAGGTCACGAGGATGTCGCCGTCGTCGAGGGTCGCCTGCATCGGAACCGCGCGGTCGCCGACGACGACGTGCCGCACCCGCTCCTGCACCTCCGCGAGCAGTGGGTCGGCGTCCCACGAACCTGGCATGCCACGAGTGTCGCATCGAAGGCCCGCCGAGCCGCTCAGCGCAGCACCTCAGCGCAGCAGCTCGGCCAGCATCCGGTCCGAGGCCAGGAGCGCGTCGCGGTCGGGGGTGGAGCTGCTCGCCAGCAGCTCGTCGGCGCCGGTGGCCTCCAGGAGGGCGTCGAGACGGCGTCGTACGGTCTCCGGGCTGCCGGCCACGGCCCGGTCGAGCGAGGCCTCGACCCGTCGGCGTACCTGGCTCGGCCACGACTCTTCCCGGATCGCCGCGATGCTCTCGAGCGGCGGGAACTCGCCGGTCTGGCGCGAGCGCGCCATCGCCCACGCCTCGGGCAGGGCCAGCTCGCGGCCGGTCGCGTCGTCGTCGGCGACGAGCACGTCCAGGGAGATCGTCACCCGCGGCTCGCTGCCGCGGTGCGGCCGGAACCCGCGGCGGTAGCCCGCCAGGGTGTCGGCCAGCTCGGCGGACTCGAGGACGGGACCGCCCACGACCACCGGCAGGCCCAGCCGGGCGGCGACCTCCAGCCCGCGGCCGGTGGCCAGCACGTGCATGGGCACCGGACGACCGGTGGCGGGCCGCGCGGTCACCTCGGCAGTGCCCTCGAGGTAGCCGCGCAGCTCCTCGAGGTCGTCCTCGAACGTGTCGCCGTCCTCGTGGTCACGCCGGAGGGCGCGGCGCACCGGCGGCGTGAAGCCGAGCGACCGCCCGAGCCCGAGGTCGACCCGCCCGGGGTGCAGGGCGTCGAGCACGAGGAACTGCTCGGCGACCACGAGCGGCTGGTGCAGCGGCAGCATCACCCCGCCCGACCCGATCCGGATGCGGTCCGTGCGTGCGCCGACCGCAGCCAGGAGCACTGCCGGCGTGCCCGACGCGATGCCGGGTACGGCGTGGTGCTCGGCGACCCAGAACCGGTGGTAGCCGACCTCCTCGGCGTGCACCGCCCGGGCGACCGTCGCCTCCAGGGCTTCGGCGTCGGGCAGACCGACGCGGGTGCGGGAGCGGTCGAGGAGGGATGCCTTCACCTGTCCCCCAACGCCGCAGCGGCCGACCGTCTTCCCAGCCCCGCGCGCCGTGCCCGGGCGAGCGGCTCAGCCGAGAGCAGCCCGCAGCCGGTGCTCGTCGACGCGCCAGAAGTCGTGCTGCCTGCCGTCGACGAACGTCACCGGGATGTCCTCGCCGAAGCGGTCCGCCAGGTCGTCGTCGGTGGTGATGTCGACCTCCTCGAAGGACTCCCCCAGGTCGGCGCAGACGCGCTCGACGACCACGCGGGCCTCGTCGCACAGGTGGCAGCCGGGACGGGTGTAGAAGGTGATGCGAGCTGCGCTCATGGGGTGTTCCTCATTCGAGGAGCTCCTGCACCCGACGGCGTTCGATACCGCGCAGCCGGCCCTTCTGCACCTTGCCGGTCACGGTCAGGGGCAGGGTCTCGACGACCTCGATGCGTGAGGGCTGCTTGAAGCGCGCCAGCCGGCCCTCGGCGTGGGCGCGGACGGCGTCCTCCAGGTCGGCCGGGCTCCCGCCACCGGCGGACGCGACGACGTACGCCACCACGGCCTCGCCGGTCACCTCGTCCGGCACCCCGATCACGGCCGCGTCGACGACGCCGTCGACCTCGCGCAGCACCTCCTCGACCTCGGTCGGGTAGACGTTGAAGCCGCTGACGATCACCAGCTCCTTGACCCGGTCGACGAGGAAGAGGTCGCCGCTCGCGTCGAGGAAGCCGACGTCGCCCGTGCCGTACCAGCCCTCCTCGTCGGGGCCGTCGGACCCGTCGGGCCAGTAGCCGCTGAAGAGGTTGTCGCCGCGCACCTGGATCTCGCCGGGGTCCTCCCCCTCGACCTGGCCCCAGGTCTCGTCGACCAGGCGCAGCTCGATGCCGGGCAGTGCCGCGCCGACCGAGCCCGCGCGGGGCTCGCGGCTGCACAGCGTGCTCGTCACCACCGGCGACGCCTCGGTGAGCCCGTAGCCCTGGTGCACGGGGATGCCGGTGATCGACGTGAACTCCTCGATCACCGCGCCCTCCAGCGGCGCCGACCCGGACAGCACGAGCCGGACCGGCCCGAGCCGCTCGCGCAGGTGCTCGTCGGGCAGCCAGTGGGCGAAGACGGGCGGTGCGATCGGCACGACGCTGCACGCCTCGTCGTCGATGAGGTCGAGCACCGCCTGGGGGTCGAAGCGCTCGACGAGCAGCAGCCGCGCGCGGTGGCGCAGCACCCCGCCGAGCACGGCGTTGAGGCCGTAGACGTGGAAGAGCGGCAGCACCCCGAGCACCACGTCGTCGCCGTGCATCATCGGCGGCTCGACGGCCGCCACCTGCTCGAGGTTGGCCAGCATCGCCCGGTGGCTGAGCATCGCCGCGCGGGGCACGCCCGAGGTGCCGCTGGTGTAGAGGAGGGCGGCGAGCTTCTCGGGGTCGGGCAGCGGCGGGACCGGGCGTACGACGTCCGCGCGGAGGTCGTCGAGGGCGAGCTCCCCCTGGCCGGGCGCGGTGCCGGTGGCGACGACGACCGGCCGGGCGACGTCGGGGTCGAGCTCGGCCAGCGCGGCGCGTACGGCGTCGAGCGCGGTCTCGTCGGCGACCACCATCCGGCTGCCGGAGTCGGCCAGCATCCGGGCGAGCTCGCCGGGGGTCGACCGGGGGTTGACCGGCACGGCGACCACCTGGGCCCGCAGGACGCCGAGGTAGGCCGTGACGAACTCGATGCGGTTGCCGACGGCGATCATCACGCGCTGGCCGGCGCGGATGCCGTGGGCGCCGAGACCGGTCGCGAGTCGGGCGACCTCGTCCTCGAGCCCGGCCCAGGTCAGGGAGCGGCCGCCGCTCTCGACGAGGGCCTGCCGGTCGGGCACGTCGTCGGCAGCCTCGGCCACCAGCTCGGAGATGTCGTGGCGCGGCATGCAGGGATCTTTCCACAGCCCGGCGCGGGCGGCGGGCGCCGCTACGCTGGCCGGGTGACCCCGTCCGAGCGGCCCCGGCGCCTCAACCTGCAGCAGCGGTCGGCCCTCGCGGGCGAGGCCGCGGCGGCGTCGGCGGAGGTCGAGAACGCCCTCGTCTGGCCCAGCGACCCGACCGCGGCCGCCTTCTTCGACGTCGACAACACCGTCATGCAGGGCGCCAGCATCTTCCACTTCGCGCGCGGGCTGTACCGCCGCAAGTTCTTCACCACGAAGGAGATCGCCTCCGCAGCGTGGAAGCAGGCCTACTTCCGGATCGCCGGCGTCGAGGACCCCGAGCACGTCGCCGACGCGCGCAACTCGGCCCTGTCGTTCATCGCCGGGCACACGACCGCCGAGCTCGAGGAGCTCGGCGAGGAGATCTTCGACGAGGCGATGGCCCACCGGGTGTGGCCCGGCACCCGGGCCCTGGCGCAGATCCACCTCGACGAGGGCCAGCGGGTGTGGCTGGTGACGGCGGCGCCGATCGAGATCGCCACCATCATCGCCCGGAGGCTCGGCCTCACCGGCGCGATGGGCACGGTGGCCGAGCACGTCGACGGCGTCTACACCGGCCGGCTCGTGGGCGACCTGCTCCACGGGCCCGCCAAGGCGGAGGCGATCAAGGCGCTCGCGGCCCGCGAGGGGCTCGACCTCGCCCGTTGCTCGGCGTACTCCGACTCCAGCAACGACCTGCCGATGCTCTCCCTCGTCGGCGACCCGATCGCGATCAACCCCGACGCCCGGCTGCGGGCGCACGCCCGGGCCCACGGCTGGCGGATCCACGACTACCGCACCGGCCGCAAGGCGGCACGGGTCGGGTTCCTCGGCGCCGCCGTCGCCGGGGCGGTGACGGGCGCCGTCGCCGCCGGCGTCAGCCTGCGCGGGCGCGACCGCTCCGCCTGAGGTGTGTCCGGAAGTTACTCACGGGTTCACAAGACCGGGACCGGCCCTTATCGTGGATGATGCTCCAACCGGGAGGGGACACCGCATGCGGTCGACGAACGACATCGATCGTGCCTTCGAGCACGGCATGGACGCGCTCCGGCGCGCCGTCCTCGCTGCCCTGTCCCCCCAGCCGTCCCTCCGCCTGTCGCTCGAGCCCGTCCTCCAGCCCGCGGGCCACGTCCTGCTCTCCGAGACGGCCGCCCCCGGCGCGGCGTCCGTCGGCGGCCCGGACGGCCACTCCGGGCCCGTCGGGGACGAGGACCGCGCGACCTCGTCCGAGGTCGACGGGGCCGAGCGCGAGCGCCTGATCGCGCTCGTCGAGCTCGCCCGCACCGGTGACAAGGAGGCGTTCGGCCTCCTCTACGACCACTACCAGGCCTCGGTCTACCGCTTCCTCTACTACCGCACCCGCTCGCAGACGCTCGCCGAGGACCTCACCTCGGAGACCTTCTTCCGGGCGCTGCGCAGCATGAACGGCTTCCGGTGGCAGGGCAAGGACTTCGGCGCCTGGCTGATGACGATCGCGCGCAACCTCACGATGGACCACTTCAAGGCCGGCCGCACCCGCCTCGAGATGACCACCGAGGACATGACCCCGCACGACGACACCGCCGAGGGGCCCGAGGACACGGTCCTCGCCGGTCTCACCAACGAGGTGCTGCTCACGGCGCTCACCGAGCTGCCGGACGAGCAGCGCGAGTGCCTCATCATGCGGTTCCTGCAGGGCCTGTCGATCGCCGAGACGGCGCGCGTCCTCGGCCGTTCCGACGGTGCGGTCAAGCAGCTCCAGCTCCGCGGGGTGCGCAATCTCGCCAAGCGGCTGCCGGAGGGGTTGAGAGACGCGTGACACACCCCGTAACCCCTGGCCCGTCTGGCTCGTTCGCCCCAGTGGGAGGACCCGCCAGCCGTGAGACAGGACGACCGCGATGACAGCCCCCTTCTCGGCACGACGCCGTGCCGACGAGCTCGAGGCGCTCCTCTCCGGCGACCCCACGACCTCGTCCTCGACCGCGTCCCAGGGGCGTGACGCCGAGCGCTACGCCGACCTGCTCGAGGTCGTCGCCGGCCTGCGCGCGGTGCCGCCCGCGACCCCGCGCCCGGAGTTCGTGGCGTCGTTGCGCGAACGCCTCATGGCCGAGGCCGACACCGCCCTGGTCCGCCAGCCGCCCGCCCCGTCGCGACTGGCGATGCCCGCCTCGTCGCGCACTCGCCAGCGCCGCCTCGGCGCCCTCCTCGGCGGCGTCGCCCTCGTGGGATCGGCGGCCACCATGGCCGTCGCGGCACAGACCGCGCTGCCCGGCGAGTCCCTCTACGGCGTCAAGCGTGGGATCGAGTCCGCGGAGGTACGCCTCGCCACCGACGACGCCGACCGCGGCCGCACCCTGCTGGCCCAGGCCGGGACCCGGCTCACCGAGCTCGAGGAGCTGGCCGCCTCCGACGCCGGTCGCGACCAGCTCGTGCCCGAGACGCTCGACTCCTTCACGCACCAGTCCAGGGACGGCGTGGGCAGCCTGCTCACGTCCTACGAGGCCACGGGCAGCGAGAGCGACGCCCAGGTCGCGCGTGACTTCACCGCCACCAGCATGGACCGCCTCGAGCGCCTGCAGGGCGAGCTGCCGGAGAGCGCCCGCGACGACCTGCTCGCCGCCGCGCGGACCCTCGCCGACCTCGATGACGAGCTCAGCAACGCCTGCCTGGCCTGCACCGGTGGCATCACCACGACGCCCGAGTTCCTGCAGACCAGCGCCCCGCAGGTCGGCCTGCTCAGCGGGCTCGACACCGACCAGCTGACGCTGGAGGCGGCGCCGATCTCCGGCCAGGACCTCACCGGCATCACCGTCCCCGAGGTCCTCGACCCGCAGCCGGGCGTGCCGACGGCGCAGCCGTCCACCACCCCCGGCCCCGGGCCGGGCTCCGTGGTGCCCGACCCGACCACCACCGACCCCGCCAAGCCCGACCCCGCCAAGCCCGACCCGACCAAGCCGGTCAAGGACATCACCAAGAACCTCACCGACACGGTGACCGACACGACCGACACCGTCACCGACGGCCTCACCGACACCACCGGCAGCCTGACGAGCCAGCTCGACGACGTGACCGGGGGTGCTCTCGGCGGCCTCACGTCCGGCGCCGACGACGCGACCGGCGGGCTCATCGGCGAGGTGACCGGCACCCTCGACGGCATCACCGGCGGCACGCTCGGCCACGCGACCGGCGGGCTCCTGCCCTAGCCGCTGGGCCCGACGACGTCGGCGGGTCAGCCGAAGGCGCTGCCGCGCTCGCGCAGCAGGTCGAAGAGCGTGTGCTGGATGGTCTCGCGGACCTGGTCGGTGACGTTGAAGACCAGCATCGGGTCCTCGGCCTCGCCGGGCTCGTAGGCGTCGGTGCGGATCGGCTCGCCGAACTCGAGGATCCACTTCGAGGGCAGCGGCACCATGCCGAGCGGGCCGAGCCACGGGAAGAACGGCGTGATCGGGATGTAGGGCACCCCGAGCAGCCGCGCCAGCGACGGGACGTTGCCGACGAGCGGGTAGATCTCCTCGGCCCCCACCACGGAGAGCGGGATGATGGGGACGCCGGTGCGCAGCGCAGCCGAGACGAAGCCGCCGCGCCCGAAGCGCTGCAGCTTGTAGCGCTCGCTGAACGGCTTGCCGATGCCCTTGAAGCCCTCGGGCCAGACCCCGACGAGCTCGCCGCCCGACAGCATCCGCTCGGCGTCCTCGGTGCAGGCCAGGGTGGCGCCGCCCTTGCGTGCGAGGGAGCTGACCAGGGGCAGCTTGAAGACCAGGTCGGCGCCGAGCGGCCGCAGGAATCGGCTGGCGTGGTCGTGCACCGTCAGCATCGTCATCAGGCCGTCGAGCGGCACGGTGCCGGAGTGGTTGGACACCACGAGGGCACCACCCTCGGCGGGGATGTTCTCCAGCCCGCGGACCTCGAGGCGGAACCACTTCTCCGCGATCGGCCGCAGCGCAGCCATGAAGAAGCGCTCGGTCAGCTCACGGTCGAAGCCGTAGTCGTCGACGTCGTAGTCGCCCTCGAGGCGGCGGCGGACGAACGCCATCAGCTCGGCGAGGCGGCGTTCCCAGTCGGCGCCGAAGATCTCCTGCGCAGCGTCGTGGGCGGCCGCCAACCAGTCCCCGACCGGGATGCCGGTGGTGGGCGACGGCGGCTCCGCGTCGTCGGCGGTGGTCGGCTCCGCGTCGACCGGCGGCGGCACGGCCTGGTCACCGGCGGGGTCGGACGAGCTGGCCGGGTGGGCCGGTGCGGTCGGCCGGCCGGCGCCCGTAGGGGTCTTCTTCCTCCCCGCTGCCGGGGCTGCCGCCTTGGCGGACGCGGCCTTGCGGGCCGACGGGGCCAGGTTGCGCGCGGCCGACGACGGCCGGGCGCTGCCGGACCCGCGGCCGGGTCGGCCACCGGTGCCGATCGGGATGACGACGGCGTCGTCGCCGTCGCGACGGCGGGCTTCCTCAGGCACGGCCGGCCCCCTCCCTCACGGCGGGCGCGACCGACCGGCAGAAGTCGGCGAACGCCTCGGCCGTGGTGAACTGCGGCTCGAAGCCGAGCACGGTGCGCATCCGGGTGGTGTCCACGCCTCGACCGTAGGTCAGGAACCCCAGCTGCTCGGGCGAGAAGTCCGACACCCGGGCCTGGCGCATGGTCGCGCCGAGCCGACCGACCGCGAAGCGCGGCAGCGAGACCGACGGCGTGCCGAGGCGTCGTACGGCCTGGCTCAGCGTCATCACCCCGTCGCCGGCGACGTTGAAGGTGCCGGGCACCCCGGTCGTGGCGGCGTGGCACAGCACGCGCATCAGGTCGTCCTCGTGGAGGAGCTGGAGCCGCGGGTCGAAACCGAGGACCCGGGGGATCACCGGGAGCCGGAAGTAGTTGGTCAGCGGGCTCGAGACGTGGGGGCCCACCACGTTGGCCGCCCGGATCAACGTCACGTCGACGTCGGGGCGCCGACGCGCGAAGCCCCGGACGTAGCCCTCGATCTCGTAGACGTCCTTGGCGTAGCCGGAGGAGGGCAGGCGCTTGGGGCCCATGTCCTCGGTGAACATCGCGGGGTCACGAGGACCGGAGCCGTAGACCGTGGTGGTCGACTTCACGACCAGCCGATCGACGGTCGCTCGACTTCTGGCACGCAGCGAGCAGCTGCATGGAGCCGATGACGTTGAGCTCCTTCATCGTCCCGCGACCACCGGCGGAGCCGGGGGTCGCGATCACGCTCATGTGGACGACGGTGTCGACGTCCTCCTTGGCGATGACCTTGGCGATGACCGGGTTGCGGATGTCGGCGCGCACGAAGGAGACGTCGCCGATGTCACCGCGCGGCGGGACCGCGTCCACGCCGATGACTCGATCGATGGACGGGTCGCCGGTCGCGGCGCGCGCGAAGCGTCGTCCGATGTCCCGGGAGATCCCGGTGACCAGCACGACCCGCCCCATGGTCGAGGGGTGTTACTTGCCGAGCTTGCGGCGCTGCACGCGCGTCTTCTTGAGCAGCTTGCGGTGCTTCTTCTTGGCCATGCGCTTGCGCCGCTTCTTGATGACAGAACCCACGAATCAGACCTTTCCTTGCGACCGACGTTCGTCGGTCGGACCCGCTCACCCTACTTGCCGGGTGCGGGCAGCGTGGAATCGAGTCGGACCAGTGGATCCTCGCCGGCGACGAGCGCCGTCAGCCGGCGTTGTAGAAGCTCTTGCGCAGGTACTCGTTGACGTCGTCCTCGCGGACCCGGAAGGAGCGGCCGACGCGGACGGCGGGCAGCTCACCGCCGTGCACGAGCCGGTAGACCGTCATCTTCGAGACGCGCATCCTGGCCGCGACCTCGGCGATGGTCAGGAACTGCGCCTCGGACATGTCACCTGGGGTGTTCTCAGCCATGGGTGTGCACCGATCCTTCTGCGCGGCGACGGCGCCGGCTTCCGAACCGGCGTCACAGGCGTGCCGCTCTCGCTGACAATAGGGCTCGCGTGACGCGTGGGGAAGAGTAATGCCAGAGAAACTTGTGTGACTGCGGCGTGTCGGCTTGCCTGCGTGACGATCAGGGCAGCGGGTCGAGCCCGTGGAGCGGGAAGACCTCGGTTCGCGTGGCGTTGATGGCGCGGTCCAGCCAGGTCTCCGGGTCGTAGCCTCCCGACCAGTCGCGGTAGGCCGGCGTACGGCCGTCGGTCATCCGGTGCGGCGCGGTCGCCCCGAGCACCTCCTCGACGTAGGCGCGCCACGCCGGGGGCGTCGGCTGCTCGGGATCGAGCGGGGCGCCCGCGACGATGGCCAGCAGGTGCGTCCAGGCGCGCGGCACGACGTCGACGACCGAGTAGCCACCGCCGCCGGTCACGACCCAGCGTCCGCCGGCCACCTCGTGGGCGAGCTCGTGAAGGGCGAGGTAGGCCGCCCGCTGGCCGTCGACGCTGAGCATCATGTGGGCGAGCGGGTCGTTCATGTGCGAGTCGCAGCCGTGCTGGGTGACCAGCACCTGCGGGGAGAACTCACGCAGGATCGGGGGTACGACGGCGTGGAACGCGCGCAGCCACCCGGCGTCGGCGGTGCCGGGCGGGAGCGCGACGTTGACCGCCGTGCCCTCGGCGCCCGGGCCGCCGGTGTCGCTCGGGAAGCCGGTGCCGGGGAAGAGCATCTGCCCGGTCTCGTGCAGGGAGATGGTGAGGACCCGCGGGTCGTCGTAGAACACCTTCTCGACGCCGTCGCCGTGGTGGACGTCGATGTCGACGTAGGCGACCCGCTCGGCACCGTCGGCGAGCAGCTGGGTGATGCCGACCGCGACGTCGTTGTAGATGCAGAAGCCGCTGGCCTTGTCGGGCATCGCGTGGTGCAGGCCGCCGGCGATGTTCACGGAGTGGAGCGACTCACCGCTCCAGACCTGGCGGAACGCCTCCAGCGTGGCGCCGACGACGTGGGCGCTGGCGAGGTGCATGTCGGCGAAGACGGGGTCGTCCTCGGTGCCGAGGCCGCGGGCGGCGTCCTCGAAGCCGGGTGTCGCCCCGGCCCGGGTCACCGCCTCGATGAGGCCTCGGTCGTGGACGGTCGCGATCTGCTCGTCGGTGGCCACCGGGGCGTCGACGCGCTTGATCCCGTCGAGCACGCCGAGCTCGTCGGCGAGGCGCATCGTCAGGTCGACGCGTACGGGCGACATCGGGTGGGTGGGCCCGAAGTTGTACTCGCAGAGAGTCTGGTCGAAGACGACGGACGCAGGCCCTGCACACTCCATGTGGCGGACGTTACTCCCACCCCCAGCGGTCAGCTGCCCTCGGCCAGCTCGCGAGAGCGGTTGCGGGCGGCCTCCATCGCGGCGAGGAAGGCCGCACGTACGCGGTGCACCTCCAGCTCGCGCAACGCCGAGGCGGTCGTGCCGCCCGGCGAGGTGACCTGCTCGCGCAGCACGACGGGGTGCGAGCCGGTCTCGCGGAGCATCGCGGCCGACCCGACGAGCGTCTGCACGACCAGGTCGGTCGCCGTCGCACGCGGCAGGCCGAGGTGCACGCCCGCCTCGATCATCGACTCCACCACGAAGAAGATGTAGGCGGGCCCGGACCCGGAGATCGCGGTGACCGCGTCCATCTGCTTCTCGGGGATGCGCAGCACCTTGCCGGTGGAGGCCATCAGCGACTCGGCCTCGGTCAGGTGCGACTCGTCGCAGTGCGAGCCGGGCGAGATGGCGGCCATCCCCTCGTCGACGAGGGCCGGCGTGTTGGGCATGACCCGGACGACGGCGACGCCGTCGGGCACGCGCGCCTCGATGAACGCCGTGGTGATGCCGGCGGCGAGCGACACGAGCAGCTGGCCGGCGCGCAGGTCGGGGGCGATCTCGTCGAGCACGTCGCCCATGTCCTGCGGCTTGACGACCAGTGCGACGGTGTCGGCCTTGGCAGCGGCCTGGCGGTTGGAGACGACGGCCACGCCGTAGCGCTCCTCGAGCTCGCGCGCCCGCTCGGCACGCTTCTCGCCGACCATCAGCTGGTCGACGCGGCGCCCGGCGCGCACCAGTCCGGACAGCAGGGTCTCGCCCATGACGCCGGCGCCGATGATCGCAGTGCTCATGCGCGGTCGCACATCGTACTCGCGAGCGCTCGCGGCGCGTGCCGCTATCTTGCTTGGAGACCAGGGAGCGGACGAAGAACCCGAGGTTCTGCGGCTTCTCGGCCAGCCGGCGCATGAGGTAGCCGTACCACTCGGTGCCGTAGGGGATGTAGACGCGCACGGTCTCGCCGGCGGCCGCGAGGCGCTTCTGCTCCTCGGGACGGATGCCGTAGAGCATCTGGAACTCGTAGGTGCCCGGCCGCCGGCCGAAGCGGCTGGCGAGCGACGAGGCGATCTGCACCATGCGCGGGTCGTGGGTGGCGATCATCGGGTAGCCCTGGCCGCTGAGCAGCACCTTGAGGCAGCGGACGTAGGACTTGTCGACGTCGAGCCGGTCCTGGAAGGCGACCTTCTCGGGCTCCATGTAGGCGCCCTTGCACAGCCGCACCCGGGAGCCCTCGTAGGCCAGGGCGCGGCAGTCGGCCTCGGTGCGGCGCAGCATCGCCTGCAGCACGGCACCGGTCTCGGGGAAGTCCTTGCGGAGCTCGCGCAGGATCGAGAGCGTCGAGTCGGTGGTGGTGTGGTCCTCCATGTCGAGGGTCACCGTGGTGCCGGCGTTGCGGGCGGCACGGCAGATGTCGCGGGCGTTCTCGAGGGCGACCTTGTGGCCGTTGTCGGGGAGGAACTGGCCGATCGCGCTGAGCTTGACCGAGACCTCGGCCTGCGGCGCGAGGCCCTTGGCGGCGAGGTCGGCGAGGAGCTCCTTGTAGGCAGCGACGGTCGCGTCGGCCCGGGCGGCGTCGGTGGTGTCCTCGCCGAGGTAGTCGAGCGTCACCCGCAGGCCGTCGTCGACGAGGCCCGACGTCGCCGACACCGCGTCGGCGGTCGCCTCGCCCGGCACGTAGCCGGTCACGATGGAGCTCGAGACGGGCATCGTCGAGACGAGCTTCTTGACCCCCTGGCTGCGGGCGAGGAGGAGGATCGGCTGGCGGAGCAACGACATGGCGGCAAGGCTACGCCGACCTCCACCTCGGACCTGCACCGAACCTGCACAGCTTCTCCACCCGTCCGGGCCGGTGTTCTCCTAGCGTCGTCGCATGACGTCAACCCTCCCGTCCCCCACCGCGCGGTACGCCCTCGCGCTCGCCGTGTCGGTCGGCACCGTCGTGTTCCTCGTGCTGGGCATCGGGGCCCTCGGCATCGTCGGCGACGGCGACCGCGACGGGCTCTACCTCGCGGCGCCGGCCGTCCTGCTGGTCATCGCCGTGGCCACCCGGTTCCGGCCGGGCGGCATGGTGCTCGCCCTCGGCGCCGCCGCGGCGACCACGCTCGTCGCCGGGGTCGTCGCCCTCGTCCTGGTCGCCGCCGACGACACGACCGCGTCGATCGTCGACGTGATCATGCTGACCGCGATGTACGCCGTCCTGTTCGCTGTGGGGGCGTGGCTGTTCAGCCGGGTCAGGGAGTCCGGCGCCTGAGGGTGGCGGCGCCGAGCGCGAGCGCGCCCAGGGCGAACCCCGCCACGACCAGCACGTCGCGCCACACCTTGCTCGTGTCGGCCGCTCCGACGAGCTCCTGCATGGCGTCGATGGCGTACGACATCGGCAGCACGTTGCTGATCGCCTCCAGCACGGCGGGCATCGCCTCGCGCGGGACGAAGAGCCCGCACAGCAGGATCTGCGGCAGCACGAAGGCCGGCATGAACTGCACCGCCTGGAACTCGGTCGTCGCGAAGGCGCTCACCAGCAGCCCGAGCGCCGCTCCGAGGACGGCGTCGGCGACGGCCACGACGCCCAGCAGCCAGACCGGGCCCGCGACCTCGAGGCCCAGCAGGCCGACGCTGACCGCCACCGCGAGCGCCGACTGCACGGCGGCCAGCAGCCCGAAGGCGATCGCGTAGCCCAGCAGGAAGTCGAGCTTGCCGAGCGGCATGGTGAGCAGCCGCTCGAGGGTGCCGGACGAGCGCTCGCGCAGCGTCGTCACGCTCGTCACCAGGAACATGACGATGAAGGGGAACATCGCGAGCAGGCCCGGCCCGAAGCGGTCGAAGAGGTCGCCGGGGAGGTCCGCGAACATCCACCAGAGCAGGGTGATCAGCGCGCACGGGACCACCATCAGCATGGCCAGCGTGCGGTGGTCGCGGCGGACCTGCGTGAGGACGCGGCCGGCAACGGCGAGGGTGATGCGCGCGTTCACGACGCACCCCCCGGCCCCTCGACGAGCTGGAGGAACGCCTGCTCGACGTCCGGGGCACCGGTGCTGCGGAGGATCTCGTCGGGGGAGCCGTCGGCGATCATCCGGCCCTCGCGCATCAGCAGGAGCCGGTGGCACCGCTCGGCCTCGTCCATGACGTGGCTCGAGACCAGCACGGCGGCCCCGCCGTCGGCGATCCGGTGGAACAGGTCCCACAGGTCGCGGCGCAGCACCGGGTCGAGGCCGACCGTCGGCTCGTCGAGCACCAGCAGGTCCGGCGTACCCAGCAGGGCCACGGCCAGGCTGGCCCGGCTGCGCTGGCCACCCGAGAGCCGGCCCACGACCTGCGTGCGGTGGTCGTCGAGGCCCACCGCGTCGACGGCCTCGTCGACCTGGTCACGGTCGACCCCGAGCACGCGGGCGAAGAACGCGAGGTTCTCGGCGACGGTGAGGTCGTCGTAGACGCTCGCCGCCTGGGTGACGTAGCCGACGCGGGTCCGCAGCGGCCGGCTCCCCGCCGGCTCCCCCAGCACCTCGACCGTCCCGGACCGCACCTGTTGCGCCCCGACGAGGCAGCGCATCAGCGTGGTCTTGCCGCAGCCGCTCGGGCCGAGCAGCCCGGTGACGCCGGCCGGGACGTCCAGCGAGATGCCGGGCAGCACCTCGCGCTCGCCGCGTACGACGACGAGGTCGCGCACCTCCACGACGTTTTTCATCATGTGTTGAATTGTGCTCCCGGGGTGGTGCGCCGTCAACCCCCGCCGAGCGGTGCGCCAGCCACATTTCTGACGTCTCGAACGTGGGTGGGCCACCGCCCACGGGCGCGCCACGCGGCAACTCGCCGGCTGGCGGTGCCGGAGCCACGTTCGCGGTCTGCCGAATGTGGGTGGGCCACCGCTCGACGGGAGAAGGGGCAGTACGACGAGCTAGGGCAGGTCGCCGGTCAGGTAGCGCTGGAGCACCGGGCCCACCCGGGCCACGACGTCGTCGGCCGGCATCTCGGCCATCGGCGGGAGCGCGAGGAGGTAGCGGGTGACGATGAGCCCGACGACCTGGCTCGCGACCAGCGGGATCCGCACCTCCGGCCGGTCCGTGACCAGACCGGCGAGCACGGGGCCGACGACGACCGGGATGAACGCGTCGCGCACCAGTCCCCCGGAGTCGTCGGCGATCAGGGAACGGACCATGGCGAGCAGGCCCGGCTGGACGGCGGGGTCGTCCCACACCCCGAGGAAGACGCGCAGCAGCCGCTCGCCGGCGCCGTCCGGCCCGGCGGCGACCACGGGCGCGAGGACCTCGCGGGGGTCGACGGGGATCTCGAGCGCGGCGACGAAGAGGTCGTCCTTGCTGCCGAAGTAGTGGTGGACGAGCGCGGGGTCGACCCCGGCGGAGGCCGCGACGGCGCGGATCGTCGTACCCCGGAAGCCCTTCTCGGCGAACGACGCCCGCGCGGCGGCGAGGACCTCGGCCCGGGTGTCGGGGGCTCCGGGGCGCCGGCCGCGGGACGTGCGCGGGCGGGCAGGGGAGGTCGCCGGAGGGCTCATGGCGTGGGTACGGCGAGGTGCGCGCGGGCGAACTCCAGCGACTCCCTGAGGTCGGCCTCGCGCTCGCTCCTGCCGGCGGCTCGTCGGGTGTTGATCTCGAGCACGACGTGGCCTGAGAAGCCCCGACCGGCGAGGTGGCGCAGGAACGCCTCGGCCTTCATCACCCCGCGGCCGGGCACGAGGTGCTCGTCCTTGGCCGATCCGGTGCCGTCGGTGAGGTGGACGTGGCGCAGGTGGTCGCCCATCCGGTCGGCCATCTCGATGACGTCGCTGCGCGCGATGGCCGCGTGGGACAGGTCGATCGTGGTGTTGGCGTAGCTCTCCGAGCTCGGGTCCCAGCCGGGCAGGTACATCTCCATGCCGCGGCGCGAGGACGCGCGCCACGGGTACATGTTCTCCACCGCGAAGGCGATGCCAGTCCGCGCCTCGAGGGACGCGATGCCCTCCACGAAGCCGGCGGCGTAGTCCTTCTGCCAGCGGAACGGCGGGTGCACCACGACCACGTCGGCCCCGACCGCGTCGGCCATCTCGGCCGACCGCTCCAGCTTGACCCACGGGTCGGTGCCCCAGACCCGTTGGGTGAAGAGCAGGCAGGGGGCGTGCACGGCGCAGATCGGGACCTGGTGGTGGTCGCTGAGCTTCTTGACCGCGTCGACCTGCTGGCTCAGCGAGTCGATGCCGACCATCACCTCGACCGCGTCGTAGCCCAGCTGGGCCGCCCACCCGAAGGCGTGCGCGGTCGACTCGGGGTAGACCGAGGCCGAGGAGAGCCCGATCAGCGGGACCGACGAGGACGTGGACATGGTCAGCGCACCCGGGTGATGACCGAGATCTGGTCGAGCCGCTCGAGGATCACGCCCTCGCGCAGCGCCCACGGGCAGACCTCGAGCTCGGTCAGGTCGAAGATGTCCATGCAGGCCTCGGCGACGAGGGCCCCCGGGACGATCTGGTGCGTGCGGCTCGGCGAGACCCCGGGCAGCTCGGCGAGCTCGTCGGCGGACATGTCCATCAGCTTGGGGATCCAGCTCGACAGCGCGTCGAGCTCGAGGGCCCGCGGCACGAGCGGACCGTCGCCGCTCGGCGCGGCGCCACAGATCCGGGCGAGGGAGCGGAAGGTCTTCGAGGTCGCGGCCGCCCGGTCGGGCACACCCCCGCGCAGCAGGTGGCCGGCGTCGCGGGCGATCTCGGCGCGCACCTGCCGGCGCAGCTCGCGTACGTCGTCGTCGGAGGGCCGGCCGCCGCCGAACCAGGCCCGTGCCATCCGGGCCGCGCCCAGCGGGAGCGACCACGCGATGTCGGGGGCCTCGTCGGGGCCGCCGGCGATCTCGAGCGAGCCGCCGCCGATGTCGAAGACGGCGAGCCGGCCGGCCGACCAGCCGAACCACCGGCGGACGGCCAGGAACGTCAGGCGGGCCTCGTCCTCCCCCGACAGCACCTCGAGCGCCACGCCGCTGTGCTTCTCGACGTGGGCGAGCACCTCGTCGGAGTTGACCGAGTCGCGCACGGCCGAGGTGGCGAAGCCGAGCATCTCCTCGCAGCCCTTGTCCTCGGCGATCTGCATCGCGGAGGCACAGAAGTCCGTGAGGGCCTTGATGCCCTTCTTGGTGACCGCACCGTCCTCGTCGAGGTGCTCGGCGAGGCGCAGCGGCTGCTTGTGCGAGGAGGCCGGGAGGGGGGCCGCGCCACCGTGTGCGTCGACCACCAGCAGGTGGCCGGTGTTGGATCCGATGTCGAGGACGCCCAGGCGCATGCCTGCCACGCTACTAGGCCGGGGTGGCGCCACTAGGGTTTGTCACGTGCCCGAAGTCGACCTGGTCTTCCCCCGTGCGTACGTCGAGTTCGCCGACCCCGCTGACGACGCCCAGGTGTTCCGCTGCGACCTGACGTGGCTGACCTCCGCCTACACGTGCATCTTCGGCCAGGGGTGCCAGGGCATCTACGCCGATGCCCCCGACGTCGGCTGCTGCACCCTCGGCGCCCACTTCGCCGACCGTGACGACGAGAAGCGGGTCGCGGCGTTCGTCGCGGAGCTCACCCCGGGCGACTGGCAGCTCCACCCCGGTCGAACCGTGCGCAAGGGCGACTGGGTCGAGACCGACGACGACGGCGAGCGCAAGACGCGGGTCGTCGAGGTCGACGGCCAGCAGGCGTGCGTCTTCCACAACCGCACCGACTTCACGACCGACGCCGGGCACGTCGGCGCCGGCTGCGCCCTCCACGGCCTCGCGCTGCGTCAGGGGCGCAACCCGCTGGAGACCAAGCCCGACGTGTGCTGGCAGCTGCCCATCCGCCGCCAGTTCCGCGAGGTCGAGCGACAGGACGGCACCTCCTACACCGAGGTCTCGATCGGCGAGTACGACCGCCGGGGCTGGGGCCCGGGCGGCCACGACCTCGACTGGTACTGCTCGGGCAACACCGAGGCGCACGTCGCGCCCGAGCCGGTCTACCTCACCCACGAGCCCGAGCTCGTCGAGCTGATGGGCGCCGAGGCGTACGCGGAGCTGGTGCGGCACTGCGAGGCTCATGTGGTTTCGCGATCCGCGCTCGCCCTGCACCCCGCGTCTCCCCGTCACTTTTGAGCGACAGCCGCGCAAAAGTGCTGGACCCGGCGTTGAAAGTGGTTGTGACGTGCATTACCTTCGACAGGTGGCACCCTCCCCCAACCCCCGGACCGAGGATCACGGCGCCGGCGGCACTCTCGGCATCTGGTTCATCGGCGCTCGCGGCTCGCTCGCGACCACTGCGACCATCGGCCTGAGCGCCCTCGCGGCCCACCTGACCGACGAGACCGGCTGCGTCTGCGCCCACCCCGACCTCGACGCGCGCGGCCTGCCGGCCTACGCCGACATCGTCGTGGGCGGCCACGACGTCGACACCCTCCCGCTCGTCAAGCAGGCCGAGCGCCTCGTGGCCGGCGGCGTGGTGCCGGGGATCCTCGCGCACCAGGTCACCGCCGAGCTCGAGGCGACCGAGGCCCGGCTGCGCCCGGGCGTCCGCCACGGCGACTCCACCGACCAGCGCGTGGACGTGGAGCGGCTCGCCGACGACATCCGCGAGTTCGCCGCCGGGGTCGACCGCGTCGTCGTCGTCGACGTCGCGAGCACCGAGCCGCCGCACGACGCAGGCGCCGACGCCGCCACCTGGGCCGACCTCGAGGCCGCCTGGTCGGCCGGACGCGCGCCCCTGTCGCCGAGCTCGGTCTACGCCTGCGCCGCCGTGCTGGCCGGAGCGGCCTACGTCTCCTTCACGCCGAGCCGCGGCATCGACGTGCCCGCCCTGGTCGAGCTCGCCGCCGAGCGCGGCCTGCCCTACGCCGGCAGCGACGGCAAGACGGGCGAGACCCTGGTGAAGTCGGCGCTGGCGCCGATGTTCTCGACCCGTTCGCTGGCCGTGCGGTCGTGGACGTCGATCAACCTCCTCGGCGGTGGCGACGGGTCCACCCTGTCCGACCCCGCGGCCCGGGAGAGCAAGACGAGCACCAAGCGCTCCGGCCTGGAGTCGATGCTCGGCCACCCGGTCCCCGGCCCGATGCACATCGACTACGTCGAGGACCTCGGCGACTGGAAGACCGCCTGGGACCACGTCCGCTTCGACGGCTTCCTCGGCACCCGGATGACGATGCAGTTCACCTGGGAGGGCTGTGACTCGGCCCTCGCAGCGCCGCTGGTGCTCGACCTCGCACGCCTCACCGCGCGGGCCGTGGCCGTCGGCGAGACCGGCCCCCTGGCCGCGCTCGGCTTCTTCTTCAAGCAGCCGATCGGCTCGCAGGAGCACCGACTCGCGCAGCAGTGGGACGCCCTGCTCGCCTGGTCGACGGAGTGCGCCGACCGGGTGACGACGTGAGGGTCGCCGACCTCGTCGAGCTGACCCGGGCACCCGCCGCGTTCTCCATCCCGGGGGACGCGTGGTCCGGTGCCGCGCACGCGGCGACCGCCGGGCGGGGCTGGGCGATGCCGATCGCCTCCACCTGCCTCTACTGGTCCGGGATGGCCTTCAACGACTGGTGCGACCGGCACGTCGACGCCGAGGAGCGGCCCGAGCGCCCGATCCCCTCGGGCCGGGTCAGCCCCGACGCCGCTCTTGCCGTCGCCGCCGGGCTGGGTGCCGCCGGCCTCGGCGTGGCCGCCCTCGTCGGCGGTCGCTCGGCTGTCGCGGTCGCGGCTCCGCTCGCCCTGATGGTGGTGGCCTACGACGCAGTCGCGAAGGACGCGGCCGTCGGGCCGCTCGCGATGGCCTCCACACGGGGACTCGACGTCCTCCTCGGCGCCCACGCCTCGCCGGCCAGCGCGTGGCAGCCCGCTCTGGCGATGACCGCGCACACCGCGGGTCTCACCTGGCTCAGCCGCGGGGAGGTGCACGGCACCCGACCCGAGGTCGCCGGAGCGGTCACCGCAGGCACCCTCGTCGTGGCCGCCGCCACGGCCCACGCGGCGTTCCACGACCCGCACGCCGGTCGCCTGGCCCGAACGGCCGGCGTCGGCCTGTCGGCGGCGTACGCCGTCGTGGTCGGCCGCGCGCAGGCCCGCGCGGCGCAGCAGCCCACGGCCGAGGCGGCCCGCGCCGCCACCCGCACCGGGATCGGCGGGTTCTCGCTCCTCCAGGGCGCCTGGCTCGCCCGCCGGGGCCGGCTCGCCGCCGCCGCGTCCGTCGTGGGCGCCGGCCCGGCCTACCGCGCCCTCTCGCGGCGCTGGAGCCCGACGTGAGCGCCCCGGTGCAGGGCGCCCTGCGCCTGGGCTACGGCACCAACGGCTTCTCCGGGCACCGGCTCCCCGACGCCTGCGCGGTGATCGCCGGGCTGGGCTACGACGGCGTCGCCCTCACCCTCGACCAGCCGCACCTCGACCCCTTCGCCGACGACGCGGCCGCCCAGACCGCGCGGGCCGCGAAGTCGCTCGCCGACCACGGTCTGGCCGTCGTCATCGAGACCGGCTCGCGCTTCGTCCTCGACCCGTGGCACAAGCACGAGCCCACGCTGGTCAGCGACGGCGACCGCGGCCCGCGGATCGAGCTGCTGACGCGTGCCGTGCGCATCGCCGCCGAGCTGGGGGCCGAGGCGATGTCGTGCTGGTCGGGCGTCCTGCCCGAGGGCGCCACCGCCGACGACGGCTGGCGCCGGCTCACCGACGGCCTCGGCCCGGTGCTCGACCTGGCTCACGAGCTCGACGTCACCGTCTGCTTCGAGCCCGAGCCCGGCATGCACGTCGACACGGTCGACGAGGCCCTCGAGCTGCGCCGCCGGCTCGGCGAGCCCGACCACCTCAGGCTGACCCTCGACCTGGGCCACCTCGTGTGCAACGAGCCGCGCAGCCCGGAGGCGTCCATCGCCGTCGCCGGTCCGCTCATCGGCAACGTGCAGGTCGACGACATGGTGCGCGACGTCCACGAGCACCTCGAGCTCGGCACCGGCACCCTCGACCTCGACGCGGTCCTCGGCGCGCTGCTGGCCACCGGCTTCACCGGCCTCGCCAGCGTCGAGCTGCCCCGCCACTCCCACGCGGCGCCCACGGTCGCCGCGCGACAGATCGCCGCCCTGCGCGCCTCCCTGGAGCGCATCAGCACCCTCGACCGGGAAGGACCCACGCCGTGACCGAGATCCGTCCGCTGGCCGCCGACGACACCATCCGGCAGGTGCTCGACGAACACGCGCAGGCGCAGCTCGACGCGCTCACCGCCGAGGTGGCCGAGGACCCCTCGAAGCTGGGTCGGACCTTCCCGGCGGCCGCCCGCAAGACCGGCCGCGGCCCGCTCGCCGGGGCCGACGACGTCCTGCTCGAGGACGCCGTACGCGTCTCCCTCGTGCAGACCGCGGCGCGCTCCCTCGAGCCCGAGGCGCTCCTGGCCGAGCTGCGCGAGGTCTACCGCTACGGCGACAACGACGAGAAGCGGGCGGTCCTGCACGCCCTGTCCGGCGCACCCGAGGAGGTCGACGGCACCGACCTGCTGCTCGACGCCCTGCGCACCAACGACACCCGCCTCGTCGCCGCCGCGATGGGTCCGCACAGCGACCGGCTCGACGACGACTCCTGGCGCCAGGGCGTCCTCAAGTGCCTGTTCACCGGCGTGCCCGTCGCGTCGGTCACCGGGCTCGCGCGCCGCGCCGACCGCGAGCTGGCCGAGATGGTGCAGCGCTACCAGCGCGAGCGCGAGGCCGCCGGGCGCGACGTACCCCTCGACGTGCAGGTCGTCCTCGACGCCTGCGCCGCCTCCCCCCAGCACGACCCCGAACAGCACCGGCAGAAGGACTCCTGATGCGCATCTTCGACCCGCACATCCACATGACGTCTCGCACCACCGACGACTACGAGGCGATGTACGCCTCGGGCGTCCGCGCGCTCGTCGAGCCGGCGTTCTGGCTGGGCCAGCCGCGCACCACCGTCGGCTCGTTCACCGACTACTTCGACGCCCTGGTCGGCTGGGAGCGGTTCCGCGCCTCGCAGTTCGGCATCGCCCACCACTGCACGATCGCGCTCAACCCCAAGGAGGCCAACGACCCGCGGTGCGCCGAGGTGCTCGACGTGCTCCCGCGCTACCTCGCCAAGGACGGCGTGGTCGCCGTGGGCGAGGTGGGCTTCGACTCGATGACCGTCGAGGAGGAGAAGGCGTTCGCGCGGCAGCTGGAGCTCGCCGTGGAGTTCGAGCTGCCGGCGATGGTCCACACCCCCCACCGCGACAAGGAGCAGGGCACCCGCCGCACCCTCGAGCTCGTCACCGAGTCGGGCCTCGCACCCGGGATGGTCGTCGTCGACCACCTCAACGAGGTCACCGTCGACCAGGTCGACGAGGCCGGCTGCTGGATGGGCTTCTCGATCTACCCCGACACCAAGATGGACGAGCACCGGATGGTGGCGATCCTGCAGCGCCGCGGCCTCGACCGGGTGCTGGTCAACTCGGCCGCCGACTGGGGCCGGAGCGACCCGCTCAAGACCTCGAAGACCGGTGCGGCGATGCTCGAGGCCGGCTTCTCCGCCGACGACGTCGACCGCGTGCTGTGGCGCAACCCGATCGAGTTCTTCGGCCAGAGCGGCCGGCTGCTCGTCGACCCCGACCTCGCCGACGACGGCTCCGCCGGCGCCGACGCCTCGGCGACCTTCGAGGGCAACTCGATCCTGCGCGGCTCGCGGGACTGACGATGAGGCTGCAGCACCCCGACGGCACCGTCGTCCACCTCGGCTACGGCACCAACGTCCTGCCGGCCGAGGACGTCGACGGGCTGATCGCCCAGGTGGGCACGTACGGCGACCGGTTGCGCCAGCACCTCGGCACCGACCGGGTCGGCCTCGGGATGTGGCTCCCGGCCGCCGCGGCGCGCCGCCTCGCCTCCGACCTCGACGCCGTGGCCCGGCTGCGGGACGCGATCGACGAGCACGGCGTGGAGATCGTCACCCTCAACGCGTTCCCCTACGCCGCCTTCCAGGACGAGGTCGTCAAGAAGCGCGTCTACCACCCGACCTGGGCGGAGCGCTCCCGTCTCGACTACACCCTCGACGTGGCCCGCGTGCTGGCCGCGCTGATGCCGGAGGACGCCGTCCGGGGGAGCATCTCGACCCTGCCGCTCGCCTGGCGCGCACCGTGGCTGGCCGACCGCCAGTCGCACGCCGAGCTGCACCTCAAGGCCCTCGCCGAGGGGCTGGCCGAGGTCGAGGCCGAGACCGGGCGCACCGTGCGCGTCGCCTTCGAGCCCGAGCCCGGCTGCGTCATCGAGACCATCGCCGAGGCCGTCGAGCGGCTCGACGCGGCCGACCGCGAGCGGATCGGCGTGTGCCTGGACCTGTGCCACCTCGCCGTCGGGTTCGAGGACGCGACCGACGCGCTCGCCCGCCTCGACGCCGCCGGCCTCGACGTCGTCAAGGTCCAGCCGGCCGCGGCGCTCGTCGTCGACGACCCGTCCGACCCCGACGCCCGCGCGGCGCTGACGTCGTACTCCGAGGACCGCTTCCTGCACCAGGTGCGCCAGCGCGTCGGCCAGCGACTCGCGTCGCGCGACGACCTCCCCGACGCCCTCGACGGCCGCCGGCCGCTCGACGACCGATCGCCGTGGCGGGTGCACTTCCACGTGCCCGTCCACGCCGACCCGGCACCGCCGCTGCGCAACAGCCGTGACGACCTGCGCGCCTCGCTGGCCGCCCTCCTCGGCGGCGACACCGCGCGCACCGACCACCTCGAGGTCGAGACCTACACCTGGTCCGTGCTCCCCGACGGCGCCCCCGCCGACGACGACGCCCTGGCCGCCGGGCTCGCCGCCGAGCTGGCGTGGGTCCGCGACGAGCTCGTCGGGCTCGGCCTCACCCCGCTCGACTGACTTCCTCCCCCCGTCCCCTCCCCCACCCCAGACAGGACGCCACCGTGGCCCACCCCAAGCTGCTCGTCGTCGACCTCGTCGGCCTCACCCCCGACCTGCTCCGGCACATGCCCCGCCTGCGCCGCCTCGCCGACGCGGGCTCGCAGGCCACCCTGGAGCCGATCCTGCCGGCCGTGACCTGCTCCGTGCAGTCGACGTTCCTCACCGGTCTGCCGCCCTCGGGGCACGGCGCCGTGGGCAACGGGTGGTACTTCCGCGAGCTGGGCGAGGTCTTCCTCTGGCGCCAGCACAACAAGCTCGTCGACGGCGAGAAGGTGTGGGAGACGATCCGCCGCGAGCGACCCGACTACACCGTCGCCAACGTCTGCTGGTGGTACGCCATGGGCATGACGACCGACTACACGGTCACGCCGCGGCCGATCTACTACGCCGACGGCAAGAAGGCGCCCGACTGCTACACCCGCCCGCCCGAGCTCCACGACGAGCTCGTCGACGCGCTCGGCGAGTTCCCGCTGTTCACCTACTGGGGCCCCACCGCCGCGATCGCCTCCAGCGAGTGGATCATCGCCGCCACCCGCCGGCTGATGCCGCGCAGCGACCTCACCCTCTGCTACGTCCCGCACCTCGACTACGACCTCCAGCGCTTCGGTCCCGACTCGGACGAGGCCGTGCGGGCCGCCCAGGAGATCGACGCCGCGCTGGCACCGCTCCTCGACGACGCCGAGCGCACCGGCGTCACCACGCTGGTGCTCTCGGAGTACGGCATCACCGACGCCGACCAGCCCGTCGACATCAACCGGATGCTGCGCCGCAGCGGGCTGCTCGAGGTCTACACCCAGGACGGCATGGAGTACCTCGACCCGTGGACCTCGCGGGCCTTCGCCGTCGCCGACCACCAGGTCGCCCACGTCTACGTCGACGACCCCGCCGACCTCGAGACGGTCCGCGGCCTGTGCGCCGAGCTCCCCGGCGTCGACCAGGTGCTCGACCGCAGCGCGCAGGCGGCGTACGGCCTCGACCACGAGCGCTCCGGCGACCTGGTGCTCGTCGCCGACGAGACCGCCTGGTTCACCTACTACTACTGGCTCGACGACGCCCGGGCTCCCGACTTCGCCCGCGGCGTCGAGATCCACCGCAAGCCGGGCTACGACCCCGCCGAGCTGTTCTTCGACCCCGAGGACAAGGCGGTCAAGCTCAAGGCCGGGCTCACCCTCGCGAGGAAGATGGCGGGGCTGCGGTACGCGATGAAGGTCGTGCCGCTCGACCCGTCGCCGGTGCGCGGCACCCACGGACGGCTGCCGAAGGACCCGACGCTCGGCCCCATGCTCGTGTGCAGCACCCCCGGCGCGGTCGCCGGGTCGGTGGCCGCGACCGACGTCCGGGACCTGATGCTGAGGCTCGCCGGCACGTCTTGACGTCAAGAAATACGACCCCGGTGTCAAGGCCGACATGCGCGCGGACCAGAATCTGGTCATGCGCCTGGACCACGTCAGCTTCGCCGCCGGACCTGATGGACTTGCCAGCACCGCCCAGCGCATCGGGGGGCTGCTCGGCACGGACTTCGTCGACGGTGGCATCCATCCCCGCTTCGGCACCCGCAACATGACCCTGCCGCTGGCCGGCGACATCTACATGGAGATCGTCGAGGTCCTCGACCACCCAGCCAGCGACAAGGCCCCGTTCGGCCAGGCCGTGCGCGCCCGCTCCGCCCTCGGCGGCGGCTGGCTCGGCTGGGTCGTCTCCGTCGACGACATCTCCCAGATCGAGTCGCGGCTCGGTCGCGAGGCGGTCAAGGGCAACCGTCGTCGCCCCGACGGCACCGAGCTGCTCTGGCAGCAGATCGGCGTCAACGGCCTGCTCTCCGACCCCCAGCTGCCGTTCTTCATCCAGTGGAAGTCCTCCTCGGACCTCCACCCCAGCAACGGCGCGACCGGCGCGTTCTCCCTCGACTGCCTCGAGATCGCGGGCGACCCCCAGCGGGTCAGCGAGTGGCTCGGCGAGACCGTCGAGGCGCCCCTCGAGGACGTGAAGGTCGAGTGGGTCGCCCCCAACGGCACCCCGGGCATCGTCGCGGTCCAGCTCCAGACCCCCAACGGCCTGGTGCGCATCTGAAACCCCGCCCCTCCCCCAACATCTGGAACACCCCCGAGCTGTACGAGCTCGAGAACCGCGCCGCCGACCCCCACGACCGCATCGCCACCGCGATGCGCGAGATCGGCGACTGGGCCGGGCGCACGGTCCTCGACATCGGCTGCGGCAGCGGCTTCCACCTCCCCCTGTGGGCCGGGTCCGCGGCGCAGGTGGTCGGCGTGGAGCCGCACCCGCCGCTCGTCGCGCTCGCCCGTCGTCGTACGCGCTCCCTGGCCCAGGTCCGCGTCGTCGAGGGCGGCGCCCAGGCGCTCCCCCTGCCCGACGCGTCGGTGGACGTGGCGCACGCGCGCTGGGCCTACTTCTTCGGCCCCGGCTCGGAGCCCGGCCTGCGCGAGCTCGACCGGGTCGTACGTCGCGGGGGCACCGCGTTCGTGATCGACAACGACCCGACCCGGTCCACCTTCGGTCGCTGGTTCCGCCGCGGCTTCCCCGAGGTCGACCCCGAGGCGGTGGAGCGCTTCTGGTCGATGCACGGCTGGCAGCGCCGGCCGGTCGACATGGGGTGGTCGTTCGGCTCGCGCGCGGACCTCGAGTCCGTGGTCCGCATCGAGCTGCCACCCGCGGCGGCCGAGGAGGCGCTCGCCTCCCACACCGGCACCGAGGTCGACTACGCGGTCAACCTCTGGTGGCGCCACTTCTGAGCCGGCGTCAGCTCGACTCGCGGATCGCCAGCGTCGGCTCGAGGAGGACGCCGCGCGTCTCGACGGGCTGGTGGGACAGCAGCGCGCGCAGGGTGCGGACGATCTCGACCGCCACGTCCTCCAGCGGCTGGCGTACGGACGTGAGGCCCACCGGGTAGACCTGGGCCACCTGAGAGTCGTCGAAGCCGACCACGCCGATGTCGCGTCCGGGCGCGAGCTGCCGGATCCAGAGCGTGTGGAGGACGCCCATGGCGAGGGTGTCGGACGCGCAGACGAACGCCGTCGGGGCGGACTCGTCGAGAAGGACGGCGGCCGCCTCGGCGCCGCTGTGGACGACGTCCTCGACGCGCGAGGCCATGCCCGTGGTGGACAGGCCGTTCTTGTGCATCGTGCGCAACCAGCCCGGAGCGGCGGTCCTCGCCGATCGGGGAGTCCTTGCGCCAGCCGATCCACGCGATGCGGGTGTGGCCGCGGTCGATGAGGTGCTGGGTGGCGAGCGCGATGCCGGCGGCGCCGTCGACGTCGACCCACACGTGGCGGGCCTCGTCGTCGTCCCACGGCCGCCCGAAGGCGACGAACGGGGCGCGCTGCTGGCTCAGCCACGCGGCCTGCGGGTTGCCGAGGTAGGTGTCGGTGACGACGAAGGCGTCCACGGCCGTCGAGCGCAGCAGGTTGTCGTAGCCGCCGACCGGGTCCTCGTCGTCGCCCGGGAACAGCAGGACGTGGTAGCCCACCCCCTGGCTCGCCTCGACCAGCGAGTGCACGAAGCGATCCATCGCGGCGTTGGCGGTGCCCTCCTGGGCGGGGGCGAAGCGCAGGCCGATCAGGGACGACGTACGGGTGCGGAGGTTGCGGGCGGCGCGGTTGGGCGAGTAGCCGAGCTCGGCGATCGTCCGGCGCACCCGCTCGAGGGTGTCGGGACGCAGCAGGTCGGGGTTGTTGACGGCGTTGGACACCGTCTGGCGCGACACCCCGGCACGCTCGGCGACGTCGGCGAGGGTGGGCGGCGTCACCGGCAGCGTGCTCCCGGTGCGGTGCTCGTTGCGCGCCATGATTCCCCCTCCCGATCGCCCTAGATCGATCCAATCGAGGTGAGCATAAGCCCCGCCCTCGCTGGCGCACGCCCACCCGACGGGTGAGTGCCGGCGCGCGCGGCGGGGGCCGGGGTGTCGGTGGGCTCGCCTAGCGTGTGGCCCATGTCGACGAAGACCGCTCGGGTGCGCTCCTCCTACCGCTGCTCGGAGTGCGGGTGGGAGACCGCCAAGTGGGTCGGCCGCTGCGGGGAGTGCCAGGCCTGGGGGTCCGTCGCCGAGGCGGGTGCGCCGGCCCTGCGCGCCGCCGCCGGTCCGGTCTCGACGCCGGCGGTGCCCATCGGGCAGGTCGCGACCACCGAGTCGGTCGCGCGCCCCAGCGGGGTGCCCGAGCTCGACCGCGTCCTCGGCGGCGGGCTCGTGCCGGGTGCCGCGATCCTGCTGGCCGGCGAGCCGGGGGTCGGCAAGAGCACGCTGCTGCTGGAGGTGGCCGCCCAGACCGCGAGCACCCGCCAGCGCACCCTCTACGTCACCGGCGAGGAGTCGGCCGCCCAGGTGCGGCTGCGGGCCGACCGCACCGGCGGCGTGCACGACGAGCTGTTCCTCGCCGCGGAGACCGACCTCGGGGCGGTGCTCACCCACATCGAGGACGTACGCCCCACGCTGCTGGTCGTCGACTCGATCCAGACGATCGGCGCCTCGGGCATCGACGGCGTCCCCGGGGGCGTCACCCAGGTCAAGGAGGTCGCCGCCGCGCTCATCCGCGTCGCGAAGACCCGCAACATCACCACGATGATCGTCGGCCACGTCACCAAGGACGGGTCGATCGCCGGCCCGCGCGTGCTCGAGCACCTCGTGGATGTCGTGCTCCACTTCGAGGGCGACCGCAACTCCCGCTTCCGCATGGTCCGTGCCATGAAGAACCGCTACGGCCCCGTCGACGAGGTGGGCTGCTTCGACCTCTCCTCCGAGGGCATCTCCGCCGTCACCGACCCGACCGGGCTCTTCGTCGAGCACCACACCCAGGACGTCTCCGGCACCTGCGTGGCCGTGACGATGGAGGGACGCCGACCCCTGCTGGCCGAGGTGCAGGCGCTGCTGACGCCGTCACCGCTCGAGCGACCCCGCCGCACCGTCTCGGGCGTGGAGTCGTCGCGGGTCGACATGGTGCTCGCCGTCCTCATGCGGCACGCCCGGCTGCGCATCGCGGGCAGCGACACCTTCGTCGCGACCGTCGGTGGGGCCAAGCTGCACGACCCCGCGGCAGACCTGGCCCTCGCGGTCGCGGTGGCCAGCTCCCACCTCGGCGTGCCGCCGCCGCGAGGGGCCGTGGCCATCGGCGAGATCGGGCTCGCGGGCGAGCTGCGCCGGGTGCGCGACCTGCCGCAGCGCATCGCCGAGGCGTCGCGGCTCGGCTTCAAGGTGGCGGTCGTCCCCCGGGGGCGGGCGTTGCCCAGCGAGCGCGGGATCCCCTCGCGACGCGTGGTCGACGGCCTCCGCGTGGTGGAGGTGGACGACGTCCTGGGCGCCCTGCTCACCCTCGACCTGACGCCGCCCCTCTGACGGAACCGGGCTCGCCCGACCGCGGGTGGGGGCCCCGGGCGCGAAACGATCGGTGGATCGAGGCCCACCACCCCTACACTTCACCCGATGGCGCACGGGGGCGCGCCCGAGGAGAGAGCACGTGGAGGGACCGGTGGCAGAGCGCATCGACGAGCAGCTGAGGCTGCGCGCGACCCTGGCCTCGATCGCACCGGGCACGCCCCTGCGCGACGGGCTCGAACGCATCCTCCGTGGCCGCACCGGCGCCCTGATCGTCCTGGGCCTCGACCGGGTCGTCGAGTCCATCTCGACCGGTGGCTTCACCCTCGACGTCCCCTTCACCGCCACCGGTCTGCGCGAGCTGGCCAAGATGGACGGCGCGATCGTCATCGACAAGGACATCACCCGCATCCACCGGGCCGCGGTCCACCTGATGCCCGACCACACGATCCCGTCCGAGGAGACCGGCACCCGGCACCGCACCGCCGAGCGGGTCGCCAAGCAGACCGGCCACCCCGTCGTCTCGGTGTCGCAGTCGATGCAGATCATCGCCGCCTACGTCGGCGAGATCCGCCACGTGCTCGAGGACTCCGGCAAGATCCTGTCCCGCGCCAACCAGGCCCTCGCCACCCTCGAGCGCTACAAGCTCCGCCTCGACGAGGTCTCCGCGACCCTGTCCGCGCTCGAGATCGAGGACCTCGTCACGGTGCGCGACGTGGCCGTCGTCGCGCAGCGCCTCGAGATGGTGATCCGGATCGCCCGCGAGATCGAGGACTACGTCCTCGAGCTCGGCACCGACGGACGCCTCCTCTCCCTCCAGCTCGAGGAGCTCGTCACCGGCGTCGACGCCGAGCGCGACCTCGTCGTCCGCGACTACCTCCCCGGCGGCCGTCGCCGGCAGGCCGACCCGTCCTCCCACGTCGCCGAGCTCGAGGCGCTCTCCCCGACCGAGCTGGTCGACCCGGCCGCGGTGGCCCGCGCCATCGGCCTCGGCGGCGCCGAGCACCTCGACGCCGCCGTCGCCCCGCGCGGCTACCGGCTCCTGGCCAAGGTCCCCCGCCTCCCCGCCGCCGTCGTCGACCGACTCGTCGACCACTTCGGCGGCCTCCAGCAGCTGCTCTCCGCCGGCATCGACGACCTCCAGGCCGTCGAGGGCGTCGGCGAGCTCCGCGCCCGCAGCGTCCGCGAGGGCCTCTCCCGCCTCGCCGAGTCGAGCATCACCGAGCGCTACATCTGAGACGGCCGGCTGCGGGCGAGGAGCGAGCTCGCAGCGTGGGCGCCGGCCAGATCGAGCAAGCACCGCGGCTGAGGGACGAAGCCTCGACGTACGCGTCGAGACCTCCCTCGGCCCGGTCGCCGCTCGGGCGGTGGCCCAGCCACATTCCCGGGCCGCCGAATGTGGCTCCCACACCGCTGGGCGGTGCGTCGTACGCCGACACACCCGCGAGCGGTGGCTCACCCACATCCCGGGCCGCCGAATGTGGCTCCACACCGCCCACGGCGCGTACGCCGACACGCCCGCGACGGTGGCCAGCCACATTCGGCCGCGAATGTGGCTCCCACACCGCCCGGCGGTACGACCCGCGCCAGCGGTGAGTGACGCAGGTTCTACGGGCCGAAAAGCTGCCTCCGCCACCGCTGGACCTCCCGCCCGCGGGCCAGCGGTGAGTGGCGCAGGTTCTCACGGGCCGAAAAGCTGCCTCACTCACCGCTCGAGGTGGCGGCGCCAGGACGGGACTTCCCGCGCCTGGAACCCTCCTCACCCACCGCTAACGCCCCGAGGTACGACGACATGCCTCCGAGGGCCACAGCCGCCGCACGTGTGCGACGGGTCGCCCCAGCCCGGGCGTACGACGGAAACCCCGCGCAGCATCGCTCGGAGGCGCCGAGAGGACCGAAGGGCCGAGGCGCCGATCAGCCGGCGGAGTTGCCCGCGCCGTCCTCGCCGGGGGTGTGCGAGGTGTCGCCGTTCTTGTTCTTGTTCTTGCCGCCCTGCGGCTGGGGGTCGGCGGTGGTGGTGACCACCGCGGGCACACCACCGGTGAGCTCGAACTGGATGTCGGTGCCGTCGCCGCCGAGGGCGGCCGCCTCGACGTGGTAGAACCCGGGCATCGCCCAGTCGGTCCACTTCGTGCAGCCCTCGTCGGAGCGCCTGGCCGACCAGGTGACGACGACCGGGGTGTCGACGGCCTGCCGGACCACCACGTCCTGCGGCGGGATCGACACCGGGCACTCGCGGCTGCTCCAGATGTAGTCGCTGCCGGAGGTGATGGTGACGGTCATCGTCTCCGGCGACGCCTGCCAGGTGCAGGCCTCGGTGACGACGGTGCGGAGGTTGATCGTGATCGGGACGTCCGCGCCACCGGCGGCGGACGTCAGGGCAGGCGTGGCGACGATGTCGGACTCGGTGCACGGCCCGGTGGGCTCGGCCAGGACCGGCTCCGGCGGCGCGGTCTCCACGGTCGCGTTCTTCTTGTTCTTCTTGCCCTTCTTGCCGCCCGTCGCCACCTCGGCGGTCGGGCCGGCGGTGGGAGCAGCCGTCGTCGCGGTGGTCGCGCCTGCCTGCGTGGCCGTGGCCGTCGACTGGTCCTTGCCGTCGGCCGAGCCGCCGAGCACGCGGGCGAGCACGACGACGAGCAGCAGCGGGACGACGAGCACGACGAGGCGTCGGGTCCAGTAGACCCGGGCCGGCAGCGGCCCACGAGGTCGTACGGTCGTCGGCATGCGCTCAGGGTAGGTAGCCGCCGGCCCGTCTCGGCGGAGGCGCACCGGCTCACCTACGATCGCCGCGATGGACGCCCCCTCTCCCAGCGCGCTGCACGACGCCGTGCTCGACTGGTACGACGACCACGCGCGCGACCTGCCGTGGCGCGGGGTGTCCGCCACCCCGTGGTCGGTGATGGTCAGCGAGTTCATGCTGCAGCAGACGCCGGTGGCGCGCGTGCTGCCGGTCCACGCCGCTGTGGCTCGAGCGGTGGCCGACCCCGGCCGACGCTGGCCGCCGAGCCCGACCGGCGAGGCCGTGCGGATGTGGGGCCGTCTCGGCTACCCCCGTCGCGCCCTGCGCCTCCACGCCGCGGCGACGGCCATCGTCGAGCGCCACGACGGCGAGGTCCCGGCGTCGTACGACGACCTGCTCGCGCTCCCCGGCATCGGCGACTACACCGCCGCGGCGATCGCCAGCTTCGCCTTCGGCCAGCGGCACGTCGTGCTCGACACCAACGTCCGACGGGTCCTCACCCGCGCGGTCTCCGGGCGCGAGCTCCCGCGCTCCGGCCGTCACCCGCGCCGAGCGCGACGTGGCGACCACGCTGCTGCCCGACGACCCCGCCACGGCTGCCACGTGGGCGGTGGCGACGATGGAGCTCGGGGCACTGGTGTGCACCGCCCGCCAGCCGTCGTGCGAGGCCTGCCCCATCGCGGCGGACTGCACGTGGCGCGGCGCCGGCTTCCCGGCGTACGACGGACCGCCCCGCCGCGGTCAGGCCTGGGCGGGCACCGACCGGCAGTGCCGCGGCCGGATCCTGGCGCTCGCCCGGGAGGCCGACTCGGTCAGCGCCGCGCAGCTCGAGGTCGCCTGGACGGAGGACGAGCAGCGCGAGCGGTGCCTGGCCGGGCTGGTCGCCGACGGGCTCCTGACGCAGATCACCCCGGGGCGCTGGGCGCTCCCGGGGTGATCAGGTGACAGACCTGGCAGGTCAGGCCTCGTCGGACTCGGCACGTCGATCGGACCCGCGGAGTCGTCCGGGCCTTCGAGGTTGCCCTCGTCGTCACGCTGCGGCTCGATCGCCAGGTCGGCAGTCTCGAACGGCGGCATGTCGGGGACCGCTGGAGTTCTTCTGGCCCTTGAAGGTGAACTTCGCCGCGGGGCCCTCGCCCTCGACGTCGACCAGGACGATCTGGCCGGGGCCGACCTCACCGAAGAGCATCTTCTCGGCGAGCACGTCCTCGATCTCGCGCTGCACCGTGCGACGCAGCGGTCGCGCACCGAGCACCGGGTCGAAGCCGCGCTCGGCCAGCAGCGCCTTGGCGGGCTGGGTGAGCTCGAGCGACATGTCGCGGTCCTTCATGCGCAGCTCGACGGAGGCGATCATGTTGTCGACCATCGCCACGATCTGCTCCTGCGACAGCGGCGGGAAGACGACGATCTCGTCGACACGGTTGAGGAACTCGGGGCGGAAGTGCTGCTTGAGCTCCTCCGACACCTTGCTCTTCATCCGCTCGTAGGAGCCGGCCGCGTCGGCGCCGACGGCACCGAAGCCGAGGTTGACGCTCTTGGCGATGTCTCGCGAGCCGAGGTTGGTCGTCATGATGATGACGGTGTTCTTGAAGTCGACGACGCGACCCTGGGAATCCGTCAGACGACCTTCCTCGAGGATCTGCAACAGGCTGTTGAAGATGTCGGGGTGGGCCTTCTCGACCTCGTCGAAGAGCACGACGGAGAACGGCTTGCGGCGCACCTTCTCGGTGAGCTGGCCGCCCTCTTCGTAACCGACGTAGCCGGGAGGCGAACCGAACAGTCGCGAGACCGTGTGCTTCTCGGAGAACTCGCTCATGTCGAGCTGGATGAGCGCGTCCTCGTCGCCGAAGAGGAACTCCGCGAGCGTCTTGGACAGCCACGTCTTGCCGACACCCGAGGGCCCGGCGAAGATGAACGAGCCACCGGGGCGCTTGGGGTCCTTGAGCCCGGCTCGCGTACGACGGATCGCGCGGGAGAGTGCCTTGACGGCCTCCTCCTGACCGATGACCCGCTTGTGGAGCTCGTCCTCCATCTTGAGCAGACGGGTGGACTCCTCCTCGGAGAGCTTGACGATCGGGATGCCCGTGGCCACGGCCAGGACCTCGGCGATCAGCTCCTCGTCGACCTCGGCGATCTCGTCGAGGTCGCCGGCGCGCCACTGCTTCTCGCGCTCGGCACGGCGGGCGGAGAGCTGCTTCTCCTCGTCGCGCAGGCGGGCCGCGGCCTCGAAGTCCTGCCCGTCGATCGCGGCCTCCTTGCGCTGGCGCACGTCGCCGATCTTCTCGTCGTACTCGCGCAGGTCCGGCGGCGCGGTCATCCGGCGGATGCGCAGTCGCGAACCGGCCTCGTCGATGAGGTCGATGGCCTTGTCCGGCAGGAACCGGTCGGAGATGTAGCGGTCGGCCAGCGTCGCCGCCGAGACCAGGGCCTCGTCGGTGATGGTGACGCGGTGGTGCGCCTCGTAGCGGTCGCGAAGACCCTTGAGCATCTCGATGGTGTGCGCGATCGAGGGCTCCTGCACCTGGATCGGCTGGAAGCGGCGCTCGAGCGCGGCGTCCTTCTCGAGGTACTTGCGGTACTCGTCGAGCGTGGTGGCACCGATGGTCTGCAGCTCACCGCGGGCCAGCATCGGCTTGAGGATGCTGGCGGCGTCGATCGCGCCCTCGGCCGCACCGGCGCCGACGAGGGTGTGGATCTCGTCGATGAACAGCACGATGTCGCCGCGGGTGCGGATCTCCTTGAGCACCTTCTTGAGGCGCTCCTCGAAGTCACCGCGGTAGCGCGAGCCTGCGACGAGGGCGCCGAGGTCGAGCGTGTAGATCTGCTTGTCCTTCAGCGTCTCCGGCACGTTGCCCTTGACGATGTCCTGCGCGAGGCCGGCGACGATCGTCGTCTTGCCGACGCCGGGCTCGCCGATGAGGACGGGGTTGTTCTTCGTGCGGCGCGACAGGATCTGCATCACGCGCTCGATCTCCTGCTCGCGCCCGATGACCGGGTCGAGCTTGCCCTCGCGCGCCGCCTGGGTGAGGTTCTGGCCGAACTGGTCGAGGACCAGCGAGCTCGACGGGGTCTCGCCGCCGGAGCCGGAGGCCTGGGCGCCGGCTGTCGTCGACTCCTTGCCCTGGAAGCCGCTGAGCAGCTGGATGACCTGCTGGCGGACCCGGTTGAGGTCGGCGCCGAGCTTCTGCAGGACCTGGGCCGCGACGCCCTCGCCCTCCCGGATCAGGCCGAGCAGGATGTGCTCGGTGCCGATGTAGGAGTGGCCGAGCTGGAGCGCCTCGCGGAGCGAGAGCTCGAGCACCTTCTTGGCGCGCGGCGTGAACGGGATGTGGCCGGACGGAGCCTGCTGGCCCTGCCCGATGATCTCCTCGACCTGGGCGCGCACGGCCTCCAGGGAGATGTCGAGGGACTCGAGGGCCTTGGCTGCGACGCCCTCGCCCTCGTGGATGAGGCCGAGCAGGATGTGCTCGGTCCCGATGTAGTTGTGGGAGAGCATGCGGGCCTCTTCCTGGGCCAGCACGACAACTCGCCGGGCTCGGTCGGTGAACCGCTCGAACATGTGCGCTCCTCTACGTCTGCGTGGTCCGCTGGCCCCCCGCCGGGACGGGAGCACGAACACTGGGCTCAACGCCCGACATCAGCCTACGTGTTCCCGGGGCACAGACGAGCCCGTCCGCTATCAGCGAACGGGCTCGGCAGCGTCCAGGGGACGGCGTACGTCAGTGGGCGGCGTCGTAGGCCTGCTGCACGTCGGCGGAGATGCGGCCGCGCTCGGAGACCTCCATGCCCTGGGACTTGGCCCACTCGCGCACGTCCTTGGTGTTGGAGGACGACGAGGAGGAGGACGATCCGCCCGACGAGCGGCGGGTGCGCCGGCCCCCACCGGTGACCTTGCGGGCGTGGCCGACGTAGCCGCTCAGCGCCTCGCGGAGGGAGGCGGCGTTGGCGTCGTTCAGGTCGATCTCGTAGGTGGTGCCGTCGAGGCCGAATGACACGGTCTCGGTGGCCTCAGTGCCGTCGAGGTCGTCGACGAGAACGATGTTGACCTTCTGTGCCATGTGTATTCCTTTGCTTTGTGCGCGCTCTGGTCTAAACGCGTCGAATGCAGTGTGGCACCACTCGTTGACGCGCACAAAAGAAGTCAGGAATGCCCTGACAATTCAATTCAGGAATTGCGCTCGAATACGAGCCGGAGTCCCTGCAGCGTGAGCCACGGGGAATGCTCGGTGAAACACGCGCAATCGTCGACGAGAAGCGCGGCCAAATGGCCCGTCGAAATCACCGTCACGTCCTCGACCGGGGCGCCGAGCTCGGCGATCATGCGCGCGACGAGTCCCTCCACCTGTGCCGCGACGCCGAAGACCATCCCGCTCTGGAGCGCCTCGACCGTGTTCTTGGCGATCACCGACCGCGGGCGGGCGAGCTCGACCTTGCGCAGCTGGGCCCCGCGCCGACCGAGCGCCTCGAGGGACGTCTCGATGCCGGGCGAGATCGCGCCGCCGACGTACTGCCCCTTGCCGTTGACGACGTCGAACGTCGTCGCGGTGCCGAAGTCGACGACGATCGCGGGACCGCCGTAGATCGTCGCGGCGGCCAGCGAGTTCACGATCCGGTCGGTGCCGACCTCGCGCGGGTTGTCCATCAGCACCGGGATGCCGGTGCGCACGCCCGGCTCGACCACGATCGCCCTGACGTCGTGGAAGTGGCGCTCGAGCATCTCGCGCCACTCGTGCAGGACCGCCGGGACGGTGGCGCACACGACGATGCCGTCGACGTCGTCGACCCGCTCGTCGAGCAGACCGCGGAGCAGGACCGACCACTCGTCGGCCGTACGCCGCTCGTCGGTGTTGACCCGCCAGTGGGCGGTGACCTCCTCGCCGTCGAGGAGGCCGAGGAAGGTGTGGCTGTTGCCGATGTCGGCGGCGAGAAGCGTCATTCCGTCAGGTCCATGCCGATGTCGAAGACGACCACGGAGTGGGTGAGCGCCCCGACCGACACGAAGTCGACGCCTGTGGCGCCGATGCGTGCCGCCCGCTCGATCGTGATCCCGCCGCTGGCCTCGAGCGGCACCCGCCCGGCCGTACGTCGTACGGCGTCCGCCATCAGCTCGTCGCTCATGTTGTCGAGCAGGATCCGCTCCGGCGGCTCGGGCAGGGCGAGCAGGTCGTCGAGCTGGTCGAGCGTCGTCACCTCGACCTCGACGGGCAGCCCCGGGTGCCGGCCGCGGATCGCCTCGAGCGCGGGGAGCACTCCCCCGGCGGCGATGACGTGGTTGTCCTTGACCATCGCCATGTCCTGGAGGCTGTGGCGGTGGTTGACCCCGCCACCGCAGCGCACGGCGTACTTCTGCAGCGCGCGCAGGCCGGGCAGCGTCTTGCGGGTGTCGAGCACCCGCGTCGGGGAGCCCGTCCAGCGCCTCGACCCAGCGGGAGGTGGCCGTCGCGATGCCCGAGAGGTGGCACGCGAGGTTGAGGGCGGTGCGCTCGGCGACGAGCATCCGCTGGGTCAGCCCCTCGACCCGCATCACCACGTCGCCCTTCTCGACGCGCGTCCCGTCGGGCAGGCGGTCGGTGAGGGTCGCGTCGGCGCCCACCATGAAGAAGGCGACCGCGGCGACCCCGAGGCCGGCGACGACGCCCGGCTCGCGCGCTGCGAGGACGGCCTCGGCGCGGGCGTCGGCGGGGATGGTCGACTCGCTGGTCGGGTCCTCGTGCGGTCGCTCGGGGAGGTCCTCCATGAGCGCACGCGACACGACGTCCCAGACGTGGTCGGGGTCGAGCCCCGCTGCGGTGAGGTCGTCGACGACCTCGGCGGGCACGTCGCGCAGGCTGGTCATGCGGGGTCCCTGCGGTCTTGTTCGGAGGAGCGGAGCGGGGGAGAAGAAGGGCGTGGGGTGCTCATGCGGGGACCTCGGCGGTCGACGGGTCGGTGGAGGGCGAGTACGTCCACTCGACCGCGACGCCGCCGTCGGCGTCGAGCCACGCGTCGACGTGGCCGGCCTTCGCGTCGTCGCGGTCGGGGTGGTCCTCGCGCCAGTGGGAGCCGCGGGTCTCGGTGCGCAGCGCCGCCGCCTCGGCGAGGGCGGTGCTGACGGTCAGCAGGTTGGTGGTCTCCCAGGCGTCGGGCGCGACCTCGGCCGCGCCGTGGTCGAGCGAGCCGAGGAACGCCAGCGCCTCGGCGAGGCCGGCGGCGTGGCGCAGCACCCCGACGCGGGTCGTCATCGTCTCCTGCATCGACCGGCGGCGCTCACCCGACACGAGCCCCTCGGGGCGCCCGTCGGCGACGGGGTCGGCCCAGTCGCGCAGCTCACCGGGCAGCACGTCGGCGATGCGGCGGGAGAACACCAGGCCCTCGAGCAGCGAGTTGGACGCCAGCCGGTTGGCGCCGTGGACGCCCGAGCAGGCGACCTCGCCGGTGGCGTAGAGGCCCGGGACGGTCGTACGCCCCCACAGGTCGGTCGCCACCCCGCCGGACGCGTAGTGCTGGGCGGGCGCCACCGGGACGAGCTCGGTCACCGGGTCGACGCCGTGCTCGCGGCACACGCGCAGGATGGTGGGGAAGCGACGCTCCCAGAACGCCTCGCCGAGATGGCGGGCGTCGAGCCACATGTGCGGGTGGCCGGTCTCGATCATCCGGCGGGTGATCGCCTTGGCGACCACGTCGCGGGGCGCGAGGTCGGCGAGCGGGTGCTCGCCCTGCATGAAGCGGGCGCCGTCGAAGTCGACGAGGAAGGCGCCCTCGCCGCGCACCGCCTCGGAGATCAGCGGCTGCTGGCCCTGGGAGTCGGGGCCGAGCCACATGACGGTGGGGTGGAACTGGACGAACTCGAGGTCGCGGACCCGGGCGCCGGCCCGCATCGCGACGGCCATCCCGTCCCCGGTGGACACGCTGGGGTTGGTGGACTGGCTGAAGACCTGGCCGAGGCCACCCGAGGCGAGGACGACCGCCCGGCAGAGCACGGCACCCACCCCGTCGCGCTGGCCCTCGCCGAGGACGTGGAGCGTCAGGCCGGCCACGCCGCCGTCGGCGGCGAGGAGCAGGTCGACGGCCAGCGCGTGCTGGACGACCTCGATCTCCGGCGCCCGCTCGACCGCGGCGATCAGCGCGCGCTGGATCTCCGCGCCCGTGGCATCGCCGCCGGCGTGGGCGATGCGGTCACGGAGGTGGCCGCCCTCGCGGGTCAGGGAGAGCTCGCCGTCGGGGTGGTGGTCGAACTGCGTGCCGAGGGCGATCAGCTCGCGCACCGCCTCGGGGCCTTCGGTCACCAGGATGCGAACGGCCTCCACGTCGCAGGCACCGGCGCCTGCGACGAGCGTGTCGTGCTCGTGCTGCTCGGGGGTGTCGCCCGGTCCGAGCGCCGCGGCGATCCCGCCCTGGGCCCACTGCGTCGACCCGGCGGCGAGGACGTCCTTGGTCACGACGAGCAGGCGCAGCGACGGGTTCGCCGCGTGGATGCGCAGCGCGGCGGTGAGCCCGGCGATGCCGGAGCCCACCACGACGACGTCGGCGCGGGTGGTCCAGCCGGGCGCCGGGGCACGGAGGCGGCCCGGGACCGGCCGGTGGGAGGTCATCCGCGCAGGCTATCGAGCGACGAGGTCGCCGCGGGACAAGGTCTCGTCGCCGAAGGTGTCGGCCGGGTCGGCGCCGGTGCCCATGATCTTGTTGTCGGCGTCGACGAAGACGACGTGCGGCTGCAGCTCCCTCGCCTCGGCGGTGTCCATCTGGCCGTAGCCGATGAGGATGACCGTGTCGCCGGGGTGCACCAGCCGGGCGGCCGCGCCGTTGATGCCGATGACGCCCGAGCCGCGCTCGCCGGCGATCGTGTACGTCTCGAGCCGGGCGCCGTTGGTGACGTCGACGATGTGGACGAGCTCCCCCGCCAGCAGGTCGGCGGCGTCGAGCAGGTCCTCGTCGACGGTGACCGACCCGACGTAGTGCAGGTCGGCCTGGGTCACGGTGGCCCGGTGGATCTTGGACTTCATCATCGTGCGCAGCATCAGCTGTTCCTTCCAGAGGTGGTCGAGGCCGCGGACGCGGTCCCCGCCAGGTCCGCACCGGGGACGATGCGGTCGAACGTGAGGGGCATGTTGTCGATCAGCCGCGTGGTGCCGACGCGCGCAGCCACGAGGATCCGACCCTCGCCGGTCTCGGGTGGCTCACCGAGGTCGGGGGAGGTGAGCGCGAGGTAGTCGAGCTCGAGACCGGTCTCGGCCTTGAGGACCGACATCGCGGCCCAGCGCGCGGCAGGTACGCCGTACGCCGCCCGCTCCTGCGCGGCGCGCAGCGCCCGGCTCAGGGCGACCGCGGCCGCCCGCTGGCCGTCGTCGAGGTAGCGGTTGCGGCTGGAGAGGGCGAGGCCGTCGGGCTCGCGGACCGTCTCGGCGCCGACGACCTCGATGCCCATGCAGAGGTCGCGGACCATCCGGCGGATGAGGACGAGCTGCTGGTAGTCCTTCTGGCCGAACACCGCGACGTCGGGGCGGACCAGGCCGAACAGCTTGGCGACGACCGTCAGCACGCCGTCGAAGTGCCCCGGCCTCGATGCCCCGTCGAGGATCGTCGCCAGTGCGCCGGGAGCCACGGTCACGCCGTCGTGGACGGAGTCGTGGCTGAAACCGCCGGGATACATCTCGTCCACGCCCGGGGCGAAGACGACGTCCACCCCCTCGGCGGCGCAGACCTCGAGGTCGGCGTCGAGGGTGCGCGGGTAGCGGTCGAGGTCCTCGGTCGGCGCGAACTGCATCGGGTTGACGAAGATGCTGACCACCACGGGCCCGGTGGTGGCGGCTCGTGCGGCCCGCATCAGGCTGGCGTGGCCGTCGTGCAGGGCGCCCATGGTGGGGACGAACGCGATCCGGCCGCCGGCGCGGCGGGCGCCGGCGAGCAGGCCGGCGAGCTCCTCGCGGGTCGACGCGAGGGCGGGGGTCGTGGTCATCGAGCGTGCCGGTCCAGCGGGCTCGGGACCACCGCGGCGTCGAGGACGCCGAGCATCTTGGTGGCGCGGATGGGTAGCAGCCGACCGTCGGTCACCGCCCGGCCCAGGGTGGCGCGGGCCATGGCGAGGTAGGACGGCAGCGTCTGGGGCGCGGTGGCCTCGAGGTCCGCGACGTGGGCGCGGACGGTCTCGACGTCGCCGCGCACGATCGGGCCGGTGAGGGCCGCGTCGCCGGCCTCGAGCGCGTTGTCGAGGGCAGCGGTCAGCAGCGGACGCAGCGTCGCGGCTGGGTCCTCGGCGCCGGCGGCGGACAGGATCTCCATCGCCTCGGCGACGAGGGTGACGAGGTGGTTGGCACCGTGGGCGAGACCCGCGTGGTAGAGCGTGCGGCGGTCCTCGGGGACCCACATCGCCCGGCCGCCCAGGTCGGTGACGAGCGACTCGGTGAGCTCCCGGTCGGCGTCGGCGGCGGTCACGCCGAACACGCAGCCCGGCGAGGCGGGGCAGGTCGACCTCGGTGCCGGTGAAGGTCATCGCGGGGTGCAGCGCGACGGTGCGGGCGCCCACCTCGCGGGCGGGCTCGAGCACGGCCAGGCCGTGCCGGCCGCTCGTGTGCACCACGACCTGGCCCTCGCGGATCGCGCCGCTCGCGCTGAGCACGGTGACGACGTTGGACAGCATGTCGTCGGGGACGGTCAGCAGCAGCAGGTCGCTGGCGCGCGCGACGTCGGTCGGCTTGGCGACCGTGACGCCGGGCAGCAGGTCGTCGATGCGACCACGCGAGGCGTCGGACTCGCCGGCGGCGGCGACGACGTCGTGGCCGGCGGCCCGGAGCGCGGCGGCCAGCACGGCACCGACACGACCGGCGCCGATCACGCCGACGGCGAACGTCGGGTGCGACACCGGGTGGAGGACAGGGTCGTACGTCATGTGGTGACCTCTTCGTTTCAGTCCCGTGGCGGGTACCGATCTACTGCGATCAACATCGAGCCTACGCCCGCGGATTCCGCGGTGGGAACGGGACGGCGGCGTGACGAGCGACACTCCCACCCGGGGAGACTGAGTTGACGCACTGACTAGTTGGTGTCACGATCTAGTCATGCGGACGCCGACCACCCCCGACGCCGGCTGGCCCACGGAGTGGATGCGCGGCGCGCTGGCCGTCTGCGTGCTCCACGTCATCGCTGACGGCCCGACCTACGGGTACGCCATTGCCAGCGCCCTCGCCGATGCCGGGCTCGGCACGGTCAAGGGCGGCACGCTCTACCCGCTGCTGGGCCGCCTCGAGGAGGCCGGCCTGGTCTCGGTGGAGTGGCGCGCGGGAGAAGGCGGCCCCGGCCGCAAGTTCTACGCCCTCACCCCGGCTGGCGAGGAGGAGCACCGACGCCAGGTCACCCACTGGCTCGCCTTCGCCGACGTCACCAGCTCGTTCGTCCACGACTCCGCCCTCGCGCAGCCCTCCCGGAAGGAACCGTCATGAAGATCGACACCAACACCCCGCACGTCGAGGACGAGTGGTCGCAGGCCTTCCTGCTCGAGCTGCGCCTGCGCGGGGTCGACGGGCGCCGGATCGGGTCCGCGCTCGCCGAGGTCGAGGCGCACTGCGCCGAGAGCGGCGAGTCCGCGCGGTCCGCCTTCGGTGACCCCGAGGCGTACGCCGCCGACCTCGCGCCCGCCCCGGCGGCCGCGTCCCCCGACCTGGCACGCACCGCGGCGACGTCGGTGCTCGGGCTCGCCGGGATGCTGCTGACGCTCGCCGCGGTCGGGGCGTGGAGCGCAGGCACGGAGGTCGAGCTCACCACCGGCTTCCTGGCCGTCTCGGCGCTCGCGGTCCTCGGCATCGTGCTGGTCGTCCGGCTGGCGGAGCCGCTGCTGCGCGCCGTCGTGGAGCACTGGTGGGTCGCCGTGCTCGGCGGCGGGGTGCCCATCGCGATCTTCGTCGCGGTGCTGGTGACCTGGCGCGAGACCGTGGTCAGCGCCCCGGTCCTCCCCTCGCTCGTCGCGGGGCTGGCGCTCCTGGCCGTGCACACCGTCCTGACGCTGCGCGGTCCCGACCTCGCCGACCCCGTCGTCGGCCCCGAAGGTGCCGGTGGCACCGGGACGCTGCGCGAGGACCCGGTGTCCCGCGGCCTCGACCGCCTCGGGCCCTGGCTCTTCCCCGTGCTCACCGCCGCGATGGCGATCCCGCTGCTGCTCCTCTGACGGGAGCGGGTCCCGGCGCGAGGGCCGGGTCAGCGGCGCAGGATGCGGCGCGCGGCCGAGTTGCCGGCCAGCTGGACGACCTGCACGAGCGCCACGATCGCGATGACCGCGGTCCACGTGACGACGGTGTCGAACTGCCGGAAGCCGTACTGCAGGGCGAAGTTGCCCAGTCCCCCGCCGCCGATCACGCCGGCCACCGCGGTCATGTCGACCAGCGCGACGAACGCGAAGGTGTAGCCCAGCACCAGCGGGCCGAGCGCCTCGGGGAGGACCACGGTCCGGACGATGCGGGCCCGTCCGGCCCCGACCGACCGAGCGGCCTCGATCACGCCGGGGTCGACCGTGACGAGGTTCTGCTCGACGATGCGGCTGATGCCGAAGGCGGCCGCGAGCGTCAGCGCGAAGATGATGGCCGGGTTGCCGATGCCGGTGCCGACGACGACCCGGGCGAACGGCTGCACGGCCGCGATGAAGATGACGAACGGGATCGGCCGGAAGAAGTTGACCAGCACGTTGAGCACGAGGTTCACCGGGCGGCTGGCGTAGAGGCCGCCGCCGCGGGTGACGTACAGCCCGAGCCCGAGCAGGAGGCCGAGGATGCCTCCCAGCGTCAGGGTGATGGCGACGATGTAGAGGGTCTCCCACGCCGCGTCCCAGAAGAGCGGCCAGAGCTCGCTCATGTTGGTGTCGGTCATCGCGGCAGCTCCTTCGCGGGGACGAGCGCTCGTACGGCGGCGACGGCGGCGTCCACGGCTGCCGGATCCCCGTCGAGGGCGAGGGTGAGGTTGCCGAAGGTCTCGCCCTGGACCTCCTCGATGCCGCCGAAGACGAGCTCGAAGCGCACGCCGTGCTCGAGGAGCACCGCGAACACGTCGCTCTGGCGCACGTCGTCGCCGCGGAAGGCGAGCTTGACGAACCGCCCGGTGTGCCGGGCGTGGAGGGCGGCGAGCGCCTCGACGTCGGGCTCGTCGTCGACGATGGTCGCGACGAACCGGCGCGTGACCGGCTGCTGCGGGTCGGAGAGCACCCGCACGACCGGGCCCTCCTCGACGATGCGGCCGGCCTCCATCACCACGACGCGGTGGGCCAGGCTGCGCACGACGTCCATCTCGTGGGTGATCACCACGATGGTGATGCCGAGCTCGCGGTTGACCCGGCGCAGGAGGGCGAGCACCTCCTGGGTCGTCTCCGGGTCGAGCGCGCTGGTCGACTCGTCGGCGAGCAGGAGCTGCGGGTTGGTGGCGAGCGCGCGGGCGATGCCGACGCGCTGCTTCTGCCCGCCCGAGAGCTCCTCGACGTGGCTGTGGGCCTTGTCGGCGAGGCCGACGAAGTGGAGCAGGTCGGAGATCCGCGCGTTCTGCTCGGCCTTGGCGACGCCGGCCACCTCGAGCGGGTAGGCGACGTTGCCCCACACGGTGCGCGAGCGGAACAGGTTGAACTGCTGGAAGATCATCCCGATCCCCAGCCGCACCTCGCGCAGCTCGCGCTCCTTCAGACCGGTGATCTCCCGGCCGCCGACCCGCACGCTGCCCGAGGTGGTGGTCTCGAGCGCGTTGATCAGCCGCACCAGCGTGGACTTCCCGGCGCCGGAGTAGCCCACGATGCCGACGATCTCACCGGCCTCGACCGTCAGGTCGACACCGCGGATCGCCTCGACGGGCGTCCGGCCGCGTGCGGCCGGGAACGTCTTGTGCACGTCGGTCAGCTCGACGAGCGGCATCGTGGGCTCCTCCCCTACTGGCTTCGCGTCACTTCTGCGCCGCGGTGTCGGCCTCGACGTCGTCGAGCGACGCCTGCAGCTCGTCCTGCGGGACCTTCACCAGCTCGGCGGTGCCGCCGGAGACGTCCTGCACGCCGTCGAGGACGGCCTGCGTCTCCTGGTAGACCTCGACGAGCTTGAGCAGCGTCGGGTCGTCGCGGTCCTCGGCGCGGACGGCGAAGACGTTGACGTACGGCAGCGCGTTGGGGTCGTCGACGTCGTCGGTGGCCAGCGCGTCCTCGAAGGAGAGGCCGGCCTTCTCGACGAAGTCGTTGTTGATGACCGCGGCGGCCACGTCGGGCAGCGAGGTGGGCGTCAGGTCGGCCTTGATCGCCTTGACCTCCACCGTGGAGGCGGACTCGTCGACGTCGGCGAGCGTGGAGTAGATCGAGCCGCCGTCCTTCAGCGTGATCAGGCCGGCCGACTGGAGGATCAGCAGGGCGCGGGCCTGGTTGCTGTCGTCGTCGGGGACGACCACGGTGTCGCCGTCCTGGATGTCGTCGACCGAGTCGACCTTGGAGGAGTAGAGCCCGAGCGGGTAGATCGCGGTCGAGCCGAGCGGCACGATGTCGTCGTCGTTCGCGACGTTGTACTCCGCGAGGTAGACGAGGTGCTGGAACTGGTTGATGTCGAGCTCGCCCTCGCTCAGCGCGGGGTTGGGCTGGGTGTAGTCGGCGAAGTCCTTGACCTCGAGGTCGATGCCCTCGTCGGCGGCGGCGTCGACCAGGACCTGCCAGTACGGGTCGCTGGCGCCGACGGTGCCCAGCACGACCTTCTCGCTCTTCTCACCGCTCGTGGCGCCGGCGTCGTCGCCGCCCCGGGACCAGAGGAAGCCGCCCACCACGGCGAGGACCGCCAGGACGGCGATGCCGACCAGCAGCGGCGTACGGCTCTTGGTGGGAGGTGCGATCTGCGGGTGGTTCTCGGGCATGGCGAAGCCTCTCGACGTACGGTCCTGAGCCGGGGGAACCTCCGGACCCCGTACCGGTATGCCCCGGACGCGGTGTGAACCGCCTCACCCACCGCCTCACCCGCCCTCGCGGGAGGCCGCAGGACCTGCTCAGGCGCGCAGGTGCAGCCTCGCGTGGTCGGGGTCGTCGACGACGAACGGGCGGGGCGCGCGGGGCAGCCAGGTGTGGGTCACGTGGTCGACGACGTGCACGCCCTCCGGGGACTCGATCTCGACGACGCCCTCGGGCACCTGGCCGTCGTGGAGGGCGTTCCAGACCAGCCACTCGCGGCGCTTGCGCCGGTTGCGGATGGAGGTGGCGAACGACTCCGGGTTGGTCCAGTGCGCGAACTCGTCGCCGTCGAGCCACTTCAGCTCGACGCACAGGCCCTGCGGCAGCGCGAACTGCTCGATGCGGTCCGGCGTCGTGCGGATCTCCCACTCCGGCGCCTTGGTGTAGACGTAGTCGGGGCTCATCGGGAAGCCCCACTCCTCGATGTTGCGCAGGCCCAGGTCGAGGAAGGCCTTGCGGTCGGACTCGATGTAGAGGCCGTGGCGCGGGAAGCGGATGACCGCCTCGGCCATCCCGACCTGCCAGGAGAGGTCGGCCATGGACACCTCGCCCTCGGTGGTGAGGACCATGTCGCCGTCCCACTTCCACGAGTAGCGGGTGCGGACGTGCGAGAAGCACCAGTTGTAGAAGTAGGCGAGCGAGTGCACCGATCGCTCGTTGACCGCGAGGTGCTCGGCTCCTGCGCGCGCCACCTCGAAGGGGTACGCCTCCAGGGTGAACCGGTCCGACAGGCCGTGCTCGGCCGCGACCCGGAGGGCCTCATCGCCGGTGCCGTCGTCCGACCCGTTGTCGACGAGCAGCACGTGGTCGCACGCGCGGAGCAGCGGCGGAAGCACGAAGCGGAGGCCGGGGGCCTCGTTCTTGACCCGCAGCACCGCGGTCGCGCCGCGCCGCAGGCCGCCGGGCTGGTTCCAGGGCCAGACGATGTCGAAGTCCTCGTGGCCCTCGACGTTGGTCAGGCCGTGGCCGGAGCCGATCGGGATGGTCACGGCTGCGGGTCCCCGGCCGCATCCCGGCTGCGCCCGAGGGCCTTGCGCACGCCGCGGCGCACCGACGGCGGGATGGCGGCGCGTACGTCGTGGGGCACGCGGTCGGCGATCGACCTCGAGGTCCCCTCGGCCGCGGCCTCGTGCAGCGCCCGGCGGCGGGCCTGGTGGCGGGCGTGCTCGGCGGTCGAGCGGCTGATGGCCGCCGCCTCCTCGTAGAGGTCGACGTACTCCGCGCGGAGCTGGTCGAAGGTCGCGTGCGCTGCGGTGGTGTCCCCACCCTCGTCGGCGAGCTTGTTGAGCTCCTCCCACGTCTGGCCGGTGAGGTCGTGGAGCCGCCTGGGCAGCGCGAGGTCGTCGAGCGTGGCGGTGACCCGGCGCAGGTTCGGGTCGATGAAGCGGTGCACCTCACGGATCTGGTCGCTGCGGGTGTGGATGATCGTCTGGAGGTCGAGCGCGTGGCCCATGGCCGTCGTGGTCTTGACCCAGTCGGTCAGCAGGTCCTCGTAGCGCACGAAGACGCGACCCTGCCCGGCCTCGCCCACGCCGTCGACGCTGCGGGTGGCCCGCTCGGTGTGGAGCAGCATGTTGACCCAGCTGGCCGCGAGGTGCGCCGAGCCGAGCTTGTTGGCGTAGTACTTCTGCTTCGAGCCGACCACCTCGGCGGGCGGGCGCAGCATGGTGGCGAAGACCGGGGTCGCGCCGGTGCGGATGGCGGCCACGCGCCACAGGCCGAGGAACCAGCTCAGCCGGGGGTCCTTGACCACGAGCTCCGGGTGCTCGGCGAAGTGCGGCTCGAGCCACTCGCTGACCCGGATCCGGGCGGGCTCGCGGCTGCAGATGCGACCGGTGTCGAACCACGCCTCCGGACGGCTGTCGCTGACCTGCACCAGCGCCTCGCGCAGCCACTCGTCGTGGACGTCGACGACCCACTGCGGCTCGCTGAAGCCGCGCGGGTTGGAGTCGTCCGGCGGCACCTCGGGGAGCGGCACGTGCATGCCGAGCCGCGACACGATGCCGGCCAGGGTGCTGGTGCCGCTGCGACCGGCACCGGCGACGAAGAGGACCTTCCGCGGCACTCCGTCGGGGTTCATCTCGTCGATGGCTCTCGGCTGCTCGGTCACGGCGGGCAGCCTACCGGCGTCCCGCCCGCCGGCCCGTGTCCTAGGGTCGTCGCCCATGAAGCGCCTCTTCTCCCGGGCACCGCTCCTCGGGGTGGTCATCCCGGCGTGGGGGGTGGAGGACTACCTCGACGACTGCCTGCGATCGCTCGTCGCCCAGACGCACCGACGCTGGGAGGCCGTGGTCGTCGACGACGGCGCGACCGACCGCACCGGCGAGATCGCCGACGCGTGGGCACGCCGCGACAACCGCATCAGCGTCGTCCACTCCGTCAACGGCGGGCTCGGGGCCGCCCGCAACCTCGGCGTCCAGCACGTGCGCGGCGACTTCCTCGCCTTCCTCGACTCCGACGACGTGCTCCCGACCACGGCGTACGCCGACCTGGTGGGCGCGCTCCACGACTCGGGCTCCGACTTCGCCACCGGCTCGATCGTGCGCTGGGAGGGCGACCGCCTGGTCGAGCCGCCGTGGATGCGGCGCCTCCACCGACCCCTGCGGGGTGCGCGCGTCGAGGACCGGCCCGAGCTGCTCGGCGACATCTTCGCCTGGAACAAGGTGTTCCGCAGGTCGTGGTGGGACGCGCGCGGCCTGTCGTGGCCCGAGGGGGTGCGCTACGAGGACCAGCCCACCACGACGCGCGCGTTCCTCGGGGGCAGGTTCGACGTGCTCGACCAGATCGTCTACCGCTGGCGGATCCGGGAGGGCTCGATCACCCAGACCCGGGCGGCGTCGCTGCAGGACCTCGCCGACCGCTGGGAGACCAAGCGGACGTCGCTCGCCTCGGTGCGCGACCACGGGTCGGCCGAGGTCGAGTCGGTCTTCCTCGACCGGGTGCTGGCCGGCGACCTCTGGCGCTACTTCCTGCTGGTGCCCGGGTGCACGCCCGAGTGGTGGCGGCTGCTGCGATCGGGCGTGCTCGACCTGTGGGGCCGACGCTCGCTCGTGCACAGCGGCCTGCCGCCCGTCCACCGGCTCGCCGGGTGGCTGGTGGAGCAGGACCGCCGCGCCGACGTCACCGCACTCATGGAGTGGGTGGCCACGCTCGACGGCCCCGCGCCCCGGGTGCAGGACATCACGACCGGGGCATGGCGGCTGTCGGTGCCGGCCTCGGTGCTGGACGAGGCGACCGTGGATCCCGCAGCGCTGGCGCTGCGGGACCACGAGGTACCCGCTGGTTGAGGAGGTCGCGCAGCGACCGTCACGAAACCCGGGGTCTCGTGACAGGACTTCGTCCTTCCTCGACCAGCGGTGCCTCTGCGACTAGATCAAGCCTTCGGAGGTCAGGAACTCCTTGGCCACGTCGGCCGGCTGCTCGCGGTCGATCTGGACGCTGACGAGCAACCCACCGAGGGTCTCGTTGTCGAGCGCCGCCATCAGGTCGTTGAGCGGGCCCTCGATGTCGGGGTGGTCGGCGAGGAACTCGGTCGACACGGCCGGGATGAGGTTCTGCGCGGGCTGGATGCCCTTGTCGTCGTCGAGCAGGAGCAGGCCCTGGTCCTCCAGCGTGCCGTCGAGCGTGCTGGTCTGGCCGAGCTGGGCCTCACCGTCGAGGACCGCCTGGAACGTCTCGGTGGAGGCGTAGCCCAGCGGCTCGAGGGTGACGTCGATGCCGTAGGTGTCGACGAGCCCCTTCTCGCAGTCGGTGCGGCCCTTGCAGTCCGGCGCAGCGGCCAGGGTCACCTTCTGGCCCTCGAGGTCGGAGAGCTTGGTGACGCCCTCGGAGTCGGAGAAGTCCTGGCTGGTGAAGTAGCCGTTGGCGGAGAACGCCGGGGAGGGGTCGAGCAGGGTGATGCCCTTCTCCTCGAGCAGCGACGCGCCGGCGTCGATCGTCTCCTGGGCGTCGCTGGTCGACAGCGGCTTGGCGTCGGGGCCGTTGGCGTCGGTGTTGAGCTGGTCGACGATGCCGGCGACGTACTCAGGGGCGATCTGGACGGAGTCGGGCATCTCGTTGAGGTAGATCGGGCGGGTGTCGACCAGGCGGGTCTCGACCTCGTAGCCCTCGGCCTCGAGGACCTGCTGGTACATCGCGGTGACGAGCGCGGCCTCGTCGAAGCTCTGGCTGCCGATGACGACGGAGGTGCCGTCACCGCCGCCCCCGCCCGAGCCCGAGGTGGGCTCGTCGTTCTCCGAGGCCAGGTCGTCGCCGGCGCACCCGGCGAGCAGGGCGGTGAGGGCCAGGGCGGTCACCGCCATCAGCGGACGTCGTACGTGCATGTCGTTCAACCTTCTGTGTCCCGTGGCCGAGCCACGCGTGTCCGGTGATGCGAGCGGGTCCGCTCAGCTCCCGGTGGGAGCCTCTGTCACCGTAGTCGAGGGCACCGACAACGCGTCATCACGATCCGATGACGGACCGCTCGGCATGGGGTCGACGGCACGCTGGGCGGCCGCCGCGGCGAGCTCGAGGACCAGCGCGACGACGGCGACCACGACCGCGCCGGCCATGCCCTGGGCGTAGTCGTTGCGCGCGAAACCCTCGGTGATGATGCGACCGAGCCCCGGCCCGGCGACCAGGGCCGCGATGGTGGCCGTGGCCCACACCTGCACGAGCGCGAGGCGCACGCCCGACGCGACCACCGGCAGCGCGAGCGGCAGCTCCACGCGCCGGAAGCGCTGGACCGGCGACATGCCCATGCCGTCGGCGGCCTCCTGCACGTCGGAGGGCACCTCGCGCATCGCGACGTAGCCGTTGGTGATGAGCGGCGGGAGGGCGAACAGCACGAGCGCGATGAGCGTGGCGAGGCCGGCACGGCCGTAGGGACCGAAGTCCGCCGACCCGGGCCAGTCCGCTGCGACCAGGATGGCCAGCAGCGCGAAGGTCGGGACGGCGCGGCCGACGTTGGAGATGTTGACGGCGAGGAAGCCGCCCTTGCCGAGGTGGCCAAGCCAGAGGGCGAGAGGCAGCCCGATCAGCATGGCGGCCGCGAGGGCCGTCGCGGTGAGCAGCAGCTGCTCCAGCAGCCGGGCGACGAGGCCCTCCGCGCCGGTCCAGTTGTCGGCGTCGAGGAGGTACTGCCAGGTCTCGGAGAAGAGGTCCATCAGCGCGCTCCTGCCGTCCAGGGCGTCAGCACCCGTTGCAGCAGCACCAGGAGGACGTCGAGGACCACGGCCAGCACGACGCACAGCACCGCGGCGGTCATCAGCTCGGCCCGGAAGTCGCGCTGCACGCCGTGGGAGATGAGGTCGCCCAGGCCGCCGTAGGCCACCAGCGTGCCGACGGTGGTCAGCGCGACCGTCGAGACGGCGGCGACCCGCAGGCCGGCCATCACGACCGGCAGCGCGAGCGGCATCTCGATGCGGGTGAGCATCCGCGCGCGTCCGTAGCCGAGGCCGCGCGCCGCCTCCCGTACGTCGTCGGGCACCGACCGCAGGCCGTCGAGGAGCGCGCGGACCAGGATCGTCAGCGCGTAGAGCCCGAGCCCGATCACCACCGTGGCCGCGGAGAGGCCGGTGAACGGCACCAGCAGGGGCAGCAGCGCCAGCGAAGGGATGGTGTAGATGCCGGTGCTGAACCCGAGCACGAGGGACTCCAGCCGCGGGATCCGCCGGGCGAGCAGCGCCAGCGGGACCGCGATCACGATGCCGAGCACGAGGGCCGCCAGCGTGATGCCGATGTGCTCGACGAGGGCGTCGGTGATCTGGACGTGGCGGTCCTCGACGTACTGCCAGCAGAACCACTCGTTGACGAACCGGCTGTAGCAGCTCGGCCCGGAATCGGCTGCCCCCAGTATGGTCACCGCATGGACGCTACACGGGGCGACGAGCCGATGATCCGGCTCGAGGGCGTGGGCAAGACGTACCCCGACGGGACCGTTGCCGTCCACGAGCTGGACCTCGAGGTCGCACGCGGCGAGATGGTCTGCCTCGTCGGCCCGTCCGGGTGCGGCAAGTCGACGACGCTGAAGATGATCAACCGGCTGATCGAGCCCACCACCGGTCGGATCTGGCTCGACGGCCAGGACGTCACCGACGCCGACCCGGTCGAGCTGCGCCGCGGCATCGGCTACGTCATCCAGCAGATCGGCCTGTTCCCCCACCAGCGCATCGAGCAGAACGTGATGACGGTGCCGCTGCTCTACGGCGAGTCCAAGGCCACCGCCCGCGAGCGCGCCCACGAGCTGCTGGAGACCGTGGGCCTCGAGCCGGGGCAGTACGCCCGGAAGTACCCGCACGAGCTGTCCGGCGGTCAGCGGCAGCGCGTCGGCGTCGCGCGGGCACTGGCGGCCAACCCGCCGGTGCTGCTGATGGACGAGCCCTTCGGCGCCGTCGACCCGGTCGTGCGCGGTCGCCTGCAGGACGAGTTCCGCCGCCTGCAGGACGAGCTCGGCAAGACCGTGGTGCTGGTGACCCACGACATCGACGAGGCGATCCGGATGGGCGACCGCGTCGCCGTCTTCGCCACGGGCGGCCGACTCGCGCAGTACGCCACCCCCGGCGAGCTGCTCGCCCACCCCGCCGACGAGCAGGTGGCCGATTTCGTCGGCTCCGGCGGCCTCCGCACCCTCACCGTCACCCGGCTCCGCGAGGAGCACCTCGAGCCGCTCGACGGCGTCTCCACCGGCGACCTCGGCTCGGCGATCGACATCGACTCCTCGCTCGAGGACGCCCTCGCCGCGATGCTCCGCGACGACAAGCCGATGGTCGGCGTGCGTCGCGGGCCGACGTTCCTCGGCGTGCTGACGCCCTCCGGCGTGCACCGCGCGCTGCGCGAGTCGCTCCGGTAGCGGACCGTTCCGTCACGCTGGGTGCGGCGATGCCGCGGTCACGGCTCGCGGACGTCCACGGTCCTGTGCCAGGACTCGGTGACGTACTTCGTGCCCCAGCCCATGGCGGTGTAGAGGCCGTCCGCCCCGGTGGGCGAGTCGGCGTCGACCTCGAGGCCCACGCGGTCGCGGCCACGGGACGCGGCGTCGGCGATGATCGTGCGGAGCAGGCCGGTGGCCACCCCGCGACCCCGCGCGGACTCGAGCACGCCGAGGTAGGCGACGTACGACCCGTCGGGTCCGGTGCCGCACTCGCTCACCGTGCCGACCAGGGCGCCGGCCGGCTCCGGCTCGCCGCCCTCCCCGTCGACGATCTCGGCCAGCCACCAGTGGTCCCAGCGGTGGCCGGGGTCCTCGCGGAGCCGGTGGATGAACTCGTCGAAGGTCTCCTCCGTCGAGTTGAAGTGGTCGGTGAACGCACCCTCGAGCACGTCGTGCACCGCACGCAGGTCGTCCTCGTCGGGCATCCCGTCGGAGTCCGGGCCGCCCTGTCGCTCGACGAGGCGGAAGACGACGCCCTTGCGCTCCCACCGCGCCGGATCGGGCACGAGCTCGGCCTCTGCAGCCTCGACGGAGCGGCTCATCTGCCACCAGGTGCGCACCCGCTCGAAGCCGGCGTCGGCCAGCCAGCGGTGCTGCCGCTCGTCGTCGGCGAAGGAGCCGGTGTCGATCTGCTGCTCGGTCAGGCCGCGGGCCGCGCCGACCGCGCGCGCCTGCGCCTCGGCCCAGTCGAACAGCACCTCGCTGCAGCGGTCGGCGACCCGCTCGTCGACCTCGCGGCCGACGATGTGGACGAAGAGCATCCGGCCCTCGGCGCGGTCGTGGACGCTGCCCCAGGCCTGGATCCGGCCCTCGGGGTCGCGCACCACCAGGTTCTCGCGCATGGCCACGCCGCGCTGCGACACCTCGACCCGGACCTCGTCCTCGCCGGAGCCGGCCCAGCCGCGGCCGGCCCGCTCGTGGCCGCGCAGCAGCTCGGTCAGGCGCTCGACCGTCGCGGCGTCGTCACCGTCGGGCGTCCCGGCCGCCCAGCCCGCCGGGAGTCCCGGGTCCTCGGGCAGCGCGTCGACGGGGTCGCTCTCGAACCGGTTGTCGTCGGGGATCACGAACGGCCATTGTTCCGTACGCGCTGCTGGGCGGTGCGCCAGCCACCTTCCCGGCGTACGGAATGCAGGTGCGCCACCGCTCCTCGGCGCGCCACGCCCGACACGCAGAGACAGCGGTGGCCCAGCCACGTTCCCGGTGTCGGGAACGTGGCTGGGCCACCGCTCGGGCGAGGAGCCTCAGGCGCTCTTGTGGTTGCGGCGTGCCGCGGCGGCGCGCAGGGAGTCGAGCTCCGCGCGGAGCACGTCGATCTCGGCCTCGAGCTCGGCGACGACCACGATCGCCTCGGCGGCACGGGCCTCCGCGTCGTCACGGCCGCTCTCGGCCTCGTCCCGACCCCGCTCGGCGGCGTCGGCACGGCGGGCCTCCTGGCCACGCTTGAGGGTCTGCTCGGCAGCGTTCTTCTGGGCGTTGGAGAGGGCCCGCTCGAGGACGTCGATGGCCTCCTCGCGCTCGTTGATCTTGCGGCGCATGTCGGCGGCGAAGGCCGCGGACTCGGCCGTACGACGCTCGGTGAGGACGCGGTACTCCTGCGCCTGCTCGGCGCGGTCGCGCGCGGCGTCGCGGCGGGCCTGCATCAGCTCGGTGTGGGTGATGCGGGTGGCGGCGGCTCCGGCCAGCACGGCCACGACGGCAGCGACAGCGGTCAGTCCGGCCGACGAGGACGCCAGCGCACCGATCACGAGCGCCGCGCCGACGGCGAGGAGCGTGACGGCCACGGCCAGGCGCGTGCTGCGCTGGCGGCGACGGGCAGGCGTGCGGGACGCCTGGGACTGCTGTGACTGCTGGGAAGGCATGGCGCCAGACTAGGGGCGCGGCAGCCCGCCGTCCGTGCGACACGCACGCTCCAGGGCCAGCGAGGCGAGGGTCACCCCCGCCGCACCGGCGGCGGCGACCAGCGAGCGCATGATCCAGCGGTCGGCGTACTGCGACTCGTCGCCGAGCCAGCTGACGGCGTAGCCGACGTAGCCCGCGGTCACCGCAGCGCCGGCGAGGGCGCACGCGCGGGCCAGGACGAGGCGGTTGACGGCCTGGTGCGGCTCGAGGCGCTCACCCCGGACGTGCACGGTCTGCCACGTGTGCCAGGCGAGGAAGCCCATGATCGCGGCGACCATCACCAGCACCAGGGCCTGGACCCACGAGACCAGCGGCGGCCGTCCGGCCACCGAGGTCATCACCGGGTGGATCGCCCACCCGAGCGCCAGGCCGCCGACGATGGACGCCGTCAGGGCGCGCGCGGAGGTCGGGCGGAGCGTCCCGCGCGGCTCCTCGGGCTCGTCGTCGGGCGCGTCCGGGCCGGACTCGCTCACTCGGCCTGGCTCACTCGGGGTCCCCGCGGCGTCCTGAGGGGGAGCGCAGCGGAGGAGCAGGACGTCGTGGGGCGTTCACTCGACCTCGAGGGTGAGGTCCTCGCGCCTCTTCACGCCCGAGGAGTCGGAGGCGTCGAGCAGCTCGGCGATCGGGCCCTGGTCGGGGAAGACCGCGTCGGGCTCGAGGTCGTGCCACGGCTGCAGCACGAAGGCGCGCTCGTGGGCGCGGGGGTGGGGCAGTCGCAGGAAGTCCTCGTTGGAGCGGCGGTCACCGACGACGATCAGGTCGACGTCGAGCGTGCGCGGCGCGTTGCGGATGTCGCTGCGCTCGCGGTCGAAGGCGTCCTCGATGGCCAGCGCACGCTCCATCAGCCGGGCGGCGGGGAGCGTGGTGTCGGCGAGCAGGACGGCGTTCAGGTACGGGCGGGAGCCCTCGGGCGCGTCGACCGGCTCCGTCTCGTAGACCGGGGAGACGCCCGTGACGAAGAAGTCCGGGGTGTCCGCGAGCGCGTTGACCGCGCCCTGCAGGGAGGCCAGGCGCTCGCCGAGGTTGGAGCCCAGGCCGAGCACGACCCGGCGGATCGGGTGCATCTCCCCGGTGAGGGAGTCGGCGTCCACGATGTGGGGGTTGGGAGTCTCAGTCATGAGCGTTGCCTCGCGTTCTGGTGATCGTCAGCGCGACGTCCGAGTACGTCGCGTCGATGGGCGCATCAGGTTTGTGGAGCGTGACTCGCGCCCATTCAACACGAGTGTCCAACAGGCACACGTCCGTGATGCGTTGAGCGACGGTTTCTATCAGGTCGACGGGGTCGCGCTCGACGGCAGCCTTCACGTCGGCCACCAGCGTGCCGTAGTTGACCGTGTCCACGAGGTCGTCGGAGGCGGCCGCGGGCCGGGTGTCGATGCCGAGCACGCAGGTCGACGACGAAGACCTGGCCCTCGCGCTTCTCGAAGTCGAAGACGCCGTGGTGGGCGAAGCACTCGATCCCTGTGATCGACAGTTCATCCTGAGGAGGGCGCCCTGCGCCCGTCTCGAAGGGCTCGTCGGTCATGCCTTGCCTCCCTCCATCGCCGCCACGACGGCCAGTGCGTCCCGCGTGGCCCGTACGTCGTGCACGCGCAGGAGGTCGACCCCGCGGACGGCCAGCAGGGTGACCAGCGCGACGTGGGCGTGCTCGCGCTCGTCGACCGGCCGCGGCACGCCGTCGACGGCCAGCAGCGAGCCGAGGAACGACTTGCGGCTGGCGCCCACGAGCAGCGGGCAGCCCAGCTCGCGCAGGACGTCGAGCGCGGCGACCAGCTCCCAGTTGTGGCCCGGCTTCTTGGCGAAGCCCAGGCCCGGGTCGAGGACGACCCGCTCCCGCGGGACACCGGCGGCGAGGACCGCGTCGAGCCGCTCGCCCAGCTCACGGCGTACGGACGCCACGACGCCGTCGGGCGAGTAGTCGGTGAAGTCGCGCATCCGGTCGGCGTGGGCGCGCCAGTGCATCGCGACGTAGGACGCGTCGCTGTCGGCCACGACGTCGAGGATCCGCGGATCGGCGAGCCCGCCGGAGACGTCGTTGACGATCCCCGCGCCGGCGTCGACGGCCGCCGCGGCCACCTCGGCGCGCATCGTGTCGACCGACACCACGACGCCGTCGGCCGCCAGCTCGCGGATGACCGGGACGACACGGTCGAGCTCCTCGGCGACCAGGGGGCGGGTCGCCCCCGGCCGGGTCGACTCGCCGCCGATGTCGAGGACGTCGGCCCCCTGCGCCACGAGGTGTCGGCCGTGGGCGACGGCGGCCTCGGTGGTGTCCCACCGGCCGCCGTCGGAGAACGAGTCGGGCGTGACGTTGACGATCCCCATCACCCGGGGCGACCGGGCAGCGGGGGCCACGCCCTCGCTCACCTGGTGCCTGAGTGGATGAGCGCCATCGCCTCGGCGCGGGTGGCCTGCTGGGTCAGGAACATGCCGCGCACCGCGGACGTGATGGTGCGGGCGCCGGCCTTCTTGACCCCGCGCATCGTCATGCAGAGGTGCTCGGCCTCGATGACCACGATGACCCCGCGCGCCTCGAGGGTCTCCATCAGCGAGTCGGCGACCTGGGTGGTGAGCCGCTCCTGGACCTGCGGGCGCTTGGCGTAGACGTCGACGAGCCGCGCGAGCTTGGACAGGCCGGTGATCTTGCCGGTCTCGGCCGGGATGTAGCCGACGTGGGCGACGCCGGTGAACGGCACCAGGTGGTGCTCGCACATCGACCACAGCTCGATGTCACGCACCAGCACCATCTCCTCGTGACCGAGGTCGAAGGTGGTGGTCAGCACGTCCTCCGGGCTCTGGCGCAGGCCCTGGGTGAGCTCGGCGTACGCGCGGGCGACCCGCGCCGGCGTCTCGAGCAGCCCCTCGCGCTCGGGGTCCTCCCCGATCGCGTACAGCAGCTCGCGCACGGCGGCCTCGGCCCTGGCCTGGTCGAAGGCGGGAACGTCCTCCGGCGCGACCTGCGGCACCGTGACCGGGTCCGTCACGGTGCGTCCGGGCTGGGCGGGGTGGGCGTGTCCGGGTGGACGTCGGGGCCGCCGTGGACGTCTCCGCCCGCGCCGGGCGGCGTGAGGATCGCGCCACCCGTCTCCGACTGCTGCGAGGCGATGTCGGCGTTGACCCGGTCACGGATCTCCTGCGGGATGTCGACCGGCGGGACCGTGGACGGCACGCGCTCGGGCGAGCCGGTCCACGCCGGACGGGTCGGTCGCCGGGTCAACGGCTCGAAGATCTCCGCGATCTCGCCCTTGTCGAGGGTCTCCTTGTCGAGCAGCGCGAGCACCAGCGCGTCGAGGACGTCGCGGTTCTCGTGGAGGATCTCGAAGGCCTCCTGGTGGGCGTGGCCCAGCAGCGCCTTGATCTCGTCGTCGACCTTGGCGGCCGTCTCCTCGGAGTAGTTGCGCGTGTGGCCCATGTCGCGGCCCAGGAAGGGCTCGGAGTTGCTGTCGCCCAGCTTGACCGCGCCGAGGCGCTCGGTCATGCCGTACTGGGTCACCATCGCGCGCGCCAGGCCCGTGGCCTTCTCGATGTCGTTGCCGGCACCGGAGGTGACGTCGTGGAAGATCAGCGCCTCCGCGGCCATGCCGCCGAGCATGTAGGCGAGGGAGTCGAGCATCTCGCTGCGCGTCTGCGAGTACTTGTCGCGGTCGGGCAGCACCATCGTGTAGCCCAGCGCGCGACCGCGCGGCAGGATCGTCACCTTGTGCACCGGGTCGGTGCCGGGCAGCGCCGCGGCGACCAGGGCGTGGCCGCCCTCGTGGTAGGCGGTGATGAGCTTCTCGCGCTCGCTCATCAGGCGCGTACGACGCTGCGGTCCGGCGATGACGCGGTCGATCGCCTCGTCGAGGGCCTCGTCGGTGATCATCTTCTGGTTGCCGCGGGCGGTGAGCAGTGCGGCCTCGTTGAGCACGTTGGCCAGGTCGGCGCCGGTGAAGCCGGGCGTGCGGCGCGCGATGCTCAGCAGGTCGATGTCCTGCGCGATCGGCTTGCCGCGCGAGTGGACCTTGAGGATCTGGTGGCGACCGTTCAGGTCGGGGGCGTCGACCTGGATCTGCCGGTCGAAGCGGCCCGGGCGGAGCAGCGCGGGGTCGAGCACGTCGGGACGGTTGGTCGCGGCGATGAGGATGACCCCGCCGCGCACGTCGAAGCCGTCCATCTCGACGAGCAGCTGGTTGAGGGTCTGCTCGCGCTCGTCGTGGCCGCCGCCCATGCCGGCGCCGCGGTGGCGGCCGACGGCGTCGATCTCGTCGATGAAGACGATGGCCGGCGGGTTCTCCTTGGCCTGCTCGAAGAGGTCGCGGACGCGGCTCGCGCCGACACCGACGAACATCTCGACGAAGTCCGAGCCGGAGATCGAGTAGAACGGCACGCCCGCCTCGCCGGCGACGGCGCGCGCGAGGAGGGTCTTGCCGGTGCCGGGAGGACCGTAGAGCAGCACGCCCTTGGGGATCTTGGCGCCGACGGCCTGGAACTTGGCCGGGTCGGTGAGGAACTCCTTGATCTCGCCGAGCTCCTCGATCGCCTCCTCGCAGCCGGCGACGTCGCTGAACGTCGTCTTCGGCATGTCCTTGGTGATCAGCTTGGCCTTGGACTTGGCGAACTGCATGACGCCGCGTCCGCCGCCGCCCTGGGCCTGGTTCATCAAGAAGATGAACAGCAGGATGATCAGCGCGAAGGGCAGCAGGGTGGCGAGCAGCGAGCCGAGGAAGCTCGGCTGCGGCACGGTCGAGTTGTACTTCGAGATCGTGCCGGCGGCCTTCTGCTCCTGCACCGCCTTCAGCAGCTGCTCCTGCTGGCCGTCGATGTACTGGGCGACGACCTTGTCGCCGTCCTCGCGGGTGCCCTTGTCGAGCGTCGCCTGGATCTCGAAGTCGGCGCCGTTGAACTCGATCTCGTCGACCTTGCCGTCGTCGATGTAGGAGGCGAGGGTCGAGGTGTTGACCTCGTCGTAGCCGTCGCTGGGTGCGAGGAACTGGATCGCCAGGAGGACCGCGAAGGCGGACAGGACGATCCACAGCCAGGGACCCTTGAATATGCGCTTCACAGGCAACTTTCAGCGGTTAGAGGTGAGGAGGCGACGCTACACGCCGCCGGGGCCCTCATTCTTTCAGGCGGGGTGAAGCGGTGCGACCCGTTCGAGGTCGGCGGCGCGCTCCCTCCGCACTCGGTCAGGAGTAGACGTGGGGCGCGAGGGTGCCGATGTCGCGCAGGTTGCGGTAGCGCTCGCGGTAGTCGAGGCCGTAGCCGACGACGAACTCGTTGGGGATGTCCCAGCCGATGTACTTCGGCTCGACGGGCATCGAGAGCGCCTCGGGCTTGCGCAGCAGGGTGGCGATCTCGACGCTCGCGGGGCTGCGGCTCGAGAGGTTGTTGACCAGCCAGCTGAGGGTCAGGCCGGTGTCGATGATCTCGTCGACGATCAGCACGTGGCGCCCGCTGATGTCGGTGTCGAGGTCCTTGAGGATGCGGACCACGCCGCTGGACTTGGTGCCCGACCCGTAGGAGCTGACGGCCATCCAGTCCATCTCCAGGTGCCGCGGCATCGACCGCGCGAGGTCGGCCATCACCATCACCGCCCCCCGCAGGACGCCGACCACGAGCAGGTCGCGTCCCTCGTAGTCCTCGGTGATCTGGAGGGCCATCTCGGCCAGCCGCTGCTGGATCTGCTCCTCGGTGAAGAGGATGTTGACCAGGTCGTTCTCCACGTGGGACGAGTCCATGGGCGTCAGCCTAGGGTCTCAGGGAGCCTCGATCACCAGCAGCCCGTCACGGCGGAGGGCGCGGAGCGGGCCGGGCAGGTCGATCCACTTCTGGCCCCGCCAGCCGACGAGGAGCTGGTCGACGGCGAGGACGTGGTCGCGGGTCAGCTCGGAGGGCGGCGATCCGGCGTCGAGGCCGGCCCGGTGCAGGGCACGGTGGCGGATGGACGGGGGCGCGAGGCGCAGGGCCTCGATGTCGAGGCCGCCGTCGCGGCGGGCGTGGGCGAGCGCCTGGGCGGCCAGGTCGTCGAGCAGCGCGGTGTCCTCGCGCAGCTGGTCCGCGGTGCGGGCCAGCGCCTCCGCGATCCCGGGGCCGAGCTCGTCCTCGAGGACGGGCAGCACCCGGTCGCGCACGCGCACCCGGGTGTAGGCCGGGTCCGAGTTGTGGGGGTCGTCCCAGGCGTCGAGCCCCTCGACCAGGCAGGCGGTCACGGTGTCGGCACGGCGTACGCCGAGCAGCGGGCGCGCGAACACCCCGAAGGACGGCCGCATGCCCTGCAGCGACCGGCCGCCCGAGCCGCGCGTGAGGCCGAGCAGCACCGTCTCGGCCTGGTCGTCGAGGGTGTGGCCGAGCAGCACGAGCCGCGCCCCGAGGTGCTCGGCGACCTGCTCCAGCACGGCGTACCTCGCCTCGCGGGCGGCGGCCTCCGGCCCCGTCCCGGACGCGGCGTCGACGTCGACGCGCGCGGTGAGCGTCTCGTCGACACCCATCGCCGCGAGCTGGGCGACGACGCGGTCCGCCTGCTCGTCGGAGCCGGGCTGCAGGCCGTGGTCGACCGTCACGCCCACCACGCGGAGGCCGAGCTTGTGCCCCTCGAAGACGGTCGCGGAGGCGAGGGCGAGGGAGTCCGCACCGCCGCTGCACGCCACGGCGACAGTCTCGCGTCCGCCTGCTCGAGCCTCGAGGCCGGACAGCGTCCGGCGCACCGGCAGCCGGACCGCCGCGACCGACGGGTGGAGCGTCACAGCACGCGGGCGATCCAGGCGTCGGGGTCGCTGATCTCGGCCTTGGACGGCAGGGTCTCGGGGCCCGTCCACACCGCGTTGAACTCCTCCATGCCGACCTTGTCGACGACGTGGCGCACGAAGACGGCCCCGTCGCGGTACTGCGCCATCTTGGCGTCGAGGCCGAGCAGCCGCCGCAGCAGCTTGTCGACGCCGCCGACGCCCTTGCGACGCTGGTTGAACTTCCGGCGGATCTCCGCCACCGACGGGATGACGGTGGGCCCGACGCCGTCCATCACCACGTCGGCGTGGCCCTCGAGCAGCGACATCACGCCGGTGACCCGGTCGAGGATCTCCTTCTGCTCGGGCGAGGAGACGAGGTCGATGATGCTGCCGTTGCCGCCCCGGAACACGTCGGCGCCGCGGCGGAGCCCGTCGAGCAGCGCGCTGGGCTCGAGCGTGTCGGCGACCGCGTGCATCTGGGTCATCAGGTGCTGGCCGAGCCACGGGTTGGCCGTGAACTGCACCCGGTGGGTCTCCTCGTGCAGGCAGACCCACAGCCGGAAGTCGGTCGGGTCGGCGCCGATCTCGCGCTCGACGTGGACGATGTTGGGCGCCACCAGCAGGAGCCGGCCGTACGGCTCGTGGAACGGGTCGAACTGCCCCAGCACCTTGCTGCTGAGGAAGCCCAGCATCAGGCCGACCTCGGCGCCGGTGACCCGGGTGCCGACGGCCTCCCCGAACGCCGACGGCGGGCCCTTCTTCTCGATGAGCTTGTCCACGACCGGGCTCAGGAGCTTGGCGAACCCGTCGGCGTTGGCGCGCAGCCAACCCCTGCGGTCCACGACCAGCACCGGCGCGGTGCCGGCCTCGGTGTGCAGCCCGGTGAACTCACGGACCAGCGGGGTCGAGCGGGCCGCGCCCTCACGGAGCTCGACGACGGCGGCGGCCGCCTCGTCGGGCGACACGTCGGGCCCCGGCCCGGCCACGCGGGTGCCCACGGTGACGGCGAAGTCCCAGTCCACGAGGTTCATACGGCGACAGTAGCCAAGGTCCCGCAAGCCGTACGTCAGTCGGAGCAGCGACAGGAGGCGAGGGAGGCGGCCGCGCGGTCGAGGGCCTCCTGCGAGTCGTACCGCTCGATCGGCGGGGACTTGTCCGCCCCGAAGACGAAGGCGAGCGGCTGGCCGTCGCGGTCGACGGCGATGCCGGCGAGGGCGTGAACGCCGGTGAGGGTGCCGGTCTTGGCACGGACGAGGCCGCGGGCGACGGCGGGGCCCTCGGCGAAGCGGTAGGTGAGCGACCCGGTGAACCCGGCGACGGGCATGCCGGTGACCAGGCTGCGCATCCCCTCGCCGTCCGGTCCGGCGGCGTGCTGGATCAGGTCGATGAGCAGGGACGTCGAGACCCGGTTGCGGCGCGACAGGCCGGAGCCGTCGTACACCTCGGCGCCGGCGACGTCGATCCCGAGGCCGCCGAGGGTGTCGAGCACGCCGGCGGCTCCCGCCTCGAACGACCCGGTGCCGGAGGTGGCGAGGCCGACCTGGTGGCCCACCACCTCGGCGCCCTCGTTGTCGCTGACGTCGAGGATCCGCTCCGCGACCTGCGACAGCGGCGCGCTCTCGACGGAGGCCAGCTCCTCGGCGCCGGCCGGGGCGACGACCCGCCGGGGCTGGCCGTTCACGCGCAGCCCCGCGGCGCGCAGGGCGTCGGCGAAGACCTGGGCGGCCGCCAGCGACGGCTCGTCGTACTTGAGGTCGCTGTCGGGCTCGTCGCCCCCGTCGACCATGAGCGCGGTGATCGGGCTGACGATGTCGTCGGGGACGTAGTCGCGGCGCCAGGCCGGGTTGTCGGTCGGGCCGGTGAACAGGCTGTCGTCGAAGCGGACCCGGACGCGTCCCTGGCCGCCGAGCGCCTCGGCGACCTGCAGGGCGAGGGTCGTCACGTCGGCGCGGGCCGGGTACGTCGACTCGGCCTCGGCGACCGTGAGCGACCTGCTGGCCAGCAGCGGGTCTCCCCCGCCGACCAGCACGACGTCGCGCGGACCCGTGCCGCGCACGACGCGCGTGGTGAAGGTGTGGTCCGGCCCGAGCACGTCCAGGGCGGCGCCGAGGGTGAGCAGCTTGGTGGTCGAGGCCGGCAGGTAGCGCCCGTCCCCCGTCGTCCACTCGGCCGAGCCGGGAGCCAGGGGTGCGACCGCCCCCACGACGTGCTTGCCGAGGTCGGGGTCGGCCAGGTCGTCGGAGACGGCCGCGGCGACGCGGTCCTGGTCGAGGGCGCCCGCGGTGTCGAGGGCGACGGCGTCGTCGGCCGGCGGCGTCCACGCGGGGAGGTCGAGGCCGGCGGGCGCGAGGACCTGCTCCGGCTCGGTCTGCGGGTCGGCGGCCAGCCCCGGCAGGTAGCGCTGGCCCCACTCGAAGCGGTAGGCGCCCACCCCTGCTGCCAGCAGGGCGAGGACGAGGACCGTCGGCAACCAGTGCCACACCGACCACCGGCGTCGCCGCGGGCCGGAGTGGCGTAGGTCACGTCCCACCCTTTTCGACCCTCTCGCTTCGCGCATCGGGGCCATTGTGCGCGACACTGCCCCCGTACCCATGCGTCGGGCCGGGCCCGTCGCAGCTGAGCGGCCCGACGGCGTGCCGGAGAAGGTGAGGAAGACGTGCTCGAGTTCGACGTGCTGGTGGAGATCCCCAAGGGTGAGCGCAACAAGTACGAGGTCGACCACGAGAGCGGTCGCCTGCGCCTGGACCGCATGCTCTTCACCTCGACCGCCTATCCGGCGGACTACGGCTTCATCGAGAACACCCTCGGCCAGGACGGCGACCCGCTCGACGCCCTGGTGATCCTGCAGGCGCCGACGTTCCCGGGCTGCCTCATCGCCTGCCGCGCGATCGGGATGTTCCGGATGACCGACGAGGCCGGCGGTGACGACAAGGTGCTGTGCGTGCCTGCGCACGACCCGCGCCTGGAGCACCTGCGCGACATCAACCACGTCTCGAAGTACGACCGCCTCGAGATCCAGCACTTCTTCGAGGTCTACAAGGACCTCGAGCCCGGCAAGTCCGTCGAGGGCGCCGACTGGGTCGGTCGCGTCGAGGCCGAGGCCGAGGTCCGCGCGTCGTTCGAGCGCTTCAAGACCGAGGGCCACGGCAACGACCTGGACAACATCGCCGACGACAACCTCGGCGAGGACGCCTGAGACTGCCGTCGCGCGCGCTGTAACGCCGGGTTAGTGCTTGTACCCACCCGGATGTATCCGGGTGGGTACAGCTCGTAACCCGGCGTTACAGCCGCTCAGGCGGCCGCGCCCGACGCGCCGAGCGACGCCGCCGGCTCGAGGGCCTCGGCCAGGATCTCGGTCACCCGCCCGACCGGACGTACGTCGAGGTCGCTGAGCAGCTCGGCGGGTACGTCGTCGAGGTCGGCGCGGTTGCGCTCCGGGACGTAGACCGTCGTCAGCCCGGCGCGCTGGGCGGCGAGCAGCTTCTGCTTCACGCCGCCGATCGGCAGCACCCGGCCCGAGAGCGTGACCTCGCCGGTCATGCCGACGTCGGAGCGCACGGGCCGCCCGGTGAGCAGCGAGACGAGGGCGGTCACCATCGTGACGCCCGCGGACGGGCCGTCCTTCGGGATCGCGCCGGCCGGGAAGTGCACGTGGATCGACTGCTCGAACACGTCCGGGTCGATCCCGAGCTCGTCGGCGTGCGCGCGCACCCAGGACAGCGCGATGGAGGCCGACTCCTTCATCACGTCGCCGAGCTGGCCGGTGACGGTGAGCCCCGCCTTGCCGGCTGACACGGACGTCTCGACGTAGAGCACGTCGCCGCCGAGGCCGGTCACGGCGAGGCCGGTGGCGACACCGGGCACGTCGGTGCGCTCGTGGCTGTCGGGCGTGAAGCGCGGCCGACCGACCAGGTCCTTGAGCCCCTCGCGGTCGATGTCGAGCCGCTCGACGTCGCCGGTCGCGAGCCGGGTGGCGGCCTTGCGGAACGCCTTGGCCAGCAGCCGCTCGAGCTGGCGCACGCCGGCCTCGCGGGTGTAGTTGGCCGCGAGCTCGCCGAGCGCGTCGTCGGAGACGGTGACCTCGTCGGGGGTCAGCGCCGCCCGCTCCAGCTGGCGCGGGACGAGGAAGTCGCGCGCGATGGCGACCTTGTCGTCCTCGGTGTAGCCGTCGATGGTGACGAGCTCCATGCGGTCCAGCAGGGCCGACGGGATCTGCTCGACCACGTTGGCGGTGGCGATGAACAGCACGTCGGACAGGTCGAGGTCGAGCTCGAGGTAGTGGTCGCGGAACGTGTGGTTCTGCGCCGGGTCGAGCACCTCGAGCAGCGCCGCGGCGGGGTCGCCACGGTAGTCCGCGCCGACCTTGTCGACCTCGTCGAGCAGCACGACCGGGTTCATCGATCCGGCCTCCTTGATCGCCCGCACGATGCGGCCGGGGAGGGCGCCGACGTACGTCCGCCGGTGGCCGCGGATCTCGGCCTCGTCACGGACGCCGCCGAGGGCGACGCGCACGAAGGTGCGTCCCAGCGACCGGGCGACGGACTCGCCGAGCGAGGTCTTGCCGACGCCGGGAGGACCCGCGAGGAGGACGACGGCGCCGGAGCCGCGGCCGCCGATGACCTCGAGGCCGCGCTCGGCGCGGCGGGCGCGCACGGCGAGGTACTCGGTGATGCGGTCCTTGACCTCGTCGAGTCCGTGGTGGTCGGCGTCGAGCACCGCGCGGGCGGCGGCGACGTCGCTGCTGTCCTCGGTGCGCTCGTTCCAGGGCAGCTCGAGGACCGTGTCGAGCCAGGTGCGGATCCAGCCGGCCTCGGGGGCCTGCTCGCTGGAGCGCTCGAGCTTGTCGACCTCGCGCAGCGCGGCCTCGCGGACCGCCTCGGGCAGGTCGGCCGCCTCGACCCGGGCGCGGTAGTCGTCCGAGCCGTCGGGCTCTCCCTCACCGAGCTCCTTGCGAATGGCGGCGAGCTGCTGGCGGAGCAGGAACTCGCGCTGGTTCTTCTCCAGGCCCTCGCGGACGTCCTGGCTGATCTTGTCGTTGACCTCGTCCTCGGCGTCGTAGGCCCGCGTCCACTCGATGAGCAGGCGGAGCCGGTCGCCCACGTCGGGGGTCTCCAGCACCTGGCGCTTCTGGTCGTCGGAGAGGTACGGCGCGTAGCCGGAGGTGTCGGCGAGCGCGTCGGGCTCGGCGAGGCGTCGTACGGTCTCGATCACCTGCCACGCCTCGCGGCGCTCCAGGATCGAGACGACGAGGGTGCGGTAGTCCTCGGCGAGCGCGCGGAGCTCGTCGGTGACGACGGTGTCCGGCACGGGCTCGGCCTCGACCCAGAGGGCCGCACCGGGCCCGGTCACGCCGGCGCCGATGGCGACGCGGCGCTCGGCGCGCAGCACAGCGGCGGGCCGGCCGCCGGCGAAGCGGCCGACCCGGTCGACCACGGCCACCACGCCGTGGGTGGCGTAGCGGTCCTCGAGCCGCGGGGCCACGAGGACGCGGGTGGGCTCGTTGTCAGGGTCGGCGTCGTGGGCGAGGCGGGCGGCGTCGATGGCCGCGCGGGCCTGGTCGTCGAGCTCGATGGGCACGACCATGCCGGGCAGCACGACCGTGTCGTGGAGGAACACCACCGGGAGGGACTGGGTCTGGGTCATGCTCCTCACAACGCACGACAAGCGGAGAAGGATTCCGGTTCCGGTTTCGCCCACCGCGAACGCGGACCTGTCGCACGCCGTGGACGCCTGTCGCACGGCATGCCGTGCGTCAGGCGGCCCATGGTCCGCTCGAGCCGACCGCTGGAGGGGCGGGCGTCACGAGCGGGAGAGCGGCACCTCGCCGGCCACCGAGCCGAGCTTGTCGGGGTTGCGGACCAGGAACAGCTGCGTCACCACGCCGTCCTCGACGAGCATCGTCCCCACGCCGTCGCGGTGCCCGGCGACCACGAACTGGATCGCCGGCGACCCGTTGAGCCAGACCGGCTCGAGCTCGAGCGCCTCCGGGGCGACGGCGGTGAGGAAGCGGAAGACCTTCTCGCGCCCGAAGATCGGGTTGAGCGCCGCCTTCACCTTGCCGCCGCCGTCGGTCATCAGCACGACGTCGGGGGCGAGCACGTCCATCAGACCCTGCAGGTCGCCCGTCTCGGTGGCCGAGCGGAACCGCTCGATCACCGCGTCGCGCTCGGCCGCGCTGACGGACGCGCGCGGGCGTCTGTCCGCGACGTGGGCCCGCGCCCGGCTGGCGATCTGGCGCACCGCGGGCTCGGACTTCTCGACCGCCTCCGCGATCTCGGCGTACGGCACGTCGAAGACCTCGCGCAGCACGAAGACCGCTCGCTCGGTGGGCGGCAGCGTCTCCAGCACCAGCAGCATGGCGGTCGAGACGCTGTCGGCGAGCTCCACGTCCTGTGCCACGTCAGGCGCGGTGAGCACCGGCTCGGGCAGCCAGGTGCCGACGTAGTCCTCGCGACGGCGGGCGAGGGTGCGCAACCGGTTGAGCGAGAGGCGGGTGGTCATCCGCACCAGGTAGGCCCGCGGGTCGCGCACCTCCTCGACCACGACGTCCGCCCACCGCAGCCACACCTCCTGCAGCACGTCCTCGGCGTCCGCGGCCGAGCCGAGCATCTCGTAGGAGACGGTGAAGAGCAGGTTGCGGTGGGCCGTCCAGGGCTGGACGAGGCGCGTGTCGGTCGTGCTCACCTGCTGATCGTGCCAGCCTCCGCGAGCGGCAGCTCGCAGACGTCGCTGAAGCCCTGCGAGGCCAGGCCCATCGCCGAGTTGAAGCGCGAGCGCTGGTTCTCCACGGCGACCATCATCGTCAGCTCCACGACCGCGGCGTGGCCGAGCTGCCGGTCGAGGTCGGCCACCATCTCGTCGGTGACCTCCGGCGGCGTCACGGTCATCGCCTCGGCGTACGCCATCACGTCGCGCTCGAGGTCGGTGAAGACGTCCGACTCGCGCCAGCGCGGCACCTCGCGCACCTTCGCCTCGTCGAGGCCGTTCGTGTGGGCGATGAAGTAGCCGAAGTCGAGGCACCACGAGCAGCCGATCACGCCGGCGCTGGCCATCTCGGCGTACGTCTTGAGGTGGGGGTCCAGCGCCTTCCACTTCGCGACCTTCTGCTCGAAGCCGAAGACCGCCTTGAGGACCGGCTTGTTGTGCCAGAGCACCACGGCGTTGTCGGGGACCTGGCCCCACATGCGACGGGCGACGCGGGTCATGATCGCGCCGTAGGCGCCGTCGATCGTGGCCTGCGGCAGTCTCATCTCCTGGGGCGGGAACTGGCTGGGCATGTCATCTCCTGGTGTCGGTGGATGACATGGAGACACCGGCCGGTTCAGGTCCGTGACAACCAGCTGTCGACGGCCTTCGCCACCTCGAGGTGGATCTCGGCGGTGCGGACCACGTCGGGGGTGCCCATGCCGTGGTCGGCGTCCGCCACCTCCAGCACCTCGCAGCCGGCGTCGGCGAGCTCGCGCGCCACGGCGGCGTCCCACAGCTCGTCGGCGACACCGCCGACCAGCAGCTGCCGCCCGGGGTTGGCGGCGATCCCCTCGGCGACGGCCGGGTCGACGAGGAGCGGGGTGAACCAGATCGCGTCGAGCCCCCGCTCGGCGGCGTACGGCGCTGCGCGGGTGCCGAGCGACTTGCCGACGACGAGCACGTGGTCTGCGTCCTCGCTGGCGTGCGCTGCAGCCAGGTGACGGCGGACCCACGCCTCGGGGTCCTCGTCGCCGCGGGCGGTCGAGTCCCACCAGAGCTGCTGGACGGCGATGTCGTGCTGGAGGAGCGCGAGCCGGGCGAGCTCGAGCAGCGGTGCGGCCGGCGAGTAGGCGCGGCCGGGGGCGACGAGCGCGACGCCGCGGCTGCGGCCCTCGGGCTCGAAGCGGGTGGGCAGTCCTCCGAAGGTCATCCGCCGTCCTCCTGCTTGGTCGCGCGGAAGTAGCCGAGCCCGCCGTGGAGGGTGAGGTCGACGTCGCGGCACCCCGACTCCCGCAGCCAGGCGACCGCCTCGGACGAGGTGCACATCGGTCCGAGGATGCCCGCCCGCGTGCCGACGCGGCGCAGCAGCTCGTAGCGGGGGCCGGTGTCGGTGAACAGCGAGCTCCCCGTGAGCACGGCACCGGGGGCGAGCACGCGGGCCATCTCCGCGATGGCACGGCGCGGGTCGGGGAAGCAGTGCAGGCCGGTCAGCGAGATGACGAGGTCGAACGACGCATCGGCGAACGGCAGGGCGCCCACGTCGGCCGGGACGGTGGTGACCTGGTCGGTGACGCCGAGGCGGGTCGCGGCCGCGCGCGCCCGCCCGAGCATCGTCGGCGAGATGTCGGCGGCGACGTAGTCGACCCCCTGACCGGGACGCAGGCCGCGGAGGGCGACGCCGGACCCGGTCGGCACGTCGAGCACCCTGGCTCCGCGCGGGAGGGTGCCGATCTCGTCGGCCGTCTCCCGCAGGAGGGCCAGGTCGCTGCCGGTGCCGGCGCGCCAGGCCGCGCCGCCGACGCGGTCGTGCTCCACGAGCCACGGGTAGACGTAGGACCACAGCGGGTCCTCGTGCCAGCCGCCCAGCCCGGGGAGCCGCACGTCAGTCGTCCGATCCGATGGGCCAGCCGAGGAGCTCGGGGCTGCGCAGCATCTCCTCCGGTACGCCGAACGCGTCGACGAGCTCGACCGCGAGCGGCCGGACCTTGCGGCACAGCGCGTTGATCTCGCGGCTGATCGCCTTGGACCGGGCGCTGGAGAGGCGGCCGTGCTCCATGAACCAGGCCCGGTCGGCCTCGATCGTGGTGAGGGCGTGCAGGTCGCACAGCAGGTTGAGCGCGACCTTGAGGTCGCCGTCGGGCAGGGCCGCGGTCTTCGAGACGAACGCCTCGAGCACCAGCCGCTCGGTGTGGGCGCGGGCGGCGGCGATGACGTGGTCCTGCACGCGGGAGAAGACCGCGCCGGGGTTCGCCCCCTGGTCGATGCCGCGCTTCAGCCGGCGCGCGACGCCGCCGATCATGTGCTCCTCGCGGAAGCGGAGCATCGCGAGCTGGTAGTTCGGGTCGAGCAGCCCGGCCTCCTGGTCCCAGGTGTCGCCCCCGGGCAGCAGGTCGCGCACCGACTGCACGAGCTTGTGCACCGCCGTCCGCTCGACGACGGTCTCGACCGCCAGGCCGGCGACGAAGCGGGCCATGCCGAGCTGGTCCATCTCCTCGAACTCGCCGGCGTAGTCGGTGAGCAGCCCCTTGGCGACCAGCTGGAGCAGCACGTGGTTGTCGCCCTCGAAGGTGGTGAAGACGTCGGTGTCGGCCTTCAGCGCGGCGAACCGGTTCTCGCTGAGGTAGCCCGCGCCACCGCACGCCTCGCGGCACTCCTGGATGGTGCGGGTGGCGTGCCAGGTGCCGAGGGCCTTGGTGCCGGCGGCGCGCGACTCCAGCATCCGCCGGGCGTGCTCGTCGCTGCCCGCCTCGATCGGGCCGGGGCCGGAGAACACCTCGTGCAGCTGCCCGGCGACGACCTCCTGCGCGAAGTGGAGGGCGTACGTCCTCGCGACGAGCGGCAGCAGGCGGCGCTGGTGCATGCCGTAGTCGAGGAGCACCTGCTCCTCGTCGGGCGACGTGGCCTCGAACTGACGCCGTCGCACGGCGTAGCGGGTGGCGATGGTGAGCGCCACCTTCGACGCGTTGATCCCGGCGCCGCCGACGCACACGCGGCCCTGGACCAGCGTGCCGAGCATCGTGAAGAAGCGCTTGTTGGGGTTGTCGATCGGCGAGAGGTAGCGGCCCTCGGGCGTGACCTCGGCGAACTGGTTGAGCAGCGCGGTGCGCGGCACCCGGACGCCGTCGAACCAGATGCGTCCGTTGTCGACGCCGTTGAGGCCCATCTTGGGGCCGCAGTCCTCGATGCGGACGCCGTCGAGCACCCGGCCGTCCGCGCGGACCGGGACGACGAAGGCGTGCACGCCGTGGCGCTCGACCCCCTGCTCTCCCGGGACCTCGAGCTGGGCGAACACGACGGCCAGCTCGGCGTGGGCTGCCGCGTTGCCGATGTAGTCCTTGCGGCTCGGGTCGTCGGGCGTCGTGATCACGAACTCCTGCGCCTCGGCGTCGTACGTCGCCACGGTGCCGAGCGCCTGCACGTTGGAGCCGTGACCGCTCTCGGTCATCGCGAAGCAGCCCATCGTGCGGCCGCTGACGAGGTCGGCGAGGTACGCGTCGTGGTGGTGCTTCGTGCCGAGCTGGAGGATCGCCCCGCCGAAGAGGCCGAACTGGACGCCCACCTTCACCAGCACCGACAGGTCGCCGAGCGCGAGGGTCTCGAAGGCGGCGATCGAGGCGCCGATGTCGCCGCCACCGCCGTGCTCCTCCGGGAAGCCCATGCCGGTCTGGCCGGTCCCGGCCATCATCACCACGACGTCCCGGACGCGCTCGCGGAAGTCGGCGGTGGTCATCTGCTCCTGGTCGAGCAGGATCTGCGCGTGCTCCGCGAGGTTGGCGCGCACGAGGTCACGGACCTCGCCGTAGCGGCCGTCGAGCAGCCGGCGCATCGCGTCGACGTCGACCTCCGGCTGCCGGTAGCCGGAGTCGTCGGCGTGGACACCGTCGTCCTCGACGCGGGCCGGAGCCGTCTCCGGCAGAGGCGTGGGCAGCTCGTCGGCGATGGGCGGGACCTGGTCGGTGGCCATGTCGCCAACGGTAGCCATCCCTGTAGGTTCACCGCGATGAACGTGTCGGATGCCACCCCTCCAGGGCGAGACGTTGGGGTCGATGCCCTACAACTTCGCCGTCGTGGGCGTGCAGAAGGGCGGTACGTCGACGCTCGCGGTGACGCTGAACCAGCACCGGCTCGTGTGCCAGGCGCCCGACAAGGAGCGCCACTACTTCGACGACGAGACCGTCGACTGGTCGGCGCCGGACTACGACCGCGACTACACCGCACCGCGCCGGGCGCGCGTGCACCGCCTGCTCGGCGACGCGTCGCCGACGTACCTGTACTGGCCGCACGCGTTGGAGCGGATGCGCGCCTACAAGCCGGACATGCCGCTCGTCGCCGTGTTCCGCGACCCGCTCGAGCGGCTGTTCTCCCACTGGGTGATGCTGCGCTCGCGCAACCTCGCCTGGCCGGACTGGCCGGACTTCCTGACCGAGTGGCCGCACACCTCGCTGCCCGACGAGGTGCCCGACGACGTACGCACCATGCGGTGGCGGCACATGACCGGCCTGGCACGCGGGTTCTACGGCGAGCAGCTGCAGCGCGGCTTCGAGCTCTTCGACCGACGGCAGTGGCTGCTGATCGAGCTGCGCGCCATGCTCGGCGACTTCTCCGCCACGGTCGACCGCACGACCGACTTCCTCGACCTGCCGCGCTTCGAGCAGGTGCCGCCGCTGCAGAACTGGCACGCCGGCGCCGAGCAGGTGCCCGGCACCGCTCCGACCGGCGACGACCTCGCGCGCGTCGCCGAGGTCTACGCCAAGGACCTCGCGCTCTTCGAGGAGCTGTCGGGCATCGACACGTCAGCCTGGCCGACGCGTCTCATCCTCGACGGGCAGCTGGATCCCGGCGAGCTGGCTGCGCGGTTGGCGCGGAAGGTCCGCTGACGCGGTCCCAAGCCGGTCAGGGGCGGGCGAAGAAGTTCGGCGCCCGCCAGTAGTACATCGACTCCTGGCTCACCGGCCGGCCCGTTCGCGGGGCGTGGATGATCTGGCCGTCGCCGATGTAGAGGGCGACGTGGTAGATCGAGCTCGGGTTGCTCGAGGACCCCCAGAAGACGAGGTCGCCCGGTGCGAGCTCGGCGGCGGTGATCTTCGTCGACTGGGTGTACTGGGCGACCGAGTAGTGCGGCAGCGCCGTGCCGGCAGTGGCCCAGGCGCCTGCGGTGAGGCCCGAGCAGTCCCAGGCGTTCGGCCCCGAGGCGCCCCACTGGTACGGGTCGCCGATCTGCGCGGCGGCGAAGGCGATCGCGGCCGTGGCACCGGTCGATGCCGGCGGCGGGGGCGGGGTGGGCGGCGTGGTGGGAGTAGGTGCCGGCGTCGGGGTCTCGGTCGGGGTGGGCGTCTCGGTCGGCGTCGGGGTCGGCGTCGCGTCGGCGTCGGGCGTCGGCGTCTCGGTCGGCGTGGGCGTCTCGGTCGGCGTGGGCGTCTCGGTCGGCGTGGGCGTCTCGGTCGGCGTGGGCGTCTCGGTCGGCGTCGGGGTCTCGGTCGGCGTGGGAGTCGGCGTGGGCTGCTCCGCCTGCTCCTGCTCCGCCTGGGCCTGCGCGTCAGCCTCCGCCTGGGCCTGGGCCTCCGCCTGCGGCCTGGGCCTCCGCCTCGGCCTGCGCCTGGGCTGCGGCCGCTGCCGCCTCGGCGGCCTCCCGCTCGAGCGCGGACTGCCGCTTCTCGGCCAGGCGGACGCTGATCCCCTCGAGCTCGGCGAGCTCTGAGATCAGGCCGGCCTTGGTGGCAGAGACCGACTGCGCCTCGGCGCCGGCGGTGGCCTCCGCGGCCTCGGCGGCGGCGTACGCCTCCTCGGCCTCCGCCTCGGCGGCCTCGGCCCGCTCGGATGCCTGGGTGGCGGTCGACGCGGTGACGTCCGCGACGGCCGACGAGGCCAGGAAGGAGTCGTACTGGTGGTTGAGCGCGTCCGAGGTGTTGCCCATCGTGACCGTGCGGTCGATCAGCGACTCGATCCCGTCGGCCTCGACGACCGCCGAGAGCCCCTGCACCTGGGTGCCGTCCTCGTAGGACTGCACGACGGTGGCGGCGTAGAGCTCGCGCTGCGACTCGACGTCCTCGCGCGCTGCGTCGGCGGCGTCCTCGGCCGCGTCGGCGTCGGCTCGCGCCTGCTCGGCGCGCCAGCGGGCACCGTTCCACGCCTCCGCGGCCTGGGCAGCGTCGTCACCGGCGGTCTGGAGCGTCAGGTTGGCGCGGATCAGGTCGGCCTGGACGGCGGCGACGTCGCGCCCCTTGGCGTCGGCCCGGTCCTTCGCGGCTGCGACGTCGGACTCGCTCGGCGTCGGGTCGTTGTCGGCGTACGCCGCGTGGCCGCCGCCGACGGCCAGGCCGGCGACGAGGACGACCGCGCTCGCCCAGCGCGACGTCGTACGCCGGCGTGGCTCGTGGTCGTGCGGTGCAGCGACGGGCACGGGGCTCCCTGAGTGGTCTCGGGCCCGTGCGACTTCCCCTTCGCACGGGCAACTCGAGGCACGTTAGTGAACTTTCGTCACACTGGGAACACTTTCCCCAACAATTTCACCGTCGCCCGGCGTGTCGACTTGCGAACTACATCGGTGTAGTTCTAGAAGCGCGCCCGCCCAGCGTCATACGGAGGCGCACCCATACGTGCAGATACGTATGACGCAGCCCACCGCGAGCGGCGTCAGGACAGGAGGCGTACGCCGGTCACTCGGCGTCGACGGGCACCTGGCTGGTCGTCGAGGTCGGATGGCTCGCCAACCCATGTCGATCGAACTTCTGCCCGCTCGCGAGCCCGCCGAGCCAGAAGGAGAAGAGCGCGATCACGACGCCGGCGAGGTCGTCGGCGATGTAGTGCCAGCCGAAGTAGAGGGTCGCGACGACGGTGATGGCGAAGTTGGTCCAGAACACGATGTGGAGGACCTTGTTGCGGAGCGTGTACTGCACCATCAGCGCGACGAGCAGGGTGATCGCGACGTGGAGCGAGGCGAAGCCGGCCACGGACTGCACCGCCCCTTCCGCGCCGTCGCGGATCACTCCCTTGCGCCCGTAGAACAACGACTCCATCAACGCGCTCGAGCCGGTGTCGGGGAGGTCGGCGTAGAGGTAGCTGTACTGGAAGCCGGGGCCGAGGGTCGGCAGCGCGAAGTAGGACGCGGTGCCGAGCGACCAGGCCAGGCACTGCGAGGTGGCGAACCAGTAGCCGAAGGTGATGTTGCGCGACCACACCAGCCAGGCGGCGAGCGCCAGCGGCACGAGCGGCAGGAACCACAGGTAGATCGTGGACAGGATGTGGGCGGAGAAGCTGGTGCCGAAGATCGTGTGCAGGATCGTCGCCGGCTCGTGGCCGAACATCAGCGCCCGGTCGACCAGGTGCAGCTCGCGGTCGTACTTGTCCTCGCCCATGATGAAGGGGAGGAACGACTTGAGGTTCCGGTAGGAGACGTAGGTGATGTAGAAGGACACGAGCCCGAGCACCACCAGGGTGATCCGCTCGCGGTCCCAGTGGTCGCGGATGCGGTCGCGCGCGAGGTCGGGCATCAGCGCCGGCTTCATCCGCGAGTACCACAGCGTCCGGGGCAGGACGTCGAGCAGGAAGGCGCCGAGGATCAGCAGCGGCAGCCGCAGCCACGACGGACCGAGGAAGCCCTCCGGGTCGACCAGGGGCCGGTCGAGCACGAGCGCGGCCGTGACAGCCAGCGCGCCCATGGTGGCGGCGACTCCCACGAGCAGGGCATAGGCCGGTCTGTACACGGACGCCAGTCTAGGGACGCGCCACCGTCACCGGGTGATCGGCAGCACGGCGAGACGTGTCACGTCGACGCGCAGCGACACCTCGTCGCCGGGGGCCACCCGGCCACCGAGCGGGGCGACGGCGTCGACGGTGCCGACGCCCTCGACGCGGACGACGAGCCGGACCAGCTCCGGGGTCACGCGCGCGGACCCGACGACGGCGTGCAGGGAGCCGGCGTCGTCGACGACCAGGGCGGAGCGGCGGAGTGCGACGGCGTACGCCGGCGGCAGCGCGGCGGCGGCGAGCACGCGGCGCGCGGGATCGTCGCGCAGCACGCGCGCGTAGCCGAGGAACAGGGCCGTGTCCTCGTCGACCGGCTCGCGCCACACCTCGTCGATCGCGCCCTGCTGGACGACGCGTCCCCCGCGCATCACGGCGAGCCGGTCGGCCAGCGCGAAGGCCTCCTCGTGGTCGTGGGTGACCAGCAGGGCGGTCGTCCCGGCCGCGTGCAGGATCGACCGCAGGTCGCCGGCGAGCCGCTCGCGCAGGGAGGCGTCGAGCGCCGACAGCGGCTCGTCGAGCAGGATCAGGCGCGGCTCGACTGCCAGCGCCCGGGCGAGGGCGACCCGCTGCCGCTCTCCCCCGGACAGCGTGCCGGGGAGGCGGTCGTCGTAGCCCGACAGCCCGACGAGGTCGAGCAGCTCGCGCACCCGCGCGGCGACGCGCGCCGACGGCGTACGACGGAGCCGGAGCGCGTAGGCGACGTTGCGGGCGACGGTCAGGTGGGCGAAGAGCTGGCCGTCCTGGAACATCAGGGCGAAGCCGCGCTTGTGGGTGGGCGTGCCGGAGAGGTCGGTGCCGTCCCAGGCGATCGATCCGGACGCGAGCGGCTCGAGGCCTGCGACGGCACGCAGCAGGGTGGACTTGCCACAGCCCGAGGGGCCGAGCACGGCGAGCACCTGTCCCGACGCGAGGTCGAGGGACACGTCGTCGACGGCAGCGGTGTCGCCGTAGCGCACGGTCACGTCCCGGAGCGCCAGCACCTCAGAACGCTCCCACACCCGGCACGCGCAGCCGCTCGACGGCCAGGACCACGACGGCCGTGACGACGGCGAGCACGACGGAGGCGGCCAGGGCCATGCCGTAGTTCATCTCGCCGGGGTGCCCGATCAGCCGGAAGATCACGACCGGCAGGGTCGGGTCGGTGTCGCGGGCCAGGAAGGACGTCGCGCCGAACTCCCCCAGCGACACCGCGAAGGCGAACCCGCAGGCGGCGAGCATCGGCTTCCAGACCACCGGCAGGTCGACGGTGAGCAGCGTCCGCCACGGGGAGGCGCCGAGCGAGGCGGCGGCCTGCCGCTGCCGGTCGTCGATCCCGCCCAGCACCGGGGCGAGGGTGCGCACGACGAGCGGCAGCGCGACCAGCGCCTGCGCCATCGGCACGAGCAGCGGCGAGTCGCGCAGGTCGAGCGGAGGCTCGTCGAGGGTGATCAGGAAGCCGAAGCCGAGCGTCACCGCGCTCACGCCCAGGGGCAGCATGAAGAAGCCGTCGAGGGTCGAGCGCACCCGGCGCTCCGCGACCGAGTGCGAGCGGCGCGTCACGATCAGCGACACCACGCCGCCGACGAGGAGGGCCATCCACATGGCGTCGACGGCGGTGCGCAGGCTCGTCGCGAGCGCGGCGGTGACCGGCACGAGGAGCACCTGGTCGTCGCCGGCGGTGGTGAGCGCGCGGTAGTTGTCCAGGCCCCAGCCGTCGCCGACGCTCAGCGACCCGAGCACGAGCGTGAGGATCGGCAGCAGCATCGCCGCCAGCACCAGCAGCGTCGCGACGACGACGGGCGCGTCGGAGCGGCGTACGGCCCGCACGGGCGTCACCACGCGCTGGGCCGTCGGGTCCGGGGTCGCCCGCAGCCGCGCGGACAGGGCGAGCAGGCCGACGACGACCACGATCTGCAGCACCGACAGCGCAGCCGCGGCCTGCAGGTCGAAGACGGTGGTGGTGAGCAGGTAGATCTCGGTCTCGACCGTCGAGTAGCGGACCCCGCCGAGGGTGAGCACGATCCCGAAGGCCGTCGCGCAGAAGAGGAAGACGATGCTCGCGGATCCGACGATCGCGGGCCGCAGCGCCGGCAGGGTGACCGTGCGCAGCACCTGCCACGGCGACGCGCCCAGCGCGGCCGCGGCCTGACCGGGCCGCGGGTCGAGCGACTCCCACGCGACCCCGACGGTGCGGACCACGACGGCGACGTTGAAGAAGACCAGCCCGCACACGATGGCGACGGGCGTCCCGTCGAGGCCGAGGAAGCCGAGCGGACCGCCCTCCCCCAGCAGCTGGCGGAAGGCGACGCCGACGACGACCGTCGGGAGCACGAACGGCACGAGCAGCGCCGCGCGCACCGCCGTGCGCCCCGGCAGCGCGAGCCGGTGCAGGGCGTACGCCGCCGGCAGCCCGACGGCGACCGCGAGCAGCGTCGCGAGCCCGGAGGTCCACACGGTGAACCAGGCGACCCGGTGCACGCGCGGCCGCGCCAGGACGTCGAGCACCGCGCCCGGCGCGAGGTGCCCGTCCACCACGAACCCCTCGGCGACCATGCCGGCCACCGGCAGGACGAAGAGCACGCCCAGCACCAGGACCGGCGCGGCCGCGAGGGCGAGCAGTCCAGCGATGCGCCTCAACGGGAGATGACGTCCGTCCAGTCGGTCAGCCACTGCTCGCGGTTGGCGTCGATCTCGGCGGGGTCCACCTCGAAGGGGTCGCTCGGCTGCGGCGCGAACTCGGCCCAGTCGTCGGGGACGGTGGCGCCCGGCATCACCGGGAAGACGTACATCGCCTCCGGCAGCGCGCTCTGCACCTCGTCGGTGAGCATCCAGTCGACCAGCGCCTCGGCGCCCGCGGGGTTGTCGGCGCCCTCCAGCACGCCGGCGTACTCCACCTGGCGGAAGCACGTGTCGAGCAGCGCCGCCGTCGTGGTCCGGCCACCGCTGACGGTGAAGGCCGGCGAGGAGTCGTACGACACCACGATCGGGCGGGTGCCGTTGTCGGAGCCGGCGGTGAAGTCGCCGTAGTAGGCGTCCTCCCACCCGTCGACGACCTTGGTGCCGTTGTCGAGCAGGTCGGTCCAGTAGTCGGGCCACGCGTCGCCGAAGGCCGCGACGGTGGCCAGGAAGAAGGCCATCCCGGGGCTGCTGGTCGAGGCGCCCGGCGTCACGAAGAGGTCGCGGTAGCGGTCGTCGGCGAGGTCCTCGAGGGTCTGCGGCGGCTCGAGGCCCTCCTGCTCGAACCACGCGGTGTCGACGTTGACGCACACGTTGGCCGAGTCGATCGGCACCAGCCGGTCGCCGCCCTCGGGCAGGGCGTACTCCGCAGGCGGGGTCGCCGTCGTGGTGACCTCGGCGAACGCGCCCTCGCCGAGCGGGCGGGACGCGAAGGTGTTGTCGATGCCGAAGGCGGCGTCGGCGATCGGGTTGTCGGCGGTGAGGCTGAGCTTGGTGGCCAGCGTGCCGGCGTCGCCCGCGGCGCGGACCTCGAGGTCGTAGCCGGTCTCCGCCTCGAACGCCCTGACCAGCTTCTTGGGCAGGTGGAAGGACTCGTGGGTGGCCAGGACGACGGTGCCGCCGCCCTGCTCGTCCCCCGAGGAGGAGGGCGACGGCTCGGTGGCGGTCGACCCGCCACCCCCGACGAGGCTGCAGCCCACCAGGGACAGCGCCGCCACGGAGGCGATGCTCGAGGCCGTGAGGGCAGCGCGGACGCGTACGTGCAACATGTGTGACTCCCTTGCGCCGGTGCTAACCGGATCAGGTTCGGAGGGTCTGCGGCTGGTCCGCACTCTCAGCACGCCTGCACGTGCTCCCCTGTCTTCGTGGTCCAACCCTAGCCTCCCCCTACGCTGCGTCCCATGCCGAGCCGCCGCCACGACCTCCTCGCCCGCCTGGTGCCCGCGCTGCGCCGCTCGCGCGAGCTCGACGACGAGCCGACCGAGCGGGCGCGCGTCGAGGCCTGGCACGCCAGCCTCGACCAGGGGCTCGACCGGACGCTGCCGACCCGCGCGGTCCCTCGGTTCGCGAAGCGGTGGGAGGCCACGGTCACCGACATCGGCTTCCCGTGCCACGTCCTCACCCCGCGAGACCGGCCGGTGACCCGGACGCTCTACTACGTGCACGGCGGCGGCTACATGGCGCCGATCGACCCCTTCCACGTCCGCTACGCCACCCGCCTGGCCGGCGCGATCGGCGCCCGGGTGGTGATGCCCGACTACCCGCTCGCCCCCGAGCACACGTGGAAGGACTCCCACGACGCGCTGGTCGACGACGCCGCACGGTGGGCGGGCTCGGAGGGCGGCGCGGTGCTCGCCGGCGACTCCGCCGGGGGCGGTCTGGCGCTGTCGATGGCGCTCTCGATGCGCGACCGTGGCCTGGCGCAGGCGTCGTCGCTCGTGGTGCACGCACCCTGGGTGGACCTCACCACCTCGACGCCCGAGACCTTCGCCGCCGACGCCATCGACCCGTGGCTGTTCATCGGCAAGGTGCAGGCGTACGCCGCGTGGTGGGCGGGGTCGGCCGACGACCTCGACCGTCCCGAGGTGTCGCCCGCGCTCGGCGACCTCGCCGGGCTGCCGCGGGCCCTGATGCTCTACGGCACCCGCGACCTGCTCGCCCCCGGCTGCCGGCTGCTGGCGCGCCGGGCCGCGGAGGCCGGCTGGGACCTCACCGCGATCGAGGAGCCGGACCTGATCCACGTCTACGGCCTGCTCCCCTTCGTCCCCGAGAGCGCCCGCGCCTTCCGCCAGGTGACGGAGTTCCTGCGATGAGGGTGCTGGTCGCCGGCTTCGACGAGCTGCCCGTGCGCACGGCGTACGACGTGTGGCGGCTGCGCCAGCAGGTGTTCGTCGTGGAGCAGGACTGCCCCTACCCCGACCTCGACGGCCGTGACGTCGAGGCCACGACCCGCCACCTGGTGCTGCTCGACGACGAGGACGGCCGAGACGGGCGCGTGGTCGGCACCCTGCGCGTGCTCGACGACGGCGGGTGGTCGCGGATCGGCCGCGTCGTGGTCGCCCCAGCCGTCCGGGGGCGCGGCCTGGCGGCGGTGATGATGGACGAGGCGATGGCCCTGTGCGGCGACCGCGAGGTGCGGCTCGACGCCCAGACCGGGCTCACCGCCTTCTACGAGGGCCACGGCTTCGTGGTGACCGGGCCGGAGTTCGACGAGGACGGCGTGATGCACGTGCCGATGGCCCGCGCGGGGCGTCCCTCCACCTTGTGATCGGTGCCGGGCGAGCGAGACTGGAGGGACACGGCTCCTCGAAGGAGATGATCGCCGTGATCACCCTCGCGCACGACCTCGCCGCCACCCACCACGACCTCCAGTACCGCCTCGACCTGGCCGGCAGCGCGCGCGGCGACCGGCGTCACCCGCGCGACCACTACACCGCGATCGACACCTTCCTCGCCATCGCCAGCCGCCACGACGCGGCGATGGTCGACGCGATCGCACCGCTCGTGCGCCACCTCCCCGGGGGCCACGACCTCGCCCATGACTACCTCGCCGCGAGTCGCACCTACGAGGAGGCCCTCGCCCAGGTGAAGGCCCGGCTCTACGGCTCGACCTACGCCGTGGGCCGGCCCTGGCCCTCGATCTGGGCGGAGGTGCACCGCGAGCTCGACACGGTGTGCGCCCTCGAGCTCCGGCTCGCCGAGGCGCTGATCGACGAGGACCACGGCCCCGAGGACCTCGGCACCCGCCTCCACCACGCCGAGCTCTCCTCGCCCACCCGACCCGCACCCGTGGATCCCGCACCAGGGCGTGGCAGGTCACCTCGCCCGGGTGGTGGCCCGGCGCGTCGACCGCTTCTGGGACGCCGCCGAGGGGCGCATGGTCCCCGAGCCGGAACGCCACCACGACCGCACCCACCAGGGGAAGCTCACCCAGTACCTCCTCGCCGACCCGCACCTCGGTGAGGAGTGAGCGCGACGTCCGCGGGTCAGCCTGCCGGGACCACCATCAGCACCGGGCCGAGCACCTCTTCGCGGACCAGCCGCGAGCCGGGGGCGATTCCGCCGATGACCGTCGGGGCGAACCACCACCCGGCCCGGTCGAGCGGCTGACCGCCGAGGGCGACGTCACCACCCTCCGCCCGAGCGAGGTCGACGTAGCGGCGCACCCGGTCGCGCGCGACGACCGAGCGCAACGGCCCGCACCGGGTGGCGGGGTCGGTCGGGTCACCGACGGCGACGTCGGCCATCGCGGCGACGGCGGCCTGCAGCGCCTCGGCGTGCCGGTGCACGGGAACGACGACGCTCGACGGGACCCCGCACCCCTGTCCGGCGTTGGCAGCGACGTCGTACGCCGCCGCGGAGACGACCGCGCCGAGGTCGGCGTCGTCGGCCGCCCGGACCGTGCGGGGCCCGCCCACGGCGAGGCGGACGCGCTTGCCGGCCAGCTCGCCGGAGACCTGCACGCGCTCGGCCACGAAGGGCGACCCGGTGAGGGTGACCGCGTCGACGCGCTCGTCGAGGGTCAGCGCGATGGCGACGTCGACGTCGCGGGTGGTGACCACGTTGAGCACGCCGCGGGGCAGCACGTCGAGGGCGATCCGGCCCAGCTCGATCGCGGCGGTCGCGGCCTCCGGCGCGGGCTTCAGCACGACCGTCCCGCCCTCCACCAGCACGCGACCGATCTCGGTGAGCGCCACCGACAACGGGGAGGTGGCGGGCGTGACGACGGCCGTGACGCCCGCGGGTCCGCGCCGCGGATCGAACCCCGCCCCGGACGTCATCGCGGCCAGCGCGTCGTCGAGGTGGGCCGAGCGCAGCGCGACCGGCACCCCCGTCTCGGCCGCCATCAGCGCGACCAGCTCGTCGGACCGCTCGGCGATCGCGGCGGCGAGGCGTCGTACGGCGTCCGCGCGCAGGTCGGCGTCGCTGCTCCACTGCGTCGCGTCGAAGGCGCGGCGCGCGGCGGTGACCGCGTCGCGGGCGTCGGTGAGCCCGGCGTCCGGCACGTCCCACAACGGCTCCGCGGTCGCCGGGTTCCGGGCCGGGAAGGTCCAGCCGTCGGCCGTGGCCCGCTCCGCGCCGTCCACCGGCAGCCCCCGGGGACGGGCGTGCTTGCTCATGACGCAACTCCACCACGCCGCCCACGCCGCACTCCTCACCCGGTGGTGCGAACCCCAGCGAGCGGGGGTGGCTAGCCTCGGGCACATGCGCGACGACCTCGGGGCCGACGTCCCCCTGCGGGCTCCGGTGAGGCGTGTCGTCTCGCTGGTCCCGTCGCTGACCGAGGCGATCGCCGTCACGGCGCCCGACCTGCTCGTCGGGGCGACCGACTGGTGCACCCACCCGGCCGACCTCGACGTCACCCGCGTGCGCGGCACCAAGAACCCCGACCTCGCGGCGATCCGCGCCCTCTCCCCCGACCTCGTCGTGGCCAACAAGGAGGAGAACCGCGAGCTCGACGTACGACGTCTCCGCGACGCCGGTGTCGCGGTGTGGGTGACCCGCATCGAGACCGTCGAGGAGTCGCTCGAGTCGATGTCACGGCTCCTCGACGAGGCCCTCGAGATGTCCTTGCCGGAATGGCTCGACGACGCCTGGGGCCTGTGGGGCGGCCCGCCGCCGCCACCGCGGCTGTCGGTCGCCGTGCCGATCTGGCGTGACCCGTGGATGGTCGTCGGGTCGCACACCTACACCGACGACCTCCTCACCCGCGCCGGGCTGACCAACGTGCTCGCCCACGGTCCGGCGGGGCGCGAGGGGCGCTACCCGACGGTGACCCCGGACGACATCGACGGCGCCGGCGCGGACGTCGTGCTGCTCCCGGACGAGCCCTACGTCTTCACCGCCGACGACGGCCCCGAGGCGCTGCGGACGCCGACGCGGCTCGTGTCGGGGCGGCTGCTCACGTGGTACGGCCCGGCGATGGTCGAGGCGCACGCCGTGCTGACCGGCCTGGCTGAGTAGCCTCCCGTCCCATGACGCGCGACCCGATCAGCGAGGCCCACCGGCAGTGGGTGGCCCACGGCTGGGCCGATGCCGCCGACGGGATGGCGATGGTGACCTCGGTCGTGCGCGCCCAGCAGCTGCTGATGGAGCGCATCGACGCGGTGCTGCGCCCGCGCGGGCTGACCTTCGCCCGCTACGAGGTGCTGCGGCTGCTGTCCTTCAGCCGCGGCGCCGCGATGCCGATGTCGCGGCTCGGGTCGCTGCTGCAGGTGCACCCCACCAGCGTCACCAGCGCGGTCGACCGCCTGGTGGCCCAGGGCTACGTCGAGCGCGTGCGCAGCGACGAGGACAAGCGTGTCGTGCGCGCCGTGCTGACCGACGCCGGCCGCGACGCGGTCGAGGAGGCCACGCACGCCCTCAACCGCAAGGTCTTCGAGACCCCCGGGCTCGCGCGAGGGCGACGTACGCGAGCTCACCGATCGGCTGACCAGCGCTGCGGTCCGGGCTCGGCGACGTCGGGCGGTGAAGTCCCCGGATATCCGGGACCGCGAGACAACCTGGTGACTCGCGAGTATTAGTTGGAAGTCCTACTATCGGCTCATGGCCGACCTCCACACCCCCACGCACCCGATCCGCCTCGTCACGGCGTCCGCGCTGTTCGACGGCCATGACGCCTCGATCAACATCATGCGGCGGATCTTCATGAGCCCAGGGCTGCGAGGTCATCCACCTCGGCCACAACCGCTCGGTGCAGGAGGTCGTCGACGCCGCACTGGAGGAGGACGTCCAGGGCGTCGCGGTGTCGTCCTACCAGGGCGGCCACGTGGAGTACTTCGAGTACCTCGTCGAGTCGCTGCGCGCCGCGGGCGCGGGCCACGTGCGCGTGGTGGGCGGTGGTGGCGGCGTCATCGTGCCGAAGGAGATCCAGCGGCTGCGCGACTCCGGCGTCACGATCTTCTCCCCCGAGGACGGCCAGAAGATGGGCCTCGTCGGGATGATCAACTCCGTCGTCGCCGACTGCGACGTCGACCTGTGGGCCGACCGCCAGGTCACGGTCGAGCAGGTGCTCTCGGGTGACCGGTTCGCCGTCGCCCGCGCGATCACCGGCGCCGAGGGCGGCCGCCTCGACGAGTCGCTGATCGAGGACGTACGCCGCGCGGCCGCGAGCCGCGTCGTGCCCGTGCTCGGCATCACCGGCACCGGCGGCTCGGGCAAGTCGAGCCTCACCGACGAGATCGTCCGCCGCTTCCGCACCGACCAGCAGGACAAGCTCCGCATCGCGGTCATCGCGGTCGACCCGACCCGGCGCAAGGGCGGCGGCGCGCTGCTCGGCGACCGGATCCGCGCCAACTCCCTCGACGGCGACCGCGTGTTCTTCCGCTCGCTGGCCACTCGCGGCGCGCACGAGGTTCCCGAGCACCTCGCCGACGTGATCGCGGTGATGAAGGCCGCCGGCAACGACCTCGTCATCGTCGAGACCCCCGGCATCGGGCAGGGCGACGCGGGCATCGTGCCGCTGGTCGACCACTCCCTCTACGTCATGACGCCGGAGTTCGGCGCCGCCTCGCAGCTCGAGAAGATCGACATGCTCGACTTCGCCGACAGCGTGGCGATCAACAAGTTCGAGCGCCGCGGCGCCAAGGACGCGCTGCGCGACGTCGGCCGCCAGCTCGTCCGCAACCGCGGCGCGTTCGGCAAGCAGCCGCACGAGATGCCGGTCTTCGGCACCAGCGCCGCGACCTTCAACGACGACGGCGTCACCGCGCTCTACCAGCACCTGCGCGCCGAGCTCGCCGGCGCCGGGCTCGAGGTCACCGACGGCACGCTCCCCCACGTCGACGTCCGCCACTCCTCCGGCATCCGCCAGGTCGTGCCCGCCGACCGCGTCCGCTACCTCTCGGAGATCACCGAGACCGTCCGCGGCTACCACGGTCGTACGACCGAGCTGGCCGAGGCGGCCCGCAACCTCCAGCGCGTGCAGCACGTCGCCGACCAGCTGGCCGACGGCGACGCGGGCGGCGTGGCCGCCCTCCTCGAGCAGGCGCGCAAGGCCGTCCCGCACGAGGTGGCCGACCAGGTCGAGCGCTGGCCCGCCGTCGTCGAGTCCTACTCCGGCGACGAGCAGGTCGTGGTGGTGCGCGACCGCGAGATCACCACCAAGCTGACCAAGGAGTCGCTGAGCGGCAACAAGATCCCCCGCGTCGCGCTGCCCCGCTTCACCGACCACGGCGAGCTGGTGCGCTTCTGGCGCAACGAGAACCTGCCCGGCTACTTCCCCTTCACCGCCGGCGTCTTCCCGTTCAAGCGCGACAACGAGGACCCGGCGCGGATGTTCGCCGGCGAGGGCGATCCCGCCCGCACGAACCGCCGCTTCAAGATCCTCTCCGAGGGCAACGACGCCACCCGCCTGTCGACGGCGTTCGACTCGGTGACGCTCTACGGCCGCGACCCCGACCCGCGTCCCGACGTCTACGGCAAGGTCGGCACGTCCGGCGTCAGCGTGGCGACGCTCGACGACATGAAGGAGCTCTTCGACGGCTTCGACCTCGTCGCCCCGACGACGTCGGTGTCCCTCACCATCAACGGCCCCGCGCCCACCGTCCTGGCGTTCTTCCTCAACACCGCCATCGACCAGCAGGTCGACGCGTTCCGCGAGCGGGAGGGCCGCGAGCCGTCGGCCGAGGAGCGCGCGAGCGTGGCGGCGTACGCCCTCGCCAACGTCCGCGGCACCGTGCAGGCCGACATCCTCAAGGAGGACCAGGGCCAGAACACGGCGCTGTTCTCCACGGAGTTCTGCCTGCGGATGATGGCGGACATCCAGGAGTGGTTCATCGAGCAGCAGGTGCGCAACTTCTACTCGGTGTCGATCTCCGGCTACCACATCGCCGAGGCCGGGGCGAACCCCATCAGCCAGCTCGCCTTCACCCTCGCCAACGGCTTCACCTACGTCGAGGCCTACCTCGCCCGCGGCATGGACATCGACGACTTCGCGCCCAACCTGTCGTTCTTCTTCTCCAACGGCATGGACCCGGAGTACAGCGTCCTCGGCCGCGTCGCACGCCGCATCTGGGCGGTGACGATGAAGGAGAAGTACGGCGCGTCCGAGCGCTCGCAGAAGCTGAAGTACCACGTCCAGACGAGCGGGCGGTCGCTGCACGCGCAGGAGATGGACTTCAACGACATCCGCACCACGCTGCAGGCGCTGATCGCGATCTACGACAACGCCAACAGCCTCCACACCAACGCGTACGACGAGGCGGTGACGACCCCGACCGAGGAGTCCGTGCGCCGCGCGCTGGCGATCCAGCTGATCATCAACCGCGAGTGGGGACTGGCGATGAACGAGAACCCGCTCCAGGGCTCCTACGTCATCGACGACCTCACCGACCTCGTCGAGGCGGCCGTCCTGGCCGAGTTCGACTCGATCAACGAGCGCGGCGGCGTGCTCGGCGCGATGGAGACGGGCTACCAGCGCGGCCGGATCCAGGACGAGTCGATGCTCTACGAGCACCGCAAGCACGACGGCACGCTGCCGATCATCGGCGTGAACACCTTCGTCAAGGAGTCGGCGGCCGACGCCCAGCCCAAGGAGGTCGAGCTCGCCCGCGCGACCGAGTCCGAGAAGGAGTCGCAGCTCGCCCGCGTGCGCGGCTTCCAGGCCGAGCACGGCGCCGAGGCGCAGGAGGCGCTCGCGCGGCTCAAGGACGCCGCGATCTCGGGCGACAACGTCTTCGCCGTGCTGATGGACGCCGCCCGCGTCTGCTCGCTCCAGCAGGTCACCGAGGCGTTCTTCGAGGTCGGGGGCCAGTACCGCCGCAACGTCTGAGCTCGCGGATGAGCGGAGCGAGGAGAACGCGAACGCGAGGAGGTTGAGGGAGCCCCGTGACCGAGGGACGAGGTCGCGACGGGCGGCTCGAAACCTGAACGGGGCCCCGGGCCTCAGCCCGGTGTGACGCCGCGGAAGCCGGCGGCCACGTGGTCGTCGGTCCGCGCGTAGTCGTGCGAGGTCGTCGTGAGCAGCTCCGCCGCCGCCGAGATCGCGCTGGCGCCCGTGCCCAGGCTGCTCGCGGCCGCACCCAGCAGGCCCTCGACCGTCGCGGCGAGCGTGGCGGCGCGTGGCACCTCGCCGAGCGCCCCCGCCGGGACCCGCAGGCCGCGGACCTCGTCGGCCGCGGCCTTCACGGGCCCGACGAGAGCGGAGAGCTCGGCGGCCGCACCCAGCAGGGTGCCGGGCTCGACGTCGACGTCCTCCGAGAGGCCCAGCTCGGACAGCGGGGTGCGGGTCATGTGGGGGTTGGCCCAGAGGTCGCCGTAGTCGTCGCGCAGCCACCACCAGCCGGAGGTGCCCGTGATCGCGTGGTCGAACTCCTCGGCCCCCGACTCGTAGGTCACGACGAGCTCGCCGTCGACCTCGACCACGCCCTGCGACATGCTCGGCAGGTCGTAGGGATCGCTGCGGTTGCCGTCGAGGTCCTGCACGTAGAGCTGGCTGTGGTCCTCGTGGCGGCCCGAGGAGGCGCTGAAGACGTACTCCCCGTCGCGGACCAGGACGCCCTGGCAGTTGGGTGGCGTGTCGACGGTGTCGACCTTCACCCACTGCCCGGAGGAGTCCTGCTCGTAGACGTGGAGCTCGTCCTTCTCGTGGTCGCCGAGGTAGAGCTTCCCGTCCTTGACCGCGGAGTACGACCCTCCGTCGAGGCCGGTCTGCGGGGGCGCCTTCTGCGGCACGGTCTCGCCGCGCGACGCGGCCTGCAGGGCGGCCAGGGAGTAGGTGTAGACCTCGCCGTTGTCGACGACGTAGACGTCGTCGCCGCGCACGCTGACACCGCCGGCGTGCGTGGGCTTGCCGCCGCTGACGGGGTTGCCGTCCGCATCGAGATGGGTGTCGCCGAGGGTCACCTCGCCGACCTCGGCGCCGGTGGCCTCGTCGATCAGGGCGAGGTAGGACGCATCGCCGTGCCCCTCGCCGTCCTTGGTGTAGTAGGACTGCAGCAGCGTCCCGGTCGCCGGGTCGTAGCCCAGGCCCTGCGGGATCCAGCCCCGGTCGTCGCCGGTGGCCGCGGTGTTGGGGATGATCGGCCCGAGCTCGCTGGCGTTGCCCTCGAGCCACTCCTCGTTCTTCGCCATCCCCTCCTCGACCCACTTGCGGGTCTCGTCGTCGAGGTCGTCGAGGTCGACGTCCTCGCCGCGCAGCACCGCCTCGACCCCGGCGAGCTGCTGGTTGTAGGCGGATCCGACCGACAGCAGGCGGGCGTTGACCACGCGGGCGAAGATCTCCTCGATCGCCGGCGGCAGCCCCGAGGGCCGGTTCCTCCAGAAGGAGATGTAGTGGTCGGCCTGGTCCTCGGCGGACTCGTAGGCCGAGGCGGCCGTCTCCAGGGCCCCGCGCCCGCGGACCAGCGTCGCGCGGGTCACCCCCAGTCCCTGCCGCAGGCCCGCGGCCCGGACGGCGAACGCCATCGCGGCCAGTCCCGACCAGACCGGGACCTCCGCGGCGGCGGCGAGGTCCTGCCGCACGCCGACCATCGTGTGCAGGACGCCGTCGAGGGCGTCGACCACCCCGCGCACGGCGGCGGCATCGCCCGACACCAGCCGCCGGTGCTCGATCTCCGGATCGGTCATCGCCTCGTCACTCCCCGTCCTGGAGCATGATCGCGGCCACGGAGGACCGCAGTGGGAACAGCACGGTCTCGCCGGCCGAGCCCTCGTGGACCGTGCACACACCGGTGGCGACCGCGCACGACAGGAGGGTGACCGTGTCGCCCTCGGTGGTCTTCTTGCCGGCGCCCGGCCCGGTGATCACGGTGCCGACCGCGGTCTCGGCGTCGGCCCACCAGGACAGGTTCCACCGCTCCTGCGGCACCTCGAGGTCGACGGCCCGTCCGTCGGCGTCGACGACGCGGTCGGGGCCCGAGTCGGGCTTCTCGATGCGCCACGTCCCGTCGGGGCTGGTCAGCGGGTCACGCACGACGGGAGGCTCGTCGTCGCTCGCGGGCGCACCCTCCCCGGTGCGGAGGTCGTAGACCTCGTCGCCCTCGATGACGCGGGCGCGCACGCGCTGGTCGTCGACGGCGAGGATCTCCACCTCCGCCTCCAGCAGGTGGTCGACCGGGTCGTCGATGCCGGAGGTGTCCATCCCGTCCTCGGACGTGGTCTCCTCGCCGGACGACAGGTCGAGGAACCGCATCACCGCGGTGCCCTCGTCGTAGTCCGCGTCGAGCACCACCAGGCGTGACCCGTCGGGCGTGCGGGCCAGGCCCGTCCCGGCGACCTCGAGGCCGGTCGGCCCGGGGTCCGCTCCCGGACGCACGAACCACAGGTCCGCGCCGGTGAACGCCGCGTCGCCGGCGGATGCGTCGTCGTCGGCCGGCACGAAGAACACCCCGTCACCCGCGACGACGTAGGCCCGCGGCGGGCGGCCCGTGTCCACGGTCGTGCCGTCCGCGAGGTGGACCGTCGAGCCGACGGCCCAGGACAGGCCGGACGCGTCGACCGGTGCCGTGCTGGTGCGCCATCGCTCGTCGTCCGCCCGGCCCCCGGACCCGTCGGACCCGTCGGACCCGTCGGACGTCGTCGGTGCACCCGCTCACCAGCGCGCCGAGCAGCAGCACGCCGCAGACCACCGCCCCCCAAGACCTCACGGTGAGATGGTGCCACGGGAGCGAGCGGTCCAAACCTCCCGCCGTACGCCGCCGGCGCGGGTCGGTCAGCCGGGGGCCGGACCGCCGAGGGCGGGCTCGGCGGCCGGCAGGTCGAACCGGAAGACCGTCCCGCTCCCGGGCGGGGTCGTGAGGCACTCGATGGTGCCTCCGTGGCGCTGCACGATGGTCTGGCAGATCGAGAGACCCATCCCGGTCCCGCGGAAGTGCGCGCGGACGGCGCCGCTGCGGTGGAAGCGCTGGAAGATCAGCGACCGCTCGGAGTCCTCCACACCGACCCCGCAGTCCTCGATCTCGACCACGACGCGCGATCCCTTGCGCCGGGCACGGACGGCGATGGTCGCGGGCTCGCCGGGACGGGCGTACTTCACCGCGTTGCCGACCAGGTTGCCGAAGAGCTGCCGCAGCGCCACCGGGTCGGCCCGGACCGACGGCAGGTCGGGGTCAGCCGTGAGGACGTCGTCGGGGCCGAGCAGCCCGGAGACCTGGTCCAGCACCCCGTCAGGGCCGGCGAGCGGCACCTCGCGGGCCGCGAGCTCGCCCGACTCCGCAAGGGCGTGCTCGAGCAGGTCGCCGATGAGCTCCCCCATCTGCGCCGCCGCCCGTTCGGCGCGACGCAACGGCTCCGCGGCCGGGGAGTCGGGCTCCAGGTCGTCGGAGGCGAGGCCGACCCAGGAGCGGATCGCCGAGAGCGGACCGCGCAGGTCGTGCGCGGCCGTCGACGCGAAGCCGGCGAGCGGCCGCAGGCCGGAGCGGTGCTCGGTCACCTCGCGCAGCACGAGCAGGACGCCCGAGCGGCCCCCGGCGCGGGACAGGGTCGCGCGGGAGACCGCGAGGACGACCTCCTCACCGCTGCTCAACGAGATGACCACGTCGCCCACCCCCAGCTCGGCGCGCATCGCGCCGGTGTCGGCCGCGTCGGGGTCGAGCAGCCGGCCGACCAGCTCGGCCAGTGCGTCGGCGTCGGAGGTGGCGACGCTCACCCGGTGCGCCAGCCGCCGGCTGGCGCCGTTGCTGCGCTCGACCCGGCCGTCGGCGTCGAGCACGACGAGCCCCTCGTCCATGCTCTCGGTCATCTCGGCGAGCAGCTCGGCCTGCTCTGCCGCCTCCGCGCGGGCTGAGGTCTCCGCGGCGTAGGACTCGTCGACCCGGTCGCCGAGGGCTCCCACCGCCAGACCGGTGAGGAGCACCGTGACCATGAAGAGCTGCGAGACCAGCACCTGGGCCACCGGGTCACCGATCGCTGCGAACGGACCGTGTCCGGCGATGCCCAGCCAGAGCGCGATCCCGCCCAGGACCAGGCAGTGGAGCGCAGCAGGGAACGTCGGGAACCGGGCGGCCGACCACACCGCGAAGGCGATGACGACGAAGACGACCGGGTAGGGCTGCACGAACAGCAGGACCGTCATGACGACCGAGACGCCCCACAGCAGCACCAGCTCGGCGCGCGAGCCGCCGTGGATGCGGTCCGGGATCGTCTGCGTGCGCCACTCCCACGCCAGGTGACCGACGGCGCCGACGGTGAGGACGCCGGACACGTGGCGGGCGAACCAGGCCACGGCGGTCAGGGCCGTCACCGGCCCGTCGTCGAGCCACAGCCCGATCGTCCCGATCGCGGCCCCCAGGGCGCAGCCGATGGCCGCCGCGCCCGCCATCGCAGCCAGGTTGTGCGGTGAGCGGATGCTGGCGGTGCCGCCCGCGCCGAGCATCGTCGGGCACCAGCGCCGCAGCAGGAGGCCGGCGACCGCGGTCTGCAGGGTCACCGAGACGGCCCCGAAGAAGCCGAGGAGTGGCGACACCCCGGTCGCGAGGACCACGCCGAAGTGGATGGCCAGCAGCGGGGCCAGCACGCGCAGCGTGTGGCGCGGCGACTCCGCGAGCAGCCAGAGGAGGGCGACGCCGGAGCCGGGCCAGATCAGGCTGACGACCTCGCCCTCGGCGACGGTGGCGCGCCCGATGAGGGTCAGCAGGGCGTACGACACGGCGAAGGCGGCGGCCCGCGCCGGCGACAGGGCCCTCGTCATGCGCAAAGACTACGGCCGGCGGCAGGCGTCCGAGGGGGTTCGGCGGACCCAGAGACCGCACGATCCGCTCACATCCACCCGAGAATCGCGCCACGGCGCGACAGCGGCCCCCGCCGAGGTCCACACTCGATGACATGGCGCTGCGCAGCATCGTCGCGGACGACGAGCCCGACATCCGCGACTTCATCGGCCACGTGCTCGAGCGCGCCGGTCATGTCGTGACCACGGCCGGGGACGGCGCCGAGGTCCTCGCCCACACGGCGACGGAGAGCTTCGACCTGGTGGTCGTCGACCACCACATGCCGCGGATGACGGGCCTCGCGGTCGCCGACGAGCTGCGCCGCACCAGCCCGTCCACCAAGGTGCTCGTCATGTCGGGCGACCTCGACGTCGGTGACGAGCACCGACACTTCCTGCCCAAGCCGTTCAACCGGAGCGAGCTCCTCGCCGCCGTCGACACCCTGCTCGACTGAGCCGGTCCGCCTACCGCCCGGTGGTGGAGAGCGCCAACCCGGTGCCGGCGTCGAAGATGTGGGCGCGGTCGAGGTCGACGGTCACCGACACCCGCTCCCCCGGCGTGCCGGTCACGGTGGGCCGGGCCTTCACCTTCACCGTCTCCGAGCCGACCTTGACGTCGACGACGGTGCGGTCGCCGAGAGGCTCGAGCCCGTAGAGCTCGCCGGCCAGCGCCGTCTCGCCACGCGTCTCGACCGAGACGTCCTCGGCACGCAGGCCGAGGAGCAGCGGCCGTCCGTCCTCGGCGGTGGTCCACCGCGGTCGTGGCAGGGACCAGCCCTCGGCCCCCACGAGCCGGTCGCCCTCGGCGCGGCAGGCGAGCAGGCTGATGCGGGGGCTCCCGACGAATCCGGCGACCCACTGGTTGGCGGGCCGCTCGTAGACCTCGGTCGGCGTGCCGACCTGCTGCACCTTCCCGTCGCGGAGCACCGCGATGTGGTCGGCCATCGACAGCGCCTCGACCTGGTCGTTGGTCACGTAGAGGAACGTCCCGCCGAGCGAGCGGTGGATCCGGGTCAGCTCGGTGCGCATCTCCACCCGCAGCTTGAGGTCGAGGTTGGTGAGCGGCTCGTCCATGAGGAACGCCCGCGGGCGACGGACCAGGGCCCGCGCCAGCGCGACGCGCTGCATCTCCCCGCCCGACATCTGGGCGGGACGGCGCTTCAGCAGGCGCTCGATGTGCAGCAGGGACGACACCTGCTCGACCGCCGCTGCGATGTCGCTGGAGGACGCCTTGCGCGCCCGCAGCGGCGAGGCGATGTTGTCGTACGCCGTGCGCCGCGGGTAGAGGGCGTAGCTCTGGAAGACCATCGCGAGGTCGCGGGCGGCCGGGGTGTCGGCGGTCGCGTCGCGGCCGTCGAGGTGCACCGAGCCGCCGTCGAGCTTCTCGAGGCCGGCGATCGCGCGCAGGGTCGTCGTCTTGCCGGCCCCGGACGGGCCGAGCACCACGAAGAACGACCCGTCCGGCACGTCGAGGTCGACCCCGTCGAGGGCCTGGACCTCGCCGAACGACTTGCGCAGCCCGCGCGCTTCCACGGTTCCCATCAGGCCACCAGCTCTTCCGTGCTCGTGTCGTAGACCGGCGGGGTCCCGCCGGCGTGGCGCAGCCCGACCCGGTCGTCGGCGGCGAAGCGCACCGTCGGTGGCATCCGCACCCGGACGTCGGCCGCGCCGCCGTGGTCGACGACGTAGATGATCTCGTCGCCCAGCGCCTCGGCCGAGACGACCCGCGCCGGCACCGTGTGGTCCGCGCCGGGTGCGGTCACCTCGAGCGCCTCCGGTCGTACGCCGGCGACGAGGGAGCGGTCGCGCGGCAGGCCGTCCGGCGGCGTGAGCACGAGCCCGCCGGCCCCGTGCAGCGCACCCTCCTCCACCTGCACCTCGATGAGGTTCATCGGCGGCGAGCCGATGAACGCGGCGCAGAACAGGCTCGCCGGGCGGTCGTAGACCTCGAGCGGCGTCCCGACCTGCTCGACGCGGCCCTTGTTGAGGATCGCGATGCGGTGCCCGAGCGACATGGCCTCCACCTGGTCGTGGGTGACGTAGACCATCGTCGTCCCGAGCTCGGCCTGCAGGTGCTTGATCTCGGTGCGCACGTCCGCGCGCAGCTCCGCGTCGAGGTTCGTCAGCGGCTCGTCCATCAAGAAGGCCTGCGGCCGGCGGACGAGGGCGCGGGCGAGGGCGACGCGCTGCTGCTCGCCGCCGGAGAGGCGTTGCGGCTTGCGGTCGAGCAGTCGCTCGAGCTGCATCATCCGCGCGACCTCGGCGACCCGCTCCTTCACCTCCTTCTCGGGCTTGCCCTCGGCGCGGAGCGGGAAGGCGAGGTTGTCGCGGGTCCTGAGGTGCGGGTAGAGCGCGTAGAACTGGAAGACCATGGCGATGTCGCGCTCCGCCGGTGGCAGGTCGTTGACGAGCGTCCGGCCGATCCGGATGTCGCCGGAGGTCTGCTGCTCCAGGCCGGCCATCGCGCGCAGGGTCGTCGTCTTGCCGCACCCCGACGGGCCGAGCATCACGAACAGCTCGCCGTCACCGATCGACAGGTCCACGTGCTCCACCGCGACGGTGCCGTCGGGGTAGCGCTTGTGCAGTGAGGTCACCTCGATGCCGGCCATCAGCGTCGCACCGCCCCGAGGGTCACGCCGGCCACCAGGTGCTTGCGCACGAGGTAGGCGAACACCAGCACCGGCACCGCGAACACCACCGCCGACGCCGCGACCAGGCCCCAGTCCACGGTGGTGCCGCCGATCAGTCCGGCGATGGCGGGTGGTGCGGTGCGCACCTCCTGGCTGGAGGTGAGGAAGATGGCGAAGACGAACTCGTTCCACGAGAAGATCAGGGCGAAGACCGCCGTCGCGGCGATGCCCGGGATGAGCAGCGGCAGCGTGACGCGCCAGAACGCCTGGAGCCGGGTGTAGCCGTCGAGCATCGCCGCGTCCTCGTACTCCGCGGGGACCTCGTCGACGAACCCCTTCATCATCCAGATGGTGAACGGCACGTTGAACGCGGCGTAGATGAGGACGAGGCCGAGCTTGCTGTCGATGAGCCCGAGCTCGCGGTACATGAGGAAGATCGGGATCACCACGACCACGGGCGGCATGAAGCGGGTGGACAGGATGAAGAACAGCTGGTCCTTCTTGGCCTTCAGGGTGAAGCGCGAGTAGGCCCACGCCGCCGGGACTCCCAGCACGGTGGCGAGCACGGTCGACGCTCCCGCCACGACGACCGAGTTGAGGAACGACCCGGACAGGTCCGACCGGCCCCCGCCTCGCGCGACGAACACGTCCTTGTAGTGGTCCAGGGTGATGTCGAAGCCGAAGAACTTCGCGGGCACGGCGTAGACGTCGCGGTTCTCCTTGATGGACGTCTCGAGCATCCACAGCACCGGGAAGAGCATGGCGACCGCCAGCGCGGTGAGGAGCAGGACCTCGACCACCATGCGGCCCCGGCCGCCGCGGCGACGCACCGGCGGCGCGTCGTCCGTGGCGGGGCCAGGCAGGGCCTCGTCGATGGAGATGGCCATCACCCCTCCTTGAGCTTGTTCAGGTAGCGCAGGTAGAACTGCGCCAGGACGATGACGACGAGGACCATGAGGATCCCGTACGCCGACGCGAGCCCGGTGTTGAAGCCGAGGAACGCGACCTTGTAGACGTGGAACGACAACGTCTCGGTGGAGACCCCGGGGCCTCCGCTGGTGAGGATGTAGACGAGGTCGAACAGCCGGAACGCCTCGATGGCGCGGAACATGACCGCGATGAGCAGCAGCGGCCACACCATGGGCAGGGTGATGTGGCGGAAACGGAACCACTCCGACGCGCGGTCGATGGACGCGGCCTCGTAGAGGTACTTCGGGACCGCGGTGAGGCCGGCGAGCGCGATGAGCATGATGAACGGCGTCCACTGCCACGTGTCGACCACGATCAGCGAGAACAACGCCGTCCTCTGCCGGGTGAGCCACTCCACCTGCCCGAAGCCGAGCGAGCCGAGCATCGAGTTGATCACCCCGAACTGGGCGTCCAGCATGAACTTCCAGAACAGCCCCACCACGACCGGCGACAGCATCATCGGCACGAGGAACAGGGTGGTCAGCACCCCTCGTCCGCGGGTCCGCCGCGAGATCAGGTAGGCGATGCCGAAGCCCAGCACGGTCTGCAGCGCCACGGCCCCGGTGACGTAGACCAGGGTGGTGAGCGCCCGTTGCCACACCTCCGGGGACGTGAGGATGGTCGTGTAGTTCTCGAACCCGACGAAGTCGGCCGGCGCGTCGCGCGTGGCGGAGTAGTCGGTGAAGGACAGGTAGAGCGACCAGAGCAGGGGGAACACCGACATCGCCAGCAGCAGCAGCATCGCCGGTGAGATGAACACCAGCGCGAGCCGGCGGTCGGTGAGGCGGGGGGACCGCCCCGGTGCAGGAGGCGACGCCGCGGACGCCTCCTGCACCGGGTGGTCGGTCGTGGTGGTCATCGCTGTCAGCTCACAGCCCGCCACCGCTGGAGTCGAGCACCTGCTGCTGCTGCTCGGCGATGTCGTCGAGCGCCTCCTCGGGGTCCTTGGCCCCGTTGAGCGCGGCGTTGACGTTGGTGTTCTCGATGTCGATCAGGCGGGCGTACTCCGGCACGTTCCACATGTCGCGCATGCGGGACACCGAGTCGGCGTACACCTGGTTGAACGGTCCGGCCTCGAGGAACTCCGGGGACTCGAGCGCGTCGGTGCGCGCCGGCACACCGCCGGCCGCGGCCCACTTCTTCTGGATGTCCTCCTGCTCGAACCACTTCATGAAGTTGAGCGCCTCGGCCTGGCGATCGGCCGGTGCGTAGGCGGAGACGTGCATGCCCATCCCGCCGAGGGGCACGACGTCGGCCTCCTGGGTCGGCAGGGTGGCGAAGCCGAGCTTGTCGAGGATCTCGTCCTCGGTCTTGCCGAGCGTCGACTGTGCCGGGTCGACCAGCCCCCCGGCGGCGGCGATCCACTGGAACGCGATGCAGGCCTTGCCCTGCGCGACCGCGGCGTTGACCTCGTCGATGAACCAGTTGCCCGATCCCTTCGCGGTCAGCGGCTTCATCTCGTTGACGAGGACGTCCATGGCCTTCTGCCCGGCCTCGTCGTTGATGACGCCCTCGATCGTCTTGTCCTCGGCGTTCCAGAGGTTGCCGCCGTAGACACCGTTGACGGTGTTGTAGGTGACGGCCGCGGCGTCGGAGCCGTTGGCCTGGTGGAAGGCGAGCCCGCTCACGCCCGGGTTCTCGTCCTGGCACGTCTGGGCGGCGTCGATCATCTCGTCCCACGTCTCCGGGGGCTCGTCGCCGATGAGGTCCTTGCGGTAGATCATCGTCCACGTGTCGCCGAGGAGGGGCAGGCCGTAGAGGCTGGCGTCCTCGTCGCGCTGGCCCGTCTCGGCCTGCGGGTACTGGCCGTAGGCGGCCAGGAGGTAGGGGTCGTACGCGTCGACCTCGATGTTCTCGTCGACGAAGTCGGTGAGGTCGAGGATGTTGCCGTTGGTGACGGCCTCGCCGATGTGCTGGGAGTCCAGGATCGGGATGTCGAAGTCGGTCTGCCGCGCAGCGAACTGGGTGAACATCGCGTCGTGCCAGTTGGCGTTGGGGACCGTGTTGACCTCGATGGTCACGTTGGGCCGCTCCTTGGTGTACTCCGCGTTGGCGAAGTCCTCCAGCGCCTGGGCCGGCGGCCACTCGAACCAGATGAAGCTCAGCGTCAGCGGGTCGTCGGTGAGCTCGGGGATCGTGGCCGGCGCCTTCGCACCGTCGGCCGCCGCGGCACCGCCGCCACCGCCGTCGTCGCCGTCACCGCCGCCGCAGGCCGCGAGGGCCGTCGCCACCAGGATGGCGGCCGTGGCCAGGCGTGCCTGCCGGCCGGGGAGGGACCTGCGTCCCGCTCGCTGTAGGTACCGCATCTGCTTCCTGCTTCCTGCTCGGGGTGGGTGATCGGGTGGTGCTGGGCTGGTGCCGAGACGGTCGAGGTGGTGGGACGAGGGGTGGGCTACCAGGACGTGGCGACGTACTGGGCCTCCATGAACTCGAGCAGTCCCTCGGTGCTGCCCTCGCGGCCGAGTCCGCTCTGCTTGGTGCCGCCGAAGGGGGCGGCGGGGTCGGAGACGAGCCCGCGGTTGAGCCCGACCATCCCGCTCTCGAGGCGCTCCGCGAGGCGGAGGCCGCGGGCGAGGTCGCGGGTGTAGAGGTAGCTGACGAGTCCGAGGTCGGTGTCGTTGACCACGGGCAGCAGGTCCTCCTCGCGGTCGAAGCGGACGACGGGCGCGACCGGCCCGAAGACCTCCTCGTGGAGGACCCGCGCGTCGAGGGGTACGTCGACCAGCACGGTGGGCGGGTAGAACGACCCGGGTCCGTCCGGGGCGCGGCCGCCGATCATGGCCCGGGCGCCGCGCTGGACGGCGTCGCGGACCAGGAGGTCGACCTTGCGGACCGCCTGGTCGTTGATCAGGGGACCGCACTGGGTGGCCTCGTCCGTGCCGGGGCCGACGCGGATCGCGGCCATCCGTTCGATGAGGCCCTCGACGAAGGCGTCGTGGACCGAGTCGTGCACGTAGAACCGGTTGGCGGCCGTGCACGCCTGACCGCCGTTGCGCATCTTGGCGATCATCGCCCCGTCGAGTGCGGCGTCGACGTCGGCGTCGGCGAGCACGACGAAGGGAGCGTTGCCGCCCAGCTCCATCGCGCACTTGAGGACGTGGTCGGCCGCGGTGCGGAGCAGCACCCGGCCGACCTCGGTGGAGCCGGTGAACGACACCATGCGCGTGCGCCGGTCCGTCAACATGGTCTCCACGACCGGGCCCGGGCGCGACGTCGTGACGACGTTCAGCACACCGGCGGGCAGCCCGACCTCCTCCAGGAGCGCGGCCACGGCCAGTGCGGTCAGGGGTGTCTCCGCCGCCGGCTTGAGGACCGTCGTGCACCCCGCCGCGAGGGCCGGCGCGATCTTGCGCGTGGCCATCGCCGCGGGGAAGTTCCAGGGCGTGACGAGCACGCTGACGCCGACGGGCTGGTAGGTCACCATCAGCCGGTTGGCCCCGCTGGGCGCGTGGCCGACCTGACCGCGCAGCCGCACGCCCTCCTCGGCGTACCAGCGGAAGAACTCCGCCGCGTAGGCCACCTCGCCGCGGGCGTCGGCCAGCGACTTGCCGTTCTCGAGGGAGATCAGCAGCGCGAGCTCCTCGCTCCGCTCCTGCATGAGGTGGAAGGCGCGCATCAGGAGGTCCGCGCGCGAGCGGGGCGACGTCGCCGCCCAGCCGGCGGCCGCATCGGCCGCAGCGTCGACCGCCGCGGTGGCGTCGTCGATGTCCGCGTCCGCCACGGTGGCCAGGACCGAGCCCGTGGCCGGGTCGGCCACGTCCAGCCGACGGCCGGCGGCGGCGGGGCGCCAGGTGCCCGCCACGAACAGGTCGGTCGGTACGTCGATGACGTCGGCGACCGGGCGCAGCACCTCGTCCACGACCGTCATCACGCACCTCCCGTCGCGGCCAGGCCGGCCGGGGTGGGCACGGCCTCGCGGAGCGCCGAGCGGTCGCCGGCGTGGGCGGCACGCACGATGTGCTCGAGCGCGTCCACGTCGAGCGGCCGGGGGTTGTTGGCGACCAGCCGCTCGGCGCCCGCCGCCTGCTCGGCCGTCCACCGCAGCTGGTCCGCCGGGAGCCCGAGCTCGGCCAGGGTGGCGGGGATCCCGACCGAGGCCAGCAGGGCGGTGACCCGGTCGATCGCCTCGTCGGCGAGGTCCTCAGCGGACCAGTCGGGCGAGGCGCCCATCGCGACGGCCACGGCCGCCAGCTCGGGTACCCGGGCCGGCCGGTTGAACTCCATGACGTAGGGCAGGAGGGCGCCGACCCCCACGCCGTGCGGGGTGTGGGTGAGGGCACCGACCGGGTACTGGATGGCGTGGGCCGCCGCCGTACCGGCCGTGCCGAGGGCGAACCCGCCGGCGGTCGCGCCGAGCATCATCGCCTCGCGGGCCTCGACGTCGTCGGGGGTGGCCCACGCGCGGTGCAGGCTCCCGGCGATCAGGCGGACACCGAGCAGTGCGTAGGTGTCGGTCAGCTCGTTCTTGCCCACGAAGACGCGCTCGGTGGCGAGCTCGGACGTCACCGGCCGGCGGATCGCCGTGAACGCCTCGACCACGTGGGACAGGGCGTCCGCGCCCGCGCTCGCCGTGAGCGGGGCCGGGCAGCCGACGGTCAGCTCCGGGTCGCAGACGGCGGCGTGCGGGATCAGGTAGGGACTGGAGATCCCCACCTTGCTGATCCGGTCGGGGTCGGTCAGCACGGCCACCGGCGTCACCTCCGACCCCGTGCCCGCCGTGGTGGGGAGGGCGACGACCGGCACGACCGGACCCGGCACCCGGAGCTCGCCGTAGTAGTCGGCGGGCGTCCCGCCGTGGGTCAGCAGCACGGCGACGGCCTTCGCCAGGTCGAGGCAGCTGCCCCCACCCATCCCGACGACGACGTCGGGCTCGGCGGCTGCGGCGAGCTCGGCGCACCGGACGACCTGGTGCACCGGGACGTCCGGCTCGACCTCGGTGTAGGACGTGACCTGCACGCCGGAGTCCTCGAGCAGGCGGACCAGGTCGGCGAACTCCGGGGTCGCCCCGAACCGGGCGTCGGTGCAGACCAGGGCGCGCGAGCCCAGCGCCGAGACGACGGTCCCGAGCGCATGCCGCTGCCCGGCTCCGAACAGGACCTGGCGCGGACCGCGCAGGACGCCGAGCAAGCTCATGGGTGCTCCGAGGGGAGGAGGGATGGGGATCTGGACCGGGTGGAGGTGGCGGGGCGGCTGACCAGTGGGCTTGTCAGCGGACCCATTTCCTATACGATCCGATTGGTGCGAGAGCATGAGCCACGGAACCGGCCGCTGTCAACAGGTCCGGGCTCGACACGCGGAGAAGGGACCAGACATGGACCGGGACATGGACGAGGGCGCTGACGAGGCGACGACGGGCCGGACCGCCGGGCCGTGGGCTCCGCCCACCGGGGACGGGCTCCGCGTGGACCGCACCCGGGGCCGCCTGGCCGACGAGGTCTACGACACCCTTCTCGAGCAGCTGATGTCGCTGCGCATCGAGCCGGGATCGCGGGTGACGATCGACGCGCTGGCGCGCGAGCTCCGCGTCTCCCAGACGCCGATCCGCGACGCGCTCAACCGGATGGAGGCCGACGGCCTCGTCGTCCGGGTGCCGCACGCCGGCTACCGGATCCCCCCGCAGATCACCCGCGGGCGCTTCGAGGACATGGTGGAGGTCCGCCTCCTCCTCGAGCCCGCCGCCGCGCGCCACGCCGCCGAGCGCGCGTCGTCCGAGCAGGTCAGCGGCCTGCGGCGGATGCTCGACGACATGGCCGAGCTCGTCGAGGGGGACCGCCACGTCGCCTACGGGGCCTTCGGCCTGCGCGACGCCGCCTTCCACGACCTCGTCGCCGACAGCGCGGGCAACCAGGTGGTGCGTGAGGCGCTGGCTCGGCTGCACACGCACGTGCACCTCTTCCGGCTGCTCTACGACGCCGAGGTGACCTTCCTGGCGATGGGTGAGCACGAGGAGGTCCTCCGGGCGATCGCCGCCCGGGACGCCGACGCAGCGGCGTACGCCATGCGGCGCCACATCCTGCTGTCGCGCGACCGCTTCCGGCGGCTGTTCGACGAGTCCGAGGAGGCAGGCCGCTCCGGACAGGGTCTTGACGCCGGGCCACGGTCGGCGGAATCCTAGGCGGACCGATCCAATCCGATCCGATAGGATCGACCGTCAGCCCACCCGCTGCAGAGTGCGAGGAGATCCAGGTGCCCAGAGCACTGCTCATGACCGGCGACGCCGCCGAAGAGCTCGACACCATGTACCCCTACTACCGCGTGCAGGAGGGCGGGTGGGACGTCGACGTCGCCTCGTTGACCACGCGCGACATCCAGCTCGTGATCCACGAGTTCGACCCCAACTGCGACGCCTACGTCGAGAAGAACGGCCGCAAGCTGCCGGTCGACCTCACCTGGGCCGAGGTCGACGTGGAGCGCTACGACGCCCTGATCATCCCGGGCGGCCGAGCCCCCGAGTGGATCCGGGTCGACGCCGACGTGCGCCGCATCACCGAGCACTTCTTCGCCCGCGACCTGCCCATCGCGCTGGTCTGCCACGGCGCGCAGGTCCCCGCCGTCTACGGCCTGCTCAAGGGCCGCCGCACCGCGTGCTTCCCGCCCATCACCGGCGACATGGAGAACGCCGGCGCGACCGTCGTCGACGCCCCCGACTGCGTGGACGGCAACCTCGTCTCCTGCCGGGGCTGGCCCGACATGCCGCAGTTCGGCCGGGCCATGATGGAGGTCTTCGACAAGTCCATCGGCGACGCGTCGGCATGACCACCGCCACCCGGGCGCCCTCCGCGGCGCGGTGACGGGCCACCGCACGGTCGACGTCGCCGGCTCACCCGTCCACGTGCTCGACACCGGAGCCGGGCCCCCCGTGCTGATGCTGCACGGCTCGGGGCCCGGCACCACGGGTGCCGGCGCCTGGGCGGCGACCGCCGCGGCCCTCGCCGGGTCGCACCGGGTGGTGGCCCCCGACCAGGCGGGCTTCGGCAGCACGCCGCTGCCGCCCGGGACGTCGGGAGGCCTGCGAGCCTGGACCGATCAGGCGGCCGGTCTGATGGACGCCCTCGGCGAGACGTCGTACGCGGTCGTGGGCCACTCCATGGGTGGCGCCGTCGCGCTCGCCCTGGCGGCCGATCGTCCACACCAGGTCACGCGCGTCGTCGCGGTCGCGACCATGGGCGCTCCCGGTGCGCCGCTGTCCGCCGACCTCGACGCCGTGTGGGCCGCGGCTCCCGGCCCCGCCGGCGCCCGCGACATGCTGGGCCGCCTCGTCCTCGACCAGTCACGCGTCACCGAGGAGGCCGTCGCCGCCCGCGCGGCCGCGATGGAGGCCGGTGCGGAGTCGTTCGCGGCGATGTTCCCCGCGCCCCGCACCCGGTGGGTCGACGACCTCACCCTGTCCCCCACCACCCTGGCCGCGGTGCACGCACCGGTGCTGCTGGTCCACGGGGCGCAGGACCGGCTGACACCGCTGCCGACGGCCGCGCTGCCGCTCCTCGACCACCTCGCCGACGTACGTCTCCACGTCCTCGGCCGGTGCGGTCACGCGCCGCCGCTGGAGCAGCCGGCGGCGTTCCGGGAGCTCCTGGCGGGCTTCCTCGCCGCGGCCCCCGGCGGCTGATCAGAGGTTGATGGTGATGTCCGCGTCCTTGCGGAGGTCCTTCAGCAGCGCCGTCGCGACCTTGCCGGTCTCCTGGCTCGACGCCTGCTCCGCGAGCTGGTCGCGCACCTGGGCGAACGGCGGGATCTTCTGGCCGCCACCGCCCGAGGCCGCCTGCTGCTTCTTGACCTGGTCGTAGAGCGTGCGCAGCTCCTTGTCGGTCGGCTTGATCGGGCCGTTCTCGTCCTCGACGAGCTTCTCGACCATCGCCTGCGTCTCGACCTGCTCGCGCGCCTGGTCGGCGCTGACGCCCTGGGCCTCGACCGCCTTGAGCAGCTCGTCGGCCGTCTTCATGCCGTTCTGCTCGGCCAGGCTGGTGAGCTCGGCCTCGACGGCCTCGTCGGAGACCTCGAGCCCGCGGGACTCGGCCTCCTGGAGCAGCAGCTCGGTGTCGACGAGGTTGTCCGCGGTCTCCTTGCGGAGCGCCTCCTCGTCGGGGTCCTCGCCACCCATCTGGGCCTGGGCGGCCGCCTGCTGGAAGGCCGCCTCGTAGATCGGGACGAACTCCTCCTTGGTCACCTCCTCGCCGTTGACCTCGGCCACGACGTCGGGGATGGCGTCGAGGTCGGGCTGGGGGCCCTCGGCGGCGCCGTCCGAGGCACCCGCCGACGGCGACGCGCTCGACGAGGCGTCCTTGGAGGCGTCCTTGCCGGCGTCGGAGTCCGACGAGCCCGAGCCGCCGCAGGCGGCGGCGGAGAAGGTGAGGACGGCGGCGACCGAGAGGGCGCCGAGAGCCGTGCGCGCGCGCGTGCTGAACAGGGAGGTCATCGTGGAAGTCATCGCACCCGACGGTACGCACCCAACCTGAGCGCCGTCCTCAGGGTTCTCAGGTCGTGGTCGCCGTCACAGGCCGTCGAGGGAGTCGGGCACGATCAGCGCGTCGGGGTCCTGGCGCACCGGGAGCTGCGCGAGCGCCGTACGCACGAGCGTGAGACGGGCCGCCACCGTGACCTTCTGGCGCAGCCGGCCGACGCCGGTCTCGCCGAGGGTCTGCTCCACCGCCTCCCCGATCTGGGCGTCGGTGAAGGTGGGACGGGTGCCGGCGGCCACCTCGACGTCGGGCAGCGCGAGCAGCACGGGCAGCACCTGGCTGCCCACCGCCTCGAGGAGGTGGTAGCGGTCGATCTTGCTCATCGACTCCCACGCCTCCTCCCCCTTGGCGCGGCGGCCGACCTTGCCGCCGGCCACGATCTTGGCGGCGGCGGTGACGGCGACGGTCAGCTCGTGCTCGGTGAAGCGCATGGGTCCAGTCTGCCCCGACCGCGGACGGCCCGCCGGTACAGGCCCGGCACAGGCCCGGCACAAGAAGTCCGCACATCCGCGTGACGATCCGGCCGGGGGCGGCCGGCGCCGCCCCCGGTACGGTCGCGCACGACCGCACCAGCCCATCCGCCGGAGACCGCGTGCGCCTGCCCGACCTGACCCCTGCCGAGCTGGGCGACGCCCAGCGCGCGCTGCGCGAGCAGATCCTCGGCGGACCACGCGGCAACGGCCCGCAGCACTTCCCGCTCGTCCAGGCGGACGGCTCGCTGACCGGCCCGTTCGGGGTCATGCTCCACGAGCCGGCGCTCGGCGCCCCGCTGCAGGAGCTCGGCTCCGCGATCCGCTACGCCACCGGCCTCAGCGCCCGCACCCGCGAGATCGCGATCCTGGCCGTCGCGAGCGCGACCGGCAGCACGTTCGAGGCGTACGCCCACGAGCGCGTCGGCCGGGCGGCCGGGCTCACCGACGACGAGCTGGCCGCGCTCGCCGACGGCTCCTTCACCTCGGCCGATCCCCACGAGGACGCCGCGCACGCGCTCTGTCGGCGGCTGGTGACCGACGCCGGCCCCGGTGCCCGGATGGACGACGAGACCTACGGTCGCGTACGCCGCCGCGCTGGGCACGACGACCCTCACCGAGCTGGTCGTGCTCGTCGGCTACTACCGCACGCTCGCCCAGCTGCTCGACGTGTTCGACGTGGGCGTGCCGGAGGAGTAGCCGCCGGGGCTGCAGCAGGCCGTAGTAGTGCGCCGTCATCACGTGCTTGATGCGCGTGTAGTCGTCGAAGCCGTAGCCCGACAGGTCCTTGCCGTAGCCGGAGGCGCCGAAGCCGCCGTGCGGCATCTCGGAGACGAACGGGATGTGGGTGTTGACCCACACGCACCCGAAGTCGAGCTCGCGGGTGAGCCGGTCGGCGACGCCGACGTCGCGGGTCCACACGCTGGCAGCCAGCCCGTAGGGCACGCCGTTGGCCATCGCGACCGCGTCGGCCTCGTCGTCGAAGGACTGCACGGTGAGGACCGGCCCGAAGACCTCCTCCTGCACGATGCGGTCGTCCTGGCGTACGCCGGTGACGACCGTCGGCGCGAAGAAGAACCCCGCCTCGCCGTGCCGGCTCCCCCCGGTGCGGACGGTCGCGTGGTCGGGAAGCTCGGCGAGGAACGCCTCGACCTTGGCGAGGTGGCTCGCGTTGTTGAACGGCCCGTACTCCGCCTCCTCGTCCGACGGCGGGCCGGGCCGCGTTCCCTCGGCCGCCTTCACGAGCAGGTCGGCGAGCTCGTCGTGGACGCTGCTGTGCGCGATGACGCGGGTGGCGGCGGTGCAGTCCTGGCCGGCGTTGAAGTAGGCCGCCGCGGCGATCATCTCCGCGGCGCGGGGCAGGTCGGCGTCGGGCATCACGATCACGGGCGCCTTGCCGCCGAGCTCGAGGTGCACGCGCTTGAGGGACTTCGCCGCCGACAGCGCGACCTCGGTGCCGGCGCGGACGGAGCCGGTGATGGCGACCAGGCCGGGGGTCGGGTGCTCGACGAGGTAGCGACCGGTCGAGGCGTCGCCGTTGACGACGTTGAGCACCCCGGGCGGCAGGACGCCGCCGGCGATCTCGGCGAGCAGCACGGTGGAGCGGGGCGTGGTGTCGCTGGGCTTGAGCACGACCGTGTTGCCGGCGGCCAGGGCGGGCGCGATCTTCCAGATCGCCATCGCGAAGGGGTAGTTCCACGGCGTCACCTGTCCGACGACGCCGATGGGCTCACGGCGGATCGCCGAGGTGTGGCCCTCGAGGTACTCCCCCGACGACTTCCCCTCCAGCAGCCGCGCGGCGCCGGCGAAGAACCGCAGCTGGTCGACGCCCTGGTCGACCTCCTCGCTCGCGATGTAGCGCACCGGCTGGCCGGTGTCGCGGGCCTGCACGGCGCTGATCTCGTCGCGTCGCCCGGCGATCGCGGTGGCGAGGTCGAGGAGGTACGCCTGCCGCGCGCCGGGGGTGAGCCGCTTCCAGGTGGTCGATGCGCGCTCGGCCGCGGCGTACGCCCGGTCGACCTCCTCGTGCGTGGAGATCGGTGAGCGTCCGTCGGGCTCGCCGGTGACGGGGTCGACGAGGTCGATGAAGTCGGTGGTCGCCGACGCGACGAGCTCGCCGTCGATGAAGTTGCGGACCGTCTGGTCTGCGGGCGCGGTCATGATGACTCCTCGGGTGCTCAGGCGACGTAGATCTTGCGGATGGTCTCGCGGACGACCCAGGTGGTGCGCTCACCGGCGCGCAGGCGTACGACGCTGCCGGGCGCGAGGTCGACCTGCTCGCCGTCGTCGTCGAAGGACACCGTCCCCGACCCGGACAGCACGACGAACACCTCGTCGACCTCGACGTCGGTCGCGGTGCCGGGCGTCATCTCCCACACGCCGACCTCGACCCCGGAGACCGCGGCGAGCGCGCGCGAGCCGGCCTCGGGGGCACCGTCGACGACGGTGCCGGGGTCGAGCGGAGTCGTGGGCACGGTGGTGGCGACGTCCAGGACGCGGGTGGTCACGCGGGTCATGTCCAGCATCGTCCCCAGCGGCGGGGCACCCGGGGCCCGACGATCTGTCGTCACTTCGGCCGCCCGCCCAACAGTTCGTCTGCCACGAGCGCGACGTGCAGGGAGACCCGGACGTCGGGGTCGTCGAGGTCCGCGTCGAGGACCGACTCGATCCGCGCCAGCCGGTCGTAGAAGGCGGCCCGCGACAGGTGCAGGCTGGCGGCCGCCTCGGTCTTGCTGGCCGGGTGCAGCAGCAGCGCGCGCAGGGCGGCGAGGAGCTCGGTGCGGGACCCGTCGGCCCGGTCGTGCTCCTGGAGCGGCCCCAGCTCGCGCTCGACGAAGAGCCGGACGCGCTCGTCCTCGCCGAGCAGCGCCAGCAGTCCGCGCAGGTGCAGGTCGGCGAGCCGGTGCACGTCGGGGTCCTGGTCGCGCCGCGCCTGGGGTGCGGCGTCGGCGACCTGCCCCGCCTCCGCGACCGTGCGGGCGACGCCGGTGCGGTCGGGCGCGGTGCGGCCCGCGGCGACGACGACGTCGTGGTGCGCCAGCACGCGCGCGGCCAGGCGGTCGACGAGCTCGTCGGCGTCCGCGCCGGGGGTGGTGGAGACCAGCACCCGCAGGTCGCGCTCGACCTCGCACACCAGCGCCGGGACCCGCAGCGCGTGCGCCGCCCGGACGACCGTGGCGGCGACCTCGTCGAGGTCCACCGGCGCCACGGAGCCCACCCGGCCGCGCACGACGACGCCGGTGAGGCTGCGGCGGTGCACCGGGAAGCCGGCCAGCTCACAGCGTCGTCGTACGTCGTCGGAGCCGGGGTCCTCCGCCAGCCCGGTGAGCAGCTCGAGGTGCGTGCGACGCATGAGGGTCCCGCGGTCGCGGTCGTGCAGCCGGTGCAGCGCGAGGGCCGACGCGGCGCGCTCGGCGACGGCGACCAGCCGCTGCGACGGTGCCTGCGGCGACCCGATGACGAGCCGGCCCCACGTCCGGTCGGCCGTGCCGAGCCGCGTCACCAGCCAGCCGTTGGCGGCGTCCCAGCCGGTGCGGCCGGCCACCTCGACCCGGCGCGAGCGGGCCGGCCACCCGTCGAGGAAGCCGTCGTCCTCATCGGGTCCGGCGAAGTAGTCGAGCGGCCGGTGCTGGGCGTTCTCCACGACCACGGGCGCGTCGGCGAGGCGTTGCACGGCCCGGAGGACCTCGACGGGGCTGGCCAGCTCGTTGCTGAGCTCGGTGAACGTCTCGTGCACGCGCTGCGCCTCGCGCAGCTCGGCGAGCTGCTGGTCGACCACGCGCTCGCCGATCTCCTGCGCGAGCGCCGCGAAGCGGGTCTCCCGGGCCAGCACGACCAGCGGCAGGCCGTGCCGCTCGCAGGCGTCGACCAGGGCGTCCGGCAGCGCGGCCCCCCACCGCCGCCCGAGCTCGACGACCACACCCGCACTGCCGACGTCGGCGAGCTCGTCGACGAACGACACCAGGCCGGCCGCGTCGTCGTCGTCCGGCAGCCCGGTTCCCATGGTGAGCAGGAGGTCGCCCGCGCGGAGCAGCTGGCGCACGTCGGGGCGCTCGGTGGCATGCACCCAGCGGATCGCCCGGTCCGTCCCGCCGGCACCGGCGAGGACCTCGGGAGCGGCGCGGCGGAAGGCGGGGAGCTCCAGCGCCTCGCGGAGCGTCACCCCCGGCGTCACGTCGACCACGACGCCAGCCTACGCGCGCCCGGGGTGACGAAGTGTCCGGCTGGTGCGCCGGATGCCGACGATCCGACACCCGCCGCGGTGTCGTACGACGAGCAGGATGAGCCGCATGACCACCTCCCCTGCCCACGAGGTCCCCGTCGAGATCGTGCACTGGGTCGACGGCTCGCCCCTGACCGGCTCCCCCACCGGCTGGGCCGACGTCACCAACCCCGCGACCGGCCGGGTCACCGGTCGCGTCGCGCTCGCGAGCGAGGACGACGCCGCCCAGGTCATCGCCGCCGCGGCGCGCGCCGCCCGGGGCTGGGCCACGACGTCGCTCGCCCGTCGGACGCAGGTGCTCTTCTCCTTCCGCGAGCTGCTCAACGCGCGCAAGGACGAGCTCGCCGCGATCATCACCGCGGAGCACGGCAAGGTGCACTCCGACGCGATGGGCGAGATCGCCCGCGGCCTCGAGGTGGTCGAGTTCGCCTGCGGCATCTCCCACCTGCTCAAGGGCGGCCACAGCGAGGAGGCCTCGACCGGCGTCGACGTGCACTCCAAGCGCGTCCCCCTGGGCGTGGTGGGCATCATCAGCCCCTTCAACTTCCCGGCGATGGTCCCGATGTGGTTCTTCCCCATCGCCATCGCGGCCGGCAACACCGTCGTGCTCAAGCCCAGCGAGAAGGACCCGAGCGCGGCGAGCTGGATCGCCGCGCTCTGGCAGGAGGCCGGTCTGCCCGACGGCGTCTTCAACGTGCTGCACGGCGACAAGACCGCCGTGGACGCGCTGCTCACCAGTCCCGACGTGCAGGCGATCAGCTTCGTCGGCTCGACGCCGATCGCGGAGTACGTCTACGAGACCGCGAGCCGGCACGGCAAGCGCGTCCAGGCCCTCGGCGGCGCCAAGAACCACATGGTCGTGCTGCCCGACGCCGACCTCGACCTCGCCGCGGACTCGGCGGTCAACGCCGGCTACGGCAGCGCGGGCGAGCGCTGCATGGCGATCAGCGTGCTCGTCGCGGTCGACCCGATCGGCGACGAGCTCGTGGCCCGGATCGCCGACCGCACCCGCACGCTCCTGATCGGCGACGGTGGCCGAGAGGCGACGGGCGGTGACGCGTCGGGCAAGGAAGCCGACATGGGCCCCCTCGTCACGAAGGCCCACCGCGACAAGGTCAGCTCGTTCATCGACTCCGGCGAGGCCGCCGGCGCGAAGGTGGTCGTCGACGGCCGGGACGTCTCCGCCCGCGGCGGGGAGGAGGGCTTCTGGCTCGGCCCGACGCTCTTCGACGACGTCACTCCCGACATGGACATCTACCGCGAGGAGATCTTCGGCCCCGTCCTGTCGGTGGTCCGCGCGAAGTCCTACGAGGAGGCCGTCGCGCTGGTCAACGCCAACGAGTACGGCAACGGCACCGCCGTCTTCACCAACGACGGCGGCGCGGCCCGCCGCTTCGAGGCCGACGTCACCGTCGGGATGATCGGCGTCAACGTGCCCGTCCCGGTGCCGGTCGCCTACTACTCCTTCGGCGGCTGGAAGCGCTCGCTGTTCGGCGACACCCACGCCCACGGCACCGAGGGCGTCCACTTCTTCACCCGCGGCAAGGTCGTCACCACCCGGTGGATCGACCCCGCCAACCGCCCCGAGGGCGGCCTCGAGCTGGGATTCCCGCGCAATGACTGACGTCCTCCCCACCACCAGCGACCTCGGCAGCGACTTGTCGGGCACGTACGACGCCCAGCGGGCCTACGAGCTCGACCGCGCGCACGTCTTCCACTCCTGGTCGGCCCAGGCCGAGATCAGCCCGATGGTCGTCACCCGCGCCGAGGGCAGCCACGTGTGGGACGGCGACGGGAGGCGCTACCTCGACTTCTCCTCGCAGCTGGTCTTCACCAACCTCGGCCACCAGCACCCGCGCATCGTCGCCGCGATCCAGGAGCAGGCCGCGCACCTCTGCACCATCGCCCCGGCCGTGGCCAACGGCACCCGCTCCGAGGCCGCCCGGCTGATCGCGAGCCACACCCCCGGCGACCTCGACCACGTCTTCTTCACCAACGGCGGTGCCGACGCCAACGAGCACGCCGTACGCATGGCGCGGCTGCACACCGGCCGCCACAAGGTGCTGACGACCTACCGCAGCTATCACGGCGGCACCCACCTCGCCGTCAACATGACCGGGGACCCGCGGCGGTGGGCCAGCGACCACGGGTCGGCCGGCACGGTCCACTTCTTCGGCCCGTTCCTCTACCGCAGCGCCTTCCACGCGACCACCGAGGCCGAGGAGTGCGAGCGGGCGCTCGAGCACCTCGAGCAGGTCGTCGCGCTCGAGGGCCCGTCGACCGTCGCCGCGATCGTGCTCGAGGCGATCCCCGGCACCGCCGGGATCATGGTCCCGCCGCCCGGCTACCTCGCCGGCGTGCGCGAGATCTGCGACCGCCACGGCATCGTGCTGATCGCGGACGAGGTGATGTCGGGCTTCGGCCGCGCCGGGAAGTGGTTCGCCGTCGAGCACGCGTCAGAAGGGGCTGGCATCACCCCTGACCTGCTGACCTTCGCCAAGGGCGTGAACTCCGGCTACGTCCCGCTGGGCGGCGTCGCCATCAGCGACGCGATCCACGCGACCTTCGCCCACCGGACCTACCCCGGCGGGCTCACCTACTCCGGCCACCCGCTGGCGTGCGCCGCGGCGGTGGCGACCATCCGGGCGATGGAGGACGACGACGTGGTCGGCCGCGCCGCGCGGCTCGGCGCCGAGGTGCTCGGTCCCGGCCTCCGCGAGCTGGCCGACCGGCACGAGTGGATCGGCGAGGTGCGCGGCACCGGCGCCTTCTGGGCGCTCGAGCTCGTCAGCGACCGCGAGACCCGTGCGCCGCTGGCGCCCTACGGCGGCTCCAGCCCGGAGGTGGCCGCGGTCGTGAAGGGCTGCCAGGAGCGCGGGATGCTGCCCTTCGTCAACTACAACCGCATCCACGTCGTGCCGCCGCTCACCACGACCGACGAGGAGGCGCGTGAGGGTCTCGCGATCCTCGACGCGGCCCTGGCCGCGACCGCCGGCTGACGCCCGACGTCCGGTGACCGCCCACCTCACCGCCTTCGAGCGGCACGCCCCGGACCCGCGGCTCGTGGCGGAGTCGCTGGCCGACAGCGTGCCGGCGGTGTTCTGGCTCGACGACGTCGGCGCCGCGCCGGCGTACGACCCCCTGACCGCCCCGACCCGCGCCGACCTCACCGTCGTCGGTGGCGGCTACCTCGGCCTCTGGGCGGCCGTCCACGCCAAGCGCCGCGACCCCGGCCGCCGGGTGGTGCTGCTGGAGGCGCAGACCGTCGGGTGGGCGGCCTCGGGGCGCAACGGCGGCTTCTGCGAGGCGTCATTGACGCACGGTGAGGACAACGGCCGGTCCCGCTGGCCCGAGGAGTACGACGTCCTCGAACGGCTGGGCAGAGCCAATCTTGACGCCTTCGAGGCCGACGTGCGCGACCTCGGCCTGGCCTGCGAGTGGGAGCGGACCGGGGCCCTGTCGGTCGCGGTCGAGGACCACCAGGTCGCGTGGCTGCGCGAGCCTGCCGTCCACCCCGACCAGCGCTTCCTCGACCGCGAGCAGGTGCGGGCCGTGATCGACAGCCCGCTCTTCCTGGCCGGCGGCCTCGCGCCCGACACGACCGCCCTGCTCCACCCGGCCCGGCTCGCGCTCGGCCTGGCGCGAGCGGCCGCTGACCTCGGCGTCGAGGTGCACGAGCACTCGGCCGTGACCGCGATCCGGCGCGAGGGCGACGTCGTCGAGGTCGCCACGGACCGCGCGACCGTCACCTCGGACCACGTCGTGCTCGCGACCGGCGTCTTCCCCGCGCTGCTGCGCCGCAACCGGCTGATGACCGTGCCGGTCTACGACTACGTGCTCGTCACCGAGCCGCTCAGCGCCGACCAGCGGGCCTCGATCGGGTGGGCCGGACGGCAGGGACTCGGCGACCTCGCGAACCAGTTCCACTACGCCCGGCTGACCGCCGACGACCGCGTGCTGTGGGGCGGGTACGACGCCGTCTACCCCGCGGGCGGCCGGCTGCACCCGCGCCACGAGGACCGCCCCGAGAGCCACGAGCGCCTGGCCGCCCACTTCCTCGCGACCTTCCCCCAGCTCGAGGGGGTCCGCTTCACGCACCGCTGGGCCGGCGCGATCGACACGTCCACGCAGTTCGCCGCGTTCTACGGCACGACCCACGGCGGCCGGGTCGCCCACGCCGCCGGCTTCACCGGCCTCGGCGTCGGCGCCACCCGCTGGGCGGCCGAGGTCCTGCTCGACCTCCTCACCGGTCGGCCGACCGAGCGCACCGGGCTGCGCATGGTGCGCGAGCGTCCGCTGCCCTTCCCGCCGGAGCCGCTCGCCTCGGCCGGCATCAACCTCACCCGCTGGTCGCTCGACCGTGCCGACCACCGCGAGGGGCGGCGCAACGGCTTCCTGCGCGTGCTCGACCGGGCCGGGCTGGGGTTCGACTCCTGAGAGGATCGACGGCACCGGCGGCCCGGTGCACCGCGGAGACTAGGGTCGCCGGCATGGGAGTCGACGGGCGGTCCTGCTGGTGACCGTGACGGCCACGACGTCCGCGGTGGAGCCTGAGCGGTCGAGTCGCTCCGGGCTGATCGTGCTGGTGCTGGCCCTGTGCGGCACGGCGGTGTCGCTCATGCAGACGCTGGTCGTGCCGCTGCTGCCGGACTTCCCGGGCCTGCTGGGCACGTCGTCGGACAACGCCTCGTGGCTCGTCACGGTCACCCTGCTCACGAGCGCCGTCGCCACGCCCATCCTGTCGCGGCTCGCTGACATGCACGGCAAGCGACTCATGATCGTGGTCTCGCTGCTGGTGCTCCTCGCCGGCTCGCTGCTGGGGGCGGTGAGCGACACCCTGCTCGGGTTGATCGTCGCCCGGAGCCTGCAGGGCTTCGCGCCTGCGTTGATCCCGATCGGCATCTCGATGATGCGCGACGAGCTGCCGCCGGAGCGGATCGGCGGCGCTGTCGCCCTGATGAGCGCGACGCTCGGGATCGGCGGCGCGGTGGGACTCCCCCTGTCGGGCGTCATCTACGAGGCGTTCGGCTGGCAGGCGGTGTTCTGGGGCAGCGTCGCGATGGCCGCCGTCATGCTGGTCCTGGTCCTGGTCGTGGTGCCCGAGTCCGGGGTCAGGACGCCTGGTCGCTTCGACTGGGTGGGCGCCATCTTGATGTCCGTCGCGCTGACGTCCCTGCTGCTGGGCATCTCCAAGGGTGGCGTCTGGGGCTGGACGTCGCAGTGGACCCTGCTGTCCTTCACCGTGGCCCTCCTGGTCTTCGCGGCGTGGGCGCCCTGGGAGCTGCGCACCGGCGAGCCCCTGGTGGACCTGCGCACGTCGACCCGACGTCCCGTGCTCCTCACCAACATCGCGTCGCTCCTCGCCGGGTTCGCGATGTTCGCCAACCTGCTGGTCGCCACCCAGCAGCTGCAGATCCCTGTCTCCACCGGCGTCGGGTTCGGCCTGGACGTCACCGAGGCCGGGCTGGCGATGCTGCCCGGTGGCGTGCTGATGGTCCTGATGGCACCCGTGTCCGCCGAGGTCACGCGGCGGTTCGGCGCGCGCATCACCCTGGTCGCCGGCCTGTGCATCACCGGCTTCGGGTACGTCGTCCGCGTCCTGCTCGACGCCACCCTGGCCCAGCTGGTGCTCGGGGTCTGCATCGTCTCGGTGGGCATCGCGGTGAGCTTCGCGGCCATGCCCGTGCTCATCATGCAGTCGGTGCCGATCAGCGAGACGGCAGCCGCCAACGGCCTCAACACGGTCGTCCGCTCGATCGGCACGTCGACCTGCTCGGCCACCGTCGCGGCCGTCTTCGCCGCCGGGGTCGTCGCCGGCGGCTACCCGTCGGAGGCCGCGTTGCACTCGATGAGCTGGCTCGCTGCAGGTGCCGCCTTCCTCGCTGCCGTGGTCGGGTTGCTGATCCCGGCGCGCGTCTCGCCCGTCCTCGCCGCACGTCCCCTCGGACCCGGGGACACCTCGATCGCCGGGCGCGGCGACTCGGTACGTCGGGCGGGCGCCGGCACCGAGGTCGTCGTCCGGGGCCGGGCCCAGCGGGCAGACGGCCGGCCCGCGCGGCTGGCGGTCGTCTCGGTCCTCGACCGCAGCGGACGGCAGGCGGACTGGGCGCGGGCCGACAACGACGGCCGGTGGTCGGTCGTGCTGCCAGGAGCCGGCGAGTACCTCGTCATCTGTTCCGCGGAGGGCTGGGCGGCTCGGTCCGAGCTCCGTCAGCTGGCGCCCGACGCCGTCCCTCTCCTGCAGCTCGACCAGCGGCTCACCGTGGCCGGCGTCATCTCCCGCGGCGGCTGGCCGATCGACGACGCGCTCGTCGTGCTGACCGACTCGTCGGGCGAGTCCGTCGGGAGCGACCAGGACGGACGAGGAGGGCCACTACGAGATCGGACTGCCGCCGCTGGGTCGGTACGTGCTGACGGCGCTGGACCCGGGCACCGGGGTCGCCGAGTCCGAGGACGTCGTCATCAGTGCTCAGCGTCGCCGCTTCAACCTCGTGCTGGCCGACCCGTCGGAGCCTCGGCGGTCGGCGGACGCGGGCTGACCCGTGCCGTCGCCACCAGCGATACTCGCTGCGTGCTTCGTCATCTGTGGTGGGTCCTGGGTCTCGCGCTGGTGTGCGGCGGCGTCGCGGTCGTGCTGTCCACCCAGGCGGGGCCGGACGACTTCGGCTGGTTCGCCTACACACCGCCGAGCGACGACCCCGACTGGCACATGAGCTGGCGCGGCCCCATGACCGACGGGTCGGCGCTGATCGTGTCGCGATGGCAGCTGGCAGGCTCCGCGGTCGTGGTCCTCGGACTGATGACGATCGCCGGGGGCGCGGGCTTCCGGCTCGGACGGCGCGACCCCCGGTCGGCCGAGCGCAACTAGGCTGCGACGCATGGCGGAGTACCAGGTGACCCGGTGGCGCGACCTCCCGTCGATGGTGGCGGCCCGGGCGGACGACAAGACGGTGAAGTCGGAGCTCGCCCCGCGGTTCCAGGAGGCGATCGACGAGGCCGCGATGCGGCTCGGTGACACCGGGGCCGACGACTACCTGGCGGGCTGGGAACGGTCCCCGTGGACCGAGGCCGACGGCACGCCGAGCGAGGTGCTCGACCGAGTCACCGCCGAGCTCGACGCGCAGTGGCCCGCCGACAGGATCGCCGGCTACCTCGACGAGCTGGGCCAGTGAACCGGCTCAGGGCGCTGCTGCGCACGGACCGTCCAGTCCTGCTCGACGGCGGCATGGGCACGCTGCTGCAGGACAGCGGGCTCGAGGCCGGCGTACCCGGCGAGCTCTGGAACCTGGAGAACCCCGACGCGGTGCGCGCTGCGCACGCTGCCTACGCCGCGGCGGGCGCGAGGCTGCTGACGACCAACAGCTTCGGAGGGACCCGACCGCGCCTGGACCTGCACGGGCTCGGCGACCGCGTCGGTGAGGTGAACCGGGCGGCGGCGCAGCTCGCACGATCGGTGGCGGACGAGCACGGACTGCTCGTCGCCGGCGACCTCGGACCCACCGGTGAGCTGCTGGCGCCGCTCGGGACCCTGACCCCCGAGGAGGCACAGGCGCTGTTCGCCGAGCAGCTCACCGGGCTGGTCGAGGGCGGCATCGACCTGGTGCTGGTCGAGACGCTGAGCGACCTCGGTGAGGCTGACGCGGCCCTCGCCGCGGCGCGGGAGGTCGCGCCGGACCTTCCGGTCGCCGTGACGATGAGCTTCGACACCAACCTGCGCACCATGATGGGCGTCCGCCCGGGCGACGCCGTGGCGCACCTTGCCGCGGCCGGTGCCGACGCCGCGGGGGCCAACTGCGGTCGCGGACCCGCGGAGATGGAGATCATCGCCGCGGAGATGGCGCAGGCCCGCACCGACGACGTCCTCCTCATCGCCCAGTCCAACGCGGGCCTTCCGCAGGTGGTGGGCGACCACTTCGAGTACGACGCCACCGCGGCCGACATGGCCTCGCACGCCACCCGGCTGGCCGAGCTCGGGATCGACCTGGTCGGCGGCTGCTGCGGCTCGACGCCCACGCACATCGCCGCCATGAGCGCGACCTTGACCCCCGCCTGAGCCCATCGGTCGCCGGCGGTGGCCGCCCGGGCCGCACTCCGTCAGTCCCGGTCGGACTGTGCCGCCTGGGCGGGAAGCGACCTGTCCTTCCTGGGCGGTGGGTACACCACGCGGGCGATCGTGGCCGACAGCCATCCCAGGAAGAAACCGAGGCTGACCAGCCAGAACGCGTGAAGCGTGCTGGAGGGATCGATGAGCCAGGCAACCAGGAGAACGACAGCCCAGACGATCAGGGTCCCGACGCTGTAGGCCGTGTAGGTCCGCAAGCGCTGGTGCATGGCTCGTCCCTCCGCTGGGCGGTGGCTCCTCCACCCACGGTACGTCGGTCCGCTCGACCCGGGCGTCAACCGCGTCCTGGCCAGGAGTGCTCCTGCCCTCGTCGTCCTCCACGGGCTCCGCGCACGGCGTGCCCAAGATCATGGCGACGAACTGTTGGATCGATCCAATCCCTGCTCCAGACTGGAAACACAGCCAGCCCACACCACGACTGCCAGGGGTTGTCCATGACGAACCAGACCCGCCTCACCGACGAGCTCAACGCCCTCTACGCCAGCTACGTCGAGTCCATCAACGATGCCGTCGCGGCCGACGACCTGGGCCTCGCCGCCGAGCTCGCTGACTCCTACGACCGCGACGCGATCCTGCTCATGGCCGAGCGGGAGGGACGCCAGGACCTGCTGCCGCACTTCGGTCTGACGCCCGATGGTGGCCGCCTGACCGTTCAGCGCGACACCCCGCTGCGTCGTCTCGTGAAGAGCGTCGCTGCGCTCCGCTCCGCCTGAGGGACCAGCACCGAGCCGCACCGCTGCGTGCCGGCTGCGTGGTTCGATGTGGCCCGTGATCACGGACCTGTCAGACACGGAGGTGGCACTCGCGGCCGCACGTGCGGGCGCCGCGGCCCTGATGGCTGGCTACGGCGCAACGCTGACACGGGAGCCCAAGTCGGCCACGGACTTTGCAACGGAGGCAGACCTGGCCTCCGAACGGGCGATCCTGCAGGTCATCCGGTCGATGAGGCCGCACGACGGCTTCGTCGGGGAGGAGCTGGGGGAGGTCGGGGGCTCGGACGGGGCGCGCGTGTGGCTGGTGGATCCGTTGTGCGGCACCGTCAACTACGCCGCGATGACGCCGCTCTTCTCTGTCAACGTCGCCCTTAGGGAGGGCGACACCACCGCGGCTGCCGCGGTCGCTCATCCGCCGAGCGGCGAGGTGTACTGCGCCGGCACCGACGGGTTCACGATCGAGGGGCGTGGGGAGCTGGGCCCGGCTGCACACCATCGAATCATCGACATCAATGCCGACGGGCCGATCGACCGGTCGTTCGTGGGAGCACAGCTCGCCGCCGACCCCGAGCTCCGTGCCCACTTCAACCCGAGGATCGCCTCCACGACGCTCGCCCTCGCCTGGGTGGCCACCGGCCAACGGCTCGGCTACGTCACCGACGGGCATCACGAGGACAGCGTTCACTTCAGCGCCGGCGTCGCTGTCTGTCAGGCCGCGGGATGCACGATCACCGACTTCGACGGCGGCCCCGTCCACTCCGGGCCGGGCATCATCGCTGCCGCCGACCCGGCGACCCACGCGGTCCTCGTCTCCCTGGTCGCACGGCACAGGACTGACTGACCACCGCACGCGGGGCACTCACCCGGGGTGGATGTCGACACCGGCAGGCGCTTCGAGGATCATCCGAGCCTTCTCGGGGTGGATCCGGCGGGTGCCGGTGTGGTCGACGAGGTAGCCGAGGCCGTGGTGGGCGAGGTGGCCGTCGGGCCTGTCTCGCGACGTCAAGGTCACCCTGTCCGGGTGATGCCGCGCCCGGTCCGCGGCGGCCACGGTGAGGGGACCCGACACTCCGCCGCGGGCGGAGGGGTGAGCACCAGGAGGGGATGACACATGCGCAGGACAGCTTCGATGATCGCCATCGTGGTGGGGGTCGTGATGGCCGTTGCGGGAGTCGTCACCTGGGTGGTGGTGAGCAGCACCCTGTCGGACCAGAAGATCGTGGTGGCGGACGACGCCAACTGCCTCGCGGGTGACGAGGTGAACGGGCCCTTCTCGGCCTACTGCCAGGCCGACGTGATCGACAAGCACACCCAGGCCATCACCGGCGGCCTCACGTACTCCGAGCTCGAGAAGGACGACCCCAACCGTGCGACCGCGATGGACTCGGCGTTCCTGCAGGCCTCGCTGTTCACCTCGGTGGTCGCGTTCGGCGTCGCGTTCATGGCCTTCGGGGTCGGCATCGTGTTCGTCCTGATCGGCCTCGGCATGCGAGCGCCCGTGACGACCCGCGACCCGGCCGGCTACACCGCTGCGGGCTGACCCGCCGCTCGACTCGACCCATCGCCCCCGCCGGGGGCCATGACCTGGAAGGTGCACATGACGACGACCTACTCCACCCGGAACGCCTGGGCCTCGGGGCTGATGCTGTTCGCGGCCGCGATGCTGCTGACCGTCGGGCTGTTCCAGATCCTGCAGGCCATCGCCGCGCTGGCGAACGACGACATCGTGGTCAGGGGACCTGAGTACACCTACCACTTCGACCTCACGACCTGGGGCTGGGTGCACCTGCTCATCGGGGTCGTCCTGATGGCGATCGGTGCCTTCCTGTTCACCGGGGCCGCGTGGGCCCGCTGGGCAGGGATCGTGGTCGCCGTCCTGGCCATGGTCGCCAACTTCATGTGGCTGCCCTACTACCCGCTCTGGGCGATCACCCTCATCGGCCTGAACGTCGCGGTCATCTGGGCCCTCGCCGTGGTCGAGATCGAGCCCGACTTCGTCCGGCCGGCACCGTAGCCGCGGGCCTGGGGGCAGCAAAGGGGCGCAGGCAGGGCCTGACGTACGTCAGCTGCGGAGCGCGCGGATGGCCGGGGCCAGCTCCTCGCCGAGGTCGGCGAGGAACTGGTCCTGGTCGTGCCCGGGGCCGTGGAGGACGAGGTGGTCGAAGCCCGCGTCGACGTAGGGCCGGACCGCCTCGACGACCTCGGCCGGCGTCGTGGCGACGATCCACCGGGAAGCCACCTGCTCGATCGGCAGGCGGTCGGCGGCCGCGGCCATCTCGACGGGGTCGTGGAGCCGGTGCTTGTCCTCGGCGCTGAGCGACAGCGGAGCCCAGAAGCGGGTGTTCTCGAGCGCCTCCGCCGCGCGTGGCGGCGTAGGACAGCTTGATCTCGATCATCCGGGAGAAGTCGCGCGCCGGCCGGGCAGACGCCGCGAGCCCCTCGTCCACGGCGGGCAGCAGCTTGTCGGTGTAGAGGTCCATGCCCTTGCCGCTGGTGCAGATGAAGCCGTCGCCCACCCGTCCGGCGTACTTCGCCATCTGCGGACCGCCGGCCGCCACCCAGATCGGGACGCCGCCGTCGGGGCGGTCGTAGATCGTGGCGTCGACGGTGCGGTAGTAGTCGCCGTCGAAGGTGACCCGCTCGCCGGCCCACAGCTCCCGCATGAGACGGACGGCCTCACGCAGGCGGGCCCAGCGCTCCTTGAAGTCGGGCCACTCCGGGAGCCCGACGGAGATCTCGTTGAGCGCCTCGCCGGTGCCGACGCCGAGGACCACGCGACCCGGGTTGAGCAGGGCGGTCGTCGCGAGCTGCTGGGCGAGCACGGCCGGGTTGTAGCGGAACGTCGGCGTCAGCACGCTCGTCCCGAGCACCACGCGCTCGGTGCGCTCACCGAGCGCCGCCAGCGCGGCGAGCGCGCTGGGCGCGTGGCCACCCTCGTGGCGCCACGGCTGGAGGTGGTCGCTGACCCAGACGCTGTCCAGGCCGACCTGCTCGGCGCGCACGCCGAGCTCGACGAGCTCGGCGCGGTCCGAACTGCTCGGCAGAAACCTTGTACCCGACAGCGAGGGAGGGGGTCACCGCGCCATGGTGGCACGGCGACCCGCAACGACCTCGCGGGGACTCAGTCGGCCGGCGGCCGCTCGGCCAGGCCGACCCGGAGGTCGGTCAGGATCCGCGTGAGGACGCGCGACACCTGGGCCTGGGTCAGGCCGACGGATTCGGCGATCTCCTGCTGGGTCTGCTCCTGGTAGTAGCGCAACCGGAGGATGCGCCGGTCGCGCGCGGTGAGGCCACGCATCAGCGGGTCGAGCATGACCTTGGCCTCGGTCTGGGCGAGCGCGCGGTCCTCCTGGCCCAGCAGGTCGCCGAGCGACGACGAGCCGTCCGCGACGCGGGCGTCCAGCGAGGTGGGCGTGAAGCACCCGTCGGCGGCGAGCGCCTCGACGATGTCGGACGTGTCCTCGTCGAGGTGCGCCGCGATCTCGCTGGGTCGGGGCGAGCGCCCCAGTCGCGACTCGAGCTCCTCCTGGGCCGACGAGATCCGGGTCTGGAGGTCCTGGACCCGCCGGGGCGGGCGCACCATCCAGCCGGAGTCACGGAAGTGGCGGCGCAGCTCCCCGCGGACGGTGGGCACGGCGAACGACAGGAAGTCGTGACCGGCGTTGGGGTCGAAGCGCTGCGCGGCCTTGGTGAGCCCGAGCAGGGCCACCTGCTCGAGGTCGTCGAGGTCGATGCCGCGGTTGCGGTAGCGGGAGGCCATGCTGCGGGCCACGGCCGCATTGGTCTCGATGAGCTGACGGGTCAGCTCATCGGTGTCGGCCTCGCGGCTGACGTCACGGAGGTCGCCGACGATGGCGTCGGTGCGACTGGCACGCGCCTTGCCCTCGAGGGCCGGGGCGGAACGGAACTGGACGGGGGTGGGTCCAGCCGGGCGGACAGGGGCGATAGTCATGATGACCACGGCTCGCTTCCTGGTGGTGTGAAGGTGCCTGCCGTGGTCTCCAGCAAGACGATCGATCCCTACGTTCGCACGCCCCGGGCCGTCACGACAGCCGCTATACGAACCACCCGTCAGGACGGGTCGCGCTGCAAGGTCTGTCCAGGGTTCTCGTCGAAGACCTGCCGGTAGTCCGAGGCGAAACGACCGGGGTTGAAGAAGCCGAACCGGGCGGCCGCGTCGCCCACCGACGGCGAGGAGCCGTCACGCAGCGACTGCCGGGCCAGGTCGACCCGCACCCGGCGCACGTAGTCCTGTGGCGTGCATCCGAGCTCCTTGCGGAAGGCGTACTGCAGCGCTCGCGGGGTCACCGCGACCGCGCCGGCCAGCTGCTCCAACGTGAGCTCCTCGCCCGCGCGCTCCTCGATGACGTGCAGGGCCCGGCGTACGGCGGACGGGCTGCCACCGTAGAGCTCCCGGGGGGCCCCGATCGTGGTCACGCCGTCCACGACGTCGTTCGGGAACGTGTCGAGCAGGGTGTGGCCGAGGAGCAGCGTCGCGTCGGCGGGGCCCAGCACGGCCGACACGTCAGGAAGGCTGGCGGCCAGCTCGTCCACCGTCGCCCGCCAGCGGGCTGCCGCCGCCCTGGAGTGGGGGACGTAGGACCGGAAGTGCACCTCGGGTCCGGACCGCTCAGGGTCGATCTCGGCGACGGCGGCCTCGACGAGCTCGCTCCTGATGCTCGTGATGCGGATGTCGTAGCACTCGCCGCTGCCGGTGAACGGCATCTGCCAACCGGACGCCAGGATGGTCTCGCCATCGTCGGCGGTGTCCGTGACACCGTCACGGGTGTAGGTGATGCTCCCGCCCAGCACGTCGACGACCGCGAGCGCGGGCATCGCGTCGGCGTCGAAGGTCACGGGACCACCGATGGAGAGATGGTCGAAGGCCACCGTTCCGTGGTCCTCGCGGTGGTGGCGTACGTCGCCGAACTCCCCCGCCAGCCGGAGCTGCGCCCCGAAGGCCCGGTCGAGCCAGTCGCGCGCGACCTCGCCGGAGCCCTCGAACTCGAAGGAATCGGGCAGGCCACGCCGTGAACGCGTGTGCGGCATGCAGCACCTCCTGGCGGAGAGGTGGACGACCCGACGGCTTGAGTCCTCCCGACTCTAACCCGAGACCGGTCGACCCGCCCATCCGAAGGTGTCAGGCCCAGCCTGTAGGGTGATACGGCACTTGTTGGAACTCCGCCCTGTGTCCGCGGACCTACGTCATGCAAGAGGTGGCGATGTCTGCATTCCCCCTGACCCCGGGCGAGCCCGCTCCCCGTCCCGACGAGCTGCGCGACGAGGTTGCGCAGCTGCACGAGGCCGTGAAGTCGCAGCGCGACATCGGCATGGCCATCGGACTGCTGTCGGCCCGCTTCGGCTGCAGCACCGACCAGGCATGGCGCACGATGCTGCGCCTCTCGCAGGACAGCAACACCAAGATCCGCGTCGTGGCGCGGGTGCTCGTCACGACGCACGACGGAACCGCCGACGAGGACGACCGGGAGACGCTCACGAGGTTCGTCAGGCACCTTCCCGCGTCGGGATGGCCGGAAGGACCTGGGTCCGGGGGATGATTCCCCCATGAGCATCAACGACGCCGCCCTGGCCGAGAGCCTGCGCCGGCTGTCCCAGCCCCGTGACGACGACGGCAGCCTGGTCTCCGCCCTCCACGTCGTGGTCGCCGCCTGCGTCGACCTGTTCGGCGTGGACGGCGCGGGCGTGCTCATCGCCGACGAGCAGGACCTCCTGGTCTACGCCGCCGCGAGCGACGGTCCCGGGCGGCTGCTCGAGCAGACCGAGGCGGAGGCGGGCGAGGGGCCGTGCACCGAGGCGTTCGTCCAGGGCCGGGTGGTCACCAGCCGCGACGTGACGGCGGAGGCCGACCGCTGGCCCACCCTGGCCAGCGCCATGGCCGACCAGCCCGTGCGCGGCCGTGCTCGGCACGCCGGTCCTGCTCGGGGGTGTGCCGGTCGGCACCCTCGACGTCTACAAGCGCCAGCCCCACGACTGGGACGACAGCGAGCAGGCCGCGATCATGCGGTACGCCGAGATCATCTCCACGACCCTGGGCGCCGCGCTGCAGGCCCACACCGCGGGCCAGCTGGCCCGACAGCTCCAGTACGCCCTCGACTACCGCGTGGTCATCGAGCGAGCCGTCGGCTACCTGATGGCCCAGCAGTCGCTCGACGCCGTCGGCGCGTTCAACGCGCTGCGCAACGCCGCGCGCAGCCGTCGTACCAAGATCGGCGTCGTGTCCGAGCACGTCCTCGAGACCGGCGCGCTGCCGGCCTGAAGGCCCGGGTCCGACCACAGTGCCTGACGTCCCGGCCGGCCCCCTGCGCCGGCCGGGACGTCAGTCGTCCACCGGCTCCGCGACCCGCTCGTGCGGGATGGCGCGCGTCTCGACGATCTGCGTGGCCACGTCACGCAGCTTGACGTTGGTCGTCGACGACAGCCGTCGCAGCAGCTCGAAGCTCTGGTGCTGGTCGATGCCGTAGCGCTCCATCGCGATGCCCTGCGCCATGCCGATCACGTGCCGCGAGCTGACCGCGGTCTGCAGGGTGCTGGTGCGGCGGGCCGACGACAGCGCGGTCGTCGCGTGGACGGCGTAGACCAGTGCGAGGTCGACGACGTCCCGGTCGGCGAAGGCGCCCGACCTGCCGCTGTAGAGGTTGAGGGCGCCCATCGGCTCGTCACGGTCGGTCACCGCGACGGCGAGGAGCGACCTCACCCCCAGATCCGCGGCACGGGGTCCCCAGGCGGGGTAGCGCGAGTCGGCTCGCACATCGCCGCTGCGCAGCCAGCCGCCGGTGTCGGCGATCTCGACGCACGGCCCCTCACCCAGCAGGTACTGCAGGGCGTCGGCCTCCTCCGCAAGTGCGTCGCTGCTGGCCAGCGTCTTGTGGCCGCGAGGCGTGCGGATCGTGAGGCTGACCTGGTCGGCCTCGGGGACCAGGGCGCGCATGCGGGTGACGATCGCGAGCGAGGTGATGGCCTCGTCAGGCTCCTGCTGCAGCTCGGCAGCGAGCGCCGCGAACACGGCCAAGGAGTCATGGGATGACACTGAGGTTCCTTGCGGGACTTGCGTCTGCGACCCGTGTTCTGGAGTCAGGGGAGAAGTTATCGTCCCCGCCCGCCGCCACTCAACGCGACACCTCCCATGGGATGGATTTTGCGGGGTTTCCGTCGTTCCGGGCATGACCACCACGCGCGCGGGTACTTCTGCGCGTGACCACCTCCGACATGACCACGGAGGCGTCGACGGCGTTCCCCGTGCCGCGCCCGCGCACCGGGCGCCTCGTCATCGCCTCGGTGCCCGCCAACCACGTGTACGTCCGCCACCTCGCGCCCGAGGACGGCTCGGGCCCGGTGCGCCTGCCCGACCCGACGCCGCCGGGCGCGGCCGCCACCCAGCAGTGGTGGCCCCCGGTGATGCTCGACGCGGCCTGGGTCGAGGCGAACGACTTCGACGTCTTCCACCTCCACTTCGGCTTCGACGCCCGCAGCCCCGCGGACCTCGAGGCGCTGGTCGCCGCCCTGCGCCGGCGCGGCAAGCCGCTGGTCTTCACCGTCCACGACCTGCGCAACCCCCACCACCTCGACCGCGAGGCGCACGACCGCCACCTCGACGTGCTGGTCCCGGCCGCCGACGCGCTGATCACCCTGACGCAGGGCGCCGCCGCCGAGATCCGGGCCCGGTGGGGCCGCGAGGCGGTCGTGGTGCCGCACCCCCACGTCGTACCCCTCGACGTGATGCGCCGCGCCGCCGCCATGCGCGGGGTGCTCGGACGTGGGCCGCGCGACCGCACGCTCCGCATCGGCCTGCACGTCAAGAGCCTGCGCGCCGGCATGCACCCCCACCCGCTGCTCCCCGTGCTCGTCGACGCCGTCCGCGACCTGCCGGGCGCGGTGCTGCAGGTCAACGGGCACCGTGACGTGCTGGCCCCCGGCGGGCCGAGGTACGACGCCGCGCTGGCCGAGGCGCTCCAGCGGCACGCCTCGCGCGGCGAGATCGACCTGCGCATCCACGACTTCCTCGACGACGACGCGCTGTGGACCTACCTGGCCGACCTCGACGTGTCGGTGCTGCCCTACCGCTTCGGCACCCACAGCGGCTGGCTCGAGGCCTGCCGCGACCTCGGGACCGCCGTCATCGCCCCCTCGTGCGGCTACTACGCCGACCAGGGACCGGTGCTCACCTACGAGCACGACGAGGACCACTTCGACGCCGGCCAGCCTGGTGGCGGCCGTGCGCGCGGTCCACGCCAACCATGCGGCCGCCCCGATCGACGTGAACGAACGACGGCGCCAGCGAGCACAGGTCGCCGAGACCCACGCCCGGGTGTACGACGCGGTCGCGGGTGATCGACGGTGAGGATCTGCCTCATCGCCTCCAGCCGCTTCCCCATCCGAGAGCCCTTCGCCGGCGGCTTGGAGTCGATGACCTGGACCACCGCACGCGGCCTGGCCGAGCGCGGGCACGACGTCACGCTCTTCGCCGGCCCCGGGTCGGACACGTCGTTGCCGGTGCGCCTCCTCCCGCTGTCGACGGTGGAGGTCAGCTCCGTCGCGATGGCCGACAGGTTCGCGCCCGGACCGGGGTGGCTCGCCGAGCACCACGCCTACCTCTCCCTCATGCTCTCCCTCGCGCGCACCGGCGCCGAGGAGTACGACGTCGTGCACAACAACAGCCTCCACCACCTCCCGATCGCGATGGCTCCGGCGGTCGACGTCCCGATGCTGACCACGCTGCACACCCCGCCGCTCCCGATGATCGAGTCGGCGCTGGCCCTGTGCTCGCGCCCGCCGCGCTTCGTGGCCGTGAGCGAGTGGACGGCCAACTCGTGGCGGCACGCGGTCGACAGCGACGTCGTGCTCAACGGGCTCGACCTGCGCGACTGGCCGGCGGGACCGGGCGGCGGGCCGGCCGTGTGGTCGGGCCGGATCGTGCCCGAGAAGGCGCCCCACCTCGCGATCGAGGCCTGCCGGATCGCGGGCGTGCCGCTCGTGCTGGCCGGGCCCGTGCAGGACCAGGCCTACTTCGACCAGCAGGTGGCGCCGCTCCTGGACGACGCCGCGCACTACGCCGGCCACCTCGCCCAGCGCGACCTGTCCGCGCTGCTGCGCCACGCGTCGGTCGCGGTGGTGACGCCCATGTGGGACGAGCCCTACGGCCTCGTCGCCGCCGAGGCGATGGCCAGCGGCACCCCGGTCGCGACCTTCGCGCGCGGTGGGCTCAGCCAGGTCGTGTCCCCGCAGGGCGGCGTGCTCGCCCCACCCGGTGACGCAGCGGCCCTCGCCGAGGCCGTCGTGGCCGCATCGCGCCTCGACCGGGACGACGTCCGCGCCTACGCGGAGTCCACCTGCAGCGCCGACGCGATGGTCGAGGGCTACCTCGACCTCTACGCCGAGCTCACCCGCCAGGACGACGCGGCGTGACCCGCGACGACACCACCGGGGTCGTCGGCTACTACGTGCACCACGTCGGCAGCGGCCACCGCCACCGCGCCCAGGTGCTCGCCGCGCGGCTGCGGCGCGACGGCGTCGCCGTGACCGGGCTGTCGTCCCTCCCCCGGCCCGACGACTGGGACGGCGACTGGGTGCAGCTGCCCCGCGACGACGACGGCGGCCCCCGCGACGTCTCGGCCCACGGCCACCTGCACTGGGCTCCCCTCCTGCACGACGGCACCCGCTCCCGGGCCGCCGCCCTCAGCGCGTGGATCGAGGCCGCCAGGCCCGACCTGCTCGTCGTCGACGTCTCCGTCGAGGTGCTGCTCCTCGCCCGCCTCCACGGGATCCCGGCGGTCGGCGTCGTCCTCCCCGGCCGTCGCGACGACGGCGCCCACCTCCTGGGCCTCGGCGTCGCCGAGACCCTGGTCGGCTTCTGGCCGCCCACGGCGCACGACATGACGCCCGGGCTGCCCGACGACCTGCGCGAGCGGCTGGTGCCGGTGGGGGCGCTGTCCCGCCACCCGGTGCGCACGGAGCCGGCTCCGGCCGCAGCCGGTCGTACGGTCGCCCTGCTGCTCGGCTCGGGCGGCCACGACGTCAGCGCGGACGACGTACGCCTCGCCCAGGAGGCGACGCCCGACTGGCGCTGGCGCGTGCTCGGTGCCGACGCCAGCACCTGGGTCGCCGACCCGTCCGCGGTGCTCGCCGGCTCGGACGTGGTCGTCACCCACGCCGGGCAGAACGCGCTCGCCGAGACGGCCGCGGCGCGCCGGCCGGCGGTCGTGCTGCCGCAGCACCGGCCCCACGACGAGCAACAGACCACCGGCGCCGTGCTGGCCGACGGCTGGCCCGCCGTCGTCCAGACCGCCTGGCCCGCCGCCGACCAGTGGCCCGGCGTGCTGGACCGGGCGGCCGACATCGACCCGCGCCGCTGGGCGGAGTGGTGCGACGGCCGCGCCGCCGACCGGTTCGCCGACGTGGTCCTGGAGACCCGCGCGCGCGTCGCCGGCAGGGCCGCCCGATGACCCGCGTCGCCGTCGTCACGATCGCCCACCAGCGGCACGACCACCTCGCCGCCCAGCACCGCTCGCTGGCCCGGGCCACCGCCCGGCCCGACCTCTACCTCGCCGTCGCGATGGACGACCAAGCCATCGTGGAGGAACGGGTCGACGGCCTGACCCGCGAGGTCGTCGCCGTCGGTCGCGGACCCGCGGGCGGCCTGCCCCTGGCCGCCGCCCGCAACCTCGGCGTCCGCACCGCGATCGACGCCGGCGCCGACGTGGTCGTGCTCCTCGACGTCGACTGCCTGGCCGGCGCCGGCCTCGTGGCGTCGTACGCCGACGTGGTCACCGCGCGACCGGACCGCATCTGGTCGGGACCCGTGACCTACCTGCCTCCCCGCCCGTCGGGCGGCTACCCCGAGGACCCGGCCGACCTCGCTGACTGGGACGACCCGCACGCCGCGCGACCGAACCCCGCGCCCGGCGAGCTGCTGGAGTCCGAGGACCCCGACCTCTTCTGGTCGCTGTCCTTCGCCGTGGACCCGCAGACCTGGGAGCGCCTCGGCGGCTTCTGCGAGGACTACACCGGCTACGGCGGGGAGGACACCGACCTGGGGCGTACGGCGATCGCCCGCGGCATCGGGCTCGGCTGGGTGGGCGGCGCCCGCGCCTACCACCAGCACCACCCGGTCAGCAGCCCTCCGGTCGAGCACCTCGACGACATCCTGCGCAACGGCCGGCTCTTCCACGAGCGGTGGGGCGAGTGGCCGATGACGGGATGGCTGGAGGAGTTCGAGCGACGGGGACTGGTCCGCCGCGAGGATGGGCACTGGACCCGCGAGACGCCGACGAGCAGCATGAAGGAGACGACACCATGAGCACGACGACCCGATCCGTGTCCGCCACGCCCGAGCAGGTGTGGGAGGTGCTGTCCGACGGCTGGCTCTACCCCCTCTTCGTCGTGGGTGCGTCCCGGATGCGCGACGTCGACGAGTCGTGGCCCGCCGTCGGCGCGAAGCTGCACCACAGCGTCGGCACCTGGCCGCTGCTGATCGACGACACCACGGAGGTCGTGGAGATCGAGGAGGGCAAGAGGCTCCTGCTGCTCGCCCGCGGCTGGCCCGCCGGCCAGGCGCACGTCGACATCTCGCTGCAGCCCGACGGCGACACCACGGTCGTGACGATCGTCGAGGACGCGACGGCCGGTCCCGGCCTCCTCATGCCCAAGCCGCTGCGCGACGTGCAGCTGCACTGGCGCAACGTCGAGACCCTGCGACGGCTGGCCTTCGTCGTGGAGGGCCGGACGCAGTGAGCGCCGGCTCGCCGGGCGCCTACGACGCCGTCGTGGTCGGGGCCGGCCCCAACGGGCTGGTCGCGGCCAACCACCTGGTGGACGCCGGCTGGCGGGTCCTCGTGCTCGAGGCGCAGCCGACGCCGGGCGGCGCGGTCCGCAGCGACCGCGAGGTGCACCCCGACTTCGTCCACGACACGTTCAGCGCGTTCTACCCGCTGGCAGTGGCGTCGCGCGCGATCACCGGCCTGCGGCTCGAGGAGCACGGGCTGACGTGGGAGCACGCCCCGGCCGTGCTGGGGCACCCCTTCGGCGACGGGCAGTGGGCGGTCCTGCACCGCGACCGCCACGACACGGCCGCCGGCCTCGACGCGCTCCACGCCGGCGACGGCGACACCTGGCTGGAGCTGTGCCGCACCTGGGACCGGATCGGCCCGGCGCTCGTCGACGGGCTCACCTCGCCGTTCCCGCCGGTGCGCGCGGGCGCCCGGCTGGTGCCGGCACTGGCCCGCACCGGCGGCCTCGACACCGTGCGGCGACTGGCGACCCCGGTCGCCTCGCTCGGTCGCGAGCTCTTCTCCGGCCCGGCCGCCCAGCTGCTGCTCAACGGCAACGCCGGCCACGCCGACTTCCCGCTCGCCTCACCCGGGTCGGGGGTCTTCGGCGTGCTGATGACGATGCTCGGCCAGACGGTCGGCTTCCCCGTCCCCCGGGGCGGCGCCCAGCAGCTCACCGATGCCCTCGTCGCCCGCTGCACCTCCCGCGGCGCGGAGCTGGTCACCGACGCCGAGGTGACGGCCGTCGACGTCCGCGACGGCCGCGTGGCCGGCGTACGCACCCGCGACGGGCAGTCGTACGCCACCCGCACCGTGCTCGCCGACGTGTCGGCCACCCACCTCTTCGGCCGACTGGTCGCCGAGGAGCACCTGCCCGCGCGGGTCGTGCGCGGCATGCGCGACTTCGAGCTCGACCCCGGCACCGTGAAGGTGGACTGGGCGCTCTCCGGGCCCATCCCGTGGACCAACCGGCCCGACCGCGCGCCGGGCACCGTGCACATCGCGGACTCCGTCGAGGAGATGACCCAGACCCTCGCCCAGGTCTCGTCGGGCGTGGTGCCGGACCGGCCGTTCCTGCTGACCGGCCAGATGACGTCGAGCGACCCCTCCCGGTCGCCCGCGGGCACCGAGTCGTTCTGGGCCTACACGCACGTCCCGCAGCCCGAGAAGACCCGCAGCGACGCCGCGGACGAGGTCACCGGCGCGTGGGGCCACGACGACACCCAGCGCTTCGCCGACCGGATGCAGGCGCGGATCGAGGCGCGCGCGCCCGGCTTCGGCGACCTGGTCCTCGAGCGCCGGGTGCTCGGCCCCCACGAGCTGGAGGCGCGCAACGCCAACCTGGTCGGCGGCGCCGTCAACGGCGGCACGTCGCAGCTGCACCAGGAGCTGGTCTTCCGCCCCGTCCCGGCGATGCGCGGTCGCGCGGCGACCGGCCTCCCGGGGCTCTACCTCGCCTCCGCCTCCGCGCACCCCGGCGGCGGCGTCCACGGCGCGGCCGGCGCCAACGCTGCCCGCGCCGCCCTCTGGCACCGAAGGATCCACCGATGACCGAGCACCTCGCCTTCGGCACCCTCACCATCGCCTACGACGACCGCGTGCTGCGGCCCCGGGAGTGGACCGCCGCGCAGTCGGACTGGGCGGCCGACCTGATGACCGCCGCACCCGGCGGGACGGTGCTCGAGCTCTGCGCCGGAGCCGGCCACATCGGCCTGCTCGCTGTCGCCTCCTCCGGTCGCCGCCTCCTCTGCGTCGACGCCAACCCGGTGGCGTGCGACTACGCCCGGGCCAACGCCGTCGCCGCCGGGATGGCCGAGCGCGTCGAGGTGCGTGAGGGGCGGCTGGAGGACTCGCTCGCGCCCGAGGAGACGTTCCCGGTGATCATCGCCGACCCGCCCTGGGTGCCGCGCGAGCAGACCACCCGGTACCCCGAGGACCCGCTCACCGCCATCGACGGCGGCGACGACGGCCTCGACGTGGCCCGCGCCTGCCTCGCCGTCATCGACGACCACCTCTCCCCCGGCGGCTCGGCCGTCCTCCAGGTCGGCACCCGCGCCCAGACCGACGCCCTGCGCCGCGAGCCCTGCTTCACCGAGGGCCGGCTCGCGATGGTCGAGGTCCGGCAGCAGGTGCGCGGGGTGCTCGCCCGCATCGACCGCGTCTGAGGTCGTACGACACGCCCGCGGGCGGTGTCCCAGCCACGTTCGACGGCCCGGGAATGTGGCTCACGCACCGCTCCCCGGCGCGCCTGCTACGACACGCCCGCGGGCGGTGTCCCAGCCACGTTCGACGGCCCGGGAATGTGGCTCACGCACCGCTCCCCGGCGCGCCGCCGTACGACACGCCCGCGGGCGGTGTCCCAGCCACCTTTGACGGCCCGGGAATGTGGCTCACGCACCGCTCAGCGAGCAGCGACGCCGGGCGATCAGCTGCGCGGGATCACCTTGTGCGTCCCGTCGCACCAGGGCAGGCGGCTCGACTTCTCGCAGCGGCAGAGGGCGACGACGGGGCGGTCGACGGTGTGGACCGTGCCCTCGACGTCCTGCACGGACTCGGCGCCGCGGAGCAGCATCGGGCCGTGGGGCACGAGGACGACGTCGGGGTGGTCGAAGTCGCGGTCGCTCACCGCTCGTCCTCCCACACCCCGAGCATCGCGGTCGCGAAGCGTGCCTCGACGTCGAGGCAGGTGAAGGCGCCGAAGAGGATCTCGGCCGCCTGGTCGGGCTCGTCCTCGGCGAGGGTGCCGCAGATGTCGCGCGCGGCGAGGTGCTCGTGGATCGCGTCGGCCTCGACGTGCTCGTCGTAGTAGGCGGCCATCGGACCGTCGAGCCCGAGCCGGTCGAGCCCCTGCACCATCTTGCGCGAGGGCAGGGAGCTGGTCATCTCGAACGCCGCGAGGTGGCCCATCGCCGCGCCGCGCAGCCGGCGGTGCAGGCCGAAGAGGGAGCCGGCGTTGTTCATCTCGAGGTTCTCCGCGACGGCGTCGTCGACGTAGGCGCCGTACTCGGCCCGCAGCCCGACGGCCTCGAGGCCGCGCGCGAAGAGGTGGGAGTGGAGACGGTTGGGGTCGCCGTCGCCGTACTCGTCGAACTGCAGCGCCATCAGCGCGGCCTTGGCCCGCACGGGAAGCCGCGGCACGACGAAGGCCGACGGGTCGGACTCCTTGAGGTGGTAGACCGAGCGCTGCCGCAGCAGCTCGAGCACCTGGTCGCGGTCGGCGCGGCGGCGCACGAAGTCGGCCAGTGACGGCCCGTCGTCGGCGGTGACGAGGTCCTCGAGGGCGGTGGGTACGTCGGCCGGGGCGGGCGTCGTCTCGACGCCGGCCTCCGCCCATCGCGCGCGCAGCCGCTCCTCGAGCGCGGTCTCGAGGTCACGGCGTACGCCGAGCAGGTCGGGGTCCCACTCGGCGCGGTCATCGGCGTCCTCGAAGCCGCGGAACGACAGCTCGTGCAGCGTCCAGAGCGAGATCGACTCGTCGTCCCACGAGTCCGCCTCAGGTGCCGAGCCGCTGAGCTCCGGGTCGGCGAGCCGGGCGACGAGCCACTCGCTCAGCCCGCCTCGCGGCTTGGGCAGTCTCACGGCTTGAACACCACCTTCACCATGCCGTCCTCCTTGTCGCGGAACTTGCGGTAGGCCTCGGGGGCGTCGTCGAGCGGCAGGTGGTGCGTGGCGAACGACTCGACACCGAGCACGTCCTCCTCCTGCTCGAGCAGCGCGAGGATGTCGTCGCTCCAGCGGCGGACGTTGGCCTGGCCCATCCGCACCTGCACCTGCTTGTCGAACAGCTGGAACATGGGCAGCGGGTCGGTGGGGGCGCCGTACACGCCCGAGATGCTGATGGTCCCGCCGCGGCGGACGCTGTCGATGCAGCTCATCAGGGCGGCGAGGCGGTCGACGCCGAAGTTGAGCATCACCTTCTCCTGCACCTTCTTGGGCAGCAGGCCGAGCGCCTTCTGGGCGGTCTCGGCGACCGGCGAGCCGTGCGCCTCCATGCCGACGGCGTCGATGACGCCGTCGGCGCCGCGGCCGTCGGTGAGCTGGCGGACGGCGTCGCCCACCCCGTCGACCTCGGTGAAGTCGATCGTCTCGGCGCCGCGGCCGTGCACGCGGGCGAGCCGCTCACGCACGGAGTCGACGACGATGACGCGCAGGCCCCGGTGCAGGGCGATCCGCGCGGCCATGTCGCCGATCGGGCCGGAGCCGACGACCAGGAGCGTGCCGCCGTCCTCGACGTCGGCGTACTCGACGGCCTGCCACGCGGTGGGCAGCACGTCGGAGAGGAAGAGGAAGCGGTCGTCCACCGGGCCGTGCGGCACCTTGATCGGCAGCGTGTCGCCGAACTGGACCCGCAGCAGCTCGGCCTGCCCGCCGGGCACCTGCCCGTAGAGCTTGCTGTAGCCGAGCAGGCTCGCGCCGGTGCCGGTGTCGCGGTTCTGGGTGGTCTCGCACTGGCTGTGGAGGCCGCGCGTGCACATCCAGCAGGTGCCGCAGCTGATGTTGAACGGCACCACCACGCGGTCGCCGGGCGTCAGGGTCGTGACGCGGAACCGACCTCGCGCACGATGCCCATCGGCTCGTGTCCGACGATGTCGCCCGGGGTCATGAACGGCGCCAGCGGGTCGTACAGGTGCAGGTCGGACCCGCACAGCCCGGTCGACGTCACCTCGATGACGACGTCCGTGCGTTCCTCGATGACCGGGTCCGGGACCTCCTCGATCTGCATGTCCTGCTTGCCCTGCCACGTGACTGCCTTCATGGAATCGAAGACCTCCTCGGTCCGTCGTGCGATGTGCGTGTGGTCGTGCTCCGCCAGTGCCCCGGACGGCACCTTCCATGCGCCCGCGCGCGGGAGGCCTCGTGATGAGGGCCGGGCGACGATGCCTCGGAGTTCTTCGACTCCTGCCGGGCCCCCTCCCGCCCGACTGACCCGCCCGTTGGCAGGTGGTGGCAGCACCGCGCCGTCTGTGAACCTCGGAGCATGGACGACCAGCCCTCCCCCGAGCACCGCCGGCCCGACGGGGTCACCGACGCGACCGTCGAGGCGGTCGGCAAGCTGTCCGCCGCCCTCGACCACGTCGAGGACGCGCGGGGCCACCTCTACGCCTTCCACCGCCTCATGGGCAGCGCCGAGTCGACGTTCGAGGAGGCCGAGGAGCTGGTGCGCGAGGCCGGCCACGACGACATCGCCGACGCGATGGACCGCGACGTGCTCGGCCAGAACCCGCTGCCGGGCATGTGGTCCTTCCAGATGGTCGACGCCTTCGACGACGGCTTCTACGCCCGCGCCAAGGGCCTGCACCAGCGCGCCCTCGACGAGCTGATGGACGGGCAGCGCCACGTCTTCGAGGCGGAGATGAAGGAGCTGCGCCGCACCCGCGGACGCGAGGGCCACGAGGCGAAGCCGGCGGACGTCGAGGGCGACCCCGAGTACGACGGCTGAGGCCGGCGAGGACCTAGCGCGAGCCGCGCAGCTGCGGGAGCACGTCGGACCCGTAGGCCGCGATCAGGTCGGCGTAGTGCGGTCCCATGTTGGCGACGTACACCTCGTCGAAGCCGGCGTCCACGAACGGCGCGTAGGCCTCCACGTGCTCGGCGACGTCGGGCCCGAAGGCGCCCTGCTCGGCGAACGCCTCGCGCGTGACCAGCTCGCTGGCCTGCTCGAAGTGCTGCGGGCTGGTCAGCACCTGGCTGAGCTCGCCCGGGACGCCGGCGTTGGGCCACAGCTCGTAGGCCGCGTCGATCGCCTCGTCGCGCGTGGGACCCCAGGCGACCTTGAAGCCCGCCTGCGTCGGGGCGTCGGCGCCCTTGGCCGCGCGGAACGTCTGAACCGACTCGGCGTCGGGTTGGGTGGTGATGAAGCCGTCGGCGATGCGGCACGCCACGTCCAGCGCCTTCGGTCCGAAGGCACTCATGTAGATCGGCGGGGGCACGTCGGGCAGCGTGTAGATGCGGGCCGTGTCGACGGTGTAGTGCCGCCCCTCGCGGGACACCACCTCGCCCGTCCACAGCGCGCGGATCACCTCCACGGCCTCCTCGAGCATCTCGAGCCGCAGCCCGGCATGGGGCCACACGTCGCCGAGCACGTGCTCGTTGAGCGCCTCACCGGTGCCCACGCCGAGGGTGAAGCGCCCCTCGCCGAGCAGCACGGCGGACGTGGCCGCCGCCTGCGCGACGATCGCGGGATGCGTGCGCACCGTCGGGCAGGTGACGGCGGTGGTGACCGGAAGGTCGCACACCTGCGCGACCGCCCCGATCATCGACCACACGAACGGCGACTGCCCCTGGGCGTTGTTCCACGGGTGGAAGTGGTCGCTGATCCAGAGGCTGTCGAAGCCGGCCCGCTCGGCGAGCCGCGCCTGCTCGAGGAGCTGGTCGGGGGCGTACTCCTCGCAGGAGAGGAAGTAGCCGAACCGGGTCATCAGCGCGCGGCGTGCGCGTTCACGCGCGGGCGGGCCTGCTCCGGCTCGTGGGACATCAGCAGCCCGTGCTGGATGGCCCAGAGGACGGCCTGCGAGCGCGAGGTCACCTCGATCTTGGAGTAGGCGCCGCGGATGTAGGACTTCACCGAGTTGATGCTCAGGTTGGTCTCCTCGGCGATGTCGCGGTTGGCCTTGCCGGCGGCGATCATCGAGAGCACCTCGGTCTCGCGCTGGGTGAGCGGCCACTTCTCGGCCGCCGCCTTCTCCGCCTCGGCCTGACCGGTCCACGCGTCGACGACGACGCGGCCGTCGGCGACCTGCAGCAGGTTCCACACGAGCCGGCGAGCCGGCAGCCACTTGCTGACGAAACCGGCTGCGCCACGCGACATCTCGGTCGAGACCGCCTCGGGGCTGCAGTCCCAGCCGAAGGCGACCATGCGGGTCGGGAAGCGCTGCGGGGCGGGGCGCACGCCGGCGGTGCGGCGGTGGGGTTCGTAGAGCGTGAGGTCGCACAGGGGCGCCGGACCGTCGGCCCGGTGCGCCACCACGGTGATCAGCGCGGAGTGGGGCTCGAGCATGGCGCGGAGGCCATGGACGACGAGCTCGCTCTCCTCCATGATCGCCACCTTGACGTGGCGGGTGACGGGGGCTGTGGGTCGCTGTTGCATGGCCCGCAGTACCCCGATGGGCGGGGCGCATGCGTCCCGGGAGGTGAGGCGCTAGGCCAAGAGCACCCGGGCCACGCTGGCCGCGTCCGACACGGAGACGCCGGCACGCTCGGCCGCCTCGCCCAGCATCACCGCCGCCATGTCGGTGGTCACCGCCATCCGCGCCGCGACGAGGCCGACGGCCACGTCGATGAGGCGCTGCTCGCGAAGCTGCTCGGGTGCGTTCTGCGCCCGGCGGAGGGTCTCGAAGCCGAGGTCTGCGTTGGTCACGGCGCCCGCCTGCCAGGCGCCCAGCGCCTCGACCAGTCCCTCGATGCGGTCGCGGAACGCATGGGCCGTGGAGGCATAGAGATCGATGTTGAGCACGGCGCGTCCCTGCTCCACCACCGGCAGGGACACGGTGCTCGCGATGGAGCCGAACGCGCGCTCGCGGGCCGTGTCGGCCCAGTCCAGCTCATCGAGGGGATGGGCCTCGCCCTGTGGCGGGCCGGGCCCGGGCTCGCGGGTCTCGTGCGGGGCGGCGTCGTCCTGCGCAGGCACGCCGGTCGTCGCGTCGCGGTCGACCAGCGTGAAGGTCAGGTCCTCGTCGAGGAGGGTGACGCTGAGGGCGACGCAGTCCGGGATCGAGCGCACGGCCCAGCCCTCGATCACCCGCAGCAGGCCCTCCATGTCATCGATGGACGCCGTCACGTACTCGTCCAACGCCTCCCGACTCTGCGGCAGCAGCTCCATGACGATCCCCTCGGCACATCGGTGTTGCCTGAGCCCTCGATGCTCCTCCGACGGCACAGGACACACCACACCCGCGCGGGCGGTGGCGCATGGGGCACCCTCCCCCGGGGTACGACGCTGCCGTGAGCGCGGAGACCCTGCACCATCCCGTCGTCGTCCTCGACCTCGACGGCACCCTCGTCGACTCGGTCTACCAGCACGTGGTCGCCTGGCACGCGGCGTTCCACGACGTCGGCCTCCACGTGAGTGCCGCGCGCATCCACGAGGCGATCGGGATGGGTGGCGACCGGCTGGTCGCCCACGTCGCCGGCGACCCGGCCGAGGCCGCCGTGGGTGAGGATGTCCGCAAGCTGCACGACGACTACTTCCGCTCGTACCTCCGCACGGTGTGCGCCCTCGACGGCGCCGCCGAGCTGGTGGAGTCGCTCGCTGACCACGGGCACCGGCTCGTGCTGGCCAGCTCGTCGGAGAGCGATCTCGTCGATGACCTGCTCGAGCTCGTCGGCGTACGCCACCTCCTGACCGCGGTCGTGACCGGCTCCGACGACGCGGCGACCAAGCCTGCGCCCGACATGGTCGAGCTCGCGGTCGAGCGAGCCGGGGGCGGGCAGGCGATCGTCGTCGGCGACGCCGTCTGGGACGTGCTCTCCGCCGAGGCGGCCGGGGTGCCGTGCATCGGGCTGCGCAGCGGGGGCGTCAGCGCCGAGCGGCTCAGCTCGGCCGGGGCGGCGTCGGTCCACGACGGCCCGCGCGACCTGCTCGACCACCTCGAGGGCGGGCCGCTCACGCGGCGGGGTAGTTCGACGAGCTGAGCAGCCGGGCGAGGTGGGTGGCGTTGCGGGCCAGCATCTCGGTGGTTCCGGCGGTCTTCTCCGGCGTCGTGTCGAGGTCGCGGTAGTCGACGGCCTGCATGGCCTCGCCGACCCAGTAGGTCGCGGCCTGCGCGGGGATCGTGAGGCCGACGTCGCCGAGGGCCTGGAACAGCTCGGCGCACACGTGGTGGGCGCCGTCCTCGTTGCCCACGACACCGACGCCGGCGACCTTGCCGAACATGCTCGGCCGTCCTTCGTCGTCGGTCTCGCCCAGCTCGGCGTCGAGGCGCTCGAGCACCATCTTGCACACCGAGGACGGCTGGCCCATCCAGATCGGGGTGACCAGGACGAGAACGTCCGCCTCCAGCACCTTCTCCCGCAGCGTCGGCCACGCGTCTCCGTCGCCCTCGTCAGTGGTGACGCCGAACCGCACGTCGTGGTCGACGACGCGCTCCATCGAGCCCGTGACGCCGAGCTCGGCGAACGCGTCGAGGACCTGCCTGCCGAGCAGCTCCGAGCTGGAGTCGGCGGGTGACCGCTTGAGGGTGCAGGTGAGCACGAGGCAGCTGAGGTCGGTGTCGGGAGTGGACATGTGTCGGCCGTACCCGCTCCGACAGGGCGCATACGAAACCCGCCGGAGTCACCTCGCACGGCGTACGGGAGGTCAAGACCGGCGGGTCTCGCGCTGGCCGCCGAAGTCGTGGCGGGACGACCCCGGCGTGACCGAGGTGTACCCCTCAGGGGTGGAGTGCATACGCCCCCGACTGAGAGCCGGTCGACGGGGTACAGGGACCGCGTCCTGAGACGCCCCCCGCACCCCACCCCCCTGGAGCAGTGATGAGTCCGTCCGACGACCGGTCCCAGGAGCCCTGGACCGACCCGCAGACCCACCTCGACACCGACCCGGTGAACGCCGAGGCGACTCCCGCCGACGTCGCTGACGACGCCGACGCGGACGCCGAGGAGGACCGGTCGTGACCTCGCTCTGGCTCGACCGGGCCGCGCCGTTCTCCGACGACCCGCTGCCGGGCTCCGGGGATGCCCTGGACGCCCTCGTCGTCGGCGCCGGGCTGACCGGCCTGACCACCAGCCTCCTGCTCGCCCGCGCCGGGCTGCGGGTCGCGTGCGTCGAGGCCCGCGAGGTCGGTGCCGTCACCACCGGGCGCACCACCGGCAAGGTCTCGCTGCTGCAGGGCACGCACCTGTCCCGCATCCGCAGCCACCAGTCCGAGGAGGTCACGGCGGCCTACGTCGACGCCAACCGCGAGGGCATGGAGTGGCTGCTGCGGTTCTGCGACGACCACGCGGTCCCCTACCAGCGCCGCACCGCGGTGACGTACGCCGCCGACGAGCACGAGCGCTCGTCGGTCGAGAAGGAGCACCGGGCCGCCTCGGCGCTCGGCCTGGCCGTCGAGTGGCGCGACACCCTCGACGTGCCCTTCCCGCACGTGGCCGCGACGACGCTCGCCGACCAGGCCCAGCTCGACGCCATGGACGTCCTCGCGGCGCTCGTCGAACAGCTGCGCTCCCACGGCGGCACCCTGCACCAGGGCCACCGCGTGCGGTCGGTCTCGAAGGGCGGCCGGCCCACCGTCCGCCTCGAGGGCGGCGAGACGCTGACCGCCGACCACCTCGTGCTCGCCACTGGCACCCCGATCCTCGACCGGGGGCTGCACTTCGCCCGCCTCGAGCCGCAACGCTCCTACGTGCTGGCCCTCGACGGTGCCGGGCCGATGGAGGGGATGTACCTCTCCGCCGGGTCCGACGCCCGGTCGGTGCGCGACGCCCCCGGCGGGACGCTCGTCGTGGGCGGCGCCGGCCACGTGGTCGGTCGTACGGACTCCCACCTCGAGCACCTCGAGGCACTGCGGGGGTGGGCGGCGAAGTGGTACCCCACCACCACCGAGACCCACCACTGGTCGGCCCAGGACTACAGCAGCCCCGACGGCGTGCCGTACGTCGGACCGCTGCGGCGGGGCGGCGACCGGATCCACGTCGCCACCGGCTACGAGAAGTGGGGCATGACCAACGCGGTGGTGGCCGCCCGCGCCATCTCCTCCGACATCCTCGGTGAGCTGCCGCCGTGGGCGCAGACCCTCAGCGGCCGGAGCCTCTCAGCGTCCAACGCCGCCGAGATCGCCCGGATCAACCTCGGGGTCGGCGCCGCGGTCGTCACCGGTGCCGTGCGCACCGCCCGCGAGCGGCTGCCCGGCAACGCCGGACCGGCCCAGGCCAACCAGTGCGGCATCGTCGGCGTCTGCACCCACCTCGGCGGGCTGTTGAAGTGGAACGACGCCGAGGAGACGTGGGACTGCCCGCTGCACGGCTCGCGGTTCGCGCGCGACGGCGAGGTGCTCGAGGGCCCCGCGACCCGGCCGCTCCTCAAGCGCCCGAGCGCCGCCGAGCCGGGCTAGCGGTTGGCGCAGACCAGGTCGGCGGAGAGGGCTGCCTCGGCCGAGAGCTCGACGTCGGGGCCGCAGACCAGGTCGAGGGGGTCGGCCGCCTGCTCGACGGTGGCCACCGCCTCGTCGAAGGCCGGGACCACGTCGGCGCAGGCGTGCTCGAGACCGATCCGGGTGAGGCTCGAGGTGGACAGGTCGCCGCTGAGCGCCAGCTCGACCGTCCAGTCGCCGGCGTCGGTGCGGACGCAGTCGGCGGCCGCGGCCTGCCGCAGGGCGGCGAAGTCGAAGGTGCCGGTGCCGAGCTCGTCCTCGAGCGCCGACTCCCAGTCGGCGAGCGCCTCGTCCTCGGCCCGCGGGGTCGTCCCCGACGCCCCGGCGGTGGCGTCGGCACCGCCGCCACACGCGGCGAGGCTGGGGACCAGCAGGACGGCGAGCAGTGCGGCAGGGACCAGGGGGCGGAGGGCGAGAGCGGGCATGACGGGCAGGCTAGGAGCCGGACGACGGCAGCGTCCGGGGTTCGTTACCGGTCAGTACGTGATGCTCGACTCACTCCGCTGCCGGGTGGTCAGCAGCCGTGCGGCGAGGAAGCCGCCGACGGCCCCGAAGAGGTGGCCCTGCCACGAGACGCCCGGCTGGCCGGGCAGCACCCCGAGCAGCGCGCCGCTGTAGAGCAGGAAGACCGCGACCCCGATGAAGATCTCGACGGTGCGACGGTTGAGGAAGCCGCGGACGATCAGGTAGACGATCCACCCGAAGATCAGCACCGAGGCGCCGGCGTGGGTGCTGCCGGGCTGCGCGAAGAGCCACACGCCGAGGCCGCCGACGACCCAGATGATGGCGGTGGCGGCGAGCCCGCGGGCCAGGCCGGTCGCGAGGGTGAGGAAGCCGAGCACGAGCACCGGGACGGTGTTGCTGACCAGGTGGTCGAAGCCGAAGTGCAGGGTCGGCGCGAGCACCACCCCGACCAGCCCGTCCTCGCTACGCGGCTGGACGCCGTACGCGTCGAGCGGGTTGCCCGTCGCCGCGTCGACGATCTCGAGCAGCCACAGCAGCGCGACGAACCCACCGGTGACGAGCGCGGCACCCTTCCAGGCGGGCTCGCGGGCGGTGGTCTGCATGCCCCTCATCGTGACATCCGGCGCGAAACGGGTATCTGAGGACGTGACGGACGGATGTGGGCGCCCATCCGTTCGTGGCGTCCTCAGATATCCGAGGCCGTCGGACATCTAGCGGCGCGCGGCGACCTCGGGCGGGAAGCCGCCGGTCGACACCGTGCCCCAGCGGGTGGGCGTGATCCGCAGCAGAGACTTGCCCTGGTCGACCATCGCCTGCCGGTACTCCTCCCAGTCGGAGTGCTCGCCGGCGATGGAGCGGAAGTAGGCGACGAACGCGTCGAGCGCCTCCTCACCCTCGCTCGCGTCGAGCACCTCGCACGTGCCGTCGACCTGCACCCACGCGTCGTCCCAGTCGTCGGAGAGGACGACGACCGAGACGCCCGGTCGCTGCCGCGCGTTCCTCGTCTTCGCGCGCTGCGGGTAGGTGGCGACGACGATGCGACCGCCGTCGTCGACGCCTCCGCTGACCGGCGACGCCTGCGGACTGCCGTCGGCGCGCTCGGTGATGAGCAGCATGCGGTGGCGCGGGCGGACGAACTCCAGCAGCTCGTCGAGCCCGACCTCGGTGTTCGTCGCGATGTTCGGGGCCATGGCTTCGAGGTTAGCGACCTTCGTGCTGCTCCTCTGCGGGAGTAGTCCAGTGAGATCTGGTTGTCGGAACGCCGTTCGGGCGACCGCTCGCCACTGGACTACCCCGACCCGGGGGCAACTTCCCGGACATGTGCGGCGGATGTTGCCTCGAGCGTCGGCCGCGCGAAGTTAGGGCTCGGGCGACGGCTTGGTCTGCACGACGTCCTCGGACCGGACGACCACGGTGATCGCGCCCTCGGGCGCGGCCGCGCCGACGAGCGCGAGCCCCTGCTCCTGGGACCAGGTCGCGCCGTGCTTCTCGGCCAGCACGAGTTGCTGGGCGATCCAGATCGGCTCGCTGTCGATGAGGGTGCCGTCCATGTCCCCCAGGACTGCGGCGAGGCGAGAGGTCACGGGGTGACCACCTCTCCCCCGATCCACACGCGCTCGACCCGGGCTGCACCGACCTCGTCGGGGGCGTCGAAGGGGTCGCGGTCGAGCAGGACGAGGTCGGCGACCGCGCCGGGCTTGACCATCCCCGCGTCGTCGCGGTGGCACACCCAGGCCGACCCGGAGGTGTACGCCGCGAGGGCGACCTCGAGGGACAGGGCCTGATCGGGGAGGAACGGCTCGCTCCCGGCACGCCCGGGTTCCCCGTACGCCATCCGGTGGACCGCGACGTGGACCGCCTCGAGCGGGTTGGGGGTGCTGACCGGCCAGTCGCTGCCGGCGACGAGGCGGGCTCCGGCGCGGTGGAGGTCGCCGAAGGGATACTGCCGGGCGGCCCGCTCCTCGCCGAGGAACGGGATGGTGAGGTCGACCATCTGGTCGTCGTAGCAGGCCCACAGCGCCTGGATGTTGGCCACGACCTGCAGCTCGGCGAACCGCGGCACGTCGGCCGGGTGCACCAGCTGGAGGTGCGCGACCTGGTGGCGGTGCAGCGGCTCGGTGCCCTCCAGCGCGTCGAGCGCCTCGCGGACGCCGCGGTCGCCGAGGCCGTGGACGTGCACCTGGAAACCGGCCTCGTCGAGGGCGCCGACGATGCCGCGCAGCGCCACCGGGTCGACGAAGGACAGGCCCGTGTTGGTCGTCGCGTGCCCGCACCGGTCGAGGTAGGGCTCGACGAGGGCCGCGGTCCCGTTCTCGGCGACGCCGTCCTGCATGATCTTGACCGACGTGGCGGCGAACCGTCCGTGGGAGTACGCCGACCGCTTCGCCACCAGCTCGGCGACCTGCTCCAGCCCGCGCTCGCGCTCCCACCACAGTGCCCCGACCACCGAGGCCACCAGGTCGCCCGAGCGGGCGGCGCGCAGGTAGGTCGGCCCGGTGTCCTGCATGCCGGCGTACGCACCGACGATGGCGTCCTGCCAGCCGGTGATGCCCAGCGAGAGCAGGTGGCGCTGCCCCTCGAGCAGCCCGGCGTGGAGCTCGTCGGCCGTCGCCGTCGGGAGGACCGCGAGGACCAGGCCCATCGCGCCCTCGTGCAGCACGCCGGTCGGCTCGCCGGAGGCGTCGCGCTCGACGCGACCGTCGGCCGGGTCGGGGGTGTCGCGGGTGATGCCGGCGGCCTCGAGCGCGCGGCTGTTGACCCACATGCCGTGGTGGTCGCGGTTGACGAGCGCGGCGGGGCGGTCCGCGACGACCGTGTCGAGCTCGGCGGCGGTCGGGAGGCCGCCGGGGAAGGCCGCCATCGCCCAGCCGCCGCCCTGCACCCAGTCGAGGTCGGGGCGGGAGGCGGCGTACGACGCCACGTGCGCGAGGTAGGCGGCGCGGTCCACCGGCAGGCCGCTCAGGTCGCAGGTGAGCCGCTCGAGGCCGCCCTGCACCGGGTGGACGTGCGCGTCGGTGAAGCCCGGCAGGAGCAGCGCCCCGCCGCAGTCGACGACCTCGGCGCCGGGCGTGCGCAGCGAGCCGCCGACGGCCACGACGCGGCCGTCGCGCACGAGCACGTCGCCGACGTCGCCGAGGTGGCGGAAGCCGTTGAAGACGCGTGCGTCGGTGAAGACGGTGTCCGGCATGGCGCCCATCGTGGCAGGCCGGCGACCCGCGCTACGGTCGGTCGCATGCAGATCGACCTGACCGGTAAGAGCGCGCTCGTCACCGGATCCACCCAGGGCATCGGCCTGGCGATCGCCGAGGGCCTCGCGTCCGCCGGCGCGCGGGTGGGCGTCAACGGGCGGTCCGAGGAGTCCGTCGCCCGGGCGGCCGACGAGCTCCGGGCCGCGGTCCCCGGCGCGGACGTCGTACCGGTCGTGGCCGACGTCGCCACCGACGACGGCTTCGCCGCGGCCGTCGAGGCGATGCCGGAGGTCGACGCGCTGGTCAACAACCTCGGCATCTTCGAGAGCCGGCCGGCCCTGGAGATCACCGACGAGGAGTGGCGGCGCTTCTTCGAGGTCAACGTCCTGGCGAGCGTGCGGCTGACCCGCCACCACCTGCCGGAGATGGCGCGCCGCGGCTGGGGCCGGGTCCTCTACATCGCCAGCGACTCGGCCGTCGTCACGCCGGTCGAGATGATCCACTACGGCATGTCGAAGACGGCGCTGCTGGCGGTCTCGCGCGGCTTCGCGAAGGAGGCCGCGGGAACGGGCGTGACCGTGAACTCCGTCATCGCCGGCCCGACCCACACCGGCGGGGTCGAGGACTTCGTGCGGAGCCTGGTCGGCGACGACCTGCCGTGGGACGAGGCGCAGCGCGAGTTCATGACGAAGCACCGTCCGCAGTCGCTGCTCCAGCGGCTCATCGAGCCCCACGAGATCGCCGCGATGGTGACCTACCTCAGCTCGCCGCTCGCCTCCGCCACCACGGGCGGCGCGCTGCGGGTGGACGGCGGCTACGTCGACGCCATCCTGCCCTGAGGACGCCGTCAGCCGACCCCGAGCCCGCGCCGGTGCAGCTCGCGGACGCGGTCGTCGTACGGCGACACGGGTCCGTGGACCCGCACGTCCGGGGCGACGTCGGTGACCGGCAGGGCGGCGACCGGCGAGGCCGGCAGCCCCCACCCGGCCCGCCACTGCGAGAGCTGCGCGGACGAGGCGGCGTACACGATCGGCCCGAGCCCGACCCACGCGTGGCCGGCGGCGCACATCGGGCAGTGCTCGCCCGAGGTGTAGACGAGGCAGCCCGCGCGCTGCTCCTCGGGCACGTGGGCGGCGGCCCACTGGGCGAGCTCGAGCTCGGGGTGCGCGGTCGGGTCCGAGCCGGAGACCTCGCGGTTGCGCCCGGTGCGCAGGACCGCGCCCGAGGAGTCGACCAGCACCGAGCCGAAGGCGCCGTCCCCGTCCTCCAGCGCCTCCTCGGCCAGGCGCAGGCAGAGCTCGAGGTGGTCGGCCGCTCCGGGCAGGTCGGGCAGGTCGCGTGGCATGGCCCCAATCTGACGCCGATCCGGGCGGTGCGGACAAGGGTGCGGCGCGCACCCCTTCGGGCGGTCTGTCGTGCGGAGGCGTCTGCCTAGTGTCGAACGCATGACCACCGTCAGCCGCACCTTCGACGTCCGCCCGCAGCCCGCAGTCGTCATCGACTACCTCAAGGACTTCGGCAACGCCGAGCAGTGGGACCCCGGCACCGAGTCGTGCACGCGTCAGGACTCCGGCCCGGTCCAGGTGGGCTCGTCGTGGCACAACGTCTCGAAGATCGCCGGCGTGACGACCGAGCTGACCTACACGCTCCAGGAGCTGACCGACGACACGATCACCCTCGTCGGCCACAACGACACCGCGCGCTCCGTGGACACGATCACGGTCGTGCCGAGCCCCGACGGGCCGGGCAGCCGGATCACCTACGAGGCCGTCATCGAGCTCAAGGGCGCGGCGAAGATCGCCGACCCGGTCATGAAGATCGTCTTCGAGAAGATCGGCAGCGACACCGAGGACGACATGACGACCGTGCTCAACCGTCTCGCCGCCTGACCTCTCGGGCGACGCGCCGTAGTCTCGGTCCACCACGCCGGACGACGAGCGGAGGGGCGATGGCCGGGGACGACGAGCGCTACACCTCCGCGGGGCGCCTGCGGGGCAAGGCGTACGACACCGAGATGGAGCGGCTGCAGGAGCAGCTGGTGCTGCTGCAGTACTGGATCCAGTCGCAGGGGCTCAAGGTCCTGGTGGTCTTCGAAGGCCGCGGCTCGGCCGGCAAGGGCGGCGTGATCAAGCGGATCACCGAGCGCACCAGCCCGCGCACGGTGCGGATCGCCGCGCTGCCGAGGCCGACCGACCGTGAGCGCACCCAGTGGTACTTCCAGCGCTACGTCGAGCACCTGCCGGCCGGCGGGGAGATGGTCCTGCTCGACCGCAGCTGGTACAACCGCTCGAACGTCGAGTGGGTGATGGGCTTCTGCACCGAGGAGGAGCACCAGGAGTTCCTGCGCAGCTGCCCGGAGTTCGAGCGGATGCTGGTGCGTTCGGGCATCGTGGTCCTCAAGTACTGGTTCTCCGTCAGCGCCGAGGAGCAGCGGCGCCGCTTCGAGGCCCGCAACGACGAGCCGCTCAAGCGGTGGAAGCTGTCCGACATGGACCTCGCCGAGCGTGAGCTCTACGTCCGCTACTCGATGGCGAAGGACACCACCTTCCAGTACACCGACATCAAGCAGGCGCCCTGGTACGTCGTCCCGTCCGACGACAAGCGCGCGGCGAGGCTCAACTGCATCAGCCACCTGCTCTCGCAGTTCGACTACGAGGACGTCGCACCGCCGCGCGTCGAGCTGCCCGAGGTGCGCGACTTCCCCTACGTCCGCCCGCCCCTCCACGAGCAGACCTTCGTGCCGCAGGTGTTCTGAGGCCTTCTCGTTGGCCGAGGAGGGCGCCCACCGCCCGTCACGAGACCGGCAGCAGCGCGTCCGCGATGGCCCTCGCCTCGGTCAGCGGATCGGCCGGCGCACCGCGCAGCAGGCTCGCGAGCGCGCCGTTGTAGACCACGAGGAGCCGGGCGACCGTCGCCTCCGGGTCGGCGATGCCGGCCTCGTCGACCAGCTCGCGCAGCCGCGCCACGAGGGTGGCGGTGTCCGCCTCGACGAGACGCAGGACCGGGTCGTCCGACCCGTCCCGCGGGCGCTCGGACGCGGTCGCGAGGAAGCAGCACCACTGGGTCGTGCCCGACGACCGGCGGAACTCGACCAGCGCGTCGAAGAGGGCCATTACCCGGTCCCGCGGTGAGCCGGCCGCCTCGATCGAGGCCTCCCACTGGGCCGTCCAGGCCGCGAGCCGGCGGTCGAGCACCGCCGCGAGCAGCCGGTCCTTGCTGCCGACGTGCTGGTAGAGCGTGGCGATGGCGACGCCCGCCTCCGAGGCCACGCGGTCGACGCCGGTCACCCCGATGCCGTCGACGAAGAAGAGTCGCTCGGCGGTGTCGAGGATGCGCTCGCGGGTGTCGGTCCTGGCCACCCCTGCATCATAACGCTCGTTATGGTAGAACGGTCGTTATGGTTGCTGCCGCGCACACCGAGCCGCGCTCTCCCGCGAGGAGCATGGCCGTCGCGCTGGCGGGCACCCTGCTCATCGCCTCGACGTACGGCATGGCCCGCTTCGGCGTCGGCCTCTTCGCGCCGCGTCTCGTCACCGAGCGCCCGGCCCTGGCGCCGGTCGTCGGCTGGGCCGCCGCGGCGCAGTTCGTGTCGTACTCGCTGGCCGCGACGGTGGCGGCCAGGGTCTCGGACCGCCGTCCCCACGCAGCCGTGCTGGCCGCCGGGACCGCCGCCGCGCTGGGCTGTGTCGGGGTCGCGACGACCGCGTCCCCGGTGTGGTTCGTCGTCCTCGTCTTCGTCGGCGGCACGGGCGCCGGTCTCGCGTCGCCCGCCCTCGTGCGTCTCGTCGACGCCGTCACCCCGCCCCACGCGGCCGCGACCGCCCAGTCCCTGGTCAACACCGGGACGGCGGTCGGCGTCGTCGTGGCCGGCGCCCTCGCCCTCGCGGTCCCGTCCACCGCGAGCGCGTGGTGGACCATGGCGGCGCTCAACACCCTCGCCGCCGGCGGGGTGCTCCTGCTCGTCCGGGGCGGCGGTGGGCTCGGCGACCCGTCCGCGACGGGCAGCGGGACGACGTACGACTGGCATCCCCTCGCGACGCCGGCTGCCGCGGCGGCGGTCGTCGGCGCGGGCTCGGCGCTCCTGTGGTCCTACGGCCCGCTCGTCGCGACCGGCGCGGGGGCGGTCGACGACGGCAGCGTCGGGTTCCTGTGGATCGCGCTGGGCCTGGGCGGACTCCTGGGCCCGCTGACCGGTCGGCTCGTCGAGCGCCGCGGGCTGGGCGGCGCCTGGGCGTGGTCCGTCGGTGCGGTCGCCGTCGCCTCCGTCGCCCTCGCCGGCGCGGTCGGCGTCGGCCTCGCGTGGCCGGCGTACGTCGCCATGGCGTGCTTCGGCGCCGGCTACATGTGCCTGTCGGGCGTGCTGATCCTGTGGGCCCGGGAGGTGTGGCCCGCGGCGGCGGGTCGCGGGACGTCGGTGCTCTTCGTCGCCCTGGCGGTCGGGCAGGCGGTGGGGGCGGTCGGCTTCGACGCGTGGCTCGACATCGCCGGAGCCGTCACCGCCTGCCTGACCGCCGCCCTCCTCTGCCTCGCGGGCGCGGCGCTGGTCAGGCGTCGCTGACGTCGATCAGCACCTTGCCGACCGCACCGTCCTCGACGGACGCGTGGGCCTCCGCGGTCTGCTCGAGGGGGAAGTGGTGCAGCGGCAGCCCGTGGTCCTCGCCGACGCCGTAGGCGCCGTCGGCGACCGCGGCCGCGATGTCGTCGGCCGCCGCGCGCAACGCCGCCTCGCCGACCGTGTAGAGCAGCACCCACTGGAAGCGGGCGTTGGTCGAAAAGGTCTCACGCACGCTGATGCCCACCTCGTCGCCGCCGTTGTTGGCATAGATCGCGATCGTCCCGCGCGGCTTGATGACGCGCAGGTCGAGCGTGAGGTTCTGCGCAGGGGCCACCTCCACGACGATGTCGACCCCGTCGGGGGCCAGGTCGCGGACGGCGTCGGCGGTGTCGCCCTCGCGGTAGTTCACCGTGTGGTGCGCCCCGGCGGCCGTCGCGAGCCGCGCCTTGTCGTCGCTGCTGACGGTGGCGATGACGGTCGCGCCCGCCCACCGCGCGAGCTGGATTGCCGCATTGCCGACCGCGCCCGCGCCGCCGGCGACGAGCACCGTCCGCCCGGACAGGGCTCCCGGGGCGAGCCGGTCCGGCCCGTCCTCGGACGTGGTCAGGGCCCGGTGGGCGGTGATCGCCGGGACGCCGAGCGAGGCACCGACGTCGTACGACGCCCCCTCGGGCAACACGGTCAGGTGGCCCACGGGGAGCACGACCAGCTCCTGCGCGGTGCCGCCGGGGCGTCGGTGCTGCGCGAGCATCGTCCAGACCCGGTCGCCCACCGCGAGGCCGTCGACGTCGGGGCCGACGGCGTCGACGACACCGGCCCCGTCCTGGCCGGGCACGACCTCGGGGAAGGCGAGCTCGCCCATGCCGCCGGCGCGGAACTTCCAGTCGGTCGGGTTGACGCCGGCGCGGACGATCCGCACCCGCACCTCACCCGGACCCGGGTCGGCCGCCTCGCGCTCGACCACCTCGAGGACCGAGCTGTCGCCTGTCTCGGTGTAGACCACGGCACGCATCGCGCTTCTCCTTCGTCGGGGACCTGTGGTGTGCCTCAACGCACGCACCCCGCCGACTATGCCGCCCGCGTCAGGTCGTCCCGAGGCGCCACTCGAGGTGGGCGGCGTACGTCTCCCCCGGCCGCAGCGTCGCCGACGGCCACTCGGGCCGGTTCGGCGAGTCGGGGAAGAGCTGCGGCTCGAGCGCGACGCCGTCGCCCTGGCGGTAGCGGCCGCCGCTGGTCGAGCGGCGGGCGCCGTCGAGGAAGTTGCCCGTGTAGACCTGCACCCCCGGCTGGTCGGTCCACAGCTCGACGCTGGTGCGCGTCCTCGGGGACGTGAGCACGGCGGCGCGGCGCAGGCCGCTGCCGCGCACGACGTAGTTGTGGTCGATGCCGCGGGCGTCGACCAGCTGCGGGTGCTCGGTGCGGAGGGCCGGACCGATCGTGCGTGCGCTCCGGAAGTCGAAGGGGGTGCCGTCGACGGAGGTGTGGCCGCCGGTCGGGACCCCGGTCGCGTCGACCGGCGTGAGCTCGTCGGCCTCGACGAGCAGCTCGTGCCCGTCGATCGTCCCGGCGCCCTCGCCGTCGAGGTTGAAGTAGGCGTGGTTGGTCAGGTTGACCACGGTCGTCGCGTCGGTGGTCGCCTCCGTCGTGAACCGGACGGTGCTGCCGTCCACCCGGTAGCGGACCCGGACGTCCACGGTGCCCGGGAACCCCTGGTCGCCGTCCGGGCTCACCAGCGACAGCACCAGCTCGTCCGCCTCGTGCGACTCCACGTCCCACAGGCGTACGTCGAACCCTTCGGGCCCGCCGTGCAGGCTGTTGCCCCGGTCGTGGGTGCGCACCTCGACGTCGAGGCCGTCGAGGGCGAACCGCCCGCCGGCGATCCGGTTGGCGTAGCGCCCGATGGTCCCGCCGACGTAGTCACTGCTCGCCAGCCGCTCCTCGACGTCGGGGTGTCCGAGCACGACGTTGCGCCGCTCGCCGTCGCCGCAGGTCAGCTCCAGCCGGTGCATCGTCGCGCCGAGGGTCAGCACCTCGACCACCGGGCCGGGCTCGGTGCCGATCGTCAGCAGGCGGACGTCGCGTCCGTCGGGCATCTGGCCGAACACGCGGTCGTGGGTCGGGTCGTGGGTCACGGGGTCCATCCTCTGCCATCGCGCCCTCGGCGACCCGCAGCCCGCGGCAAGCGATCGGTCAGCGGACGGCAAGCGGGTGCCTCCAGGCTCCGGACATCCGATCAGCACGAGTCCCTGGAGCCACCGAAAGGCACTGCCATGACCGACCTCGACCACTCACCCTCGCTCACCGCCCTCCGCCCCCTGCCCTCCGACGAGGAGGCGGGCTCCGCGCTGCAGGAGCTGCAGACCCTCCTGCCCGGACGCGTGCTGCTGCCGGCGCACGAGGGCTGGGACCTGGCCCGTCTGGGCTGGGTGGTCAGCGTCGACCAGCACCCGATCGCGGTGGTCACCGTGCACACCCCGGACGACGTGGTCGTCGCCGTCGGGTGCGCGGCCCGCCACGGCCTGAGCGTCTCGACCCAGCCCGTCGGCCACGGGGCCACGACCGCGCTCTCCGGGACCGTCCTGCTGCGCACCGGCGCGCTCCAGGACCTCACCATCGACGTCGAGCGTCGCGTCGCCCGCGTGGGCGCCGGGGTCAAGTGGGGCACCCTGCTCGCCGCGCTGGAGCCGACCGGGCTGATGGCGCTGGCCGGGAGCAGCCCGGACCCGAGTGTCGTCGGGTTCACCCTCGGCGGCGGGCTCAGCTGGTTCAGCCGGGCCCTCGGGCTCACCGCGCACAGCGTCGTCGCCTTCGAGATCGTCGACGCCACGGGGGCCCGTCGACGGATCTCGCCGTCCGCCGACCCGGAGCTCTTCTGGGCGATGTGCGGTGGGGGCGGCGACTTCGGGGTCGTCCTCGCCGTCGAGATCATGCTCGACCACGTGGGTCCGATCGTCGGCGGCCGGATGATGTGGCCGTTGGAGATGGCCCGCCCTGTCCTGCGCGCGTTCCGCCAGATCACGGCGGATGCGCCCGACGAGCTCACCCTGTGGGCCCACCTGTTCCGGTTCCCGCCGATGCCGGAGCTCCCCGAGCTGCTGCGGGGGCGGTCCTTCGTGTCGGTGGACCTGACGTTCCTCGGCTCGGAGACGGAGGCCAACCGATTGCTGAGCCGACTGCGGCAGCTGCCTGCGCAGGTCATCGACACGGTGGGCGTGGTCCCGCTGTCGCAGCTGGGCGGGATCGCCGCCGAGCCGGTCGACCCGATGCCGACCCAGGAGTACTCCGAGCTGCTGCGCGGCCTGGACGACGCGACGCTGGACCGGCTGGTCGACGCGGCGGGCGCCGACGCCGACATCCCGCTCGCGGTGGTGCAGATCCGCCACCTCGGCGGTGCCCTCACCCGGGCCACCCCCGAGGACGGACCCAACGGGGCGATCGCCGAGGAGTACTCCGTCTTCTGCCTCGGCGTCCCGGTGGCCCCGGGCCTGCCGGAGGCGATCGAGGCGGCGTTCGGCGAGGTGCGGACGGCGCTGGCCGGGCAGCGGAGTGGACGGACGCTCTTCAACTTCCTGGGCGCGGAGTCCGACCTCGGCTCCACCTTCTCCGCCACGTCCCGGGCGCGCCTGCGCCAGGTCAAGGCCTCCACCGACCCGGCGGGCGTGTTCCGGAGCAACCGGCCCGTCTGACCCGGCCCCGAGGTGGCCACCACACGTCGGGGGGCGTGTGGTGGCCACCTCGGCGTTCCTGCGACGTACGTGCGGGGCGAAGTGGCTTCCTCCGGGACCGGCGCGACCCTAGTGTCTCGGTCTGTGCACCCCGACACGCTCGTACGCGTCCTCGGTCCCGTGTCAGCCACGGTCGACGGTCGCGCGTGCGGCATCTCCTCGCCGCTGCAGCGCGGGTTGCTGGGGCTGCTGGCGGCGGACGCCGGTCGGGTCGTGTCCGTCGACCGGCTGGTCACCGAGCTGTGGGGCGACGCGACGCCGAGTCCGGGCTCTCGTCGTTGCAGGTGTGCGTGTCCCGCCTGCGCCGCGCCCTCGGCGACACCGCCGGCGGTGACCGCGTCGAGCCCCCGTCGGTCCGGGTGACGCGTCGTGCGCCCGGCTACGTGCTCGAGCTGCCCGAGGGCGCCCTCGACGCCTGGCGCCTCACGCGGGTGGCCGAGGCGGCTCGCGCCCGGGTGACCGCCGATCCCGACGCCGCCCTCGAGCTGCTCGACGAGGGGCTGTCCCTGGTGACGGGAGACCCGCTGGGCGACGTGGTCGACGCGCTCGGACCGGTGGCGGCCGCCGAGGCGCAGCGGCTCGCCGACCTGGTGCTGCGTGCCCGGGAGACCAGGGTGGAGGCCCTGCTCGGGGTGGGTCGGGCACCGGATGCTGCGACCGCGGCGGAGCACCTGCTCGTCGGCGAGCCGCTGCGGGAGAGCCTGCACGCCCTCCGGCTGCTGGCGCTCTACCGGAGCGGTCGCCAGACCGACGCCCTCGCCGCCTACCAGGCACTGCGTGACCGGCTCTCCGAGGACGTGGGCGTGGATCCGGGTCCCGCGCTCCGACGCCTGCACGCCCAGCTCCTGCGGCAGGATCCGACCCTGGACTGGTCCCCGCCGCGGACCGTGGCCGTCGTCGGGGGTGTGCCGGCCGGTCCGCCCGGCGTCGTGGGACCGACCGGCGCGGCGGGCGGGCGCCCGCTCCTGGGTCGCGACGCCGAGGTCGACGTCCTCGAGCAGGCCGTACGTCGCAGCGCGACGGGCCGTGGCGCTGTCTGGGTGGTGTCGGGCGAGGCCGGGATCGGGAAGACCAGGTTGGCGGAGGAGGTCGCCGAGAGGGCCCGGGCTGCCGGCACGGTGGTGGCGGTCGGGCGGACCAACGAGACGAGCGACGGCACGCCCTACTGGCCGTGGGCGCAGGTCCTGCGCAACCTGCCGGGCATCCCGGGTGACGGTCCGGCCGGTGTCGTGATGGGCCGGACCGGGACGGCCGAGGGGTCCACCCTCACGCAGGCGGCCCTGCACGACGCGGTGGCGGACCTCCTCGTCGCCGAGGCGGGCCGGTCCGGCCCCCTGCTGGTCGTGCTCGAGGACCTCCACTGGGCCGACGAGGCGAGCCTGCTGCTCCTGTCGACGCTGGCCTGGCGGGTCGGTGACGCCCCGATCGTGCTGCTGTGCACCTACCGCGTGGAGGACGCAGCGCCGGCAGGAGCGTTCGGCTCGATGCTCGCGCGGCTCGCACGGACGCCGGCCACCGAACGCCTCCGCATGTCCGGGCTGCCCGAGAAGGCGTCGCGCGACCTGCTCGCCGTACGTCTGGGCTGGCAGCCCGACGAGGCCCTGGCGGCCCGGGCCGCCGCGCGCACAGGCGGCAACCCGTTCTTCCTCCAGGAGCTCGCCCGTCTGGTCCGGGACTCCACCGCACCCGCACCTGGCCTGGGACGACATCCCCGAGACGGTCCACGACGTCCTCACCCACCGGCTGAGCCGGCTGCCGATCCCGGCCCGGCGGTTGCTCGACGTCGCAGCGGTGGTGGGGAGGGACTGCGAGCTCGGCCTGCTCGAGGTGGTCTCGGGGCTGCCCCCGGACGACGTCGACGCCGGGCTGGCCGCGGCGGTGGCGTCCGGGCTCGCCGTCGAGGTCGGTTCGCCTGCCCCGGTGCTCCACTTCCAGCACGCGCTGATCCGCGAGGCGTTGTACGCGCAGCTCGGCGCCCGCGCGCGGATGCGCCTGCACGCGGCCGTCGGCGAGGCGATGTCGGCGCGTCCCGGGGTGGACGTCGACGACCTCGTCCACCAGCTCGTGGCGGGGGGCGACCTCGTCGAACCAGGGCTCGTCGTCTCCACCGCGACCCAGGCCGTCGACCGGGCGATGACGCAGCTGGCCTTCGACCACGCCGACGAGCTCATCGACCAGTCCCTCGGCCTGCTCGAGAGGGTCCCGGCAGGCGCCGGCGCGCGACGGCCTCGAGCTGGCCCTGCAGGCGCGCCGCGGGACGCTCGCGATGACCCGGCTCGGTCTCGGCGCGCCCGAGGCCGGTGCCGCACTCGAACGGGCCCTCGAGCTCGCGCTCGGGCTCGAACCCGGGCCGGACGTGTTCGCAGCGATCTACCGCCGCTACCTGTGGCTGCTGATGGCGGGCGACTTCGACGCCGTCCAGCGCCTCGCCGACGTCGTCCTGGCACACGCGGCAGCGGCACGAGGTCCGGAGGCCGCCGATCGCTTCACCCTCCTGGGACGTCTCGCGCGCGGCTCGGTCCTGTGGTGCCTCGGCGACGCCGAGCCCGCCGTGCACGAGCTCGAGCGTGCTCTCGCGCTCGCGCAGGGCACGGGGGTCGGCGTGCTCGTCATGGCCTTCGGGGACCCGGCCGTACGCATCCGGATGTTCTTGTGCCACGCGCTCGCCGAGGCGGGACGCCGGGACGAGGCGATCGCCGTCGCCGACGAGATGGTGCACCAGGCACACCTCTCGGGACCGGCGGACGAGAGCGACGCCCTCGCCACCCGCGGGATGATGTACGCCGCGTTCGAGGAGCCCCGCAGGGCCCACGACGACGGCGTCGAGGGCGCGCGGCTGGGGCGACTCGCGGGGGCCGACCTGCTGACGCACTTCGCCGCGCTCAACGAGAGCTGGGGCGATGCGATCGCCGGTGCCACCCCCGCGTCCGGTGCAGCGGAGCTCGCCCGTTCCGCAGCGGAGGGGTACCGCGCGACGGGCACCCGGATGCACGACCCCATCGTCTACACGATGCTGGCCGAGGCCGAGGCGGCCACCGGTCACCCGGACCGGGCGGCGAAGGCCGCGGCGGCCGGACTGGACGCCCTCGCACGCACCGGCAGCCGGTTGTGGCGTGGACGGCTCGAGCGGGCCGCCGACGGCGGCGGTCGTTGACGGACGTCACCCGGTCCGGGCGGTGCGACCCACGTCCCGGGGTGGTGTCCTCGGGGTACTGAACGCCCCGCGTCGGACGCGGAGGCCGACCGGGAGGAGCGGCAGTGGCTGCGCACGCGACCTCTCGTCTCGGTGCGCTCGCCCGCACGGTGCCGGGGCTCGCGACCCTGAGGACGTACCGGCCGGCCCTGTTCGGCAAGGACCTGGTCGCCGGCCTCGTGCTCACCACGCTGCTGGTCCCGCAGGGGATGGCGTACGCCGAGCTGGCCGGCCTGCCCGCCATCACCGGTCTGTACACGACCATCCTCGCGCTGCTGGGCTACGCGTTGTTCGGTCCGTCCCGGGTGCTCGTCCTCGGCCCGGACTCATCGCTCGGCCCGATGATCGCCGCGGTCGTCGTTCCGCTCGTGGCGGCCGAGGGAGACACGCAGGCCGCGGTCGCCTACGCGTCCGTGCTCGCCCTCATGGTCGGTGCGATCACGGTCGTCGCCGGCGTGTTCAAGCTCGGCTTCATCGCCGACCTCCTGTCGAAGCCGACCCAGATCGGGTACATGAACGGCCTCGCGCTCACGATCCTCGTCAGCCAGCTGCCCAAGCTGTTCGGGTTCTCCGTCGATGCGGACGGCCTGATCGGTGAGGCGATCGCGTTCGCCGAGGCGGTCGGTGACGGAGAGACCGTCGGGGCGTCGCTGGCGGTCGGGGTCTCGTGCCTGGCCCTGATCGTCGGACTCCAGCGCCTGTGGCCGACCTTCCCGGCCTTGCTCGCAGCCGTCGTCCTCGCGATCGCGGCCGTCGGCGCGTTCGATCTCGCGGGCCGGGGCGTCGACCTGGTCGGAGAGCTGCCCTCGGGGTTCCCGCCCCTCACCCTTCCGACCGTGCCGCTGGGCGACCTGGGGCTCCTGCTCGCCGGCGCCCTCGGGATATCCCTGGTCTCCCTCACCGACACCATCTCGACCGCGTCGGTCTTCGCCGACAAGACCGGGGAGGAGCTCGACGGAGACCGCGAGATGATCGGCGTGGGCGCGGCCAGCATCGCCGCCGGGTGCTTCCAGGGGTTCCCGGTCAGCACCAGCGGGTCGAGGACCGCGGTCGCGTTCCAGAGCGGCGCCCGGACGCAGGTCACCGGCGTGGTCGGAGCGGCGACGATCATCGCGGTGCTCGTCGCCGCGCCCGGACTGCTGCGCAACCTCCCGCAGCCGGCGCTCGCAGCCGTCGTGATCGCCGCGTCGCTGTCCCTCGCCGACGTCGCGGGACTGCGTCGGCTCCGGCGCCAACGCCGCTCCGACTTCATCCTTGCCCTCGTCGCGTTCCTCAGCGTCGCCCTCCTGGGGGTGCTGTACGGCATCGCTGCGGCCGTCGGCCTGTCGATCCTCAACGTGTTCCGGCGCGTCTGGTGGCCCCACCAGGCGCTCCTCGGCCGCTCGGGCGGCGTCCGCGGCTACCACGACACGGCCTACCGCAAGACCACCGAGCACCTGCCCGGTCTGGCGATCTACCGGTTCGACGCACCCCTGCTGTTCGCGAACGCACGCACGTTCCGCAACCAGGTGCGCCGTCTCGCGGCCATCGAGCCCCGGCCCGTGTGGATCATCCTCGCGGCGGAACCGATCACCGACGTCGACACGACCGCCGCGGACATGCTCGCCGACCTCGACGCCGACCTCCAGCAGGCCGGGACGCGACTGGTCTTCGCCGAGCTCAAGGATGCCGTGCAGGCCAAGGTCGCCAGCTACGGGCTGGCGACGCTCAGCGACGACCGCTTCTACCCGACCATCCGAACCGCGGTCGAGGCCTATGCGGCCGAGCACGCCGTCACCTGGGTGCCCGGGCCCAGCCCGTACCGCCTGGACTGACCGACGTCTCCCGCGTCAGGGGACCTCGACGTACCAGGCCTCGTGGATGGTCTGGCGCCTGAGGGCCCGCTGCATGGCCTGGACGGCGATGCCACCGAGGGCGAGCACCACCAGGAGCAGGGACCACCCGAAGCTGCTCGAGACGCGGTCGGTGAAGTCGCCCCTCGTGAAGTCCGTGGAGTTCAGTGAGCCCACCAGCAGCATGAGACCACCCGTCACGCCGACGGCACCGGCGATGGAGCCGACGACGACGAGCACCATCATCGGCACGTTGGTGAACACCGACAGCAGGCCGAGGACGAGCCCGACGACCAGGCCGAGCAGGACGGCCACCCAGCTCCAGGAGATGCCGAGCGCGACGACGAGGCCCGAGCCGATCGCGAACCCGGCCGCGCCCATCGCCAGGACGATGGCGACGTAGTAGTACAGGTAGGCCAGGACCGCGAAGACCACCGCGAAGACCAGGCCCAGCACCCACCCGAGCACGGTGCCGAGGAAGCGCTCGTCGGCGAACCCGGCGACGAGGCCGGCACCGAAGGCGAAGCCGGCGAAGAAGCCCCAGACGGGGATCACGAGACGCAGCACGAACTGGCCGGCGACGAGCATCGCGCCACCGGCGACGATGGCGAGGACGCCCAGGATGATGTCAGCCATGTCGCAATGGAAGCGCAGTGAGCGCCTCGTGTCGACGATGATCAGACCAGGGGGCGCGCCGGCGCGCGATCAGGTACGACCCAGCCGACGCCAGCCACCCTGCCGGTTGTGCTCGACGATCTCGGCCAGGATGCCGGTGATCGCGTCGCGATCGATCTCGTCGTCCCGGTAGACCTGGATCGACCGGGCGGTCAGGTTGTCGTGCCCCTGGTTGATCACGCCGGCGGGGTCGCTGACCGTCGGGTCGTAGAGGAACAGGTTGACGTGGTCCTTCGTCGCCAGCAGGGCGCAGACGTTGCCGTCGAGGACGAAGTACGGCTGGACCGTCCGCTTGATCGTCTCCTCGATCTCGGGGTCCGTGGCCCGGACGATCTCGCGCAGCTGCTCGCAGATCGACTGCTGCCAGTCGGGCAGCTTCGCGATGTAGGCGTCGACCCCCGGATGTCCTCGTCCCGTCATGGACGGATTGTGACAGCGCCGAGGCTCACCAGCGAGCGTGGACCTGCTCGCGGATCCGCCGGTCGTACAGGTCGGCCACGGCCTCGAGGAGGGCGGGCGGCAGGTCGCCGACGAGGCCGGCAGCGGCGTTCGCCCGCGCCTGGTCGACGTTCCGCGCGCCCGGGATGACGGTCGAGACGCCCGGCTGCTGCACGATCCACGCGATGGCCGCCTGGGCCGGCGTGGCGTCGAGCCCCGCGTCGGACACGAGCGACGAGAACTCGCGCGCCGCCTCGACACCCGTCTCGTAGTCGACGCCGGAGAAGGTCTCACCGACGTCGAAGGCGCTGCCGTCGCGGTTGTAGGTGCGGTGGTCGTCCTCGGCGAACGTGGTGTCGAGGTCGTACGTGCCGGACAGCAGCCCCGAGGCCAGCGGCACCCGGGCGATGATGCCCACGCCGGCCGCGGCCGCGGCAGGGAGGACCTCGTCGAGCGGCTTCATCCGGAAGGCGTTGAGGATGATCTGCACGCTGGCGACACCTGGCCGGGCGATCGCGCTGAGCGCCTGTGCGGAGGTCTCGACGCTGACGCCGTACGCCGCGACGACGCCCTCGTCGACGAGCCGGTCGAGGACGTCGTACGTCGCGTCGTCGTCGATGACCTCGCTCGGCGGGCAGTGCAGCTGCACCAGGTCGATGGTGTCCACGCCGAGGTTGCGGCGGGAGCGGTCGAGCCACTCGCGGAAGTTCTGCTCGACGTAGCTGGCCGGCACCTGCTCGGCGCGGCGGCCCATCTTGGTCGCGACGGTGAAGCCGGCGTCCGGGTGGGCGGCGACGAAGCGGCCGACCAGCTGCTCGCTGCGGCCGTCGCCGTAGACGTCGGCGGTGTCGTAGAACGTCACGCCGGCCTCGGCCGACGCCTCCAGCACGGCCATCGCGTCGGCCTCGCTGACGTCGCCCCAGTCGGCGCCGAGCTGCCAGGTGCCGAGGCCGACGACCGAGACCTCGCGGCCGGTCCTTCCGAGGGTGCGTTGCTCCATGGGGTCGAGTCTCACAGTCCCGGCAAGCCGCGGCCTCGCACCGCGGGGTGACCTCTGGCCCGCGGTGCACCTCCGCCCCTACCGTGGGAGCCCGCCGACCGGAGGTGACGACCGTGGCCCGACCGATGCCGCTCCCCGCGCCGCGGCCCGTTCTTCACCCGTTACGCACCACCGACTCGGCCCGCAGCTCGATCCGCCGGCTCTCCCACCACCGGATGCGGGTCACCATCGACCACCGGCCGCTGGCCGGCATCACGCCGCCGATGCTGCTGTGGTGGTTCCGCCACATCGGGGACGACATCGACTACGCCGGCGAGCGGATGTCGGGCTACCTCGCGTGGCACCCGCTCGACCACATCTTGTGGGAGCTGGCCCGACCGGCGCCGGGCGGTGGGGCCGACGAGGGCGCGAGCTACCGGATCGTCGAGGCGTTCGGGCGCGACGAGCGCTTCCGCGTCGACTCCGTCGAACGGGTCGAGAAGCTCGACGAGACCGGCATCCGGCTCGTGCGCCGGATCGCCGGGGTGCGGATCTTCCAGCTCGAGCACACCTGGTCGTGGGGCCCCGACGGGACGCACTACGTCAGCGTGATGGACCTCGGCTCCCGCCTGCCGGCGGCCGCACTGGTCAACCGCCACCTCACCACGCGCGTCTTCCCGCCCGCCATGGCCGAGGCGTGGGTGAGGCACAACGTCGAGGAGGTCGGCGTCCTCGAGCACCTCCTGCCCGACCTGCACGTATCAAAGTCCTCCCTGCCCCCTCCTGTCTGAGTGGAGGAAAGACCCAGGAGGGCTCATGTACGTGATGTACCGCGTCGCCTACGCGCCCGGGCCGGAGGATCCGCCCGAGCGCGACCGCACGCTGCGCGACTTCACCGCCGTGACCGGCCGTGAGGCCGAGAAGGCCGCACGCGAGTGGGCCGCCAGCCGCAACCAGCAGCGACCCCCCGAGCTCCGCGAGCAGTGGCCGTGGGTGCTGGAGCGGTGGAACGGGCGGATCCGGGACTGGGAGCAGATCAACGCCATCCC
>CAVPAA010000012.1:0-30655 GCA_963701485.1 uncultured Actinomycetota bacterium
CCGTGACCCCGCCCCACGCCCCGCCACCTGACCGGTAGCGGGGCCACAGGCACGTCAGGATCCGGGTTCCTGCTAGACGCTCTCGCCGCTACTCGAACACCCTCAACACCAGGCTGCACGACATCGCCGAAGAGGTCGTGGCCGGCCGCGAGCTCCCCGTCGTGGACCACGAGTCCTGACGCGAAGTACCGGTCGGTAACATGGGTGCCGTGAGCTTCCTGTTCCGCCAGTCAGTGATCGCCGCCCTCACCGCCAACGCCGTGCGCCCCGCGCGCGGTCAGCGTGCCGGTGTGCCGTCCTTCCTCTCCGGGTGGCTGTTCGGCGAGACCGCGCCCCAGATGCTCGCCCTGACCGCGCTCGACGCCGCCACCCACCTGACGAAGAGCCGCCGCTCGGGGCTGCGCGCCAAGGCGGGCCTCGTGCTGGCCGGAGCCAATGCGCTCGGCCTGGCCCACATGGTGCGGCAGAGCCGCCGCGCCGCCCGGGTCCTGGACGACGCCCTGGTGGAGGGGCTCGGCGTCGACTACGTCGAGCAGCTCGACGCGGCCCCGGACCCGGCCGACCTGGCGACGCCGTGGCGCAGCCTGGCCCGCCCGTTCGACTTCCGGGACGACGCGGTCCGGGTGATCCGCAACCTGTCGTACTCCGAGGCGGGACGCCGCGGTCACCTCGACATCTACCTGCCGGCCGGTGACGACGCCATCAAGGATGCCCCCGTGCTCCTGCAGGTGCACGGCGGCGCCTGGATCATCGGCGACAAGGAGCAGCAGGGCCGGCCCGCTGATGAACCAGATGGCCGCCAAGCGGCTGGGTCTGCGTCGCGATCAACTACCGGCTCTCCCCGCGCGACCCGTGGCCCGACCACATCGTCGACGTCAAGCGCGCCATCGCCTGGGTCCGCGAGCAACATCGCCGAGTACGGCGGCGACCCCGACTTCGTCGTCGATCACCGGCGGGTCGGCCGGCGGCCACCTCGCCGCGCTGGCCGCGCTCACCCCCGAACGACCCGCAGTTCCAGCCGGGCTTCGAGGACGCCGACACCTCCGTGCAGGCGGCGCGTGCCGTTCTACGGCGTCTACGACTTCGCCGGGTCGACCGGGCTCGCGAACGCCATCGGCATGCGCGACGCCTTCCTCGGCCCGCGGGTCATGCAGACGACCTGGCAGCGACGCGCCCGACGTCTACGAGGCCGCCTCGCCCGATCCTGCGCGTCACGCGCCGACGCACCGGACTTCTTCGTCATCCACGGCGAGCTCGACAGCCTCGTGGCCGTCGACCAGGCGCGGCTGTTCGTCGCCGAGCTGCGGCGCGACGTCGGAGAAGTCGGTGGTGTACGCCGAGCTGCCGGGCGCCCAGCACGCCTTCGACGTCTTCCACTCCATCCGCAGCGCCCACGCGGTGCGGGCCGTCGACCGCTACCTCACCTGGCACTGGAACACCTGGCGCCACGGCCTCGAGGCCGACAGCGGTGTCGACCCCGACGAGCTCGACGGCGCCGCCGTCTAGCCCTGGGTGATGAAACCGACCTGGTTGCCGGCCGGGTCCGTCAGCAGCGCGAGCGACGTCCCGCCGCCGACCTCCGTCACCGGACGTACGACGGTCCCGCCGGCGGCCTCGACCTCCGCCACCTTGGCCGCGAGGTCGTCGGTGGCCCAGTAGACGACCGGACCGGTCATCTGGTCGCGCTCACCGTGGGGGTTCAGCCCGATCTCCTGCCCGTCGAGGTTGAAGCCGACGTAGTAGGGCGTCTCGGTGTGCGGCTCGGCGCCCCATGCGGTGCGGTAGAACGCCGTCGCGGCCTCGAGGTCGGGGGCGGGGATGACGATCGTGTGGTTGCTCATGTCTGCTCCTCGGTGGGTGGATGCCTTCACCCACCTGACGCGTGCCGGGACGCAGGTGTGACCGCACTAGGGTCGTCTCCCGTGATGCCCGCCGACCTGCTCGCCCATGCCCGCGCCGCGAAGGGCTTCATGCCCGAGGACGAGGGGGCGCTGCTGCACCGCTGGGCCCGCGAGCGGCTCCCGCTCGGTCCGGCCCTCGAGGTCGGCACCTACTGCGGCAAGTCGGCGGTCTGGCTGGGCGGCGCCGCCCGCGAGGTCGGTGGCACCGTCGTCACCGTCGACCACCACCGCGGCTCCGAGGAGAACCAGGCGGGCTGGGAGCACCACGACGACACCCTCGTCGACCACGACCTCGGCGTGATGGACACCCTGCCGACCTTCCGCCGCACCATCGCCGCCGCAGGCCTCGAGGAGCACGTGGTCGCGGTGGTCGGCCGCTCGGAGACGGTCGGGGCGTGGTGGCGCACGCCGCTCTCGCTGCTCTTCATCGACGGCGGCCACGGGGTCGAGCCCGCCCGCACCGACTTCCGCACCTGGCCGCACTGGGTGATGGCGGGCGGCGTGCTCGCCATCCACGACGTCTTCCCCGACCCCGCGGACGGCGGTCGCCCGCCCTACGAGGACATCTACCTCCCCGCGCTGGCGAGCGGCGCCTTCACCGAGGTCGAGGCGGTCGGGTCGATGCGGGTGCTACGCCGTACGTCGGGCGACGCCGGCGACCCGCTCGCCTGACTCCTGTGCCGACGGGCACCCGCACTCCAGGCCGATCTCCGCGAAGTCCGGGGCCAGCGTCGTGCCCCGCATGATGTCGGCGCCGGGAGTCCCGTCGCTGAGCGCGTCCACGGCCAGGACCACGGCCGCGGCCGTGTAGGTCGTCTGCTCGGCGGGCCAGTTGACGCCCACCTCGTCGACATCCGTGGGGAACACGTAGCCGGTCCAGTAGGACCCCTCCGCCGTCCGCAGGTGCTGCATGTCCGCGAGGAGCTGCAGCGCCCGGGCCCGGTCGCCGAGGGCGTCCAGGGCGAGCACGAGCTCGCAGGTCTCCGCACCCGTCACCCACGGGTTCTCCGCGACGCACCGGATGCCGAGGCCCGGCTCGACGAACGTGTCCCACCGCTCGGCGAGCAGCGCGCGCGCCTCGGGGCCGCGCACCGCTCCGCCGAGCACCGGGTAGTACCAGTCCATCGAGAAGGTCGACTTGTCCAGGAAGAGGTCGCGGTGCTCGCGCAGGGCGTGGCCGAGCCGGCCGCCCGCGAGCTCCCACTCCACCTGCGGCTCCCCCACCAGCTCCGCCAGGGCCACGCCGGCCCGCAGCGAGTGGTAGATGCTCGACGACCCCGCGAGCAGGGCGTCCTCGTTGACCGGCCCCGGCCGACCGTCGTGCCACTCCTGCGACCAGGCGATGCCGCCGAACGGCAGCTGCATCGAGACCACGAAGTCGAGCGCACGGCGCACCGTCGGCCACATCAGCCGGACGAACGCCTCGTCGCGCTCCACCAGCCAGTGGTGCCACGCGGCGACGGCGACGTACGCCGACATGTTGGTCTCGCCGGAGTGGTCCTCCACCTCGCCGGCCACGATCTTCATCGGCCACGAGCCGTCGGCCCGCTGCGTCTCGCGCGCCCATGCGAAGGCCCGCTCGGCCGCCTCGCGCTGGTCGCCGACGACCAGCGCCATCGCCGCCTCGAGGTGGTTCCACACGTCGGTGTGCTCGCCGGGCGTCCACGGGATCGCACCGGACGGCTCCTGCATCGCCGCGATGGTGGCAGCCGTCTGCTCGATCTGCGCGCGGGTCAGGATCGCGCCGACGGCGGGGGCTCCGCTCACGCCGCGTCGGGCTTGCGGAAGTAGAGGACCATGCTCTTCCCGATGAGCGGGTCGAGCACCTTGCCGGCGTACTGAAGCGCCTTGGGGTTCTCCATGATCTCCCACACCAGCAGCTTGTGGTACGCCTTGGCGAGCGGGTGGTCGTCGTTGGTGACGCCGACGGCGCACTTGATCCACCAGTAGGGCGTGTGCAGGCCGTGGGCGTGGTCGCGGCCGGTGAAGACCATCGCGTCGCCGGGGGTGCCGTCGTTGGCCCGCCCTGCCTTGGTGACCTTGTCCACCAGCTCCTGGGCCGTGTAGATCCGGATGTGGCCACCCTCGGCGTTGTGGTAGTCGTCGGACAGCTTCCAGTTGACGACCTCGGGCAGCCAGCGCGGCACGGAGATCGCCAGCGTGCCGCCCGGGCGCAGGACCCGCACGAGCTCCTTGATCGCGTCGACGTCGGCGTGGATGTGCTCCAGCACCTCGGCGGCCACGACCCGGTCGAACTCGCCGTCGGCGAACGGGAGGGCGAGGGCGTCGCCCTCCTTCACGTCGGCCTCGGCGCCCGCCGGCACCTCGCCGGCGTCGCGCATCGCGGTGAACCACTCGCGCACGGTCGCGAGCTCGTCGCCGTCCTGGTCGAAGGCGATGACGTCGGCACCGCGCTTGTACATCTCGAACGCGTGACGTCCCGCTCCGCAGCCCATGTCGAGCACGCGGTCACCCGGGCGCAGGCCCAGCCGGTCGAAGTCAACGGTCAGCACGGTGGCTCTCCTCCTGCTCACGCCCGGCCTGCTCGGTCCGGAAGTCGGCGATGGTCTCCTCGTAGGCGGCGGCGGTGGCCTCGGCGACCGCCCGCCAGCTGAACATCTCCTCGACGCGGGCCCGTCCGGCCGCACCCATCGCCGTACGACGCTCGGGGTCGTCGAGCAGCGCCGCGATCGCCTGCTCGAGCTCGCCCACGTCGCCGGGGGTGACCAGGTCGGCGCAGGCGCCGTCCGGCCCGACGACCTCCGGGATGGCCCCGGCCCGCGACACCACCAGCGGGGTCGCGCAGGCCATGAGCTCCGCGGTCGGGAGCGAGAAGCCCTCGTAGAGCGAGGGCACGCAGGCCAGCTCGGCGGAGCCCATCACCTCGACGAGCTCGGCGTCGCTGACGCCGTTGACGAAGGTGACCCTGTCGGCGATGCCGAGCTGGTCGATGAGCTGCTCGGTGCGCCCGCCGGGCTCCGGTCGGGTGACGAGGACGAGGGACACGTCGCGCTCGACAGCCAGCTTGGCGAAGGCCTCGAGCAGCGTCGCGATGCCCTTCATCGGGGCGTCGGCGCTGGCCATGGCCAGGATCCGGCCGGGGACACGGGGGGTGGTCGGCGGGACGAAGACGTCGTCGACGCCGAGCAGGATGGTCTTCATCCGTGCCGGGTCGACCCCGAAGTCGCGCGCCACGTCGCGGCTCGACGACTCCGAGGGCACGAGCACGGTGCGGTAGCGCTTGGCGACCTTGGTCTGCATCCGCAGGAAGCCGTACCAGCGGCGCAGGGTCAGCCGCTTGCGCCACGTCGGCGCGGTCTGGAGGTCGATCCGGCGGTCCATCGTGATGGGGTGGTGGATCGTCGCGACCACGGGGAGGCCGTAGGACTCCAGCTCCATGATCCCGGTGCCCAGCACCTGGTTGTCGTGCGCGATGTCGAAGTCGCCCGCGCGTTCCTTCATCAGCCGCGCGATGCGCGAGCTGAAGGTCTTCGGCTCGGGGAACCCGGCCGTGCACATGGTGAGGAACTCCTCGACGTCGATCCGGTCGCGGAACTCGCGCAGCTTCGGCACCCGGAACGGGTCGGGCTCGCGGTAGAGGTCGAGGCTCGGCACCTTCGTGAGCACGACGCCCTCGTCGAGGTCGGGGTAGGGCTGGCCGGAGAACACCTCCACGTCGTGGCCGAGACGGACCAGCTCACGGGTCAGGTGGCGGATGTAGACGCCCTGTCCGCCGCAGTGGGGCTTGCTCCGGTAGGACAGCATGGCGATGCGCACCGGGCCATTATGCCTACTGACGGGTAGCCGTCCCGCAGCCGGATCGGCGCTCAGCCCTCGCTGGAGTGACCGGGGAACACGTGGGCCGACGGGTCGAGCACCACCGCGACGTTGTTGACGGCGGTGGCCGCCTCCCCGAACCCGACGGCGATGAGCCGGACCTTGCCGGGGTAGTCGGTGATGTCGCCGGCGGCGAAGACCCGCGCCAGGTTGGTGCGCATCGAGGAGTCGACGACGACGTGGCGCTTCTGCGTCTCGAGCCCCCACTGCTGGATCGCGCCGAGGTCCGCGATGAAGCCGAGGGCGGCGACGAGCGCCTGTGCCTTCAGCGTCTGCGGCTCCTCGCCGTCGACGCTCACCACGACCTCCTCGAGGTGGGCGTCCCCGCGCAGCTCGGTCACCTGGGCGTTGGTGATGATCTCGACGCTGGAGTCCTTGACCGCGGCCACGGTGCGCTCGTGGGCGCGGAACGCGTCGCGGCGGTGGACGAGCGTGACCGACGCGGCGATCGGCTCGAGGTGCTGGGCCCAGTCGAACGCGCTGTCGCCTCCCCCGACGATCACCACGTCCTTGCCGGCGTACGGCGCGAAGCTGGGCACGAAGAACTCCATGCCCCGCCCGACCCAGCCCTCGCCGGCAGGCAGCGGCCGTGGGCTGAACTTCCCGATGCCCGACGTGATGAGCACCGCGCCGGCCGTGACGCGGGTGCCGTCGTCGAGGGTGACGACGACCTGGTCCTCGCCGTGCTCGAGCGTGGTGGCCGTGCGGTCCAGCAGGTACGTCGGATCTGCCGTGGCAGCCTGCGCCACCAGCCCCTCCACGAGGTCGCGGCCCTTCACGCTGGGGAAGCCGGCGACGTCGAGGATCGCCTTCTCGGGGTACATCGCGGTGATCTGGCCGCCGAGCTCGGGCAGCGAGTCGACCACCGCCACGCGCAGGCCTCGGAAGCCGGCGTAGTAGGCGGAGAACAACCCCGTCGGGCCCGCGCCGATGATGAGCAGGTCGGTCGTCACGTCGTCCACGTCGCGGATCCTTCCGTCGGGGCGTCCCGGCCACAAGGGCCGGTCCGCGGCTGTCCCCGCCGTGCGGGGTCGTGCTCAGAGGGCGTCGAGCTCGCTGACCTTCCACTGGCCGTCCACCCGCTGCACCGTCACCAGCACGCGGTCCAGGTCGAGCGTCGGACGGTCGAGGTCCTTGCCGGACGTGCGCTGGTTGACGAACACCAGCACCCGGGCGTACGTCGGAGACGCGGTCACCAGCGCAGTGTCGACGACCTCGGCCTTCACCACCCGGTGATCACGTCGGCTCGACGTGGCGACTCCGGCCATGGTCCGGTCGTAGCGGTCGCGCATGGCCGGGGTCATCAGGTCGCGGGCGGCGGCCTTGTCATCGGCCAGCGTCCTCCACGAGTAGCTGTAGGCAGCGTGGGCGCCCGCCGCAGCGCCCTGGCGTGCCGACTCCTTCACCGCCGACGACGCCACGACGGCGTCCGCCGCGTCAGCGCTGCTGACGTCACCACCGGAGTCGTCCCCGGCGTCGCGCAGCACCCACACCAGCGCAACCGCGGCGAGCACGACCAGCGCCATGAGCGCCACCAGCCACCGGTTCACCGTCGTCCTGCCCGTCACGTCGTCACCGCACGAACTGCAGGTCGCTCGTGAGCCAGCGGTCGTCCTCGCGGACGAGCCGCAGGCGCAGCCGGTAGTAGCGGACCTGGCCGTCGGCGCCCGTGCCCGTGTTGGTCACCGTGCTGTTGGCCGCGACCAGGACCGTCGCCGACTCCTCGTCCTGGTCGCCCACGCCGAGCGCGACGACCTCCGGGGTCGACGTCGCCTCGGTGCGGACCGCCTCGCTCGTCAGCGTCTCGCGCTGGGAGGCGTACTGCTTCGCGAAGCCGCCGGTCGCACCGGCGAGGACGGCGTCGATCGAGCGGGTCCATGTCGCGGTGGTCGACGGTGAGGAAGGCCAGCGCCTCGCGGCGGGCCGCGCCGGCGACGTCCTGATGGGCGGCGGTGAGGGCGGCGTCGCCGTCGTCCTGCCTGGTGACGACCAGTCCGATCGCGACCAGCAGCGCGACGAGCACGACGGCGAGACCGCCGGCCACCCATCGCCCCGCTCGCTCGCCCACGGGGCGAACCTAGCCCAGCGGAGCGTCGGCGTGCGGCTGATCCGGGCGTCCCTAGACTGCGTCGTCGTGGGCAGACGAATCGACCAGGTGACCGCGCACCCGTCCGCGATGCTGCTCGGTGCCCAGCTGCTCCAGGTGCTCGCGTGGCCGTTCCTCGGGGGCTCGAAGGTGGGCGGCGCGTTCCTCGGTGTGATCGCGATGCTCGCCGTCGGCTCCGCGGTGCTCGCGGTCCGGCGTACGCCCCACGTGAGCCGCGTCGTGTTCTTCCTGGGCGCCCCGACGATCGTCTTCACGCTCCTCGAGGCGATCTTCCCCACGACCGAGCCGATCGTGCTGGTGTCGGCCCTGCTGCACGCGCCGTTCTACTTCTACGTCTCCTACGCGATGCTGCGCTACCTGTTCCACGACGACGTCATCACGACCGACGAGTACTTCGCTACCGGCGCCGCCTTCACCGTCGTCGCCTGGGGCTTCGCCTACGTCTTCGTGGTCGTGCAGATCATGTGGCCGGACTCGTTCGTCAACGCCGAAGGCTACGGCCGACCGTGGTTCGAGCTGCTCTACCTGTCGTTCTCCACGCTGACCAGCGTCGGGCTCTCCGACATCGTCGCCGTCGGGCAGCAGGCCCGCTCGGTCGTGATGGTCGAGATGATGGTCGGCGTGTTCTACATCGCGATGGTCGTGGCGCGCATGGTCGGCCTCACGATGATGCGCCACCGCCGCTGACGGCCTCCCAGCCGTCCGGCCGGTCGCGCTTCGGCAGCCGCGATACGACGAGCCGGTAGGACTCCTCCACCGCCTCGACCAGCTCCTCGTCCGGGATCGCGCCGGCCAGGGCGAGGTCGTTCCAGCCAGACCTGCCGATGTACGCCATCACGCGTGCGTCGTCGGGGTAGCGGTCGAGCCACTCGTCGGCGACCTCACGCGTGGCGCCGGCCTTCACCCCGACCGTCGTCGCGCCCAGGAACGCGAAGATCTTGCCGCGCTCCCCCGGCCCGACCTTGTAGACCGGGTGCTCGTGGTCCCAGGGGTTGTCCGGCCACGCGCCGGGGAGCCCGGCGCACAGCGCCTCCGCCTGCGTCACGTCCACGCGGTCACCTCCGGCCCGGTACCGCCTGCCGGCGGATCGGTCAGTCGTCGTCCTCGTCGTCATCGAGCAGGCCTTCCTTCTCGGCCTCCTCCACGATGCGCCGAACGTTGTCGATCCTGCCGCAGTCGGCGTCGAGCTGCGCGTTGCGCTCGGTCGCGAAGGCCTCGCCCAGCTCGACGCGCACCTTCTCGCTGACCTCCTCGCGCGCCGGGTTGAGGATCGTCAGCTCCTCCTCGGTGAGGTGGTGGTTGAGCGCGGTGGCGAGCTCCTCCACGGCGTCGTCGAAGGCCTGCGTGTCGGTGCCCTTGAGCTCGAGCACCTTGAGCATCGCCTCGTGCCCCTCGGCGTGCTCCTCCTCGCCGTGCTCGGCCTCGTGCTCGGTGATCGCGTGCTTGTTGCGGAGCTTGGGGTAGACGAACTTCTCCTCCGCCTCCGCGTGCGCGACGTGCAGGGCGGAGAGCGCCTTGCGGACGGCGTCGCGGTCCGACGTGCTGTCGCGGAGCTGGCGCATGAGGGCCTCGAAGCGGCGGTGGTCCTCGAGGATCAGGTCGATGACGTCACCGGAGACGGGGCGGCCGAGGTCGATGGGAGTGCTCATGGTCGCGAACCTAGCGAGCGCCGCCCGGCCGGGCCAGCGCCCACCTCCGGACGGGTGGGTCGTGCCTATGCTGGCCGGGTGCCCGAGATCGAGGTGTGGCGACAGTTCGACCACGACCCCCGCCGTCCCGCCAACGCCCGCATGCGCGCGTCGGACCGCGACCGCGCGGTGATCGAGACGGTCCTCGCCGACGCCTTCGCCGAGGGTCGCCTCACGCGCGAGGAGTACGACGAGCGCACCGGGACGGCCCTCGCCAGCCGCACCCTCGGTGAGCTCGTGCCCCTGATCAGCGACCTGCCCGTCGGTCCGACGCCCCGGACGGGCAGCGGCGACCTGCGCGACCAGGCGGTGCGCAGGTGGCAGGCCGAGCGCCGTGAGGCCCTCCTCGGCCTGATCGGGCTCTCGGCCCTCCTCTGGACCATCTGGGCCGTGACGATGTGGGGCGGGTTCCCGTGGCCACTCTTCCCGATGGGCTTCGCGCTGATGAACCTCGTCCGGATCGTCGTCAACAAGAACGACATCATCGAGGAGCACGCTCGGAAGCTGGAGAAGAAGCAGCGCAAGGAGCTGCAGCAGGGCGACGACGAGGCCTGAGGCTGGGCCTCAGCTCAGCGCGCAGCAACCGGCGATGGGCGTATGGCGCTCAGTGCGTCGCCGGCGGTAGCCCCGACCCCTGCGGACCCTTCGATGGGCGTCTGGCGCGTGCGATGGCAAGGCCGAGGAGCGAAGCTGGCCCGGGTTTGGCCTGCGAGCGACGAGAACGCCGCCAGCGTGCGCGTCAGGCGCTCATCGCGTCGCCGGCGCGCTCGCTTCGCTCGCACGCAGCTCCTCGCTCCTCGGGTGCGCCACGAACCTCGTTCCTCGGCTCGCGCGCACCGCTCGTCACTTCGTCGCCTCCATCATCTGGCGGAGCTCCTTCTTGAGGTCGCCGATCTCGTCGCGGAGGCGGGCCGCGACCTCGAACTGCAGGTCGGCGGCCGCCTGCTTCATCTGGTCGGTGAGGGCCTGGATGAGCTCGGCGAGGTCGGTGGACGGGATCCCGGCGGTGTCGGGGGCCTCGGCGTGGATCCTCGACAGGGCGGGGGTCGGCGACTTGCCGGCCTTCACCCCACCGGCGCGGCCCTTCTGGCCGACGTCGGCCCAGGTCTTGAGGAGCGCCTCGGTGTTCTCGTCCTCGCGGGCGAGCATCTCGGTGATGTCGGCGATCTTCTTGCGGAGCGGCTGCGGGTCGATGCCGCGCTCGGTGTTGTAGGCGACCTGGATCGCCCGGCGCCGGTTGGTCTCGTCGATCGCCTTCTCCATGGAGGGCGTGATCTTGTCGGCGTACATGTGGACCTGGCCGGACACGTTGCGGGCCGCTCGGCCGATGGTCTGGATGAGCGACTTGTCGGAGCGCAGGAAGCCCTCCTTGTCGGCGTCGAGGATCGCCACCAGCGACACCTCGGGCAGGTCGAGGCCCTCGCGGAGCAGGTTGATGCCGACGAGGACGTCGTACTCGCCCATGCGCAGCTCACGCAGCAGCTCGATGCGCCGGAGCGTGTCGACCTCGGAGTGGAGGTAGCGGGTGCGGATGTTGGCGTCGAGGAGGTAGTCGGTGAGGTCCTCGGACATCTTCTTGGTCAGCGTGGTGACCAGCACGCGCTCGTTCTTGTCGGCGCGGGTCCGGATCTCGTGGATCAGGTCGTCGATCTGGCCCTTGGTCGACTTGATCACGACCTCGGGGTCGACGAGCCCGGTCGGGCGGATGATCTGCTGGACCGTGTTGTCGACGCCGCCGACCCGGTCGAGCTCGTAGTTGCCCGGGGTGGCCGACAGGTAGACCGTCTGGCCGATCCGGTCGACGAACTCGTCCCAGCGCAGCGGTCGGTTGTCCATGGCGCTCGGCAGCCGGAAGCCGTGGTCGACGAGGTTGCGCTTGCGTGACATGTCGCCCTCGTACATGCCGCCGATCTGCGGGACCGCGACGTGGGACTCGTCGACGACGAGGACGAAGTCCTCGGGGAAGTAGTCGAGCAGCGTGTTGGGCGCGCTGCCGGGCTTGCGGCCGTCCATGTGCATCGAGTAGTTCTCGATGCCGGAGCAGGAGCCGACCTGGCGCATCATCTCGACGTCGTAGGTCGTGCGCATCCGGAGCCGCTGCGCCTCGAGCAGCTTGCCCTGCTTCTCGAAGGTCGCGAGCTGGTCGTCGAGCTCGAGCTCGATGCCCTTGATCGCGCGCTCCATCCGCTCCGGGCCGGCGACGTAGTGGGTGGCCGGGAAGACGTGGAGCTCGGTGTCCTCGGAGATCACCTCGCCGGTGATCGGGTGGAGCGTCATCAGCCGCTCGACCTCGTCGCCGAAGAACTCGATGCGGATCGCGAGCTCCTCGTAGACCGGGAAGATCTCCAGGGTGTCGCCGCGCACGCGGAACGTGCCACGGGTGAACGACATGTCGTTGCGGGTGTACTGGATCTCCACCAGCCGCCGCAGGACCGAGTCGCGGTCGTGCTCCTCGCCGACCTTGAGCCGCAGCATCCGGTCGACGTACTCCTGCGGGGTGCCGAGACCGTAGATGCACGACACCGTCGAGACCACGATCGTGTCGCGGCGGGTGAGCAGGCTGTTGGTCGCGCTGTGGCGGAGCCGCTCGACCTCCTCGTTGATCGAGGAGTCCTTCTCGATGTAGGTGTCGGTCTGGGGGACGTAGGCCTCGGGCTGGTAGTAGTCGTAGTAGGAGACGAAGTACTCGACCGCGTTGTCCGGGAAGAGCTGGCGCAGCTCGTTGGCGAACTGCGCGGCGAGGGTCTTGTTGGGCTGGAGCACGAGGACCGGGCGCTGCAGCTGCTCAGCCACCCACGCCACGGTGGCCGTCTTGCCGGTGCCGGTCGCGCCGAGGAGCACGACGTCCTCCTCGCCACCCTGGATCCGGCCCACGATCTCCTTGATCGCGGCCGGTTGGTCGCCTGACGGCTCGTAGTCGGACACCACCTTGAAGGGGGCCACCCGGCGCTGGAGATCGGTGACTGGACGCATGCGTCGAGCGTACGCGGAGCCACCGACAGCGGGCTTCCGGTTCAGCCTCCGTCGGGCCCGCGCCCGGGTTGAATGGGCGCATGGAAGATTCCGTGACCCACCGGTGGGTGGCCTCCCCGACCTCGGCCGCAGAGGCAGCGCGCAGCTTCGCTCGCGGAAACGTCCGCCGGCGCCGCGGGATGTTCGGCGGGCTGTGGCTCCTCACCGGGGTCCCCATGTGGACCTCGCTGGACGATGGCCTCGACCCTGTGGCCCGCGTGCTCTGGGCGCTGGCCTACGCCGGGGTCCTCGTCACCGGTGCGCTCACGATCGGCTACCTGGTCGGACGCCACCTGACCCGGCGCCGACTCGGCGCCCGTCTCTCCCCGGGCACCGTGCTGACCTCCCGGTTCACCCCGTCGACCGTCGAGCTGCGCGGACCGCTGGCGCGCCACGAGCTGTCCTATGACGGGCTGGTCCATGTCGAGCGCGTCGAGGGGTGGGTCCACATCCGTCAGCTCGGCTCCCCGGTCTCACTCGTCTGGCCGGGCGAGCTCTTCCCGGACGCCGACCTGGAACGGATGCGGGCGGTGATCGCCGCTCGCGCCTCGTGAGCGTCCCGGCGCGCCGGTCCTACGCTCGTCGGGTGCCCCATCCGACACCGCCGCCGGAACGCGTGCTCGACCTGTTCGTGGCCGAGGGCGCGCTTGAACCCCTCCCAGGCGGCCGCGGCACGACGTGGCGGGCCGGCGACCTGGCGCTCTCGCCGGGTCATGACGCCTCCGAGGCCTGGCTGGCGCCGATCCAGGCGCGGCTGGCGGTGCGGCTCGACGAGGAGGTGCCGCGCTCCGTCCGGCTCGCGCTCCCCGTTCCGGCGCGCGACGGGCGCCTGGTCGTCGACGGCTGGTCGGCCACCCGCTTCGAGCCGGGTACGACCTTGTGCCCGGACCTCGCGACGCTGAGGGCGACCGCCCACCTCCTGCACGCCCACCTCGCCAGTGCGGTGCCCGACCGACCCGCCGAGCTCGACGCGCGCACCGACCAGTGGGCCGTCGCCGAGCGGCAGGCGTACGACGCCGACGCGGCCGTCGCGGCGGCCGCGGAGCGCCCCGAGCCGTGCCTGGCCGGGCTCGTCGACACGCTCGTGGCCGGACTGGAGGACACCGGCCCGGGCCGCGAGCACCTGGTCCATGCCGACCTCGCCGGCAACGTCCTGCTCGATGCCGCCGGGGTCCCGTTCGTCGTCGACCTCTCACCCGCCTGGCGCTCGCCGCTGTGGGCCGAGGCCGTCTGCGTCCTCGACGCGGTGCTGTGGCTCGGCGCTCCGGTGGCGGCGCTCGACGACTGGCGGACCGGGATCGCCCGGCAGGCGATGCTCCGAGCCGCGTTGTTCCGGGTGCTGTCCGACCAGCCGTGCGACGTCGCCCGCTACGCGGCCCTCGACCTGGCCTGATCCACGGAGTGGGGACCCTCGCTAGATTGACCCCCGTGACCGTCGCCCGCACGCTGACCGCCGTCCGGCGCACCCTGATGGGACTCGTCGGTCTCCAGCTCACGGTCGCCGTGGCGCTCTCGCTCGTCGACTCCTACCGCCGACGCGGCAAGCGGCCCAAGCCGTTCCCGGTCACCGGTCCGGGCACCGTGCCCGTGGGCGACGGCGAGATCACCACCTACACCTACGGGCGCGACCTGTACGACGACATGCTCGCCGCCATCGACGGCGCCAAGAAGCAGATCCTCTTCGAGACCTACATCTGGAAGGGCGACGAGATCGGGTGGAAGTTCAAGACCGCCCTCGCCGCCGCCGCGGACCGCGGGGTGGACGTGCACTGCATCTACGACGGCTTCGCCAACATGGTCGTCTCGCCGGCCTTCAAGCGCTTCCCGCCGTCGCTGAAGGTGCTGCGCTACCCCGTGTGGACGGCCGGCCTCCGCGTGTGGGACCTGCGCCGCTACGGCCGCAACCACCGCAAGATGCTGGTCGTGGACGAGGAGGTCGCGTTCCTCGGCGGCTACAACATCGGCTCGGCCTACGCCACCGAGTGGCGCGACACCCACGTCCGGATCACCGGGCCCGGCGTGTGGGACATGAAGCGTGCCTTCGCCGACTTCTGGAACCTCAACCGCCACCACCGGCTGCGGCGCGACGACCGGCCGCTGCTGATCGAGACGGCGTCCGACTGGGACCCCCAGATCCGGGTCCACAAGAACATCCCGCGGCAGTGGAACTTCCCCATCCGCAGCATGTACCTCGAGGCGATCGCCCGCGCGACCCGCAACATCTGGCTGACCACCGCCTACTTCCTGCCCGACCAGGACTTCGTCGACTCGCTCGCCGAGGCGGCGCGGCGCGGAGTCGACGTACGCATCCTGCTGCCGCTGAAGTCCAACCACATCGTGGCCGACTGGATCTCACGCGGCTACTACGGCCAGCTGCTCACGGCCGGCGTGCGCATCCTGCGCTTCAAGGACGCGATGGTGCACGCCAAGACCGCGACCATCGACGGCAGCTGGTCGACCGTGGGCACCGCCAACATCGACCGCCTCAGCCTGCAGGGCAACTACGAGATCAACCTCGAGGTCATCGACCCGGCCTTCGCCGCGGTGATGGAGGAGGTCTTCACGAACGACCAGTCCAACTGCCTCGAGCTCACGCTCTCGGAGTGGGAGGCGCGCGACCTCAACCGGAAGTTCACCGAGAGCTTCCTCGCCCCCCTGCGCCCGCTGCTCTGAGCGCCAGGATCCAGGCGGACACGACCGCGATCCACGCCAGCCCGACGACGTACGCCGCCGCCTGCCAGCCCGACCGGTCGAGGGCGTCGCCGTAGCGGAGCAGCGCGACCGCCTCGAGCACGACGAACGCCGCCCCGGTGAGCCCCACGGGCCGCACCGACTCCCGGTCGTCGACGAGGCGGGCGTGGGCCGAGGCCCAGCCGAGCCCCACCAGCCACGCGCCGATGGCGCGGGCGGTGAGCGGTGTCAGCGGCCACGCCCAGGCGTCGGCGGCCCACTCGGGCGCCAGCAGCAGCGCCACACCGGTCGTGATGAGCAGCGTGGCGAGGCTGACGAGGAGCCACCGCAGGCCCGCCGGGAGGCGTACGACGTCCACGACCGTCGTGCCGCCGGCGCGCGCCTGCAGCACCAGGCCGACGACCATCGCGACCGGCACCCCTGCGTAGATCGCCAGCCAGCCCCAGGTGATCGCGCGGGCGCTCGCGGGGTGCTCGGCGCCGAGGTGGAACTTGTCGAGGTGGACGAGCGTGACCACGAGCGTGAGGACCGTGAAGACCAGCACGGTCCACACGGTGAGGCGCGCGCGGCCCCAGGTGCGCGAGCGCGCGCCCGCGACCTCCAGGACGGCGCTGGACCAGTAGGCCGCGCCGAGGAAGACGGCTGTCATCGGCACGTCGATGGTCCACGCGAACCACTCCGCCGTCCGGGTCGGGAAGACGGTCAGCTGGAGGCCCGCCAGGAAGACGAGCACCGCCGCGACGACGAGCAGCACCCGCATCCCGCGCGTCACGGGCGCGCCGGTCCCGGCCCGGTGCCGGCTCATGCGGTCGGGGTCGTCTGCGGGTGCGCCGCGAGGTAGCCGTGCAGGGTGGCGATGACCGTCGCGCCGTCGCCGACGGCGGTCGCGACCCGCTTGATCGACCCGGCGCGCACGTCACCCACGGCGAAGACACCCGGCAGGGTCGTCTCGAGCGGCAGGCGCCCCTCCCGGCCGGTGACCACGAACCCGGCCACGTCGCGCTCGATCTCCTCGGGCAGCCACTGCGTGCGGGGCACCGATCCGATGAGCACGAAGAGGCCGCCGGCCGGTACCTCCTCGCCCCCACCGGGGCCACCGTGCTGCTCACCCAGGGTGAGGGCGGCCAGGCACCCGTCCTGCTCGCGCCCGTCGAGCACCGCCGTGCCGTAGCGGATGCCGACGTTGCGCGTGGCGTCGAGCTGCGCGATGAGGTACTCCGACATGCTCGCCGCGAGCGACGCGCCCCGCACCAGCAACGTCACGTGGCGGGCGTAGCGGGCCAGGTGGAGTGCCGCCTGCCCGGCCGAGTTGCCGCCGCCGATCACGTAGACCTCCGTCCCGGCCATCGACGGCGCCTCGGCGACGGCCGCCCCGTAGAACACCCCTCGCCCGACGAGGCCCTCGAGCGTGGGCACCCCGATACGGCGGTAGTCGACCCCGGTGGCGATGACGACGCTGCGGCTGCGGATGACGCTGCCGTCGGACATCGAGACCGTCCGGAGGTCGCCGTCGGTGCCGAGCGCCTGCACCTCGCGCAGGAAGGAGTACTCGCTGCCGAAGGACCAGGCCTGCTGGAAGGACCGGAAGGCCAGGTGCGCCCCGCTGACCCCGCGCGAGAAGCCGGGGTAGTTGCGGATGAGCGAGGACGTGCCGGCCTGCCCACCCACGGCGGACTGCTCGACGACCATCGTCGACAACCCCTCGGAGGAGGCGTAGACCGCTGCGGCGAGGCCGCTCGGGCCGGCGCCGACGACCACGACGTCGTAGACGCGGTCGGGCGACAGGGGGCTCATCAGCCCGAACGCATCGGCGATCTCGAGGTCGGTGGGCGCGACGAGCGTCGTGGGCGGGTTGGTGAAGGCGAGCTGGAGCACCGGGAGCTCGGGGTCCTTGAGCCCCAGCCCGGCCAGCAGCCGGTTGGCGGACTCCGTGCCGACCTGGTGGAAGCCGACCGGGATGTGGTTGCGCCCGAACTGGTCGCGCAGCGCGTGGGTGCGCTCGTCGCGCTGCTCACCGATCATCCGCACCGCCTCGAAGCCGATGCCCTGGGCGAGGTGCCAGTCGTCCAGCGTGTCGGTGATCGCGCCGTGGAACTCCTCGTCGCGTCGACGCTCGGGTCGCAGCAGGACGAGCTCGGCATGCCCGTGGGCGACCGCGGCGAAGACGTCGCCGGTGCTGGCGAAGTCGCCCCAGATCGCGGCGACCGCTCGCTTGGCCGACGGGTGCAGGGAGTAGGCGCGGCGCAGGAAGTCGAGGCCGCCGCGGTCGTCGGGGCCGAAGCAGGCGATCACGAGCGCCACCTGCCGTTCCCACCGGCGCAGCCCCTCGAGCACCGCGCGGGCGTGCTCGTAGGTCGCGCAGACGACCACCTCGTAGTCGCCTCCGTACCTGCGCCGCAGCTCCGACCCCAGCACGCCCCTCGACGTCTCGTCGGTCGTGGCCAGGAGCAGGACGGGATCGACGTCGCCCATGCCGGCCCTCCCTCAAGCCTTCACACCGGATTCGACGCTACTCCCGGCCCGCCGCGGGCGGCGACACCATTTCTGGGGGTCTGGACCGCGACCGGGCGCCGGTCAGCGGGTCGGGAGGTGCGTCGGGATGCTCATCCGCGGACCGCGCCGCGGCCGGGACCGACCGCCGGCCATCGCCATCGCGGCCGCGCGGCCACGCTGGGGGCGGTAGGGCTCGAGCAGCTCACCCATCTCCTCGTCGGTGATGTCGCGGCCCACGAGCGCCCAGCCGACCCAGTTGGCGAGGTGGTAGTCGCCGAAGCTGACCGCGTCGGGGTCGCCCAGCGCACGCTGGCGCACCTCGGCGCTCGTCCACACGCCGACCCCCCGGATCGAGCACAGCCGCCGTTCGGCCTCCTCGCCCGCCACCTCCGCCACCCGCTCGAGCGACGACGCCAGCCGGCAGGCGGTGACCATGGTGCGCGACTGGGCGGGCTGGACGCCGAGGCGCAGCCACTCCCACGACGGGATCGCGGCGATCGTGCCGGGGGTCGGCTGGAGCATCAGCCGCAGCGGCGCGACGGGGCCGGGCGCCGGCTCGCCGTGACGGCGTACGAGCTCACGGAACGACCCGAACGCCTGCTTGCCGGTGACCTTCTGCTCGAGGATCGAGGGCACCAGCGACTCCATCACCAGCCCGGTGCGACCGATGCGCCAGTGGCGGTGGGTGCGCCAACCCGACGCGACCTCGGGGTGGTGGTGCGGCTCGAAGGCGGACGGGTCGTCGTCGGCGCCCAGCAGCGCCGGCATCCGGTCGAGCGCCCACTCCGCTCCCGGCCCCCAGGCGCGGCCGAGGACCTCGCCCGCCGACGGCCTCGGCTGCACGCACAGCGACGCCGGCCCCTCCGGCGTGCGCATGGCCCGCCAGATCCGGCCGGACTCCTCGTGGCGCTGCGTCGGGTCGCCTGCCCCGCGCCGCTGCGGGCGCAGCACCTGCGCGGGCGCGCACGGCCAGTCGGGCACCCAGGTGCGGGTGCGCTCCCGGGCGTCGGGGCTGGTCGCGGGGGCCATGGGTGCGACGGTAGACGAGGACACCGACTACGTTGCAGCCCATGGCACAGGGAACGGGCGGCACACCGAACCGGCGCGACCTCGAGGAGGGCATCCAGAAGGACTTCTCCTCGTCGATGTCCTACGGCGACTACCTGCGGCTCGACGTGCTCCTGTCGGCCCAGCAGCCGTTGTCCGACCCGCAGCAGCACGACGAGCTGCTCTTCATCGTCCAGCACCAGACCAGCGAGCTCTGGCTCAAGCTGATGATCCACGAGCTGCGCTCGGCGCGCGCGCTGCTGCGCAGTGACGACCTCTCCCCCGCGCTCAAGCGGCTGGCGCGGGTCAAGCACATCCAGCACACCCTCACCGACCAGTGGTCGGTGCTCGCGACGCTGACGCCGTCGGAGTACGCCGAGATCCGGCCGTTCCTCGCGACCAGCTCGGGCTTCCAGTCCCACCAGTACCGCGAGGTGGAGTTCCTGCTCGGCAACAAGAACGCCGACATGGTGAAGGTCTTCTCCCACGACGAGGCCGCCCGCACCGCGCTCGACGAGCTGCTGCACGAGCCGTCGCTCTACGACGAGTTCCTGGCCTACCTCTCACGCCAGGGCTACGCCGTCCCGCAGCGGCTGCTCGACCGCGACGTGACCCTGCCGCACACCACCGACGCCGAGCTCGTCGACCTCTTCGCGTCGGTGTACTCCGCGCCCGCCGAGCACTGGGGCGTCTACGAGACCTGCGAGGAGCTCGTCGACGTCGAGGACGCCTTCCAGCAGTGGCGCTTCCGCCACCTCCAGGTCGTGCAGCGGGTCATCGGCCACAAGGTCGGCACCGGCGGGTCGTCGGGCGTCGACTTCCTGCGCCGCGCGCTGGACCTGACGTTCTTCCCCGAGCTCTACGAGGTGCGCACCCGGATCGGGCAGTAGCCCCCGGTCGGGGAACGAACGGCACCTGGATCCGGCGGATCCAGGTGCCGTTGGTTCCCCACACGAGTGAGGTCAGCTCAGAGCAGGCGCCCGCAGTTGGGCCACGGGGACCGCCCGCGCTGCTTGTAGAGCAGCTTCGCGCGGTAGGTCTGCTCACCGGCCGACGCGTTCGTGGGGATGCCGGAGCCGCCCACGCTGCGCCAGGTGCCGATGTCGAACTGGTAGAGGCCGTAGTAGCCGGCCGGGTTGACCGCGCGGGGGTTGCCGCCGGACTCGCAGTTGGCGAGCGCGCCCCAGTTGAGGCCGTCGGCGCCGGTGACGGCGTAGGCCTGGCGGCCGACGAGCACGCGGCGCGGGCGCGGGTCCTTGACGACCTTGCGCTTGACCACGCGGTACTTCACGGCCTCGCCGTTGTGGAAGGTCTTCACGGCGACGACCTTGCGGACGCCGGCGCGACCCTCGCGCACGACCTTGCGGTGGCCGGGCTCGAGCTTGGTCGTCGGGACCTCGACGGTGCCGGGACGCACGCGCTCGCGCTTGGACTTGCGCTCCTTGACGACCTGGGTCAGGCGTACGACGTCGCCCTGGCGCAGGCGCTTGCGGGGACCGCTGACCTCGCGGCCGTCGCGGACGACGTCGACGAGGTCGTTGCCGTCGACGGGGACGCCCTGCGTCTCGAGGAGCTCACCGGGCCACACGCGCGGCACGGTCGCCACGTCGACGGGCGGCTGGTCGGCCACCTTGAGGCGTACGGCGACGGCGTCGCGGCTCGTCTCCTGCGCGACGGCGCTGCTGGGTACCAGGGTCAGGGCGAGAGCGGCTGCGGCGGCGCCGGCGGCGGCACCTCGCAGGCGGGTGGACAGGGCGGGTGTGGTGGTGGCACGCACGTGCTTCGGACCTCACGGGTTGTGCGCCTCCGGGGGCGCTCGGACGCGACACCGTCGAATCAGGCGTCGAGGCCGCGGCGGGCATCACCTCGCGATGGGAGGCGCCCCGTTCACGACGGGGACCCTGGCCTGCGGCTCCTCCACCAGAACACGATCGCCGGGTCATGTCGAATCCCGGGCCGAGCCGCACCCGGACTCCCGCGAGGCGCTGTGAGCGACCTCACCCGGTCCCCGTCGGCGGGTCCGGGCTCCCCTACGGTGGCTCCGTGAATCCCCAACGGCTGCTCGTCGCACTGGAGCGCGCGTGGGACGGCGCCCGCCTGCGCCGTCGTCGATCGGGGACGCCTGCGCACTTCCGCATCGAGCCCTACATCGGTCACGGCGGGCCCGCGGGCGCCGTCGTACGAGGTCGCGTCCTGGACAACCCGATGGCCTCCGAGGCCGTCGACGGGGAGGGCGTCAGGGACGCGGCGCGACGCACCCTGCGGCACTTCCTGACCGACGAGCTCCCCGGCGTCCCCCTCCTGGTCACTGTCGGCGGCGCCAGCGTCGAGACGGTCACCGACCCCGACGGCTACTTCCTGGTCAAGGTCCCTGCTGCGCCCGAGGCGCTCGAGAGCCCCTGGACCCACGGAACGGTCGAGCTCCGCGGCGACTACCGCGGCACCACCGGGCACTCAGCGCCGGTCGAGGTGCGTGTCACGTCCCCCGACGCCCGCTTCGGGATCCTCTCCGACGTCGATGACACGATCCTGCAGACCGGCGTGCAGCGCGTGGGACGGATGATCTTGCAGACCTTCACCGGCTCCTCGCTGACCCGTACGCCGTTCCCCGGGGCCGCGGAGCTCTACCGCGACCTCGCCGCCGACGTGAACCCCGTCTTCTACGTCTCGTCGAGCCCGTGGAACCTGCACTCGTTCCTGGTCGGGTTCCTCCGTCATCGCGGCTTCCCGATCGGTCCCGTCCTGCTGCGCGACCTGCTCGGCAGCTGGCGGGGGCGCGAGCAGAAGCACGACCGCATCCGTGAGGTCCTCGACCTCCACCCGGAGCTGTCCTTCGTGCTCCTCGGCGACTCCGGGGAGCACGACCCCGAGATCTATGCCGACATCGTGCGCGAGCGCCCCGGGCGGGTCCTGGCGGTCTACATCCGCGAGGTGCGGCTGGACCCGGGCGACGGACGCGTGGAGAAGGTCTCCGACGCCTGGGGCCCCGACGTGCCGTTCGTGCTGGCCGCCGACACCGACGTCGTACGCCGCCACGCGCAGGGCCTCGGGCTGCTCAGCTGATCAGCTCGTCCAGGCGGGAGTACGCCTCGGCGTTGCCGCGGATGACCCGGCTCGGTCGCCCGTCGATGCTCACCGGGACGTCGCCCGCCACGGTGATGCGGGCCATCTCCCGGTACTCGGTGCCGAAGTCGGCCACCGCGTAGTGCTGCGTCGCCCGGTTGTCCCAGACGGCGACGTCGCCGGGCTGCCAGGTCCACCGGATCGTGTTCTCGAGGCGCGTGACGCGGTTCTGCAGCAGCGTGAAGAGCGCGATCGACTCGGCCGTGTTGAGGCCGGTGAACGCCTTGACGAAGTGGCCCAGGACCAGCGAGCGCTCGCCCGTCTCGGGGTGCACGCGCACGACCGGGTGCTCGGTCTCGAAGAGCTGGGAGGCGAAGTCGGCCCGCGTGTAGTTGGCGTCCGGCTCCTCCGACTCCTCGTCGCGCTGCGCGTAGTCGTAGCTGTTGGTGTGGACCGCCCACAGGTCGTCGACCAGCGCCTTCAGCGGCGCCGGCAGCGCGTCGTACGCCGCCACGGTGTTGGCCCACACGGTGTTGCCGCCGTAGGGCGGCAGGTGGACCGCGCGCAGGACGCTGATGGCCGGCACGCGGTCGACGAAGGTGACGTCGGTGTGCCACGCGTTGGCCGCCATGCCCTTGTCGGCCGTCACCTTGAAGACGCGGCCGCTGCCGGTGTTGACCGTCGGGTGCGCCGACGTGAGCGGGCCGAAGGTCTCGGCGAACGCCTGGTGCCCGGCCTCGTCGAGGTGGTCCTGGTCCCGGAAGAAGACGACCTTGTGGCGCAGGAGCGCCTCGCGGACGGTCGCGGCCGCCTCGGCGGTCAGGTCACCGCCGAGGCGTACGCCGTCGATGCGGGCGCCGATCCTCCCGCCGAGCTGCTGCACGGTGACGGTGGGGCGGGCGAGGGTCGAGGTCATGGGATGAGCCCCTTTCGTAGGTTCGGTTTCAGCCGACGGTGACCGGCTCGGCGGTCACCGGCGCGGCGGGCGCGACGGTGCGACGACGTGGCCACCAGGCGGGGTTCGCGCGGCCCTGGCCGCCGAGGGCGGAGGTGACGCGGTCGAGGTAGATGGCGATGACGACGACGGCCAGGCCGCCCTCGATGGAGGCCGCGATCTGCAACCCCTGGACGGCGTTCACCACGACACCGCCCAGACCCGCCCCGCCGACGAGGCCGGCGACGACCACCATCGACAGCGCGAGCATGATCACCTGGTTGACCCCGGTCATGATCGACGGCATCGCGAGCGGGAGCTGCACCTCGCGGAGCACCTCGCGACGCGAGGCACCGAAGGCCACCGAGGCCTCGACCGTCTCGCTGTCGACCTGGTTGATGCCCAGCTGCGTGAGCCGGACGGCGGGCGGCACCGAGAAGACGATGGTCGCGACCAGGCCCGGCGCGTCGCCGACCCCGAAGAACAGGATCGTCGGCAGCAGGTAGACGAACACGGGCAGCGTCTGCATCAGGTCGAGCACCGGCCGCAGCACGCTGCGCACGACCGGGTTGAACGCCGACCAGATTCCGAGCGGGATGCCGATCAGCAGCGCGACGACCGTCGCCACCAGGACCGACGCCATGGTCTGCATCGTCTCGGGCCACAGGTCCATGGACTGGATCAGCAGCAGCCCGAGGCCGAGGCTGATCGAGAGCAGGACGCGACGGGTCGCCAGGACCGCGAGGACCACCAGGACGACGACCATCGCCACCGGGGTCAGGAGGGTCAGCAGGTCGTAGACCGAGCGCAGGCCGAAGTTCAGGATGTCCTTGAGCAGGTCGAAGAAGCCACCGAGGTGCTCGGTCATGAAGTCGATGACGCTCTCGCCGCGTTCACCGATGCGCAGGTCAGGCACGTCCGGCCACCTCCAGCCGGCGCTCGTCGCGCTCGCGCTCCTGGGCAGGAGCGGTCGAGAGCGAGGACAGGATCGTCGCCCGCGGCACGACGCCGCTGAGCCGGCCCCGTCCGTCGACCACGGTCACCGGCACGACCTGGCGGCCGGCGCGGTGCATGAAGTCGCCGATGTGCGCGGTGGGCTCCACTGTGTGGAAGTCCTGCGACACCGACGCCGAGAGGTCGCCGTCACCGCGATTGACCGCGGCCAGGAGCGCCGCGTCGGTCACCACGCCCAGCAGCCGTTCGTCCTGGCCCACGACGTACGCCCCCTGGGCCTCGTTGTCGCCGAGGCGGCGGAGGGCCGCGTCGGGGCGCTCGTCGACGTCGAAGACGAGCCTCGCCGGACGCTGCAGGTCGTACGCCGTCAGCACGCGCGCACGGTCGACGTCAGCCACGAACTCGCTGACGTACTCGTCCGCCGGGTGCGCGACGATCTCGGCACCCGGGGCGCACTGGACGACCCGGCCCTGTCGCATGACCATCACCTGGTCGCCGATCCGCATCGCCTCGTTGAGGTCGTGCGTCACGAACACAGTGGTCCGGCGGTCCTCGGCCTGCAGCTCGAGGAGCAGGTCCTGCATGTCGCGGCGGATCAGTGGGTCGAGGGCCGAGAACGGCTCGTCCATCAGCAGGACGGGCGGGTCGACCGCGAGCGCCCGGGCGAGCCCGACGCGCTGCCGCATGCCCCCCGAGAGCTCGTGCGGCAGCTTGTCGCCACGGTCGCCCAGGCCGACCCGTTCGAGGGCGGCGTCGGCCCGTTCGAGGCGTTCCGCCCTGCCCAGGCCGCGGACCTTGAGGCCGTAGGCCGCGTTGTCGCGGACCGTGCGGTGCGGGAACAGCGAGAAGTGCTGGAACACCATGCCGATCCTGTTGTTGCGGATCTCGCGAAGGCGTGAGTCGCTGACCTTGGTGATGTCCTCGCCGTCGATCAGCAGCTCACCGGCGGTGGGCTCGTTGAGCCGGTTGATCATCCGGAGCACGGTCGACTTGCCGGAGCCGGAGAGGCCCATGACGACGAACATCTCGCCCGTGCCGATGGAGAAGCTCACGTCGGCGGCGCCGAGGTAGCCGCCGGCAGCGGCGACCGCTGCTGCCGGGTCGTCGGCCGCGAGGGCCCGGGCGGCCTGGCGGTCTCCGAGGCCGTACACCTTGGACAGGCCCCGGCCCTCGATGGCCGGCTGCTCGGTGGAACGGTGCGTCGGCTGCGTCACCGTGTCGACGTCGGTGGTCATGAGGCGAACGCCTCGGCCGCGGGCTCGCCCTCGGCGTCGTCGACGCCCTCGAGGAAGGACGCCACGATGTCGGGGTTGGCCTCGATCCACGCAGCGGCGATGTCGGAGAGCTCCTCGCCGTCCTTGTCGTGCGCGTAGTAGAACTCGCCGGCCTGGTCGGTCGTGAAGGTGAGGTTGCCGAGGAACTCGTTGATCTCGGGGTTGTCGTCGGAGAAGCCGGCGCGGGCGACGGTGCGGATCTCCCCGGCGCCGCCCCAGACCTCCTCCGGGTCCTCGAGGAAGACGGTGTCGAACTCGACGGTCATCCAGTGCGGGCTCCAGGCGAGGAAGACGATGGGCTCGCCGGACTTCTGCGACTTCGAGACCTGCGCCAGCATCGCCGGGGTGCCGCTGGCGACGAGCTCCCAGTCGCCGAGGCCGTAGGCGTCCGCGTCGATGGCGGCCTGGATGGTCTCGTTGCCGGGGGACCCGGCCTCGATGCCGTAGATCTTGCGACCGAACTCGTCGGCGTGCTCGTCGAGGTCGGCGAGGGACTTCACACCGAGCTCCTCGGCGACGTCACCGGGCACGGCGGGGGCGTACTCGGTGCCGGTCACGATGGTCGAGACGACGTCCACGTCTCCCCCGTCGATGAGCTCGCCGAAGGTGGGCTCCTGCGAGGGCCACCAGTTGCCGAGGTAGGCGTCGATGTCGCCCGTGCCGAGGGCGGACGCCGCGTTCTCGACGGACAGGTTCTTCTTGATCGAGGCGTCGTAGCCGAGCTCCTGGAGGACCTGGACGGCGATCTCGTTCTCGACCTGCAGGTCGACCCACGGCTGCTCGGCGAGGACGACGGAGTCGGTGCCGCCGCCGGAGGAGCTGCTGGCGAAGCCGTCGTCGGTGTCGCTGTCCGACGCGCAGCCGGTGAGCACCGCGCTGAGGCCGAGGGTGGCGAGGACCGCGAGGCGTACGCCGCGGCGGGTGGGGGTGGGGCGGTGGTTCATGGAAGCTCCTCGTTGCACATCACCAATATATGAGTGAAACGATAGACTTACAGGATTGGCTGATCCAAGCGGGGACGCGCCGTGAGTCAGACCGGTTGTGAGCGACAGGCATAGACGCGGCCTATGGCTCGTCGCTACGCGGGCCCGTACGGCCCCGCACCCGGTCAGCCCGCGCGGTCGGCCTGGTGCTCGCGGACGAGGTCCAGGAAGTCGGTCGCGGAGCCGGCCAAACCGCCTGGGCGCCACACGAGGGAGACCGTGGCCCGGCTCTCGGGCTCCAGGCGCGCGACCAGCGCGCCCTTGGTCGCCGCGTCCACGGCCATCCCCTCTGGCAGCACGGCCGCTCCCGCCCCGGAGAGGACCAGGGGCACGACCGACGCCACGTGCGCGGTCTCGACCATCACGTCGGTCGGCTGTCCGGCCGCCTGGAGCTGCGCGTCCAGGAGGTCGCGCAGGGCGGTGCCGCGCGGCGTGCCGATGAGGCCGTGCCGGAGCACCTCGTCGATCGTCGTGGTCAGCTGCGGGCCGCGGCCCGGGGGCAGCACGGCGAGCAGCTGCTGCTCGGCCAGCACGAGGCTGGCGAGCTGGCCCGCCGCCGGCGGTCCGTCCACGAGCCCGAAGTCGACCTGGCCGGTGCGGACCTGGTCGAGCACCACCGACCGGGCTGCCGGGTCCGTCACCTCGAAGCGCACCTGCGGGCGCAGCCTGCGGAACTCACCGATCAGTCCCACCAGCGGGTGGACCGCCCACGACGTGCTGGAGACGATGCGCAGCACCCCGACGTCGCCCTCGACGACGCCGCGCACCGCGCTGACCGCGAGCCCGAAGGAGCGCACCGCCCGGCGGGCAGGCCCCACCAGCGCCTCACCGGCAGCCGTGAGCCGGACCCCGCGGCCGTGCCGCTCGAACAGCGGCGAGCCGAGCTCGGCCTCGAGGGTGCGCATCGAGTGGGACAGGGACGGCTGGGCGATGTGCAGCACCTGCGACGCCCGCGTGAAGCTGCCCGCCTCGGCGATGGCGAGGAAGAACTCCAGCTGCCTGCGCTCCATGACCCCGCCCCTACCCGGCCCGCTCGATGGTGGTCACGACGCTCGTCACCGACGGCCGCTTGGGCGTGCTGGAGAACCCGAACCGGCACGGCGGGTCCACCGGCGTGAGCGCACCCAGGTCCGCACCGCGCCAGCGCCCGGAGATCGCCGTGACCGCGACGACCGACGTCGCGCCGTACCACTCCCGACGGTCGTTGCCGGCCGTCCCGCGGGTGCGGACGCCGCGCAGCACGACGCGGGCGACGGGGTCGATGACGGTGCACCAGGCGGGTGACGTCGCGAGGCCGTCCGGCACCGCGGTGAGCAGCGCCCCCAGCGGCGTACGACCGCCGGTCACCAGCTGCAGCGAGAGCGACGGGGTCGACACCAGCCACCCGTCGGCGGTGTCCTCGACCGTGACCGGCTCGATGACGTGCTCGTCGAAGGAGTAGGTCGCCGCCACGAAGTCGCGCACGCGCTCCGACGGCGCCAGGAGCACCCGGTGGCCCTTGGCGTCCTCGACCATCACGTCGGCGAACGTGCCCCAGGGCGAGTCGTCCCAGCGACCGACGACGATGCGTACGCCGCTGGCGCTGCCCACGCCGGCGATGCGACCGGTGAAGCGTTCGCGTACGCGCGTCACGGCGAGACGAGCCCGTCCGGCTCGCGTCCGTCCGCGACCAGGCCGGCGGCGACTCCGGCGCGGTCCTCGTCGGACCGGTTCTGGCTCAGCTTGGCCTTGGCCTCCACCGAGGAGACGAGGAGCTCGACGCCCACGATGGGGCGGAGGTTCTTGTCGACGTAGTCGGCCGGGGCGTCGGTGACCGACCAGGGCTCCGGTCGCGGCTGCTCGTGGCGGTCGGTCAGCCGGGTGACCAGCTCGCGCACCCACGAGGCGTCGTCGTGCACCGCGACACGGCCGCGGAGGTGGACGGCGGAGTAGTTCCACGTCGGGACGACCTTGCCGTGCTCGGCCTTGGAGGCGTACCAGGACGGCGAGACGTACGCGTCCGGGCCGGTCACGATCGCCAGCGCCGGGGAGCCGTCGACGATCCGCCGCCAGTGGCCGTTCGCGCGGGCGAGGTGGCCCACGAGCCGGTCGCCCTCCCACAGCACCGGCAGGAACGTCGCGTCCGGGACGCCGTCCTCGCCGACGGTGACCAGCTGCGCCGTGGCGACCGCGCGGACGAACGGGCGGACCTCGTCGGGGTCCATCACGTTGAACCGCGGCAGGTAGAGCGCGGCAGCGGAGGGGGTGGTGCTCATGGCCACCATCCTGCCCGTTCGGGTGGCACCGCTGTCGGTGGCGGGCGGCAGGATGGGCCCATGCTGCTCGCCGAGCTCGTCGCCACCTCCGCCGCCGTGGCCGCCACCCGCTCCCGCAAGGCCAAGGTCGCCGCGCTCGCGGAGCTGCTCGGTCGTGTCGGGCCCGAGGAGCTCGAGGTGGTCGTCTCCTACCTCGGGGGCGCGCTGCGGCAGCGGCGCACGGGGCTGGGCTGGCGCGGCGTCAGCGAGCTGCCCGCCGCTGCCGACGAGCCCTCGCTCACGGTGCTCGAGGTCCACGACGCCTTCGAGGCGATGTCGCGCCTGTCCGGCTCCGGGTCGCAGCTCGCGCGCAAGGAGGCGGTGGCGCAGCTGTTCGGCCGTGCAAGCGCTGCCGAGCAGGCATGGCTGCGTGCGATCGTCACCGGCAACGTCCGCCAGGGTGCGCTCGACGCCGTCACGCAGGAGGCGGTCGCCCAGGTCGCCGACGTGCCGCTCGCCGCGGTGCGGCGTGCCGCGATGCTGACCGGCTCGACGGTGGCGGCCGCCGGGGCGGCGTTCGCGGGCGAGGAGGCGCTCGACGCGATCGGGCTCGAGGTCGGCCGACCGATCATGCCGATGCTCGCCTCGAGCGCGCCCGACGTCGGTGCCGCGATGGCCGGTCTCTCCCCCGACGGCCAGACCGAGGTCGCCATCGACGCCAAGCTCGACGGCATCCGGATCCAGGTGCACCGCGACGGCGACGAGGTGCTCGTGGTGACCCGCAGCCTCGACGACATCACCGGTCGGCTCCCGGAGGTGGTCGCGGTCGCCCTCGGCCTTCCCGCCGAGCGCTTCGTCCTCGACGGCGAGGCGCTCGCCCTGTCCGACGACGGGCGCCCGATGGCCTTCCAGGACACCGCCAGCCGCACCGCCCAGGACTCCGGCGTCGCCGTCACCCCCCACTTCTTCGACCTGCTCCACGTCGACGGGCGCGACCTGCTCGACTCCCCCGGCCACGAGCGCCTCGAGGCGCTCGACGCGCTCGTCCCCGAGCAGCACCGCGTACGCCGCCTCGTGACCGCCGACCCGCAGGCCGCCGACGCGTTCGCCACCGAGACCGTCGCCGCCGGCCACGAGGGCGTCGTGCTCAAGGACCTGTCGGCGCCCTACGCCGCCGGGCGTCGCGGCTCCGCGTGGGTCAAGGTGAAGCCACGCCACACCCTCGACCTGGTGGTCCTCGCCGTCGAGTGGGGGTCCGGGCGGCGCGAGGGATGGCTGTCCAACATCCACCTCGGCGCGCGCGACGAGTCGTCCGAGACCGGCTTCGTGATGCTCGGCAAGACGTTCAAGGGCATGACCGACGAGATGCTCGCCTGGCAGACCGAGCGGTTCACCGAGCTCGCCGTCTCCCCCGCGACCGTCCGCGACAGCTACGTCGTGGAGGTGCGGCCGCTCCAGGTCGTGGAGATCGCCTTCGACGGCCTCCAGCGCTCCACGCGCTACCCCGGCGGCGTCGCGCTCCGCTTCGCCCGGGTGCTGCGCTACCGCGACGACAAGGGTCCCCACGAGGCGGACACGATCGAGACGGTGCGCTCGCACGTCACCGCGTGAGCGGGTCGCTCAGCCGCGTGGCTGCGCGAGGCGGCATCCGGCCACGTAGAGGTCGAACGTCCGGCCGGCGTCGAGGCAGCCGAGCAGCCAGGACGTCTGCTGGCCGTAGTTCATGTTCCGGCGCATGACGACCCGACCGCGACGGTCCTCCTCGCAGGCGGAGTCGATGCAGCGGCGGCCGCCCACGTAGCCGGTGTTGGCGACGCCGACCACCAGCCCGGTCTCGCGCGACACGATGGGCGAGCCGGAGTAGCCGCCGCGGATCGCGCAGCCGTCGCGGGCCGGCAGCCGGATCGAGTGCCACCAGTCCCACTCGCGCTCGTGGAGGCGGTACGCCGTCCCGGTGGTCGTGCAGGCCCGCTGCTCGGTCCAGTAGCCGGACGGGATCCGGATCCGGTCGCCGCGCGACGGTCCCTCGGCGGCCAGGGACAGCGAGGTCACGCCGCGGCCGGCGAGGTCGGCGTACGTCTCACGGAGCGTCAGCAGGGCGACGTCGGTGCGGAACATCGAGGCGTACTGCAGCCGCACGGCCCGCGCCACGAGCGCGACGCGCCCACGGCCGTCGAGGAGCTCGACACGGGTCCAGCGCTTCTGGCCCACGAGCACCTCGCGGGCGCCGAGGAAGGGCTGGCGCACGCAGTGGCCGTTGGTGAGGACGACGGCACGGTCGGTGTCGAGCGCGGCGGGCCACCGCACGACGGCCCCCGAGCAGCCGGGCAGGCGCACCGTGCCGACGAAGCGTCCCCCGTCCGCGACGGCCCCCGCGGCGACGGGCGCGAGCAGCGCACCGAGGACGGCCCCGAGCACCGCGACGACGAGGGCCGCG
>CAVPAA010000013.1:0-26036 GCA_963701485.1 uncultured Actinomycetota bacterium
AGTGCAGCCCCGTCGTCGTCCTGCTTGAGCACAGTGGCCTTCGTCGACACCGCCGACACGTCGGAGCCCAGGCCGGGCTCGGACATCGAGAACGCACCCCGCACCTCGCCTGTCGCCATGCGGGGGAGGTACTTCTGCTTCTGCTCCTGGGTGCCGTGCCGCAGGAGCATGTAGGCCACGATGAAGTGGGTGTTGATCACGCCCGACACGCTCATCCACCCGCGCGCGATCTCCTCGACCACCAGCGCGTACGTCAGCAGCGACTCCCCGAGCCCGCCGAACTCCTCGGGGATCGTGAGGCCGAACACCCCGAGCTCCTTGAGCCCCTCGATGATCTCGGTCGGGTACTCGTCGGCGTGCTCGAGCTCCTGGGCCACCGGGATGATCTGCTCGTCCACGAACTGACGCACGGCCTTCACGATCTCGGACTGGTCCTCGGAGAGGCCATCGGTCTGGCAGAGGCGAGGCATCAGCGTGCTCCGTTCATCGCGGGGGTGGGGGAGGTGGGGCGTACGACGCCGGAGTCGGCGAGCCGGCCGATCTCGACGTTGCTCAGTCCGAGCACGTCGGCCAGCGCCCACTCGGTGTCGGAGCCGAAGGTCGGTGCGGGACGCGGGACGGCGTACGCCCGGTCCCAGCGCAGCGGTGACGTGCCGGTGAGCATGGGGCTGCCGCCCTGCTCGACCTCGACGAGGACGGCGGACTCGTCGCCGCGCCGGTAGGCGTCGACGACCTCCTTGGGCGAGCGGAACTCCCCGACCATCACCCGGCTGTCCGCAGCAGCGGCGCTGACCTCGGCGGCGGTGCGGGCCGCGAACCACGGGGCGAGCACGGCCTCGATGATCGCCCGGTGCTCGAACCGCTGCCCCTCGACGGACAGGTCGGCGCCGGTGCTGGCGGCGAGTGCGTCGAAGACGGCGCCCGTCCCGGTGAGCCGCACGAGGTCGCCCCACTGCTGGCGGGTGATCGCGACCGCGATGACACGGCGGCCATCGGCGCACGCGAAGTCCACGCCGAAGGCGCCGAACATGTGGTTGCCCAGCCGCGGCCGGTCGTGGCCGCGCTCGGCCGCCTCGGCCAGCCAGCCGAGGTGGGCGACGTGCGCGGCGGCGACGTCGGCCAGTGCCAGGTCGATCCGGGACCCGACCCCGTCCTGGCGGCGACGGTGGAGACCGGCCAGCAGCCCGGAGACGGCGAGGAGTCCGGTCGCGATGTCCCACGCGGGCAGCACGTGGTTGACCGGGCGCTCGCTGTCGACGTGGCGGGTGAGCATCGGCACGCCGTACAGCGGGTTGACCGCGTAGTCCATCGCCGGACGGCCGTCCGGGTGGCCCTGGATGTGCACGTGCACCAGGTCCGCACGCCGCGCGCTCAGCGCCTCGTAGGAGAGGAAGTCGCGCCCGATGGTGTTGTCGATGAACAGCCCGGCGTCCTCACCGGGCGCCGTGACCAGTGCGCTCGCCAGCTCCTGCCCCTCGGGGCTCCGGAAGTCCAGCGCGACCGACCGGACGCCCTTGTTGAGCCCGGACCAGAACAGGCTGTGACCCTCGCGGTCGAGCGGCCAGCGACCCGCGTCGGCGGGACCGGACGCCGGGTCGAGGCGGATCACCTCGGCGCCGAGCTGGGCGAGGGTCATCCCGGCCAGGGGACCGGCGACGAAGCTCGTCGTCTCGACCACCCGGAGACCGGCCAGGGGTGCGGGCGGCGCACTCATCAGCACCACCCCGAGAAGCGCCAGTCGAGCACGGGTCGGGGGTCGCCGCCGTCGGTCGCGTCGGCGGTCACGACGGAGCGGAGATCGACCACGTGCGTGCCTCCCGCCCCCGGGCGTACGTCCTCGACCGTGACGGTGCTGCGCAGCGTGTCGCCCTCGTGCACCGGACCGGTGTGGTCGCACGAGCGCCACCCGAGGATCGTGACGAGGCCCGGCAGGGCACGGCTCGCCTGGGCGGCGGCGATGCCGATGGTGTGGCCGCCGTAGACCAGCCGCCGTCCGCCGCCGGCACGGGCGTCGTGGTGCACCTGCGCCAGGTTGAGGGTCAGCCGCGCCAGCTCGGGAGCGCTGCTCACCACGTCGCCGCCGACCACCTCGATCGCGGTCCCGACCGCCGGCGGGGCGGGGCGCTCCGGGAGAGCGCTGACGTCGAGGCCCTCGAGCACGCCGAGCCCCACCTCGGTCTCCGCGCCGATCGAGGAGAGGTCGTCGGCGTGATCGGTGGGCGGAGCGCCGGGGGAGAGGGGGAGCATCGCGCACCGGTGGAAGTCGAGGACGGGTGCGCCGTCCTGGTCCACGGTGGTGATGCGGAGGGCGGCCAGACCGGTGAGCGGCTTCCCCTCACGCGGGGTGTTCTGCTTGAGGCCGACGACCGTGGTGGTCGTGGACAGCGTGTCGCCCAGCGCCGGCAGCCGCCGGAAGACCAGCCCGCGGTAGAAGAGGTTCGCCCGCACGAAGTGGGTGGCCTGCGTCGACTGCCCGATGGAGGTGTCCCAGACGTACGCCGGATGGGCGAGCGGGCCCCGCCCGCCGAGGCCCCGGCCGAGCTCGTGGTCGGTCGCGAGCGGGAGCCGGTCACCGACGATCGCCTGGTGCAGGGCGGCGCCTCCGGAGGTCAGCGTGACCGCCGGCGCGGAGTCGAAGACCTGACCGCGGCGCAGCTCGTCGAACCACGGTCCGCGCGCCTGGGTCGTGGGGGCGCTCATCGCACGGCCTCCGCGCGCGCCAGCACCGCGCGTGCCCGGAGGGCCACGGCCTCGTCGAGCATCTGGCCGTCGAGGGCCACGGCGCCGGCGCCGCCGGACACCGACTGCTCCAGCGCGGACACGACCCGCTCCGCCCAGTCGAGCTGCTCGGCCGACGGGCTGTAGGTGCGGGTCGCCGCCTCGACCTGTGCGGGGTGGATCACCCAGGTGCCGTCGAACCCCAGGGCCCTGGCCCGCTCCCGGTCGCGGGTGAACGCGTCGTCGGCGGCGGTGCCGAGCCACGGTCCGTCGATCACCGCCCGGCCGGCCGCCCGCGCGGCGACGACCACCTGGTGGCGTACGACGTCCCACAGCGTCGGGTCCCCGCCCGGGTCGCGGCCGAGGTCGGCGGCGAGGTCGGCGTAGCCCACCACCACCGCCCGCACCAGCGAGCTGGCGGACACGATGGCATCGAGGTCCCGGAGCGCGGCGGCGGACTCCACCAGCACGTCGACCTGGGCACGCGCACCGGGGGCGGCACCCCGGAGCAGCCGCTCCACGAAGCCGACGTCGGCCGCCGACTCCACCTTGGGCACCACGAACGTGACCTCCCGGTCGGTTCCGTCCAGCGCGCCGGCGACGGCGAGGACGTCGCGGTGGCACCAGGGGGTGCCGACCTGGTTGACCCGGACGGCGAGCGACGGGGCTGCGTCGGCCGCGAGGACCTCGACCACTGCCGCACGGGCTGCGTCCTTGGCCTCGGGAGCCACGGCGTCCTCCAGGTCGAGCACCACCTCGTCGGCCCCGGAGGCCAGCGCCTTCGCGATCATCCTCGGGTGGGAGGCGGGCACCACGAGCGCGCAGCGGGGGATAGGGGGCTGGGACATGACGTCGAACCTAGGTGCGACGCAGTGATACGCGGAAGTATCCATTTCAAAGCGACTAGAACCCTGCGAGTATGAGTGGATGGAACTGCGCCATCTCCGCTACTTCGTCGCCGTCGCCGAGCAGCGGCACTTCGGCCGGGCGGCCGAGCGGCTCCACATGGCGCAGCCGCCGCTGTCGCAGCAGATCCGCCAGCTCGAGGCCGAGCTCGGCGTCACCCTCCTGACCCGCACCACGCGACGCGTGGACCTGACCCCGGCGGGGGCGGCCTACCTCGACCACGCGCGCGAGATCCTCGCCGCGGTCGACGAGGCCGGCGCCGTCGCCGCCCGGATCGCCGCCGGCCGCACCGGCCGGCTGATGGTCGGTTGCGTCGGGTCGGCGACGTACTCGCTGCTCCCGGCGCTGGCCAAGCGGATGCGCGCCGAGCTGCCCGACGTCGACTTCGGCTTCCGCGGGGAGATGCTCTCGCCCGACCAGGTGGCCGCCCTGCACGACGGGTCGCTCGACCTGGCCCTGCTCCGCCGGCTGCCCGACACCGCCGGGCTCACGGTGACCGACGTACGCCACGAGCGCCTGATCGTGGCGCTGCCGCAGGAGCACAGGTACGCCGACCGCAAGCGGTTGCGGGTCGCCGAGCTGGCCGGCGAGGGACTGATCATCCACGCGGGCAACGGCCGCTCGGCGATGCACACGCTGGTCCACGACCTCTTCGCAGCCGCCGACCTCGAGCTCCAGGTCGTGCACCAGGTCGCGGAGACCTCGACGCTCGTCACCTTCGTGGCGGCGGGCCTCGGCATCGCGGTCGTGCCCGAGCCGACCTCGGACCTCAACGTGCCGGGGGTGGTCTACGTCCCGCTCGTCGGCACGCCCGGCGTCGACCTCGTCGTGGCCACACGCGAGGGCGACGCCAACCCGGTGCTCGCTCGAGCCCTCGCCCGGTTGCAGGAGCTGGCGAGGACCTGACTCTGGGAGCCCAATACGCTACGATAGGCGTATCGAATATCTGACGGGCCGGCACCGGCCCGGGAAGAGGTGGCACATGGGTACCGAAGTGATCGTGTTCATCGTGGCGGCGTCGATCGCGGGCGGGCTGTCGATGGGCGCCGTCACCTGGATCTACTTCCTCGACAAGTGGCGGGCCGAGCCGCCGGCGCAGTCGTCGAAGCAGCCGACGCGCTCGGTCTTCGCCCAGCCCGGTGACCGCCGACTCGACGAGGCGGCGTGAGCGGAGATGCACCCCTTGCTCGTCCTGATCGCATTCGCCCTCGCAGCCGTGGTGACGTACGTCCTCGTGCTCGGGCTGCTCACGGCGCTGTCGATCCCCAAGGCCGACCCCACGGGGGAGATCGACGGCGAGCCCGCCTCCGACCCGGCCGCGCGGGGTGAGCATGCCCGACACTGACGCAGCGCCTCCCCGGCCGGGACGGCCGCGGGAGGCGTCCGTCGACCAGCGCCTGCAGGCCGCTGTCCTCGCGCTCCTCCGCGAGGGCGGCCCCGGCGCTGTGACCATGGACCGCGTGGCCGCCACGTCGGGCGTCGCCAAGACCACCATCTACCGCCGCCACCCCAACCGCGGCGAGCTGCTGACGACCGTCCTGTCGGCGGCGATCGGCCTGCCGGACGTGCCCGACGACGGCGACGTCCGCGACAAGATCCGCTACGCGCTCGAGCAGGCGTGGCACCAGATGGGCGTGGTCCTGGGGCCGGGCGGACTGGCCGCGATCGTGGGTGACAGCGACCCGGAGTTCACCGGGCTGTTCCGTGCCGCGCTGCAGCCCTACGTCGACAACCTCGTGCGACGGATCCGTGAGGACGTGGACGCCGGCCTCCTGCGCGAGGACCTCGATGCCGAGGGCGTGGTGAGCCTGCTGGTCGGCGCCTACCTCGGCGAGCTCGTCCGCCACGGCGAGGTGTCGCCGGAGTGGATGGACCGGGCGCTGGAGCTCCTGTGGGTGCTCATGGCACCCGGCTGAGCGCAGGACTGCCGCCCGCCCGAGGGGTGCGCGAGACTGCGGACATGGCCGACCTCGGGTACGACCCCCGCTTCCTCGACACCGACCTCGCACCGCCGCAGGTGCCGGCGCCCGGTCCGGACGAGGACCCCGCCCTCGCGACGCCCCTCGACTACGTGCACTTCACGGTCCGCATGCACCCCGAGCGCCGGCTGGCGTGGTGGGTCGCGTGGAACATCGACGGCCTGCGCCTGTTCCCCGGCGACAGCATCAGCCGCTCGGGCCAGCGCTTCCGGCTCGACCCCCGCATCCCGGCCGACGCGCAGACCGGCGAGGAGGTCTACGCCGACAACGACCTCGACCGCGGCCACATCGCGCGCCGCTCCGACCTGCTGTGGGGCACCCTCGAGGAGGCGAAGCAGGCCAACTCCGACTCCTTCCACTTCACCAACATCACGCCGCAGCACCAGGACTTCAACCAGTCCGGCCGCGGCGGGGTCTGGGGCCTGCTCGAGAACGCCGTGCTGGAGCTCGAGGGCCTCGAGGACCGGCGCCTGACCCTGTTCGGCGGGCCCGTGCTCGCCCCGGACGACCCGCCCTACCGGGGCGTCCAGCTGCCGGTCGAGCACTGGAAGGTCGTCGTCTACCGGCTCGACTCGCAGCTGCGGGCGAAGGCGTTCGTGCTGACCCAGGATCTCGACGGACTCGAGGGCGCGGTGCCCGACTTCCTCGACGACTTCGACACCTGGCTCGTCCCGCTCGACCTCCTCGAGGAGCGCACCGGCCTGACGTTCCCGAGCCTGCGGGAGGCCGTCGAGCCCGACGAGCTGCGGCCTGCCGGCCCCGTCCTCGTCACGGACGCCGAGCAGGTCGCCTGGTAGCCCCGGCCGGGCCCTTGCCTCGCCGGTCCTCCCAGGGTCACAGTGGGCTGACAGTTCTCGGACCGTCGCACGAGTGAGCGGGAGCCGCCACGGTGAGCAGAGAGTCCGGCGGTGCTGCCGGCCAGGCCGGCGCCCCGGTCGCGACCGCGCCGGAGGCGATCCGCAACGTCCTGGTCGTGGGCCCCGCAGGCGCGGGCAAGACCACCCTCGTCGAGCGGCTGCTCGTCACGGCCGGCGTGCTCAACAGGGCCGGCAGCACCGAGGACGGCACGACCGTGTGCGACTTCGAGGAGGTCGAGCACCGGCAGCGACGCTCCGTCGGGCTCGCCCTCGCGCCGCTGGTGCACGACGGCGTGAAGGTCAACCTGCTGGACGCCCCCGGGTACGTCGACTTCGTGGGGGAGGTGCGGGCGGGCCTCCGTGCCACGGACTGCGCGTTGTTCGTCCTTGCCGCGAACGAGGGGGTCGACGAGCAGACCCGGACGCTCTGGCGCGAGTGCGCCGACGTGGCCATGCCCCGGGCGGTCGTCGTCACCAAGGTCGACCACGCCCGAGCCGACGTCGACGGCGTCGTCGCGCAGGCGCGCGAGGCCTTCGGCGAGCGGGTCCTGCCCGTCCACCTCCGGGAGGGGGGCCGCCTCGTCGGCCTGATCACCGGGGACCACGGCCACGACGCACAGCGAGCAGCGCTCGTCGAAGGCATCATCGAGGAGTCCGAGGACGAGACGCTGATGGAGCGCTACGTCGGTGGCGAGGAGATCGACGCCGCGCTCCTCCTCACCGACCTCGAGCTCGCGGTCGCCCGAGGATCGCTGCACCCCGTCGTCCCGGTCGACTCGACCAGCGGCGTGGGAGCCGGCGAGCTGCTCGACCTCGTGGTGTCCGCGTTCCCCTCACCGCTGGAGCACCCGCTGCCGAAGGTCTGGACGCCGGCGGGTCGACCGGGCCCGGAGATCGCGTGCGACCCGTCCGGTCCGCTGGTCGCGGAGGTCGTCAAGACGACCACCGACCCGTACCTCGGGCGGGTCAGCCTGGTCCGCGTCTTCTCGGGGACCGTGCTGCCGGACGCCACGGTGCACGTGTCCGGGCACCGCACGGCGTGGGCGGGTGGAGGAGACCCGGACCCCAGCCACCCGGACCACGACGAGGACGAGCGGATCGGGTCCCTCTCGGTGCCCCTGGGCAAGGCGCACCGCACCGCCCCGGCCGTGGTCGCCGGCGACCTCTGCGCCATCGGGCGGCTGAGCCGGGCAGAGACCAGCGACACCCTCTCCGACGTCGAGACGCCGCTCGTGCTCGAACCCTGGCGGGTGCCGGATCCCCAGCTGCCGGTGGCGATCGAGGTCCGGACGAAGAGCGCCGAGGACAAGCTCGGTCCGGGGCTCCAGCGGCTCGCCGCCGAGGACCCCACCCTCCACGTCGAGCACGACGAGGAGACCCACCAGGTCGTGCTGTGGACGATGGGGGAGGCCCACGCGGACGTGCTGCTCGACCGGCTCGCCGGCCGCTACGGCGTGGACGTCGACGAGGTCGAGCTCCGGGTGCCGATGAGGGAGACGTTCGTCCGCGCGGCGACCGGCCACGGGCGGCACGTCAAGCAGAGCGGCGGGCACGGGCAGTACGCCGTGTGCACGGTCGAGGTGGAGCCGCTCCCGCAGGGCGGTGGGTTCGAGTTCGTCGACCGCGTCGTGGGAGGCGCGGTGCCCCGGCAGTTCATCGCCTCGGTCGAGAAGGGCATCCGGTCGCAGATGAGGGACGGGGTCGTGAACGGCTGCCCGACCGTCGACCTCAGGGTGACCCTGACCGACGGCAAGGCCCACAGCGTCGACTCCTCCGACATGGCGTTCCAGACGGCCGGCGGGCTGGCGCTGCGCGACGCGGCGACGCGGGGCGGGACGTGCCTGCTGGAGCCGGTCGACGAGGTCGAGGTGCTCGTCGCGGACGCCCTGGTCGGCACCATCATGGGCGACCTGTCCGCACGCCGCGGGAAGGTCCTGGGCAGCGAGCCGGGGCGTGAGCCGGGCACGGTCGTGATCAGGGCCCACGTGCCCCGGCTGGAGCTCCGCCGGTATGCCGCCGAGCTGCGCTCGCTCGCCCACGGCTCGGCCTCGTTCACCCGGGCGTTCGCCCACTACGACAGGGCGCCCGACCAGGTCGCCGTCACGCTCCCGCCTCGGTGATCCGTGCTTGGCTGGGGGCATGAGCAAGCACGGAACCATGGCCACCGACCGTCCCGAGCGCTACGCCAAGCAGCTGGCCGGGCACTGGTCGGCGAAGGCGACCGTCACCGAGGACGGGGACACACGCACGCTCGTCATGGCCGGGGGCCAGACCGTCGTCCTCCGGCCCGTCGAGGGTGGTCTCGTGATCGAGGCGAGCGTGCCCGCCGACGGTGACCTGGACGTGGACCGATGGGCCCAGGTGGTCGCCGACCACCTGCAGCGGTTCGGCCAGCGCGACGAGCTCGAGGTCGTCTGGGCCTGACCACCGGGCCCGCCCCCCGCGCCGTCGGTGCCCTTTGGGATGCTTGCGCACCGACACAGGCGGGACGAAGCAGGGGAGACCGGGTGGTGAGCGAGATCGCGGGCGAGCTCGCGCGCGTCAAGAGCGCGTTCGCCCAGCCCACGCTGACCCTGCTCCACCAGCGGCAGGCGCCCGTGGTGATCACGATCTTCCGCACGGCGTTCGGGCGCAACAACAACCCGATCCCGACGGCCCGGCTGCACGCCCAGGTCGAGGAGCACCTGGATCTGATGCGGCTGGCGGGGGAGCAGGACGTCCCCACGGGCACGGGCCGGGAGGTCTGCCAGCGCTGGATGCGCGGCCAGTGGCTGGTGCGGTCGCTCGACGAGACGGGCCACGAGGTCTACGCCCTGACCTCGCACGCGCAGCAGGCGCTCGAGCTGGTGAAGAACCTCGCCCGCGACCGGGCCACGCTCAGCGAGCACCGGGTCGCCACCATCCTCGGCACCGTCCGCCGCTTCAACTCCGAGGCCAACCCCGACCGGACGGCCCGCGTGACCATCCTCAACGAGGAGATCGCCCGGCTGCGGGTCGAGCGCGACCGCCTCGTCGACGGGGGTGAGCTCGAGGGCGCGACCGAGGACTACATGCTCGAGGGGTTCACCGAGCTGCTGTCGCTGATCTCCGCGCTGCCGAGCGACTTCGCCCGGGTCGAGGAGCGCTTCGCGACCATCCGCGCGGAGATCCTCTCCGCGTTCCGCGCGGAGGACCGTCCGGCCGGCGAGGTGATCGACGACTACCTCGCCCGCGCGGACGCCCTGATGACCGCGACGCACGAGGGTCGGGCGTTCGAGGGCGCGTTCGCGCTGCTGCGCGACGACGCCCTGGTGACCCAGCTGCGCGAGGACCTGTCGGACCTCCTCGAGCACCCGCTCTCCGACCGGTTGCTCAGCGACGCCGACCGGGCCGAGCTGCGCGGGACGGTGCGACTGGTGCGCGACGGCCTCGACCGGGTGCTCGCCCAGCGGTCGCGGGTGACGGCGACCCTGAAGGAGTACATCGTCTCCCACGACGCGGCCCGCGACCGCGAGCTCGAGCAGACGCTGCGCCAGGTGGAGGCCGAGCTGATGACGTGGATGGCCACCACCGGGCCGCGCGCGGCCCACGACGTCCCGCTCCTGCCACCGCGGACCGGCATCGACCACCTGCGCGAGCGCTTCTACGACCCCGCCGACGACGTGCTCCCCGAGCGGATCAGCACGCCCGACCCCGACCTCGCGCCCCCGGTCTCGCTCGCCGAGCTCGTCGCCCAGGGCGGGCCCAAGCTGGCGGCGCTGCGCGAGCGCCTCGACGCGGTGACGACCTCCCTGCTCCCGGTCGCGTCCCTCGGCGCCCTCTTCGACGGGCTCGAGCCGTCGCTGCGCCGGCCGGTGGAGATCTTCGGGCTGCTCCACCTCGCCGCCGACCGCGACTGGCGGGCCGAGGAGTCCCTGGAGGCGTTCGAGGCGGTCCGTCCCGACGGGAGCAGGCGGACCTTCGCCGTGCCCCGCACGCCGCTGCCCGACCCCGACCTCCCCGAGACCCGAGAACAGACCCAGCCGACGGAGACCCGCGCATGAGCGTCGAGACGCACCCCGAGACCGACGCCGGGCTCGACCCCGAGCTCGAACCCGACCTCGACCGGCAGCTCGACCCCGAGCCGGGCTCCGAGCTGCCGGACGTCGACGGCGACGACGAGCTCCTCGACGAGCACTCCGTCTCGCTCTTCGAGGGCGACGAGGGTGGCCTGGAGTACGCCCAGCGCCGCGCCCTCGTGACGTTGCTCAAGCAGCGGTTCATCAGCGCCCGCACGCACCCGCGTGACTGGCGCGTGCTCGTCGAGCACGAGCGCCTGCTCCGCTCGCGGCTCAACGACCTCTTCCTCGACCTGCAGGTCGACCGTGCCCGTGAGGTCGCGTGGAAGCGCCAGGCGACCTCCGAGACGGGGAGCCGCTTCCCCACGATGCTCTACGACGCCGCGTGGTCGCGCGAGGAGACGCTCGTGCTGGTCCACCTGCGCGACCGGCTGCGTGCGGGTCTCGCGAGCGGCGACGCTCGCGTCTTCGTCGACCGGGAGGACGTCGTCCGCTACGTCTCGAGCTTCCGGCCCTCGCACGCGACCGACGTCGCAGGCGACGAGAAGCGGGCGCGCAACGCGATCACGGGCATCGTCAAGGCCGGGCTGCTGATCGGCACCGGCTCCGAGGAGCGGTTCGAGATCAGCGAGGCGGTCGAGCCGCTGATCCCGCTGGAGCTCCTGCAGGAGCTGTTGGCCGCGCTGGTGGCCGCAAACGACACCGAGGTCCCGGCCGGGCACGCCGACACGGCCGACCTGTTCGACGACGAGGCCGGCGCCGACACGGCGGTCCCCGGCGACCGCGCAGAGGAGCAGTGAGCATGTCGATCGACGAGGTCGAGCAGACGCCGGTCGACGGTCTCTTCGAGCGGAGCGACGTGGCCACCCCGGCCGACGACACGATGCAGTGGCGGGCGGCGCTCCTCCAGATGGTCAACTGGGGCGGCTTCGACGGCCTCACCGTCGTGCCCCTGCGCGGTGACGCGACGATGATCTCCGGTGCCTCGGGCGTCGGCAAGAGCACCATCCTCGACGCCTACACGGCGCTGATGATGCCCTCGGACACCAAGTTCAACGGCGCGTCCAACGATGCCGTCGCGGGCCGGGCCCGCGGCGCCGGCCAGCGCAACCTGCTGTCCTACCTGCGCGGTGCGGTCGACGTGGTCGACGACCCCCGCACCGGTCGGCCGGTCGAGAAGCTGCTCCGCGGCAAGGGCGCCGACACCTGGGGCGCGATCGCGATGACGTTCGTCAACGACCAGGGCGGCCGGTTCACGGTGCTCCGCACCTACTACGTGCCGCGGCGCGCCACCCGCTCGGCCGACGTGCAGATGCAGCTGGCCACCCAGGACGGGGCGCTGCCGCTCGACACGCTCGAGGTCGCCGTGCCCGAGCGCTTCCACGCCACCACGCTCAAGAAGCTCCACCCCGGCATCCGGGTGCACCGGACCTACGCCGAGCTCGCCGCCGTCCTGCATGCGCGGCTCGGCATCGGCGCCAACGGTGACGGGGCGAAGGCGCTGCGGCTGCTCGCCCGGATCCAGGCGGGCAACCAGGTCCGCAGCGTCGACGAGCTCTACAAGGACATGGTGCTCGAGCGGCCCACGACGTTCGCCGCCGCCGACCGCGCGATCGAGCACTTCGACGACCTCGACACCGCCCACTCCGCCATGCGCACCGAGGAGCAGAAGCTCGAGCTCCTGACGCCGATCACCGACCTCCACGACCGCAGGGTCGCGGCCACGCGACGGCTCGCGGAGCTCGACTCCTACGGCGTGACGCTCGACGGCGACACGCCGCTGCGGATGTGGCTGCTGCGCACCCACCTCAGCCTCATCGAGTCCGCCGTGGTCGACAACCGCGCCGACCGTGCGGCGGCCGCCGACGAGCTGGGCACGACGACGTCCGCGGAGCGCACCTACCTCGCCGACCTCGAGGCCGCCAAGGAGTCGCACCGCGCAGCCGGTGGGTCGACGCTCCAGTCCCTCGCGCTGTCGCTGGAGCAGGAGCAGGTCGTCCGCGAGGACCGGCTCGGGCGGCGGGAGGTCCTGCAGGGGCGGCTGCTGCCGCTCATCGACGCCACCGACGCCCAGGCGCCCGACGTCGAGGCCGCGCTGCTGTCGAGCGAGTCGTTCGCCGTGCTGCAGATGCACGCCCAGCAGTGGCTGGCCGGCTTCCAGCGCGAGCAGGAGCGGATCCGCCGCGAGCGCGACGCCGTGCTCCGCGACCAGTTCCCCCTCAGCCAGCGCCAGGCCGAGCTGCGCCGCGAGCGGACCTCCCTGGAGAGCCGCGCCGGCCGGGTGCCTGCCCGGATGGACGAGCTGCGTGCCGAGGTCGCGCAGGCCAGCGGGATGAGCGTCGACGAGCTGCCCTTCGTGGCCGAGCTGGTCGACGTGGCGCCCGACGAGGCGCGGTGGCGCACGGCGATCGAGACCGTCCTGGGCGCGAGCGCCCGGATGATGCTCGTGCCCCTCGACCGGCTGGAGGGCTTCGCCTCCGCGATCGACGGGCTGCGGCTCCGCGGCCGGCTGACGTTCGAGGGCGTCGAGCTCGACCTGCCCGACCTCGGCCCGGCCGACCCGGAGCGGGTCGCGGGCAAGCTGGTCTTCAAGGACTCGCCCTTCTCGGGCTGGGTGCAGGCCCACGTCGGCGAGGCGTCGCGCAACGCGCTCTGCGTGGAGTCCGCCGACGGGCTCGCGGGCGCCGCCCCAAAGTCAGATCTGCGGGTCACCCTCGCCGGCCAGACGCGCAACGGCCGGCGCGGTGCCCACGGGCGCAACGACACCCGCAGCATCATCGGCTTCTCCAACGCCGACGCGATCGCCGAGGTCGACACCGAGCTCGCCGAGCTCGAGGAGCGGCTCGACGGTGTCGGCGCCGAGGTGGCCCGGCTCGACCAGCGGTCGCGGGTGCTGGAGCAGCAGCGGACGTCGTACGACGTCGTGGCCGCCGCGCGGTTCGACGACTTCGACGTCGACGGCAGCGACCGGCGCATCGCCGAGCTCGAGCGTCGGCGGACCGAGATCCTCGAGTCCGACGACGGCCTCCAGGCGCTGGACGCCCAGATCGGCGACCTCACCGCACGGCTGGAGGAGACGCGACGGGCCCGCTACGCCGCGGAGCAGCAGCAGCGCGACCTCAACGCCGCCCACGGCGACCTCGTCGACGCCGAGGACGTCGTCAAGGACCGCCTCCAGGCGATGGAGGACGCCGGCCGGGTCGTGCTCACCCCGGAGCAGGAGGCCGCCCTCGCGGTCGACTTCGCCGCCGCCGCGTCGCCCGCGGACCCCGACGACCTCGACCGGTTCGCCGAGTCGTCCCAGCGGCTCGCCGAGCGGCTCCGCGCCGCGGTCGGCGACGCCGAGGCCGAGGTCCGCCGGGTCGACGACGACCTCGCCCAGGTGTTCCGGGTCTACAAGCTCCAGTGGGACTCACCCAACCTGGGCGCGACCGCGGACTCCTACCCCGACTACGCCCGCATCCTCGACGACATCCGGGGCGAGGGCCTCGCCGCCCGGCGGGCCGAGTGGCGACGCCGGCTCACGGAGTGGAGCGGCCAGGACCTGGTGCCCCTCGTCGGCGCGATGGCCGCGTCCGTCGAGGAGATCGAGGACCGCCTCGAGCCGATCAACGCGATCCTGCGACGCCTGGAGTTCGGGGCGTCGGGGGACCGGCTCCGGATCCGCCTGCGGCGGCTGTCGCCCGCCCACGTCCAAACGTTCATGAAGGACCTGCGCACCCTGTCGTCCGGCTCCACGACCGAGCTGGACGAGGACGCCCTCGAGAAGCGCTTCGCCGAGCTCAGCCGCTTCATGCAGCAGCTGCGCCGGCCGAGCCAGGTCGGTGACGCGGCGACGTCACTGACCGACCGCGAGCGCCTGCTCGACGTACGCCGTCACGTGGAGATCAGCGCCGAGCGCTACGACCACACCACCGGCGAGCTGCGGGCGACCTACCGGACGCTGGGGGAGAAGAGCGGCGGCGAGAGCCAGGAGCTGGTCGCCTTCATCGTCGGCTCCGCCCTCCGCTTCCGCCTCGGTGACGAGATGCGGTCGCGGCCGCGGTTCGCCCCGGTCTTCCTCGACGAGGGCTTCGTGAAGGCCGACTCCGAGTTCGCCGGCCGCGCCGTCCAGGCGTGGCGCGGCCTCGGCTTCCAGCTCATCGTCGGCGTCCCGCTCGACAAGGTCACCGGCCTCGAGCCCCACATGGACGAGCTGCTCGCCATCACGAAGAACAGCGTCACCCACCGGTCCTGGATCACGCCGATCACCGACGCCGACCGGGCAGGTCGAGTGGGCGCGTCCTGACGCCCGTCACCCGTCGAGTCGGCGCGTCCTGCGTGCGGCGACCCCGGTGTCAGGCCGGCTGGATGTTCTGGTTGTGCCGGAACAGGTTGTCCGGGTCGTAGCGACGCTTGATCTCCGCCAGGCGGTCATAGCTGCCGCGGTAGTTCGCCCGGACCCGGGACTGGTCGTCCTCCGCCATGAAGTTGACGTAGCCCCCCTCCTCCGAGTGCGGCGCGGTGGCGGCGTAGTAGTCCTTCACCCACGCGGTGTTCGCGTCGTTGTCCGCCGGGTCGGGCCACATCCCGGCGATCACCGTCGCGAAGGTGGCGTCGCGGTAGGCGAAGGCCGTCGAGTCGGGCGCGACCCGCTGGGCGGCGCCGTTGATCGGGTAGATGTGCATGGTGGAGTTCACGACGGGGAGCTTCGGTCCGTGCTCGAGGTGGGCCGCGATCGCGTCGTCGGTCAGCTCGGTGACGAAGTTCGCCTTCCAGTAGTGCTGGAGCCCGGGCGGGACGAGGGCGTCGAAGGCACTGTTGAGCGCCGGGTACGGCATCACGCCGACGCCCTCCGCCACCCTGGGAGCAACGTCCCGGATCGGCTGGAGCGCCCTCTCTCCCGCATCGAGGTCACCGGCCCAGCAGGTCACCATCGCGATGAACGGCTCGCCGTGGCGCTCCTCCGGGATGAACGGCAGCGGAGGAGCGATCTGGTACGCCGGGAAGCAGCCGAGCTCCTCGGGTGCGTCGGCGATGAACTCGCGGTAGAACCGCAGGAGGTCGCCGGCCCGGTCGAGCTCGAAGAACATCGGTCCGCCGTAGATGTCCTTGACGGGGCTCATCCGGAACTCGAACGACGTGACGACGCCGAAGTTGCCGCCGCCGCCGCGGATGGCCCAGAAGAGATCGGCGTCCTCCTTGTCGCTCGCGACGTGGAAGCTGCCGTCGGCGGTCACCACGTCGGCGGCGAGGAGGTTGTCGCAGGACAGACCGAGGCCCCGGGCGAGGTGACCGATGCCGCCACCCAGCGTCAGCCCGCCGACCCCGGTCGTCGAGATGATGCCGCCCGTGGTGGCCAGGCCGAACGGATAGCCGGCGGCGTTCAGGTCGCCCCAGGTGGCGCCGCCCTCGACCCGGGCGGTCTGGGTCAGCGGGTCGACCCGGACGCCCCGCATGGTCGACAGGTCGACGACCAACGCGTCGTCCGCCGTGCCGAACCCGGGCACGCTGTGCGACCCTCCCCGCACGGCGACGGTCAGGTCGTTCTCGGCCGCGAACCGCACGGCAGTCATCACGTCACCGGTGTTGGCCGGGCGCACGATCACCGCAGGTCGGCGGTCGATCATGGCGTTGTACACGCGGCGCGCCTCGTCGTACCCGGCGTCCTCCGCGGTGGTGACGGTTCCCCGAACGCTCTCGCGCAGGGCCGTCAGCGCATTCGTGTCCATGAGCTAGTCCTCGCCTCGTCGTTTGGCTGGTCCCCGACGAGTGGGCCCGAGGTCGCCACGTGCCGCCGCGATGCGCGGGCGGGTGCGTCGATGGGATCGATCCACGCTAGACCCGCCCGCGTGGACATGGCAGGACCTCTAGACCAGAACTTCGCTGGTCGGGCTACTGGGTGTTGAACCAACCGGCGAGGGCGGGCACGCGGCGTACGACGAGCCGGTCGAGCAGGAGCACGACGAGCAGGGTGATCCCGAAGAACGGCAGGAAGATGCCGAGGGCGATGAGCCCGACCAGCAGCCACGGGGAGGCGGTCAACGGCATCCGTCCCCGGGGCGCCCCGAGCCCGGCTCCGCGTCGACGCCGCCGCCACCACATCAGCGGCCCGGTCACGCAGGACGCGATGACCAGCAGGCACATGGATGCCGATGCCCAGAACGTGACGAGGCCGAGCGAGCGACCCTCGTGCAGGCCGATGCCCTGGGACACGACCTTCGCCAGCAGCGGGTAGTCGTCGTACCCGTAGGTGGAGACGACCTGCCCGCCGAACCTGTCGACGTGCACGGTCCGTTCGTCGGACGGTGCGTCGAAGGCGTAGCCGATGGCGGAGAACACGCCGTCCTCACCGTCGGGGAGGGCGACCGTCATGGGGTGCCTGAGGCCTTCTCCGGCGGCGACGTCGATCGCGGTGTCGACGTTGGCGACCGCGCCGTCGTGTCCCTCCGCGTCGGAGCGCGGGCACCTCGGTCCTGCCGGCGCCCCAGGGCACGGCGTGGCTGTGGGGCAGGGACTCGTCGAGGGTGGATGCGGGGTCCGACTCGGCGCCGTGGTCGAGGCTCCACAGGGAGGTGCCCTGCTGGGTGGCGAGCTCCTGGACCTGGGCTCCCCAGAAGCCGGTCCACGGGAGGCCGGAGACGAGGAGGGTGAGCAGGCCGATGCCGGCGACCGCGCCGATGCGGGCGTGCCAGGACCGCAGGGACCTCGGCCTGCGGGCACGGGCTCGTCGCCCGCGCCAGAACAGGTAGTAGCCCATGAGCGCGCTGACCAGCGCCCAGCAGGCCCCGAGCTCCAGCAGCCGGTCGCCCCACACGCCGGACATCAGGTCGGCGTGCAGGCGTACGGCGTAGCCGCTGAGGGTGGTGTCGGGATTCATCGAGCCGAGCACGTCGGCTCCCCACGGGTTGACGTAGATCTCACGAACCGTCCCGTCGGGCATCTCGGCGTTGATGACGGTCGGTCGCTCCGCGGAGCGTGGCTCGGCGACGGAGGTGAGGGTGGCGTCCGGGTACGCCCGCTGCGCCGCGTCCAGCTGGGCGCCGTACGGCTGCTGGAAGTCCATCCCGGCGGGTTGGTCGACCTTCAGGAGGTCGGGGTGGAGCAGCGGTTCGAGCTGGAACCGGAACAGGTAGATGAGACCGGTGGTGGCCAGCACGAGCAGGACCGGGACGATCACGATGCTGGCGAAGAAGTGCCACCGCCACACCGCGCGGAACCACCCTCCTGACCCGGTACGTGATCCGGCGGCCGGCTTGCTCGGGGACTGTTCGGGGTCGGTCGGGGGTCGGGCGTCGAGCTGGGTCATGGGTCTCCTCGGTGGGCCCGGGTCGTCCTCGGTGGGGACCGGGCAGGACGGAACGCGCCGATGCCCCGGGGACGGTGCGCAGGGGCATCGCGTCCGGCCGGGTGGCGGGTGGGACTGTCAGGCGGCGAGGAGGTGCGGGGGCCCGCGTCGTACGACGGTGCCGGACCCGAGGCGGGCCAGCGTCAGGCCGGTCTGCTGCTGGGCCGGGGCGCCGCGGGTCACCGGCGTCGACGGCAGCAGCAGCGCAGGCAGGCGCAGGGCCCGCCAGACGTGGGTCAGCAGGCTCCACACGGCCCGCTCGCCCGCGGCGAGCCAGAGGCCGACCAGGACGGCAGCCGCGAGGTGCGCGGCCACCATCTGCGCGTCGAGGCCGAGCAGCTGCGTCAGCAGCGGGACGCTTGCCGGCACGACGCCGGCCGCCCCCTGCTCGACCACGTGGGCGGTGTGCGGTCCGGTCGTGGCCGGCATGCCGCCCGACATCGCGGGGGCCAGGGACCCGCCGGCTGCATGCGTGGAGGCAGCGGTCAGGACGGAGTGCGCGACGAGCTGGCCGCCCACGGTCAGGAGCACGACCCGCAGGGCGGACGCCGGTCGGGCCAGGAGGGTCGCGCTGGCTGCGGTGAGCCCCAGGACGAGGAACAGCACCACCGGCAACGACGGCGCGTGGCCGTCGGCGTGGACGTGGGCGGCCGTTGCCAGGAAGGTGGCGACCGACGCGAGCGTCCCGGCACGGGTCCAGCGCAGCCAGCTCGCCGCGGTGTCCATGCCGGGAAGTGTGGCACGTCCGGAGGGATCACACGTGCTGGGCGCGAACGGTCTCCCGGTCCGGGTGGGTCGTCGTGGTCGCCGGGGTCGCCGACGGCGCGGTGCGGGGCCAGGTCCAGGCGTACCGCACGATGAGGGCGAGGACGACCAGCTCGAGAGCGACGCCGAGCCCGTAGAAGTACAGGTAGAACCCGCCTGCCACGTTGAAGACGGTGAAGGGGACGAGGAGCGCGGCCACGACGAGGTTCGTGGTGCGGTTCGCCCTGGCGGGCAGCGCCGCCGACAGCACGATCATGAACATCGGGACGGCCAGGACGGCGAGCACCGAGGTCGAGAAGGTCTGGGAGAGGTCGAACTCGTAGACCTTGCCGTCGATGATGTCGTCGACGACGCCGGGGGTGTAGAAGCCGAGGATGTCGACGTAGGCGTACAGGAACATGAAGCTCGTCCAGGCGGCGGCGAGCTTGGCCCGCACCGGGATCGGCTGGTCGTCCAGGGTGGTCGAGGTGGGTCGAGGTGTGCTCATCGTGGACTCCGTTGACGAGAGGATCGGTAGGTCCACGATCGCGCTGTCCGGCGGCGAGCGCCTCGGCCCGGAGGCCCGAGCCGACCCGCCGATCGGCAGGGCCGCCTCGGCCGTTCGGACGACTCAGGCAGCGGTCAGGGGCTCGGAGAGGTCGGTGCGCAGCCGGCCCAGGATGCGGGTGAGGGTCCGCGACACCTGCGCCTGCGTCAGGCCGACGAAGTCGGCGATCTCCTGCTGGCTGCGCTCGTCCTCGAACCGCCAGCGGAGGATCAGCCGCTCGCGGTCCGACAGCCGGCTGACGGCGGAGTCGAGCACGAGCCGGGCCTCGAGGCTCGCGAACCCGCGGTCGTCGTGACCGAGCACGTCGGCGATGGCGCCGTGCTCCTGCGCCTCGCCCCTGCCGTCGATCGAGGCCGGTCGGAAGCAGCCGTCGGCCGCGAGCGCCTCGACGACCTCGCCGACCTCGACGCCGAGGTGCGCGGCGATCTCGGACGGGCGAGCCGATCCTCCCAGCTGCGCCTCGAGCTCGTGCTGGACCTCCCTGATGCGCGCTTGCATCTGCTGCACCCGGCGCGGGACCCGGATCATCCAGCCCGAGTCGCGGAAGTGGCGCCGCAGCTCGCCGCGGACGGTCGGTACGGCGTAGGACATGAAGTCGTATCCGGCGGTGGCGTCGAAGCGACGGGCCGCCTTGATCAGGCCGACCAGCGCGACCTGCTCGAGGTCGTCGATGTCGATGCCGCGGTTGCGGTAGCGGGCGGCCATCGAGCGCGCCACGGCGACGTTGGTCTCGATCAGCTCGTCCACCAGCTCGCGGCGCCGCGACTCGGAGGACCCGGCGCGCATCTCGTCGATGATGGTGGCCGTGCGGCTGGCGCGCTCCTCCCGCTCGCTCGTCGTGCGGCGGTCGCCGAGGTGGGCAGGGACTGGGGGCGTCGTGAGGGTGGCCACGATCTGCTCCTTCCGGGCCGTGGGGCCGTGCTGGTCGTCGCCCGGGTGTGGGCGTGCACTGATCGTGGCCGGAGCGGAGGAGCCCCGGACAGCCGAAATGCGAAACATTGGACAAACCTTGGACAACTCGTTGTCCAGCCCTGGATCGGGGCGGGTCCCGACGCCGGGTCCCGGCCGCTAGGGTCGGGCCATGGCACGCAGCGTCTACGTGGCCGGCGTCGAGGGATTCACCGGCAAGTCCGCGGTCGCGCTCGGGGTGCTCGAGCAGCTGTCGCGTCGGGTGGCACGGGTCGCGGTGTTCCGTCCGGTGGTCCGCGCCGAGGCGTCGACCGGTGACGTGCACGACTACGTCCTCGACCTCCTCGTCTCGCACGACGCGGTGTCGTTGTCGTACGACGAGTGCGCGGGCGTCAGCTACGACGACGTGCACGCCGACCCGGACGGCGCGATGGACCGCATCGTCGCCCGTTACCACCAGGTCGCCGAGCAGAGCGACGCCGTGGTCATCGTCGGCAGCGACTACACCGACGTCGGCGCCCCGGCGGAGTTCGCGTTCAACGCCCGGGTGGCGGCCAACCTCGGCGCACCCGTCCTGCTGGTGCTCAACGGCCGGGGCAGGGGAGTCGACCAGCTCCGGACCACGGCGGCGATGGCGCAGGCCGAGCTCGCGGCGAACCACGCGACGCTCTTCGCCGTCATCGCCAACCGCGTCGACCCGGAGGCGACCGACCGGACGGCGACCGCGTTGCGCCGCGAGGGTGTGCCCGCCTTCGCCCTGCCCGAGCAGCCGCTGCTGAGCGCCCCCTCCGTGGGCGACCTGATGGCGGCCTGCGACGGCCGCCTCGTGCGGGGCGACGAGTCCCAGCTCGCGCGCGAGGTCCCCGGTCTGGTGGTCGCGGCGATGACGATGCCCAACGTGCTCGACCGGCTCTTCGACGGCGCGCTCGTCGTCACGCCGGGCGACCGTCCCGAGGTCGTCCTCGGCGTCCTCACCGCCCACCAGTCGGCCAGCTTCCCGCAGATCTCCGGCATCGTGCTCAACGGCGGGCTCGCCCTGCCGGAGCAGATCGACCGGCTGCTCGACGGGCTCGAGGTGGCGCTGCCGATCATCGCGACCGACCTCGGCACCCACGCCACCTCGACGACGCTGACCAACCGCCGGGGCCGCCTCGACAAGGACTCCCCGCGCAAGATCGCCACGGCCCTCACGCTCTTCGCCGAGCACGTCGACGGCGAGGAGCTGATGAGCGGCCTCGAGGTGGCCCGCACCTCGGTCGTCACGCCGTTGATGTTCGAGCACAAGGTCCTCGACGACGCGATCGCCGACCGTCGCCACATCGTGCTGCCGGAGGGGGAGGAGGAGCGGATCCTGCGCGCCGCCGACGTCCTGCTGCGCCGCAACGTCGCCGACCTCACCCTGCTCGGCGACCCGATGATCGTCCGGGCCAAGGCCGCCCACCTCGGCATCGACGTCTCGGGCGCGCGCTTGCTCAGCCCGTACGACGAGGAGCTGCGCGAGCGGTTCGCGCAGGAGTACCACCAGCGGCGCGCCCACAAGGGCATCGACCTCGAGGCGGCCCGCGACATCGTGGTCGACGTGTCCTACTTCGGCACCATGATGGTCGAGCTCGGCCTCGCCGACGGCATGGTGTCGGGGGCGGTGCACACCACCGCCCACACCATCCGACCGGCCCTCGAGGTCATCCGCACGGTGCCCGAGGTGTCAGTGGTGTCGTCGGTCTTCTTCATGTGCCTCAAGGACCAGGTGCTCGTCTACGGCGACTGCGCCGTCAACCCCGACCCGACGGCCACCCAGCTCGCCGACATCGCGGTCGCGTCGGCCCGCACCGCCGCGGCGTTCGGGGTCGAGCCGCGGGTCGCGATGCTGTCGTACTCCACCGGCACCTCCGGCAGCGGCACCGACGTCGAGAAGGTCACCCGGGCGACCGCGATGGTGCGCGAGCGCGCGCCGGACCTGCTCGTCGAGGGCCCGATCCAGTACGACGCCGCGATCGACGCCGCGGTCGCGCGGACCAAGCTCCCCGAGTCCGCCGTCGCCGGGCGGGCGACCGTCTTCGTCTTCCCCGACCTCAACACGGGCAACAACACCTACAAGGCCGTCCAGCGCTCGGCCGGCGCGCTGGCGGTCGGTCCCGTCCTGCAGGGCCTGCGCAAGCCGGTCAACGACCTCTCGCGCGGCGCGCTGGTGCGCGACATCGTCAACACGGTGGCGATCACCGCCATCCAGGCCCAGGAGCGCCCGTGACGGAGCGGGTGCTGGTCCTCAACGCGGGGTCGTCGTCGCTGAAGTACCGCCTGCTCGACGGCGACTCCGGGGTCGCCGAGGCGTCCGGGGCGGTGGAGCAGATCGGCGAGGACAGCGGCACCCTGACGCACACCGTGGGCGGTGAGGAGCACACGGAGGAGCGTCGGTTCGAGGACTTCGAGGACGCCCTGCGCTCGACGGTCGAGGCCTTCGAGCGCCATGGGCCGGACATCGACCGCGACACCCTGACGGCGGTCGGACACCGCGTCGTGCACGGCGGCGACCTGTTCTCCGAGCCGGTCCTGGTCGACGACCGGCTGCTCGACACGGTCGAGCACCTGGTCCCGCTCGCGCCGCTGCACAACCCGGCCAACCTCGAGGGGATGCGGGCCGCGCTGCGGCGCTTCCCCGAGGTGCCGCAGGTCGCGGTCTTCGACACCGCCTTCCACCAGACGATGCCCGAGCACGCCTACACCTACGCCGTGCCGGCGGCCTGGCGCGACGAGCACCACATCCGCCGCTACGGCTTCCACGGCACGTCGTACGCCTTCGTCTCGCGTCGTGCCGCCGAGCTGCTCGGTCGTCCGGTCGAGGACACCAACCTCGTCGTGCTCCACCTGGGCAACGGAGCGTCAGCCGCCGCGATCCGCAGGGGGCGCTCGGTCGACACCTCGATGGGGTTCACGCCGCTCGAGGGACTGGTGATGGGCACCCGCTCCGGCGACCTGGACCCGGCGATCCAGGGTCACCTGCACCGCGAGCTCGGCTGGTCGCTGGACGAGATCGACCGCGCCCTCTACCGCGACTCCGGGCTGCGCGGGCTTGCCGGCGTCAACGACTTCCGTGAGGTGACCCGCCGCATGGCCGCCGGTGACGAGGCAGCACGGCTCGCCTTCGACGTCTACGCCTACCGCGTCCGCAAGTACGTCGGGGCCTACTACGCCGCGCTCGGCGAGCTGCACGCCGTCGTGTTCACGGGCGGCGTCGGCCAGCACAGCGCCGGGCTCCGGGCCGCTGCGCTCGACGGTCTGTCCCGGCTCGGGATCGTGCTCGACGCGGATCGCAACGAGGCACCTGCGACGGACGCACGCGCCGTCTCGGCCGACGGCTCCGAGGTCGCGGTCCTCGTCGTCCCCACCGACGAGGAGTGGGAGATCGCCCGCCAGGCCCTCGAGGTCGTGCGCACCGCACGCTAGTCGACGTTCACTCGCGCCACGTACGAGCGAAGTCGGAGTCAGGCCGCTCGTCCGCCGAGAAACCACGCGCGCGGCTCACGGCATCCGGAAGCAGCTCGATCGTCTGCTCCGGATGCCGCGAGCCGCGCGGCTCGTCATGGCGTGAGGGTCAGCCGTTGACGGCGTTCTTGAACGCAGCGGCCGGCTTGAACGCCGGCGCCTTGCTGGCGGCGATCTCCATGGTCTCGCCGGTCTGCGGGTTGCGGCCCGTGCGGGCGGACCGCTCACGGGACTCGAACGTCCCGAAGCCGGGGACGGTGACCTTGTCGCCGCCGGCGACGGCGGTGGTGATCGAGGCGATGACGGCCTCGAGGGCCTTGTCGGCCTGGGCGTTGCTCAGCTCGGCGTGCGAGGCGATGGCGTCGCGCAGTTCAGACTTGTTCACGTGCAGCTCCTGCTCTTTGGGGTCGTGGACAGCGGCCATTCAACATCGCCGCCCCGCATCGGTGCGCGGTGCCCCGACCCGAAGGGGTGAGGCGTGGCGGCCTCGCCCCAGCCCCAAATGTGGTGAAACGGGCGATCCGAGCGCGCGCCCCGGCTGTGGCGCGTCGAGACAATGCCGGATCTGCGGCCACCTCCTCCGGCTGGGAGTAGCGTGGTTGGACGGTCGAGAACTGTGCCGCTGGACCGGATGGGGAGGAGCTCGGGTTGCTGACCTCCTTTGCCACGATCATGGCGACGGCCGGGATCGCCCTGGCCTGCCTGGCGGCCTACGTCGCCTGGCGCAGGGAAGCGCGCATGGGCTGGAGCCTGGCCCTCCTTCTGCTGGCAGGGGCGTGGTGGGGCCTCGCCTACGCGGTCGAGCTCGGTGTCGACGACGTCGCGCTGAAGAGCCGGTGGGGTGACCTCAAGTACCTCGGCATCATCGCCCTGGCACCGGCGTGGCTGACGTTCGTGCTGCAGTACGTCGGCCGAGACCGGTGGGTCACCGGGCGGCTGCTCGGCGTCCTGGCCGTCGTGCCTGTCGTCACGACGGTGCTGCTCGCGCTCCCTGCCACCCACGACCTGCTCCGGTCCTACCCCCCGTCGGCGGCCGGTGGCGGATCGCCGGAGGTCGAGGCGGGTCCGCTGTTCAACGCGTTCTTCGGCTACAACTACCTCGTCCTCGTCGGAGCGACCGCGCTGTTCGTCGCCAGCATCGGGCGCTTGGCGCGCAGCTATCGCCGCATGGCCGTGGTGCTCGTCGTTGCGGCCCTGGCTCCGTTGGCCGTCAACGCCCTGTACAACGTCAACGTCGGCTGGTTCGCCTCGATCGACCTGACGCCGTTCGCCTTCACCCTCACCGGGGCCGTCCTGGTCTGGGGGCTGTTCCACGAGAGGCTCGTGGACCTCACCCCGCTGGCACGTGGTGCCGTGCTCGAGAAGATGTCCGACGCCGTCTACGTCACCGACCCCTTCGGGCGCATCGTCGATCTCAATCCAGCAGCCGTGCAGCTGGTCGGGACCAGCCGCACGGCGCTGCTGGGACGGCGCCTGGGCGACGTCGTGGCCGCGGACGCGTCCGACGCAGGGACGACCGAGCTGACCGTGAGGGGAGCCGATGGCGCCCTGCACCGCCGGACCTTCGACGTCGCTCGGGAGCAGCTTGCCGATGTGGCGGGTCGTCCGGCAGGGGTCGTCGTGGTGCTGCACGAGATCACCGAGCGCGTCCGCGACCGACGACGTCTCGAGCGGGTCCTGGAGGACCAGTCCCGGGTCGCGTCCGCCCTGCAGGCCAGCATGGTGCCGCCGAGGCTCCCCGACGTCGGGGGCATCGATCTCGCGAGCCAGTACCTCCCCGCGGGCGACGGCCGAGAGGTGGGTGGTGACTTCCTGGACGTGTTCGACCTGGGGCAGCAGACGTGGGCCTTCGTCCTCGGCGACGTCAGCGGCAAGGGGGCCGAGGCAGCGACGGTGAGCGCGGCCACGAGGTACACCCTGCGTGCGTTGGCGGCTGCCGACACCTTGCCCAGCGACACCGTGCACAAGGTGAACACGAACCTGCTGAGCCACACCGACCTCGAGCGCCACTGCACGCTCGTCTACGGCCAGCTGCGCCGCGAGGGCGGGGGGACCACCGTGGTCTTCACCCTCGCCGGGCACCATCCTCCGATCGTGCTGCGCACCACGGGGGAGGTCGAGGAGGTCGGCACCTTGGGCACCGCGCTGGCACTGTTCGACGAGCCCGAGCTCCACGACACGACCGTCCACCTGTCGCCCGGCGATCTCCTGTGCATCTTCACCGACGGGCTCGTCGAGGCACGTCGCGGCCGCGAGATGTTCGGCGGCGACCGCGTCGCCGCGGTGCTCCACGGTGCCGTCGACCGGCCCGCCGCCGAGCTCTCCGCGCTCCTCGTCGACGCGGTCCACGACTTCCACGGCGATCAGCTCGCGGACGACCTGGCCGTCCTGGTGGTCAAGAACGCGGAGCCACAGCAGCCTTCGCCGCAGGGTGGCGAGCGCGAGCTCTGTCTCGGAGACGGCCCCGTGGCCCCGGTGGCCTCGTGAAGCCTAGGAGCGCAGCCGTCG
>CAVPAA010000014.1:0-738743 GCA_963701485.1 uncultured Actinomycetota bacterium
GCGGAAGGACGCGTGTCGCAGCCGTACGACGCACCCATTGCGGCAGACCCGGACGGTGTCACCAACACCCCCACCAGCAGTCGACCGGGTAGGTAGTCGCCATCCGTCAGCACACTGGCCATGGGATCGCCTCGCCGCGTTTCCGCGCACGCTCGACGCACAAACACCTGTTCTAACACTTGGCCTTCTTCCGGTAAGGCTGCTGAGCAAGATGCCCTCACACTTGCGAGACGCGGGGGGCGTGGGCACTCTGAGGTGAGGTGGACACCCGCCACGTCCTTGTCGGAGGGGCATGCGCTCAGTTGGGTTATGCGTCGCTCTAGTGGCGATGGTCGCTGTCTTCGCTGGATGCAGCGAGGAGGGCCGCGAGCGCGGTGCGTCACGCTCTGCGGGCCAGGACAGCGGAAGCCCTTCCCCCGCGAGCACGGACAGCGAGAGGCCCGCCGAGAGTTCATCGGAGGAGCCAATGTCTCCCGCCACGAAGGGACCGATCTCTCGGAAGCGAAGAGAAAAGCTCGACAGGTTCCTCGACCGAGTTCAGTTTCTCGACCGCGCCGGCCCGCACCTCGAGCTGCGCGAAGTGGAGTACACCTCTCGTACTGACGCGGTGGCGATGCTCCTCGACCAGCGCAAGGGGCACGAAGGCACGGTTATCGCCACCACCGACGACAACTGGGCACATGCCACTCGGATCCACATCAGCGACTCTCTCGCCTACCTCGTGTCGTACAACCCGCTCGGCGATGGAGCGGTGGCCGTCAAGCCTCAGCAGCAGGACCCCTACATCAACTACCCGGCATTCGTCCTCTACCCCAACGGCAAGACGAAGCCCCTGCGGGTCTTGGAGCCGCAGGCACGCAGACGCGGAGACATGCTCCTCGACCTCGACCGCTATGGCAGCGTCCTCTTCGAACTCGGCGACGTCCAGATGCGGCGGCTATGGGCTGCCGATGTCGATGCCGCGGAGATCTACCCGGTCGAGGGCACGAGGTTCGGGGAGGTATGGCAGCACGTAACGGGCCGTCGGGGCACAATCCTGAGCGTCCAAGGCTTCATGCGTCGCGGTCAGCAGTGGCGCTTCGAGACCAGCAACGACCGCGGACGCACGTGGACCACCGTCCAGGCCGACCTGGCGGGAGGCAGGTCCACCGGCGGCCCAGGGTTCGGGTACGGCCAAGCGCGCGTTGCCGTGGGGCGCGGACATCTACAGGCGACGGTGTCGGCGACCGGGCTGCAGGACCTGCCGTCGTACGTGGACGCGCTGTGGCAGACCGACGACGAGCAACGATTCCGTCAGGTCCCGCTGCCCTGGCACCGACCGTACTTCGGCGGCATCGCGTACGCCGACGATGGAGCTCTGCTGTTCGGCCGCCTCTTCGTTTCCGACATCCCGTGCACCAAACCGATCTGCGGGCCGCCCGGGAAGATCTGGCGGTACGCCCCGGGGAGCAATAAGCCCGAGCCCCTAGCCGGCGCCCCGGGCTTGGTGGGTCCCTACTGGTCCGGGGGAATCGACACCTCTGGCGGTGTCATCATCGCCCGCACCGGGATGCGGACGATCTCCGTCTCCTCCGACGGGTATCACTGGAGAGCAGTCACACCCGGATAGGCCTTGCCGCGAGTGTTATGTGCGGACCCGCGACGTATCACGTGCGAGTGATCGGGCGTGATGCCGGAAGCCACATCGATCCAAGTTGCCTAGGCTGGAGTAGTCGAGGAGGACGACCGTGCTGCCCACCGAGCCGTAGCTCCACGACTCTTCCGGCGCGCCTCGAGACAGCACTACCGTGCCAAGCATGAAGCCTCATGGCGGATTCGCGTTCGTGGCGATCTTCGTCCTAGCGCTCTCCGGCTGCGGCGGGTCCGACGACGGCAAGAGGGACGCGGACCAGAACACTCGAGTCTCGGCCTCGACTTCTTCGGAGGCGGCGTTGCCGAAGACCTCCGTGTGTGAGGACAAGGAGGGCGACGGCGGCGCGGTAGACCTCCTATCGGCCAGCATCCGCAACCAAAACGACCACGTCCTCTTGAGCGCCGAGCTCGCCGGACCAATTCCTCAGACAGACGACGTCTGGGTGGGATTTCACGTGCAGAGCGCCGACTTCCAAATCATCCGGCAGGTTGCCATGAGGTGGACGGACGGACGCATGGTCAAGCCGTACGTCTACGAGGACAGCACAAGAAAGAGGGCCAACCTCCGCCTTTCCCCATCCGACGTTGAGGTCGACGGAAACACGGTCACCATGACGGTTCCTGAGTCACTGGTCGGCGACCTAAGACCGGGCCGTTCGGGGTGGTTTGCGTTCACCGATTGGACCGGCCAAGCCGACCGGAAATCGGATGGTTGCCCGGGCCAAGGCATGAGGAGGCAGCCCTTCTAAGCCGACGCGGCGAGGGATCTCGACGGCACGCCGCAAACGCCCGCCGGCCCGCCTACCCGTCTCGCGGCGCTGTGCAGCGCCTCCTGAGCACTCCGTCGTTCGCCGCCCCTCGTGCCTTCGGCTGCAATTCTTTCCCGGGTTCTGACGCCTCCTCCACACCCCGCCGCGCGACCTGACCCGACTGTCGTACCCCTCTGGAAGAGTGCGTGCATGACAGCGATCGCGCACTTCGACGACCACGACGTGGTCGCGTTCGCGCGGTGGCTGGAGGCCGACCTCGCGACGTTGAGCGAGCGGCCGTTGTGGTCGATGTCGACCCAGCAGAGCGAGCAGGCGCTGCTGTCGCTGACCCGGGTCCGGGGCCAGGTCGACGCGCTCCTCATGCGTGTCCTGCGCCAGGCGGAGACGGTGGGTGCCGGGATGGGCACCGGGGCCACGTCGACGACCAACTGGTGGTCCCACGCGACGCGCATCACCCGCGCCGAGGCGCACCGGACGGCACGGCTGGCGAAGGCGCTGGAGGACCACGACGAGGTCGCCCAGGGGTTGGCTTCAGGCGACCTGCGCACCGACCAGGCGCGCGTGATCGCCGACGCGGTGGACGAGCTGCCCGACACGGTCGACGACTGGGTGCCGGCCGCTGCCACGCGGTTCCTCCTCGAGAAGGCCGGCGAGCACGATGCGAAGGACCTCCGGGTCCTGGGGCGTCGAGTGCTCGAGGCGGTCGATCCTGTGGCTGCTGACGCCGAGGAGGCTCGCCGCCTGGAGAGCGAGGAGGCCGACGCCCTGGCCGCCGCGTCCTTCTCCATGGTCGACGACGGCCACGGCACGTGCCATGGTCGCTTCACCATCCCGTCGTTGCACGGGGCGATGCTCGCCAAGGACCTCAAGGCCCGCGTCGCGCGCGCGTGCAGGGAAGGTCGCGCTGAGCGCAGGGACGAGGACCGGCCACCGGCGCTCACCCGGCACAGGATGGGCCGTGCCTTCATGGACTACATCGAGGCCCGGTCTGCCGCCCCCACGCCAAGGACGGGCGGGGTGTCGGCAACGGTCGTCGTCACCATGGATCTCGACACCCTGCTCGGCGGGCTCGCGGCCGCGTCGCTCGACACCGGCAGCCGCATCAGCGCGGGCGAGGCGCGGCGGATCGCGTGCCGCGCAGGCATCATCCCCGTCGTCCTCGGCGGACCGAGCGTGCCGCTCGACGTCGGCCGCAAGCGGCGCTTCCACACCGAGGCCCAACGCCTCGCGATGGGGATCCGCGACGGCGGCTGCACCGCAGCCGGCTGCGATGCGCCGCCTGCGATGACCGAGGCCCATCACGACGAGGTGACGTGGTGTGAGGGCGGCGGGACGAGCGTCGAAAGGGGCCGGCTGCTCTGCTCGCCCCACCATCGGCGCATCCACGACCCGTCGTTCCAGCACTCCCTCGACAAGCACGGCAAGGTCCGCTTCACCAGGCGAACGTGAGGAGCTTCTTGCCTGCAGCGGGACAGTGGAGTCATGACCGAGCAGCAGCCCTACGAGGTCGTGCGCGAGCACCCCGGCTTCGAGCTGCGCCGCTACCCCGACCACGTGGTCGCGGAGACCCGGGTGACGGGCACGTTCGAGGGCGCGGGCAACACCTCCTTTCGGCGGCTCGTGGGCTACATCGGCGGGCGTAACACCCAGTCCCGCAAGGTTGCGATGACCGCGCCGGTCGTCCAGGAGGCGGAGGGCGACACGGCCGGCCGCTTCGTCGTCGGCTTCGTGATGCCCGCCGACTTCGACCTCGACAGCGCTCCTGACCCGACGGACCCGAACGTCCGCCTGCGGGCGGTCCCGGCCCAGACGGCCGCCGCGCTGAGGTTCTCCGGGCGCTGGACGCGCGACCGGTACGACGAGCACGCCCGCCGGCTCCTCGACGCACTGGGCGAGGCCGGTCTCGAGGTCGCCGGTCTGCCGCGGTTCGCCCGGTTCGACCCTCCGTGGACGCCGTGGTTCCTGCGGCGCAACGAGGTCGTCGTACCTGTGGCGGATCCAGCTGATTGACGACAGTTCAATGCGGGTGCGCGTCGTCCGCACCACGGGCTAGCCTCGAGCCCTCGCCTCACCCCTGGGGCGGACGGGCTCCGCAGGCTCGACCTGCGCGGCGACCGTGATCCGTGAACAGTGGTCCGACCACATCGGCAGGGGTTGCCCGGCGGCCGGGTCTGACGACCCGGCCCGTCGGTGCCGGGTGCCCGGATCCGCACGCGGGGGCTCAGTCCCCGCGGAGCCGGGAGTAGGCGTGCTGCAGGGCGTCCGAGGCGCCGACGACGGTCAGCACCGCCGCCGCGGCGCGGGTCGGCCGGGGAGCGAAGGCCATCCCGGCGACGTACGCCGTGCCCACCCAGACCCCGAGGCAGAACGGGCAGGTCAGCAGCTCGCCCACGGTGTGGCGCAGGCCGTGGCCGTCGCGGGGCTTCTCGAGGTGCTCGCCCGACCCGGCCGCCTGCTCGAACTGGGTGAAGGGGGCCCGGAGCGGGCTGGTCACCGACGACCGGCTCAGCAGCCGGGTGAGCTTGTGCGTCGCGATCCCGCCGAGGGTGAGGTCGCGGAGGGAGTAGTGCTCGGGGAGCTCGCGGCCGGTGGCGCGTCCGAGGGCGAGCAGGCCCGTCACGCTCGCGACGTAGACCGCCATGCTGTCGGCGTAGCCGCTGAGGTTGACCTCGTCGTCCGGGTCGTAGGTCGTGGCGTCGAGGAGGTGGGTCATGGGGCCCCGTACCCCGCGCTCCCGGCCGCGATGAGAGATCGGCGAGCGTCCCGGCTCACATCGTCGCGACGACCGTCCGGAGCGCGGCGAGGTCCGCCCGGTCCTTCGCGCCGCCCGCCTCGTCCGGCCGGGCGACGCCCTTGCCCTCGAGCATCTTCGCCAGCGTCAGCACGCGGACGTGGAGGTGGCCGAGCGGGCGGCGGACGTGGTCCAGCGGTCCGGTGGACACCACGACCGGTCGGCCCGGGACCGGTACGACGACCCGGCCCTCGTCGTCGGTCTCGACGAACGTCAGCTGAAGGGCGTACCCGTCGCCGGCGTACTCGGTGCCGACCAGGTCGTCGTCGCGGGGCGTGTGGACCCAGCCGGCCGTCTCGAGGGCTGCGTCGACCGCGGCCTCGTCGGCGCGCCGGACGAGGACGTCGATGTCGTCGTGGGGGCGGGTGAGGCGACCGACCCACAGGTCCACGGCCCACCCGCCGAAGAACCAGTGCTCGAGGCCGGCCTGCTCCAGGGCTTCGGCGGCGCAGGCGAGCGCCGCCGTCTGCGGCGTGAGCTCCAGCGACGGCTCGCCCATCGGTGTCCCGCTTCCTCTGCCCGTCCCTCCGGCCAGAGTCCTCCGCGCGAGGATCGCTGGCAAGGGCGCGGGGCGCCGGTCCGGACCGGGAGGCGTCAGCCGCGCAGGCGCACCGACAGGCAGGTGACGCAGCCCTCGAGCTTCTCGTACTCCGTGACGTCGACGGTGACCACCCGCAGCCCGCGCTCCTCGTACAGCGCGCGGGTCCGGGGCGCCGCGGACGACATCAGCACGGTCGCCTCGTCGAGCAGCACGACGTGCGAGCCCGGCTCCTCCGGCACGCCGAGGAACGAGTCCCAGACGGTCGGGTCGTCGACGACCTCCTCCCACCCCACGACGGTGCCGTCGGGCAGCGCGGTGACCGCCGACTTCAGGTGCAGCGCCTTGGTCAGGGGTACGGCGACCACGGAGGCGCCGAGCGGCGCGAGGTGCGCGGCGAGCTGGTCGATGCCGGCCCGGTTGGTGCGCCCGCCGAGACCGACCCACACCGTGCCGTCGTGCTTGAGGACGTCACCGCCGTCGAGGGTGCCCGGCTCCTCGATGCGCGCGATCCGGAAGCCCAGGTCGCGCAGCGTCTGCTCGGTGCCGGCGACCTCGGCCTTGCGCTCGTCGGCGCCGGGGCGCGTGAGGACGGCGAGGTCGCCGTACATCACCACGGTGTCCTCGACGAAGACCGAGTCCGGGCAGTCCGGTGCCGGCGGGACCTCGATCGTCTCCCAGCCCTCGGCCTGCAGCGCGGCGACGTACGCCTCCCACTGGCGCTGCGCGAGCTCGACGTCGACCTCGACACGGTCGAGGTGGGTGAGCAGGCCTTCGGCGAGGCGGGGACTGGGGCGGCGGACGAGCGCGCGACGGTTCACCCGCCGATCCTCCCAGCCCCGTCCGGCGCAGGCGACGTCAGTCGCGCGGGTCCTGCAGCCGGGCCACGACCTCGCGTCGCAGGACCTTGCCCATCGGGTTGGTCGGCAGCTCCTCGACGAACACCACCCGGCGCGGCACCTTGTAGGGCGTGAGGCCCTTGCGGGTGTGCGCCCGCAGCTCGTCCGGCTGCACCGGTACGCCCTCCACGAGCACGACGGCGGCGACGACCTCCTCGCCGCCGTCCTCGTGCGGCAGGCCGACGACCGCCACGTCCACGACCCCGGCGTGCGTGCGGAGCACGGCCTCCACCTCGGACGGGTAGACGTTGAACCCGCCGGTGATGATGACCTCCTTGATCCGGTCCACGATCGTCAGGAACCCGTCGGGCGACATGGTCACCACGTCACCGGTGCGGAACCACCCGTCGTGGAACGCGGCCGCCGTCTCGTCCGGCAGGCCGCGGTAGCCCGCGAAGACCTGCGGACCGCGGACCAGCAGCTCGCCCCGCTCGCCCTGCGGCACCGCGCGGTCGAGGTCGTCCGGGTCAGCGATGCGGATCTCCACGTCGGGGAACGGCACCCCGATCGCACCCGGCCGCCGCGCGCCCGTCATCGGGTTGCCGACGATCACCGGTGACGTCTCGGTGAGGCCGTAGCCCTCCACGAGCAGCCCGCCCGTGACGGCCTCCCACCGCTCCACGAGCGGAGCGGGCAGGGGCATCGCCCCGGACAGGCCGTAGCGGATGCCCTTGATCGAGACGTTGCGGCGCTCGCGACTCGTCGACGATGCGCTGGTAGAGCGGCGGCACCGCCGGCACGAAGCTCGGCACCTCGCGGGCGACGGCGTCCATGATCAGGCCGATCTCGGGCTTGGGCAGCAGCACCAGCTTGGCGGCGAGGGCCACGCCGAGCAGCACGCTCACCGTCACGCCGTAGGCGTGGAACAGCGGCAGCGCCACCAGGAAGGACTCCTCGCCCTCCTTCAGCCCCGGCACCCAGGCGCGACCCTGCATCACGTTGGCGACGAGGTTGCGGTGCAGCAGCGGCACGCCCTTCGGCACGCCGGTCGTGCCGGAGGTGTAGAGCAGGAGCGCGACGTCGTCGCGGTGCGGCCGCGGGTGCGCGTGGTCCAGCGGAGCGGCCGAGGCCAGGTCGGCCCACTGCATGACCTGGGGCGCGGGTGCCGTCAGCTGCTCCCGGGCCGTGCGCGCCTTCGCGATCGGCAGGCGCAGCGCGAGGCGCTTGCGCCACGGGAGCCGGGTGGTCATGTCGACGGCGACCACGTGCTCGAGGGCCGAGCCGGCGACGAGCTCCTCGACGACCGGCACGACCTTGTCCCACACGATCGCGACCCGGGCGCCGTGGTCGACGAACGGGCGCCGCAGCTCCGCCGCGGTGTAGAGCGGGTTGTGCTCGACGACGGCGGCGCCGAGGCGCAGCACCGCGAAGAAGGCGATGACGTTCTGCGGGCAGTTGGGCATCACCAGGGCGACGTTGTCGCCGGGACCCACGCCGAGCGCGTGCAGGCCGCCCGCCACGCGGCGTACCTCCTCGTCGACCTCGGCGTAGGTCGACGCCCGGCCCAGGAAGTCGATTGCGGGACGGTCGGGGTGGTGGCGCACCGCGTCGTCCCACAGGTCGAGCACCGTGGTGTCGCCGTAGTCGAGGTGCAGGGGCACGCCCGGGGCGTAGGAGTCTGCCCACGGGGGCTGCTGAGCCGGCACGGTGTTCCTCACGTCCATCGTCGCGGGAGGGGTCGCCTGAGGGGGCCACGACGCCCACAACGTATCGCTCGGCGACGGTGCGGCGCCGCCCGGGCCGCGGGACGGCTCACAGCCCCGCGACGACCTCCGTGCCCTGCTTGATCGCCCGCTTGGCGTCGAGCTCGGCGGCGACGTCGGCGCCACCGATGAGGTGCGCCTCGCGGCCGAGTCCGTCGTAGAGGTCGCGCACGGAGTCCTGACCGGCGCAGACGACGATCGTGTCGGCCTCGATCACCCGCGAGGCGCCGTCGACGGTGACGTGGAGGCCCGCGTCGTCGATGCGGTCGTACGTCGCGCCGCTGACCAGGGTCACCCGCGACTGCTTGAGCACCGCGCGGTGCGCCCAGCCGGACGTCTTGCCGAGCCCGATGCCGATCGGGGTGGTCTTGCGCTGCACCAGCGTCACCTCGCGCGCGGGCGTGCGCGGCTTCGCCTCGGTCAGGCCGCCCTCGTGGAGCGCCGGGTCGCCGACGCCCCAGTGGGCCATCCAGTCGTCGAGGTCCTCCTCCTCGTGGGTCAGGAAGACGCTCACGTCGACGCCGATGCCGCCCGCGCCGATCACCGCGACCCGCTTGCCCGGGACGACCGCGCCGCTCAGCACGTCGGCGTACGACGCCACGCTCGGGTGGTCGATGCCGGGGATCTCCGGGAGTCGCGGGGTGACGCCGGTCGCGACGACCACCTGGTCGAAGCCGGCGAGGTCGTCGGCGGTCGCGGCCGTCGCGAGGCGTACGTCGACGCCGAGGACCTCGAGGCGACGGGTGAAGTAGCGCAGGGTGTCGGCGAAGTCCTCCTTGCCGGGGACCGCCATCGCGAGGCGGAACTGGCCGCCGAGCTCGGGCGACTTCTCGAAGAGCGTCACCGCGAAGCCGCGCTCGGCCGCGGAGGTGGCGGCGGCGAGGCCGGCCGGTCCGGCGCCGACGACGGCCACGGTCTGCTTGCGGAGCGTCGGCATCAGCACGAGCTCGGTCTCGTGGCAGGCGCGCGGGTTGACCAGGCAGGAGGCGCGCTGGTTGGTGAAGACGTGGTCGAGGCAGGCCTGGTTGCAGGCGATGCAGGTGTTGATCTCGTCGGCGCGCTCGTCCATCGCCTTCGCGACGAAGGCCGGGTCGGCCAGCAGCGGCCGCGCCATCGAGACGAGGTCGGCCTCGCCGGCGGCCAGGATGTCCTCGGCGAGCTCGGGGGTGTTGATCCGGTTGGACGCGCAGACCGGGACGTCGACGACCTCCTTGAGGCGCGCGGTGTACGAGCGCCAGGCGCCGCGCGGCACCTGCGTGATGATCGTCGGCACCCGTGCCTCGTGCCAGCCGATGCCGGTGTTGAAGACGGTGACGCCGGCGGCCTGCAGGTGCAGCGCGAGCTCGGCGGTCTCCTCCCAGGTCTGGCCGCCCTCGACGAGGTCGAGCAGGGAGATCCGGTAGACGATCGGGAAGTCCGCGCCCACCAGCTCACGCGATCGGCGTACGACCTCGACGGCGAAGTGCATGCGGCGCGCGGCCGAGCCGCCCCACTGGTCGTCGCGGTCGTTGGTGCGCGCGGCGAGGAACTGGTTGATGAGGTAGCCCTCGGAGCCCATGATCTCGACCGCGTCGTAGCCGGCCTTGCGGGCGAGCGCGACGCTCTTGGCGAAGGCGGTCGCGGTGTGGTCGACCTCCTTGCTCGACATGGCGCTCGGCTTGAACGGCGTGATCGGCGACTTCTTGTCCGACGCGCTCTGCGACAGCGGGTGGTAGCCGTAGCGACCGGCGTGCAGGACCTGCAGCGCGATCGCGCCGCCCGCGTCGTGGACGGCGCCGGTGATCCGCTCGTGCCGCTTGGCGTGGAGCCGGTTGGTCATCTCGGAGGCGAACGGCTTGAGCCAGCCGCGCTTGGTCGGCGCGTAGCCGCCGGTGATGATCAGGCCGACGCCCCCGCGCGCCCGCTCCTCGAAGAACGCCGCGAGCTTGTCGATGTCCCACGGGTGGTCCTCGAGCCCGGTGTGCATCGAGCCCATGACGACGCGGTTGCGGAGCGTCAGCGCGTCCGGCCCGCCGCCGAGGGTGATCGGCTCGAGCAGGTGGGGGTAGAGGGGGTGTGTCATGTCAGTCCTTCTCGTCGGCCTTCGCGTGGGCGTGCAGGTAGTCGGTGATCCAGTCGATCCAGAAGCGCTCGAGGCGGATGCCGCCGCGCAGCACCAGCCACTGGTCGAGCCCGGCCCCGTCGAGGGCGGCCGGGTCGGGGAACTGCTCGCGCTCGAGCTCCTCGTAGTGCGCGAGCCGGGTGGCGTGGTCGGCCCGGGCGTCCAGGAGGTTGGCCGCCAGCGCGGCGCGGTCGCCGTACGACGCCCCGCGCAGCTTGACCGCCAGCTCGCTGCGGAACGTCTCCATCGGCATCGGCGTGGCCAGCCACTCGGCCAGCACCCGCCGCCCCTCGGCCGACGGCGTGTGGACCCGCTTGTCGGGCCGGCCCTCCTGCTCGACGACCTCGACGCCCACCCAGCCGTCGGCCTCCATCCGCGCCAGCACGCGGTAGATCTGCTGGTGGGTGGCGTGCCAGAAGAACCCCAGCGACTTCTCGAACCGCCGGGTCAGCTCGAGCCCGCTCGCCGGGCGCTCGCTGAGCGCGACGAGGAGGGCGTGCTCGAGGGCCATGGGGCCATGGTGCCCGACCTATGCAACGAGTTGCAAGACGTCGATCTCGGCTCTGGCGGACTCCCCGCCCGAGCGGGGACTTCGCCACCTGTGGGGGGTTGTTTCCCCCTCGAAGTGGCGGACTCCCCGCCTGAGCGGGGAGTCCACCCGCGCCGTGGAGCCGTCGCGACCCTGACAGCGGCGGTGTCATGATCGACCGCATGACGTACGAGCTGGGGCAGGGGACCGGGCCGTTGCGGGGCGTGCGGGTGGTCGAGGTGGCCGGGATCGGGCCCGGGCCGCACGCGTGCATGCTGCTGGCCGACCTCGGCGCCGACGTCGTGCGCATCGACCGGCCGGGCGGCGGGATGTTCGGCATCGGGCGAGCAACGACCTGCTCAACCGCGGCCGGCCGAGCGTCGCGCTCGACCTCAAGCGGCCCGAGGCGATCGAGGTCGTGCTCGACCTCGTCGAGCGCGCCGACGTGCTCGTCGAGGGGATGCGGCCGGGCGCGATGGAGCGGCTCGGGCTCGGGCCGGACGTGTGCCACGCCCGCAACGAGCGCCTGGTCATCGGCCGGATGACCGGCTGGGGCCAGGACGGGCCGTGGAGCCAGGCCGCGGGCCACGACATGAACTACATCGCGATCACCGGCGCCCTCCACGGGCTCGGCCAGGACCGCGACCGGCCGCACTTCCCGAGCAACCTGCTCGGCGACTTCGGCGGCGGCTCGACGTACCTCGTCATCGGCATCCTCGCCGCCCTCCTCGAGGCGCGCACGAGCGGTCGCGGCCAGGTCGTCGACGCCGCGATCGTCGACGGCACGGCCCACCTCAACGCGATGGCGTCGACGTTCGCCGCCATCGGCCTCGACACCGGCACCCGCCGCTCGGGGCTGCTCGACGGCGGCACGCCCTGGTACGACGTCTACGAGACCGCCGACGGCCGGCACGTGAGCGTCGCGGCGCTCGAGCCGCAGTTCTGGGCCGCGCTCGTCGAGCGCATCGGCGTCGAGCTCCCCGACCGCGACGACCCGGAGAACCACGCCACCATCCGCGGCGCCCTGATCAGGAGGTTCAAGGAGCGGACGCAGGCCGAGTGGGCCGAGGTCTTCGACGGCACGGACGCCTGCGTCGCGCCCGTCGTACCCCTCGCCGAGGCGCCCGCCCACCCGCACCTCGCCGCGCGCGGCACCTTCGTGGAGCACGACGGCGTCACCCAGCCGGCACCCGCGCCGCGCTTCTCGCGGACCGCGTCCACCATCAGCAGCGCGCCCGCACTGCCCGGCGAGCACACCCGCGAGGCGCTCACCGCGTGGGGCGTCGAGGACGTCGACGGACTGATCGCCGGCGGGGCTGCGGTGCAGGCGGGCGGAGTGAGGCCCTTCCTCTTCCTCGGCACCCGCGCGGAGGACGACGTCGCCCAGCAGGAGTACGACGCCGTGCTCGCCGGCTGCGGCCTGCGGTCCGACGAGCTGGTCCGGGTCCGCCTGGAGGCAGGTCCGCTCGGCGAGGTCGACCTCGACGACTGGTCCGGGATCATCCTCGGCGGCGGGCCCTACAACATGTCCGACCCGGAGGACGCGAAGTCGCCGGCGCAGCGCCGGGCCGAGGCCGAGCTCCGGTCGCTCGCCGAACGGGTGGTCGCCGCGGACGTCCCGTTCCTCGGCGCCTGCTACGGCATCGGGGTGCTCGGCATCCTCCCCGGGGGTGTCGTCGACCGGAGGTTCGGCGAGCCCATCGGCGCGCTGCCCGTCCGGCTCACCGACGCGGGTCGGGACGACCCGCTCTTCGGCGCGCTGCCGGCGCGAGTTCACGGCGTACCTCGGTCACAAGGAGGCGGTCGCGCGGCTGCCCGACGGCGCGGTGCTGCTCGCCTCCACCGACACCTGCCCGGTCCACGCCTTCCGGATCGGCCGCAACGTCTACGCCACCCAGTTCCACCCCGAGCTCGACGCCGTCGCGATCTGCGACCGGATCGACGCCTACAGCGCCCACGGCTACTACGAGCCGCACGAGCAGGAGCACCTCAAGGCCGCCGCCCGCGAGGCGATGGTGACCGAGCCGGTGCGGCTGCTGGCGCGGTTCGTCGAGCTGTACGCACGGCCGTGACGCGTCCGGTGTAACTCGCTGTTACGGATCCGCGGACGCTGACCTAGGCTCGTCGCGTGACGACCGTGGAGCACGTCGACGTGCTGATCATCGGGGCCGGCCTGTCGGGCATCGGCGCGGCGGCCCACCTCGCCAAGGACCTGCCCGCGACGTCGTACGCCGTCCTGGAGCGGCGCGAGGTCAGCGGCGGGACGTGGGACCTGTTCCGCTACCCGGGCGTGCGCTCCGACTCCGACATGCACACGCTCGGCTACCGGTTCCGGCCGTGGCGCGGCGACACCGCCCTGGCCGACGGCGCCTCGATCCTCGACTACCTGCGCGACACGGCGCGCGAGTTCGGCGTCGACCGCCACGTCCGCTACGGCCACCGCGTCGTGGGGGCCGACTGGGACTCGAGCACCGCCCGGTGGACGGTGACGTCCGAGGTCGGCGGCGAGCGGCGCACGATGACCGCCGGCTTCCTGTGGGCGTGCAGCGGCTACTACGACTACGACGCGGGCTACACGCCGCACTTCGAGGGCCAGGAGCGCTTCGGCGGCCAGGTGATCCACCCGCAGCACTGGCCCGACGACCTCGACCCCACGGGCCGGCGCATCGTCGTCATCGGCTCGGGCGCCACCGCCGTCACGCTCGTGCCCGCCCTCGCCGCGGGCGGAGCCGCTCACGTCACGATGCTGCAGCGCTCACCGACGTACGTCCTCTCGGTGCCGGCGAAGGACGCGGTGAAGGGTCGGCTGACGCGGCTCGTCGGCGAGGAGCGGTCGTTCGTCGCGACGCGGTGGAAGAACATCGCGCTGCAGTCCGCGCTCTACCGCGCGAGCCGGCGGCGCCCGGACCTCGTGCGCCGCCTCGTCCGCAGGACCAACGTCGCGCAGCTGCCGCCCGGCTACGCCGTCGACACCCACTTCAACCCCAGCTACGACCCGTGGGACCAGCGGATGTGCCTGGTGCCGGACGGCGACCTGTTCCGTGCCATCAGCGACGGCCGGGCCGACGTCGTCACCGGCCGCATCGCCACCTTCACCGAGACCGGTCTCGAGCTGGAGTCGGGGGAGCGGCTCGAGGCCGACGTCGTCGTCACCGCGACCGGCCTCAACCTCCAGGTGTTCGGCGGCGCCGAGCTGCGCGTGGACGGCGAGCGGGTCGAGCCGAGCCGGACGATGGCCTACCGCGCGATGATGCTCTCGGGCGTGCCCAACTTCGCGTTCACCATCGGCTACACCAACGCCTCCTGGACGCTCAAGGCCGACCTCGTCGGGGAGTACGTCGTCCGGCTGCTGCAGCGGCTGCGGGCGACCGGCACGCGGTCGGTCGTCCCGGTGCGCGAGCCGGACGTCGAGGAGGTGCCGCTGATGGACTTCGACGCCGGCTACGTGCAGCGGGTGGTCCACACGCTGCCCCGGCAGGGCACCCGCGCCCCGTGGTCGCTCAAGCAGAGCTACCTCCACGACGCCCGGACGATCCGGCGAGCGCGCCTGGACGACGGGGTGCTGCGCTGGTCCTGAGCGGTGGGAGTGGAAGCGCTCCCACAAAGTGGACGCGATTGTGCGAGCGTCCATTGACACGGCGATGTGACCGCGGTCATAGTTGCTGCCGGACGCAAGTGGAAGCGCTCTCACACCGCTGACGTCCACCTCACCGACCGGGCAGTCAGTCCGGCGCAGCCAGGACGGCAGGAGTGCAGTGGTGCAGACATCGAAGACACGGCGGTTCAGACTCGCCTCGAGCGCGTTGTTGGCGCTCACCCTCGCGACGACCGCGGCCGCGTGCAGCAGCGGCGACGACGACAGCGGCTCGGACGCCGACGGCGTCACGACGATCAGCGTGGCCACGTTCAACGAGTTCGGCTACGAGGACCTCATCGACGAGTGGAACGCCGCCAACGACGACATCAAGATCGAGCAGGTCAAGGTCGGCACCTGGGACGACGCGAAGGCCAACCTCTACACCAAGCTCGCCGCCGGCTCGGGCCTCTCCGACATCGAGGCGATCGAGGGCGACGCGATGCCCGCGATCATGGCCGAGAGCGACGCCTTCGTCGACCTCACCGACCCCGAGCTCGACGGCCGCTGGCTCGACTGGAAGGCCGCTGCCGGCACCAACTCCGACGGCCAGATGATCGGCTACGGCACCGACGTCGGCCCCGAGGGCATCTGCTACCGCGCCGACCTGTTCAAGAAGGCCGGTCTGCCCAGCGACCGCGAGGAGGTCGCCAAGCTGATGGGCACCTGGGACGACTACTTCGCCACGGGCGACGAGTTCGTCAAGGCGATGCCCGACACCGCCTGGTACGACTCCTCGACCAGCCTGTCGCAGGCCATGCTGAACCAGGTCGCGAACCCCTTCGAGACCGACGACGCGACCGTCGACGTGGAGAACCCGGAGCTCGAGGCCGTCTACAAGACGGTGACCGACAACGTGGACCGTGGCCTGTCCTCGAAGATCGCCCAGTGGGGCGACGACTGGACGGCGCAGTTCCAGAACGACGGCTTCGCCACGATCCCGTGCCCCGGCTGGTTGATGGGCATCATCGAGGGCAACTCCGAAGGCGTCGACGGCTGGGACATCGCCAACGTCTTCCCCGGTGGGGGCGGCAACTGGGGCGGCTCGTTCCTGACCGTCCCCGCCCAGGGCGAGCACCCGGAGGAGGCCAAGAAGGTGGCCGCGTGGCTGACCGCTCCCGAGCAGCAGGCCAAGGCGTTCGAGGCCGTGGGAGCCTTCCCCAGCCAGGTCGATGCGCAGGACTCGCCGGAGGTGAACGACGCCGTGAACGAGTTCTTCAACGACGCGCCCATCGGCACGATCACCGCCGACCGTGCCGCCGAGATCACGGTGCAGCCGTTCAAGGGGCCGAAGTACTCCGACATCCTGACGGCCTTCCAGGCGGCGATCACGCGCGTCGACGACGGCTCCAAGGACGCCGACGCGTCGTGGCAGCAGTTCCTCGCCGACGTCGAAGCACTGGGCTGACCGGCCCAGGCACCCCACGACCGAACGGCGCGACGTGACCACTCACCTCCCCACGCGAGGTGGCGACACCCGAGCAGGTGTCGCCACCCCGGCCGGCCGGCCCGAGCGGCCGGCGAGAGGCCCCGCAGTGGCGGCAGCGGCTGAGCCGGATGGACCACCGGTTCTCGCCCTACCTCTACGTCGCGCCGTTCTTCGTGCTCTTCCTCGTCATCGGGATGTTCCCGCTGGGCTACACCGCCTACGTCTCGGTGCACGACTGGAGCCTGCTGGGTGGCAAGGGAGAGTTCGTCGGCCTCGACAACTTCCGCGAGGTGCTCGCGAGTCCCTACTTCACCAAGCAGCTGGTCAACACGATCAGCATCTTCCTGATCTCGTCGGTGCCCCAGATCCTGATCGCGCTGGTGCTCGCCGGTCTGCTCGACAACCAGCTGCGCGGGCGGACGCTGTGGCGGATGAGCATCCTGCTGCCCTTCGTGGTGTCCCCCGTCGCGGTGGCGATCATCTTCGGGAGCATGTTCGGCGACCGCTACGGGCTGATCAACCAGGTCCTCAACGCAGTGGGGATCGACAGCATCGCCTGGCACACCAACCGCCTCGCCAGCCACGTCGCGATCGCGAGCATGGTCAACTGGCGCTGGACGGGCTACAACGCGCTGATCTTCCTGGCCGCGATGCAGGCGGTGCCGCGTGAGCTCTACGAGTCGGCGGCGATCGACGGCGCGGGCCGCATCCGCCAGTTCGTCTCGATCACCGTCCCGATGATCCGGCCGACGATGATCTTCGTCATCATCACCTCCACCATCGGTGGACTCCAGATCTTCGCGGAGCCCCGGCTCTTCGACGACACGACCGCTCGCAACGGCGGCAGCGACCGGCAGTTCGGCACGATCACCATGCTGGTCTACGACTTCGGCTGGCAGCTGCGCGACCTCGGGCGGGCCTCCGCCACCGCCTGGCTGCTCTTCCTGGTCATCTGCGTCTTCGCGGTGGTCAACCTCATCCTGGTCCGCCGCATCGGGACCCTCGGGGGTGAGCGATGATCCGCCGCCCCGGGTTCCTCGTCTACGGCCTGCTGATCGCGTTCGTGCTCGGCTCGGCCGCACCCCTGTACTGGTCCTTCCTGCTCGGGTCGCAGACCAAGGAGGTCGCCGCCCAGGGCGTCCCGCCGCTCATGCCGGGTGGCCACTTCATGGCCAACGCCCAGCGCGCGATGGACTCGATCCCGTTCTGGAAGGCCCTCGGCAACAGCCTCCTCGTCTCGACGGTGACCGCCTGCTCGGTGGTGTTCTTCTGCACGCTGGCCGGTTACGCGTTCGCCAAGCTGAGGTTCCGGGGCCGGGCCCTGCTGCTGGTGTTCGTCATCGCCACGATGGCCGTGCCCACCCAGCTCGGCGTGGTCCCGCTCTTCATCCTCATGTCCAAGCTGGGCTGGGCGGGAAGCACGTTCTCGGTCATCGTCCCGTGGCTCGTGACGGCGTTCGGTGTGTTCTTCATGCGGCAGTACCTCGTCGACGCCGTGCCGGACGAGCTCATCGAGGCCGCCCGGATGGACGGCTGCTCGCAGATCCGCGTGTTCGCGACGGTCGCCGTCCCGGCCGCGCGGCCCGCCGCGGCGATCCTCTGGCTGTTCACCTTCATGCAGGTGTGGACCGACTTCTTCTGGCCGCTCATCGCGCTGCCACCTGACAACCCCACCATCCAGGTGGCGCTCAACCAGCTGCAGAGCGGGTACTTCAAGGACTTCAGCCTGGTCCTGGCCGGGACCACCCTGGCCACCATCCCGCTCCTCGTCCTGTTCGTCCTCGCCGGCCGCCAGCTCGTGTCCGGCATCATGCAAGGAGCCGTCAAGGGATGACCATCCACACCACGCCCGCAGCCACCGTCGAGTCGACGTCCGGGCCGCACTTCGCGCACGACTTCGTGTGGGGGATGGCGACCGCGTCCTACCAGATCGAGGGCGCCGTCGCGGAGGACGGACGTACGCCGTCGATCTGGGACACGTTCTCCCGCATCCCCGGTGCCGTGCTGAACGACGACACCGGCGACGTGGCCTGCGAGCACTACCACCGGATGCCGTCCGACGTGGCCCTGCTCGCCGACCTCGGCGCGACGTCGTACCGCTTCTCCGTGGCGTGGCCGCGCGTGCGGCCCGACGCCGGACCGGTCAACGCGGCCGGGCTCGCGTTCTACGACCGGCTCGTCGACGAGCTGCTCTCCCACGGGATCGCGCCGTGGCTGACGCTCTACCACTGGGACCTGCCGCAGACGCTCGAGGACGCCGGCGGGTGGACCAACCGCGACACCGTCCACCGGTTCGTCGAGTACGCCGTCTCGGTGCACGAGGCGCTCGGCGACCGGGTGCCGACGTGGACCACCCTCAACGAGCCCTGGTGCTCGGCCTTCCTCGGCTACTCCGCGGGCCACCACGCGCCGGGTCGCCAGGAGGGGGCTGCCGGTCTCGTCGCCGGTCACCACCTCATGCTCGCGCACGGCCTCGCCACGCAGGAGCTGCGCAGCCGCGGCGCCGACCGGCTCGGGCTGAGCCTCAACCTCACCGTGCCCGACCCGAGCGACCCGAAGGACCCGGTCGACGTCGACGCCGCCCGCCGGATCGACGGGATGCACAACCGGTTCTTCCTCGACCCGATCTTCCGTGGCGCCTACCCCGCCGACGTGCTCGAGGACACCGCCGACCGCACGTGGCAGGACCGGCCCTGGCTCGACGTGGTGCGCGACGGCGACCTCGAGGTCATCTCGACCCCGATCGACGTGCTGGGCGTGAACTACTACCACGGCGACGAGGTCTCGGGTCACCCGCGCACGGACGTCGTCGGCATCGGCGCCGACCACCCCGACCGGGTCGCGCTGTCGCCGTTCCCCGGCTCCGAGCACGTCACCTTCCCCAGCCGCGGGCTGCCGCTGACCGCCATGGGGTGGGAGATCCAGCCCGAGGGGCTGCACCGGCTGCTCCGCCGCCTCCACGACGACTACCCGCACCTCCCGATCTACCTCACCGAGACCGGCGCGGCCTTCGACGACCGGCTCGACGAGGACGGGCGGGTGCACGACCCCGACCGGATCGCGTTCCTCGACTCCTACCTGCGTGCGGTGCACCGGGCGATCGAGGAGGGCGTCGACGTCCGCGGGTTCTTCCAGTGGTCGTTCTACGACAACTTCGAGTGGGCCTTCGGCTACGCCAAGCGTTTCGGGCTCGTCCACGTCGACTACGCGACGCAGCGTCGTACGCCGAAGTCCAGCGCCCACTGGTACGCCGAGCTCGCCCGCAGCGGGACCCTGCCCGCGCCACCAGCCGTGGACCACTAGCGTGGCGCGAGTGACCACCCCGCGCAGCCCCGTGAGCGCGGGTCAGCCCACCCTCGACGAGGTGGCCCGGGTCGCGGGCGTCTCGCGCGCCACGGCGTCCCGTGCGATCAACGGCGGCCAGCGCGTCAGCGCGCGCGCCCAGTCGGCCGTCGACACGGCGGTGCGCGCGCTGGGCTACGTCCCCAACCCGGCGGCGCGCAGCCTGGTCACGCGGCGCACGGACTCCATCGCCGTGGTGGTCCCCGAGCCCGACGACCGCGTCTTCTCCGACCCGTTCTTCGCCGGCACGCTGCGCGGCGTGACCCGGGTGCTGGGCGAGCGCGACATCCAGCTGGTGCTGCTGCTCGCCCGTCCCGGCGCGTCGACGGCACGTACGCTGCGCTACCTCACCAACCGCCACGTCGACGGCGCCCTGGTCGTCTCCCACCACCGCGACGACCGGCTCGCCGAGCACCTCGCCGACATCGGTCTGCCCTGCGTCTTCGGCGGCCGTCCCTGGACCGGCGGCGACCGGGTGGCCTACGTCGACGTCGACAACGTCGCGGGCGAGCGCGAGGCGACCGAGGCCCTCGTCGCCCGCGGCTGCACGCGGATCGGCACCATCGCCGGGCCCGCCGACATGACGGCCTCCGAGGACCGGATCGTCGGTTGGCGGCAGGCCATGTCGGCGGCCGGGCTGGCCGCCGACGCGGTCGAGCACGGCGACTTCACCGAGGCCAGCGGCGAGGCCGCGGCCCGCGCGCTCATGCAGCGCCACCCCGACATCGACGGCCTCGTGGTCGCCTCCGACCTGATGGCCGCCGGCGCGCTCAAGGTGCTCGCCGAGCTCGGGCGCCGCGTGCCCGACGACATCGCCGTCGTCGGCTTCGACGACCTCGGCGTGGCCGAGCGCACCACCCCGGCCCTGACCACCGTCCGCCAGCCCGTCGACGAGATGGCCGAGCGGGCGACCCGCCTGCTCCTCGAGCGCGTCGACGAGCCCGACGCCAGCCGACCGATGCGCGTGATCATCCCGCCGACGCTGGTCCGGCGCGCCAGCGCCTGAATCTCGATACGCCCTCGTTCCTCGGGCTACTCGATCACCGAAGACAGTGCGCGCCCTCGTTCCTCGGGCTACTCGATCACCGTGGGGAGTGCGAGCGACTCGAGCAGCTCCTCGACCCGCCGCCGGATCTCGTCGCGGATCGGCCGCACGGCCTCGATCCCTTGTCCGGCGGGGTCGTCGAGCACCCAGTCCTCGTAGCGCTTGCCGGGGTGGAAGGGGCAGGCGTCTCCGCAGCCCATGGTGATGACGACGTCGGCGAGTCGCACGGTGCTGTCGCGGAGGAGCTCGGGCTGCTGGGCCGAGATGTCGATCCCGACCTCGGCCATCGCCGCCACTGCGACGGGGTTGACGGCCGCGGTCGGCGCGGAGCCGGCGGAGAGCACCCTGACCCGGTCGCGGGCGAGGGAGCGCAACCACCCGGCCGCCATCTGCGAGCGGCCGGCGTTGTGGACGCAGACGAACAGGACGGTCGGTGCGGTCATCGGGCGTTCTCCTGGACGGACGGTGTGGGGACGTCGTGGTCGAAGCGGTCGCGCAGCGCAAGGCTGACGTAGACGAGGCCGACCAGGACGGGGACCTCGATGAGCGGGCCGACGACCCCGGCGAGGGCCTGCCCCGACGTGACGCCGAAGGTCGCGATCGCCACCGCGATGGCGAGCTCGAAGTTGTTGCCGGCCGCGGTGAAGGCAAGCGTCGTGGTGCGCTCGTACGTCATGCCGAGGGCACGCCCGAGCAGGAACCCACCACCCCACATCAGGGCGAAGTACGCCAGCAGGGGCAGGGCGATGCGGACGACGTCGACCGGGTGGCTGGTGACCTGCTCGCCCTGGAGGGCGAACAGCACGACGATGGTGAAGAGCAGCCCGATCAGGGCCCACGGCCCGACGCGCGGGAGGAAGACCGACTCGTACCACTCGCGGCCGCGGAGCCGCTCCCCGTAGGTGCGCGAGAGCCACCCGAGCACGAGCGGGATCCCGAGGAAGATCAGCACGGACTTCGCGATCTGCCAGGCGGAGACGTCGAGGGCGGCGCCCGGGAGCCCGAGCCAGGAGGGGAGCGCCTCGAGGTAGAGCCATCCGAGGCCGGCGAAGGCGATCACCTGGAAGACGGAGTTGAGTGCCACGAGCACGGCAGCCGCCTCGCGGTCGCCGCAGGCGAGGTCGTTCCAGATGATCACCATCGCGATGCAGCGCGCCAGGCCGACGATGATCAGGCCGGTGCGGTACTCCGGGAGGTCGGGGAGCATCAGCCACGCCAGCGTGAACATCAACGCCGGTCCGACCACCCAGTTGAGCACCAGCGACGCGCCCAGCATGCGGCGGTCGGAGGTCACGGTGTCGAGCCGGTCGTAGCGCACCTTGGCGAGGACCGGGTACATCATCACGAGGAGGCCCAGGGCGATCGGCAACGAGATGCCGTCCACCTCGACCGCCGAGAGCGCGTCGTCGACACCCGGCACCCAGCGGCCGAGCAGGAGCCCGCCGGCCATCGCCAGCCCGATCCAGATCGGGAGGAACCGGTCGAGCGTCGAGAGCCGGTCGACGACCTTCCCGCCCTCCTGGACGCTCACGCGCCCCCGCCGATGAGTGCGGCGAGGTCCGCCAGCACCTCGCGGCGTACGGCGTAGTAGACCCACACGCCGCGCTTGGTGCGGTCGAGCAGGCCGGCCTCGTGGAGCACCTTGAGGTGGTGGCTGATGGTCGGCTGCGACAGGTCGAAGGCGTCGTTGAGGTCGCAGACGCAGGCCTCGCCCCCCTCGCTGGCGGCCACGATCGAGACCAGCCGCAGCCGGACTGGGTCGGCCAGGGCCTTCAGCAGCGGCGCCACGCGCTCGGCCCGGTCGGCCGACAGCGGCTCCCGGACCAGGGGTGAGCAGCAGGCCACCGTCTCGACGGGGGTGAGGGTCAGCTCGGACTTCGACACAGATCAATATTGACAGATGTCGATGTCTAGTGCAATCTCAACACATCGACACTCATCAATATATGGAGGAAGCCATGTCCCGCCTGCAGCTCGCCCTCAACGTCGACGACCTCGAGACGTCGATCGCCTTCTACTCCACCCTCCTCGGCACCGAGCCCCACAAGGTCCGCCCCGGCTATGCCAACTTCGCCGTGGCGCAGCCGCCGCTCAAGCTCGTCCTGATCGAGAACGCCGGCCAGGGCGGGAGCATCAACCACCTCGGCGTCGAGGTCGAGGACGTCGACACCGTCGACGCGGAGCTGACCCGGCTGGCGGCTGCCGGGTTCGCGACGACCGAGGAGCGCGACACCACCTGCTGCTACGCCAAGCAGGACAAGTTCTGGGTGCAGGGCACGCCCGACGGTGAGCGCTGGGAGGTCTACACGATCACCGACGACCTGACCGACGTGGTGGTCGAGGAGTCCCGCGAGCACCCGACCGGAGACGCCCAAGCCTGTTGCGCCTGAGGTCGGGCCGGGCGTCTGAGTCGGGGCTCACACGGAAAGGATTCACGCGAACCCCATTCGTCCCGCTAGTGTTGTGCCCTCAGACGTCCGGCCGGTCTTGCCCCGGATGCAGGTCACCCCCGGGAGACCCTTCCTCAACTACTGAGGCACGTACGCCGCTCATCTTCACAGCGGCTCACGTTGGCGAGACGCCAACCGAAAGCAACTCACATGAACTTCGCCGAACTCGGCGTGCCCTCGTCGCTTGCCCAGATCCTGGCCAAGCAGGGCATCACTGCTCCTACTCCCATCCAGGCCGCGACGCTGCCCGACAGCCTCGCCGGTCGCGACGTCCTCGGCCGTGGCCGCACCGGCTCCGGCAAGACGTACGCCTTCCTCCTCCCGCTGGTCGCCCGCCTCGACGCGAGCAAGCTGCCGGCGATGCCGCGCAAGCCGCGCGCACTGATCCTGGCGCCGACCCGCGAGCTCGTCGGCCAGATCCACGCGGCCCTCCTGCCGCTGGCCCAGGCCGCCGGCCTGTCGACCGTCGTCGTCTACGGCGGAGTCGGCCAGGGTCCGCAGACCACCGCGCTCAAGAAGGGCGTCGACATCGTCCTCGCCTGCCCCGGCCGGCTCGAGGACCTCATGGGCCAGGGCTACGCCGACCTGTCCGCCGTGGAGATCACGATCCTCGACGAGGCCGACCACATGGCCGACCTCGGCTTCCTGCCCGGCGTGCGCCGCATCATGGACAAGACTCCGCAGTCCGGCCAGCGGATGCTCTTCTCCGCCACGCTCGACAAGGCGATCGACGTCCTGGTCAAGCGGTTCCTGACCAACGCAGTCACGCACGAGGCCGACTCGGCGCAGTCGCCGGTCTCCACCATGTCGCACCACGTGCTGCACGTCTCGCGCGACCAGCGCGTGCCGGTGCTCGTCGACCTGACCAGCGCGCCCGGTCGCACGGTGGTCTTCACCCGCACCAAGCACGGCGCCAAGGCGCTGGCCCGCCAGCTCAACAAGAGCGGCGTGCCGTCGGTCGACCTCCACGGCAACCTCAGCCAGAACGCGCGAACGCGCAACATGGAGATGTTCCACTCCGGCAGGGCCACGACGCTGGTCGCCACCGACATCGCCGCCCGCGGCATCCACGTCGACGACGTGGCCCTGGTGATCCACGCCGACCCGCCGACCGAGCACAAGGCCTACCTGCACCGCTCGGGCCGTACGGCCCGCGCCGGCGCCGAGGGCACCGTCATCACCCTGATGACCGACGAGCAGCAGCGCGACGTGCGCGACCTGACCCGTCAGGCCGGCATCAAGCCGACCACCACCAAGGTCAGCGGCCCCGGTCACGCGATGCTCACGCAGCTCGCCCCCGGTGAGCGCAGCACTCCCGGCGGCCTGGTCATCGAGGTGCCCACCTCGGGTGGCGGCGGCGGTCGTTCGACCGGCGCCAACGCCCAGCGCAAGCGGGCTCGCAGCCAGGGTCAGACCAACGGCCAGTCGCGTCGGGGCAACCCGACCAGCTACACCAGCGAGACCCCCAGCGGCTCGTCCACCGGCGGCGGCCAGCGTCGTCGCTCCGGCGGCGGCCAGGGCGGCGGCCAGGGCGGCGCCGGCGGCCAGGGTGGCGGCGGCAACCGCCGTCGTCGCGGCGGCCAGGGTGGCGGCCAGGGCGGTGGCCAGGGTGGCCAGTCCCGCAGCGGCGGCCACAGCGCCGCGTCGTTCAGCCGCGGTCGCTGACCGGCGTACTCGCCACTGAGTCTCCGAGAGACTCAACGCCCATCGGCCGTCCCGATCCACCCGCACTGGCCCTTGAGTCTCTGGGAGACTCAAGGGCCAGTGCGGCGTCCGGGGCCCCCGGCGGCCCGCGGAATGCCCGACCCGCCGCAGTGGTTCACCCTTCAACCAACCAGGAGGGCGGGACCGATGCCTGACTTCGACTTCTCCGTGCTCGGCACGCGTGAGCACCCCACGCTGGGCCTCGACACGTTCGGTGACGCGCCGCTCGACGGCGCGCCGGCGAACCACGCCGAGACGCTGCGGCAGACCGTCGCGGAGGCGGTGCTCGCGGACCGCGTCGGCGTCGACTACATCGGCCTGGGCGAGCACCACCGCCCCGACTACGCCATCTCGGCGCCCGACGTCGTGCTCGCCGCGATCGCCGGGCAGACCGAGCGGATCCGGCTGGGCACCGGCGTCACGGTGCTGTCCTCGGACGACCCGATCCGGGTCTACCAGCGCTTCGCCACCCTCGACGCGGTGAGCAACGGGCGCGCCGAGGTGCAGCTGGGCCGCGGGTCGTTCGTCGAGTCGTTCGGCCTCTTCGGGCTCGAGCTGTCCGACTACGACCGGCTCTTCGCCGAGAAGCTCGACCTCTTCGCCGCGCTCCAGGACGAGGGCCCCGTGTCGTGGGAGGGGACCGTCCGCCCGCCGCTGGTCGACCAGCGGGTCTACCCGACGACCGCCGCCGGCCGCCTGCCCGCCTGGATCGGCGTCGGCGGCACGCCGCAGTCGGTGGTCCGCGCCGCGCAGTACGGCATGCCGCTGATGCTGGCCGTCATCGGCGGCTCGCCGGCGGGCTTCGTCCAGCTCGCCGACCTCTACCGCGAGGCGCTCGGCCGGATGGAGCTGCCCGAGCTGCCGATCGGCATGCACTCCCCGGGTCACGTCGCGGCCACCGACGAGCTGGCCCGCGAGCAGCTCTACCCGAACCAGGCCGAGCTCTACACCCGCATCGGTCGCGAGCGCGGCTGGCCGCCGTACTCCCGCATCCAGTTCGAGCAGGCGGCCTCCCGCGAGGGCGCGCTGTTCGTCGGCTCCCCGGAGACGGTCGCGCAGAAGATCGCGTGGGCGGCCCGGACCCTCGGCCTGAGCCGCTTCCAGCTGAAGTACTCCGTCGGCTCGCTGCCGCACGAGCAGCGGATGGAGTCGGTGCGCCTCTACGGCGAGGAGGTCGTCCCGCGGGTCCGCGAGCTCCTGCGGGCGGGGGCGGACTCCTAGAGGCGTCCTCCTAGGCTGACTCGCATGCGCTCCTGGATCCAACGATCGCTGTGGGACGTCGTCCCGCGCGACCAACGTGACACTCCTGAGGCCTTCCGTCGACGGCAGGTCGTCGCGGCGGTCGTCGTCCTCGTCGGTGCGGGTGTCCTCGGCTGGTCGCTGCGGCTCGAGCCGGGCGGCAACCTCTTCTACGTCGCGGCCGTCGTGCTGGCCGGGGTGTGGGCCGCCGGTGCGTTCCTGTCCGGCCGGCTCCACCTCGGCCGCATCGCCGGTGAGGGCGAGGTGTTCATCCGGCCGATCCTGGCGCCGATCATGCTCGGCCTGCTCATGGTCGGGGTCTTCGTCCTCGGCGCGCTCGTCGTGCGCGAGATCGACCCCCTCGCCACCTACGTCAGCAGCGTGCTGGAGTACGCCGACCAGGGCTCGCTGGTCCTGCTCGCGGCCATCACCTTCGTCAACGGCATCGCCGAGGAGCTGTTCTTCCGCGGCGCGATGTACGCCGCGATCCCGCGCCACCCGGTGCTCTGGACGACGATCGCCTACGTCGTCGCCACGCTCGCGACGGGCAACGTGATGCTCGCTTTCGCCGCCGTCCTGCTCGGGACGGTCTGCGGTCTCGAGCGACGGGCCAGCGGCGGGATCCTCGCACCGATCCTGACCCACATCACGTGGTCGCTGTCGATGCTGTTCCTGCTACCCCTGCTCTTCTGACCCGCGCTGCTCGGCGGCCCGCTCGGCCAGCGCGCGGCGCACGGACTCGCGGTAGGACAGCGGCTCCCCGGGCACCACGTCGCGGATCGAGGTGTCGCGCACGACCACCTCGGTGGACATCGAGTCGATGAGGTTGCGCCCGGTCGTGACGTCGACGTCGGTGACCAGCGCCAGCCAGTACGACGACAGGCGGGGCGTGAGCAGCGGGAGCACCACGATCGGGATCTCGCGTCCGTCGCTCTCCTCGTTGGCGACGAGCAGCATCTCCCGGTAGGTGAGCTGGTCGGGCCCGCCGATCTCGAAGACCCGACCGAGGGCGTCGGGGTGGTCGACGACCCCGGCGAGGTAGCGCACGACGTCGTCGATCGAGATGGGCTGGGTGCGCGTGCCGACCCACTTGGGCACCACCATCGCCGGCAGGTTCTTGACCAGCTGCCGGGTGAGCTCCCACGAGATGCCGCCGTGGCCGACGACGATCGCCGCCCGCAGCACCGTCACCGGCACGCCGTCGCCGCCGAGCAGCTCCTCCACCTCGCGCCGCGACCGCAGGTGGGCCGAGAGGTCCTGGTCGTCGTCGCCGAGCCCGCCCATGTAGACGATCTGCTTCACCCCGGCCGCGGCGGCCGCGGCGCTGAAGGTGCGCGCGGCGTCGGCGTCCTTGCGCTCGAAGTCGGGGTCGTCGAGGGAGTGGACGAGGTAGATGGCCACGTCGACGTCGCGCAGCGCCGCGTCGAGCGAGGACCGGTCCGACACATCGGCGCCGACCGGCTCGCCCTTGCCGTCGTACGACTCGGGGCGTCGGGTCATCGCCCGGACGTCGTGGCCGGCGTCGAGCAGGGCGGGGACGAGGCGGCGGCCGATGAAGCCGGTGGCGCCGGTGACGAGGACGGTGACCATGTCACCACTCTCTCAGCACGCTCCGCATCGGCGCCTCACCGCTGCGCAGGGGTGCGGCCGCGACGCGCGTCGATCCGGGCCATGGCCGGGGTCGCGGTCACTCCGTGCAGCAGCACCGAGACGATCACGGTGAAGGCCACGGTCGACCACAACCACGGCTCGTCGGGCACGTGCTCGTGGCTCGTCGCGTAGGCCAGGTAGTAGAGGGATCCGACGCCGCGGACCCCGAAGAACGCGACCGCCACCATCTCGCCGCGGTCGAGCCCACCGTCACGCTCCTCGTCGCGCGCCCGCAGGGCCAGGGCGAGGTAGCCGGTGACGGGCCGCACCACCAGCACGAGCGCCAGGGCGATGGCGACACCGCGCCAGTCCAGGTGCTCCAGCAGGCCCTGCGTCATCGCCATGCCGAGGACGAGCAGCACCAGCAGCGTCATCAGTCGCTCGAGGCGCTCGACGAGGCCGTGCATCGCGCGCTGGTAGGAGTGGTCCCGCTCGGAGTCGCGCACCCGCATCGCACACACGAACACCGCGAGGAAGCCGTAGCCGCCGACGAGCTCCGCGGCGCCGTAGGCCGTCAGCAGCGCCGCCAGCGCGAGCAAGGGCTCACCGACGTCGGCCAGGCGGAGGGTGTCGGCCCGCGCGTGGAAGGCCTGGCGGCCGAGGAGCCAGCCCACCACGACGCCCACTGCCACGCCGACGACGATCTTGCCGACGACGTACCAGCCGACCCACTCCACCGCATCGACGAGGCCGAAGCCGCCGGCGAGGAGGAGCAGCGCCAGGTGCACGAAGGGGAACGCGAGCCCGTCGTTGAGCCCGGCCTCCGCGGTGAGCGCGAAGCGGATGTCGTCGTCCTCGTCGGGCGGCTCGGTCGGGTCCTCGCCCTCGGGCCGGTCGACGTCCTCGGTGAGCGGCTCGCCCACCTGCACGTCGGAGGCGAGCACGGGGTCGGTCGGGGCCAGCGCGGCGCCGAGGAGCAGCGCGACGGCCGGGGCCAGGCCGGCGACCCACCACCCGAGCAGCATGGTGCCGGCGATCGTGAGCGGCATGGTGACGAGCAGCAGGCGCCACACCGGCGACCAGGTGCGCCACGAGGTCCATGACCGGGCCGCGAGCACCCGGTCGATGGCGAGGCCGACGCCCATGAGCGAGACCAGCACGGTGAACTCGGTGACGTGCACGACGAGGTCGCGGTGGTCCTGGGGGTCCAGGCTGATCTCGTCCACCATGGGGAGCAGGCCGAACCCCATCCCGACCCCGACCAGCACCATCGGAGGGGAGAGGGCGATCCGGCGGGTGGCGTGCGGCAGCACGGTCGCCACCAGCAGCGAGAGGCCGAGCAGGAAGTAGACCGTGGGCCCGGTCATCGGGGCGCTTGGCGTCGTACGCCGCCTGGCTGTCGTCGATCGCCTGCTCGTAGGCCGTCACCAGGCCGGCGATGGTGAGCGGCTTGAGGCGGTGGATGAACTCGCGCAGCTGCTCGGCGGTGTAGCCGGCCTCGCGGAACTGCGGCCACACCTTGGTGCGGACGATCTCGGAGAGCTCCTCGGCGACCTGGCGGCCGTGCTCGGCGTAGACCTCCGCGACCGCCTGCGCGGCCTCGGGGGAGATGCCCATCCCGGACAGGCCGCCCGGCACGTCGACGTCCCGGTCGCCGGTGACGGGCGCGAGGAGGGAGAGGTGGCGGGCGATGTCGGACGGCGTGGCGGTGGCGGGGATCTGCTCGACGTACTTCTCGATCGCCGACAGCGTGAAGCCGTGGCCCTGCAGCTCGCGGACCAGCTCGAGGCGGGCGACGTGGTCGGGTCCGTAGTAGCCCGAGCGGCCACGTCGTACGGGGGAGGGCACCAGGCCGCGGGAGGCGTAGAACCGCACGTTGCGCGCGCTCACCCCGGTGCGCTCGGTCAGCTCGTCCAGGGTCAGCAGCCCCGCGTCGTGCCCCGTCGGCAGGTCGGCATGCAGCTCGGTCTCCACCGGACCATCCTCTCCTCAACAGCCCCTCCGGCCGGAGACCCCGTCGGGTGGGTGACGCGCGCCACACCTGTTGGACTGTGACAGTAATGGTGTCACAATCAGCCACATGGCAGAAGCATTCGTCTACGACCACATCCGCACACCTCGCGGCCGCGGCAAGGCCGTCGGTTCGCTGCACGAGGTGAAGCCGGTGGACCTGGTCGTCGGACTCCTCGACGAGCTCAAGACCCGCAACCCCACGCTCGACCCGGGCCGCGTCGACGACGTCGTGCTCGGCGTCGTGACCCCCATCGGTGACCAGGGCGGCGACATCGCCAAGACCGCCGCGCTCAAGGCCGGCTACCCCGAGACCGTCGCCGGCGTGCAGCTCAACCGCTTCTGCGCCTCCGGCCTCGAGGCCGTCAACCAGGCCGCCCAGCGGGTGCGCTCGGGCTTCGAGGACCTCGTCATCGCCGGCGGCGTCGAGTCGATGAGCCGCGTGCCGATGGGCAGCGACGGCGGCGCCTGGGCGATGGACCCGGCCACCGCGCTGCAGACCGGCTTCGTGCCGCAGGGCATCGGCGCCGACCTGATCGCGACCATCGAGGGCTGGAACCGCGAGGACGTCGACGCCTACGCCGCCGAGTCGCACCACCGCGCCGCCAAGGCGTGGGCCAACGGCTACTTCGACGGCGCCGTCATCCCGGTGCGCGACCTGTCCGGGGTCACCGTGCTCGACCGCGACGAGACCGTGCGTCCCGACACCTCCGTCGAGGGCCTCGCCGGGCTCAAGCCGTCGTTCGCCCAGATCGGCCGCGACGCCGGCTTCGACGACGTGGCGCTCGAGAAGTACCACTGGGTCCCGGCGATCGACCACGTCCACCACGCCGGCAACTCCTCGGGCATCGTCGATGGCGCAGCCGTCATGGCGATCGGCACCGAGGAGATCGGTACGTCGCTCGGGCTGACGCCGCGGGCGCGGATCATCTCGACCGCCGTCTCGGGCGCCGACCCGACCATCATGCTCACCGGCCCCGCTCCCGCCGCGCGCAAGGCGCTCGCCCGCGCCGGCCTCGAGGTCGACGACATCGACCTGTGGGAGATCAACGAGGCGTTCGCCGCCGTCGCGATGCGCTTCATGCGCGACATGGGCATCAGCCACGACGTCACCAACGTCAACGGCGGCGCGATCGCCATGGGCCACCCGCTCGGCGCGACCGGCGCGATGATCCTCGGCACGCTCGTCGACGAGCTCGCCCGCCGCGACCAGAAGCGCGGCCTCGCCACGCTCTGCGTCGGCGGCGGCATGGGCATCGCCACCATCGTCGAGCTCGTCTGAGAAGGAGACACCCACAGCATGAGCACCACCGAGATCCAGACGGCCGTCCGCTACGACCGCGACAGCGACGGCGTCGTCACCCTGACCCTCGACGACCCGACGGCCAGCGCCAACACGATGAACGAGCTCTACCAGTCGTCGATGGAGGCCGCCGTCCAGCGGCTGCACGACGAGCAGGCCGACGTCACCGGCGTCGTGCTGACCAGCGCCAAGAAGACCTTCTTCGCCGGCGGCAACCTCAAGAGCATGATGAAGGCGACGCCCGACGACGCCGAGGAGATCTTCGCGATGGGCGAGGCCGTCAAGGCCAGCCTCCGCCGCCTCGAGACCTTCCCCCGTCCGGTCGTGGCGGCCATCAACGGCGCCGCGCTGGGCGGCGGCCTCGAGATCGCGCTCGCGGCCAACCGCCGCATCGCCGTCGACGACCGCTCGGTCAAGATCGGGCTGCCCGAGGCCACCCTCGGCCTGCTCCCCGGCGGCGGCGGGGTCACCCGCGTCGTACGCATGCTCGGGCTCCAGTCCGCGCTGATGGACGTCCTCATGCCCGGCACCCAGTTCGACCCGCAGGGCGCGCTGGGCAAGGGGCTGATCGACGCCGTCGTGCCGACCCGCGAGGAGCTCGTCCCGGCCGCCAAGGCGTGGATCCTCGAGCACCGCGACGACGAGGACGCGGCGAAGAACCCGTGGGACCGCGCGGGCTACAAGATGCCCGGCGGCACCCCGAGGACCCCGGCGCTGGCGCAGTTCCTGCCCGCCTTCCCGGCCCTGCTGCGCAAGCAGACCAAGGGCGCGGTCTACCCCGCGCCGCGCGCGATCATGAGCGCCGCGGTCGAGGGCGCGCAGGTCGACTTCGACACCGCCTCGCGCATCGAGAGCCGCTACTTCACCAACCTGGTCGTCAACCAGCAGGCCAAGAACATGATCCAGGCCTTCTTCTTCGACCTCCAGGCGATCAACTCCGGCTCGCTGCGTCCCCAGGGCATCGAGCGCTGGCAGGCCACGAAGGTCGCCGTCCTCGGCGCCGGGATGATGGGCGCCGGCATCGCCTACTCCTGCGCACGCGCCGGCATGCAGGTGGTCCTCAAGGACGTCTCGCTCGAGGCGGCCGAGAAGGGCAAGGCCTACACCGCCAAGCTCAACGCCAAGGGCGTCGAGCGCGGCAAGATCACGCAGGACAAGGCCGACGAGCTCCTCGACCGCATCACGCCCACCGGCGACGCGGCCGACCTGGCCGGCTGCGACCTCGTCATCGAGGCCGTCTTCGAGGACCCGTCCCTCAAGGCGAAGGTCTTCGCCGAGGTGGCGCCGTACGTCGACGACGACGCGCTGCTGTGCTCCAACACCTCGACCCTGCCGATCACCGAGCTCGCGACGGGCGTCGACCGCCCGGCCGACTTCATCGGGCTGCACTTCTTCAGCCCCGTCGACAAGATGCCGCTGGTCGAGATCATCCGCGGCGAGGCGACCTCCGACGCCGCGCTGGCCAAGGCCTACGACGTCGTCCAGCAGATCCGCAAGACGCCGATCGTCGTCAACGACTCGCGCGGCTTCTACACCTCGCGCGTGATCGGCACCCAGATCAACGAGGGCCTGACGATGCTCGCCGAGGGCGTCCACCCGGTCTCGCTGGAGCGCGCCGCGACGTCGGCCGGCTTCCCGGTCGGGCCGCTGCAGATCAGCGACGAGCTCAACATGGAGCTGATGGCCAAGATCCGCAAGGCCACCGAGGACGCCGCGTCCCGCGAGGGCACCGACCTCGGCGACTACCCGGCCGGCGACGTCATCTCCACGATGATCGGCCTCGGCCGGCCGTCGCGGCTCAAGGGCGCGGGCTTCTACGACTACGACGAGAACGGACGTCGTACGACGCTGTGGCCCGGGCTCGCCGAGCACTTCCCCGTCGCGGAGCAGCAGGTCCCGATCCGCGACGTGCGCGACCGGATGCTCTTCATCGAGGCGATCGAGACCGCGAAGTGCTTCGAGGAGGGCGTCATCACCTCGGCCGCGGCGGCCAACATCGGCTCGATCATGGGCATCGGCTTCCCCGCGCTCACCGGCGGCGCGGCGCAGTTCATGACCGGCTGGCAGGCCCTCGACGAGACCGGCCACGGCGTCGGCCCGGTCGGCCTGCAGGCCTTCCTCGACCGTGCCGACGAGCTCGCCGAGGCCTACGGCGAGCGCTTCCGCCCGACGGCGTACCTCCGCGACCTCGCGGCGAAGGGCGAGGCCTTCCCCGCCTGACCCCCCTTGAGGTCGAGGCGGCGCATCCTGACCGCCCAGCGGCATCGAGTCGGCGCATCCTGACGCAGGATGCGCCGACTCGACGCGTTTCCGGTGCGAGGATGCGCCGACTCGGCCTGCCCTACGCGGCCCGGTGCCCCTGACGACGGTCAGGGCATCGGGCCGTTGACGTCCGACTGCCGGAAGACCGGGTCGCCGATCGGCAGGGACAGGTCGCGGTAGCGGTCGATCTGGCCGAAGCTGATCGCGCCGAGCGAGGTGAAGAGGCTGAAGAGCAGGTCGAGGGCGACGCCGGCCCAGCTGAGGTACTGCAGGATCTGGCTGACCATCCGCAGGATGCGACCGCCGCCACCGAGCACCTCGCGCGCGAGCTCGGCCGGGTCGAGCCCGTTGAGCTCGAGGGCGAGCGGGAGGATGGAGTCGATCGCGTTGGCCAGCAGGTCGGTCGCGGAGACGGCGGCGGTGACGATGTTGTTGATGCCGTCGGCGTACCGGCGGATGTCGTCGGCATGGCCCCACGTGGCGTGGACGAACGTCGCGAGCGAGTCACTGGCGAGGTTGGCCGCGCGACCGGACCAGCCGTCGAAGAGGTAGTGCGAGCTCGCGGTGGTCTCGTTGGCGATCCGGTCCGCGACCTCGGCGATGACCGTCATCGCGTCGCACGCCTTCGCCACCTCGAGCCAGTCGCCGCGGTAGTCACCGAGCAGCCGGTCGCTGGCGCTCGGGAAGGTCTGGAACAGCGGCACGCTGAGCAGTGCGTCGATGACGAAGCTGAGGTCGAGGCAGTAGTTGAGGTTGTCCTGGAAGGTCTGCCAGCCCTCCATCATGTAGCTGCCGGTGGGCTCGCGCAGCATGCTGGTGACGTCGTGCCGCGACACCCCGAGCGTCTCGCCGCCGGTGCTCGTGTCGTAGAACGACGTCTCCCCGTCCGTCTCGCCGGTGGCCGTCACGAGCTCGTCGTACGCCTCCCGCTGGTCGCGGTCGACGTCGCGGTAGTCCCCTGCGGTCCCGACCAGCGCGCTGCTGGCGGAGGCGAGGTAGCGGGTCATCGACCCGCTCGCCCCGTAGACGTCACCGAGCGTCGTGCGGACGTGTTCCGTCTTGTCGCGCACGAGGTCGAAGGCGGCGCCACCGGACGGCATCGACAGGTGGGTCTCGAGGTACGTCGCCACAGCCGGCATCGCGTCGGCCATCGCGTCCAGGTCGCCGGCGGCGCGCTCCAACCGGTGGGGCTCGACCTCGAAGCTCATCGGTCGGCTGCCTCGCGCACGGCGGCCCGGCGCCGGGCGGCGTAGGCCAGCGCGGCCTCTCGGAACCGCTCGCCGCCCCAGACCTCGCGCATCGGGCGCCCTCCCTCGTAGGCCTCGAGCAGGTCGTGCCGCTCGTCCCTGTCACGCGCGACCGAGGCGAGGAGCTCGCGCAGCGGCGTACGTCGCTCTGTCTTCACGGCGTCCATCTCGCGCTGCACCTCGAGCACCGTGCGCTGGACGAACTCGGACACGGCGCCCGGCTCGTGGGGGAGGTCGGGCGGGAGCGTCCCAGGGGGCGGCGGCTGCATGGTCCTCGTCTGCCCCCTGTGGCCGGCCGGAAACTCAGTCGGAAGTAGGAACTCGGGCGGTGCACGGGTCGGTCCGTTTCCGAGCGCGACACGTCCGGAGCGGGGAGAATCGGCGGGTGATCCCGGCCCCCGCTCCCGCTGTCGTCGTCCGCGACCTGCACGTCCGTTTCGGAGACGTCGAGGCGGTCTCGGGCGTCGACCTGACCGCCGACAGCGGCCGCGCCACGGCCCTCCTCGGGCGCAACGGCGCCGGCAAGTCGACGACCATGAAGGTGCTGGCCGGGGTCGTGCCGCCCACCTCCGGCGCGGTCACCGTCGCCGGCCGCGACGCCGCCACCGACGCCCTCGGCGTCAAGCGTGCCGTCGGCTACTGCCCCGACGTCGGCGGCCTGGTCCCGCGGGCCACGCCGTGGGAGCACCTGCAGCTCAGCGCCCGCCTGCGGCGGATGGACGCCTGGGAGGAGCGCGGACGCGACCTGCTCGAGCGGTTCGAGCTCGGCGACGTCGCGCACCGGGTGGTCGGCGGCTTCAGCCACGGCATGAGCCGCCGCCTCAGCGTCGTGCTGGCGGCGCTCCACGAGCCGGAGGTGCTGCTGCTCGACGAGCCCTTCGACGGCGTCGACCCGCTCGGCGTCGAGGCGACCCTGGAGGTCGTCGCCGACGCCCGCGCCCGCGGCGCCTGCGTCCTGCTCTCCACCCACCTGCGCGACCTCGCGCTCGAGGCCTGCGGCGAGGCGGTCGTGCTGCGCGGCGGCAACCGGGTCGCCGCGATGCAGGCCGGCGACCTCACCGGCGAGGCCTACCGTGCCCTCCTCGACTGACACCGGGCCGCACGCCTGGCTGGAGGCGGCGCGCGACACCCGCCACCTGATGGCGTTCCGCGCGCGGACCGTACGCCGTCGCGGCGCCGCCTTCCTCGGCCTCGCCGTCGTGGTCGTGCTGACCGCGGTCTTCGCCGTGACGCCCTCGCGGGTCGACCTGCGGTCCAGCGGTTCGGCCCCGGTCGAGCGGGCGCTCGCCGGCCTCGAGAGCAACCTCGGCGCCGCCTTCGCCGGCTTCCTGCTGCTGGCGGTCGGCGCCGCCATGGGCAGCGGCGGCGGCCGGGAGCTGCTGTCGCGGAGCGAGGCGGCCGTCCACCCGATCAGCCCCGTCACCGAGCACCTCGGCGCGCTGCTGCTCGCCCCGGTCAACCTCGCCTGGATGGTGCAGGCGTGGAGCCTCCTCGCCGTCACGGCGCTGGTGACGCCGCCCGGGCACCTCGTCGGCGCGCAGCTGGTCGTGCTGGCCTGGGTCCTCGCCGCGACCGCCCTCGGGCAGGCCGCCGGCTGGGCCGTGGAGGGCGTACGACGCACCGCCCGCGGCGTGCTCGTCGTCCGCATCGGCGCCGGTGCGGTCGTGGTCGGCCTCGCCGCGCTCCACCTCGCCGGCCTGCTCGCGCCGCTGGCCAGGTCCCTCCCGACCACGTGGCTCGCGGACACCTCCCAGACCCCGCGCTGGCCGCTCGCCCTCGGGGTGCTCCTCCTGCTCACGGTGACCGGGCTCGTGCTCGGCGCGCGACCGGCCGCCTGGGCGCTCGGGCTGCCGCCGCGCGAGGAGCTGCGCGTGCAGTCGGGCGTCCACGAGGCGCGCCACGTGCCCGAGCCGCGCTGGGGCTCCGCCGACCGCGCCCTCCTGCGCCGCCTCGACCGCGGGTCGGTGTGGCGCTCGGTCGGCATGCGCCGCGGCCTGATGGTCCTCGGGATCGGTCCCGGCCTCGTCGCGCTCGTCGCCGGCCTCGAGTGGGGGACCGTGCTGCTGCTCCCCGGCCTGACCGCGAGCGGCGCCGCCCTGCTCTTCGGCGTCAACGCCTGGTGCCTCGACGGCAAGGGCATGATCTGGCGCGAGACCCTGCCGGTCTCGTCGGCCGACGTGTTCGACGTACGCGCCCTGGTGGTCGCCGAGTGCATGGCGGCCGTGTCCGGGGTGACGGTCGTGCTCGCGCTGCTGCGCAACGGCCTGCCGCCGCTCGTGACCGGGGTCGCGGTCGCGTCGTGCTGGCTGGTCGTCCTCGTCCAGGTGCTCGCGATCGTGATGACCTGGTCGGTCCGATCGCCGTACTCCGTCGACCTCTCCTCGCCCCGCGCGACGCCCGCGCCGCACGCCGCCATGGCCGGCTACGCCGGGCGGCTCTCGCTCGTCACGACGCTGACCGCGATGCTCTTCACCGGCCTCGCCGCGCTGCCGTGGGCCTGGGCGCCCGCCGTGGTGGCCCTGCCCTTCCTCGCCTGGTCGACCCGTCGCCTCCTCCGCGCCCGCCGTCGCTGGCTGGACGGCGACGAGCGGGCGCGGGTGGTGCTGACGGTCGCTGCCGTCTGAGGTCTGGCCGACCCTCGCTGCGGAGTCCCCGCTCGAGCGGGGAGTCCGTCACCTCGAGGGGGAAACAACGCCCTCGAAGTGACGGACTACCCCGACAGGTTGCGAGCGAGCGACCTCAGGACTGCGGCAGGCGCCGGTTGATGTCCTCGCTCATCCGCGTGATGGCGACGTAGAACTCGCACATCATCCGGAAGAAGCAGAGGTAGAGCAGTCCCACGAGGGGGCTGACGATCAGCGTGACCACGCCGAGTCCGGGTGAGTCGCCGAAGAAGCCGCTGAGGGCGAAGAAGATCGTCCCGAGGGCGATCGCGACCAGCCCGATGATGTAGACGACCTTGATGATCATCGGCGTCACGAACGTCGTGAAGCTCATGTCGAACAGCGCGCCGAAGAACCCCTTGCGGCTCGGCTGCCCGGCGAGCGGTCCGCCGCCGCCGTATCCGCCGCCGCCGTCATCCGCCGCCGCCACCGCCTCCGTAGGAGCCCCCGCCGTCGTACGAGCCGCCGCCGGGGTAGGAACCTCCGCCGTAGGAACCGCCCGGCGGGGGCGAGGAGGGCGTCTGGCCGTAGGGGGCGGTGGGCTGGTCGCCGTAGGGGTTCTGGTCGGGCGTGCCGGGCTGGGACATCGGTCCTCCTGTGGTGGGTGGCTGCGCCCACCTCCTGCCCCGGCGGACCGGCGTCAAACGCCGACGGTGCGAGAACCGCATGCATACGTGGTATACATACCCGGTATCCATCGACCGAACGGGGGCGGTGGACGGGTCAACGGAGGCGCGGATGTCGATCCGACAGGCGATGCTGGCGATCCTGGAGCAGGGGCCGATGTACGGCTACCAGCTGCGGGCGGAGTTCGAGCAGCGGACGGGGGAGACCTGGCCGCTCAACATCGGGCAGGTCTACACGACCCTCACCCGGCTCGAGCGCGACGGACTGGTCGAGGTCGTCGGACACGGGGGTGCCGACGAAGGCGACCAGGACGGCCGGCCCGAGCAGGCGGCCAGCGACCGCCAGCACGTCAGCTACCGCGCCACCGAGGCGGGACGGGGCGAGGTGTCGGAGTGGTTCGCCACCCCGGTGCCTCGCACCCAGCCCGCGCGCGACGAGCTGGCGATCAAGCTCGCGATCGCGGTGACCCTGCCCGGCACCGACGTCGGCACGATCATCCAGCGCCAGCGCAGCGCGACCATGGCCTCGCTGCAGGACTACACCCGCCTCAAGCGCTCCGGCCGCGCGGCCCAGCCGGTGGAGCCCGCCGACCTCGCCTGGAGCCTGGTCCTCGACTCGCTCGTCTTCGACGCCGAGGCCGAGGTGCGGTGGCTCGACCACTGCGAGGCGAGGCTGCGCCGCGCCGCGACGGAGCGCGAGGTCGTACGCCGTGACGCGCCCGCCGCGACGAGTGTCGAGGAGGCTCGCCGATGAACGCCGTCCTCCACCTCGCCGCCGTCACCCGCGTCCACGGCGAGGGCGCCACCGAGGTCCACGCGCTGCGCGGGGTGACGTTCCGCGCCCACCCCGGCGAGCTCGTCGCCGTGATGGGGCCGTCGGGCTCCGGCAAGTCGACGCTGCTCACCCTGGCCGGCGGCCTCGACGCCCCGACCTCGGGCTCGATCTGGATCGAGGGCACCGACCTGGCGTCGCTCGACAACGCCGGGCGCGCCCGGATGCGGCGTACGTCGGTGGGCTACGTCTTCCAGGACTTCAACCTCATCCCCGCGCTCACCGCCGCCGAGAACGTCGCCCTCCCGCGCGAGCTCGACGGCGAGAAGGGCCGCGTCGCGCGCCGGCTCGCCCTCGCCGCGCTGGAGGAGGTCGGCATCGTCGACCTCGCCGACCGCTTCCCCGACGAGATGTCGGGCGGCCAGCAGCAGCGCGTCGCGATCGCCCGCGCGATCGTCGGCGACCGCCGGTTGATCCTCGCCGACGAGCCCACCGGCGCGCTCGACACCGACACCGGTGAGGAGATCCTGCGGCTGCTGCGCGCCCGGTGCGACGCCGGCGCGGCGGGGGTGATGGTGACCCACGAGGCCCGTCACGCCGCGTGGGCCGATCGGGTGGTCTTCCTGCGCGACGGGGTCGTGGTCGACGAGACCGGCGCCGACGAGCCCGAGACGCTCCTCGCCGAAGAAGCAGGCAGATGAGGGGTTGGCGCCCGGCCCTGCTCATCGCCTGGCGTGACGCCCTGCGCCACCGCGGGCGCAGCGCGCTCGTGCTCGTGATGATCAGCCTGCCGGTGCTCGCCGTCAGCGCTGCGGCGATCGTCATCAAGACCTCGCAGGTCGAGGGCATCGAAGAGGCTGACCGCGTCCTCGGCGCCGCCGACGCGCGCATCGTGACCGATGGCCGCGGGCAGGTCCTGCAGGCCGCCGACCCCAGTAGCGGGGAGTGGGGGTCGAGGGGTGAGGCCGACCGTGACGACCTGCCCACGACCGAGGAGCTCGGCGCGATCCTCGGCGGCGACGCGCGCTTCGTGTCGATCGCCGAGGGCTGGCGGGCCGTCCGCCTCGGCGACCGCATCGTCAACTTCTCCACGACCGGCGTGGACCTGCGTGACCCGCTCGCCGAGGGCCTCTTCGAGCTCGAGGGCGGGCGACTGCCCTCGGCTCCGGGCGAGGTGGTCGTCAACGACGCGATGCTCGCCAAGGGCCTCGCGGTGGGCGATGAGGTCGAGGTCGAGGGCACGGCCCTGACCGTCGTCGGGGTCGGACGCGACGCCACCTCGCGCGACGAGCCGGTGATGCTGGGCTCCGTCGACGACCTGCCCGGCGAGTCCACCGGCGGTCGCCGGGAGTGGCTCGTCGCAGCCGGTCCCGTGCCGTGGTCGACTGTCCGCGAGGTCAACGCGATCGGTGGCGCCGTCACCTCCCGCGCGGTGCTCGCCGACCCGCCCGACCTGGCGTCGATGGCCGAGCAGATGGGCTACGACACCGGCACCAACGAGATGCTGGCCGTCGTCGTGATCATCGTCGTGATGGCACTCATCGAGGTCGTCCTGCTCGCCGGCCCCGCGTTCGCAGTCGGCGCCCGACGGCACTCCCGCACCCTGGCGCTGATCGCCGCGAGCGGCGGTACGCCGGCCCAGGCCCGTCGCGTCATCCTCGGCAGCGGCGTCGTGCTCGGGCTCGTCGCCTCGGCCGTCGGACTGGTCATCGGCATCGTCGCCGGCTGGGCGCTGGCCCCGGCGGTGCAGCGATTCAACGGCGAGTGGTTCGGCCCGTTCGAGCTGCCGTGGCCCTACCTCGCGGCGATCGTTGCCTTCGGTGTGGTGTCCGCCCTGCTCGCGTCCGTCGTTCCGGCGTGGCTCGCCAGCCGCCAGGACGTCGTGGCCGTGCTCGCCGGCCGTCGCGGCGACCGGAGCCCGCGTGCGTCGACACCCATCGTCGGCCTGGTCCTGCTCGGCATCGGCGTGGCGGCTTCGGCGTTCGGCGCGGTCACCTCCGACAACGGCAACGGCGCCTTCTGGATCGCCGGCTCCGCGATCATCTCGGTCCTCGGCATGATCCTGGTGGTGCCGGTCGTGGTGTCGACGATCGCCAGGCTCGCGCGCCGGCTGCCGCTGACTGCGAGGTACGCCGCCCGCGACGCCGCCAGGCACCGCACCCGCACCGTGCCGGCCGTGGCCGCCGTCGCCGCGACGGTCGCCGGCGTGGTCGCGCTGGGCATCGCCAACGCCAGCGATGAGCTCCAGAACGAGAAGACCTACGTCCCGCAGGCCCAGATGGGCACCGGCTTCGTCTCGTGGGGCCCCGAGGTCCTGCCCGGCGAGGAGGCGCCCGACGCCGACGAGGCGTGGTCGCGCATCGAGGCGGCGGTCGCGAAGGCCGCGCCCGACGTCGAGGTGGGCGTGCTGCGCGGGCCCAGCGAGTCCTCCGGCCCCGACGGCTACACGACCACGTCCGTCGAGGTACCGCCGGCGGTCGACGAGCAGCAGTGGTCGATGGACGTCTACGGTCCGATGGTCACCGTCGCCGACGACTCCCGCCTGCTCGTGTCCGACCCGGCCACCGCCGAGGTCGTCGACGCCGCCCTGGCCGACGGGCGCGCGGTCGTCTTCACCGGCTCCGGCGAGACTGCCGTCGACGTACGGCTGCGCCAGGACGTCTGGCGCGAAGGCATGGACGAGGGCGAGGTCGAGCACTCCGAGCCCTTCGCCGCCGCGCTCGTGTCGTGGGACGGCGAACGGCTCGGCCCGGCCCCGACCGGCGCCGTCCTGCCCACCCAGCTCGCGGAGGACCTCGGGCTCGAGGTCGTCACGACCAGCCTGCGGCTCAGCGGCGGCATCGATGCGCCGACGCAGACCCGGATCGAGGAGCTGGTCGAGGGCGCGGTCGACGGCACCTACGTCTACGTCGAGCGCGGCTACCAGCGCCCGCCCGAGGCGGTCGTCATCCTGCTGGTCCTGGGCGTGCTCGGCGGCGTGCTGATGCTCGGCGGCACGCTGACCGCGACCTTCCTCGCCCTCTCCGACGCGCGCCCCGACCTGGCCACGCTGGCCGCCGTCGGCGCCGCACCACGGACGCGTCGGCGGGTCGCGGCGGCGTACGCCCTCGTGATCGGCTTCGTCGGTGCGGTGCTCGGGGCGGTGGTCGGGTTCATCCCCGGCGTCGCGATCTCGCGGCCGCTCACCTCGATGACGATCTCGGGCGCGACCGAGCAAGGACCGTTCCTCGCGATCCCGTGGCTCCTCATCGTCACGATCGTGCTGGCCCTCCCGCTGCTGACCGCGGCGGTCGTCGGGCTCACCGCCCGCTCGCGGCTGCCGCTGGTCGCCCGCCTCGACTGATCGGGGCATCTAGGGACGAAGTGGTAGGGAAATCGGCCCGATCGCCTACCAGAAAGTCCCTAGGTACCGGCCCCCGGAAGTCCCCAGAGATCGGCAGGTCAGCGGGTGACGGACACCCGGGCGGACCGGGTGCGGCCGTCGAGGGCGCGTACGACGACCCGGCGGAGGTCGCCGAGCGAGCGGGTCGCCGCCCGCTCCGCGCGACGGGGCGCGGGCGGGGCCACGACCGCGGCCTGCAGGGCGGCCGCCTGCGCGTCGAACCACGCCGTGATCTCGGCGAGGACCGGGTCGGGGAGCGGCCCCACCGCGTCCACCTGCGCGACGACCTGGAACGCCGCCGTCGCGGTGACGCAGGTGGCGCACGAGCCGCCGACGGACAGCGCCCGGTTGGTCGGCCGCGCCCGGGTGCCCGGCCCGATCACGATGACCTGCACCGCGAGCGCCGTCGCCCGGCAGTCCCAGCAGTCCTGGGTCCAGGCCGTCGCCACGTTGTCGAAGCGCGCCGCGGCAGGCCCGGGCACGTAGATCACCTGCAGCACCGCGCTCTCCCCGCGGCAGCCGTGGCAGGCCGTCACGCTGGTCGCCACCGCGTCGGCCTTGAGGTCGCCCTCACGGACCACGACCTCGTCGACCACGACGTCGCGGTCGTCGCGGCGCTGGTCGCTCGGCTGGGCGCTGGCGACGAGGTCGAGCTGGCGCCGCTCGTCGGAGGGCCCCCGCGAGGTCGCCTCGGCGGCGCCGGCCAGCAGCAGGGTCGCCACGACCGCGTGCGCGACGACGGCGCGCGCCCTCACGCCTGGTCCTCGACGACGAAGTTGTCGGCGACCGCCGCGGCGATGTCGACCAGTGCGTCGCGCGTACGACGGTGCAGCGAGGACATGTCGGTCAGCGCGCCGGGCTCGAGGGCGTCGTCCCAGGGGACCGTCACGACGCGGGCGCACCTCTTCTCGAAGTGCCGTCGCATCGGCTCCGGCGGCTCGCTCCCGCGCCGCTCCGCGTTGACCACGACGACCGTCCGGGCGACGAGGTCGTCGAACCCGTGCTGGTCCATCCAGTCGAGCGTCAGCGCGCCGGCCCGCCCGCCGTCCAGCCCGGCCCGCACCACCAGCACGACCTGGTCGGCCTCGGTGAGCAGGCCCTGGTTGGCGCTGTCGAGGATGCCGGTGCCGGTGTCGAGCAGGATCAGGTTGTAGAAGCGGTCGAGCAGCCCGATCAGCCGGTGGTAGTCGTCGCGCGCCAGGGCCATCCCGATGCCGGGGTCGTCGTCGGAGGCGAGCACCTCCAGTCGTGACTGGAGGCCCTGCGAGGTGTAGCGCCGCAGCGCGGCGTACGTCGTGATCCGGTTGAGCTCGCGCAGCACGTCGGTCACGGTGCGGTCGTGCGGCGGTGCCACCCGGTGGGCGAGGTTGCCCGCGTCGGGGTTCGCGTCCACGGCGATCACGCGGTCGCCGCGCAGCAGCGCGAAGGTGCTGCCCAGGGCGAGCGTGATCGTGGTCTTGCCGACGCCGCCCTTGCGGCTCATCACCACCACGCGCCGGGAGCCGTCGATCGGCGTGCGCAGCCGGTGCTCGAGCTCGCGGCGCCGCTGCTCCGGGAGGCTCGGTCCCGGGTTGAGCACGTGACCGCTGCCGCGGTAGACCGCGCCGCGCCAGCCCTGCGTCGGGACCGGCGCCGGGGCGGCGTACATCACCTCGTCGGTGAAGTCGGCCGCGGAGACGACCCGTGGCGGGTCGGGCACGACGCTCGGCTCGTACGACGCCGGCGTGCCCACCGCCAGCTTGGTCCGGGCCAGGAGGAACAGGCTCGTCGCGACCCGCCACAGGGCGAGGAAGGCACCCAGGATCGGAAGCAGCAGGAGGGCGATCGAGACCACGGCCAGCGCCATGGCCGCCCAGTCGCGGCGCTCCCAGGCGATGTCGAAGACCAGCTGCTGCAGCCGGACGCCGGCGCGGCCCCGCTCGAGGAACTCCGGCATGTGCCAGACCGCCCAGGCAAGGGCGCCGACCAGCAGCGGCACCACGACCACCACCCAGCCGGTCACGAACCGCCGCGAGCGTGGACGCAGCTCGGTGACGCGCGGGTCGACCGGGTGCCCGGGCCGCAGGCTTCGCAGCACGGGGCCGACGCGGGCGAACAGGTCGGGCACGCCGGCCAGGTCGGAGAGCACGTAGTAGCCGTCGAAGCGGACCACCGGGATGCAGCTGCTGGAGCATCTGGATCTGCAGGACCAGCGCGGTCAGGAGCAGCACGCCGCTGCCGGTGGAGACGTACGCCGCCGCCAGCACGACCACGGTGAGCGCGTTGAAGTGCAGCCCGCCGAGGTCGGTGCGCACCCGACCCGCCCGGCCGAGCCGGTAGGAGTCGGTGACGTCGGTGTAGAAGGCGGGGAAGACCAGGTAGAGCCCGAAGCCGATCTCGCCCGGCGTCGCGCCGCCGTAGCGGCAGGCGGCCGCGTGCCCGGACTCGTGGACGAGGGCCGCGGCCGTGAGGAGGCCGTAGATGAGCAGGGCGATGGTCGGGGTCGCGAAGAGCTCGTTGACCGCGGCCCACAGGTCCCCCCGCGTCAGCAGGGCGACGTCCGCGACGACGAGGGCGACGAGCGCGAGCGCCACCAGCGGCGGCCAGAAAGCAGGCGCCAGGACACGGGCCAGCTTGTCGACGACCCGGGCCGGCACCAGCGTGCCCTTCGCGGTCAGCACCAGGAGCGGACGCGCCCGCGCCGACCGGGTCGGCTCGGGAGACTCGTCCGGGACCACCAGCCCGAGCGGCTCGAGCCGCGTGGTCACCAGGTGGGTCAGGCCGTCGACGCTCAACGTCCGGCCGTACGCCGCGCTCACGTCGTCGGCGACCTGCTCGGCGGACCGGGGCGGCTCGACGGCGCGCACCACGACGTGGAGCAGCTCCGAGAGCTGCACCACCTGGTCGTCCACGCGCTTCACCAGGAACGCCGGGTCCTTGAGGCCCGAGCCCTGGACCGGGCCCAGGAACTCCAGGCCGCGCGCCTGTCGCCACCGCTGCCCGAGGGCGGGTGGTGGGGTGGTCGTCTCATGCTCTGCGGTCGTCAGGTTCATGGCTCTGGGTGCTCTGTCTGCTCTGTGCTCCGGTGGTGGATCGGGTGACAGCGGCGGGTGCGCCAGAGCCAACGCACCCGCCGCCGGGTCTCACGGCAGGTGCATCTGCACCGAGGCGAGGTACTGCAACGCCAGTGCATTGGCCTGGGAACCGATGGTGGCCGCGTTGACGGCGAGGGCGAGGTTGACGCCCACGACGTTCGTGACGTTGACGCAGCCCACGTAGCAGCTCAGCGTCTCCCGTCGGGGCAGCGGCGTGGCCGTCTCGGCATCGAGGTCGGCCATGGCGAGCTCGGGTCGGACCATGCCGGTTCACCTCCTCTCGTGCTGGTCGGGGCGGAGGGCGATGACCTGCGTGGCCTCCCCCTCCGCAGGGAGGCCACGCGAGGTCGTCAGCCCTGGTAGACGTTGATCGTCTGCCCGGCAGCGCTGTTCGCCACGGCGTACACGGACGCAGCGTTGAGGGCCATGGACGAGTTGTTCGCAAAGATGTTGGCCCAGTTGGTGTTGCCGAAGGTCAGCGTCTCCCGGGTCGGAAGAAGCTCCGTGCGCTCGGTGTCGAGCTCGGCGAGTGTCAGTTCCCGCATGATGTTCACCTCCCCCCTCAGTGCGGTCGGTCTGGCGGCACATCGGACACGACCCCGCGTGACTCCTGCGTGACTGCGTCGTACGCCCGCCACCTGCACCGTGACCGGTCCAGACGTCGACCCCAATCGTGGGGAAAACCTGTCGGTCGCTCGCCCCTGGGGGTGGGGTACGTCAGTCTGATCGCACGGGATGACCGTGCCTCGCGTGCGGGGAACGGTGCTGGGGAGAGGGATGTCTCGGTGATCAACCATGCGGGAGACGAGTCGCACCACCAGAGCAGCCACTAGCCGTGGTCTGAGCCTCCTCGGCGGGTGGCAGCTCGTCGTGGACGGCGACGTCGTCGCGCTCGGCGGCCGCGAGCAGCGCCTCTGCGCGCTGCTCGCCCTCGGCGGCACCCGGGCCCGCGCCCAGGTCGCCGGCATCCTGTGGCCGGACAGCACCGACGCGCGCGCCCTGGCCAGCCTCCGACGGGCGGTGGCGCAGACCCACCAGCGGTGCGACGGGCTGCTCGCCGCCGACCGGACCAGCATCGGGCTCGCCGCCGACGTGGTGGTGGACGTCGACGCTCTCCGGGAGGCCGTGGCCGACCCGCTGGCGGACCGGTCGCACCTCGTCACGCTGGCGGGGGAGGAGCTGCTCCCCGGCTGGTACGACGCCTGGGTCGAGGAGCAGCGCGACGACCTCGAGCGCGAGCGGGTCGGCGCCCTCGAGCGCCTCGCCGGTCGGGCCCTCGAACGTGGCGACACCAGCCTCGCGGAGGACGCCGCCCGCGCCGTGGCCCGCCTCGAGCCGCTGCGGGAGTCGGCGAGCGAGCTGCTCATCCGCGCGCTCCTCGGACGGGACGACCGCGCCGGGGCGGTGCGCGAGCTCGAGCGCTACCGGCAGGTCGTCGGTACGGAGCTCGGGGTGGTGCCGTCGCCCGCGCTCGTGTCGCTCGTCGAGGCCGCCCCGGTCGCGGTTCGGGTCGCTGTCCCGGCGCCGGCCGCCGTGTCGTCCGCCACCGCTGACGTGCCGGTCGACGCGGCGCGGCCCGCTCCTCCCGTGCCCCGCCCGCGCCGCGCCGCGGCGCTCGGACCGCCGCCCCCACCGATCCCCCTGTCCCCCACAGGGCCGGCCGGATCGCCATGGCGGGCGACCGCCGCCCGGCTGGCGGTGGGGGCGGCCCTCGTCCTGGCGGTCTCGCTGTCGATCGCCAACCTCGGCCCCGACGGCGCCCTGCCCGACCCGGCTCCCGCGGGCGGCTCCACGGACCAGCAGACGGGGGCGTCCGCCGGGCCGCGCGGGGACGGCGCCCTGCCGGCCGCCCGGGAGGTGCTCGTGCGCCCGGTCGCCGCCGCGGAGGGAGCCGCGGCCTTCGTCGTCCGCGCCACCCGGCGCCCGGCCCGGGTGCGGTTCGAGGTCGCCGGCCCGTCCGGCAGCAGCGTCGTACGCAGCGTCGTCGTCCGCAGCCGCGACGGCAACCGGCTCGTCCTCGACGGCCTCGACGGCGGCACCTACGAGTGGTCCGCGACCTCGCCCACGGCCGCGCCCGTCGCCGGCCAGGTCCGCGTCGCCGAGGCCGAGGCCCCCGCCCTCGCCGCGGCGCCGGAGCCGAGCAGCGGTCCGGCCCCCATGAGCACCCCGACCCCCACACCGACGTACACCCCGGCCGCTGCGCCGGCCTCTGCGCCGACCTCGACGCCCACCTCCACCCCGACTCCAACCCCGATTCCCACCCCCTCGCCGACGCCCACGCCGACGCCCACGCCGACGCCCACCGCGACGCCGACCCACCACCCCAGCCCGACCCCCCAGCCCAGCCCGACGCCGCACCAAGGCCCGTCCGGCGCACCCACCGACCCGGGGACGCAGGACCCCGGGCCCCTGGGGTGAGGAGCCAGCCCATGTCCACCACCACGACACCCACCGCCTCCGCCGGCGCCGTACGCCGACGTGCCACCGCCGCGCTGCTCGCGGTCCTGCTGGCCGCGGCCACGGCACTCGTGGGGCTGCCGGCGCCCGGGGCCGCCGGCGCCGGGGACCGGGGCCGGCACTGGGCCGGGTTCCACATCCCGAGGACCGGTCACGCCGCGGGTGGCTGGATCGGTGGCTACCGCGTGGACGGCACCCCCGTCTTCGTGATCACGCCGGGACGACGTCCCAACCGCGCCGGCTTCCGGGCGGCCGACGCCGTCTCCGACCTGCGTGGGTCCAAGGGCCCCTCCGGCGCCGCCACCGAGCGCGCCGCCTGGATCCTGTCGAGGTACGGCGGCCACAAGGACGCCGTGCAGGCCGCTGCCGTCGACGCGGCGGTGCTCCACCTGCTCGGGGGCCGCGCGTGGCGGTTCGGCGCGCCGCGAGGGGCCGCCCGGATCCGGGCCTCCGGGGACCCGGCCACGGTGCGCCGCTACGTACGCCTGATGCTGCGCGGCTCGCGGGCCAGCGCCGGGCCGTACCAGGTCGCGGTGGTCCCCACCACCGCGGACGTCGGCGGGGTCACCGGCGTGACGGTCCGCGTGACCGACGGTCACGGAGGCCCGGTCGCCGGCCTGCCGGTGCGCGTGACCTCGCCCGACGGCGGTCCGTCCCAGCCGGTCGCCGGTCCGGTCGACACGGTCACCGGTGACGACGGTCGGGCGGTGGCGCGGCTGGCCGCACCGCTCGCCGGGTGGCGCACGGTCGTCGCCGAGGTGGACCAGGTGCCCGTGCACTGGCTGCGGGTACGCCGCGCGGACCGCAAGAAGCAGGCCTCCGCGGCGGAGGGGGGCGTGCGGCGCACGATCGTGGCCAGCGCGCGGGTCGCGGTCCGCGGCCCGCAGTCGCTGACGCTGGCGGCGGACCCGACCGTCCTCGTCGCCGGCTCCCCGGCAAGGGTCGTGGCCACGATCGACGGGGACGGGTCCAGCCGTACGGCCACGGCGTCGCTGCACGGCCCGTTCGCGTCGGCGTCGGCCGCCAGCTGCAGCGGTCCGGCCGTCGCCACGGTGTCGATGCCGGTCGTCGCCGACGGCGCCTACGCCTCGCCCGCCGTCGCGCCGTCGGCGGGGGGCTACTACCTGTGGCGCGTCGCCGTCGACGGCACCGACACCAGCGTGCCGGCAGCCTCGTGCGGCGCGCCGGTGCGCGTGCGCGCCCGAGCGACGGTGGGACTCACGGCCCCGAGCAGCGCAGCCCGGTTCGACGTCCTCTCGGCGCAGGTCGCCGTCGCCGGCCTTCCCTTCGGCGGGCCGATCGACGTCACCACGTCGCTCTACGGGCCGTACGACACGGCCACCCAGGCCTGCACCGGCAACCATCGCGACGTCGTCCAGCGCCGACCGGGCAACGGCACGTTCACGTCGCTGAGCTTCCAGGTGGAGGAGGCCGGCTGGTACGCGTGGCGCGCCTCGGTCCCGGAGGGCGACCTGTGGCTGGGGGCCACCTCGACCTGTGGCGCGGTGGGGACCCTGACCCAGGTGTCGCCCTGAGACGTCCCGGCAGGGGGTAGTCCAGTGAGGGATGGTCGTCGAAAGGTCGATCTGGCGACCGTTCCTCACTGGACTACCCAGCACTACCCATAAAAAGTCAGGCTTGACTGTTTGTTTGTCGGACGGCAGTCTTGCGTCCGTGACCTCCCCCTCCGCGTCGACGGCCGCCACGCGCGTGCCGCAGGCCGACCGGACCCGCGCGATGCGGGCCCGGCTGCTCGAGGCGACGGTCGAGCTGCTCGTCGAGCGCGGCTTCGCGGGCACGTCGACGACCCTCGTCTCGGACCGGGCGGGCGTGAGCCGCGGCGCGCAGCTGCACCACTTCCCGACCAAGAACGACCTCGTCGTCGCTGCCGTCGAGCACCTCACCGAGCGCCGCGGAGCCGAGCTGGCCGAGGCGGTCTCGCACCTGCCGACGGGCGGACGTCGTACGCGTGCGGTCGTCGAGATGCTCGGCGACCACTTCGCCTCACCGGTGTTCGCCGCCGCGCTCGAGCTGTGGGTGGCCGCCCGGACCGACGAGGCCCTGCTCGCCGCCGTCGGCCCGCTGGAGCAGCGCGTCGGCCGCGAGGCGCACCGGATGACGGTCGCCGCGCTCGGCGTCGACGAGTCGCGGCCGGGCGTGCGCGAGCTGGTGCAGGCGACCCTCGACCTGGTGCGCGGGCTGGGCCTGGCCTCCACGATCACCGACGACTCCGCGCGGCGTCGTCGGATCCTGCGGGAGTGGGCCGACGTGCTCGACCGCGAGCTCGACCGCGACGACGAGGAGACCCCGGAGTGACCGACGTACTGACGCAGGTGCTCGCCGACCTCGAGGCCGAGGGCGACCGGCTCGAGCAGCTGGTGGCCGGCCTCGACGAGGACGGGTGGCGTACGCCGACGCCCGCCCCGGGCTGGGACGTCGCGACCCAGGTCGCCCACCTCGCGTGGACCGACGAGGTCGCGGTCACGGCGGCGACCGACAAGGAGGCGTGGGACGAGGTCGTCCTCGGCGCCATCGCCGACCCGACCGGCTACGTCGACGAGCAGGCGTACGCCATCGCCCGCGAGCCCGGGATCCTCGAGCGTTGGCGCCGTGCGAGGGCCGACCTCCGCGCGACGCTCGTCGCGATGCCGCGGGGCGAGAAGATGCCGTGGTTCGGTCCGCCGATGTCGGCGACCTCGATGGCGACCGCCCGGCTGATGGAGACCTGGGCCCACAGCCTCGACGTGCACGAGGGCCTCGGCGCCCCGGTCGACGACACCGACCGGATCCGCCACGTCGCCCACCTCGGCGTCCGCACCCGGGGCTTCGCCTTCGCCGTGCACGGCCTCGACGCCCCCGCCGAGGAGTTCCGCGTCGACCTCGCCGCGCCGTCCGGCGACGTCTGGTCGTGGGGACCGGAGGACGCCACGCAGACGCTCACCGGCAGCGCGGGCGACTTCTGCCGGCTCGTGACCCAGCGCGTCCACCGCGCCGACACCGACCTCGTCGCCACCGGCGCCGACGTCGACCGGTGGCTCGACATCGCCCAGGCCTTCGCGGGCCAGCCGGGCGAGGGACGGAGCCCGAGGTGACCGGGTCTCGTGACGGTCGCAGAGCGACCTCCTCGACCAACGAGGTCGTCCGGATCGGCAACTGCTCCGGCTTCTACGGCGACCGGCTGAGCGCGATGCGCGAGATGCTGGAGGGCGCCAACGAGGACGGGCAGAGCCTCGACGTGCTGACCGGGGACTACCTCGCCGAGCTGACGATGCTCATCCTCGGCAAGGACCAGCTCAAGGACCCGTCGCTCGGCTACGCCCGCACCTTCGTCCGCCAGCTCGAGGACTGCCTCGGACTGGCGCTCGAGAAGGGCGTGCGGATCGTCGCCAACTCGGGTGGCCTCAACCCGGCCGGCCTGGCCGACAAGGTGCGCGAGGTCGCCGCGGGCCTCGGTCTCGACCCGCAGGTCGCCCACGTCGAGGGCGACGACGTACGCGCCCTGGGCTTCCCGGGCGCGCTCACCGCCAACGCCTACCTCGGCGGCTTCGGCATCGCCGCGGCCCTCACCGCGGGCGCGGACGTCGTCGTCACCGGCCGCGTCACCGACGCCTCCCTCGTCGTCGGTCCGGCCGTCGCGCACCACGGCTGGACCCCGACGTCGTACGACGAGCTGGCGGGCGCGGTCGTCGCCGGCCACGTCATCGAGTGCGGCACCCAGGCGACGGGCGGCAACTTCAGCGGCTTCCTCGACCTGCCCCACCGCGACCGGCCGCTGGGCTTCCCGGTCGCGGAGGTCGCGGCCGACGGGTCGTGCGTCATCACCAAGCACGCGGGCACCGGCGGCGCGGTCACCGTCGACACCGTCACCGCGCAGCTCGTCTACGAGATCCAGTCGACCCGCTACCTCGGGCCCGACGTGACCGTCCACCTCGACTCGGTCCGGCTCGAGCAGGAGGCCGAGGACCGCGTCGCGATCCTCGGCGTCACCGGCGAGGCCCCGCCCGAGCGGCTCAAGGTCTGCGTCAACGAGCTCGGTGGGTGGCGCAACCAGGTGGAGCTCGTCCTCACCGGCCTCGACGTCGGGGCCAAGGCCGCGTGGGTGCGCGAGCAGCTCGGGCCGCGGCTCACGGCGGCCGAGGTGACGTGGTCGGAGGCCAGCGAGCCGACCGCCGACGCCGACTCCCAGGAGGCTGCCTCCACCCTGCTGCGCTGCACGGTGAAGGACCCCTCGCCCGACCCGGTCGGCCGCGCCTTCACCGCCGCGGCCGTCGAGCTCGCCCTCGGCTCCTACCCCGGCTTCACGATGACCGCACCGCCCGCACCGGCCACGCCGTTCGGCGTCTACCGGGCCGAGTACGTCGACCGCTCCGACGTCACGCACACCGTCGTCCACGCCGACGGGCGGCGGGAGGTCGTCGCCGACCCGACGGCGTACGCGGTCCGGGTCGAGGGTGAGGTCGAGGCCCCCGGCCGGCGCCCGTCGCCCTACCCGGCGCACCCCGACACCCTCACCCGACGGCTGCCGCTGGGGACGTTCGTCCACGCGCGCTCGGGCGACAAGGGCGGCGACGCCAACATCGGCCTCTGGGTCGCGCACGACGGCGTCGACCCGGCGACGTACGACGCCCGCGTGCAGTGGCTGTTCAAGCTGATGTCGCCGCGCGGCATCCCCACGCTGCTGCCCGAGGCCGCCGACCTCGACGTCGACGTCTGGCTGCTGCCGCACCTGGGTGCGGTCAACCTCGTCGTCCACGGCCTGCTCGGCCAGGGCGTCGCCGCGTCGACCCGGTTCGACCCGCAGGCCAAGGCGCTGGGTGAGTGGCTGCGCTCGCGGCTGGTCTCGATCGAGGAGAGCCTCGTATGATCACCGAGCAGTGGCCGGCGAGGGACGAGCCGGACGCGTCGCGAGGGGAGATTGAGCAAGCCCCGCGACCGAGCGACGAGGTCGCGACGGGCGCGTCGAAATCAGAGCACGACGCGCTGCGGGCGACCGCGGCCGAGTTCGTCCGGCGCGAGGTCGTGCCGCACCTGCAGGAGTGGGAGGACGCCGGGGAGATCCCGCGCGCGCTGCACCGCACGGCCGGTGACCTCGGCCTGATCGGCGCCGCGTTCCCCGAGGAGGTCGGCGGCGGTGGCGGCGACCTGGTCGACAGCGTCGTGCTGCAGGAGGCGATGTTCGACGCGGGCGCGTCGAGCGGCCTCATGGCCGGGCTCTTCACGGCCGGCATCGCGCTGCCCCACATCGCCGCCAGCGGCAACGCCGACCTCGTCGACCGGTTCGTCCGGCCGACGCTCGCCGGCGACACGATCGGGTCGCTCGCCATCACCGAGCCCGGCGGCGGATCGGACGTCGCGCGCCTCACCACCCGGGCGGAGCGCGATGGCGACTACTACGTCGTCAACGGAGCCAAGACCTTCATCACCTCCGGGGTCCGCGCCGACTTCGTGACCACCGCGGTCCGCACGGGAGGACCCGGCCACGGCGGCATCTCGCTGCTGGTCGTCGAGAAGGGGACGCCCGGCTTCACCGTCTCCCGGTCGCTGCAGAAGATGGGCTGGCACTGCTCCGACACCGCCGAGCTGTCGTTCGTGGACGCGCGGGTGCCGGCCGCCAACCTCGTCGGCGCGGAGGACTCGGGGTTCGGCCAGATCGCGGACCAGTTCGTCGTCGAGCGGATCGCGCTGGCGGTCCACGGCTACGGCATCGCGGCCCGCTCGCTCGACCTCGCGGCGGCGTACGCCCGCGAGCGCGAGACGTTCGGCCGGCCGCTGTCGGCCAACCAGTCCGTCCAGCACACGCTGGTCGAGATGCGTCGCCAGGTCGAGGTCGCGCGCACCTACACCCGCGACGTCGCCGCGCGGCACGCCGCCGGCGAGTTCGTCGTCGCCGAGGCCTGCCTGGCCAAGCAGACCGCCGTGGACTGCGCGGCGTACGTCTGCGACCGCGCCGTGCAGCTCTTCGGCGGCAGCGGCTACATGCACGGAACCGAGGTGGAGCGGCACTACCGCGACGCCCGCCTCCTGCCGATCGGGGGTGGCGCCGACGAGGTGCTGCGCGACCTGACGGCCAAGCTGATGGGTTATGCGTGATGAGAGGACAGCGATGATCAAGCTCCCGTCCCTGGGCGACGAGGTGTCGCTCTGGATGGACGCCCCGCCCGCCGAGGTCTGGGACCTCGTCAGCGACGTGACGCGGATCGGGGAGTTCAGCCCCGAGACGTTCGAGGCGAAGTGGACCCGCGGGTCCACCGGGCCGGAGGAGGGCGCCTTCTTCGCCGGTCACGTGAAGCGCAACGGGGTCGGTCCGACGTACTGGTCGCCGTGCCGGGTCACCGCCTGCGAGCCGGAGCGCGTCTTCGAGTTCTCCGTCGGCACCGACGCGATCACGGTCAACAACTGGGGCTATCGCCTCGAGGAGAAGGACGGCGGGACGCTGGTCACGGAGTACTTCCGCCTCGACCCCAACCTGCCGACCCGGCTCTACTGGCTGGTGCTCGGTCCGCTCCGCCGCCGCACGAACCGCAACGGCATGCGGACGACGCTCGAGCGGATGAAGGCGGTGGTCGAGAAGTGACGACGAACCGCGAGGCGATGCTGGAGAAGCTCGCCGACCTCGACGCCCAGCACGCGGTCGCCGTGGCGGGCGGCGGGGAGAAGTACGTCGAGCGCCACCACGCCCGCGGCAAGCTCACCGCGCGCGAGCGGATCGAGCTGCTCCTCGACCCCGGGTCGGCGTTCCTGGAGCTGTCGCCGCTGGCCGGGTGGGGCTCGGACTTCACCGTCGGTGCGTCCGTCGTCACCGGCATCGGTGTCGTCGAGGGCGTGGAGTGCCTGATCAGCGCCAACGACCCGACCGTCAAGGGCGGCGCCTCGAACCCGTGGACGGTCAAGAAGATCTTCCGCGCCTCCCAGATCGCCGAGGAGAACAACCTCCCGACGATCTCCCTCGTCGAGTCGGGCGGCGCCGACCTGCCGACGCAGAAGGAGATCTTCATCCCCGGCGGTCGCCTCTTCCGCGACCTGACCCGCGCCTCCGCCCGGCGGCAGCCGACGATCGCGCTGGTCTTCGGCAACTCGACCGCAGGCGGGGCGTACGTCCCCGGCATGAGCGACTACACCGTCTTCGTCCGCGGCGGCGCCAAGGTCTTCCTCGGCGGCCCGCCGCTGGTGAAGATGGCGACCGGCGAGGAGTCCGACGACGAGTCGCTGGGAGGTGCGGAGATGCACGCCCGGGTCTCCGGCCTCGCCGACTACCTCGCCGAGGACGAGCACGACGCGATCCGCATCGGGAGGCGGATCGTGGCGCGCCTGAACCGCCGCCGCAACGGCGGGGGTCGAGCGGACCATCGTCCGCTCGACGCACGCCATGGCGTGCGTCCAGCGTCCACGGGGGTGTCCCAGTCCGCGTTCGCCGAGCCCGACGCCGACCCCGAGGGCCTGCTCGACCTGGTCCCGACGGACCTCAAGGAGCCGTTCGACCCGCGCGAGGTGATCCTGCGGGTCGTCGACGGGACCAGCGAGCGCAACGGTCGGCCGTTCGACGAGTTCAAGCCGCTCTACGGCACCTCGCTCGTCACCGGGTGGGCGCAGCTGCACGGCCGCCCGATCGGCATCCTCGCCAACGCCCAGGGCGTGCTCTTCTCCGAGGAGGCGCAGAAGGCGACCCAGTTCATCCAGCTCGCCAACCAGGCCGACACCCCGCTGCTCTTCCTGCACAACACCACCGGCTACATGGTCGGCAAGGAGTACGAGCAGGGCGGGATCATCAAGCACGGCGCGATGATGATCAACGCCGTCTCCAACAGCACCGTGCCCCACCTCAGCGTGATCATGGGTGCGTCCTACGGAGCCGGCAACTACGGCATGAACGGCCGCGCCTACGACCCGCGCTTCCTCTTCACCTGGCCCAGCGCCAAGTCGGCCGTGATGGGCCCGGCCCAGCTCGCCGGCGTGCTGTCGATCGTCGCCCGCGCGGCGGCCGAGGGCAAGGGACAGGCGTACGACGAGGAGGGCGACGCCGGCATGCGCGCGATGGTCGAGCAGATGGTCGAGGAGCAGTCGCTGCCCTACGTGCTGTCCGGGATGCTCTACGACGACGGGGTCATCGACCCCCGCGACACCCGCACCGTGCTGGCCATCTGCCTCAGCGTCATCGAGAACGCACCGTTCAAGGGTGCCGAGGGATTCGGGGTGTTCCGGCCGTGATCTCACCCCACGATGTGCTCCCCGCTCCGCTCCCGGCCCGATGATCCAGAGACTGCTCGTCGCCAACCGCGGCGAGATCGCCCGCCGCGTCTTCGCCACCTGCCGACGGCTCGGCATCGAGACGGTGGCGGTCCACTCCGACGCCGACGCCGGCCTGCCGTTCGTGGCCGAGGCCGACCGGGCCGTCCGGCTCCCCGGCAACGCGCCCGCCGACACCTACCTCCGCGCCGACCTCGTGATCGAGGCGGCGCTCAGGTCCGGTGCCGACGCGATCCACCCCGGCTACGGCTTCCTGTCGGAGAACGCCGCCTTCGCCCGGGCCGTCATCGACGCCGGCCTGACCTGGATCGGACCCCCGCCCGAGGCCATCGAGGCCATGGGCGACAAGGTCCGCGCCAAGGAGCTCGCCGAGAAGGCCGGCGTCCCGGTCCTCACGGCCCCGGACGAGCCGACCGAGGCCGACCTCCCGCTGCTCGTGAAGGCGTCGGCCGGTGGCGGCGGGCGCGGCATGCGCGTCGTACGCACCCTCGACCGGCTCGACGCCGAGATCGCGGCGGCGCGCGCGGAGGCCGAGTCGGCCTTCGGCGACGGCACGGTCTTCATCGAGCCCTACGTCGAGGCCGGGCGCCACGTCGAGGTGCAGGTCGTCTCGAGCGGGGCGCGCACCATCGCGATCGGCACCCGCGACTGCTCGGTCCAGCGTCGGCACCAGAAGGTGGTCGAGGAGGCACCGGCACCTGGGTTGCCGGCGGCGACGGAAGCGGCCATGTGCGAGGCGGCCGAGCGGCTCGCCGACGACATCGGCTACCGCGGCGCGGGCACCGTCGAGTTCCTGTACGACCCGACGGCCGACCGCTTCTTCTTCCTCGAGATGAACACCCGTCTCCAGGTCGAGCACCCCGTCACCGAGCTGACCCACGACGGCGAGCTCGTCGAGACCCAGCTCGCCGTGGCCGAGAATCCGTACTTCGACCTCACGCGGAGGCCGAGGACCGGGCACGCGATCGAGGTACGCCTCTACGCCGAGGACGCGGCGTACGTCCCGCAGAGCGGGCGGCTGGTCACGTTCGACCTGCCGTCGGACGCCGAGTTCCTGCCGATGGCCGGCTTCGGAGTCCGGGTCGACAGCGGCTTCGCGAGCGGTGACGAGGTGTCCACCTTCTACGACGCGATGCTCGCCAAGGTGGTGGCGTGGGCGCCGACCCGCGAGCAGGCGATCCGGATGCTCGTCGCGGCGCTGCGCCGAGCCCGCATCCACGGGGTGACGACCAACCGCGACCAGCTCGTCGAGATCCTCACCGACCCGGTGTTCGTGGCCGGCGAGATGACGACGACATGGCTGGAGTCGCGCACGTCGGAGCCGATGAAGGGTGACTGGGCGGGAGCGGCCACCTCTGCGCGACCACAGCCGTCGTGCTCGACCGCGAGCGAGCGGCGCACTGTCCAGCGGGGCGTCCCGACGGGGTGGCGCAACGTGCAGAGCCAGTGGCAGGTGGAGCGCTTCGTCCTGGGCGGCACGGACCACGACTTCGACGGGGAGTGGATCAGCACCCGGACGGGCGTCGGCATCGGGTTCCCCAACTCCGACTTCGACGTGTCAGCGAGCGACACGGCTGGAGCAAGGCTGGCGCATCGACTGGGTCGGCGAGGGCGAGGGCGGCTGGTGCGAGGTGCGCTTCGGTCCGGGGCTGCCCGGCACGCGTGAGGTCTACGTCGACAGCCCGCGCTCGGCTCGTACCCTCCGCGAGGTCCCGCGCTTCACCGACCCCGCCGACGCGGTCGCGAGCGGCTCGCTGCTCGCCCCGATGCCCGGCACGGTCGTGGCGGTCGAGGTGGCGGCCGGCGCCGAGGTGGCCGCGGGCGACGTCGTCCTCGTGCTGGAGGCCATGAAGATGCAGCACACCGTGACGGCGCCGCACGACGGCACCGTCACCGAGATCAACGTCGAGCCCGGGTCGCAGGTCGCGTCCGGGGAGGTCCTGGCCGTCGTGGCCCGAACGCAGTCGAGGAGCAGGCATGAGCAACTTCACCGAGTCCGAGGAGCGCCAGGAGCTGCGGCGGCAGGTCGCGAAGCTGGCGAGCGGCTACGGACGCGACTGGTTCGTCGAGCGTGCCCGCTCCGGCGAGAAGACGACCGAGCTGTGGCTGGAGATCGCCAAGGCGGGCTACCTCGGCATCAACATCCCGGAGGAGTACGGCGGCGGGGGCGGCGGCATCGGCGACGTGGCCGCGGTCTGCGAGGAGCTCGCCGCGCAGGGCTGCCCGCTGCTGATGATGGTCGTCAGCCCGGCGATCTGCGGCACCGTCATCGCCCGCTACGGCACCGAGGAGCAGAAGCAGCAGTGGCTGCCCGGCATCTGCGACGGCACCGCCACGATGGCCTTCGCGATCACCGAGCCCGACGCCGGCACCAACTCGCACAACATCACGACGACCGCCCGCCGCGACGGCGACGAGTGGGTGCTCAGGGGCCAGAAGATCTACATCTCCGGCGTCGACGAGGCCGCCAACGTGCTCGTCGTGGCCCGCGCGGAGGACGCGAGGACGGGCAAGCTCAAGCCGTGCCTCTTCGTCGTGCCGACCGACGCGGCCGGCCTCGAGTACACCGCGATCCCGATGGAGATCGTCAGCCCCGAGAAGCAGTTCCAGGTCTTCATCGACGACGTCCGGCTCCCGCGCGAGGCGCTGGTCGGCGACGAGGACGGCGGGCTGGTCCAGCTCTTCGCCGGGCTCAACCCCGAGCGGATCATGGCGGCCTCCTTCTCGACCGGCCTGGCCCGCCACGCGCTCGCCAAGGCGTCGTCGTACGCCAAGGAGCGCACCGTCTTCAAGGCGCCGATCGGCTCCCACCAGGCCATCGCCCACCCGCTCGCGACCGCCCACATCGAGAACGAGCTGGCCCGGCTGATGACGCAGAAGGCGTCCGCGCTGGTCGACGCCGGCGACGACATGGCGGCCGGCGAGGCCGCCAACATGGCGAAGTACGCCGCTGCCGAGGCCGCCGTGCACGCGGTCGACGCGGCCGTGCAGACCCACGGTGGCAACGGCATCACGCAGGAGTACGGCATGGCCGGGCCTGCTGGTCGCCGCCCGCGCCGGCCGGATCGCCCCGGTCAGCCGGGAGATGATCCTCAACTTCGTCGCGATGCACAGCCTGGGGCTGCCGAAGTCCTGACCGCTGAGCGGACCGCCCACCCCCTTTTTCGGGATTGACCGTGGGTGGCGGCCGGAGAAGGGTGAAGAGCTCCCATTCCCGAACATCGGACTCGACATGGATGCTCCTTCCGCCCGGGTCCGCGGACGACGACACGCCGCCGGCGGATCCCTGCTTGCGATCGCCATGACCTTGACGACCGCCCTCACGCTCACCTTCGTCGCCCCTGCGGGCGCCACGGGCGGTCGCGGACACCACCCGCCGCCCCCGCCGCCTCCGTCGGGCCCGGTGGTCATCGCCACCGGTCTCGACAATCCGCGCCAGCTCTCGTTCGACGGCGATGACCTCTACGTCGCCGAGGCCGGCCTCGGCGGTGACCAGGCGTGCATGCCCGGGCCCGAGGGCGGCGAGGTGTGCCTGGGGCAGAGCGCTGCGGTCACGAAGATCGACCGGTGGGGCCAACGGCGCGTGCTGAGCGGGCTGCCCTCGATCGCCGACACCGACGGGAGCGCCGCCATCGGCGCCGCCGACGTCGCGGTCGACCACGGTCGGTACGCCGTGCTGGTGGGCCTCGGTGCCGACCCGGCCGTGCGTGAGCAGGAGGGCGCCCCCGAGTTCGCCGACCAGCTCGGCACGCTGCTCACCGGCACGTTCCGGGGCCGCCACCACTCGTGGAAGGCGACGAGCGGCAAGGCCGCGCACCCGTCGTACGGCTACGGGCCGCGCATCGCGGCCGACGTCTCGGCCTACGAGGCGGAGGCGAACCCCGACGGTGCCCAGGTCGACTCCAACCCCGTCGGGCTCTGGAGCGGCCGCTACGGCTGGGTCGTCGCCGACGCCGGCGGCAACGACGTGCTGCACGTGAGCTGGTGGGGTCGCACCTCCACCCTCGGGGTCTTCCCGACCCGCCTCGTGCCGCCCCCGCCGTTCCTGCCCCCGGGCGACATCGACGATGGACGCCGTGCCCACCTCCGCGGTCCCCGGCCCCGACGGTGCGCTCTACGTCAGCCAGCTGACCGGGTTCCCCTTCCCGGCCGGCGGCTCCAACATCTGGCGCCTCGTGCCGGGCCAGGAGCCGACCATCTACGCCACCGGCCTGACCAACGTGACCGACCTCGGCTGGTACCGCGGCCAGCTGTACGCCGTCCAGCTCGCCGACGGAGGCCTGCTCGCGGTGCCCGAGGACGAGCCGCCCGTCGGATCGCTCGTCAAGGTCGGCACGGGCGGCCAGCACACGGCGGTCGCCTCGGGCCTCGTGGCGCCGTACGGCCTGGCGCTCTCAGGTGGCAACGCCTACGTCACCACCTGCAGCGTCTGCCCGGGTGCCGGAGAGGTGGTGCGGGTGCCGTTGGGCTGAGGTCGCCGCGCTCGGCCGCCCAGCCCCACGGGGCGATGTCTGAGGACGCGGTGGACGGGATCCACCCCGGAATCCGTTCACCACGTCCTCAGACATCGGGTGACGCAGGTGTCGGTGCGCGGTGGCAGGATCGCGGCGTGGCCCTCGCCGACCGTCCGCTCGTGCCCGAGGAGTGGGTGCTGCGCATCGACGCGGTGCTCGGAGTGCTCCCGCGGTGCCGGCAGGAGTCGGCATGGACCGGCACCCGGTGGCGCGTGGGCAGCGCGACGGTGGCCCACGTCTTCGGCGGGGAGGACCAGCTCTTCCGGATCACGTTCCGCGGCGAGCCCGACGAGGTGGCCGCCTTCGAGCACATGGGTGCGCCCTACTTCCGCTCCGGGTGGGGCGGCAACGCCATCGGCATGCTGCTCGACGACGCCACCGACTGGGACGAGCTCACCGAGCTGCTCACCGACTCCTACTGCCTCCAGGCGCCCGCCCACCTCGCCGAGCAGGTCGCCCGTCCCGGCGCCTGAGCGCACCCACCCGTTCGCGAGCCTCCCGGCAGGATGGGGCGCATGACCGGTACGTCGCGCGGCCGCCTCGTCGGGCTGGACGTCGCGCGGTGCCTCGCGCTGCTCGGCATGGTCGCCACCCACGTGCTCGACGAGCGCACGCCCGCCGGCGACCTCACCACCGCCCAGTGGCTGGCCGGCGGCCGGGCATCGGCGCTCTTCGCGGTGCTCGCCGGCGTGAGCCTCGCGCTGATGACCCGCGAGCCGCTGCGCGGTCGGCCGCTCGCGCTGCGCACCCTCGGCATCGCCGCCCGGGCGCTGCTGATCGGCGCGCTCGGCCTCGTGCTGGGCGGCCTGGACACCGGCATCGCGATCATCCTCACCTACTACGGCGTGCTGTTCGTCCTGGGCCTGCCGTTCACGCTCCTCGGCGTCCGCGCGCTCCTGCCGCTCGCCGTGGCATGGGTCGTGGTCGCGCCGGCGGTCTCGCACCTGGTGCGGCCGCACCTGCCGGAGCGGGGGTTCGACAGCCCGACCTTCGCGCAGCTCGCCGACCCCGGGCAGCTGGCGAGCGAGCTGCTCCTCACCGGCTACTACCCGGTCGTGCCGTGGCTGGCCTACCTCCTCGCCGGCCTCGTGCTCGGGCGCCTCGACCTGCGCGACACCTCGCTGCTCGGCGCACTGGCCCTCGGCGGACTCTCGGTGGCGGTGCTCGCCACGCAGGTCTCGCGGACGCTGGCCGACCCGGTGCGCGCGTCGGAGAACGCCACCGGGATGTTCGGTACGACGCCCGCCGACGGTGACTGGAGCTGGCTGCTGCTCGTCGCGCCCCACTCGGCGACGCCGTTCGACCTCGCCCAGACCATCGGCAGCGCGGTCCTGGTGATCGCGCTCTGCCTGCTCGTGGAGCGGCTGCTGCCCCGGCCGGCGACGGCCGTGCTCGCCGTCCTGTTCGGCGCCGGTGCGGCGACGCTGACGCTCTACTCGCTGCACGTCGTGATGCGCACCGAGGCTGTGTGGCCGCCGGAGGACCCCTCGACCTACCTCTCCCACGTGGTGGTGCTCCTCGCGATCGGGGCGGCGCTCCGGGTGCTCCGGCTCCGCGGCCCCCTCGAGGCGGCGGCGAGCCTGCCGGTCCGGCTCGCCCGGCGGGCGAGCAGCCCCGAGCCTCAGCGCAGCGGCACGAACCGGTAGCGCCCGTGCGCGGTGACGACAGCCCCCGGGTTGGTCACCCGCAGCATCGTCCCGTCCACCGGCACCACCAGGACCCCGTCGTCGGCGAGCTGGTCGACCAGGGCGACGGGCAGCGTGTCGGCCATCGCGGAGACGAGGATGCGGTCGTACGGCGCCCCGTCGGCGTCGCCGAGCACACCGGCCTCGGCACGTCGGATCGTCGCCCACGGGCGGTCGGTGCGCGCCAGGTTGCCGGAGCCGAACGCCACCAGCTCCGGCTCCAGCTCGACGCCCATCACCGACCCGTCGGGCCCGACGAGGTGAGCCAGCAGCGCGGTCGTCCACCCGCTCCCCGACCCGACGTCCAGCACCCGCTGCCCGGCGTGGACGTCCAGCAGGCGCAGCATGTCGTCGACGGTGCGGGGCTGGGAGTTGGTCTGACCCGCCGCGATCGCCAACGGACCGTCGTACGACGCACGACGCCGCGCCCCGCGGGGGAGGAAGTCCCGGCGCGGGGTGGCGTCGAACGCCGCAGTGACCTGATCCACCCGACCTCGCTCAGACCCAGTGGTTGTCGTGCTCTCGCATGAACCGGTCGTAGGCATCGCCGTCGAGGTCGCCCATGCCGGCGGCCAGCCCTTCGAAGTAGGCCTCGCGCGGCGCGCCCGGCGCGAAGTGGAGGAGCATCTTGGCCGCCCCGTCGGAGTTGCGGAAGCCGTGGATCCCGCCCGCCGGGACGTGGGCGAAGTCGCCGGCGTGGCACCGCACCCAGTCGGTGCCGTCGTAGATCGTGACGGTGCCCTCGAGCACGTAGAACGACTCGGTGATGGTCCGGTGGAAGTGGGCGCCGGGGCCGCTCTCGGGGCCGGCGAACTCCCACCGGTAGAGCCCGAAGGTGCCCTGGGTGGCGGTGCCCTGGGCGAGGTAGAAGACCTTGTTGCCGTTGGGGTAGACCACCGCCGGCTCGACGTCCGCCGGCACGACGTGGGCCGACACCTCGCCGGAGTCGCCGTGGTAGATCGGCGGTGGGTAGCTCATCGAGGTCCCTTCAGGCCGAGGCCGGCTGGTTGATGCGGACGTGGTTGCCGAACGGGTCGCGGATGCCGAAGTCGGTGCCGTAGGGCTGCTCGACCGGCTCCTGGGTGATCTCGACGCCGGCGTCGCGGAGGGCGGCGTAGGTCGCGTGGACGTCGTCGCTCAGCAGGAAGACGCCGCCGAGCGCGCCCTTGGCCACGAGCTCGCGCACCTGGGCGGCGGTCGCCTCGTCGTGCATCGGGGCGCCGACGAGCTCGAGCAGGATCGAGGTGTCCTGGCCCGGGACGCCGACGGTCAGCCAGCGCATGAAGCCGAGGTCGATGTCGTCGCGCACCTCGAAGCCGAGGTGGGTCGTGTAGAAGTCGAGCGCCTCGTCCTGGTCGAGGACCGGCACGCTGCGGATGTGGAGGCTGGTGATGTGGTTGGTGTTCATGACGACGACGCTAGCCAGCGACGACCCCCTCCCGCTTCTCCGAAACCACTGTCTCCCGCTCGCGGGGGCGCGTCCACGCGGCGATGAAGCACGACGGCACCGCGACCGGGGTGTGGCCCGCCCGGAACTCCGTCGGTGAGCACCCGACGACGTTGCTGAAGGTGCGGCTGAAGGTGCCGAGGCTGGCAAAGCCGACGTCCCACGCCACGTCGGTCACCGGGCGGTCGGTCTGGCGCAGCAGCGTCATCGCCCGCTCGACCCGGCGCCGTTGCAGGTAGCGGTGCGGCGTCTCGCCGTAGGTCTCCTTGAACACCCGCCCGAACTGCGACACCGACAGGTGCGCGATCGCGGCGAGGGTGGGTACGTCGAGGGGCTCGGCGTAGCGGCGGTCCATCTCGTCGCGGGCGCGCAGCATCCGACGGTTGGTGTCCTCCTGCGCGGAGAGCGGCCGGCCCATGCCGACGAACCTAACGCGTGCCACGGACACGGCGCGGCCGAGCGGCCAGCGGCCGCCGCCGGGAGTCACCCGGACCTGTGTGCGCCGCCGCCCTTGTCGGGGTTCCCGGAGTTGCCGGGGCCGGTCGGACTGGTGATCGGGCTGGCTGGAGTGGCTGAGCTGGTGGGAGTGGCCGGCGTGGTCGCCGGGGTCGGGTTCGACGAGCTGCCGGACTTCCCGGTCCCGTTCCCGTTGCCGTTGCCGTTGCCGTTCGCCGTTCCCGTTCGCGTTCCCGTTCGCGTTCCCGTTGCCGTTGTTGGTCTGGCTGTTCGGGTTCGGCTGGTTCGTCGAGACGTTGTTCTGGCTGCCGTTGTTGTTGCCGGCGTTGTTGTTGCCGGAGTTGTTGGTGCTGCCGGCGTTGTTGTTGCCCGAGCTCTGGTTCCCCTGGTTTCCCGAGCTGTTCTGGTTGCCCTGGTTGCCCTGGTTGCCCTGGTTGCCCTGGTTGCCCTTCGTGGGCTGGTCGGTGGGCTTGCCGGGAGACGGGGTCGGCTTGCCGGTCGGCTTGGGCGCCCCGACGAGGTCGACGCAGTAGGTGGCGATCCGGTCGGCCCCGCCCGCCGCCGTCGTGAGCGCGGCGAGGCCGGCACTGTCGAGCGAGGCGCCGGGGACGGTGCTGGCCTGGTAGGTGCGGCAGAGGCCCTCGAGGTCGGGGGACGGGGTCGTCGTCCCGCTCGGCGGCTGCGTCGACGAGTTGGTCGGGCTGGACGGTTGGGTCGGGCTCGAGGGGCTGGATGAACCGGGCGAGCTGGGCGAACCGGGCGAACCCGTCGACTCCGTCGAACCGGGTGAGTCCGTCGAACCAGGAGAGCCCGACGGGTCTCCGCTGCCGGTCGAACCGGGGCTGCTGGGCGTCCCCGAGGGATCGCCGCTGCCGCTGCTGTCGCTGCTGTCCGTGCCGCCCGGGCTGTCGGTCCCGAGCGGGGAGCGGGCGGCCGTCTCGGTCGTCCGGTCGGGCGAACCGCCGAGGAGGACCGGCAGGTCGGGCAGGTGGGTGGAGCTGGCGAGGGCGATGCCCCCCGAGGTGAGGGCGACCACCGCTCCCGTCGCCACGACCGCGCGGGTGGCGGCCCGGCGGCCCAGGCGGGAGGGCGAGACGTAGCCGTCCCGCGAGGCCGGGGGAGGCGAGACACGGGCGGAGTGGAAGGCCCTGGCAGCGGCGTCCTCACCCCGCAGCTCACCGGGACGGGCGGGAGCCTGCGCCGCCGTGAGGGCCCAGCCCAGGACGCTGTCGTGCTCCGCCGGTGCGTCGAGCAGGCGCTCGGCGTCGCGGCGGGACAGGTGGGGGTCGGGCGAGCTCATCTCATTCCTTTCAGCGTCGCGGCGGTCACAGGTGTTACGACTCCTCGGAAACACGCTTGGCCAGCTGCTTGAGCCCGCGGTGCGCGGCAGCCCGCACCGCACCCGGGCGCTTGCCGAGGATCCGGGCGGCCGTCGGGGCGTCGAAGCCCAGCACCGTGCGCAGCATGATCGCCTCGGCCTGGTCGCGGGGAAGGGTGCCGATCAGGCTGATCACGGCCTCGGAGGTGACCCGGCCGATGGTGTCGGCCTCGACGTCCGTCGCGTCCGGGAGGTCCACCAGGTCGTCGACGGAGGTGTCCGACACCGGGCGGCGGCGGGTGTGGCGCAGGTGGTCGAGGGCGCGGTTGCGGCCGATCGTGGTGATCCACCCGCGGAATCCGTCGGCGTTGCCGCTGAACCGGTCGAGGTCGCGGAACGCCTGGGCCCACGCCTCGCTCGCCACGTCCTCGGCATCCGAGGGTCCGACCAGGACGGTGAGGTAGCGCAGGAGGGGTGGCTGGACATGGCGGTAGACGACGCGGAACGCCGCCTCGTCTCCCGCCTGCATCGCCTCGACGGCGCAGTCGAGCCCCTCCTGCTCACCCACGGGCGCATTGTCACCCGCGGAAGGTCGTCCGGCCCACAGAACCCCCCGGTAGGGGCCAGGAGATCCCCTGTCCGCCTCTCAGCGCGGCGGGGGACGCGGGACGAACAACGGCACCCGGGCGGCGTACTCGTCCCACCCCTCGCGCTGCGACATCGTCCGCTCCAGCAGCCTGGCGCCGGTCACGTTGCGCACGAAGTACGTCATCGCGGCGGGCGCCCACACGGTGAGCAGGCCCGGCAGCCAGCCCAGCGCCAGCGCGCCGGCGATCCAGAGGCCCCACCACACGCAGGCGTCACCGAAGTAGTTGGGGTGTCGGCTCCAGCCCCACAGGCCGGTGTCGAGGATCCGCGGGCGCGACTCGCGCGGCCGGGCCTTGTGGGCCTCGAGCTGGGCGTCGCCGACGACCTCGAAGAACACCCCGACCGCCCAGACCACGACACCCACCCACACCACGGGCCACCAGCGGACGTCGTACGCCGCCGCGACCTGGAGCGGAGCGGAGATGAGGAACGCGACGACGGCCTGCGTGAGGAAGACCTTGGTGACGACGCGGCCGGCTCCGGCGGACCAGCCCGGTCCGCCGAGCATCTTCTCGTAGCGGGGGTCCTCGCCGTGCCCGCGCGAGCGGCGCCCGATGTGCCACGCGAGGCGGCCGCCCCACGCGGTGACGAGGGCGGCGAGGAGCCAGGAGTGGGCGTCGGGCCACACGAGCGCCAGGGCGAGGGCGATCGCGACGAACGCCAGGCCCCAGGCCACGTCGACCACGGCGACCCGGTCCAGACGACGGCTCACCGCCGCCGTCGACCCCATGACGACGGCGGCGGCGAGGAGCGCGACCAGTGCGGCACTCACCACGCGCGCACCGCCGGCAGGGTGTGAGGACCGCCGGGGCGGACGGCCAGGACCTGGTCGACGCCCATCCGGCCGTCGCGGAAGGCGAGCGCGCCGCCGACGAGGTAGAGCCGCCACACGCGGACGACCTCCTCGCCGACGAGCTCGCGGAGCCGGGGCAGGTTGGCCTCGAAGTTGGCCATCCAGCCCGCGACGGTGAGCACGTAGTGCTCGCGCATCGCGTGCACGTCGCGCACCTCGAGCCCGCCCGCCTCGATCAGGCCCACGGTCTCGCCGACGGGCCGCATCGTCATGTCGGGGGCGATGAACGACTCGATGAACGGGCCGCCGCCCGGGTGCTTGCCGCCGCCGGCGCCCTGGCGCGACATCTGCTGGACGAGCACGCGCCCACCGGGCCTCACCGCACGGCGGAGCACCTCGACGTAGGTCGGGTAGTTGTCCGCGCCGACGTGCTCGCCCATCTCGAGCGAGCCGACCGCGTCGAAGTGGTCGCGCTCGGGGACCTCGCGGTAGTCCTGGAGCCGGATCTCGACGCGGTCCTGCAGGCCGCGCTCGGCGATGCGGGCGTCGATGAACCTCTTCTGCTCCGCAGCGATCGTCACGCCGGTGACCTGGGCGCCGAAGTGCTCGGCGGCGTGCAGCGAGAGCGAGCCCCAGCCGCAGCCGACGTCGAGCATCCGCATCCCTCGTCCCTGCCCGAGCCCGAGCTTGGTGCACACGAGGTCGAGCTTGGCGCGCTGCGCCTCCTCGAGGGTGACGTCGGGCGTGGCGTGGTAGCCGCAGCTGTAGGCCATCTGCGGCTCGAGGATGAGGGAGTAGAACTCGTTGGAGAGGTCGTAGTGGTGGCTGATCGAGGAGCGGTCGCGCGCCAGCGAGTGGAGCCGGCCCCTGATCCGCGCCTGCGACGCCGGAGCCGCAGGCGGCCGCCCGAGGGCGCCGAGCCCGGCTGCGGTGCGCAGCGCGTCGACCATCGCGCGCGGCGAGAGGCGTACGCCGGACAGCCCGCGCTCCTCGCCGACCGCGAAGGCGTGGGTGAGGGCGGAGCCGAGGTCCCAGCCGTCCTGCTCGGGGACGTCGAGCTCGCCGGTCACGTAGGCCTGGGCGGCGCCGAGCTCGCCCGGGTGCCACAGCAGCCGGCGCAGCGCGTCGGGGGACCGCAGCACCACGAGCGGGGCGCCGGCGGGTCCGGCGACCGAGCCGTCCCACGCCTGCAGGCGCACCGGCAGGTCGCCGCCGATGAACGGACGGACCGCCGCGGCGAGGCGGTCGGCGACGCCTGCGGAGGTCAGCGTGGTGTCGGACGGCGCGGTCCGGGTCACGGGTGTCACCGGTCCTCCCGGGTGAACGTGAGCTGCGAGACGTCGAGGTAGCCGCTCGCGAAGCCGGCCTGCGAGTAGGCGAGGTAGAAGTGCCAGACCCGCATGAAGAGGTCGTCGAAGCCGAGGGCGAGGACGGCGTCGCGCTGGGCGAGGAACCGGCGGTCCCAGCGGCGCAACGTCTCGGCGTAGTGGTCGCCCATCGTGAGCTGCCCGGTCAGCCGGAGGGTGGTCCCGGCGCGGGTGACCTGGTCGATGACCTCGACGCTGGGGAGGAAGCCGCCGGGGAAGATGTACTTGTTGATCCAGGTGTGGCCGTCGCGGGTGGCGAGCATCCGGTCGTGCGGCATCGTGATCGCCTGGATGGCGACCCGGCCGCCGGGCGCCAGCACCCGGTCGATGGTGCCGAAGTAGGTGCCCCAGAACTCGTGGCCGACGGCCTCGATCATCTCCACGGACACCACGGCGTCGTACGTCGCACCGGTGGCGGCGAGCGCGCGGTAGTCCATCAGCTCGACCTGGACGCGGTCGGCGAACCCGGCCGCGGCGATCCGCTTCTCGGCGAGCTCGAGCTGCTCGACCGACAGCGTGATCGTGTGGACGCTCGCGCCACGCCGGGCGGCACGGATGGCGAGCTCGCCCCACCCGGTGCCGATCTCCAGGACCCGGGTGCCGGCGGTGACGCCGGCCTCGTCGAGGAGGCGTTCGACCTTGCGGCCCTGCGCGTCCGCGAGGTCGGGGCTGTGGACGGAGGGGTCCCGGTCGTCGGTGGGCTCTGGTGGAGTGGCGACCAGGTGGTCACCGACGGAGCCGGGGCCGGACCCGGCCGGGAGGACGGAGGTGTCGAAGAGCGCGGACGAATAGCTGAGCGTCTCGTCGAGGAAGAGCGCGAAGAGCTCGTTGGACAGGTCGTAGTGGTGCGAGACGTTGGCCTGGCTGTTCGCCTCGGTGCTGCGCTGGTGGTGGGGCAGCCGGGGCGTGACGAGGGCGCGGAGTCGCTGCAGCGGCTCCGGGACCAGCGTCGCCATCCGGGCCGCCGGCACGGTGAGGAAGCCGGCCAGGTCGTCGGCGTCCCACGCGCCGGTCAGGTAGGCCTCGCCGAAGCCGATCAGGCCGTCGCGGCCCACCCGGGCGTAGAACTCGTCGGGTCGGTGCAGGCGCATCCGGGGTCCGCCGCGCCCGTAGGTGCGGCCGGTCGGCGCCTCCACGACCGTGACGTCGAGGCGGGCGACGGCGGCGCGGAAGAGGCGCCGCGCGACGGCGGCCGAGATCGCGGTGCGGGGGCTGGTGGGCAGCTGCTCCAGGGCGGGCATGCCCTGCGTGCCCTGCCGGGGGTGGTTCTTCTCGAGGGTCATCGGACTCCCTCCTGTCGGTGAGTGGTCTGTGGCCGGGGGCGCACCGGCAGCCGGCGGGCCCACAGCCAGATGCCGTGCGCGCGGATGAGCGCGCTGCCGCGCAGCGTCGCGCCGAGGGTCCGGCGGACGGGTACGTCGCTACGGGTGCCGATGAGGCTCGCGCTGAACGGCGCGGCCCCGTCGTCGTGGCCACGCAGCGTGATCGCGATGTCGAGGCGGTCGGTCGGGACGGGCACGGCGACGTCGTACGAGCCGTCGGTGCCGTGGAAGGGCGAGACGTAGAGCGCCTTGTCGGTGCGGGCGCGGCCCTGCTCGTCGGGGTGGACGAGGTAGGCGTGCCGGTCGCCGTAGGTGTTGTGCACCTCGACGACCACGCCCGCCTGGCGCGCCCGGTCGTCGAAGCACCAGAAGACGCTGATCGGGTTGAAGCAGTGTCCGAGCGAGCGCGGGTGGGCCGCCATCAGGATCGTGCCGGGACGGTCGCCGTCGCCGAGCGAGACACCGTTGTCGGCGAGGAACGACTCGACGTTCGTGCGCAGCGTGGCGTCGGGCGCACCGAGGTGGTCACGCGCCTCGAACCGCGCCAGCGCCCCGTGGTCGGGCAGGTCGTCGAGGTCGACCAGCCAGAAGGTCGAGCGGTGCTCGAAGCTGCGCCGGAACGGGCTGCGCCGGGTGTGGCGGATCGTGGTCTCGAAGCGACCCGGCCGCGGCAGCGCCGGGGTCGTGCGGACCCAGGGCAGGCCGAGGTGGGTCGCGGCCGCGAGGCCCGAGCGTGCGCCGTCCTCGTGGAAGCCCCAGCCGTGGTACGCCCCGGCGAAGGCGATCCGCTCCGTGTTGATCTCGGGCAGGCGCCGTGACGCGGCCACCGACTCCGGCGTGTAGAGCGGGTGCTCGTACTCCATCCGGTCGAGAACGCTCGCCGGGTCGACGAGGTCCTCGCCGCCCAGGGTGACGAGGTAGTGGGTGTCGGTGGGGAGCCGCTGGAGGCGGGTGAGGTCGTAGGTGACCGTGACTCGCTGCGGTTGTGCGGACGCACCTGGTTTCGAGACGCGTCGATCGCCCCCTCGCGAGCTCGGGTCCGATCCGACGCTCCTCAACCTCCCCGCCTGGGTCTGCGACTTCGCAGGCTCAGTCGCAGGGCGGTGAAAGTTCCACGCCGCGCGGGCGTCGGGGGCGGTCGGCAGCAGCGAGGTGTCGGTGTGGAGGAGCGCCGGGTTGCTGCTGTAGGGCAGCGCGGAGAGGACCTCGCGCTGGAGGTCGGTCGGCGACTCGAGCATCGCGAGCGCGTGGGAGGGGTGCGTGGCGACCACGACCGCGTCGAAGCGGGTGGTCGCGCCGCTGCCGTCGGTGACCTCGACGCCGTCGGCGACCTCGAGGACCGACGTCACCTTGGTCTCCAGCCGGACCTCCTGCAGGCCGGCGGCCACCGCGGCGACGTACGTCGCTGAGCCGCCCGTGACGGTGCGCCACTCCGGCGAGCCGAAGACGCCGAGCATCCCGTGGTGCTCGAGGAAGGTGAAGAGGTAGCGGGCGGGGAAGTCCAGGGAGGTCGCCGGGTCGCACGACCAGACGGCCGCGACCAGCGGCTCCATGAAGTGCCGGACGAACCCGGGGGAGAAGCCGCCGTCGCGCAGGAAGTCGCGCAGCGTCTGGTCGGACCCTGCGTCATGCGAACCCGCACCTGTAGGTGCCGATCCGGATGACGCCCCGCCGTCGGCGAGCAGTGCCTTCGCCCGGCGGTGGAAGCGCGGGATCTCCAGCAGCATCCGCCAGTGCTCGCGCGAGCGGAGCGAGGAGCGCTGGGCGAACAGGCCGCGGGCGCCGAGCGCACCGGCGTACTCGACACCGGTGCCGGCGTCGCTGACCGACAGGGACATCTCCGAGGGCTGGGTCGCCACCCCGAGCTCGGCGAAGAGCCGCAGCAGGGTGGGGTAGGTCCGGCGGTTGTGGACGATGAAGCCGGTGTCGATGGCCAGCTCGCCGTCGGGGGTCGCGACGCGGTGGGTGTCGGCGTGGCCGCCGAGCCGGTCGTCGGCCTCGTAGAGGGTCACGTGGGCGGTGCGCGAGGCGATCCAGGCCGCAGTCAGCCCCGCGACCCCGGAGCCGACGACTGCGATGCGGCGAGGATCCGCCCTGGTCACGCCGCCTCTGACATGTCGAAGACCGCAATCGGGTCGCTGGTGGGCTGCTTGGAGCCACCGTCGGGCTCGACCGTGATGCCGACCGCGGCGGCCGCGGAGGCGGACCCGTCGAGGACGACCGTCTGGTCGGGGTCGTCGGGCATCAGCCCGGCGGAGACGAACTCGTCGCCGTCGATGAACCACAGCTCGTAGTCCTTGCCCGACGGGGCCGAGACCATGTCCTCCGTGGTGATCACGGCGCGGTCGTGGGACTTCGACCGGGTGATGGTCGCCCTCCCTGCCTCGCCGAGGTCGACGGAGACCTCCTGTGCGTCGGGGGCCTGCAGGACCTGCTCGGCCGCGGTCAGGCGCTCGACGTCGTCGGACGGGGCCCAGGGCTGCGTCACCACGGCGCCGACCCCGACGATGAGTGCGACCGCCGCCGCGACCAGAAAGGGCACCCAGCCCCGCCCCCGCGCTGCCGGGCGGTCGGCGTGGTGCGACGGGGAGGTGGTCACCTCGGGGGCGAGCGGACGGACCTGCGAGATCCCGGCGAGGACCGAGTCGCGCAGCGACGCCGGCGGCGTGACCGCGACGGTCTCGGACAGGAGCGCCGCCGTCTCGCGGAGCTCCGCGACCTCGGCCCGGCAGTCCTCGCACGTGGCGAGGTGCTGCTCGAACCGCGCACGCTCGAGCTCGTCGAGGGCGTCCATGGCGTAGGCGCCCGTGAGCTTGTGGATGTCCATCTCACTCATGAGGCAACTCCCATCAGGTCCCGCAGGCGGATCAACCCGTCGCGTATGCGTGTCTTCGCCGTCCCGAGCGGGACGTCGAGGAGGGTGGCGACCTCGGTGTGCGTGTAGCCGCCGAAGTAGGTGAGCTCGACGGCCTGGCGCTGCACGTCGGTCAGGGTGGCGACCGCGCCGCGGACGCGGGCTGCGTCGAGCGAGGCGTGGGCGGACTCGGAGGTCTGGTCGTGGTCGGTCGGCGCGGTCTCGCGGTTCCACGTCTCGTCGCGGGTGGTGGCGGCCTCGACCGAGCGGACCCGGTCGACGGCCTTGCGGTGGACGATGGTGAGCAGCCAGCCGACGGCGCTGCCGCGAGCGGGGTCGTACCTCGTGCTGGAGCGCCAGGCGTCGAGGTAGGCCTCCTGGGCGACCTCCTCGGCGTGCGCCGGATTGCGGACCACGCGAAGCGCCAGGCCGTAGGCCCGGGCCGACGTCGCGTCGTAGAACGCGGCGAAGGCCGCTTCGTCGCCCAGTGCCGACCGCCGGAGCAGGTCGGACAGCCGAGCCGGGTCACCCCCGGACGGGGCGCCCTCGGGCGCCCCGTCCGGTACGGGCCTCACGTGGTCCACGTCAGTCATCCTTACGTAGTGATCGTCAGCCGACGACTCACATCTCCGGCATCAGGACCTGGTCGACCACGTAGACAGTGGCGTTGGCGGTCTGCACGTTGCCGCACACGACGCTGGCGTCACCGATGGTGAAGTCCTCGCCCTCGCCCTCGACGGTCAGCATGTCGCCGGCCAGGGTCTCGTGCTCGCCCGCGACGTCCTCGGGGCTGAGGCGCTCGCCGATCACGTGGTGGGTCAGGACGGTGGTCAGCATCTCCTTGTCCTTCAGGAGGGCGTTGAGGTCCTTCTTCGGGATCGCGGCGAAGGCGTCGTCGGTCGGCGCGAAGACGGTGAGGTTCTCGGCGGAGTTGAGCGTGTCGACGAGGTCGGCCTCGGTCACCGCGGCGACCAGCGTCTTGAGGAGCGGGTTGTTCGACGCGGCGGTCGCGACCGGGTCGTCGGCCATGCCCTCGACCGAGCCCTGGCCGGAGGTGGGGACGCCCGCGCAGCCGGGACCGAACGGCGCGTCGGCGGCCATCGGCTCCTCGGACTCCATCGGCGACTCGGACTCCATGGGGGTCTCCGAGGTCGACTCGGACGTGGTGGGCTCGGACGCGTTGCCGGAGTCGCTGTCACTGCCACAGGCAGCCAGGCCCATGGACGCGGTCAGCGCAAGGGCGGCGATGCCCATCGAGCGGGTGCGGAGCTTGGTGTTCATGACACTGCCTTTCGGTTGAGCCTTCAGGTGGGCCGTTCGGGGGGCCCGCTGTCGGGAGGTGTTCGGGGCCGCCGCGGGGGCGGATGGGTGTTTCGGGAAAAAACTTTGGACAATCCTTGGACAGGCATGCCGAACGGCGCCTGGCGGTGAGTGGGGCAGGTTCCGGAGGCGCGGAACCTGCCCCACTCACCGCCAGACGACGCCCCGACGAGTGCGTTCAGGTGACCAGGCGGAGAAGGCGGGTCAGGAGATGAGGACCGAGATCTCCTGCAGGCCGCTCGAGCCCTCGGGGAAGGGCCGCATCCGGACGTCGGTCTGCACGTCGCCGTCCTTGTTGGTGGCGCGGGAGGCGATGAGGTGCCGGCCCGGCTCGGCGTCCCACTCGAGGTACCACTGGCGCCAGTAGTCGTCGTTGACCTCGGGACCGAGCTTCGCGCGCTGCCAGGGGCCGCCGTCCACGCGGACCTCGACCTTGTCGATGCCGACGCCCTGGGCCCAGGCGATGCCGCCGACGACCACGCTGCCGGAGTCGGTCTCGGACAGCGGCTTGGGCGTGTCGATGCGGCTGGAGATCTTGATCGGCGCGTCGACGACCCAGTCGCGCTCGGTCCAGTACGCCTGCTCGGCGTCGTACGTCGTCAGCGTCATGCGGGTGATCCACTTGCACGCGCTGACGAAGCCGTAGAGACCGGGGACGACCATCCGTGCGGGGAAGCCGTGGGTGCGCGGCAGGGGTCCGCCGTTCATGCCGATCGCGATGATCGCGTCGCGCCCGTCGAGGGCCACGTCGAGCGGCGTGGAGATCGTCATCCCGTCGACGTCGGTGGACAGGATCTGGTCGGCCTTCGTGGAGTCGATGCCGGCCCGGGCGAGCACCGCGGCGAGCGGTACGCCGAGCCAGCGGGCACCGCCGACGTAGGGCCCGCCGACCTCGTTGGAGACGCAGGTCAGGGTGATGTCGCGCTCGACGGTGTCCATCGCGGCGAGGTCGTCGAAGGTCAGCGTGACCTCCCGGTCGACGTCGCCGTCGATGGTGAGGGTCCACGAGTCGACGTCCACGGCGGGGAGCGTCAGACGGGTGTCGACCCGGTAGAAGTCGCCGGTCGGGGTGCGCAACGGGGTGATGCCGTCGTACATCTCCTCGAGGCCGGCGGGAAAGGACGACGCGGGGTCGGTGGCGACCGGCAGGGCGACGTCCGTCCCGCCGAGGCGGTAGGACGACACCCAGCGACCGAGGCCCCCCATGGCCACTGCAGCCGCAGCGAGTGCGCCGGAGGCCAGCACGACCCCGCGTCGAGTGGGACCGTCGCCCCCCGGCGACGGTTCCGCGTGAGCCCCGGTGTCGACACGGTGGAGCCACCACAGCGAGGTGGCTCCGACCGCAGCGGCGACCAGGGCAGGTACGAGGTCCAGCGGCCCGGAGCCCGGGCGCAGGACGGCCAGCACTCCCGCGACGCCGGCCAGGCCCACCAGGATGAGGAGGCCGGGCGTCTCGCGGCGGGCGGTGACGATGCCGGCGACGGCGGCCAGCAGCAGCACGACCACGGTGACCGAGCCGACCAGGACCAGCTTGTCGGCGCTGCCGAACTGGCGGATGGCCCACTCCTTGAGCGGGGTGGGCGTGAGGTCGATCACGGTGGAGCCGACGGCGAGCACCGGGGACGCCGCCGGCACGGTCAGCGCTGCGACCAGGTGGGCGGCGGCGAGACCGACGACGGCGGCGAGCACGCCGTACGCCGCGTGGCGCAGGGTGCGCGGCCGGGATCGCTGGTCGGGGGAGTCCATGGGCGGTGTTCGGTGCCGCGACCCGAACGGATTGGCGCCGACCCGGACATGCGCCGGGTGCGGCAGGATGACCGCCATGACCGTCCCGACCGACCAGGCCCCTGCCGAGCTGGTGCACTACGCCGTGGCCGACGCCGTCGCCACGATCACCCTCGACAGCCCCGCCAACCGCAACGCCCTGAGCCGCCAGCTCGTCACCGAGCTGTTCGCCCACCTCGAGCGCGCCGGCGCGGACCCCGACGTGCGGGCCGTGCTGGTCGAGAGCTCGGGCAAGGTCTTCTGCTCCGGCGCCGACCTCGGCGAGGCGTCGTCCGAGGGCATGGCGGCCGGCACCCGCCGCATCGTCGACCTGCAGCGGCTGATCGCCACCCTCGACAAGCCGGTCGTGACCAAGAACCTCGGTGCCGTCCGTGCCGGGGGCATCGGCATCGTCGCCGCGGCCGACATCGCCATCAGCGCCGAGGACGCCACCTTCGCGCTCACCGAGGTGAAGCTCGGCCTGGCGGCCGCGATCATCAGCCTCACCGTCCACCACCGGATGACCCCGCGCGCCGCGGCCCTGACGACGCTCGGCGGCGAGGTGTTCACCGGCGCCGAGGCGGCGGCGTACGGGCTGGTGACGAAGGCCGTGCCCGCCGCCGACCTCGACGCCGAGGTCGCCGCCGTCTGCGCCAGCCTGGCGACCGGGGCGGTCCAGGGCCTCCGCGAGTCCAAGCGCATCCTCAACCGCGACCTCGTCGCGCGCATCGACGCGCTCGGGGAGGAGATGGCCGAGACCAGCACCCGGCTGTTCGCCTCCGACGAGGCGCGCGAGGCGATGACCGCCTTCCTCTCCCGCAAGAAGTAGCCCCGGTCTGCATCCACGGGCGGCACCCGGTCGGAGAAGGGGGAGGACCCACGTCGAAGGAGGCCGCTCGTGGACGTCATCGACGACCGCCCGCTCGTCCTCGTCACCCTCCTGCTCGTCGCGGCGGGGCACCTCGGCTTCCAGCTGACCGTGTCGCTGGTCGTCTACCCCGCGCTGGCCGAGGTCGGCGACGAGGCGTGGCCGGTGGCGCACGAGCGGCACGCGCGTCGGATCGCCCCGCTCGTCGGCGCGATCTACGTCCCGCTCGTCCTGGTCCTGGCGTGGACGGCCGCGACGGCGCCTCAGGCGGCGGGCACCTGGCTGGCCCTGGTCGGCGGGGCGCTGTCGGTCCTCAGCACGGCCGCCATCGCCGCGCCCCTGCACGGGCGGCTGGCCACCGTGCCGGCGGGGGAGCGCCCGCAGCTGCTCGGCGACCTCGGTCGCGTGGACCTGATCCGCACGGTCGGGGCTGTGGTCTGCCTCCTGGGCGCCGTGCTGCTCCTGACGGGATGGTCGAGCGGTCCATGATCGCCGAGAAGTCGGTGGACATCGGTGCTCGCCGGTACGCTTGTCCGTCTGCCCGGGACCGTTGGGCAGTGGTCATCGGGGGATGAGGAGCAAGAGCTTGAGCGAGGATCTCGAGGCGCGGGAGATCGCGGCGGAGCAGACCTACGTCGACGAGGTGTACGTGCAGCTCGACGCGTCCACCCGCAACGCGCGGGCGTTGGCCGCCGAGGGGCACAGCCGCGGCAAGCTGGGGCACGAGGGCGGCCTCGTCGAGCGCGACGCGATGGTCTTCCAGGCCGCCAAGCGCATCGCCCAGCTCGATGCCGCCCACGAGGGGCTGGTCTTCGGTCGCCTCGACCTCGATCCGTCGATCGATGCGCAGCCGCGCTACATCGGCCGCATCGGCGTGCGCAACGCCGACCGCGACGTGCTGCTGATCGACTGGCGGGCCCCGGCCGCCGGCGTGTTCTACCAGGCCACCGCCGCCACGCCGTCCGGCGTCGTACGCCGACGCGTGCTGCGCTCGCTGCACCGCACCGTCATCGGCGTCGAGGACGAGCTCCTGGACCAGGAGGCCCAGACCGACCTCCCGATCGTCGGCGAGGGGGCGCTGATGGCGCAGCTCTCGCGCGCCCGCGACCGCTCGATGCACTCGATCGTGGCCACCATCCAGGCCGAGCAGGACAAGGCGATCCGCGCGCCCGGCAAGGGCGTCGTGTCGATCTCCGGCGGTCCCGGCACGGGCAAGACGGTCGTCGCCCTGCACCGCGCCGCGTTCCTGCTCTACTCCGACCGCCGCCGCTACGAGGGTGGTGGCGTGCTGGTCGTGGGTCCCAGCGGCGTGTTCATGCGCTACATCGAGCGCGTCCTGCCGAGCCTCGGCGAGACCGCGGTCGCGCTGCGCTCGCTCGGCGAGGTCGTCGGCGGCGTGCGCGCCACGCGCCACGACGAGCCGGCGGTGGCCGACGTCAAGGGCGCGACCCGGATGGCCGAGCTGCTGCGCCGCACCGCCCGCCAGCACGCGCCCGGCGCGCCCACCAGCTTCCGGATCTACTGGCGCGACGAGACCCTCGTGCTCGACCCCGGCCTGCTCGGGCGGCTGCGTCGCCAGCTGATGTCGCAGGGCCGCCGCAACCGCCAGCTGCCGCGGGTGGCCAAGACGCTGCTCGACGCCATGTGGCGCCAGGTCGCCGGCGAGCGCGGGCGCGAGCGCGGCCGGGAGGCGTTCGAGGACGACATGCTCGGCCACGAGGGCTTCGTCGAGTTCGCGTCGGCCTGGTGGCCGCCGCTCGACGCCCAGACGGTCTTCGGCTGGCTCCGCGAGCCCGACTTCCTCGCCCGGGTGGGCGAGGGCGTGATCGGCCGCGAGGAGCAGCTGGTGCTCCTCAAGTCGTGGGCGGACGGCGACCTGTCGATCGAGGACGTCCCGCTCGTCGACGAGCTCCGCTACGCCCTCGGCGACGTCCCGCAGCGCACCGACGACGAGCGTGACCTCGACGAGACCGGCCTGCTCGAGGGTGGCGTCGACCTGCAGGAGCTCACCACTGTCGCCGAGCGCGACTACGCCCCCGGCGGGCTCGCCTGGTCCGCGCCGACCCACCGCATCGAGGACGACGGCTACGCCCACGTCCTCATCGACGAGGCGCAGGACCTCACCCCGATGCAGTGGCGCATGGTCGGTCGCCGCGGCCGCACCGCGAGCTGGACGATCGTCGGCGACCCGGCGCAGTCGTCGTGGCCCGACGCACCCGAGGCCGCAGCCGCCCGGGCCGAGGCGCTCGAGGGCAAGGAGCTCCACGAGTTCCACCTGTCCACCAACTACCGCAACTCCGCCGAGATCTACGCCTTCGCCGCCGACTACGCCCGTCGGGTGGGCCTCGACGCCGACCTCCCCGAGGCCGTACGACGGACCGGCGAGGAGCCGCGTGTCGTCGGCCCCGTCGACGACCTCGAGGGCGCTGTGCGCGAGGCGGTCACCACGACCGCCGGCCGCGTCCAGGGCACCGTCGGGATCGTCGTCCCCGTCGCCCGCCGCTCGGAGGTCAACGCCTGGCTGGCGTCGTGGCCCGAGCTGGCCGACGACGCCGCCGGGGCCCGCGCCGCCGTCGACTCCAGCGTCACGCCGAGCGGCGAGGACCGCGTCGTCGTGCTGACGGGCCTCGACACCAAGGGACTGGAGTTCGACGGCATCGTGGTCGTCTCGCCGCAGGAGATCGAGGACGAGTCGGCCACCGGCCGGGCGACCCTCTACGTCGTGCTCACCCGCGCCACGCAGCTGCTGACCACCGTCGGCTGACCGCGGAGGTCGGTGGCGGCACGTAGCCTCTGACGTTCAGGTCCCGGTCCACCAGCACACACGTTCCAGGAGGGTGATGTCCCGGCTAGCGCGCGCGCTCGGAACGGTCGTCGTGGCGTTCCTGCTGCTCGTCGTGGCCGACTCGCCTGCCGGGTCCGGCTTCATGCCGGGCGTCACCGTCGCGCCCGACCCGGCGCCGGTCGTCGAGCCCGCGCCCGCCGTCCCGGAGCCCGCTCCCACGCCCGCTCCCACGCCTCCTCCCCCTCCCGTCACGGGCTGGGAGACGGTGTTCCACGACGGCTTCGACGGTCCCGCCGGGGTGTGGCCCGACCAGTGGCACAACATGCTCTGGACCAACGGCGCCGCGCAGAACGGGCTGGGCCAGCTCGAGGTCGGGCACCTGTCCCAGATCCGCACCAACCAGGGGTGGACCCTCCCTGCCGGCACCCGCGTGCGGGTCACCGCCAGCCTCCTGATGCCCGACACCGGCAGCAACTACGCCGCGCTCTGGGTGCAGCACCCCAACGGCATCGATCCGCGCGAGATCGACGTGATCGAGAGCTACGGCCCGCTCAAGCCGGCGGGCGCCCAGTTCGCCTCGCACATCTGCTACGACGACACCCCCGAGACCCTCATCAACGCCTGCGCGGCCACCGGGCGGGCGCCCGTGACCACCCCGGTGACCTCGATGTTCCCCGTCGGGGCGGAGCCGTGGAGCGCGTTCTGGCAGTACTCGGCCGAGTTCACCGTCGGTGGTGACACCGTGCTGTTCTCCGCGCAGCGACACCGCCGGCAACCGCCCCTACGAGATCGCCTCCGCGCCGGACGTCCGCCGGGTGCCCGGCAACGCCGCGCCCATCCAGGTGCGCCTGTCCAACAAGGATGTCGCCCCCGAGCACGCCGTCCCCGGCGGCACCCGGCAGAGCATGCTGGTCGACTGGGTGACCGTCGAGGTCGACTACCCGTAGCCGTCAGCTCGCCCCGGCGTCCGGCAGCACCGGGCCGGCGGCCGTGCTCGCCCGGCCGAGCCCGGCGACCGCGCCGAGCACCAGCAGGATGCCGACGACCGCGGCGGGGCCGAGCGCCTCCGACAGGACCACCGCTGCGACGACGGCAGCGGTGACCGGCTCCACCAGGCTCGCCGTGACGGCCGTGCTCGGTGCGACCACCCGGAGCCCGGAGTAGAGGAGGACGTAGGCCAGCGCCATCGTGAGCGCCCCGAGGTAGACCAGCCAGGCCAGCGCGGCGGGGTCGTCGGTGACGAGCGGCCCGTCGACCAGCGCGAGGCACGGCACCAGGGTGGCGGCTCCGACCAGGGTCATCCCGCTCGTCAGCACGAGCGGCGAGGCCTGCCTGCTGATGGAGCCGCCGGCGACGGTCGTGAGGGCGTACGTCGTCCCCGACGCGAGCGCGAGCAGCACGCCGGCCACGGGTGCGGGACCGGTGGCGGACTCGTGGCCGGCCACGCTGACCAGCACCAGCCCGGTGAGTGCGGCGGCCAGGACCGCCAGCCGCGACGCGGGTCGGCGTACGCCGGTGGCGTACGGCCTCCGCCGCGGTGAGCAGGACGGGCGCGACGCCGAGGCTGACCACGGTCGAGACGGCCACGCCGACCTGGGTGACCGAGACGAAGTAGAACCCCTGGTAGGCGGCGGTGCCGACGCCGACGGCCAGCAGCTGCCGTGGCCGGGCACGCGCGAGGGCGACGAGCTCGCCGCCGCGGCGCAGCGCGAGCGAGGGCGACCAGCAGCACCGCGGCGGCGATGACCATCCGCCAGGCGCTGATGGTGACGGGGGAGAGGGCCTCGCGCTCGCGGATCAGCTGGACCGCGAGGCCGCCGGTGCCCCACAGGACGCTGGCGGCGGCGACCTCGGCGAGGCCGCGCAGGTGGGACGGGGAGGAGGTGGGCATGACAGGGACGCTCCGGTGCGAGTCGGGAGAGGGGCTCGTGGGGAGCGGCGGACCGCTCCGGCTCAGGCGGCCGGAGGCGGGAGCAGGCGGGGCTGCGGCGTCATGGGGGCAGTCTGCCAGCGCCGTGGCCCAGCGACATCCGGGTTTCGCAACGGATCTCATAGGGTCGACCCATGTCCACTCAGCAGCAGGCAGGCGGTCGGGTCCTCGTCACGGGCGGTGCCGGGTTCATCGGTACGACGCTGGCGCGCGAGCTCGCGGACTCCGCCGAGCGGTGGGTCGTGCTCGACAACCTGCACCCGCAGGTGCACCCGGGCTCCGAGCCCCCGGCCGACCTCCCGGACGCCGTGGACCTCCGTGTCGGTGACGTCACGAGCGCGGACGACCTCGACGCCGTCGTCGCGGACCTGCGGCCCGACACCGTGGTGCACCTCGCCGCCGAGACCGGCACGGCGCAGTCGCTCTCCGAGAGCACCCGCCACGGCATGGTCAACGTCGTCGGCACCACCCAGCTGCTCGACGCCTTCACCCGCGCCGGCCACGTGCCCTCCCACGTCGTGCTGACGAGCTCGCGCGCGGTCTACGGCGAGGGGCTGTGGCGCAACCCCGACGGCTCGACGTTCCAGCCCGGGCTGCGCACGCACGCCCAGCTCGAGGCCGGCCAGTGGGACCACGGCGACCGGGCCGCCCACGTGCCCAACTCCGTGGCCGGCACCCACCCGAGCCCGATCAACGTCTACGGCGCCACCAAGCTGGCCCAGGAGCAGATCCTCGCCGCGTGGACGGGCTCGCACGACACCCGGCTCTCGGTGCTGCGGCTGCAGAACGTCTACGGCCCCCGCCAGTCGCTGTCCAACCCCTACACCGGCATCGTCTCGCTCTTCTCGCGGCTGGCCCGCGAGGGGCAGTCGATCCCGCTCTACGAGGACGGCGACATCACCCGCGACTTCGTCTACATCGACGACGTCGTCAGCGCCCTCGTGGCCGTCGATCGCTCACAAGCCGGCCGACCACATGCGCACCGTCGACATCGGCAGCGGCGTGCGCACGACGATCGGTGACCTCGCCCGCGAGATCGCTCGCTACCACTCCGCGCCGGAGCCGCACGTCACCGGTCAGTACCGCGACGGCGACGTCCGGCACGCCTCCTGCACGGTCGAGGACAGCGTCCGTCAGCTGGGTTGGGAGCCCCGCTGGAGCCTCCGCGACGGCGTCGCCGAGCTGCAGCGATGGATCGCGACCCAGCTCGACTGAGGCGTCCGGCACGACGGGGCCGCGGGTCTGGTCGCGTCTGTCAGGGCTAGCATGCTGGGGCTTCTGGTCAGTAGGACACGGACAGACTTCACGCACGGGGGCGGGGAGATGATGGACAACGCAATCGCGCGCCGCGGCGCGCTGGCGCTCTGGGACGTCGCGTCCTGGACGTTCGCGACCGCGCTCGTCATCGGCGTCCGCCACGACTTCCGCCTCACCGAGGTCCAGTGGGAGTCCGTCGTCTGCTACTGGCTGACTCGTGTCGTGCTCTGCTCGTCGGTCTGGGTTACGCCACGAAGTTCTACCGCGGCCGCTATCCTCGTCGGCTCGTTCGACGAGGCGTTCGGCCTGGCGCTCCACCTCGCCGTCGTCGGCGCCGTCGACGCTCGGCATCTCGGCGATGATGACGAACCCGGCGCCCCGCAGCGTCGTCGGTCCTCACGCCGCCGATGGCCCTGCTGATCTCGCGCGGCCGGGCGGCTCGTTCTACCGCGCGCTGCGCGACCGCTGCACGGTGGACCACGGCGCTGCAGCCGATGGCCGCCGCGTCCTCATCTACGGCGCGGGTGACGCCGGCCGTCAGGTGCTTCAGCTGATGCGCGGCGACGCCGACCGACGTCGTCGGCTTCCTCGACGACAACCCGGGCAAGCGGCACCTCCGCATCAGCGGCGTGCCGGTGGTCGGCGACGGCGAGTCAGCTCGCCGAGCGTGGCCGCTGACCGACGAGGTCGACGTCGTCGTCCTCGCCGTCCCGTCGGCCGTCGGCCGGCTGGTCGACCAGGCTCCAGAAGGGGGCGCAGGCGGCGGCCTCGACTTCCTCGTGCTGCCGCGGGTCTCGGAGATGATCGGCGGCCAGGTCAGCGCCGCCGACATCCGCCCGGTCGAGATCAGCGACGTCCTCGGACGGCACCAGGTCTCCACGAGCGTCACGGACATCGCCGGCTACCTCACCGGCAAGCGCGTCCTCATCACCGGCGCCGGTGGCTCGATCGGGTCCGAGCTGGCCCGCCAGGTGCACAAGTTCGGCCCGGCGACGCTCGTCATGCTCGACCGCGACGAGTCGGCGCTGCACGCCGTGCAGCTCTCCATCTTCGGCCACGGCCTGCTCGACGAGCCCGACACCGTGCTGTGCGACATCCGCGACCGCGAGGCGCTGCGACGAGGTCTTCGACGCAGCACCGCCCCGAGATCGTCTTCCACGCGGCCGCGCTCAAGCACCTGCCCATGCTCGAGCGCTTCCCGGACGAGGGCTGGAAGACCAACGTCCTCGGCACCCTCAACCTGCTGCGAGCTCTGCCGCGCGACTTCGAGGTCGAGCACTTCGTCAACATCTCCACCGACAAGGCGGCCGACGCGACGAGCGTCCTCGGCACGACCAAGCGCATCGCCGAGCAGCTCACGGCCTGGTACGCCGCGCGCACCGGCCGGCCACTACATCAGCGTCCGCTTCGGCAACGTCCTCGGCTCGCGCGGCTCGATGCTCCACACCTTCAACGCCCAGATCGCGGCCGGCGGGCCCGTCACGGTCACCCACCCCGACGTCACCCGCTACTTCATGACCATCCCCGAGGCCTGCGAGCTCGTCGTCCAGGCCGGCACCATGGGCGACTCCGGCGACGTGATGGTGCTGGAGATGGGCGAGCCGGTGAAGATCCTCGACGTCGCCCAGCGGATGATCGCGCTGTCCGGCGCGCCGCGGCGTCGAGATCGTCTTCACCGGCCTGCGGCCCGGGCGAGAAGCTCCACGAGGTGCTCTTCTCCGAGGACGAGGAGCACCCGGTCGCACCGAGCACCCGATGATCCGCAGCCGTGGCCGTCGCCGCCGATCGACCCGGCCGAGCTCAGCGACCTGACTCGCACGCGGTGGGCGAGCAGTTGACCGAACGCATCTACCTGTCCTCGCCGGACGTGACGCAGGCCGAGGAGGACGCACTCGTCCGCGCGCTCCGCTCCGGCTGGGTCGCTCCGCTCGGGCCCGAGGTCGACGCCTTCGAGGCCGAGCTGGCCGCAGGCGACCGGCGGTCGCTGCGCGGTCGCGCTGTCCTCGGGCACCGCGGCCCTCCACCTCGGCGCTGCTCCAGCTCGGCGTCGGCGCCCGGCGACGTCGTCATCACCTCGTCGATGACGTTCGCGGCGACCGCCAACGCCATCACCTACACCGGTGCGACGCCGGTCTTCGTCGACTCCGACGAGACCGGCAACCTCGACCCGCGCTGCTGGTCGCGAGGCCGTCGAGGACCAGCGTCCGGCCCGGGGCGCGACGTCGCCGCGGTCGTGCCGGTCGACCTCCTCGGCAAGGTCGCCGACCACGCCGCGATCGGCTGCCGTCGGCCGCACGTCACGGCGTCCCGGTGCTCGTCGACGCCGCCGAGTCGCTGGGCGCTCGCCGCGACGGCCGACCGGCGCGGGCCGACGGCGTCGCCGCCGTCGTGTCGTTCAACGGCAACAAGATCATGACCACCTCCGGCGGCGGCGCGCTGCTGTGCGACGACCCCGACATGGCCGCGCGCACCCGCTACCTCGCCACCCAGGCGCGCCAGCCGGTCGTGCACTACGAGCACGTCGACGTCGGCTACAACTACCGGCTGTCCAACCTGCTGGCCGCCGTCGGCCGCGCGCAGCTGGCGCGGCTCCCCGCGATGCTCGAACGCCGCCGCGAGCTGGCGGCGCCGCTACGCGCGACGTCGTCGGCGCCGTGCCGACGGCCTCACCGTCTTCGGCGGCGAGGACGGCGCCGACGCCGCCGCAGGCGAGGACCACGACAACTTCTGGCTCACCTCGGTGCTGGTCGACCGAGACGGTCACCGGCTGGAGCGCCGACGACCTGCGCGCCCACCTGGCGCAGGCCGACATCGAGGCGCGCCCGCTGTGGAAGCCGATGCACCTGCAGCCCGTCTTCGCCGACCGGCCGTCCTACACCAACGGCACCTCCGAGCGGTTGTTCCGCACCGGGCTCTCGCTGCCCAGCGGCTCGGCCCTCACCGACGACCAGTTCGACCGGGTCCTCTCGCACGTCCGCACGTTCCTCGAAGGGAAGATCCTCGTGACCGACGCCCGCGATCCGTCGCGCGCGGCGACACCGCCGTCGCCGGCAAGCACCATCACCATCACCGGCGGCACCGGATCCGTTCGGCTCGACCATGGCCCGCCACCTGCTCGCCGACGGCGCGGCGCGGATCAACATCTTCAGCCGTGACGAGGCCAAGCAGGACCAGATGCGGCGCGCCTTCAACGACGAGCGCGTGCGGTTCTTCCTCGGCGACGTCCGCGACATCGACAGCGTCCGCACCGCCGTGCTCGACGCCGACTTCGTCTTCCACGCCGCCGCCCTCAAGCAGGTGCCGTCGTGCGAGTTCTTCCCGCAGCAGGCGGTCAAGACCAACGTCGTCGGCAGCCACAACGTCATCGAGGCCAGCGCCGCGCCGGCGTGCGGTCGGTCGTGCTGCTCAGCACCGACAAGGCCGTCTACCCGGTCAACGCGATGGGGATGTCGAAGGCGCTGATGGAGAAGACCGCCCAGGCCTTCGCCCGCAACCACCCCGACTCCGACATGACGGTGTCCGTCACCCGCTACGGCAACGTCATGTACTCCCGCGGCTCGGTCATCCCGGCCTTCATCTCCGCTCCTCAAGGAGGGCAAGCCGCTCACCATCACCGACCCGCGGATGACGCGGTTCCTGATGTCGCTCGCCGACTCGGTCGACCTCGTCAAGCACGCCTTCGTGCACGCCGCAGCCGGGCGACCTCTTCGTCCGCAAGGCCGCGTCGACGACCGTCGCGACGCTCGCCACCGCTGTCGGTCGGCTGTTCGGCCAGGACGAGCCGGAGATCCACCACATCGGCACCCGGCACGGCGAGAAGCTGCACGAGACGCTGCTGACGCGCGAGGAGATCGCGAAGGCCGACCGACCAGGGCGACTACTTCCGGGTCCCGCTCGACGACCGCGGCCTGCAGTACGAGAAGTACTTCACCGAGGGTGAGGAGGAGATCGACACGACGATCGACTACTCCTCCGACTCGGTCGCGCTGCTCGACGTCGAGCAGACCGTGGCGCTGCTGCGCACGATCCCCGAGGTCGCGGCCGACCCGGAGCTGCGCGCGTGAGGATCGCTGCTGACCGGCGCCGAGGGCTTCCTCGGCTGGCACCTGCGGTGCCGCGTCCACGCCACCACCGACCACGAGGTCGTGCCGGTCGGCCGCGCTGACTGGTACGCGCCTCCCCGAGCTGGTCGCCGACGTCGACGCCGTGATCCACGTCGCCGGGGTCAACCGTGCCTCGGACGACGAGCTGGTCGACGGCAACGTCGGGCTCGCCCGCGACGTCGCCGACGCGCTCGGGCGGCACGACCGGGACGCCGGTCGTCTTCGCCAACTCGATCCAGGTCGGCAACGGCATCGGCGTACGCCGCGGGCAAGGAGCAGGCCGCCGACGCTGCTGCACGCGGCGGCCGAGCAGACCGGCGGTCGCTTCGTCGACGTGCACCTGCCCAACCTCTTCGGCGAGCACGGCCGGCCGGGCTACAACTCGTTCGTGGCGACCTTCGTCGACCGCGGCCATCGCCGGTGAACGCCCGGAGATCGCCGACCGACCCGATCGAGCTGCTGCACGCGCAGGGCGCCGCCCAGGCCCTCCTCGACGCGCTCGACGCCCGGCTCGCCGGCGCACCGTGCGCCCGGCCGCGCACCCGACCTCGGTGCAGGCGGTCTGGGACGCGCTCGAGCGCTTCCACGCGACCTACGTGCCGAGCGCCGACGTGCCGGCGATGGCCGACGACTTCGAGCGCGACCTGTTCAACACCTATCGCGCGGCGCTCTTCCCGGCGCACTACCCGATCGCCCTCGACGCCGCGCAGCGACCAGCGCGGGCGGCTCGTGGAGACGGTGCGCACGCACGGCAGCGGCGGCCAGACGTTCGTCTCGACGACCGTGCCCGGCGTCACCCGCGGCATCCACTACCACCTGCACAAGATCGAGCGGTTCGTCGTGCTCGACGGCGAGGCGGTCATCCGGCTGCGCCGGATGTTCCACGACGAGGTCGCTCGAGTTCCCCGTCTCCGGCGAGCGACCCGGCGGTGATCGACATGCCGACGATGTGGTCGCACGACATCACCAACGTCGGCGACGGCGTGCTGACCACCCTCTTCTGGACCGACTCGCTCTTCGACCCCGAGGCGCCCGACACCATCCACGAGCCGGTCGTCGCGCAGCGGCCCAGGAGGAGACCGCATGACCAAGGTGATGACCGTCGTCGGGACCCGGCCGGAGATCATCCGGCTCTCCGAGACGATCAAGCTGCTCGACCGCACCGTCGACCACGTGCTGGTGCACACCGGGCCAGAACTACGACCACAACCTCAACGAGATCTTCTTCTCCGAGCTCGGCCTGCGCGCGCCCGACCACTACCTCGACGTGGACACCAGCAGCCTCGGCCGGGTGCTGGGCGAGGTGCTGATCAAGACCGAGGAGGTGCTGCTCGAGGAGCGGCCCGACGCCGTGCTCGTGCTCGGCGACACCAACAGCTGCCTGGCGGCGGTGATGGCCAAGCGGATGCGGATCCCCGTCTACCACATGGAGGCCGGCAACCGGTGCTTCGACGAGAACGTGCCGGAGGAGACCAACCGGCGCCTCGTCGACCACGTCGCCGACTTCAACCTCGTCTACACCGAGCACGCGCGACGCAACCTGCTCGCCGAGGGCCTGCACCCGCGGCGCATCCTCAAGACCGGCTCGCCGATGAAGGAGGTGCTCGCCGCCCACGCCGACGCGATCGACGCCTCCGACGCCGTCGAGCGACTCGGGCTGACGCCGCAGGGCTACGTCCTGGTGAGCGCGCACCGCGAGGAGAACGTCGACAACCCCGACCGGCTCAACCTGCTGCTCGACTGCCTCGAGGGCGTCGTCGCCGACACCGGCATGCCGGTGCTCGTCTCCACCCACCCGCGCACCCGCAAGCGCCTCGACGCGCTGGGCCGCTCGACCGAGGGCATCACCTTCCACGAGCCGCTCGGCTTCATGGACTACAACAAGCTCCAGAAGCAGTCCTACTGCGTGCTGTCCGACTCCGGGCACGATCTCCGAGGAGTCCTCGCTGCTCGACTTCCCGGCGGTCACGCTGCGCGACTCCATCGAGCGCCCCGAGGCGCTCGACTCGGCCTCGATCCTGATGACCGGTCTCGACGCGACCAACGTGGTCGAGGCCGTCCGGTTCGCGGTGTCCGACACGGACCGTGCCTCGCGGGTCCCCGACGACTACCGCATCGGTGACTGCTCGCGGCGCGCGGTCGGCTTCATCCTGTCCACCCATCGGCGTCATCACGGCTGGGCCGGCGTCCGCACCGCAGGAGGCGGAAACGCGTGCAGCTCGACGCACGACACGTCTGATGACGTATCTGGGCCTATTGGCCGACCCCGACAAGGGCCTCAACTCGCCACGCTGGGCGCGCTGGTGGGTGGCGGCGACGGTGGTCTGCATCTTCGGCCCCTACTTAGTCGGCGGGCTGCGCACCGAGCAGCTGGCCCTCTACGGCTCGGCCGCCGTAGCTCCCTTGGTCGTGCGCGGCCGTGGCGCTGGCTGCGGCCCGGCTGGTTCGTGGTGGTGCCGTGGGGCACTCTATGTCGCTGTCGCCGCGATCGCAGCACTCATCGTGGACAGCCGGATGCCGGTGGACTCGGGTCTCCTGGTGGCCCGGCCTGGACAACGCGCTGCTCCCCCTTGCGACGCTCACCGTCGCAGCCTGCTGGATGCAGCTGCTGCCGGTCCAGGTCCTGCTCCGACTGGTCTCTTGGGTGATGGTGGTCTGCCTCTCCGTGAACAGCGTTCTGGCAGTGATCAGCTCCTACACCGGTCTCGACCGCCTCCCATTCCTCGCCCGCTTCTGGACCGCCTCCGGGAGCGGGGAGAGCGTGGCGGAGCTCGCGGCCGGAAACGGCCGGTTCTCAGGCCTCTTCAACCAGCCTGCCGAGGCCGGGGTCGCCTACTGCCTCGCGGCGTTCTGCTTGGTCTACCTCGTCAGCGCCGGATCGGCCGGGTCTCGCGCAACGTGGCTGCCGTGCTGGGTCCTAGTCATGCTGGGCGGACTGATGACCCAATCGAAGATCTTCATGGTGGGCGGCCTGGCCATCACCGTCGTCCTGGTGCTGCTCGCCCGCCGCGAGCGTGTCGTCCTTGCCCTCAGTGCTGTCGTGACCGTCGTCGGGGCCATCGTGGTGGGAACGCGCGGCTGGCTCGGTGACTCGGGGAACGTCAGGGACGTTCGGCTGGTACGCCGCCAGCATCGACGCCGGCGACTCCTGGATCTACACAATGACCTCGGGCCGGTTCGGCGCCGCCGGGGGCGGGGGCGCGTCCGTGCCGACCACCACCGAGACTGGCGAGACTGCTCATCGAGCCCGGCGGGCTCCTCAAGCTCGGGGAACTCGTCCTGGACGAGCACCCCTTGTTCGGGGTCGGCGCCCGTGGCCTGACAGTCTCCTACGACTCGACCTGGATCGAGGCGATCATCGTGGCGGGCTCGGTCGGGGTGCTCCTTCTGCTCCTCGTGCACCTCGGTCTCCTGGTCCGGTGGATCCGGCTCCGTGCCGTGCTGCCGCGCGACGAGATGATTCTGGCCGGAGCCGTGGTCGTCCTGGCTTGGGGTTCCTCCTTCGGCATGCCGTCGCTGACGGGCAACCGGGAGAGCTCGCTGCTCTGGATCCTCCTGTCGATCCTGGTGATCTTCCGGCGATCCGAGCCGAGCGCGGACCGGACACTAGACTCCGCCCCATGACCGGCTACGACCCGATCAAGCGGGCCATCGACGTTGTCGTCGCCGGAGTCGTGATGGCAGGCTCCTTGCCGGTGCAGCTCGTCATCGCGGCCCTCGTCCGGGTGAAGATGGGGCCCGGCGTGTTGTTTCGGCAGGAGCGACCGGGCAAGGACGAGCACGTCTTCGAGCTGGTGAAGTTCCGTACGATGCGCGATCCTGACGTCGCACGAGGGCTCGTGACCGACGACGAACGGCTGACACCCTTCGGTGCGTTCCTCCGCTCGACCAGTCTCGACGAGTTGCCGACACTGTGGAACGTCGTGCGCGGGGACATGAGCCTGGTGGGGCCGCGCCCCCTGTTGGTCCGCTATCTCGACCGCTACTCGCCCGAGCAGCGCCGCCGTCACGAGGTCCGGCCAGGCATCACGGGCCTCGCGCAGGTGAGTGGCCGCAACGCCATCAGCTGGGAGGCGAAGTTCGCCAAGGACGTCGACTACGTCGAGCGACGGAGCCTTCGGCTTGACCTGCAGATCATTCGCGCGACCGTTGCGCAGGTCGTGCGGCGCCGTGACATCGACGCTGAAGGAGAGGCCACCATGCCCGAGTTCCTCGGATCGTCGGAGGCGGAACGTGGCTGACACGCTGGTCGTCGTCGGAGCCGGCGGGTTCGGCCGTGAGGTACTGGACGTCGTCGATGCGGTGAATGCCTCTGCAGCGAATCCGGTCTGGACGATCGCCGGTGTCGTTGACGATCGACCCGCTGAAGCAAACCTGGCCCATCTGCGCACGCGCGGTGTCGCACACCTCGGCACGACGTCAGACTTGGTCGACGGCGACGGCGCGGACCGTCCCACCCACTACGTCGTGGGCATCGGGAACCCGACGGTGCGCCGCGCTATCGCCGAGCGACTCGACGCTGCAGGCTTGTCGCCGGCAACGCTTATCCACCCTTCCGTCACGCACGGCTTCGACGTCGAGGTGGGACCGGGCTCGATCCTGTGCGCCGGCGTGCGCCTCACGACCCACATCCGGATCGGCCGACACGTGCACCTCAACCTGAACGCGACCGTCGGCCACGACACCACGATCGGCGACTACGTGAGTGCCAACCGACTCTCCTCCATCTCCGGCGACTGCGTCATCGAGGACGAAGCCCTCATCGGTGTGGCGGGTGTCGTCCTCAACGGCCTGCGCGTCGGTAGGGCGAGCGTCGTCGGCGGGTCCGCGTGCGTCGTCAAGGACGTGCCGTCCGGCATCGTGGTCAAGGGCGTTCCCGCCAGATGAGTGGCTCAGGCCGGTGCGGTGTGGCGTTCGTCTGCCAGTGGTATCCACCGGAACCAGCGGACGTACCTCGTGGGATCGCGACGGCTCTTGCCGAAACTGGCCTCGACGTCACCGTGCTGACCGGCATTCCGAACTACCCCACCGGGGTGGTTGCGCCGGGCTACTCGGCCCGGCGAGGCACGCGGGAGGTCCGCGACGGGCCGACGGTGCGGCGTACGCCTCTCTATCCGAGCCATGACGCATGCCGCGCTGCGCAGGCTCGTCAACTACGCGTCGTGGGCGCTGACCGCCACGGTGCTCGGGCAGGGTTTGCTGCGCTCCGCCTCTGTGTCGCTTGTCTATTCCTCTCCGGCGACGGCCGCCCTCCCGGCGATGGTTGCCCGGGTGCTGTGGGGGACTCCCTACGTGCTGCTCGTCCAGGACGTGTGGCCCGACTCGGTGTTTGACTCCGGCTTCCTCAAGGGACCTGTCGGCCGCGTGGCCCGACGTATTCTCGACGTGCTGGTCGGTGCGACCTATCGCTCCGCCCACCATGTGGCGGTGACCTCCCCGGGCATGGTCGACCTCCTCGCGTCGCGGGGGTGCCACGCGGCAAGCTCACCGTCGTCCACAACTGGGTGTCCGAGGACGCGGCACCCGATGTCGCGGCCGTGGACGCCCAGGAGCTGCGCGCGACGTGGGACGCCGGCCCCGATGACTTCGTGCTCATGTATGCCGGCAACCATGGCCAGGCGCAGCACCTCGAGCCAGTTATCGAGACCTTCGCAGGGATGCCGGGCGATGCGGCTTGCCATCTGGTCCTCGTGGGTGCCGGAGTGACGAAGGCCCGGCTCGTCGAGCTGTCCGACGGACACGAACGCATCCACTTTCTCGACCCGGTGCCGTCCTCAGAGATCGCGCGGTTGATGCAGGCCTCTGACGCTCAGCTCGTGTCACTCGCCGACCGGCCCCTCTTCGCGGTGACGATGCCGAGCAAGGTGCAGTCGATCCTCGCGGCCGGGCTTCCGGTGGTGGTCGTGGCTCGCGGGGATGCCGCCGACGTGGTCACCTCGGCCGGCGCCGGCGTCGCCGTGGATCCCGGCGACCGTCAGGGGCTGCGCGAGGCAGTGCGGCGACTGGCGCAGACCGAACGAGGCGAGCGACGAGAGATGGGCCGTCGCGGCCGGTCCTGGTACGACGCGCACTCGTCGCGTGAGGTCGGGGTCCGGCGTCCGACGACGCCTGCTCGTGGATGCGGCCCGGGGAGGGCGTCGATGAGCGCCTCGGTGCTCCTCGACATGTCCGACCTCGTCGTGGGCGGGGCGTGCAGGTCGGAGCGTCCCTACTCGATGAGGTCGCCACCCTCGCTACCGACCACGAGGCGCTGAGTCGGTGGCCGTGGCTCGCGAACGTGGTTGTCGAGGCCTCGGACGTCGTGATCTCCAACGCGACGGTCTCCTGCTCGGGACCTGGAACGTCCGCGTCGTCGACGGTCGCCCCGCGGCTCGGCTGCGTCGCCGCCAGGACGGTCATCGTTTCGATGTCTCGTTCACGGTGTTCGGGCCGGATTACGGACCCCGTCGTGCCCGCACGCGAATCGTCGGTTTCGCCGATGTCACGAGCCTGTTCCCGGAGTACGCCGGGGTGTCCGGTCGCCGTGCCCAGGCCCGTCATGCTCTGCGATCCCGCGTTTCACGCAGCTCCTTCCGAAGGGCTGACCTGATTGTGGCCGAGTCGGCGTACGTGACGAGCGCACTCTGAAGTAACGGTGGGGCATCCCGAAGCGCACCATGCGGGTAGTGCCCAACGTGCTCAACCGCGTCTTCGAGGACCCGTCGTTGCGTCGACCGGTGGACGCCGGTGGCGCCCTGACGTCCGTCGTTCGCTTTTCCGACACGGGCCTACCCACACAAGAACCTCGCCGTTCTGGGACCCGCAGCGCGAATCCTGCGAGAGGAGCACGGGCGCGAGGTGCAGTTCGTCCTGACCCTCACCGACGAGGAGTGGCTGGGCCTGGACACTGGGACCCGGTCAGTCAGCCGTAACCTCGGTCCCCTGCGCGCGTCCGAGGTGCCCGGCTTGTACGAGGCATGCGACGGGGTCGTCTTCCCGAGCCTCAACGAGTGCTTCTCCGTCACCCCGCTGGAAGCGATGCGCAGCGGTCGACCGCCGTGGCCTCCGACCGGCCCTTCGTGCGCGAGGTGGCGGGAGAGGCGGCGTGGTACTTCGAGCCGACCGACCCGGCGTCGCTGGCTCAGGCGCTGCTTGATGCGACAACCAATACGGCCCTCCGCGAGCGACGCGTCATCGAGGGAGCCAGGTGGCGAGCGGATGGCCGACCAGCGCAGACCGCGCCGCGGCGTACCTCGCGCTCGTCGACGAGGCAGCGTGGTTCCGCCGCGAAGCGGTTTGCATGACGACGCGGTTCCGACGCCTCGGCCTGGGCGTTGTCGACCAGGGCCTCTCCAGCCTCTCCAACGTCCTCTTCCTCGTCGCCGCCGCTCGCACATCCACGGTGGAGGAGTTCGGCGCGGTGTCGTTCGCCTACGCCCTCTTCGCCTTCGGGATGGCCGTGCAGCGCTCCTCGCTCGGGCTGCTCGTGTCCCTGTCGTCAGGATCGCGCCAGGTCCCGCCTCGGCTCAGCGTGCTGTGGGCCATGCTCATCGCGGGTCTCGGCGTGGTGCTCGGCCGCACCATCGGAGACGGCGGGACAGCGGCCTACTACGTGCTCGTGGGGGCATGCTTGCTGGTCTACCCCCAGGACCTCCTGCGCTACGGCGCGCTGGCAGAACGTCGTGCCGATCGGGCTGCGGCGAGCGACGGCGCCTGGTTCGTGATCACGCTCGCACTCCTCCTGCTCGACCCTCGCCGGGCTCGACGTGGACGTCACCTGGATGTCCTGACCTGGGTCCTGGCGGGTGGCGGCATCGCGTTGCTCGTGATGCTGGTCCCGCAGCGCGGTGACGTGCGCACGGACAGCGGCGGTTGGTTCCGCCAGCACGCACGCGAACTGCGGGTGCTGGGACCTGACGCACTGCTCGCAAGCCTCGCCCCGCTCGTGCTCGCCGCAGTCATGACCAGCTTCATGACGTTCGGCGACGTGGCGGCAGTCCGGGGGGCCGGGACGTTGCTGGGCCTGCGGCGGTCCTCTTCGCAGCCCTGCCAGCGGTCACGGTGCCTGAGCTCGTCCGCGTCCTGGGTCAAGACAGGTCACGGCTCGCCGCCGCGCAGGCCGCAGTGATGAGCGTCCTGGTGCTGGCTTGGGCCGGCTGCCTGTTCCTCGTACCAGCGTCAATCGGCGAGCAGATCTTGGGTGAGACGTGGGCTCTGAGTCGCTCGATCCTGCCATGGGTCGTGACGGAACAGGTGGTCTGGGCGCTGGCGTCAGGCCCGACTCTCGCTGCTCAGCGCCTACAGGCGTTGGCGGAACGCTGTCTGACCGTGCGGGGCTGTCTACCTCGGAGCCGTCGCGTGCGCGCTGGCTCTGACCGTGCCGACGGGCGAACTCGAGTGGGTGATGTCGGGCATGGTGGCCGCCGCGGCGGTGAACTGCGCGATCCTCTGGCTCGCGTCACGCCGCGTCACTCGCGGACTCGCGGCTTCCGAGACCGTGCCCGGCACGTCTTCGGAGCGAATGGACTGAGGCTCGCCTACTTCCGGCGGGTCGGATCAGGCGGAGCGGCGTACGACGAACATGTCGCCGCCCTTGGCGCGTACCAAAGTCGACTCGAACGCCTCGGGGAGCAGCGCCGCGACGACGCGCCAGAGCTCCTCGCGCCGCCGGGGTGATGTCCTCGATCACCAGCCAGCCGTCGACCGGCAGCACGCGCAGCGCCAGCATGCAGGATCTGCAGATTGGCGTTGGGGCTGTGGAGGCCGTCGTCGATGACCAGGTGCGGCCGCTCGGCATCTCCGGCTCAAGGGCGCGACACGCTCGCCGCGCTCGTCTGGTCGACCCACGACGCGCGAATCCGTTCCTCCTCGAACAGAATGGCGCGATCGATGTCTGCGCCGTGGACGGCAGAGCTCAGGGCAGATAGTCGCGGAAGGCGCGCAGCGAGGCGCCCGGGTGCGCGCGCGGTGGACCCATCGTCGAGACGATGCTCTCGTTGTTGGTGCCGAGCCCGACCTCCAGCACGCTCGCGCCGCAGGGCAAGCGACGTCGAGGATGTGGGCGTAGACGAGGTGGTAGTCGTGGTCGGTGGACTTGTCGCTGCCGTAGCGGCGAAAGAGCTGGCGTCCAGGCGCGCGGCCGCGTCTGGCGTCGCCGCCGGCGGCGAAGCGCCCCGGGGTCGGTGAGCTGCAGCTCCGCGAGCACCCAGCCCAGACGCAGCAGCTGGCCGAGGAGCTCCACGCTCTGCGTGGCGGCCTGCAGCGCCAGCGCCGAGCGCGCCTCCAGCGTGGCCGGCGGAGTTCGGGGCGTAGGCCGGTAGGGCCTCGAGGATCTGAAGATCGCGTCGCACGCGCCAGTTGTTGGCGGCCCGGGCGAACGGAATCGCGCGGACGCCGTGCCGCATGTGCTGCTTCACGACGAATCTCCCAAGACTGCTCGCGGGCGTATCGTCGGACGCTACCAAGTCGCGTACCTTGAGCCGCGCTCGCTCGTGCCTCAGGCCAGGCTGCTCAGCCAGGCGAGATAGGGCCCGCGCAGCGCCTCGGGTGACGCCTCGGCCCGCATGTACGCGGCCGCCCGCTCGCCCAGCCCCGGGTCCGAGGCGAGGGTGGGGATGAGCTGGGTGAAATCAGTGACGTCGGCAAAGGTGATCGCCGCTCCTGCCTGCTCGTAGGTCGCGGCGGCATGCACGCTGGAGTTGATCAAGCACGGCGTGCCGCGCGCCATGAACTCCAGCAGCACCATGCTGCACGCGTCCCAGCGGCTGCTGTGCACGTACCCGCGCGCATGCACCATGAGCTGGTGCTTCTCTGCGCCAGCGACCGAGCCGCGGATCGTCACGCAGTCAGTCAGATCGAGCTCGCGCACCAACGCGTCCACCTCGGCCTTCCCGCCGAGGTAGTCCGGTCCCGCGAGGACGAGACGAGGCCGGGTGCGGGCAGCTCGGCCCAACCGCGCAACAACAGGTCCAGTCCCTTGTGGCCGATCACGAAGCGACCGATCCACACGAAGTAGTCACCGTCGCCGACCCAGCGGTCCGAGTCAGCGATGCTGGGAGATGGATTGGAGAAGAACCCCGCCGGCAGTTCTGCTTCAGCGATCTCGGCCACCTCGGCGGCCTCGGACGGGAAGAAGAGATGCACGGCGTCAAGGCTGCGCAGCGTGCTCCGTTCGAGGCGCCTGCGCATCCCCAAAGACGTCTCGGCCCGCCTCGACCACCTGAGGGGCGTAGACCCCGTGCGGCATGCCGACCACTGTCGCCCCGGCGCGACGGGCCCATCGGACGGCGAGGGCGTTGGCGGGCACCCATCCCTCGTGCGCGTAGACCACGTCACCAAGGCCAAGCTCCGCACGCCACCACTGGGGCAGGTACGAGCGACTGCTCCGGCCGACGTGTGGGACGTGTCGCAGCGGGATCCCGAGCTCGCCGAGCCGTTCGGCGTCTCGATGACTCCGCTCATCAGTCGCCGCCGCCACCCACACCTCGGTTGGCACCGCGCCGGCCGCGATCGCGGCCCACGCGGCAATGCTGCTCCGTGACTCCGGAGCGATGTTCCAGGAAGCGCGGGTAGTAGTGCACGACGCGGCGCGGTGAAGTCACGGGCTTATCGTAGGTCGTACGCACATCGCCCTTGGCGCGCCCGCGTCGGTTCGGCCGCGCCCGTCGTGAACCGCGTTCAGCGGCTCCGGCGGCTCACGACGTCACGCGTTTCGCCACCACGGCATAGGCGGACGTCCGTCGGAAGGCCCACGTCGCCGTGACCTTCCACTCCTCGTAACGGATGAACGGTGTCAGCAAGCGTGCGATGAGGCGGAGTCGACCTCTCGGGGCGGAAGGAGTAGAAGCGCGCGCCGCGCTCGCAGAGGATGTCCTCGGACTCGACCACAGCGAACTCCGGGCCGATCTCCTCGATCATCTCGGCTGCCGTCGGCCGGTACATGGTGTCGATCGGATCGGCGTGGTAGGGGAAACGAAGTGGTCCGGTCACCACCAGGTAGCCGCCTACCGGGACCATGTCGGGCCAGGCGATTCAAGAACAGCCGAGGGGTCAGTCACGTGCTCCAGGAGGTTGGTGCACAGCACGGACTTGGCTCCTGTGGCCCGGATAGCGGCCTGCCCGTCCGCGCTCGTTGCATCCGCGACGAGGTCGACACCCACGTCGGGCCGGATGTCGACATGGATGACCTGACGGCCTGAGGCGGCCAGCGGCGCGGAAAATGTGCTCTGACATCCACGGCTGCGTGCTCTCGCGGAACTCCCTCGTCTGACAACCGACGTTCACCGACGGGAACGCATCGTCGGGAAGGGACTGGAGGGCCTTGCCAACCCATTCAGATTCACGGATCAGCACGGCGACCCGCCCCCCTCGTTGTCTCGCGACCGACGGCAGCGGCGCGCGTCGGGCGCGAACGTGTGGTCAGGACCATGGTGAGGATGTGCTCTCCATCGGATTTCCGAGACCCTATCGCTGGGCCGCGCTCACCGTGGCATCGCGTCGTCCGCCTGAGTGCGACCGGTCGAGGCCACTGCGAGGACGCTCGACGACCGAGTTCGATCCACGGGTGAGATCAGCCGGTCCGCGGGTGGGGGCCGCCGTAGGGTTTCGGCCATGACCCGGACCGCACCCGTCCGAGACCTCCTGGAGCAGATCCAGGGGTACGGCGCGTGGGCGGTCATCCGACGCAAGGCATCACCGACGGCGGGCCTGGTCGGCGGCACGCCGCACGAGGTCGCGAGCCTGCTCGACATCCCGCTCGAGAGCGGGGCGCCGGAGCCGGGCCGGAGCGCGGACCGGCTGGTCGCCGTGCCGTTCCGGCAGGTGCGCGAGCGCGGCTTCGCCGCCATCGACGACGGCACCCCGTTGACGGTCGTCGACATCGAGGCCGAGCACGAGGTGTCGGTCGACGACCTGCTCGAGGCGCTGCCCGACGTGCCGGTCGAGTTCGCCGACCGCGGCGGGTTCGCCACCAGCGACGAGGACTACGGCGAGGTCGTCGAGGCGATCATCCGCGACGAGATCGGCCAGGGCGAGGGGGCCAACCTCGTCATCGGCCGCCACTACCGCGCCGTCGTCGCCGACTGGGACGCCGCGAAGGCGCTGACGGTGCTGCGGCGCCTGATGGAGCGCGAGCGCGGCGCCTACTGGACCTTCTGCTTCTTCACCGGCGAGCGCTTCCTCATCGGCGCCAGCCCGGAGCGGCACGTCTCGGTGCGCCAGGGCGACGTCCGGATGAACCCGATCTCCGGGACGTTCCGGGTGGCGGGGCACGGCGACGCGCTCAAGGAACGGCTGCTCGACTTCCTCGCCGACGAGAAGGAGGTCTTCGAGCTCTTCATGGTGGTCGACGAGGAGCTCAAGATGATGTGCGACATCTGCCACGAGGGTGGCCAGGTGCTCGGGCCGTTCCTCAAGCCGATGACGCACCTGATCCACACCGAGTACCTCCTCGCCGGCCGCTCCGACCGCGACCACCGCGAGATCCTGCGCGACACGATGTACGCCGCGACGGTGACGGGCGCGCCCGTCGAGAACGCCTGCCGGCTGATCGCCGACTACGAGCCCGAGGGCCGCGGCTACTACGGCGCCGCGCTCGCCCTCTTCGGTCGCTCGCCCGACGGCACCCCGACGATGGACAGCCCGATCCTGATCCGCACCGCCGACGTCTCGCCGGCGGGCGAGCTGAAGGTGACGGCCGGCGCGACGCTGGTGCGCGACTCCGACGCCGCCTACGAGGTGGCCGAGACGCGGGCCAAGGCCGGCGGCATCCTCAGCGCGTTCGGCCTGGCGCCGGCGGCGACCTCCGACGGCACCGACATCGCCGAGCTGGCGCGCGACGAGGACGTCGTCCTTGCCCTCGGCACCCGCAACCAGCGGCTGTCCCGCTTCTGGCTGACCGACCAGGCCGGCGAGCCGGCCGACCCGGGGCTGGCCGGGAAGTCGGTGGTGATCCTCCACGGCGAGGACGACTTCGTGAACATGCTCGTCCACGTGCTCGGGGTCTTCGGAATGACCGCCCGCGTCGTGCGGCACGAGGACTACGCGGCCGGGGCCTTCGACGGCGCCGACCTGGTCATCGTCGGACCCGGGCCGGGCGACCCGCGCGAGGGCGAGCACCCCAAGATCGCGTCGTTCCGCCGCGCCGTCGACGACCTGCTCGCCTCCGAGCAGCCGTTCCTCGCCGTGTGCCTGGGCCACCAGACGCTCTGCCAGCGCCTCGGCCTCGACCTCGGCTACAAGGACGTGGTCTTCCAGGGCACCCAGTCGCCGGTCCGGCTCGACGGCCGCACCGAGCGCGTGGGCTTCTACAACACCTTCGTCGGCCGGGTCCCCGACGACGTGGAGCTGCCCGACGGCGTACGCGTCGAGGCCGACGAGGCCACCGGCGACATCCACGCGGTCGTCGGGCCGCACTTCCGCGGCATCCAGTTCCACGCCGAGTCGATCCTCACCGAGAACGGCTACGACCTGCTCCACGCGGCGGTGCGCGACCTCCTCGTCTGAACGCGTCGGCTAAAGTCGAGCGAACGTGTAGACATTAGTTCGGCGTGGCAGGCAACGAATCGGGGACGTGCGGCGTCACCCTTGTAGCCGGCTCGGGACACGACGGGGGAGCAGTGGGGTACTTCAAGGGGGCGTGGGCAGGCGTGTGCCTGCTCGCGCTGATGGCATGCGGGGCGACCGCGGGCACGGGTGACGGCTCGCGCAGTCCCGACGACGCCGCGCCGCAACGCGTGGCGAGCAGTGCGTCCGAGGCGGCCGGGCTCGCGCCGGCTGCGTCACGGGCGGCGCAGCCCAACATCGTCGTGGTGATGCTCGACGACTTCTCGATGGACCTCGTGCAGACGATGCGGTCGGTGCAGCAGATGCGGAAGGCCGGCGCGAGCTACCCGCACTCGTTCGTCACCGACTCCCTGTGCTGCGTGTCGCGGTCGAGCTTCTTCACCGGCCAGTACCCGCACCAGACCGGCGTCCGCACCAACACCTCCAACAAGGGCACGTCGAAGCTCGGCGGCTGGCCCGCCTACGACACCCACGGCAACCCGGAGCGCGCGTTCAACGTGCGGCTCCAGGAGGCCGGCTACAGCACCGGCTTCGTCGGCAAGTTCCTCAACGAGTACGAGTGGTCGCCGGGCCGCGCGCTCCCGCCGGTCGTGCCGGGCTGGACGACGTTCAACACCGTCTTCGGCTCGGCCTACGACGGCTGGGACTTCGCCAGCACGTCCCTCGTCGACCAGCGGCTGCGCCTGGTCCAGCACCCCGCACCACCGGCGAGCGCGAGCAACGCGGTCAAGGACAAGGCCTACGCCGGCGCGGTGATCGGGGACATGGCGATGGACCTCGTCACCGCCAACGAGGCCGCGGGCGCGCCGTACTTCCTCGAGGTGGCGCTCTACGCGCCGCACAACCGCACCAACCCCGAGGGCCACTACGCCGGCGACCCGCTCTTCCCGCCGATGTTCCGCGACCGCACCGGCAAGCGCAGCTGCGGCCGCGTCGCCTGCGGCAAGCTGACCGTCGACGACCTGCCCGGCTTCGCCGACCAGCGCAAGGACAACCGCCCGCGCCTGGCCAACGGCAAGCGGGCCCGGGCGTGGAACACCACCCGCACCCTGCCCGCGGCGGCTGCCGTCCGCGACCTGCGCGACCGCGCGCGGATGGCGCAGTCGGCCGACCGGCTGGTGAAGCGGATCCTCGCCTCCGTCGGCCCGAACACCTACGTCGTGCTCACCTCCGACAACGGCTTCCACCTCGGCCAGAACGGCATGGGTCGCGGCAAGGGGACGCCGTACGACACCGACGTCCGCGTCCCGCTGCTCGTCACCGGGCCGGGCGTCGTGCCCGGCACGCGCCAGGAGGTGACCAGCAACATCGACCTCGCCCCGACCTTCGAGGAGCTGGCCGGGCTCACGCCCGCGCCCTACCGCAGCGGCCTCTCGCTCGTCCCGACCCTGACGGACCCGAAGCTGGTGCGGCAGTCCCACGCCTTCCTCGAGCACACCCAGCAGACGCTGACGGGCAACGACCCCGACGCGGCGTTCAGCGGCTCGGAGCTCGACCGGATCCCGTCCTACACCGCGGTGCGGAGCCGGACGGCGCTGCTCGCGAGGTTCGACCTCGACCCGCGGCCCGGCAAGGTCACGTGGGGCTACGAGTACTACAGCTACAAGCGCGACAGGTTCGAGAAGCGCAACACCTTCGCCAACAAGAAGCAGGCCCCCGAGGTCGCGGCGCTGATGGCGAAGCTCACCGCCTTCGACGGCTGCCAGGAGGTCGGCGACCAGCCGCTCTCGGAGGCGTGCCGCGTCGTACGGCAGTAGCGCCTGCAGCCACTACTGTCGCAGCGTGCACCCGGACGTGATCGTGGTCGACCACCACGACTCCTACACGTGGAACCTGGTGCACCTGGTGGCCCGGGTGACCGGGGTGCTGCCGCGCGTGGTGCAGCACGACGAGGTCACCGCCGAGCGAGGTGCTCGCCCACTCGCACGTCGTGCTGTCGCCGGGTCCCGGCCACCCGTCGTCGCCGGCCGACTTCGCGGTGGGCCCGGAGGTGCTGCGGGCCGGCACCCGCCCCGTGCTCGGCGTCTGCCTCGGCATGCAGGGCCTGGTGACGGCGTACGGCGGCACGGTGCGGCGGCTGCCCCCGGCGCACGGCGACGTCGCGACGGTCCGCCACGACGGCGCGGGGGTCTTCGCCGGGCTGCCGCAGGACTTCGCCGCCGTCCGCTACCACTCGCTCGGCGCGGTCTCGCTGCCCTCCTCGCTCGTGGCCACGGCGTGGAGCGAGGACGGTGTCGTGATGGGCGTGCGCCACGTCTCGCTGCCGCTCGAGGGCGTGCAGTTCCACCCCGAGTCGGTCCTGTCCGAGCACGGCGAGGACCTCGTCAGGAACTTCCTCCGTACCACCCCGCGACCTTCTTCTCCCCCGCTTCGCTCCTCCGAACAACGCCGCGGGGACCCCGGATGACCGATCCCGTCTCGTTCTTCCGGTCCGTGGCGGCGCGGCACCGGCGCTGCTTCTGGCTCGACGGCGGCGGCGCGCGCGAGTGGTCCGGCCGGCGCTCGATCATCGGGTGGCTCGACGACGACGACGCGTCCCTGTCGTGGTCGGCCGCCCGCCGCGAGGTCACCCTCCACGCCGGCGGGGTCGCGACCGTCGTCGGTGACGACGTCTTCGCCGTGCTCGAGCAGCGCATCGCGGCGGGGGAGCAGTGGTTCGGCTACCTCGGCTACGCCTCGCGCACCGACCTCCCCGCCACCCCCGACCCGACCCTCCCCGACGCGGTCTGGATGCGGCCGCGCGCGGTGCGGGTGTTCGAGCACGCGGTGCCGGGGTCGGATCGGGGTGCGACCTCTCTGGCGGACTCCCCGCTCGTGCGGGGAGTCCGTCACCTCGAGGGGGCAATCGCCCCGACCATGTGTCGGAGTTCCCCACCAGGTTCGTACGAGCGCGCGTTCGCGCGCGTCCAGGAGCACCTGCACGCCGGCAACTCCTACGAGGTCAACCTCACCCACCGCCTGTCCCGGGAGTCCGACCTCGACCCGGTGACGGCGTACCTCCGGCTGCGCGAGCTCAACCCGGCGCCGTACAGCGGCTTCCTCCAGCACGACGTCGACGGCGCGCGGGCGTGGCTGCTGTCGAGCTCGCCGGAGAGGTACGCCCTCGTCACCGCCGACCGGCACCTGGAGACCAAGCCGATCAAGGGCACCACCCCGCGCGGGGCGACCGTCGAGGAGGACGAGCACCACCGCGAGCGGCTCGCGCGCGACCCGAAGACCCGCGCGGAGAACCTGATGATCGTCGACCTGCTCCGCAACGACCTGTCGGTGGTGTGCGAGGTCGGGTCGGTCGAGGTGCCGGTCCTGATGGAGGTCGAGTCCTACGAGTCGGTCCACCAGCTCGTGTCGACGGTCCGCGGGCGGCTGCGCGACGACGTGTCGACGGTCGCCGCGCTGCGCGCGCTCTTCCCGGCCGGCTCGATGACGGGCGCGCCCAAGCTGCGCACCATGGAGATCGTCGAGGAGGTCGAGTCGAGCCCGCGCGGGGCGTACGCCGGCGCGTTCGGCTGGATCAGCGGCGACGGCCCGGCCGACCTCGGCGTCGTGATCCGGTCGCTGATGACCGACGGCAGCGGCACCTGGACGCTCGGCACCGGTGGCGGCATCACCGTGAGGTCCGACGTCGACGAGGAGTGGGCCGAGTCGGAGTGGAAGGCCGAGCGGCTGCTGCGCGTCTTCGACTAACCCTGCGTGACAGCGGCGACGCCGGGCAGCCAGAGCGCGAACCGCGCCCCGCCGCTGGGGGCCTCGGTCACCTGGAGCTGACCACCGTGGCGGTCGATCACCTGGCGCACGATGGCCAGGCCGAGGCCGGAGCCGGGCATGGCCCGCGACTCCTCGGCCCGGTAGAAGCGCTCGAACACGTGCGGTCGGTCGGCCTCGGCGACGCCGGTGCCCTGGTCGTCGACGGTGAGCACCCCGTCGGTCAGCCGCACGAAGACGGTGCCCTCGGGCGGGCTCCACTTGGCGGCGTTGTCGAGCAGGTTGGTGACCGCCCGCTCGAGGCCGTTGGAGTCGCCGACGACCCGCCACGGGTCGAGGTCGACGTCGAAGGACACGTCCTGCGCGCGGCGGCGTACGCGCGTCACGGCCCGCTCGACGACGTCGGCGAGGTCCACCTCGGCGACCACCCGGGTCGTCGGCTCGTCGCGCGCGAGCTCGACCAGGTCGCCGACGAGCGCGCTGAGCTCCTCGATCTGGCCGCGTACGTCGTCGAGCAGCTCGAGCCGGGCGTCGGCCGGCAGCGCCGTGTTGCCCTCGGCCTGGCGGAGCAGGTCGAGGTTGGTGCGCAGCGACGTGAGCGGCGTACGGAGCTCGTGGCTGGCGTCGGCGACGAGCCGGCGCTGGCGGTCGCGGGAGGCGCCGAGGGCGAGCAGCATCTGGTTGAACGCGGTGGCGAGCCGGGCGACCTCGTCGTCACCCTCCACCCGCAGCGGTCGCAGGTCCTCGGTCATCGCGATGTGCTCGACCCTGGAGGTGAGCCGGCGCAGGGGCCGCAGCCCGTTGCGGGCCACCAGCCAGCCGGCGAGCAGCGCGGCCAGCACGCCGAGCGCGCCGAAGACGAAGCAGCACCCCGCCGAGCTTCTCCAGCGTCCGGTCGTTGGGGGCCAGCGGCTGGGCGAGGATCAGGGCGGCGCCGCTGTTGGCCTGCACGGTCGCGACCCGGAACCGCTCACCCTCCCGTCGTCACCAGGGTGCGCACCGCGGACTCGCGCTGGCCGGTCGCGACCTCGTACTCCGGGCGGCCGAGCGTGAAGTCGGGCACGTCGTCGCCGGTGACCGCCTGCCCCTCGGCGGTGATGAAGATGATCCGGACGTCAGCCGCGCCCAGCACCCAGCCGGGAACCCCGCCCGCGGTGATCTTCGACAGGGTGGTGAAGGCGGTCGCCTTGTGGGCGCGGTTGAGCAGCGACTGGTCGAGCGAGCTCATCATCTGCTGGCGCATCACCACGAAGGCCGTGAACGCCATGACGGCGATCGAGAGGCCGACCGCGACCGTGGTGAGCACGGCGACGCGCGACGCGAGCGACCTGCGGTAGTGCCAGCGCCCGTCGGGCCAGGCGGCGCGGGCCGGTCGGCAGCGTCACGCCGGGGTGCTCACGATTCCTTCAGCACGTAGCCGACGCCGCGCACGGTCTGGATCAGCCGCGACTCGCCCTCGGCCTCGGTCTTGCGGCGCAGGTAGCCGACGTAGACCTCGAGCGAGTTCGCGCTGGTGGGGAAGTCGTAGCCCCAGACCTCCTCGAGGATGAACGAGCGGTCGAGCACCCGGCGCGGGCGGCGCAGGAACATCTCCAGCAGGGTGAACTCGGTGCGGGTCAGCTCGATCGGCCGACCGCCGCGCGCCACGTCGCGGCTCGCGACGTCCATGGTGAGGTCGGAGAAGGTGAGCACCTCGTTCTCCCCGTCGCCGTCGGGCACGACGCGGCGCAGCAGCGCACGCAGCCGGGCCAGCAGCTCCTCCAGCGCGAACGGCTTGGTGAGGTAGTCGTCGGCACCGGCGTCGAGGCCCTCGACCCGGTCGCCCACCGCGTCGCGCGCGGTCAGGACCAGGATCGGTACGTCGTTGCCGGCCGCCCGCAGCGCGCGCGTCGTCTCGATCCCGTCGAGCCGCGGCATCATCACGTCGACGACCACGACGTCGGGGTGCTGCGCACCGACCGCGACCAGGCCCTCGGCGCCGTCGGCGGCCAGCACGACCTCGTAGCCGTTGAACTCCAGCGACCGGCGCAGGGAGTCGCGCACGGCCCGGTCGTCGTCGACGACGAGCACGCGGGGCCTGGACTCACTCACAGGCCAAGGATGCCACCGGCTCCTGAGCGTCGGTGATCGTGAACGATCGCCGGCGGCGCTCAGGCGTAGCGGGCCGCGACGGACCCCGGCGCGGGCGCCGTAGCCGCCGCCGAACATGCACGCGTGGACGAGCAGCGGGAAGAGCTGGTGGATCCCGAGGCGGTCCTCCCAGCCCTCGGCGAGCGGCCGCGCCTCGTCGTACGCCGCCATCACCCGCGGCAGGTGCGTGAGGCCGAACAGGTGCAGCATCGCCAGGTCGAGCTCGCGGTGGCCGCCGTGGGCGGCGGGGTCGATGACGTGGATGGCGAGGTCCTGGCCCCAGAGGCAGTTGCCGTTCCAGAGGTCGCCGTGGAGCCGGGCGGGTGCCTCGTCGGGGAGCAGGCCGGTCAGCCTGCCGACCACCGCCTCGACGGCGGCCGCGTCGGTCTCCGAGATCGACCCGCGGTCGCGGGCCAGCTTGAGGTAGGGCAGGACGCGGCGCACGGCGTAGAACTCCGGCCACGAGTCGGCGGTCTTGTTGGGCAGCGGCAGCCGGCCGATGAAGCCGTCGTGGTCGAGCCCCCACCCGTCCGCACCAGCGGCGTGGGTGGTGGCCAGCTGCTGGCCGAAGGCGACGGCCGCCTCGACCGGCGTCTTCGAGCTCTGCTCGACCCAGGCGATGAGGACGCAGTCGCTGGCGGCGGCGAGCACCTCGGGCACCGGGACGCCGCCCTCGACCTCGGCGAGCCACCGCAGTCCCGCGGCCTCCGCCTCGAAGAAGCCCTCCGGCGCGTGGGGCAGCGTCTTCATCAGCGCGGTCTGCCCGCTGGACAGCCGCAGCCGCGTGGCCGTGGCGATGTCGCCGCCCGCCACCGGCGAGGTCGCGACCACGGCCGTGCCGAGGAGCTCCTCGGCACGCCTGGCGACCAGCGGCTGGCGAGCCATCAGGCCCGGCCCCCGCCCGCCCGGTCGCTCGTGCTGCTCTCGAGCGCTGCCTGCAGGGCCGCCACGATCCCGTCGCTCGTGCGCTCGACCATCGCCAGCACCTCCTCGAACCCGTCGTCCCCACCGTAGTACGGGTCCGGGACCGGGCCACCCGGATCCACCGGATCGAAGTCGCGGAACATGCCGATGCGATCCGTGCGCCCGCCGACGTCGGCGAGGTTGGACTCGTCCATCACGAGCACGAGGTCGTACGCCTCGGCCCAGGTCGCGTCGTACTGCCGGGCGCGGTGCCGGCTCGCGTCGTAGCCGGCGGCGGTCAGGGTGGCCGCGGCGCGCGGGTCCATCGGGTTGCCGACGTGCCAGCCGCCCGTGCCGGACGAGGCCACCTCGACGCGGTCGGCGAGGCCGGCGTCGGCCAGCCGGCTCTCCAGCACGACGTGGGCCATCGGCGAGCGGCAGATGTTGCCGAGGCACACGACGGCGACCCGGTAGGGACCCTCGGTGCGCTGCGGGGGGACGGCCGGCATCAGCCGCGGAACGGGATCGCGACGCGGACGCCCCAGCCGACGATCGTGATGATGATCGAGCCGAGGAGCGCGTTCCAGAAGCCGTCGACGTGGAAGCCGAGGTCGAACGCGTCGGCCAGCCGCGCGGTGAGCAGGAGCATGACGGCGTTGATCACCAGCAGCAGGAAGCCCAGGGTCAGGATGATGAAGGGCAGCGACAGCAGCTTGATCACGGGCTCGATGAAGGTCGACACCAGGCCGAGGATGAGCGCCACGGCCAGCACCTGGAGCCACTTGTCCTGGAACTCGGCACTGCCGTTGGTCGCGCCCTCGAACCAGATGCCGTCCAGCAGCCAGGCCGCGACGGCAAGGCCCGCTGCGTAGGTCAGCAGCCACATCAGGAACCTCATACGACGACCCTAGCGACCGTCCGATGGTCGAGGAGGGAAGACGACTACCCTCCCGGATGGTGACGATCGGAGGCACGGGCGTCATGGTGCTCGGCGCCCTCGCCGCCGCCGTCGTCGCTGCCCTCCTCGCGACGGCGCTGCGCCCCCGGCTCGGCACCGCGTCCGCGGTCTCCGTGGCAGGCCTGCTCTGGTCGCTCGTCGCGATCGCGCTCGTGACCCTGGTCCCGACGCGCCCGCACGTCGGGATCGTGCCGGCCGAGCGGCGCAGCGAGGCGTGCTCGTGGGACTACGGCGGCCCCTCGGGTGCGGCGTTCGAGGTCCTCGGGTTCGACCAGCGGACCCTCAACGTGCTGCTCTTCGTGCCGGCCGGCGTCTTCCTCGTGCTGGCGGTCGGACGCTGGTGGGCGGGAGTGGTGCTCGCCCCCGTCGGCCTCGTCGCGCTGGCGGCGTACAGCCTCGCGATCGAGCTCACCCAGCTGCAGCTCGCCCGCCTCGACCGCGCGTGCGACGTCACCGACGTGGTCGACAACGTCGTCGGTGCGGGCATCGGCTTCGCGATCGGCCTGGTGCTGCTCCCGGTCGTCCGGCCGTGGCGGAGCCGGCAGCGACCCGAGCAGCCCGTCGCTCACTAGGGTGCGGGTCATGCCCTCCACCCCTGCGTCCCCGCAGCCCCGGCCCAACGTGCTCGCCATCCCTGCGTACGTCGCCGGCAAGCCGCCCGTCGCCCGACCCGGGCTGACGTCGTACAAGCTGTCCTCGAACGAGAACCCCTACCCGCCGCTGCCGGGCGTGCTCGACGCCGCCCGCGAGGCGGCGGCGGAGATGAACCGCTACCCCGACATGGGCAGCGCCGCGCTCTACGCCGCGCTGGCCGACACGATGGGTGTGCCCGCCGAGGACCTCGCCGCCGCGACCGGCTCGGTCGCGCTGATCTACCAGCTCGTCAACGCCTTCTGCGAGCCCGGCGACGAGGTCGTCTACGCCTGGCGCTCCTTCGAGGCCTACCCGATCGCGGTCACCGCCGGCGGGGCGCGCAGCGTGCAGGTGCCGGTCACGGCCGACGGGCGCCACGACCTCGACGCGATGGCCGCGGCGGTCACCGACCGCACCAAGGTCGTCATCGTCTGCACGCCCAACAACCCGACCGGACCGGCCGTCACCCAGTCCGAGCTCGACGCCTTCATCGCGAAGGTGCCCTCGCACGTGGTGGTCGTGGTCGACGAGGCCTACCTCGAGTTCGTGCAGATGGACGACGCCATCGACGGGATCGCCACCTACCGCCGCCACGGCAACGTCGTGCTGACGCGCACCTTCTCCAAGGCCTACGGCCTCGCCGGCTTCCGGGTCGGGTACGCCGTCGCTCCCGCGCCCGTCGCGGCCGCCCTCCGCGCGGTCTCGCTGCCGTTCGGCGTCAGCCACGTCGCCCAGGCCGCGGCGATCGCCTCCCTCGAGGCGCAGGCCGAGCTGTTCGTCCGGGTCGAGGACCTCGTCGCGCGCCGCGCCGACCTGGTCGCGCGGCTGCGGGAGGTCGGGTGGGAGCTGCCTGACGCGCAGGGCAACTTCGTGTGGTTCCCGCTGGGCGACCGCGCCCTCGACTTCGCCGCCGCGTGCGGCGAGGTGGGGATCTCGGTCCGCCCGTTCGCCGGGGACGGCGTCCGCGTCAGCATCGGCGAGGCCGAGGCGTTCGACCGGGTCGTCGAGGTGGCCGCCCGCTTCGCCCCCTGAGCGCCTCGCCGGGCGGTGTCCCACCCACATCGTGACTGCGAGGAATGTGGCTCCGGCACCGCCCACGGCGTGTCGGGCCGAGGCGCGCCGGCGGGCGGTGTCCCAGCGACATTCGACGGCTCGAGAATGTGGGTGGCGCACCGCTCCGGCCGGACCCCCCGCACCGCTCCGGGGTCGGCCCGGGGGGTAGTCCAGCGGGAAACGGTCGAGGGTCGGCGCGTACGACGACCGAAACCCACTGGACTACCCCGAGAGGCGGGCGACCAGGCACGGGCCGCCCTCGTAGATCCCGCCGTCGATGTCGAGCGCGAGGCCGTCGGCGTAGAGCCGCGGCTCGGAGTAGGAGTCGACGGGTACGCCGAAGAGGTCGCCGACGATGCTGTGCCCGTGCACGATGCGCTGCCCGCCGAGCGCGTCGAGGAGGGTCCGCGCGGCCGCGGGACCGGACGGCCCGGCGTACTCGTGGCGCCGGCCGAGGCCGACCAGCACGTCGAACCACGCCACCGGGTCGTCCCCGGCGAGGACCTCGCGCACCGTCCGGTTGACGTCGTCGACGGTGTCGCCCCACTCGAGGTAGGCCAGCGTGTCGGAGTGCATGAGGAGGTGGTCGCCGTCGAGACCGACCGCCGGGAGCCCGGCCAGCCAGGCGAAGAGCTCGGCGTCGAGGCCGTCCTGGTCGGAGGCGAGCCCGCCGTTGCGGGCCCAGATCGACGCGAAGGTCCGCACGACCCCGCGGTGGACCACCTCGGTGCCGCCGAACAGCCGCATGCCCAGGGCGATGACCTCGTGGTTGCCGAGAACCGGGTGCACCGAGCCGCCGGCCGCCGCGGCCTCGTCGACGAGCCGGCGTACGAGCGCGATCACGCCGAGCCCGTCCGGACCCCGGTCGAGCAGGTCGCCGAGGACCCACAGCCGCGAGTCGCCGCCGCACCAGTGGGAACCCTCGTCGAGCAGGCCCGCCTCCTGCAGGGCGGCGGTCAGCTCGGTCAGGTGGCCGTGGGGGTCGCTGGTGGCGAAGGTCGCACTCACACCCACGAAGGTATGTCCTCGGCCGGACGCGGGTATGGTTGAAGTGTGAACGACACGGCGACGTACACGACCAAGGGCAAGCCCTTCGAGCGCGACATGTCCTACCTCCCCGACCGCGTGCTGGCGGGGGAGCGGTCGGCTGACCCGCTCGACGACGAGTTCCCGAGCGGGTCGAAGGACAGCCCGCGCGACGTGCCGGTCTGGGACGTCGAGCCCGGCCGCTACCGGCTGATCGCGGCCCGGGCCTGCCCGTGGGCGCACCGCTCGATCATCGTCCGCGCGCTGCTCGGCCTCGAGGACGTCATCTCGTGGGGCGCGCCCGGCCCGACGCACGACGCGCGCAGCTGGACCTTCGACCTCGACGAGGGCGGCCGTGACCCGGTGCTCGGCATCGAGCGCCTGCAGGAGGCGTACTTCGCCCGCCAGTCCGACTACCCGCGCGGCATCACGGTGCCGGCGATCGTCGAGGTCTCGTCGGGCCAGGTCGTGACCAACGACTTCCCGCAGATCACCCACGACCTCTCCTTCGAGTGGCGCGAGCACCAGCGTCCCGACGCCCCCGACCTGTGGCCGGCCGACCTCCGCGAGGAGATGGAGTCGGTGATGAAGCGCGTCTTCACCGAGGTCAACAACGGCGTCTACCGCTGCGGCTTCGCCGGGTCGCAGGAGGCCTACGAGGACGCGTACGACCGCCTGTTCACGGCGCTCGACTGGCTCGAGGACCGGCTCGCCGACCGGCGCTACCTGATGGGCGACGCGATCACCGAGGCCGACGTCCGGCTGTTCACCACGCTGGTGCGCTTCGACGCGGTCTACCACGGGCACTTCAAGTGCAACCGCAACAAGCTGACCGAGATGCCGAACCTCTGGGGCTACGCCCGCGACCTCTTCCAGACGCCGGGCTTCGGCGACGAGGTGGACTTCGACCAGATCAAGAAGCACTACTACGTCGTCCACACCGACATCAACCCGACGCAGATCGTCCCCGTCGGCCCCGACGAGTCGGGCTGGCACACCCCGCACGGCCGCGGCTGACGCCGGCGTCGTACGTCCGCGCGATCCCCGGTCCGACCCGGGGCGATCAGCCCCGCCCAGATTGGTGCTGGCAGGCTCCGGCCGATACGTTGAGCCCATCCTGTGGTCGGGGTCACACACGCCGGCGACCACCTGAGCAAGCGTCGGCGTCCGGCGATCCCGTGACTGCCGCTGCCTGATTGTGAGGAGAGTGCGTTGTCCGATCCTGTGAGCTTCGGCCCCGACCTTGCGGACGTCTTCGGACCGTCCCAGTCCGACGGTGGACCCGACCTGGTCCAGCTGCTGACGCCCGAGGGCGAGCGCGTCCACCACCCCGAGTTCGACCACGACTTCTCGGCCGAGGAGCTGCGCGGGCTCTACCGCGACATGGTCCTCACCCGGCGCATCGACGTCGAGGCCACGGCCCTCCAGCGCCACGGCGAGCTCGGCATCTGGGCCCAGCTGCTCGGCCAGGAGGCCGCGCAGATCGGCGCCGGCCGCGCCCTGCGTCCCCAGGACTACGTCTTCCCGACCTACCGCGAGCACGGCGTCGCCTACTGCAAGGGCGTCGACCCGCTGCGGCTGCTCGGCCTGTTCCGCGGCGTCGACCAGGGCGGCTGGGACCCCAACGAGAACAACTTCGGGCTCTACACGATCGTCATCGGCGCCCAGACCCTCCACGCCACCGGCTACGCCATGGGCATGCAGCGCGACGGCGTCGTCGGCACCGGCGACCCCGAGCGTGACGCGGCCGTGATCGCCCACTTCGGCGACGGTGCGTCGTCCCAGGGCGACGTCAACGAGGCGTTCATCTTCGCCGCCTCCTACAACGCGCCCGTCGTGTTCTTCTGCCAGAACAACCAGTGGGCCATCTCCGAGCCGATCGAGCGCCAGACCCGGATCCCGCTCTACCAGCGCGCGCTGGGCTTCGGCTTCCCGGGCATCCGGGTCGACGGCAACGACGTGCTGGCGACGTACGCCGTCACGAAGGCCGCGCTGCAGCGGGCGCGCGAGGGCAACGGCCCGTCGTTCGTCGAGGCCTACACCTACCGGATGGGCGCGCACACCACGACCGACGACCCGACGCGCTACCGCCTCAACGACGAGCTCGAGCACTGGAAGCTCAAGGACCCGATCGAGCGGCTCAAGGTCTACCTGCGCCGCAACGGCCTGGTCGACCAGCAGTTCTTCGACGACCTCGACGCCGAGGCCAAGGAGCTGGGCCACCACCTCCGCGAGGGCTGCAAGGCGCTGCCCGACCCCAAGCCGCTCGACCAGTTCGGCTACGTCTTCAGCGAGATGACCGACGAGATCGCCGCCCAGCGCGACGGCTTCGCCGCCTACCTCGAGTCGTTCGAAGGAGCCCACTGAGATGAGCGCCAACCAGAAGATCACGCTCGCCAAGGGCCTCAACATGGGCCTGCGCAAGGCCATGGAGGACGACGACAAGGTCCTGCTCATGGGTGAGGACGTCGGCAAGCTCGGCGGCGTCTTCCGCATCACCGACGGCCTGCAGAAGGACTTCGGCGAGGACCGCGTCATCGACAGCCCGCTCGCGGAGTCCGGCATCGTCGGCACCGCCGTCGGCATGGCGCTGCGCGGCTACCGCCCGGTCGTCGAGATCCAGTTCGACGGCTTCGTCTACCCGGCCTACGACCAGATCGTGTGCCAGGTCGCGAAGTACACCTACCGCTCGCAGGGCAAGGTGAAGATGCCGATCGTCATCCGCATCCCCTTCGGCGGTGGCATCGGTGCGGTCGAGCACCACTCGGAGAGCCCGGAGGCGCAGTTCGCGCACACCCCCGGCCTCAAGGTGGTGGCCTGCTCCAACCCGGTCGACGGCTACTGGATGATCCAGCAGGCGATCGCCCACGACGACCCGGTCATCTTCCTCGAGCCCAAGCGGCAGTACCACGCCGACAAGGCCGAGCTCGACGAGACGGCGACGCCCGAGCCGCTCTTCACCTCGCGCGTGGTCCGCCCGGGCTCCGACGCGACGGTGCTGGCCTACGGCCCGACCGTGAAGACCGCGCTCAAGTGCGCCGAGGCTGCCGAGTCCGAGGGCCGCAGCCTCGAGGTCATCGACCTGCGCACCCTCTCGCCGCTCGACATGGCCCCGGTCTACGAGTCCGTACGTCGCACCGGTCGCTGCGTGGTCACCCACGAGGCGCACGTCAACCTCGGCATGGGTGCGGAGCTCGCGGCCCGGGTCACCGAGGAGTGCTTCTACTCCCTCGAGGCCCCGGTCCTCCGCGTGGGCGCGTTCGACACGCCGTACCCGCCGTCGCGCATCGAGGAGGAGTACCTCCCCGACCTCGACCGCGTGCTCGACGCCGTCGACCGCTCCTTCGCCTACTGACTCACCGCCGTTGGTCGAGGAGGTCGCGCAGCGACCGTCACGAGACCCGGCTCCGAAAGGATCCTGATGTCTGAGTTCCTCCTCCCCGATGTCGGCGAGGGCCTGACCGAGGCCGAGATCGTCGCGTGGAAGGTCAAGGTCGGCGACACGATCGAGATCAACGACGTCATCGTCGAGATCGAGACCGCCAAGTCGCTCGTCGAGCTGCCCTCTCCCTACGAGGGCACCGTCCTGGCGCTGCTCGTCTCCGAGGGCGAGACCGTCCCCGTCGGCACCCCGATCATCGCGATCGGCGCCGAGGGTGAGGCCGCTCCCGTGGCCCCCACCTCGACCCCGGCCGAGCAGACCGAGTCCGACCCCTACCTGGGGATGGCACAGAAGGCGGGTGAGAAGGCGGGTGCGGCGCAGGTCGACCCCGCCGACATCGACCTGTCCAACCCGGCCGCGTCCGGGTCGATGGAGGGCGCGTCCCTCGTCGGCCGGATCAAGGCCGAGCGTGGCCCGATGCGCCGGGCCCGTCGCGGCTCGGCGTCCCCGAGCACCGACGCCGGCGCCCAGACGCAGCTGCAGGTGCAGGGCGCGTTCTCGCCCGGCGGCGCCCAGTCGCAGGACGTGCTGCCGGCCGACGAGTCGCCGGTGCCGGCGACCGACCAGCGGGCCGCCCAGCCCGCCCCGGCCGAGGCGCTGGTCCCGCCGGCCGCGCAGCAGCCCGGCGGCGTACGCGCCCTGGCCAAGCCGCCCGTGCGCAAGCTCGCCAAGGACCTCGGCGTCGACCTCGCCGCGCTGACGGGCTCCGGCCCGTCGGGCTCGATCACCCGTGACGACGTGCAGTCTGCGTCCTCGGCGCGCTCCTCGGCGCCCGGCAGCGCGTCGCCGCCACGCCGGCGGTGTCGCGCCACGCCGGCGAGCGCGAGACCCGCGAGCCGATCAAGGGCGTGCGCAAGATGATGGCGACGGCGATGAGCCAGTCGGCGTTCACCAGCCCGCACGTCACCGAGTGGGTCACCGTCGACGTCACCGCCGCGATGCAGCTCGTCGCGCGGCTGAAGAAGCGCCCGGAGTTCCGCGACACCCGGGTCAGCCCGCTGCTCGTCCTCGCCCGCGCCGTCATCCTCGCGATGAAGCGCACCCCGGAGATCAACTCCTACTGGGACGAGGCCGCGCAGGAGGTCGTCCTCAAGCACTACGTCAACCTCGGCATCGCGGCCGCCACGCCGCGCGGCCTGGTCGTGCCCAACGTCAAGGACGCCGACGCCCTCTCGATGACCGAGCTGGCGCAGGCGCTCGGCGAGCTCACCGCCACCGCTCGCGACGGCAGGACGCAGCCCGCCGAGATGGCGGGTGGCACGTTCACGATCACCAACGTCGGCGTCTTCGGCGTCGACGCCGGTACGCCGATCATCAACCCGGGTGAGTCCGCGATCCTCTGCTTCGGCGCGATCAACAAGCGTCCGTGGGTCGACGAGGAGACCGGCGAGATCGTGGTCCGCGACGTCACCACGCTGGCGCTGTCGTTCGACCACCGCCACATCGACGGCGAGAAGGGCTCGCGCTTCCTGGCCGACGTCGCCGGGATGCTGCAGGACCCGGGCACGGCCCTGCTCTTCTGACTGTCGAGTGGGCGCATCCTGACGCCCGTCACCGGTCGAGTCGGCGCATCCTGACGCAGGATGCGCCGACTCGACTGCATTTCAGCGTCAGGATGCGCCGCCTCGACGTCAGCGGGCGTGCCAGGCCGCCAGCACCTCGGCCTCCCGCTCGGGCGTGATCGCCGTGACGGGGGAGTCGAGGCAGCCCGGGGCGGTGTCGGCCAGCGACCGGAGCCGCAGGCCGGCTGCGACGGCCGGGCCCGGGTCGTGCGCCAGCATGCCGTCGTACTCCGGGCGCGGGAGCCACAGCGGGAGCGAGCCCTCGCCGGCCCAGGGCGCGACGCCCTGGCCCTCGAGGAACTCGCTGTCGACCCACGTGAGCCGCGGGTCGGTGTCGCCGACGCCGGCCGCCACCTGCGCGAGCAGGTCGCCGAACGGCACCGGCTCGCCCACGGCGTCGTACGTCCCCGTCGTCCGCGCCTCGGCCAGCACGAGCAGCCACGCGGCGAGGTCGCGCACGTCGATCACCTGCACGACGTCCTCGGGCCGCCCCGGCGCCAGCACCTCGCCGCCGCGGGCCAGCCGCCGCGGCCAGTGGGCGAAGCGGCCGGTCGGGTCGCCGGGTCCGACGATGAGGCCGGGGCGCACGACCACCGACGACGCCGCACCCGACTGCACCGCCTGCTCGCACGCCACCTTCATCCCGCCGTAGGCCTCCGGGTCCACCGCGAGGTCCACGTCGGCGGTGATCGGCTCGACGAGTGGCTCCATCGCGGACGACGAGTTGTCGGCGTAGACGCTGATCGTCGACACGAAGACCCAGTGGGCGTACGACGTCGCGGCGACGGCGCTGCCTGCCTGCGACGGCAGCCGCGTCACGTCGACGACGGCGTCCCAGCCGCCGTCGGCCACCGCGGCCGGCGGCGGGTCGGCGCGGTCCCACGGCAGGTGGGTGGCGCCCTCCGGCACGGGTCCGGACGCGCCGCGACAGGCGCAGGTGACGTCCCAGCCGCGCGCCACCGCCTGCAGTGCGACCTCGCGGGACAGGAACCGGGTGCCGCCGAGCACGAGGAGATTCATGCCAGCACTCCACCGCCTCGCCCGCCGCCCGGCAAGGGCGGTTCGCTGTCGGCGCAACGGTCTCCCCTTTTGTCACGACGGGCGGCGGACTGCGACACTGGACCCTCCGTAAGGGTGAGAAGAGGAGTGTGCGGATGGCTCAGGACGCCGCCACGGCTGCTTCCGGCGAGCCGCCCACCACGGCGGCCCTGCTCGCACGCGCCCAGCAGGTGGCCGACCAGCTGGTGCGGGAGGCGCGCGAGGAGGCCGAGCGCCTCACGACCGACCTCGCCGCCCTCCGCGAGCAGACCCGCCTGCTGAAGGTGGAGACCGAGCGCGACCACGCCGAGGCAGGCCGGGCCCGCAGGCAGGCGGAGGAGGTGCTCGCCGGCGCCTCCCAGGAGGCCGCCACCATCGTCGTGGACGCCCACGAGCAGGCCGGGCTGCTGATGAGGTCGGCCGAGGGTGCCCGGGACCAGCAGGTCGAGGCCGCGAGGACCGAGAGCGACAAGCTCCGCGCCCAGGCGCAGGACGACGCGGCGTCGCTGCGCGCCGAGGCGCAGGAGCTGCGCGACACCGCGGCCAGCGAGAAGACCGAGCTGCTCGAGGGCGCGCGGGCCGAGGCCGAGGCCACGCTCGCCGGCGCCCAGGAGACCGCCGCCCGCCTCGTCGAGGAGGCCCGCACCGCCGGGCAGCAGCACCTCGACTCCGCGACCGCGGAGGCCGAGTCGCTGCGGGCCAGCGCCTCCACGGAGTCCGCCCGGATGCGTGACGAAGCCTCGCTCCACGTCGAGGACCTGCGCCGTACGACCGGCGCGGAGGTCGACCAGATGCGCCGGGCCGCCGAGGAGATGCTGGCGGCCGCGCGCACCGAGAGCGACGAGAAGCTGCGCCACGCCGCCGAGCAGACCGCGTGGGCCACGCAGACCGTGGAGTCGGTCCTCGCCGGCGCGGCCACCGAGGCCGAGTCGATCCGCAGGTCCGCCCACGCCGACGCCGGTGACCACGCGCGGCTGGCCCGCCAGCGCGCCCACGGCGTGATCGCGGCGGTCAACGGCCGGATGGCGCTCGAGCTCGCCGAGGCCAAGCAGCGCGCCGAGGAGATCACCCAGGACGCCTCCCAGACGGCGGCCGAGCGGAGGGCCGAGGCCAGGGCCGTGCTCGAGCAGGCCGAGGCCGAGGCCGCCCGGATCGTCGCCGACGCGACCGACGAGTCCGAGCGGGCGGTCGAGCGGCTCGAACGTCGTCGCGCCGAGGCCGAGACCGGTGCAGCGAGCCTGCGCGCGCTCGTCGCCGAGGAGGTCACCCGCAGCCGGGCCGACGCAGCGGAGGACCGTCGGCGAGCGCGCGAGGAGTCCGTCGCGCTCGTCGCCGAGGGCCGTGCCGAGGCCGACCAGCTCCGTGACAGCGCTCGCCGCGCGCTCGAGCGCGCCCGGGCCGAGATCGCTCAGCTCAAGGAGCAGCGCGACACCATCGCGGCCGAGCTCGGCCAGCTCTCCGGCGTCATCGCGGCGCTCTCCGTGCCCGAGCGCGCGCAGGCCGCCGACCCCACCGACGCCCACCCCACCGACGCGGCCCCCAGCGACCCCCACGCCCCGCCACCCCACACAGCCACGCCAAGCCAGGAGACCCCCGATGCCTGAAGAGATGTTCACGACCGTGCGCCGCGGCTACGACCCGGGCGAGGTCGAGCGTGCCGTCGGCCAGGCCCAGGCGGAGGTCGCCGACCTGCGTCGCCGGCTCGAGGCGGCCGAGGCGGCTGCCGAGACGGCGAAGGGCGAGGCCTCGGCCTCCCGCGAGGCGCTCGTCGCCCGGGAGTCGCAGCAGCCCGAGGCGCCGTCGTACGAGCACCTCGGTGAGCGCATCGGGCAGATGCTCTCGCTCGCCGAGGCCGAGGCCGCCGAGGTCCGCGACCGGGTGCTCGGTGAGGTCGAGACCATGCGCAAGGAGGCCGAGCAGGAGGTGGGCGCGCTGCGCGCCGACGCCGACCGCTACGCCGAGGACACGCGCCGCGACGCCGACGCCGAGGGAGCCCGTGTCCTCGCCGACGCGCGCAAGGCCGCCGACGGGGAGCGGGACGCCGCCGAGCGCGACGCCTCCGCGCGTCGTGCCGAGGCCGAGGCCCTCTACGAGGACCAGCGCGCCAAGGCCGCCCAGGCGGCCGCGGACTTCGAGACCACGCTGGCCGAGCGGCGCCAGAAGGCCACGGCCGAGTTCCAGGCCCAGCAGGCCGCGACCCAGGCCGAGCTCGACGCGATGGCCGCGCGCAACAAGGACACCGAGGCCACCCTCGAGCGCAACCGGGCGGAGGCCGAGGAGCGCATCGCCCGGATGCTCGCCGACGCCGAGGAGAGGTCGACGACCATGGTGTCCGAGGCCCGCTCCTCCGCCGACCGCGTGCGCGCCGAGTCCGAGCGCGAGCTCGCCGCCGCCGCCCAGCGCCGCGACAGCATCAACGCCCAGCTCTCCAACGTCCGTCAGATGCTCGCCACCCTCACCGGCACCGTGCCCGGCGTCGTCGGCCTGTCCGACGCGCCTGCCCCGTCGGCCACCGCCCCGCACGGCGACCCCGTCGCCGACGCGGCTCGCGCCGAGTCCGACGCGCCCGAGGCGGCGGACGGCGTCGGCGACCAGGACGAGGCGCCGGACAGCTCCGAGGACCTCCCCGAGGAGCGGTGAGCAGGCCACATTCCGTACGCGCGGAATGTGGCTCACGCACCGCCCAGTGCGGCGACACGGCCCGACACGCCGACGAGCGGTGAGCAGGCCACATTCCGTACGCGCGGAATGTGGCTCACGCACCGCCGAGCGCGGCGACACGGCCCGACACGCCGAGGAGCGGTGAGCAGGCCACATTCCGTACGCGCGGAATGTGGCTCACACACCGCTCGGGCGTGGCGACACAGCGCGGGGGAGGCGGGTCAGACGTAGCGCCGCGCCCGCTCGTCGGCCGTCCCCGGCCCGGAGGCCAGGAGCGCGCTGAGCTCGTGCTCGAGCACCGCGCCGACGCGGCGGCAGAACTCCTCGGGCTCGTCGGCCGCATCGGGCTTCTCGGTCACGATCCGGTCGACCACGCCGCGGCGGTGGAGGTCGATCGCCCGCACCTGCTGGGCCCGCGCCATCTCGGCGGCGTGGTCGAGGTCGCGGTGCACGATCGCCGAGGCACCCTCGGGCGGCAGCGGGGACAGCCACGCGTGCTGCGCCGCGACGACCCGGTCGGCGGGCAGCAGGGCGAGCGCGCCGCCGCCGTTGCCCTCGCCCAGCATCAGGCACAGCGTGGGCGCGTCGAGGGTGACGAGGTCGGCCAGGGAGCGGGCGATCTCGCCGGCCAGGCCGCCGTTCTCGGCGTCGGCGGAGAGGGCGGCCCCCTGGGTGTCGATGACCGTCACGAGCGGCAGCCCGAGCTCGGAGGCCAGCCGCATCCCGCGCCGGGCCTCGCGCAGCGCCTCGGGCCCCATCGGGTGGTCGGTGGTCTGGCCGCGGCGGTCCTGGCCGAGGAAGACGCACGGCGCCTCGCCGAAGCGCGCGAGCGCGATCAGCAGCCCCGCGTCGCGCTCGCCCTGCCCCGTCCCGTTGAGGGGTACGACGTCGCTGGCGGCGTAGCGCAGCAGCCGTCGTACGCCCGGCCGGTCCGGGCGCCGCGACCGGGTGACGCAGTCCCACGCGTCGACGTCCGGCACGTCCTCCTGCCCCGGGTCGGCGACCGGGGCGACGCCCTCCCGGGCGGCCATCAGGATGCTGAGCGCGCGGTCGAGGATCTCCTTGATCTCCTCGGGCGGTAGGACCGCGTCGATGATGCCGCGGGCGTAGAGGTTCTCCGAGGTCTGCACGCCCTCGGGGAAGGGGCGGTCGTAGAGCGCCTCGTAGACGCGGGGGCCGAGGAAGCCGACGAGGGCGCCCGGCTCGGCGACCGTGACGTGGCCGAGCGACCCCCACGACGCCATCACGCCGCCGGTGGTGGGGTGGCGCAGGTAGACGAGGTACGGCAGGCCCGCCGTGCGGTGCGCGGCCACGGCCGCGGAGATCCGGACCATCTGCACGAAGGCCGGGGTGCCCTCCTGCATCCGGGTGCCACCGCTCACGGGTGCGGCCACGAGCGGCAGGCCCTCGCGGGTCGCCCGCTCGATGCCGGCGACGATCCGGTCGGCCGCGGCCCGCCCGATCGACCCGGCCAGGAAGCCGAACTCGCCCACCAGCACGGCGATCCGCCGTCCGTGCATCCGCGCCTCGCCGGTCAGCACCGACTCGTCGACGCCCGACTTCTCGGCCGCGGCGGCCAGCTCGGCGGCGTACGACTCGCTGGTGCCGTCGCGCGTCGGAGCGGTGTCCCAGGAGGACCACGAGCCCTCGTCGAGGACCAGGTCGATGAGGTCGTGGGCGGAGAGGCGAGCCATGCGGGGAGGGTATGCCTCGCGCGTCTACCGACGAGGACGTCGGCCGGCTCAGCCCTGCGGCACCCCGGGCGCGGGCGTCCGCTCGCCCATGATCCAGCGGTCGAAGAACGCCGACAGCTCGCGCCCGGTCTCCTGCTCCCAGTGGTCGTAGAGCTGCTCCCGCGACACCGAGGTGTTGTCTCGGTCGGCCAGCCACGAGCGGGCGATGGCGTAGAACTCGTCGTCGCCGAGGTCCTGGCGCAGCTCGTTCCACATCAGCGCGGGCGTGTAGTAGATGTTGGAGCTGCCGAACTGGCGCGGGTCGTAGGCGCCGGGCGGACCGAACTCGTCGCGCAGCTGCTGGTCGGCGGCACGGGCGAGGCGCACGCTCTGGCGCAGCGGGCTGAGGTCGTGCTCGTCCTCGTAGACCCACTGCAGCAGCATCGTCATGCCCTCGTTGAGCCACACGTCGCGCCAGTCCGCCGGCGAGACCTGGTCGCCGTACCACTGGTGGACGATCTCGTGGGCGACCACCTGCGGCGAGAGGACGTAGTCGTTGGTGCCGAGCGTGACCATCGTCTGGGTCTCCATCGCGCTCTGCGAGTCGGTGACGACGAGGCCGAGGGAGTCGAAGGGGTAGTCGCCGAGCCGGGTCTCGATCCAGTCGACCGTCGCGGCCGCGGTCCTGATCGAGTCGAGCGGACGCTTCATGCCGCGCGGCGTCCAGTAGTCGACCCGCAGCCCGCTCTCGCGAGGTGTTGCTGCTGTGGACGTAGTCGCCGATCGCGAGGGTGATGAGGTACGACGACGCCGGCTCGTCGAGCTGCCACGACGTGGTCGTGCCCTCGGCGTCGCTGATGAACTCCGTGAGCTCGCCGTTGGAGATGCCGGTCCACTCCGACGGGGCGTGGACGGTGATGTCGTACAGCGCCTTGTCGGACGGCTGGTCGTTGACGGGGTACCAGGTGTAGGCGCCATAGGGCTCCTGCATCGTCCACACCTCGCCCGTGCGGGTCACCGTGAAGCCGGTCGTGCTGAAGTCGCTGCGCGTCGTCGGGGCAGGGGCCGGCTCGGGCGTGCCGACGTAGTCGAGGCTGAGCTCGTAGCGCTGGTCCTCCTGGATCGGAGCGCGCAGCACGAGGTCCTTGCCGCGCCGGGCGAAGGGGATCGGCTCGCCGTCGAGGGCGACCTCGCCGACGGTGAGGCCGGGTCCGAGGTCGAGCTGGAAGCGGCGCGCCGTGCGGGCCGCCCGGAAGGTGATGACCGCCGCGCCGGTGAGGTGCTCGTCGTCGGGCTCCCAGGTCAGGTCGAGGTCGTAGTGCAGCGCGTCGACGCGCGGGTCGCCGACAGCGGGGTAGACGCTGTCCTCGCGCGGCGTCGACACGGCGAGGTCGAGGTCGACCGCCTCCGGGTCGCTCACCACCGGACCGCGGGCGGGGCCGTCCGACGGCTCGTCGTCGGTCGGCTCGGCGGCCGGCGCCTCGCTGTCGGCCGACGCGGCCGACGGAGGCGGGTCCTGCTGCTCCTCCGGGCCGGCGGTCCCACCCGAGCACGCAGCCAGGACGGAGAGGGACAGGGCCGACGCCAGCACCCCGCGAACGCGGTGGTGCGTCACCGCTCACCGCGCAGCAGCGGCCGGGCGAGCTTGCGGCCGTGGTGGATCTGCGCCTTGACGGTGCCGAGCGGTGCGTCGACGAGCGTCGCGATCTCGTCGTACGGCAGGCCGTAGACGTCGCGCAGCAGCAGCGGCTCGACGAACTGCGGGTGCTCCTTCTCGATGGTCTCCATCGCCTCGAGCAGGTCGAGCCGGGTGCCCGCGATGACGCTGGTGGTGCGCGGGTCGGGACGGTCGTGCGCGCCGTCCTCGAAGTCGGTCGGCGTGGCGAGGTTCTTCAGGCGGCGGTACGTCGTGCGCGCGCTGTTGACCGAGACGATGTGCAGCCAGGTGGTGAACCGGCCGCGACCGCCCCACGACGCGATCTTGGTGGCGACGTTGAGCATCGCCTCCTGGCAGGCGTCCTCGGCGTCGCCCGAGTAGGGGAGCACCCCGCGGCAGATGTTGAGCACCCGCGGGCGTACCGCGGTGAGCAGCAGCTCGAGCGCGTCACGGTCGCCGTCCTGGGCGCGTCGCGCCAGCTCGTCGATGTCGTCCGGCGCCAACGCGTCGCCCGGGTCCCCCGAATAGTCCACCCCTGCACGATAATGCCCGGGTGTCCGCTCCCTCTCGTCTCGGTCGTTACCCGGTGCGCCGTCGCATCGGTTCGGGAGCGTTCGCGACGGTCTGGCTGGCCTACGACGAGCACCTCGACAGCGCGGTCGCGATCAAGGTCCTCGCGGACAACTGGGCCGGCGACCACCACATCCGCCAGCGCTTCCTCGAGGAGGGCCGCTTCCTCCGCAAGGTGGAGTCGCCCCACGTCGTGACCGTCTACGACGCCGGCGAGCTCGAGGACGAGCGCCCCTACCTCGTGATGGCGTACGCCGACCAGGGCACGCTGGCCGACCTGATCGAGCTCTCGCCCCTGTCGCGGTCGCAGGCGGTGTCGGTCATCACCCAGGTCGGTCGCGGGCTCACCGCCCTCCACGACCGCGGGGTGCTGCACCGCGACGTGAAGCCCGCCAACGTGCTGTTCCGCACCGTGGAGAACGGCCGCGGCGCGCACATCCTGGCGATGCTCGGCGACCTCGGCCTCGGCAAGGCGATGGACATGTCCTCGCGGCTCACCATGGCCGGTGGCACCCCCTCCTACGTGGCCCCCGAGCAGGCCCTCGGCGAGGGCCTGGACGCACGGGCCGACCAGTTCTCGCTCGCCGCCCTGAGCTACCACCTGCTGACCGGTCGCCAGCCCTACGCCCACGCGAGCCTCGCGGCCGCCGAGAACCCCGCTCCGCCCGCGCCGATGGAGATCGACGAGCCCGCCGTCGAGGAGGTGGTCCTCCGAGGTCTCGCCAAGGACCGCGACGACCGGTTCCCCGACGTCGCGTCGTTCACCGCGGCCCTCGTGGAGGCCGTGGGCGAGCCCGTGGACGAGACGCCCGCGGCCTGGATCCCGGCCGACCCCGACCTGACCCGCGCCGCTGCCGGCACGGAGGCGACCGGGGTGGCGAGCGACCCGTCGCCGGCCGCCTCGCGGGGCCGGCGCCACCGCCGGTGGCCGTGGGTCGCGGCTGCTGTCCTGGCCCTGACGACGGGCACCGGCGCCGGCTGGGCGCTCGAGCGCACCGGCGCGTCGGAGCGGAAGCTCGAGGACTCGACCGGGACCATCTTCGTCACCGTGCCCGAGTCCTGGGCCGATCAGGTCGATCCCGAGCAGTGGGTCCCGTTCGAGGGACGGGCCGAGCAGGCGTCGCTGGCGGCCGGCACCCGGTCGGGGTGGAACTCCGACGACGACCCCGGCGAGGGCGTCTTCGTCGGCGTCCTGCCCGGTGACCGGTTGCCGTCCCGCGTGCCGGGCCACCCCGAGTGCGCGGTCCAGCGAGGCCCCTACTTCGACGAGAAGGACAACGACGACATCATGACGGTCTTCTTCAGCGGGTGCACCGGTGTCGACATCACCGTGGAGCGCGTCATCCGGGTCAACCAGAACCAGCTGCTCTGGATCCAGATCCTCGCCGACGACCGGAAGACCGCCAACCGGGTGCTCGACTCGGTCACGACGTCCAGTCTCTGACAGCCCGCGCGAGCTCCGCCGCTCAGCCGAGTCGGATGCCCGAGCCGATCCGGGCGATCAGGTCGGCCATGCCCGGGTCGTCGACCTCCCGGCCGGTGACGGCGATCTCCACCTGGGCGTTGTCGGAGCCCGTCAGGTCGAGCCACCGCAGGTAGCCGTGGCGCAGGTGGTTGGACGTGATGAACGAGAAGTGCAGGCTGTCGTTGGTCTGGTCGAGCACCTCGACGTTGGTCTCGTCCTCGCGGAGCTCGTCGATCCGTCGGTCGAGCGTCCACTCGATCGACCGGCGGTTGCTCAGCACCTGCTCGACCCGCAGGACGTAGCCGAAGTCAGGCTGGCCGGGCGGTCGCCACTGCCACTCGTTGAGCGAGTTCTCGGAGAACGTCCAGCCCTTCGGCACCGGCAGCGTCATCCGGAAGTCGCCGGCCCCGACGGTCTGCGGCACGAGCGGGACGCCCGCCTCGAGGGCCGGCGTCGCGGGGTCGGGCAGCACCTCGGGGACCGGGTCCACCGGCAGGCTGGGCGAGGCGGGGACCGGGGCGGCCGGCCCGTCACCGGACGGGTTCTGGCGGAGGCCCCAGGACGCGCCGAACCCCGCCGCGACCCCGATGGCGAGCAGCAGCGCGAGCACTGCCGTCCCCCGCCAGTTCACGGCGCCAACCTAGGGCATGTCTCTCGAGTCCATGGCCTGCTGCGCGCCGTCATGGACGCACGCTGGCTGCGTTGTCGTCAGTCGCCATGGCTCCGCCATGTCTCCTTCCTCCGCCTTGCCATCGCACGCCCCTGACGCCGCTCGCGACGGCCGAGACTCGAGAGACATGCCCTGTCCGTGGGGGTGTGCTCAGCCGACAGGCCCGCCGCCCGCCCCCTGCATGCCCTCGGCCACCCGGCGGATGAGGTCACGCGTGCCGGGGACGTCCATCTCGCGGCCGTGCACGACGATCTCCACGTCGGCCTGGCCGCTGGCGTCGAGGTCGAGCCAGCGCATGAAGCTGTGGCGGGCGTTGCCCTCGTTGCTGCGGTAGGTGTACTCGAGCGTCTCCGCCCCACGGTCGACGATGACCACGTCGTCCTGCTCGGCGCGCAGGCGCTCGATGCGGATGTTGATCGCGTCCTGGATCGTGATGTCCTGGCTGTTGATCTGCTCGATCCGCATCACGTAGGTGTTGTTGGACGTCCCGGGCTTCTTCCACTTCCACTCGTTGCTGGCGTTGGCGTTGGTGCTCCAGCCCACGGGCGCGGGGAAGGTGATCTCGAACTTGCCGGTGCCGACCTTCTGCGGTGCCATCTCGATGTCGGGCTCGAGCGGCGGGTCGGTCGGGTCGGGGACGGGGGGCTGGGGAGCCTCGACCGGCATCTCCGGCGCCTGCGCGGGAACGGGGGCGGCGACACCCGACCCGATGGAGCCGTCGCGGCTCTGTGCGGACGCGACGTAGCCGCCCCCGGCGCCGATCGCCAGGAGCGCGACCAGTACCGCAGGCCCCCGCCACTCCACGGGTGCATCATGTCAGCCGGGGGCCCTGGTCTGGTCCACCGAGTCGCGCCGGTGCGCCGGTGGTCCGTGGGGCGCACCATCGGTGGATGGGCCGGCGGTGGGCCGTGCGGGCAGCGCGCGCGTTCGACGGGGAGCGATTCCTGCCGGACGGGGCGACGGTGCTGGTCGAGGGAGACCGGATCGTCGGCGTCGAGACCGCCGCCTTCCGCCCGCCGGACGACGTACCGGTCACCGAGCTCGAGGGCACCCTCCTGCCGGGCTGGTCGACTGCCACGTGCACCTCGTCGCCTCGGGCGCGTTCCCGGGTACGCCCGGGAGCCTGGAGTGGGCCGGCACGGCCGATCCGGCGGCGGTGGACGAGGTGGTCACGTCGAGCCTGCGCGCCCAGACCTCTGCCGGAGTCACGACCGTGCGTGACGTGGGCGACGCGGACTTCCGCGTGCTCGCGCACCGCGGCCGGCAGGCGGAGGGGCTCTCGCGGGTCGTGGCCGCGGGTCCGCCCGTCACCACCCGAGCGGGGCACTGCCACTACCTCGGTGGCGGCGTCGACCCCGACGATCCGGCCTCCTTGGACCGGGCGATCGCCGAGCACGCGGACCGCGGCGTCGACCTCGTGAAGGTGATGGCCAGCGGCGGCTATCTGACGCCCGGCAGCGACCAGCTCGGCGCCCAGTTCGACGTGGCACCGCTACGTCGGCTGGTGGACCGGGCGCACGCCGCAGGGCTGCGAATCATCGCGCACACCCACTCGGTCCTCGGTGCCGAGGTAGCGCTGGCGGCAGGGATCGACGGCCTCGAGCACTTCACCTGCATGGCCGAGGGGCACGTCGGAGCCAGCGACGACCTGCTGGCCCGCGTCGCCACAGCCGGGGTCACCATCGACCCGACGCTGGGGAGGGATCCGGTGGTGTTCGAACGGCTTGTCGCGTCACCGCCACCCCACGTCGCCGCACTGCTGGCGCGGGTCGGGGTCACCGACCACGTCGCGCACTTCGCCGACCTGGCGCGGCGAGCCGGGCGGTTGCGCGATCACGGGATCCGCGTCGTCTCCGGTCTCGACGCCGGCGCGATGCCGGCCAAGCGTCACGGCCAGCTCTGGCGGGCGGTGGTCGAGCTGGTGGACGGAGGGTGGCCCGTCGATGAAGCGATCGCCACTGCAACGGCCACGGCCGCTGAGGAGTGCGGTGTGGAAGCCGGCCGGCTCGCCGCCGGGTACCTTGCCGACCTGCTGGTGGTCGACGGTGACGTCGCCGCCGACGTGACCACGCTGGCCCGACCGCTCGCGGTGTGGGTGGGCGGGGTCGCGGTCGAGCGGTGAGCCGCACCTCCTACGGTGGCCTCGTGCTGATCCGCAACGCCCGCCTCGTCGCCGTCACCGAGGCCGTCCCGGGACTCCTCGACGTACGCCTCGACGGGGGTCGGGTGGTCGAGGTCGGCCCGTCGCTGGGCGGCGGCGAGACGTCGTACGACGCGGCGGGCCGCTGGCTGATGCCCGGGCTCTGGGACCAGCACGTCCACCTCGGCCAGTGGACGCTCGCGTCCGCGCGGCTCGACCTCGGTCCCGCCCGGTCCAGCGCCGAGGCGGTCGCGCTCGTGCGCGCGCGGCTGGAGGAGTGGCCCGACCTGCCCGTCATCGGGTGGGGGCACCGGCCGACGGCGTGGCCGGACAACCCCACGGTCTCGGACCTCGACGCCATCGGGACCGACCTGCCGATCGTGCTGATCGCCGGCGACGGCCACCACGGCTGGCTCAACACGATCGCGCTCCACGCGCTCGCCCTGCCGATCCGCGACAGCGTCGTGAGCGAGGCAGAGTGGTTCATGGCCTACGGCCGGCTCGCGTCCGTGCTGGGTCAGGACGGCACCGGCCCCGACGCCTACCGGCGCTCGATGGAGGCCGCGGCGGCGCAGGGCGTGGTGGGTCTCGTCGACCTCGAGTTCAGCGGCGGCGTCGCCGACTGGGTCGCGCGGTGGGCCGGCGGTGCCGACCTGCTGCGGATCCGTCACGCCTGCTACGCCGACGGGCTCGACGACGTGCTCGCCCGCGGGCTGCGCTCCGGCGACCCGCTCGCCGACGACCCGCGCCTGACGATGGGTCCGCTCAAGATCATCAGCGACGGCTCGCTCAACACCCGCACCGCGTGGTGCTGCGAGCCCTACGCGGAGAAGGCAGTCCCCGGGTTCGAGGAGGGGCAGCCCAACCAGAGCCCGGACGAGCTGCGGGCGCTGCTGGCCCGCGCCGCGGCCGGCGGGCTCGAGGTCGCCGTGCACGCCATCGGCGACCGCGCGGTCACCGAGGCGCTCGCCGCCTTCGAGGACACCGGCGCCCGCGGGGGCATCGAGCACGTGCAGCTCACCACGCGCGACGACGTACGCCGCATGGCGCGCCTCGGCGTGCGCGCCAGCGTGCAGCCCGCCCACCTCCTCGACGACCGCGACGTCACCGAGCGGCTCTGGCCCGGCCGGGCAGAGCGCTGCTTCCCGCTGCGGTGGATGCTCGACGACGGGGTCGACGTCGTCCTCGGCTCCGACGCCCCGGTCTCCCCGCTCGACCCGTGGCTCGCCATCGCCAGCGCGGTCCACCGCTCCGGCGACGACCGCGAGCCGTGGCACCCCGAGCAGTCGATCACCGCCCGGGAGGCGCTCGCCGCCTCGACCGACGGCTGGGGGACGGTGGCCGTCGGGCACCCTGCCGACCTGGTGCTCCTCGACGCCGACCCGCTCGACGGGGCGTCGGACCGCGAGCACGCCCGGCGGCTGCGGTCCTTCGCCGACCAGGTCGTCGAGACCTGGGTCGCCGGCGAGGCGGCGTACGCCCGCCCCTGAGCCCGCCCGCCGCCCCGCTGTAACGCCGGGTTAGGTGCTGTACCCACCCGGATATATCCAGGTGGGTACACGTACTAACCCGGCGTTACAGGGCCGGGGGCGGGTCCGTCAGGCCAGGGCGAGCGTGGCGTCGAGGACGAACGCCGGGTCCTCGAGCCGGTCGCCGTAGATCTCCCTCAGCTGGCCGACGCGGTAGCGCACGGTCTGGGCGTGGACGAACAGCTCCTCGGCCACCGCGTCGCGGCGGCCGTGGTTGAGCAGCCAGCTGCGGAGGGTGTCGGTGAGCTTCTCGGCCGTCGAGGGGCGCAGGTCGGCGAGGGGTGCGAGCACCCGCGCGCGCAGGTCGTCGCGGGCGGATGCGTCCGCGGCCAGCACCAGCGAGGCGAGGTGCTCGTCTGAGTCGACGAGGCCGTCGACGCCGAGGGCCGCGCACCGCAGGGCACGGCGGTACGACGCCGCGGCCTCGAGCCACGGCACGCCGGGGCCGACGACGGCGTCGGTGCCGCGGAGCGCCCGGAGCAGCGTGGCGCGCGAGCCGGCCGAGCCGGTGCCGGGCACGAGCAGCGAGGCGTGACCCTCCGGCAGCCCTGGTACGTCGTCGCTCGGCTGGAGCGTTCCCGGGTCGAGGGCGGTCAGGGCGTGGGAGACCTGCGACTCCGGCAGCACGAGCGCGGTCAGCGCGCCGGGCGGCTCCCAGCCGGCCCGTTCGGCCGCAGCAGCGACCGCGTCGGCGGGAGCGTCGGTCAGCAGGGTCCGCGCCAGCCGTTCGAGGTTGCGCTGGCGGACGCGCCCGCTGCTCTCGAGCTCGTCGGTGTGCCCGGCGACCGAGGCCGCGGACAGCTCGTCGATGTAGGCGAAGACCAGCTCGGCGAACTTCGCGAGCTGGCTCGCGTCGACCCCCGCCTCCACCGCCACGCCCGACATGTCGCGCCACGAGGCGCGGGCCCCGATCCGGTAGGCGGCGAGGAGTGCCTCGACCGTGCGTCCGCTGCGGGCCTCGCCGCGGCCGAGCTGGTAGGCGCCCTCGATCGCGGGCGCCTTGGGGGCGTCCGCGTCCCGCCGGGTGGCGAGGGTGACGAAGCCGCCGAGGGCGAGCTGCACCGCGTTGCGGATCACCTCGCCCATCCGCCCGCTCCAGGCGCCGGCATAGCTGGGCACCTCGTCGATGATGGTGAGCACCGCGCTGTCGGCGACCTCCGCGAGGTGCGACCGCAGGGCGGTCGCCACCTTGGGGTCGAGCCCGACGATCGTCTGTATTTGTGTGGCGGGGCGCACAGGACGAGTGGCCAACGGGACTCCTGAGGTCAGTTTTGTTCGTAGCGAACAAGAGTCTAACGCCGATTCACGTGAGGAGAGCAGGAAGAAGTGCCGCCGATCCGGGAGATTGGGTGTCATGACCACGACTCTCGAGCCGCCCGCACGCGGCAGCGCCCGGAGCCGTCGACTGGGCGACCACCTCGTCCGCGTCGCCGAGGCCGCCACCACGCCCTACCTGCCGGCCGACTTCATGGACCTCTTCGCGCCCCTGCGCTCCGGCGCCGACCTGCGCGGCCGCATCGAGTCGATCCACCCCGAGACCGCCGACGCCGCGACCATCGTGATCCGCCCCGGCGCCGACTGGGCCGGCCACGTGCCCGGCCAGTACCTCCGCATCGGCATCGACGTCGACGGCGTACGCCAGTGGCGGGCCTATTCGCTCACCCACGGCCCGCGCCGCGACGGCCGCATCTCGATCACGGTCAAGGCCGTGCCCGACGGCCTGGTCAGCAACCACCTCGTCCACGAGGCGCGACCGGGCACCCTGGTCCACCTCGAGCAGGCGGCCGGTGAGTTCGTGCTGCCGCCCGAGGGTGGCAAGCACCTCATGGTCACCGCCGGGTCGGGCATCACGCCCGTGATCGGGATGCTGCGCAACCTCTACCCGAGCACCGACGACGGCGTGCTGCGCCCGGAGCGCAGCGCCGTCCACGACGTCGTCGTGGTCCACGTCGCCCCGAGTCGCCCCCACTCGATCTTCATCCGTGACCTCGAGGCGCTCGACGCCGCCGGCGCGATCCGCCTCGTGGCGCGCTACGACGACGAGCACGGCGTCCTCGACGTCGACCAGCTCGCCGACCTGGTCCCCGACCTCGCCGAGCGCCAGACGCTCGCCTGTGGGCCGGCGGGGCTTCTCGACGCCCTCGCCGCGCACCACGACGCCGCCGGCCTGAGCCTGACCACCGAGCAGTTCCGCACCGCCCGCGTCGAGCCCGGCGACGGCGGCACGGTCACCTTCAGCTCGGGCACCACGCTCGACCTCGACGGGGCGACGCCGATCCTCGACGCCGCCGAGGACGCCGGGATGCTGATGCCGAGCGGGTGCCGGATGGGCATCTGCATGGGCTGTGTCATCCCGCTGCGCGAGGGCAGCGTGCGCGACCTCCGCAACGGCGCGATCACCACCGCCGTCCCCGGCGAGACCGGCGACCTCAAGGTGCAGACCTGCATCAACGCCGCCGCCGGCCCGTGCCACATCGACCACTGACGCCTGACCTCCACGACATCCCCCTGAGGAGATCGACATGACCACGATCCAGAAGAAGGCCGTCCTCGGCCAGACCAACCCGATCGCGCACCTCACCGAGGCCGACATCGAGCAGATCGGCATCGAGCTCGACGCCATCCGCCAGGACGTCATCGACAGCCGCGGCGCCAGCGACGCGGCGTACATCCGACGCGTCATCGACACCCAGCGCAAGATCGAGCTCGGCTCGCGCGCGGTGCTGCTCTTCAGCGCGTTCCCGCCGGCCTGGGTGCTCGGCACCGCCGGCCTGAGCATCTCCAAGATCCTCGACAACATGGAGATCGGCCACAACATCCTCCACGGCCAGTGGGACTGGATGCGCGACCCGAAGATCCACTCCTCGACCTGGGAGTGGGACATGGCCTCGCCCGCCGAGCAGTGGAAGCACAGCCACAACGAGCTGCACCACACGTACACCAACGTCATCGGCAAGGACAACGACCTCGGCTACGGCATCATGCGCGTCGACGAGGACCAGACCTGGACCCCGGCCTCGCTCGCGCAGCCGCTCTTCTGCTTCATCAACGCCGTCTTCTTCGAGTACGGCATCGCCGCCTACGACCTCGAGCTCGGCGCGGTGATCAAGAAGAAGCAGACCAAGGACCCCGAGTTCCGCCGCCGCGTGAAGGCCGTCCTCGGCAAGATCCGCAAGCAGGCCACCAAGGACTACGTCGTCCACCCGGTCCTGTCGATCCCCACCGGCTCGTTCGTCCCGACCCTCGCGGCCAACTTCACCGCCAACGTCGTGCGCAACCTGTGGTCCAACTCCGTCATCCTCTGCGGCCACTTCCCCGAAGGCGTCGAGACCTTCGAGAAGCGCTCGATCGAGGGCGAGAGCAAGGGCGAGTGGTACGTCCGGCAGATGCTCGGCAGCGCCAACATCTCCGGCTCGAAGTTCCTCCACCTGATGTCCGGCAACCTGTCGCACCAGATCGAGCACCACCTCTTCCCCGACCTGCCGTCCAACCGCTACGGCGAGATCGCGCCCAAGGTGCAGGCCCTCTTCGAGAAGTACGACCTCACCTACTGCGCGCGTCCGATGCCGCAGCAGGTCGCGTCGGCCTGGCACAAGGTCATCCGGCTCTCGCTGCCCAACGGCTGGCTCGCGACGACCAACAAGAAGAACGCCCCGCAGCAGCTCGCCGTCCTCTACAAGATGGCCACCGGCGACCGCCGCACCCGCCGCCTCCTCGGCCGCAAGCTCGAGAGCGAGGCTCGGGCAGCCGCCTGACTCACTCTCGTCCCGAACGACCCGAGAACCCCTCTCCGGAGGGGTTCTCGGCGATGTGAGCCGTCACGACATACCCGAGCCCACCCTTTGGTATGGGTTTCAACCGTTCCGCCTCCGCGGTGATCTGCGACCACTAGCGTTCCGGCGGATGCAGCCAGGGGGGCTGCCTACAGGGGGGGTTGTCCTTGCGCGCCTTCGGTCGCCTGCAGCACCTGTTCCTTGTCCTGATCGCCGGTCTCGTGGGACTTTCCGCCACGCTCGCGGTCGACATTCCGGCTCATGCGGCTGCCGGCGGCAGCATCAGCGGCATCGTCACCGATCAGCACGGGGAGCCCATCCAGGGAGCCTCGGTGCGAGCCGGCCTCGTCACGGGCCCGGTTGACGGTCCCCTCGTCTCCACCGGTGCGGACGGACGGTACGAGCTCACGGGGGTGCCCAACGGGTCCTTCCACGTGGCCTTCGCCATCATGCAGGCCGGGCAGATGAAGGGTTCCTACTACTCCAACGCGCTCACCCGGGAGGACGCGACACCTGTCGTCGTCGACGGCGGCGCCACGACCGGGATCGACCAGGTCGTCGACACGGGCGCGAGCATCTCCGGCACGGTGATGAGCGCGTCCGGCAACGGGCTGCAAGGGATCTCGGTCACGGCGTACGCCCAGTCCAGCCCCGGGGCCCCGTGGATGTACGTGACGAGCACGATGACCAGTGCCGGTGGTGGCTATACGCTCGCGAACCTGACGGCGAAGACCTACCGGCTCGGATTCTCCGACCCCAACGGAACACAAGCGCCTGAGTTCTACGACGACGCAGCCACGCTGGACGCGGCCAAGGACATCGTCGTGGGTGCGGACAGCAAGGTCGTCGGCAAGGACGCACGGCTCGCGGCCGCCGCACACATCACGGGCAAGGTGACAGCGCCCGGAGGCGCCTCGGTGCAGGGCGTCCACGTCATGGCGTACCGCAAGGCACCCGGTCAGAGCTATTGGAGCACGTTCGGCGCGTCGGCCACCACCACCGCTGACGGGACCTACGACCTCGGTGGCCTGAGCGCCGGGACCTATCGGATCGGCTTCGGCTCCATGATGGGACAGAGTGGCTACATCCCAGAGTTCTGGGACAACGCCCCGACGGTCGACGTAGCCACGGACGTCACCGTGGGAGCGTCGACGACAGTCACGGGCAAGAATGCGGAGCTGGCGACGGCCTCGCACATCACGGGCAAGGTCACGGGTCCCGGTGGCGCAGCTCTGGGCAGCATCAGCGTGCGCGCCTACCAGTACTCCGCGTCGATGAACTACTGGAATGTCGTGGGGTCGACGTGGACGAATGTCGACGGCACCTACGACCTGTCCGGTCTCGCCGCTGGCACATACAGGATCGGCTTCTCGTCCAGCCAGGCTGGCTACGTCGAGGAGTTCTGGGACGACGCGCCCACCGTCGAGTCCGCAAAGGACATCGTCGTGGCCGGGTCGTCAACGGTCTCAGGCAAGGACGCGCAGCTCTCCACCGGATCGAACGTCACGGGCAAGGTCGCCGGCACCGGCGGCGCCGGCCTGTCCGGGATCAGCGTGACGGCCTACAAGTACTCCCAGGCGCAGGGCTGGTGGGCGTCGGCCGGCTACACCCAGACCTCGTCCGACGGCACCTACAGCCTGGCCGGACTGAGGGCTGGGACCTACCGGATCGGCTTCTCGGGGGGCTACCAGAGCGGGTACATCAGCGAGTTCTGGGACGACGCTGCGACAGTCGATTCCGCGAAGGACATCGTCGTCGGGGCGTCCGAGACGGCATCCGGCAAGGACGCCGTGCTGGTGACGGCGTCGCACGTGACGGGCAAGGTGACGGGACTGGGCAGTGCCGCGCTGGCCAACGTCAGCGTGACCGCTTACCAGAAGTCGTCTGGCTATTGGAGCCAGGCGGGCGTGTCGGTCCAGACGGCACCTGACGGCACCTACGACCTGGGCGGGCTGCGCGCCGGGACGTACCGGATCGGTTTCATGACCTATCAGGGCACGTACCTCTCTGAGTACTGGGACGACGCGGAGTCCGTGAACTCGGCCAAGGACATCGTGGTCGGGGAGTCGGCCGCCGTGACCGGCCGGAACGCGGAGCTGGCGACCGCGTCGCACATCAAGGGCAAGGTCACAGGGCCCGACGGAGCCGGAGTCGCCAACGTCAGCGTGTCGGCCTACATGAAGTCGACGCAGTTCCCGTCGTGGACGTCCGCCGGAAGCGGAGCGATGACGAGCTCGGACGGAACCTTTGACGTGGGGGGCCTGAAGGCGGGCACCTACCGGATCGGGTTCTCGACCTATCAGGTCGGCGCCTTCTTGCCGGAGTACTGGGACAACGCTGCGTCAGTCGAGGCGGCGACCGACATCTCCGTGGGTGAGTCTGCGACGGTGGCGGGCAAGGACGCGCAACTGGCGGCGGCGTCGAAGATCATCGGCAAGGTGACGGGGCCGGACGGCATGGGTCTGCCCAACGTCAGCGTCTCCGCCTATACGAAGTCCGCGGATGGGGAGTTCTGGAACCCGACGGCGGTGTCGGGGTCAACGAAGTACGACGGCACCTACGAGATCGGTGGCCTCAAGGCGGGCACCTACCGGATCGGTTTCAGGGACTATCAGGGCGGTCACCTCAGCGAGTACTGGGACAACGCGACCGTCGTGGATGCGGCGACGGACATCGTCGTCGGGGACTCTGCGACGGTGGCGGGCAAGGATGCCCAGCTGGCTAAGGGCTCGCACATCACCGGCAAGGTCACCGGGCCTGACGGCGAGGCGCTGCGGAACGTCATGGTGCAGGCCTACCGGAAGGCGCCGGGCCAGGACTACTGGGGCATGGGTTCGATGGGTGCGTCGACGCGAGCCGACGGCACCTACGACCTCGGCGGCCTCACCCCGGGTACCTACCGCCTCGAGTTCTACGACTACCAAGGTGGACACCTCCGCGAGTTCTGGGACGACGCGGCAGACGTCGAGTCGGCGACGGACATCGTGGTTGGCGAGTCGGCAACTGTGGCGGGCAAGAACGCGCAGCTGGCTCAGGGCGCGCACATCACCGGCGAGGTCACCGGACCGAATGGTGTCGGTCTCGCCGACGTCCAGGTGACGGTCTACCAGAAGTCCTCCGAGGAGCAGGAGTGGTCGTCGACCGGCTGGGCCAGCACCAAGCCCGACGGCACCTACGACGTCGGGGGGTTGCGGGCAGGCACGTACCGGATCGGCTTCCGTCCGTACTCGCGAGGCCTCGCGGCCGAGTACTGGGACAACGCGCCGACGCTGTCGTCCGCCCAGGACGTCGTGGTTCTCGACGGCGCGAGGGTGGCCGGCAAGGACGCTGAGCTCGCAGAGGCCGGCCACATCGCCGGGACCGTCACCGATCAGGGTGGCGCACCGATCGACAACGTCGGCGTCACCGCGTACGCGTGGTCTGAGATCGACGGTGAGTGGGTCGAGGACGAGTGGGCATCGACGGACGAGACCGGGGCCTACGTCCTCGACGGCCTGCCCGCAGGCACCTACCTGTTGGGCTTCCGGTCAGACGACGGTGACCACGCCTTCGAGTACTGGGACGACGCAGCGACCCTTGAGTCCGCAGCAGGGATCGTCGTCGCGTCCGGTGCCACGGTCGAGGGGCGCAACGCGCAGCTCGCTCCTGCAGCCCACGTCACCGGCACGGTCGCAGCCGACAGGTCGACGGCCAGCGTGACGGTCGCCGCCTACAGCAAGGGTGCCAATGGCTGGCGTGCCGTGTCATGGGCGGGCGTCCAGGAGGACGGCACCTACGACCTCGGCGGCCTGCGCAGCGGCACCTACCGCATCGGGTTCGAGGACTACGCCGACGGTCTGGCCACCGAGTACTGGAACGACAAGCCGACGGTGGAGCTCGCCGACGACGTCGTGGTCAGCGCCGGCGGCACGACGGTAGGCAAGGACGCGACGCTCCAGCCCGTCGCGCGCGAGGCCTACGCCAACACCGTGGCGCCGACCGTCGCAGGGACACCTCAGGTGGGACAGCAGCTGACGGCAAGCCGGGCACCTGGACGCCGTCCGGTGCGGCGTTCGCCTACCAGTGGCTCGCGGACGGAACTGCTGTCCGCAGGTGCCACGGGGGAGACGCTGCTCCTGGGCGCCGAGCTGCAGGGCAAGCGGGTCAGCGTCCAGGTGACGGCTTCGGGCGCTGCGCCCACCGGGGTGGCGACCTCGGTCGCAACGTCTCCGGTCGCGGCGGCTGCGGCCCCCACCCCCACCCCGACGCCGACCCCGACGCCCACCCCCACCCAAACCCCGGCACCGACGCCGGCTCCCACGCCGGCCCCGACACCGGTCCCGACCCCGAGCGTGACGTCGCAGCTGACGCAGGTGGCGAAGGACCTCAAGGTCGCGGGCAAGCCGAAGGTGGGCAAGACGATCAAGGTCGCCAACCTCCTCGCGCAGATGCGGACGACGGTCGCCTACCGGTTCCAGTGGTACGCCGGCAGCGCGAAGATCAAGAAGGCGACGACGTCGAAGCTGAAGGTCACCAAGGCGCTCAAGGGCAAGGTGCTGAAGGTGAAGGTCACCCTGTCGGCGAGCGGTGCGACGAAGGTCGTCACGCTGAAGGTGGGCAAGGTCGGCTGACACCCGGCGCGAGAAGGGGTGGTCCCGCGAGGGCCGCGTCGGGATCACCCCTTGCGCGTGGCGCGGCCAGCTGGTCTGGACCTCGGTAGAAACACGGATGTATCAGAACGGCCGCAGGAGCATCCTTCTTGTCGTGAGCACTCGACACGGGGAGAACGAGATGACCACGAGCACCACCAGGGTGATCGGCACATCGGGCGTGGCCCGATGATCCGCATCGGGTCTGTGGGGGAGCCCGGGTCCGACGTCAGCGCTGAGGCGCGGCCGTCGGTGCCGCGACCGCGTGCGGCCGTGGACGGGGGGTCCACGGTCCGTCAGCCGGTTGCGTGACAGCACAAGACCGACAGCACAGGGGATTGCCGGTCAGAGCCGGAGGTCGTACGACGAGAGTCGGGACCTCCGGCTCTCGTGCGTCCGGCGGATCGAAGGCGCCCAACGTAGGCAGTTGGCGCGCGCTGCCGGTCGGACGAGCGTGAGCTGAGTGGGCCGGCCGCCGAACTGCCTACGCTGGTCGCCCGAGCGTCCGGACCCGGAGCGGCGGTCAAGGTTCCTCGGGTCTCGGGAGGTCTGGTCTGGACCGTCTCCCGCAGGCTTCTCCCAGACTTCCATGAGTAAAGGAAGCGCGGCGGCCGCGCTCCTAGTGTCCTCCGCAGACGGTCCGTGGGGGGCGTCAGGTGGGGACAGGAGAAGGTTCGCCGATGAAGCACGACCGAGACACCCAGGGGATCGATCTCACCGGCCGCATCAAGGCCCTCGAGCAGTTCACCGGCTCGCTGGTCGCCCGGCCCGGACCCGGAGGCGGCAGACGGGCCCGACGCGGACGTCATCCCGATCCACGAGGCCCCGCGTGCTCGCGTGCCGGCGCCCAGGCGCTCGCGCGTCTTCCTCCGCAGCGGGGGCGGGCACGGCTCGTTCGCCGACCTCACCCTGACCGCGCCGCTGCCCCGCCGGGCCGTCGACTGACGGTGTGACGCACGCATCGGGCAGCTCCCCGATGCGCCTCCCGATGTGACGGGTGGGACTCACCTAGAGTCGCCCGGTGGTCTGGCTGGTCGGCGCGCTCCTGCTGCTGTGGGTGGCACTGGGGCCCGTGGTCCTGGTCCTCGCAGCCGCGCTCCTGGCGGTCCCGCGGATCCGCTGGTGGGTCCAGGACCGCGCCTACGTCAGCCGTCGGGTGATGACCTGGACGGCTGCGACGGCCGCGTTCGTCGGCCTCCTGGTCGTGGTGGTCCCGGACGGCTGGCTGCCGATCCCGCCCGCCCCGGGCGCCTGGGCCGGTCCGTCGTACGTCGGTCGCCCGGCGTCGCCCCACCAGGTGCCGGCCGAGGACGTCCCGCCCAACCCCCACCGCGCCGGCGGTGAGCCGGCCGACCGCCCGGGGCCTCTCGGCCACCAGCCCGAGGTCGACACGGCGTGGTTCGGCCTCCAGCGGTGCGGCCGGATGGAGCAGACCGCGACCGGTCTCCTCGTCGCGATGTGTGCCGCCGGCGAGGGCCGCGCCCTGCGCGTCGTCGACCCCCAGACCCTGCGGCCGGTGGCGTCGCAGGACCTGCCCGACCTGCCCGAGGACGCGGCCTGCGACGGGGAGTCCTTCTACCTCGACGACGCCGAACGGGCCGTGGTCGGCACCGGCGACCGTCAGGTGCTCGCCGTGCGGACCTCCCACGAGGGCGAGCCCGACCTCGGGACCGACGCCACCTGGGACCTCAAGCCCTACGTCGCCTTCGGCGACTGCCTCGTCTCCGTCGCACCCGACTGGTCGGGCCGCATCTGGTGGGCCTCCCACGACGGCCTCGTCGGCACGCTCGACCCGACCACCGGCCAGGTCGGCGTCGTCGACCTCGGCGAGGAGGTCCGGCACGACGTCGCCGTCGACGCAGGAGCGGCGTACGTCGTCACCGACGCGGCCGTGCACCGCCTGGTCGTGGGCGGCGACGGCACGCCGCAGGTCGCCTGGCGCAGCGAGTACGACGGCGTGAGCGGGTCCGCGCCGGTGCTGGTCGACCGCGGGACGGTCGCCATCACCGACGAGGTCGAGGACCGCCTGGGCGTCCGATTCCTCGCGCGCGACGACGGCCGCACGGTCTGCCGGCAGTCCGTCTTCGACAAGGGCGAGGGCGCCACCCGCAGCACCCTCGCCGACCTCGGTGCCGGTGTCGTGGTGGCCAACGACGGCGGCTACGCGTCCTCACGCCACGCGCTGCTCGGCTTCACCGCCGGCGCGGGCGTGGCGCGGGTCGACCTCGTGGACGACGGGTGCCAGGTGACCTGGACCAGCGAGGCCGTGTCGCCTGCCTCGGGCGTCGTCGCCAGCCGCCCCAACGGTCTCCTCTACGTGTGGGCCAAGCGCCCGTCGCTGACCGGCGTCAGCGCGTGGTACCTGACGGCGATCGACGCGGACTCCGGTCGCCGGCGCTGGGGCGTGCGCACGGGCACCGGGCTGCTCGCCGGGAGCGGCGGATCGACGGTCATGCTCGGCCGCGACGGCTCGGCCTACCTCGGCACGCGGGCCGGGCTGGTCCGGGTGCACGACCGCCGCTAGCCGGTCTGGGTTGGCCGAGCGGCCGGCCAGGCGAGCCCGACCGTCTCCTCGCTGCGCTCCCACAGCCGTCGCTGCGCCACCTCGTCGTGGGCGAGCCGCGCGGTGCCGACGATCCGCGGCGGACCGGCCGCCTCGCCGGGACCGCTCGGTCCGACGTAGGTCGCCCCCGGCAGGTCGGCGGTGGCCGCCATCAGGGTCGGCCGGGCGCCGGCCTCGGCGGACTGCGAGACCAGCTTGACGGCGCGGTCGAGGACGGCCGCGCGCCGGCCACGGGTGGTGCCGAGCTGCCCGTTGACCGCGAGGTGGGTGCCGGCGAGACCCGGGTGCGCGGCCAGCGCACGGACCGGCGCGCCGGCCTGCCGCAGGCGCCGGTCGAGCTCGAAGGTGAAGAGCAGGTTGGCCAGCTTGGTCTGGCCGTAGACGTGCCACCGGCTGTAGCGGTGCTGACCCCGCGGGTCGCCCAGGGGCGCGGACCGGGCGACGCGGTGCATCTGCGACGACAGCGTGACGACGCGACCGTCCCCCGACGCGGCCAGCTGGTCGAGCAGCAGCCCGGTGAGCAGGAACGGACCGAAGTGGTTGGTCGCCATCTGCGACTCCAGCCCGTCGCCCGTGCGCCGCAGCGGCGGAGCCATGACCCCGGCGTTGTTGACCAGCAGGTCCAGCGGGCCGATCCCGGCGGCTGCCTCCCCGGCCGCGCGCACCGATCCGAGGTCGGAGAGGTCGACGACCAGCGCCTCGGTCGAGGCGGCGGGCACCTCGGTCGCGATCGCCTCGGCCGCCGCGGCGAGCTTGTCGGGCGTACGCCCCGCGAGCACCACCCGGGCGCCGTGGCGGGCGAGCTCGAGCGCGGTGTGGAAGCCGAGCCCCCCGAGCGTCGGCCCGGTGACGACGGCGGTGCGACCGGTCAGGTCGCCGACGTCGGCGATCGTCCAGGCACCGCTCACGGGGTCACGCCGAGCGAGGCGACCACACGCTCGCCGAGCTCGGTGTCGCCGGTGAGGCGTACGTCGGCGGCGGCTGCGGGACGGCGACCACCCGCCAGCACGACGAAGGTCCCGCGGTCCATGGCCAGCGTGACGGTCGGCTCGCCGTCGTCGGACGTGGCGCGACGACCGCGCCCGTCCTCCCCGACGGCGACGGTCACCGGCGGGTGGCCGGCCACCTCGAGGCGTACGACGGACCCGACCGGCGCCTGCGCCCGCTTGCCGACGACGTAGGGGAGGCTCTCCATGAGGTAGTCGGCGGTGTGGATGGCCGCCGCCGAGTCGAGGTTGCCCGGCATCGCGAGCGCGCGGCGCACGTCCTGCTCGTGCATCCAGACGTCGAGCGGCCGGTTGCGCAGCAGCAGCCCGGTCGTCCAGCCGATCGCGCCGAAGGCGCCCGGAGCGGGCGCCGAGGCGTCGGTGGGCGGGTCGGCCAGCAGCTGGGTGTGGCGCGCGGTCGTCGACTCGCGGATCTCGGTGATGAGGTCGTCGGGCGTCTCGTCGCGCCGGGCCAGCACGCCCTGCTCGGTGAACCGGCCCATCATCCCGCGCGCGTGCGGCGCCTCACCGATCTCGACCTCCTCGTGCGGGCGCCCGGCCAGCAGCGCCTCGAGGTGGGCGGTGTGGGCGGCCACGGCCCGGACGTCCCAGCCGGGCAGGTCGGTCGGGGCGGACCACTGGTCGTCGGCGACGTGCTCGAGCACCTTGGTGAAGGAGTCGACAGCGCCCCACCAGAGCGCGATGAGGGCGGCGAGCCGCTCCCGGTCCGTCGCGGTCTCGGCCTCGGGGCTGCTCGCGGCGCCGGCCGCGGGATCGGTCATGGGGAGAGGGTAGGGGACCGGTCCGACGTCCCCCGGCACGGCGGGGTCCGCGCGTCAGACGCCCGCCGGCCATACGCTGCGGGAGCGGTCCCGCCCCCGAGGGCCCGCGCAACACTCACCCACCAGTCACGAAGGAGTCGTCATGGGAATCGGACTCGGCATCCTCCTGCTCGTCCTCGGCCTGATCCTGCTCTTCGCGATCAAGGAGTTCCCCGACTCCCTCCAGGAGGTCGTCGACCCGACCACGGTCGGCTGGATCCTGGTGATCGCCGGCGTCCTGGCACTCGTGCTCGGCCTCGTGATGAACAGCCAGCGGTCCAGGACGACACACGTCGAGGAGCGCCGCGAGCTCTGACCGGGTGGGTCCGTGGGTCTAGCCGAGTAGACCACCACCCGGGCATGATCGACCCAAGCCTGGATCGCCCGACCCGCCCAGCGGAAAGAGGCCCGACGTGAACAAGGCCGTACTGAGCTCGATGACCGACTCCGAGCGCATGCTCGTCGCCGAGACGGAGCGCGACGCGCTCGCCGACCTCGGCGAGGACGATCTCCTCGAGCTCCACACCCGGGTCCGTCGGGCACGGAGCAAGTACGTCAAGAACTACCGGAGGGCCGCGAGCGCGCGGGTCGACCAGGCAGGAGGCCGGGGCAAGGGTTTCGCGCAGAACGCCCGAGACCGCGACAAGGCCGAGGTGTTCGAGCTCGCGCTCGCCCGCGTGAGCCGCTCGGTGGCCGTCCGAGCCAACCAGGCCGCGGCCGAGCTCAAGGCCGACCGCCTCGCGGCGGCTCGACAAGGCTCGAGCGGCCCCGACCTCTCGCCGACGACCGGCGACGGCGCGGTTCCCGCCGGCCGCGCGCGTCAGACCCGCAAGACGACCGGGGGCGTCAAGAAGGACGCGTCGTCGCGATCCGCCGGTGCCCGCCGGCAGGCCAAGCGAGACGCTCGCTGACCGAGGTGGGACTCACCCGGTGAGGCTCACAGCCAGCCGCGATCCTGCGCGATCCGGGCCGCCTCGCTGCGGGTGGTGGCTCCGGTCTTCCCGATCGCCGCGGACAGGTGGTTGCGGACGGTGCCCTCGGAGAGGTGCACGCGGGCGGCGATCGTGGACACCGGTGACCCGTCGAGGGCGTGGGTCAGCAGCTCGCGCTCACGCCCGGTGAGCGGGCTCGGCCCGTCGATCAGCGACTCCGCGGCGAGGTCCGGGTCGATGACCCGCAGGCCTGCGTGGACGCGTCGTACGGCGTCGGCGAGCTGGCGGGCCGGGGTGTCCTTGACGACGAAGCCCGACGCCCCCGCCTCGATCGCCCGGCGGACGTAGCCCGGGCGGCCGAAGGTCGTCACGACCAGGGACCGCACGCCGGGCAGCTCGCGTCGTACGGCCGCCGCGGCGTCGATGCCGTTGAGGCCGGGCATCTCGATGTCGAGCAGGCACACCTCGGCCCCCGAGGCGCGGGCGGCGTCGACCACCTCGTCGCCGCGACCGACCTGCGCCACGACCTCGAGGTCGGCCTCGAGGTCGAGCAGCGCGGCCAGTGCGCCACGCACGAGCGCCTGGTCGTCGGCGAGCAGCAGCCTGATCACGGCAGGGCCACCTCCACCCGGGTGCCGGGGGCGGCCGGGCCGACGGCGAGGGTGCCGCCGACGCCGGTGACGCGTTCGCGCATGCCGCGCAGACCGTTGCCCTCAGCGCCGTCGCAGCCGGAGCCGTCGTCGGTCACGGCGATGCCGGCGGGGCCGAGCTCGATGAGGACCGATCGCGCCTGCGCGTGGCGTACGACGTTGGTGACCGACTCGCGCAGCACCCAGGCAAGCAGCGCCCGGTGGCGGGGGTCGGTGTCTGCGACGGACCCCTCGACGGTCGTGGTGATGCCGGCGTCGGCGAGCACCCGGGGTGCGGCGGCGAGCTCGGCCTCGAGGTTGCCCGCGCGCAGCCCGCCGACCGTCGCCCGCACCTCGGCCAGCGCCTGGCGCGCGGTGGCCTGGATCGACTCCAGCTCCTCCTTGGCGCGGGCCGGGTCGATGTCGATGAGCCGCGCGGCGAGCTCGGCCTTCACCGAGAGCGCGGTCAGGGAGTGGCCGAGCACGTCGTGCACGTCGCGCGCCACGCGCTCGCGCTCGACGACGATGGCGTGCTCGCGGAGCGCGGCGTTCGCGACGTGCTCACGCTCACCGAAGAGCCGCAGCATCACCCCGCCGATCATGATCGGCCACAGCATCAGGAAGAAGTAGGTCGGGAAGTCGTCCAGGCCCAGCAGCGACAGCATCGGGACGGCCGACCAGAGCGCGATGGACCACTTCCACCACGGGGACGGCAGCTCGAGCGCCGAGAGGATGGCGAGGTAGGGCGTGAAGGAGATGACACCGATGCCGATCACGGGCAGCGTCGCGAGACCCAGTGCGAGCATGAGGCCCATGGCCCACCAGGTGCTGAAGCCCGAGGAGTAGCCCAGCACGTTGGCCACCGCGAACCCGGCGATGCACAGCAGGGCGCCGACCTTGCCCGGCACGCCCGCGTCGGAGTCGAGCACCGACATGATCGGGAAGACGAGGAACACCAGCCAGATGGCGGCGAAGGCCCACCCCCACTTCTCCCAGGGGTTGGCGGGCAGCGGCTGCCCACCCCCGACGGCCGTCACGTGCGCGCCCGGCTCCGGCGTACGCCCCACAGCGCCAGCAGGGAGAAGGTCACGGTCCACGCGAGCACGTTAGCGACCGGCAGCCACAACGGATCCTGGCCGCCACCCATGGGGAGGTGGCCCTCGGTCAGCGGGAATCGCGCGAGCGCGGCGTAGCCGTAGAGCGGGGTGAGGCGGCCGATGTCGAGGAGGAGGCCGCTCATCGGCGTGAACACGTTGCCGAGGAATGCCATGACCACGACCATGCCGGACGCGATCCCGGGCGCGTTGGGTCCCCGGAAGACCAGGCAGATGGCCAGGCCGTAGACGGCGAAGAGCGACGACCCGAGCCACACCAGCACGGCGGCGAGGATCCAGTCGGTCGCGGTGCCGCGGGCGCCCGTCACCGACCCGATCGCAAAGATCAGCGAGACCGGCACGGCCGCCACCACCATTGCGACGGCTGCCTTGGCCGCCACGAAGGCGACCGGTCGCATCGGCGTGAGGCCGAGCTGGCGGCCCCAGCCCATGACCTGCTCGGTCGCCGCGCTGCCCGCCACGCTGCTGGTCGCGGTGACGGCGCCGTAGGCGGCCATCGAGATCATCACGTACATCGCGACGTTGCCGCTGCCCACGGGCTCCTCGGTGCCGAGGCCGAAGACGAGGTACATGAAGGTCGGCAGGGCGACGATGAAGAACATCCCCATCTTGTCGCGCAGCTGCCGCCGCAGGTCGAGGCGCGCATAGGTGAGCATCGCCGGTCGGGGGGTGGCGCGCACCCCGCCCGGGACGCGGGTGGTCCCGGGAGTGCTGGCGGTGGTCGCGGTCATCGTGCGGCTCCGATCGGCTCGTTGTCAGCGGTGAGGGCGAGGAACGCGGCCTCCAGGCTCGCGGCCGAGACGTCGACGTCGGTGACGCCCAGCGGCTCGAGGGCGGCGCGCACCCGGGCGAGCCAGTCGGCGTCGATGCCGTCGGTGCCGACCACCTCTGCCGGCGGCCGGAAGGTCAGCGTGCGACCGCCGTACGCCGCCCGCACGTCGGTCGTCGCGGCGTCGTGGACGATGCGGCCGCGGTTCATCAGGACGGTGCGCTCGGCGAACTCGTCGGCCTCGGCGAGGTAGTGCGTGGCGAAGACGATCGTGCGGCCGAGCGCGGCGTCCTCGCGCATCGCCCGCCAGAACTCCTGCCTCGCGCCGACGTCCATGCCGGTGGTCGGCTCGTCGAGGACGACCAGGTCCGGGTCGGGCAGCAGGGCGAGGGCGAACTTCAGCCGCTGCTGCTCGCCGCCCGAGCAGGCCTCCACCCGCCGCGCCGGCCAGGTCGGTGAGGCGCGCGCGGTCGAGCACCACCTCGACCCGGTCGGACCGGCCGTGCAGGGCGGCGATCGCGCGCACGGTCTCCCCGACGGTGAAGTCGTTGAGCAGGCCACCCGTCTGCATGACGGCGGACACCAGCCCCTGCCGTACGGCGTCGGCCGGCGACGTGCCGTAGACCTCGATCGTCCCGGCGTCCGGCGCCGTGAGGCCGAGCAGCATGTCGACGGTCGTGGTCTTGCCGGCACCGTTGGGGCCGAGGAACGCCACGATCTCGCCGGGCTGCACGACCAGGTCGACGTCGTCGACCGCGACCACGGTGCTGCCGTCGGTGGACCGGAAGGACTTGCGCAGCCCGGTCGCGTGGATGGCTGGTGTTGGTGCGGGGTCCCCGAGGCGTTGTTCGGAGGAGCGAAGCGGGGGAGGAGAACGTCGTGGGGTGCCATTCATGGCTCGAGCCTGTCGTCGTACGGCCGACGTGCCCTGAGGGAACTGTCACGACCTCCCCGTGACACCTGTCACGCGAGCCGCCCCTCGTTGCCCGACGTTGTCGGACCGTTGTCGGTCCGGGACGGTTGTGACCTGGCTGGGAGATCGACGTTGCCTGGGCGTGGTGCGCGCCTCCATAGCGTTCTGGTTGTTGCCACAGAGGCCACGACCACCGCAGCGGAGTCGCTGCACACCCCAGGAGAAACCACCATGAACCGCAAGATCCTCGTCTCGCTCGCCACCCTCCTCGCCGCCGGCGCCGTCGCTGTCGGCTCGGGCGCCACCTTCACCTCGTCCACGGGCAACACGATCAGCGCCGTGACCGCCGGCACCCTGACCCAGAGCAACAGCAAGTCCGGCCAGGCGATCTTCAACCTGACCAACCTGAAGCCGGGCGACACCCTCAACGGCTCGCTCGCCCTGACCAACACGGGCTCGCTGCCGGCGTCCTTCTCGCTGACCGAGGTGTCGTCCTCGAACACCTTCACGGGCTCGAACCTGACCCTCGACATCGTCGACACCACCGCCAAGGCGACCGTCTACTCGGGCTCCTTCGGTGGCCTCGCCGACGGCACCAAGAACGTCCTCGGCGACTGGGCCGCCGGCACCACGCACAACTTCACCTTCACCGTGAAGCTCGCGCAGGACACGCCGAACGCCGACCAGGGCAAGACCGCCGCGGCCGTCTACGCCTGGGACTCCGTGCAGCTCGCGGGCGCGACGACCAACCAGTGATCACCGGGCGGGGGCGGCACCTGGGGGCCGCCTCCGCCTGATGACCTCCTCCCGGAGGTCTCGCAGCACCTCCCCAGCACCGTTCCACCCCGATCCACCCGAACCCGAGGAGCTCCCCATGGCCACCGCCACCGCCGGCCCCCTGCGCCGGACCGTCCGCTGGTCGGGCAACCTCCTCGTCCTGGCCCTCATCGCCGGACTCGCGGCGTGGATCGCTCCGAGCCTCTTCGGCTACAGCCGCTACGTGATCACGGGTCCGTCCATGACGGGCACGCACGACAAGGGCTCGGTCGTCTTCGAGAAGCCGGTCCCCGTCTCCGACCTCGCGGTCGGCGACGTCATCACCTACCTCCCGCCGCCGGACTCCGGGGTCCCCAACCTGGTGACCCACCGGATCCTGAAGATGGAGCCCGCCGAGGGTGGCGGCACCGTGCTGACCACCAAGGGCGACGCGAACCCGACGCCCGACCCGTGGCACTTCAAGCTCGTCGACCAGGAGCAGCCCGTGGTCGGCTTCAGCGTGCCGCACGTCGGCTGGGCGTTCATCGCCCTGGCACACCGCGAGGTGCGCATGCTGATCATCGGGGTCCCCGCCGCGCTCATCGCCCTCTTCGCGCTCCTCGAGCTCGTCGGCGCCGTCCGCGACTCCCGTCGCCACGACCCCTCCCCGGCGCCCACCGGTCCTGTTGCGACCTTGTGATCCGGGCGGATCCGCCTGTTGCCGAGCAGTGGTGCGCGGCTCCGTAGCGTTGTCCGCATCCCCTCCCCACTCGACCTGGAGCTCCCGTGTCCCGTCCGCGCCTGCACGCACTGATCGCCCTTGCGGTGGTCTCGGCGTTCCTCGCGCTGGGCATGCCGGGACAGTCCGGGGCGACCTTCGTCGGTCGCACCACCAACGGTGCAAGCACCGTCACCGCCGCGGCTGACTGGACCCCTCCGGTCGTCAGCGTCCGCAACCCGGGCTCGCCCGTGCGGGACACGGTCACCGTGACGGCCGACGCCTCCGACGCCGTGAGCGGCATCGCCAGCGTCGTGCTCCAGCACCGGGCCTCCGAGACCGCAGCGTGGACCACGCTGTGCACGACCGCCGCCACCCCCGCCGCGTGCTCGTGGAACACCAAGGCGCTCGCCGACGGTCCCCAGACGCTTCGCGCCGTCGCCACGGACCGCGCCGGCTACTCCACCACCTCGGACGTGGTCAGCACCGTCGTCGCCAACACCGTCCTGGTCGAGCTCGACACGCCCGGCGACGTCGTGCGGGGCTCGGTGCCCCTCACGGCCCGCGTCGACAACGCCGGGAGCCTGGCCTACGCCGTCACCATCCAGTACGCCGTCGCCGACAGCACGTCCTGGAAGGACGTCTGCAAGGTGGGCGCAGCCCCCTACACCTGCTCCTGGGCCACGACCGGCCTCGTGAGCGGCGGCTCCTACGACCTGCGGGCGGTCGCCTCGAGCGGCTCGTCCAGCACCGTCTCCGACCTGGTCACCGACGTGCTGGTCGACAACACCGCGCCCACCGTCACCATGGTGGACCCGGGCACGCCCCTGCGTGGCACGGTCGGGCTCACCGCCAACGCCAGCGACAACGAGAGCGGCGTCACCGGCGTCCAGCTCCAGTACCTGCGCAGCGGCACGTCGACCTGGGTCACGGCCTGCACCGTCGAGGACGACCCCTACACGTGCCGGTTCGACACGACCGCGCTGGCCAACGGCACCTACTCGTTCCGGGCCGTCGCCACCGACGCCGTCGGCTTCGTCACCACCTCCGCGGTGGTCGGCAACCGCACCGTCGACAACACCGTCTCGTCGGTGTCCATGGAGAACCCCGGTGCCGTGCTCACCGGCACGGTGACGCTCGCCGCCTCGGCGAGCTCCACCGCCGGGGTCGCCTCGGTCCGCATCGACCGGGCGCCGAGCGGCACGACGACCTGGACGACCGTGTGCACCGACCAGACGGCGCCCTACTCCTGCACCTGGAACACCACGACGGTCGCCGACGGGTCCTACGACTTCCGCGCCGTGCTCGTCGACGGCCGGGGCGTGACCACGACCTCCGCCACGATGAGCAACCGTCGCGTCGACAACAGCCCGCTCCGCGGCTACGACGTGCAGGCGGTCAACGGCGGCGGCACGGCCGGCCGGCTCGACGCAGGCGACGTGATCCGGCTGACGTACTCCGACCAGGTGCGCCTCGACTCCATCAGCCCGGGCTGGACCGGAGCGGCGGTGCCCGTGACCGTGCGGGTCCGCGATGGGAAGCTGCTGGGCCTGGGCTCGGCGGGACACCCTCGACGTGCTCCGTGGGGGAGCGTCGGTCAACCTCGGCTCGGTCAACCTCAAGCAGAACTTCGTCAGCCTGCTCCAGACGGCCCAGCTCAACGCGACCATGGCCGCCACCACCTCGACGGTCAACGGCGTCCCTGTGACGACCGTGACGCTCACCCTGGGCACCGTGGCCAGTGGGGGCGGGCTGAAGACGGTCAGCGGCGCGGGCGCCATGGTCTGGACGCCGTCCGCGGCGGCGACCGACCTCGCCGGCGTACCGAGCTCCACGTCCGCGACCGTCGAGCTCGGCACCTCGGACCGGGACTTCTGATGCGGTCGACCTCGGTCTCGCGTCTCGCGGCGGCAGGGCTCGCGGTGGTCGTGGTGGACATGGTCGTGTCCCTGGCCCGCACGGCGGCGCCCGCCTACCTGGTGCTGCTCGTCAGCGCCATCGGCGGGGTCGGGCTGGTCGCCGCCGGCCGCCTGTGGCGCGGCGCGTGCGTCGCCTCCCGGCTCACCGCGATCCTGCTCGCAGCCGCGGTCATCACCGGCCAGCTCCTCGGCGCCAGCGTCGGCGGCCCCACGGGCGAGGGTGCCAGGTGGGACCCGGCCGCTGCCGGCGCGGTCGCGCTCGCCGCGCTGGTGATCCTCCTGATCACCCTCGACGCGCGTGCCGTTCGGGCTCCCGACACCGAGAAGCCTCCGTATGCTCTGTGACGTGAACCGCGTGCTGGTTGTCGAGGACGACGAAGCGATCGCCCTGCCCCTGGTCAGGACGCTCGAGCGTGAGGCGTACGACGTCGAGCGGGTGCCCTCCGGCACCGCCGGGCTCGACCGCGTGGCCCGCGGCGGGATCGACCTCGTCGTGCTCGATCTCGGGCTGCCCGACCTCGACGGCCTCGACGTGTGCCGGCAGATGCGCGCCGACGGCTACGCCGGGGGGATCCTGATCCTCACCGCGCGCGGCGGCGAGCTCGACCGGGTGGTCGGCCTCGACGTCGGCGCCGACGACTACCTCGGCAAGCCGTTCGCGCTCGCCGAGCTGCTCGCGCGGACCCGGGCGCTGCTGCGGCGCCATGCCCGGGTGCCCGCCGGAGGATCTGCGCCCGCGGCCGAGGCCGAGGAGCCCGCCAGCGGGCTGCGCGTCGACCGTCCGGCCCGGCGGGTCATGGTCGAGGACCGCGAGATCGCGCTGACCACCAAGGAGTTCGACCTCTTCGCCCTTCTCGAGTCGGAGCGCGGGAGTGTGGTGACCCGCGAGCGACTCATGGGCGAGGTGTGGGACGAGAACTGGTTCGGCTCGACCAAGACCCTCGACGTGACCATGGGCCGTCTCCGGCAGAAGCTCGAGGAGGCGGGCGCGCAGGAGGAGATCACGACCATCCGGGGGGTCGGCTTCAGGCTCGAGCGCCCGGTGCCAGGTGCGTGAGCGCCTCGTCGCTGCGCTGGTCGGCCTGACGGTCCTCGTCGTCGCACTCTTCGGCGTACCGCGGGCCTACCTGGTCGCCGACCTCGTCCGCTCGGGCGAGCAGGCCCGCGTCGACCGCACCGCCGAGGTGGCGTCGCTGCTGATCGACCAACGTCTCGCGGCCGGGCAGCCGGTCACGCAGGACGAGCTCGACACCCTCGCCGCGAGCGGTGAGCAGATCGTCGTCCGCGACGCGGCGGGTGGGTCGGTGTCGTCGACCGCACCCGCCGGGATCGAGGAGGCGGGCAGCGTCTCGGGCAGCCAGGACCTCGCCGACGGCGGTGAGGTCACGGTGACCCGCACCGCCTCGGCGGTCAGCGCCGGGATCTCACGGGCCGTGCTGACGCTCGTCGTCCAAGGGCTGCTGCTCATCGCACTCGCGGCGGCGGTGGGGATCCTCCTGGCCAGGCGGCTCGTACGCCCCTTCCAGGAGCTCGCCGACGCCGCCCGGGGGCTGGGCAGCGGGCGCCGTCTCGACCCGGCGCTGGCGGACCACCAGGTGCCCGAGGTGCGAGCGGTCGGACGGGCGCTCGTCGATGCGGAGCAGCAGATCGACGCCCTCGTCCAGAACGAGCGCGAGGTGGCGGTCCGCGCCTCCCACGAGCTGCGCACCCCGGTGACGGCCCTCCGGCTCGAGCTCGAGGACCTCGCGCTGTGGCCGGAGACCACTCCGGCCGTGGCCGCCGAGCTGGACCGGTGCGTCCACGAGCTCGACCGTCTGTCGCTGGCCATCTCCGAGCTGCTCACGCTGTCCGAGACGCGTCACCGCGCCATGGCGATCGACCTGGACCTCGACGCCCTCGTAGCCGACATCGCCGCGCGCCTCGACTCCCCGGCGGCTCCGGTGGTGCACCGTCGCGGGGCGCTCGCGCCGACCCGCCTCGAGCCGCAGCTCGTGGCACAGGTGGTGGAGGCGCTGGTCGACCGGGCTCGTGCGGCCGGTGCGGACCGGGTGGAGCTCTCCGTGGCCCCGCACCACGGCCACTACGAGGTCCGCGTCGCCGCGTCCGGCGACGTCGTACCCGACCGCGAGGAGCCGTCGGCGTGGGCCGGCGCAGCGGAGCTCGCCGCGGCCAGCGGTGGGCAGATCAGCCGCCAAGGTGCAACGCTGGTGCTGCGGCTGCCGCGCAACGAGGTCGGCGGCGCCGACTCGGGGGGCCTGTCCGGCCTGCGTCCCGGGGTCTGACGACGAGGCCCGCCGCGGCGGGTAGGAGGCACAGATGTCGGGGCTGACAGGGACGACGGGGACGGACGAGGCCATCGCACGCTACGGCCTGCTCGACGACTCCGACGACCAGGGTCTCCAGGAGCTGGCCGAGCTCGCGGCACTCGCCTGCCGCGTCCCGCACGCGGCGGTGAACCTCATCACCGACACCCACCAGCACCAGGTCGCCACCGGTGGCATCGACCGGTCCATCTGCGACCGGGAGGACTCGTTGTGCGCGGTGGTGCTGGGGGATCGTGGTGTGGTGGCCGTGCCCGACGCGCGGTCCGACGCACGGTTCGTGGACAACCCGTTCGTCAGCGGGCGGCTAGGCCGGGTCCGCTTCTACGCGTCCGCCCAGCTGGTGACCGCCGACGGGGCCGTGCTGGGCCGCCTCTGCGTGTTCGACGACCAGCCCCACGACGTGGACCCCGGCCACACACGGGCGCTCGAGGTCCTCGCCGCCCGCGCGGTCGACGTGCTGGAGCTGCGCCTGCGAAGTCGCCAGCTCCGGGCCTCCATGGAGCAGCTGACGGCGGCGCGCGACGAGCTCGACCGCTCCAACGAGCGGCTGACGCTCTTCGCCGCGCAGGTGAGCCACGACCTCCGCTCACCCCTGACCGCCATCCTCGCCAACGCCGAGCTGCTGCTGGGCGAGCCGGCGGTCAGCGGCGACCGCGACGCGACCGAGCTGGCTCAGGCCGCCGTCGACTCGGGCCGGCGGATGGCCGACCTGATCGACTCGATCCTCGAGTCCACCCGTGCCGGTGCCGGGCCGGCCGACGCGGACGTCGCGCTCGAGGAGGTGCTCGACCACGTGGTCGACGACCTGCGCCCCGCGCTGGACGCACGAGAGACCGAGATCGAGCGTGCAGCACTTCCCGTCGTGCGGGGCGACGGCACCCAGCTCTACGCCGTCCTGCTCAACCTGGTGTCCAACGCCGTGAAGTTCGTGCCCCCCAGCCGGGTGCCGGTCGTCGCCGTCGATGCCGGACGCGTCGGTGACAGCTGGCGGGTCGCCGTCTCCGACAACGGGCTGGGCGTGCCGCCCGAGCAGCGGGAGTCCCTGTTCGCCCTCCATGCGCGCGGCGACCAGGCGGTCGAGGGGACCGGCATCGGCCTGGCCACCGCCCGGCGCATCGTCGAGGGGCACGGCGGCGCCATCGGCATCGGTGACTCCGAGCGCGGTGGCGCGGAGGTGTGGTTCACGCTCCCCGCGTGAGGGTCCCGACCTGTCGTCCGAAATTGCCTGAGCGGTGGCCCACCCACGTTTCGCGACCGCGGAACGTGGCTGAGCCACCGCTCGATGGGCCAGCGGTCAGAAGGACGCCTCGTCGAGGTCCATCAGGTCGAGGGTGGTGGCCTCGGCGATGGCGCGCTCGGCGCTGATCTTCGGCAGGTTGGTCTGGGCGAAGAACTGGGCGGCGAGGACCTTGCCCTCGTAGAACGCCTTGTCGCTCGTAGACACGTCGCCGCCCAGCTTCTGCAGGGCGACCTCCGCCTGGCGCAGGAGCAGCCAGGCGCACACGACGTCGCCGAGCACCATCAGCAGGCGGGACGTGTTGAGGCCCACCTTGTAGATGTTGCGCAGCTCCTCGGCCGACGACATGAGGTCGTTGATCATGTGGCCGACGACGGCGTTGGCGTCCTCGAGGGCGGTGGCGAGCAGGGCCCGCTCGTTCTTGAGGCGACCGTTGCCGGCCTCGGAGGCGATGAAGGTCTCGATCTCCTTCGCCAGGTGGCCCAACGCCCTGCCCTGGTCCTTGACGATCTTGCGGAAGAAGAAGTCCTGCCCCTGGATCGCGGTGGTGCCCTCGTAGAGGGTGTCGATCTTGGCGTCGCGGACGTACTGCTCGATCGGGTACTCCTGCAGGAAGCCGGAGCCGCCGAAGGTCTGCAGCGACTCGGTGCCCAGCAGCACCCACGAGCGCTCGGAGCCGTAGCCCTTGACGATCGGGAGCAGCAGGTCGTTGACCGCGGCGGCGAGGCGGGCCTCGTCGGAGTCGGTGGTGCCCTCGTGCTCGGCGATCATCACCTCGTCCTGCCACGTGGCCGTGTAGAGCACGAGCGCGCGCATCGCCTCGGCGAACGACTTCTGGGTCATCAGGGAGCGGCGTACGTCGGGGTGGTGGGTGATCGTCACGCGGGGCGCGGTCTTGTCGGCGGCCTGGGTGAGGTCGGCGCCCTGGACCCGCTCCTTGGCGTAGTCGAGGGCGTTGAGGTAGCCGGCCGAGAGGGTGGCGATGGCCTTGGTGCCGACCATCATGCGGGCGTTCTCGATGACCTGGAACATCTGGGCGATGCCGTTGTGGACCTCGCCGAGCAGCCAGCCCTTGGCCGGCTCGCCGCCGCCGACCTGCGGGTCGCCGAAGGTGACCTCGCAGGTGTTGGAGACCTTGATGCCCATCTTGTGCTCGACGTTGGTGACGTAGACGCCGTTGCGCTCACCGGTCAGCTCGCCGGTCTCGGGGTCGAAGTGGTGCTCCGGCATCCAGAAGAGCGAGAGGCCCTTGGTGCCGGGGCCGCCGACGCCCTCGACGCCCTCGGGGCGCGCGAGGACGAGGTGCATGATGTTCTCGCTCATGTCGTGGGTCGCGCTGGTGATGAAGCGCTTGACGCCCGTGATGTTCCACGAGCCGTCCTCGTTGGCGACGGCCTTCGCGCGGCCGGCGCCGACGTCGGAGCCGGCGTCGGGCTCGGTGAGGACCATCGTGCAGCCCCACTGGCGGTCGACCATGTGCTGGGCGACGGCCTTGTCGCGCTCGTTGCCGTTGCGGTGGACGACGTTGGCGAACGCCGGGCCGGCGGCGTACATCCACACGGGCGCGTTGGCGCCGAGCACCATCTCGCCGAGCGCCCAGATCAGGGACGAGGGCGCGGGGGTGCCGCCCATCTCCTCGAAGACCTGGAGGCGCCAGAACTCGGAGTCCATCCACGCCTGGTAGCTCTTCTTGAACGACTCGGGCACCGGTGCGGTGTGCGTGGCGGGGTCGAAGACGGGCGGGTTGCGGTCGCTGTCCTCGTAGGAGGCGGCCAGGTCCTCGCGGGAGAGCCGCTCGACCTCGCGGAGGATCTCGCGCGCGCTCTCGCCGTCGACCTCGCCGAAGGGGCCGGTGCCGAGCACGGCGTCGCGGCCGAGCACCTCGAAGAGGTTGAACTCGATGTCGCGGAGGTTGGTCTTGTAGTGGCTCACAGCTTCCACCTGTTCCGTGTGCGGTGCGGTCTCGGGGGCGAGCCTTACTGAGTAGTTCTACTCGCCAGTAACTAAGGATGCCTCGCAACCGCGTTCCACGCAACACGAACGCCGAAAACCGGACCGGACGGCGGGATCGGCGTACGACATCGCCCGACCGTGGCGGTGCAAGGACACGCCGGGGGCTAGATCGGTTTTGTCTATCACCCTAAGTATGTCTACTCTTTCACCTGACATACCCCAGTCGCACGACTACTGCTTCCCTGCTCCGTCCCGGAAGGACCTCGCACCATGCGCAAGCTCATCGTTCTCGGCGTGGTGGGCCTCATCGCCCAGCTCATCGACGGCTCCCTGGGCATGGCCTACGGAGTGACCTCCTCGACGCTGCTGCTGGCAGCCGGGGTCGCACCCGCCGCCGCCTCGGCCGCCGTCCACTTCTCCGAGCTCGGCACCTCGCTGGTCTCCGGCGCCTCGCACCACAAGTTCGGCAACGTCGACTGGCGCACCGTCTCGATCCTCGCGCTGCCCGGCTTCGTCGGCGCGTTCCTCGGCGCCACGCTGCTGTCCAACATGGACGCCGCGGTCGCCAAGCCGGTCGTCGCGGTGATCCTGCTCAGCCTCGGCTTCTACGTCGTCTACCGCTTCCTGCGCCTCGGTGGCGAGCGCCCGACCTTCAAGGGCCGCCCCTCCGCGATGTTCCTCGCCCCGATGGGCCTCGTCGCCGGCACGCTCGACGCCGTCGGCGGCGGTGGCTGGGGCCCGGTCGGCACCACGTCGCTGCTCTCCAGCGGTCGGCTCGAGCCGCGCAAGGTCGTCGGCTCGATCGACACCTCGGAGTTCGTCGTCGCCGTCGGCGCCTCGCTCGGCTTCCTCTTCGGCCTCGGCTCCGCGGGGATCAACTGGGGCTACGCCGGCGCGCTGCTGGCCGGTGGCGTGATCGCCGCTCCGATCGCGGCCTGGCTCGTCAAGCACCTCGCGGCCCGCGTCCTCGGTGTGGCCGCCGGTGGCCTGATCATCCTCACCAACTCCAAGACGCTGCTCGAGGCCGTCGGCGTCCCGGGTGTCGGCGTCGCCGTCGCCGCCGCGCTGATCTTCGTGCTCTGGATCTCCGGCATCGTCTGGGCGGTCAAGCAGGAGCGCCTGTCCAGGGCCGCGGTCCGGGCCGACGAGGCGGAGCTCGAGACCGCCACCGCCTGACCCGCACGTCGTTCGACGTACGCCGTCTCCCGCACCCGCGGGCGGCGGCGTACGCGCGTGCGTGCGGGCTCCGTGTCGACCAAGAGCACTGTCTCTGCCGACATATCTGACAAACTGGGCATATGCGCGTCTCCGCCAAAGCCGACTATGCCCTCCGGGCCCTGATCGAGATCGCGGTGCGCACCGACGGGACCGCGGTCAGCGCCGAGCAGCTCGGCAAGGCGCAGGGCATCCCGCACGGCTTCCTCCAGGCGATCCTCGCCGACCTCCGACGCGCCGACATCGTGGTGTCGCAGCGCGGCCAGTCCGGCGGCTGGCGCTTCGCACGCAAGCCCGAGTCGGTGACGGTCGCCGACGTGATCCGCGCGGTCGACGGGCCTCTCGTGTCGGTCTACGGCCTGCGCCCCGAGGCGGTCGAGTACGACGACAGCGCGCAGGTGCTCCAGCACGTGTGGATCGCGGCCCGGCACTCGCTCCGGATGGTCTTCGAGCAGGTGACCATCCAGCAGCTGGCCGACGGCACGCTGCCGCAGGCGGTCTCGGCGCTCACCGAGGACGACGACGCCTGGCAGCCCCACTGACCCCTCGCGTCAGGCGGCCGGCCTCCGGTCGAGCATCCGGCGTCGCCGGGTCACCTTGGCGAGACGTCGGTCGAGCCGCGCCTCCTCCTCCATCAGCGCGATCCGCGCGACCTGCGCGGCCAGCTGCTCGTCGCTGAGCCGGGCGGGCAGCACGTGCGAGCGCTCGTCCTTCACCAGCGACAGCCAGGTTCGCGGCGGGTCGGTGAACCCGCTGGTCGCCACCAGCACGACGCGGAAGTCCGCGAGGCCGTCGAGCGCCAGGGCCGCCTGCTCGGGCGAGGCGGCGAACCACCCCGGCATGCTCACGAAGCAGTCCGCGCCGCTCTTCCGGGCGCGTCGGCACACCCGCGCCCAGGCTCCCTCGACGTCCTTGCGGCGGAGCCCGGCGGACCGGTGCGTGCGCAGGATCTCCACCTCGGCGTGGGCGAGGGCGTCGTCGTCCACGACCGGGGGCCTGACTCCGCCGACGGCCAGCGCCTCGGCCATCGACGACACGTCCACCGCGTCGGGACCGAGGTGGAGGATGAACAGTCTCTTCGCCATGGCGCGAGCCTCGGCCACGCACCCGACTCCTGCGTGAACACCGCGCCACGGGCGGTCGAACTCCGCCGGTCGGCCGATCAGTCGACCGGGACCGCGCGCAGCCAGCTGACGAGCGGGCGCAGGGCCTTCCAGTCGGCGCGCACCCGGTCGACGAGACCGGCGTCGATCGCGTCGGCCTCGAAGCCGTAGGACCGGCCGACGAAGAGCTGCTTGCGGCGCAGCAGGTGGATGCGCGGGTGGTCGGTGTCGTAGCCGCGCGGCGACGTCTTCAGCTGCTCGCCGCCGACCTCGAAGCCGTCCTTCTCGAGCCGCTTGAGGAGCCGGTCGAGGGCCGCGCCGGTCTTGTCGTCGGCCATCGCGTCGCGGATCGCGGCGAGGGTGGGTCCGTCGGCGTCGTAGAACCCCGCCCCGACCCGCGTGCCGCGCGGCGAGATCTCGAAGTACCAGCCGGTGCGGGGGCCGGCCGCGACGAACGCGCCCTGGTGGGTCTTGTAGGGCGTCTTGTCCTTCGCGAACCGGACGTCGCGGTAGGGGCGGAACACCTTGGCCGTCCCGAACTCAGGCTCGAGCGCGGCCATCAGCGCCTTCGTCGGCGCCTCGACCGACTCCTTCCAGACGTGCTTGTGGCTCTCCCAGAAGGACTTGGTGTTGTCCATCTCGAGGTCGTCGTAGAAGTCGAGCGCGGCGACGGGGAATCCGGTGAAGCTCACGTCAGGAGACGTTAGCCCAGACGTGCTGGTCGCCCTTCTCGCCGTACGACGCCAGCGTGAGCACGCCGCCTCCGCAGGTCGGCTCGCCGAGGAAGGCGTTGCCGGTCGACGGGGACTCGTAGGCGACCTCGAGCGTGCGCTGCGGGGTCCAGCGCATCAGTCGCGCCGGCTCGTCGGGACCCTGCGGGTCGCGGACGAAGAAGACCGAGTCGCCGCAGGGGACGGCGGTGCCGGTCGTTCCCGGTCCGAGGTCGAAGTAGGTGCCGTCGACGGAGGCGTGGAACCGGGCCTCCTCCTGGCGGCGCGGCCTGGGCACCTCGGACCACACCGCGCCGTCGGCGGTGGCCGCGACGTCCCACGCCGTGCAGTCCTCCGGACCCTCGAGCGGCTGCGGCACGCCGCTGTCGTCGAGGAGGTTGGCCGTGCGGCAGGCCACGGGGCGGGCGTCGTCGAAGGTCATCATCCCGACCCCGTGCTCGCTCGCCGTGAGCCCGGAGAAGCCGCTGCGGTCGGGGGCGCACCAGCCGTCCTCGCCGTTGTCGTCGGCCAGGGCCGCGGTGGCCAGGCAGTAGGCACCGCCGTCGCCGTACGTCGGGAAGTAGAGGTCGCCGGCGGTGAGGGCCCACGAGCCGCCGCTCGCCGCCGGGGGAGTGGCGACCTCGCCGGTCCTGCCGGTGGTGAGGTCGACGACCGCCACCTCGCTGGGGTCGGTCTCGGCCTTGTCCTGCCGGACGACGACGGCCCACTCCTCGCTCATCAGGACCTCGGAGATGGTGCGCCCGCGGCCGGCGGCGACCGAGGCGGTCATCCCGTCGGCCTGGAGGTCGACCCGCGCGTTGTCCGGGTCGGAGAGCGCCTCCCACCGTGGCCCCTTGACGTAGCCGACGTCGGCCGGGACGCCTGTGTCCTGCCAGTCCAGCGGCGCGGAGGCGGGCTCCGCCTCGACCGGGTCGTCGACCGGGCCGCCGCTCGGCAGGTCGGCGGGCTCGTCGGTGCTGCCCGCGCTGGGGGTCTCGGTGTGGGCCGGGTCGTGGCTCGCGTCGTGGCCCGGGTCGGGCCCGTCGGGGTCGTCGGTCCCGGCGCAGCCGGTCAGCGCGAGCAGCAGCGCCAGCGTGGCCGTCGTACGCCCGCGCACGTCAGACGCCGATGTTGTGCTGGAAGTGGGCGAGGTTGGCGCGGAACGAGCGGTAGGCGTTGCGCCACTGCACGCGGCCGATGGCCGGCTCGCTGGGGTCGAACTTCGACTGGTCCCACGGCTCGAAGTAGCCGAGCTGCGGGTTGCCGCCCGGGTTCTGGTCGAAGCCGCGGCCGACCTGGAAGTGGCCGCTCGCGTCGTCGTCGAGGTAGGGGTAGTACTGCGTGAGCAGCGACGGGTGGAGGACGACGGGCGCCTGGTAGTCGTGGACGTGGCGCATCATCAGCCGGTACCACTGCTTGAAGCTGAAGTCGCTGATGTCGAGCACGACGTAGGGCCCGGCGTGGGTGTCCTCGTCGTAGTCGGTCTTGTTGTTGACCACGCGCACCATGTCGGAGATCGCGGTGCCGGCCGTGGTCGTGCCGAGGCGGCGGGCCCAGTAGGACTGGTTCTTGCGCTTCTCCTGCGAGCCCCAGCCGATGGCCTGCATCGTCGCCGGGCCGCACCAGTAGGTGTTGTTCTGGGCCTGGGCGACCTTGCTGCTGAGGATCTTGGACCGCTTCGGGTAGGACTCCCCGAAGCCGCCGCGGGCCTCGATGCCCGCCGTCACCTCGGGGTGGCGCTCGGCGAAGCCCTCGGGCAGCGGCGACGCCCTGGATCTCGTGGCGCAGCATCCAGACCTTGCCGACCGACCGGGCCGCCATCGTCAGCTCGGCGCGCTCCGCCTCCGTGCGCTCGGCCGACGTACGCGACTGGGCGCGGGCCAGCAGCCCGTCGGCGTCGAGGTCGCCGGTGTGCTCGGTGGGGCGGGCCGTCGGGCGGGTCTCCAGCCGTGCCGCGAGGTCCTCCTCCGACTGGTTGGTCCAGCCGAAGCCGAGGCAGTAGCGCTGGCCCTCGAAGGTCGCGCACCGCACCGCCGCCTGCGCGAGCGCCGTACGCCCCTCCGCGCGGTCGAGGGCCGCCCCCTCGGCGAGCACGCGGTCGATCTCGGCCCGCATCGCGGGCGTGACCCCGCCGCGGCCGACGGCGCCGGGGGCTCGGGTCGTCTCGGCGGTCGGGGCGATCTCGCCGCGCTCGTCCTGCCCGCCGTCGGGCAGGAGCGGGACGGCGCCGAGGGTGAGCGCGAGGGCCGCCGCCGCGATGGTCACGGGGTGGCGCCAGAGCGGGCGCGAGGCGTCCTCGTCGGCGATGCGGTGGGCGACCTTGCGGAGGGTCGGGCGGGGAAGTGCAGGCATGGGGGAAGACCTTCGATCCGAGACAGACGGACGCCTCACTGTCCTCTCTGGCCCCAGAAGTCGCAAGTCTCACTCCTGCCCCATCCGGGGGATCTGGGCGGTGGGCTCCGGTCGCTCGAGCGGTGCGTGAGCGACATTCCGCGGGCCGGGAATGTGGGTGGGCCACCGCTCGTACGACGACACGCCCCCGCACGCCGGCGGGCGGTGCGTGAGCGACATTCCGCGGGCCGGGAATGTGGGTGGGCCACCGCTCGGAGCGGGGCCCGCGGGAGACGAACGTGGAGCGGATGACGAGATTCGAACTCGCGACATCGACCTTGGGAAGGTCGCGCTCTACCAACTGAGCTACATCCGCAGTGCCGTCCGGAGACGGCGGGCCAGATGCTACCGGACCGGCGGGCGCACGCTGGAGAGGGCCGGATGCTTCGGCGACACGGTGTCGCCGGACGAGCGCCCGGTGAGCCGGCGGTGCACCCAGGGCACGAGGAACTCGCGGGTCCACTGCGCGTTGGCGGCCCAGGTCTCGCGGCGCCCGAGGACGGGGAGCGGGCCGACGGTGACGGGGTCGAGACCGTGCTCGACGCCGATGGCCTCGAGGACGGCGTGGGCCAGGTGGGTGTGGCCCGAGCTGTTGAGGTGCATCCGGTCGGTGTCCATCACGCCGGCGATCTCGATGTCGCGCATCCGCCACATGTCGACGACGCTCGCGCCGTGGCGGTCGGCGATCTCGCGGACCCACTCGTTGAAGATCGCCATCCGGCCGCGCATCGGGCCGTAGATCCCGCCGGCGCCCGGGTCGAAGATGGTGAACATGACGACGTGTGCGCCGCTCGCGCTGAGCCGTGCGATCGCGTCGTCGTACGTCCTCGCGAGGGCGTCGATGTCGACGCGCGGGCGGAGCACGTCGTTGCCGCCGCCGTGGATGGTGACCAGGTCGGGCTCGAGGGCGAGTGCCGCGTCCACCTGCTCGGTGACGATGGGGCCGAGCTTGCGACCGCGGATGGCGAGGTTGGCGTAGCCGAAGTCGTCGGTCTGCTGCGCGAGCACCTCGGCGACGCGGTCGGCCCAGCCGCGCAGGCCGTTGGGTCGCGCAGGGTCGGGGTCGCCGACGCCCTCGGTGAAGGAGTCGCCCAGGGCGACGTAGCGGTGGAAGGTCACCCGCACATTGTGACGTCCCGGGTCTCGTGACGAGACTTCGTCCCTCTCGACCAGCGGCCGCGGGCGCTAGGGTCGGCCGCGTGCTGCTCTCTGATCGCGACATCGCCGCCGAGATCGACGCCGGCCGGATCGCCCTCGAGCCCTGGGACCCGCAGATGATGCAGCCCTCGAGCATCGACGTCCGGCTCGACCGCTACTTCCGCGTCTTCGAGAACCACCGCTACCCCCACATCGACCCGGCGGCCGACCAGTCCGAGCTGACCCGCGAGGTCGAGCCGGAGGGCGACGAGCCGTTCATCCTGCACCCGGGCGAGTTCGTGCTCGGATCGACGTACGAGGTCGTCTCGCTGCCCGACGACGTCGCCGCGCGGGTGGAGGGGAAGTCGTCGCTGGGACGGCTCGGCCTGCTCACCCATGCGACCGCGGGGTTCGTGGACCCGGGGTTCTCGGGCCACGTCACGCTCGAGCTGGCCAACGTCGCGACGCTGCCGATCAAGCTCTACCCGGGCATGAAGATCGGGCAGTTCTGCTTCTTCCGGCTCTCCTCGCCGAGCGAGCACCCCTACGGCTCCGAGAAGTACGGCTCGCGCTACCAGGGCCAGCGCGGCCCGACCCCGAGCCGGTCGTTCCAGGGGTTCCACCGCACCTCCATCTGAGCGGCGTACGGCGCCGACGCCCCGTCCATGCCGCGACTCGAGCGGACGTATGGCCGCTCAACGTCCGCCACGGCGTACGTCCAGCGTCCATCACGCTCGACCACCGACCCCGGGCCCGTCCATGCCGCGACTCGAGCGGACGTATGGCCGCTCAACGTCCGCGAGCGTCCGAAGGTCCTCCCGTCGCGGTAGTCCAGTGGCGAACGGTCGTGCCGGCGCGCTCGGGGCAGCGTTTCGCCACTGGACTACCCGCGATCCGCCGCTGGACTTCCCAGCGGGCCAGCGGGCCAGCGGGCCAGCGGGCCAGCGGTCGAGGGTCCGCATCGCGGATTACGGCACACCCCTGTTGTCTTAATCGGGCCCGGTGTGGTTAGGCTTTCCTAAGTTAGCCTTGCCTTACCGAGAACCCGGAGTCCTGATGAAGCGAAGCCTCGCCGCGCCCACCCCGATCATGCTGGCCGCGGTCACCGCCCTGGTCGCAGCCCTCGCCGGCTGCAGCACCGGGTCCACCAGCGGCACCGACGCGGACGCGGCGGCCGAGCCGACGTCGACCACGTCCGTCGACCCCGACGCCTTCCCCGTGACCATCGAGCACGCGCTCGGCGAGACCACCATCGAGTCCGAGCCGACCCGGGTCGCCACCCTCGGCTGGACCGACCACGACCACGCCCTCGCGCTCGGCGTCGTTCCCGTCGGCGCCACCAAGATCACGTGGGGCGGCAACGACGGCGGCTCGACCGACTGGTTCGACGCGGGCGTCGAGGAGGCCGGCGCCGAGGCGCCCGTGCGCTACGACGACGCCGACGGCGCGCCGATCGACGAGATCGCCGAGCTCGCACCCGACCTCATCCTGGCGACCAACTCCGGCATCACCGAGGCGGAGTACGCCAAGCTCTCCAAGATCGCCCCGGTCGTCGCGTACCCCGAGGCGCCGTGGACCACCCCGTGGCAGACCTCGCTCGAGATGGTCGGCGAGGCGCTCGGTCGTACGGCGCTCGCCGAGGACGTCGCGGCCGACACCCAGGCCACGATCGACGAGGCCGCCGAGGCCAACCCCGAGCTCCAGGGCGCGAGGCTGATCTACGGCTACCTCGCCGCCACCGACCTCTCCACCGTCGGCATGTACGCCCCCGAGGACCCGCGCGTGTCGATCCTGCGCGACTTCGGCATGGTCGACGCGCCGGCGGTCGCCGACGCCATCAAGCCCGGTGAGTTCTACGGCACGGTCTCCGCCGAGCAGGCGGCCGACCTCGACTCCGACGTGTTCCTCACCTGGGTCGACTCGCCCGACAACGTCGAGACGATCGAGAACGACAAGCTGCTCGGCCAGATCCCCGCGATCGCCGGCGGCCACTGGTACGCCGAGACCGACAAGCAGAACGCGATGGCGTCCACCAACCCCACGCCTCTCTCCATCCCGGTCATCGTGAGCGACTTCCTGCCTCACGTGGTCGAGGCCATCGAGGGCTGATGACGGCCCTCGTCCCGACGCGGGACGACGTCACCAGGGCTCCGGGGGGAGGCCAGGGGCGTCGTCCCGCCCTGCCGGTCAGCGTCGCGATCTCGGTCGTGGCGCTGGCCGGTGCCGGTGCGCTGTCGCTGCTCGTGGGGGCGCGAGCGGTCCCGCTCGCCGCCGTCTGGGACGCCGCGCATCCCATGCACGCCGTGGTCGAGGCCCGCCTCGACCGCACGTTCCTCGGCCTCGCCGTCGGTGCCGCCCTCGGGCTGGCCGGGGCGCTCATGCAGGGCCTGACCCGCAACCCGCTCGCCGATCCCGGCATCCTCGGCGTCAACGCCGGCGCCACCTTCGCGATGGTCGTCGGGATGACGGCCTTCGGCTTCTCCGGGATGGGTCAGTTCCTCCCGCTCGCCTTCGTCGGTGCCGCCGTCGCCGCGGCGGCGGTCCACGGCATCGCGTCGATGGGTCGCGACGGCGCGACCCCGATGAAGCTCGCCATCACCGGCGCGGCCCTCAGCGCCGGCCTCGCCAGCTGGACCACCGGCCTGCTCCTGGCCGACCGCAAGACGATGGAGAGCTTCCGCTTCTGGCAGGTCGGCACCGTCGCCGGGCGGGGCACCGACGTGCTCCTCGCCGGCCTCCCGTTCCTCGTCCTCGGAGCCGTGCTGGCGCTCGCCGGCGCGCGCCTGCTCAACACCCTCGCCCTCGGCGACGACCTGGCCCGCGGCCTGGGCCGCCGGACCACGCGCGACCGCCTCGTGATCGCGCTCGCCATCGTCCTGCTCGCCGGCACGGCGACCGCGCTGGCCGGGCCGATCGCCTTCGTCGGCCTCGTCGTGCCCCACGTCGTACGCGCCCTCGTCGGCCCCGACCACCGCCGGCTGCTTCCGTTCTCCATGCTCGGCGGCGCCGTCCTCGTCGTCGTCGCCGACACGGTGGGACGCGTCGTGCTGCCCCCGTCGGAGGTGCAGGTCGGCATCATGGCCGCCGTCGTCGGCGTCCCCGTCTTCCTCGCCCTGATCCGCCGCACCGGGAGGGCGTTGTGACCGTGACCCTCGGCCGCCCCCTCACCACCGAGCCGCCCACGCCGTCCACCCCGGACGCCCTGGACGTCGTACGCCGTGCGCGCCGCGCGCCGGTGCGCCACCACCGCCGCCTCCTCGCAGGCCTCCTCGTCGCGCTCGTCGGCGCCTTCGCCGCGCGCGTCCTGCTGGGCGACTACACCGTCACGGTCCCCGACTTCGTCCGCATCCTCGGCGGGGAGCAGATCCCCGGCGCCACCTACATCGTGATGGAGTCCAAGCTCCCGCGGGCCGTGCTGGCCGTGCTGGTGGGTGTGGCCTTCGGCGTGGGCGGCGCCATCTTCCAGACCACGCTGCGCAACCCGCTCGCGAGCCCCGACATCGTCGGCGTCAGCCTCGGTGCGAGCGCCGCCGCCATCACGGTGATCGCCCTGGCCGGCTGGACCGGCTGGCCGGTCTCCGCCGCCGCCATCGTCGGTGCCCTCGCCGTCGCGCTCGCCGTGCGCGCGGTCGCCGGCGACCACGGCGGCTTCCGGCTCGTCCTGGCCGGCATCGGCCTCGCCGCCGCGATGCAGTCGGTCATCCAGTACGTCTTCACCCGCGTCGACGAGTACGACGTCCAGCTGGTGCTGCGCTGGCTGACCGGCAGCGTCAACGGCGTCGCCTGGCAGGCGATCGGGCTGCTGGCGCTCGCCCTGGCCGTCCTGCTCCCCACCACCGCGTGGGTGGCCCGCTCGCTGCGGGCGACGGAGCTCGGCGACGACACGGCCGCCGGCCTCGGCGTCGGGCGTGGCCGGACCGACCTGCTGATGCTCCTCGGCGTGCTGCTGGTCGCGGTCGCCGTCGCCGCGGCGGGTCCCGTGGCGTTCGTCGCCTTCCTGTCCGGGCCGATCGCCCGCGCCCTGAATCACGGCCGTACGACGCTCCCGGCGGCGGCCCTCGTCGGGGCGGTGATCGTGCTGGCGGGCGACTACGCCGGCGCGTACGCCTTCGCCGACCTCAACCTGCCCGTGGGCGTCGTCACCGGAGCCTTCGGTGCGCCGTTCCTCCTCTGGCTGCTCGCCCGCGGCCCCATCAGACATCGTGGAAGGAGGGCGGCATGACCACCGCCAGTCCCACCCAGCCCGCCCGGCTGGAGGCCAGCAGCCTCACGCTCGGCTACACCGACACCGCCGTGGTGAGCGACCTGGACCTGCAGGTCCCGCACGGGCGCATCACCGTCATCGTCGGCGCCAACGCGTGCGGCAAGTCCACGCTGCTGCGCGGGCTCGCCCGCCTGCTCCGGCCGCGGTCGGGGTCGGTCCTGCTCGACGGCGAGGCGATCCACCGGCTGCCGACCAAGCAGGTCGCCCGCACGCTGGGGCTGCTGCCGCAGAACCCGGTCGCGCCCGAGGGCGTCACCGTCGCCGACCTGGTCGGCCGCGGACGCCACCCGCACCACGGGCCGTTCGGGCGCTGGACCAGCGCCGACGACGAGGCGGTCGCCGAGGCGCTCGTCCTCACCGACACCCTCGGGCTCGCCGACCGCGTCGTCGACGAGCTCTCCGGCGGCCAGCGCCAGCGGGTGTGGATCGCGATGGCGCTCGCGCAGGGCACCGAGCTGCTGCTGCTCGACGAGCCCACGACCTACCTCGACGTCGCCCACCAGGTCGAGATGCTCGACCTCCTCGCCGAGCTCAACGCCCGGCGCGGCACCACGATCGTCATGGTGCTCCACGACCTCAACCTCTCCGCCCGCTACGCCGACCACCTCGTCGCCCTGCACACCGGGCGGATCGTCGCCGAGGGCAGCCCGCGCGAGGTGGTCACCGAGGAGGTCGTGCGGACGGTGTTCGGTCTCGACAACCGGGTCATCGACGACCCGGTCTCGCACACGCCCCTCGTCGTGCCCGTCGGCCGGCACCAGCCGCGACGCCCCAGCTCGTCCACCCCTGCCAGCCACGCCAGCCAGGAGACCCGATGACCATGACCGCCAGCTCGAACCAGGCCGCCCTGCCCATGCTGTTCACCGAGGTCGAGGTGGTCGCGGTCGAGCGGCTCTCGCCGACCTTCGTCCGCGTCGAGCTCGGCAGCCCCGACCTCGCCGACTTCGGTGTCGACGGTCCTCGCTGGGACCAGCGCATCAAGCTCATCCTCCCCGACCCGGAGACGGGCGGCATCACGTCCACCGAGGGCGCCGACGACACCTGGTTCTCGACGTGGCTCGAGCGTCCGGCGTCCGAGCGCGGCCACATGCGCACCTACACGATCCGCGACGTCCGCGGCTCCGGGGCCGCGACGACGTTCGTCGTCGACATGGTCCTCCACCTCGAGGGCGACCTCGTCGGCCCCGGCTCGCTCTGGGCGTCCCGCGCCAGCGTCGGTGACCGCATCGCGCTGCTCGCGCCGCGGCGCGGCTACCCCTACGGCGGCATCGAGTTCACGCCCGCCCCGGGCGCTGACCTGCTCCTGGTGGGCGACGAGACCGCCGTGCCCGCCGTCTGCACGGTGCTCGAGCAGCTGCCCGACGACGCCCGGGGGACGGCGTTCCTCGAGGTGCCCGTGGCCGCCGACGTGCAGGACGTACGCCCTCCGGCGGGCGTCGAGGTCGTCTGGCTGGCCCGCGAGGGCGACGAGCTCGGCCTCGGCCTGCACGACGCCGTCGTGGCCCACCTCGGCATCCCGGGCGCCCAGGTCGACGTCGCTCCCGACGAGGTCGACCCCGACCTGTGGGAGACGCCGTTCTACTCCTCCTCCGGCGAGGAGGTCCCGGGCGACGTGACGGGCGTGGGCGGCACCTACGCGTGGATCGCCGGCGAGTCCAGCGTCGTCACGGGCCTGCGCCGCCACCTGGTCAGGGAGCTCGGCTTCGACCGCAGCCAGGTCGCCTTCATGGGCTACTGGCGTCGCGGTGTCGCGATGAAGTCCTGACCGGCGGCGGCGGGGTCAGCGGCGCTTGGTGCGGGGGGCGCGGGGCGAGTAGTTCACGCGCTCGGCGATGCGGTGGCGTGCGATCAGCTCGATCTCGGTGAGTGAGTCATGCATGGCGATGCTCCTTTCGGCTCGTCGGACGTGCGGACGGAACAGGTGGTCGAGCGTCAGCTCTCGTGGAGGGTGACGTCACCGGAGGCGGTGGTGGCACGCACCTCGAGGTAGGGCTGGTCGGGCGCGGGCTCGCCCGTGCTCGGCAGGGTGGAGGTGAGGCGGCCGCTCGCGGTGCGGACGTCGGTCCACACCGGCGTACCCGAGACGACGCCGATGCGGACGTCGCCGCTGGCGGTCTTGGCGGTCACCCGGCCCGACGCGACCTCGGTGACGACGAGGTCGCCCGAGCCGGTGGTGAACACCGCCTCGCCGCCCATCGACAGGACGTGGGCGTCGCCCGAGCCGGTCTTGACGGCGAGCTCGTCACGGGCGGACTCGACGCGGACGTCGCCGCTGCCGGTCGTCACGACCAGCGCGGACTCGGCACGGCGTACGACGACGTCGCCCGAGCCGGACTTGATGCGGGCGTCGCCGAGGAGGTGCTCGGCGACCAGGTCGCCCGAGCCGGTCTGGACGACGGTGTCGCCGTCGACGACGTCGAGGGACACGTCGCCGGACCCGCTGTCGACCCGGGTGTCGCTGAACCGGCCGTGGGCGGCCACGTCGCTGCTGCCGACCTTGGCCTGCAGCCCGCTGGCGACGGGGACCTCGACGACGATCTCGGTGCGCGGGTCCCTGCCGAGGAACCCGCCGCTGCGGTGCGGGGCGATGATGGCGATGCGGTCGCCGAGGTCGCGCACGTCGAACTCGTCGGCGCGCTCGCCGGTGATGCGGACGGTGGTCTCGGTGGTGTCGGTGGCGGTCACGTCGACGCTCCCGCGGCCGTTCTCGACGTAGAGGCCGATCGGCTCCGGGGTGTCGAAGGTGAGGTCCAGCTGGTTGCTCATCGGGTCTCCTGAGGGTGTGCTCGTCCACCGGGCCGGCGGTACCGGTCCGTGGAGCGATGGGTGGTGGGGCGCGGAGGCCCCGGGACGTCAGGTCGTGGTGGTCAGAGCCAGCCGCTCATCCGGCGGCTGCCCTGCCCCTGCTTGCGGTTGCCCGCGAACGGGTCGTAGCCGACGAAGGGGACGCTGCTGAGGTCGATGTCGACGTTGATGGAGTGGTCGTTGGTGGCGCTGCGCACCACGTTGACCATCCAGGTGTTGAGGCTCTGCCCGGCCGCGGCCGCCTTCTCCTCGGCCCGGGCCTTGACGCCCTCGGGGATGCGGAGCGTGATGCGGGCCAGGTCACCGGCCTCCTCCTCCAGCGGCGCCGGGGGTGCCGGCGGCGGGGGCGGCTCGGGCATCGCGGCCGGCGGCGCCATCTCGACGACGAAGTCGAGCTCGCGGCCCACCAGCCGGACGTCGACGCTGCCGTCGGGGAGCTCGGCGGTGATCTCGGCCGCGGCGTGGGAGATGGCCTCCATCAGCGCGAGGCGGGCGCTCGGGTCGAGGGCGTACGCCAGGCGCTCGGCCGCCTGCTTGAGCTCGGCGCTGCCGGCCTCGGACGCGGCGACGAGGTCGCGTCGCAGGCTGTCGACGTACGGGGTGATGTCCATGCGCACCACTCTGACATCACAGTGATGTCATGTCAACGTCTTGATGATGTCAATGCCGATCTGGGTGACGTCATCGCGACATCAGCCACGTCGAGCAGGCGCGTCGAGCAGGCGCATCACGACGCTGAAATGACGTCGAGTCGGCGCATCCTGATCAGGATGCGCCGACTCGACCTGCGTGCGTGCGCAGGATGCGCCGCCTCGTCAGAGGTCGAAGAGCGAGCCCGAGCCGCTGATGTCGACGTCCGTGCGCGGCGTGTGGGCCGGGCCGTCGTCGGCGGGCGTGGGCTCCTTCTCCGACGCGGGAGGTACGTCGCTCGCGTCCGCCGAGTCCTCGGCTGCGGGCTCGCTGTCGGCGTCGTCCGCGCCGAGCGCGGTCTCCGGGTCGTCCGCGGGCGCGGGCTCGGCCGACTCAGCCGGCGCGGACTCGGGCACCGCCTGCTCGGACTCGGCCGGCGTCGCGGCGTCCTCGTCGTCGCGGAAGAGAGCCGCCTGGCTCAGGTCCGACCCGCTCGGGGGTGCGGACGGGGACTCGGCCTGCGACTCGGGCTCGGCTGCCACCTCGGCGGGCGCGCTGGACCCTGAGTCGTTGGGAGACTCAACGTCCACTGCGGGCTCGGCCTGCGCCGGAGCCGAGGCAGCTGCCGGCTGGGCCGCGGGCGCCTCGAGGTCGAACAGCGACCCCAGGCTCGACAGGTCGACGTCCGTCGCGGGCGTGGACGTCGTACCGCTCGCAGGCACCGACTCGGCAGCGCTCGGCTCCGCCTCGGGGGTCGCCTCGGGGGTCGGCTCACCGGCCTGCTCGACGGGCTCCCTGGCCTCTGAGTCTCCAGGAGACTCAACGTCCAGTGCGCCCTCGGGCTCGGTCTCGGGCTCCGGGGCGGCCGGCGCGGCGGCGACCGGTTCGGGCGCCGGGAGGTCGAAGAGCGACCCGCTGCCGAGGTCCACCTGGGGGGCGGGTGCGGCAGGCGTGCTGGGCGTTGAGTCGCTGGGAGACTCAACGGCCACTGCGGCCTCTGGCTCCTCCGCCACCGGTGCCGTCGCGGTCGCCTCGGCGGCCTCGGGCTCGTCCGCCGCGGGCTCGTCTGCCACGGGCTCGGCAGGCTCCGCGGCAGTCTCCGCGGCTGCCGGCGCGGCAGCGACCGGCTCGGGAGCTGCGATGTCGAAGAGCGAGCCTCCGCTGCCCAGGTCGGCCGTCGGCGCAGGAGCAGGCGTCGCCTCTGCGGCGGCAGGCTTCTCCTCGGCGGGCGGCGCGGCAGGGGTGGCAGCGGGCGCAGGCTCCGGCTCGGGGGTGCCGAGGTCGAAGAGCGAGCCACCGCCGCCGAGGTCGGTCGTCGGCTGCGCGGCGGGCTTCGCCTCGGCCGGCGCCTGGGCAGGTGCCTCGCCCTTCGCTCCCTCCGGCTCGGGGGAGGGGGTGTCGAAGAGCGATCCGCCCGAGAACGCCTCGGCCGGCTTCGCCTGGGTCTCCTCCTGGGGCTTCTCGTCGGCCGAGGCCGCAGAAGCCTCAGGCGCAGGGGTGTCGAACAGCGATCCGGAGGACGCCGGCGCGGCGGCGGGCGCCGACTCCTCGGGTGCCGGGGTGTCGAAGAGCGACGAGCCCCCGGACGCCTTGGCGGCGGGGCCGACGTCGGCGGTCTCGGTGACGGTGTCCTCGGTGACCGTGACGTCACCGGCCTCCGGCTCGTCCTTGGTCGCCACATCGGTGGCCGTGCCAGCGGCACCAGCAGCGGCACCCGCAGGCGCAGTGGCCGGGGCAGCGGCGGGCGCCGAGCCCGGGGCGGCCTTGGTCGCCTGCTCGCCCTTGACCGAGGCGAGCAGCATCTGCGCGACGTCGAGGACCTCGACCTCCTCGCGGGCCTCGCCGGACGCCTGCTGCGAGGTCAGCCCGTCGGCGAGCATCACCCGGCAGAACGGGCACCCGACGGCGATCTGGTCGGCGCCGGTGCCGACGGCCTCCCGGGTGCGGTTCATGTTGATCCGCTCGCCGAGGTTCTCCTCCATCCACATGCGCGCGCCACCGGCGCCGCAGCAGAAGGAACGCTCGGAGTTGCGCTCCATCTCGACGAACTCGGCGCCGGGAAGGATCTCGAGCAGCTCGCGCGGCGGCGAGTAGACCTGGTTGTGGCGGCCGAGGTAGCACGGGTCGTGGTAGGTGATCGAGCGCTTCGCGGCGCCCGCGCCGTCCTTGACGGGCGTCAGCCTCCCCTCGCGCACGAGGCGGTTGAGCAGCTGCGTGTGGTGCACGACCTCGAGCTCGATGCCGAAGTCCTTGTACTCGTTCTTGAGCGTGTTGAAGCAGTGGGCGCAGGTCGAGACGACCTTCTTGACCTTGTACTCCTTGAAGGTCTCGACGTTCTGCTGCGCCAGGCCCTGGAAGACGAACTCGTTGCCGGCGCGACGTGCCGGGTCGCCGGTGCAGGTCTCGCCGTTGCCCAGCACGCCGAAGGAGATCCCGGCCATGTCCAGCAGCTCGGCGACGGCGCGCGTCGTCTTCTTGGCGCGGTCCTCGTACGCCCCGGCGCAGCCGACCCAGAACAGCCAGTCGACCGACTCGAGGGACTCCAGGTCCTCGCCGACGACCGGGACGTCGAACTCCAGGCCCTTGGCCCAGTCCATCCGCGCGGTGGCGGACATGTTCCACGGGTTGCCCTTGTTCTCCAGGCCCTTGAACAGCTGGTTGAGCTCGGCCGGGAAGTTGGACTCGACGAGCAGCTGGTAGCGCCGCATGTCCATGATGTGGTCGACGTGCTCGATGTCGACGGGGCACTGCTGGACGCACGCGCCGCACGAGGTGCAGCTCCACAGCACGTCCTCGTCGATGACGAAGTCGCCGTCGGCGGGGTTGTAGAAGTAGTCGAGGACGTCGGTGCCAGCACCGGCGCTCTCGCCCTTGGAGCCGACGCCGACCAGCTCGCGCTCGGCGTGGGCCTCGTCGCCGTCGTGCTTGGCGTACGCGTGGTCGCGCAGGCTGGTGATGAGGAGCTTGGGGGAGAGCGGCTTCTCGGTGTTCCAGGCGGGGCACTGCGACTGGCAGCGACCGCACTCGGTGCAGGTGGTGAAGTCGAGGATGCCCTTCCAGGAGAAGTCCTCGACCTTGCCGACGCCGAGCACCGAGTCCTCGTCGAGGTCGTCGATGTCGTCGAGGGTGATCGCCTTGCCCTCGGAGGTCAGCGGCTTCATCGCGCCGAGCGCGGTGGTGCCGTCGGGCTCGCGCTTGAAGTAGATGTTGAACCACGCCGTGAAGCGGTGCCACGCGATGCCCATGGTGATGTTGCGGGCGATCACCATCAGCCAGATCATGGCCAGCGCGATCTTGAAGGCGGCGATGGCGTAGATGAGGTTGTGCAGCGACGACTCGTCGACGGGGTAGACCGCGTCGCCGATCCAGGACGAGATCGGGTAGTGGGAGCGCCCGACCTCCTCGTCGAGCTTCCACTCGGCCGCGCGGACGAAGAGGATCGCCGAGCCCTCGAGCAGCGCCAGCGCCTCGACGAAGTAGGCCTGCCAGAAGGTCGAGCCGAAGAACCGGCTGCCTCGGCCCTCGGAGCGCGGGTGGTGCTTCTGCCGGTAGACGATCAGGTAGACGATGCCGACCGTGCTGAGCAGGCCGATCAGCTCGCTGAACCACTCGTACGGGTACCAGTGGCCGATGAGCGGCCAGGCGAAGTCGGGCTTGAAGAGCTGGAAGTACGCCGCCAGCACCGCGGTGCTGAGGAACAGGAACGCCGCGTAGACGAACCAGTGCATGATGCCGACCCAGTGCCACTGCAGCATCCGGGTGTGGAGGAACGTCTCCTTGAGCATCGTGACCGTGCGGCCGGCCGGGTTGTCGCTACGGCCGGGTGCCGGCTGGCCGCTCCGGATGACGCCCAGCATGCGCCGTACGGCCGGGACCAGCATGGCCACCGCGGCGACGGTCAGTGCGAACGACAGGACGATCGCGAAGATCTGCATGAAGGGCTGCTCCTCGGTAGGGGCGTACAGAGCCGCAGCCTAGGTCCGCCCCACATGGCGCCGGCAGGGCCCTGCGGCGTGAGATGGATCCTACCCGCAGGTAACTTGAGGTCCGAGGTGCGGGCGATCAGTTCACGATCGCGACGTTCTCGACCTCGATCTCCCGGGCGTCCTCGCGGTAGGTCGCGAGCTTGGACTTCACCTGGTCGAGGGCCTCGGTGAGCCGCTGGACACCGTCGCGGAGCCGCTGCTGGTGCTCGAGGTGGGCCGCGTGCGACTCGCTCGACTCGTCCCAGCCCGGCGTCAGCGACTCGACCTGGGTGAGGAGCTCGTCGATCTGGGTGCTGATGGCGGTCGTGGCGTCGGCGAGCGCGGTCTCCAGCGTCGAGAGGGAGCCCTGGTGGACGATCAGGCCGCGTGCGCTCATCGGGGGCCACCGCCGAGACGGTCGGCGAGCTGCCCGGCCCGGTCGGCCTGGGCGACGTCGTTGGTCGCGTGCTCCTGCGCGACGTACATCAGGTTCTGGGAGTAGCCCTCGAGGATCGGGCCCAACGTGACCGCCACGTCGAACCACGCGGTGACCGCCTCGCCGAAGCCGGCGGCCGCCTGGCCGCTGAACCCCTTGCCGGCCTCGGTCTCGATGGTGGCGCCGAGGTCCTGCAGGGTCTTCTGCAACGGCTCCACCGCGTCGGCCACGGCCTGGGCCGCTGCCTGCATCTCGGAGTAGACAAGTCCGACGGCCACGGCCGCCCCCTCTCGCTGGGATCGATCCACCCCTTCCTACCCCGTCCGCCGCCCCCTCACACACCCCGATCCCGGACGTCGTGCCCGGTTTGAGCGACCGGCCGACGGGGAATCGGGACCCCATGCCGTCCTACGACTACGAAGTCGACCTCGAGAGCATGGGCAAGGCCGCCCAGGGCCTCAACGACACCCTGCAGCTCTTCAAGGACAAGGACGTCGAGGACCTCGTCCCCGGCAAGGGCGACGTCGGGAGCGACGTCGTGTGGGACGCCCTCGACGAGTTCAAGAACCGCTGGGAGGAGGGCGTCAACAACCTCTGCCAGGACGTCGAGGAGATGTCCGGGCGGCTGGGCAAGATCGCGATGAACTACTTCGAGACCGACAAGGCCGGCTACGACGCCCTGTCCGCGCTCAAGGGCACCATCGCCGGGATCAAGGTCATGTGACGTGCCGGACTTCGTGATCGAGGGCAACCCCGGCAACGTCCGGTCCAAGGCCCTCACGATGGAGCAGAAGGGCCAGCTGTTCTACGACACCGGCGACGCGCTGACGAAGATCGACGTGTCGGGGTGGACCGGCCGCGCCGCCGACGAGTTCCGCGAGGCGCACGACCTGGAGCCGGACCGGTGGGTCAAGGCCGGCAACGGCTTCAAGAAGGCCGCCGCTGGTCTCACGACCTACGCCGGCGCCCTCGAGGACGCGCAGCGTCGGGCCGCCGAGGCCAAGGCCGAGTACGAGCGCGGGGAGCGGGAGTCGGCGAGCGCGCGCACGCAGTACGACTCCTACATGGGCCGGATGCGGACCTACTGGAGCAGTGGCGGCACCGACCAGGCCGAGCCGTTCGTCGACTGGGGCGACCCGATCCAGCAGGAGGCGCTGGGCGCGCTGAACGCCGCCAGGGCCGACCTCGACAACGCCGCGGCGGTGTGCGCCGGTGAGGTGAGGGCCGGGTGCGCCGACGCGCCCGAGGAGCCCAACTGGCTCGAGTCGGGGCTGAAGTTCGTCGGCGGCATCCTCGAAGGGGCCGGCGAGGCCGTGTGGGACCTGCTGACGATGGTGCCGTTCAGCCCCGTCAACCTGGTGATGGACGCCTACAAGCTCGCCACGGGTGATCTCACGCCCGAGGAGCTGATGAAGAAGTACGAGCTCTCCGCCGACAACGCGTGGGAGATGGCCAAGGGGATCTACACCGGCCTGACCACCGACCCGATCGGCTTCGGCAAGGAGCTCGGCAAGAGCCTGCTCGACTGGGACACCTGGGCCGACGACCCGGCCCGCGCGATCGGCCACCTGGTGCCCGACGCGGTGATCGCCGTCGCGACCGCCGGGACCGGCGCCCTCGCCACCCGTGGCGCCAAGGGCGGGCTCGACGCCATGGACGCGCTGAGCGACCTCAACAAGCTCGACAACCTGTCCGACCTCAGCAAGCTGGACCGCTTCGACGAGCTCACCGGCCTGCGCCGGCTCGACGACCTCCCCGACGACCTCCGCGGCCTCGTCAACAAGCCGATCGACGACCTCACCCCGGGCGAGATCGACCGCCTGGTCGAGGCGCGCAACGCGATCCGGGTCGAGCCCGGGACGCCGATGCAGCGCGTCATCCCGGAGGGGACCGTCGACGACTACCTGCGCGGCAGCTCCGACACCAACGACTACTTCAAGACCGACCAGACCTTCGGCTTCACCTCGCGGGCCGAGGACGTCGACCAGCTGCACACCCCGCGCGAGATGCACGACAAGCTCGGCCTCGACTACAAGGACTCCCCCTTCTCGCCCGACGACACGGACATCCATGTCCTGCGCTACGACCAGACCAGCACCGACGGCGTCGTCATCCCTCGACACGAGGACCTCGGGGGCAAGGTCGACTACAACAAGGACGCGCTCGACCCGGAGAACCCGTTCACCGGCAACGGCTACACCTCGGGCGGCATCCCCGAGTTCCGCACCGAGACCCCGACGACCATGCCGGAGGGCTCCCAGATCTGGCGGATGGACAGCTCGGGCGGGCAGGAGCTCGTCGCCGTCCTCACGGACTACATGGGTACCAAGATGTGGATGCCGGTCCAGTGATCCGACCTTCCGGCCTCTATGCCGTCCTCGGTGGCGAGCAGATCCAGGTGGAGTCGCACGGCCGCGACTTCGTACGCCTTCCCGGGACCGGGTCGGCTCGCACCGGGATGGACGACCTCGACGACTTCGTCTCCGTGAAGACGGACGCCGTCTGGCGCGGGGGGAAGGTCTCGGTGAGCGCGGTCGTCGGCGACGGGTGCGGCTTCTTCACCAGCGACAGCGCCCTCGCCGAGCGCGAGGGCCTCGCCGGCGACTCCTACAACGGGTGGCACGGCTCGGCTCCACTGGCCGAGCTGACCGACGTCGATGAGAGAGTGACGTCCATCCACCCGAGGAGGCGTGAGGCATGACCGTGCTGGAGAAGCTCCTGGTCCCCGAGTCGTCGCGACGCATCGTCGACCTCGGCTACGACTGGCTGACCGGTCCCGTCTACCAACCGGACGACCTCATCGGTCTCACGCCGGTCGAGCGGGTGCGGGCGCTGGGGCTCGACGGGGAGGACGGCCCCTTCGGCGACGCGCCCGACCACGTCGACGTCATCCGCTTCACCACCAACCCGTTGATGGACCTCCGCATCCCGACGAACGCGCCCGGGCACGCCGACGTGCCGTGGCCGACGTACCCCACCGGCTTCCTCCGCAACGCTGCCGCGGTCTGGATCCTGACCCTCACCCGGATGCCGGTGAGTGCCCGCTACCTCCGGGTCGGGCTCGACGGCACGGAGCGGGAGTTCTCCCGCTACGAAGGGGCCGCGCGTGGGTGGCGGGGCGCCAAGGGCTACTTCCCGCCACTCCACCTCATCGGCCCGCGCGCGAAGCACGGCACCCTCGACCTGCCGTGCTCCTACACCGCCGACCAGCAGTCGGTGGAGCTGGTCTGGGTCGGCGACGAGCAGGTCCCCGACGGCTTCGAGCAGGTGCGCCCGCGGGTGCACGCCCGCGTCGTGCCGGTCGCCGAGTGCGAGGTCTTCGACATCGCGCTGATGGCTCGCTGGCGCGAGCACCGCGTGCGCGTGCTGCAACAGGCGGGCGACGAGGCGCTCGTCGTGCTCACCCCGGACTCCGCGACGCAGGTCGAGGAGCTCGGTGCCGTCGAGATGGAGCCCGGCGTCTACCAGGCCACCGTGCCGGCCGCCGACCTCACCGACCGCGAGGGCGTCCGCTCCGACCCGATGCCGACGCAGGGCCGAGCGAACCACGGATGATCGGGCCTCCGTGACGCCACCGCCCTCGACGCGGCCGTCCGGGGTCTGCACGGCTAACCCGTGCCTGCTGCCCTCCCGCTGACCCGCCGGGTCAGCCGGGCGGCCGTCCGGGTCACGGCCGTCGCGATCGCGTCGACGTCGCCGACGTCGCTGGGGAAGGTCACCGCCACGCCCGCCACGGGGTGCGCGTTGTGGTCGAGCACGGCAGCGGCCACGCTCTGCAGCCCGGGCGTGACCTCGCCGTCCTCGGTCGCGTGGCCCCGCTGACGCGTCTCGGACAGCACGGTGCGCAGGGCGCTCAACGACGACGGGCCCTTGCCGTGGCGGTCGACGAACGCGCCCCGGTCGGGGTACAGCGCCCGGACCTGGCTGGCCGGCAGCGCGGCGAGGATGGTCCGGCCGGAGGCGGTCAGGTGGGCGGGCAGCCGTACGCCGACGTCGGTGACCAGCGGCGGCCGCCCGGGTGCCCGCTCCTCGATGACGTACAGGACGTCGCGTCCGTGGAGCACCGCGAGGTGGGCGCCGTGCCCGGTCCGGTCGACGAGCTCGGCGAGCGGGCGGCGCGCGAGGCGGGCCAGCGGCTCCTGGCGGGTGAAGCCGCTGCCCACCTCGAAGGCGGCCACACCGAGCCCGTAGCGGTGCTCGTCGGGCAGGTGCACCACGAAGCCCTCGTCGATCATCGTGTTGAGCAGGTGGTACGCCGTGCTCCGCGGCAGGTCGCACGCGCGCACGATGCGGTCGAGCGGGACCGGGTCGGCCTGCGTGGCCAGGAACCGCAGCACCCGCAGGGTGCGCGTCGCTGCGGGGACCTGGCTCACGAGGCCGATCGTGGCACGTCCGCCGCGACGTACCCGTCCGCCACCCTCAGCTGAACAGGACGGCCGCTCGTGCAGGTCGAGGTCGGTGAGGGGCCCAGCCGCCACGTGGCTCAGGACGCGGCGCTCCTGCGTCGTGCGCGACGTGGGCGGCTGGGGGCACGGCTCGGCGACCAGAGGCCCCGGAGGGCCCACTGCTCGCGGTCGGTCAGGTCGAGGCGTGGCATGACTGGTCCCGACCCTCGACTCTAGGGGCGGGGACGGGAACAGGCAGGGTGGTCCAGACGACCTGCGCCCGGTCACGCCTTGTCCGAGCCGGATCCCTTGGTGAACCAGCCGCCGCCGCCGTCGGTCTGCTCGATCGGCTTGCCGGGCATCTCGTTGGCGCCCGGGGTGCGACGCGGGAGCAGCGGGGCCCGGTCGCCCTGGGCGCCGTCCTGGGTGGCGGCCGGCTCGGTGGCGGCTGGCTCGGTGGCGGCTGGCTCGGTGGCGGTCGGCGGTGGGCGGCTGGCGGCTGGCTCGGTGGCGGTCGGCTCGGTGGCGGTCGGCTCGGCGTTGACCTCCGACGGCGGGGTCGGGGTGTGGTCGGCGGTGCCCGGGACCTGGGGCGTGTAGTCGTCGGCCTTGTGGTCGACGCGCGGGTCGACGCGGTCGGCCGCGCGGACCTGTCCCTCGTGGGTCGCCTCGATCTGCTGGGCCGCCAGCCGGGCCTCGTGGGCCTCCGCCTCGGCCTTGGCGGCGGCGGCGCGGGCCTGCTCGGCCTCGGCCTCGGCGGCCGCTGCGCGTTCCTGGGCGGGGGCGATCGTGGACTGCGCCTGCGTCGCGGCCTGGGCACGGAGCTGCTCGGCGCGGGCGACGTTGGCCTCGCGGTTCTTCCTCTGGATGAGGAACGCCGCAGCTGCGATCACGACGGCGATGATGACGAGGACGATGATGAGGGTGGTCACGGGGTTCCTCTTTCACGGGACAGGGACGACCAGTGTTCCAGCACCGGCCGTCCCTGTCCTGCGTTGTGCTGCGACGCGCGCGGATCAGGCGCGGTGGGTGCCGTCGGTCCCGTCCGTCCGGCGCGCGTCGTCCGCGTCGAGCACCGTGTCGGGGTCGTGCGTCGCGGTGGTGCGGCCGTCGCCGGTCGTGCCGGGGGCGTAGTCGTCCGACGCGGTGTCCACGCGCGGGTCGATCTCGTCGGCCGTGCGGAGCCGGTCCTCGTGCACTGCCTGCTGCTGGGTGGCCGCGACCTGGGCCTCCCGGGCACGGGCCTGGGCCTGCTCGGCCTCGAGCCGCGCGCGCTCCGCCTCCGCCTCGGCCTCCTTGGCCTGCACCTGGGTCTCGGGGATGTCCCGCGCGTGCTCGTGGGCCTCGGTCCGCAGCTGCTCGGCGTGCTCGTGCTGCTTCTTCTTCCGCTGCTGGGTGACCAGCCAGGCGACGAGCGCCGCCACGACCAGCACCACGACCAGGACGATGATCCATGTCGTCGTGTCCATCGGGGACCTCCTTGGTTCTCGGGCTTGCTCGAACGGTCCGGGCGGACCGCACGCCCTCCACCGTGCCACGCGGCTGCCGTTTCGGTGCCCTCCGTACGGGTGAGAGCCCGGTCTCGGATGCGAGACTGCGCCGCTCGGCAGCCTCTGGCGGCACCCCGCCGACAGGCGTTGGATGAGGTGCATGCAGACCGTTCACGTCGGGGTCGGCCCCGTCTCGTTCGACGACCTCGTCCACGTCGCCCGCGAGGGCGCCCCCGTCGTCCTCACCGACGACGCGCTGGCCGCGATCGACCGTGCCCGCGGCGTGGTCGAGGCGCTCGCCGCCGCGGAGACGCCGACCTACGGCGTCAGCACCGGCTTCGGCGCCCTCGCCACCCGCCACATCCCCACCGAGATGCGCGCCCAGCTGCAGCGGTCCCTCGTGCGGTCCCACGCCGCCGGCTCCGGTCCGGAGGTGGAGCGCGAGGTGGTGCGGGCGCTCATGCTGCTGAGGCTGTCGACGCTCGCGACGGGTCGCACCGGCGTACGACGCGAGACCGCGCAGCTGATGGCCGACCTGCTGTCGTACGGCATCACGCCCGTGGTGCGGGAGTACGGCTCGCTCGGCTGCTCCGGCGACCTCGCGCCGCTCTCGCACTGCGCCCTCGCGCTGATGGGCGAGGGCGAGGTCCGCGACGCCGACGGCACGCTGGTGCCGGCCGCGGACGCCCTCGCGGCCGCCGGCCTGGAGCCCGTGGAGCTGGTCGCCAAGGAGGGCCTGGCGCTCATCAACGGCACCGACGGGATGCTGGGCATGCTCGTCATGGCGATCAGCGACCTGCGGATGCTGCTGCGCACCGCCGACGTCGCCGCGGCGATGAGCGTCGAGGCCCAGCTCGGCACCGACCGGGTCTTCGCCGCCGAGCTGCAGGACATCCGCCCGCACCCCGGCCAGGCCCTGTCGGCAGCCAACCTCACCGCGCTGATGGCCGGCTCCGCGATCGTGGCCTCGCACCGCACCGGCGACTGCAACCGGGTCCAGGACGCCTACTCGCTGCGCTGCTCCCCGCAGGTGCACGGGGCCGCGCGTGACACCGTCGAGCACGCCGCGACCGTCGCCGGCCGTGAGCTCGCCAGCGCGATCGACAACCCCGTGGTCGTCGACGACCGCGTCGAGTCCAACGGCAACTTCCACGGCGCCCCGGTCGGCTACGTGCTCGACTTCCTCGCGATCGTCGCGGCCGACGTCGCGTCGATCAGCGAGCGACGTACGGACCGCTTCCTCGACCGGGCGCGCAGCCACGGGCTGCCGCCGTTCCTCGCCGCCGACCCGGGGGTCGACAGCGGCCACATGATCGCGCAGTACACCCAGGCCTCGATCGTCTCCGAGATGAAGCGGCTCGCGGTCCCGGCGTCGGTGGACTCCATCCCCTCCAGCGCGATGCAGGAGGACCACGTGTCGATGGGCTGGAACGCCGCCCGCAAGCTGCGCCGCTCCGTCGACGGGCTGTCGCGGGTGGTCGCCGTCGAGGTGCTCACCGCGGCCCGCGCGCTCGACCTCCGGGCGCCCCTCACCCCGTCGCCGGCCACCGGTGCGGTCGTCGACCTCCTGCGCAGCAACGGCATCGCCGGCCCCGGCCCCGACCGCCACCTGTCGCCCGAGATCGAGGCCGCCGTCGACCTCGTCCAGTCCGGCGCCGTGCTCGCCGCCGCCGAGTCCGTGGTCGGCGAGCTCGCCTGACGTCGCGAGGCAGCGACACCACTCTGCTCCGGCGCGAGTTGCGCCGTTCCGGAGACGCCGGCCCCTGCCCGCACTACCTTGCCTCGGGTGAACAGGACCAAGGTCGGGATCGTGGCGGCGGGCATCCTCGTCATGTGCGGGGTCGGACCCACCGCCGGGGCGTCTCCGGGAGCTGACAGCCCGCGATCCGCAGTCGCGCCGTCGGCAGCCGGCGCATGGACGTGTCGGTGGGCCCCCACGATGGACCACAACTGGCACAACGACGCGCTGTGCTCCAACGGCGTGAGCCAGGTGCGTCCCCACCTGCGCCCTGCGGACTCGTACATCACCCGTGACGAGCTGATGGCATCTGCGCGGGCCTGGGCCCGGGCCCGGAACCGCGGTCGCTGACGCCGGCCATGACGCAGTCTCGGATCACAGACTGCGGTCCGGGTCGCACCCTTCCGGTGGCCGGCGCCCCGGCGGTTTCATGAGGGCATGACCACGGACGCCCCTCACGGCAACCACCGCCTCCCGATCCACGCCGCGCACGGCACGGAGCTGACCGCGAAGTCGTGGCAGACCGAGGCGCCGCTGCGGATGCTGATGAACAACCTCGACCCCGACAACGCCGAGCGCCCCGAGGACCTGGTCGTCTACGGCGGCACCGGCAAGGCCGCGCGCAGCTGGGAGGCGTACGACGCCCTGGTGCGCACGCTGCGCGACCTCGAGGACGACGAGACGCTGCTCGTGCAGTCGGGCAAGCCCGTCGGCGTGATGCGTACCCACGCGTGGGCGCCGCGCGTGCTGATCGCCAACTCCAACCTCGTCGGCGACTGGGCGAACTGGGAGGAGTTCCGCCGGCTCGAGGACCTCGGGCTGACGATGTACGGCCAGATGACGGCCGGCTCGTGGATCTACATCGGCACCCAGGGGATCCTCCAGGGCACCTTCGAGACCTTCGCCGCGATCGGGGACAAGAAGTTCGACGGGACGCTCGCCGGCACCATCACGGTGACCGCCGGACTCGGCGGCATGGGCGGCGCGCAGCCGCTCGCCGTCACGATGAACGACGGCGTCGCGATCTGCATCGAGTGCGACCAGCACCGCATCGACCGTCGACTCGAGACCCGCTACCTCGACGTCCAGGCGCGCGACCTCGACCACGCGCTCGAGCTCGCGCTCGCCGCGCGCGCCGAGCGGCGCGGCCTGTCGATCGGCCTCCTCGGCAACGCCGCCGAGGTGCTGCCGGAGATCCTCGAGCGCCACCTCGCGCGGCAGGAGCACGGGGACGGGCCGCTCGTCGACATCGTCACCGACCAGACCTCGGCGCACGACCCGCTGTTCTACCTGCCGGCCGGGACGTCGTACGACGACTGGGAGCGCGAGCGCACCGAGGACCCGCGCGGGTTCACCAAGCGCAGCCAGGAGTCGATGGCGCGCCACGTCCGGGCGATGGTCGAGCTGCAGGACGCGGGCGCCGAGGTCTTCGACTACGGCAACTCGATCCGCGACGAGGCCCGCAAGGGCGGCTACGACCGGGCCTTCGAGTTCCCCGGCTTCGTGCCGGCGTACATCCGTCCGCTCTTCTGCGAGGGCAAGGGCCCGTTCCGCTGGGCCGCGCTGTCGGGCGACCCCGAGGACATCTACGCCACCGACCGGGCGATCAAGGAGCTCTTCCCGGCCGACGAGAAGCCGGAGTACGCCCGCCTCCACGCCTGGCTCGACATGGCGAGCGAGCGCGTGCAGTTCCAGGGGCTGCCGGCCCGCATCTGCTGGCTCGGGTACGGCGACCGGGCGAAGGCAGGGGCGAGGTTCAACGAGATGGTCGCCAGCGGCGAGCTCTCGGCGCCGATCGTGATCGGCCGTGACCACCTCGACTGCGGCTCGGTCGCCTCGCCCTACCGCGAGACCGAGGCGATGCTCGACGGGTCGGACGCGATCGCCGACTGGGCGATCCTCAACGCGCTCGTCAACACCGCGTCGGGTGCCACCTGGGTGTCCTTCCACCACGGCGGCGGCGTCGGCATCGGCCGCTCGCTCCACGCCGGCCAGGTCACCGTCGCCGACGGCACGGACCTCGCGGCGGAGAAGATCGAGCGCGTGCTGACCAACGACCCCGGCATGGGCGTCATCCGCCACGTCGACGCGGGCTACGACCGCGCGGTCGAGGTCGCCGACGAGCGCGGGGTCCGTATCCCGATGCGCGGCTGAGGCGGCTGACGGGGGCCCGGCATCGGCCGCGTCCACGGCCGGGGTCGAGCGGACCGTCGTCCGCTCGACGCACGCCATGGCGTGCGTCCAGCGTCAACGGCGTGCGACCAGTCCCGCGGACGGGCGGCACGTGCCGCTGGCGGGACGGTCCCGGCGGCAGTGGCAGGGTGCGGTCCATGGACGCCGACGCCGCGAAGGCCAACCTGCACACCTACCTGAAGCACGAGCGCGAGGCAGTGCTCGCCAAGCTCGACGACCTGTCGGAGTACGACGTCCGGCGTCCGCTGACGGTCACGGGGACCAACCTCCTCGGGCTGGTCAAGCACCTCGCCACCTGGGAGGCGCGCTACCTCGGCGAGGTCTTCGACCGTCCGTTCCCCGAACCGCTGCCCCGGTGGGACGTGGAGGCCGACCGGCTCGCGGACATGTGGGCCACCGCGGACGAGTCGCGCAGCGACGTGGTCGACCGCTACCGGCGGGTGTGGGCCCACGGCGACGCGACCGTGGCGGCGCTCGACCTCGACGCGGTCGGCCGGGTGGAGTGGTGGGGCGACGCCGAGGTGCCGCTCTTCAACATCCTGGTGCACCTGCTCGCCGAGACCAGCCGGCACGCGGGCCACGCCGACATCCTCCGCGAGGAGCTCGACGGAGCGGTCGGCACCGATGCGGAGGCGATGGCGGCCCAGGGGCACGACGCTGCGTTCTGGGCCGACCGACGGGCGCAGATCGACGCGGCCGCGCAGGCGTCGGCGGGCTAGACCCAGGCGTCCGGGTTGCGACCGGGCCGTCGGGGAACGGACGGCACCTCATCTGCACCATTCGAGGTGCCGATGGTTCCCCACGGTCGAGCCGGCCGATCGCCGGTCCGCAGGAGTGGTCAGCGGACCCGCTCGAGCAGCGCGCTGGTGAAGCGGGCCACGGTCCCGGCGAAGTCGCCGGAGCCGTCCTCGGCCGCCTCCGCGATGTGGGCGAAGGTGACGGTCTGGAACACGAGGTCGGCCAGCGGGGCGAGCTCGAGCGCGCGATCGACGTCGGCCTCGGGGAACGCGTCGCGCCACGGCCGCGCGTGAGCCTGCATCACCCGATCCGCCTCGCCCTCGGCGGTTCCGTACCAGTCGAGCACCTGTGCCAGGTGACTGCCGTCGAGGAACGGGTGCGTCACGCAGCCGTCGGTCCAGTCGAAGATCCGCAGCTCGTTCCCGTCGTAGGCGAGGTTGCCGGGGTGCAGGTCGCCGTGGGAGAGCGTGTCCGGCAGCCCGCACGCCCAGAACTCGCGCACCAACGCGTCGATGCGCCCGGTGGCGGACGGCAGCTCGTGCCGCTCGGCCTCGGTCAGCAGGGCCATCTCAGGACTGGTGGCGAGGACGGCGTACCACGCCTCGAGCGTGGCCTCGAGGCCCCGCTCGGGACATCCGGCGGCGCGCAGCTCGTCGAGCCACTCCAGAGCCGCGACCTGCGCGCTGGCCCAGAGCGGCGCCGCCGCGTCCACGGCACCCGCGGCCCGGTCGCCGTCGGAGGCACCGCGCATCGGCTCCATGAGCATCCAGCCGGCCTCGTCGTCCGCAGCCGCCAGCACGGGCACGAGGTGTGGGATCCGGTGGGCGAGGCGATGGACGATGGCCGCCTCGGCGATGAAGTGGTCGCAGCACGCCTTGAACCACCACGTGCCGCGGTCGGTCGGGACCTGGAGCACGGCCGAGATGCTCCAGACGCGGTGCGTACGCAGCGGGCCGGTGCGGCGACGACCGATCGCGGCGAGCTGCTCGTCCACCCATGCCTCGACGCGCTCGTGCCAGCCGGGACGGAACCAGTCCGGTCGCCCGGCCGGGGCCACACCGTCGTACTCCTCGAGCGCCGTCCGGACCCGCGCCCGCAGCGGCTCGGCGAGGTCGTCGATCCGTCGCCAGTCGGCACCCGCGGGCGCGCCGTCGCGCAGTGCGAGGACGTGCAACCGGTCAGGCCGCCGGTCGGGGTCGTCCTGCGGCAGGGTCACGACCGGGGCCACGTGCACCCCGTCGCCCGTCAGCGTCGTCGCGTACGCCGTGGGCTCGGGTGCGTCGTCGTCGGCGACGTCCTGCACGAAGCTGGGCAGGGACCCCTCACCGGTGACCAGGACGGTGTCGTCGCGGACGAGGGCGACGTGGTGGGTGCGCTGCGTGCCTGCCATGCCGAGCATGATGGCTGCCGGGGTCGCTCGTCGGCACGCGATTTCTCGAGCGGTCCGGCCGAACACGGCACATCCGGCCGCGGCGTACGTCAGGATCCCCCCATGGCATCGGGGGAGAAGAAGCCGGCGCGTGCGCGCGCCGTGCTCACGGACATCAGCTCGCGCGCGTGGGAACACCCCGCGGACAAGGGCGCACTCGTCGCACTGCGGAAGCTCAAGGGATTCGACGTGCTGCTCAAGACCATGTCGGGGGTGTTCCGGGAGCGGGCCTGGCGGCTGACGCTGCTCGGCTCCGCGGTGCTCGTCGACGAGCGCCAGTTCGCGCGGCTCCACCGGCTGCTCGCCGAGGTCGGCCGGAGCCTCGACGTCAGCGACCTGCCCGAGATGTACGTCGCGGCCGACCCCGCGCTGAGCGCCGCCACGGTCGGCATGGACCGGCCGATCATCGTGCTCTCGTCCGGCCTGGTGCACCACCTCGACGACGACGAGCTGCGCTTCGTGATCGGCCACGAGCTCGGCCACGCCGTGAGCGGGCACGCGGTCTACCGCACGCTCCTGACGCGGCTCCTCGGCCTCGGCGGGCTGCTCTACGCCGTGCCCGGTGGCGCGATCGGGATCCGGATGGTGACCGTCGGACTGCTGGAGTGGTCGCGCAAGGCCGAGCTGTCCGCGGACCGCGCCGGCCTGCTGGCCACCCAGGACCCGACCGCGGCCCTCCGCACGCACATGAAGATCGCCAGCGGCGGCACGCTCGACGAGCTCGACGTCACGTCGTTCCTCCAGCAGGGGGCGCAGTACGACGAGGGCGGCGACGTCCGCGAGTCCCTGATCAAGCTCTCGCTGCTGCAGCAGCAGACCCACCCGTTCGCCGTCGTCCGGGCCACGGAGCTGCGGCGCTGGATCGACTCCGGCGCGTACACGACGATCCTCGGCGGCGACTACCCGCGCCGGGCCGACGACGACACCGCCTCGGTCAGCGCAGCCGCGCAGGAGGCGGCCGCGAGCTACACCGCGTCGTTCGAGCGGACCCAGGACACCCTCGGCAAGCTGGTCCACGACCTCGCCGGCTGGATGGGCACGGCCAGCACCTGGATCAACGACCGCTTCCGCCGGGGTCCCGAGAGCGCCTGAGCGCACCGACCCGCCCGTGACGCAGCGAGGCCCCGGACACCAGTGGTGTCCGGGGCCCTGTCGCCAGGGGTGGCGAGGCGCTACCAGACCCGTCGGGAGGAGCCGCCGATCGGCACGAAGTTGAGCACCAGGCCGACGACGATCAGGATGATGCCGAGGGTCGTCAGGATGCTCTGGGGGAGCAGGAGTCCGAGGATGAGAAGGATCAGTCCGAGGACAATCATGGGTGTGCCTCCTAGGCGATGCGGGGGGATGCGGCCGACCCATCGGTGGGCGGGCCGCATCACTCTGGCGGTCCCCGACGCGGTTCGCAAAGCCGGTTCCTCCCTATGGGTGAAGGCCTGTCCATGCTCTGTCCACCCACACTGGGGCGGGCTCAGTCGGTGCCGAGTGCCTTGATCGCCTCGTCGATCGCCAGGGTGCGGCGCGCGGACTCGACGTGGAGGTTCTCCACCATCTTGCCGTTGAACGTCACCACGCCCGCGCCTCCCCCTGATTCCCGACGCGCGTCCTCCCAGGCGGCGATCAGCCCGCGGGCGTCCTCGACCGCCTCCTCGCTCGGGGCGAAGGCGCGGTTGGCGCCCTCGACCTGGCCGGGGTGGACGAGGGTCTTGCCGTCGAAGCCCATCTGGCGGCCCTGCTCGCACTCGGCGAGGAAGCCCTCGGTGTCCTTGACGTCGTTGTAGACGCCGTCGATGACCGCGATGCCCGCGGCCCGGCCGGCGAGCAGCGCGGTGTGCAGGCTGGGCAGGATCGGCGCGCGCCCCGGCACGTGCTCGGCGTACAGCTCCTTGACCAGGTCGTTGGTGCCGAGGACGAACGCACCGATCCGTTCCGACGAGCGCGCGATGGCGAGGGCGTCGAGGATCGCGACCGGGGTCTCGACCATCGCCCACAGACGGGTGTGGTCGGGCGCGCCTGCCTTCTCCATCGCGCGGACCAGGCGCGCGACGTCGTCGGCGCTGTCGACCTTGGGGACCACGATCGCGGCGGGCCCGGCCTGGCTGGCGGCGACGATGTCGTCGTCGTGCCACTGGGTGCCGAGGCCGTTGACGCGGACGGCGACCGTACGACGCCCGTAGTCGCCGCTGGCTGCAGCTGCGGCCGCCGCCTCGCGGGCGGCCGGCTTGGCGTCGGGCGACACGGCGTCCTCGAGGTCGAGGATCAGGCCGTCGCAGGCGATCGTCTTGGCCTTCTCGAGCGCACGCTCGTTGGAGCTCGGCATGTAGAGGACCGAGCGGAGGGGCGTGAACTCGCTCATGCCTGCACCTCCCCGTCCTGCGAGATCGCGTCGTACTGCTTCTTCAGCTCGGGGTCGATCGCGGCGAGCTCCTCGGCGAGCGCGACCATCACCTGGCACTGCTTCACCGAGGCGTCGTCCTCCATCTTCCCGTCGATCATCACGGCGCCGGTGCCGTCGCCCATCGCGGCGATCACCCGCCGGGCGTGGGCGACGTCCTCGACGCTGGGGGAGAAGACCTTGTTGGCGATCGTGATCTGCGCCGGGTGCAGGCTCCAGGCGCCGACGCAGCCGAGGAGGAACGCGTTGCGGAACTGGTCCTCGCACGCGACGGTGTCCTTGATGTCGCCGAAGGGCCCGTAGTAGGGGTAGATGCCGTGCATCGCGCACGCGTCGACCATCCGGGCGATCGTGTAGTGCCACAGGTCCTGCTGGTACGACGTCCGCGGGGCGTCGTACTGCGGCACGCCGAGGTCGTCGCGCACCGGGTCCTGCCGGACGAGGTAACCGGGGTGCCCGCCGCCGACGCGCGTGGTCTTCATCCGGCGGTCCGCGGCCAGGTCGGCAGGCCCGAGCGACAGGCCCTGCATGCGCGGGCTGGCCGCGCAGATCTCCTCGATGTTGGCCACGCCGCGGGCCGTCTCCAGGATCGCGTGCACGAGGATCGGCCGGTCGAGGCCGGCCTTCGCCTCGAGCTGCGCGAGCAGGCGGTCGACGTAGTGGATGTCCTCCGCGCCCTGCACCTTCGGCACCATGACCACGTCGAGCTTGTCGCCGATCTCGGGCACCAGGGTGGTGAGGTCGTCGAGCACCCACGGGCTGTCGAGCGAGTTGATCCGGGTCCAGAACTGCGTCGGTCCGAAGTCTGTCGCCCTGCCGATGTCGACGAGGCCCTGGCGCGACTTCTCCTTGTTCTCCGCCTTGACCGCGTCCTCGAGGTTGCCGAGCAGCACGTCGACCGTGCCGACCATGTCGGGCACCTTGGCGGCCATCTTCTCGTTGCCCGGGTCGAAGAAGTGGATGGCGCGGCTCGGTCGGGCCGGGATCTCGCGCGGCGGCGCGGGCGCACCGACGGCGAGCGGAGCGAAGAAGTCCTTGGCGGGGCGTGTCATGGCCGCAAACTACCGCCGAGCGCCGGGCCCCGGATATGACGCATGTCTCGCTGCTGGAGTCCTCGGATATCCGGGGAGTCCCCCGCTTGTCACCCCAGATCTGGGTGGCGAAGCGGGAGACTCGGGTGCCAAGTCCTCGTGGCCCGCGCGTTGTGCTGCCGCCTGCCACGACCGGGCACCCGTCCCCGATGGGTCAGCTGCTCCTTCGGCGCGCCCACCACGACCGCTTGCGTGGTGCGGGCCTGCTCGCCGCGAGGGCTGCGCGCTGGGCCTCGACCCGGGCCGTACGACGATCGCGCCACGCGGCCACCTCGTCGTCGACGTCCCGGGGCGCGGTGATCACGGGCGGGCCTCCCTGCAGCTGTCGGCGGGTCTCGATCACCCGCTTGTTGAAGTCCTCGACCTCGCGCCGCACCTCGCTCTCGGCGGTGATCTCGTCCAACCGGCCGTCGAGCTCGGCGTCCTCCTTGCGCAGGGCGAGGGCCGGCGGCAGGAGGGCGAGGTTCTCGCGCTCGACGAGCTTCTTGACCCACCAGTCCGGGTCGTGCTCGACGCCGAGGTCCTCGATGGGCTTGCCCCGACCGGGCAGGTCGTCGAACTCGCCGCGCTCCATCGCCTGGCGCACCTGCAGGTCGACCCAGGTCGCCTGCTGAGCGATCCGGGCGGCCGCCGCCGAGCGGCCCGTGCGGTCGTCCCGCGCTGGCGCCGCGGCGTACGGACTCGGTGTCCGCCACCTCGAACCCGTCGTCCCGGTCGCTGTCCGGCATGTCGCCACCCTACGACCCGGGATCAGGGCGGCTCATCCTCGAGGACAGCGGTCCGGCACCTCAGGTGGAGGCGCGGACCCCGGTCGGAACGCGAGCGTTGGCGCCATGATCGTCCTCCTCTCCGACCCGCAGGTCGCCGCCGTGCCCGTCCGGGAGTCCGGGCAGGAGCTGGTGCACCTCGACGCCTCCTTCGGCCCCGCCCGCGCGCTCGTACGGACGGGGCTGGCCGAGCGGCTGGCGCGGGCGCAGGCCGCCCTGCCGCCCGGCATCGCGCTCTGCGTGGTCGAGGGGCACCGGTCCGTCGCCGACCAGCGCGCCATCATCGCGGCGTACTCCGCCGAGGTGTGCGCCGCTCACCCGGGGATCTCGCCCGACGACCTGCACCGGCTGACGAGCCGGTTCGTCGCGCCGGTCGACGTCGCCCCGCACGTCGCCGGCGCGGCCGTCGACCTCACCCTGGTCGACGCCTGCGGTGACGAGCTCGACCTCGGCACGCCGATCGACGCGACGCCCGAGCAGTCGGACGGCGCCTGCTACTTCGCCGCGTCCGGCATCAGCGCCGACGCCCGCGCGCACCGCGACCTCCTCGCCCGGGTCCTGAGCGGGGCGGGCCTGGTCAACTACCCCACCGAGTGGTGGCACTGGAGCTTCGGCGACCGCTACTGGGCGCTGGCCACCGGAGCCGACGACGCGCCCTACGGCCCGGTCCCGGTCGAGGCCGAGGCAGCCGCGTGAGCGCGCTCGCCCTCCTGCCCGCGACGAGCCCGGCCTCCGGCCCGACTCTGCAGGTCGACCTCGCGGCCGTCGCGTCCAACACCCGCCTCTTCGCCTCCCGCACCGCGGCGGAGCTGATGGCGGTCGTCAAGGCCGACGGCTTCGGCCACGGCTCCGGCGACGTGGCGCGCACGGCCCTCGCGCACGGGGCGACCTCGCTCGGGGTGACCAGCATCGACGAGGCGCTGGCCCTGCGGGCCGACGGCCTGCGGGCGCCCGTCCTCAGCTGGCTGAACCCCGTCGACGCGGCGTACGCCGACGCGCTGGCCGCCGAGGTCGAGCTCGCCGTCCCGTCGCGCGACCACCTCGACGCGGTCGTGCGGGCCCAGCGGTCCGCGCCGCACGAGCGCTCGGCCCGGCTCCACCTGCACCTCGACACCGGCATGGCGCGCGACGGCGCGGAGCCGTCCGCGTGGGCGGGACTGTGCCGCGCGGCCCGTCGGGCCGAGCGTGCCGGGCTGGTGCGCGTCGTCGGCGTGATGGGGCACCTCGGCTGCGCCGACGACCCGCGCGACGAGTGCAACGTGCTCGGCCGCCGCCGCTTCGGGTGGGGTGTCGAGGCCGCCCGCGCGGCCGGGCTGCGACCGTCGCAGCGCCACCTCGCCGCGACCGCGGCCACGCTGCTCGACGTCCGCAGCCACCACACGATGGTCCGCGTCGGCGCCGGTCTCGTCGGCATCGACCCGACCGGCACGACGCCGCTGCGGTCGGGCCTCACCCTCACCGCGCCCGTCGTCAGCGTCCGCCGCGTCCGCTCCGGGGCGGGCGTCGGCTACGGCCATGCCTGGACCGCGCCCGCCGCCACCAACCTCGCCCTGCTGCCGCTCGGCTACGCCGACGGACTGCCGCGGGTCGCCTCGGGACGCGCGGAGGTGCTGCTGCGCGGTCGCCGCCGGCCCGTCGTGGGGCGCATCTCGATGGACCAGGTCGTCGTCGACCTCGGCGGCGACCACGCCGAGCCCGGCGACACCGCGACGGTCCTCGGTCCCGGAGGGGCGGGCGAGCCGACCGTCGCCGAGTGGGCGGCGTGGGCCGAGACCCTCCCGCACGAGGTCGTCACGGGCATCGGCCCGCGCGTGCGTCGTACGACCCTCCCCGCGGCCCCGGTCGCTGCCGCGAGCACCGCCACCACCACGCCCGTCCTGAGGAGCCTCCCGTGACCGTCCCCGCCCCCGCCCCCGTTCCCTCCCCTGCCCGCACCCGCGTCGCCGTCGTCGGCGGCGGCCAGAACTGCGAGCACGCCGTCTCGATCGCCTCCGCCGCGGCGGTCGCGGACGCGCTGGACCCCGCGGTCCACGACGTCGTCCGGCTGACCATCGCGACGGACGGCGGCTGGCACCACGCCGACCGCGCCCTGGAGCTCGGCGAGGCGGTGTCCCTGCTCCAGACCTGCGCCGTCGTCCTGCCGGTCGTCCACGGACCGCGCGGCGAGGACGGGACGCTGGCCGCCCTGTGCGAGCTGGCCGGCGTCCCGTACGTCGGGTCGGGGGTGGGCGCGGGCGCGCTCGCGATGGACAAGTGGGCCACCAAGCTCGTCGCCGGCGCGCTCGGGATCGCCACCGCGCCCGGCCTGCTGCTCACCGCGAGCTCCGCCGCGACGTACGCCTTCACCCACCCCGTCGTGGTCAAGCCGGTCGCCGCGGGGTCGAGCCACGGCGTCGCGCTGGTCCGCGACGCCGCCGACCTGGCCGTGGCGCTGGACGCGGCCCTCGCGCTCGACGACCGGGTCCTCGTCGAGGACGTCGTGGTGGGCCGCGAGGTCGACGTCGCCGTCCTCGGCAGCGCCGACGGTCGCCGGGTCGTCTCGCCGGCGCTCGAGGTCGTGGTGGACGGGTGGTTCGACCACGAGGCGAAGTACGGCGGCGGCGCGGACTTCCGCATCCCCGCAGTGCTGGACGAGGTCGAGCGGAAGGCGCTGGAGGCGGCGGCACTCGCCGTCTACGACGCGCTCGGCTGTGGCGGCGTGGCGCGGGTCGACTTCTTCGTCACCGCCGAGGGGCTGGTGCTCAACGAGGTCAACACGATGCCCGGGTTCACCGAGCAGTCGCAGGTGCCCAAGATGTTCGCCGCCGCCGGGCTGTCGTACGCCGACCTGCTCGACCGCCTCGTCCGCGACGTGCTGCCGGTGTGAGGGGCCGCATCGACGGCATCGACCTCCTCCGCGGGATCGCCGTCGCGCTGGTGATGCTGCGGCACGCCTGGCCCTCGGCGTTCCCCGGCGCAGGCGTGGTCGGGGTGGTCATGTTCTTCGCGCTGAGCGGCTACCTCATCACCGGGCTGCTCCTCGACGAGCTTGAGCGGACCGGCGGGGTCGACCTTCGCCGGTTCTACCTCCGCCGGGCGCGGCGGCTGGTGCCCGCCCTGCTGCTCCTGGTGGCCGGGGTCGTCGCCGTGACGCTGCTGCTGGACCCGCTCGGCGACCGCGACGAGCTCGGGAGGACCGTGCTCGTCGCGCTCACCTGGACCGGCAACCTGCCCTTCGGGCACGCCAGCGACGCGACCTTCCACCTGTGGACGTTGGCGACGGAGGAGCAGTTCTACCTGCTCTGGCCGGCGGTCCTGGTGCTCGCCTTCACCCACGGGCGGATGCGGCTCGCCCTCGTGCTGGTCGCCGTCGCATGCGTGCTCGCGTGCCTCGCGACGCTCGTGTGGCTCGGCGACGCCCCGGACCTGGCGTACTCCCTGCCGACCTCGTGGGCGGTCTGCTTCGTCGTCGGCGGCGCCACGCGGGTGCTCGGCCGGCACGTCGTCGTGCCCGCCCTGTCGGCACCCGTGGCACTCACCGGACTGGCCGTGCTCAGCGTGGTTCCATTGCGGGGTCACGCCCTCACCTACCTGGCAGGAGGCCCCGCCATCGCTGCGCTGACCGCGGTCCTGGTGCTGTCCTGGCGGAGCTGGACCGACGTGACCGGTCCTGCCCGCGCGCTCGTCCTCCTCGGCACGGTGTCCTACGGCGCGTACCTCTGGAACTACCCGCTGACCCTCTGGCTGCGCCCGACCCTCGAGGGCCTCGCCGGCCCCGTCGCGCTCGTCCTGACGCTCCCGGTCGCCGCGCTGAGCTGGCACCTCGTCGAGGCGCGGGCCGGTGCGCGTCGACGTACACCCGCCACGGTGGCGGCATGAGCCCGGAGCGGCTGCGCGCCTGGGCACCCGACGTCGCGCTGGCCGCCGCGGTCCTGCTGGTCGGGCTCGTCGAGGCCTCGCGGGCCACGCCACCGTGGGAGGACTGGTGGGACCTCGCGTTCGTCGTGGCGGGCATCGCGACGGCGGTCGGGCTCAGCCGTCGCGCGCCGGGCACCGCCGTCGGCCTCGTGTGGCTGGTCTGCCTCCTCCAGCTCGTCTCCGGCACGCCCGTCCTGCTGGTGCAGGCCTCGATCGCGGTCGTCCTGTTCGGCGCCGCCCGCTGGGGGAACCCGGTCGTCGTCGCGCTGAGCGGCCTCTCGATCCCGCTCGGTGCCGTGACGGTCGTGCTCCTCGGGGCGTCGGAGGTGTACGACGCCCTCGCGGGGTTCATCGACTACAACAGCGTCATCAACTCGGCCTACCGGTTCGGGACGTCGTGGCAGGTGGCGAGCGCCCTGCTGGGGATGCTCGTGCTGGGCTCGCCGTGGCTCGCCGGGCTGGTGCTCCGCTTCGTCTCGCGCGCGGAGCAGTCCCGGGTCTCGCAGGTGGCCGCGGAGCAGGACGCCGCCCGAGCGGTCCAGGAGTCGGAGCAGGCGCGGGAGATCGCGCGGCTGCGCGAGGAGCAGGCCCGGATGGCGCGCGACGTGCACGACGTGGTCGGCCACTCCCTGGCGGTGATCCTGGCGCAGGCGGAGTCCGCGCAGTACGTCGAGGACGCCGACAGCGAGAAGCTGAAGGAGACGATGGCGACCATCGCGACGTCCGCGCGGACCTCCCTGCAGGACGTCCGGCAGGTCCTGACGACCACGCAGGGCGCGACGTCGTCGGGCCGCAGCGGCAGCCTGGACAGCCTGGTCGACGGGGTGCGGTCGAGCGGCCATGCGGTCGAGTCCACCGTCGTCGGCCTGCCGCAGCCGCTGCCGCCCGAGCTCGAGACCGTCGCCTACCGTGTCCTGCAGGAGATGCTCACCAACGCCATCAAGCACGGCCGCCGGGACACCCCGGTCACCGTCGAGCGCCACTGGGAGGGCGAGCTGCGCATCGAGGTCCGCAACGTCGTCGCCGTCACGGACGACGCGACGCAGCCGCTGCGCGCGATCGAGTCCGACGCGACCATGCCTCCCGCGACGCCCTCCACCCCGTCCACCACGCCGGGCCAGGGCGTCGACGGCATGCGCCGACGCCTCGAGGCCGTGGGCGGTCGGCTCGACGTACGACGGCGCGACGAGGCGGGTGGGGCCACGTTCACCGCGACGGCGTGGGTGCCCGTTCGGGGTGGCGCGTGATCCGGGTCGTGCTGGTCGACGACCAGGAGCTCTTCCGCGAGGGCGTCCGGACGATCATCGACGCTCAGGACCAGATGGTGGTCGTCGGTGTCGCCGGCGACGGCTTCGAGGCGGTGGCGGTGTGCGACGAGCTGCAGCCCGACGTGGTGCTGATGGACATCCGGATGCCGGAGATGGACGGCGTGGAGGCCACCCGTCAGCTGTTCGCGCCCGACCGGGTGTCGCGGCGGGAGACGCCGCTGCGCGTCGTGGTGCTGACCACCTTCAACCTCGACGACCGTGCCGCCACCGCGATCCGCTACGGCGCCAGCGGCTTCCTGCTCAAGGACACCACGCCGGTGATGCTGCGCGACGCGATCCGCACGGTCCACGCGGGCAACGCGGTGCTGGCGCCCGCCGACCTGTCCCTGCTGCTGCAGGGCCAGTTCGTGGCCCGTGCGCCCGCCCCGGCGGCGTACCTCTCCCTGACCGACAAGGAGCGCGAGGTCTTCGCCGCCGTCGCCCGCGGCCTGTCCAACACCGAGATCGCCGCGCTGGTCTTCGCCTCGGAGTCGACGGTCAAGACCCACGTCGGGTCGGTGCTGCGCAAGCTGTCGCTGCGCGACCGGGTGCAGATCGTCGTCTTCGCCCACGAGCACGGACTGGTCGGCGCGGACTGACCCCCAGGGGCTCTTCGCCCCAACAGGTGAATGGCAGGGTGGAGTCATGGCCATCCGAGGCATCCCCGACCGGGCCGCCGGCGTCCAGCTGCACGTCACCTCGCTGCCGGGAGGTCGGCTCGGGGAGCCGGCCCGCGACTTCGTGCGGTGGCTGTCGGCCGCCGGGCAGACGGTCTGGCAGGTCCTGCCGCTGACCGTGCCCGACGCGCACGGGTCGCCGTACGCCTCCCCGTCGGCCTTCGCCGCCTCGCCGGGCCTGCTCGAGGACCCGGGTGCCGCGGTCACCGACGACGAGGTGGCGGCCTTCGCCGACGCGCACGCCTACTGGGCCGGCTCCTGGTCGGCCCACGGCGGCGACCTGGCCGACCAGGTGCGCTTCGAGCGCGAGTGGGCCGCGCTGCGGGCCTTCGCCGCCGACCACGGCGTGCGGGTGATGGGCGACATCCCGATCTACGTCGCGGCCGGGAGCGCCGACGCCGCGACCTGGCCCGACCTCTTCCGCGACGACGCCGTCGCGGGGGTGCCGCCCGACGCCTTCACCGACACCGGCCAGCTGTGGGGCAACCCGCTCTACGACTGGGCGGCGATGGCGGCCGACGAGCACCGCTGGTGGGTGGAGCGACTGCGCCGCAGCCTCGCCCTGCACGACCTCGTCCGCATCGACCACTTCCGCGGCTTCGCGGCGTTCTGGGCGGTCCCGGCCGGCGACCCGACGGCCGAGCACGGTCGGTGGGAGCCGGGTCCCGGTCGTGCGGTCTTCGACGCGGCGGCCGCGCAGCTCGGCCCGCTGCCGGTCGTCGCCGAGGACCTCGGTGTCATCGACGCCCCGGTCGAGGAGCTGCGCGACTCCCTGGGCTTCCCCGGCATGGCCGTCCTGCAGTTCGCCTTCGACCCCGACGGCGAGGACCGGCGCCACGACCCGGAGAACCTGCGCCGCGACCAGGTGGTCTACACCGGCACCCACGACAACGACACCGTCGTCGGCTGGTGGGACACGCTGCCCGAGCGACGTCGCCGCGAGGTGCTCCGCGCCTGCCGTACGGCCGGTACCACCGACCCCGATCCGGCCTGGGCCCTGATCCGGCTCGCCCACGCGGCACCGTGCCGGCTGGCGGTCGTGCAGGCCCAGGACGTGCTCTCGCTGGGCTCCGAGGCGCGGATGAACACCCCGGGCACCGCGGCCACCTGGTCGTGGCAGCTGGCGCCCGGCATGCTGACCGCCGACCTGGCGGCGCGGCTGCGCGAGGTCACCGAGGAGCACGGCCGCCTGGTCTGACCGGGCCGCCGGGGTCGGCTCGGGGTGGGGCAGGGGCTGACCCCGATGGTGCGTCGCGCCCCGGCGGCGCATGCTGGAGGCATGGAAAAGATCCGCACCTCGCTCGCCCGTCAGGGCCTCGTCCGCTCGACCGACAAGGCGATCATCGCCGGCGTCTGCGCCGGCGTCGGCCGTCGCTTCGGGCTCACGCCGTGGGTGACCCGGCTGCTGTTCGTCGTGACGCTCTTCGCGCTCCCGGGCAGCCAGATCCTGGTCTACCCGGTGCTGTGGTTCCTGATGCCGTCCGAGGACAGCATCGAGGCCGCCGCGGCCGCCCCGCACCTGCGCTGACGGCGGGGCCGCCCGCCCCGTCGGCCGTGCGCTGTCACCGGGTCCTGACAGGCTGACGCCATGACGGACGTGTGGGAGCTGGTGCGCCGCGAGCGCGAGGCGCTGGTCGAGGACCTGGCCGGGCTGACCGACGAGCAGTGGGAGCTGCCGTCGCTGTGCAGCGGCTGGACGGTCCACGACGTCGCCGCCCACCTCGTCGACAACGCCCGCACCACCCGGCTCGGCATCGTCGCCGCCATGGTGCGCGCACGCTTCGACTTCGACCGGCAGAACGACGACGGCGTCGCGCGCGAGAAGGGCGCGACCCCGGCCGAGACGCTCGACCGGCTCCGCGCGGTGGTGGGACGGCGGACGACCCCTCCCGCGCCGCTCGACAGCCGGCTCGTCGAGGAGGTCGTCCACGGCGACGACGTACGACGCCCGCTCGGCATCCACCGCGACTACCCGACGGAGACCGTCGAGCGCGCCCTCGCCCACCAGCTCAGGACGTCGGTCGGACTGGGCGGTGGCAAGCAGCGCGCGGCCGGTCTGCGGCTCGTCGCGACCGACGCCGACTGGTCCCACGGCGAGGGGCCCGAGGTCCGCGGTCCGCTGGTGTCCCTGCTGATGGTCGTCTCCGGCCGGGCCGAGGCGCTCGAGGACCTGACCGGACCCGGGCTGGACCAGCTCACGGGAGCGCTCACGAGCTGACGCGCTGGCCCCGGCACGCTGGCGCTGCGGTCCGCCGCGGGAGCACACTGGCGAGGTGGTGCGGACCGAGCCGATCGACAAGTGGGTGCGGGGCCGCCTCGACGGAGAGGTGGTCGTCGAGTCCCGCGAGCCCCTGCTCGTGTGGCAGGGAATGTTCCCGCCGGTCTACGCCTTCCGCCGCGACGAGATCGCCGACGGGGTGCTCGTGCCCGTCGATCCGCCGGTGCGTGAGGGCTTCTTCTTCTTCGGCCCGCAGCTTCCGGTGTCGCAGTGGTACGACGTCGCGGCGGCGGGCCGCGTGCTCCCGGCGGCCGCCTGGACGCTGGACGACGAGGCCGTCGCCGACCGGGTGGTGGTCACCTGGGAGCCGGGGCTGCTCGCGTGGACCGAGGAGGACGAGCCGGTCACGGCGCACCCCCGTGACCCGCACAAGCGGGTCGAGGCCATCGCGAGCTCGCGGCATGTCGAGGTCGCCGTCGACGGCGTGACGCTGGCCCGCAGCGACCGGCCGGTGCTGCTCTTCGAGACCCACCTGCCCACGCGCTACTACCTCCCGGTCGAGGACGTACGACTCGACCTGCTGCAGCCGACCGACAACGTCTCGCACTGCCCCTACAAGGGTCGGACCGACGGCTACTGGACCTGGCCGGGTCCGCCTGCCCTGCCCAACGTCGCCTGGACCTACTCCTCGCCGGCACCGGCGGTCGGCGCCGTCGCAGGCCGGGTGGCGTTCTACAACGAGCTGGTCGACCTCACCGTCGACGGCGTGCGCCAGCAGCGGCCGGAGTCGCCGTTCAGCTCGCGCGAGCAGCGGCCGGGCGGCGACGCCTGACGGGCCGGGTCAGTGCGGGACGGTGTCGTTGCGTACGTCGCTGAAGGCGTGCTTGGGCGCGGCGAGGAGGGCGAGCGCGGCGAGGAAGGCCGCGCCGGCGCAGACGGCCCACACGGTGAGGTAGCCGCTGAACGGCGCCACCTGCTCCGACGTCGCGTCGAGCGAGCCGGTCGAGGTGAGCGCGATCGCGAAGATCGCGGAGGCGATCGCACCGCCGACGGTCTTGGTGCCGTTGGTCATGCCGGTGGCGATGCCGGTGCGCTCGGGTGGCGCGGCGGCCGCCGCGGCGGCAGGAAGCGCGGCCACCAGGGCGCCCGACCCGAGGCCGGCGATGCCCATGTTGATCAGCGCCTGCCAGGTCTCGGAGTTGAACGGCAGCCACAGCAGGTAGCCCAGCCCGACGAGGCAGCACGCGACGACCAGCGCGCGTCGTACGCCCCCGAACAGGCGGGTCGTCAGGGGCAGGGTGAACGCCCCGATCGCCAGGGTCACGACGTAGAGCCCGATCAGCGTGGAGATGAACGCCGGGTCCGCGCCCAGGCCGTAGCCGCGCTCCGCCGGGTCGGCCTGGGCGTAGGTCGACAGCGGGATCTGCCCGCCCAGCACCGGGATGCCGAAGAGGAACGCCGTCACCTGCACCGGCCACTGCGCCGGGCTGCTGAGCAGGCGTACGTCGACGATCGGGTCCGGGTGGCGCAGCTCGAAGCGCCAGAACACGGCGAACACCGCGACGGACAGCACGATCGTCGACCAGCCGAGCAGCGACCCGGCGCCGTCGAGGCGCAGCCACACCAGGCCGCCCATCAGCACCCCGAGCGCGACGGTGATCAGCGCGAGGCCGGCCCAGTCGATGCTGCCGCTGTCGTCGCCGGGTGCCTGCTCGATGCCGAAGAGGATCACGAAGAAGACCGCCGTCACGACGACGGCGGGCAGGGCGAGCAGGAGGTTCATGTCCAGGGTGTCGACGAGCAGGCCGCTGCTGACCGCACCCACGATGACGGCGAGCTCGAGGGAGCCGACGAGGATCGCCGCCCCGCGCCGGGTGAGCAGCTCCTGGCGCCCGGACTCGCGCGTGCGGCGGTGGACGATCGCGATCTCCAGCGGGAGCCAGACGACGTACGCGCCCTGCATCGCCCAGCCCACGAGGAAGGTCGTGAAGGACGGCGCGAACGCCAGCCACCACGAGCCGAGCGCGGTCACGGCGGTCGAGACGAGCAGCACGCGCTTGTGGCCGGAGAGGTCCCCGAGCCGCGCCAGCAACGGGATGCAGAGGGCGCTCACGATGAGCTGCGCGGCCTCGAACCAGTTGATGTCGCCCTCGCTGATCGAGAGGTGATCGGCGATCTGCGGGTAGATCGGGGTGTAGTAGCCCTGCAGGATGCCGCTGGCGAACTCCACCAGCACCAGGAAGCCGACGATCGTGGCGAGGCCCTTCACGGCGGTCTGCGCGGCCGGCCTGGTGGTGGTCATCGCGGGAGCCTCTCGATCAGCAGCGCGTACCAGCGGGCGCCGTCGACGAGGTCGGCGACGCCGATGTGCTCGTCGTAGGAGTGGATGGCCTCGCGCTGCGCCTTGGTCATCCGGAAGGGGGCGAAGCGGTAGACGTGCTCGCTGATCGCGGTGAAGTGGCGCGAGTCGGTGGCGGCCATCATCACGTAGGGCGTCGCGACCGCGTCGGGGAAGACGTCGCCGATGCAGTCCTCGAGCAGCTCGAACGCCTCGTCCATCGGGGAGACCGGCGACGGCTCGCCCGACTCGACCACGTCGATGCGGATCGAGTCGTCGTCGACCGCCTTCCTGACGTGCTCGACCACGCCGGCGACCGTGTCGCCGACCATCACCCGGATGTTGAGCCCGGCCTTCGCGGTCGACGCGATCACGTTGAGGGCAGGCGACCCGCTGAGCGTGGTGGCTGCGACCGTCGTACGCGTCATGGCCGCGGCCTCCGGGCCCGCGGCGAGCAGCGCCCGGGTCACCACCGGGGCCAGCCGGTCGGCCCGCCCGAGCAGCGGGCGCAGCGGCAGCGGCACGTGCGGCGCGAGGCGGCGCATCAGCTCGAGCGTCGGCGCCGGGGCGGACGCCGGGAACGGCGCCTTCTCGATCCGCAGGATGGCGCGGGCGATGCGCGCCGTCGGGCCGTTCCTCGCGGGCGTCGAGGCGTGCCCGCCGCGCCCCTCGGCGACGAGCTCGAGCGAGGTGGTGCCCTTCTCGGTGACGCCGATGACGCCCAGCGGGGCCTTCACGCCCGGGAACGCTCCGCTCGCGATCGCGCCGCCCTCGTCGAGCACGAGCCACGGCGTCACGCCCCGGTCGCGCAGCACGTCGACCGCCTCGATCGCCGCGGTGCCGCTGACCTCCTCGTCGCAGCCGAAGGACAGCCAGACGTCCTGGGCGGGGGTGTGCCCGGCCTCGAGGAGCGACTCGACGGCCTCGCAGACGGCGGCGACGCAGCCCTTGTCGTCGAGCGTCCCGCGGCCCCAGACGGCCGGGCCGGTGGGGGAGTCGTGGATCTCGCCGCCGAAGGGATCGTGCTGCCACGGGGCCTCGGCGTCGACCGGTACGACGTCGAGGTGCGCCATCAGCACGACCGGGCGCTCGGCGCTCGCCCCGGCCCAGCGGAGGAGCAGGCCGTGGGTGCCGACGCGCGTGAGCTCGAGCCGCTCGTGCAGCAGCGGGAACTGCGTCGCGAGCTCGTCCAGCAGCCGGTCGAAGGCGTCGGTGTCGACGCGTGCGGGGTCGCGGTCGGAGACGGTCGGGATGCGGACGAGCGCCTGCAGAGCGGCGACCACGCGGTCGGTCATGGGCAGACCGTAGTGCCCCACCGGCCGCGGTGGACGAGATTCGTACGTCGCTCCCGACGAGCGGGTGAGCCCGGGGAGCCGGCGTCGGTCTCGCGGTGGCCGACCGTGATCGCGCCGACCGGCGCGTGGTCCGCCGGGATGCCGAACGCCTCCCGGAAGCCGTCGAGGTGACGTTCCTCGATGCCGAAGAAGCAGGCGCCCAACCCCTCGTCGACGGCGGTCTGCAGGACGAGCAGCGCCGCCATCCCCGCGTCGACCCACCAGTAGGGGACCGGCCAGCGTGCCTCGTCGCGGTCGGTCCAGCCCTTGTCGGGCAGGGCGTAGCGGTCGAGGTAGGCAGCCTTGCTGGTCAGCGGGACGATCACGACCGGCGCCGTGCGCATGCCGTCGAGCCACGCGTTGTGGGCGTCGGGGTCGGCGCCCGTCGTCGCCCAGAAGCGGGCGACGTCCTCGGGGGTGTCGAGCACCAGGAACGCCCACCCCTGGGTGAAACCCGCGTTGGGCGCGCGCTGGGCGTGCTCGAGCATCCGGTCGACGACGGCCGGGTCGACCGGCCGGTCGGCGTAGCGGCGCACCATGCGTCGACGGCGTACGACCTCGCGGAACTCCATGGGGCGAGCCTCCCACTGGAGGTCCATCTGCCGCTGTAACGCCGGGTTACTACCTGTACCCCCCATGATCTATCCCAGTGGGTACAAGCACTAACCCGGCGTTACAGCCCCGGCGCCCCCGCCGCCCGCCCCGTGCCACCGTCTGGGATCCGAGACGACATGCCGAGGGCGCGCGTTGACCCCCGCCCGACGCGCCCGGTGGACTGGGGGCATGCCAACCAGTCGAGGCTTCGAGGAGATGTGGCGCGACCTGGCACCGGTCGGCCGGTCGAGCTCGTCGGGCGGCTACTTCCGCCAGCCCTGGACGTCGGCGGAGTCCGAGCTGAGGTCGTGGTTCGCCGAGGAGTGCGCGGCGCGCGGGCTGGCCGTCGAGACCGACGGCATCGGCAACCAGGTCGCCTGGTGGGAGCCCTCCGGCGGCGCGCGACCCGACGACAAGGGCGTCCTGACCGGCTCGCACCTCGACTCGGTCCTCGACGGTGGGGCGTACGACGGACCGCTGGGCGTGGCGTCCGCGCTCGCCGCCGTCGACGCGTTGCGGGCCCGGGGCTTCGAGCCGGACCGCCCGATCGGCATCGGCGTCTTCGTCGAGGAGGAGGGCTCGCGGTTCGGGCGCGCCTGCCTCGGCTCGCGGCTGGTCGCCGGCGCCACGACGTGGGAGCAGGCGCAGGAGCTGCGCGACCGCGACGGCGTCTTCCTCGCCGACGCGATCGGCGCCGCCGGGCTGGACCCTGCACAGGGGCTGCTGGACCTCGACCGCGTCGGCACCTTCGTCGAGCTCCACGTCGAGCAGGGCCGTGACCTCGTCGACCGCGACGTGGCCGTCGGGCTGGCCAGCGAGATCTGGCCGCACGGGCGGTGGCGCTTCGACTTCGCCGGCCAGGCCAACCACGCCGGCACCACCCGCATGGAGGACCGGCGCGACCCGATGCTGACCTACGCCATGACGGCGCTCGCCGCCAACAAGCAGGCCCGGATCGCCGGCCAGCGCGCCACCTTCGGCCGCATCGCCGTCGAGCCCAACGGCACCAACGCCGTCCCGTCGCTGGTCACCGCGTGGCTCGACGCGCGGGCCTCGTCCGACGAGGCCCTCGCGACCCTCGTGGAGGCCGTCGAGCGGCAGGCGCACGACCGCGCCGACCGCGACGGCACGTCGCTCGACGTCACCGCGGAGTCCGTCTCGGGCTCCGTCGCCTTCGACCCGGACCTGGCCGCCCGCCTCGCCGGCCTCGCCGGCTGGCCGGTGATCCCGACCCAGGCCGGCCACGACGCGGGCATCCTGTCCGACGCCGGCATCCCCACCGCGATGGTCTTCGTGCGCAACCCGACCGGGGTCTCGCACTCGCCCGACGAGCACGCCGAGACCGCCGACTGCCTGGCCGGCGTCGAGGCGCTCGCCGACGTGCTGGCCGAGCTGGCTGGTTCCGGGGCGCCCACGTGACGGCGTACCTCCTCGAGCGCGCCTGGGTCGGTGACCGCTTCCTCGACGACGTGCTGGTCGAGGTCGAGGACGGCCGCTTCACCTCGGTCACCCCGGACTCCGACCCGCCCCGCGCCATCCCGGTGCGCGGCCTCGTCGTCCCCGGCCTCGCCAACACCCACAGCCACGCCTTCCACCGCGCGCTGCGCGGCCGCACCCAGCGCGAGCGCGGCACGTTCTGGACCTGGCGCGACCAGATGTACGCCGTCGCCGCGCGGCTCGACCCGGACACCTACCTCGCCCTGGCGCGAGCGACCTACCGCGAGATGGCGGCCGCCGGGATCACGTGCGTGGGGGAGTTCCACTACGTCCACCACCGCCCGGACGGCTCGACCTACGCCGACCCCAACGAGATGGGCGACGTGCTGGTGGAGGCGGCCCGGCAGGCCGGCATCCGGGTCACGCTGCTCGACACGCTCTACCTCTCCTCCGGCTTCGGCGTGCCGCCCGAGGGCGCCCAGCTCCGCTACAGCGACGGCAGCGTCGGGGCGTGGGCCGACCGGGTCGACGCGCTGGACGCCGACCTGGGTGCCGTCCCGCACGCCGTCACCGGCATGGCGGTCCACTCCGTCCGCGCGGTGCCGGCCGCCGAGCTGTCGGCGGTGGCCGCACGCCTCGACGGCCGTCCCTTCCACGTCCACCTCTCCGAGCAGGTCGCCGAGAACACCGCCTGCCTCGAGGCGTACGGCGTCACGCCCGCGCGGCTGCTCGCCGACCACGGCCTGCTGGGACCGACGTCGAGCCTGGTGCACGCCACCCACCTGACCGACGACGACATCGAGCTGGTCGGGGCCGCCGGCGCCCACGCGAGCTTCTGCCCGACCACCGAGCGCGACCTCGGCGACGGCATCGGGCCGAGCCGTCGCCTGCACGACGCGGGCGCGCGCCTGACCCTCGGCTCCGACAGCCACGCCGTGATCGACCTCTTCGAGGAGATGCGCGCCGTCGAGCTCGACGAGCGGCTGGCCACCCAGCAGCGCGGTCACTGGACCGCCGCCGAGCTGCTGACCGCCGCCACCACCGACGGGCACGCGTCGCTCGGCTGGGACGACGCCGGCGCCATCGCCGTCGGCCGGCGTGCCGACCTCGTCGTCGTCGACCCGGCCAGCCCGCGGACCGCCGGCGCCGGCCGGGACGAGGGCGCGGTGGTCTTCGCCGCGTCCGCCGAGGACGTCCAGCGCGTGATGGTCGACGGCCGGTGGGTCGTGCAGGAGGGCGAGCGCTACGACATCGGGCTCGAGCTCGAGGCAGCCGTCGCCCGCATCTGGGGAGAGGACCACCGATGAACACCACCGTGATCACCGGCATCGGCGAGCTCGCCACCAACGACCCCTCGCGGGCCGAGGAGGGCGGGCTCCTCGGGCTCGTGCACGACGCCGCGGTCGTGGTGGAGGGCAGCCGGGTCGCGTGGGTCGGTCCGGCCGCCGAGGCTCCCGCCGCCGACGTCCAGGTCGACGCCGGCGGGCGCGCGGTGATCCCCGGCTTCGTCGACTCGCACAGCCACCTCGTCTTCGCCGGCGACCGCTCCGCCGAGTTCGAGGCGCGGATGACCGGCCAGCCCTACACGGCCGGCGGCATCCGCACCACGGTCGCCAGGACCCGTGCCGCCACCGACGAGCAGCTCACCTCCCACGTCGCCCGGCTCGTCGCCGAGATGCGGGCCCAGGGCACCACCTCCGTCGAGATCAAGAGCGGATACGGGTTGTCGGTCCACGACGAGGCGCGCAGCCTCGCCGTGGCCCGCCAGTTCACCGAGGACACGACCTTCCTCGGAGCCCACGTCGTCCCCGTGGAGTTCCAGGGAGGAGACACCACCCCCGAGGACTACGTCGACCTCGTCACCGGCCCGATGCTCGCGGCGGCCGCACCGCACGCCCGGTGGATCGACGTGTTCTGCGAGGACGGCGCCTTCGGCGTCGACCAGGCACGAGCCATCCTCGCCGCGGGGTCCGACAGCGGCCTGCGCGGACGCCTCCACGCCAACCAGCTGACGTACGGCGGAGGCGTGCAGCTGGCCTGCGAGCTCGGCCTCGACGCCGTCGACCACTGCACCTTCCTGAGCGACCCCGACGTCGAGTCGCTGAGGGACTCACGGACCATCGCCACGCTGCTGCCGGGCGTGGAGTTCTCCACCCGCCAGCCCTACCCCGACGCGCGCCGCCTGCTCGACGCCGGCGTACGGGTCGCGCTCGCCAGCGACTGCAACCCCGGCTCCTGCTTCACGTCCTCCATGGCGCTCTGCATCGCGCTGGCCGTCCGCGAGATGCGGATGACCCCGGCCGAGGCCCTGCACGCCGCGACCGCCATGGGCGCTGCCGCCCTCGCCCGCGACGACGTCGGGGTCCTCGCCCCCGGCAAGGCGGCCGACCTGGTCCTCCTCGACGCGCCGTCGTACGTCCACCTCGCCTACCGTCCCGGCGTCCCGCTCGTCGCGGGGGTCTGGCAGGCCGGCCGGCCCGTCGTCGGCCCCTCGAGGTAGTCCAGTGAGAAGTGGCTGTCGATCGGCGGTAGACCCAGCCACTTCCCACTGGACTACCGCAGCCCGGCGGTGACGCGGCTACCTCAGACCCCTGTCGTACGCCGCCGGGGGCCGCGTCTGAGGTAGCCGGCGACCCGTAGATAGGGCACGCGCCCGATGTCCCGGCCTACCTCATGGACGGAATCTCTTCCCACGGCCCGACAACCGGGCCGGGGAGAAGAGGAGAAGGACATGTTCAGCACCGACAGCTTCCTGGGAGCCGAGATCACCTACCGGCAGGACCGGATCCGGAAGTGGTACGGGCCCCTTCGCCGGACCCGTGTCCGCGCCACCGACACCCGGAAGTGACCCGCACCGCGATCGACCCGCACGTGTCGGAGGGGCACGACACCAGAAAACGTACCGACATCGTCGGAACGTATGGACACAATGTCGTCCGTGCCGGCCCTGCGGACCACCGATCTCATCGGACGCGATGCCGAGCTGGAGCAGCTCACTGCCCAGCTCGGCATTCGCACGTCCGGAGCCCCCTCGGGCACCGGCGCCGGCGATCCCCTGACCGCCCCCGCCCGGGCCGTGCTCGTCGGCGGTGACGCCGGCGTGGGCAAGACCCGCCTCCTGATGGCCCTGCGCGACGCGGCCCTCGAGGCCGACTGGCAGGTGGTCGCCGGCCACTGCCTCGACCTCGCCGACAGCTCGCTGCCCTACCTCCCCTTCTCCGAGATCCTCGGTCGCCTCATGGCCGACCTCCCGGACGTCACCGCCCGCGTGCTCGAGGTGCACCCCACCCTCGCCCGCCTCCAGCCCGGCCGCCGGATCCGCAGCAGCGAGACCGCGTCGGGCGACCAGGCCCTGGACCGCGGCAACGTCTACGACGCGTTCGGCCACCTCCTCGCCACCGTCGCCGAGCGCAGTCCGGTCCTCGTCGTGGTCGAGGACGCCCACTGGGCCGACGAGTCCACCCGCGACATGCTGAGCTTCCTCTTCTCCCGTCCGGTGCCGGGCGTCGCGCTCGTCGTGTCCTACCGTGCCGACGACCTCCACCGCCGCCACCCGCTCCGTCGCCAGGTCGCGGAGTGGATGCGCCTGCGCGGGGTCGAGCGCCTCGCCGTCGAGCCGCTCGCCGACGACGACGTACGCCAGCTCGTCCGCGCGCTCCACCCGTCCACGCTGTCCGAGGCGGAGTACGTCTCCATCGTCGACCGCGCCGAGGGCAACCCGTTCTTCATCGAGGAGCTCGTCGGGGCCGCGTGGTCCGGCCAGGTCCCCGGCGAGCTCGCCGACGTGCTGCTCGTCCACCTCGACCGCCTCGACGAGACCACCCGACGCGTCGTGCGGCTGGTCTCGGTCGCGGGTCGTCAGGTCAGCCACAGCCTGCTGGCCGCCGTCTCCGACCTCGACTCCGCCGAGCTCGAGGCCGCCCTGCGCACCGCCGTCGACTCCCACGTCCTGGTGGCCTCGCGCGGCGGCACGTACGCCTTCCGGCACGCGCTGCTCGGCGAGGCCGTCTACGACGACCTGCTCCCCGGCGAGCGGATGCGGCTCCACGCCGCCTTCGCCGCCGCGCTGGGGGAGGGCCGCGCCGTCGGCACGGCGGCCGAGCTCGCGCAGCACGCCCGTCGGGCCGACGACCGCCCGGTCGCCGTCCGCGCCTCCATCGAGGCGGGTGAGGAGGCGCTGGCCGTGGGCGGACCCGCGGAGGCGGCGACCCACTTCCTCGACGCGCTCGAGCTGGTCGACACCGCCCGCGAGCCGCTGCCCGACGTCGACGCCTTCGCGCTCGCGCGCCGGTGCGCCGAGGCGCTGGTCGCCTCCGGGCGGGTGCACAAGGCGGTGAAGGTGCTGCGGGCGCGGCTCGCGGGCCTGCCGGCCGAGGGTGCCGCCGTCGACCGCGGACAGCTCCTCACGGCCCTGGCCTCGGCGCTCCTGGTCACCGACACCACCGACTCGCCCCGCGAGATCGCGGCCGAGGCCGTCGAGCTGCTGCGGGGCGGCCCGCCCAAGCTGCTCGCCCGGGCGCTCCTCGTCCACGCGCAGAGCCTGGGCGGGTGGCACGCCGACGAGGCGCGGAGCGTCGCGGTCCAGGCCCTCGAGCTGGCCGAGCGCAACGACCTCACCAGCCTCGCCGTCGAGCTCCACGCGACGGTGGCCGGGCTCGACCCCGAGGGCGGTGCGAGCCCGAGCGCCGGCTGGCGGGCCGCAGCCGAGCGGGCGCGGCGGGCCGGGCTGATCGAGCCCGAGCTCCGGGCGCTCTACCTGCTCGGCCGGCTCCACCACGACGAGGGCGACCTGCCGCGGGCCGTCGAGGTCTACCGCGAGGTGATCGAGCGCAGCGAGGTCGGTGGCCTGACCTGGTCGCCCTACCCCGCCGAGGCCCGGCTGCTGCTCGCCGTCGCGCTGACCCACCAGGGCCTGCTCGACGAGGCGTGGGACCTCCTCGACGTCAGCGGGCAGAACCCGCCCATGGTCTACGAGTGGCTCTACTTCGCCCACCAGATGCTGATCACCATCGGCATCCGCGGCCACCGCAAGGAGCACGCCCTCGAACGGCTCCGCGACTACTGGAGCACCGACGGGCTGACCGCCATCTCGTCCGGCGGCGCCGAGATCATGCGGGCCACCACCGCCGGCGACGGGCCGCGCGCGGTGGCGGTCTACGACGACGTGGTGGCGGTGGTCGTGCCGCTGTGGCACGAGTGGTTCCAGGCGCGGCTCCGGCTCGCGACCCTCACCCTCGCCGCGCTCGCCGCTGCGGCGCCGCGCCAGTCGGCCGAGGAGCGCGAGTCGGCCGCCGACGACGTCGAGCGCATGATGGCCGACGGCGCCCGGGTGATCGACTTCTACGCGCCCTACGACGGCAGCCACGGCCCCGAGTACCGCATGTGGGTGGCCCGCCGCACCGCCGAGCACCTGCGCTGGCGCTGGCTGGCGCAGGTCGACCCGCCCTCGGCGGACGAGCTCGTCGCGGCCTGGCGCGCCGCCGAGGAGACCGCCGTCGCCTACGGCAGCGTCCCCGAGGTCGCGCAGACCCGCGTGCGGCTGGCCGGGGTGCTGCGCGCGGTCGGCGACGCCGCGGGCGCGCGGACCGTCGCCGACCAGGCGCGGCAGGCCGCCCACGCGCTCGGCGCCCGGCCGATGCTCGACGAGCTGACCGCCCAGGGGTCCGCGCCCGCGCCCGCGACCGGCACCCAGGCGGCGACGCTCACACCGCGGGAGGGGGAGATCCTCGCCCTCGTCGCCGAGGGTCGCTCCAACGGCGAGATCGGCAAGCAGCTCTTCATCAGCACCAAGACCGTGTCGGTCCACGTCTCCAACATCCTGGCCAAGCTCGAGGCCGCGTCGCGCACCGAGGCCGCCGCGGTGGCCCGGCGCCGCGGCCTGCTGTGAGCGGCCCGCTCTGAGACGAGGCCGTGCCCGGCGTTTGTCGACCCGGCCCGCGGGTAGGGAGGACCCGTCCGCCCACCGGCCGCACAGGAGCCACCCATGCACGCACGTCGCCTGACCACCGCCCTCGCAGCAGCGGCGGTGGTCCTGTCCCCGGCTCTCGTCGCGGCGGCCCCCGCCGGAGCCGTCACGACCGGGGAGCGCACGTCCGAGCGCACGTCCGACCACCGGGCGCCCGACGCCGCCCTGACGACGCGCGACGTGCCGCAGCTCGCGCCGCCGGCGCCGATCGCCGTGGCGACGTCGTCGCGGAGCACCTCGCCGACGTCGGCCCGGCCCTACCGCCGCCCGCTGTTCGCCTTCTGGGGGTCGAAGTACAACCGCATCGACGGCTTCACCTTCACGACCGCGCTGCGCGGCTCCGGCACCGGCATCCAGCTCGAGGCGGCCTGGAAGACCTACCGCGGCGTGAAGCCGATCCTGCCGAAGAAGGTGTTCGTGCAGGCCCGCGTCGACGGCGGCCGGTGGAGCAAGGTCAGCGGCGCCCGCGGCAAGATCGGCAAGGAGTACGTCGTCGGGCGTGCGCCGGCCCACGTCGTACCCGCCGGCGTGGTGTCCCAGACCGTCGACTACCGGTTCAAGACCAAGAAGATCACCAAGGGTCCCCGCAAGGCCCGCCGCAGCGTCACGTCCAAGCCGGTCACGGTCAGCTTCGACAACCAGGCGATGTACACCGGCGACCAGGCGCGGTTCTACGCCCCGATCGCCCAGCTGTGCCCCAACGCCAACATCCACCTCGACACCACCAACATCACCGGTGACCGCGGTGGCGTCTTCAGCTGGCAGCACGGCATCACGATCGACCCCGCCGACATGGCCGCCCGCGTCGACGAGCCCGAGATCTCCAAGCTCGGCACCGCGATCCACGAGTGCGCCCACATGAAGCAGTTCTACAACTGGGGCGGCACCCGGGACGGCCTCGACGTGATGGAGGCACGGTCCGCTGCGGTGTTCGTCGCCGACAACGACCCGGCCGGCCCGACCGTCCCGATGGCCCCCGACTGGGCGCCGCTCGAGCACGCCGCCGACTGCGCCAAGGAGCTCATCTCCCCCGAGCGCTACCGGACCTACGGCGGCTACTGCAACCCCACGGAGTACGCCGCAGCGGGCCTGCTCTGGCAGAACCTGCAGTACTGACCGCGGGCGGGTGGGACCCGTCGGTCAGACTCTGGTCATGCCTGACTTCCGGTGCTCGATCGCCAGCCTCGTCGACGACGAGCCGATGGTCGGGACGGCGCCCACGGACGCCGAGGTCCTCCTCGTGGAGAGCCCCGGCCCGTGGGGGCGCGACGCCCTCAGCGACAACCGCCTTCCCGAGGCGGTCCGCGAGCACCTCGGCTCGGTGCCCATGAAGGTCTTCCTGCTCCGCCGGCCCGACGGCAGCGCCGGTCCCGGCACCCGCGTCTTCCACGCCCGCGCCACCGAGACGGGCTACGACGTCCGCGCCGCGGTGCTCGACCGGCCGGAGGACCTCCTGCAGCTCGACCTCGCCCGCATGTCGGCGTACGACGGCGCGCTGTGGCTGGTCTGCACCAACGGCAAGCGCGACCGGTGCTGCGCCGAGATCGGCCGGCCGATCGCCGGGCTGCTGGCGGCGACGTGGCCCGAGGGGACGTGGGAGACCACCCACCTCGGCGGCCACCGGTTCTCCGGCACGCTGCTGGGACTTCCCAGCGGCATCACGCTCGGCCGGCTCGACACCGACACCGCGGTCGACGCGTGCGCCGCGGTCGAGCGCGGCGAGGTGCCCCTGCCGTGGACGCGGGGCCGCGCGGGCCGCCCGGCGCTCGACCAGGCCCGCGAGCTGCACGTCCTGGCCGGCGGCGACCCCGCCGACGAGCTCGTGGCCGTCCCGGGCCCGACGAGGCGGCAGTCGTGCGGCGACGACAAGGTGAAGGGCACCACCCGTTACGAGGTCCGTGAGACGGAGACCGTCGGGGGCTGACCACGTCCCCAGGGGTGTGGGACGGTGGAGGTGGCGAACACCAGACTCGATGCCACACCCGGGGCGGACCGTCCGTCGCGGCGCGACTAGGAGGATCCATGACCACTCCTGACAACCCCCTCGGCGACGACGAGATGACCACCGAGGGCGTCGACCCGACCGGCGTCGCAGCCGGCCCCGGCACGGACGCCGACGGCACCGACGCCGACGGCACGGACGGCGACTCCACCGATGCCACCGACGGTGACTCCACCGACGGCGACTCCACCGACGCCGACGGGACGGACGGCACCGACGGCGACTCCACCGACGCCGACGGCACCGACGGGACCGCGCTCTGAGCGCTCTCGACCACCTCACCGGTGACGCCCAGACCTTCCTCGACAAGGTCTGGGCGTCCTCGGTGCACGTCCACCGCACCGACCCGTCGTACGGCGCCGAGGTGCTCTCGCTCGCCGACGTCGACCACCTGCTCACCGAGACCGCGATCCGCGCCCCGGCGGTCCGGGTCGCCCGCAACGGCACGGTGCTGCCGGAGTCGTCGTTCACCCGCGGCGGCAGCCTGGCCGGCAAGCCGCTCACCGGGCTGGTCGACCCGGTCCGGCTGATGCGCCTGCACGACGAGGGCGCCACCATCGTGCTGCAGGGCCTGCAGCGCTACTGGTCGCCCGTCGGTGACCTGGTCGCGGAGCTGGAGCTCGAGCTCGGCCATCCCTGCCAGGCCAACGCCTACCTCACCCCGCCGGGAGCCCAGGGCTTCGCGGTCCACTCCGACTCCCACGACGTGTTCGTCATGCAGACCCACGGCACCAAGATGTGGGAGGTGCACGGCGAGGGCGGTCCGGGCGACCTGCTGCTGGAGCCGGGGGTCGTGGCCTACCTCCCCACCGGCACGCCCCACGCCGCCCGGGCGCAGGAGTCGGTCTCGCTGCACCTCACGATCGGCATCAACCAGCTGACGTGGCGCAGCCTCGTGACGCGCGAGGTCGGACGCCTGCTCGCGGAGGTGCCCGACGACCACGTGCCGGCCGGCTACCTCGACGAGCCCGCCCGCCTGTCCGAGGGCCTCGCCGACCACCTTGCTGCCGTCGCCGACGCCGTACGCCGCCTCGACCCCGCCGCCGTCGCCGAGGGCCAGGTCGAGGGCTTCGTCAGCGGCCGCCCGCCCCGGCTGGCCGGCGCCCTGCTCGACCGCGACGCGCTCGCGACCGGGATCGACGCCCACACGCGCCTGCGCCGCCGGCGCGGGCACCCGTGCGTCCTCGTCGACGACGGTGACGCGGTCCGGGTGCTGATCGGCGACCGCGTGCTCCGGGTGCCGTCGCGGGTCCGGCCCGCGCTCGAGAAGGTCGCCGACCACACCGAGCTGACGCCGCACGACCTCCCGCTCGACGACGAGAGTGCGCTCGTGCTGAGCCGGCGGCTGGTGCGGGAGGGCCTGCTCGAGGTCGTCCGGTGACCGCCTTCCGGTGCGCGACGGCCAGCAGGGCGCGCGGCGACGAGCTCGCCGGCACGGCCTCGACGGTGCGCAGCTACCTGCTCCTCGAGCACCCGGGGCCGTGGGGCACCGACGCCCTGCGCGACGCCCGGCTGCCCGACGGGCTCGGCGCCCACCTGGAGGAGCAGGCGCGCCGGCACCGGGTGCGGGTGCTGCTCGTCCGGCGGCCCGGCAGGCGCGCCGGTGACGGACCGACGCGGGTGGTCGCCGCCCGCGCCGCGGGCGCGGCCTCGTGGGCGGAGGCTGCCGACCTCGACCGGATCGACGACGTGCGCGACCTCGACCTGGCCGCGCTCGGCACCGGCCGGTCGGTCGGCCTCGCGCCGGAGGACACCCCGGTCCTGGCCGTCTGCACGCACGGGCGCCACGACGCCTGCTGCGCCGAGCTGGGCCGGCCGGTCGCCCTCGAGCTGGCGTCCGGCCCGCACGCCGCCGCTGTGTGGGAGGCCTCGCACGTCGGCGGTGACCGGTTCGCCGGCAACCTCGTCGTGCTGCCCCGCGGGCTCTACTACGGCGGGCTCGACCCGGACTCGGCCCGAGAGGTCGCCGCCGCCACCGCCCGGGGGGAGGTGCTCCTGGAGCACCTGCGGGGCCGCTCGGACCTGCCGATGGCCGTCCAGGCCGCCGACATCGCGCTGCGCCGCGAGCACGCACTGCTCGGGCTCGACGACGTACGCCCCGGCGCCGTCCGCGTCGACCACGACCTCACCACCGCCCGGTTCGCGGTGGCCGGGCGTGGGGAGGTCGACGTCGTCGTCCGCCGGGTGGCCGGCGCCGACGCGCACCAGCTCACCTGCTCCGCCCGCCGGGCGAGCACCATCCCCGGCCACGAGGTGGTCGAGGTCCGGCCGGTGGCCTGAGCCCGCCCGGGCGGTGGGTGAGGCAGGTTCTGGGCGCCGAGAAGGTGTCCAGCTCACCGCTGCCTGGCGCGGGCGTCGTACGACGAACGGCCGGTGGGCCCCCGGGGCTCAGCCCAGGCGGTCGCGGAGGTCGGTCGGCCGGTCGGGCGTCGGCTGCCAGTCGGCCCGCTCGACGACGAGGCGGGGGCGTCCGGCCTCGGCGTCCTGGAGGTCACGGGCGGCGCGGTTGGCCTGCGCCTGCTCGCGCTGGGCCACGGCCTCGGCGTCGCGCATCTCGACCCGGGACTCGGTGAGCTCGCGGTGCAGCGCCTGGACCTTGGCGGCCTGGGCCTGGATCTCCTCGGGCGGGGCCTCGGCGACCACCAGCTCCTCGAGCCTGCCGAGCGCGGTCTGCTCCCGGCGCCGGAGCGCGTCCACGGTGTTGCGGGCCGCCTCGGCGGCGTCACCCGCCTGCACGGCCTCGAGGGCCTCCTCGGCCGCCTCGCGGCGCAGCTCGCCGAAGCTCACCTGGTGGGCCCCGGCGGGCACGAGCTTGGCGCGGTCCTTGTCGGGGTGGACGCCGGCGTGCTCGGCCAGCGCCTTCACGAGCTCGCGGGTGGCGACCCGGCGCGCGTCACGCAGCTCGATCTTGGCCTCGAAGCACGCCTGGTAGGCCTTCCAGTCGCTCTCCCAGGCGTCGGCCTGCTTCTCGGTGGCGTCGCCGGGCAGCGTCTCGACCGGCGGCCAGATGCGGTTGTCGCGCACCTCGAGGCCCTTGCCGACGGCGAAGTCACGCAGCTGCTCGAGGCCCTCGCGGTGACGGCGCAGCACGTCGGAGTAGGCGTTGATCGCCCGGCCGAGGCCGCGGAGGTTGTCGCGCACGGTCGCCGACTCCTCGTGGCGGCGCCCGGCGCGGTCGCGGAGCGTGTCGGCGGCCTCGCCGGCGAAGACCTCCTCCGACAGCGTCGAGGTGCGCTCGAAGGCGTCGACGGCGAGCTCGACCTTGGCGGCGAGCCGGCGCACGGAGTCGCCGTAGGAGTCGACCTTGCCGGGCTCGAGCCAGTGGTAGTGGCAGCCGATCGGGTCGCCGAACTGGAGCTTGTCCTGCTGGGTCTCGATCCGGTCGACGACGACGCGGGTCATGGCTTCACCTGGTCGAGCGTGGCGGCGAACGTGGCGGCCTGTCCGACCATGGAGTCGAGCTCGTCGAAGTCGATGATCGAGTCGTCGACCGCGCCGGCGAGGGTGCGGCACTTCTTCGCCACCTGCTCGGCGTCGTCGACCAGGCTGCGGACCCCCTCGACCATCAGGTCGCGCCAGGGGAAGTCGTCGGCGGGGTGGTCGATGTCACCGAGCGCGGACCGCAGGTCCTCGCGGGCGGAGTCGAGCTCCTCCTTGGCGCCGCGCAGCGCCCGCTGGTTGATCGCGATCGGCCTCATGGCGTCCTTCTGCCCCGATGAACGGCGTCGAAACCAGAAGTCGTGGAACTGTGAACTATGCGGTCACCCGGTCTGGACCGGCGGGCGGTACGCCCTCAGCAGCCGCACCGTCCACACCGCCGCCAGGACGACGTACGCGCCGACCATGATCACGAACGCCCACCACGGTGCGGCGTCGCGCCCGGTGGTGCCGACCCAGGTGGTGAGGGCCAGGCCGGCGACCAGCAGCGCGCCGGTCAGCGCGGAGAAGGCCTCCATGTCGTCCTGGAACCGGACGGCGAACTCGGCGCGGCGCTCGGGCGCGAACCAGTAGTCCTTCGTGGCCCGGGGCATGTTCACCCAGGTGCCGTCGCCGACGGTGAGGACGCGGGTCAGGGCCGGGATCCCGACCAGGACCACCAGGCCGACGGCCGCCCAGAACACCAGGATCCCGCCGCGCGAGGACCAGTCGTCGACGCGGCCGGCCGCGTCGAAGTGAGCGGGGACCTGCTCGGGAAGGACGAGGGCCGCCCACACGAGCGCCAGGACGTACGTCGTCGCGACGACGGCCAGCGCGAGGCGTCCGGGCCGCATCAGACGTGGCCGCTGAGCTGCGCCAGCCGCAGCTCGAGGCGCCCGAGGAGCTCGCCGCACGCCTTCTCCGGCATGGCGGAGCGCTTGTCGCCGCCCCGGGCGCACACCGGCAGCACGTCGATCGACAGCTTGGCGCCGCCGGCGAGCGCGCGCAGCTCGTCGAGCTTGTCGCCGAACGGTGTGCCGCTGCCGGGGGAGTAGTAGTGCACGGCGGCGTCGACGTCGTCGGCGAAGAGGTCGGCCTTGGTGACCGCGACGACCAGCCAGGTCGGCCGGTCGCGACGCACGGCCATGCTCGCGATCCGGTGCGCCGTGATCGCCCAGTCCTCGAGCTCGGCGGCCAGCAGCTCCTCGCGGGTGGCGAGGGCCGCGCCGGTGGTGCCGCCCGTGCGGCGCGGGGTCGCGTGGCCCCACGCCACGACGTGCAGCACGCCGTCGACCGGCTCGTCGTGGAAGACCTCGTCGAGCGCGCCGAGCCGGGTGGCGGCGTTCTCGCCCGGCACGACCCGGAAGCGGTAGCCGCGCAGCCGCGCGTTGCGACGCGTACGACGCTCCATCACCGCGGAGCCGACGTCCGCCCCACCCGCCGACTCCGCGCTCGCACGCCGGGAGAGGCGGTCGGCCAGACGGGTCTTGCCGACGCCGGTCATGCCGGTCACCGCCACCGTCGGGTAGCGGTGCCGCAGGAGGCGGGAGGCCCGTTCCGGGGCCTGGGAGAGCGCGGCGAGCGCGCCACCGGCGATGGTCGTGCCGATGGCTGCCTTGCCGTGTCGCAACGGTGACTGCATGGCCCCATCCTGTCCGACGCGCGTTCGCGCTCGGCGGGGTAGTCCAGTGAGGAGCGGTCGACCGGAGGGCTTTCAGACGACCGTTCGCCACTGGACTACCCGGACGCCGGTTGGCCATGTGCCCACCCGTCTTGGATGATGACCGAACCCGAAGCATCCGCGTGAAAGGCCCCGCCCACCGTCATGGACACCGAGAACCGCCCCGTGCTGACCGGCCTCGTCGCCCTGGTCGGCGTCGCCGTGGTCATCGGCCTGCTCGGCGGGCTGGCCGTCCTCGTCGGGGTCAAGGCCGCCGGCATCGGCGACAGCACCGAGGCGAGCAACGACCCGACGTCCTCGGCGACCTTCCGGCTCCCCAAGCCCACGGAGACCAGCACCGAGACCACGCCCGAGGAGACGGAGCCCAGCCCGGGCGACGAGACCTCGTCGGAGGCGCCGGCGGAGGGCATCTCGCTCACGGCGGCCCAGCAGTCGGTGAGCCCGATGCAGCAGATCGACCTGACCGGGACCTACCAGGCCGGCGAGGGCGCCATCCTGCAGGTGCAGCGGATGGAGAACGGTTCCTGGTCCGACTTCCCGGTGACCATGTCGGTCAGCGGCGGCACCTTCGCGACGTACGTCCAGACCAGCCGCACCGGTCCCAACGAGTTCCGCGTGGTCGACACCGACTCCGACGTCGTGTCCAACGAGGTGACGGTCACCGTCGGCTGAGCGCCGCCCGGTCCAGGTCCACGCGCCTGGTCCAGTGGCCGACCCAGCCGGCCCCGACCAGGCCGAGCACGCCGACGGTCACGCACGCGACCGCCAGTGGGGCCACCGCGGCCACCGCGCTGACCAGCAGCGGACCGCCCGTGTTGCCGATGTCGCCGCACAGCCGCCACGCGCCGAGGAACTGCGACCTGCCGTCGGCGGGTGCGGCATCCGCGCCGAGGGTCATCACGATGCCCGACCCGAGACCGTTGCCGCACGCGATGAGCGCCATCACGAGGGCCACCGACACCGCGTCGGTCGCGAGCGGCAGCAGCAGGCACGCGACGGCCATCGACAGCACCACCGGCACGGCGACCACCATCCGGCCCCGGGTGTCCATCAGCCAGCCGCCCGGCCACATGAACGCCACGTCGAGGGCGGCGGCGCCGGCGAAGATGAGGGACGTCGTGGACGCCGACAGCCCGACGTGGTCGGCCCACAGCGGCAGGAGGCTGAGCCGCAGCGAGCGGCTCGCCCCGAGGATCACCACCGCCGTGCCCAGCGTGGCCAGCACCCGGCGGTGCGCGGCGATGACCGTCCACACGCCGAGGTGACCGGTCGCCCGGGCGGCGGCGCGCTTCTCCTCCCCGAGGTCGGGCATCGTGCCCGCGAGCAGGGAGGCCAGCACGGACATGGCGGCGCCCAGCCAGAAGACGCTCGTCAGGTCGGAGACCGCGATCAGCCCGGCCCCGATGAGCGGCCCGATGAGCACCCCGACGCGGTAGGACCCGCCCAGCAGCGACATCGCCCGCGCCCGGTGGCTCTCCGGGACGACGTCGATCATGAAGCCCTGCCGGGCGATGAGGAACAACGTCCAGCACACCCCGCTGAGCAGCACCCCGGCCGCCAGTCCCAGGACCGAGTCGGTCAGCGCCGCGAAGGCCATCGCGCAGGCGTCGACGAGGCCCGCGCCCACCAGCGCCCGCCGCTCGCCGATCCGCGCGACCAGCGCGCCCGCCGGCAGGCTCGCGAGGAGCTGCCCGACCCCGAGGAGCGCGACGATCGCGGCCGCGAGGCTGACGTCGGCCCCGAGGTCGCGGGCCCGCAGGGCGAGGACCGGCAGCATCGCGCCGTGGCCGATGGCGGAGACGACCGAGGGCCCGTACGCCACCAGGAGGATGTCGCGGAAGCGGAAGTCCTGCGTGGTCCCCGAGGTCACCGGCCCATCCTCGCAGCGCCGTCGGACGACCCGCGCCTGCGGACCGTCGTACGAACCTGTCGGCCGCGCGGTGCTGCCTGCCACGCCGGGCGCCCGTAGGCTCCAGAGGTGGCCGCCCCGACCGACACCCAGCCCGCTCCCGTCGACCTGCCCGGGGACGGTGACTGGCTCGCGTGGGTGTCGCAGCGCTGCCGCGACCAGCTCGCGGAGGCACAGCAGCAGGTCGGGCTGGTGAAGGCCGGCTCCTCGGACGCCCCCGTCGTCCTGGTCGCGTGGAACAAGGCCGAGACCGCGATCGCCAACGCCGAGGCCGTCGCGCTGTGGGCCGAGGTCCACCCCGATGCGGCCGTCCGCGACCTCGCCGACGACCTCGGCCAGCAGGTGCAGAAGTACGTCACCGAGCTCGGCCTGGACCGCGACCTGTACGCCGTCCTCGACCGCCTCGCCACGTCGTCCGACCTCTCGGAGCTCGACGCCGACGGCCGCCGGGTGCTCGAGCACACGCTGCGCGACTTCCGCCGCGCGGGCGTCGACCGCGACGACGCCACCCGCGACCGGCTCCGCGCGCTCAGCGAGCAGAGCGTCAAGCTGTCGCAGGACTTCGGCCGCAACATCCGCGACGACGTGCGGTCGATCCGGATCGCGCCCGAGCGGCTGGCCGGCCTGCCCGAGGACTACCGCGCGGCCCACGCGCCCGACGAGGACGGCCTCGTCACCATCACCACCGACTACCCCGACCTGGTCCCGTTCATCACCTTCGGCTCCGACGCCGAGGCCCGCCACGAGCTGGCCCTTGCGCAGAACAACGTGGCCTGGCCCGCCAACGACCAGGTGCTCCAGGACCTGCTGGCGGTGCGCCGCGAGACCGCGCAGCTGCTCGGCTACGACTCGTGGCCCGACTACGACACCGAGGTCAAGATGATCGGCGACGGCCAGGCTGTCGCCGACTTCATCGACCGGGTGGGGGAGGCGGCCAAGGAGCGCGCCGGCGACGAGGTCGGCGTCCTGCTGCAGCGCAAACGTGTCGACGACCCGTCGGCGGACGCCGTGGCCGGCTACGACTCGCGCTACTACTCCGAGCTCGTCCGGCGCGAGCAGTACGACGTCGACGGCCAGGTCGTGCGCACCTACTTCCCGTTCGAGCAGGTCCGCCAGGGCCTCCTCGACGTCACCGGCCGGCTGTTCGGCCTCGGGTGGACGCCCGTCGCCCGCGAGGACGCCGGCACCTGGCACGACGAGGTCGCCAGCTACGACGTCGACCTCGACGGCACCCGCATCGGGCGGATCCACCTCGACCTGCACCCGCGCGAGGGCAAGTTCAAGCACGCCGCCCAGTTCGACCTGGTCAAGGGCATCGCCGGCGAGCAGCTCGCCGAGGGAGTGCTGGTGTGCAACTTCAACCGGGGCCTGATGGAGCACGACGAGGTCGTCACCCTCTTCCACGAGTTCGGCCACCTCGTCCACCACGTCCTCGCCGGCCAGGGCCGGTGGGCCCGCTTCTCCGGGGTCGCCACCGAGTGGGACTTCGTCGAGGCGCCGAGCCAGATGCTGGAGGAGTGGGCCTGGGACGCCGACGTGCTGGCCACCTTCGCGCGCAACGACGCGGGCGAGACCATCCCGGCCGACCTGGTCGCCGCGATGCGCCGGGCCGAGCAGTTCGGCAAGGGCCTCTACGCCGTGCAGCAGATGTCGTACGCCGCGCGGTCCTACTGGTTCCACGCCGGACCGCACGACGACCTCACGTCCTACGGTGACGAGCTGCAGCGCCGCTACTCGGTGTTCCCGCCGCTCGACGGCGCCCACATGCACTGCGCCTTCGGCCACCTCGACGGCTACTCGTCGGGCTACTACACCTACATGTGGTCGCTCGTCATCGCCAAGGACCTCTTCTCGGCGTTCGACCCCGACGACCTCTTCGCGGCCGACGTCGCCCTCGCGTACCGCGACAAGGTGCTCGCGATGGGTGGCCGCGAGGACGCCGCCGACCTGGTCGCCGACTTCCTGGGCCGGCCCTACTCCTTCGACAGCTGGGCTGCCTGGCTGGCGGAGTGAGGCGGGTCCGGACGAGGAACGGGGCGGGGCAGCAGTGCTGCCCCGCCCCGTCACGGAGTGGCTGAGGTCAGGAGACGTTCAGCGCGGTGTCGTCGACCACGAAGCTGGTCTGCAGCGACGAGTCCTCGGTCATCGTGAAGCGGATGGTGACCGTCTTGCCCTTGTAGGCGGTGAGGTTGTGCGAGTACTGCGTGTACGTCGCGTTCGTGCCCACGTTGCTGAAGCTGCGCAGCGTGGTGGCGGTGCCCCCGCTCACGACCTGCACCCGCATGGTGTCGTACGCCGTCGAGCCGCTCTCGGCGGTGTCGGTGCGGATCCAGTACGACAGCGTGGCGGCGGTCGCGGTGGACGGCACGGTCACCGTCTGGTTGACCGTCTCGGTGCTCGAGGAGCCGTTGCCGCCGAGCCAGAGCTTCCACGAGCCCGTGCGGGCCGCGCGACCGCTGTTGTTGGTGATCGGGCCGGCGGTGCCGGTCCAGGTCGTCGCGCCGGACTCGAAGCCCGGGTTGCCCAGGATGTTGCCGCCGGTGGGCGGGTTGGTCGGGGGCGTCGTCGTGCCGCCGCAGGTCGGGTCGGCGGACTGGGCCGGCACGTTGACGGCGTTCCAGGCGGCCTTGACGGCGTTGAACTGGGCGCAGGTGCTGTCCAGGTTCTTCGCCGCGGTGAGCGTCCAGGTGCGGTACTTGAGGTAGTTCGACGAGCTCGTCTTCATCAGCATCGCGTTGTAGAGGACCTTGATGGCCGCCTGCTCGCCGAGGCCGGTCACGGACTGGCCGTTGCACTTGGAGACGCCGCCGCGCGAGAGCAGGTAGAACCAGTGGTCGCCGGGGCCGGCGGCCGCGTGGACCTCGGCGGTCGGGATCGAGCTCGAGTAGCACGAGGGGTCACCCACGTTGGCGGGGTTGGAGCCGTCGCGGATCGGGCCCTGGCCGACGAGGTTCACCTCCTCGCCGACGGTGTGGTCGGGAGCGTCGTACGGCGCCACCTGGCCGTCGTAGTACTCCGTCGCCGCCGCGAGGGCGTCACCGATGAACTCCTGCGTGCCACCGCCGGAGATGCCGCCGGGGGTCTTGTCGTCGACGCCGTGTCCGAACTCGTGGGCCACCACGTCCATGGCCGAGATCCAGCGGTTCCCGGTCTGGGTGTGGCCGATCTGGACCTGCGTGCCGTCGTAGTAGGCGTTGACGTCGTTGAGGCCGACGCGGATCGGGACCCAGCCGCCCGAGCCGTTCATGCCGTTGCGGCCGAGCCAGGACGACATCATCGCCTTCATCTGCTGGGCGGCGTAGAGCGCGTCGACGCAGCCGGTCTCGCGGTTGGTCGGGTCGCCGTTGCCCCACGCGTCGTCGGTGCCGGAGAACGTCGTGTTGGTGGCGGCGTCCTGGCAGCGCAGCGTCGTCGCCGTCGGGTCGGTCATGGTGTAGCTGCTGCCCGAACCGCTCGTCGCGATGGGCAGCGGGTTCGGCCCGGAGTAGGCGGCGGTGCCGGAGCCGTGGGCGATCTGCTCGCGCGCCTCGAGGACGCTCCCGTCCTTGGCGTCGACCCAGACCTTCTGCCACGACACCTCGCCGGCGTCGGTGCCGCGGACCTCGACCTCGTACGCCAGGCGGGTGCCGGTGTCGCGGTGCCAGATCACGAGCTCCGGGGCCGTGGCGTCGCTGACCTCGTCGACCTGTCCCTTGGCCACGGCCGCGGCGCGGTCCGCGGGCACCTGGGCGGTGGTGGAGGCGATGTCGACCGGCGCCTCCTGGGCGACGGACGACCCGACGACCCGACCGTCGGCGTCGGCGAGGACGACGAAGTCGCCGCCGACCACGCGCAGGCCCTCGTGGGTCCGCTCGTAGGCCATCGCGTAGATGCCGTTGTCGCCCTGGAACGTGCTGGCGCGGACGAACGAGTCAGCCGCGGCGCGCTCCAGCGCGGATGCATGGCCCTTGACCCAGGCGCTGGCGGCCTGCTGGGCGTCGAGGCGGGGATCGCCCGCCGAGGGTGCGGCGCCGGCCGAGGTGACGGTCGGAACCAGGAAGGACGCAGCGACGGCTGACGCTGCGACACCGGCCAGGACGGCCGGACGGAATGATTTCACTGGGGTTTTCCAATCATGAGTTCGCGCCGGACGACGCGAGGGTGGATTGGGGTGTTGCGGACCACTGCACAAACTCGCAATCGACGGAGGGGCCGTCAATGAGCGCTGATCTGCGTGTTCGTGCAACGCGAGAAGATGCACCGTTCGGCCGATGACCGGACAAAAGTGTCCGATAGCCGGGACCGGGCAGGACCGAGCTGCCGGTCACCCGACCGGCGCGAGGCTCGGTGGGGTCAGCGGTCGAGTGGTCAGCGGTCGGGTGGTCAGCGGCCGAGCAGGGCGGGCCGGGCGGGGGTCACGGTCGTGAGGCGCGCTGCGACGGCGTCGCCGAACTCCCGGTGGCCGTCCTCGGTGAGGTGGAGCCGGTCGTCGAGGTAGTCGAGGTCGAGGTCGCTCGTGCGCACGTAGGGGACGCCGTACAGGTCGGCGAGCACCTGGAGTCGGTCGTCGACCCGGGGCACGGCACCGGCCCGGAGCGGTGCCGTCGCGGGACCGACGACCACCACGCGGTGGCCGACCAGGTCGGCCATCAGCTCACGGAAGCCGCGGTCGATGGCGCGGGCGGGCTGGTCGTAGTCGTTGAGGCCGCCCTCGACCACCACCAGCCGGGGACGTACGCCGAGCGCGGTCGGCGCGCGGTCGTGGAAGGAGACGCGACCGCAGCCGCTGGCCCCGGCGCTGAAGCCCGAGCCGGAGAAGCCGCGGACGTGGACCTGGCCCGGGCAGCCGGCCGGCCCACGACCGGGTCAGGTCGTCCTGGCCGAGGCCGACCGACCACGAGTCGCCGATCACCAGGACCCGCTCGCCGCGACCCGTCACGACCGCCGCGCGCTCGCGGGCGTCGAGGCGGTGCTGCTGGCACCGGGTCGGGCCGGCGTCGGCGATGTCGGCGACGTAGAACGCCATCAGGGCAGCGATCAGCAGCGCGATGGTCGAGGCGCCGACGACCCGGCGCAGGTTCCCCCGATGGAGCACAGGAGAAGTCTGCGGCCTGGAGGCCGTTCCCCGCAGGCGAAAACCCCTGAGATTCCCCTGACTTCGGGACCTAGGCTGCCGCCCATGACGACCGACGACCTCCTGGTGGCCTACGACGAGCAGCTCCGCACCGACGCCGAGATGGCCCGGGCCCACGAGGTCGTGCGTGAGGGGCCGCTCCTGTGGGGCGTCTTCGACCACGGCGGGTTCGTGTCCTACCGCGACCTCGGCGGCGTCGAGGGGGAGGCGCTCGACGCGCTCATCGAGCGGACGGTCGCCCACTACCGCGACGACACGGACGTCGCGTCGTTCGAGTGGAAGTCGCGCGGGCACGACCGGCCCGCCGACCTCGGCGAGCGGCTCGTCGCCCACGGGCTCGTCGCCGAGCCCCGGGAGACCGTGATGATCGGCGAGGCGACCCTGCTCGACGTCGACGTACCCCTCGCCGAGACGCCGGAGGGCCCCGTCGTCGTACGACGGCTCGAGCCGGGCCCGTCGGTCCGCGACGAGCTCACCCGGATGCTCGACGCGCAGGAGTCGGTCTTCGGCACCGGTCGCGGGCCGTCGGTCGAGTCGTCACTGGCCGAGCTGGAGTCCGGCGACTCGGAGTTCTGGGTCGCGGAGGTCGGCGGACGCGTCGTCTGCGGCGGCCGGCTGACCCCGGTCCCGGGCACCGAGTTCGCCGGCATCTGGGGTGGCTCGACACTGCCGGACTACCGCGGCCGCGGGATCTACCGCGCGCTCGTCGCCGCTCGCGCCCGGTCGGCGACGGCCCGCGGCATCCGGTACATCAACTCCGACTGCACCGACATGTCCCGCCCGATCCTCGAGCGCTCCGGGCTGCAGGCCGTGACCACCACGACGCCCTACGTCTGGTCCCGCTGAGGCGAGGCGGCGCATCCTCGCCTTGTCGGAGTCCCCGCCCGTGCGGGGACTCCGACACCTGGAGGCGGTTGCAACCCCCTCCAGGTGTCGGACTTCCACGACAAGTCGAGCCCGGGGCCCGTCGTACGCCACCGGAGTCCCGCCTGCGTCATCCCGAACGGCAGGTATGGGTGCGGGTTCGTATGACGTTCGCGTCGAGTCCCGGGTGCCGATCTACTCGGCGGGTGACTGCATACCTGGCTCGAGGCGGCGCATCCTGCGGCCCGGAATGAGAGGTCGAGTCGGCGCGACCTGTATCTCAATCGAGGTCGAGTCGGCTCATCTTGCGCTGACGGCGTGGCCGCCACATCAGGACGCGCCGCCTCGACGGCGTACGCGCGTCGGGACGCGCCCACTCGACGGCGTACGCGCGTCAAGACGCGCCGACTCGACGGCGTACGAGCGTCAGGACGCGCCGCCTCGACGGCGTACGCGCGTCAAGACGCGCCGACTCGACGGCGTACGCGCGTCACAACGCGCCGCCTCGACGGCGTACGCGCGTCACAACGCGCCCACTCGACGTCTCAGAGCGGCGCGTAGTCGATCTCCAGGAAGTCGGCGACCTCCGGCACCCAGCGGTCCGCGACGAAGGCGGTGTGCACCGGGTGCTCGTTGTAGCCGTCGTACGCCGCCTGGTCGGCGAACTCCATCGAGAAGCCGAAGGCGAAGTCGTTCTTCGGGCTCGTCTGGCGCAGCTGCTCGAACGCCGTGACGCCCGGGATGTCGGCCAGCGCCCGGGCGGCGGCGAGGAAGTCGGCCTCCTCGGTGGAGCCGGAGGCGTGGTGGAGCCGGAACGCGACGGTGTGGCGGATCATGCGCCAAGGCTAGCCAAGACGACGGGGGAGCCAGGTCACACGAAGTTTCTGTCCGGATCGGGGAACATCCGGCGCCGACCTGCGTTGTACCCCATGAACAGACTTGAGTCAGACCGACTCAACTGTTTTGCCTCCTCCGCCGACGCGCGGCAGGATGGCACCCGAGACTCACGTCATCCACACGCAGCACCCACAGCAGGAGGAACACACCATGGCTCGAGCGGTCGGCATCGACCTCGGCACGACCAACTCCGTCGTCGCCGTCCTTGAGGGTGGCGAGCCCACCGTCATCGCCAACGCGGAGGGCGCGCGGACGACGCCGTCCGTCGTCGCGTTCACCAAGTCCGGCGAGGTCCTCGTCGGCGAGGTCGCCAAGCGACAGGCGGTCACCAACGTCGACCGCACCATCCGGTCCGTCAAGCGCCACATGGGCGAGGACTGGAAGGTCGACATCGACGACAAGACCTTCACCCCCCAGCAGATCAGCGCGTTCGTGCTGCAGAAGCTCAAGCGCGACGCCGAGGCCTACCTCGGCGAGACGGTGACCGACGCGGTCATCACCGTCCCGGCGTACTTCTCCGACGCGCAGCGCCAGGCGACCAAGGAGGCCGGCGAGATCGCGGGCCTCAACGTCAGCCGCATCGTCAACGAGCCCACCGCGGCCGCGCTGGCCTACGGCCTCGACAAGGGTGACGACCAGACCATCCTCGTCTTCGACCTCGGTGGCGGCACGTTCGACGTGTCCCTGCTCGAGATCGGCGAGGGCGTCGTCGAGGTCAAGGCGACCTCCGGCGACAACCACCTCGGTGGCGACGACTGGGACAACCGCGTCGTGGAGTGGATGGTCAAGAAGTTCAAGGACGCCAACGGCGTCGACCTGGCGGCCGACAAGATCGCCAAGCAGCGCCTGCAGGAGGCCGCGGAGAAGGCGAAGATCGAGCTCTCGTCCTCCAGCGAGACCACGGTCCACCTGCCCTACATCACCCACGGCGAGTCCGGCCCGCTCCACTTCGAGGAGAAGCTGACCCGCAGCGAGTTCCAGAAGCTGACCGCCGACCTGCTCGAGCGCACCAAGGCGCCGTTCCAGAACGTCCTCAAGGACGGCGGCGTCGCGATCGACAAGATCGACCACGTGGTCCTCGTCGGTGGCTCGACCCGCATGCCGGCCGTCACCGAGGTCGTCACCGAGCTCCTCGGCGGCAAGCAGCCCAACAAGGGCGTCAACCCCGACGAGGTCGTCGCCGTGGGCGCCGCGCTCCAGGCCGGTGTCCTCAAGGGCGAGGTCAAGGACGTGCTGCTCCTCGACGTCACCCCGCTCTCCCTCGGCATCGAGACCAAGGGCGGCGTGATGACCACGCTCATCGAGCGCAACACCACCATCCCCACCAAGCGGTCGGAGATCTTCACCACCGCCGACGACAACCAGCCGTCGGTCGAGATCAAGGTCGCCCAGGGCGAGCGCCAGATGTGGTCGCAGAACCAGCCCCTCGGCAACTTCGAGCTCACCGGCCTGCCGCCGGCCCCGCGCGGCGTGCCGAAGATCGAGGTCACCTTCGACATCGACGCCAACGGCATCGTGCACGTCTCGGCCAAGGACCAGGCGTCCGGCCGCGAGCAGTCGATGACCATCTCCGGTGGCTCGGCGCTCGGCAAGGACGAGATCGACCGCATGGTCAAGGAGGCGGAGCAGTACGCCGAGGAGGACGCCAAGCGTCGCGAGGCCGTCGAGGCCCGCAACCAGGGTGACCAGCTCGTCTACACGACCGAGAAGTTCCTCGCCGACAACGACGACAAGCTCCCCGAGGACGTGAAGACCGAGGTCCGCACGGACGTCGACGCCCTCAAGGAGACCCTGGCCAAGGAGGACGCGTCCTCCGAGGACATCACCGCCGGCATCACCAAGCTGGGCGAGTCCAGCCAGAAGATGGGCGCCGCGATGTACGCCGCTGCGGAGGCCGACCAGGCCGCCGCGGGCGGTGCCACCGGGGCGACCGGCGAGTCGGACGACGACGTGGTCGACGCCGAGATCGTCGACGAGCAGACCGACGGCTCGACCGACGGTGACGCGACCGCCGAGGGTGAGTCCAAGTGACCGATCGCCCCGACGAGCCCACCCCGGGCCCCGAGGCGACCGACCTCCCGGAGGGGGAGCCCACCGCGGCTCCCTCTCCGGAGGGCGGCTTCGGTGACGCCGCGGGCGAGGCGCCCGCCCAGACCGAGGTCGAGGAGCAGGTGGCCGGCGACGCCGTCGCCGGCGACGCTCCCGGCACCGCCGAGGAGCGCCCCGGCCCCGACGTCGACACCGAGGTGGACGAGCTCGCCGCGATGAAGGGCTCGCTCGCCGACCTGACCAACGACCTGCAGCGGCTCCAGGCCGAGTACGCCAACTACCGCAAGCGGGTCGACCGCGACCGGCAGCTGGTGGCGGAGTCGGCCGCCTACAAGGCGCTGACGCCGGTGATCGAGGTCCTCGACACCATCGACCGGGCCAAGGAGCACGGCGAGCTCGAGGGGGGCTTCAAGGCGGTCGCCGACCAGCTCGAGCGCGTCGTGGCGAGTGCTGGCCTGGTCCGCTTCGGCGAGCCGGGAGACGCGTTCGACCCGGTGTTCCACGAGGCGCTGAGCCACCTCGGCGCCGACGCAGAGGTCGACGTGACGACGGTCAAGCACGTCGCCAAGGGCGGCTACCGGATGGGCGACCGCGTCGTCCGCGCCGCCCAGGTGCTCGTGGTCGACCCGGCCGACGCCTGACCGCGCACCACGCACCACGCACCCGATGACCCTGTCGACGACGGAGGGAGGTTGATCCATGGCTGACAACGAAGGTTTCCGCAACGACTGGGCGACCAAGGACTTCTACCAGGTCCTCGGCGTCGCCAAGGACGCCAGCGCGGCCGACATCAAGAAGGCCTACCGCAAGCTGGCCCGGGCCAACCACCCCGACTCCAACCCCGGCGACGACGCCAAGCACGAGACGTTCAAGGCCGTCGCCGAGGCCTACGACGTCGTCGGCGACGAGGCCAAGCGCGCCAAGTACGACGAGTTCCGCTCGCTGCAGGCGCGCGGCGGCTTCGGGCCCGGCATGGGCGGGGGTGGCGGCGGCTTCGGCGGGGGCGGCGGCGGGTTCAACCTCGACGACCTGCTCCGCGACCGCGCCGGTGCGGGCGGTGGGCTCGGCGACATGTTCGGCGACCTGTTCGGCGGCGCCCAGCGCGGGCGCACCCAGCAGCAGGCCCGGCCCCGCCGGGGCGCCGACGTCGAGAGCACGGCGACCATCGGCTTCACCGACGCGCTCGACGGCGTGACGGTGTCGCTGCGGCTGACCTCCGACACCGCCTGCCCGACCTGCCAGGGCACCGGCGGCAAGCCCGGCACCCGCCCGCACATCTGCCCGGAGTGCGAGGGCGCGGGATTCGTCGTGTCCGGCACGGGCGGGGCGTTCTCCATCAACGAGACCTGCCCCGCCTGTGGCGGGCGCCAGCTGGTGTACGACGAGGCCTGCCCGACCTGCCACGGCAGCGGTCGCGGCACCTCGGCGCGCACCATCCAGGCCCGCATCCCGGCCGGGGTCAAGGACGGCGCGAGGATCCGGCTCAAGGGCAAGGGCGCACCCGGCGACAACGGCGGTCCGCCCGGCGACCTCTTCGTCAAGGTCAAGGTCACGCCCCACCGCGTCTTCGGCCGCAAGGACGACAACCTCACCATCGACGTCCCCGTCTCCTTCGACGAGGCGGCGCTCGGCGGCGAGGTGAAGATCCCGACGCTCGGCGGCGCGCCGGTCACCCTCAAGCTGCCCCCGGGCACGCCCAACGGCCGCACCTTCCGGGTCCGCGGCAAGGGCGCCACCAAGCGCGACGGCAGCAAGGGCGACCTGCTCGCCACGGTCGAGGTGCAGGTCCCGGCCACCCTCGACCCGACCGCCCGCGAGGCCCTCGAGGCCTACCGCACGGCGACCGCCGGCAAGCCGCTCCGCGCAGGCCTGTTCGAGGCATGAGCAGCCCGTGAACACCGTCTTCCAGCCCCCGTCACCCGACGCCGCGGTGTACGTCATCTCCGTCGCCGCCGAGCTGACCGGCCTGCACCCCCAGACCCTGCGCGCCTACGAGCGGATGGGGCTGATCCAGCCGGGCCGCACCGGCGGTGGCGGTCGCCGCTACTCCCACCGCGACATCGAGCGGCTGCGCGAGATCGCCGACCTCACGAGTGCCGGCATCGGCATCGAGGGGGTGCGCCGCATCATGGACCTCGAGCTGCAGGTCGACGCGCTCCGTGCCCGCAACGAGGAGCTCCTCGCCGAGCTCCAGGCGCTGCGCAGCGGGCTCGCCGCGCGAGCGGCCGTGCAGCCCACCAACAAGCTGCCGGTGCTCCACCAGGCCGTCGGCCAGTCGCTCGTCGTCTGGCGCCGCGGGTCCTGACGTGCCACGCATCGACCGGGCCGTCGCCGACGTCAGCGCGCCTCCGGAGGAGGTGTACGCCGCCTTCGTCGACGCCGACGCGCTGGCGGCCTGGCTCCCCCCGGACGGGATGACCGGCGAGATCGCCGACGCCGACCTGCGGGTCGGTGGTGGCTTCACGATGACGCTCCGCTACGACGAGGCACCCGAGGGCGGCGGCAAGACGACCGAGCGCACCGACGTCTCCCGCGTCGCGATCGACGAGCTCGTCGAGCCCGAGCGCGTGGTGTGGGGCGTCGAGTTCGACTCCGACGACCCGGACACCGCCGGGCGGATGACGATGACGTGGACCTTCGCCGCCCGCGACACGGGCACCCGCGTCGCGATCGACGCGACCGACGTACCTCCCGCCATCGACGTCGAGGCGCACCAGCAGGGTCTCGACGCGTCGCTGGCCAACCTCGCGGCCTGGCTCGAGGCGTAACCGGCGCCGCGTGTCGTGGCCTGCCGCTACTGTGCGCGGGGTGCGGCAGCGCAATCTCGAGACGGCGGACCGGTGCGCGTCACCGGTCGGCTTCTCCGGGGCTACCCCGGGGACCACCGGATCGTTCGGGCACGGCACCGCGCGCGACTCGCTGCGCTCCGCTGCAGGTCATCGCGCGCACGACGGGACAGGTCGGGCTGCGCTGCCGCACACCCCGACGGCCACCCTTTCCTCCTCTGGGTCGGCGACCGGATGAGGGCGGACCTGGCGCGCGCCCTGGCGGCCGCCTTCCTCGCCGGCGAGTGGACCCAGCCGGGCCTGGTCGCGAGCGGGACGACGGTGCTGGGTCGCCGAGCGCGGTGGCTGCCGCCGCTCGTGCGCCAGACGCTCGAGCTCTACCCGCGCGCACCCGCCGACCGTCCCCGCGAGCTCGCCACCAACCTGGCCTCGCGACCGGCGGCGGCCAAGGCGCTGCGCGCCGCCCCCGTGGTGCAACCGGTCGTCGCGACGCAGATGCTCACCAACCGGTGGCGGCTGCCCGTGCTCGACGACCTCGCGGACGTCGCGTCGTTCCTGGGACTCAGCGCCGCCGACCTCGACTGGTTCGCCGACCCGCGACACCTCGCGCGAACGGCCTCCGACGTCCCCCTCCAGCACTACCGCGTCTCCCACCGGGTGGCGGCCAGCGGCGCCATCCGCGTCCTCGAGGCACCCAAGCCGCGGCTCAAGGCCGTGCAGCGCCGCCTGCTCCACGAGGTCGTCGCCCTCGTCCCGCCGCACGACGCGGCCAGGGGCTTCCGGCCCGGCGGGTCGGTGCGGTCCTACGCCGCGCCCCACGCCGACCGGAGCGTCGTCCTGCGGCTCGACCTCGAGGCGTTCTTCGCGAGCGTGACCGTCTCCCGCGTCTACGGCATCTGGCGCACCGCCGGCTACCCCGAGGCGGTCGCCCACTGCCTGGCCGGCCTGGTGACGAGCGTCCTGCCGCTCTCGTCCTGGCGCTCCGTGCCGACCCCCGCGGACGACGGCCTGCTCGACGCCCACTGGCGGCTCGGTCGCCGGCTCGCCGCGCCCCACCTGCCGCAGGGCGCGCCCACCTCCCCGGCGATGGCCAACCTGGCGGCCTTCCGGCTCGACGTGCGCCTCACCGCGCTGGCCCGGTCGTGGGGCGGGCGCTACACGAGGTACGCCGACGACCTGGCGTTCTCCGGCGAGCGCGGCTGGGGCACGGGCACGTCGCGCCTGATCGACGCGGTCGAGGCGATCGTCACCGACGAGGGCTTCCGGCTCAACACCCGCAAGACCGGGGTGATGCCGCGCGCCGGTCGCCAGACCCTCGGCGGGCTGGTGGTCAACGAACGGCCGAAGGTGGCCCGCCACCAGGTCGACCTGCTGCGGGCGATCCTGCACAACTGCCACCGCCACGGACCGAGCACGCAGAACCGCGACGACGTGCCCGCCTTCGAGGAGCACCTGCGCGGTCGGATCGCGTGGGTCGCGCAGCACGACCCGGTGCGCGGCCGCCGGCTGCAGGACGTCCACGACGCGATCGACTGGAGCCGGTGACCGCCGCTGTCGGTGCGAGCGCGTAGGTTCATCACGTGAGTGGACGATGAGCAAGATGGACAACCTCCGCGCCATGCGCGAGGCGAAGTACGCCGAGGCGCAGAAGCGCTCGAGCGCCGCGCCGGCGCGCCCGAAGGCTGCGGCGCCCGTCGCCCCGCCGGCCCCGGCCGCCAAGAAGGCCGCCCAGACCGCCGCGGAGCCGGCAGTCGAGAGCGACCAGCCGGCGACCGAGGAGCTGTGCGGCCACCGCAACATGAGCGGTCGCACCTGCACCCGCGAGCGCGGCCACGCGGCGAAGAGCCACCGCTACTCCTGAGCCCCGGTCGGGCCGGGGTCAGGCGCTGAGCGCCTCCTGCGGCACGCCGGTCGGGTGGGGCGCGGGCTCCCCGCGCAGCTCGGCGACCTGCGCCACGAGCACGGTCATCACCTCGTCGGCCACCCGGCGCACGGTCGCGTCGTCGACCGGCTGGTGACCGCTGACGCCCGCGAGGCGTCGTACGTCGATCGGCTCCCCGACCGCGACCCGCACCCGCGGGCGCAGGACGGTGTTGCGCAGCAGCCGGGTGACGATGCCGGTCGTGCCCACGAGCTGGTGCGCGCCGACCAGGGCGACGGGGACGACCGGTGCGCCGGTGCGGAGCGCGAGGCGGACGGCGCCGGTCTTGGACCGCTCGGGCCAGTGCTGCGGGTCGCGGGTGATGCGGCCCTCGGGGAAGAGGCCGACGGCCTCGCCGGCCTCGAGCGCGGTGGCCGCGGCGTCGAGCGAGCCGGCGGCCGCGTCGGTGCCGCGGAGGACCGGGATGAACCCGAGGCGGCGGACGACCGGACCGACCAGGCCCGACCGGAAGACGCCGCCGGTCGCCATCAGCCGCAGCGAGCGGCCGAGACGGCGTCCGACGAGCGCCAGCAGGATGCCGTCGGCGAAGCTCGTGTGGTTGGCGACCACGATCATCGGCCCGTCGGGGAGCTCGGCGTCGGGGACGGCGCGACGGGTGAGCTCGAGGCGGCTGACCGCGGAGACGATGCCGCCGAGGAGGCTGGCGGCGACGGCGTACAGGAGGGCGGCGCGGAGGCCCGGACGCTGCCAGGTGCTGGGTTCCATGCGGGGGAGTCTGGGCCAGCCACGCGGGGTCGCGCGTGGGTATGGGGACTCAGGTCGGCGATCCGGTGGTCCACGTGACGAGAGGCCCGACCCCGTCCGGGGTCGGGCCTCTCGACGCGCCGGCGGGCGGCGGTCAGTCGGGGATGTAGTCGAACGTGTCGGGGTTGGGGCCGGTGCGGCCGTCCTCGCCGCGGTCCAGGCCCGCGATCCGTGCCACCTCGTCGTCGGTGAGCGAGAAGTCGAAGATCTCGAAGTTCTCCTTCATCCGCGCGGGGTTGACCGACTTGGGGAAGACGATGTCGCCGCGCTCGACGTGCCAGCGCAGGGTCACCTGGGCGGTGGACTTCCCCTTGGCCTCGGCGATCTCGGTGATGACGGCGTCGTCGAGGACCTTGCCCTGTGCGATCGGCGACCACGCCTCGGTCGCGACGCCGTGCTTCGCGTTGGCGGTGCGGACGTCGTCGTTGGTGAAGTAGGGGTGGACCTCGACCTGGTTGATCACCGGGACGACGCCGGTCTCGTCGACGAGGCGCTGCAGGTGGGCCGGCTGGAAGTTAGAGACGCCCACAGACGCCGCGCGGCCGTCCTCGACGAACGACGCCATGGTGCGCCAGGTCGAGACGAAGTCGCCGTCGTAGCGCGTCGGCAGCGGCCAGTGGATGAGGAACAGGTCGATGCGGTCGAGGCCGAGGTCGCCCAGGGTCTTCTCGAACGCGCGCTCCGCGTCGTCGGGGCGGTGGAAGCCGTTGTTGAGCTTGGAGGTCACGTAGACCTCGTCCCGCCCGAGGGAGGAGGACCGCAGGGCCTCGCCCACCTCCTTCTCGTTGCCGTACATCTCTGCGGTGTCGATGTGGCGGTAGCCGACCTCGAGCGCGTGCGTCACCGCCTCCGCGGTGTCGGCGGGGTCGATCTGGAACACGCCGAAACCGAGCTGCGGGATCGACGTGCCGTCATGGAGCTGGATGCTGGGAACGGTCATACGAGGCACAGCACGACCCTCCGGCGAGGTATTCCGTCCGGTCAGGACTCCCAGCGTGCAGGCCGCGACAAACCCTCCGGAAGGGTGGTCGCCGGGTCGCCGACGGCGCCGTTGACCTGGGGCTGGGTGAGGAACAGGGCGGTGGAGAGGTCGCAGCCGCGTACGTCGGTGTCGCGCAGGTCGGCGCCGAGGAGGTCGACCTCGCGCAGGTCGGCACCCCGGAGGTCGGCGGCGATCAGCAGCGCCCCGCGGAACGACCAGCCGCGGTGGTCGCCGGTGAGTCGGCGGCCGGCGAGGTCGGCACGCGTGCGGTCCTGCGCGGCCGGCCACGGTCGTCGTACGCGCGCGCTGGCCTCCGACAGCAGACCGCCCACCCGTTCGTGCAGGCCGTCGAGGTCGGCGAGGAGCAGGGTCTCGGGGTCGGCGCCGGTCAGCTCCTCGATCTCGGCGCGTACGACGTCGGCAGCAGGGTCGGGCGAGCGCCGGGCGACCTCGACGAGGTGGACGAGCATCTCGTGGAGCTGGCGCATCACCGACAGGACCGCCCCCATCTCGGCCATCCGGTGCGGGGGACTGTCCTGCTCGCGCCACGACGTCCCGCCGTAGGTGACCTGGGAGACCTGCTGGCCGGCGCCGAAGCACTCGAAGACGGTGCACCCCGGCCAGCCGTCCTCGCGCAGGGTGGCGTGGATCCGACAGCTGTCGTCGCTGAGCAGGTTGAGGCACGGGCGCCCGCCGGGCTTGTCGACGCCGAAGCCGGCCGAGGCGGAGAAGGGGAGCAGCACGCAGCAGAGGCCGAAGCAGCGCGCGCAGTCAGAGCTCAACCCGGGTGTCGCCACCCGGAGATCGTGTCACGCGTGGCTGTGAGGGCCCGTGAGGGTCCTCAGGCGTACCAGCCGTTCTGGATGGCGAACGCGTTGACCACGAGCAGGAAGACGAAGAGCGCCCCGACCGCCCTGTTGTCGAAGATCAGTTTGCTCATAGCACCATGGTGCCCGCTTGTTCGCGGAATGAAACAGGTGCACGGTAAAACTTCGCCGGGGCCTCCTCGGTCACGACGCCGGGCCGCCGCTCCCTAGGCTGGCGCCCGTGAGTGCGCTGCTGGTCGCCGGGACGACGTCGGACGCGGGCAAGACGATCGTCACCACCGCGCTGTGCCGCGCGTTCGCCCGCCGGGGCATCGGGGTCGCGCCGTTCAAGGCGCAGAACATGTCCAACAACTCGATGGTCTGCGCCGACGGCGCCGAGATCGGCCGGGCGCAGTGGATCCAGGCCGTGGCGGCCGGCGTCGAGCCGGAGGCTGCGATGAACCCGGTCCTCCTCAAGCCCGGGGGTGACAGGCGCAGCCACGTCGTCGTGATGGGCCGGCCGGGCGGCACGATCGACTCCAAGGACTTCGTCGGCGGCCGCACCCACCTGCGCGACGCGGCCTACGCCGCCTTCGACGACCTCGCCTCCCGCCACGACCTGGTCGTGGTCGAGGGCGCGGGCAGCCCGGCCGAGATCAACCTGCGTGAGGGCGACTACGTCAACATGGGCCTGGCCCAGCACGGCCGGGTCCCGACGCTGGTGGTCGGCGACATCGACCGCGGAGGGGTCTTCGCCGCCCTCTTCGGGACCGTCGCGCTGCTGTCGGCGGCCGACCAGGAGCTCGTCGCGGGCTTCGTGATCAACAAGTTCCGCGGCGACATCGACCTGTTGCGGCCCGGCCTCGACGAGATCCGCGCGCTGACCGGACGCGAGGTGTACGGCGTCCTGCCGTGGCACCCCGACCTCTGGCTCGACTCCGAGGACGCGCTCGACCTCGCCGGGCGCCGCGCCTCGGACCACGCGGCCCGCCTGCGCGTGGCCGTCGTACGGCTGCCGAGGATCTCGAACTTCACCGACGTCGACGCGCTCGGCATCGAGCCCGGCGTCGACGTCACCTTCGCCTCCGAGGCCCGCGCGCTGGCCGGAGCCGACCTGGTCGTGCTCCCCGGCACCCGCGCGACGCTGGCGGACCTGGCGTGGCTGCGGGCGCGCGGCCTCGACCGGGCGATCCTCGCGCACGCCGCGGAGGGCAGGCCGGTGCTCGGGATCTGCGGCGGCTTCCAGATGCTCGGCACGCGGATCGTCGACCCGGCCGGGGTCGAGGGCGTCGCGGGCGCCGACGAGCCGGGGCTGGGGCTGCTCGACGTGACGACGACGTTCGACGCCGAGAAGGTGCTCCGCCTCCCGACCGGTACGGCGCTGGGTGCCGACGCGCACGGCTACGAGATCCACCACGGCCGGATCACCCGGCACGGTGGCGAGGAGTTCCTGGGCGGTGCCCGCTCCGGCGCGGTGTTCGGGACGATGTGGCACGGCTCGCTCGAGGGCGACCCGCTCCGGCGCGCGCTGCTCACCGAGGTGTCCGCGGCGGCAGGGGCGGCGTACGAGCCCGGCGACGTGAGCTTCGCCGAGCAGCGCGAGCGTCGGCTCGACCTCCTCGGCGACCTGGCCGAGGAGCACCTCGACCTCGACGCGCTGCTCGACCTGGCCCGCTCGGGTCCGCCCGCGGGCCTGCCGGCGCTCGAGCCGGGGGCGTCGCGATGACGGTCCTCCTGCTGGGCGGCACGGGCGAGGCGCGCGAGCTCGCGGGACTGCTCGTCGAGGCGGGGGTGGACGTCGTGTCCTCGCTCGCCGGCCGCGTCCAGCGGCCGCGGCTCCCCGTCGGCGAGGTGCGGATGGGCGGGTTCGGCGGGGTGGACGGGCTGCGGGCGTGGCTGGCCGACCACGACGTCCGGGCCGTCGTCGACGCGACGCACCCCTTCGCCGAGGGCATCTCCGCGAACGCCGTCGAGGCCTGCGCGGCGTCCGGCGTACCCCTGCTGCGACTGGCACGGCCCGGGTGGTCGGACGCGCCCGGTGCCGGGGACTGGCACTGGGTCGACTCCCACCGGGCGGCGGCGGACCTCGCGGCGTCGCTGGGACGCCGGCCGCTGCTGACGGTCGGACGCCAGCCGCTCGGCGAGTTCGTCGGACCGCTGGCCGGCCACCGCGCGGTGGTGCGTGTCGTCGACCCGCCGGAGGTCGACGTGCCGCAGCCGTGGCTCGTGGTGCTGGACCGCGGTCCCTACGACCTCGCGGGTGAGCTGCGGTCGATGACCGAGCACGGGATCGACGCCCTGGTCACCAAGGACTCAGGCGGCAGCTACACGTGGCCGAAGATGGCCGCGGCCGGGCAGCTCGGCGTACCCGTCGTGGTCGTGCGTCGTGGCGCAGCGGTGTCCGGGGTCGAGAGCGTCCCGGACGCCGCGTCGGCAGCGCGGTGGGTCGTATCGTGGTGACATGTCCACCCCGGGCCTGACCCCCGCCTCGCCGCTCAAGCTGCAGTTCCCCCAGTCGCTGGCGGTCTACGACGACTACGCCAAGGCGCAGAAGAGCGTCGACTTCCTCGCCGACGCCGAGTTCCCGGTCGAGCAGCTGATCATCGTCGGCACCGACCTCAAGCGGATCGAGCGGGTCACCGGCCGGCTGACCTGGTCGAAGGTCGCGGTCGGCGGGATCCTCTCGGGTCTGTGGCTGGGCCTCTTCGTGGGCCTGATCTTCGCGCTCTTCACCGAGGAGGGGCTGTGGCAGGTGCTGCTCGGCACGGCCCTGATGGGGGCGACCTTCGGCCTGGTCTGGGCCCTCCTCGGCTACGCCTTCACCCGCGGCCAGCGCGACTTCTCGTCCGTCACGCAGGTGGTGGCGACGAAGTACGAGGTGCTCGTCGAGAACAAGCACGCCGCCAGGGCGCGCGAGCTCCTCACCGGGCTGCCCGGCGCGCTGCCCGACCCGTTCGCGTAGCCGCCAGCGCGGCGACGACGACCGCTCCGGTCCCGACGGCGTCGGCCAGGCGCACGGACCGGGCGATGTCGTGGCGCGTCGGGGACGGGCCGTCGCCGAGGAGCACCCGGTCCTCGATCCCGTGGGCGTAGTGGTTGCGGCCCCCGAGCCGTACGCCGAGCGCGCCGGCGAAGGCCGCCTCGACCACGCCGGCGTTGGGGCTGGGGTGGCGTCGGGCGTCTCGCGCCCATGCCGCCAGGGCGGCGACCGGTGAGCCGCCGACGGTCGGCGCGAGGGCGGCGGCCAGCAGCCCGCTGAGGCGCGCGGCGGGCAGGTTGAGCAGGTCGTCGAACCGGGCCGACGCCCAGCCGAAGCGGCCGTAGCGCTCACCCCGGTGGCCGACCATCGCGTCGAGGGTGTTGGCGGCGCGGTAGCCGAGCAGTCCCGGCACGCCGAGGACGGCACCCCAGACGAGCGGGGCGACGACGGCGTCCGAGGTGTTCTCCGCGACCGACTCGACGCTCGCGCGGCTGACCTCGGCCTCGTCGAGGACGGAGGTGTCCCGGCCGACGAGGTGGGTCAGCCGCTGCCGGGCGCCGGGCAGGTCGCCGCCTGCCAGCAGGTCGTGGACGGCGCGGGCCTCGCGACCGAGCGACGTGCCGCCGAGGACGGTCCACGTCGCGGCCGCGGTGACGAGGGTGTGGGCGACCGGGTGCCTCCGGGCCATGAGCTCCAGGACGAGGCCGCCCCCCGAGACGGCCCCGCCCAGGAGGGCCAGGTGGAGCAGGCCGCGCGCCCGCGAGTCGGCGTACACGCGCCTCTCGAGGGCGGCAGCGGCGCTGCCGAAGAGCGCGACCGGGTGGCCGCGCCGGGGGTCACCGAAGCGACGGTCGGCGAGGTGGCCGAGTGCCAGTCCCAGTGCTCGACTGGTGTGGGCCCGGTTCACCCCGCCGACCTGGTGCTCAGAGCGACGCCGCGAACGCGCGCTGCGCCTCGACCTCGTGCTGCTGGCGCCAGGTGCGGTCGACGAGGGCCGTGAGGACCGCGCCGATCACCGCCCACATCGCCAGCAGCGTCAGCAGCGAGGAGACCCGGAAGTCCCACAGGATGCTGGCCGGGAAGCCGCCGAGCTCGTCGATCTTCGGGAACGCGACCGCGGCCACCGCGACCACGACGACGTACGTCCCGAGGCCGGCGAGGACGCCCGGGACCCCGCTCCACTGCCGCGATCCCCAGCGGGCCACGGCGACGGCGGCGACGACGCCGATCACCGAGATCGCGAGGAACCCGAAGTAGAGGGCCGTGCGGCTGTCGATCGTCTCGCCCGACCCGACGGCGGGCGGGGTGGCGGGGTACTTCAGGAACGGCACGATGCTGAACGACACCGCGCCCAGGGCGGCGACCAGTGCCGTGCTCGCCGCCGGGCGGAGGCCCCCGAGGCGGCCGAGGCCGACCGCGGACAGGATGCCGGTGAAGCCGCCCAGGACGACGCCGATCGCGAGGGTGCCGGTGGCCAGGCCCCAGGTGGACTGGGTGGTGCGGGAGACCGCGGCGTCCTCGCCGTGCGAGTGGCCGGTCTCTTCGTCTGCGTGCGCGTGGTCGTGCCCGTCGGAGGCCGGGGCGCTGCCGGCCTCCTCGAGGGCGATGGCCTTGTCGACCTGGGGCTCCCCGACGGTGTACGCCACGACGAACGCGGCGATACCGGCGAGGAGACCAGCGACGAGACCGTGGACCAGGAAGGTCCTCGTGCCCATCAGTGGCAGGGGAAGCCGAGCAGGTGCCGGCCGTCGTGGACCCACTCGTGGATCGCGGTGCCCTCGGGGATGGTGATCGCGCCCTGGACCGAGCTGATCAGCACGAGGACCGAGAGGGCGAACAGTGCGCCGAGGACCAGCCAGGGAGCGAGCTCCCGCAGCGGGATGGCGAGGTCGGACGGTGAGAGTGAGCCCGTGGACAGGGAGTCGGGGCTGGAGATGGCGTGCGCCATGATTCCTCCTTCGGGATGAAAGCGTCCCGGGTTGATGGGGAGTGACTTCCAGTCCGTCGGGTCTGACTTCACGACTCCGTGGTGCGTTGGAGGCGTGTCACAGTAGCGCCACTGTGCCGGATTCCCACCGGCTTCCTCAGGACTGGGTGGATGGAGCGTAGCGCACCAAGGAGGTCGTCGGTGACGCTCGTCCGGCGGGCGCTGATCCGGACCCACTCGTCGTCGAGCCCGGGGAACGTGTCGGCCCTCCGGGTCGCGAATCCCGCACTGCGTAAGGCTTCCCGGCTTCCTGCACCGGTGCGCGCGAGGACGTACGGCGCGGTGCTGGGGACGGTCTCGATGCCGAGCTCGGCGAGGCCCTCGAGCAGGTGCTCGCGCCTGGACGTCAGCTCTACGGCCCTCGCCCTCGCCTCCTGCACCGCCTGGTCGCTGCTCGTCGCGACCAGGGCGGCGATGGCCGGCGCCGAGACCGACCACGGGGTCTGCTGCTCCCGCAGCGCCTCGACGACGTGGGGGTCGGCGAGGAGGTAGCCCGCCCGGATCCCGGGGATCGACCAGATCTTGGTGAGGCTGCGGAGGACGACCAGCCCCTCGTGTCGTTCGCCTGCCAGGGTCTCGACCTCGTCGTCGAGGAACGCCTCGTCGACCACGACCAGTCGGCCCTCTCGCACGAGGCCCGCGATGGTCGCGGCCGGGTGGCGTACGCCGGTGGGGTTGGTCGGGTTGCCGATGATCACCAGGTCGGCGTCCTCGGGCACGTCGCCGGGTCGGAGCCCGAAGCCGTGGTCGTGGGTCAGGACGACCTGGTCGGGGACGTGGCCGGCGGTGCGCAGCGCGACCTCGGGCTCGGTGAACTGGGGGTGCACGACGACCGGGTGCCGCCAGTCCCGGAGCCGGGCGACCAGGGTGAAGGCCTCGGCGGCGCCGGCGGTCGCGAGGACGTCCTGCGCCGCTCGCTGGTGCCGCTGCGCGACCGCTCGCTCCGCCTCGCTCGCGTCGGGGTAGGCGTCGGCGTCGGTGACGGCCTCGACGAGCGCCCGGTCGAGCCAGCGTGGGCGCGGGCCGTCGAACACGTTGACGGCGAGGTCGACGAGGCCCGGCGCGGCCTCCTTGTCGCCGTGGTGGCGGAGGTCCGGCCCGCGGTGGCGTCGGGCGGCCTCGACGAAGCGGGCGGCGAGGTGGGGGTGGCCGGCCCAGTGGGTGTGGAGGTAGGAGGCGTGCATCGTCGGCGTCGCGATGCCCTCGGGGGTGGGCAGGAGCCAGGCGGCGTCGCCGCGGTGGGACCGCGTGAGGTGGGTGCGGTGGAACTCGTGCCCGGTGACCTGCTCGCCCGTCCTCGACAGCAGGTTGTCGGTCGGGCTCTGCGCCGTGCGGTACGACAGCGTCAGCCGGGGTGCCATGGCGGCGGTCGCGTCGATCGCGCCGACCATGGGGACGGCGGTGCCGTCGGGCCCGGCGACCGACTCACAGAGGTAGAGCAGGCCGGCGCACTCCGCGACGGTCGGCAGCCCCCTGGCGATCGCGGTGCGGATGTCGCGGCGCAGGCGCTCGTTGCCCCCCAGCTCGACCGCGTGGACCTCGGGGAAGCCGCCGCCGAGGTAGAGCCCGGTCGTGCCCTCCGGCAGCCGGGTGTCGGTCAGCGGGTCGAGCTCGACGACCTCGGCGCCCGCGGCCTGCAGCAGCTCGACCGTCTCGGCGTAGCGGAAGGTGAACGCGCGGCCGCCGGCGACGGCGATCCGAGCCCCGTTGCCGCCGCTGGTCGAGGAAGGACGAAGTCCTGTCACGAGACCCGGCGCACCCGGCGATCCAGGTTTCGTGACGGGCGCCAGGGCGCCCTCCTCAACCAGCGAGGCTCGGGGGTCCCACGGAGCCTCGTGCAAGTCCGGCGCCGCCGACGCGAGTCGTACGACCTGCTCCAGGTCCACCGCCTGGCTGATCTGTCCGGCGAGCCGGTCGAGGGCCGCAGCCGCGTCGTCGCGCTCGGCCGCGGGCACGAGCCCGAGGTGACGACTCGGCGCCTCGATGCCGGCGTCCCGCTGGAGCACGCCGAGCACGGGCACCCGGTCGCCGATGGAGCGCACGACCTCGTCGGCGTGACGCAGGGAACCGGCCTTGTTGAGGATGACGCCGACGACGTCGACGGGCGGCTGACTGGGATCGGGGGCCCAGGTCATCAGCCCGTGGATCGTGGCCGCGATGGTGCGCGAGGCCGACGAGATGTCGACGACGAGGACCACGGGGGTGCGGGTCACGGCGGCCACGTGGGCGGTCGACGCGAAGCCGTCGCCACCGATCTGGCCGTCGTACAGCCCCATCACGCCCTCGATGACGGCGAGGTCGGCGCCGGCAGCACCGTGCAGGAGGAGGGGTACGAGGCGCTCCTCGCCGACGAGGTGCGGGTCGAGGTTGCGGCCGGGACGCCCGGTGGCGAGCGCGTGGTAGCCGGGGTCGATGTAGTCGGGGCCGACCTTGTGGCCGCTGACGGTGTGCCCGGCGCGGGCGAGCGCGGCCATCAGCCCGGTGGCGACGGTGGTCTTGCCGTGGCCGCTCGCCGGGGCGGCGACCATGAGGCGGGGGAGGGCTACCACTCGATGCCTCGCTGGCCCTTCTGGCCGACCTCCATCGGGTGCTTGACCTGGCCCATCTCGGTGACGAGGTTGGCGGCCTCGACCAGGCGCGGGTCGGCGTGGCGGCCGGTGATGACGACGTGCTGGCGGCCGGGCCGGTCGGTCAGCGTCGCGACGACGTCGTCGACGTCGACCCAGCCCCACTTCATGGGGTAGGTGAACTCGTCGAGGACGTAGAGGTCGTGGCGCTCCTCGGCGAGCGCGCGCTTGATCTCCTGCCAGCCCTCGGCGGCGTCGGCGGCGTGGTCCTCCTCGCTGCCGGCCTTGCGCGACCACGACCAGCCCGAGCCCATCTTGTGCCAGGTGACGGGGCCGCCCTCGCCGGTCTCCTCGTGGAGCAGGCCGAGGCGCTCGAGCACGGTCTGCTCGCCGATGCGCCACTTGGCCGACTTCACGAACTGGAAGACACCGATGCTGAAGCCCTGGTTCCACCCGCGCATCGCGAGCCCGAAGGCGGCGGTCGACTTCCCCTTGCCGGGGCCGGTGTGGACGATGATCAGCGGGCGGTTGCGGCGCTGGGCCGTGGTCAGGCCGTCGTCGGGGATGGTGGTCGGGACACCCTTCGGCATGTCAGCGCACCGCCTTCACGCCACGCGGGCGACGCCCGCCAGCGCCTGGGCGCTGACCTCCGCGAGCGGCAGGTGGGTCGCCTGCATGGCCGCTGCCAGCTGGCCGGCGAGGCCCATCCGCATCGGGCCCTGCTCGCAGTCGACGACGACGGCGCTGGTGTGCTGCTCGGCGATCCACGCCGCGGCCGTCCTGCTGCGGGCGACCGCGTCCGGGCCGTGGGTGGCGCGGCCGTCGGTGATGACGATGAGCAGCGGGCGGCGCCTCGGGTCGCGCACCCTCTCGACCCGCAGCACCTCGGCCGCGGTGAGCAGGCCCTCGGCGAGCGGCGTACGTCCTCCTGCCGGCAGGTCGGCGAGCCGCGTGGCGGCGATGTCGACCGAGTGGGTCGGCGGCAGCGCGACCTCGGCCGAGTCGGCGCGGAAGGTGACCAGCCCGACCTTGTCGCGGCGCTGGTAGGCGTCGAGCAGCAGGCTGAGGATCGCGGTCTTGACCTGCTCCATCCGCTTGCGCGCGGCCATGCTCCCCGAGGCGTCCACGCAGAAGAGGACCAGGTTGGCCTCGCGTCCCTCGCGTCGCGCGGTCCGTAGGTCGCTGTCCTGGAACCTGATCCGCCCGCCGGTGCGGCCCCGTGCCTGCTGGTGCGGCGCGGCCGCGCGGATGGTCTCGACCAGGTGCAGCCCGCCGTTGCCGGTGGGGTCCGCGCCGATCCGCCGCCCGTTGGTCGTCAGCGCCCGCGAGCGCTTGCCCGACTCCCCAGCGCCGGTGCCGTGCACCTCGAACCGCTTGACCTTGTAGGGGTCGGCCGCGCCGATCACCGACGTCGGCGCCTGCCCTTCACTCGTTGGTTGAGGAGGGCGCTCCGCGCCCGTCTCGAAACCCTGGTCCTCTGCCGCCGGATCATCGGGTCGCTCCCCGCCGTCCGCGACATCTTCACTCGGTGGTCGAGTAGCCCCCGAGGAACGAGGGGGCGTATCGAGACCCGATTCATCAGAGCCGTCCGACGTCCCGTCCCCATCCCCCTCCGGCTCCGGCGGCGCAGGCGGCTCGGGGTCCGGCTCCTCGTCCCCGAGGACCGCGTCGAGCAGGTCCTCGTCCAGCCCCGGCGCATCGAACGGGTTCCGCCGCCGGCGGTGGGGGAGCGCGAGCAGCGCGGCCTGCCGGATGTCGGCGCGGGTGACGGAGGTACGCCCGTGCCAGGCGGCGTGCGCGATCGCCGTACGCGTGGTGACGATGTCGGCGCGCATGCCGTCGACCTCGAAGGCGGCGCAGACCTCGGCCACCTTGGTGAGCACCGCGTCGGTGAGCTCGACCTCGGGCAGCAGCTTGCGGGCAGCGGCGATCCGGTCGGTCAGCGCGCGCTCGGCGTCGGCGTACGACTGCCACGAAGGCGGCAGGGTCGGCGTCGAAGGCGAGCCGACGTCGTACGACCTCGGCGCGCAGCTGCGGGTCGCGCGGCGCGGCGATCTCGACGGTGAGTCCGAAGCGGTCGAGGAGCTGGGGCCGGAGCTCGCCCTCCTCGGGGTTCATGGTGCCGACGAGCACGAAGCGGGCGGCGTGCGCGACCGAGACCCCGTCGCGCTCGACGGTGGAGCGGCCCATCGCGGCGGCGTCGAGCAGCAGGTCGACGAGGTGGTCGTGGAGGAGGTTGACCTCGTCGACGTAGAGGAGGCCGCGGTGCGCACGGGCGAGGAGGCCGGGCTCGTACTCGGCGACGCCGTCGGCCAGCACCTTCGACAGGTGCAGCGAGCCGAGCACGCGGTCCTCGGTGGCGCCGACGGGCAGCTCGACGAGGCGTACGGGCCGGGTCTCGGTCTCCGCGTCGAGTCCCCAGGTGCCATCGGGCGAGGTCTCGCCGGGGGCGCTGGAGAACCGGTCGCCGGCGACCACCTCGATCGGTGGCAGCACGGAGGCGAGGGCGCGGACGGTCGTGGACTTCGCCGTGCCCTTCTCACCGCGCACGAGGACGCCGCCGACCTCGGGGGAGATCGTGGTGAGGAGGAGGGCGAGCGTCATGTCGTCGCCCGCGTCCGACCTGGAGGGGACGACGGCGGACAGGGGGTACTGCAGTGGCATGGGGGCTCCCGCTCTCGTTGCCAGCTTCATGGGCGGCGAGAGGCCGGTCTTCGGACTTCCCGGATCGCCATGTTCGACGTCACGAGTCACCGCAGCGGGCCCTGTGTCGGACTTTCACCGACTTCCCAGATTCTCCCCAGACTTCGGGGCACCTCTTGCCTTCTGCGCGTCACGATAGCGTCTGCGGCCATGTCGTCCACTGGTGTGCCCACCGAGGTCGTGGTCGTCGGGATCGGGGCGGACGGCTGGGCCTCGCTGCCGGAGTCGTCGCGGTCGCTGGTCCTCGAGGCGCCGGTGCTGTGGGGAGGCTCGCGGCACCTGTCGCTGGTGCCCGATGCGCCCGGTCAGACGCGGGTCCCGTGGCCCTCGCCCCTGGCGGTCGGTCTGCCGTCACTGCTTTCCGAGTACGCCGGTCGCCCGGTCGTCGCGCTCGCATCGGGCGATCCGCTGGTCTCCGGCATCGCTTCCACTCTGCTGGACCTGGGCGCTCCGGTGCGGGTGGTGCCGGCGGTCTCGTCGGTGGCACTGGCGCGGGCCCGGATGGGGTGGTCGGCCGAGTCGTGCGAGGTGGTCTCGTTGGTCGGACGGCCTCTGGAACGCCTGGTGCTGGCCCTAGCACCGGGCCGCCGGATCCTGGTGCTGTCGTCGGACGCGTCGACGCCTGCTGCTGTGGCCTCGCTGCTGGCGTCGTCTGGTTGGGGCGCGTCCACGCTGACCGTGCTGGGTGACCTGGGCTCGTCGTCGGAGTCCTCGGTCTCGGGCGTCGCCTCGTCGTGGTCTTCGGACTCGCCGGCGCTGAACGTCATCGCCATCGAGGTCGCCGGCTCCGGCCTCGCCTCGTGGGCACCCGGACTCCCCGACGACGCCTTCGAGAACGACGGCCAGCTCACCAAGCGCGACCTCCGCGCCTCCGCCCTCGCCCGCCTCATGCCCGCCCCCGGCCAGCTCCTCTGGGACGTCGGCGCCGGCGCCGGGTCGGTCGGCATCGAGTGGATGCGCTCGCACCCCACCTGCCGGACGATCGCCATCGAGTCCTCGCCTGACCGGGCTGCGCGGATCGCGCGCAACGCTTCTTCGCTCGGGGTCCCCGATCTCCAGGTCGTCGAAGGCCGCGCCCCCTCGGCCCTGTCTGGCCTCGAAGCGCCAGACGCGATCTTCATCGGCGGCGGCGCCACCCGCGAAGGCGTCCTCGACACCTGCCTCGCTGCCCTCAAACCAGGCGGCCGCCTCGTCGTCCACGGCGTCACCCTCGAGACCGAGACGCTCCTCGCCAAGGCGTACGCCGACCACGGCGGGGAGCTCACCCGCATCGGCGTCGAGTCCGCGGCCCCGGTCGGCTCCTTCACCGGCTGGACGCCTTCTCGAGCCGTCACCCAGTGGGCGTTGACGCAGCCGCATCTCAGCTAGGCAGTCACCAGCGTCGACCCGCCCAGAATTGGGCGTGTCTAAGAGGCGCTGCGAACCACCCAGAATGGGCGTCCAACGGAAACGTGGGATCAGTGTAGGCTCGCGCCGGATACGGCGCGGAGGATCGTCGGTCGATCGCAGTACGCCGCAACGCGGCAACTCTCGGACGACGACCAGCGCCCACCCCCCTCTCCGGACGGGAGGTAGTCGATGATCGAGCCCACAAACACACCATCATCGACAACGGCGAAGTAGATCCGGTCAGTGTTGGGCTTCAACTTCGTATGCCACTCACAACGAACAGTGCCGCCAGCAAATTCAAATTCTTCCGCGCGCTTTCATCGCGCCCTTGTTCTTGTGTGTGCGCGGGCTTTCCAGCAACGCAGTCACGCCAAGCGAACCTAAGGCTGCCTCACGATCGGTTGTAGAGGCATAACCCTCCGAAATCCTTGCGGCATGATCGTTAGAGAACTCCTTAGATGTTTGACCACGCCGGCAAGGGTCGTTTCCGGTGCGCCAGACAGAGAACTCAGGTGGCCCCATGCGCCTTCAGCGAATTCAATCCTCGGGAACATGTAGGGAAGCTACCTCTTCAACTGAAGGCCGTCTCCCAACGCCTCCGTCAGGTATGCCGCCCGCCATGCAATGCTCAAGGATTCCCGGTAATCTGTTTCGTCGGGGCCTAGCACCAGCGCGAGCGCCAACTCGTGGCAAGCCGCGCAATCGACAGCGCTCCAGTCGCTGCTCCAGCACGAACTATCAGTCCCAAGGGCAATGCGGCCCTTAGGACTGAGGACCTGGAGATCCTCAATCAGAATGTCGGAGTTCTCAGGCGCTCCGAGGGACGGCGCATACCGGTCACGGACGTGGACCTCACATACGGTGCGTCCCGTAGCGGGGGTGATTGCCCGCGCGCTGTACTTGCCTACAATTGTCCAGAAGTCGGGTCGACCGAGTCCTGCAACTTCCGGAGGGTTGGAAGCGAGCATACCCAAGGGCTTTGAGCGTCTGCGGCCCCAAGCGCATTTCTGGAATTGCTGACCAAGCGAGCATGCGTTTCCAGAAACGTAGATCTTGGGCGGCTAGGTCGGACGGGTTCACGATTTCCGGGTCAATCATATGAACAACTTCAACGGACATCCGGCACCGCCGTTGCGCGCCGGATGTTTGCCGAGAGTATCGCTTCTACGTCCAGTGTGGAATTCGATAGGAACCCGTCCGGCCACTCGCTCAGGTCGCCATACTCACTGATGTGAAGCGACCGGGCAGTGGAACCGTGGCCATCAGGATCGACGAACGTGATGTCGACGCGATCGACGTCGATCCCGCCCTCGGCGGCGCGCCGCCAGATCCTGGTGATGAACGACTCGCTATGGGTTTCGATGACTAGAGCGATGTCAGGTCGGCCGAAATCATGAAGTCGGCAAGACGAGCTTGCACGCCTGGATGCAGGTGCAACTCCGGCTGTTCAACGATGAAGAGCGACTCACGAGGACATGACAGTAGTCCGACGAGGAGAGGAAGTGCTTGGCTCACGCCAACACCGACCGAGGTTAGATCGCGGACCTTCCCGCCGACCTTTAGGTCAAACCCGTCACCGAGTTTTCCACGTGACCGTGCTGCGACGTCATCCCCAATGTCCAAGTAGGTGAGCCAAGCGTTAACCGCCTCAGCCAGCGTTCCGGTCGTCTGCTGGAGATCCGGTCTCGCATACCGAATGAGAGAGGACCCGACCCCGACAGAACAGCAGCGATGTAGTGGCCCGCGTGCAGACCAGAAGTCCACTTGCCAATTCGGTCCAGTGGTTCCACGCCCTCGCGGCTCGTCGCGAAGAGGGCCTAGGTGGACTGAACTCTGTCGGCCAACCGGTTGAGGGTGGTGCAGGGAGGCGAGTGCGTGATGCGTGGCCCCAAGGGTCTCCAGAAGTGCGCCCTCAAGGGGGCCAGGAGGCGGGACCGACGCCCAATTGCGTCCCCTGATTGGCAGCATCACCCAGGGACGCCGTGAGCGCTCGGCCGCGGCGAGGGCGGATGCCGCACTCGGCGCTCCTCATCCTTGATCTGTCCCCAGACGGACTCGAAGGTGTACGGATTGCCGTTTCGAACGGCCGCTAGGCTCTGAATTGAATCCTGCGCCGTCCTTGCTGAGCCCGCTGGGACGTCTTGGAGAAGCTGCACGAACTCACGAACGAAGCTAGCGCCCCAGCGGATCGTTGAGCTTACATCAGCTCTTCGTGAGCGGCGTTTCTCTTCATCTTCGAGCAGAGATGTCAGCATTGCCCGGTAGCGAGATGAGACTTACGCTGGCCTTCATCAACTGGACGACAGCAACGGGACGAAGCCCTTGCATCGCGACATACGTGCGTAGTTGCCGTCGGCTGCTACCCAAGAGTGACTTCAGGTGGATCGCATCTCGAGACCCCAGCCGTTCGGATGCCTGCATGGCCAATTCGACGTCGGTTGCGCGAGAGTTGTCCCGCCCTAGGAACAGGGATTGGTCTTCGCTTTCGAGCCGAGAGACCCGCAGATTTCGCACTCGAAGGGATGAGCCGTAGTCAGCTGGAGCCAGATTACCAGTAGCGAGGACGTAGCGCTGCCGTGAAGTACGATCATCGAGCGTCGATTCGTCGAACAGACGGACGGTTCGATGCCGCCACCGCGCTCGTCGGCTTCGCGTACGAGGTCCTGCGCGTCGCCAGACTGGACGACGGACCGTTCAGGTCGACCTGGGTGTCGCTGTGCACGCACTGACCAGCTACAGCACCGACTGGATAGATGACGACTTCCCGCTACTATTCACGCCCGTCAGGATCGTGGCCTTGCCGCGGCGGATGTCGAGGTCGGCAGATTTGATTCCCTTGAAGTCGCGAACTCGCCAGAACGTGGGCAGATCTCAGACCCGCCTCCACTTGGGGTGTCGCATGAGGCGTTCGGCAAGTGGCGGGTTCGGGATACCGTTGAAGGTGCGCAGCGCAAGGGCGATCTCCAAGCCGTCACAGTGGGCCGCGGCTTGACATCCGGTCGTCCGTGATGGGCGCGTGTATCCGCCGCGTACCGTCCGGGGTGCGACATTGGGCGGCTGAGCAATCGTGCAACCTGCAAGCCCAGACGCTGGTCGCGTCGGAGCCAGCCAGAATGTGCCGTACACCTCAGCTGGGATTCGGCTCCTCATCGCCTCAATCGGACTGTTCATCCGCACCCGAAGGTTCGAGCAAAACGCGTAGCCCGCCCTCGCCGATGACGGCGTCGTGACCCACGAGAGGCAGGAGCCTGCTGAGGTGCTCCCACGCAGGTCCAGCCACTTCCGCGCCCAGAACCTTCATGGCGCGCTCATCCGCCCTGCCCATGCTGGCCATAAGTTCGGAAATGAGCAGAGTGCGGTTCGTTGGTCTTGGTCGAGTCCGAACGACTTACACGCAACTGAGTAGCTCCAGCAATCGCTTCCCACAGGCGAAGCTCCTCCTCGTGATGGAGGTCGCGGGCCAGATTCTCGAGAAAGCGCTACGAAATCGATGAGAGCTGGTGCTCCACAATCCGACAACTGCTGCGTGACCAGGAGGGCGCGCAGCGGAACGTTCCCCGGGACACGGCGGTCGACGATTGGGGAAGGCTGCAGATCACCGAGTTCAGCCTCCTCTGGAGTGCTGCCCAGGCGGACCCCCTGGAGGGCTCTCTTCCGCGCGAGCCCACCGGCCGATCGGGAGCGTGCGCCTCAAGATCTCCAGACAGACTTGCTCGAGGGGTTTGGACGAAGCATCGACAGCCAAGAGGTCTGAAAATGGGTGGTGACCACGCCCGCACCTCCTCGGGAGAAACGTCGAGCCACCCGGCAGGATGCGTCGGCCGGTCGGCCGATCGAGGTGCGACAGTCCGCCGCGAATACTCGGATCATCCAGAACCTGCGTCACCTTCCATGACGGCCGACCCCGGCCGCCTGGAGACTCTGCGCTCGGTTGAGGATCGGCGAGCACCTGTGGCCCCGGTCGCGGGGGAACACCACGATGGCGCAGGCCGCTGCGTGGGGGCCTGCGCCCCCGATCATGGGGAGAAGCCGGGTCCGAGGTGCTGTGCCAGCCCTCCCTTTTCGCTAGCGTCGATGCTCGGGATGCGCACCTCCTCTGGAGGAGACGATGACGACCTTGCACCGCCGGCCGGGCTGGCGAGATGACTCTGGCGGGCGAGCCGCGGATGACAGGGGCGGCGTGGCCCCCGAGCAGTCGCTCTCGCACGGTGGATTCGACGGTGCCGTGCACCTCACCGAGTACGGCGCGCCGGATGCTGCCGAGCTCATGGTGTGCCTGCACGGCCTGGGCGGGTCGGCACTCAACTTCGGCTTGCTGGGCCCCATGCTGGCGGAGGGCCGCGTGCTGGTGCCCGACCTGCTCGGCCACGGCAGGTCCTTTGCCACGGCGTCGGACGCGTCGGCCTCGACGCGCAGCTGCTGCGATGCTCGACCGACTGTTGACGCTGGAGACCGATCGCCCCGTTCGTCCTCGTCGGCCACTCCATGGGCGCCATCATGGCGATCCTGCACGTCGCTCAGCCACCCCGAGACTGTCGAGAGCCTGGTGCTGCTCGACCCGCCGGTACCCAACGTGACCCGTTGGTCCCGCGACCCGAGGTTGACCACCAAGCTCGCGTTCCTGCGGCTGCCGGGCGTGGCTGCACTCGTGAGCCCGACAGGTCGCTCGCATGACCCCGGAGAACTCGTCGCCCGACAGCTGGCCGACGCCACCCCGCACGCTGAGCGCGATCCCAACGACTGTCGTCGACGCCACGGTCGAGGAGACCAAGGCCACCAGGGCCGACGGAGGCCGCGCCGCCCAGCGTGCCCAGTTCCGCGCGATCCTCGAGGTGGTCGAGCTCCTCGCCCTCCCGGGGCAGTGGCGCCACCACCTCGCCCACATCACCACGCCGACCCTGTGGCTCCACGGCGCCGACGACCCGCTGTCGCAAGCTCGATGCTGCAAGCGCGCTGGCGTCGACACGCCCCGAGTGGACGTTCCAGATCCGCAGCGGGGTCGGACACCTACCTCACCTCGAGGACCCCGCCTGGACAGCACGTTCCATCACGGAGTGGCTGGACGGACGGGTGCAGCCTCCTCGCGTTCGTGACCCGGAGAGCCGGCCCGCACCCCAGACAGGCGGCGAAGCATGAGGGCCGCTGGTGCCGCACTCGTGTCCGGCGCCTCGCGCGGCCTCGGTGCAGCCATCGCCATTCGCATGGCGGCCGACGGGTGGCCGGTGGCGGTCGACTATCGCCGCGGTCGAGCCGCGGCCGAGGCCGTCGTCGGGGCGATCCGCCAGGCAGGTGGCGTCGCGGACCTGTTCGCAGCTGACGTCACCGACGAGCAGGGCGTCAACCACCTGTTCGAGGAGGTCGCGCGCACACTCGGACCGGTGACCGCTGTCGTCGCCAACGCCACCGGTCCGCAGCCCGAGGTCCCACTGGAGGACCTGACCTGGCAGACCTACCTGGATCAGCTTCGAGTTCTTCGTCAAGAGCCCGACCCTGCTGGTGCAGGCCGCTCTGCCCACCATGCGCGCAGCCGGTGGTGGTCGAGTCATCCTGATCGGCTCTGACCTGGCCGACCGGGCGGCGCCACTGACGTCGGCCTATACCGCCGCGAAGAACGCACAGGTGGGCCTCACGAAGGTCTGGGCCAAGGAGCTCGGTGCCCATCGGCATCACCGTGAACCTGGTGCAGCCCGGTTGGATCCCGGTCGAGCGACACCACGGCCTCGACACCGACGACGTACGTCGCTGAGGTTCCACTGCGACGGATGGGAACGCCGGACGACGTGGCGGCCATGGTGGCGCACCTGGCCTCGGAGGCGGGCGGGATTCATCACCGGCCACCGGATCACCATCAACGGCGGTCACGTGATGTGAGGTGCCAGGCAAGGTGCCACACACACTGGAGGGGGTCAGGCGAGAGCCTTGGCCTTCAACGTGTCGAACTCGCCCTGGTCGATGGTGCCGGAGTCGAGCAGCGCCTTGGCGTTGGCGATCTGGTCGGCAGGTGTGGCCGACGTGCCGGCGACCTGCTGGATGTACTGCTCCTGCGCGGCCTGCATCTCCTTCGCTCTGCTGAGCTGACGTTCGTTCATGCTGCGGCCGCGGGCGATCAGGTAGATCAGGGCGCCCAGCCAGGGCACGAAGATGAGGAGCAGCGCCCACCCTGCCTTGCCCCAGCCGCTGAGGGTGTGGTCACCGAACAGGTCGAACAGGCATCGGAACCAGACCATGAGTGCGGCGACCCAGATGAAGAACCAGAAGGACCACAGGAGAACGTCCCCGAAGCCGTCGATGTTGGAGTCCATGGCAGTGCCCTTCTCGAAGGTCCGGTCAGGCGACCGGTGTGCCGCAGTGTGGCACCGCGGACGGTGGTCGCCGATCACCCGCGGAGGGTGAGAGCGTGACCCGCAAAAGGCACATCAACGCCACAGTGGCTGGTGCGCACCGGGCATGGCATCTGATTCGTTCCGCCGCGATCAACGAGGACCGCTTCAATCGCCCGCACCCCAAGGCATCTGCACTGCGTACCAGTTCTCCCTGCCCTTGACGTCCTGAACCTCGGCGGTGGCGCGGACGCCGGTGACCTTCTCGGCCATGGCGAGGCCGACGGCTGCCCAGTCCGCCGTCTCGACGAGCGGTCCATCCAGGTCGTGCCACGCGAGCCGGGCGAGGTCGCGGACCTCGGCTGGGATCTCGTCGAGGTCCTCGACGAAGGCGTACTCGAAGGCGTCGAAGACGATCGCGCCATCACGCGCGTAGCCGAAGCGGGTCATCGCCTCGACGTTGTCGGTGACGACTGCGCTGGTCGCGCCGTCGCGGGACAGCTCAGCGAGCAGGCGCTTGGACGGGTCGGCGAAGCCCATCCACTCCCAGGCCACCACGCCGTCGCCGACCTGCAGGAAGGCGTACGCCGACGAGTCGTCGCTGAGGAAGTCGCGCCGCTTCGCCGGCTGCGGGTTCGGGCCCAGGAGGCGGGTGCGCGCCTCGGCGACGGTCATCGGGGAGGCGACGATCCAGGTGCCCTCGCCGAGCGCAGCAGCGAGGTGGTGCTCGACGAGTGCCCGGTCGTCGGGGGAGAGCGCGGCCAGGTTGGCGTCCAGCTCGGTTCGGTCGAGCTCTGGCCTCTCGGGCGGCTCGTAGGTCGGTGCTTCGGTGGGAATCGGCTCGGTGGTGGGAGTAGGGACCGATGGCGCGTCGTCGACGTCGTCGTCCTCGGTGTACCAGTCCGGCTTGCTCTCTGCCGTGACGCCGTCGTTCGGCCCGTCGACGTACGCCACCTCGGAGCCGGACGAGTCCAGCTCGCCGCAGCCGGCGACGCCGAGCACGCCGAGCAGCAGCACCACGGCGACCCCGCGCCGTCCCCCTGAACGCATGGGCCCAGTGTGGTCGTCCCGCGACGATTCGTCTCGTGATGACTCGGATCCACCGGTGCTGCGATCGGCTGAGCCGGGTCAGTCCTCTTCGTCCTCCAGCACGCCCCAGAGCATGGGGACGACGTACGCCTCGGCTCCCGGCTCGAGGTCTCCCGTGGCGCGGATGCCGGTGACCTTCTCGCACATCGCGGCGGCGATCCTGGTCGGCGCGGCCCGATCGACGGTCGGGCCGTCGAGGTCGCTCCACGCGAGCGCGGCCAGGTCGCGCACCTCGGTCGGGATCTCCTCCAGGCTGTCGACGAACGCGAACTCGGATGCGTCGAAGACGATCTCGCCGTCACGCGCGTAGCCGAAGCGCGTCATCGCCTCGATGTTGTCGGTCATGACGGCGCTGACCGCCCCGTCGCGCGACAGCTCGGCGAGCAGCCGCTTCGGCGGGTCCGCGAAGCCCGTGTCCTCCCAGGCGACCACGCCGTCGCCCACCTGGTGGAAGACGTAGGCCGAGATCTCGGCCTCCTCGATGGCGTCCTGATCGTCCTCGGTCGCGACCCTCGGGTCGGGCCCGAGCAGGCGGGCTCGGGCCTCGGTCACGGTCATCGGGGCGGCGAGGATCCAGGTGCCTTCACCGAGCCCGCCGTCGGAGAGGTAGTGGTCGGCGAGGGCCTGGTCGATCGGGGACAGCTCGGTCACGTGTGCTCCTCGGAGGGGTCGGTTCGCGGTCGAGCCAGTCTGGTCGCCGTCGGTCCGGCGCGCGGCCGTTCGGCGGCATCGGGCGGTCGCGGTCCGAGCGTGCCGGACGGGACGTCCCTCTCCGTCCGACGGCGCTAGTGTTGGCAACCATGCCGAGCTGGGAACCGGCAACAGGCGTCGTCGAGCTGCCCTCGGGCCGGCGCGTCCGCGGGCGCGGGCTGAGATCGGGTGTCACCGATGGTCCCGAGCCGCATCTCGCGGTCTACCTTCTCGGGTCTCCGCCCGGCCCGGTGCCGTGGGAGAGCCGTTGGGTCCGTTGGCCCGACTTCCGGCTGCCGGACGATCGCGACGGGGTTCGCGCGGTGCTGTGCGAAGCCTGGGAGCGCGCGGTCGATGAACGTGTTGAGCTGGCCTGCGAGGGTGGTCGGGGACGCACCGGCACGGCGATCGCGTGCCTCGCGATCCTCGACGGGGTCCCCGCCGACGTCGCTGTCGCGTGGGTGCGCACCCACTACCACCCGCGGGCGGTCGAAACTCCGTGGCAGCGGCGTTACGTTCGTCGGTTCAGTTCCGGGGCTTCGTGACGGGCGCTGGGCGCCCTCCTCAGCCAGCGGATTCGCGGGGGCGGTCGGCCTGGTAGAGCCAGGACTCGGCGCCGTCGCGCGCGAGCGCTCGGCCGACGAGGATGACGGCGGCCTGCTTCAGGCCGGCGGCTTCGACCTGGTCGGCGATGTCGGCGAGCGTCCCGCGGAGGACGAGCTCGTCGGGCTGGGTGGCGCGGTGGACGACGACGGCCGGGCAGTCGGCGCCGTACTCCTCCACCAGCTCAGCCGCGAGCTCGCGGGTCTTCGTGATCGCGAGGTGCAGCACGAGCGTCGCGCGGGTCGCGGCGAAGGCGGCCAGCGACTCGGTCTCGGGCATCGCGGTGGAGCGGGCCTGGGTGCGGGTGAGCACGACCGACTGCGCCACGAGGGGGACGGTGAGCTCGCGGCCGACGGCGGCGGCAGCGGCGGCGTACGCCGGGACTCCCGGGCACACGTCCCACGCGACCCCGGCCGCGTCGAGGCGGGCGGTCTGCTCGGCGAGCGCGGAGTAGAGGGAGGGGTCGCCGGAGGTGAGGCGGACGACCTCGAGTCCCTCGGCCGACGCGTCGACCATCACGGCAGTGATCCGGTCGAGGTCGAGCTTCTGGGTGTCGACCTGCCGTGCGCGTGAGCAGTGGGAGAGGACCTCGGCGTCGAGGTAGGTCCCCGGGTAGAGCACGACGTCGGCGGCCGCGAGCAGCGATGCAGCGCGCAGGGTGATCAGGTCGGCAGCGCCGGGGCCGGCGCCGACGAAGTGGACGGTCACTCGACGAACCTCGGCGTCCAGACCTGGCCGGCCGCGGTCACGGTGGTCGACGAGGCGCCGATGATCAGCAGGCACTTCATGTCGACCGTGTCGGCCTCGAGCTCGGCGAGGGTGGTCACGGTCAGCGACTCCTCAGCGCGTCCGACGTCGCGGCCGACGATGACGACCGTGTCGGGGCTGCGGTGCTCGAGGAAGAGCTTCTGCAGGTCGGCGACCTGGGTGGTGCGGCTGCGCGAGGCGGGGTTGTAGACCGCGAGCACGAGGTCGGCCTCGGCGATCGCGTGCAGTCGCTTCTCGATCACCGGCCACGGCTTGAGCCGGTCGCTCAGCGACACGACCGCGAAGTCCGCGCCGACCGGGGCGCCCGCTCGGGCCGCGACGGCCTGGACGGCGCTGACGCCGGGGAGCACCTCGACGGGTACGTCGGGTAGCCCTTCTTCTTCTCTGGCGGCCGCCGCCTCGAACACCGCGCTCGCCATCCCGAAGACTCCCGCGTCCCCGCCGGACACGACGGCCACTCGGTGCCCCTGCTGCGCGAGGTCGAGGGCGAGGCGGGCGCGGTCGACCTCGACGGTGTTGCCCGAGGCGTGGCGGGTGAGGCCTTCGCGCTGCGGGACGCGGTTGACGTACGGGGCGTAGCCGACGACGTGGTCGACGTCCGCCAGTGCCTGCTGGGCTTCCGGGGTGAGCCACTTGTCGGGGCCGGGGCCCAGGCCGATGACCTTGAGGGGGCTTGGTTTCGTGACGGGACTTCGTCCCTCCTCAACCAGCGGCTGACTCGTCCCTCCTCAACCAGCGGCTGCGGCCTCCTCGACCAGCGAGTGGACGGCCGCCCGACGGCCGCCGGGGTCGCTCGCCACGCTGTCGCCCGGGACGACGACGAGGCTGAAGTACGGCACCGAGCCGGCGTCGACGTCGACGACGGGCATCCAGCGCTCGGCGGGCATCGAGGCGCGCTCGACGTACATCGCGTGCTCGAGTCGGCCGGCCTGGCGCAGGGCGTCGACGACGCCGGGGAAGCGGCGGCCGAGCTTCATGATGATCGCGCCGTCGGTGTCGGCGAGGCGGCGGGCGAGCTCGGGGACCGGGAGGGTGCCGGGGAGCACGGTGAGGACGTCGGTCTGACGGACGAGCGGCGAGGCGAGGACGGCGGTGGCGGCGGCGAAGGCGGGTACGCCTGGCACGACCTCGGTCTCGAAGCGCGGGGCGAGGCGGTCGTGGAGGTACATGAACGAGCCGTAGAACAGCGGGTCGCCCTCGGCCAGCACGACGACGGTGCGGCCGGCCTCGAGGTGGGCGCCCAGCCGCGCGGAGCAGGACTCGTAGAACTCGGCCATCGCGCCGGCGTACCCGCCCGGGTGCGCGGTCTCGCCGGTCGTGACGGGGTAGCGGAGCTCCTCCTCGATCGCCGTCGACGGGATCAGCTCGGCGGCGATGGTGCGGGCGTTGGACGTCTTGCCGACGCCGGCGTGGAAGGCGATCACGTCCGCCGACTCGATGAGCCGCGCGGCCTTGCGGGTGATCAGCTCGGGGTCGCCGGGGCCGAGGCCGACGCCGTAGAGCCGGCCCGTCACTCCCGCTCCTGGGCGAGCGCGTTGAGGGCGGAGGCGGTCATCGCCGAGCCGCCGCGGCGACCGCGGACGGTGAGGAACGGGATGCCGAGGTCGGCCTCCTCCAGCGCCTGCTTCGACTCGGCGGCGCCGATGAAGCCGACCGGGCAGCCGATGATCGCGGCCGGCCGCGGGGACCCGTCGTGCAGCATCTCGAGGAGGTGGAAGAGCGCGGTGGGGGCGTTGCCGATCGCGACGACCGCGCCGTCGAGACGGTCCGACAGCAGGGAGAGCGCCGCGGCGGAGCGCGTCGTACCCATCGTCCTCGCGAGGTCGGGCACGCGCTCGTCGCGGAGCGCGCAGAGCACCTCGTTGTCGCGGGGGAGGCGGGCGCGGGTGACGCCGCTGGCGACCATGTGGGCGTCGGTGATGATCGGCGCGCCGAGCTGCAGCGCCGTACGCGCGGTCGAGACGAGGTCGGGGTGGATGACCAGGTCGTGCGCGAGGTCGATCTGCCCGGTGCCGTGGACCATCCGTACGGCGACGCGCTCGGCGTCGTCGGGCAGGTGGGCGAACGACGCCTCGCGGCGGATGGTCGCGAAGGAGTCGACGTAGATCGCGGCGCCGTCGTCGGCGTAGTCGTAGCGGCGCTGGGGACGCGCGGGATGGCTCATCACTGCTCCTCGGGGTTCTCGCCCCTGGTCGGCGGACATCGCGCGGGCAGTGTCTGGCTCGTCCCCTGGCGGGGACTGACAGTGGCGGAACCGCCCCGGAATCGCACCGGGTTCCTGCATCGCGTGACGGGGGCAGCCTAGGGCACGCGACGCGGTTCACCCCTGGGGGCGCATTTCGCGGATTCGGCTGGCATGCGCGCCGGCGTCGATCGACACTGGAGCCGCCACGTCGGGCGCACCGGCCCGCGCCCGCGCGGCCTCTCGGCGTGTGCACACATGGGGGAACACACGCATGAAGACGCTCACCGGCCTGCTCGCGCTTGCCGTCACGTTCGCGCTCGCACCTGGGGCGGCGTACGGCAGCTCGACCGCGCTGACCGAGTCGAGGTACGGGACCGGGTCGTTCGCCGTCAGCAACGCCGTCCTTCCGGCCACCGGGTGCATCACCCACTGGTACGTCACCACCGTGAACGTGGGCGACGAGACCGACAGCTGGTACGTCGACGTCACGGTGTACGACCCCGACGGTGGCATCGCGGGCGGGTATGACCGGGAGGTCTCCGACGACGAGCCGGGCACCACGAGCATCGACGACGACGTCTCGCTGTGCGCCGGGGTCGACGACCCGGGCACCTACCGCGTCGTCGGCAGCCTCTTCACTGCGAACGACGGCAGCTCCAGCTTCGTCGAGCAGCAGCTCACGCCGGCGTCGTTCACCCTCGCCGCGCCCTCGGGTTCAACGCCCGCGCAGGTCGAGGTCGTGGGCAAGGTGACGAGTGCCAAGGTCACCCGAGGCGTCCGGCTGACGTTCCGCACCCGGCCGGTGCCCGCCGGGGCGACCGCCACCAAGGTGAGGTGGACCGTCCTGCTGGACGGCAGGATCCGCAAGACGTTCTCGCAGGGAGCCGCGGACCGTCGTCAGCTGAAGGTCACGTCACCGGCTCGCAGTGGCAAGCACGTCGTCAAGGTGCTGCGCAACGGGAAGCCGATGAAGACGGTCACCTACCGCGCCTGACAAGGCTCGGCCGCTGGAGGATCTCCGGACGCGACGCGTCGTTCAGCGACCCGCCGTGGACGTCGCGACCAGCGACTTCCAGGGGGTGACGACCAGGCGCTCGCCCAGGTCGGTCGAGGAACGCGCGGTCGAGCGCGCCGTCGGGGACCTCGAGGTGCGTGATGCCCTCGGCCACGTCGCCGTACGGCGGTGGGGGGCTCGCTGCGGGCAGGTGCGGGTCGGCGTCGTGGGAGGCGGGCGGGACGGGGAGCTCGTCGACGTGCCAGGCGGTGTCGCGGACCTGCTGGAAGGCGCGGGCGAGGCCGGTGAGGCGGGCCGCCGCTTCGTGGAGCGGGACGACCGGACCCCAGTGGGTGCTGCCGACCCGCAGCTGCACCGTCTCTGCGTCGAGGGCGACGAGGCCGAGGTCGCAGGAGCGCTCGACGAGGTCGCCGCGCCCGTCGTCGAGGACGAGGAGGAACCGGCCCGGCAGCCTCGCGAGGGACGGGGTCGCGCACATCCGCTCGTCGAGCTCGGTCGTGACGGGCCGCAGGTCGGCACGCCCGCCGACCAGGCCCGTCAGCGGAGACACCAGGACGTTGCGGACCAGCTCGTGCTCCGGGTGGGGGAGCAGGCCGGTCCCGCGGATCGCCTCGACGACCTCGGCCGGGATCGCGCCGTCGTCGAGCGGCAGGGCGCGGAGCTGGAGGTTGGCCCGCTTGGTCAGGTGCACCCGCCCGTCGCCGTACGTCTCGGCGACGTCGACCAGCGCGGCGAGCGTCGTACGGGTGAGGTGGCCGCCGGGGATGCGGAGGCGGACGAGGGCGCCGTCCTCGGCCGGCCAGGGGCGGAAGACGCCAGGGCACAGGTCGCCTCGGGTCCGCTCGCTCACGGCTCGGATCCTCGCACGGGGTTTCGTGACGGGCGCTGCGCGCCCTCCTCAACCAGCGGTGGTGGTCGCGCCCTCCTCAACCAGCGGTGGTGGTCGCGCCCTCCTCAACCAGCGGTGGTGGTCGCGCCTCCTCAACGAGCGGTGGTGGTCGCGCCCTCCTCAACCCAGGAACCAGTGGCCCTTGACGCCCTTGACGCTCGGGATGGGCGGGAGATATCCTTGACGTACTTGACGCGCACGTGGTGCGGGCGGAAGGGGCGACGATGGCAACGGTGCGGTTGGGCCGGCAGGAAGTGAATGCCGAGGCCTACGTCGAGAAGGTCGTCGGAGCGTTCCGCGAGCGGCTCACCGAGCGCTACGCGACGAGCCCGTCGGTCCAGCAGGTCGAGGACCCGGACGCCGTCGCCGACCGGCTCGCCCTGCTCGTGCCGCTCGTCCAGCCGCGCAACGAGATGGCCGACCTGGTGGGGCCCTTCTACGACACCGCCGGCATGCGCACGCTGCTCGGCAGTACGCGACAGGCGATCCACGACCGCACCGTGCGCGGCACCCTGCTGGGCGTGCAGACGCGGGAGGGGCAGCGGATCTACCCGACGTTCCAGTTCGTCGGCGACCAGCCGCGCAAGGACCTGACCGAGACGCTGAAGGCGCTGCGTGGCGGGCCGCGGTGGAGCGTCGCGGTGTGGCTGCGCACCCCCGACCACGAGCTCGACGGCCGCTCGCCCGAGCAGTGGCTGGCCCAGGGCGGCGACCCGGAGAAGGTGCTCCGGCTCGCGCGCCACGTCGCCCACGAGTGGGCTGCCTGAGTGGCGCGGTCGCGACGCGACCCGGCGCAGCGACCTCCCGACGAGGCGACCGACCACTCGTCGTTCCCCCGCCGGACCCTGACGACTCGACGCCGCTGGTATCGCAACCACACCCTCCGCCCCGACGCGCCGGACGGCGGGGCGTGGTGGTTCGGCTCGTCGGCGGGCAGGTTCGACCTGCCGGAGCCCGAGGGCACCTGCTACCTCGCCAGCACCCGCGAGGCGGCGGTCATGGAGCTGGTGGGGTGGAGCTTCGCGCGCCACGGCTGGGTGCCTGCTGACCTGCTCGACGGCCGCGTGGTGTCGACCCTGCGCCTGCCGACATCGGTCCGCGCCGCCGACTGCGCCGACGAGCACGCGCGGGAGTGGCGGGTGACCAACGAGCTGACCGCGACCAGTGCGTACGACGTGTCCCAGGCGTGGGCGCGGATCTTCAGACGGGACGGATTCGGCGGGGTGCTCGGCGCGTTGCGGTTCAGCCCGGGCGAGGCCCGGGGGCTGGCGCTCTTCGGTCCGGCCGGTGCGCCGGACCCGGCATGGGAGGGGGACGACTCGCCCGCCGACGCCGAGGAGATCGTGAGGGTGCTGGGGATCCCGGTCGTGGAGCCGCCCGGGATGGCGGAGGTGGAGATCGTCGCGCCGTGAAGGCGTGGTCGCGTCGTGCGCCCTCCCCAGCCAGCGGGAGGGGCGCTAGTCTCGGCGCACCACTCCGCGTGGGACCCAGGAACCCGGTGCAAGCCCGGGGCGGTTCCGCCACTGTGAGGGCCTGCCGAGCGCGGGCCCGAAGCCAGACACTGGCCCACGCGGATCCCATCACGAGGGGCGAGAACCCCGAGGAGGATCCGTGCGTATCGCACTCCTGTCCACGTCCGACACCGACCTGCTCAGCGCGCGGGAGTCGGGTGCGGACTACGTGCTCGCCAACCCGGCGCGTCCCGGCCACCAGTCGATGGCCGAGGTCATCGAGGGCTGCGACCTGGTGGTCGGCCGGCTCCTGGGCTCGCCCCAGGACCTCTGCTCGGGCTTCACCCGTGTCGCCGCGACCGGCATGCCCGTCGTCGTGCTCGGCGGCGAGCAGTCGCCCAGTGCGGAGCTGATGGAGCTGTCGTCGGTGCCGATCGGCGTCGCGGCCGAGGCCCACCGCTACCTCGCCGAGGGCGGCCCGGAGAACCTCACCCAGCTCCACGCCTTCCTCTCCGACACGGTCCTGCTGACCGGCGAGGGGTTCGCGCCGCCGAAGGTGCTGCCGCAGTGGGGGTACGCCGATCGCGCGGGTCTCGATACGCCGCCTCGTTCCTCGGCGGCCGACCTCGCGCGGATCGGCGTCCTCTACTACCGAGCCCACGAGGCGAGCGGCAACACCGCCTTCGCCCACGCGCTCGCCGACGCCGTCGACGCGACCGGCCGGGCCGTCGGCGTACCGATCTTCGCCGGGTCGCTGCGGTCCGCGCCCGACGAGCTCTTCGAGGCCTTCGCGACCCTCGACGCCCTGATCGTCACCGTGCTCGCGGCCGGAGGCAGCGTGCCGGCGGGCGCCAGCGCCGGCGGCGACGATGAGTCGTGGGACGTCGCGCGGATGTCGGCGCTCGACATCCCGATCATCCAGGGCCTCTGCCTCACCAGCAGCCGCGCGGAGTGGGAGGCCTCCGACGACGGGGTGAGCCCGCTCGACTCGGCGACCCAGATCGCGATCCCGGAGTTCGACGGCCGGATCATCACCGCCCCCTTCTCCTTCAAGGAGGTCGACGCCGACGGGCTGCCGCACTACGTCGCCGACCCCGAGCGGTGCGCCCGCGTGGCGGGCATCGCCGTGCGCCACGCGCGCCTGCGCCGGATCCCGAACCCCGAGAAGAAGCTCGCCCTCGTGCTGTCGGCGTACCCCACCAAGCACGCGCGCATCGGCAACGCCGTCGGCCTCGACACCCCTGTCTCCGCGATCCGGATGCTGCGGCGGCTGCGCGACGAGGGCTACGACCTCGGGTCCGGCAACGTCGTCGTCGACATCCTCGACCGGGACGCGACCGAGACCGAGAAGGGCGACGCGCTGATCCACGCGCTCATCGAGGCCGGCGGCCAGGACGAGGAGTGGCTGACCCACGCGCAGCTGACCGACGCGCACGTGCGGATCACGAAGGAGCAGTACGCCGACTGGACGCGCGACCTGCCCGAGGACCTGCGGGCCGACATGGTCGAGGCCTGGGGCGAGGCTCCGGGCTCCCTCTTCGTCAACGACGCGGGCGAGCTCGTCCTCGCGACCGTGCGGGCCGGCAACGTGGTGCTGCTGATCCAGCCGCCGCGCGGCTTCGGGGAGAACCCGATCGCGATCTACCACGACCCCGACCTCGCGCCGACGCACCACTACCTGGGTGCCTACCGCTGGCTGGAGCACGGGTTCCAGGCCGACGCGGTGGTCCACCTCGGCAAGCACGGGTCGCTCGAGTGGCTGCCCGGCAAGAACGCCGCGCTCTCCGCGAGCTGCGGCACCGACGCGGCGCTCGGCGACCTGCCGCTGGTCTACCCGTTCCTCGTCAACGACCCCGGCGAGGGTGCCCAGGCCAAGCGCCGCGCCCACGCCACGATCGTCGACCACCTGGTGCCGCCGATGGCGCGCGCGGAGTCCTACGGCGACATCGCCCGTCTCGAGCAGCTCCTCGACGAGCACGCCAACATCGCCGCGATGGACCCGGCCAAGCTGCCGGCGATCCGCGGCGAGATCTGGCAGCTGATGCACGCCGCGGAGATGCACCGCGACCTCGGCCTCGACGAGCAGCCGGACGACGAGTCGTTCGACGACTTCATCATGCACGTCGACGGCTGGCTCTGTGAGATCAAGGACGCCCAGATCCGCGACGGTCTCCACGTCCTCGGCGACGCGCCGTCGGGCGAGGCGCGGGTCAACCTGGTGCTCGCGATCCTGCGCGCCGCGCAGGTCTTCGGCGGCCAGGCGCAGGCGGTGCCGGGCCTGCGGGCCGCGCTCGGGCTGAAGGAGAACGCCGAGGCGACCTCCGCCGTCGACGCGATCGAGGCCAGGGCTCGCGCGCTCGTGCAGGGCATGGACGACGCCGGCTGGGACGTCGCGGCCGCCGCGCGTCTCCACGACGACCCGGAGGTCCAGCGGGTGCTGGAGTTCGCGGCCACCCAGGTCGTGCCGCGGCTCGGGCGCACGACCGACGAGATGGATGCGGTCGTCCACGCGCTCGACGGCGGCTTCATCGCGGCCGGGCCGTCGGGCTCGCCGCTGCGCGGCCTGGTCAACGTGCTCCCGACCGGCCGCAACTTCTACACCGTGGACCCGCGCGCGGTCCCGTCGCGGCTGGCGTGGCAGACCGGGCAGGCGATGGCCGAGTCGCTGGTCGCCAAGTACGTCGACGAGACCGGCGACTTCCCGCAGTCCGTCGGCCTGTCCGTGTGGGGCACGAGCGCGATGCGCACCAGCGGCGACGACATCGCCGAGGTGCTCGCGCTGCTCGGCGTACGCCCCGTCTGGGACGAGGCCTCGCGCCGCGTCAACGACCTGCAGGTCATCCCGCTCGAGGACCTCGCCCGCCCGCGCATCGACGTGACGGTGCGGATCTCCGGCTTCTTCCGCGACGCCTTCCCGCACGTGGTCGCGATGCTCGACGACGCCGTACGCCTCGTCGCGGCACTCGAGGAGCCCGACGAGTCCAACTACGTCCGGGCGCACGCGCGCGCCGACCTGGCCGAGCACGGCGACGAGCGCCGCTCGACCACGCGCATCTTCGGCTCCAAGCCGGGCTCCTACGGCGCCGGGATCCTGCAGGTCGTCGAGTCGGGCAACTGGCGCAGCGACCAGGACCTCGCCGAGGTCTACACGGCGTGGGGCGGCTTCGCCTACGGGCGTGACCTCGACGGGGCGCCGGCCGCCGACGACATGCGCACCAACTACAGGCGCATCAAGGTCGCCGCCAAGAACGTCGACACCCGCGAGCACGACATCGCCGACAGCGACGACTACTTCCAGTACCACGGCGGCATGGTCGCCACGGTGCGCGCGCTGACCGGCAGCGACCCCAAGGCGTACGTCGGTGACTCGACGACGCCGGACGCGGTGCGCACCCGGACGCTGCAGGAGGAGACGAACCGCGTCTTCCGCGCGCGCGTGGTCAACCCGCGGTGGATCGGCGCGATGCAGCGCCACGGCTACAAGGGCGCCTTCGAGCTCGCCGCGACCGTCGACTACCTCTTCGGCTTCGACGCGACCGCCGGCGTCGTGCACGACTGGATGTACGAGTCGCTCGCCAAGGAGTACGTCCTCGACGAGACCAACCAGCAGTTCCTGCGCACGTCGAACCCGTGGGCGCTGCGCGGCATCGTCGAGCGGCTGCACGAGGCGGCCGAGCGCGGGCTCTGGGCCGAGCCGGACGCCGACGTGATGGCCGCGCTCCAGCAGGTCTACCTCGACGTCGAGGGCGAGCTGGAGGACCGGTGAGCCCGGCGCCGGCACGCGTCCGCGTCATCGGGATCGGCTGCCATCCGGGACAGCTGACCGCGGAGGCGCGCGCGGCGATCGAGTCGTGCGACTACGTCATCGCCGCCGACAAGGGCGAGGACGACCCGCTGCTCGCGCTGCGCCGCGCGATCTGCGCGTCGCTCGGCGTCGAGCTGGTCGCCGTCGCCGATCCTCCCCGGGACCGCTCGTCGGGCCTCGACGAGGCGGGCTACGACGGCGCGGTCGTCGACTGGCACGACGCGCGGGCGGCGGCGTACGCCTCCGTGATCGCCTCGCGGCCGGGGACCGTCGGCTTCCTGGTGTGGGGCGACCCGGCGTTCTACGACTCGACGATCCGGGTGGTCGACCGGCTGTCGGTGCGGATGGGCCTGGAGTACGACGTCCTGCCGGGCATCTCGGCGCTCTCGCTCCTGGCGGCCCGGCACCGGGTCGTGCTCCACGAGGTCGGCCGGCCGGTGCTGGTGACCACGGGCCGGCGGCTGGCAGCCGAGGTGGAGGCCGGGCACGACAACCTCGTGGTGATGCTGGACGGCCGGCTGCAGGCCGCCTCGCTCGCGGGCGGGTGGGACATCTGGTGGGGCGCCAACCTCGGCAGCCCCCACGAGGAGCTGGTCGCCGGCCCGCTGGCCGACGTCCTCGACGAGGTCGCGGCCGCGCGGGCGCGAGCCAAGGAGGCCGACGGCTGGGTGATGGACACCTACCTCCTGCGGCGCGCAGTCATCGCTGGTTGAGGAGGGCGCGCAGCGCCCGTCACGAAACCCCTCAGCGGGGAGCAGGGGTCTCGTGACAGGACTTCGTCCTTCCTCGACCAACGAGTGGGCGGGTCTCGTGACAGGACTTCGTCCTTCCTCGACCAACGAGTGGGCGGGTCTCGTGACAGGACTTCGTCCTTCCTCGACCAACGGTGCCGTGCCGAGAGGTCGACATCTCAGAGTTGAGGGGAATCGACTCAACTTCTGGCGCGTTGTGCAGGCAGAGACCACAGTGGGTCCCATCCAGGCAGAGAGACAACGGAGGAGACGAGTTGAGCACGTTCGGTGCCGAGAAGTTCACCACCCGCAGCCGTGAGGTCGTCGAGGCTGCCCAGCTCGCCGCCACCACCGGCGGCAACACGACCACCGAGCCCATCCACCTGCTCGTCGCCCTGCTCAAGCAGGAGGACGGCGCGACCCGCAGCCTCGTGCAGAAGGCGGGCGTCGACCCCGCTGTCCTGCTCGCGCAGGCCGAGGGCGTCCAGCAGCAGCTGCCCCGCGCCACCGGCTCGACGGTGCAGCAGCCGAGCGCGTCCGCCGCGCTGACCCGCGTGCTGGCGCAGGCGCTCGACCTCGCCGCGTCGATGAAGGACGACTACGTCGCCACCGACCACCTCCTGGTCGCCACGGCCACGGTCGAGTCGAGCGCGCAGAAGGTGCTGACCGACGCCGGCCTCACCGCGGCCGGGCTGCGGGAGGCGATCACCGCGGTCCGCGGCAACCGGCGCGTGACCAGCGAGAGCGCCGAGGCGTCGTACGAGTCGCTGGAGAAGTACTCCGTCGACCTCACGAGGGCGGCCGAGGACGGCCGGCTCGACCCGGTGATCGGTCGCGACGCCGAGATCCGCCGCGTCATCCAGGTCCTGAGCCGCCGCACCAAGAACAACCCCGTGCTGATCGGCGAGCCCGGCGTCGGCAAGACCGCCGTCGTCGAGGGCCTCGCCCAGCGCGTCGTCGCCGGCGACGTGCCCGACTCGCTCAAGGGCCGGCGGGTGCTCAGCCTCGACCTGGCCGCGATGGTGGCGGGCGCGAAGTACCGCGGCGAGTTCGAGGAGCGGCTCAAGGCCGTCCTCGAGGAGATCAAGGACGCCGGCGGGCAGGTCATCACCTTCATCGACGAGCTGCACACCGTGGTCGGCGCGGGCGCCGGCGGCGACTCCGCGATGGACGCCGGCAACATGCTGAAGCCGATGCTCGCGCGCGGTGAGCTGCACATGATCGGCGCGACCACGCTCGACGAGTACCGCGAGCGCATCGAGAAGGACCCCGCGCTGGAGCGCCGCTTCCAGCAGGTCTTCGTCGGCGAGCCCAGCGTCGAGGACACCATCCAGATCCTGCGCGGCATCCAGGAGAAGTACGAGGCGCACCACGGCGTCCGCATCACCGACGCCGCGCTGGTCGCGGCGGCCACGCTGTCCGACCGCTACATCACCGGCCGCCAGCTGCCCGACAAGGCGATCGACCTCATCGACGAGGCGTCGTCGCGCCTGCGGATGGAGCACGAGTCCTCGCCCGAGGAGATCGACCAGCTCCGCCGCCGCGTGGAGCGGCTGAAGATGGAGGAGTTCGCGCTCGCCAAGGAGTCCGACGCGGCCTCGGCCGACCGGCTCGCCGTGCTGCGCAAGGACCTCGCCGACCGCGAGGAGGAGCTGCGCGGGCTCGAGACCCGCTGGGAGCGGGAGAAGGACCAGCTCCAGGGCGAGGGTGAGCTGCGCCGCCAGCTCGACCAGCTCAAGATCGAGGCCGAGAAGAAGCTGCGCGACGGTGACCTCGCCGGAGCCTCGGAGATCCAGTACGGCCAGATCCCCGCGCTCGAGAAGCAGATCGCCGAGGTCGAGAAGGCCGAGGCCGTCGACCTCGAGCCGCTCGTCGGCGAGGAGGTCGGTGCCGAGCAGATCGCCGACGTCGTGGAGGCGTGGACCGGCATCCCGACCGGGAAGATGCTGCAGGGCGAGACCGCCAAGCTGCTCGAGATGGAGTCGGTCATCGGCGAGCGCCTGATCGGGCAGCGCGAGGCCGTCACCGCGGTCAGCGACGCCGTACGCCGCTCGCGCGCCGGCATCTCCGACCCCAACCGCCCGACCGGGTCGTTCCTCTTCCTCGGCCCCACCGGCACGGGCAAGACCGAGCTCGCCAAGGCGCTCGCGGACTTCCTGTTCGACGACGAGCGGGCGATCGTCCGCATCGACATGAGCGAGTACAGCGAGAAGCACTCGGTCTCGCGGCTCGTCGGCGCGCCTCCCGGCTACGTCGGCTACGACGAGGGCGGCCAGCTCACCGAGGCCGTACGTCGGCGCCCCTACAGCGTCGTGCTGCTCGACGAGGTCGAGAAGGCGCACCCCGAGGTCTTCGACATCCTGCTGCAGGTGCTCGACGACGGTCGCCTCACCGACGGCCAGGGCCGCACGGTCGACTTCCGCAACACGCTGCTGATCCTGACCTCCAACCTCGGGTCGAACTTCCTGGTCGACCCCGACCTCATGCCCGACACCAAGAAGATGTCGGTGATGGGGGTCGTGCGCTCGCACTTCAAGCCCGAGTTCCTCAACCGGCTCGACGAGGTCGTCCTGTTCGAGGCGCTGTCGAAGGACGACCTGGCCCACATCGTCGACCTGCAGCTCGCGCTGCTGGAGCAGCGGCTCGCCGTCCGGCGGATCAGCATCTCGGTGACCGACGCCGCGCGCGCCTGGCTCGCCGAGACCGGCTACGACCCGGCCTACGGCGCCCGGCCGCTGCGGCGACTGATCCAGTCGGCCATCGGCGACCCGCTCGCCCGGCTGCTGATCGCCGGCACGGTGAGCGACGGTGGCGCGGTGACGGTGGACGTCGGCGGCGACGGGCTGACGCTCTCGACCTGATCGGCTGAGGGGCCGGCCGCTGCTGTAACGCCGGGTTAGCGCGTGTACCCACCTGGATATATCCGGGTGGGTACAGCAACTAACCCGGCGTTACAGCGCGCGGTTCAGGCGGGAGGTGATCGGGCCGTCCCAGTCCCAGTGGGTCAGGGCCAGGTCGTCGGGGACGTCGTCCCTCGACCGTCCCCACGCCTGGAACGGGCCGGTCGCGGCCCACGTGACGTAGTCGGTGATCGCCCGGCGCACCCGCGGGTCGTCGGGCACGCCGGCCTCGTCGAAGGACGCGACGACACACGCAACGAACCGCGGGCTGGCCTCGACGGCGTACTCCGCCTCACCGGCGTGCAGCCGCTGCACGTGCGACTCGCTGCCGCCCATCGTGGTGGTGTACGTCGGCGGGCCGCCGAGCGCCTCGGCCCAGTAGGCCGCCAGCCGCTCGGTGTGGTCGGGCTGGTTGTCGGCGTGGGAGAACGGGTGGTTCAGCAGCGGGTCGGCCAGGCAGCGCTGGTGCGTCGCCTCGGCCAGCCGGACGAAGACCTTCCCGCCACCGGCCGCCTCGTAGATCGTCGTCATCCCTCGATGGTCGTACGACGAGCGCCGTTGGTCGAGGCCGTTCTCAGCGCCGCCTCAGCCGGCTGCGGGATGCTGGGCGCGTGAGCACCACGACCGAGGCGACCAGACCGTGGTGGCGACTCCGGGACACACCCGTCCCGGGTGGCGTGCCGGACCTGGCGAAGGCGCTGCTGTGGACCGAGCTCGCGCTCGTGCTGCTGCTCTCGCTCGGCCGGAGCGCGGTCTACTCGATCGTCAGCATCGTCTCGGCGCTCACCGCCCCGGGGCCGCTGTCGTCGCAGGCCGCCAACCTCAACAACTCCCTCGCGCCCGACCGTCCGTGGCTCGACCTGACCTACCAGCTGCTGCGGGTCGCCTTCGCGCTCGTGCCGGTGGCGCTGGCGGCGTACCTCCTGGTGCGTTCCGGCAGCAGGCTGAAGGACGTGTGGGCGCGCGACGGCGGCTGGAGCACCCTCGGCGACTGGGGGCGCGGCGCCCTGCTGGCGGCCGGGGTCGGCTCGGTGGGCGTGGTCTTCTACCTCGCCACCTACGCGCTCGGGACCAACCTGACGGTCGTCGCCCAGTCGCTGCCGGGGGAGTGGTGGCGCGTGCCGGTGCTGGTGCTCGCGGCCGCGCAGAACGCCGTGCTCGAGGAGTTCATCGTCCTCGGCTTCGTGCAGGTGCGGCTGCGGCAGATCGGGTTCGGCGACACCGCCGCCATCGGGCTGGCGGCCCTCCTGCGCGGCAGCTACCACCTCTACCAGGGGCTCGGCGGCTTCGTCGGCAACCTCGCGATGGGGCTGCTGTTCGGCTGGCTCTTCCGCCGCTGGGGACGGGTGATGCCGTTCGTCGTCGCCCACACGCTGCTCGACGTGGGCGCGTTCGTGGGGTACGCCGTGCTCGCCGGGCGGGTCGACTGGCTGCCGACCCTGTGACCCGCCCGGCGACGGGCGGTCAGCGGCGGATCTTGACCTTCTTGGAGCTCTTCCGCGCCTTCTCGTAGCCCTTCTTCTTGGCCGTCACCCGGACCGAGATCTTCTTGCCGCGGTCCTTGGCGCGGACGCGGTAGGTCGCCTTCTTGGCGCCCTTGATCTTCTTCCCGTTCTTCAGCCACTGGTAGCGCACCTTGACGCTCTTCTTGGCCGGCTTGGGCTTCCAGCCCTTCACCTTCACCGAGAGCACCCGACCGGCCCGCGGCACGCCGCGCAGCTTGGGCCGCTTCGTGCGGAACAGCGCCTTGCCGACCACGACGGACGCCGCCGGGGCGGCCACGGTCGGGTAGAACGGCGCCGAGCCGAACACCTGCAGCGTGAGGGTCTTGCCGATGTCACGACGTCCGAGCTTGAAGGTGCTCGCCGTGGCACCGGGGACCGCGACGCCGTCGAGCCACCACTGGTAGCTCAGGTTGACGGCCGGGGACCACGCCGTCGACGTCGCCTCCGCGGTGCCCTTGAAGCGGGGGCGGCCGGCGATGCTGGCCGTGCCCGGGTAGATCTGCGACTGGCGGTAGCCCGCGACGGTCGCCATCTGCTCGTTGATCGCCTGCACGTTGTTGGTGGCCGCGGTGCCCTGGACGCGCCCGTTGTAGGCGACGTTCGGGTTGGAGAAGTAGCCGATGCGGGTGCAGTTGACCCGGGCGCGGACGCACTGGTCGTAGTAGGCCATCACCGTGATCGTCTGCGCCGCCACGTCGACGTAGCCGCGGGCGTAGGGCTTGCCCTCGGTCGGCGCCTGGGACGCCCCGGCGTCGTGGTGGGCGCTGAAGTTGTGCCCGATCTCGTGGGCGAAGGCGCGGAACTCGGTGGCGCAGGCGGCCGCGTAGACGACGGACCAGGCGGCGTACTGCGGGTCGTACTGCGGGTCCAGGCCGCCGAGGTAGGCGATGCCGCACGACGCCCCGCCCGGCACGCTGCCGGCCAGCCAGAGGCTGACCAGGTCGGCGTGCGTCTCCTCGCGCAATGCCTGCGCCTCGTCGAAGATGCCGTCGCCCGGGGTGCCCAGCGCCTTGAGGTTCGTGACCAGGTCGGCGGACTGCGTCGCGGCGACCTGGCGCGTGCCCACCAGCCGCACCCGGGTGCCGACGCCGGAGCTGGCGAAGGCCTCGTTGGTCTGGGTGATGCCCAGCGCGAACTGGGCCTCCATCGCGGGCTGCCCCATCTGCGCGACCAGCTGGGCGGGGTAGACGATCGCGATGTCGACCGTGTCCGGCGCGTCGGCCGCGGCCATCGGGCCCGGTGCGCCGGCGGCGGCGGTGGTGTCGCGCTGCGCACGGGGCTGCACGCCGTGGTCGTGGGACTCGGCCTTGCCCGGGCGCTCGGGAACGATGACGTCGTCCCCACCGGGCGGGTCGCCCGCCTCGTCGACGACGTAGTCGCCCTCGGGCGTGCTGCGCACCTCGTAGGTGCCGTGCTCGACGGACGCGACGTTGATGTGGGTGACCCCGCCGACCACGACGCCGGTGACGCTGCCCTTCTCGCCCACGATGCCGCCGGACCACGACGTGATCCCCGCGGCGTCGGTGCGCCGGTCGACGGCGGCGGTGATGGTCGTGTCGTCGAACAGCGCGAGGCTGATCCGGTCGCCGGTGCGTACGGCGTCCAGCGCGGCGGCGTCGACGTCGACGGCACGCGAGCGCTCACCGCCCTCGGCGTCGGTCGTCGTGCGGGCGGCCGGAGCCGGGCTGAGCAGGTCCACGGGGCGGCGGTCGTCCTGCGACGCGGTGGCCGTGGTGACGGGCGCGGTGGTGGCGGCCAGTGCGAGGACGCACAGGCCGGCGACGCCGACGAGTGTCCTGCTGGTGCTCCTGGTGGGCACGGTGATGGGCATGGAGTCCCCCTCTCTCTGGACCCCTACCTCCCCCGGGTGGCGGTGCCCAAACCCGGACGGAGGAACTACTCGCCCGTCTCGACCTCCTCGCGCTGCCGATCCTCGGCGAGGGCCGGGCGGCGACGGCCCAGGAGGCCGCCCGCCCACAGCGCCCAGAGGACGAGCACGGGCTGGAAGAAGAGCCGGGTGAGGCGGGCGCGGTCGGTGTCGAGGCCGAACGCGGAGGTGCCCTCGACGTACTGCGCGATGTTGCCCGGGAAGATCGCCACGAAGAACGCGGCCAGCAGCGCACCGACGGTGCGGCGGTGCCGGGGCAGCGCGACGAACGCCCCGCCCAGCGCGACCTCCACGACGCCGGAGGCGAGGACGGTGAGGTCCTCGTCGACGGGGAACCAGTCGGGCACCTGCGCCCGGAACTCCTCGCGCTGCGTGGTCAGGTGGAGCACACCTGCGGTCACCATGAAGCCGCCGAGGACGATGCGGCCGAGGGTCTGTGCCTTCATGCCTGCAGCCTAGGGCGGGCCCCTACGGGGCGGGCGGGACGAGGACGCCCGGATTCATCAGCCCGGCCGGGTCCAGTGCCTGCTTGAGGGCACGCATCAGGTCGACCTCGACCTCGGACTTGTACGACGCTGCGGCCGCCGCCTTGGTGCGACCGAGGCCGTGCTCCGCGCTGATCGACCCCGCCTCGCGGGCCACCGATGCGTAGATGGTCGTGGTCAGGTCGGCCGCCGCGGCGCGCAGCGCGTCGTCGTCACCGCGGCCGTCGGCCACGGGTGCGTTGAGGTTGTAGTGGAGGTTGCCGTCGCCGACGTGGCCGTAGGTCACCAGCCGCACGCCCGGGCAGACCTCCTGCAGGCGCGGACCGATCGCGTTCGTCCACTCCGCGAGCCGGGCGATCGGGAGGGTGACGTCGTGCTTGAGCGTCGCGCCCTCGACCTTCTGCACCTCCGAGATGCCCTCGCGCAGGGCCCACAGGGCCGCGCGCTGCGCGGGGCTGCCGGCGATCGCCGCGTCGACGGCGGTGCCGGCCTCGACGGCCTCGCCGAGCAGCGACTCGAGGGTCTCGTCGAGCCCGTCGTCGGACGCGGAGCCGGCGAGCTCGACCAGGACGTACCAGTCGCTCGGCTCGCCGAGCGGGTCGCTGGCCCCGGGCAGGTGGGCGAGGACGAGGTCGATGGCCTGCCGGTTGGCGATCTCGAACGTCGACAGGTGCACGCCGGCGTGCTGCTGGGCCAGGCCGAGCAGGGAGACCGCGGCGTCGACGGACGGCACGGCCACCCAGGCCGTGGCGTGCCGCGGGGTGGCCGGGAACATGCGCAGCACCGCGCCGGTGATGACGCCGAGCGTGCCCTCCGCGCCGACGAACAGCTGCGTGAGGTCGTAGCCGGTGTTGTCCTTGCGGAGCCCGCGCAGCCCGTCCCAGACCCGGCCGTCGGGCAGCACGACCTCGAGGCCGAGCACGAGCTCGCGGGTCATCCCGTAGCGCAGCACCGCGGTGCCGCCGGCGTTGGTGGAGAGGTTTCCGCCGATGGTGCAGCTGCCCTCGGAGCCCAGCGACATCGGGAAGAGCCGGTCGACCTTCTCGGCCGCGGCCTGGACGTCGGCCAGCACGACGCCGGCGTCGACGGTGATGGTGCCGGCGACCGGGTCGACCTCGCGCACCCGGCGCATCCGGCCGAGGGAGAGCACGACCTGGCTGCCCGACTCGTCGGGCACCCCGCCGCCGACCAGCCCGGTGTTGCCGCCCTGCGGCACGACCGCCACACCCGCCGCGGCGCAGGCCGCGACGACCGCGGCCACCTCCTCGGTGGAGCCCGGCCGCACCACCGCGAGCGCCCGCCCGGCGCGGGTGCCGGTCCAGTCGACGACGTACGCCGCGACGTCGGCGTCCGCGGTCAGGACGTGGCTGGCGCCGATGCTCGTGCGCAGCTGGTCGAGCAGGTCGTCCATGGTTCTCCTACTGGTCGGGTCGGTCGGGTCGGTGGTCGGCGGGTCAGCCCAGCAGCACGGCGACGAGCAGTGCCACGGGCAGCGAGGCGAGGGTGGTCACCAGGATGGTCTCCCGCGAGACATCCTCCCCGACGCGGTAGCGGGTGGCGTGCAGGAAGATGTTCTGCGCGGTCGGCAGGGCGGCGGTGATGACGACGCCGAGCAGCACGCGGTCGTCGAGGCCGAGGGCCAGGCCGACCAGCCAGGCGACCACCGGCATGACGGCCATCTTGAGGACCGTCGCGAGGACGACCTCGCCGTTGTGGCCGGCCCGGCCGATCGGGGGGCTCAGCCGCAGCGCGGCGCCGTACGACATCAGCATCAGCGGGATCGCCGCACCGGCCAGCATCTCCAGCGGCGACAGGAGCGCGGCCGGCAGCCGCCAGCCCGTCGTCGCCAGCACCAGGCCGACGACGGCGGAGATGGTGAGCGGGTTGGTGACCAGTCGTCGCACGGCCGGGCCCACGCCCTCGCCGCGGCCGGTGATCCGGTCGAGGACGATCAGCGCCGCCGGCTGCACGAGGAGCATCTGCACGAGCAGGGTCGGGACGACGACGGTGATGTCGCCGACGACGTAGGCCGCGATGGCGATGCCGAGGTTGCCCGCGTTGACGTAGGACGACGACAGCGCGCCGAGGAGCAGCGGTCCGGTGCCGAGGCCCCAGCGCAGCCGCGCGATGACGACGTACGCGACGAAGCAGGCCCCGAGGGAGATGGTCGAGGCGACGAGGTTGGCCGCAGCCGTCTCGAGGTGGACCTTGCTGATGGTCACGACCATGAGGGCGGGGGAGGCGACGAAGAACGCGATCTCGCCGAGGGTGCGCTGCGAGCGGCGGTCGAGCACGCCGACGTGGGCGAGCGCCGCGCCGGCGGCGATGACGACGAGGATCGTGGAGAAGCCGATCAGCAGGCCCATGCGTGCTCGCTCCTCTCGCTCCGGTCGTGGGTGGGTATCGCTCGATAGCGAGGTCGACTTGGACGCCGCGACCGCCGCCCGGCAAGGATGGCGTGGTGACCACCGACACCCAGCACCCGGTCCGTGTCGTCCAGCTCGGCGGGCTCATGCCCTTCGTGCGCGAGTGGCTCTCGGAGCGGTACGCCGCCCCGCTGCGGGAGGACCTCGCCGACCCGGCGGGCGTCGCGGTCGCCGTGGTCGGTGGCGGTGCCCGGGCCGGCGCGGAGGAGATGGACGCCCTGCCCGACCTGCGGGCGATCGTGAACTTCGGGGTCGGCTACGACAACGTCGACGTGCCCGAGGCGCAGCGCCGCGGCATCGTCGTCTCGAACACCCCCGACGTGCTCACCGACGCCGTGGCCGACCTGGCGGCCTTCCTCGTCGTCGACGTGCTGCGCGGCATCACGGCGGCCGACCGGTTCGTGCGGAGCGGTGCGTGGGCCCGCGGCGAGAAGATGCCGCTGACGCGTGACGTGCGCGGCGCGGTCGTCGGCGTGCTCGGCCTGGGCCGGATCGGGACCGCTGCGGCGGCACGGCTCGAGGCCTTCGGCGCCGAGATCCACTACCACTCGCGCAGCCCCAAGGACGTCGCGTGGACCTACCACGACAGCCCGGTCGCGCTGGCCGCGGCGAGCGACGTGCTCGTCGTCCTCACGCCGGGTGGCGCCGGCACGGACGGGCTCGTGGACACCGCCGTCCTGGACGCGCTCGGCCCCGAGGGCTACCTGGTCAACGTCGCCCGCGGCTCGGTCGTGGACGAGGACGCGCTGGTCGCTGCGCTCGAGGCCGGCCGCATCGCGGGTGCCGGGCTCGACGTGTTCGCCGACGAGCCGCGCGTGCCGTCGGCCCTGCTGGAGCGCGACGACGTCGTGCTGCTGCCGCACGTCGGCAGCGCCACCGTCGAGACGCGCGAGGCGATGGGCCGGCTCGTGCTCGACAACGTCGACGCGTTCCTCGAGCGCGGCGAGCTGGTGACCCCGGTCGGCTGACCGTCCCGGCCTCACCACGCCCGCAACCGGGCGTGTGCGCTGGTCAGGTCGGCGAGCGTGGGCGTGCCCAGCATCCCCATCGCGCGCCGCATCTCGTCGGTGAGGAGGTCCAGCACGTGGGTCACCCCGCGCTGCCCGCCGACCATGAGGCCGTAGAGGTAGGCGCGTCCCACCATCACCCCGGTGGCGCCGAGCGCGACGGCCGCGACGACGTCACCGCCGCTGCGGACGCCTGAGTCGACGTACACCTCCGTGCGACCGGCGACCGCCTCGACGACCTCGGGCAGCAGCTCGAGCGGCACCGGGGCGCGGTCGAGCTGGCGACCGCCGTGGTTGGACAGCACGATCGCGTCCGCGCCGGCATCGACCGCGGCGACGGCGTCGACGACCGACTGGACGCCCTTGACGACGACCGGACCGCCCCACTCCTCGCGCAGCCAGGTGATGTCGGCGGGCCGGATCTCCTGCTCGCGCAGCTCGTTGGACATGCCCCACCGGGCGTGCGCGGACCCCTCGGGGAACGTCGCGAAGCGCAGCGGCTCGGTGGTCAGGATGTCGGCGACCCAGCCGGGGTGGCGGGCCATGCCGGCCATCGTCCGCGGCGTCAGCTGGGGCGGGATGGCGAAGCCGTTCTGCTTGTCCTTGCGCTTCATGCCGGTGACGGTCGTGTCGATGGTGAGCACCAGCGCCTCGTAGCCCTGTGCGCGCGCCTCGGCGAGGTGCGCCCGGGTCACGGCGCGGTCCTTCATCAGGTAGACCTGGAACCAGTTGCGACCGCCCGGCGCCGCGCGCGCGACATCGGTGATGGACGTCGTGGCGTAGGTCGACAGCGTGTAGGGCAGGCCGGCCTTCTCGGCCGCGGCGGCCACGGCGCGCTCGCCGGTGTGGTGGCTCAGCCGCGTGTAGCCGGTCGGCGCGAGGACGATCGGCGCCGCCGCGGTGCGACCCAGCAGGGTGGCGGTGGTGTCGGGCGCGGCGACCTGGCCGAAGGCCGTCGGCATGAGCTCGACGCGGTCGAAGGCGTCGGCGTTGCGGTGCATCGCGAGCTCGGAGTCGGAGCCGCCGGCGACGTAGTCCCAGACCGCGCCCGGCACGCGGCGGCGGGCCAGCCGCTCGACGTCGTCGACCGACAGGCAACGCGCGAGGCGACGTCGTACGACATCGCGCTCGACCGGCCGGGGCCGCAGGAACGGCTCGAGGTCCCGCCAGCGGGGGACCTGTCGACGGCTGCTGACCTGGCTCACTTCGACTCCTCACGGGCGGGGCTTGACGTACTTGTGTAATGAGTTGCACACTCATCATACAAGTTAGCGACGACCCGAGGAACCCCGATGACGCAGACCCTTGTCCCGCCCACCGCGACCCCCACCACGGGCGACCGCATCCGCAGCGTCACGCTGTCGCACGTCGTGCTCCCGCTGCCCAACCCGGTCAGCGACGCCAAGGTCCTCACCGGCCGCCAGAAGCCGCTCACCGAGACCGTGATGCTCTTCGTCGAGCTCACCACCGAGCAGGGCCTCGAGGGCATGGGGTTCAGCTACTCCAAGCGCGCCGGCGGCAAGGGGCAGTACGCCCACCTCAAGGAGGTCATGGACGTCGCCATCGGCCAGGACCCCAACGACATCGCGAAGATCTACGAGTCGCTCATGTGGGCCGGTGCGTCCGTCGGCCGCTCGGGCGTGGCCACGCAGGCGGTCGCCGCGCTCGACGTCGCGCTGTACGACCTCAAGGCCCGCCGCGCCGGCCTGCCGCTCGCCAAGCTGCTCGGCGCGCACCGCGACTCGTGCCGCGTCTACAACACCTCCGGTGGCTTCCTCCAGGCGTCCGTCGAGGAGATCAAGGAGAAGGCCACCGCCTCCCTCGAGTCCGGCATCGGCGGCATCAAGATCAAGGTCGGCCAGCCCGACTGGCGCGAGGACCTGCGCCGCGTCGCCGCACTCCGCGAGCACCTCGGCGACGGACCCTTCATGGTCGACGCCAACCAGCAGTGGGACCGCGCCCGCGCCCGCCGGATGTGCCGCGAGCTCGAGCAGTTCGACCTGGTCTGGATCGAGGAGCCGCTCGACGCGTGGGACCACGTCGGCCACGCCGACCTGTCGCAGACCTTCGACACCCCCATCGCCACCGGCGAGATGCTGACGTCCGTGGCCGAGCACATGGGCCTCGTCGACGCCGGCTACCGCGGCATCGTGCAGCCCGACGCGCCGCGCATCGGCGGCATCACGCCGTTCCTCAGGTTCGCCACCCTCGCCGCGCACCACCGCCTCGACCTCGCGCCGCACTACGCGATGGAGATCCACCTCCACCTCGCGGCGACGTACCCCACCGAGCCGTGGGTGGAGCACTTCGAGTGGCTGAACCCGCTCTTCGAGGAGCGCATCGACATCCACGACGGCCAGATCTTCGTCCCGGACCGTCCGGGCCTCGGCTTCACGCTCACCGAGCGGATGCGCTCGCTGACGCTGGAGACCGCTACCTTCTCGGCGTGAGCTCGACCCTCTCCGCGCGCGTGGTCGCCGGCCTCAAGGACAAGATCCTGGCCGGCGACCTGGCGCCGGGTGCCAAGCTCCCGTCGGAGTCGGAGCTCATCGAGGAGTACGCCGTCTCGCGCACCGTCGTGCGCGAGGCGGTGACCCGGCTCCGGGCCGAGGGCCTCGTCGAGACCCAGCAGGGCCGCGGGTCGTTCGTGCTCGCGGTGCCCGACGCGTCGTCGTTCATCGTCGAGTCGTCCGCGATCCGCACCCAGGCCGACGTGCTGGCGATGCTCGACTTCCGCATCGGCGTGGAGAGCGAGGCGGCCGCGCTGGCCGCGGTGCACCACACACCGTCCGACGCCACCGCCATCTCGTCGGCCCTGTCGGGCTTCACCCGTGCGGGCCACGAGGGTGCCGTCGAGGCCGACTTCGCCTTCCACCTCGCCATCGCGAGGGCGACCGGCAACCGGTTCTACGTCGACCTGCTCGGCTCGCTCGGCCCGATGATGATCATGCTCCCGCGCACCCGCCTCGGCGACGCGTACTCCATGACCGACGCGACCCACGTCGAGCGGGTCCAGCGCGAGCACGACAACGTCGCCGCCGCCGTCCTCGCCGGGGACGTGGAGACCGCCCGCGCCGCCATGCGCCTGCACCTGGGCAACACCCGCCGTCGCGTGGGCTGAGCTGTCCCCCTCCGGTGGGCGGGCGGTGTCCCAGCCACATTTGCCGCGCCCGGAAGGTGGCTGTGGCACCGCCCGGTCGCGTGTCGTCGTACGCCGCGCCGGTGAGCGGCGTGTGAGCCACATTCGGCCGGTGCGGGATGTGGCTGTGGCACCGCCAGCGCAGCCGGACCCCGGGCGGTGCGTGACGCAGGTTCTGGCGGCCGGAAACGTGTCTCACGCACCGCCCCACCCGAGTCGTACGACCGAGCGGTGCGTGACGCAGGTTCTGAGACCACGAAGCGTGTCTCACGCACCGCTCGAGCGGCGGGCCTTCTTGCCGCGGGCGATCTCGGTGCCGAGGGCGTCGAGCTTCTGGTCCCAGAACACCCGGAACTGCTCGACCCAGGCGTCGACCTCCTGCAGGCCGGACGGGTCGACGGCGTAGAGCCGCCGGGTGCCCTCGGCGCGGACGGTCGCGAAGCCGTTGTCGCGCAGCACCCTGAGGTGCTGGCTCACCGCCGGCTGGCTGATCCCGAACTCGTCGCCGACCCGGGCCGCCACGTCGCCCGCGCTGGTCTCGCCGGTGGCGAGCAGCTCGAGGATGCGGCGGCGTACGGGGTCGCCGAGGACGTCGAAGGCGTGCACGCTCAGGCCGACGGCTCGGCGCCGGTGTAGAAGGCGGTCGTCCGGGCGGCGGCAGCGCGGGCGGCGGTCGGGTCGTCGCCGTCGGCGACGGCGGCCTCGCCCCAGCCGTCGGCCGAGCCGCCCATGAAGGCGCGGCCGTCGTCGGTGGCGCCCCATGCCTCGACCTCGTCGTGGTCCATCGTCGCGCCGGTCGCGACGTGCTCGGCCAGGCCCATCAGGCTGAGCTCCCAGCCGACGCCGACGGCGCCGGGACCGTAGGTGTCGTAGAACTCCGGGTCGAGCTGCTCTGCGGTGTGGCGCAGGGTGAGCGTCGTGGACTCCTCCCCGCCGCTGGAGGAGCCCTCGATGGTGACGTCGACCCACGACACCCCGCCGCCCATCTCCCACGTCAGTGCGAGGTGGGTGGGCGCGTCGCAGGCGACGATCTCGCCGCCTGCGTTGCCCTGGACCTGGAAGCGGCCACCGAGCCGCAGGTCGCCCTCGACGGCGGCGAACCAGCGGGGGATGCGCTCGGGATCGGTGACGGCGTCCCAGAGGTCGTCGGGGCTCGTCGGGTAGGTGCGGCTCGCGACCACGACCTTCGCCGGCTTGCCGTCGTGGGTGGTGGACTCGACGGCGCGGGTGATCGCGCCCAGGTGCTTGGCTACGTCGAACATGGGGCCGAGCATTGCAGTCGTCACTTATATTAGTCAACCACGAAACAGTGGCGGAGCGCAGGATGCGCCGACTCGACCCCGCTGGGCGCGCAGGATGCGCCGACTCGACCCGGCTGGGGGCGCAGGATGCGCCGACTCGACCTCGCTGGGGACGCAGGATGCGCCGACTCGACGTCACCAGCGGGAGGTGTTGACCTCGAAGTCCGGCCGGATGGAGCGCATGTAGACGGTGTCCTCGCGCCGGCGTACGCCGCAGGAGAGGTAGAGCTCGTGCAGCTCGCCGAGCTTGTCGCGGTCGAGCGAGACGCCGAGCCCCGGGCCGGTCGGCACGGCGACCGAGCCGTCGACGAAGGACAGCACGCCGTCGGCGACCACGTCCTGGGTCTTCCAGGGGTAGTGGGTGTCGCAGGCGTAGGTGAGGTTCGGCGTCGCGGCGGCGAGGTGCACCATCGCGGCGAGCGAGACGCCGAGGTGGGAGTTGCTGTGCATCGACAGCCCCATGCCCCAGACCTCGGTGATGCCGCCGAGCAGCGCCGACTTCCTCAGCCCGCCCCACAGGTGGTGGTCCGAGAGCACGACCTGGACGGCGTCCTGCGCGATCGCGGGCGGCAGGTGCTCCATCGCGATCACGCACATGTTGGTCGCGAGCGGCACGTCGGTGCCCGCCGCGACCTGGGCCATGCCCGGGATGCCCGGGGTCGGGTCCTCGAGGTACTCGACCACCCCGGCCAGGCGGGCGGCGACCTTCAGCGACGTCTCGGGGGTCCATGCGCCGTTGGGGTCGAGCCGCAGCGGCATCGACGGGAAGGCGTCGCGCAGCGCCTCGATCGCCTCGCACTCGTCCTCGGGCGGCAGCACCCCGCCCTTGAGCTTGAGCGAGCCGAAGCCCCAGCCGTCGACCATCCGGTGCGCCTGGGCGACGAGCTGGTCGGGGGTGAGTGCCTCGCCCCACGCGTCGTCGGCGAAGCCGGGGTGCCCGGCCCACTTGTAGAACAGGTAGCCGCTGAACGGCACGGATCCGCGGACGGCTCCGCCGAGCAGGTCGCTCACCGGTACGCCGGCCTCGTGGCCCTGCAGGTCGAGGCAGGCGACCTCGAAGGGCGAGTAGACGGTGTCGACGGCGGAGTCGACGTCGAGCATCCCGCCGAACGACGCGCCGCCCCCGCCGGTCTCGCGGCCGAGCACGTCGGTGACGAGCCGGCGCAGGCCGTTGAGGTCGTACGGGTCGTGGCCGGGCAGCGCGGTCGCGACCGCCTCCAGCCGGCCGAGGTGCGTCTCGTCGGCGTACGTCTCGCCGAGGCCGAGGAGGCCCGAGTCGGTGTGCAGCTCGACGATCGCCCGCAGGGCGTAGGGCTGGTGGACGCCGACGACGTTGAGCAGCGGCGGGTCCTCGAAGGCGACCGGCGTGACGACGACGCGGGAGATGCGGCTCCGGCTCGCCAGCCTGGCGGTCACCGGGGAGGCTTGACGGCCAGGATCGGCACGTCGAGGTCGAGGAGCAGGCGCTGGGCGTCGCTGCCGGTGACGAGCTTGCCGACGGGGGAGCGGCGGCGCAGGCCGATCACGACCAGGCGGGCCGAGGTCGCCGCGGCGACCTTGGTGAAGGTCTCGACGATGTCGTCGCCGTGGTCGGACTGGTCGACGCGAGCCGTCACCCCGGCCGCGGCGGCGCGCGCGACGAGCTCGTCGGCGGTCGCCTCGTCGATGAACTCGCCGTCGACGGTCGAGCGACGGCGCGGGCTGTTGAGCAGGACGACGTCGTCGCCGTGCGCCCTGGCCTCCTCGAGACCGGCCTCGAGCGCGGCCTCGCCGACGGGGGTGGGGACGTAGCCGATCACGATCGTCGTCTTGCTGGTCATCGCAGGGAGTCCTCTCGCTGGACGGTCTCAGGGGTGGTGTCGGTGGCGGGGGTCTTGCGGCGGAAGGCCCTCTTGATCAGCGGGAACGCGATGACCAGGACGACGAAGGCGAGGATGGCGCCGGAGATCGGGCGGGTCACGAAGCCCGACGCGTCGCCGTCGAAGATCAGCATGGAGCGTCGGAAGCTCGACTCGATGAGGGAGCCGAGGACGAACGCCAGGACCATCGGGCCGGGCTCGAAGCCGAACTTCTTCATCAGGTAGCCGACGACGCCGAAGAAGATCATCAAGAAGATGTCGAAGACGGAGTTGCGGATCGTGTAGACGCCCAGGATCGTGATGAGCGCGGTGATCGGCGCGAGGATCGCGGGCCGCACACGCAGGATCCGGACGAAGATGCCGACGAGCGGGATGCTCAGCAGCAGCAGGATCAGGTTGCCGATGTACATCGAGTTCACGACGCCCCAGAAGAGGTCGGGGCGCTCGTCGATGAGCTGCGGGCCGGGCGTCACGCCGACGACCAGGAGGGCGGCGTAGAGCATCGCCATCGAGGCGTTGGCGGGGATGCCGATCGTCAGCAGCGGGATGAACGACGACGTGGCGGCGGCGTTGTTGGCCGACTCCGGGCCGGCGACGCCCTCGATGGCACCGCGGCCGAAGCGGGACGGGTCCTTGGCGACGCGCTTCTCGGCGGCGTACGCCGCGAGGGAGGCCATCACCGCGCCGCCACCGGGCAGCACGCCGAGGACGAAGCCGATGAACGAGCCGCGGCCGATGGCGGGACCGGCCTCCTTGAGGTCCTTGCGGGACGGCCAGATGTTGGCGATGGCGGCCGGGACGTGCGGCTTGCCGTGGCGCTCCTCGAGGTTGTAGAGGATCTCGCCGACGCCGAACAGGCCCATCGCGACGACGACGAAGTCGATGCCGTCCTCGAGGTTGAGGCTGCCGAAGGTGAAGCGGTCGGCGCTGGTGAAGCTGTCGCTGCCGACGGTGGCCAGGAGCAGGCCGATCGCGGCGGCGGCGAGTGCCTTGACGGTGTTGCCGTTGCCGATGGTGGCGACCAGCAGCACGCCGAGCAGCGCCAGCGCGGCGTACTCCGGCGGGCCGAAGTCGAGCGCGAACTCGGCCACGAGCGGGCCCAGCAGCGTGAGGCCGATGATCGAGATGGTCGCGCCGATGAACGAGCCGATCGCGGCGATGCCGAGCGCGGTTCCGGCCTTGCCCTGCTTGGCCAGGGCGAAGCCGTCGAACACGGTCACGACCGAGCTGGCCTCACCGGGGATGCGCAGCAGGACGGACGTGATCGTGCCGCCGTACTGGGCGCCGTAGTAGATGCCGGCGAGCATGATGATCGCCGCGACCGGGTCGTGCGCGCTGTAGACGACCGGCAGCAGGATGGCCATCGTGGCGGCCGGGCCGAGCCCCGGGAGCACGCCGATGAGCATGCCGACGACGACGCCGATCAGGCAGTAGAGCAGGTTGCCGGGCTGGGTGACGACACCGAAGCCGTCGAGGAAGGCGCTGAAGTCCATGGTGTTCTCTTCCCTGCGCTCAGAGGGCGATCAGGTGGGGCAGCGGGACGGACAGGGCGTAGAGGAACAGCCCGTAGAACGCCGCGGTCGTGAGGACCGAGATGACGATCGTGCTGCGCCAGGACTCGCCCCCGAGGAAGCGGAGCCACACGATGCCGAGCAGGACGGCGGGGATCTCGAAGCCGATGACGGGGAGCAGGAAGCCGAGGGCGACGAAGGTCGCGGCGCCGACGGCGACGAGCAGGCTCGACCGGGTGAACTTCTCCGTGTCGTCGAGGTCCCGGCCGACGACCATGAGGACCACGGCGAGGACGACGATCAGGCACGAGACGATGAACGGCCACAGGCCGGGGCCCGGACGTCGGAGCGTCCCGATGCCGTAGCCGTAGGCGAGCCAGGCGCCGGCCAGGCCGACCAGCAGCACGAAGGCCGCGGAGACCAGCTGGTACGCCGGACCTCCCGAGGGCGGTCGCTCGTCGGCGAGGTCCTGGGCGACCTCGGCCTTGATCTCGGCGAGGATGTCGGCTCGTGCTCGTGCTCGACGTCCGAGGCGCCCGGGGTGGCTCCGGGATCCGGGCGGGGCTGGGTCTCGCTCATGTGGGTCTCGTCTCCGTGCGGTGAGGGGCGGGGGTCCCTCGGTGGGGTGGTGCGGGCCGGCCCCGGGTGGTGCCGGGACCAGCCCGGGACCGGCCCGGTATCAGCTGGCGTCGCCGAGGTCGATGTCGTACTCCTCGACCAGGTCGGCGTAGCGCTGCTTGTCCTCCTCGAGCTGGGTGACGACCTCGTCACCCGAGATCTCCATGGGAGTGAGGTTGTTCTGCTCGTTGAAGTCCTGGTACTCCGAGGTCTCGAACGTGGCCTGCATGGCCTCGGCGATCGAGTCCTGGACGTCCTGCGGCGTGCCCTTCGGGACGGTCATGAAGCGGTACTGCGCGACCTCGACGTCGAGGCCCGACTCCTGGGCGGTCGGCACGTCGGGGAGGAACTCGACGCGCTCGGGACCGAAGACCACGATCGGGAGGATCTTGCCCGAGCGGATGTTCTCGATCGCCTCGCCCACCTGGAGGCACGCGGTGTCGACCTGGTCGCCGAGGAGGGCGGTGAGCGCGGGGGCGCCGCCGTCGAAGGGGATCGCCTCGGCGGGCGTCTTGTTGACGTTGAAGGTCAGCGCGCAGGCGAGCTGGGCGCCGGTGCCGACACCGGTGGTGCCGTAGGTGATCTTGCCGTCGGCGTCGGCGAAGGACTCGATCGAGTCGAAGCCCGAGCCCTTGCTCGCCACGAGCACGTAGTCGTCGCGGGAGACGCCCTGGACGACGTCGAAGTCGTCGATGCTGGTGACCTGGTCCTCCGGGACGGCCAGCGGGGTGATCGCGAAGAGCGAGGCGTTCTGGACCGAGATGGTCGAGCCGTCCGGCTCGGCCTTGGCGACCTCGGCGGCGGCGAGCGCGCCGTTGGCGCCCTCGCGGTTGATCACGGGGAAGGAGCCACCGAGCTCGTCGGACAGCCCGCGGGAGATCTGGCGGCTGATCAGGTCGGAGGAGCCTCCGGCGGACGCGCCGACCGGCATGTTGACCGACCCGGTCGGGTAGTCGCCGCTGTCACTGCCGCCACCGGCCGTCGTCTGGACGCCGCCACAGGCGGACAGGGCAAGGGCAGCGCCGGCGGCGACGGCCGCCAGGCTGAGGGTCTGCTTGCGCATGGAGGTGCTCCTTGTTCGGGATGTGACCACCGACACTAGGTTTGCGCGACGATGCCGGTCCAAGCCCAATTCGGCATGGACTGATCCATCTCGTGCATCGTACCCTCGCTGCGTGATCACCCTCGACCAGGTCCGTTCCTTCGTCGCCGTGGCCGAGGAGCTGCACTTCGGGCGGGCCGCCGAGCGGCTGCAGATGACCCAGCCCCCGCTGTCGCGGCAGATCCAGAAGCTCGAGAAGTCGGTGGGCGCGCGTCTCCTCGAGCGCGACAACCGGCGGGTGGAGCTGACCGGCGCCGGGGTCGCGTTCCTCGACGAGGCGCACCGGCTGCTCAACCTCGTCGAGGGCGCGGGCGACCTCGCCCGTCGGGTCGACGCGGGCGCCGCCGGCGTCGTACGCCTCGGCTTCACCGCGGTGTCCGCGATCTCGATCCTCGGCCCGCTGCTGCGCCGCCTCACCGCCGAGCTGCCCGACGTGGAGGTGGTGCTCTCCGAGCGGGTCACCAACGCCCAGGTCGACGGCATCCGGCGCGGCGAGCTCGACATCGGCCTGGCCCGTCCGCCGTTCGACACCTCCCTGCTGCGCTCGCGGGTGGTGCTCCGCGAGCCGTTCATGGCCGTCGTGCCCGAGGCCCACCCGCTCGCCGCCAGCGACCGGCCGCTGACCTCCGACGACTTCGAGGGCGAGACGGTCATCGGCTACAACCCGGACCAGTCGCGCTACTTCCACGAGCTGTCGGTGCGCTTCTTCGCCAACGCCCACCCGCGCATCGACCAGCGGGTCCACCAGGTGCTGACGGCCATGCTCCTCGTCTCGGCCGAGCGGGGGGTGACGCTGGCGCCCGCGTCGGCGGCGTCGCTGCACGTCGACGGCGTGGTCTTCAAGGAGCTCGCCCACCACGGCGGCGACACGCGGGTCGACGCCGACCCCGACCGGCCGGTCGAGCTGCACGCCATCTGGTCCCGCGAGGCGGTGACCCCCGTCGTGCGCCGCGTGCTCGACGTGGTGACCGCCCAGGCCGACTGAACGCCTCCGATCGCCCCGAATCTCTCCACAGTGTCAAGGAAGCCCTGCGCTCCTCAGGCTCGGAGGCTTAGAGTCGGGGGTGCCGCGAGGGCGACGCGACGCAGGGAGTGAGATGCACCACGAACCGGACACCGGACGGCGCCTTGCCGAGTCCCCGTGGGCGGACGAGCAGACGCGACAGCACCTGCAGGTCCTCGTCGAGGGCGTCGCCACCCTCGCCGGCTTCAAGCAGTCGTCGCTGACGTTGCGCCGCGACGGGCACTTCGAGGTCGTCGCCGCCGCCGGTGTCGAGGACGGGTTCGTCGGCACGCAGGTGCCTGCGGAGTCGATCGAGAACGAGCTCCGCCACGCCGACGAGTGGGGCGTGTGGCGCTTCGTGCCGCACGACCGGGCGAGCGTCGAGGCGCTCTCCTACAGCCACATCCCCGACGTGACCCCCCTCGAGGGCGAGGACGCGTGGCACCCGCTCGACCTCCTCGCCGCGCCGCTCCACGACGACCAGGGCCGGCTGCGCGGCCTGCTGTCGGTCGACATCCCCGACGACGGCCGGCTGCCGTCGCCGGAGAAGATGGAGGTCCTGACGAGGTACGCCGGTCTCGCGCGGACGCTCGTGCTCCTCGCCCTCGAGCGCGAGGAGCTGAGCGAGCAGGTGCGGATGGCCACCGAGGCTCGCGCGATCGTGCGGCAGGCCCTGGGCGAGCCCACGCTCGAGCTGGTGCTGGAGGCGTGCCGGGCCACGGTCGTGGCGTGCTTCGACGCGGTCGGCATGTGGCTGACGGCGTTCAACCCCGACGGGGTCGGGAGCACCACGACGTCCTTCGCCGTCGGCGACACCTACGACGCCCCGCCCTTCGCCGAGATCGACGACGTGGTCGTGCGTCTGGCGCACCGCTACTGGGCCGACCAGTACGTCGCCCCGTTCTCCCGCGACAGCCTCGACCAGCCGGGCCTGGCCCGCGACGACGCCGAGCGGCTGCTCGGGTTCCTCGACCGGATCGGCCTCGGCGCGGTGCTCTTCGTCCCGCTCGGGGTGGGACCGGAGTGCGTGGGCTTCCTCGTCCTGACCCGTGTCTCCGACGCCGGCCGCTGGACCGACATCGAGATCGACACGGCGCGCGAGATCGGCCGCGACCTCGGCCTCGCGGTCGGAAAGGCCCGCCAGCTCGAGCTCGAGCGGGCCGTCGCCGACCGGCTGCGCAAGCTCGACAGCTACCGCGTCGAGGTGGTCAACACGATGGGCCACGAGCTGCGCAACCCGCTCTTCTCGATGAGCGCCAACCTCGAGCTCCTCGACACCTCGGGACTCGACGACGACGGCCGCCGGTCCGTCGCGGCCGCGACCCGCGGCGCCACCCGGATGCGGGCCGTCATCGACGACATGCTCACCATGGCCCAGGTCTCCGACCCGCACCGCGAGTTCGACCCGATCCCGGTCGACCTGCGCAGGGTCGTCCACGACGTCTGCGACGAGTGCCACGCGGCGGCCACCGCCGCCGGCGTCTCCTGCGGGTCCGACGTGCCCGACGAGCCGGTGCTCGTGCCCGGGGAGCCCGAGGAGCTGCACCGCCTGCTCACCAACCTCGTCTCCAACGCGATCAAGTACACCGACCCGGGTGGCCGGGTGACCCTGCGCGTCGCGACGCAGGGCCGCACGGTCGTCGCCACCGTCGAGGACACGGGCATCGGCATCTCCCCGCCCGACCAGGAGCAGCTGTTCCGCGAGTTCTTCCGCTCCACCAACCCGGCAGCACTCTCGCGCCCCGGCACCGGGCTCGGCCTGGCGATCGTCGCGCGGATCGTCGCGCGCCACGGCGGCTCGATCGACATCGACTCCGAGCGTGGGCGCGGCACGACGGCGACCCTGACCCTGCCGGCCCACGTCGAGGACGTCAGCGCGGGCCCAGCTCCAGCGTCATGAAGGTGCTCAGCGGGTCCTCGACGTAGGAGCCGAAGGGCTCGCACGGCGTGAAGCCGGCCCGCGCGTAGAACCGGCGCGCCGGCTCGAAGAACTCCATCGATCCGGTCTCGAGCGACACCCGCGACACCCCGCGCCGCCGGGCGTCGTCGAGCGTGTGCGCGAGCAGGCCCGTCGCCACCCCAGTGCCCCGCACGCGCGGCTCGGTCCGCATGCTCTTCAGCTCCTCGTGCCCGTGGTCGACCGCCGCCAGCGCGACCGTGCCGAGGATCCCGTCGCCGTCGGCGCCGACCCAGAGGCGTACCCCGTCGGCCTGCAGCGCGGTCAGGTCGAGCGCGTGCCGGCTCTCCGGCGGCGCCGTCGGCTCCATGTCGTCGAGGTGGGCCTGCAGGAACGCCGCCAGCCGCGGGTCGCCGAAGTCGGCGCGGGTGATGTGCACGGGGTCAGTGTGGCGGGGTCGTGTTGCGGCGGCGTGACGTCTGGACCGGCACCGCCCGCCCCGGGCGTGGGCCACGAAGGTGTGCCAGCGTGTGTCCATGACTCGCACACTGGACGTCGACTACCTCGTGGTGGGTGCCGGCGCGATGGGGATGGGCTTCGCCGACGCGCTGGTCGACCACTCCGACGCACGCGTCGCGATCGTCGACCGCCGCCACGGCGCAGGCGGGCACTGGCTGGAGGACTACCCGTTCGTCCGGCTGCACCAGTCCTCGACGTTCTACGGCGTCGCCTCGACGGTGCTAGGCGGGCAGGTCCAGGACCAGGGGCCGGAGGCGGGCCTGCACGTGCGCGCCTCGCAGCCCGAGATCGTGGACTACTACGCCCGACGCCGTCGAGCGGCTGCGACGCACGGGCCGGGTCGAGGTGCTCACGGGGTGCGACGTCGTCGGCCGCACGGTCGTCTCGCGCATCTCCGGGCAGACGTGGGAGGTGCCGGCGTCGTGCCGCGTGGTCAACGCCCACTACCTCGCGCCGAGCATCCCGGCCGAGTCGTCGGCACCGTTCTCGGTCGCCGACGACGCGCGCGCCGTGACGGTCAACGAGGTGGTGCGCCTCGAGGAGGCCCCGAGCCAGTACGTCGTCGTCGGCTCGGGCAAGACGGCCACCGACGCCTGCGTGTGGCTGCTCGGCCAGGGGGTCGACCCCGACGCGATCTGCTGGGTGCGGCCCCGTGACCCGTGGATGCTCAACCGGGCGCTGATCCAGCCCGACCCGGAGGTCTTCCTCGGGGTGCCGGCGACGACGTTCGAGGAGGCGGCGGCCTCGTCGTCGCTCGACGAGCTGTTCCTGCGGCTCGAGGACGCCGGCGTGATGCTGCGCATCGACCCGTCGGTCACGCCCACCATGGCGAAGGCCCCGACGCTCGGCGCGTGGGAGCTCGAGCTGCTGCGGTCCATCGAGGACGTCGTACGCCACGGGCACCTGCGCCACGTGGAGCGGGGTCGCCTCGAGATGGCGGACGGCACCACCGTGCGGGTCGCGGACGACGCGGTCGTCGTCCACTGCGCCGCCGACGGCCTGAAGAACCCGCCGCTCATGTCCGTGTGGCGCCCGGAGGAGATCACCATCCAGCCTGTGCGCGCGGGGTTCCCGTGCTTCAGTGCAGCTGCGATCGGCTACGTCGAGGCGACCCGACCCGACGACGCGGAGAAGAACCGTCTGTGCCCGCCGTCGCGCTTCGGCAACTCGCTCGCGCAGTGGGCGGACATGAACGTCCGCGGCACCCGGGCCTCGATGGTCCTCGGCGCCGAGCCCGACATCGCGGCCTGGGCCAACACCGTGGCGATCAACCCGGCCCGCATCCCGGCCGGCCACCCCGGGTCCGCCGAGCTCGACCGGGTCCGCGAGCGGCTCGCGGCGGCCACGGCGCCCGGGCTCGAGGCCCTGACCCGGCTGATGGCGACCGGCTGAGCAGGCCCGCGGACGGCGCCGTTGGTCGCGGAGGTCGTCGCGCGCCCATCACCCGCGGGCATCGGGGGCATCCTCGCTCGACCCGGTCGGCGTCGCGACCGGTGTCCGGCTGGGCGTCGACCCACTGGACGTGCGGGAAGCGGTGCAGCCGTGCCTTGCTCAGCGGGACGCCGCACAGTGTCTGGTTGGCGCCGCAGCCAGGTGGACGAGCCCGGCCGGCGCGCGGAAGCCGTCCGGATCGGTCCAGCGGTCGGTCGCGGCGACCGCGGCGTCCTTCGGCGGGCATGCGGGCTCGGTGCCCGGCGATCGACCGTCCGATGCCGGGTACCGCCGGGGCGGACCAGCGCCGAGCGACGGACGACATGAGCAACGGACGGACACGCAGACCAGACCCGGCAGGACCCGAACCAGCTGCACGAGCAGCCGGACACCGAGGGTGAGCAGCTGCGAAGCCCGGCACGAGGACTCGGTCACCGGCCGGATGGACGAGAAGCCCGACCACGGCGAGGAGACGTACGTCGGTCACGACCGGCTGCTCGAGCCAGGTCGGCGGTGACTCAGGTCGCCGGCGGCGACCGGCACGGCCGTGCCGTCGCGCTCGCCGTCGCCGCGCGGAGGACGCCGACGTGGTGATCGCCTACCTGCGACGGGGAGCGCCGGGACGCGACCGGCGCGCGCTGGTCGAGGACGCCGGTCGCCGCGTCGTGCTGGTGCCGACCGACCCGTCGAGGAGTCGGCTGCCGGGCGCTGGTCGACAAGACGGCTCGACGAGCTCGGCCGCATCGACATCCTCGTCAACAACGCGGCCTACCGAGATGGCCCAGCCCGGCGGCATCGCCGACATCACGACCGAGCAGCTCGACCGGGTGATGCGGACCAACGTCTACGCCATGTTCTGGCTCTGCAGATCGCTGCCGCACATGAAGTCGGGGCGACGATCATCAACACCTCGTCGGTGCAGTCGTCCTCGCCTCCCCGGAGCTGCTCGACTACGCCACCACCAAGGCGGCGATCGTGAACTTCACGCGCGGCCTCGCGCAGTCGGTCGCCCAGCAGGGCATCCGCGTCAACGCCGTCGCGCCCGGGCCGATCTGGGCCGCTGCTCATCCCGGCCCGAGCCCGAGGCCATCGGTCCGCAGGCGACGGATGCGCCGTCGCTGACGAGCCGGCACGAGGTCCGACGAGCCGCCCGGTCACGCCCGCCGAGGCGTCGACGCTTCATCCCGACAGGTCATCGCCTCGGCGACAATCCGGGAACCAGGTCGACGCGGCGACCGCCTCCGGTCGTCGCCGGTCACTCGGCAGGCAGGCTCGTGGACCGAGTCGCCAGGGTCGCGGTCCTCGCACGGTCGGGCGAGGTCAGTCCCAGAACCACATGAGGAGGTCGTTGGCCAGCGGCGTGGCCAGCCAGGCGATCGACGCGACGCCGACAGCGAAGGCGGCCGCGTAGAGGACGACCTCGCGCACGGTCAGCGTCCGCCACCAGGTCCACGCCATGAACAGCGACCACATCGCCACCCCGCCGGAGATGAACGGCGCTGTCGGCACCCCCACGATCGCGATGAACGCGACCACTCCGCCGAGCGCGGTGTCGTAGGGCCACATCGCGCCCAGGTCGTAGGCGTAGATCGTCTCGTCGGCCGGGCGCAGGTGGACGTCGTTGACGTAGTACGGCAGCACCAGCCCGATGACGTACGGCACGGCGGCGAGGAGGGCGACCACGAGGGCGAGCCCCGGGCGGCGGCGGTCGACGTGGACCGCCGGCTGCGCCTCCGAGGGCATGACAGCCATGCCGGCAGTCTGCGCCACCAGCCCGACCCGGTCCATCGCCCCGATCGGGGATCATCCTCAGCCCGTGACCGCCGCGTAGCCCTCGCGGTACGACGGGTACGTCGGCGCCCAGCCCGCCGACCGCAGCCGCGCGTTGGACAGCCGCTTGCCGTGACCCTCTGCTGGGTGGGCCGGTGGGGGAGTGGGGGCGCCGAGGCGATCGGCGAGGAAGGCCGCGACGTCCCCGAGCTGGGCCGGTTCGTCGTCGGTGCCGAGGTAGAGCCGCTCCGGCGCGGCGGTCATGGTCAGCAGGTGCACGACCGCCGCGGCGGCGTCGGTGCGGTGGATGCGGTTGGTCCAGCGGTGCGGGTCGTCGATCCGGCCCTCACGGACCTGGTCGAGCAGCCGCGTGCTGCTGCCGCCGTACAGCCCGGACAGGCGCAGGACGCTCCCGCGCGGGACGCGCTCGTGGAAGGCCTCCTCGGCAGCGACGAGCATCCGGCCCGGTCCGTCGCCCGGGGCCGGGGGAGTCGTCTCGTCCTCGAGCTCCGGGAGGTCGCGGCTGCCGTGCACGGCGGTCGACGAGACGAGCACCGCCCGCTCGGGCGGCTCGGCGCAGCGCGTCGAGCGCCCGCGCCATCCCGTCGACGTACGTCGCGCGATAGGACTCCTCGGTCCGCGGCCGCGCGGTCAGCGCGACGACGACGAGGCGGGGGCGTACGTCGGACAGGTCCGGGCGCCTCGCGCGTCAGGTCCACCGAGCGACCGACGAGCGGCGCAGGCACGAGCGAGGCGTTGCGGCGCAGGGCGAGCACGCCGTGGCCGAGGTCGGCGAGGCGCAGGCCGACCGCGGCGCCGAGGTCGCCGGCGCCGACGAGGAGCACGTCCGGGGTCACAGGCGCACCGTACGGCAGCGCCGGAGGGCTGCGCGCGGGGCCGTCGCCGTGGCACCGTGGTCCCATGAAGCGCCCGCCGCCGCCGCTCCTCGCGCTCGCTGCCGCGCTCGCCCAGCAGGGCCTGTCGCGGGAGGCGCCGCCCTCGTCCGGGGCACGGCGGGCGGCCGCGGCCGTTGTTGCGGCGACCTCGCTCGCGCTGGCCGGGGGAGCGGCGAGCCGGTTCCGGGCCCAGCACACGACGGTCGAGCCGATGGACCCGTCGAAGGCGACGTCCCTCGTCGTCTCGGGGCCCAACTCCCGCACCCGCAACCCGATGTACGTCGGGATGGCGGGCCTCCTCGTCGCCAACACGCTCCGTCGGGGCTCCTGGTCGGGCGTCCTGCCGGTCGCGGTCTTCGTCGCGGTGATCGACCGCTTCCAGGTCGCGGCGGAGGAACGAGCGCTCGCCGACCGCTTCGGCGCCGACTACGCGGCGTACCGCTCGAGCGTTCCGCGCTGGCTCGACCACCGGTCCGTCTCCCTGTAGATACCCCCAAGGCATCACTGGATTCAGAAACGGGCTTGGACAGGCATCGTCAAGTCTTCCTAGGTTGGTGAGCACCGCCACATCCGTGGGGCACCGACCCACGGCCGACCGAAGGACGCAGCGTGACGAAGTACAGCCCGACCGAGCTCGTCGAGACCCTGGGCAGCGGCCTGCTGTCGTTCCCGGTCACCCACTTCGACGCCGACCTCCAGTTCGACGAGCCCGCCTACCGCGCGCACCTCGAGTGGCTCAGCGGCTACGACGTCGCCGGCCTGTTCGCCGCCGGGGGTACCGGTGAGGGGTTCTCCCTCAACGCCGAGGAGACCGACCGCGTCGTGCGCGCCGCCATCGCCGGCGCCGGCGGCAAGGTACCCGTGCTGGCCCCGGCCACCGGCTCGACCGTCAACGCCGTCGCGCAGGTCAAGGCGGCCGAGGCGGCAGGTGCCGACGGCATCCTGCTCATGCCGCCGTACCTCACCGAGGCCGGCCAGCGCGGCCTCGTCGAGCACATCAGCGCCGTGTGCGCCGCGACCAGCCTCGGCGTCATCTTCTACTCGCGCGCCAACGCCGTGCTGGGCGCCGACGCGCTCGAGCAGGCCTGCCAGCGCAGCGCCAACCTCGTCGGCTTCAAGGACGGGGTCGGCGGGATCGAGCAGATGACCCGCACCTACGCGCAGCTCGGCGACCGCCTGTTCTACGTCGGCGGCCTGCCCACCGCGGAGGTCTTCGCGCTGCCGCTGCTCCAGCTCGGCGTGACGACCTACAGCTCCGCGATCTTCAACTTCGTGCCGCAGTTCGCGCTCGACTTCTACGCCGCCGTGCGCCGCCAGGACCGGACCGCGGTCTACGCGATGCTCAACGACTTCGTCATCCCCTACACCAAGATCCGCGACCGCGAGTCCGGCTACTCGGTGTCGATCGTCAAGGCCGGTCTCGCCGCCGTCGGTCGCCCCGCCGGTCCGGTGCGCCCGCCGCTGTCCGACCTGCTCGACGCCGAGCGCGACGAGCTGCAGACCCTCGTGGACAAGGTGGCAGGCTCGACGGCCTGACCACCACACCCCCGATCTCGCCCCGATCAGAAGGAACCCATGTCTGACCTCGCCACGTCCACCACTCCCACCTCGATCATCGCCGGCGCCGACTCCGAGCAGCCCGACGTCGCCGCCGCCACCGCGGCCGCCGTCGAGGCGTTCGCCGCCTACCGCGCCACCACCCCCGAGGAGCGGAGCGCCTTCCTCGAGGCGGTCGCGGCCGAGATCGAGGCCGACAAGGACGCGATCATCCCGGAGGCGGTCCGCGAGAGCGGGCTGCCCGAGGGGCGGATCACCGGCGAGGTCGGCCGCACCACCGGCCAGCTGCGGATGTTCGCCGGCGTCGTCCGCCAGGGCGACCACCTCGGCGTACGCATCGACCCGGCGCTGCCGGACCGCGCGCCCCTGCCGCGCGCCGACATCCGGCAGCGGATGGTGCCGCTCGGCCCGGTCGCGGTCTTCGGGGCCAGCAACTTCCCGCTCGCCTTCTCCACCGCGGGCGGCGACACCGCCTCGGCGCTCGCCGCCGGCTGCCCCGTCGTCGTGAAGGGCCACCCCGCCCACCCGGTCACCGGAACCCTCGTCGCCCGCGCGATCACCCGCGCCGTCGAGAAGTCCGGCCTGCCCGCCGGCACGTTCTCCTTCGTCCTCGGTGGCATCGAGACCGGCCAGGAGCTCGTGGCCGACCCGCGCATCGCCGCGGTCGGCTTCACCGGCTCGCGTGGCGGCGGCCTCTCCCTCGTCCGTGCCGCCGCCGAGCGCGACGTACCCATCCCGGTCTACGCCGAGATGTCGTCGATCAACCCCGTCGTCGTGCTGCCCGGCGCGCTCGAGGGCGACGTCGCCGCGCTCGCCCAGGCGTACGTCGGCAGCCTGACGCTCGGCTCCGGCCAGTTCTGCACCAACCCCGGCCTGCTCTTCCTGCCGTCCGGCGAGCAGGGCGACGCGTTCCTGCGCGCCGCCGGTGAGGCCGTCAGCGGCGCGGCCGGCCAGCAGATGCTGACCCCCGGCATCGCCGACGCCTACGCCAGCGGCACCGCGAGCCTGCGCGGCACCGACGGCATCCGGGTCGTCGGCGAGGGCTCCGCCGCCGGCGAGCACGCCCCCGCGCCGGTGGTCTACGAGGCACCTGCAGAGCTGCTCGCGATCGACGACAGCACCGTGACCGACGAGGTGTTCGGCGCCGCCGGCGTCGTGGTGAGGTACGACGACGTGGCCTCCCTGCTGCCCCGCCTCGAGGCCCTCGAGGGCCAGCTCACCGCGACCGTCCACGCCACCGACAGCGACGTCGAGGACGCGTCCGCGCTCCTGCCGGTGCTCGAGCTCAAGGCCGGCCGGGTCCTCTTCAACGGCTGGCCGACCGGTGTCGAGGTCGGCCACGCGATGGTCCACGGCGGTCCCTACCCGGCGACGTCCGACTCCCGCAGCACCAGCGTCGGCAGCCTCGCCATCGAGCGCTTCCAGCGTCCGGTCGCCTACCAGGACGTGCCGGCCGCGCTGCTCCCCGCCGCCGTCCGCGACGACAACCCCTGGGGCCTGCGCCGCCGCCTCGACGGAGAGCTCGAGAAGTGAGCGTCACGATCGCGAAGGTCGACGTCGTCCCGGTCGCCGGGCACGACTCGATGCTGCTCAACCTGAGCGGCGCCCACGGCCCGTTCTTCACCCGCAACATCGCGATCGTCACCGACTCGGAGGGGCGCGAGGGCCTCGGCGAGGTGCCCGGCGGCGAGGCGATCAGGAAGACGATCGCCGACGCGGCCGAGATCCTCGTCGGCCAGCCGGTCGCGATGTTCCGCACCCTGCTGCGTCGCGTCGCCGCGGCGTACGCCGATCGTGACGCCGGTGGGCGCGGCCTGCAGACCTTCGACCTCCGCACCACCATCCACGCGGTGACGGCGCTCGAGTCGGCGCTGCTCGACCTGTCGGGCCAGGCGCTCGGCGTGCCGGTCGCCGAGCTGCTCGGCGAGGGCCAGCAGCGCGACAGCGTGCCGATGCTCGGCTACCTGTTCTACGTCGGCGACCCCGACCGCACCGACCTGCCCTACCTGCGCGAGCACTCGTCGGCGGGGGCCACCGACGACTGGGAGAAGGTCCGCCGCGAGGAGGCGATGACGCCCGAGGCGGTCGTCCGGCTCGCCGAGGCTGCGCAGGCCCGCTACGGCTTCACCGACTTCAAGCTCAAGGGCGGCGTGCTGCCGGGCGAGGAGGAGGTCGCGGCCGTCACCGCGCTGCACGAGCGCTTCCCCGACGCGCGGATCACGCTCGACCCCAACGGTGGCTGGCTGCTCGAGGACGCCGTCCGCCTGCTGGCCGGCAAGGACGACGTCCTCGCCTACGCCGAGGACCCGTGCGGTGCCGAGGGCGGCTACTCCGGGCGCGAGGTGATGGCACAGTTCAAGCGCCGCACCGGGCTGCGCACCGCCACCAACATGGTGGCCACCGACTGGCGCCAGATGGCCGACGCGGTGCGCACCAACGCGGTCGACATCCCGCTCGCCGACCCGCACTTCTGGACGATGGCGGGCTCGGTCCGCGTCGCCCAGCTGTGCCACGACTTCGGCCTGACCTGGGGCTCGCACTCCAACAACCACTTCGACGTCTCGCTGGCGATGTTCACCCAGGTCGGCGCGGCCGCCCCGGGCGACATCACCGCGCTCGACACGCACTGGATCTGGCAGGACGGCCAGGGCCTGACGACCGAGCCGCTGCAGATCCGCGACGGCGCGATCGAGGTGCCCGACACCCCGGGCCTCGGCGTCGCCCTCGACCGCGACCGGCTGGCGCAGGCGCACGAGCTCTACCTCGAGCACGGCCTCGGTGCGCGCGACGACGCGGTCGCCATGCAGTACCTCGTCGACGACTGGGCGTTCGACCCCAAGCGTCCCTGCCTCGTCCGATGACGGTGCGCTGAGGTGCCGCTCGACCCCGACCTCGCCGTCTTCGTCGGCGAGGTCGAGAGGACGCGCGGGCGTCCCGTCTCGGAGATGACCATCCCCGAGGCGCGCGCCGGCATGCGGGCGCTGCGCGTCGACGGCGTGCGCCCGGAGGACGTCGTACGCATCGGGGCGGTGACCGACGAGGTCCTCGACGGTCTGCCGGTGCGGGTCTACCGGCCGGCCGCCGTCGACGGCCCGGTCGCGACGGTCGTCTACCTGCACGGCGGCGGCTGGTTCCGCGGCGACGTCGACACCCACGACCAGGTCGTGCGCCGGCTGGTCCGCGACACCGGCGCGGTGTTCGTGAGCGTCGACTACCGCCTCGCGCCCGAGCACCCGTGGCCCGCCGCCACGCACGACGCCGTGCGCGCGGTCCGTGCCGTCGCGGCCCGACGGGAGTCGTACGGCGGCTCCGACGTGCTCGCCGTCGCGGGCGACTCGGCCGGCGGCAACCTCGCCGCCATCGCGACGCAGGAGCTCCGCGGCGAGGTCGAGATCGCGGCGCAGCTGCTGATCTACCCGGCCACCGACCTCCTCGGCCACCACCCGTCGAAGGACGAGTTCGGCGCCGGCCACCTCCTGACGACGGAGATGACCGACTACATCAACACCCTCTACTTCTCCGGCGAGGCGCCGGCACCGGGCGACTGGCGGCACTCGCCGCTCCACGGCGACCTGACCGGGCTGCCGCCGGCCGTGGTCGCCACCGCCGGGTGCGACCTCCTCCGCGACGAGGGGGAGGCGTACGCCGCCGCGCTCGCCGCCGCGGGCGTACGCGTCGACGCCGTCCGGTACGACGGGATGATCCACGGCTTCATGGACCAGGGGCACGTGAGCCCGGCGGCGGCCGACGCCACCCTGGACGTCAACCGCCGCTTCGCCCGGCTGCTCGCCGAGGTCGCCCGGGACGGGTAGGCGCTGCTCGACCGCCCTCGCCCGGTGGTGGCGGCAGATGGCCTGTCCGGGGGTGGTTCTCCCTCAATGTGCCGCCACCATGCAGCCGAGCCCTGGAAGGGTGGCGGCAGATGGCCTGTCCAGGGCCGGTTCTCGTGCGATGTGCCGCCACCACGCGGCGGCCGTACGGCGCATGTGACCCGACGGTCGCGGGAACGGGCAGGGATGACCGATCTCGGATTCCTGCTGGCGCGCCACGGCTACGACGCCGTCGCCCGTGACCGCACCGCCCGTGGCGGGGCGGACACCTACGTCTCGCGGCTGCTCGGCCGCCGCACCGTCGTCCTCGGCGACCCCGACGGCGCCCGCGCGTTCTACGACGAGTCCCTCGCACGCCGCGCGGGTGCGGTGCCCCCGCCCCTCGCGTGGCTGCTCTTCGGACGCGGCGCCGTGCACGGCATGGACGGCACCGAGCACCGGGACCGCAAGCGGCTGATCCTCGACGTGCTGGACCCCGACCGCCTCGACTCGCTCGTCGACGAGGTACGCGGCGCGCTGGTCACCCGCGCCGGAGGCTGGGTCGGGCGGGAGGTCGACCTGCACCGCGAGCTGGTGAGCGTCTACGGCGCGGCGACCCTGCACTGGGCCGGTCTCGACGTCGCCCGCCGGGAGGCCGACCTCGTCAGCCGTCGGCTGGCCGAGATCGTCGACGGGTTCGGCTTCGCCGGGCCGGCGTACGTCCGCGGCTGGCGCGCCCGCCGGTGGGCCGAGCGCTGGGCCCGGACCTCGGTCCGCGACGCACGCGAGGGACGGACGAGCCCCCCGACCGGCAGCGCCCTGCAGATGATCGCCGTCACCGACCTCGAGGAGCACGAGGCGGCGGTGGAGCTGCTCAACGTGCTGCGCCCGACGGTGGCCGTCAGCTGGCTGGGCTGCTTCGCCGGGCTCGCGCTGGCGTCGGTGCCGGCGGAGGAGCGTGCGCGGCTGGTGCCGCAGGAGGCGGTGCACGAGCGGTACGCCTTCGCGCAGGAGGTGCGACGTACCTCGCCGTTCGTGCCGGCGCTCACCGCGCTGGCCGTGCGTGGCGCAGAGGTCTCCGGCGTCCGGGTGCGCAAGGGCGACCGGCTCCTGCTCGACGTCATCGGCATCGACCACCACGAGAGCCGCTGGCCCGCCCCGCGCCTGTTCGACGCCGACCGCTTCCTCGACCACGACGAGGTCGCAGCGGAGTCCGCCTTCGACCTCGTGCCGCAGGGGGGCGGCCACCCGTCCGGCCACCGGTGCCCGGGTGAGTCCCTGACGCTGCGCCTGCTGTCCGAGACGATCCGCGTCCTGGCCGGCCTCGACCTCGAGGTCACCCCGGGTGCGACCGACGCGGCGCGGATGCCGACCCTGCCGGCCGGGAGCAACCGCGTCCGGGTCGAGCGCCCCACCCGGGAGTGGCCCGACCCCGCATGGGTCGCCCCCGCGCGGGCACTGGGGTGACATGACGAACCGATCCACCTCCACCGACGGCGAGTCCACGAGCGCCGAGCGCGAGCGGACCGCTCCCGATCCGGACGCGCCGGGCAAGCCCGACTCGCCGGGCGACATCGCCAAGCCGACCTGGGGCTACTCCCTGCGCAAGGCGGTGCGCGAGTTCATGGACGACCAGTGCACCGACCTCGCGGCCGCGCTGACCTACTACGCGGTCCTCGCGCTCTTCCCCGGCATCATCGCGCTGCTCTCGCTGGTCGGCCTCGTCGGCCAGCAGCAGCAGACCGTGGACACGCTGCTGCAGATCCTGCGCGACATCGGTGCCTCGTCGGCGGCCGACACCCTCGAGCCGACGATCAACCAGCTCGCGGGCAGCCAGGGCGCGGGGCTGGCGCTGGTCATCGGCCTCCTGACCGCCCTGTGGTCGGCCTCGGGCTACGTCAACGCCTTCAGCCGCGGGATGAACCGCATCTACGAGATCGACGAGGGTCGCCCGATCTGGAAGCTGCGCCCCGTCATGCTCCTCATCACCCTCGTGACCGTCCTGCTGGCCGCGCTCGTCGCGATCGGACTCGTCCTGACGGGACCCGCCGCCGAGGCCGTGGGCAGCGCGATCGGGCTGGAGTCGACCGCCGTGACCGTGTGGAGCATCGCCAAGTGGCCCGTGCTCCTGGCCGTCGTGGTGCTCATCGTCGCCCTCCTCTACTACGCCACCCCGAACGTGAAGCAGCCCAAGTTCCGCTGGATCAGCGTCGGCGCGATCATCGCCATCGTGGTGTGGGTCATCGCCTCGGCCGCGTTCGGCTTCTACGTCTCGAACTTCTCGAACTACAACAAGACCTACGGGTCGCTGGCCGGCGTCATCGCGTTCCTGCTGTGGTTGTGGATCACCAACCTCGCGCTCCTCTTCGGTGCCGAGGTCGACGCCGAGCTCGAGCGCGGCCGCCAGCTCCAGGCCGGCATCGCGGCCGAGGAGGAGCTGCAGCTGCCGCCGCGCGACACCCGCAAGTCCGACAAGGCCGCCGCCAAGGAGCAGAAGGACATCGAGCGCGGGCGCAAGCTGCGCGAGTCGCGGGGACGACGCTCCTAGGCCGGTAGGGCCGCGAGGAACGCGTCCACCTCGGCGGCCGTCGGCGCGGACTCCGGCCCGCGCCGGGTGACCTTGATGGCGGCGGCCGCGTTGGCCCGCCGGCAGCCCTCCACCCAGGGGGTGCCGGCGGCCACCTCGGCCAGCAGCGCACCGGTGTGGGTGTCGCCGGCGCCGTTGGTGTCGACGGGCGTCTGCGGGAAGCCGGGGACGTACGTCGTCGCGCCGGCGACGTGGACCGCGCAGCCCTCCGGCCCGTCGCGGACGATCGCGACCGCGTCGCCGCGCAGCAGGGGTGCGATCGCGGTGGTGAGCGCGGCGAGGTCGTCGGGTGCCTCCTCGCCGACGGCGCGCAGGAGGTCCTCGGCCTCCTCGGCGTTGCTCGACCAGACGTCGGTCACCTCGAGCATCGCCGCTCGGACGTCCGCGTCGAGGCCGGCGAAGGCGGCGCCGGGGTCGAGCACCACGACCACGTCGGGGTGCAGGGTCGGCAGCCACGCGAGCAGCGGGTCGCGGGTGCTGTCGAGCGCGAGGGAGAAGCCGGTGACGCAGACCAGGTCACCCGGGCCCGGCTCGGAGGTGCCGAGCGACTCGACGCTGATCCGGCGCTCGGCCCCCAGGGTGGTCACGAAGGTGCGCTGCGGCGCTCGGCTCGACCATCACCACGCAGATGCCGGTGTCGAGGCCCTCGACCGGTGGGGCCGACACCCCGATCCCGGCGGCGGTGAGTGCTGCGCGGATCAGGTCGCCGTGGGGCCCGGTGCCGATGGCACCGGCCTGCACGCACTCCGCGCCGAACCGGGCCGCCGCCAGCAGCACGGTGACCGTGCCGCCCGCGTAGTCGGTCGCGGAGGTGGCCATCACGTTCTGTCCGCGGTCGGGCAGGTCGGGGACCTCGACGACCACGTCGACCAGGGCCTGGCCGGTGTGGATCACCCGGCTCAACGAAGCACGTCTTCCGTCGTGGCCAGCGTGATCTGCGGCGGGTAGAGCGACATCACCTTCATCGCTGCCTCGTGGTTGTCCGGCGTCGAGCCGGCACACGCGTCGGTGACGACGGTGATCGTCGCCCCGGCGTCGGCGGCCGCCAGCGCCGTCGAGACGACGCAGCAGTCGGTGCTCACCCCGGCCAGCACCAGGTGGGGGAGCGGCCCGGTGACGGCCGCCAGCTCGGGCCCCCACTTGCCGAAGGTCGGCAGCGAGACCACCGTGTCGGTCAACCCCTGCGCCTCGGGCACGAGGTCCAGCAGCGGGTCGTCGTGGGGCACGTCGGCGAAGGGCCAGGCGTCGAGGTAGGCCCGCCAGCTGCCCTGCGCGTCACGGTCGGGCACCCAGCGCGTGACCACGGTGCGCTCGCCCGCGGCGGAGGCGAGTCGTCGTACGGGATCCACGATGTCGGGGAACATCGGCGACCCCCACTCGCTGTCCGGGGAGGCGAAGATCCGCTGCGGGTCGATGACGACCAACCAGGCGTCGGGGTGCATGGCCTCAGCCTGTCAGAGTCGGACTTCGCACCCGGCCAAGGACGGACAGACATCAGCGGCCACCGGTCCCCCGACCGGCAGCCGCTGATGGGCACGAGGTGAGTAGAGGGGATCTACTTGACCTCGGCACGCAGGACCGCGCGCAGCCCGAGGGCCAGCGGGATCCAGAGCCAGACGAGCGTGGTGACCCCGAGCTGCGTCCACTGCTCCGACGACATCGAGGAGCTGAAGAGGTTGCCGATGGCGTAGTTGACGTCGACCCACGGCTGCAGGTCGCGGAACCACCCCTGGAAGGAGGCGAGCGCGGCGAGCGCTCCCGGCAGCACGAGGGCGTAGACGAAGTAGCCCACGACCGCAGCCGACGAGCTGCGGAAGAGCACGCCGAGCATGAATCCGATGAGCATGCTCAAGATGTTGGCCAGCACGATGTAGCCGAACTCCTGCAGGCTGATGTCCCACACCCCGTCGAGCCCCGTGATCGTCGAGCCGAGCAGGTTGCCCATCGCTCCGATGGCGAGCGCGAGGACCATCGACACCACGCCGATGGCGAGGGTGACGAGCAGCTTGGAGGTGATCACGCGTCCGCGCCACGGCACCAGCGTGTACGTCGTCAGCCCGGTGCGCTGGCTGTACTCGCTCGTGATGGACAGGATCGCGATGATCGGGAGCACCACCGAGAGCGGCATGCCGATCGCGGTGGAGAAGGTCTCCAGCGTGATCGCCTCGTCAGGCGCCCACAGGATCACCGCTGCCGTGGCGAGCACCGACACGATCCCGACGCTGGCCATCAGCCAGAACCCGGCGCGGGTGTCGAACATCTTGCGCAGCTCGACGCCCATGAGGCGCGTGGTCGGGATGGGGCGTACGACGCGGGGCGCGGCGGTCGACACGGGGGCGGACGTGGGGGCGACGGCGGCGACCGGGGTGGCGGGCCTGGTCGCGGGTGGGGTCTGGGTGGTCATGCTGCTGCTCCTTCACGAGCGGTCTCGGCGGTGAGCTCGAGGAACATCTCCTCCAGGCCGGCGCCGTCGGCGGCGCGCAGCTCACGCAGGACGACGCCGGCACGGTGTGCCGTCTCGCCCACGAGCTCGGGGTCGGCGTCGGCGCGCAGGCCGCCGTCGATGGGGTTGGTGACGACCGACGCCTCGTGCAGGGCACGGGCGAGGCGGTCCTGCTGGGTGGGGTCGGCGGTGCGGACGAGCGTGCCGGCGGCGGCGAGGAGCTCGGCCTTGCTGCCCTGGGCCACGATGCGGCCCTGGCCGATGACCACGATGTCGTCGGCGATCACCTCGATCTCGTGGAGCAGGTGCGAGGACAGCAGCACGGTGCCGCCCTGGTCGGCGAAGCCGCGGAGCAGGTCACGCATCCAGCGGATGCCGGCCGGGTCGAGGCCGTTGGCGGGCTCGTCGAGGATCAGCACCCGCGGGTCGCCGATGAGGGCGGTCGCGATGCCGAGGCGCTGGCGCATGCCGAGCGAGTAGTTGCGAACCCGGCGCTCGGCCTCGTCGGCGGTGAGCCCCACGCGGGCGAGCGTCTCGGGGACCCGGGACTTCGGCAGGCCCATGGTCTGAGCTGCGATGGCGAGGATCTCGCGGCCGGTGCGCCCGGCGTGCTGCGCGGAGGCGTCCAGCAGGACGCCGACCTCGAGGCCGGGGTTGACGAGCTCGCGGTAGTCGCGGCCGGTGATGGTGACCTGACCGGTGCTGGGCCGGGTGAGGCCGACCATGATGCGCATGGTGGTGGACTTGCCGGCGCCGTTGGGACCGAGGAAGCCGGTCACCCGACCGGTCGTGGCCGTGAAGGAGACGTTGTCGACGGCCGTGAACTGGCCGTACTGCTTGGTGAGGTGCTCGACGCTGATCATGGGCCCAACACTCGTCGCGCAGGGGCCTCCGGCACATCGGGGACGGCACCCCGCTGGCCCCTGAGGGCGACCCTGAGAAACCCCGAAGCGGGGCCCCGGGGTGCGGATGGGGGGAGTTGGGCGCGACTTGGGACAATGGCCCGGTGAGCCAGCCCACCAAGCAGCGTCCGCCCCAGGTCAGCCTGGCCTCGGGCATCATCATGTTCTCCTCGGTGGTGGTGCTCCTGACGGCGTGGGAGCGGGTCACCTCGCTCGGCTCGCTCGAGACGCAGGACGCCATCCGTGCCGCCCTCGCCGACGCGCCGTTCTCCTCGATCGGGCTGACCGTCTCGAGCACGACCGAGGTGCTGCGGATCTCGTGCATGGTCGCCGCGGCCTGCGCGTGCGCCACCGCGATCCTCGGCTGGTACGTCCGCCAGCCCGACCGGTCCGCGCGCCTGGGTCTCACCCTGTTCGCGGTCGTCGTCTTCGTCACCGGCATCCCCGCGGGTGGCCTGGCCGGTTCGTTCGTCGCCGCGGGTGCGGCGATGCTCTGGATGCAGCCCGCGCGCGAGTGGTTCGCCACGGGCCGCTGGACCCCGCCCGCCCCGGCCCCGGCCAAGGACACCGGTCGCGCCGACCGCGGTGCCTCCGGGCCGGTCGACCCGTGGGGCCGACCGACCGCCGGCAGCGACGCGCCGCCCGCGCCGCCGTCGGCCCCGTCCGACACCTCGCCGACCGTCCCGCCGCCGGCCAGCCGGCCCTTCGGCGAGCCCGGGCCGTCCGCCCGGCAGCACCCCGTCGCCGGACCCGCGGAGTCGCCGTACGGCCAGGCCTACCCGTCCCGACCCGACCAGCACCAGTCCGCCCCGGCGCCGTACGCCGCCCACCCCGCGCCGGACTGGCAGCGCCGTCAGCTGCTGCAGGCCCGGCCGGGCGCGATGGTCGCGGCGTTCGTCATCACGGTCGTCACCGCCGGTGGCCTGCTCGGGCTCTCGCTCCTGTGGCTGGCGATCGCGGGCTTCTCCCCGGACTTCCTGCGCAGCGTCATGGAGCAGCAGCAGCCCGAGCTGCTCGACGACGGGCTGAGCCTCGAGCAGGTGCGCACGACCGTGTTCGCGCTCGCGGGCGTCTTCGTCGTGTGGTGCGTCGTGGCGCTGGTGCTGGCCGGCTTCGCGATGGCCCGCCGCGAGTGGGCCCGCCGCGGCCTGATGGTCAGCGCCGCCTTCAGCGCCGGCGCCTGCCTCGCCCTCGTGCTCAACACCCCGCTCGTCCTGGTGCCGGCAGCGGCCGCCGTGGCGACCGTCGTGTGCCTGCGCCGGGTCGAGGTACGGCGCTGGTTCCAGCTCGACCCGCGCTGACCCTCGATCTCCTCCGCTCGACGGAGGCGGCGCCGACCGCCGGCGTGATGAGATAGGCGCATGAGCCATCCCGGACCGCCGCACGAGCCCTACGGCCAGGACCCCTACGGCCAGCAGCCGGGTGGGCAGCCCTACCCCTACGGACAACAGCCGGCCTACGGCCAGCAGCCCTACGGCCAGCAGCCGGCCGGCGACAAGCGTCCCGGCACCGTGACCGCCGCCGCCTGGATCACCATCGTCCTCTCCGCCATCACCGCCGCGCTCTTCGGGTTCACCGGGCTCGGCCTGTTCATCGCCCGCGACCAGGTGATCACCGAGATGGAGCGCGTCCCCGAGTTCCAGGACGCCAACATCGACGCCGACGCCGCCGTGGGTGTCCTCGTCGCCGTCATCGTGGGCCTGGTCGTGTGGGCGATCATCGCGATCGTGCTGGCGGTCCTCGTCATGCGGCGCTCCAACGTCGCGCGGATCCTGCTCGTCATCTCCAGCGCCGTCGTGGCGCTGTTCTCTCTGCTCGGCGTCACCAGTGGTGTCTCCGCCATCACGCTGGTCGCGGCGATCGCCGTGATCGTGCTGCTCTTCGTCGGCGGCGCGGGCGACTGGTTCAAGGGCCTGTCGTCGTCCGGCGCCGGCGCCTACCCGGGCTACGCGGGCCAGCCGGGTGACCCGTACGGCAACCAGTACGGCGCGCAGCCGGGCCAGCAGTCCTCGCCGCAGTACCCGCCGCCGCCGAGCAGCTCGCCCTACGGCCAGGACAACCCCTACGGTCAGGCCGGCCAGGGCAGCCAGGACAACCCCTACGGCCAGCCGCGGCCGAGCGACGAGGACGGGTCGGAGCACCCGCCGCGGGACTACCCGGGCCGCTGACCACGGGCCTCAGCGCGACAGGTCGGCGGCGGCGAGTCGTCGTACGCCCTCGCTGATCACGTCGCGCTCCTTGCAGAACGCCCACCGCACGAGCTGGCGACCGGCCTCCCGGTCGTCGTAGAACCCCTGCGTGGGGATCGCGACGACGCCCGCGACCTCGGGCAGCGCGAGGCAGAACGCGCGTCCGTCGGGCCAGCCGAGGTGGCTGATGTCGGTCGTCGCGAAGTAGGTGCCCTCCGGCACGCGCGGCACCAGCCCGGCGGCGGTGAGCCCGTCGCAGAGCAGGTCGCGGCGGCCCTGCAGGTCGCGGGCGAGCTCGCGGGGCCAGTCCGGCTCGTGGTCGAGCGCGTGCGCGACGGCGGGCTGGAGGGGGGAGCCCGAGGTGAAGGTGAGCCACTGCTTGGCCGCGAGGACGGCCTGGACGAGCGGCTCCGGACCGGTCGCCCAGCCGACCTTCCAGCCGGTGAAGCTGTAGGACTTCCCGGCGCTCGACAGCGTCAGGGTGCGCTCCCACATCCCCGGCAGGGTCGCGATCGGGACGTGGCCCTCGGCGGAGCGGGCGTCGTCGAAGACCAGGTGCTCGTAGACCTCGTCGGTCACCACGATCACGTCGTGCTCGATCGCGAGGTCGGCGACGACCTGGAGCTCGTCGCGGGTCAGGACCGTGCCGGTGGGGTTGTGGGGCGTGTTGAGCAGGATCAGCCGGGTGTCGTCGGTGACCGCGGCGCGCAGCTCGTCGAGGTCCGGGCGCGGTGTCGTCCTCGAGCCGGCGGGCGCCCGGAGCGTCACGGGTCGCCGGCGGGCGCCGCACATGTCGAGCATCGCGACGTAGGAGTCGTAGTAGGGCTCGAGCACGACGACCTCGTCACCAGGGTCGACGAGCGCGAGCAGCGCGGCGGCGATCGCCTCGGTGCACCCGGTCGTGACGACGACCTCGCGGTCGGGGTCGGGCTCGAGCCCGTAGTGGCGGTGCTGGTGCCGGGAGATGGCGGCGCGGAGGGCGGGTACGCCGATGCCGGGGGCGTACTGGTTGGCGCCCGCCTCGAGCGCGGCCTCGGCCGCCGCGACCACGGACGCCGGCCCGTCCACGTCGGGAAAGCCCTGGCCGAGGTTGATCGCGCCGGTCCGCAGCGCGAGCGCCGACATCTCGCTGAAGACGGTCGGCGGGATGTGGGCCAGGCGGGCGGCGAGAGGCTTCGCAGTGGGCACGGGGCCCACGCTACCCAGCGCGACCGGTCGGTCGGGTCCCACTAGGGTCGGTGCCGTGACCACCGACGCGACCCTCGCCGCCGACATCGACGCGACCTGCCGCCTCACGGGGGAGTTCACCCTCCGCTCGGGGCAGGTGGCCGACACCTACTTCGACAAGTACCTCTTCGAGGCGCAGCCGGCCCTGCTCGACCGCGTGGCCGCCCGGATGGTCGACCTGCTCCCGGAGGGCACCGAGCTGCTCGGCGGCCTCGAGCTCGGCGGCGTACCGATCGCGACCATGGTGTCGGCGAAGACGGGGCTGCCGGCCCTGTTCGTGCGCAAGAGGGCCAAGGAGTACGGCACCGCCAAGCTCGCCGAGGGCCCCGACGTCGCCGGCCGGCGGGTCACGATCATCGAGGACGTGATCACCACGGGCGGCGCGGTCCGCGACGCGACGCGTGCGCTGCGCGAGCTCGGCGCGACCGTCGAGGTCGTCGTCTGCGCGATCGACCGTTCACCCGAGGGTGAGGACCCGCTGGCCGACGTCGGTCTCGAGGTCCGGTCGGTGCTGACCCGGGCCGACCTCGACGCTGCTCGCGGCTAGGTCGCCGTAGGCCGACACGCCCCGGGGCGGTGGCCCAGCCACATTCCGAGCAGCGGAAACGTGGGTCAGTCACCGCCCCCCAGCGCGTCGTACGCCGACACACCTCGGGCGGTGCCCCAGCCACCTTTCGAGGAGCGGAAACGTGGCTCACGCACCGCTCGGCGGCGGGTGGAGACGCTCAGTCGACGTCGCGGCCGGTGATGTCGCGGTCGGGCCCGCCGTCCTGCGGGCCGATCTCGGCACCGGCGGCGTGCGTGCGCCTGTGCCGCCACCACTCGAAGGCGACCGGGACCACCGAGAACGCCAGGATGACGATGATCAGCTTGTCGATGCTCTCGCCGAGCGTCGGGAACGCGTCGCCCAGGAAGAAGCCGAGCAGGCAGATCGACGTCACCCACATGACCGCGCCGACCAGGCTCCAGAGGAAGAACCGGTGCCGCTCCATCCGGGTCACCCCGGCCACCACCGTGATGTAGGTCCGCACGAACGGGACGAAGCGGCCGATGACCAGCGCCTTGTTGCCGTGGCGGTCGAAGAACGCGGTCGTCTGGTCGAAGTACTTCCGCTTGATGATGCGGCCGTCTCGCTCGTAGAGCGGTTGCCCGATCCGGCGCCCGATCTCGTAGCCGACCACGTTGCCGAGGAACGCGGCGACGATGAGCGCGGCCATCGCGATGAGCAGCTCGACGAGGGGAGGGCCCGGGAACAGGTCGAGCTGGCCGGTGGCGATGAAGAGGCCGAGCGCGAACAGGAGGGTGTCGCCGGGCAGGATCGGGAAGAACAGCCCGCACTCGACGAAGACGATGACGAGGCTGATCCAGAACAGCGCCGTGCCGAAGCGGTCGAGCAGCCAGTTGGGGTCCATCCAGTCGATGCCCAGCAGCATCACGTGGACGCCCGAGGTCAGGATGGGCTGCAGGTCCCACAACGTGCTCACCGCGCAACCCTAGAACGCGCGCCTAGCATTCCCCGCATGCACGAGCAGGAGGAGAGGGCGCCGTACGACCCGATGCCGCACGGTCCGCCCGAGGTGGGAGTGGGTCCCTGGGAGGGTCCGTGGCCCGCGGGCGAGCACTGGGACCCCGAGCTGCTGCGGGACGGTGATCGACGCAACGTGGTGGACCGCTACCGCTACTGGAGCATGGCCGCGATCGTCGCCGACCTCGACACCCGCCGGCACGGGTTCCACGTCGCGATCGAGAACTGGCAGCACGACTTCAACATCGGCACGATCGTGCGCACCGCCAACGCCTTCCTCGCCGCCGAGGTGCACATCGTCGGCAACCGCCGCTGGAACCGCCGCGGCGCGATGGTGACCGACCGCTACCAGCACGTGCGACACCACCCGGACGCGGCCGGCCTGGCGTCGTACCTCCATGGCGTCCCGGCCGAGGCGGGCGGACCCGTGCGGCTGCTCGGCATCGACAACCTGCCCGGGTCGCTCCACCTCGAGACGATGGAGCTGCCGCGACGGGTGTGCTTCCTCTTCGGCCAGGAGGGTCCCGGGCTTTCCGAGTCGGCACGCGAGGTCTGCGACGGCACCTTCTCGATCGCGCAGTTCGGCTCGACCCGCTCGATCAACGCCAGCTCGGCCGCGGCGATCGCGATGCACAGCTGGGTGCGGCAGTACGCCGACCTGGCCGGCGCCGACGCCTGGCGCGGCTGAGCCCGCGTCCGGACCCCCGACCGGGGCCGGGATGTCCCCACGGCACCCCGGACCCGGCTCCTCCCAAGGTCTGGGCGGCGGTCGCCCGCCTGTACGTCAACTTAGGCCTGACAGGGGGCGAGCGCCAGTGCCCGGGAGGGTGCAACCACTACCCCCGGGGCAAGTTCCCGCTAGCGGTGCGGCGCCAGCACCGCCTCGAGGGCCGCCAGGCCGCGGCTGCTGTGGCTCTTGACGGTGCCCTCGTTGATGCCGAGCTCGGTCGCCGTCTCCCGCACCGACAACCCGAGCCAGTGCCGAAGGACGACCACCTTGCGCTGCTGCTCCGGCAACGCCTGGAGCGCGTCGAAGAGCGCCGAGCGCTCCTCGACGGGCGTCGGCTGGGGTGCGCCGTGGTCGGGCAGGTCGTCCGTGGGCCGCTCGCGACGCCACGGCCGCCGGGACTCGTCGATGTTGGCGCGCACCATGATCTGCCGGCAGTAGGCCTCCTCGCCGCCCTGCTGCCGGATCCGCGGCCACGCGACGTAGAGCTTGGTGAGGGAGGTCTGGAGCAGGTCGTCGGCCTTGTGCCAGTCGCCGCAGAGGGCGTACGCGATCCGGCGCAGGTGGGCCTGCCGGGCGGCGACGAACTCGCTGAACGCCGCGTCGCGGTCGGTGCCCCTCATCGCATGCCCCCGCCGGAGGAGTACTGCTCACGGGCCCAGCCGAGGAACGCGGTCATGGAGTCGAAGGAGCCGGGCGCCGCGATCACCTCGAGCTCGCCGTCGATCACGCGGTAGGCCGCGAACCTGGCCTGCTCGTCGACCAGCACGCGCACGGCGCCGGTCCGGTCGGCGCCCAGCGCGAAGTCGGCCAGGTCGGGATCGGCGTCGACCTCCAGCACCACCACGCCGCTGGCCCCGACCACGCGGCCGTCGCCCTGCAGGCGGAGCCAGTTGCTCGGATCGGCCCCGGGGGCGAGGGGTGGGCCGTCGACGACCCCGTTGGCGACGTCGAGGTAGCGCTGGCTCGCCACCCGGCCCTCGAGCCACCCGGCGAAGTCCCCGGTGGCGTCGTTCGTCCCCATCGAGGTGCCGCCGTCGGGTTCGCGGGTCAGGAGCGAGTACTTCTCCCGCCCCTCGAACATCACCCGGATGCCGAGCGACCGGCCTTGCGCCGCGGTGTAGCCCATCGGGTTCTCGACACGCTCCAGGACGGGTCCGGCCCCGGGGGCGAGCACGAGGCCGTCGGCGTCGAGGGTCGCGGGCTCGCCGAGGAAGTCGGGCTCCTCCTCCTGGGCGTCGCGTGCGGCCCGGAGCTCGCGGAGGCGCTCCCGCCGCTCGGCCCGGGTCTCGGCGGAGCTCGTCGGTGCCGGGCCGGCCGAGGCGATCGGCGCGTCCGACCGCGTCGAGCCACCGGGCGCGACCGCCCACGCGGTGCCCCCGCCGATCACCACGACGGCGGCGAGGACGACCGCGGTCGCGCGCCGTCGGCGTACGGCCGTGCGTCCCGCTGCCACGTAGTGCCCCGGCGGCTGGTCGTGGCCGGTGCCGAACGAGCTGTCGAGCTCGTGCTGCCAGTCGATGTCGGTGCTCATGCTGCGTTCCCCCCGCGGGTGAGTGTTCCACCCGGGGAGACGGAGCGGAGGCGGCGCCGGTTGTCACCCGCCGGTCAGCTGTCGGTCAGGCTTTGGGCCAGGTGGTGAGACGACCGGCTGGCCCGGGGCGGACTCGCGGGTAGCCACTAGGGTTGTGAGCGCCTGCCTGACCGCTTCAGAGGAGATCCAGATGCCCATCGCCACTCCCGAGATGTACGCACAGATGCTGGACGCCGCGAAGGAGAAGTCCTTCGCCTACCCGGCCATCAACGTGTCGTCCTCCCAGACCCTCAACGCCGCGCTCAAGGGCTTCGCCGACGCCGGCTCCGACGGCATCATCCAGGTCTCGACCGGCGGCGCGGAGTACCTGTCCGGCCCGTCGGTGAAGGACATGGTCACCGGCTCCGTCGCGTTCGCGGCCTACGCCGCCGAGGTCGCGAAGAACTACCCGGTCAACATCGCGCTCCACACCGACCACTGCCCCAAGGACAAGCTCGACGGCTTCGTCCGCCCGCTGCTCGACATCTCCGCCGAGCGCGTGGCCCGCGGCGAGGCGCCGCTCTTCCAGTCGCACATGTGGGACGGCTCGGCCGTGCCGCTCGAGGAGAACCTCCAGATCGCCGAGGACCTGCTCGCCCGGTGCGCCGCGGCCAACGTGGTCCTCGAGATCGAGGTCGGCGTCGTCGGTGGCGAGGAGGACGGCGTCGCCAACGAGATCAACGACCAGCTCTACACCACCCCCGAGGACGCCATCGCCACGATCAAGGCGCTCGGCGCCGGCGAGCGCGGTCGCTACATGACCGCCCTGACCTTCGGCAACGTGCACGGCGTCTACAAGCCCGGCAACGTCAAGCTGCGCCCCGAGATCCTCAAGTCCGCGCAGGAGGCCGCCGCCTCCGAGCTCGGCCTCGGCTCCGACGCGCGCCCCTTCGACCTCGTCTTCCACGGCGGCTCGGGCTCGACCGCGCAGGAGATCAGCGACGCCGTCGACTTCGGCGTGGTGAAGATGAACGTCGACACCGACACCCAGTACGCCTTCACCCGCCCCGTCGCGGCCCACATGTTCGCCCACTACGACGGCGTGCTGAAGGTCGACGGCGAGGTCGGCAACAAGAAGCAGTACGACCCCCGCGCCTGGGGCAAGGCGGGCGAGGCCGGCATGGCCGAGCGCATCGTGGAGGCCTGCCAGAACCTGCGCTCCGCCGGGACGTCGCTGGGCGGCTGACCCTCCGCTGAGCGGTGCGTGAGCCACGTTCCGCCTCCCTCGGAAGGTGGCTGCGACACCGCTCGCCCGGCGACTCACGCCGACACGCCACCGAGCGGTGCGTGAGCCACGTTCCCCGGTCGGGAAAGGTGGCTCACGCACCGCTCGTGGCGTGTCCACGGCGCGCGACGGCGCCAGCGAGGCGTACGACGACCCGCTCAGGCGACGGGCCCGGCCGCGGCGGCCGGTGCCTCCTCGCGCACGTCCGGGCGGGGGGCGAAGTGGCGCGGCCGCTCGAAGAACAGCACCGCGACGAGGCCGAGGAGCAGCACGGCCGGCAGCAGGAGCAGCGACTGCGCCATGGCGTCGGTGAAGGGCGCGGCCACCTGTGCCGGGAGCGCGCCGCCGCCACCCACCGATCCCTCGGCCGGCGAGAAGGTCAGCCCGTTGGCGACCAGGCGGGCGTCGATGAGCACGGCGATCGCGGCCGACCCCAGCACGGCCCCGACCTGGCGCGTCGCGTTGTAGACCCCGGACCCGGCGCCCGCGCGCTGCGGGGCGAGGTTGCGGTTGGCGGTCGTCGCGAGGGGGCCCCAGAGGAACGAGCTGCCCAGGCCCATGAGGGAGAACACCAGCACGAGCTGCCACAGCGGGGTGTCGGGCGCCAGGACGAGGCTGAGCACCAGCAGCGCGACGCCGAGCGCGACGAAGCCACCGAGCGTGAGCACCCGCGGGTGGACCCGGTCGGTCAGCCGCCCGGCCAGCGGCGCGGCGAGGATCGAGACGATCGCCATCGGCGCCAGCACGAGGCCGGCCTCGGTCGGGGAGTAGCCGCGGACCAGCTGCGCCCACAGCATCAGCGGGAAGCCCATCGCGGTGAAGGCGAACGAGACGGTGGTGATGGCGAGGTTGGACACCGAGAAGTTGCGGTCGGCGAACAGGCTGAGCGGCACGAGCGGCTCGTTGCGGTTGCGGTGCTGCCACCACACGAAGGCGGCGAGGACCACGACGCCGCCCACGATGAGCCGCCACACGGTGATCGGACCGGTGATGGTCGACCAGTCGTACTGCTCGCCCTCCTGGATGCCGAAGACGAGCAGGAACATGCCGACGCCGCTGAGCGCGACGCCGAGCCAGTCGAAGCGGTGCCGGCTGGTCTCGAGCTGCGGCACGAGCCGCCAGGCCAGGACGAACGCGATGACGCCGACCGGCACGTTGACGAAGAAGATCCACTCCCAGCCGAGGGTGTCCACCAGGACGCCGCCGAGGATCGGGCCGACCAGCGTGGCGACGCCGGCGACGGCCCCCCACAGCGCCATCGCCGAGCCGCGCCGCTCGATGGGGAAGATGCGGGTGATCACCGACATGGTCTGCGGCGTCATCATCGACGCGCCGAGGCCCTGGGCGACGCGGGCCGCGATCAGTCCCTCGATCGTGGTGGTCAGGCCGCACGCCAGCGAGGCGAGGGTGAAGACCGTCAGCCCGACGAGGTAGAGGTTCTTCGGGCCGTAGCGGTCGCCGAGCCGCCCGGTGATCAGCACCGGGACGGCGTAGGCCAGGAGGTAGGCGCTGGTCACCCAGACGACCTCGTTCACCCCGGCCTGGAGGTTCTCGATGATGGCCGGGGTGGCCACGCTGACGATGGTGGTGTCGACGAGGATCATGAAGAAGCCGAGGCACAGCGCCCACAGCGCCGGCCAGGCATGGGTCTCGTCCAGGGGGGCCTCGGCCCGAGTCGGTGCGGTCACGATCCCAGTGAACACCGCAGGGCCGACATCGATTCCGCACCGCCGACACGGCACGAGCGGTGCGCGAGGAGGACTCCCGTGGTCGGGGCCCCCTCACGCACCGCTCGTGGTGACGGCGGGTGTGGCGTACGCCGCTAGCGCGCCGCCGCGTTGCCCGGGATGTCGTCCGCGTCGCCGTAGGGGTCGTCGTGCGTGGCGTGCTCGGCGAGGTCCTTCTGGACGCGCGGGTCGTCGGCGTCGGCGAAGTAGTCGAACGCGATGGTCTCGTCGCGCCCGTTGGACACCTTCATCGCGTTGAAGATCGCGCTGAGGACGACGGCGAGCACGACGTTGATGGCGAACGCCGTGATCGCGATGTAGCCCATCTCGCCGATGCCCGGCATCATCCCGAGCGAGCCGCCGAAGTGCTTGCCGGTCACCGGGTTGATCACCTGGTAGGCCTCGATCGTGCCGTAGACCATCCCGGCCGCCCAGCCCACGAGCAGGGCGTAGCGGTGGAACCAGCGGGTGAAGAGGCTGAACACCACGGCCGGGAACGTCTGCAGGATCCAGATGCCGCCGAGGAGCTGGAAGTTGATCGCGTTCTGCTTGTCCAGCGTGAGCACGAAGATGAGCGCGAACGCCTTCACCAGCAGCGACATCAGCTTGGAGACCTTGGCCTCCTGCGCCGGGGTCGCGTCCTTGTTCAGCCACTCCTTGTAGATGTTGCGGCTGAACGTGTTGGCCGCGGCGATCGACATGATCGCGGCCGGCACCAGGGCGCCGATCGCGATGGCGGCGAAGGCCACGCCGGCGAACCACGCCGGGAACATGTCCTCGAACAGCTGCGGGATCACCAGCTGCGCGTTGGGCTCGCCGTCGAGCCCGATCGGCTGCGTGCCCGCCGCGATCGCGACCCAGCCGAGCAGGGCGAGCAGGCCCAGCACGAAGGAGTACGCCGGCAGGATGGCGGCGTTGCGGCGGATCGTGTTGCGCGAGTTCGACGACAGCGAGGCCGTCACGGAGTGCGGGTACATGAACAGCGCCATCGCCGACCCGAGCGCGAGGGTGGCGTAGGCCCAGTACTGGCCGGCACCCGGGATGAATGCCCCGGTGGGCTTGCCGGTGACCTCGTTGGTGGTCTCCATCTTGTCCTGCGCGGCGCCGAAGATCGCGTCCCAGCCGCCCACCTGGCCGGGCAGGTAGACGATCGCCACGATGATGACGAGGTAGATCAGGATGTCCTTGACGAACGCGATGACCGCCGGCGCCCGCAGGCCGCTGGAGTAGGTGTAGGCCGCGAGCAGGGCGAAGGCGATGAAGAGGGGCGCGTCCTTGGCGATGATGCTGTCGCCGCCGCCGAGGCCGGCCACCTCGAGCACCGCCTGGATGCCGACGAGCTGCAGCGCGATGTAGGGCATCGTGGCCACGAAGCCGGTGACCGCGACGGCGAGCGACAGCCCGCGGTCGTCGTACCTGCCCCGGACGAAGTCGGCGGTCGTGACGTAGCCGTGGCGGTGGCTCACCGACCACAGCCGCGCCATGAAGATGAAGATGATCGGGTAGAGCACGATCGTGTAGGGCACCGCGAAGAAGCCCGCGACCGCGCCGGTGGTGAACATCGCCGCAGGCACCGCGACGAACGTGTAGGCCGTGTAGAGGTCGCCGCCGAGCAGGAACCACGTGATCCAGGTGCCGAACTTGCGACCGCCCAGGCCCCACTCGTCGAGGGACTCCATGGAGTCGGACCGCATGAAGCGGCTGGCCATGAAGCCGGCCACGGTCACGATCAGGAACAGCACGATCAGCACCGCCAGCGCGACGCCGTTGACGCCGCTCGTGTCGGCGGCGAGGAGGGTGACCTCGGGTGTCATCGGTTCTCACCCACCTTGTGGGAGGTCAGGCCGCGGGCCGAGAGCGTGAGCCGGTAGGCCGTGAAGGTGAGGGCGGAGCAGATGAAGACCCAGAGGAACTGGTACCAGAAGAAGAACGGGAAGCCCCACAGCTCCGGCGCGTCCTTGCTGTAGGACGGCACCCACAGGAGCGCGATGATGGGGATGGCGAGCAGGACGGCGGCGAGCGCCATCTTGCGCTTGTCGGTCGGGGGGACGCCCTCTTCGGGGCGCGACTTGGGTGGTGTGTTCCCGGAATTCACCCGCGCGACCTTACTCGCGCGGTGACGGCCGTCACCCCCCCTTCGGGGTGGCGCGGCCAGCGGTCGGTCTGCCGCGACGAGCGGTCAGGCGTCAGCCCAGCAGCGCGTCCGCGGCGGCCGGGCTGGAGTCGCGCAGGAAGGTCGAGCACCGCTCCCACTCGTCGGTCTCGCCGATCGCCCGGGCGGCGAGGGCGAGGAGCGCGAGCGAGCGCAGGAAGCCGCGGTTGGGCTCGTGCTCCCACGGCACCGGTCCGTGGCCCTTCCAGCCGTTGCGACGCAGCCGGTCGAGCGAGCGGTGGTAGCCGACGCGGGAGTACGCGTAGACGGTCACGTCGTCGGCGCCAGCGTCCTGCGCCTGCTGCGCCAGGGCCGCCCAGGCGGCCGGGGAGTCCGGGCGACGGCGTACGACGGCCGCGGGGGAGTCGCCCCCGGCGAGCTCGGCGTCGGCGGGGTCGGCGGGCAGGTGGGTGGGCGGGGGACCGGCCATCAGGTCGCCGCCGTTGAAACCGGAGGTCATGGGCCAACCCTAGGCGGGGGTCGGACAGACTTCCCCCATGGGCCAGACCTTCACGACCGAGATCCAGGCGCGCTACCGGGACATCAACCTCGCCGGTCACGTGGACAACGTCGAGGCGGTCCGGGTGCTCGACGAGGCGCGCTACGAGTTCCTCCGGTTCGCCCGCCTGCCGGGCCTGCCGGCCGAGGCGACCGGGCTGCTGCACGGCACCGCGCCGGGCGTGTCCGAGCTGGTCGCGTCGCAGACCATCGAGTACCACTCCGAGATGCGGTTCGTGCCCTACCAGCCGTTCCTCGCCTCGCTGTGGGTCTCGCGGATCGGCCGCTCGTCCTTCACCGTCGCCGCCGAGCTCCGGGTCGAGGCCGAGGGTCACCCGGCCGCGGTCTGGGAGTGCGTCAACGTGCTGTGGGACCACCACGCCCAGACGGCGTGGACGATCAGCGACTCCGTACGCGCCGACCTCGAGCGCTACCTCGGCGACCCGGTCGGCTTCCGCCGCTGACGCTGACGCCGATGTCGTTCCTCGATGTCGTGGGCCGATGTCGTAGGCCGTCGGACCGCGGCGTCCTCGCCCCGACTCGAGCGGACGTAGGTCCGCTCGACGCACGCCATGGCGTGCGTCGAGCGTCAACGAAGGTGTCCCAGTCCGGGCCCCGCTCTCACGCGGCCGCGTCAGCGTCCGGCGTCCAGAGGCGAGCTGAGGTCCGTCGCGGGTGGGCCGCGGCGAAGGCCAGCAGGTGGGCCGCGGGCTCGCGACCGAACCTCGCCTCGGTCACGGCGTACTCCTTGCGGAAACGCTCGCGAGCCCGTTCGCGGGCAGGTCCGAAGCAGTCGGCCCAGACGATGCGTGACATCCCGAAACCTTCGGCGCAGATGTCCGTGCGCCGGGCCTGCTGCCTCCACACCACCGCCTCGGGCGGCTCGTCCGCGACGCCACCTCGATCGACCGGCACCAGCTTGAGCCGGCCCTCGCACTCGAACAGATGGCATCCGACCCGGATGTCGCACCAGACCACTCGACCGCCGACCAGATGCACGGCGAACTGCGTCTGGACGTCGCCGATGCCCAACGACGCCACGAGCTCGCGCCCGAGTGTCTCCAGCACCGACTCTGCCCCGGCGTCCGAGTCGGCCAGTGCCGCGCGCGCCCGGGCGATGTGTGGGTGGTGCCGCATCCGCTCGAGCTCTGCCTCCAGGTCGGACGTGGGCACGCCGAGCCGGCGTACGGCGTCGATCGCGACCAGGCCCTGGCGGTAGCCGTGCCACCGCGCGAGGTCGATGGCGGTGCGTGCGTACGACGTGGTGAGCACGCCGTCGACGCGCTCGACGCACAGCGGGAGCAGGTCACGGTGTCGGGTGAGCCCGCTGTTGGTGCGGCTGCCGCGTGGGCCGTAGAGCGTGAGGTGGCTCGCTGGCGATCCTGCGTCCAGGGTGTCGATCGACAGGAGCCGGGCGGCGGAGTCGTGGCTCAGGATGGCCGGGCGGCGTGCGGACAGCACGGCCGCCCGGTCCTTGAGCAGCCACCTCGCCCGGGACTCGAGCCGGTCCAGGAGGGCTCGCTCGCAGTAGACGCCCAGCCGGACCACGGCCCATGCCCCGTTCGGTCTGGTGAGCGCCCTGACCTCCCGCTCGGTGTAGCCCACTCGGAGCGCCTGGGCGCGGGTGAAGATCCCGTGCTGCCGGGCGGCGATGGCGTCGAGTGCGGGTCTCATGGCGGCGACCCTCGTCGGTTGCGACGTCGTCCGCCACCGGGCGGGGCCCGACCTGTGGATGGGCGCCGGGCGGCGCGCTCGGTGGACGGGCCGTGGTCGGCGCCGAACCGGTTCGCCCGGCGAACTGGACGCACGCCGTGGACGCCTGACGCACGCCATGGCGTGCGTCAGGCGAACGCTGGTCCGCTCGACCCCTCTCGTGGGCGGGCGGGGGCAGCCCGACGCCGTACGCCGTCAGGCGCCGAGCAGCTGCCGCACCTTCGCCGGGCCGAGCGCGAGCACCAGCGTGGGCAGGCGCGGACCGCGGTCGGCGTCGACCAGGAGGTGGTAGAGCAGCCGGAAGAAGTCCTTCTGGTCCGCCTTGACCTGGTCGGTGGGGGCGTCGTCGAGGCCGAGGCCGCGCGCGACCTTCGGCACCCCGTAGACGACCGACGTGACGGCGTCGAGGTCGCCGTCGTCGGGGAGCCGGTCGAGGAAGATCCGCAGCCACAGCTCCTCGTCCTCGCTGAGCGAGGAGAGCCGCTCGGTGTCGGGCGTCTCACGCACGGTGGTGCGCTCGTCGGCCGGCACGTGCTCGGCCGTCCACTGCATCGCCTTGGACAGCCGGGGCTCGAGGTCGTCGACCGAGTCGTGCGGGAAGCCCGACGACTCGATGATCCGCGAGATGAGGTCGGCCGATCCCGCGGTCACGTCGGCGACCGACGACAGCGTCCGGAACGGGACCGGCACGGCGGGGGTGGGGAGCCGGCCGGTGGACGCCGTCTCGGAGGCGCGGTGCCAGGCCAGCGTCGCGACGTCGGACTTGGCCGGGTCGGCGGCCTTGCGGCCCAGCGCGTCCCACTCGTCGTACAGCCGCACGACGGAGGCGCCGAAGTCGATGTCGAAGGCCTGCGTGGGGGCGCGGCGGACGTAGAGCCAGCGGAGCATCGGCGCCTCGAGGATGCGCAGCGCGTCGGTGGCGGTCGGCACGCCGCCCGCCGACGACGACATCTTCTGCATCCCGGCGAAGCCGACGAACGCGTAGATGACGCGGGCCGGGGCGCGCCAGTCGAAGATCGACGACACGATCTCGGTGCCGACGGTGTAGGACGAGCCGGGGGTCATGTGGTCGCGGCCGGCGGGCTCGAAGTTGACCTTCTCGTAGGCCCACCGCATCGGCCAGTCGACCTTCCAGACCAGCTTGCCGTCGTTGTCGGTGGACAGGTTGGTGGTGCCCTCGAAGCCGCACGAGGCACAGGTGTAGGACAGCGTCGTGGTGGCGTCGTCGTACGCCGTCGTGGTGACGGTGTCGCGACCGCACTGGCGGCAGTAGGGGCGGTAGGGGAAGCGGGCGATCGCGTCGGCGGACGAGGTCGCGGACGGGTCGCCCTCCTCGTCGTCCTCGTTGGCGACCGAGTCGGCGAGGTCGGCGGCCTCCTGCTCGGACGCGTCCTCGGCGGGCGCGACCTTCTTGGTGCGGTGCTTGGCGAGCACCGCCTCGATCTCGTCGCGACGGGCGACGGACTCGAGGACCTGCTCGCGGTAGGCGCCGGAGGTGTACATCTGCGTCTGGGAGATCTCCTCCATCTCGACGCCGAGCTCGCGCAGCGCGTCCTGGAGCGGCGCCTTGAAGTGGTCGGCCCAGCTCGCGTGGCACTCCCACGGGTCGGGCACGGCCGTGAGCGGGCGCCCGATGTGGTCGGCCCACTCGGCCGGCACGCCGGCCGGCACCTTGCGGAACCGGTCGAAGTCGTCCCAGGAGTGGAGGTGGCGCACCGGCACGCCGCGGCGCCGCAGCTCCTCGGCCACGAAGTGCGGGGTGATGAACTCGCGCAGGTTGCCCAGGTGGATGGGCCCGCTCGGGGAGGCACCGGACGCGACGGTCACCAGGTTGCCCTCGCCCGCGTGGCGTACGGCGTCGTCCGCCGCCCGCGTCACCCAGTCGACCGGTTCGCCCTGCGCCTGCCGTCCTCGTGCCATGCGCGCAAGGTTATGGGACGCCCCTTGGCGCCGGAGCCGACCCCCGTGGCGGCTCCGACGCCGTGCTCCGAGGAGCGGGCCAGCCGCACACCCCCGCGGCGACTGGCGCAGACAGTATCGACTGGCCGTTCGCTGCCACGCGGATCCTGAGTGCCGGTGGCACTAAACTGCCACCATGCCCGGCGACCCGTCCTCCGTCCTCGCGGCCCTCGGCCTCGACCGGCGGACCGAAGACCTCTACTTCCGCCTGGCCCCCGTGTCCGGTCACACCCTCACCGGGGTCGCGCAGCTGCTGCAGCAGCGGCCCGACCAGCTGCTGCGCAGCCTCGCCCCGCTGCTGGAGCGCGGTCTCGTGGTGGTCGCGGAGGACCGGATCGTGGTCCCACCGCTGGCCGAGGCGGTCTCCGAGCTGGTGCTGCGCCAGGCGCGGTCGGCGGCGTCGTCGGCGGCGATGCTGGCCGAGCTGTCGAGCGCGGTGCCGCACCTCGTGGCGTCGACGACGCGACCCGATCCGGGCCACGTCACCGAGGTGCACCCCCTCGACGGCGAGCTCAGCTCGGGCGGCAACCCGCTCGAGCTCCTGCAGCTCATGCTCCGCACCAGTCGCGGCGACATGCTGTGGCTGCGCCCCGACGCCTGGGCGATGCCGCGCGAGTCGCAGGTCAGCGAGCTGGTCGCCGAGGCGATCGCGACCGGTCGTCGCTCCCGCGCGATCTACCCGGCCCGGGCGCTGACCGAGGCGCCCGAGGCCCTGCGCGTGCGCGCCGGGCTGGGCGAGCAGGTCCGGATCATCTCGGAGGTGCGCACCCGGATGTTCATCTTCGGCGACACCCACGCCGTGATCCCCGAGCCCATCGGCTTCACCGACGAGCCGCGGGTGCACGTGCGCCAGCGCTCGATCGTCGCGGTCCTGACGATGTGGTTCGAGTCGCTGTGGGACCGGGCCGCGCCGATGCCCGAGCTCGGGGCCGGGCGGGTGAGCCCCGACGGGCGGCAGTTCCTGCTCGAGCAGCTGATGGCCGGGACGACCGACGAGGTCATCGCCCGCAAGCTGGGCATCGGCCTGCGCACCGTCCGGCGACGCATCGCGGCGCTCATGACCGAGCTCGGTGTGGACACCCGCTTCCAGGCGGGCGTCGAGGCGGTCCGGCGCGGCTGGCTGTGACCGCGGCGCAGGTCAGCGCGGCAGGATCATCGTGTACGCCGCCCGCTCGAGGCGCCAGCTGCGGCTGCGCTCGGGGCCGGAGATCTCGCCGTCGGCCGACAGCCAGAACTCGTCGCCGCTCACCTTCACCGACGTGCCGCGCAGGGTGACGACGTCGTCGCGCTGGTCGTGCTCGCCCTTGCGCAGCCGCATGACGTAGCCGAGCTTGGCGCTCGGCTTCACGGCGCGGCTGATCATCACGTCGAGCAGCCCGTCCTCGGTGTCGGCGTCGGGGTTGAGCTCGGTGCCGCCACCGACGTTGGCCCCGTTGCCGATGGCCACCATCAGCACCGGCCGGTCGACGTCGTTGACGACCGCGCCGTCGAGCTCGACGCGCAGGCGCCAGCTGGGCGGGTGGAAGGCGGACAGGGCGGCGCCGATGGGGTAGCCGAGCTTGCCGAGGTTGACCTTGCCGACGCCGACGGTGCCCAGCCGGGTCTTCCACTTCGCGCCCTTGCGGCTGGCCTGCGCGCCGACCCCGACGTGCACGTTGTTGGCCACGACGTTGCCGGTCTCGTCGACGATGAGGTCGACCTTGCGGGGCTCGCCCGTCAGCACGAGCCGGGCCGCTTCCTCGATCTCGAGCGGGATGTCGTTGCCGCGGGCGAAGTCGTTGCCGGTGCCCATCGGCAGGAGGGCAAGTGTCGTCTGGTCGAGCTCGCGGCGCTTGTGCAGGGCCGTCACGACCGCGTGCAGGCTGCCGTCGCCGCCGGCCACCACGACCGTACGACCGCCGGCGCGGTGGAGCACGCCGTCGAGCTCGCCGGGGTTGGAGGTCTTGGCGACCTCGACGGAGGCCTTCTCGCGGAGGACGACGAGGGCCTCGGCGAGCCGCTCCTCGTCGGAGGTGCCGGCGTCGGCATTGGTGATGACCAGCAGGGAGCGCACGTCGGGACCCTAGCCGACCCCTGTGCGATAGCGTGGCGTCGCAAGAGCCCCGGTGCCTTGTGCCGGGGCTTCTGCATTTTCCCGCACCGACCGTTTCTGCCGAATGACTAGGGAGGGCTGAGATGCCCGCGATCGTCGTGCTCGGAGCCCAGTGGGGCGACGAGGGCAAGGGCAAGGCCACCGACCTGCTGGCCACCACGGACCCGATCGACTTCGTGGTCCGCACCAGCGGAGGCCACAACGCCGGCCACACCATCGTCATCGGCGGTGAGAAGTACGCCACGCACCTGCTGCCGAGCGGGATCCTCACGCCGGGGGCCACCTCGGTGATCGCCAACGGCGTGGTGGTCTCCCCGGAGGCGCTGTTCCGCGAGCTCGACGGGCTCCTCGCCCGCGGCGTGGAGGTGGCGGACCTGAAGGTGAGCGCCAACGCCCACGTCATCGCGAGCTACCACGCCACCATCGACAAGGTCACCGAGCGCTTCCTCGGCAAGAACCAGATCGGCACCACGGGCCGCGGGATCGGCCCGGCCTACGCCGACAAGATCAACCGCGTCGGCGTCCGGATCGCCGACCTCTTCGACGAGAAGATCCTGCGCGAGAAGATCGACGCCGCGCTCGACGTGCGCAACCACCTGCTCACCAAGGTCTACAACCGGCGCGCCATCGAGGTCGACGCGGTCGTCGAGGAGCTGCTGTCGTACGCCGACCGGCTCCAGCCCATGGTGTGCGACACCTCGCTGCTGCTCAACCAGGCGCTCGACGCCGGCCAGACGGTGCTGTTCGAGGGCGCCCAGGCCACGATGCTCGACGTCGACCACGGCACGTACCCGTTCGTCACGTCCTCCAACCCGGTCGCCGGCGGCGTCTGCGTCGGCGCCGGCATCGGCCCCACCCGCATCGACCGGGTGATCGGCGTGATCAAGGCCTACACGACCCGCGTCGGCTCCGGGCCGTTCCCGACCGAGCTCTTCGACGAGGACGGGATCCAGCTGCAGACGCTCGGCGGCGAGATCGGCGTCTCCACCGGACGTACCCGCCGGTGCGGCTGGTACGACGCCGTGGTCGCGCGCTACGCGAGCCGGGTCAACGGCCTCACCGAGTTCTTCCTCACCAAGCTCGACATCCTCGGCGCCTGGGACCGGATCCCGGTCTGCGTGGCCTACGAGATCGACGGCAAGCGGGTCGAGGAGATGCCGATGACGCAGACCGAGTTCCACCACGCCACGCCGGTCTACGAGTACTTCGACGGCTGGAACAGCGACATCTCGGGCTGCCGCTCCTTCGAGGATCTCCCCAAGAACGCGCAGGTCTACGTCCAGGCGCTCGAGGAGATGTCGGGCGCGAAGATCTGGGGCGTCGGGGTCGGACCGGGTCGCGAGCAGACCCTGGTGGTGCACGGGTGAGGACCCTCGTCGTCGGGACCGGCGGCCGCGAGCACGCCCTCGTCCTCGCGCTCGCCGCCGACCCGGCGGTCACCGAGGTGCACGCCGCGCCCGGCAACCCCGGCATCGGCGAGGTCGCCACCCTGCACCCCGTCGACCCGATGGACGGCCCGGCCGTCGCCGCGCTCGCCACCTCGATCGGTGCCGACCTGGTGGTCATCGGGCCCGAGGCCCCGCTCGTCGCCGGTGTCGCCGACGCGGTGCGCGCGGCCGGGGTCGCGGTGTTCGGCCCCTCGCGTGACGCCGCCCGGCTCGAGGGCTCCAAGGCCTTCTCCAAGGAGGTCATGGCCGCCGCCGGCGTGCCGACCGCCGGCTCCCACGCCTGCACGACGCCCGACGAGGTCGCCGCGGCGCTCGACGCGTTCGGCGCCCCCTACGTCGTCAAGGACGACGCGCTCGCCGCGGGCAAGGGCGTCGTCGTCACCACCGACCGCGACGAGGCGCTGGCCCACGCGGCCGGGTGCGACCGGGTCGTGGTCGAGGAGTTCCTCGACGGGCCGGAGTTCTCCCTCTTCGTCGTCTGCGACGGCACCGTGGGACGACCGCTGCTGCCCGCGCAGGACTTCAAGCGCATCTTCGACGGCGGCCGCGGGCCCAACACGGGCGGCATGGGCTCCTACGCCCCGCTGACCTGGCTCCCCGACGGCATCGTCGACACCGTGATGACCGAGGTGGTCGCCCCGACGCTGGCCGAGATGCAGCAGCGCGGGGCGCCGTTCGTCGGCTGCCTCTACGTCGGGCTCGCGCTGACCGCGACCGGCCCGAGGGTCATCGAGTTCAACTGCCGCTTCGGCGACCCCGACGTGCAGCCCGTGCTCGCCCTCCTGACCTCCCCGCTCGGCACCCTGCTGCGCGCGGCCGCCGACGGCGACCTCGCGGCCGTCCCGGCGCCGACGTTCGCCGCCGGCGCGTCGGTCTCGGTGGTGATGGCCAGCGCCGGCTACCCCGAGGGCTCGAGCACGGGCGACGTCATCGTCGGCACCGAGACGCTCGCCGTCGAGGACGACGTCGACGTGGTCCACGCCGGCACCGCGCGGACCGACGCCGGACTGGTGACCGCCGGCGGCCGGGTGCTCGCCGTCCGGGCGACCGGGACCGACGTCGCCGACGCCCGCGCCAAGGCGTACGAGGGCATCTCGAGCATCAGCTTCCCGGGCGCCCAGTGGCGCCGCGACATCGCCGCCGAGCCGCTCGGCGTGGTCGAGGGCGCCGCGTCCCGTGGTTGAGCCCTTCGCGCGCGGGTCCGTCCTGCGCGTCCGCGAGGTGCTGCACGGCGCCGAGTGGGCCTCGTGGGACGAGCGCGTCGTCGGCGACGACGGGACGGTGCTCGCCACGGTCCAGGCCGACGGCACCCCGATGGTCTTCCCGCCGCACCCGGTGCCGCACCCGTGGGACGACTGGTCGCCTGGCAGCCAGGCGGGGTAGTCCAGTGAGAACCGGCTGCTGACGCGCCCGATCTGCGACCACTTCTCACTGGACTACCCGCGGGCGGCGTGCGGTCCCCGCGGATGGGAGGATGGGTGCCCGTGAGCGTCCCCAACGTCCTGGCCACTCGTTACGCCGGTGCCGATCTCGCCGAGATCTGGTCGCCCGAGCACAAGATCGTCCTCGAGCGGCAGCTCTGGATCGCTGTGCTCCGGGCCCAGCGCGACCTCGGCATCACGGTGCCCGACGGCGTCGTCGAGGCCTACGAGGCGGTCGTCGCCAAGGGTGAGCAGGGCGTCGACCTCGAGTCGATCGCTCGGCGTGAAAGCGTCACGCGCCACGACGTGAAGGCGCGCATCGAGGAGTTCTCCGCCCTGGCCGGGCACGAGCACATCCACAAGGGGATGACCTCGCGCGACCTCACCGAGAACGTCGAGCAGCTGCAGGTACGCCGCTCGCTCGAGGTCGTGCGCGACCGCGCCGTCGCCGCCCTCGTCCGCCTGGGCCGGCTCGCCGCCGAGCACGAGACCACCGTGATGGCCGGCCGCTCGCACAACGTGGCCGCGCAGGCCACCACGCTCGGCAAGCGCTTCGCGACCGTCGCCGACGAGATGATGATCGCCGTCCAGCGGATCGAGGAGCTCCTCGCCCGCTACCCGCTGCGCGGCATCAAGGGGCCGATGGGCACCTCGCAGGACATGCTCGACCTGCTCGACGGCGACGCCTCGCGCCTCGACGAGCTCGAGGAGCGGGTCGCCCGTCACCTGGGCTTCGAGCAGGTGCTGACGAGCGTCGGCCAGGTCTACCCCCGCTCGCTCGACTTCGAGGTCGTCTCGGCGCTGGTGCAGCTCGTCAGCGGCCCGTCCAACCTGGCCACCACCGTGCGGCTGATGGCCGGCCACGAGCTGGTCACGGAGGGGTTCAAGGAGGGCCAGGTCGGCTCGTCCGCGATGCCCCACAAGATGAACACCCGCTCGTGCGAGCGGGTCAACGGCCTCGCCGTCATCATCCGCGGCCACCTCTCGATGGTGAGCGAGCTCGCCGGCGACCAGTGGAACGAGGGCGACGTCTCCTGCTCCGTCGTACGCCGCGTCGCGCTGCCCGACGCGTTCTTCGCCACCGACGGGCTCTTCCAGACCTTCCTGACCGTGCTCGACGAGTTCGGTGCGTTCCCGGCGGTCATCCAGCGCGAGCTCGACCGCTACCTGCCGTTCCTCACCACGACGAAGGTGCTGATGGCGGCGGTCCGCAACGGCGTCGGCCGCGAGGCCGCCCACGAGGCGATCAAGGAGGCCGCCGTCGGCACCGCGCTCGCGATGCGCGCCGGCCAGGCCGACAACGACGTCTTCGCCAAGCTCGCCGCCGACGAGCGGCTCGGCCTGACCCGCGAGCAGATCGACGCGCTCGTCGCCGACCCGATCGAGTTCACCGGCGCCGCCGTGGCCCAGACCCGCGCGGTCGTCGCCCGGGTCGAGGCCCTCGCGGCCGCCCACCCCGCCGCAGCGGCGTACGTGCCGGGTGCGATCCTCTGACGCCGTCCACGGCGTGCGTCGAGCGGACACAGGTGCGCTCGAGTAGGCCCGTGGCGGGTCATAGGGGTACCTGAGCGGACAACGGTCCGCTCGAGTCGGCCCGTGGACGCGGCCCGCAGCCGACGCTCAGTCGCCGCGCCGCCAGGACCGTACGGCGGCGGCGAAGGCGAGCGAGAGGACCGCGAGCGCCGCGAGGAGGGTCGCCCGGGCGGCCATCGGCGCCGAGGTCACCGTGCCGGCCGCTTGGTAGACGGTCATCAGCAGCGCGGCTCCGAGGGCGGAGCCGATCCGCTGTCCGGTCTGGAGGGCGCCGCCCGCCGCGCCGCCCATGTCGGGCGGCACCTCGGCGAGGGTGAGGGTGAAGTTGGGGGAGATGACCCCACCGCCGCCGACGCCGGCGAGGAACATCGCGGGCGCGAGGGTCCACCACAGGGTGTCGGTGGGCGAGGTCACCAGCCAGGCGGCGAGCGCGGTGCCGGTCATCATCACGCCGAGCGCGACGAGGGTGACCCGCCGGCCGAGGCTGCCGACGAGCCGCCCCGCGAGCGGCGAGGTGGTCGCGGCGCCGACGGCGAACGGCGTCATCAGCAGGGCGGCCTGCAGCGGGGAGAACCCCTCGCCCTCCTGCAGGTGCACCGACAGCACCAGGAAGATCCCGGTGAAGCCGGTGAAGTAGAGGGTGCCGACGAGCAGGCCGTTGGCGTAGCCGGGCAGGCCGCGCAGCAGCGACACGTCGAGCAGCGGCGGGTGGCCCCGCTCGACGGTCCGCGCCTCCCACCGCACGAACGCCCACGCCAGCACGGGGAAGGCGACCAGCACGACCAGCGGCAGGCCGGCGCCACCCTCGAGGCTGATCAGCGGGAACAGCACCGCCAGCACGGCGAGGCCCAGCAGCACCGCGCCGACGGAGTCGATACGGGGGTCCTTCGGTGCGCCCTCGGCCCCGGCGCCGACGTCGTTGTCGGGCACCAGCCGGCGGATCAGCACGAGCGCCACCAGGCCGATGGGCACGTTGATGAGGAAGAGGGAGCGCCAGCCGTTCTCCTCGCCGAGCAGGCCGATCAGCAGGCCGCCGATGAGCGGTCCGGCGGCGGATGCGACGGCCACGGTGAAGCCGAACATCCCGAAGGCGCGGCCGCGCTCGGCGCCGCGGAAGAGCTGCTGGATGAGGCCGGAGTTCTGGGGGGTGAGCAGGCCCGCGCTGGCGCCCTGGACCAATCGGGCGAGCACGATGGCGGCCGCGTTGGGGGCCAGGCCCACGGCGGCGCTGGAGACGATGAAGCCGATGAGCCCGATCGTCATCATCCGGCGCCGGCCGTGTGCGTCGCCGAGCCGCCCGCCGGCGACGAGGGTCATGCCGAAGGCGAGCGCGTAGCCCGACACCACCCACTGGATGGTCGCGGCCGAGGTGTCGAGCCCGGCCCGGATGGACGGCACGGCGACGTTGACGATGGTGACATCGAGCAGCGACATGAAGCCGACGACGAGGGACACCGCGAGCACGCGCCAGCGCCGCGGGTCGGGCTCGTACGCCGTCTCGTCGCCGCTCGTGCGCGCGGCCTGCTCGTCCTGGGTCATCCGCGCCAGCCTCTCACCCGGCGCCAGCACCGAGCACCGCCCGACGGGAGGGGCAGGATGGGGCCATGAAGGCGATCCAGGCGCGGGTGACCGGGCAGGTGCAGGGCGTGGCGTTCCGGTGGCACACCCAGGAGCAGGCCCAGCGCGCTGGGTGTCGTCGGGTGGGTGCGCAACGAGGTCGACGGCAGCGTCCTGGTGCACGCCGAGGGCGACGACGACGCCGTCGACGCCCTGGTGGAGTGGTGCCGGCACGGACCGCCGTCGGCGCGGGTGCGCGACCTCGCGGCCCGCGACGCGGCGCCGAGCGGGGCCACCTCCTTCGAGGTCACCGGCTGACGCCACCAGGCCGCGTGCTCGAACTCTAGTGATTTTGTCGACTATGGTGGCGGCATGACGATCGTGACAGCTGCGCCGCCGACCTACGACGACGTCCAGGTCGTGGTGCCCGCCCCGGGGCCCGGCGCCGGCAACTGGGCCGGGGCCGCGAGCGCCGTCCTCGTCGACGGCGTCTTCTGGCTGACCTGGCGGGTGCGCCGGCCGCTGACCGACGGTCGCGGCGTGTCCGTGGTCGTCGCTCGCTCCGCGGACGGCGTCACCTTCGAGCCGGTTGCCGAGGTGGCCCGCGAGGTGTTCGGCGCCGAGTCCTTCGAGCGGCCCGTGCTGGTGCCGCTGCGCGAGGGCGGGTGGCGGCTCTACCTGTCCTGCGCGACCCCCGGCTCCAAGCACTGGTGGGTCGACAGCCTCACTGCGGACACGGTCGAGGGACTCCCCGACGGCGTACGACGCCGGGTGCACGAGGGCGACCGCGACACCGGCGTCAAGGACCCGGTGATCACGGTGGGGGAGGACGGCTACGAGATGTGGCTGTGCTGCCACCCCCTCGACGAGCCCGGTCACGAGGACCGGATGACCACGCGGCGGCTCACCAGCGCCGACGGCCTGGAGTGGGAGGACCACGGCGAGGTGCTCGCCGGCCGCGAGGGCCAGTGGGACGCCCGCGGCGCGCGGGTCAGCGCGGTCCTGCCCGACGGCACCGTGCTGTACGACGGCCGGCCGGACGCCGAGTCCAACTGGTTCGAGACCACCGGGGTGGCGACGTGGGACGGCACCGCCCTGACCCGGGCCGCGCAGCCGCCGATCGCCTCCCCGCACTCCGACGGCGCGTTCCGCTACGCCACCGCCGTACCCCTTCCCGACGGCCGGGTGCGCTACTACGTCGAGGCCGCCCGTCCCGACGGCGCGCACGACCTCGTCACCTGCGTGCGCTGACCCCGCGGTCCGCTCCGTTCACGGTCCCGACCTGGCGCACCGGGCCCACCGGGCCCACCGGGTCGGCGTCGCGCTCCACCAGGCGGGTCACCGTCGCGGAGCGCTGGGCGAACGAGCCGCGGCTCTCCGGGTTGAGCCAGTCACCGAAGTCCTGCCCGGTGAGCTCGCCGAGCAGCCGGACGTCGTCGGCGTAGCTCTCGATCAGCCGCTGCCGGCTGACCGCGTCGAGGCGGGGACGGTGCGCGTCGCGGTGGTCGCCGAGCAGGCCGAGCGACAGCGGGTGGATCGCCCGCCACACCTGCGGCGGCGCGAACTGCCCGAGCCGCGCGCCGCTGCGCACGACCGGCCCGAACAGCCGCGGCCGCCAGCCCGGCGGCACGAAGCTGCGCGAGTTGTCGCGCGGGATCGAGTCGACCAGGCCCTCCCGGATCCCGAGGAACCGGCTCACCCGGTCGACCGTCGCGCCGGGCGCGTCCACGAGGTCGCGGTAGCGGATGACGAGGATGCGCTCGGGGTCGACGTGGCGGTGCAGGTGGGCCAGCTGCTCGCCGTACCTCCCGAGCTCGCGGTAGCGCCAGAAGGGCGCCCAGCCGGCCCGGATCCGCTCGTCCTCGCGACCGAACGCCGACACGAAGTCCGCCTCCGGCTCGAGGCCGTCGGACCACAGGTGCATCCAGTTGCTGTAGGCGCGGTCGACGGGGTCGCGGACCACGGCGACGAGACGTACGTCGGGCAGGTCCTCGCCGATGCGGCGGTGGGCGCCACGGCTCCACAGGTAGAACGGCGTGCTCTCGCCGCGCACCTGGTGGTGCGCCGCGGGGGCGAAGAGCGGGAAGTAGCGGTCGGCGCGCCAGATCCACTCCTGCTGCGAGTGCTTGTCGCCCGGTCCCCGCCAGGCGGGCGGCGGCGCGCCGTCGCACAGCCAGTACTTCGGTTCCTTCGGGTCCGACACGAAGACGTCCGGGTGCTGCGCGAGGGCGGCATGGAGGGCGGTCGTGCCGGCCTTGGGCGCGCCGATCACGAGGAAGTCGGGGCGTGGTGCTCGGGACACGGTCCCTCCCGGGGTGAGGTGCTGTCGTTAGTAGACTAAGTCACTAGACAATTGTCCGCCAGACCCTTCCGGGGGGTGTCTCGACCGCACACGCGTCGGACGCCGGTGTGTCCCGCAACCGGCGAGCCACGGTCAGCCGAGCAGTCCCTGCCGGCGCGCCGTCGCTGCGGCCTCGGTGCGGTTGGCCGCCCCGAGCTTCGCGAGGATGTGCGACACGTGGACGCTCGCCGTCTTGGGCGACATGTTGAGCTTCACGCCGATCTGCCCGTTGGTCATCCCCTCGGCCACCAGCCGCAGCACCTCGACCTCGCGCTCGGTCAGCACCCCGTCCGTACGACGTTCGCGTGGGCCGATCGCCCACCGCGCCGCCAGCGCGTCCGCGCGAGCCAGCAGCGGCGCGGCCTCCAGCCGCTCCGCGACCGCCCGACCGGCCGCCAGGTGGGTCCGCGCAGCGGCGCGGTCACCGTGGACCGCCTCCTGCTCCGCCAGCGACAGGTGCGTGACAGCCACGTCCGGCACGTGCCCGATCCGTTCCCAGCCGGCCAGGGCCTCCCGCAGCGCCGGGCGGGCGTCCCGGCCGTGGAAGCGGTCGAGCTGCGCGGCGAGGTCGAGGGGCCAGACCTCGCCCAGCCGGCCGTAGCGACGGAACTGCGCAGCCGTCTGCTCGACCGTCGCGAGGTGCTGCTGCGCCGCCTCACGGTCGTCGCGGTCCCCCGCGAGCGCTGCGTCCGCCTCTGCGCGGGCCACGAGGACGACCGCCTGCCACATGTAGTCGTCGTTGAACCTCAGCCGGTCGAGCTGCCACACCTCGGCGAGCCGGGCGCGCATCTCGGTGAGGTCCTGCCGTGAGGCGGCCTCCATCGCGACCAGCAGGTGGGCGTCCGCCATGGGGGCGCCGCCGGGCGCCGGAGCGTCCAGGTCGCGCCACCGGGTGACGTCCGCCGAGCCACGCTGGGCCAGGTCGAGCAGGTCCAGCTGGGCGCTGCTGGACCTCAGGTCGTCCCGCCACCACGGCGCGCCACCCTCGAGGAGCTCCCTGGCCCGCGCCCACTGCCCGGTGGCCACCCAGGTCCACCCGGCGTTCTCGCACAGGTGCTCCCACACGTTGACCGACAGCTCGGGGTGGGTCAGGCGTGCCAGCGCCTCGGTGGCAGCCGCGTCCGCCGCCTGGTGGCGACCGCAGATCGCCTCGCACCACACGAGGTTGCCCCACAGGTGGAACACGCCGTCGAACCGGACGTGCCCGAACCGGCGCAGGGCCTGCGCGGAGTGCGCCCGCGGCAGAGGTGGGGTCGCCGTTGATCTGGGCGCGGTAGGAGTCGGTGCTCGCCGCCATGATCGCTGCCCTGGTCTCGCCCAGCTCGTCGGCCCCACGGAGCGCCTGGGCGCACAGCCTCTGGCCGCGTGCGGGGTCGCTCTTCATGCTGCCGCCCAGGGCCGACCACATCTCGACGGCCAGCAGGTCGACCGGGTCGTCCTCGACGAGGTCAGCGAGGGCGACGAGCTCGCCCTCCGGGTGGGTGTTGGCCTCGCCCTTGGCGTGCGTGCGGTGCTCCAGCGCGAAGAAGCGCTGCTCGGTCGGGGCGAGCAGGTGCGTCGGCATCGCGCGCACCCACCTGTCCCGTGAGTCCGAGGCGTGGGCGACGAGGGCGCTGCGTGCGTAGACCTCCCGCAGCGGCATCCCGACCACGTCGCCGGCGTCGTCCACGCTCCCGAACCCGTCGAGGATGCGGAGCCAGAGCACGACCTCCTCGTCCGGGCGGCAGACCCGCTCGGCGGCCGGGACCGCGGCCGACGGTCGCCGCCAGCGCGCGTCGTACGTCCCGCGCCTGGTGCCAGTGCTCGGCGACGGCCAGGAGGACCGGGTCGGCCGGGAGCATCCCCGGGTTGTCCTCCAGCACCTCGGCCCACCGGCGGTGCCACGCGCGCCGCGCACCCGGTCCGGTCTCGCGGTTCGCCGCCTCGCGCAGCAGCGCGTGCCGGAAGCCCACCGCGTCGCGGTCGTGGTCGGTCGTGAGGATCCCGGCGCGCAGTGCCTCGACCAGCGCCGCGTCGAGCTCCTGCGGCGTGACGTCGAGGACCTGCTCGAGCAGGCTGATCCGCAGGTGGCCGTCGCCGACCGCCGCGGCCTCCACCAGCCGCCGCGTCTCGGGGCCGAGGCCGCCCAGCCGTCCGGCCGCGACCGCCGCCACCGTCGTGAGCTCCGGCCGGCCCGCGGCGGCCACCAGCTCCTCCACCACGAAGGGGATGCCGTCGCTGAGCCGCTCGACACGGCTGGCGACCTCGGCCGACGGGTGCGAGCCGAGCAGGTCGCGCAGCTGGCGCTGGACCGCGTCCGGGCCCAGGCGCGACAGCGGCAGCACCTCGCACCCGGGGGTCCGCGCCAGCCCGGCGACGTACGACGTCAGGGCGGCCTCCGCGGCCGGCGTGCGCTCGGGGTCGTCGGTGCGCACCGTGGCGACGATCAGCAGCCCCGCCGGCAAGGTGCGCGCGGCGAGCCCGACCAGGTCCCGCGTCGCCGAGTCGGCCCAGTGCAGGTCCTCGACGACCCACACGACGAGCTGCTCGCCGGCCAACCGCTCGAGCAGGTCGAGGAAGGTCGAGAGCAGCTGCACCCGCTCGACCTGCTGGCGCGGCGCGGCGCCGGGGAGCAGCGGAGCGAGCGCCTCCCGCTCGGCCGGCAGCAGCACGTCGACGCCGGCCACCCGCGCAAGGTCACGCAGCGTGTCCGCGACCACGCCGAACGGGATCTCGCCCGTCGTCATGTCGGCGGCGTGCCCGGTGAGCACGAGCGCGTCGTCGAGGCTGCCCCACGGCCTCGGCGACGAGCCGGCTCTTGCCGATGCCGGCCTCGCCGGTGACGAGCAGGCACCGGCTGGTGCCGCCGCGGGCGCTCACGACGGCCCCGGCGATCCGGTCCAGCTCGGCCTCGCGGCCGACGAGCCTCCCGACCATCTGCCGATGGTCGCAGGCGACGAGGCCGTTGACCACGGGTGGACGGGCGGCACGTGCGACCGCCATCAGTGGGCCGGGCGGGGCGCCGGGAGCCAGCGGCTCCACCCGTTGCGGCGCGGCGACGGGACCTCGGTGACGACCGGCTCGACGGGCTGGCGGGTACGACGCGCGGCTCGGGCGGCGGCGACCTCGCGGGCGACGTCGGCGCGGTGGAAGGTGGCGATGCGGGCGGTGGCGTCGATGGCTGCGTTGTTCATGGCGGGCTCCTGGCTGGGGTGCTGGGTGGATGCCTCCACGCTCCGGCTAAGGCCCCCTGCCCCACATCGGGCAGACGCCTTATCTCCACGGGCCGGCGGCGCCCGAGGTGCCTCAGACCCGGCCGAGTGGCCGGGATCTCGTCGCTCCCGGCTTCGTCCCAGCGGCGCCTCCGCCCGACACTGGGCCCCATGACCGCCCCCGTGACCGTGTCCGTCACCCGCCACGTCGACCCCTCGCGCACGACGGAGATGCTGGCGTGGGTGCAGGCCGGTACGTCGCTGGCGGAGAAGTTCGACGGCTTCCTCGGCTCCGGGTGGGTGCGGCCCAGCGAGGACTCCACCGAGTGGCACATGCTCTACCGCTTCGCCGACGCCGACTCCCTCGCCACGTGGGAGGCCTCCCCGCAGCGCGAGTGGTGGCTCGAGGCGGCGCAGGGCAGCGTCGAGGAGCGGCGCCGCGAGCGGCGTACCGGCATCGAGGGATGGTTCGACGAGCCCGCCACGGTCGAGGCGTTGAGCGCTGCACCCGTGCCGCCGCCGCGGTGGAAGCAGATGGTCGTCATCTTCATGGTCTTCCTGCCGCTGAGCCTGCTCGCCAACTTCATCGCCTCGCGCACCATCTCGGCGCTGGCCGCTGGTGCCGCGCGTGGTGCTGGTGACGTCGGTGATGACCCCGCTCATGACGTACGTCTTCCTGCCGTGGATGACGCGCCGGATGAGCTGGTGGCTGCACCGCTAGGGTCCGAGCATGGGGGAGACGGCTGCCGGACGTGACGGTCCGCGCTGGCTGGGGCTCGGCTGGGTCGGGTCCGGCGTGATCGGCGGTGCCGCGGGCGGGATCCTGCTCGGCGCCGTCCTCGGCGTGCTCCTGTCGGTGACGTCCGACCGCTCACCCGACGACGCCGCGACCGCTGAACTGCCCCTCCTCCTGGGCGATCGCCGTCGGGGCCGCCGCGTTGCTGCCCGCCGGGGTCCTGGTCGGACTGCTTCTCGGCGTGGTCCTGCGGGCGCAGGCGCGCGGTCGCGACACGACGGCCGTGGCGCCCGGCGCTGACCGGGCTCGTGCTCGGCGCGGCCTCCGTGCCGGCGGTGGCGGTCGTGCTGGGCGTGGTCGCGGACCCGAGCGCCGCTCCGGGCCTGCCCCCGCCGCCCGTCGTGGTCGTCCCGACCGTCGTCGCGGGCGTCGCGGGTGCCGGACTCGCACTGCTCATGCAGCGCTCGGCCACTAGGCTCGACGCGTGGCCGAGCTGAACATCCCCGCAGCCCCTCCGATCGAGGGCACCACGCACCTCCACTCCGGCAAGGTCCGCGACCTCTACCGGATCGACGCGGGGGAGCACGAGGGCCGGCTGCTGATGGTCGCCAGCGACCGCATCTCCGCCTACGACTTCGTCCTCGACACCACGATCCCCGACAAGGGCGAGATCCTCACCCGGATGTCGCTGTGGTGGTTCGACCGGCTCGCCGGGCTGGTCGGCAACCACGTCGTCTCGACCGAGGTCCCCGCCGCCGTCGCCGGCCGGGCGGTGGTGTGCGAGCGGCTCGAGATGTTCCCGGTCGAGTGCGTCGCCCGCGGCTACCTCACGGGCTCCGGCCTCCTCGACTACGGCCGCACCGGCGAGGTCTGCGGCATCCCGCTCCCCGCCGGGCTGCAGGACGGCAGCCGGCTGCCCGAGCCGATCTTCACGCCCGCCACCAAGGCCGACCTCGGCGACCACGACGAGAACGTCGACTACGAGGCCGTCGTCGAGGCGATCGGCGACGACTCGGCCGCCGAGCTGCGGATGCTGACCATGGAGGTCTACGGCAAGGCGCACGCGATCGCCCGCGAGCGCGGCATCATCCTGGCCGACACCAAGCTCGAGTTCGGCCGGCGACCGGACGGCACGACGATCCTCGCCGACGAGGTCCTGACCCCCGACAGCTCCCGCTTCTGGCCCGCGGCCGAGTGGCAGCCCGGGCGCGCCCAGTCGTCGTACGACAAGCAGATCGTGCGGGACTGGCTCACGGGCGAGTCCGGCTGGGACCGCACGTCCGGCGAGGCCCCGCCGCCGCTGCCCGACGCCGTCGTCGACCGCACCCGCGCGCGCTACCTCGAGGCCTACGAGCTGCTGACCGGGGAGACGTTCTGACGACGAGACGCTTCACCGCGACCATCGAGCTGCCGCACCCGGCGGAGCAGGCCTTCGCCTACCTCGTCGACCCGCGTCGGCGTCCCGAGTGGCAGTCGAGCCTGCTGTCGGTCGACGTGCCCGAGGACGAGGAGCCCCACCTCGGGCAGACCTGGACCGAGCTGACCGTGGTCGGCGTACGCCCGAGCCTGGAGGTCGTCGAGTTCGAGCCGTTCCGGTCGTGGGCCGAGCGCGGCACGTGGCGCGGGGTCGAGGCGACGCTGCGGCTGCGCTTCACCGGCACCCGCGACGGGTGCCGTGTCGTCGCCGACGGGGAGGTGTCGGGCGGCGGGATGTACGCCGTCGCCGCGAGGAGCTCGGGGCTGCTGGCCGGACGCGCGATCGCCGCCGACCTCCGCACCGCCGGCCACCGGATCGCGCAGCGCGCCGAGGAGTGACGGCCTCGGGTCGCGTGAGTAGGTTGGCGCCATGCCGAACCTCTCCTCGCTGCTCGAAGGCACCGCCGAGGCCCACCCGGACCGTACGGCCGTCGTGCTCGGCGGCACCCGCCTGACGTACGCCCAGGTCGACGCTGCCGCCAACCAGGTCGCCAACCTGCTGGTCTCGCGCGGCATCGAGCCGGGCGACAAGGTCGCGCTGAGCTGCCCGAACCTGCCGTACTTCCCGATCGTCTACTACGGCATCCTCAAGGCCGGGGCGACCGTGGTGCCGCTCAACGTGCTGCTCAAGGGACGCGAGGTCGCCTACCACCTCGACGACTCCGACGCGAAGGCGTACTTCTGCTTCCAGGGCACCCCGGAGCTGCCGATCGGCGCCGAGGGCCACGCCGGCTTCGAGCAGACCGACTCGTGCGAGCACTTCTTCGTCATCACCGCCGACCCGGCGGCCGACTCGCCCATCGAGGGCACCGAGACGCTCGGCCAGGCGCTCAAGGGGCAGGCTCCGGTGTTCGAGACGCGTGAGGTCGGCGCCGACGACACCGCCGTGATCCTCTACACCTCCGGCACCACCGGCCAGCCCAAGGGCGCCGAGCTGATGCACCGCAACATGATCAGCAACGCGCTCGCCAGCGACGCGCTCTTCGGTGCCGACTCCGACAACCCCGACACGCTGCTGTGCGTGCTGCCGCTGTTCCACTCCTTCGGCCAGACCGTGATCATGAACGCCGGCTTCGCCTTCGGCGGCACCGTCGTGCTGCTGCCGCGCTTCGAGGCCGGCCCGGCGCTGGCGCTGATGGACGCCGAGGACGTGACGTTCTTCGCCGGCGTCCCGACGATGTACTGGGGACTGCTCGGAGCGCTCGACGACTCCGGTGTCGACGTCACGAAGCTCGCGGACACGCTGCGGGTCGCCGCGGCCGGCGGGCTCGGCGCTGCCGGTCGAGGTGCACCACGAGTTCGAGCGCCGCTTCGGCGTCACGATCCTGGAGGGCTACGGCCTCTCCGAGACCTCGCCGGTCTCCAGCTTCTCGGTCTGGGGCGAGCCCGCGCGGGTCGGCTCCATCGGCAGGCCGATCCCGGGCGTCGAGATGAAGCTGATCAACCCCGAGCCCGGGGTGCGCGAGGACGTCGAGGACGCGGAGGACGTGATCGGCGAGATCGCGATCAAGGGACCGAACATCATGAAGGGCTACTACGGCCGCCCCGACGCGACCGCGGAGGCCATCGTGGACGGCTGGTTCCGCTCCGGCGACCTCGGCCGCAAGGACGCCGACGGCTGGTACTACATCGTCGACCGGTCCAAGGACATGATCATCCGCGGCGGCTACAACGTGTACCCCCGCGAGATCGAGGAGGTCCTCCTCACGCACCCCGACGTCTCGCTCGCCGCCGTCATCGGCGTACCCCACGAGAGCCACGGCGAGGAGATCAAGGCCGTCGTCATCCGCAAGGACGGCGCCACCGTGACCGAGGACGAGCTCGTGGCGTGGGGCAAGGAGCAGATGGCGGGCTACAAGTACCCCCGCATCGTCGAGTTCGTCGACGCGCTCCCGATGACCGCGACCGGCAAGATCCTCAAGCGCGAGCTCGGCTGATGCGCGCCCTCGGGATCGCGCTGGGTGCGGTGCTGGTGATCACCGGCGCCGTCTGGACCTTCCAGGGCCTCGGCTACCTCGAGGGCAGCCCGATGACCGACCAGAGCATCTGGGCGATCCTCGGACCTGTCGTCGCCGGCCTCGGGGTCGCCCTGGTGATCGTCGCGGCCCGCCGGCGGGAGTGACGTACGCCCGGCCGTTCTCGTGAGGGTGGCGGCACATTGATGATTGGCCTGCGGCGATAGTGCGATCTGCCGCCACCCCCGGCAGCGGCCTCGAGAAGGTGGCGGCACATCGGAGGCAGTCGGGGGCGGCGATCATCATCTGCCGCCACCTTCGTTCACCTCACGCGCCGGGCGGGGTGATCCCCAGCCGCTCCTGGAGCGCGATGGCGTCGAAGGGGGCGTGCACCTTGGCGTCGTTGTCGAAGTAGACGAAGACGTCGAGGCCGTCGGCCTCCCAGCCCCGGACCTTGTCGGCCCAGTGGTCGAGGGCCGCGTCGGAGTAGCCGCTGGCGTACAGCTCGGTGTCGCCGTGCAGCCGGACGTAGGCGACGCCGCTCGTCACCTCGTCGAACATCGGCCACGTGCCCGCGGAGTCCGCCACCACCATCCCGATGTCGTGGGCGCGCAGCAGCTCGCAGAACTCGGCGGTGCGGAAGGAGGCGTGCCGCACCTCGAGCACGTGGTGCAGCGGGCGGTCGACCGGCGTCGAGGCGTCGGCAGGCTCCTTGAGCTTGTCCGCGTCGTGGTGGGCAGCGGCGTACGACGACGCGGCGGCGGTCGTGCGCGGCAGCAGGTCGAAGAACGCGGCCAGGCGGTCGGGGTGGAAGCCCAGGTTCGGCGGCAGCTGCCACAGGAGCGGGCCCAGCCGCTCGCCGAGCGACAGCACGCCCGAGGCGAAGAAGGTGGCGAGCGGCGTCTCGACGTCGTTGAGCTTCTTCATGTGCGTGACGAAGCGAGGACCCTTCACGGCGAACACGAAGTCCTCGGGGACCTGCTCGGCCCACGACCGCCAGCTCGAGGGCCGCTGCAGGGAGTAGAACGAGCCGTTGACCTCGACGCTCGTCAGCCGTTCGCCGACGTAGGCGAGCTCGAGGCGCTGCTGCAGCCCCGGCGGGTAGAAGTGGCCGCGCCAGCCGGCGTACCGCCAGCCGGAGATGCCGATCCGTGCCATGTCGAGCTCCCGTCGCGCGCCGTGCCGCCACCCCTCGCGTACCCGCTGCGTCCACCGTCATGCCCGCCGGGCGCGATCGCGCGGCGGCTCCGTAGAATCGGCAGCGCCCGTCCCACCCTGTCACCCAGGAGCATCCCCGTGGCCCGAGTCGTCGTCGACGTCATGCCCAAGCCCGAGATCCTCGACCCCCAGGGCAAGGCGGTGCTCGGTGCGCTGCCCCGGCTCGGGTTCGACCTCGTCACCGACGTCCGGCAGGGCAAGCGGTTCGAGCTCCAGGTCGACGGCGAGATCACCCCCGAGGTGCTCGCCCGGATCGAGGACGTCGCCGGGACGCTGCTGTCCAACCCGGTGATCGAGGACTTCGAGGTGCACGTCGAGGCGCACTCGGTGGCCGAGGTCGCGCACGAGGCCGGTCGCGCATGAAGGTCGGTGTGGTCACCTTCCCCGGCTCGCTCGACGACGTCGACGCGCGCCGCGCCGTCACGATCGGCGGCAACGAGGCGGTCGCGCTCTGGCACGGCGACGACGACCTCAAGGGCGTCGACGCGGTCGTGCTGCCCGGCGGCTTCTCCTACGGCGACTACCTCCGCTGCGGCGCGATCTCCCGCTTCGCCCCGGTGATGACGTCGGTGATCGAGGCGGCCGGCAAGGGCCTGCCCGTGCTGGGCATCTGCAACGGCTTCCAGATCCTCTGCGAGTCGCACCTGCTGCCGGGTGCGCTGATCCGCAACGACCACCGCAAGTTCGTCTGCCGCGACCAGCGCCTGCGCATCGAGCGCGTCGACACCCCGTGGACGTCGGCCTACGCCGCGGGCGCGGAGGTCACGATCGTGCTGAAGAACGGCGAGGGCGGCTTCGTCGCCGACGAGGCGACGCTCGACATGCTCGAGGGCGAGGGCCGCGTCGTCGCGCGCTACCTCGACGACAACCCCAACGGCTCGCTCCGTGACATCGCCGGCATCTCCAACGAGCGCGGCAACGTCGTCGGCCTGATGCCGCACCCCGAGCACGCGGTCGAGGACCTCACCGGTCCCGGCACCGACGGGCTCGGCTTCTTCACCTCCCTCGTCGAGAAGGCCTTCGCATGAGCCCGACCCGTCTCTACCGCCTCGTCGCCCGCGCCGAGGCCGTCACCTGGGCGCTGCTGCTGACGGGCATGTTCCTCAAGTACGTCACCGAGACCACCGAGCTCGGCGTCCAGGTCTTCGGCATGGTCCACGGCGTCGTGTTCATCGCCTACTGCCTGGTGACCGTGCTCCTGTTCGTCGACCAGAAGTGGTCCGTCGAGCCGGCTGGCGCTGGGCCTCGGTGCCGCGGTGCCGCCGTTCGCGACGGTGCCCTTCGAGCGGTACGCCGAGCGCGCGGGGCTGCTCGGCGACTCCTGGCGCCTGCGCTCCGAGGCGCCGCACGGCCTCCTCGAGCGGCTCACCGGCTGGCTGGTCCGTCGTCCCGCCCAGGGTGCGCTCGTCGGCCTCATCGCCGTCGCCGGCCTGACCGGCGTCGCGCTCGTCGTCGGCCCGCCTGCCTGACGTTTCTCGATCCGCCCCGCCACGGCCACGGCGTGGCCACGGCCACGACGTGACTCGAGCGGACGTACGTCCGCTCGACGCACGCCATGGCGTGCGTCGAGCGTCCACGGGAGGACTCGAGCGGCGACCTGGACGCGGGTCAGCGACCCTGCTGCAGCTTGTTCCAGGTCTGGCGCGTGGCGACGCCGGAGACGCCGATCTTGAGGCGTGACTGGTAGGTCCGCACGGCCGCCTCGGTCTTGGCGTCGAACACCCCGGTCGCCCGGAAGCGCCCCGCGCCGGCCGCGTTGAGCGCCCGCTGGAGCCGGTGGACCGACTCGTCGGCCGACCCGCGCTTGACCGTCGTACGGGCACCGGCGGCGAGCAGCGCGATCCAGTGCCGCTTCTCGAAGGTGTTGCTCGGCGTGAACTTGCGGGCGGACTGCCAGGCGCGGGCGCCGGCGATGGTGGCGGCGTCGTACGAGCCGTTGATCGGACCGGAGTAGGTGCCCTGCTCGGTGAGCAGGCACTGCAGCGCCTTGACGCGCGTGGACTTCGCGGACGACGGCGAGAGCGCGGGGTACTTCCAGAAGCCGAGCCGGGTGCCGGGGCAGCGGCCCTCCGGACGCGGCTGGGAGCCGGCGCCGAGGTCGATGAAGTTGCTGTCGATGTTGATCGTGACGCCGCCCCACGTCTCGTTGTGACCGCCGAGGTACTGCTTCATCCGGCCGCCGGGGCGCCAGCCGTCCTCGCGGGATGTAGGTCGTGGAGGTGTTGGCGCGCGCCGTCCCAGCGGGCGATCCAGATGCGGTCCGGCAGGGCGAACTGGCCGGGGCGCTGGAGGCGGGCGTCGTCGAGCATCTTGATGCCCGAGCTGCGCGCTGGAGTAGAAGCCGGCGATGTAGCCGAGCGCCTTGATCCGGGTGACCCACGCGGACGTGAAGACGAGGGCGGACTCGCGGCAGTGGGTGTCCTGCAGGTTGAAGCCCTCGAGGTCGTACCAGATCGTGCTGCCCGCGCCGATGCCGTACGTCGCTGCGTCGGCGGCGTTCTTGTCCGCCTCGGCCGCACCCTGCGCGGCCGCCGTGGCGTAGCCGCCGGTGGGGTTCGGGGAGATCTTGAAGTCGTCCTTGTAGCGCGGGAAGCGCGGCTGGCACGACGCCTGCGGGCCGAGGGCGATGGGCAGCAGCCGCCAGCCGCGGGCGACCTGGGTGGCGACCCAGGTGGGGCTGAGGTTGGGCTGGGTCCGGCAGGCGCGGGAGTCGCCGGAGATGTAGATGCCGACCGCGGTGAACGGCGACTTCTTCCACCACGCGTCCATCGCCGACTGGGTGGGCGCGACGCACTGGTCGAAGCCGTAGCCGGTGAAGTCGCCCGGGGTGGCGAGGGCGACCTGGCGCTGCGAGGCGAGCTTGCGGGCCTGCGGCGCGGGCTCGTCGGCGGTCGCGCTCGTCGACCCGGCGAGCGGTGCGAGGAGGACCAGCGCGAGGGCGGCCGTGACGGTCCGGACGAGCGTACGAGGTCGGGTCTGGCGGACGCGGCGCATGGGTGACTCCAGGCAGGCGGGGAAGGGTGGATCGCCGGGCAGGCGGACCCAGAGAATCACAGGAGTCACACGCGTAACAGTGCTTCGGCAGAACTACAGGGCTGTAGTTCTGGAGTGGTCAGTCGGCGGTCGGCACGTCGTCGAGGAGGAAGTTGCCCTTGGCCTCTTCCTCCTCGACGAGCTCCTCGAAGGCCAGCGCGATGTCGTCCTGGTGCTCCTCGACCATCCGGTCGAGGTGGCCCTGGAGCAGCGCGCCGTTCGGGGACTCGCCGGAGAAGACCCGCTCCCAGGTGTCCTCGCCGCCGCGGATCTTCGCCACGAGCGTCTTCATGTCCTCGCCGAGCTCGCCCGACTCGGCCTGCTCCTCGAGCGCCTGCTTCTCCTCGTCGGTGAGCAGCGGGCGCGCGTTGAGCTGGTCGACGGTGGATCGCAGGTCGGCCAGGCTGGCGGTCAGGTCCTCGCGAGCTTCGCTGATCGCCGCCAGGATCTCCGCCTGGCTACGGGGGTCACTCATGGAGGGAGGCTATGACAGCGCTGGGGCGACCGGCGCGGGACGCTGGCCGACCGTCGGGGTGGTGATGGTGCTCGGGTCGCGGGTCACGCTGCTCGGCGTACCGCTGGAGACGGGGGCGCCCGGTGTCGAGACCGGCGCCTTGTCGCCCTCGAAGAAGTTCTTCACCGTCGTGATCAGCGACTTCACCTGCTGGAGGATGTTGATCAGCTTCATCAGCGCCTTGTAGGCCTTCATCACGGCCTGGAAGGCCTGGAAGACGGCCTGCACGACGCGGGCCCAGCCGACGCCCGGGATGCTCATCGTCGCGAGCGCGGAGGAGACGGTCTGCACCGCCGCCTTCACGCACTGCACCACCGAGAGGGCGGTCTGCCAGGCGTCGCGGCAGATCTGCACGACGGTCTGGCCCATCTGGACGAGCTGGCCGGCCTGGGCGTCGAGCGAGCCGACCCAGGTGCCGATCTGCTTGACCGCTGCGTCGGACGCGCCGCCCTGCCACGTCTGCGAGATCGTCCGGCTGCCGCTCTCGAGGTTGGCCGCGACACCGCGCATCGACTGGCCGAGGGCGCCGAAGGACGAGCCCTGTTGCGAGGCGCCGACGACGTCACCGCCGATCTTCTCCGCGAGCTCGGCGCGGATGTCGAAGCCGGTCAGCATCCGCACCAGGTCGCAGACGGTGTCGTAGGGGAAGCCGAAGCTGATCTGGGGCAGGCTGCTCTCGGTGGGGCCGGTCCGCCGGATGGTGGTGTCGGCGACGTCCCAGAAGCTGCTCGACCCGTCGCGGCCGTCGACGCCGGCGGCGTTGTGGCGGCGTACGACGCCGTCCTCGGTCAGCGTGAAGTCGCGGGCGGTGGCCCGCAGCGCCTCGGCGTGGTCGTGCATCCCGGTGCCGTTGTCCTCCAGCGACTGGTGCACCGAGGGGAGGAGGGAGTTGTAGGCGCCCATCATCGTCTCGAGGATGGGACCGAAGTCGGTCTGGACGAGCGCGTGGCCGCCGTTGCGCGCGATGCCGGAGAGGTCGTCGCCGGCGCGCTGGACCTGCGCGGACCAGGCGTCGAGCTCGGAGAGGTCGACGGTCATCACGGCGTTCATCGCGGCTCCTGCAGTGTCCGAGAGTGGGGGCTTGCCGGACGACGTTCCCCGTCCAGACGCTCGCGAAACCGCTCGTCCACAATCCTTTGCCCACAGGTCGGCCGCGCCCGTGTTTGGCTCTCGCCGGCGCGGGTATTCCGCTGAGGTGAGCGCAAGCGGCAAGCGATCGTTGATGCAGGTCGAGCCCGCCCGGCTGGTCGAGCTGGCGGGCTCGTCCGAGCGCGTCCTCGATGCGATGCGGCAGGACTGGGCCGACGCCGTCGACGAGCTCGCACAGGCGTGCGCGGCGCTCGGCGACGCGACCGGCACCGCCAACCTCGCGGCGTCCTACGCCGATGCGTTGGCCGACGCCGACGAGGTCCTGACCTCCCTCGCGAGCGCCCTCGAGCTGGGCGTCGCCGGGCTCGTCGACGCCGCCCAGGACGCCCTGCGCGCCGACGACACGGTCGCCGCCGAGCTCGACCGCGCCACCCACCTGCTCGGCGAGGGGCCGTTCGGCCTCATGCCGGGACCGGGAGGTCGCTGACCGTGCCGGCCAACCCGTGGGAGCTGCGAGCCGACGTACGGCCGCTCGAGGCCGCTGCCCAGCGGTGGACCGAGGTGAGCGCGCTGGTGTCACGTCGCGGTGACGAGCTGATCGACGCCGCGCGGCGCGCGACCGAGGGGTGGGACGCCGCGTCGGCCGAGAGCTACGAGGAGCACCGCAAGCAGGTGCTCGCCCACCTCGACCGCTTCACCTCCCTGGCCGACCGGATCGCCGACTGCCTGCGCGCGTCCGCCACGCTGATGACGTCGTCGCAGACGGAGCTCGACCGCGCCTGGACGACGGTCGCGGCGGTCCCGCACGAGGTGGTCGGGGAGTCGCGCCACCTGGTCTTCAAGCCGTCCGAGGACGAGGAGCGCGGCAAGGTCACCCGCGGCCAGGCCGAGACCGACGACATCCGCCACCGGCTCACCCTGGCGCTCGACCAGGAGAGTGCTCGGCTCCGGTCGGCCCGCGCCGAGCTGGTCACCGTGCGCACCGAGCTGCTGTCGCTCACCGGCGGCAGCTTCGGGGGGTTCGGCGGGCCGGGGGTGGAGGAGTCGGGAGTCGGCACGGTCGCGCCCCCGTCCACCTCGGTCGCGGGCGCGGCCCAGGCCGGTGTCTCCGCGCTGCCGCCGGTGGCCGCGGTCTCGGTGTCCGTCCCCGAGCTGACGGGGCTCTCGGCGGCCGGGCTGACGTCGTTGTCCGCGGCCGCGGCGGGCGGGCTGCTCGGCCGTCGCGGCGGCGCGGCGAGGCTGCCGGCCGCGGGCACGCCACCGATCGGCGGGATGGGGGCCGGTGGGATGGCCGCCCGCGCCGGATCGATGTCACGGGGGATGGCGAGCGGCCGAGGCGGCCCTGCCCGGATGCAGACCCCGCGGCTGGAGCGGACGGCCTCGGAGGAGACGGCTGCCCGCGCCGCCCGGGAGAAGGAAGCGGTGCGCGAGGCCAAGCGTGCGGCCCTCGAGGAGAAGCGCGCCGAGCGCGCGGCCCGCAAGGCCGAGCGGGAGGCCGCACGAGAGGCGCGGATGCGGGCTGCCGGCAAGGACTCGCGAAGCGACGACGACCGGGACGAGACGGACGACACCCTGCCCGTCGACGGTGAACCCGACGGTGCGGACACCGGGACGGATCCCGACGAGGAGCGACCGGAGGGTGGAGAGCGGCGTCAGGCCGTGCGGGTCGTCCACGAGGCGACTCCCGGCCGCCCGGCGGGGGAGCCCCGCCGGTAGGCGCGTGGCCGGCCGGCGGGGACCCCTCCGAGGGTCACGCCGCCTCGGCGACGCCCTCCGGCTCGCGGTCGTCGGCCAGCTCCACGACCTGCGGCGCAGGCGTCCGGAGCAGGGCCGCCGTCACGACCAGTGCCACCGCGGCGAAGCCCGCCGAGGTGAGGAAGGCCGCCTGCAGGCCGGGCACGAGCTGCCCCGGCACCGCGCCGGCGGCGTACACCGAGACGATGACGGCCACACCGATCGCGCTTCCGAGCTGCTGGGTGGTCTGCAGCAGACCGGACGCAGCACCGGCGTGCTCGGGCTCGACCCCGGCGAGGACAGTCACGGTGATCGGCATGAACACCAGCCCGGTGGCCAGGCCCGCGATCACCATCGGACCGAAGACGGTGCCGAGGTAGGTGCCGTCCGTGCCCGCCGCGCTGAGCCAGGCGTAGCCGAGGGTGAGCGCGGCCGTTCCGGTCATCACCATCACGCGCGGACCGACCCGGCCGATCAGCGACGGCGTCAGGCGGGACATCGCGAAGATGCCGAGGCTGAAGGGGAGGAAGGCCACGCCCGACATCAGCGGTCCGAAGCCGAGCACGGTCTGGGCGTACTGGACGACGAGGAAGAACATCGACAGGTTCGCGCCGACGACCAGGGCCATCGCGGCGAGGGCACCGACACGGCGCCGGTTGCGGACCAGGTGCGGCTGCACCATCGGGTGCGGGTGCCGGGTCTCGGTGCGGGCGAGCAGCAGGAGCAGCACCGCGCCGAGGACGAAGCCGCCGACGGTGCGCGCCGAGCCCCAGCCGTGCTCGGGAGCTCCGATGAGGGCCCAGACGAGGGACACGGCGCCGACCGTCGCGCTCGCGCCGCCGACGAGGTCGAAGCGTCCGGGACGACGCGCAGTCTCGTCGACGAACCGACCCACGAGCAGCAGCACGACGACGCCGAGGGGCACGTTGATGAAGAGCGTCCAGCGCCACGACGCGACGTCGGTGAGCAGGCCGCCCAGGACGAGGCCGATGGAGGCGCCCCCCGAGGAGACTGCGCCGAAGAGCGCGAGGGCACGGTTGCGAGCCGCCTCGTCGGGCGCGCTCGTGGTCAGCAGGGCGAGGACGCTCGGTGCGGCGAGGGCCGCGCCGACGCCCTGGAGCGCGCGGGTCGCGACGAGCTGGCCCGGCGTCTGGGCGAGCCCGCCGAGCGCGGAGGCGACGGTGAAGACGGCGAGCCCGACCTCGAAGGTGCGGCGGCGGCCGAAGACGTCGCCGAGCCGCCCGCCGAGGAGCAGGAGCCCGCCGAAGGCGAGCGTGTAGGCGTTGAGGACCCACGAGAGGGACGCGGGACCGAACGCGAGGTCGGCGTCGATGCGCGGGAGCGCGACGTTCACGACCGTGGCGTCGAGGACGATCATCAGCTGGGCGACCAGGACGATCGCGATGCCGGCGGCGGCGCGGCCGGCCTGCGGTGGCAGGTCGGTCGGAAGCTCGTGCCGGGATCCCTGCGGGTTCAGGGAGGTGGTGGATGACATGAGGTGCAGTCCTGTTCTGACTCGGTGGAGCCGAGGTACAGTAGATCCGGAGGATGACTCCGCTTCGCCGACGACGATACGGAGACTGTCTCCGTTTAGCAAGACCGAAAGGGAGATTTCGTGCGTGCCGACGCCCAGCGCAACCGTGACCGCATCGTCGAGGTGGCCCGGCAGGTGTTCCGCGAGCAGGGCTACGACGCGTCCCTCGACCTCATCGCCAAGCAGGCCGGCGTGGGGCCGGGCACGCTCTACCGGCACTTCCCGACCCGTGACGACCTCATCGACGCGGTGATGCAGGTCTGGGTCGACCACGTGCAGGACACGACCGACAAGGCGCTCGCCCACGAAGGAGCGCCGCGCGACCTCCTCCTCAACTGGTTCGAGGAGTACGTCCGGCTGATCAGCGTGCACAAGGGCGGCCCGGCCAAGATCACCGGCGCCATGGGCGACGAGAGCTCGCCGATCCGTAGCAAGTGCGAGGTGCTGCAGGCGGCGAGCGGACGGGTGCTCGACGAGCTGCGGCAGGAGGGCGCCGTACGTGACGACGTCACCCCCCTCCAGGTCGCGCGCCTCGTCGGCGGCGTGGCCACCGTCGCGGACACCTCCGGCCTCGAGGTCGCGACCGTGCGTCCGATGCTCGAGGTCATCGCCGACGGGCTGCTGAAGTAGGACGCGTCAGCGGACTGCTTCGACGGTGGTCGAGCAGCGACCCCGGCTGAGCCTGCGAAGCCGGGACGGAGCGTGTCGAGACCTGGTGGACCTGGGAAGCAGCCCCCATCGGGGCGCCGGTAGATTGGCGCCGTGCCCGACACGAGCGCCGCCCCGCAGTCCCGCCCTGCTTCCTCCGCCGGTCTCACGACGTCCGGCGCGACCAGCACCCTCGACACGGTGGCCCTCGCGGCGACCGACGCCGAGCGCGAGCAGCCGTGGGCCGAGCTCGGCCTCAAGGCCGACGAGTACGCCCGGATCCGCGAGATCCTGGGCCGTCGGCCGACGAGCTCCGAGCTCGCGATGTACAGCGTGATGTGGAGCGAGCACTGCTCCTACAAGTCCACCAAGGTGCACCTCAAGCAGTTCGGTGCCACCGCCGAAGGCCTTCAGTACAGTCCGCAGGCGACGCCGGTCGGCCCGGGACGGTTGCTTGCCGGGATCGGCGAGAACGCCGGCGTGCTCGACATCGGTCAGGGCTACGCCGTGACGTTCAAGGTCGAGAGCCACAACCACCCGTCGTTCGTCGAGCCCTACCAGGGCGCTGCCACCGGCGTCGGCGGCATCGTCCGCGACATCCTCGCGATGGGCGCCCGCCCGGTCGCGGTGATGGACCCGCTGCGCTTCGGCCCGCTCGACGCCCCCGACACCGCGCGCGTGCTGCCCGGGATCGTGGCCGGCGTGGGCGGCTACGGCAACTGCCTCGGCCTGCCCAACATCGGCGGCGAGGCCGTCTTCGACGAGACCTACGCCGGCAACCCGCTGGTCAACGCTCTCTGCGTGGGCGTGCTCCGCCACGAGGACCTCCACCTCGCCAACGCAACCGGCACCGGCAACCAGGTGGTGCTCTACGGTGCGCGCACCGGTGGCGACGGCATCGGTGGCGTCTCCGTGCTGGCCAGCGAGACCTTCGACGCCCATTCCGACGGCACCGGGGGCCCGGCCAAGCGGCCGAGCGTGCAGGTCGGCGACCCGTTCATGGAGAAGCTGCTCATCGAGTGCACGCTCGAGCTGTTCGCCGCAGGCGTCATCGCCGGCATCCAGGACCTCGGCGGCGCCGGTCTCTCGTGCGCCACCTCCGAGCTCGCCTCGGCCGGCGACGGCGGCATGCACGTCGAGCTCGACCGCGTGCCCCTGCGCGACTCCACGCTTGCTCCCGAGGAGATCCTCATGAGCGAGTCGCAGGAGCGGATGATGGCGGTCGTCGAGCCCGCCGGACGTCGACGCCTTCATGGCGATCTGCGAGAAGTGGGACGTCGAGGCCGTCGTCGTCGGCGAGGTCACCGACTCGGGCCGCCTGCACATCGACTGGCACGGCGAGCGCGTGGTCGACGTACCCCCGCGGTCCGTCGCGCACGACGGTCCGACCTACCAGCGGCCGTTCGCCCGCCCCGCCTGGCAGGACGCCCTGCAGGCCGACGGCGCCGAGGCGCTGCCCCGGCCGGCGTCCGGCGCCGAGCTGCGCGAGACCCTGCTCCAGCTCGTCGCCTCGCCCAACCTCTGTGACAAGTCGTGGATCACCGACCAGTACGACCGCTACGTGCAGGGCAACACCGTCCTCGCCCAGCCGGCCGACTCCGGCATGGTGCGCGTCGACCCCGACACCAACCTCGGCGTCTCGGTGTCCACCGACTGCAACGGCCGTTTCGCCAAGCTCGACCCCTACGCCGGCGCGCAGCTCGCCCTGGCCGAGTCCTACCGCAACGTCGCCACCGGCGGAGCTCGCCCGCTCGCGGTCTCCGACTGCCTCAACTTCGGCTCGCCCGAGGACCCGGACGTGATGTGGCAGTTCGCCGAGGCGTGCCGCGGCCTCAAGGACGCGTGCCTCGAGCTCGGCATCCCGGTCACCGGCGGCAACGTCAGCCTCTACAACCAGACCGGCGAGACGGCGATCCTGCCGACCCCGGTCGTGGCGGTCCTCGGGGTCATCGACGACGTCACCCGACGTACGCCGACCGGCTTCGGCGCCGCGGGGGAGCGGGTGTTCCTGCTCGGCGAGACCCGCGACGAGCTCTCCGGCTCCGAGTGGGCCCACGTCGTGCACGGCCACCTCGGTGGGATGCCGCCGGCGCTCGACCTCGCGGCCGAGCAGGCGCTCGCCGCGCTGCTGCAGGACGCCGCCCGCGACGGCGTCGTCACCAGCGCCCACGACCTCTCCGACGGCGGCCTGGCGCAGGCGCTCGCCGAGTCGACGTTCTCCCGCGACATCGGCGCCACGGTCTCGCTGGCCTCGGTCGCCTCCGGCGACGCGTTCGTCGCGCTCTTCTCGGAGTCCACCGCCCGGGCGGTGGTGACGGTGACCGACGAGCAGGCCGACGCCCTGGTCGCGCTGGCCCGGCAGCACGGCGTACCTCTCACGCCGATCGGGCGCACCGGCGGCGACACCCTCTCCGTCGAGGGTGCCTTCGACCTCCCCGTCGCCGAGGCCAAGGCGGCCTGGCGCGCGACCCTGCCGGCGGTCCTCGGCTCCTGACCCGTTCCAGCGATCCCCGTCCGACCTGGAGGGGAAGTCCGACACCTGGAGGGGGCTGCAACGGCCGCCACGTGTCGGAGTCCCCGCACGTGCGGGGACTCCGACAGCCGAAGCGTCAGCTCGAGCGGCGCATCGCCCGCACCCCGACGACGAGCCCGAGGGCCGCGACGACGCCGGCGCCGAGCACGCCCTGCAGGACGACGTCGGCCGGGAAGGTGCCGGCGAAGAGCGCGCGCGTCGCGTCGACGACGTACGTCATCGGGTTCAGCGCAGAGATGATCTCGAGCCAGCGCGGCGCCCCCTCGACCGGCAGCAGCACGCCGGCGGTGAGGAGGGTCGGGAACAGCAGCGTCTGCTGGATCGTCCAGAACATCCAGTCCTGGCCCTTCGACGCCAGCGCCAGCGCGAACGACAGCGCGCCGACCCCGACGCTGAAGACCGACAGCACCAGCGTCGCCACGAGCACCCCGCCGAGGTGCAGGTCGAAGGCGAACGGCGTGACGACCGCGACGATGATCGCGACCTGCATCAGCATCGGCACGACCTCCTTGAGCGCGCGGCCGACCAGCAGCGCCGGGCGTCCGAGCGGCGAGACGAGCTGGCGCTCGTGCGAGCCGGACTGCATCTCCTCCATCAGGTTGGCGCCGGTGAACGACGCCCCCATCAGCGCGGTCATGGCGACGATGCCAGGCACGAACCACTGCAGCGCCGCGCCGTCGGCCATCTCGGGGAGCAGCGGCGCGAAGAGGCCGAGGAAGACCAGCGGCTGGATCATCGCGAAGACCACCGCCATCGGCTCGCGCCACACGGGCTTGAGCTCGCGGTTCATCACGTTCCAGGTGTCGGCGACAAAGGTGCTCATGCGCGTACTCGCTTCGCTCCGTGCGCGCACGAGGCTCCGTGTGCGCTGTGTTCCATGACTCGCTCGCTGCGCTCGCTCATGCTGCGACCTCGCTCTCGGTCTCGGTGGTGGCAGGGGAGGGGGTGGTGTCGGTGGACTGGGTCTCGCGCAGGCTGCGACCGGTGAGGTCGAGGAAGACGTCGTCGAGGGTGGGTCGCGCGACCTCCACCCGCGTCGGGGGTACGCCGTCCGCGGCCAGGTCGGCGAGCAGCTCACCGACCATCGCGGAGCCGTCCATGACCCGCAGGTCGAGCGAGGAGCCGTCGACCTCGACGCGGGAGTCGGGCACCCGCTCCAGCCGGGCGGCTGCCCGGGCGGAGTCGCCGTGCGAGCCGAAGCCGAGCCGGACCAGGTCGCCCAGCCCGCTCTTGAGCCGGGCCGCGGTGTCGTCGGCGATCACCCGGCCGTGGTCGACGACCACGACGCGACCGGCGAGGGCGTCGGCCTCCTCGAGGTAGTGGGTGGTGAGCACGACGGTGCTGCCGCTCTCGGCGTGCAGCCGGCGGATCAGCTCCTGGAGGTTGGCGCGGTTCTGCGGGTCGAGGCCGGTGGAGGGCTCGTCGAGGAAGAGCACCCGCGGCAGGTGGACCAGCCCCATCGCGATGTCGAGGCGGCGGCGCTGGCCGCCGGAGAGGGAGGAGACCTTGCGGTCGGCGACCGCGGTGAGGTCGAGGTCCTCGACCAGCTCGGCGGCGCGGCGCCGCGCGTCGGCGCGGGACAGGCCGTGCGCGCGGCCCTGGCTGACCAGCTCGTCACGGCCGAGCTGGCGGTGCCCGGCACCGTTGCCCTGCCCGACGAAGCCGATCGCCCGGCGTACGTCGCGCTGGGCGCTGACGACGTCGTGGCCGGCGACGCTCGCCGAGCCCGAGGTGGGGGCGATCAGGGTGGTCAGCATGCGCAGGGTCGTCGACTTCCCCGCTCCGTTGGGTCCGAGGAAGGCGACCAGCTCGCCCTGCCCGATCTCGAGGTCGAGGCCCTGCACGGCCTCGACCGTCTGCTTGCGCGAGGTGAAGTGGCGGGTCAGGCCACGCGTCACGATCGCCGGTCCGGTGTGGTGGTGGTAGGTCATGTCCCCGACGCTAGGGACCCATGCGGTCAGGTTCTGTCCGCATTGTCATCTAATCTGAGTTTCATGAGCACGAGCGAGCGGATGTTGCGGCTGCTGTCCCTGCTCCAGACCCACCGCTACTGGCCGGGCCCGGAGCTGTCGGACCGTCTCGAGGTGAGCCCTCGCACGCTCCGTCGCGACGTCGACCGGCTGCGCGACCTCGGCTACACAGTGGACGCGGTCCGGGGTGCCGCCGGCGGCTACCAGCTGCGCGCCGGCGGCTCCCTCCCGCCGCTGCTGCTCGAGGACGAGGAGGCCGTCGCGATCGCGGTCGGCCTGCGGACGGCAGCGGTGAGCGCTGTCGGCGGGACCGACGACCGGTCGGTGCAGGCGCTGTCCAAGGTGCTGTCCCTGATGCCGCCGCGGCTGCGCCGGCAGATGGACGCCGTCGCGTCCCAGACCGACGCGCCCGGCCCGTGGGAGGGCGCCCCCGTCGTCGACGCGACGGTGCTGACGACGCTGGCGCAGGCGTGCCGCGACAGCGAGCTGCTGCGCTTCGACTACGCCGCCCGCGAGGCCGAGGTGAGCCACCGACGCGTCGAGCCGCTGCGCCTGGTCTCCCTCGGCCGTCGGTGGTACCTCGTGGCCTGGGACCGCGACCGGACGGACTGGCGCAGCTTCCGGCTGGACCGGGTCACCGACCCCGAGCCGACCGGCCAGCGCTTCCGCCCGCGCGAGCTGCCGGCGGACGACGCCCTCGCGTTCGTCCAGCAGGGCATCCGCCGGATGCCCCAGCGCCACGCCGTACGCGTCCGGCTCGCGATGCCGGCCGCCGACCTCGCCGCACAGGTGGGCCGCTGGGGGACCGTCAGCGAGGACGGCACCGGGTGCGTGCTCGAGATGAACGTCGACGACCTCGGCTGGCCGGTGATGGTGCTGGCCGGCTCAGGCGCGGACTTCGTCGTCGAGTCGCCGCCCGAGCTGGCGGAGAGGGTCGCCGAGGTCGGCGCCCGCTTCTCCCGCGCCGGCGAGCCGGGGTAGTCCAGTGGGAAATGGCTGTCCTGGATGCTCGCGGGCAGCCACTTCCCACTGGACTACCCCCCGGCTGGCTCAGGCGGCCAGCACGGGCTCCGGCTCCTCGTGGGTGACCCACTCCGAGGGACGCGGCACCGACCGGATGGACCGGCTCGAGGTGAGCAGGACGGCCAGCAGCGCGGACGCCACGACCAGCGCGGTGATCGCGGTCGCGCCGCCCTGGTGCTCGAGCAGGTAGCCGCCGAGCAGCGGAGCCAGGGGCATCACCGACATCGACGCGAACTGGCTGGTCGAGCCGACCCGGCCCTGGAGGTGGGCCGGGGTGACGGCCATCCGGTACGAGCTGATGCCGGCGTTGCCGACCGGGTTGAGCAGCAGCAGGAAGAACGTGCTCGCGCACGCGGTCCACACGCTCGACGAGACCGTCAGCGGCACGAGGGGCAGGCAGCACATCCAGCCGACGAGGACGGTCAGGCGACCGGTCGGCATCCGGTGGATCACGCTCGGCGCCAGCGCGGCGCCGAGGATGCCGCCGAGGCCCGCGGCCATCGAGACCAGGCCGATCTGCGCGGCGGGCACGCCCTCGGCGACCATCCGCAGGAGGACGACGAAGAAGATCGCGTTGGTCACCAGGTTGGTCAGCGAGGACCAGAGCATCAGCGTGCGGAAGAACGGCCGCCGCCAGATGAACCGGAAGCCCTCGGCGAGCTGCTGGCGCAGCGGCTCGCGCCGGCGGCGCGGTGCCGACAGGTCGGTGCGCACCCGGCTCACCGTCGCGCACGCGACCGCGAAGGTGATCGCGTCGACGGCGAACGGCAGCCACCGCGTGACGGCGTACAACGCGCCCCCGAGCGGCCCGCCGAGCAGCGAGGCGACGTGCTGGCGCGCCTGGTTCTGGCTGAGGGCGGTCGGCAGGTCGTCGGTGGGGACGACCGACCGGATCGCCGAGAGCTGCGCGGGGTTGAAGGCTCCGGCTGCCACGCCGGCGACCAGAGCGACCCCGACGAGGTGGGGGAGCGTGAGGCTCCCGGTCGCGCCCGCGACCGCGAGCGAGGTGTACGCCGCGCAGCCGGTGGCGCTGGAGACGAGCATGATCCGCTTGCGGTCGACGCGGTCGGCGAGGACCCCGGCCGGCAGCAGCGTGGCGCACATGCCGCCGAGGTAGGCGGCCTCGACCAGGGCTGCGGTGAGCGCCGAGCCGCTGAGGGCGTAGGCGATGAGGGGGAAGGCGAACATCGACAGCGCGCTGCCGAGCTCGCTGACGGTGTCGCCGATCCAGAGCACCGTGAAGTCGCGGTTCTTCGAGAGCTGTCGGTAGCCGGGCATGTCCGCACCATATGTTGCGCACGTGATGTTGCGCAATAGTGCGTGCGCAATTCCGGTAGGGTGCCGTCATGGTGCAACCCCAGCCGCTGAGCGACCCGCGCGTGCTGCGGGCGATCGCCCACCCGGTCCGCACGCGGATCCTGGAGGAGCTGTCCGCCTCGGGGCCGATCCGGGCAGCCGACGTGGCCCGCCAGCTCGGGATCCCGGCCAACCAGGCCAGCTTCCACCTCCGCCAGCTGGCGAAGTACGGCCTGGTCGAGGAGGCGCCGGAGGAGGCGCGCGACAAGCGCGACCGGGTCTGGAAGGCGACGGCCGGCGCGGGCTACACGGTCAACGCTCGCGAGCTCGCCGAGGTGCCGGGCGGTCGTGCCGCCTTCGACGTGTTCCGTGCGACCCATGTCGCGCGACTCCACGAGCTCGTCGACCGGGCGTTCGTCACCGACCGCCCCGAGGGCAGCGGGATGTTCGCCACCTCCGACCACGCGCTCAAGCTCACCGACGACGAGGCCGGCCAGCTGCGCCAGGAGATCGACGACCTCGTCGAGTCCTGGGCCGACCGCACCCGCGGTCGCGACCCGGAGCGCCGGACCTACCTGCTCGTGCAGATGGTGCAGCCCTACCCCGACGGGTCGATCGACGCCGACGAGTCCGAGCCCCACGGGGTGACGGGCCCGAGCCGCCGCGCCGTGCTGGCAGCCGCGGGGGCGGTCGGCGTGTCGGTGGTCCTCGCCGGGTGTGCCGACGAGAGGTCCGGCAGGGTGGGAGGCGTGCCCAGCGAACCCGAACGGATCACCTACGGCGACGACCCGAGCCAGTGGGTCGACCTCCACGTCCCCGAGGGCGCCAGCCGGGGGCTGGTGATCGTCCTGCACGGCGGGTTCTGGAAGGCGCAGTACGGCGCCGACTACGGCGCCCCGCTCGCCGAGGACCTGGTCGCACGCGGCTGGACGGCGGCCAACGTGGAGTACCGCCGGGTCGGTGACGGCGGCGGCTTCCCGGCCACGCTCGACGACGTCCACGCCGCGATCGGGGCGGTGGCCGCGGACGCCACGGGGCCGGTCGTCACGCTCGGGCACTCGGCCGGCGGGCACCTCGCCACCTGGGCGGGCGCCCGGCTGCGGCTCGACCGCTGGGCCGACGGCCCGGCCCTCACCCACGTCGTCAGCCAGGCCGGCGTGCTCGACCTGCGGGCGGCGGTCGCGGACGACCTCGGGGACGGGGCCGCGCTCGCCTTCCTCGGCGAGCCCGACGCAGCGACGTACGAGCAGGCCGACCCGCTCACCCAGGTGCCCCTCGACGTCCCGGTCTGGGCGGTGCACGCGCGCGACGACGACACCGTCCCGTTCAGCCAGGCCGAGGCCTACGTCGACGCCGCGACCGCCGCGGGCGCCGAGGCCACGCTCGTCGAGGTCACCGGCGGTCACTTCGAGGTCATCGACACCGACAGCGACGCCTGGGCCGCGTGCGTCGAGGTCCTCGAGTCGGTCTAGCCTCGGGGCGTGCCCGCCCGACTCAAGGTCCTCACCCCCGACCAGCTCGCGACGGCCCACGCCGACGGCGACACCCGGGCGCTGGTCAAGCACTACCTCGCCCGCCTCGAGGTGGTGGCTCCCGGACGGTCGGTCGAGGTCCGGGTGCCGCCCTTCGCCGCCGTCCAGGTCGTGCCCGGCGTGCGGCACACCCGCGGCACCCCGCCGGCGGTCGTGGAGACCGACGGCGAGACCTGGCTGGCCCTCGCCACGGGTCGTACGACGTGGGGCGAGGCGCTCGACTCGGGGCGCGTCGTCGCGAGCGGCGAGCGCACCGACCTCTCGGCCTACCTCCCGCTCTGAGGTCGCAGGGGCTGACTGACCCGAGACGGGGGATGTGCACCGGCGCCGGATTCCGGTACCAAGGAGCATGGCGACGACCCTCACCGACGACCAGGTCCGCGACCTCGACCTCTGGTTCCGTGCGGCCAACTACCTCTCCGTCGGGCAGATCTACCTGCTCGACAACCCGCTCCTCGAGCGCCCGCTCGAGCGCGAGGACATCAAGCCGAGGCTGCTCGGCCACTGGGGCACCACGCCAGGTCTCAACCTCGTCTGGACCCACCTCAACCGGCTGATCCGCGAGCGCGACGTCGACGCGATCATCCTGTGCGGGCCGGGCCACGGTGGCCCGGCGGCGGTCGCCAACGCGTGGCTCGAGGGCACGTACTCGGAGGTCTACCCCGCGATCGGCGACGACCGCGACGGGATGTCGAGGCTGTTCCGGCAGTTCTCCTTCCCCGGCGGCATCCCGAGCCACGTCGCCCCGGAGACGCCCGGCTCCATCCACGAGGGCGGCGAGCTCGGCTACGTGCTCTCGCACGCCTACGGCGCCGCGATGGACAACCCCGACCTCGTCGTGACCGCGGTGGTCGGCGACGGCGAGTTCGAGACCGGCCCGCTGGCCGCGAGCTGGCACGGCAACAAGTTCGTCGACCCGGTCAACGACGGTGCGGTGCTGCCGATCCTGGCGCTCAACGGCTGGAAGATCGCCAACCCGACCATCCCCGCCCGGATCCCGCGCGAGGAGCTCGAGAGCCTGCTGCGCGGCTACGGCCACCACGTGATCACCGTCGAGGGTGACGACCCCGCCGACGTGCACCGCCAGATGGCCGCGGCGCTCGACGAGGCCCACGACATGATCCGCGAGACCTGGCGCGCGGCCCGCGAGGACGGCGACCTCGAGCGCCGGCCGTGGCCGATGATCCTGCTCGTCACGCCGAAGGGGTGGACCGGTCCGGCCGAGGTCGACGGCAAGCCCGTCGAGGGCACGTGGCGGGCCCACCAGGTGCCGCTGGCCGGCACCCGGGACAACGACGAGCACCGCGCGCAGCTCGAGGAGTGGATGCGCTCGTACGCCCCCGACGAGCTCTTCGGCGACGACGGCCGACCGGTGGAGGCGGTGCGCAGCCAGTCCCCGGCCGGCACCCGGCGGATGAGCGCCAACCCGCACGCCAACGGCGGACTGCTCAAGCGGCCGCTGCGCCTGCCCGACTGGCGGGAGAGCGCCGTCGACGTGGAGCGCCCGGGTGCGTCCATCCACGAGCCGACCCGCGTGCTGGGGCAGTGGCTCGTCGGCGTGGTCCGCGACAACGACACCAACTTCCGCATCTTCGGGCCCGACGAGACCGCGTCCAACCGGCTCGACGCGGTCTACGAGGTGACCGACAAGGTCTGGGCGGGCGAGCTCCACGACGTCGACGAGCACCTCGCCCGGTCCGGGCGGGTGGTGGAGATCCTCTCCGAGCACACGTGCCAGGGGTGGCTCGAGGGCTACCTGCTGACCGGTCGGCACGGGCTCTTCAGCTGCTACGAGGCCTTCATCCACCTCGTCGACTCGATGCTCAACCAGCACGCCAAGTGGCTCAAGACCACCCGCGAGATCGAGTGGCGTCCGCGGATCGCGAGCCTCAACTACCTGCTGAGCTCGCACGTGTGGCGCCAGGACCACAACGGCTTCTCCCACCAGGACCCCGGCTTCATCGACCACGTGCTCAACAAGAAGGCGGAGGTCGTGCGCGTCTACCTGCCGCCGGACGCCAACACCCTGCTGTCGACGATGGCCCACTGCCTGGGGAGCGAGCACTACGTCAACGTCGTCGTGTCCGGCAAGCAGCCGAGCTTCGACTGGCTCGACGCCCAGCAGGCTGACCTGCACTGCGCCCGCGGCCTCGGCATCTGGGACTGGGCCTCGAACGACGACGGCGATCCCGACGTGGTCCTCGCGGCAGCGGGCGACGTACCCACCCTGGAGGCGCTCGCCGCGGTGTCCCTGCTGCGCGAGCACCTGCCCGAGCTGCGCGTGCGCTTCGTCAACGTCGTCGACCTGATGCGGCTGCAGGACGAGCGCGAGCACCCGCACGGCCTGAGCGACCGGGAGTTCGACGCCGTCTTCACGACCGACAAGCCGGTCGTCTTCGCCTACCACGGCTACCCCTGGCTGATCCACCGGCTGACCTACCGGCGCACCAACCACGACAACCTGCACGTCCGCGGCTACAAGGAGGAGGGCACGACGACCACGCCGTTCGACATGGTGATGATGAACGACACCGACCGCTACCACCTGGTGATGGACGTCATCGACCGCGTGCCCGACCTCGGGACGCGCGCGGCCGCCGTCCGCCAGCTCATGGTCGACACGCGGCGTCGGGCGCGTCAGTGGACGCGCGACCACGGCGACGACCTCCCCGAGGTGCGTGACTGGCAGTGGGACGCCGGGGCCGACCCGGAGCGCGGCGAATCGCCCTCCACGACGGCCGATCCCGACACGGGCGCCGACAACCTCTAGCGTGCGGCCCATGAATGTGAGCTCGCTCGGCTTCCGCACCGACCTCGCCCTGCTGACGGCCTCCGGCAGCGTCGTGGAGGACCGCGGCACCCACCTCGTCGTCCGTACGCCGGACAACCCGACGTACTACTGGGGCAACTTCATCCTCCTCGCCGGGCCACCCGTGCCCGGCGGCGAGCGCGAGGTGGTGGGCGCGTTCCACACCGAGTTCCCCGAGGCGCGCCACGTCAGCATCGGCATCGACACCCCCGACCTGACCCCGGAGGCGCGCGCGGCCTTCGAGGCGGCCGGGCTCGTGGTCGACGTGGCCTCCGTGCTCACCGCGTCCGAGCTGCAGCCGCCGCGCGAGGTCGAGGCCGAGGTGCGCCCGCTGCAGTCCGCGTCGGACTGGGAGAGCCGCGCCCGCCTGAGCCTGGCGATCGAGGAGCGCGACGACGAGGAGTCGCACATGCGGTTCGCCCGCGGGCGCAACGTGCAGGAGCAGTCGCTCATCGACGCCGGCCGCGGCACCCGGTTCGGCGTCCTCGTCGACAACGAGGTCGTCAGCACCGCCGCCGTCTTCACCACCGAGGAGGGCGTCGCGCGCTTCCAGAGCGTCGAGACGCACGGCGACCACCGGCGCCAGGGGCTGGCGGCCGCGGCCGTCCACGCAGCGGGTCGCTACGCCCTCGAGCACCTCGGGGCGCGGACGCTCGTGATCGTCGCGGACGACGACGGCGAGGCCATCGGGATCTACCGCCGGCTCGGCTTCGCCGACGCCGAGCGCCAGCTGATGCTGGAGCGCCGGCACGGCGGCACCCAGGCGTCTCTCGACCGGTGAGCGAGGGGTCCTAGGGTGTCGGAATGACTGTCGACATCTCCGCCCGCCTCGCCGAGGTCATGCCCGGCATCCGCCGTGACCTCGAGGACCTCGTCCGCATCCAGTCCGTGTCCGCCGACCCGGCCCGCGCCGGCGAGGTCGAGCGCAGCGCCGAGGCCACCCGCGACCTGTTCGCGGCCGAGGGCTTCGAGTGCGAGATCGTCCGCGCCCACGAGGGCGCGCCGCCCGCCGTGATCGCGAAGAAGTCCGGTCCCGAGGGTGCCCCGACGGTCCTGCTCTACGCCCACCACGACGTCCAGCCCGAGAACGACCACGCCGACTGGGACTCCCCGCCGTGGGAGCCGACCGAGCGTGGCGACCGGCTCTACGGCCGTGGCGCCGCGGACGACAAGGCCGGCATCGCCGCCCACCTCGGCGCGGTCCGGATCTTCGGCGACGACCTCCCGGTCAACCTGGTGATGTTCATCGAGGGCGAGGAGGAGGTCGGCTCCGACACCCTCGTCGAGCTGCTCGAGGCCCACAAGGAGCGCCTCGCCGCCGACGTCATCGTCATCGCCGACTCCGGCAACTGGGACATCGGCGAGCCCGCCCTCACCACGTCGCTGCGCGGCCTGGTCCGGATGGACGTCGAGGTCCGCACGCTCACCCACGCCGTCCACAGCGGCATGTGGGGCGGCCTGGTGCCCGACTCGATCATGACGCTGAGCCGGGTCATCGCCTCGCTCAACGACGACGCCGGCAACGTCGCGGTCCAGGGCCTCCACGCCGGCCCCGCCGCCGACGTGGAGTACCCCGAGGCCCGTCTCCGTGCCGAGTCCGGCGCCGCCGAGGGCATCGAGTGGATCGGCTCCGGCTCGGTCGTCGAGCGGCTGTGGACCAAGCCGTCGATCAGCATCACCGGCCTCGACGCCCCCAAGGTCGAGGGCGCCTCCAACACCCTCGTCCCGGCCGCCCGCTGCCGCATCAGCATGCGGATCGCCCCCGGCGACACCACCGCCAACGCCGTCCAGTGCCTCCAGGCCCACCTCGAGAAGCACACCCCCTGGGGCGCGACGCTCACGACGACCGTCGTCGACACCGGCGAGGCGACGCAGATCGACGCCAGCGGTCCGGCGTACGACGCCGCGCGGGCCGCGTTCGCCGAGGCCTGGGACGGCACCGCGCCGGTCGACATGGGCGTCGGCGGCTCGATCCCGTTCATCGCCGAGTTCCTCGAGACGTTCCCGCAGGCCAGCGTGCTGGTCACCGGCGTCGAGGACCCCGACACCCGCGCGCACGGCGCCAACGAGGGCCTCCACCTCGCCGAGTTCGAGAAGGTCGTCAAGGCCGAGGCGCTGCTGCTCCGCAACCTCGGCGAGCTGCCCCGCGGCTGACCCGTCCCGCGAGCGGTGCGTGACGCACGTTTCCGAACTCCGAGACCTGCGTCACTCACCGCTGACCGGGTGGTCCGCGCGTGTGGCCGCCGTCGGTAGCGTGGCGGCCATGGCGACCTTCCGTGCCCGCGACCGCTCCTCGGCCGTGCTCCGTTCCCCGCGCAGCGAGGTGTGGGCCGCCCTCACCGACGCCGACCTGATCGCGAAGATCACCCCCTACGTCACGAGCATCGACGCCGAGGGCGACCGGTGGACCTGGCGGATGGGCACCATCCCGGTGCTGGGCATCTCCGTGGCGCCGACGTTCACCGAGGTGATGGAGCTGCACCCGCAGGACCGGATCGTCTTCACCCACGACCCCGACCGGCCCGACGAGATGACCGCCGTCGACGGCACCTACGACCTCACCGACCACGCCGACGGCGGCACCGAGGTGAGCATCGACCTCCAGATCGCCTGCAAGCTTCCGCTGCCCGGCCTGGCCCGGCCCGCGGTCGAGCGCGTCATGGCGGGAGTCGTGAAGCACATGGGCGCCGTCTTCTCCCGCAACCTCCTCAAGCACCTGGGCGAAGCATGAGGATCCTCGTCCTGGGCGCCACCGGCTACATCGGTACGCGCCTCGTGCCCCACCTGCTCGAGCACGGCCACGACGTCGTCGCCGCGTCCTCGTCACCGCCGCGCCCCGACCGCTTCGGCTGGGACGACCGGGTCCGCGCGATCCGGTGCGACGTCACCGATCCCGCCGCCGTCGCGGAGGCCGTCCAGGACGTCGACGCCGTCGTCTACCTCGTGCACTCCCTCGACCGCAGCGACTTCAGCGACCGCGACCGGGTGGCCGCGGAGTCCGTCGCGGCCGCCGTCGCCGACAGCGACGTACGACGCCTCGTCTACCTCTCGGGCCTCGTGCCCGACGTGCCCGAGGAGGAGCTCTCCGCCCACATCGCCTCGCGGCTGGAGGTCGAGCGGATCCTGCTGGCGGCCATCGACGGGTCCGTCGCGCTGCGTGCCGGGGTCGTGATCGGGGCGGGGTCGACCTCGTTCGAGATCATCCGGCAGGTCGCGACCCTGTTCCTCGTGCAGCCGGTGCCGACGTGGATGCAGAGCTCCGTCCAGCCGGTTGCCGTCTCCGACGTCCTGAGGGCCTTCGACGACGCGCTGCTCGACGAGTCGCTGAGCGGTGCCATCGACCTCGGCGGACCGGACGTCATCGCCTACCCCGACCTGCTGCAGGTGTGCGGCCGCGCGGCGGGCCTGGCCCGGCTCCGCGTCCCGGTGCCGGTCGTGCCGCCCGGGCTCGTCGGGCTCGCCGCCGCCCTCACCACGACGGCGCCGTTCCACACCGTCACGTCACTGATCGAGTCGCTGCGCCACGACATGGTCTGCCGCCCCGGCCACACGTGGAAGCCGAGCCACGGCACACCGGCGATCGGGCTCGAGGAGGCGGTCGAGCGGGCGATGACGCCGATGTACGCCGGCCCGGAGGGCGCGCTCCGCTCGGACCCGTCCTGGACGCGCACCCACGCCCTGCGTCGACGTCGTACCCCTGCCGGCCGTCGGCAAGGCCGCCGCGCACCTGGCCTTCCACCGCGTCCGCTCGCTGCTCGCCGGCGGCTGAGGACCGGCGTACGGCGTCGGTGCGGCGCTCGGCGCTTTCGCCCGTAGACTCGGGGCCGTGCCCCAGCCGATCAGCAAGCGGAAGGGCGGCGACGGCCGTCTCACCACGGCCATCGACCCCCACGACCAGGGCCCGCAGGATGCCTGCGGCGTCTTCGGCGTCTGGGCCCCCGGCGAGGACGTCGCCAAGCTGACCTACTTCGGGCTCTACGCCCTGCAGCACCGCGGCCAGGAGTCGGCGGGCATCGCGGTCAGCAACGGGCGGCAGATCCTGGTCTACAAGGACATGGGCCTGGTCTCGCAGGTCTTCGACGAGTCGACGCTCGACTCGCTCAAGGGCCACCTCGCGATCGGCCACTCGCGCTACTCCACGACCGGCGCGTCCACCTGGCACAACGCGCAGCCGACGTTCCGTCCCACCGCGGACGGCTCCATCGCGCTCGGCCACAACGGCAACCTGATCAACACCCACGAGCTGCGCGAGATGGTCACGGACCTGCCCGGCCCCGCCGGTGAGCTCGAGATCAAGGGCGTCGAGGGCGCGACCAACGACACCAGCCTCGTCACCGCGCTGCTCGCCCACCACCCCGACACCTCGCTCGAGCAGCGCGCGCTGGAGGTCCTGCCCCAGCTGCGCGGCGCCTACTGCTTCGTCTGGATGAACGAGAACACGCTCTACGCCGCCCGCGACCCGCAGGGCATCCGACCGCTGGTGCTCGGCCGCCTCGACCGCGGCTGGGTCGTCGCCAGCGAGGACGCCGCGCTCGCGACGATCGGCGCCAGCGTGGTGCGTGAGGTCGAGCCCGGCGAGATGGTCGTCATCGACGAGAACGGCCTGCGCTCCCACAAGTTCGCCGAGCCCGACCGCAAGGGCTGCGTCTTCGAGTACGTCTACCTCGCCCGCCCGGACGCCACGATCGCCGGGCGCAACGTCCACGAGGCGCGCGTCGAGATGGGGCGCCGGCTGGCCCGCGAGTTCCCGGTCGAGGCCGACCTGGTGATGCCCGTGCCGGAGTCCGGCACCCCCGCGGCGTCCGGCTACGCCGCCGAGTCGGGCATCCCGTTCGGCCAGGGCTTCGTCAAGAACGCCTACGTCGGCCGCACGTTCATCCAGCCCAGCCAGACGCTGCGCCAGCTCGGCATCAGGCTCAAGCTCAACGCCCTCGAGCACATGATCCGCGGCAAGCGGATCGTCGTGGTCGACGACTCGATCGTGCGCGGCAACACCCAGCGCGCCCAGGTGCGGATGCTCCGTGAGGCGGGCGCCCTCGAGGTGCACGTGCGGATCTCCAGCCCGCCGGTCAAGTGGCCGTGCTTCTACGGCATCGACTTCGCCACCCGCGCCGAGCTGATCGCCAACGGCCTCACCCCGGAGGAGATCGCCGCCAGCGTCGGGGCCGACACGCTCGGCTACATCTCGCTCGAGGGGATGATCGAGGCGACCGACCAGCCGGCCGAGCGCCTCTGCCAGGCCTGCTTCACGGGGGAGTACCCCATCGAGCTGCCCGACGAGAGCCTGCTCGGCAAGCACCTGCTCGAGGCGACGCTCCAGTCGCCCACCATGGGGCGGGCCCTGCCGGTCCTCAACAACCCCTGACCCGCGCCCGACCCGCACGCCGCCACCCGAGGAGCTCCGTGTGACCGACCAGCCCACTGCATCCACTTCTGGGGCCTACGCCGCCGCCGGGGTCTCGATCGAGGCGGCCGACCGGGCGATCGACCTGATGAAGGGCTGGGTCGAGAAGGCCCGCCGTCCCGAGATGATCGGCGGCCTCGGAGGCTTCGCCGGCCTCTTCGACGCCTCCGCCCTGACCCGCTACGAGCGCCCGCTCCTCGCGACCTCGACCGACGGCGTCGGCACCAAGGTCGCCATCGCGCAGCTGATGGACGTCCACGACACCATCGGCTTCGACCTCGTCGGGATGGTCGTCGACGACCTCGTCGTGTGCGGTGCCGAGCCGCTCTTCATGACCGACTACATCGCCTGCGGCCGGGTGGTCCCCGAGCGCATCGCCGCGATCGTCAAGGGCATCGCCGAGGCGTGCGTGGTCGCCGGCTGCGCGCTCATCGGCGGCGAGACCGCCGAGCACCCCGGCCTGCTCGACCCGGACGACTACGACGTCGCGGGCGCCACCACCGGTGTCGTCGAGGCCAGCAAGCTCCTCGGCCCCGGCCGCGTCCGTCCCGGCGACGTCGTCATCGCCATGGAGGCCAGCGGCCTGCACTCCAACGGCTACTCCCTCGTCCGCCACGTCCTGCTCGGCGCGACCGATGCAGGGGGCGCAGGCTGGAGCGTCGAGCGCCAGGTCGACGACTTCGGCCGCACGCTGGGCGAGGAGCTGCTCGAGCCGACCCGCATCTACGCCAAGGCGTGCCTCGACCTCGCCGACCGCACCGAGACGCACGCCATGTCCCACGTGACCGGCGGTGGCCTCGCCGCCAACCTCGAGCGGGTGCTCCCCGAGGAGCTGTCGGTGCGCATCGACCGCTCGACGTGGACCCCGCAGCCGGTCTTCGACGTCGTACGCCGGGTGGGCGGGGTGTCCCAGGCCGACCTCGAGGCGACCCTCAACTGCGGCGTCGGCATGGTGTCGCTGACCGCCCCGGAATCGGTCGACACGGCCATCTCCGTGCTCGCCGGCCACGGCATCCGGGCCTGGGTCGCGGGCGAGGCCCGCGCGGACGCCGACAACGGCGGCCGGGTCGTGCTGGAGGGCCAGCACCCGGGCTGGTGATGAGATTCGGCACTTCGAGCACGAAATGCCCGGTCTTGGTGTGCGGGAACACCCACCGCTCAGGTAGCGTTGTCCTCACGATATGTAACCGATCAGACCGGGCGCGTCGGGAAGCTCTCCGACAGCCCCGGCCAAGTGTGCGAGGGGGTCGACCCTATGGGGCGCGGCCGAGCGAAGGCGAAGCAGACGAAGGTCGCCCGCGACCTGAAGTACCGGACTCACGAGACGGACTTCGGCGCGCTGGCGAAGGAGCTGCACGGAGAAGACACTCACCCCACCAGTGAGGTCGATACCGATGGCGACGAGTGGTCGGACTATGCCGACCCGCGTCGTCGCGCAGACTGACTGATCGCACCTGATCACCCCCACCCGTGCGACCGGGTGGTGAGGCGTACGAAGCACGCCCCGGTGCTGTCGGGTCGAGGCGGCGCATGATGACGCCGAGATGGCGTCGAGTCGGCGCATCATGGTGCAGCAATTACGTCGAGTCGGCGCGTCCTGACACAGCTGGCGTCAGGACGCGCCGACTCGAGCCCGAGAGCGCGTCAGGACGCGCCGACTCGACCTGGCTCAGCCGAGGTGGATGCCGCGCAGGCGGCCGACCTCGCGCATGCGACGCTCGGCGAGCCGGTCGGCGGCCTCGGCGGTCGTGACGCCGTCGGCCTTGGCGAGCTCGAACACCTTGCGGGTCGTCTCGAAGATGCCGGTCGCGCGCTGCTGCGCGCGCTCGAAGGAGAAGCCCTCGAGCTCGTCGGCGACCTGGATGACGCCGCCGGAGTTCACGCAGTAGTCGGGGGCGTAGAGGAGGCCGCGCTCCTCGATCTGCTTCTCGATGCCGGGGTGGGCGAGCTGGTTGTTGGCCGCGCCGCAGATGATCGTGGCGCGCAGCACCTCGAGCACCTCGTCGCTGATCGCGCCGCCCATGGCGCACGGGGCGTAGACGTCGATCTCGCTCGCGACGAGCTCCTCGGTGGTGGCGACCGCGGTGACCTGCGGGAACTGCTCGCGGATCGCCTCGACCGACGGCGCGTGGACGTCGGTGACGACGACGCTGGCGCCGTCCTCGATGAGGTGGCGGACCAGGTGGCGGCCGACCTTGCCGACGCCGGCGACACCGACGGTGCGGCCGGCGAGGGTGGGCTCGCCCCAGGCCTGCTCGGCAGCGGCCCGCATGCCCTGGAAGGTGCCGAACGCCGTCAGCACCGAGCTGTCGCCCGCGCCGCCGTGGGCGACCGTGCGGCCGGTGACGAAGTCGCACTCGCGTGCGATGTGGTCCATGTCCTCGCTGAAGGTGCCCACGTCGCACGCGGTGAAGTAGCGCCCGTCGAGCGACTGCACGAAACGGCCGTAGGCGCGCAGCAGGGCCTCGGTCTTCAGCTCGGCCGGGTCGCCGATGATGACGGCCTTGCCGCCGCCCAGGTCGAGGCCGGCCAGCGCGTTCTTGTACGACATGCCGCGCGAGAGGTTGAGGACGTCGACGATCGCGTCGTCGGTGCTGGCGTAGGGGTAGAACCGCGTCCCGCCGAGGGCCGGACCCAGTGCCGTGGAGTGGATGGCGATGATGGCCCGCAGGCCGGTCGCGCGATCGTTGCAGAAGACGACCTGCTCGTGCTCGCTGCCGAGCTCGAAGACGTCGACGCCGGAACTGGCCATTCCAGACGGTGCGAGGGGTCCAGACATGCTCATGGGTCCTTTTCTGGTGGGTGCGGCCGCGGGGTGTGCGGACCTGGTCAGCGCGGTCGAGGGGTGGTGACCGCCGTCACCTCCAGAGTAGTCCCGCGCCAACGTCCGGACCGCATCACTGCGACCGCATCACCACGAGGTCGCCGTGGGTCCCGTAGCCGAGCACCTTGCCGCCCGCGGGGCGGCCGTCGAAGGTGATCATCAGCCACCGGCCGTCGACCTCGGCGAGCGTGGGCCACGGCAGGTTGGTCGGGTACGGCGCGTCCAGCACGCCCGTCTCGGTCATCGTCAGGTCGTACGCCGGGAAGCGGGCGCGGAGGCTGCGTCGGGAGTCGCGCCCGTCGCTGGCGAGGACCACCATCCGGCCGTCGACGTCCACCAGCGTCGTGCCCTCCGTCGACGTACGGTCACCCGCCGCGCCCAGCAGCCGCAGGTCGTCGAGCGCCGGCCCCGCGGCGACGGCCGGATGGAAGTCGAAGAACCGGCGCGCGCTGACGAAGCCGACCAGCCACTCGCCGTCGCGCCGGACGAGGTGGGGGTCCCACGTGGCGATCGAGTCCAGCCCGTCGACGGGCAGCGGGAGCTCGCGGGTGTCGAGGACGTGCACGCCCCGCAGGAGGTCGGCGTCGGTCTCGGCGAGGGTGACCCGCAACCCCGCCGGCGTACGCCGTCCCGCACGGGTCGTCGGGGCCTCGAAGTCACCCCACGTGCTGGTCGTCACCAGCCAGCCGCCCTCGGTGCGCACGAGGTGGGTGGCGTGGTCGCCGAAGACCCCCGGGCGGTCGGGCCTGCGGAAGAACAGGTCGGCGGAGTGCGTGACCTCCAGGGCGTCGGGGTCGAAGCGCCAGAGGCTGGTGTGGGCGGTGTCGAAGAACCCGGGCCCGGCCGACGTCGCGGTCAGCCACAGCGCTCCCTCGTCCCGGACCGGGCGGCCGTCCTCGCCGGTGACGAAGCGGGTGTCGCGCAGCCCCAGCTGGCCGAACCGTCCGGCGGTCCCGCCGCCGGCGGGGAGCTCGACCCGCATCGCCGCCAGGGCGTCCTCGTCGCGGGTGTCGACCTGCGGGCCGACGCCGCTCGCAACCTCCCGGAGGTCGTGCCGGGCCCGCGCGACCCACCCGGTCGCCTCGCGGCTCCAGGCCGTCACGTGGGTGCCGGTCAGGGTCACGCCGAGGCCGGTCGGCTCGTCGGCACGGTGGAAGCGCCGGCTGCGGAGCGTCCCGGCGCCGGGCACGTCGAGCGTCACCGATCCGCCGGTCAGGGACGCCGCGAAGCGGTGCCCACCGAGGTGCAGCGCCACGGGTCCGTCGAGCCCGGCCGTGGTCGCTGCGACGTACGGCGCCACGGCCGGCATCGCGACCTCGCCCGCCCGGTCGGTGTCGACCTGCACGGAACCGGGTGCGACCAGGTCGACCGGGCGCAGCCGGCGGACGATCTCGAGGCGGGGGAGCACCGGCCCATCCTGCCGGGAGGTGGGGCGGGCGCGTCGGCGGGCACGCAGAAGGGCCCCGGTCGGGACGTGACCGGGGCCCTTCTGTGCTTGTGGGCAGGGGCGGGGTCGAACCGCCGACCTATCACTTTTCAGGCGATCGCTCGTACCAACTGAGCTACCTGCCCAAGCGGGACGAGGATACATGAGCCCCGCGGGCGGATGGCAATCGGCTCAGTCGCTGCGCGGGACGTACGCAGGGAGCTCCAGCCAGAACGACGAACCGACCCCCGACGTCGACTCGCCACGGACCGCACCGCCCTCGCGCTCGGCGATGGTGCGCGACAGCGACAGGCCGAGCCCGCTGCCCTGCGTGCTCGGCGCCGCGAAGCGGACGAACGGCTCGAAGGCGTGCTGGAGCTGCTCGGGCGTGAGCCCCGGGCCGTCGTCGCGGACGACGATGCGCACCATCGGCTTCGCGCTCTCGCCCACCAGCGCCTCGGCGGTGAGGTGCACGGATCCGCCGGTGGGGCGGTGGTGGGCGATCGCGTTGCCCAGGAGGTTGGCGAGGACCTGACGGACGGCCGAGGGGTGCCCCCACGCCGCCAGGGACGGATCGACCACGGCCTGCATGTCGACGCCCGCGGTGCGCGCGGGAGTGCGGTGCCAGTGGATGACGTCGGCCACCGCGTCGGCCAGCGAGATCTCCTGGCGCTGGTCGTCGGACGACATGGCGCGACCCGCGCCGAGGAGGCTGTCGACGATCGTGAGCAGCCGCTCGCAGGAGCGCACGATGACCGGCCCGTCGCGCTTCATGCCGGTCGTGACGTCGTCGGCGGTCCCGTGCTCCGCGTCGTCGAGCAGGCCCTCGGTGTAGCCGAGGATCGCGGACAGCGGCGTACGCAGCTCGTGCCCCACCGCGCCGAACAGCTGCTGGGTCGCCAGCTGCGCCTCCGCGCCCGCCTCGATGGCCTCGGCCAGCGAGCGGCGGGACTGCTCGAGGGTGAGGCGGGCGACGATCACGGCGTTCAGCAGCTTGAAGTCCGCGACGAGCTCGGCCGGCCACGCGCCTGCCGTCGCCGCTGGCCGCGGACAGGCTGCCGTACATGTCGCCGCTGGGACGTGAAGGCCGACGCGGCGAGGCTGCGCACGCCGACGCGGGCGAGCTCGGAGCGGTCCTGGGCTGCCTCGGGCGGCAGGCAGGTCGCGGTCGACGATGACGACGACCTCGCCGGCGCGGGCGAGCCGTGAGAGCCACGGCATGGTGAGCGCCGCCTCGGGGCCGGCGTCGGGCGGCGGAAGCACCGACAGGCTCGAGCCGGGCGCGGTCCACTCACGGATCCAGGCACGACCGCCGAGCTCCTTCCAGCCGCTGCGTGTCCTCAGGGCGGAGCGTGGTGAGCACCGACGACGATCACGTCGACGCGGCCGTAGGTCAGCAGGTGCCGGCGCATGCGAGGTCGATCGGACTCGTCGACGCTGCGTCTCGCCGGACAGGATCGCCGTGGCGAGGCTCGGCCGCCGCAGGCGACGTCGGCCGCGGGAGCAGACGTGTCCTGCAGGGCGGGGTGCTCGATCACGGCGGACGGCTCCGATCGGACGAGTGACGGTGAACCGGCACGGGCTCGGGCGAGATGCCTCGACTCTGGTCGATGCGTACATCCTCGCTCAAGCGCAATTCGTGTCGCACCCCCCATCCCGCCAGACGCGACGAGGATCCCCATGCCGAGGTTGCGTCCGGGGCAGGCGTGGGGGCCGGCCCCGAACGGCAGCCAGGCGCCCGGTCGGCGCGTCCCGTCCTGCCACCGGGCGGCGTCGAAGCGGTCCAGTCCGCCGGGTTCGCCCGGGACCAGGCTCGGTCAACCGGCCCAGGAGCAGGGGGCTGACGAAGACGACGCGACCCGGCGGGATGGTCGTGCCCGCCGAGGTCCACCTCACGAGTCGTGACGCGCGCGGTGAGCCAGGTCGGTGGGGTCAGGCGCAGGGTCTCCCACACGGCGCTGGATCGGGCTCGACGGCACGGGGCTGCTGGGCGAGCCAGCCAAGCAGGAAGGCTCCGGCCGCGATGGGGACCTGGATGCCCGCAGCGAGCATGGTCGCCGCCTGCTGCGGGGAGAGGTCGACGGCCGGATCCGCAGCGAGCGCGTCGGCGAGCGCGTCCTCGAGAGCGATGCGCGTCGCCTGCTCCGTGCGACGGACGCGGCTCCACCGCCACGGACGGCGGCGGGCGGCGATCACGGGGCCGAGTGCGTCGATCCACGCCAGGACGTGGTCGCCGACGAGGTCGCGGACGTCGTCACTCGCGGAGGGGAGGACGGCGGTCGTCGTCGATCGGGCCACGGGACGCCGCAGCAGGAGCATGGCGTCGTACGGCTCAGCCGGGCGCGTGCGGTCGTGCTCGGCCAGCGCTGCGGCCCACTCGCGCTCGAAGGTCGCGACCCCACGGGCCACCTGCTCAGGGCCTACCGGTGCGAAGAGCGTGTGGCCCGAGCGGGTCTCGCCCCGGCTGCCGACAGGTCGCCGGTGCGGTTGACGTCGCCGGGGAAGTCGAAGGACGTCGGTGTCGGTGAGGACCTGCCTGGCCTGCTCGAGGCTGGTGGCGAGCCACGGTCCACCGGAGGCGAGCGCGGCCGCACCGTCCCGCGGGGCAGAGAGGACAGCGCCGAGCTGGCCACCGGCCGACTCGACGCTGTCCATGTGCATCACGGTGACGTGGTCACCGGTGCTCGCCGAGGTCGTCAGCGACGCGGGGGCGCCGGACGCCAGGCGTACGGCATCTGGTTGACGGTGCGCTTGCGCTCGATGGCGGTGCGGATGCGGTTCATCATGTTGTTTCTCCAGGGTGGGGTGGGGACGGTGCACGCCGGGTCGGCGTGCAGGGCACTACGCGGAGCTCGTCTCCCGTGGTGATGACAGGGGTCGGGGTCAGGACTCCAGGTCGCGCAGTGTCTCGGCGATCAGGTCGGTCAGCTGCTGGATGCGCAGCGGCTTCTGCATGACTGTCGTGATGCCGAGTTCTTGGAGGACCGCGCGGTTTTCGCCGGCCCAGGCGGAGATGACGACGATGCGCAGCTCGGGCGCGACGTCGGGTCGCTCGCGCAGCCAGCGCACCACCTCGACGCCCGTCATCCGAGGCATGGTCAGGTCGAGCAGCATGACGTCGAAGCGCTCGCGCTCCAGGGTCTCCACTGCGTCCTGGCCGTCGTACGCCGTCGAGGCGACGTGACCGGCTCGCTCGACCAGGCGGCAGAAGACGTCGCGAATGTCCTCGTTGTCATCGACCACGAGGAAACGCAGCTGCCGCTCGTTGCTCACGAGTCAAGATTAGTCAAACGTGTGGCAACTCGTGTGGCGTCTGCGGAAACTTGTCCGCGGGTCGGGCAGTGATCCGCGTCGCTCCGGCCCGCGGATCGGCAATGTTTGGGAGCCCGGCGGCCGCTGCCCCTATGCTGGGCGCTGCTCGATCGGGTCCGTCCCGGACGAGCTGGCCCCCATCGTCTAGCGGCCCAGGACCCCGCCCTTTCACGGCGGTAGCGCCGGTTCGAATCCGGTTGGGGGTGCGGCCCAGCGGGGGTTCGACGCCGATTGGGTGTCACCGAAGAGCATGGGTTAGAGTTCCACCCGCTTCACCAGCACGACCGGAGGAGCAGCAGCATCCTGGCCCCGTAGCGCAGTTGGTTAGCGCGCCGCCCTGTCACGGCGGAGGCCGCGGGTTCGAGTCCCGTCGGGGTCGCCAACGCATGACACGGAAGGGTGAGCCACCAGGCTCACCCTTTCGGTCATTTCGGGGCGGCACACGACGTGGTCGGCCGTTTCGCTCGCGCTCCTAGGGTGGTGCCATGCCGATCGACCTCGACCCCGCCGCGTTCGACGCCATGGTGGATCGGGCCCTCGACGGCCTCCCCGACGACCTCGCCCGGCTCGTGGACAACGTCGTGGTGCTCGTCGAGCCGGAGGCGCCGGCGGACGACCCCGACCTGCTCGGGCTCTACGACGGGTTGGCGCTCACCGAGAGGCCGGCCAACCACGCCGGGATGCTGCCCGACCGGATCCTGCTCTTCCGTGGCCCGCTGCTCGACATGGCGGACACCGTCGAGGACCTCGAGGAGGAGGTGCGCATCACCGTCGTCCACGAGGTCGCGCACCACTTCGGGCTCGACGACGGTCGTCTGCACGAGCTCGGCTGGGGCTAGCCGCTCGCTAGGACAGGCCGGCGCCGACCGCCCAGCCGAGGGCGCAGGCCGCGACCGCGAGCACGGTCGTGGCGACCACGTAGCCGACGGCCGCCCGCGCCGGACGCTCGACGGCCTGCACGGCGAACGTCGAGAACGACGTGAAGCCACCGCAGAACCCCGTCCCGAGCAGCGCCCACGCCGCCTCCCCGAGGGACAGCGCGGCGAACAGCCCGAACAGCCCCGACCCCACGGTGTTGACCGCGAGCATCCCCCGGGGGACGTAGCCGTCGAGGCGAGAGACGACGTAGCGCAGGGGAGCCCCCACCGCGGCGCCCAGGGCGACGAGGAGCAGCGTCATCCCAGTGCCTCCTCGGGCTCGGGGCGGCGCGACAGGTGCTGGCCGAGCGCGGCGGCGGACAGCCCGGCGGCGAGGGTGAGCGCGAGGTAGGCGCCGGCGACGACCACGTGGCCGCCGGCGGCGAGGTCGCGCGTCTGCCCGGCCCACGCCGACACCGTGGTGAAGCCGCCGAGGAGTCCGGGACCGAGGGTGGCCGCGACCCGGTGCGATCGGCGTACGACGGCCAGGACGGGCAGCACCCCGAGCACGAACGCACCGACGACGTTGATGGCCAGCGTGGGCCAGGGGAACAGCGTGTCGGGCGCGGCGACGTCGACGAGGTGGCGCAGCACCGCGCCGACGGCACCGCCGGCAGCGACGAGCAGGACGTCGACGACCCGGATCGGGCGGTGCGTCACCCGACCCGGCTCGTGGACGACGACGCCGAGCCCGGGTTGCCGTCCCACGGCCGTGCGGACGCACCGTCGAGCTGGTGGACCAGCTCGGCGAGCAGCCAGTTGTGCAGCGCGCGCTGGCGCGGCGTGCGGGCCATGGAGAGCAGTCGCTCGGCCCGGCAGAACGCGTCGGCGACGTCGAACATCTCGGTCATGGTCACGAAGATGGGGCCTGCCTCGCGGACCATCGGGAACGCGACGTCGACGCGGGGCAGCCCGCGCGTCTCCGCCTCGAGTGATCTGGTCGCGGAAGGTGTCGGGGAACTGCCGCTCGAAGTTGGCGAACATCGACGTCAGGTCGCCCGCGAGCGGGTAGTCGGACTGGTGCGAGAGCGACAGCAGGCGCAGCTCGCGGCGCAGCTCGTGGTACTGCCGCTTGAGCGAGGTGTAGAGCGGGAGGTCGATGCGGAGGAGTCGTACGTCGACCGCGGCCTCGCTGGTCGGCTCGGGCGGGGTGCGGTCGTGGTGGTCGATGACCCACTCGACGGACCCGGCGTCGGTCATCTCGGGCGCTGGCTCGAACCAGACGATCTTGCCGTCGGTCTCGATCGTCGCGCCCCAGGCGACGGCGCACTGGGCGACCATCGACAGCCCGCGACCGAAGGTGAGCAGCAGGTCGAGGTCGTCGCCCTCGACGGGGACCGGCGGCACCGGCGGACGGGGCGAACCGTCGACCACCTCGATGCGCGGGTGCGAGGCGGTGCCCCGCACGCGGACCTTGTAGGGGGCGGCCGCGTGCAGGATCGCGTTGGCCACGAGCTCGGAGACCCCCAGCTCGGCGCACTCGACGAGGTCGGGCCGCTCCAGTCGCTCGCAGACGTCGCCCACCCAGCGACGCGCGTCGGCCGCAGCGCGCGGCGAGGACGCCAGCGTCAACTCGGAGGTCAGCGGCACTGGGACTCTTTTCAACAGGGGTGAGGGCCGGGGGTGGACAGTCCAGTGGAGCCATGATTGCCCAGAAACGGATGGTTCAAACCTCGACGATCACCATAGTTCTTCGCGAGTGTGGGTAGTGGTGTGAGCAAGCAGACGCGCCCGGCGTTTCGCGCCGCGCACGCGCGAGGAGGAGAATGGACGAGGCAGTGGACACCACGACGCACCTTCAACCCTTGGAGCTTCCATGACCTCGCCCGCGACGCAGTCCGCACGACACAAGGTCGTGGTGATCGGGTCCGGCTTCGGCGGTCTCTTCGGCACGAAGGCGCTCCGCCACACGGACGTCGACGTCACCGTCATCGCGAAGACCACCCACCACCTCTTCCAGCCGCTGCTCTACCAGGTCGCGACCGGCATCCTGTCGGAGGGCGAGATCGCCCCGCCCACCCGCGAGGTGCTGAGCTCGCAGGACAACGCCACGGTGATCCTCGGCGAGGTCACCGACATCGACCTCACCGCCAAGACGGTCACCTCGCAGGTGCTCGGCCGCGACACCGTGACGTCGTACGACTCGCTGCTGGTCGCCGCTGGCGCCGGCCAGTCCTACTTCGGCAACGACCACTTCGCCGAGTTCGCGCCCGGCATGAAGAGCATCGACGACGCCCTCGAGCTGCGCGGCCGCATCTTCGGCGCGTTCGAGATGGCCGAGCTCGGCGCGACGCGCGGCGACGACGTGGACCACCTCCTGACCTTCGTGGTCGTCGGCGCCGGCCCCACCGGTGTGGAGATGGCCGGACAGATCGCCGAGCTCGCGCACCGCACGCTCCGCAAGGACTTCCGCGCGATCAACACCCGCACCGCACGCATCGTCCTCATCGACGCCGCCGGCCAGGTGCTGCCGCCGTTCGGCAGCAAGCTCGGCGAGAAGGCCAAGGGGGAGCTGGAGAAGCTGGGCGTCGAGGTGATGCTCGGTGCGATGGTGACCGACGTCGACGAGCGCGGCCTCGACGTGAAGTTCAAGGACGGCCACACCGAGCGGATCAACTCCGTCGCCAAGATCTGGGCCGCCGGCGTGCAGGCCAACCCCCTCGGACGGACGCTGTCGGAGCAGACCGGCGCCCCGCTCGACCGCGCCGGCCGCATCGCGGTCAACCCCGACCTCACGCTGCCCGGCCACCCCGAGGTGTTCGTGGTCGGCGACATGATCGCCCTCGACAACCTCCCCGGAGTCGCCCAGGTCGCGATACAGGGTGCGAAGTACGCCGCCAAGGAGATCCGCAACCGCATCGAGGGCAAGCAGCCCCAGCCGCCGTTCAAGTACTTCGACAAGGGCTCGATGGCCATCATCAGCCGCTTCGACGCCGTCGCGATGGTCGGCAAGCTCCGGCTCACCGGCATCATCGCGTGGCTGATGTGGCTCGGCGTCCACCTCGTCTACCTGACCGGCTTCAAGAACCAGGTCTCCGCGCTGATGCGCTGGGCGATCACCTTCGCCAGCAACAACCGCTCCGAGCGCACCACCACCGAGCAGCAGATCTTCGCCCGTGCGGCGCTCGCGCGGCTGCGTCACGGTGCGGCCGACCTCGTCTCCGACCCGGGCATCTACGACGCCACCCGGACGATGATGGAGGAGACCCGTCGCCAGGAGCTGGAGGCGGCAGCGGCCCACGAGGCCGAGCTCACCGACTCCGGTGCGCGCGGCGTCCCGGCCGACCGCGTCGGCGGCGCCTGAGCCCGGACGCACCACGACAGTGGGGAAGATCGGCCTGCACATGGCAGGACGATCTTCCCCACTGTCGTACGACGGTGTCCGCCGTCAGTCCGCCGCCGCAGGCTGACGGACCTGCGGGGTGGCCTCCGGCGCCCGCCACCCGGACGGGAGGCGGTGGCCGGTGGCCCGGGCCGCGACACGGAACGCGATGATCGCGATCGCGGCGCCGGCCAGGTCGTCGGCGATGTAGTGCCAGCCGAAGTAGAGCGTCGCGACGACCGTGAGGGCGAAGTTCACCCAGAAGACGGTCCGGATCGCCTGGCTGCGGACGGTGTGCTGCGCCATGAGCGCCCAGAGCAGGGCGATGGCCGTGTGCAGGCTGGCGAACCCGGCGACGCCCTGGTAGTCGCCCTCGCCCCAGAGGAAGCCGTGGCGCGTGTAGACGAGCGAGTCCATCAGGTCGGAGGTGCCGTTGGGGACCAGGTCGCTGGTCAGCCAGGGGTACATGATCCCCGGGCCCAGCGTCGGCAGCAGGTAGTAGGACAGCGCGCCGAGCGTCCACGCGATCCCCTGGGCGGTGACGAACCACCAGCCGTGGCCGATGTTGCGCGACCAGACCAGCCACACGGTCACGAGGATCGCGACGAGGGGGATGTAGGCGAGGTAGACCGCCGACAGCACGTGGGCGGAGAGCCCGGTCCCGAAGAGGTCCTGGGTGAGGGTCGCTGGGTCGTGCCCGAGCAGCAGGAGGCGGTCGAGCGCGCGCAGCTCGCTGTCGTACTTCACGTCCCGCACCAGCGGCAGCAGTGACTTGAGGTTGCGGTAGGCGACGTAGACCACGTAGAAGCCCGAGATCCCGACGATGACCAGCTGGAGGCGGGCGCGGGTCCAGTGCGTACGCACGCGGTGCCGGACCGCGGCGACGGTGCGGGCCGGGTCGAGGCGGCCGTGCCACAGCGCGCGGGGCAGGAGGTCGAGGACGATCGCCGTCACGCACAGCACCGGGAGGCGGACCCACGACGGTCCCAGGAAGCTGCCCTCGGGGTCGGCCACGGGCCGGTCCATCAACCAGCTGGCGACGAACGTGACGGCACCGATGAGCGCGGCGTTGGCGACCAGGAACGTGGAGGGACGACGCTCGCCGCCCTGGCTGCCGGTCGTTGCGTCGAGGGCAGCAGGCGATGGCGCGGACATGTGACTCCGGTGGTGCAGGGGCGGGCGTGAGGAGCCATTCTCCCCAGCGGGGCCAAACCCTCCCAGCCGACGCGGGTGTGATCTCGGGAGGACGGCGCTCGACCTCCCCCTCAGGGAGGCTTGTCCGCGGCCCGCGCCCGTGTTGAGATCGGCCAGCGCCCACCGGCTCCGACGATCGGGGACCCCGTCTGGTGCGCCCGGCTCGGGGGTGTGCGGTGCGACGACTGGCGACGTGGTGGGTCACCACGCTGGTGGTGGCAGCGGTCACGGTGCCGTCGTACGCCGCCCCGCTGTCCGGGCCGGCCGCGCCGAGCGCGCCGAGCGCCGAGCCGAAGCCAGGCCGGCGCTCCGTCGGTCGGGATCAGGGTGCGGCCGTCCGTCGTCGACGCCGGGCGCCCCGTCGCGCTCACGGGCGTGGTCCGCCGCGCAGCGCCGCGCGCGCAGGTGCGCCTGGAGATCAGGGCCTCCGGCGGCTGGCGGCGGATCGCCGTCGACCGGACGAACCGGCACGGGCGCTACGGCTTCAGCACCGTCCCTCCGCGCGGGGACAGCACCTTCCGGGTCACCCTCCCGCGCGGCAAGGGGCAGTCCCGAGCGCGGTCGGAGCGCGTGTCCGTCCGTGCGACGTGGACGCCTGCCCTGACGCTCACCGCGGTGTCGTACGACGCGGCTGCCGGCGGTGGCGTGGTCACGCGGGGCGCCGGTGCCGCGCCCGAGCTCGGCGGCGTCGTCCTCGAGCGCCAACGACGCCTCGCCGACGGCGCCTGGACGACTGCGGGCACGACGTCGGTGCAGGCAGACGGGTCCTGGGCGGACGCCGTGACCGGCGAGCCCGGCTGGCAGCTGCGCTGGGTCGCCCCCGCCGACGGTGCCCGGCAGCCGGCGGCCACCAGTGAGGTCACGGTGGCGGCGCTGCCGGCTCCTCCCGCGCCCGACCCGGACCCGGCTCCCCAGCCCACACCGGACCCCACCCCGACGCCGACGCCGACGCCGACCCCGACGCCGACCCCCACGCCCGACCCCGAGCCGGGTGCCGCTCCGACCCTCACCGCGAGCGCCACCCACTACCCGGCGTCCGGGTTCGCCCAGGTCGCCGGCGCGAGCACCGGGCTGACCAGCGCCGACGAGGTGCAGCGCGAGGTGCAGCGGGACGGCGGGTGGACGGCTGACGGTGCCGCCGTCGGGGTCGAGGCCGACGGCAGGTTCTCCGACGTGTTCCGCATCGAGCTCGGGCTGTCCTACCGGTACGTCGTCCCGGCATCCGGCGAGCGCCCCGGTGCAGTGTCCGAGACCTTCGGCTTCGCCTCGCCCGGACCTCGGAACGTGCCCCTCGACGCCACCACCTCCGTGACCTTCCAGCCCGGGCAGCGCGTCCTCGAACTCGTCGTCGACCTGCAGGCCGGTCAGCGCTGGACCTGGGTGGGTACGCCGGTGGCGAGCGCCACGCTCGTGCCGCCGACGGGCAAGCCCGAGCCCCTCACCGGCGACGCCGTCACCCGGACCGCTGCGACGTCCGGTGACCACACGATCCGCCTGAGCCGTGACGACGTGTGGTCGGAGGCCACCGGCAGCATCACCCTGTCGACCCCCCGGGTGGTCCCCGTCGAGGTCGACGGACCGGCCCACGACCTGGTCAGCTCGCTGCCCGGGCAGCTGGTGGAGGTGGTCCTCGACGGCGAGGCCGGGTCGGTCGTCTCCGAGTACGCACGCCCGCCCGAGACCGGGGCGCTCCCGCGCAGCACGCCGACGCTGGTCGCCCCGTCCGGCGCCGTCGTGCCCCGGTGGGGCCGGCTGCAGCGGGAGGGTTCCGTCTGGCGCCTGCCCGAGACCGGTTCCTACACCCTGCGCTTCACGCCGGGCTACCTCGACGTGGTCGAACGGCCCGGCCAGGTCGTGCTGTCGGCACGGGTCGCCGACGTGTCCCTCGACCGGACCGACCTCATCTCGCTCGAGCAGCCCGGACGGGTCGCCGTGGTGCGGACCACGGTCCCGGCGGGGCTGACGGTCACCTTCTCCGATGACGGCCCGGACCACCTGCAGGAGGAGCTGTTCGCGCCCGACGGCCGGCTGATCGAGACCTACACGACGTCGCCGAAGGTCTCACCGACCGTCGCCGGCACCTACACCCAGCTGGTGTCCTACCCCTTCGGCCCGGCCGGGGCCCGCTACTTCGCCTCCGCGCCCGGCACCCTGACGGCGACCGTCGACGGGCCCCTGGTGTCGTACGACCTGGGCGGCGTCCCCGACGCGTCCACGCTCGTCCGGGTGCCGATCACGACAGCGGAGCAGGTCTTCTCCGTCGAGGTCCTCGACTCCGCCGGCGACCTGTGCGGCCGGCGCCTCGGGTTCGTGGACGAGACCCCGCTGTGGACGATGGTCTCGGACATGAACGTGAACGAACAACACCCACCCGTGTTGTGGACCTATCGCACCGGTGACCTGGTCATGTCGGTCAGTCCGTGCGACGACACGGGCACGATCCGGGTGGTGACCGCGGTGGTCGCTCCCGAGACGGCACCGGTCCCGACACCCCTGGGCGAGGGCGAGACCCTGTGGACCACCGACGTCGACGTCACGGTGGCCCGGCCCGGGCAGGTCACGGTCATCCCGTACGACGCAGGCTCTTCGGTGCAGAGCGACCGGGTGGACGTGTCGTTCGCCGACTCGACCTTCGCGGCCGACACGTCGTTCCACGTCGGGTGGTCGCGGGGCGACTCGCCGGGCTCGTCGGTCGGCAGCGCCGGGTACCGCTGACGACTTCTCGCTCTCGTCGGCCTTCCTCTTCGGTGAGGCGACGTTCTTCGTCTACGCCGGCCCCCGGGACACCGGCACCGCGACCCTGCGCGTGGAGCGCTACGACTGGTAGGCCTCCAGGGGCTCGAACCCTGAACCAACGGATTAAAAGTCCGGTGCTCTACCAATTGAGCTAGAGGCCCGCGGCAGGTTCTCCCCGCGCGTGGGGTGATCCTCTCAGAGCAGCGCGCCGGAGCGGGCAGGCCGGGGTGCGGACGGCGCGGCACAGGCGCACCGCCCGCCGGTCTAGCCCGGCGGAGCGCCCGGCATACCGAACCTGGGGGTAAGCGGCGCTGACCTGTGGTGAAGGTCTCCTCCTCGTCCCCGTCCGTCGGTACTGTCCGCGAACAGCGCGAGGTCCGACGGATCCGGCCGCCGCGCACCAGGGGGAAGCATGAGAAGGACAGTGCGTTCGGGCGCATCCGGTCGCCGACGGTCGGGTCGCTGGATGAAGCATTCCGCCGCGGTCGCCGTCGCGCTCGCGTTCACCCTCACGGCGTGCGGCTCCGGCGAGGGCGGCGAGTCCGCCGACCCTGTCCTGGCGGCGCTGAAGAGCGACCCGATGGGGACTCGCGAGCCCGAGGGCTTCACCCTTGTGGACTCCCACGGCACTCCTCGCGAAGAGCGCGGCGTGGCGACCGGCAAGCCCACCCAGGCCTCGTGGGTCCGCGACTTCCGCTCGACCGCGGAGGCCGATGACTCGACTGCGGTGCTGGACCACCTTGCGCAGGCCTCCCAGCGCGGGGGGTGGGAGGTCGGGTACAGCGGTCCCAGCGACCTCAGCGCGACCAAGACCATCGATGGCGAGCCAGCGGTCCTCTACGTCTCGATCGAGCCTGCATCACCTGAGTCCATTGCCGGCGCCGAGGAGTACTCGCTGCAGATCTCGCTGCGCAGCTGACCAGCCGCCGGAGCCCGTCCGACGTAGGCGACCGCCTGCGTCGAACGCCGGACGACTGCACCCGGCACACAGACCCCACCGCCTCGGGACCGGTGGTCAGCACCACCCACCAACACACACAAGGGGGAACCAGTGAGACCACGCCTTGCCGCACTCGTTGCGGCGCTCACCGTCGTGCCGATGACCGTCGCCACGATGGCCGGCCCGACGCAGGCCCAGGAGCCGCACCCGAGGAACAGCAGCACGTCGACCAAGACCGCGTCGCCCGAGGCTGTGGCCGCCGCCGCCGGTTCCACGGCGAAGCCGTTGAAGGTCGTGCTCCTCGGCGACTCGTACTCGGCGGGCAACGGCGCCCGAGACGCCTCCGACGACCGCGACTACTACGGTCCGTCGGGCTGCTTCCGCAGCCACTCGAACTGGTCCTCGAAGTACGTCGAGCTCCTCCAGCGCGACGGTTACAACGTCACCTTCGACAACCGCGCCTGCTCCGGCGGGGTCACCTCCGGCATGGTGAGCCCCCGCAACATGGACACCAAGACGCGCCAGACAGTCGTCCCCGGCGCGAACACCGTGGACCAGGCCACCGCCGCCCTCGCGACGCTCGACCCGTGCAACACCCGCTCCTACATCGACGAGGAGTACTGGACCTACAAGGCCCTCGCCCCCTCCGTGACGGTCGCGACCGTGTGGACGTACTCCTGCACCCGCTGGCTGCGGCCCCAGACCGACTTCGTCGGCGCGGACACCGACCTCGTGCTGTTCACCATCGGCGGCAACGACATCAAGTTCGAGTCGATCGTCAAGCAGTGCTTCGTCCCCGCCGCCCGGTCGATCGGGCGACTGGAACGCGGTGAACGAGGCGAGGCCTCCTGCCGGGGGTCCGCACCGCGCGATGGACGACGACTTCGCTCTCAAGGCAGTGGTTCGGACTTGGCTCCGACTCCTACGCGGTGTCGCAGAACGTGCGTTCGGCAGGCTCGGCAACGACAAGCAGGCCGAGGCCATCAGCGGCGACGCCGGTCACGCCGGGGTACGCCTACGCCCAGCACCTGTACCGCAACGGCATCTTCGGCGGCGCGGCATCGACACCGTGCTGGGCGGCGACCTGGACATCGTGTTCGCCATCGACACCACCGGTTCCATGGGCGATGACATCGATGCCGCGAAGCAGTACGCCCGCGACCTCGTCTCGTACGTGTCCGCGAACTCCACCAGCTCCCGGTTCGCCGTCGTGTCCTACCGCGACCACCCCGAGTGGACCGGCGAGAGCGTGGACTACCCGGCCCGCGTCGACCAGACGTTCACGTCGTCGGCAGCTGACGTCGAGGCTGCCCTCGGCAGGCTCGAGGCAGACGGTGGCGGCGACGAACCGGAGTCGATGCTTTCGGGCATCAAGGCCGGCATCGACCTGCCGTGGCGCGCCGGCGTGAAGAAGCTCGTCATCGTCCTGGCCGACGCGCCGGCCCACAACCCGGAGCCGGTCACGGGCTACACCGCGGCCGACATCGTCGCTGCGGCCGCAGCCGTCGACCCTGCCGTGGTCTACGCCGTCAACACCTACGGCGCCGACAGCAACGGCGCGCTCAGCACCATCACGCAGCAGACCGGCGGCGCGATCTTCGACGCGTCGACCTCTGGTGGGGTGGCCGCCGCGCTCCAAGGGATCACCGCGGACGCGCTCGTACGACCCCACGCCTGGATCAACGGCCCCTACGTCGCGCCCATCGGCCGAACGGTCACGCTGGATGCCTCGGGCTCCTACGCCACCGACGGGTCGCTGGTCAGCTACGCGTGGGACTTCACCAGCGACGGGACCGTCGACGAGACCACGACCGTCCCGCAGGTCAACCACGCGTGGACCGAAGCGTTCTCCGGCCTCGCCACCGTCACCGTCACCGACACCGTCGGCCGCACGGCCGTCGCGAACACTCACGTCGGCATCACCCGCGACGGCGACGAGATCCCGGACGCCGACGACAACTGCCCCGACGAGGCGAACATGGGGCAGGAGGACCATGACAAGGACGGCGTCGGGGACGTCTGCGACCCGACGCCCGGTCTGCCCGCCGCCGACCAGGCCGGCGTCGTCGAGGGGAAGGGGCGACGAGCCGGCCGCGGGACCTCGCCGAGGATGACCGGCAAGGCCCACGCCGGCCAGCGACGTCAGCGTCGACGGCGGGCCAGTGGACGGGCACGGCTTCAACGCGCAACGGGCCGATACGCCGCGGGCGAGATCCTGCGCAGGCGCGTCCTGCCGCGACTCCGCGAGGCGGACCCCGACAGCCGTCTCGACGAGGCGGGCGACCTGTCGCCCAGCGCAGCCGGGACGTGGCGACGCCCAAGGTGACGCCCGGCGGGCACGGTGAGCGGTCGGCTCGCGCGGGAACAAGCTCACCGCCCCGGCCAAGAAGAAGGTGAAGATCCGGATCAAGTAGCGGTCCCGTTCTCGCGCCGCTGATCAGGAACGACCCACCTCGGCTCACGCCGGGGTGGGTCGTTCGTCGCTGCCCAGCCCCGCCCGCCCAGGCGCCGCGGCCGGGGTGCGGACGGCGCGGCACATGCCCGCCATGGCGATGGGCACTGGACCAGCCCACCCACCTGAGGAGAGCGACGACATGCGATCAGCGGTCCGGCACGACGTACGAGAGAACCGATCCGTCGAGCCGGGCGCCTGAGGTGGCCGCGGACAGGCTGGTCGCCGACCTCGTCGTCGAGCGGCTGCTGGCGTGGGGCGTGCACCGCGTCTTCGGCTACTCCGGCGACGGCATCAACGGCTTCATGGGGGCGTTGCGGCGTGCCGGGGGAGACCCGGAGTTCGTCCAGGCGCGCCACGAGGAGAACGCGGCGCTGATGGCGGTCGGCCACGCCAAGTACACCGGCGAGGTCGGGGTGATGACCAGCACGCAGGGTCCCGGCGCCGTCCACCTCCTCAACGGCCTGTACGACGCCAAGCTCGACCACATGCCGGTCGTGGCGATCGTCGGGCAGCAGCCGACGACGGCGCTCGGCGCCGAGTACCAGCAGGAGATCGACCTGGCGGCACTCTTCAAGGACGTGGCGGCGCAGTACGTGCAGACCGTGCTCGCGCCCGAGCAGGCGGCGATGGTGCTCGACCGGGCGTTCCGGACGGCCCTCGCGACGCGCTCGCCGTGCGTGGTCATCCTCCCGCACGACGTGCAGGTCTCCGACGCCCCCGAGGAGCTGCCGCACGAGCACGGCGTCGTACCGACCGCGCCGCAGTGGCGCGCGCCGCGAGTGCTGCCGACCGAGGAGGACCTCGCCGAGGCCGCCGCCGTCCTCAACGCCGGGGAGCGGGTGGCGCTGCTCGTCGGTCAGGGCGCTCGCGACGCCGGCGACCACGTCCGCGCGGTGGCCGAGCGCCTCGGCGCGGGCGTCACCACCAGCCTGCTCGGCAAGCCCTGGTGGGACGAGACGTTGCCGATGAGCTGCGGGGTGATGGGCCACCTCGGCACCACCGCGTCCGGGTGGCTGCTCGACTCCTGCGACACCCTCCTCGTGGTCGGCAGCAACGACCCGTGGACCGAGTTCTACCCCGCGCCCGGCCAGGCGCGGGCCGTGCAGGTGGACATCGACGGACGACACCTCGGCAACCGCTACCCCGTCGAGGTCGGGCTCGTCGGCGACGCCGCCGAGTCGCTGGCGGCGCTGCTGCCCCTGCTCGAGCAGCGCGACGGTTGGCGGTCGGAGGTGGCCGAGCGGGTGCGCGCGTGGCACGAGCTCGCGCAGGAGCGCGCCGAGACGCCGGCCGAGCCGCTGAGCCCCGAGCGGGTCGTGCGGGCCCTCACCCCGCGGCTGCCGGCGGACGCCCAGGTCAGCGTGGACGTCGGGTCGATCACCTACTGGTACGCCCGGCACCTCACCCTGCCGCCGGGCGTCCCCGCCCACCTGTCCTCGACGCTCGCCTCCATGGGCTCGGGCATCCCCTACGGCCTCGCGGCCAAGCTGCACGCCCCCGACCGCCCGGTCGTCGCCCTCGTCGGCGACGGCGCCATGCAGATGAACGGCATCTCCGAGCTGATCACCGTCGCGCACCGGTGGCGCGACTGGACCGACCCGCGCTTCGTCGTGCTCGTGCTGCACAACCAGGACCTCGCCGAGGTGACCTGGGAGCAGCGCGAGACCGAGGGCGATCCTCGCTTCGACGCCAGCCAGGCGCTCCCCACGTTCCCCTACGCGGCGTACGCCGACCTGCTCGGCCTCACCGGCATCCGGATCGACCGTCCCGAGGACGTCGACGCCGCGTGGGACCGGGCCCTCGAGGCCGACCGGCCCGTCCTCATCGAGGCGGTCGTCGACCCCGACGTGCCGCTCCTTCCCCCGTTCCCGGGCGGGCGGGAGAAGCTCGACAGCTTCCGCCGGGCGCTCGACCAGGAGGACGGGAGCGAGCACGCCCGCGCGTTGCTCGACGAGCAGGCGCGGCAGGAGGGCGAGTGAGCGGCGTGTGACTCCTCGGTCCTAGCGTGGGGCCATGGACACCCTGGTCGAGATCTGCCTGGAGGACGTCGGTGGCGCCGCGCTCGCCGCAGCAGCGGGCGCGGACGCGCTGGAGGTGTGCGCCGGGCTCGCCGACGGCGGGACCACCCCGACGCTCGGGTTCGTCCGGCACTGCGCGGCCGCGGCGCCCGGGCTCGAGATCCGCGTGCTCGTGCGTGCCCGGCCCGGCGACTTCGTCCACTCCCCGGAGGAGGTCGAGGTCATGGTCGCCGACATCGAGGCGGTGCGCGGGGCGCTGGCCGGGTCGGCGCGGCTCGGGTTCGTCGTCGGGACGCCTGACGCCCGACGGCGACGTCGACGCGGATGCCGTACGACGACTCGTGGCCGCGAGCGGCGACGCACCGGTCACCTTCCACAAGGCCTTCGACTCCGTGCCGGACCAGCCGTCGGCGCTCGCACTGTTGGCCGACCTCGGTGTCTCCCGCGTCCTGACCTCGGGCGGCCCCGGCCCGGCGGTCGACCACCTCCCCGAGCTCGCGGACCTGGTCCGGCGCGGCGGGCAGGACGTGCGGATCGCGGTCGGGGGCGGCGTACGACCGGCGAACGCGGCCCGCATCGTCGCGGAGACCGGCGCCCGCGAGGTGCACCTGCGCGCCCCGGGCACGGTCGTGGCGGCGGGGTCGTCCGCCGGCTACGACGACGGGCGTCGCAGCGTGACGAGCGCCGAGGTGCTCGCCGAGGTGATGTCAGCCCTCGGGAGATAGCGCCGGGTCGTCGGAACCGGTGTCGCCGGGGAACAGCACGGCGTCCGCCAGCGGGTCCACGCCGCTGACGTCGTCGAGGGGGAACATCGGGCGGCGGACCCGCCGGTGCCCGAGCCGCACCAGGTCCTGGTCGACGCCACCCGGGGTGAGCGCCAGCATCCAGTCGGCGGCCATGTCGAAGAGCTCGGGCTCGAGGTAGCCGATCTTGACCACCACGATGTCGGCGCTGCGCGGGTCGAGGCCGAGCCGGGTGAAGTCCTGCTCGAGGTGGTAGGGCCGGCGCCGGCGGGTGACGATCACGTCGACCGTCGCGGTGCGCACGACGACCTCCAGGTTGTCGTCGGACGGCACGACCGCCACCACCTCGCCGGAGACCTCCACCGGTGGGGCCGGACGGGCGTCGACCCGCGCGCCGAGCGTGAGGCGCACGTCGGCGCCGACGCCGGCCTCCGAGGCCGCCAGCGCGCCCATGGCGTCGGGGATGGAGGCGTAGATCGCCCTTCGGCCGCTCGCCGCCAGCTCCTCGCTCGCCAGCAGCTCGGCCAGCGTCCAGGTCACGTCACCGGCGCCGCCGGCGGTGGGGTTGTCGCCGGAGTCGGACACGAAGTAGGGCGTCACCGGCGAGGCGAGGGCCGCGGCGAGCACCTCGTCGAGCGACCCGGTGGGCGCGACGAAGCCGAACTCGTCGCGCCGCTCCCACAGGTCGGTGGCCAGCGCCCTCGCCTCGCCCATCGCGAGGGCGGCGTCGTCGCCGACCACCATCACGACCGCCCCGTTGCGCGGCTCGTCGGCCCACGGGTAGCCGATCCAGATCCCCGCGTCGAGGATCCCGTCGAGCGCCTCGATCTCCGGCACGCGGGCGTACAGGCTCGTCGCCGGCTCCTGGCGGGTGCTGGTCATCTCGCCGGGCAGCAGGATCGGCACCGGCACCCAGGCCTTCGCCGGGCGGCGACGCCCCGGCGGCAGCGCCAGTCGGTCGACGAGGTTGCGGGCGGCCCGCTCCTTGGTCTCCTGCCAGTCCACGTGCGGGGCGGTGCGGTAGGTCGTCAGCAGGTCGACCGTCCCGGCGAGCGTGCGCGACACGTTGCCGTGGAGGTCCATGCCGCTGCTGATCAGGCAGTCCGGCCCCACCACCTCTCGCACGGCGACGGCGAGGTCGCCCTCCATGTCGTCGAGGTCGACGACGCTCGCGGCTCCGTGGATGTCCAGCACCAGGCCGTCGAGGGGCGCCTCGGCCACGGCCGCCACCAGCCCGGCGAGGATCTCACCCTTCAGCAGGACGTAGTCGTCGGCCGGGATGGCACCGCCCGCGATGCTGCGCGCCTGGAGGACGCCGAGCCACTGGGCGCGGCCCGCCAGGGCGCCGCCGGGCCGCCAGAACTCCCACGCGTCGAGGACCTCCCGACCGCGCAGAGGAGCCAGCATCGCCGCCGTCGTGAGGGCAGGCGAGAACGTCGACGCCTCGAGGCTGATGCCACAGACGGCCACGCGCGGAAGGTGCGGAAGGACGACGTCGGTGGTCACTTCTCCGATGGTGTCAGGGGCCTCCGGGAGACCGCTCGGCAGGTCCGTTGGTCGACTGTTCACCAACAGGTGGTCCCGGACCAGTGACGTCAGGCGATTTGTTGGTAGGGTTCATCCCGCAACAGGTGCAAGTTCCAGCAGGTTGACGCCCGCGGAGTTTGTGATCCAACGGCGTTTCCATCTTCGGGCCTTTCCAGCTTGTAAGTCGGAGCGACGTGTCACCGCACTTGATGCGGAGCCGTCGACGTGATGGCTTCTCGTTTCCGATAACAGGAGTACCGAGCACATGGCTCAAGGCACCGTGAAGTGGTTCAACGCCGAGAAGGGTTTCGGCTTCATTGCGCAGGAGGACGGCGGCGACGACGTCTTCGTGCACTACTCGGCCATCCAGTCCAACGGCTACAAGTCGCTGGACGAGAACCAGAAGGTCGAGTTCGACGTCACCCAGGGCCCCAAGGGCCCGCAGGCGGAGAACGTCCGTCCGCTCTGATCGGCTGACGCTGGACCTGTTCCAGATCTGATCAAGAGTCTGGCTCCTCCCCCGTAGTGGGGTGGGGCCAGACTCGATTTCGGGGCACACTTGACTCGTTCGGGTCATGTTGCGCCGCCTCCGGGTCGGTCAGACTTGGCTCGGACGCATAAAGTCGTGTGGTCCGAACAAGCAGGCAAGAACGTCAGGAGGGTGACGATGCACGACCAGTTCGACGTGACCCTCGAGGACGGTGACCTCCTCGGCGAGGTCGAGCTCACGACCACGCTGATCATCGCGGCGAGCGAGTCCGACGACCACTTGTCGCGCGAGGAGATCGACCGCCTCCTCGGGGTCAGCCCGCGCAAGCCGCAGGACTGACGACGCGCCCCTGCGCTCAGCAGGTGGCGAACAGCACCGGGCCGCTGGTGAGGTCCGACAGCACGTAGCTGCCCCCGGCCGGGCGCAGGTCGAGCACCACCTCGCGCCCCTCCGAGCCGGCTCGGTGCACCGAGAACCGGTCGGCGAACTCGCCGCCCTGACCGGGTGCGGGCCCCGCGGCCAGCCGCGCGCGCGACTCCGCGTCGCCGGGGGCGTCGTCCGCGTCCTCGACCTGCATCACCGCGCGTACGTCGCCACCGGGCAGCACGCCCATGGCGAACCCCGTCAGCGGGTGGACCTCCCCGGCGGCGTCGACGAGCTGGTCGGCCTCGGCCTGCGCGTCGTCGTCGGCCTGCGCCATCGCGAGGTGCTCGCAGGCGTACGCGCCGTCGTACACGGCCGCGGCGAGCGGCTCGTCCAGCGACGCGGCGAGGTCGGCGAGGTCGTCGGGCGCGCCGTCCCCCTCCAGCACCTGCTCCAGGAAGGGGGCCTGGTCGGAGGTGAGCACGAGACCCTCGTCGGCGAGCAGCGCGACGTGCTGCAGCTCGGGGGTCAGCGTCGTACCGACCCCGGCCAGCACGTCGGGGCCACCGACCCACACGCCGTCCTCCTCGTCGGGCTCGGTCCAGCCCAGGTCGGCCAGGCGGCCCGCGACCGCGTCCAGGTCGACGTCGTCGTCGACCTTCAGCACCTCGACCGCCCCCGCGCCCGACTGGGCGAGCAGCTCCCACGAGAGGGTGGCGGGGGAGAGGCCCAGCTCCTCCTGCATGACCCCGGCGGACGTCCCGAGCGCGGACATGGACGACAGGTCGGCCGCGAAGGCCTCGGCCAGGAAGGCGTCGACGTCCTCGGCCGAGGAGTCCGCGCCGACCCCGGCGTCCAGCTCGCGGCGTACGCCGTCCCAGTCGGTCCACGAGAAGCGGGTCGCGTCGGCCGGCGCCAGCTCCATCGCCTCCTGGAGCGGGGTCGCGGGCGTGAGGGCGCGCCAGGCGACGAGCCCGGCGCCCGCCACGACGAGCACCGCCACGACGGCCAGCACCGCGCGCGTCGGACCCCGGCTCCGGCCGCGGGTCCCGTCGCGCGGGACGTCACGATGTGGCACGGGGCTCCTCGCGGGTCGGGATGGGGTGTGAGACTACGTCCATGGAGCCCCGCGACGTGCGCGCTGCCGGTGCCGTGGTGACCCGCAAGGGCGGCGAGGTGCTCCTGGTGCACCGGCCCAAGTACGACGACTGGTCCTTTCCCAAGGGCAAGCTCGACCGCGGGGAGCACACCGTCGTCGCCGCCGTGCGCGAGGTCGCCGAGGAGACCGGGCTCGACGTGCACCTCGGGCCGGCGCTGTCACCCCAGCGCTACCGGATGTCCAACGGCCGCTGGAAGACGGTGGACTACTGGACCGCCCGGGTCGCCGGCAGCGACGACGTGAGCCGCTACCGCCCCAACGACGAGATCGACGCGGTCGAGTGGGTGGACTGGAAGGACGCCCAGCAGCGGCTCACCTACCCCTACGACCGCGAGACCCTGGCCGAGGCGCGGCCGCTGCGGCGACGTACCCGGGCACTGGCGGTGCTGCGCCACGCCGAGGCGCGCTCCCGCAACGGGTGGAAGAAGGACGACCGACGGCGCCCGCTCGTCCGCCTCGGGGAGACCCAGTCCCAGCGGCTGGTGCCGCTCCTGGCCGCCTTCGACGTCACCGCGGCCCACACCTCCACCAGCACCCGCTGCGTGCAGACGGTGACGCCGTACGCCGACGTGACCGGCTGGCCGGTGAAGCTCCACGACGAGCTGAGCGAGGAGGGCGCCACCCTGGAGGGCGTCGTCGACCTCGTCGACGGGTTCCTCGACGGCGACCTCGACGCCGGGAGCGCGGTGCTGTGCACCCACCGGCCGGTGCTCCCGACCGTGCTCGACGCACTCCAGGTGCCCGACGTCGAGCTCGAGCCCGGGTCGATGCTCGTCGTGCACCACCGCAAGGGTCGCGTCGTCGCGACCCAGCACGTCGCGCCCTGAGCTGCCCTCTATTGCTCCGGACGGCCGCTCGTCAAGCGCGCCGGGACGAGTTCATGTGATCGTCGTCGCACGCCCGAACGGGTGATGCCAACCGGCCCTGCCGAGTTCACCGCGCGTTCACCGACGGCGCCGTGGTCGTTCTCCTGACGCTCCTACCTTCCCTGTCGTCAGCACTCATCAGACTTCCATCAGGAGCACCCGAAGTGAATCGCACTTCCTTCCGCAAGCTGCTCGCCCCCAGCGTCGCCGTGCTTGCCCTCTCGATCTCCCTCACCGCGTGCGGTGCCTCCAACGAGGCCGGTGCCGAGTCGGGCGGCGACACCTCCGAGGCCGGCGGCCTGTCCGGTGACCTCAACGGCGCCGGCGCGTCGTCGCAGGAGAAGGCGCAGGGCGCCTGGTCCACCGGCTTCCAGGGCATGAACGACGGCAACGTCACGGTCAACTACGACCCGGTCGGCTCCGGTGACGGACGCACCAACTTCATCGAGGGCGGCGTCAGCTTCGCCGGCTCCGACTCCTACCTCAACGACGACGAGGGCGAGCTCAGCGCCGCCAAGGAGCGCTGCGCCGGCGAGGACCCGATCGAGGTCCCGGCCTACGTCTCGCCGATCGCGGTGGCGTTCAACCTCGACGGTGTCGACGCGCTCAACCTCGACGCCGACACGATCGCGATGATCTTCGACAACAAGATCACGAACTGGAACGACCCGGCGATCGCCGACCAGAACCCCGACGCCACGCTGCCCGACCTGGCCATCACGCCCGTGCACCGCTCCGACGACTCGGGCACCACGAAGAACTTCACCGACTACCTCGGCAAGGCCAGCGGCTCGTGGTCCTACGAGGCCGAGGACGCCTTCCCGGTCAAGGGCGGCGAGGCCGCCGAGGGCACCTCCGGCGTGATCTCGGCCGTCTCCGGCGGCAAGGGCACGATCGGCTACGCCGACGAGAGCCAGGTCGGCGACCTGTCCGTCGTCTCGGTCAAGGTGGGCGAGGAGTACGTCGCTCCGTCCGCCGAGGGTGCCGCCAAGGTCGTCGAGACCTCCCCGGCCGCCGAGGGCCGGGCCGACGTCGACATGGCCGTCGACATCGACCGCACCACCACCGAGTCGGGCGCCTACCCGGTCGTCCTGCTCAGCTACCTGATCGCCTGCCAGACCTACGAGGACCAGGCCGAGGCCGACCTCGTCAAGGGCTACCTGTCCTACATCGTCTCCGACGAGGGCCAGGCGGCAGCGTCGCAGGAGGCCGGCTCCGCGCCGCTGTCCTCCTCGGTCGCCGAGAAGGCGCAGAGCATCGTGGACGCCATCTCCGCCGGCTGATACCACGGCCGGGGCCAGCCGCCCCGGCCACCCATCGCCGCGTGCGGCGGGTCGGACCTCCGGCCCGCCGCACCGACGCATGAACCGACTGAATGAGGGAGCACGTGGCAACCATCGCCGCTGATCAGGAGACGGGCCCAGCAAGGCTGGGCGATCGGGTCTTCTCCGCCACCGCCCTGGCCGCCGGGATCGCGATCCTCCTCGCGCTGGCAGGCGTCTTCATCTTCCTGGCGATCGAGGGCGTCCCGGGTCTGGCCAAGCCGGCCGAGTTCTACGGCGAGGCGACCAACTTCTGGGGCTACGTCGCCCCGCTGCTCTTCGGTACGGTCCTCGCCGCCGTGATCGCGCTGATCGTGGCCGTCCCGCTCGCCTGGGGCATCGCGCTGGTGGTGAGCCACTACGCCCCGAAGTCGATCGCCACCCCGATCGCGTACGTCATCGACCTGCTCGCCGCGGTGCCCTCGGTGGTCTTCGGCCTCTGGGGGATCAGCGTCCTGGCGCGCCACCTGCAGCCGGGCTACGTCTGGCTGGACGAGAACATGGGTTGGCTGCCGTTCTTCGCCGGCCCGGCCTCCGGCACCGGTCGTACCATCCTCACCGCCGGCCTGGTGCTGGCGATCATGATCCTGCCGATCATCACCGCGATCTCGCGCGAGGTGTTCTCGCAGACGCCTCGGCTGCACGAGGAGGCCGCCCTCGCGCTGGGCGCCACCCGCTGGGAGATGATCCGGATGGCCGTCTTCCCCTACGCCCGCTCCGGCATGGTCTCGGCGGTGATGCTCGGCCTGGGCCGCGCGCTCGGCGAGACGATGGCCGTGGCCATGGTGCTCTCCGCCGGCGGCGGCATCTCGCTGAACCTGATCTCGAGCAGCAACCCGGCCTCGATCGCGTCGAACATCGCCTCCAACTACAAGGAGGGCACCCCGGGCAAGATCCAGGTGCTGATCGCGACCGGCCTGGTGCTGTTCCTCGTGACGTTCCTGGTCAACTTCGCCGCCCGGTGGGTCGTCACCCGCAACGAGAGGAAGCTGGCTCGATGAGCATCGCCACCGCTCCCGCCCGGCCCACCTCGGAGCCGGTCGCGTTCACGCAGGCCAAGCTGCCTCGCTCGGCGCCCGTCCTCGTCGCCGTCGTGGCCGTTGCCGCGGCGGCCCTGCCCGTGCTCCTGCTCGGCTGGGGCGTGATCGCGTGGGCGCTCGTCGCCGGTCTCGTCTACCTCGTCGCGCTGCCCGCCTGGGCGCGGGTCGTGGAGGGGCCGCGCGGAGCGGCGGACCGGATGGTCACCGGGCTCGTGTGGGCGGCGTGCCTGGTCGCCATCGTGCCGCTGGTCTCGCTGCTCTACACGGTCGTCGAACGGGGCCTCCCCGCGATCAGCTCGACCTTCCTGACCTACTCGATGTACCGCACCGAGCTCGACCAGGAGGTGGGCATCTACCACGCGCTGGTCGGCACCCTCCTGATCACGCTGGGCGCCGCCGTCATCTCGGTGCCGATCGGCATCATGGCGGCGATCTACCTCATCGAGTACGGCAAGGGCAGCCGCCTCGCCCGCTGGATCACGTTCCTGGTGGACGTGATGACCGGCATCCCCTCGATCGTGGCCGGCCTGTTCGCGTTCTCGCTGTTCATCCTCATCTTCGGTCCGTCCACCCGGCTCGGGATCGGCGGCTCGGTGGCGCTGTCGCTGCTGATGATCCCGGTGGTGGTCCGCTCGACCGAGGAGATGCTGCGGCTGGTCCCCACCGACCTGCGCGAGGCGTCGTACGCCCTGGGCGTGCCGAAGTGGCGCACGATCGTGAAGGTCGTCCTCCCGACGGCCCTCGGCGGCATCGTCACCGGGGTCACGCTGGCGATCGCCCGCGTCGTCGGCGAGACCGCCCCGCTGCTCCTCATCGCCGGCCTGACGACCCGGACGAACTTCAACGTGTTCTCGGAGCGGATGACCACCCTGCCGGTGCTGATCTACACGCAGAACGCCAACCCCGGCATCGCCGAGACCCCGGGTGGCACGCCGCCCGGCATCGAGATCGCCTGGGGCGGCGCGCTGGTGCTGATCCTGATCGTCATGATGCTCAACCTCGTGGCGCGCATCATCGGCGCGATCTTCGCCCCCAAGACCGGCCACTAGGCCCCCGAACCAGAAACAGAGAGACTCACCCCCATGGCCAAGAGCATCACCGTCGGCGACCTCGACATCTACTACGGCGACTTCCTCGCCGTGCAGGGCGTCAACATGACCATCAAGGCGCGCTCGGTCACGGCGTTCATCGGTCCGTCCGGATGCGGCAAGTCCACGTTCCTGCGCTCGCTCAACCGGATGCACGAGGTCATCCCCGGAGCCCGTGTCGAGGGCAAGGTGATGGTCGACGGGCAGTCGCTCTACGACGCCGCCGTCGACCCGGTCGCCGTACGCCGCCAGATCGGCATGGTCTTCCAGCGGCCCAACCCGTTCCCGACGATGTCCATCTACGAGAACGTCCTGGCCGGCAACCGGCTGAACTCGAAGCGGATGAAGAAGGCCGAGGCCGACGACATCGTCGAGCGCTCCCTCAAGGGCGCGAACCTCTGGAACGAGGTGAAGGACCGCCTCGGCAAGCCCGGCATGGGCCTCTCCGGCGGCCAGCAGCAGCGCCTCTGCATCGCCCGCGCGATCGCCGTCGAGCCGCAGGTGCTGCTGATGGACGAGCCGTGCTCCGCGCTCGACCCGATCTCGACCTCCGCGATCGAGGACCTCATCCACGAGCTGAAGTCCGACTACACGATCGTCATCGTCACCCACAACATGCAGCAGGCGGCCCGCGTCTCCGACGAGACCGGCTTCTTCAACCTCAAGGCCGCCGGCCAGCCCGGCCACCTCGTGGAGTTCAACTCCACCCAGAAGATGTTCGCGAACCCCGACAACGAGGCCACCGAGGCCTACATCTCCGGCCGCTTCGGCTGAGGCCCGCCCTCCTGCCGGGGTGGTCCGGAGCGTCCTGGGTGTCCGATCGGGGGTTCGGGCCCCCAGGGCGTCCCCGCCCACCCCGGCTCGGGGTCTGAGGTCGGCGCGCACGGGACCGCTGCTGCGTCATACGAACCGGCACCTATGGGTGCCGTTCCGTATGACGTCCGCCGACCTGGACGCGTCACCGGTGAGCCACCAGTCGTCCCCAGGCCTCCATCGGGGCCGGTCGTCCACAGGCGCACGGCCGGACGGTGGCGGGGCGTCCGTCGGCATCGCGATGGTGGCGAGGTGATCGCATCGAACGCCCCACGCACCGCATCTCTCCGGGCCGCGCGCCGGCAGCGGGCCGAGAGGCTTGCGCGCGAGCAGTTGTGGGCGCTGTCGCGACGTCAGCTGTACGCCGCCGGCATCACGCGCGCAGAGGTGCGGGCAAATGTGGGGGCGCGCAGGTGGCAGCTGGTCGGGCGACACGTCGTCGTGGTGCACACGGGCCCGCTGGCGCTCGGCACCACCCTGTGGGCGGCCCAGCTGTCCGGCGGCCCCCGCGCCCGCCTCGACGGCGCCTCGTCGCTGATCGCGGCTGGCCTCAGGGGGTTCGACATCGACCGGCACCGCGTGTCCGTGCCGCGTGGCGCGAGGGTGTTCCGCGACCGGGTCGTCGACGTACGCCAGACGCGTCGGTGGAGGACCGACGACGTCGCCGGTGGTGCCGGTCCCCCGCGCACCCGCTCCGAGATCGCCGCCGTGCGTGGGGCTCTCTGGGCACGGAGCGATCGACAGGCAGCCCTCCTGCTGACCATGGTCGTCCAGCAGGGCGTCGCGCCGGCGGATCGGATCGGGCAGGCGCTCCTGCAGGTCAAGCGTGATCGTCGGCTGACGTTCGTGATCGACGTGATGACCGATCTGCTCGGCGGCGTACGAAGCCTTGCCGAGCTCGACTTCGCGCGCGAGTGCCGGAGGCGAGGTCTGCCCGAACCCACGCGTCAGGTCGTACGCCGCGGCAGGAACGGCCGCTACTACCTCGACGTGGTGTGGGAGGAGTGGGGCGTCGTCGTCGAGGTTGACGGCATCCACCACGCCCTGGCACAAGAGGTGGTGGCCGACGCGCTCCGCCACAACGACGTCACGCTCGGCAACCTCACGGTGCTGCGGCTCCCGGTGCTCGGCCTTCGCGTCGCTGCCGACGACTTCTTCGACCAGGTCGAGCGTGCCTTGGCGGACGCGGGCTGCCCGGGACTCGGCCCCGCGGCCTGACGGCACGACGTACGCCGGAACCGATCGCGCCTCGCGGGTGCTTGCCCACCTCGTCGAGCTCCTGGAGCGTCATACGGATCGGCGGGTATGGGTGCGGCTTCGTATGACGCTGGCCGTCCGGCGGCTGGAGCGTCATACCGATCAGCAGGTATGGGTGCGGCTTCGTATGACGCTGGCCGCCCCCGGGGGAGGAGAGAGGGCGGTCGAGGAGGTCAGGGGAGGAAGAGGTGGGCGACCCAGTAGCAGATGGCGGCGACGGAGGCGGCGGCCGGGAAGGTGAGCACCCAGGCGATCAGGATCGACCGGGCCACACCCCAGCGGACGGCGGAGAGGCGCTTGGTCGCGCCGACGCCCATGACCGCGGAGGTGATGGTGTGGGTGGTCGAGATCGGCGCCTCGAAGACGTACGCCGTGGTGTAGAGCACGCCCGACGCCACCGACTCGGCGGCGAACCCGCGGGCGGGGTCGAGGTGGATGATCCGGCGTCCGAGGGTGCGCATGATGCGCCAGCCGCCGGACCAGGTGCCGAGCGAGATCGCGGCGGCCGAGGTGAAGATGACCCACAGCGGGAGGGGGTCGCCCTCGGCGACGTAGCCGCCGGTGAGCAGCGCCAGGAAGATCACGCCCATCGTCTTCTGGGCGTCCTGCAGGCCGTGGCCGAGCGCCATCGCGGCGGCCGACACCGTCTGGGCCATCTTGAAGCCGCGGTTGGCGCGGCCCGGGTTGGCCCGGCGGAACATCCACATGATCCCGACCATCAGGGCGAAGCCGAGGGTGAAGGCGATCACCGGGGAGATCAGCATCGGGAGGACGACCTTCTCGACCACGACGTCCCAGTTGGCGGTCGTGCCGGCCGCGAGCGCGGCGCCGACGAGGCCGCCGATGAGGGCCTGCGAGGACGAGGAGGGGAGGCCGAGCCACCAGGTGACCAGGTTCCACGAGATGGCGCCGAGCAGGCCGCACATCACGATGACCAGGCCGTGGCTGCCTTCCCCCGGGTTGATCGTGTCGGACACCGTGTGCGCGACCTTCTGCCCGAGGAAGGCGCCGACGAAGTTCATGATCGCCGCCATGGCGAGCGCCACGCGCGGCTTGAGGGCGCCCGTCGAGACGGACGTCGCGATCGCGTTGGCCGCGTCGTGGAAGCCGTTGGTGTAGTCGAACACCAGGGCGACGACGACGACCGCGAGGATGATCGCGATCTCCATCAGGCCACGCTCCGGGCGCGCAGGGGCAGGGTGATGGCACGCATCAGGATCAGGACTCCTTGACCGCGATCTGCTCCACGATGTTGGCGACCTTCTCGAACGCGTCGATCGCCCCCTCGAGGGACTCCACGATGTCCTTCAGCTTGAGGACCTCGAGGGCCTCGTGCTCGCCGCTGAAGAGGTTGGCGAGCATGCGTCGGTAGGACTTGTCGCCGGTGTTCTCGAGTCGGTTGATCTCGATCCAGTACTCGTCGAGCGAGCCCATCGACTCCAGCTGCGGCATCGCGGCAGCGGTCAGCTCGGCGCAGCGCTGCAGCACCTCGACCTGCTGGGTCGTCTCCGGCGGCAGCGACGTGACCTCGTAGAGGAGGACCAGGTCGACGGCCTCGTCCATCATGTCCATGACGTCGTCGAGCGCCGAGGCGAGGGAGTAGATGTCCTCGCGGTCGAACGGCGTGACGAACGTGCTGTTCACCCGCCGGATGATCGAGTGGGTCGTCTCGTCGGCGGCGTGCTCGGCCTCGCGCATGCGCTGGGCGATCTCTGCCTTCGAGTTGCCGGCCGACAGCATCTCGCTGAGGAGCTGCGCTCCGACGACGAGGTGGTTGGCGGCTTCGGCGAACAGGTCGTAGAACGAGCTGTCGACAGGGCGGAACTTCAAACGCACGGTGAACTCCGAACGGGGGGCGGATGAACCGTGGTTCATGGTAGGGGGTGATCGGTCCCCAGACGCAAAACCGGGGCCTCCTTCGGGTCCCCGTGTGACGCGGCGCTCAGCGGCGGCGTACGCGCTGGCGGACGATCAGCTCGTCGTGCAGGTGCCGCTCGCCGCGGTGCATCCGCCACTCGGCATCCGACCCCAGCTCCCACGCGGTCGTCCCCGGGTCGAGCGCCAGGTCGAGCAGTGCCCCGACCTCGGCGACGACGTGCGGGTCGCGCAGGCGTACGAGCACCTCCACGCGGCGGTCGAGGTTGCGGTGCATCATGTCGGCCGACCCGATCCACGCGGCCGGGTCGCCGCCGTTGTCGAACCAGAAGATCCGGCTGTGCTCGAGGAAGCGCCCCAGGATCGAGCGCACGCGGACGGTCTCGGACAGGCCTTGTACGCCGGGTCGCATCGCGCAGATGCCGCGGATGAGCAGCTCGATGCGGACGCCCTCCTGCGAGGCGAGGTAGAGCGCGTCGATCACCGCCTCGTCGACCACCGAGTTCGCCTTGATCCGGATCCCCGCGGGCCGGCCGGCCTGGTGGTGGGCGATCTCCTGGTGGATCTGCGCGATCAGGCCCTCGCGCACGCTGTGGGGCGCGACGAGGAGGTGGTCGTAGGTGCGGTTGCGGCTGACGCCCGAGAGGTTGTTGAAGAGCAGCGCGACGTCCTCGCCGATCTCCGGGTTGGCCGTCAGCAGGCCGAGGTCCTCGTAGAGGCGCGCGGTCTTGGGGTTGTAGTTGCCGGTGCCGAGGTGGACGTAGCGGCGGATGCCCTCGGGCTCGTCGCGCACGACCATCGACAGCTTGCAGTGGGTCTTGAGCCCGACGAGGCCGTAGACGACGTGGCAGCCGGCCTGCTCGAGCTTGCGCGCCCAGCGGATGTTGGCCTGCTCGTCGAAGCGCGCCTTGATCTCGACGATCACCAGCACCTGCTTGCCGGCCTCGGCGGCGTCGATGAGCGCCTCGATGATCGGGCTGTCGCCGGAGGTGCGGTAGAGGGTCTGCTTGATCGCCAGCACGTGCGGGTCGGCGGCCGCCTGCTCGAGGAAGCGCTGCACCGACGTGGCGAAGGAGTCGTAGGGGTGGTGCAGCAGCACGTCGTGGCGCGACACGGAGTCGAAGACGTCGACCGGCGAGGACGACTCGACCTCCGCCAGGCTCGGGTGCGTCGACGGGAGGAACGCGGCGTACTTGAGGTCGTCGCGCGGCAGGTCGGCGATGGAGTGGAGGCCGGTCAGGTCGAGCGGGCCGGGCAGCGAGACGACCTCGTCGCGGCCGACGCCGAGCTCGGAGACGAGCAGCTCGAGCACCTTGGGGTCCATCGACTCCTCGACCTCGAGCCGCACCGGCGGGCCGAAGCGGCGCCGCTGCAGCTCCTTCTCGAGCGCCTTGAGGAGGTTCTCCGCGTCGTCCTCCTCCACCTCGAGGTCCTCGTTGCGGGTGACCCGGAAGGTGTGGGAGGCCAGCACGTCCATGCCGGTGAAGAGCTTCTTGAGGTGCTCGCCGATGACGTCCTCGATCGGCACGAAGCGCTGGTTGCCGACGTTCACGAAGCGGCCGAACGTCGGCGGCACCTTGACCCGCGCGAAGTGCTCGGTGCCGGTCTGCGGGTGGCGTACGACGACCGCGAGGTTGAGCGACAGTCCGGAGATGTAGGGGAACGGGTGGGCGGGGTCGACGGCGAGGGGGGTGAGGACCGGGAAGATCCGGTCCTTGAAGAGCTTCTTGCAGATCTTCTGCTCCTCGCGGTCGAGCTCGGCCCACCGGACGATCTCGATGCCGTGGCCGCCCAGCTCGGGCAGCAGGTCGACCAGCGCCCGCGCGTGTCGCTCCATCAGGGCGCGGCCCTCGGTCCACAGCGTCTCGAGCTGCTCGCGCGGCATGAGACCGCTGGCGGCGCGCACGGCGACCCCGGCGGCGATGCGCCGCTTGAGACCGGCGACGCGGACCATGAAGAACTCGTCGAGGTTGCTGGCGAAGATCGCGAGGAAGCGGGCCCGCTCCAGCAGCGGGAGGGTGGTGTCCTCCGCGAGCTCGAGCACCCGCTGGTTGAAGTGGACCCAGGAGAGCTCCCGGTCGATGAACCGGTCCTCGTACTTCTCGACGCCCGCGATGGCCTCGGCGTCGGGCTGGTAGGGCGGCTCGACGTCGAAGGTGTCGGTGGGGTGGCCGAAGGGCTCGGCGACCGGCCCCTCATCCACCGACGGGGAGACTGCGCTGGTGAGGGTGGCCGGGTCGGACATGTCGCTCAGTGTGGCACCGGAAGGTGAACGTGAGATGACCTTCGTCTCAGTAGACCAACGCCTGGACGCCGTCGCCCAGGACCTGCTCGGCGAAGACGGCCGCGCCGGCGATCGTGACGCCCTCGCGGAGGTCGCCTGCGACGATGCCGCGGCGCGCCGCGCACTGCGAGCAGACGGTGATCGTCCCGCTCGATGAGGACCGCTGCGACCAGCTGGTCGAGGGGCGTGGCGAGCTCGAGCTCGAACTCCTCCGCGCGACCCGGTACGCCGAACCACGCGGCGTCGCCGGTCAGCCACAGCGACACCTCGGCGCCGGACGCCGCCGCGGCGGCGGCGACGGTGAAGCCCTGGTTGAGGCGCTCGGGGTCCTCGGCGCCGCAGGTGACCTTGAGGACCAGTGAGCGAGGCATGCGCCCAGACTAGAGTTGGTCCATGCCTTTCGAGCTGCCGGACAACCTGCACCCCAACTGCGGCCCCGTCGCGTGGCTCCTCGGCACCTGGCGCGGCAACGGCCACGGGACCTACCCGACGATCGAGTCGTTCCAGTTCGGCCAGGAGCTGATCTTCACCCACGACGGCCGACCGTTCTTCCACTACATGTCGCGCGCGTGGATCGTCGACGAGGAGGGGGAGTTCGTCCGCGACGCCGCCATGGAGACCGGCTTCCTGCGCTGTCCCGAGCCCGGGAAGGTCGAGTTCCTGCTCTCGCACAACATCGGCTTCTCGGAGATCTGGTACGGCGCGGCCGAGGGCGGCAAGGTCGAGATGCACACCGCCGGCGTCTCCTTCACCGAGACGGCGAAGGAGGTCACGGCCGGCTCCCGGATGTACGGCAACGTCGAGGGCGACCTGCTCTACGCCTACGACATGGCGGCCGTCGGCCAGGAGCTCCAGCCCCACACCTGGGCGCGCCTCCAGCGAGCCTGAACGGCACACCCGACGATGAGCGACGACCTGGCGGCACGGCTGCGGGAGCAGGGGCTGCGGCTCACCCCGCAGCGCGAGCTGATCCTGCGGGCGGTCGAGGAGCTGCGCCACGCCACCCCCGACGAGGTGCTCGCCCACGTCCGCGGCCAGGTGAGCTCGGTCAACGCCTCCACCGTCTACCGCACGCTCGAGGTGCTCGAGGAGCTCGGGCTGGTGCGCCACGCCCACCTCAGCGACCGCGCGCCGACGTACCACTCCACCCGCGAGCACGAGCACATCCACGTCGTGTGCCGCGGCTGCGGCTCCGTGCGCTCGTACGACCCCGAGATCGTCGCGTCGCTCGTCGCGGCGCTGGGGGAGGACGGCTTCTCCGTCGACGTCGGCCACCTCGCGATCTTCGGCACCTGCGCCGACTGCTCGGCCGCCGCTGACGCCTGAGTCTCTGAGCGACTCACGCCTGGGTTCGCACCCGACGACCCGCGCAACCCATTGCAAGAATCCTTTCGAAAGACTACTTTCGACAGGTGTCCACCCCCCGCCGCCTCCGCGACCCCCGCGCCCTCGCCGCCGTCGCCCACCCGGTCCGGATGGGGATCATCGAGCTGCTGTCCGTCCACGGCCCGATGACCGCCACCGAGCTCGCCGACCGGCTCGACGAGACCCCGGCCAACTGCTCGTGGCACCTGCGCAAGCTCGCCGAGCACGACTTCATCGAGGAGGCCGCGGGCGGGACGGGACGCCAGCGGCCGTGGCAGATGCGGCAGATCGGGATGTCGTGGGCCGAGGACGACGACCTCGGGCGGGACGAGCTGCGGGCCGGGCAGGCGCTGAGCCGGATGCTGCTCGAGCGGTGGGTCGACCGGTTCCTCGGCGCGAGCGAGCGCGAGACGGATCCGGGCTGGCGCGACAGCGCTGGGCTGACGCAGCACGTCGCGTGGCTCACGCCCGAGGAGCTCGCCGACCTGACCGGCCGGCTGGCCGAGGTCGCGGGGACGTACGACGACCGCCTCGGCACCGGCGAGCGTCCCGAGGGTGCCCGGCTGTGCGAGATCGTCGCCTGGGGGGCGGCCGTGGAGATCGAGCGATGAGGGCCGCCTTCGCCCAGCCGGGCTTCACGCGGCTCTTCGCCGGCCTGACGACGTCGATGCTGGGCGACTCGATCATGCTGCTGGTGCTGAGCATCTGGGTGAAGACCCTCACCGGCTCGAGCGCGATGGCCGGCTTCACCTTCTTCTTCATGTGCATCCCGGCGATCTTCGCGCCGTTCGTCGGCGTCTGGCTCGACCGGATCAAGCGCAGGCCGATGCTGGTGTGGGGCAACGTCCTGTCGGCCGTCGCGGTGCTGCCGCTGCTGCTGGTCCGCGACGCCGGCGACGTCTGGATCATCTGGACGGTCGCCGGGCTCTACGGCGTCAGCTTCGTCGTCCTTCCCGCCGGCCTCAACGGGCTGCTCAAGGAGCTGATGCCCGAGCGGATGCTCGTCGACGCCAACTCCAGCATCCAGACCGTCAAGGAGTCCTACCGGCTCTTCGGCCCGCTGCTCGGCGCCGCGCTCTTCGCCTGGCTCGGCGGCTGGGCGGTCGCCCTCGTCGACGCCGCGTCCTTCCTCGTCGCGGCCGCCATCATCTCGACGATCCGGGTCGAGGAGGAGACCCCCGAGCGCGAGCAGGCCGCCTACTGGAACCAGCTCACCGACGGTCTGCGCCACCTCGTGCACGACCGGGTGCTCGGCCACCTCCTCATCGGGTTCGGCCTGTCGATGCTGGTCCTCGGCTTCACGGAGTCCGCGATCTTCGCGCTCACCGACCACTTCGAGCGCCCCGCCACCTACGTCAGCGTGATCGTGTCGGTGCAGGGGATCGGCGCGGTCGCCGGCGGCATCGCCTCCGCCCGGTGCGTACGACGCCTCGGCGAGGTCGCGACGAGCGTGCTCGGGCTGGTGCTGCTCGGGGTCAGCGCCCTCGGCATCGCGGCGTCGCCGGTGATGGCGGGCGTGCTGGTCAGCATCGTGGTCTTCGGCGTCTCGCTCCCGCTGCTGGTCGTCGCCTACATGACGCTGCTGCAACGTCGTACGCCGCAACGGCTGATGGGCCGCGTCTCCACGGCCGCCGAGGTCGTGATGACCGTCCCGAGCGCGGTCTCGCTCGCCCTCGGTGCCGCGCTGGTGACCGTCGTCGACTGGCGGTGGATCTTCCTGGTCATCGGCGTCGCGACCCTGGCCGGCGCCGGGCACGTCGCCTTCTGGCTGCGCGACCAGCTGGCGCGACGCGACACCGAGCCGGACTCCGTCGACGAGCCGCCCCCACCGCTCGACCCCTCGTCGCCGCTGGGGCCGGGCGTCGGTGCCGCGTAGGCTCAACGCATGCAGTCCCCGCTCCTCGCCCTGCCCGGTGCCGTCGCTGGCGACGGGATCGACGCCCCGGTCGCCGCCCACTACGGCTCCTTCAACACCGAGCAGCGCAGCCTCGCGCGCGGCGACGGGTTCGTCGACCTCTCGCACCGCGACGTCGTACGCATCTCCGGACCCGAGCGGCTGTCGTGGCTGCACAACCTGACCACGCAGTACTTCGACGGCCTCGCCCCCGGCACCTGGACGCAGGCGCTCGTGCTGAGCCCGCAGGGCCACGTCGAGCACGCCTTCACCGGCGTCGACGACGGCGAGGCGTTCACCGCCCACACCGAGCCGGGTGCGGGTGCGGCCCTCGCGGAGTGGCTCGAGCGGATGAAGTTCATGACTCGCGTCGAGGTCACCCTCGTCGACGACCTCGCCGTGATGTGGCGCCCGGGCGACGGGATCGGCCGCTACGACCTCGTGCCCCGCGACCGCCTCGAGGCGTACGCCGAAGCGGCCGGGCCGGCCTGCGGCCTCTGGGCCTTCGAGGCGCTGCGCATCGAGCGCGGCGAGCCGCGGCTCGGCCTCGACACCGACCACCGCACCATCCCCAACGAGGTCGGCTGGATCGGCGCCGCGGTGCACCTCGACAAGGGCTGCTACCGCGGCCAGGAGACCGTCGCGCGGGTCCACACGCTCGGCCGTCCGCCCCGCCGGCTGGTGCTGCTGCACCTCGACGGGTCGGAGAACCGGCTGCCGCCCGCCGGCTCCCCGGTGTCGTACGACGGTCGTGACGTCGGCTTCGTCGGCTCCAGCGCCCGCCACCACGAGCTCGGCCCGATCGCGCTCGCGCTGGTCAAGCGCAACGTGCCGGTCGACGCGGCCCTGACGGTCGACGAGATGCCCGCCGCGCAGGAGGTCGTCGTCGACCCCGAGGTCGGCCTGCACGTCCGTCCCCTCCGCTGACGCGGCTGCGTCATCCGAATCGGCGCCTATAGCTGCGACCTTGTATGACGCTGAGGGCTCGCCCGGGCTGGGCGTCATACCGATCGGCACCCATGGGTGCGGGTTCGTATGACGCAGCGGGCGTGCCCGATCAGGGGCGGCGGTACTGCACGTGCGTGTCGGCGTCGGCGTGCCCGAACCCGAGGCGGGAGTAGACGGCGACGGCGGGAGCGTTGTCGGACTCGACGTAGAGCAGCACCTCGTCCACGCCGAGGCCGGCGAGGTGGTGCAGCCCGGCCAGGGTGAGCACCTTGCCGAGCCCGCGGCCCTGCGCGGCCGGCGCGACGCCGACGACGTACACCTCACCGAGGCGGGCGTCGTGCTGCTTGGTCCAGTGGAAGCCGAGCATCCCCGAGTCGTCCTCCGCCACCAGCAGGCCGGCCGGGTCGAACCACGGCTCCGCCATCCGCCGGGCGAGGTTGTCGAGGTCCATCGCGCCCTGCTCGGGGTGGTCGGCGAAGGCCGCCGCGTTGACCGCGACCACGTCGGCGGCGTCGGAGTCGCGGTAGGACCGGATCGTCACGCCGTCGGGCACCTCGAGGGCAGGCAGGGGGAGCGAGGTCGGCCGGCGCATCACCCAGAGGTCGCGCACCCGCTCCCACCCGTGGCGCGGCGGCGAGCCTGGCGGCGGCCGGGTGGTTGCCGTGCGACCACGCCGTCAGCCCGGTGCCGTACGACGACTCGGCGCGCGTGAGCAGCGCGGACCCGAGGCCGCGGCCGCGGGCCGTCGGGCGGACGACGAGTGAGAGGTCGCCGGCATGGAGGAGGGCGAAGGCGTCGTCCTCCGCGATGACGGACGCGGCGCCGTCGGCGAGGGCGATGCGGGCCGCCTCGTCGAGCGGGTCGGCCCCGTCGGCGGCCGCGGCCTCGTCGGCGACTGCTCGACGGCCTTGCGAGCGGTGGCGTCCATGCGCTCGACCCTAGCGGCGCCCGCCAGCCCGTCGTGCCGGGAGCCGGACGTCGCGGGTGATCGTAGCGGACGACAATGCCGGCGTGCCGATCGGTGCGCGGCGTCTCGGCGCGACCATTTCGTCCCTGAGATACCGCCCCCGAGGCGACGGAGGGACGAGGCAACGAGGGGTCAGGAGGACGTCGAGGAGGGCGCGGTCTCCGGGGCCGGGTCGCGGGTGGGCACGACGAAGCGGTAGCCGACGTTGCGGACGGTGCCGATGTGGTGCTCGTGCTCGGTGCCGAGCTTGGCGCGGAGGCGCCGGACGTGGACGTCGACGGTGCGGGTGCCGCCGAAGTAGTCGTAGCCCCAGACCTCCTGGAGCAGCTGCTCGCGGCTGAAGACGCGGCCCGGGTGCTGGGCGAGGTACTTCAGGAGCTCGAACTCCTTGTAGGTCAGGTCGAGCGGGCGCCCGCCGATGCGGGCGGTGTAGGTGGCGTCGTCGACGACGACCTCGCCGCGGTGGATCACGTGGGCGGTCGGGTCGTCGGGCGCGGCGGCGCTGGCGCGGCCGATCGCGAGGCGGATCCGGGCGTCGAGCTCGGCCGGGCCGCAGGTGTGGAGCACGACGTCGTCCATGCCCCAGTCGTGGGCGACGACGGCGAGGCCGCCCTCGGTGACGATGAGCAGGACCGGGGCGTCGGTGCCGGTGGTGCGGATCAGCCGGCACAGGTCGCGGGCCGCGGCGAGGTCCTGGCGCCCGTCGACGAGGACGAGGTCGGACTCGGGTGCGTCGAGCAGCGCGCTGCCCTGGGCCGGGACGATCTTCACCGTGTGCGACAGCAGCGCGAGCCCGGGGAGCACCTCGGCGGAGGGCTGCAGCGCGCCCGTGAGCAGCAGCAGTGCGCTCATCGCGGGGCCCTCCTCGTGCGGGGGATCAGCCGGGGCGTCAGCCGGTGGCGTCGGCCCGTGGCGTCAGCCGGGGATGAGAGAGGATATCCCGCATGAGCCACCCGACGGATGCGCACCGGAGTCGTGAGACAGCGATCACCGTGCGCTACTGGGCGGGCGCCCGCGCCGCGGCCGGGACCGCGGAGGACGTCTGGGAGACGGACGCGACGTCGGGCGAGCTGAGCCTCGCCGACGTCGTCGCGCGCGTCCTCGAGCGTCATCCCGGTGAGCAGATGGCCCGCACGGTCGGGGTCTGCTCGGTGCTCCTCGGCGACCGGCCGGTCCGCACGCAGGACCCGGACTCGGTCGTCGTACGACCGGGCGACGTCGTCGAGCTGCTGCCCCCGTTTGCCGGTGGCTGAGCACGAATGCCGGGTGGGCGAGCACGTACCCGCAGATATGCGATAGAACTGCGTTTCGACAGGCCTCCTACGGGGGATGGCCTGCGTGTCGTGCACGTGCGTGCCGACATGAGTCCAAGGGGGACACACAGCATGATGAGCACTAATGGGGGAGCCTTCGTGCGCCTCGTCGCAGGTGGCGCCGCCGCCGCGACGGCGCTCGCCGGCTTCACGATCGGGCTGGCAGCGCCGGCCCACGCCGCGGTCACGATCAGCGGCAGCACCGTCGACGCCGCCGGCAACTACGTCGACGGCTACATCTCCGTCTACAAGTTCTCCGACGAGGACGGCGACGGCACGATCGGCAGTTCGAGTACGACTACGAGCCGAGCGTGAGCACCAGGGCGGCACGTTCGACCTCGACGCTCGAGCCGACGGCACCTACAAGCTCCAGTTCAGCCGAGCTCGGCACCGCGAGTTCCGTCGCGAGTACTACCGCGACAAGGCCGACCTCGCGACCGCCGACGTCGTCACGGTCGCCGGGCGCGGCCCAGGCCCTCGCGGCCGTGGACCATCGACGCGATCCCCACCGTCACCGGCACGGTCGCGCACGACCGACGGCCGCCCGGTCGCGGACGCCACGTGCAGGCGTACGCCGCCGACGACGGCGCGCTCCGCTCGGCGAGCGACACCACCGACGCCAGCGGGCCGTTCCGCATCGGCGCCGCCGGAGGCGGTCAAGCTGCGCTTCTCCGGCTCCGACCCCGCACCGGCGACGTCGCTGGCGACCGAGTACTACACCGACAAGGCCGACCTCGCGCACGCGCCGACGCCGTCGTCGCCCGGCGCCAACGTCGGCACCGTCACCCTCGCTCCCGGCGGCTCGATCTCCGGCCGCGTCACCAGCGACGCCGGGCGCGCCGCTCCACCGGGTCCAGGCGTGCGTCGCGACGTCCAACTGCGACTTCACCGACGCCAACGGCGTCTACCCCATCGAGGGCGTCGACCACCGGCGCGCACGAGGTCTAGCTTCACCGACCCGATCGACGAGTTCCTCGCCGAGTACTGCAACAACGTCGCCGTCGACGAGTCGGCGACCCGGTCTCGACCCCGCGTCGTCAACGTCGGTCCCGGCCAGGCCGTCGACCGGCATCGACGCGGCCCTCGCCGCCAAGCCGAAGTCGCCGCCCCCACCGGCGTCGACCTCAGCGGTACCGTCCGCGACCAGCTCGGTGGCGTCGGCGTCGGTTACGACGTCGCTGGCCTACGACACCCCGGCCGACCCGCTCGACCGCAAGGTCGTCGCTCGGACGATCACCAACCGCGCCGGGCAGCTACCACTTCACCGACGCTCGACCGCGTCGGCGGCGAGACCGAGTTCAAGATCGTGCGTCGTGCGGTCGACGACGCCCGCGAGGACGGCGACTTCGCCCGCCGCTCGATCTGGACCGGCCAGAAGTACGGCTACGACGACCGCCACCGCGGTGACGGCTGCCCCGCAGGTCGTCGACTTCGTCCAGCCCGTCGCCGGTGGCATCTCCGGCACGGTGACGAGCGAGGCCGGCGGCGTCCCGGAGAGCGCCTACGTCGCGCTTCCTCGACGAGGACGGCAACCTCGACTACGGCCGACGCCAGGACGTTCGAGGCCGACGGCACCTACGAGACCCGCAGCCTCTGGCCGGGCGAGTACACGGCCCAGTTCGGTGCCGCGACCGCCACGTCCCGGAGTGGTGGGACAACGCCGTCGCCGCCGAGGCGAAGACCATCACGGTCAAGCCCGGCCAGATCGTCACCGGCATCTCCGCCGCGCTCGCCAAGGAGCGTCAAGGCCGTCGAGCGCCCGACGATCGAGGGTGACGCCTGGGTCGGCAAGACCCTGCGCCTCGACAAGGGCGTGCTGGACCCAGATGGCCGACAACGAGTTCACCTACGAGTGGCTCGTCAGCGGCACCGTCGTCGCGACCGGTCCGATCGCTCAAGCTCACCAAGAAGAACCTCGGCGACAAGGTCACCGGCCGCGTCACCAACGACGCCGGCTTCACGCAGGGCCAGGCCGTCACCAAGGCCACCTCCAAGGTCGGCTACAAGCCGAAGGTGAAGGCGAAGGTCTCCAAGAAGTCCGCCGCCATCACCCTCAAGGTGAAGCCGCTCAAGGCCAAGAAGGTCAAGGCCACGGTCACCGTGTTCGAGATGGTCGGCACCAAGAAGAACGGCGACGACCAAGCTCAAGAAGCTCGGCAAGGCCAAGATCAAGAAGGGCAAGGGCACCGTCACCTTCAAGAAGGCGCTCAGCAAGGGCAAGCACAAGCTCGTCTTCACGCGTCAAGGGCAAGGGCAAGGTCGGCTCCGGCGACATCGCAGAAGAAGGTCAAGATCAAGCGCTGACCTCCTGCACGCACCGCACCACAGCTCCACCACGCGAGGCCCCGGGATCCGTCCCGGGGCCTCGCTCCATTTCCGGCCGGGACGGGTCTCGGAACAAATCCGTCGCGCACGGTCGTTGGACGGGTGTGACCACCGGAGCCTGGATCGTCGTCGCCGCCGTCGTGCTGGCGCTGGCGTTCGGGCTGTGGCGGCTCGCGACCGACGGCCGCTTCCGCGGCACACACCCGGCGGTCGAGGAGGGCGCCCCGGCGCCCGTCACGAGACCCGGCGAGGCGCCCGTCACGAGACCCGGCGCCGAACTCGTCGCCACCGTCGGCGAGCAGCTGGGGGAGCGGGCGACGCTGCTGCAGTTCTCCAGCGCGTTCTGCGCCCCGTGCCGCGCCACCCGGCGGGTGCTGGGCGAGGTGACCGGCCTGGTCGACGGCGTCGCCCACGTGGAGATCGACGCCGAGCACCACCTCGAGGCGACCCGGACCCTCGGCATCCTCCGTACGCCCACCACGATCGTCCTCGACGCCGCCGGCGCCGAGGTCACCCGCGCGACCGGGGCGCCCACCCGCGACCAGGTCCTGACCGCGCTCGCCCGCGTGTGATCTCACGATATGGATGCATGGGTCACATGGTGAGACGGAGCGGAGTCGGAATGGTCGGAGCGCCTAGGGTCGTCGTCATGTCCTCGACCATGCTCACCAAGCGCCGCGCAGTGGACCACTGCCGCGTGCGCTCGGCGCTGTGTCGAATGTCGTAGCGGTCCCACCGCTCACCTGAGCCCTCCGTCCGGCCTGCCGTCGCCGGACCGTGCTCGGTCGGTGGGACCCGCATGCCGGGCCCTGCCCCGGCGTGCCCGGCCCTGCCGTGCCGACCGACCTCAGGAGAGACATGACCACCACCGCCACGCCCAGACCGCCATGGGTCCCGGACGCCGCCCTCCGTCCGGAGGGTGCGATCGACCCCCGCGGCCCGCAGCTCGCCGCCGCCCTGACCGCCGTCGTCCTGGTGGCCGTGCTGCTGCTCCCCACGCCGTACGCCGCCGCGCTGCTCGCCGTGCAGGCGGTGCTGTTCGCCGTGGGTGCGGTGCGCGGGGTGCAGGCGACGCCGCACGCCTGGCTGTTCCGCACGCTCGTCCGGCCGCGCCTCGCCGCCGCCCACCGAGTGGGAGGCCCCCGAGCCGCCGCGCTTCGCCCAGGCCGTGGGCCTCGCGTTCGCGCTCGTCGGGCTGGTCGCGTTCGCGGCCGGCGCCACCGTCGTCGCCCAGGTGGCGGTCGGCCTCGCGCTCGTCGCCGCCCTCCTCAACGCCGTCTTCGCCTTCTGCCTGGGATGCGAGGTCTACCTGCTCGTCCGCCGCTTCATCGCCACTGTCTGACCCGGTCTCGTGACAGGACTCCGTCCTTCACTTCGAGACGGCGCCGGGGGCGCCTCCTCAGCACATCGCCTCGACCAACGAACACCTACAAGGAGCACACCAACCATGAGCCGCGAGAACTCGCTCGTCACCGCCCAGTGGGTCGAGGACAACCTCGACACCGACGGCGTCGTCCTCATCGAGGTCGACGAGGACACCACCGCCTACGACAAGGGCCACATCCGGGGAGCCATCAAGCTCGACTGGACCACCGACCTCCAGGACCAGGTCCGCCGCGACTTCGTCAACAAGGAGCAGTTCGAGGCCCTGCTGTCCGAGCGCGGTGTCGCCAACGACGACACCGTCGTGCTCTACGGCGGCAACAACAACTGGTTCGCCGCCTACGCCTACTGGTACTTCAAGCTCTACGGCCACCAGGACGTCAAGCTCCTCGACGGCGGCCGCAAGAAGTGGGAGCTCGACTCCCGCGAGCTGACCGACGAGCTCCCGACCCGCGCGCACGACGTCGTACACCGCGCAGGAGCAGGACCCCTCGATCCGCGCCTTCCGCGACGAGGTCGTCGCCGCGATCGGCACGCAGAACCTCGTCGACGTGCGCAGCCCCGACGAGTACGCCGGCCGGCTGCTCGCCCCGGCCCACCTCCCGCAGGAGCAGGCCCAGCGCGCCGGCCACATCCCGACGTCGGTCAACGTGCCGTGGAGCAAGAACGCCAACGACGACGGCACCTTCAAGTCCGACGAGGAGCTCACCGCGCTCTACGACGAGGTCGGCTTCGACACCGACAAGGACACGATCGCGCTGTGCCGCATCGGCGAGCGCTCCTCGCTGACGTGGTTCGTCCTGACCGAGCTCCTCGGCCGCAAGAACGTCAAGAACTACGACGGCTCGTGGACCGAGTACGGCTCGCTCGTCGGCGTCCCGGTCGCGCTCGGCGACGAGCCCGGGGAGGCCTGAGATGTGCGGAGCCAAGGAGGGCGGCCTGTCGCTCGACGGCGTCAACGTCGCCAAGGAGGCCGTGATCCAGGGCCAGGTGCTGCGCAGCGGTGACGAGCCCGTCGCCAACGCGTACGTCCGGCTGCTCGACCGCAGCGGCGAGTTCACCGCCGAGGTCCCGACGTCCGCGACGGGGCACTTCCGCTTCTTCGCCGGCGACGGCGAGTGGACCCTGCGGACGCTGGCGCCGAAGGCCCAGCCGGTCGACACCCGCGTCGTCGCCGCGACGGGCTCGGTCGCCGAGGTGCAGGTGCTCGTCACCGCCTGACCCGCGCGGACCCGCGTCTGGTCCAGACCATCGGAGGACGCCCCGCGCACCGAGCGCGGGGCGTTCCTCTCATTTTCGCCACTGTTCCCCCACACCCGGTTCGGCGGGGACGCGACGGACCTACCGTGGCGGCTCGGGCCTTTGCGCCGTGTCTTGGGTCGTGTCGTGAGGAGCGGAGGTGGGTGGTGGTGGTCGCTGAGAGCGCTCCCATGCTCGAGACCGACGAGCTCTGGCGCCTGACGATGGAGCACTCGCCGGTCGGGATGGCGATCGTGTCCACGACGGGCGGCTTCATGACGGCCAACGTCGCGCTGTGCGAGATGCTCGGCCACGACGCCGACGAGCTGATCACGAAGTCCTTCCAGGACATCACCCATCCCGACGACCTCGACTCCGACCTGCGCCTGTTCGAGCAGACGCTCGCCGGGGAGATCAGCTCCTACCGGATCACCAAGCGCTACCTCCGCGCCGACGGCAGCATCCTGGTCGGCGACCTCTCGGTCGCGCTCCTGCGCGACGCGCTCGGCGCCCCGATCCACTTCATCTCCCAGATCGTCGACCTCAGCGAGCGGCAGGCCTTCGTCGAGCGGCTCGACGCCGCGGAGGCCGCGGCCGAGGCGGATCGTCGTACGGCCCAGGCGATCTTCGAGGGCGTCGCCGTCGGGCTGCTGCAGATCGACGCCAGCGGCCGCTACCTCGCCACCAACAGCCGGCACCGCGAGTTCCTCGACCTCGCCTTCCCCGACGGTCACCTCGGCCAGGCCGGGCAGACCGGCTTCGCCTACGACCGCGACCAGCAGCTGCTGACGCACGACGACATGCCGTCGGTGCGGGCCGCGCGCGGCGAGGAGTTCGACGACGTACGGCTGTGGGTGGGGGAGGACCCCCACTCGCGCCGGGCGCTGTCGGTCTCCGCGCGCCGGGTCCTCGACCGGGCCGGCGAGCGCACGGGTGCGGTGCTGGCCTACCACGACGTCACCGACCTGGTCCGCGCGATGGGCGTGAAGGACGAGTTCGTCTCGACGATCTCCCACGAGCTCCGTACGCCGCTCACGGCGGCGCTGGCCTACCTCGAGCTGCTCGACGAGTCGAACGACGTCACGCCCGAGGGCCACCAGCAGGTGACCGCCGCGAGGCGCAACATGCTGCGGCTCTCGCACCTGGTGGCCGACCTCCTCTTCACCACCCGGGTCTCCGCCGGCTCGCCGCTGGTCGACCCCTACCGGGTCGACCTCGCCGTGACCCTGTGCGAGGCGGTCGACGCGGCCTCGCTCGACGCCGACAGCCGCGGGCGTGCGCATCACGAGTCGGTTGCCCGGCTCCCTGCCGGCCGTCGCCGACGGGATGCGCCTGCGCCAGGTCTTCGACAACCTGCTCGACAACGCGATCGCCTACAGCCGCAAGGGCTGCCTCGTGACGGTCGACCTGGCGGAGCGCGACGAACACATCGTGCTGACGATCACCGACGAGGGCACCGGCATCGAGCCCGCCGACGTGGAGCAGGTGTTCGGCCGCTTCTACCGGGGCGAGAACGCCCGCCGGCTCCACGTGCCCGGCACCGGCCTGGGCCTCACGATCGTGCGCAGCATCGTCGAGGCCCACGGCGGCGTGGTGTCGCTGGAGAGCACCCTCGGCGAGGGCACCAGCGTCTGCGTGCTGCTGCCCCGCTGAGCGGGCCGTCGGCCCTCCGGCGTGAGGCCGGCCGGCGGGCCGAGGTCGGCCGCGGTCGCCTGGTCGGCGATCTTGGCGAGTCCTCGGGCCACCCGAACGCGGTCTCGTCGCTGGTGACGTCGAGCGGGAACGGACTGGGCCGAAGAAGCCCGAGCTGTCGTGGCGTCGAGGTCGACGCCGAAGGCGCCCGGCCCGCGATGCGCCGGCACCCCCGTCAGCGAGGTGTGCGCCTCCTGCGTCGGTGACGAAGCGCATCGACCCAGCCACCGCCGTAGCGCTCGAGGTGGTGCGAGGCGCGGGTCCAGCTGCCATCCCGGCGCGAGGTGCCAGGTCGGACCGGCGGGTTGCGGGTGTGCGGCGTCGAGGCGCACGGTGACGCGCGTCACCCGGAGTGCTCGACGGTGACGCCGCGAGTCCGTCCGCACGACACCGGCGTTCGAGCCGGACCGTCGGTGCAGTCGCACGTCCAGCGGGTCAGCGCTGCGGCACGCGCACTGCGGTGTACGGCGAGCCGCGACGGGCTCCGACTGCCGGCTCGACCTCGCGATGGCCGATGGCGGGCCACGTCGACGAGTGACGCGACGGTCGTCTCGTCACCGCGGTAGCCGCGGAAGAGCCCGGCGCAGGTCGTCCTCGCCGAGGTCGAGGGTCGCGGTGAAGGGTCCGGGCGTGACCGGTGGTAGCCCGACGGTGCCACCCGCCGTGCGGTGACGTGCCGGACACGGCGCGCCGACGCGATGCTGCGAGACCGACGCCGACCAGGTTGGGCTCGATCGGTGAGCGTCAGCGTGCCCGCCTGGGCCGCGGCACCCGCGACGACCGTGCCGGAGATGGCGAGCCGGTCGGCGGCGACGTACGCCGCCGTGAAGCCGGTCAGCGCCATCCCGCCCGAGGCGTTGGCGAAGGCCGGAGCCGTCGTCGCGACGGTGACCGCGGGGATCGACCACACGGCTCCCCGGACGGCCGCCCGCCTGTTGAGCACGGTCGAACCCATGCGTGCCTGATCGGACACGGTGTACCCCCACGTTTCGGCGAAGCCAGCACCCCCACGGGCTGGTTCGGCGAGCGTAGGTCGACTTCCGGCCGTTGCAGCCGGGCTGAACGGAACGTGCGGGAAACCTTGATGTGGTCTGGTCCGCCCGGTGTAGACCTGTGATGCAGCCTTCGGTCAGCGTCGGTTCTTGCGCCGCCCGCTGGTGCTCTCGACGTAGTCGTCGGTGCCGTAGCCGTAGTGGCCGTAGTTGCCGGCGCCGACGGTCCGCTTCGAGACCCGGTTGAGGATGATGCCGAGCGGACGGGCGTTGACCGTGCGCAGGTGGCCCAGGGCGTTGTCGAGCTCCGTGTCGAGGGTGCGGCCGGCCGAGACCACGATGAAGGCACCGTCGGCGGCGTGCGCGACGACGGCGGCGTCGGTCACGGGCAGCAGCGGAGGCGCGTCGATGATCAGCATCCCCTTGGCGGTCAGGTCGGCGATGACGCCGCGCATGGCCTGCGAGCCCAGGATCTCGCTGGGGTTGGGCGGCCGCGAGCCCGAGGTCAGCACGCTGAGGCCCTCGATGGTCGGGTGCGACTGGAGGGCGTCGGCCAGCTCGAGGCGGCCGGACAGCACGTCGGTGAGGCCGACGGTGTCGTCGACCCCGGCCGCGACCGCGACGGTGGGCCGGCGCAGGTCGGCGTCGACGAGGGTCACGGGCTGCCCGGACCCGGCGATGGCGGCGGCCAGGTTGGCCGCGACGGTCGACTTGCCGTCGCCCTGCTTGGGACTGGTGACGACGATCGCGCGCGGCGGGTTGTCGACGTCCATGTAGGACAGGTTGGTGCGCAGGCGGCGTACGCCCTCCGCGGCGAGGGCGGCGTTGCCGGTGCTGGTGCCGAGGAAGATGCCCGGGCGTCTTGCCGACGTCGGGCACCGAGCCCACGACCGGGACGCCGGTGTCGCGCTCGATGTCCTCGGCCGAGCGGATGCGACGGTCGAGCAGGCTGCGGACGACGGCGTAGCCGAGCCCGAGCAGGGCGCCGAGCACGGCACCGAGGAGCACGTTGCGCTCGACCTGCGGCGACACCGGGCTCGTCGGCAGCTGCGCCGACTCCGACACCTCGATGCGCATGCCCTGGTTGCCGCTGGACTTGCTGGCCTCGATGCTCTTGACCCGCTGCGCGAGCGCGCCCACCCACGCGTCGGCGAGCTGCTGCGCCTCCTCGGGCGTGCCGGCGCGTGCGGTGATCGAGATGACGACGGTGTCGGGGGTCTGGGCGGCGTCGATGCTGCCGACCAGGCCCTCGGGCGAGGTGTCGAGACCGAGGTCGTCGATGACGATCGACGCGGTCTCGCGGTCCTTCGCCAGCACGACGTACGACGCCGCGCGCGACTTGGACAGCGAGTCGTTGAGGCTGTCGAGGCCGGGGTCGCCGCCGCCACCGGAGGTGACGAAGCCCGACGAGCTCGCGGCATAGACCTTGGGCTGGACGCTGCTCCACCCGAAGGCGGCCAGAGCGGCCACCAGGATGAACGCCGTCACGGCGATCCAGTGGTTGCGCAAGATGCGCAGGTAGTCGGCGAGCTCCACCGGATCCCCTTTACTTTCCCGGATGTCTTGAGCAGCGTAGGGGCCGCCGCGTGGGACGTCCCGCGAATGGGGTGGTCCGTGGGGAAGTACAACATTCATCGAGGAAACCCTCATTCGAGTAAAACGCCTCGGGATCCGCGATCTCGATGTATAGCCTCCGAACACCGGATGGCAGACAAGTCGTCCGGCAGTGGTCGGGGGCGACCACTCACAACTTCAGGTGGGGGCACCACAATGAGCGAACAGCTCACCAGTCAGTCACGCTCGAACGAGAGCGGCATCACCCGTCGGACCGCGCTGCGTGGGGCAGCGTGGTCCGCATCGGCGGTCACGGTCGTCGTGGCGACGCCGAACATCGCTGCGGCGTCGGTCGCCCAGCGCCGCCGGCTGCCAGCGGTCAGTCGGCACGCAGCGGCGGGAGCGGAACGGTGCTCACGTTCAACACCACGCTGAAGAACACCGGGATCGACGGCGATTCGCGAATCGCCACTGTGGTGCATCGTCATGGAACGGGCACGACCCGAACGCTCAGCCTCGGCAGCTCGGCATGCGGACGGCAGCAGCGACGCCGTCCGACTGCCGACAGCGTCGGCGAACGCGGCTGTCACTCTGGGCACCTCGCAGGGCGGGACCGTCACCATGGCGTTCTACCCACGGTGCACCGGTCGGGGACCCCGCTGCAGACCCTGACGTTCGCCAACGTGAACAAGGGCGCGACCGTCACGGTGTCTGACGGCTCGCCGAGCGGTGCCGGAACTCGCTGACGTCAGGCCATGCCACTCAGCGCGCGGGTCTCGCCGTTGGCGCTCAAGCGGAGACCGCGTCGGCAGCGCTTGCGCGAGCACGCCGCGGGGCCGCCACGAGGACGTGCGGCGAGGGCTCGCTCAGCGGTGACCCACGGCGGGAACGCGCTCCTGCTCAGCAGGCGCGCGACCTCCCGCGGCGACGCGTCCGGTCCTGGAGGTGCCGCGCAGGCCGAGGAGGAAGTTGACTCCCGGTACGGCCAACGGTCGGTGCTCCGGCGCTGTCGTCTGCCTGATCGCGGCACACGCTCGTCCAGAGGTCGTCGGTCACGGTCGCTGCCGCGGTCTCGACGATCCGGCGGCATGCCCGGCGGCGTGCCGAACGCGCGAACGGCCAGTCCGACCGAGAGCAGCTGGTCGCCTCGGAGCGGCCGGTCAGCGCGCGAGCCACGTGTCGCTGCGCTGCGATGCAGCACGTGCACGTCGAGCAGGCTCCGCAACCATCTCCACCTGTCCTTCGCGGCGTGACCCGCGGAGTGCGCCAGTGCGTCGTACGCGGACAGGGTGGGCGTCGGATGGCCATCGACCGGACGATCTCGGCGCGTCGCTCCCAGAGGGCGTCGAAGTCGGGGAACGTGCCGCGAGTCGGGACGAGGTGCCAGTGGAGGTCGATGTCGGTCTGCGCGTACCGCTGAGCAGTGAGCTCGTTGCCGGTACGCACGAAGTGGCGCCAGGCCCACGACGGCCCGGGCGTCGGATAGCCCGGCGCCGGCGCCCACCCGGCAGACGAGAGCACGCCGTGCGCGCGCTCGAGATCCTCCGGGGCGACCAGGAGGTCGAGGTCGCCGGCCCCGCGGATCGAGAAGTCTCCGTAGGCCTGAGCCGCCAGCGCCACGCCCTTGAACGCCAGCGCTCGCACGCCGGCGTCGCGAAGCGCCGCCAGGGCCACGGACAGGTCGGCCGCCAGCACTGCCGCCCCCGCGCGCTGGCGGCCGGCCGCGGCCTCCAGCTCCGACCTCGCCTGCCCAGGGATGTCGAGGCGGTCGAGGTTGGCAGCCAGGTAGGGAACGACGTGGTGCTGCCGCGCTGCGGCGACGAGACGCTCGAGGGCTCAGCCGACTCGGGCGCCGCCCACCGCCCGTCGTCGCCGGACCGCAGGTGCCGCAGCGCGTCGCGCAGCGCGGCGACGGCCGCAGCCGTGTCGGGCTCGATCGCCGGCCGAGGTCGGCCGACGCGGCTGGTGCCGAGGAGGGACGAAGTCCCGTCACGAGACTCCTCGTCCTCGACGACCACCAGGACCTGGTGCGCCACCAGGTCCCAGACCTGTTCACGCGTGATGTCCTCGGCCGAGATCGGACCCGTCAGGCGGGCCGAACGTGGCCACGACGTGCTGCGGTCACGGTCGGGAGGCCGACGTCGGCGCCCGTCGGGGACGGCTTCGAGGATCGCCGTGGCGACCGGCGACAGCCCGAGGACGCTCTCGTCCACCATGACCACGCTGCGCTCGTCCTCGACGTAGTGGTCGGTCAGCGCCCCGCGCCTGACGATCACGACGGCACGGCCAGGAGCTCGGCGAGCACGGGTTCGAGGTCCGCCGACTCGGCGTAGCGCACGTGTCGCGCACCGCCCACGAGGTGGATCAGCTCGGCCAGGCGGTGGAGGGGCTTGTCCATGCTGGGCAGGTAGGACGACTGGGGCGCGATGGCAGCGATGGCGTCCACGGTCTCGAGCGGCTCGACGATCGGCGCGCCCTGGTGCTGGGGATCCCGCTCGATCACGAGCAGGGCGGCCAGCCGGCACTCGCGCTCGGTGGTGAGCAGTCCGAGCTCGGACGGGGCGACCTGCTTCTTGAGGTGCCCGCCGTCGATGATGGACAGCGGCTTGCGGTAGGTCAGCACGACTCCGTCCGGGGTGATGGCTGACGTCTCGTCGGTGAGGTAGGCGAACGTCCTGCCCAAGGTCACCGACGCCGTGGTCTTGCCGGTGCCCGAGGCCGCGACGAGGACAGCGGTCCGTCCGGTCGCGGGGTCGGCGAGGGCCGCAGCGTGCAGCATGACGAGCTCTCCCGCCCGGGCGTCGATCGCGGCTGTGGTGACGGCGGGGGACAGGTGGTGAAGGGCGCTCGCGACGTCCGGCCCGACGGCCTCTACCCGTCGGTGGTCGGCTCGTCGTCCGTCAACGCATCTCGCCACGCGTCCAGGACGGGCCCGCGCAGTGCCGGAGAGGCTCGGACCGGCACGACGACCCCGAAGGCCGAGACGTGGGCGACGACGTGCCGCTTCGTCCTCGAGCTCGTCGGTGCTGGACATGCGCGCAACCCTAGGCCGATCGACCCGAACCCGGGTCGGATGGGAAAAGAATGGGCCCCCCGCGTGGGGTGCGGGGGGCTCCGGGGGCGCTCCGTGGGGTGGAGCGCATTTCTTGGCTCGTGGTGGGGGGCACCTTGACGAGCAGACGTCTCGGCGGGGGCATTTGCCAATCGGTCTTGACTCAGTTTGCCAGACCTAGCGCGTTTGCGCAGCATTTTCGACATGATCGCGGCGAGCACGCGGCTTTTCTGTGTCGCTCGGTCAGCCCACACCCCACAAGGAGTCCCCCATGAAGAACCTCGCTCGCCTCGCCGTTGCCGCCGCCGCCATCGTCAGCATCGCGGGTACGGCTGTTCCCGCCGCCACCGCTGCCCCGAGCGCGCCCCAGCAGCGCAACATCTGGTGCTGCTGAGCACCCCTTACGACGTCAGCTCACGCGTGACCGCTGGAGCGGTCGTGCGAGCACGCAGGCCGGTCGAGGCTGCGGCGCGACGGTAGGCGTCGGTCGCGGCCTCGACCAGTCCGACGCTCTCCAGGAGCGCCGCCAGGTCGAACCACAGCTGCGCCGCGCTCTTGTCGGCGCCGATGCTCGAGAGCTTGAGCACGGCTGCCTGGTAGCAGCGCGCCGCCTCGTCGGTGTCCGCTTCCGCGGCGCTGATGCGGCCCTCGAGGGCGAGCGCCTCGGCCTCGGCGAGCGGCGACTGGCCGTCGGACGTGGCATGGACGTCCGCGAGCAGGCGGCGGCACTCGTCGTGGTCGTCGCTGAGGAACGCCGCGCGGGCCAGGCCCAGGAGCGTCCACGCCCGGTCCATCGGGGTGGCGCTGCTCCACTCCATCTCGGACACCGCCTGCTGCAGGTTGCTGCGTGCGTCGTCCACCGCGGGAGGCTCCAGCTCGAGCTGGAGGCGTCCGACCTCGGCGCGCAGGCGCGCAAGGTTGCGGGAGTCCTGGCCTTCCCCGAGCAGGGCGAGGGCGCGCTCGGCGAGCGGGACGGCCGCAGTGATGTCACCGCGGTTGGCCTGCATCACGCTGGCGTTCCAGTACGCCGACGCGCGGGCGCGGGGCGAGTCGAGGGTCTCGGCCTGGGTGATCGCCTTCGCGCAGAGTCGAACGGCATGGGCCGTGTCGCCGCGCTCGAAGTAGGCGGCCGCCACCGTGACGGAGAGCTGGACGGCCTCGTCGCTCGCGTCGAGGCCGGCGGTGCGCAGCTGCGCCAGCACGTCCTCCCCGCAGGAGATCGCGCGGCCCAGGTCGCCGGTCTCCCGGTGGATGCGGCTGAGGGCGATGCCGGCCTTGATGCGGCTGACCCCGCTGACGGTGGCGTCCTCGAGGAGCGTCTCGAGCTCGATGATGGCGTCGTCCTCGCGTCCGCTGGCCTCCAGCGAGCGAGCGTGGAGGAGCTTGGCGCGCTCGCGCATGCCGGTCCCGGGCACGTCGTCCACGCGGCTCAGGGCTCCGTCGAGGTGCTGTGCGGCTTCGGCGGGCGCGCCGGACTCGAGGGCGAGCTCGGCGTAGTCCAGCGCCAGTCGCACCTCGTCAGGATCCCGCCCCGGCTCGACCGCGAGCAGCGAGTCGATCGACACGTCGAGCCGCGCGGCGAGCGCGCTGAGCGCCTTCACCGTCGGCTTGCGAGCGCCGGTCTCCAGGCGGGAAAGATAGGCAACCGACATCGTGTCGCCGACCACCTCGCCCTGGGTCAGCCCCCGGGCGACACGGATCGAGCGAAGCCGACGACCCAGCTCGTGGGCATCGGCCTGGGCGAGCAGTTCGGCCTGACGTGCGTCCATCCGGCCATTGTGAGGGTCGCGCAAGCCGAGTTGTTGAATTCTGGCAAAAACAGTTGGCAGATTCGCCCAGATAGTCCCAACTGACCATCGCCGGATAGCCCGGCGATGCGGTCAGCGGCTCGACGGCAGCGGGGTGCGCGCGGATCCCTCCGTAGGGGTGGCCGCAGGTAACGGGTGAGGAACAGCACACCTCACAAACGGTTCAACTTCGTTCAACTTTCCACGAGCCCGCTGGTCCTCGCTTAACGTGTGCATGTCAGTCAGGGGTTGGTTGACGTCGCTCCCGGGAGCGCATCTCGGGTTAAGTCATCCGTGGGGGATGCAATGTCCGTAGTCGAGTCGTGTGCCCGAGGTTGCTCTGCCTCGCCCGACGTGTCGCACCGGTCCATCCAGATCGCCGCCGACGACGGCCGGCGAGAGCGGTCGACGTGGCGTCGACGCCACGCCCGCGCCCTGCTCGTCGGCGACCTGTTCGTCCTGGCGCTCGCGCTTGGCACTGCTCAGGTCGATCCGGTTCGGGGCCACGGCTGCGACCGACAGGTGAGCGGCCTGGGCACGTCGTACGCCGTCCTCGGCGTTGCGTCTTGCCGCGATGTGGTGGCTGTCGCTGCAGATGCACCAGGCGCGCAGCCCCAGGTCGTGGGCCACGGGCTGGGAGGAGTACCGACGCGTCATCGTCGCGACCTTCCGCGTGTTCGCCGTCCTGGCCATGCTCTCGGTGGCGCTCCAGATGGATGCGTCCCGGCTCTACCTCGCGACCGCCTTCCCTCTCGGTCTCGTCGGCCTGCTCGTCGAGCGCAAGCTCGCTCGCGTGAGCCTGCACCGGGCGCGGATCGCAGGGCGAGGCGACGACGAAGGTCCTCGTCGTCGGCGGCGAGCGGGCCGCCGCCGAGCTCGCCACGCTGGTTCGCCAAGCACCCGACGGCCGGTTACGAGGTGTGCGGCGTGTGGGTCCCGGACGGAGCACAGCCGATGCTGCGATACCTGGACGCGCTTCGTCGGACACGTCCCGGTGATGTCGTCCGGCACTCGACTTCGCCGAGGCTCTCGCACGGTCTCGGCGCGACGACGGTGGTGGTGACCGACACCGAGCACCTCGGTCACGAGTCGCTTCGCGACCTCGCCTGGCAGCTCGAGGGCACCGGACATCGACCTGATCCTGTCGCCCAACGTGCTCGACGTGTCGTCCGTCCCGACTGCTACCTGCAAGGACGTCTCGGGCATGCCGATGCTGCACGTGAGCGAGCCGCAGTACGCCGGCGCCGACTCGACTCATCAAGCGTGCTCTTCGACTTCGTCGGCGCCGTCGATCCTGCTCATCGCTGCTGCCCCGTTCTTCGTCGCCACGGCGCTCGCGGTCAAGCTCGAGCCCGGGCCGCGTCTTCTACCGCCAGGAGCGGGTCGGCCGCCACGGCGAACGCTTCGGGATGATCAAGTTCCGCTCGATGCGGTCGATGCCGACAGCCAGCTCGGCCGCACTGCTCGCGGCTGAAGGCGAGTCCGACTTGCTGAGCTTCCAAGTTGACGCAGGACCCGCGGGTCACGCGCGTCGGCACGCTTCATCCGCCGCTACTCGATCGACGAGCTCCCGCAGCTGCTCAACGTGCGTCGAGGGCGACATGAGCCTGGTCGGCCCGCGGCCGCCGCGCGACTGTCGAGGTGGAGCAGTACTCGGTCCAGATGGGCCGTCGGATGAACGTACGACCCGGCATGACCGGGCTGTGGCAGGTGTCCGGCCGCAGCGACCTCTCGTTCGCCGAGGCCGATCGCCTCGACCTCGCACTACGTGGACAACTGGTCCATGACGGGCGACCTCATGATCATGCTGGCGCACCGTTCGCGCCGTCACTCGGGGACAAGGGGCCTACTGATGACCACGTTCGACATCGAATCCATCGAGGCGATGGCGGGGTCCGAATCCAAGACCCTGCATGTCGCGATGATCGGCACGCGGGGCGTTCCCGCGGCGTACGGCGGCTTCGAGACCGCCGTCGAGGAGGTCGGACGCCGTCTGGTCGAGCGCGGTCACCAGGTGACCGTCTACTGCCGCAACGCGGACACCGCGATCACGACGCACCTGGGCATGCGGCTGGTCAACCTGCCGGCCGTGAGCAAGCGCTCGCGTCGAGACGCTCAGCCACACCGGCGCTCTCGGTGCTGCACGCGATGAAGGACCGACCCGACGCGGCGATCGCTCTTCAACGCCGGCAACGCCCCCTTCATCCGGCTGCTCAAGGCCGCCGGCATCCCCTCGGCCGTCCACATGGACGGTCTGGAGTGGAAGCGGGCCAAGTGGGCGGGCCTCGGCGCCAAGTACTACAACCGGGCCGAGCGCGATCGCCGCACGATCGGGTCTCGCGCTCATCGCGGACGCGCAGGGCATCGCGGACTACCTCCAGGACGAGTACGGCCGTGAGCAGCCACCTGATCGCCTACGGGGCGCCGATCATCGACCCCGGCACCGACCGGCTGGGCGAGCTCGACCTCGCGCCCGGGCAGTACCACCTGGTGGTCGCTCGCATGGAGCCGGAGAACCACGTCGACGTGATCGTCGAGGGCTACGCCGGCCGGCTCGGACCTCCCGCTGGTGGTCGTGGGCACCGCGCCGTACGGCGACGAGTACATCTCGCGGGTCAAGTGGCTCGCCGGGCAGCTGCGGACGTCCGTTTCCTCGGATCGGTCGTGGGACCAGGACCTGCTCAACCAGCTCTACGCCAACTGGCCGAGCTACCTCCACGGCCACTCGGTCGGCGGCACCAACCCGTCGCTGCTGCGCGGCGATGGGCTGCGCGGCTCCGGTGACGGCGTACGACGTCTACTTCAACAGCGAGGTCACCGACGGCCATGCTCGGTTCTTCGTCCTCCGCCGAGGACGTGTCCATCGCCGTCAAGAAGGATGATGCCGACCGCGACGTGTGCGAGGCTCGCGGCAAGGCCGGGCGACGACACGTCGAACGGACCTACCGTTGGGACGACGTGACCGACGGCTATGAAGGGCTGATCCGGTCGTGGCGGGGCTTCCAAGTCCGCGATGACACCTTCTTCTCGGGGGGCAGCTGAAGAACCGGGTGGCGATCGTCCACTCCAGCGACGAACTTTACGGGTCCGATCGCATGGTGCTTCAGATAATCGACTCAATGCCGTCAGACTTGCGTGAACGACTCGTGGTGTTGCTGCCGACCATGCCCGACGGCCCCGGCAGCCTCACACGTTGCTTGCACGAGGCGGGTGTCGCGGTTCAGCACCGTAATCTCCCCGATCTTGCGTCGACAGGCCCTGAAAAGTCCCAAGGGGCTGGCCCTCCTGTTGTGGCATACGTTGACCCTGGCGCAGTGGGTACGCACCTCACAGATCGGAACTGTGTACGCCGCGACCAGCGCCACTGCTCCAGCCGTCGTCTCAGGGCGCCTGGCTGGCGCGGATCGCATCTGTGTCCACGTCCAAGAGGTTTGGGGTCGTCGCGAGGGTGCCGTCCTTGGGCTCCTAGTTGGTTTAGCGCCAACTGTCGTGACGATCTCGCGAGCCGTCCATGAGGCCCTCCCCGGGCGCCTGCGCGCAGGCGTGCGATGGTGATCGAGAACGGAGTCCAGGCTCCATCTCGGCCCGTTGTTGCTCGGGCCGAGGGGGGACCCGTGCGGTTTCTCGTCGCCAGCCGTTGGAATGCTTGGAAGGGGCACCGCACGCTGCTGGAAGCGTGGGATTGTATCGAGCCGCCGGGCGGTGCTGCTGATCGCAGGTTCCGCACCCCCAGCCCGGCGAAGGTGTCGACGTGGAACAGATGGTGGCGGGTCTGAAGCATCCCGAAAGCGTTCGGATCATCGGCCAGGTCGACTCGATCCACGACGTGCTGGACCAGGTGGACGCGCTCATCGTGCCCAGCGACAAGCCCGAGCCGTTTGGCCTTGTCGCAATCGAGGCGTTCGCACGCGGACGGGCAGTGATCGGGTCGGACGGGGGTGGCTTGTCCGACATCATCGACGACGGAGTGAACGGTAGGCGGTTTAAGCGCGGCGATGTCGCCGAACTTGCGCACATCCTGCAGAACGCGGATAGGACTACTTCTTTGGCCTCTCAAGGCCAGCGCGGACTTGGAAAGTTCGTGAGCAAGTATTCAGCGGAAGCATTCGCTTCCAGGATGGCGGAGGTTTGGTCGTGAACTCGCCCGCTGCAACACCGGGTGAGCCTGGTGGTTCCATAAAGGATGAGGCCGATGCCCCGGCAGATCGCGTTGCACCTACGAGCGTTGCGATTGCAATCTGCACTCATCGCCGTCCGGAGGGGTTACGGACTCTTCTCTCCAGCATCGCCAGGCTGCGGGCGCCGCACTTGACCCTGCTTCGTGTGGTGGTGGTTGACAACGACGCTACCGGCAGCGCCCGGGACGCGCTCCCGCAAGACTTCCCATATGCCATCACCTACGTGATTGAGGAGACGCCTGGAATCCCGGCGGCCCGAACTCGGTGCCTCGCTCTCGCGTCGACCGACGATTACATCCTGTTTGTCGACGACGACGAGACGGTCGAACCCGAATGGGTGGTTGACATGCTCGCGACCCTGCACGACGAGGATGCTCATGGCGTCGGCGGGTTAGTCGCCTATGAGTACGAGCTGGAACCACCGAGGTGGATTGCGCACGGTGGGTTCTTCGACGCACCTTCGACTGCTCACCGCGAGCAGATCCCTTTCGCAGCAACGAACAGCCTTCTGCTCCACGTCCCCACGCTTCACCAGTTGGGGGTGACGACGTTTGACCGCTCCATGCAATTTTCAGGTGGATCAGACGTCGAGTTCACCTCGCGGCTCGTGCAAGCCGGAGCGCGGCTCGTCTGGTGCGCGAAACCGCTTGTCACCGAGACCGTTCCAAAGGTCCGCGTCTCGGTGAAGTGGTGTCTGAAGAGAGCAATCCGCACCGGCGAGGGCGTCGCGCGACTACGTGCGGGCAACTTCCATCCTTCGCTTCGTCAGAGACTCGGCATCCTTGTGCTGGGGTTTGTGAGGATGCTCGGGGCCGTACCAGCGGTCGGAGTTGGGCTGGTCACGGCCAACCCAACAACCACCGGGCGCGCCGTGAGGGGCGGCATGCGAGGTATTGGCATGACCCGCTTCGCTCTCGGGTTGCAAGGGGCCGAGTACGCGGTTCGCCACGACACTGTTCCGACGCCATGATCAAGTCGCTGACCTCTCTGCTGCTCCGCGCGACTGGCCGGAAGACCGTGCTGGACGCCGAGATCCCGAGTGGACTACTCGCGACGTTCATGCTCGCGCGTGGGGGAGAATTGCTGAGGGGAGTCCTTCGCACCAGGCGTCCCGTGCTTCTCGGACCGGGTGTTCGACTGCGTGGGCGCGGGCGCATCAAGTTTGGCAGGTTCGTCAGCATCGGTCCCGAATGCACCATCGACGGTTACGGCTCCACCGGCACGAGTCTCGGAGATGGCTCGAGGCTCGGGCGGGGCTGCGTCGTCACCGTCACCAGCCACCTGAGCCGTTTGGGTCGCGGGTTCTCCCTAGGACCAAATAGCGGGTTGGGCGACTACTGCCACATCGGTGCGTCGGGAGGCATCGCCATCGGTCGTGGACGTCATCGTGGGACCGTTCGTGTCGCTGCGCTGCAGGAGCACGTGTTCAAGGACGTGGACACACCGATCCGTCTCCAAGGCACGACGGAGCAAGGCATTGTGATCGAGGACAATTGCTGGATCGGTGCTCGCGTAACCATCTTGGATGGCACGGTCATCGGTTCGGGCAGTGTGGTGGCGGCCGGCGCGGTGGTCAAGGGAGTGTTTCCTCCCATGAGCGTTCTCGGCGGAGTTCCCGCGCGCGTCCTCAAAGGGCGGGCTCGTGCGTCGCTGGAGGACCGGGATATGGATGCCTAGCTCGCGAGCGGTCGCCAGGGGGCGAGTACTGGTATGGCGCACCGACTGGCTACCTGGGTCGGAAACGTTCGTTCGCGCTCAGATGGACTCTTACGTTGATTGGGACGCGGTGAGCCTGGGGACTCAGTCCATCGGTTCCGCTCTAGTCCGCCGCGGTGACGAGGTGGCCTTCTCTTCCACAGTCTCTGGCCGCGTCCGGCGAAAGGCACACCGAGTCACGGGTAACAGTGGCCGGGTGCGAGGGCTGATTGCGCGGCAGAACGTCGACCTGATCCACGCACACTTCTTGGACGACGGGATGCTCGTCGTCAAGGAAGCGGAACGCTTGCGCAAACCGCTGATTATCACAGTGCATGGCCGGGATGTAACTGCGCGCGATTCGATCCTGGACTATTCGAAACGCGGTCTTCGCAACACCTTCAGGTACGCCAGCAGAATCATCGCAGTATCCCAGTTCACAGCTGACGCCGTGATGGCACTCGGGGCGCCGGAGGACAAGGTACGCATCCATCGAATTGGGTAGCTCCTGCGCCAAGGCATGAGGCAGTCAAGACGACCGTTGACGTCGCCTTCGTGGGCAGGCTCGTGGAGAAGAAGGGCATCCTTGATCTGCTGTCCGCTATCTCCCGAGCACAAGAGTTGTTGGGCCGACCCATCACCAGCACGGTGATCGGAGACGGCCGTGCGAAGCGCCGCCGAACGATTGGCCTCTGACCTTGGCCTGACGGTCTCGTTCCTGGGAGCGCAGCCGCCCGCCGTCGTCGAGCGAGCGCTGGCCTCTTCACGCGTCTTCGCCGCGCCGTCGATGCGGGCCGCGAACGGGGACTCCGAAGGCTTCGGAATGGTCTTCCTCGAAGCCGCGGCGCAGAGTCTTCCGGTCGTGTCGTACCGCCACGGTGGCGTTCCCGAGGCTGTCGACGACGGCATCACGGGGTTGCTGGTGCCCGAAGGGGACCGCGCTGAGCTGGCTAGCTCGGTCGTCGAGATGTTGAGTAACCCGGTTCGCGCTAGGTCGATGGGCCGCGCGGGACGGCGGGAGATTCGAAGAAGAGTTCGACGTGCGAACACAGACTCGGTTACTGGAGCGCATCTATGACGAGGTGGTCATGGAGACTCGGGCGCAAGGTTGGGCCGCCTCGAGGCACAGCGCTCAACATTTCGTCCACTGCGCGCCGTTCTTGCCTTGGCATCCGCGCCTATTCTGGCTCGCGGACTGGGCGTCGACGGTCGCGGTGAAGTCGCCGCAGGCCTGTCCCTGCTGGCTTTGGCCATGTCGGCTCTTACCCTCGGAGTGCCCGAGGCCTTCACGTTCGCCGCAGCACGACACAAGGTCGTTGACGGGCGGAGTGCCAAGGTTGGATTCTGCGTTCTCCTATTTGCGGGCGTAGCCATTGCCGTCACCGTTGCGCTCACCGCTCCCATGTTGGCTGGGTCGACAGACATTGCGCCGCTGCTCATCATGACCGGCGCAGTGGTGCCTTTCGCACTCTTGACCGAGGGCTGAGGGGATTAGCGGCGGGACTTGGAATGTGGCCGAGGATCTCTGCGGAGCGGATTGCGATGAGCCTTGGTCGGCTGGTTCTGCTCGCAGGACTCCTCGTGTCAGGGTGGTTGACCCCCACTTCCGCCACGTTCATTCTCACCATGAGTTACGCCGTCGGTGCAGTTTTCTACATCGGACCGCTACGCAGATCGCGCGGATGTAACCTTCCCCGAAGTGCTCGATCAGGACGGGTTCTACTAGGTTTCGGGTTCCGGTACTGGCCGGGGTCACTCGCCGGCGCCCTTCTCCAGCGGCTCGACCAATTTTTGATGGTGCCGCTGTCTGATTCCCGTCAGCTTGGTCTTTACGCGGTCGCTGTCACGCTGGCTGAAGCCGCTCTGGTATTCAACACTGCGCTGCGCGAAGTCTTGTATGCGGTCGAGTCTGGCTCTCCTGACAATGCGAGAACCGCCCGCGCCGCGAGAATTTCCACTGTCGTCACAGTTCTGACCGCCGGCCTCATTGCCGTCGTCAGTGGACCCGCGATCCGCCTGTTGTTTGGTTCCGAGTTCATGGGAGCCGTGCAGCCGTTGCTTATTCTTTTGCTCGGCATATGCCTGGGAAACCCAGGCTCGATCTGCGGCGCTGCGCTTGGTGCGGCGGGGCGGCCAGAGTTGCGCAGGGCCAGCTCGCTCATGGTCGCCGCGGCCATCAACGCGGTCGCCGTGTTCGCACTAGTTCCGCAGTTTGGTGCAAGTGGTGCCGCATGGGCGACGTTGGTGGGCAACGTCGTGGCGGCCGGCTTCAACATGTTTGGGGCCGTCGCACCCTCGGCCTGAGTGTGCGCGAGCGACCGTCCCGACGCGGGGTGACTTGCACTACTTGAAGGCTGCCCTTCCCAGATTGCTCAACCGTGGGACAAATTCAACGTCCTGAGAGTTGTTCGGCTCCGGAACGGTCGCCTTGCGGAGATTTTGCTGTGTGGCGGTGGCCAGGCCAACCATGAACCACACGACAATGCTGGCGGCGGATTCCGTGGCGATGAGCTGTACGAGGCCCATGAGGCCAAACCCAGTGCGACGGCAAGCCTATACGGGCGCTGCTCCTTGCTCGATCGCCGTACCAAGACCCCGATAATCGGAGCCATGATCAACGCCGTCGCAAGCAGACCGTAGTCGACCACGAACATCAACAATCCGTTCTCGAGGCTGGTGATCAACCCCCACTCTCGAGCGAACGAGTAGCTGGCTCCTGTCCCGTGACCGAATACCAGGAAGCTCGGGAGTTCGTCAACGAAGTGGCCCAAGGCCGCGAACCTTGCCTCAGCCGACCCCCCATCTGCTGAAAACTTGCCAGTGATCCTCTCGAGGTCGCCTGACACCACCGGAGCAATAGAAACCGCGATGAATGCGAGACCCACGACCTTTGCAATGGCGCCGTGGGAGGCAATGGATACGTAAGCTAGGGCGAGGGCCCCAAGCACAAAGCCTGTCCGGGACTCGGTCAAGAGGATCCCGTAACCAAGCACGACAGCCATGAGCAACTGGAAGACCGTCGAGCGCACGGTCACGAGCAGCGGAATGGTTGAGGCCAGGACGACGGACAGGGTCAACGGGTGGTCAAGAGTCCCATGGGCACGCTGCCCAGCCTCGAATTGGTACCAATAGTAGTGCTCGAAATAGTCCGCAAAAGGCTGTACCAGCAAGTCCGCGTGGATCGCAGATGCAAGCAGGACCATCAATATCGCGGCGGCCAGCCATGCTCGCGTGAGCCGAAGCCTATTCGTGTCGTTCTCAGTCACTGCAACGTGGACTTGCACGTACAAGAGGAACGGACATAGAACCTGATTGATGAGCAAGACTGAGGCCGCCGTGGGCCGGGAAAAAGCCAGTGAGGGTGGGCACGCCGCGGCAAGCGCGGCTCCTGCGCTCACCGCGAATATGGCTCCCTGTATGTCCCTGACGCTTCGGTTTAGCCGGCCGCCGCCGAGGAAGAGCTCGACAGTGAAGCTAACTACTATGAACCAGCTCGCGGGATGCAGAGGGGGCACTCCGCCGCCCCCAGATAGGGGTACTCCCGTCAGGGCTTCGCTGGCAATCGATGGGATGGCCAAGCTCAGGCCGACAGCTACCGCGACCCGTGCCGCGGGTCGGTTCAGCAGGCCGACTGCGACGACGCAGGAAACGGCTATCCAGACAATAAGAAGCATGGCACCGCACCTCCAGTCCCCGAGCGGCAGCCTGCAACCTTAACCGGCCCCAACGAAGAAGACTCCTGTTTCGGACCGATTGCCCCGAGGTCCAACGACTACGCGCAGCGCGGCACGAACGCTCGATCCGGACGATCGGGCCGCGTGCCACGACGGCGAACTATCAGCTGGCGGTGTTGATCATGCCGGCGCCGACGGTGACGCCGGTGGCCTCGTCGATCAGGATGAACGAGCCCGTGGTGCGGTTCTTCGAGTACGGGTCGCAGAGCAGCGGCACGGTGGTGCGCAGCTGGACGCGGCCGATCTCGTTGAGGGAGAGCTCGCCGGCCTCCTGGTCGCGGTGCAGCGAGTTCACGTCGAGGCGGTACTGGATGTCCTTGACCATCGCGCGGCCCGTGCGGGTGGTGTGCTTGATGGCGAGCTTCTGGCGCGGACGCAGCGGCTCGTTGGTCATCCAGCAGATCATCGCGTCGATGTCCTGGCTGGGCTTGGGCGCGTTCTTCGGGCCGGGCGATCATGTCGCCGCGGGAGACGTCGACGTCGTCCTCGAGGTGGATCGTCACCGACATGGGCGGGAACGCCTCGGAGATCTCGGTGTCGAAGAGCTCGACCTTGGAGATGGTCGAGGTCATGCCGCTCGGCAGCACGACGATCTCGTCGCCCTTCTTCAGCACGCCGCCGGCCACCTGGCCGGCGTACCCGCGGAAGTCGTGGTACTGGTCGGACTTGGGGCGGATGACGTACTGCACCGGGAAGCGGGTGTCGACGAGGTCGCGGTCGGAGGCGACGTGGACGTGCTCGAGGTGGTGCATGAGCGTCGGGCCGGAGTACCACGGGGTGTTCTCGGAGCGGTTGACGACGTTGTCGCCCTGCAGCGCCGAGATCGGGATGACCTCGAGGTCGGGGATGTTGAGCTTCGTCGCGAAGGTCGTGAACTCCTTGTGGATCTTCTCGTAGACCTCCTGCGACCAGTCGACGAGGTCCATCTTGTTGATCGCCAGCACGAGGTGCGGCACGCGCAGCAGCGAGAGCAGCACCGCGTGGCGGCGGGACTGCTCGGTGAGGCCCTGGCGGGCGTCGACGAGGACGAGGCCCAGGTCGGCGGTCGAGGCGCCGGTGACCATGTTGCGGGTGTACTGGATGTGGCCCGGGGTGTCGGCGATGATGAACTTGCGCGCCGGGGTGGCGAAGTAGCGGTAGGCCACGTCGATGGTGATGCCCTGCTCGCGCTCGGAGCGCAGGCCGTCGGTCAGCAGCGCCAGGTCGGTGTAGTCGTAGCCCTTGGACTGGCTGCGTCGACTCCACCGCCTCGAGCTGGTCCTCGAAGATCGACTTCGAGTCCAGCAGCAGGCGCCCGATGAGGGTGGACTTGCCGTCGTCGACCGAACCGGCGGTCGCGAAGCGGAGCAGGTCCATCTCGCCCTGGGCGGCGGTGTGGGCGTCGAGGTCTGGGGGGTGCTGGCCATCAGAAGTAGCCTTCCTTCTTGCGGTCTTCCATGGCTGCCTCGGAGAAGCGGTCGTCGCCACGGGTGGCGCCTCGCTCCGTCACGCGGGCGATGGCGATCTCGTCGATGATGGCGGCGGTGTCGGTGGCCACCGACTCCACGCAGCCGGTCTGGGTGCGGTCACCCACGGTGCGGAAGCGCACCATCTTCTTCTCGACCGTCTCGTCGCCCTTGGGCTGGATCTCGGGGCCGACGGAGAGCAGCATGCCGTCGCGCTCGACGACCTCGCGCTCGTGGGCGAAGTAGATGGAGGGGATCTCGATCTGCTCGCGGTGGATGTAGTGCCAGATGTCGAGCTCGGTCCAGTTCGACAGCGGGAAGATGCGCATGTGCTCGCCGGCGTGGATGCGGCCGTTGTAGAGGCTCCACAGCTCGGGGCGCTGCATCTTCGGGTCCCACTGGCCGAAGTCGTCGCGGTGGGAGTAGACGCGCTCCTTGGCGCGGGCCTTCTCCTCGTCGCGGCGACCGCCACCGAAGGCGGCGGTGAAGCCGTTCTCCTCGATCGCGCCGAGCAGCGTGCCGATCTGCATGCGGTTGCGGCTGGTCTTGCCGTCGTCGACCACGTGACCCGCGGCGATCGCCTCGTCGATCGTGGCCACGATCATCCGCGCACCCAGCCGCTCGACCCACGAGTCGCGGGTGGTCAGCACCTCGTCGAAGTCCAGGCCGGTGTCGACCTGGAGCAGCGGGAACGGCAGCTTGGCCGGGAAGAACGCCTTCTCCGCCAGGCGGAGCATGACGATGGAGTCCTTGCCACCGGAGAACATCAGGACCGGCTTCTCGAACTCGGCGGCGACCTCACGGAAGATGTGGATCGACTCGGCCTCGAGCTGGTCCAGCTGGCTCAGCTGGTAGTCGACGTGGGTGTTGGTCATGGCGTTTGCGACGGCCTCTCTCGGGGACAGCAGCCATCATCGTAGCGACGCGCCGCCCGACCGACGATTCGCACTGCCGGGCGTGGTCGGGGCGGGTCGCCGGAGGACCGGTTCGCGACTAATTCGTGTCGAGAGGTTTGACCCGGGTGTGATGGGGGTAACAACACGGCATGGTCGTCTGGGCGCTCATGATCCTCGCAGCGTGGATCCTGCTGTCCTTCCCCGTCGCCGTGGTCGTCGGCCGGATGTTCGCGGCCCGTCCCGACGCCGTGGCCGTGCCGGTTCGGGTGCCGTCCGTCGCCGTGGATCGAGTGGCACACCTCTCACGCGTCGAGTGCCGCCGCAGCGAGGCCTCGCGGTGGGCGCACGAGGCCCACGTGCTCGCCACGTCCCGCCGCCGGGTGGCAGTGACGACCGGGAGCGCTGCCCGCATCACCGGGTGACGGCTGACCCCTGAGGGTCGGACGGTGCCGGGACGATTGGTCGCGGTCGCCGTCCCTTCGTCACAATGGCGCGCATGCGGACCACCCCCCGGGCCCTCGCGGCCGCACTCGCCGGCGCCCTGCTCGTCACCGGCTGCAGCTCGGCCGACGACGGCGACCCCACGCCGCCGTCGTACGAGAAGAGCGACAGCGTGCAAGGCGCAGGTGCTGCCCCAGCTGGCCGCGAACGGCGAGGACGTCGAGTCCGCCGACGACGCCGCCTGGGTCGTGGACGCCACGATCGCCGACGCGGAGGAGGGGACCACGGTCACCCTGGTCGCGAAGGACGACGACGGCTGGTCCGAGGTCGACGAGCAGGACACCGACGCCAAGGGCCGTGTCTCGCTCACCAGCCGCGACTCCGGCGACCTCCACGTGGTGGTCGGCGACGGCGACGACGCCATCGGCACGAAGGTCTCGACCGAAGGACGCCCCCGAGGCGACGTTCACCGACGACTTCGACGACGAGGACAGTGTCGACGGCCCCGACGCCGTGTGGCTGACCCGCGACCAGGGCTACACCGGCGTCCGGACGTGCTCCAAGGCCAGCGCGGACGCCACCGAGGTCGCCGACGGCGTGCTGAAGCTCAGCGTGATGGAGGACCCCGACCGCGAGGGCGACGAGTGCCAGCTCCCCGGGAAGCGCAAGAGGTTCGCCTACCGGCTCAACGGCCACGTCGGCACCGAGCACAGCGTCGCGTTCACGTACGGCTTCGCTGCCGCGCGCATCAAGACGCAGCCGGGCCGCGGCCAGCACGCGGCCTTCTGGATGCAGGCGGTCGGCGGGCAGGGCACCGGCGGCCCGAAGAAGGGCGGCGCCGAGATCGACGTCATCGAGTACTTCGGCGACGACCACCCCGAGGGCGGGCTGACCAGCTTCACCTACTTCCTCGACAAGGCCGGCAAGAAGCAGACCGTCGGCGGCTGGCTGCCCAACGCCGACGAGCTCGGCGACGACTGGGCCGACCAGTACCACGTCTTCTCCGTCGAGTGGACGCCCGAGGAGTACGTCTTCCGCATCGACGACAAGGTCACCCAGCGCCTGAAGGGCGTGAGCTCCGGGCGGCCGGAGTTCCTCATCCTCAGCCTGCTGTCGTCGGACTACGAGCTGCCGCGCTTCGACGGCAAGCTGCCCCAGACCATGGAGGTCGACTGGGCGCGGGTGTGGGAGACGGGCCCGAAGGGCTGAGGGTCCGGACGGCGCTGCGGGTCTCGTGACGGCGCTGCGCGCCTCCTCGACCAACGGTGGTCGTAGACGACGTGTGGGCGTCCTGTGGCAGCCCCGAGGTCGCCTGAGCTGCAGACTCGTCGCGTGAAGCGACTGGGGGTCGGCGCGATGCGCTGGGGACGATGCAAGGTCAGGTACGGGCGAGCGTGCCCGCACAACAGCAGCTACCACCGGTTCTCGGACGAGTAGGCCGTGTGATGGCGCAGCGGGGGACTGTGTTGTTCTGGGCCGTGGCAGTCGTCGCGTGGCTCTTCGCGGGGTGGCTCGCGACGCAGCTGCCCTACTGAGTGCCTGACTGGGTTTCGTGACGGTCGCTGTCCGCGACCTCCTCAACCAGCGGGGGTGCACTGTCCTCGCGGGCTACTCGACCAGCGAGGGGCTACGGCGAGTCGAGGACGAGGGTGATCGGGCCGTCGTTGACGCTCTCGACGCGCATGTCGGCGCCGAAGCGGCCGCGCTCCACGTGGGCGCCGAGGCGCTCGAGCTCGGCGCAGACGGCGTCGTAGAGCGGCTCGCTCACCGGGCCCGGCGCGGCGGCCTGCCAGGTGGGGCGGCGACCCTTGCGCGCGTCGCCGTACAGCGTGAACTGGCTGACGACCAGCACGGGCGCGCCGACGTCGCTGGCGCTCTGCTCGTCGCGCAGCAGGCGCAGGTCCCAGATCTTGCGGGCCGTCCACGCGACCTCGGTCGCGCCGTCGTCGTGGGTGACGCCGAGGTAGACCAGGAGTCCCGGGCGGTCGAGCTCGCCGACCACCTCGCCGTCGACGCGCACGCTGGCGGACAGCACCCGCTGGATGACGGCACGCACGTCGTGGCTCCTGCTCGCGTCAGACGCGGGTGAGGACGCCGACCTCGACGAGGTCGTCGACGTGGGTCTGGACGAGCGACCTGGCGTCGCCGGACTCGGGCTCGCCGAACTCGACGACGAGCGCCTCGCCGAGCCGGTCGAGGGTGGCCGACCCCTCGCCGAGCAGGGTGAGGATGCGGGTGGCCATGAAGGACAGCGCGACGACGGTCTCGTCGAGCATCACGCAGCCGACGCCGTCGTCGCTGACGTGGAAGTCGACGAAGTCGAGGCGGCGTACGCGCTCGCCGCCGTCGGTGGTGTCGGGGCCGAGGAGCTCGACGACGGTCGGCTCGGGCGCCGACTCCGTCTCGACGTCGCGCGACGGCGGGTGGTTGAGCAGCTGCTGGGTGACGGCGACCAGGTCGTCGGCCTCGCGGTAGTCGACGCGGTGCACGCCGCCGACCTCCTCGACGAGCGCGGCCAGGCGGTGCAGGGGCTTGTCGAGCGAGCGCAGGTGGGACGCGTTGCCCGACAGGTGGGCGATCGCCTCCGCGGTGGGGAGCTCGGTGAGCACGGGCGGGACGAAGCCCTCGGCGTGGCGCTCGAGCAGCAGCACCGCCGCCGGGCGGAGGTCGCCGGGCGCCTGGCGCAGGCCGAGGTCGTCGGGGGACTGCAGGCCCAGACCGGGGTCGTCGGACGACACCAGCGGCTTGCTGTAGGCCAGCAGGTCGAGCGCCGCGGTGAAGGCGACGGTGTCGTCGGTGACGTAGCCGAAGTGCCGTGCGAGTGTCCGGGCGGCGGTCGACCGCCCGCTGCCGGCAGGACCGACCAGCACGACGCACCGGCCGGTCTCCGGGTCCGCGACGGCCGCGGCACGCAGCATCAGGAGGTCGCCCTCGTTGGCCTCCATCGCCTGGAGCGTGACGGCCAGGGCGACCTGGTCGCCGACGACCGACCCGCTGGGTCCGGCGATGGCGCCTCGCGCCGCGGCGTCCTCGACCGCGGCGGGGTCGTCGTCGACCAGCACGCGAACGCTGCGGCCCTGCACGTCGTCGACCTGCCTGGCCTCGCACCGCGACCACGCGCGGAGCAGGTCGTCTGCGACGCCGTCGGCATGGCCGCCGGCGACCTCGAGGTGCACCTGCGTCCCCAGGGCGGTCACGGCGACGACGTGGCGAGGGCTGGCCGAGCTAGTCACTCGCGGAAGTCTAAGGTGCGCGCATGGACGAACTGCTCATCACGGTGGCACCGACGGGCGCCGAGACGGCGAAGACCGACTGCCCGCAGCTCCCGACCACCCCTGAGGAGGTGGCTCGCACCGCGGCCGACTGCGAAGCAGCCGGCGCGGCGATGATCCACATCCACGTGCGCGACACCTCCCACCAGCCCACGCTCGACCAGGGTCTGCTGCGCGAGTGGGTCGCCGCGGTGCGCGAGTCGTCCTCGCTCGTCGTCCAGCTCTCCACCGGCGGCTCGGTGCACGACCCGCTCGACGAGCGGCTCAAGGTGCTCGACGCCGAGCCGGACTCGTGCTCGCTCACCATGGGCACGACCAACTTCGGCGACGACGTCTTCCTCAACCCGTGGCCCTTCGTGAAGGACCTCTACCAGCTCGCCCTCGAGCGCGGCGTGGCGCCGGAGTTCGAGCTCTTCGACCTCGGGCAGGTGCACGCGCTCGGCCGCCTCATCCGGCAGTACGGCGTCCCGGCCGGCGGCAAGGTGCACGTCGACTTCGTGATGGGCGTCCCCGGCGGCATGCCCGGCACCGCCCCCGCGCTCGTCGCCGGCGTGGCCGCCCTCCCGCCCGAGGTGACCTCGTGGTCGGCCACCGGCATCGGCCGCTCGACGCTGTCGGTCGCGATGGCCTCGCTGTCGATGGGCGGCCACCTGCGCGTCGGCATGGAGGACGTGCTCACCATCAGCCGCGGCGTGCCGGTCGAGTCCAACGCCCAGCTCGTCGAGCGCGCGGTCGAGCTGGGACGGATCGCGCAGCGTACGCCGATGAAGCCGGCGCAGTGCCGCGAGCTGCTCGGCCTGGCCTGACCCTGCCGAGCTGGGCCGGCGGTGGTCAGCGTCGGCGGCGCTTGCCGCCCCCCGCCGTCACGGTCTCGTCCTCGAGCGGGGCGTAGCCGTAGCCGTAGCCGTAGCCGCTCGCCGACTTCTTGGCCGGCGCCTGGTTGACCACGACGCCCAGCGTGGTGGCGTCGACGGAGTCGAGGCGCTCGATGGCCGTCGACAGCTGGTCGCGCGTCGTCCGCCCGTGGCTGACCACGACGACCGCACCGTCGGCGCGGGTGGCGAGCAGGGCTGCGTCGGTGACCGGCAGCAGCGGCGGCGCGTCGAGGATGACGACGTCGTAGCGCTGGCGCAGGTCGAGCAGCAGCATCTCCATCGCCTGCGACTGCAGGAGCTCCGAGGGGTTGGGCGGGATCTGGCCGCACACCATGACCTCGAGCGACGTGTCGGCGTACTGCTGCATGACGTCCTCGGCGCTGACCTTGCCGATCAGCACGCTGGTGGTGCCGATCGCGCCGTCGAGCTCGAGGCGGTCGGCGATGAGCGGACGGCGGAGGTCGCACTCGACGAGCGCGACCCTCTGGCCGGCCTGGGTGAGCGTGACCGCGAGGTTGACCGCGGTCGTGCTCTTGCCCTCGCCGGGCAGGGCGCTGGTGAGACGATGACCTTCTGGTCGTTGTCGATGTCGACGTACTGCATGTTGGTGCGCAGCACGCGGAAGGCCTCGGCCCACGGCGTCGCGGTCGAGAGCACCTCGTGCGGGCGCGCGCTTGGCGTCGTCGTCCTGGAAGATGTTGCCGAGGACCGGGGCCGAGGTGATCTCGGCGATGTCGTCGGCGCCCTTCACGCTGGTGTCGAGGAGCTCGCGGGCCACGGCCAGGCCGACGCCCAGCAGGAGCCCGAGGATGCCGGCGAGCGCGAGGTTGCGCAGCGGCTGCGGCGCGACGGGTGAGCGGGCGACCTGCGGCGTCGTCGATGAGGGTGGCCTTGACGACGGCCGTGGTCTCGCCGCGGGGCGTCTCGAGCTCCTCCACGACGAGCTGCAGCTGCTCGGCGTAGGCCTGCGCGATGTCGCGGGCGCGCTCGGCGTCGGCGTCGACGGCCTCGATCTCGAGCAGCACCGTCTCCGGGACGGCCGAGGCGGTGACCTGCTCGCGCAGGTCCATCGCGTCGGTGTCGCCGAGCTCGTCGGCCACGCGCTCGGCGAGCTGGTTGCTCGGTCACCAGGTCGGCGTACGACGCCACGCGCTGGGTGGCGAACAGGTTGCCGGTGTAGGCGGAGTTCTCGTCGGTCTGGCTGGTCGAGACGAAGATCCGGGTGGTGGAGGCGTAGGTCGGGGTCACCGACCACGTCCACGCCGCGGCGACCGCCAGGACCACCAGGACGCTCCCGAGAACCAGCCGCCACCGCCGTCGGACGGTGCGCCAGTAGTCCTGCAGCTCCACGCGTATTTCCTCAACTTGTCAACGAAGTTTTGACAAGAGTAAATGCTCGATCGCCCTCGTCCTTCATCCTCGCGGGCGAGGGCGGGGGCGGGCCGCCACCACCGCCGCACGTGTCGACGTGAGCGAGCGGCCCTACGGCCGGTCGACCTTCTTCATCCCCACGAGCCCGGGCCGGTAGTCGGGGTCCTCCAGCTCGGCGATGGTCGGCGAGCCGAACATCGGCAGCCCCTGCTGCCGGCGCAGGAAGCCCCAGACGATGGGCAGGACGACCAGCACGAACGAGGCCGATGCCGGCGATGAGCATCGGGTGGGTCTCCTCGACGCCGAGGGGCGCCCAGCCGGACTTGTCGAGCAGCGCGACGCCGCTCATCGTCAGCACGACGACGATGCCGCGCCGGATGAACGACTGCGGCACGCGCGGCGCGAGCATCGAGCCGAGGATCGTGCCGGGCACCGAGCCGACGACCAGCGGGATCAGGATCGTCCAGTCGATGCCGTGCAGGGCGATGTTGGAGATCGCCGCGGCCAGGACGAGCGGCACGGCCTGCACCAGGTCGGTGCCGACGAGCCGCACGGCCGACAGGCCGGGGTAGAGCATCAGCAGGGCGATCATGATGACCGAGCCGGAGCCGACGCTGGTGATGCCGACGAGCAGGCCGCCGAGCATGCCGACGAGCAGCGTCGGCACGATCCGGATGGCGGGGTTGTCGTCGTGGACGTGGGTGCCCGAGCGGACGCGGCGCAGGTTGACGTAGAGGCGCAGGGCGTACGTCGCCGCGGCGAGCAGGAGCGCGAAGCCGATGCTGATGACCAGCACGTGGTTGAGCTCTTCGGTGTCGTCGGTGAACCACGCGACCAGGTGTGGCCCGAGCAGTGCCATCGGGATGGAGCCGATCATCAGCCACATCGCGAGCCGCATGTTGGGCGAGCCCTCGCGCTTGTGCACGATCGCGCCGCCGGTCTTGTAGACCGCGGCCGCCGTGAGGTCGGCCGTCACCACGGTGGCGGCCTCGCCGACGCCGAGGAACAGCAGCGCCGGGGTCATCAGGGCGCCACCACCCATGCCGGTCAGGCCGACGACGATGCCGACGAGGAAGCCGGCGGCGAGGATCGAGAAGAACGTGACGGTCAGCAGGTCAGCCACCGGAGCCTCCTGGAGCGAGCCGAGGGACGATCACACCCACCATTCGCGACATTGTGTCGGCTGCCGTGGCCGCAGCCGATTCCCCGCGCCGGTAGGGGTCGGCGATGTCGTGCTCGCGGCGCGCGGCCGTACGACGTGCGCCGACCGCCGCGACCAGCTCGCGCCCGCGCAGGTCGGGGTGCTCCTCCACCGCGGCGGCGAACTGGCCGACGGTGAAGACCTTGCGGAGGTGCTGGGGGTACTCCTCCAGGATGAAGCTGCGGTGCGTGGCCTCGGCGGTCAGCACCAGGTCGGCCTCGGCGAGGAGCGGCCCGGTGAGGCGGCGGCTCGCGAAGTCGGACGAGGTGTCTCGGCGAGCGTGGCGACCATGACGTCGTCCATCGCGTGGCTGTCGAAGCCGTGGGTGCCGGCGCTGGAGAACTCCACCCCGGAGTCGGGCCCGGCCAGGCGCGCGCGGTGAGCTCGAGGAAGGGCGAGCGGCAGATGTTGGCGGTGCAGACGAACAGCACCTTCAGGGGCTCAGCCATCGGTGCCCCGCAGGTGGAGGTAGCCGGCCTCGTCGAGCGCGACCAGGACGTCGTCGAGCGCGTCCTCGATGGTGCGGCCGGTGGTGTCGACGCGCACGGCCGGGTCGACGGGCTCCTCGTAGGGCGAGGAGATGCCGGTGAACTCGGGGATCTCGCCGGCCCGCGCCTTGGCGTAGAGGCCCTTGCGGTCGCGGCGCTCGCACTCCTCGAGCGGGGTGGCGACGTGGACCAGGAAGAACGCGCCACCGGCGGCCTCGACCATCTCCTGCACCTGCTCGCGGGTCTCGGCGAACGGCGCGATCGGCGAGCAGACCGCGACCCCGCCGTGGCGGGCGATCTCGGCGGCGACCCAGCCGATGCGGCGGATGTTGGTCTCGCGGTCGGCCTTGCTGAAGGTCAGCCCGGCGGACAGGTGACGGCGTACGACGTCGCCGTCGAGGCTGGTGACCGTGCGGCCGCCCTGCTCGAGCAGGAGGTCCATCAGCGCGCGGGCGAGCGTCGACTTGCCGCTCCCGGACAGGCCGGTGAAGAAGAGCACGAGGCCCTGCTCCTCGGGCGCCGGCTGGTCGGCGTCGACGATCGCGGCGATCGCGGCGGGTGGTCGGAGCCGGGTCTCGTGACGGGCGCGCTCGCTCTCGACCAACGGGGGCGGGCCCCCCAGCGCGTGGACCGGGTCGCCGCCGGCGTAGGTCTCGACCACCTGGGCGCCGAGGGCGTGGTCGGCGTCGGCGTCACCGTGGGCCGGGAGCGGGATCGCCACCACGGAGGCGTCGTCGAGCAGGTCGGCGGCGGCCAGCGTGGCGCGCACCAGCGCGACGGGCGACAGCGACGAGGTGCCGGTGCCCATCAGGGCGAGGAGCACGACCCGGCCGAGCCCGCGGAGCTCCTCGAGGTCGGCGTCGGTGAGCGCGTCGACCACCGGGACGAAGGTGGCGCCGGCGTGCTGCTCGCGCGCCTGCGCGGGGTGAGGTGCAGCCGGCGGAAGGGGCCGTACTGCGCGTGCGTGAGGGGCTCCAGCGAGCCGTCGGCGGCGACCCGGGCCAGCGGCAGGCCCTCGGGGTCGACGAGCTCGGCCTCGGTGGCCCCGTCGGGCAGGTCGAGGGTGACGACGCTCCCGTCCTCGTTGAATCGGGTGAGCGGGGCGTAGGCGCCGGAGACCAGGAGCTCCAGGTCGTCGAGCTCGGTCGGCGTCGGGCAGTGCTGGATCACCCGGCGCATCCTCTCAGAGCCACGGGAAGTAGCCTGCGCCCATGTCGTCGTCGCAGGTCTTCCCGTCGTCGCCGAGATCGTCCGCTCCGGGTTCGTCGAGGGCCACCACTACGGCTCCGTCGTGGCGCTGGCCGCCGACGGCACCGTCGACTGGTCGGTCGGCGAGGTCGCGGCGCAGGTGCTGCCGCGCTCGTGCAACAAGCCGCTCCAGGCCCTCGCGATGGTCGAGCTCGGCCTCGACCTGCCCGACGACCTCCTCGCCCTGGCGTGCGCCTCGCACTCCGGCGAGCCCTTCCACGTCGACGGCGTACGCCGCACGCTCGCGTCCGCCGGTCTCGACGAGTCGGCGCTGCAGACGCCCGCCGACTACCCGCTCGACGACGACGCCCGCGAGGCCGTCGTCCGAGCCGGGGGCGCGAAGGCCCGGTCCTGATGAACTGCTCGGGCAAGCACGCGGCGATGCTCGCGACGTGCGTGCTGCGGGGCTGGGACACCGCCACCTACCTCGACCCCGCCCACCCGCTGCAGGTCGCGATCGCCGAGACCTTCGCCCGGCTGACCGGGGAGCCGGTCGACGCGGTCGCCGTCGACGGCTGCGGTGCGCCGCTGCTGTCCACGTCGCTGATCGGGCTGGCGCGGGCGTTCGCGTCGCTCGCCACCGCGACCGACGGTCCGCAGCGCCGCGTCGCCGACGCGATCCGCCGCCACCCCGAGTTCGTCAGCGGCACGACCCGCGACGAGCTCGCCCTGCACCGGGCGTCCCCGGGCTGATCGGCAAGGCCGGCGCCGAGTCCTGCTACGCCGTCGCGCTGCCCGACGGCCGCGCCTTCGCGCTCAAGACCGACGACGGCGCCGCGCGCGTGCGCCCGGTGCTGATGGCCGAGGCGCTGCGCCGCTCGGGCGTGCTCGACCAGGACGGTGTCGACGCCGAGGCCGGTCCGCTCAACGGGGCGGTTCGAGCTCCTCGGCGGCGGAGTGCCGGTCGGGGAGATCCGCGCGGCCTTCTGAGGCCCTCCGGTCCAGGATCTTCGTCGAGCCAGCAGCGCGAGGAGCGCGCCGACCAGGCATGCCCGAGGGTGTTGGCGACGACGTCGGCGTTGGTCGCCTGCCGCGCGTCGAGCGCCACGGCCTGGACCACCTCGACGGCGAACGACACCACGAAGCCGACCGCCGTCCAGTCCCGCCAGGTCGGTCGCGGCCACAGCAGCGTCCGCCGAGCAGGCTGAGCGGCACGAACGCCACCACGTTGAGCATCGAACTCCACGCGCGGGCGGTGGGTCAGGGCCTCGGGAGGTCCGAGGCGTCTGCAGCGCCTCGGCGACAGGTGGAAGATCACCCAGTCCGGGCCCGCTCGACGACGGCGCCAGCAGGACCGATGGCCAGCAGCACGATCCAGGCGGCCAGGGCGGCGCCCAGCGCCGTGGCGGACGCAGGGGGCGGCTAGGGGGCGGACGGACACGGGGGGATCCTAGGTCGGCACCGCAGTGCGACACCCTGTGCGAACCGGCTGCTAGCGCTCAGACCCGGCCTCGGCAAAGGACGTTGTGAGAGGTCTCACCGCTCTCAGTTTGCGTTCTGCTAACAGGTGTTAGCACAATGGAGGCATGGCCAAGGACAGGAAGACCCCGGCCAGGGTGAGCTCGACGAAGGCGTCGAAGGCGGCTTCCAAGGCCAGCGCACACCAGCAAGGCGGTCGTCGGCTCGCTCGGGACGTTGGGGGACTACCTCAAGGAGCAGCGCCTCGGCGCCCAGCTCTCCCTGCGGCAGCTCGCCGACCAGGTCGGTGTGAGCAATCCCTACCTGAGCCAGATCGAGCGCGGCCTGCGCAAGCCGTCGGCCGAGGTGCTCCAGCAGCTGGCCCGCGCCCTGCGCGTCAGCGCCGAGCAGCTCTACGTCCGCGCCGGCATCGTCCGACCCCGACCCCGGGCAGCCCGGGTCGGTGGAGCTCGCCATCCTCGCCGACACCGCGCTCACCGAGCGCCAGAAGCACTCGCTGCTCGACGTGTACGCCTCGTTCCTCGCGCTCAACGAGCGCGACGCGACGCCGGCGCCTCCCGCGGAGCCGGTCGAGCGCCCGCCGACGAGCTCTGACCCCAGACCACCCGAACAACGTCAGCACCATCCCCCACCCGAAGGAGAACCCCATGGCCACCACCAAGCGCGACCTCAGGACCGAAGCCCTCAAGCCCGTCCTCGCCTACGTCGGCGCCACCGACCTGGCCGTCGAGGCCGTCCGTGAGGCCGTCGCCGACGTGCAGAAGCGCGTCGCCGCCGTGCAGAAGGACGTCACCACCCGCGTCAGCGACGTGCAGAAGACCGCGACCGACCCGAAGGCGCTGCGCAAGCAGGCCCAGGCCCGCCGCGCCCTCATCGAGTCGCGCGTCGCCGAGCTGCAGGCCGAGGCCCGGGCGTACCCGGCCAAGGTCACCACGCAGGTCTCCGCGCTCGTCGACGGCAACGTCTCCGCGGCCAACGCCACCTACACCGACCTCGTCAAGCGCGGCGAGTCCCTCGTGGGCCGCATCCGCCGCCAGGAGTCGACCAAGGCCACCGTGACCTCCGCCAAGACCACCGTGTCGAAGGCGAAGACCACCGCGACCCAGGCCAAGAAGGCCGCCGAGGCCACCACCGCCGCCGCCGACAAGACGGCCGCGACGAAGGTCGCCCCCAAGCCGAAGCCGACCGCCAAGAAGGCCACCCAGAAGGCCGCGGGCAAGAAGGCCGCCGCGACCACCGCCCGCAAGACCGCGGCGAAGAAGACCGCCACCGCGCAGAGCAGCGCCAAGGCCACCGCCACCGCCGCCACCGCCACCGCGACCAACGCGGTCAAGGCCGTCGCCGACGCCACCGAGAAGGTCGGCGACTGAAGAGCACCAGCCGATGAGCAGCAGCTGATGCTGTTCTGAGCGAGGCCGAGGGCCCCCGTCCACCAGGGCGGGGGCCCTCTGTCGTTCCCCTGTCGTTCCTGCCGTCCCGCCATGGACAACCGCAGCCGACTCCGCTCCAATGGGAGGGGCGGCAGCGGTGAGTCTCGGACCCGCCGCGGGAGGCCGCGGAGGCTGACCATGGATGTCACGAGCGCGAAGATCGTGGAGCTGCGGGTCCACGGTGTCAGCGGGACGCCGCCCGAGGAGATGCTCGAGACGCACCATGCCCGCCAGGAGGCCGGCGACGAGTACTCGCGGTTCTTCGTCGCGGTCGACTGCTTCGGCGACAAGCCGCCCGACCCGATCGAGGACGGCAACGGCCCGCACGTGCGGTCGACGAGGCTCGAGGGCTTCCACTGGGGCCGCTACACCTCGGGCAACTGGCGGCAGGCGCTGTGGCTGGCGCTGGTCCCGTTCGGGATGGTCAACGCCGCGCAGTTCATGCTCAGCCCGCCCTCGTCGTGGCGCGAGCGGTTCTTCCACACCGTCGTCGGCGGGGCGCTGCGCCTGCTCGCCCTCGGGCTGACCGCGACGTTCGCCCTGGCCGCGTCCTCGATCAGCATCGACCTGGTCGCCCGGCAGCGGCTCGCCACGACGAAGCTCGGCCAGGCGCTGGGGGAGGGCACGCTCCTGGCGGCCGGCGCGCTGGTCGCGGCCGGTGGGGTGCTGGTGCTCTACCGGCTGGGGCGGCGCAACACGACCGTGCGCCAGCCGCCCGACGCCGCCGACACGCTCGGCCGCTCGCTGGGCGAGACGTCCGGCCTGACCCGGCAGAACTTCTACGCCGGCGACCCCGACGCGACCAGCCTCGGGCGCCTGCACCTCGCCGGCGGGTGGGCGACGGTGGCCCTCGTCGGCAGCCTGACCGACGGCGACGCGCAGCTCGCGACCAGCCTGAGCTCGTTCGTGTACGCCGCCAGCGCGGGGCTGCTGGCCGCCCTCGCCGTGCTGGTGGCGGTGCTCGGCGACCCGGAGCACAGCGCTCCCCGGTCGTGGGAGCGCGACTCGGCGCTGGAGAACTGGAACCGGGTCCTCCAACGCCCGGCCGTGGGCCTGACGGCCGCGTCCCTCGCGCTGGTGGTCCTGCTGTCGTCCGTGGTCATGCTGTGGCTGCGCGGGGTCAATCCCGACAACCCGCTCGCCGCCGTGGACGAGGTGTCCAACACGCTCGTGGTGGTCCTGACCGCCACGCTGCTGGTCCTCTTCGCCGCCTCCGCGGGTCTCGCGCACGCGACCCGGCACCTCGAGGCGGAGGTGCCGCGACCCTTCCGCCGCTACGCCGCAGGGATGGCGGCGCCGGTCGTCGCCGCGCTCGGCGCCTTCCTCGCCGTCGGCTACTCGGCGGCGCTGCTGCTGGCCAGCGCCCAGCTGCTGGTCGACGACCCCGCGCTGCCCAAGCTGGTCGAGGGCGTCACCTTCATCTGGGGCATCACGGTGCTGCTGATGGTGGCCGTCGGGCTGGTGCTCGGGTTCCGGACGTGGACGGACCGCGACTGGCGTACCGAGCGGGTGCGACGGAGCTATGGCCTGGTCTACGGGTCGGGCGGCGGGTCCGCTGCGGGGTCCGAGGCGCCGACGTGGCTCACGGGTGAGCGGGTACGCCGGATCGCGACGGCGAGCGCGGTCGCGCGGGTCAAGCTCGGGCTGCCCGTCGTGCTGGTCTGCTTCTCGTTCCTCGGCATGGTCCTCGCGGTGCTCCTCGCCGTCGACCTGATGACCGGCGTGGGTGCGCCGGACGACGGACTGCCCGACGACTGGGTGCAGGTCATCTCCCGGCTCGGCGCCCTGACGCTGATCGCCCTGGCCGGCCTGCTGATGACCACGGCGCGCCAGTCGCTGCGAGCCCGCGACCGGCAACGGGTCGTCAACGTCGTGTGGGACGTGGTGTCGTTCTGGCCGCGGTCGGTGCACCCCTTCGTGCCGCCGCCGTACTCGCAGTTCGCGGTGCAGTCGCTGCGCGACCGGATCCGCCACCACCTCGGCACCTGCACCGAGGCGGAGCCGTCGACCACCGAGATCGCCGACGCGGTCGTCGTCGAGGCGCACAGCCAGGGCAGCTTCATCTCGGCCGCCGCGCTGCTGTGGCTGAACCCGTACGAGCTCTCGCGCGTCGGCTTCCTCACCTTCGGGTCGCAGCTGCAGGTGATCTTCCCGCGCGCGTTCCCGGCGTACATGAGCTACCACGTGCTCACGTCGCTCGACCGCGCGCTCGGTGGTCGCTGGATCAACCTCTTCCGCGACACCGACCCGATCGCGGGCCCGGTGCTCAGCTGGGCGCACACCGGTGAGGAGACGCCGCAGGTGCTGCGGTCGCGCCGGCTGGGCCCGCCGGCGGGCACGGAGGATCCGTGGCCGCTCGAGCCCGACGACCTGCCCGCCATCCGCACCGGGCGCCGCGAGTGCGGCCGCGACTGGCGGCTCCTCGACCCGAGCCCGCCCGACCGCGAGCTGCACGCCGAGCCCCTCACCTCGATGATGCAGCACAGCCACTTCGCCCTGTCCCCGGACTGGGACGACGCCGTCCAGTGGCTGGCCGCCCGGACCCTGGGCTCGAGCGCAGGCGGCGCGCCGTCCGTGCCGACGCCGCGGGAGGACGTACGCCCCGAGGCCGGCGCCACGACCGGCGCCGCGACCGAGGCCTCGACCGACGAGGCGGGCGACATGATGGGCCCGGTCGACTACCGGGCCCACGACTGAGAGAAACTGGACGTCGACGAGGCGGGAGAAGTCGCGGTGAGGTTGTCGCCCCCGACTCCACCAGCACCAGTCAGCGGGCGGCCGCCGAGGTCCTCGACGGCCAGCAGGTTGGCGGTGATGTCGTCGCGGATGGCGGTGTGCGGACATGCGCCGGTCTCGACCGCCGACGATCCGCTCGGCGGTCAGCACGCCGGCGAGCCGGATCATCCGGGCGTCCTCGTCGGTGTAGATGTCGTTGGTGACGACCCCGATCTCCAGCTCGTCGCCGAGGTGGGCGCAGAGCAGTGCGATCAGCGAGGACTTGCCGGTGCCGACGGGGCCGCAGACGCCCAGCCGGAGCTCGCGAGGACTTTCAGGCACGGAACAACCTCCTGGTGGTGACGGCGTGGTCCTCGGCGAGCTGCTCGATCCACGGTGATGCGGTGGCGGGGATGTCGGTGGGTGACTCGAGGTGCGCGACCTGCGAGACCAGGACCGCCAGCCGCGGCAGCGCCGCCGACGACCCAGCCGGTGGCGACGGCCGGGTCGAGCGGGCCGCAGCTTGAGGGCCGCCGACGGCGACGGTCTGCAGGTCGTCGTACGCCGATCACCTCGGCCACGTCCGTCGCGGCGAGCCCGGTGACGTGCGCGACCGCGCCGAGCACCATCGGCCGCGGCAGCCCGGTCAGACACCGGCGGCAGGTCCCACAGCACGTCAGCCAGGCGCAGCAGCCCGCGGCCCAGCTCGCGCGAGGTGTCGCGCATCGCGGCGCTGGCCGTGCGGGCGGCCCAGGCGTCGTACACGGCGTCGAGGCGCCTCGCCCCGGCGCAGGTGGGCCAGGGTCACCACGGCGGTGGCCGCCTCGGTGCGCGTCACCGTCGCGAGCGCAGGGCGGAGTAGGCCGGAATGTCGACGGGTAGGCCGGCGGCGAGCGCGGGCTCGAGGCTCCCGGACTGGGTGTGGCCGGCGACGGGCAGCCGCGCGTCGGCGAGGAGCAGGGCGAGGGCGCTCATCAGAACATCGAGTAGAGCTGCGCCAGCGGCAGCGTGGTCGCGGGCGACGGCTCGACCAGCTCGCCCTCGACGGTGATGGCGAACGTCTCGGGGTCGATGTCGATGGCGGGCAGGGCGTCGTTGTTGACCATGTCGGCCTTGCCGACGTCCCGGGTCGGCGTCACCGCCGCGAGCCGTCGACGGAGCCCGAGCGGCCGACGCGAGCCCGGCGTCGAGGGCCGCGGGCGCCACGAAGGTCACCGCGTGGTCGGCACCGTCCGCGCCCACCAGCGTCGGCCTCATCAGCACGGGCTGGGGTGTCGGGATCGACGCGTTGGGGTCGCCCAGCGCGCCCCACACCAGCGCCCTGCCTTGATGACCAGCCTGGGGCCGGATCCCGAAGAACCGCGGGTCCCAGAGCACCAGGTCGGCCAGCTTGCCCGGCTCGACCGACCCGACCTCGTGGGCGATCCCGTGCGCGATCGGCCGGGTTGATCGTGTACTTCGCGACGTAGCGGCGGGCACGGACGTTGTCGGCGGGAGCGCCGCCCAGCGGAGCCGAGGCGGGCCTTCATGACGTGCGCGACCTGCCACGTGCGGCAGATGACCTCTCCGATCCGTCCCATCGCCTGCGCGTCGGAGGACGTGATCGAGAGCGCGCCGAGGTCGTGCAGCAGGTCCTCGGCCGCGATCGTCGTCGCCCGGATCCGCGACTCGGCGAACGCGAGGTCCTCGGGCACCCGGGGGTTGAGGTGGTGGCACACCATGAGCATGTCGAGGTGCTCGGCGACGGTGTTGACGGTGTGCGGGAGCGTCGGGTTGGTGGAGCCGGGGATGACGTGCGGGTGCGACGCGACCTTGAGGATGTCGGGGGCGTGCCCGCCCCCGGCGCCCTCGGCATGGAAGGCGTGGATGGAGCGGCCGCCGATCGCCGACAGCGTCGACTCGAGGTAGCCGGCCTCGTTGAGGCTGTCGGAGTGCAACGCCACCTGGAGGCCGAACTCGTCCGCCGCACGCAGGGCGGCGTCGATCGCCGCGGGCGTCGCACCCCAGTCCTCGTGCACCTTGTACGCCGCCGCGCCGGCCAGTGCCTGCTCGGCCAGGCCCTCCGCCGACACCGTGTTGCCCTTGCCCATCAGCAGGACGTTGACGGGGAGCTCGTCCAGCGCCCGGTGGACGGCCCGGAGGTGCCAGGCTCCCGGGGTGACCGTGGTCGCCTTCGAACCCTCGGAGGGGCCGGTGCCACCGCCGCCGATCGTGGTGGTCCCGGTCGCGAGGGCCTCGCACGACCTGCGAGCGCGACAGCAGGTGGACGTGGACGTCGATCGCCCCCGCCGTGAGGATCTTGCCCTCGCCGGAGATGACGTCGGTGCCGGGACCGATGACGAGGTCCGGGTGCACGCCGTCGGCGATGTCGGGGTTGCCGGCGCGCCCGAGCGCGACGATGCGACCCTCGCGCAGGCCCACGTCGGCGCGGACGACGCCCCAGTGGTCGAGCACGACCGCATTGGTGATGACCGTGTCGAGCGCACCGCCGGAGCGCGGGACCGCCGACTGCGCCATCGACTCGCGGATCGACTTGCCCCCGCCGAAGACCGCCTCCTCGCCACCGAAGGTCAGGTCGTCCTCGACCTCGATCCACAGGTCGGTGTCACCGAGGCGGACCTGGTCGCCCGTCGTGGGCCCGTAGATGGCGGCGTACGCCTCACGACTGATCTCAACCATCGGCGCGCACCTGGATCCCGGGGACCACACGTCGGCCCCGCAGCGCGACGATCGCCACCGAGCGCGATGCACCCGGCTCGAAGCGCTGGGAGGTGCCCGAGGGGACGTCGAGCCGGAAGCCCGCCGCAGCGTCCCGGTCGAAGTCCAGGGCCGCGTTGACCAGCGGGCAGGTGAACGTGGGAACCGATCTGCACCGGCCGGTCGCCGGTGTTGGTGATGACGACGGTACGCCGCTCGTCGGGGGTGCGGTCCGCGTTGAGGACGTGGGTACCCGGTGCGCACCGGATCGCCCGGGGCCCTCGGTGTGGGTGGCCATGGCTCGCCTCTCAGCCGACGGTCCGCGACGGCTCCCCACGTCGCGCGCGTCGGCTACCCTCGTGCCGTGAACATCTACGCGTTCCAGAGCACCCTCATGCTGGTGGTGCTCGTCGTGCTGCTCGCGGTCAAGGGATTCGCGTTCATCAACTCGCTGACCTACTCGGCCGAGGCCTACGAGGCGGCCGGCAAGCTCACCAAGCAGGCGTGGTGCGCGATCACCGGCCTCGGCTTCGCCGCCCAGCTGATCCTCATCGGCTCCTCGCCCCTCGGGCTGATCCACCTCGTCTTCACCATCGCCTCGCTCGTCTACATCGCCGACGTCCGCCCGGCGCTCGCCGAGGTCACCTCCCGCCGCTGAGCGACGTACGCCCCCTCCCCGTTGGTCGAGGAAGGACGAAGTCCTGTCACGAGACCGCTGGCCACGTGACCGGGTCTCGTGACGGTCGCCGGTGCGCCTCCTCGACCAGCGGGCGTCGCGCGTGGTCGACGAAGGACGAAGTCCTGTCACGAGACCGCTGGCCACGTGACCGGGTCTCGTGACGGTCGCTGCGGCGACCTCCTCGACCAGCGGGCTCAGCGTTGGTCGAGGAAGGACGAAGTCCTGTCACGAGACCGCTGGCCGCGACCGGGTCGGGACGACGGTCCTGCGCGACCTCGCTGGCCCGCGCCAGTCGTGACGGTCGCTGCGCGACCTCCTCGACCAGCGGGATGGCGAGGTCGGTGGCCATGTCTGCCTTCGCGACGCTGCCGCCGGAGAACATCGGGCCCGAGCGCGGGATGTAGCGGATCTCGTCGTCCATGGTCGCAGCACACCAGATCGTCGGCCATGCCCGCAGTCGTCTGTCCACAGGGTCAGGCATGCCCGCGGCGAGACGACCCGACGTTCTGAACTGACGTCAGTTCAGTGCGCGATGCCGTCCTCGAACCGCGGGCGGCCGCGGTGGCTCAGGCCAGGTAGCGGTCGAGGGCGGACATCGCGTCCTCGGGCTCGAAGCCGGTGGCGCGGAGCTTCTCGAGCGACATCGCGGAGTTGAGCGGGCGCGGGGCGAAGGGGTTGCCCTGCGCCAGCACCCCCTCGGCGTACGCCGCGGTGCTCGTGCCCGACACGTCGTCGGCGCTGCGGCCGGAGCGCTCGAAGACCGCCTGCGCGATCTCGCGCCACGACATGGCGGGGCCGCCGTTGGACACGTGGTAGGTGCCGAACGCGGCGTCGCTGTCGAGGAGGTGCCGGGTGGCGCGGACCAGCTCGTCGGTGAAGGTGAGCCGGCCGACCTGGTCGTCGACGACGCTGGGGGAGACGCCCTTCTCGGCGAGCGACTGCATGGTGCGGACGAAGTTCTTGCCCTCGCCGATGACCCACGACGTGCGCAGGACGTAGTGGCGCGGGGCCAGCGAGACGGCGACGTCACCGGCGGCCTTGGTCTGCGCGTAGACGCCGAGCGGCGAGAGCGGCTCGTCCTCGGTGTGGCCGGGGTCGAGGGGCGCGGTGCCGTCGAAGACGTAGTCCGAGGAGTAGTGGACGAGGGTGAACCCGTGCTCGCGGGCGAGGCCGGCGAGGGTGGCGGGGCCGGTGGCGTTGGCCGCCCAGGCGGCGACCCGCCCCTCGGGCGTCTCCGCGGCGTCGACGGCGGTGTAGGCCGCGGCGTTCAGCACGACGGCGTACTCGTGCCAGGGCCAGGCCGCGACGGCGTCGGCGTCGGTGACGTCGAGCTCCGCGCGGGTGACCGTGTCGCAGCCCGGGAAGGCGTCCGCGAGGGCGAGGCCGAGCTGGCCGCCGCCGCCGAGGACGAGCGTCCTCTTCGCGGGGATCGCCGTCGACGGGTCGAGGCCGGGGTTGTTCTGGTCCTTCTCGCTGATGATGGCCTCGCCCAGCGGGATCGGCCAGTCGATCGCGACGGTGCTGTCGTCGAGGGCCAGCGCCGGGTAGGTGATGCCGGGGCGCCAGTGCGCGTTGACCAGGTAGGTGTACGCGGTCGCGTCCTCCAGCACCTGGTAGCTGTTGCCGACGCCGCGCGGCACGAAGACGGCCACCGCGGTGTCCATCTCGAGGGTGAAGGTCGCGCCGAAGCTGTCGCCCTCGCGCATGTCCACCCAGGCGCCGAAGATCCGGCCGGTGGCCAGCGAGACGAACTTGTCCCACGGCTCGGTGTGGATGCCGCGCGTCACGCCGCGGTCGGCGTTGAAGGAGACGTTGTTCTGCACCGGCCCGAAGTCGGGCAGGCCGATCGCGAGCATCTTCTCGCGCTGCCAGTTCTCCTTGAAGAACCCGCGGGAGTCGTCACGGCGGTCGAGTCGTACGACGACGAGGCCGGGGATCGGCGTCGTCTCGAGGGAGGGGAGGGTCATCGGGTGCCTCGGTCTCGTGACGGGACTCCGTCCCTCCTCGACCAGCGGCTGGAGCTCACTGCCCCTTCTCCGCGTACTTCGCCTCGACCGCGTCCTTGTGCGGGCGCCACCAGTCCTCGTGGTTCTGGTACCACTCGACGGTGTTGGCCAGGCCCGCCTCGAAGTCCTGGAACTGCGGCTGCCAGCCGAGCTCCTGGCGCAGCTTGCCCGACTCGATGGCGTAGCGCATGTCGTGGCCGGCGCGGTCGTTGACGTGGTCGAAGGCGTCCTCCGGCTGGCCCATCAGCTTGAGGATCAGGCGGACGACCTCGAGGTTGTTCTTCTCGCCGTCCGCGCCGATGAGGTAGGTCTCGCCGATGCGGCCCTTCTCGAGGATCGTGAGCACGGCCGAGGAGTGGTCGTCGGCGTGGATCCAGTCGCGGACGTTCTCGCCCGAGCCGTAGAGCTTGGGGCGCACGCCGTCGATGACGTTGGTGATCTGGCGCGGGATGAACTTCTCGATGTGCTGCCACGGCCCGTAGTTGTTCGAGCAGTTGGACACCGTCGCCCGCACGCCGAAGCTGCGGACCCACGCGCGCACCAGGTGGTCGGAGCCGGCCTTCGACGCGGAGTAGGGGGAGGACGGGTTGTAGGGCGTGTCCTCGGTGAAGCGCTTCGGGTCGTCGAGCTCGAGGTCGCCGTAGACCTCGTCGGTCGAGACGTGGTGCAGGCGCTTGTCGTGCTTCCGCACCGCCTCGAGGATCGTGTAGGTCCCGAGGATGTTGGTCTTGATGAACGGGCTCGGGTCGTTGAGCGAGTTGTCGTTGTGCGACTCGGCCGCGTAGTGGACGACCGCGTCGTGGGCCGCGACCAGCGGGTCGACGACGTCCTCGTCGGCGATGTCGCCCACCACCAGCTGCACCCGGTCCTCGGGAAGTCCCGCGAGGGATTCCTTCGAGGCGGCGTAGGTCAGCTTGTCGAGCACCGTGATCTTCAGGTCGGTGTGGTCGACGAGGTGGTGCACGAAGTTCGACCCGATGAACCCCGCGCCCCCGGTCACGAGAAGGCGTTCCATGCCGCGGAGTCTAGGGGCGGGCGAGGATCTCGAACGACTCGACGGTCTCCAGCGCGTCCGTGGTGTACGTCGCCACCCGACCGCCGCGCGTCGACCAGCCCTCGGGCAGGTCGTCGTCGACGACGTAGCCGCGCGGGAAGCTGACCCGGACCCGGACGTCCTGCGGGTCGACCATGCCCTGCGGGTCGAGCGCGAGCCGGTAGGCGAGCCCGTCGCCGTCGCGCACCGCGGCGGCAGGGACGTCGTACGTCACGGTGAGGGTGTGGCGGGCCTGGGGCGCGAACTCGATCTCGGGGCGGATGAAGTAGCGGCCGAAGAAGTTGCGCGGCGACGTCTCGACGGGCTCGCCGTCGACCTCGACGGAGTCGAAGGTGGCGCCGGTGGGGAGGAACGGCGCGATGCTGAGCGTGTTCCAGCGGGTGAAGTAGCCCTGGCGCGGGTCGGGCACCGGCTGGAGGTAGGCCGGCGAGTCGTTGTGGACCTCGACCTCCATCCGGACGCGCGCGCTGCCGTCCTCGCGCACCGCGACGTCGGTGCTGACGGTGCGGCGCTGCCAGTAGTCGGACTTGCTGGGCACCTTGTTCTGCGTGAAGACGCCGATGTAGTCGTGCTCGGTGTCGGAGAGCCGGCCGGTGAGGCCGAGGCCGTCGAAGGCCGCCTGCTCGTCGGGGCTGCGGAAGTAGAGGGCGAAGCGCCGCTCGTCGGCGGCCTCGCCGAGCGACGCGGCCGGTGCCGACCGGGTCGTTGCCGGACAGCAGGCGCTCGACGAAGACCGGGGCGAGCGCGCGGTTGACCGCCTTGCGCGCGGCGGGGTCCGGGTAGTCGTCGTAGCTGCCGATGAGCTTCTCGACCAGGTTGTCACCGGTGAGGGTGCCGAGGGTCGGCACCTCGATCGGGCCGGAGACCTCGAGCAGCTTGGACAGCGCGACGACGTCGATCACGACCACGCCGGCGAGGCGACGGCCGCGCAGGCTGCGCCAGGCGTTGGCCAGCTCGTTGCCCGAGACCTCCCAGTCGGGGGCCATGGTCGCCAGCGCCGGCTTCATCTGCCCGCGGTGGAGCGGGTTGCCGCTGACCTTCCTCCAGTAGCGGGGCTGGGCCGCGCCGGGGGCGGTCGACAGGTCGACCGTCTCGCCCATCGACAGCCGGCCCCGGTCGAGGTCGACGGGCACGAACGTCTGCGGGGTGCCGCCGGAGTAGAGCATCTCGGCGGGGTTGAGCAGCGCCACGAGGTACTGCCGGCTCGCGTCGCGGCCGAGGACCTTGGGCAGCTGGTCGAGCAGCGGGTCGATCGTCTCGAGGCCGTCGGCGAGCGGGTCCACCTCGCCCTGCGCCTGGTCGCGGGCCTCGGCCAGCCGGTCACCCACGACGACGCGCGAGTCGGCGACGTCGGCGAGCTCGGCCTGAGCGTCGGCGAGCCGCGTCGACACCCCGCGCAGGTCGGCGATCACGTCCTCCAGCACGTCGATGTCGACGTTGCCGTCGTCGACGAGGGTCGACTCCTCGCCGCGCACCTGCGGCAGGATCCGTACGCCGGTCTCCGCCACGGCGACGAGCTGGTCGAGGGCGTTGCCGAGGCGTCGTACGTCGCGCACCGGGCCGCCGGCGACCGGCACCCAGCTCCACACGTCGCCACCGACGCCCTGGACCGAGCCCTGCAGGTCGTCGGTCTCCGAGCGGGCGCGCTCGACCGCCGCGACCGCGGCGTCGGTGTCACCGGCGTCCAGCGCGTCCTTGGCGGCGGTCAGCTCGGCGCGCGCGTCCTCGGCGTGGCCCGGGGCCGAGAGGAACGGGATGGCCAGCAGGACCAGGACGACCAGCAGCAGGAGCAGGCCGCCGATGACGGTGGCCGGCCGGATCAGCCGTCGCGGCGCGGCGCGACGGGTGGACGGCATGCGCCCATGGTGCCAAAGGGGTGAGAACCCACGAGAATCCCGGACGCACCCCTAGGGTTCACCCATGCGCGGAATCATCCTGGCCGGTGGCACCGGCTCGCGACTGCACCCGATCACCCAGGGGATCAGCAAGCAGCTGGTGCCGGTCTACGACAAGCCGATGATCTACTACCCGCTCTCCACGCTGATGCTGGCGGGGATCCGGGACGTCCTGATCATCACGACGCCCCACGAGGCCGACGCCTTCCACCGGCTGCTCGGCGACGGGTCGCAGTTCGGCATCAACCTGACCTTCGCCGTGCAGCCGAGCCCCGACGGCCTCGCGCAGGCCTTCATCATCGGTGCCGACCACATCGGCGCCGAGCGGTCGGCGCTCGTCCTCGGCGACAACATCTTCTACGGCTCCGGCCTCGGCCAGCAGCTGCTGCGCTTCTCCGAGCTCGACGGCGCCGCGGTCTTCGGCTACCACGTCGCCGACCCCCGGGCGTACGGCGTGGTCGAGTTCGACGACGAGGGCCGGGCGCTGTCGCTGGAGGAGAAGCCGGAGCACCCGAAGAGCGACTTCGCCGTGCCGGGGCTCTACTTCTACGACAACGACGTGGTGCAGTACGCCGCCGAGCTGGCGCCGTCCGCGCGCGGCGAGCTGGAGATCACCGACCTCAACCGGCGCTACCTCGAGGAGGGCCGGCTCCACGTCGAGGTCCTTCCCCGCGGCACCGCCTGGCTCGACACCGGCACCTTCGACTCGCTCAACGACGCGTCGAACTTCGTCCGCACGATCGAGGGCCGGCAGGGCTTCAAGGTCGGCGCGCCGGAGGAGGTCGCCTGGCGGATGGGCTTCCTCTCCGACGACGAGCTCGTCGCGCGCGCCGAGCCGCTGCGCAAGAGCGGCTACGGCGAGTACCTGCTGGGTCTCCTCAAGCACGGCTGACGCGTTTGGAAGGGCCCCGCGCGGGGGAGGGACAGGGGTAGCGGAGAGCAACCAGCCGCATCCCGGCCCATCGCGTAGGAGGCCACGTGCCCGACCCGACCTCGCTCGACCTCGTCTCGGGTGCGCCCGCGGCCCGGCAGGTGCTGCAGGACCCGTTCTGGGCGACGGTGCTGCGCCGCCACGACGACGTCGACCTCGTGGTGCTCCCGCCCGAGGCGCCCGACCGCACCGAGGTCCCGGTCGGCGAGCCGACGGTCGACCCCGACGTGGCGCGTCAGGAGCTGCGCGCACGGATGGCCGGGCTCTGGACGGCCCTCGGCCTCGACGCTGAGCCGACCCACCTCGACGACGTGTGGTTCGCCGGGTCCGCACCCGGCACCCTGCGCTGGCAGGGCACCGCCACCTTCGACGACCTCGACCCGGTCGTCGCCTCCGGCGCCCTCCAGCGAGCCCAGGACCTGCTCGACGAGGCCGACGGGTGGCACGTGCTGGCCCCGCCCGACGGCGTACCCCGCGTGCTGGCCGGACGGCCCGCGACGATCGGCCGCGAGGACGTGCAGGTCCTGGCGCCCGCCGCCGGCCGGGTGGTGCTGCGGATCCGCTCCGCCCTCGTCGTCGTCGGCGAGACCGCCGCCACCGAGGCGATCGCCGGGGGTGCGCGATGAGCAGCGACCCGCTGGTCTGGCAGATGGAGACCCTGCGCCGCGGCACCCAGGGATGGGAGTCGCAGGAGACGCTGATGGAGACCTCCGCGCGCGAGCTCGGCGGCGCCTCCGCCGGGTCGCTGCCGCCGAGCGTGCAGGGCGCGGCGACGACGTTCCTGACGCGGTGGGCCGGCTACGCCGGGGAGAGCGCCGCCATCGCGCAGGGCTTCGTGGGTGCGCTGCACGCGACCGCCGACGACTACTCGACCACCGACGACGCCACCGACCGGCAGTTCAGCGACCTCGACGGACGACTGGGGTCGGCCCGATGACCGTCACCATCGAGATCCCGGCGTCGGTCCCGGCCCAGATCAAGAAGCCCGAGGGCGACGCGGGCGGCGCCGACGGGCTCGCCACGACCATCTACGCCGCGGCCGGACGCTACGAGGAGTTCGCCGACCGCTGCCGCGAGCTGCAGGAGCTCGGCAGCTGGGCCGGCATCGCCTACCAGGCCTACAAGGAGGCCTCCGGCGAGGCGTCGACCGAGCACTCGGCGATGGCCACGACCGTACGCCGCGTCGGGCGCGGCGTGACCGCGTTCGCCGACACCCTGCGCGACCTGCTGCGCGACCACGAGGACCTCCTCGAGCGCAAGCGCGGCCTCGACGACCGGCGCACCGCGCTGATCGCCGACATCAACGCCGCCACCGAGGCCACCGACAACGAGATCGCCGCCTTCCGCGAGCGGGCGGTCGAGCTGCGCACCGACTACTCCGAGCTGGTCACCGCCGACGACGACCTGCAGCGCCGCGTCCGCGACAACGAGACGCTGCTGCGCCAGGTCTTCCAGGCCGCCGACACCCTGCCGGAGTCGCTGTCGTCCGACGGCGGCATCCCGCCGATGGCGGAGTCGGCGATGAACCGTCCCGGCGCGCCCGGCAGCGGCGCGACGCCCGAGGAGGTGCAGCGCTGGTGGGACAGCCTGACCGAGGCGGAGCGCGAGGCCGTGATCGCGGCCTACCCCGAGCGCATCGGCCAGGGTGACGGGCTCCCGGCCGGGGCCCGCGACCAGGCCAACCGGGTGCTGCTCGACGACGACCTCGCACGGCTCGCCGCCAAGGACGACGACGGCACCATCTCGCCGCTCGAGCGCAAGGTGCTCGCCAACGCAGGGCAGGCGCGCGACGCGCTCGCCAACGCCGACGCCTACACCGACCCGCTCGACCCCGACCTGAAGCCCGGGGGAGCGCTGTGGCTCTACGACCCCGCTGCCTACGACGGCGACGGCCGGGTCGCCGTCGCGGTCGGCGACCTCGACCACGCGACCGACGTCGCGGTCTTCACGCCGGGCATCAACACCGACATGGGCGACACCACCTACTACACCGACCGGATGATGAACCTCTACGAGTCGACGCGCTACAACGGCGACGGCTCCAGCGTCGCCACCATGTTCTGGCTCGGCTACGACGCGCCCCACGGGCCGACCGACCTCGCGACGCTGAGCGAGGGACGTGCCGAGGAGGGCGGCCGCAACCTCTCCGACGCCATCGACGGGCTGCGTGCCTCCCGGCCCGACGACCCCGCCCACCTCACCGCCGTCGGCCACAGCTACGGCTCCACCACGACGGCGTACGCCACCCACGGGGACGCGTCCGACGTCGACGAGGTGGTCCTCATCGGCAGCCCCGGTGCGGGGCCGGCCGACCACGCCAGCGACCTCGGTCCCGGCGCCGACCACGTCTACGTCGGTCGCGACAGCCGCGACTTCGTGGCCGTGCTCGGCGACGAGGGGTGGGTGGGCAAGTTCGGCCTCGGGCTGGGCACCGACCCGTCGTCGGAGGACTTCGACGCCAACCGCTTCGAGGCCGAGGACGTCGACCGCAGCTGGCACCGCAACACCGGCGACGCGCACAGCTCCTACCTCGACCAGGACACCGAGTCGCTCTACAACATCGGGCGCATCGTCGACGGCCACGGCGACGACATCAACACCGCGGAGCAGAGCTACGACCCGTGGTACGACGCCCCGCGCGACCCCGAGTGGGACCGCGACCCCACCGCCAACCAGCCCGGTCGTTCCGACACGAGCCCCGACCGGTGAGGATGGAGCGCATGAGACTCCTCCCGCTCCGGCTCCTCCTGGCCCTCGCGCTCGCCGTGGGGCTGGGGTCGTGCGGCGACCCCGACCCCGAGCAGGCCGCCGACGACCTGGCGTCGATGAAGCAGGCGGTCAACGCCGAGCTCCGCGACATGGCCGCCGCGATCACCGGCACCGGCCTCGCCGTCGAGCGCGCGCAGGGCCGGGTCGAGAGCGAGGGCATGTCGACCTACCGCGCCGAGGACTACAAGGCGTCGGCGGTCGTCGTCGGCGAGGGGGCCGAGGGCGACCAGGTCGACCAGGCCGCGACGGCGCTCGAGGACGCCGGGTGGAAGCGGACGTCCGACGGGCTCGACGCACCGGAGCCGTGGGTCCAGCTCGAGCGCGACGACTTCCGCACCACGATCGGCTGGACCAAGGTCGGCGAGCGCGAGCTGGTCCTCACCCTCGACCAGGAGGGCGAGGTCGAGGTGCCGAAGGACAGCGAGCCCGTCGACCGCGACAACTCCGAGGACATCCCCCTCGACTGACCCGTCCCGTCGAGTGGGCGCGTCCTGCGGGCGATATCGCGTCGAGTCGGCTCGTCCTGCGCGCGACTTCGCGTCGAGTCGGCTCGTCCTGCGCGCGACTTCGCGTCGAGTCGGCTCGTCCTGCGGGCGATATCGCGTCGAGTCGGCTCGTCCTGCGCGCGACTTGCGTCGACTCGACGGTGTCAGCGGACCAGGATGCGCCGACTCGACGGTGTCAGCGGACCAGGATGCGCCGACTCGACGGTGTCAGCGGACCAGGATGCGCCGACTCGACGGTCGGGGTCAGGCGAGGTCGGTGGCGACCATGCGCCGCACGATCTCGGCGAACTCCATCGTGGGCGTCCAGCCCAGCTCCTCGCGCGCCCGGCTCGCGTCGCCGACCAGCTCGGTCGGGTCGGCCGGCCGGAAGAACGCGGCGTCCTGCCGCACGAGGTGCTCCCACTCGTCGATGCCGGCAGCCGCGAAGGCGGCGGCCACGAAGTCGCGTACCGAGTGGGCGGTGCCGGTCGCGATGACGTAGTCGCCCGGCTCGTCCGCACGGGCGGCGCGCACCATCGCGTCGACGTAGTCGGGGGCCCACCCCCAGTCGCGGCGGACGTCGATGTTGCCGAGGACCAGCTCGTCGGCCTCGCCGCGGGCGATGGCGGCGACCGTCGAGGTGATCTTGCGGGTCACGAAGCGCGGGTGCCGGCGCGGCGACTCGTGGTTGTAGAGGATCGCGCTCGACACGTGCAGGTCGCGCTGGCGGAAGACGCGGGCGGAGAGGTGGGCGAAGGCCTTCGCGGCGCCGTAGGGGTTGACCGGCGCGATCGGGGTGTCCTCGTCCTGGGGCGAGGTGCTGGCCTCGCCGAAGATCTCCGCGCTCGACGCCTGCACGAGGCGTACGCCGTCGACCTGGCGCGCCGACTCCATCAGCGCCACCGCGGCCAGGCCGTTGACGTGCGCGGTGCGGTCGGGCTCGTCCCACGACTGGGCGACCGAGCTGATCGCGGCGAGGTTGTAGACCTCGCGCGGCGCGATCTCGCGCACGAGCCGTCGGGTCGCCTCGACGTCACCGAGGTCGCCGGCGTGGAGCACGACCTGCTCCGGGCAGTGGGCCGGGTGACCGTCGGCCTCGAGGACGAGCGCGTGCACCTCCATGCCGTCGGCCACCAGCCGCTCGGCGAGGTAGGTGCCGTCCTGGCCGCCGATGCCGGTGATGAACGCGGCTGCGGTCACCAGCCCGCCTTCGCTGCCGCGACGTCGGCGTCGACCATCATCGCGACCAGCTCGGCAAAGGGGACCGTGGGCGTCCAGCCGAGCTTGTCCTTCGCCTTGCTCGCGTCGCCGATGAGCAGCTCGACCTCGGCGGGGCGCATGAAGCGCGGGTCCTGGGTGACGTGCTTGGCCCAGTCGTCGATGCCCACGTGGGCGAACGCGAGGTCGAGGAAGTCGCGGATCGACCAGGTCTCACCGGTGGCGATGACGTAGTCGTCGGCCTCGTCCTGCTGCAGCATCCGCCACATCGCCTCGACGTAGTCGCCGGCGTACCCCCAGTCGCGTCGCGCGTCGAGGTTGCCCAGCGCCATGGAGTCCTGCTGGCCGAGGTGGATGCGGGCGACCGCCTGGCTGATCTTGCGGGTGACGAACTCCGGCCCGCGGCGCGGCGACTCGTGGTTGAACAGGATGCCGGAGGAGGCGTGCATGCCGTAGGACTCGCGGTAGTTGATGGTCATGTAGTGGCCGTAGACCTTGCTCACGCCGTAGGGCGAGCGGGGCCACAGCAGGGTGCTCTCCGACTGGGGGACCTCCTGCACCTTGCCGAACATCTCCGAGCTCGAGGCCTGGTAGAACCGGATCGACGACGGGTCGTCGCCGGCGTGGAGGCGTACGGCCTCGAGCATGTTGAGCACGCCCATGCCCGTGACGTCGCTGGTCACGAAGGCGTTCTCCCACGAGTAGGCGACGAACGAGATCGCGCCGAGGTTGTAGACCTCGTCGGGGTCCGAGTCGCGCATCGCCCGCATCAGGCTGGACAGGTCGGTGAGGTCACCGTTGTGCAGCGTGACGTCCGGGACGACCTTGGACACCAGCTCGCGGCGGGGGTTGTTCTGGCCGCGGATGAGTCCGTGGACGTCGTAGCCCTTCTCGAGCAGGAGCTCGGCGAGGTAGAGACCGTCCTGGCCGGTGATTCCGGTGATGAGAGCGCTGGGCATGCGAGGCATTCTGTCAGGGCGGCTCATCGTTAGGGTGGCCGCATGAAGATCCTCGTGAGTGGCGGCGCCGGCTACATCGGCTCGCACACCGTCGTCCAGCTCGTCGCCGCCGGCTATGACGTCGTCATCGTCGACAACTTCAGCAACTCGCACCCGACGGTGACGGGGCGGCTCGAAGCGCTGACCGGGACGCGGATCACGCTGCACTCCTTCGACCTCACCGACCACGACAAGACCGAGCACCTGTTCGCGACCGAGCACTTCGACGGGGTGATCCACTTCGCCGGGCACAAGGCCGTCGGCGAGAGCGTCGAGAAGCCGCTCGACTACTACGAGAACAACCTCGTCTCGACCTTCGCGCTGGTGCGGGCGATGCAGCGCTACGACGTCGACAACCTCGTGTTCTCCTCCAGCGCGACGGTCTACGGCGAGGACCAGGCCGCCGCGACCGAGGACCGCCGCACCTACGCCACCAACCCGTACGGCTGGACGAAGGTGATGCAGGAGCAGATCCTGCGCGACGTCGCGATCGCCCGGCCCCGCATGCGTTTCGCGTTGCTGCGCTACTTCAACCCGGTCGGCGCGCACCCCTCCGGCACGATCGGTGAGGACCCGTCGGGGATCCCCAACAACCTGGTGCCCTACATCGCCCAGGTCGCGGTCGGCAAGCGCGAGAAGCTCATGGTCTTCGGCGGCGACTACGACACGGTCGACGGCACCGGCGTGCGCGACTACATCCACGTCGAGGACCTCGCCGCCGGCCACATCGCCGCGCTGAAGGCGCTCGCCGACACCGACGAGGCGGTCCACACCTGGAACCTCGGCTCCGGCCACGGCACGAGCGTGCTCGAGATGGTGCGCGCGTTCGAGAAGGCCGTCGGCCGCGAGATCCCCTACGAGATCGTGGACCGCCGCCCCGGCGACGTCGCGACGTCCTACGCCGACCCCTCCAAGGCCAACCGCGAGCTCGGCTGGAGCACCGTGAAGACGGTCGACGACATGGCCGCCGACACGTGGCGCTGGCAGTCGCAGAACCCCCAGGGGTTCGCCGGCTGATGCGTCGCCGGGCCGCGGCCGTCGCCCTCCTCCTGCTCCCCGTCCTCGGTGTGTCTGAGGACGTGGCGGTCGCGGGGGTTGCCGTCCCCGCCGGCGCTCGAGCGGACCTGGGGCCGCTCGACGCACGCCATGGCGTGCGTCCAGCGTCCACGGCGGTCGACAAGTTCGGCGGCGACCTCGAGGGGAAGGTCGTCGTCATCGACCCGGGCCACCAGCTCGGCAACCACCACTTCCCGCGCCGCATCCGCCGACCGGTCCCCGCTGGTGGCTTCACCAAGCCCTGCAACACGACCGGCACGGCGACCAACGGCGGCTACCCGGAGGCGACCTTCGCCTGGCAGGTGTCGCGGCTGGTCGCGGCGCGGCTGCGCGAGCTCGGCGCGACGGTGCGCCTGACCCGGCAGAGCAACCGGCAGGACCGCTGGGGGCCGTGCGTCGACGTACGCGGCCGGGCCGGCAACGCCACGCCCTCCCGCCCGGCCGCCGACCTCAAGCTGTCGATCCACGCCGACGGGTCGTACGCCGCCGGCGCGCGCGGCTTCCACGTCATCGCCCCGCCCGACCGGGCGCCGTGGACCGCCGACATCCACCGGCCGTCGAGGCGGCTGGCGACCTCGGTGAAGGCCGGCCTGCGGTCCCAGCGCTTCGGCGTGGCGACCTACACCGCCGGTGGCGACGGGATCGACGTACGCGCCGACCTCGCCACCCTCAACCTCTCCGACGTCCCCACCGTGATGGTCGAGCTGGGCAACATGCGCAGCCCGTCCGAGGCCCGGGTGATGACCTCGCCCTCCGGCCGCGCGCGCTACGCCCGCGGCCTGGTCTCCGGGGTGCGCCGCTTCCTCGGCTGACCAACATAGGCAGTTGGCCGGCGCTGCTGGGCCGGGTAGGCGTGAGCGCCTCGCGCGCCGCCTTGAACTGCCTACGTTGGTGCCCTGTGGATAGGCGGATGCGAGTCGCCGGCGACTCGACCACGCTGCTGGGATGCACCCGTCCGAAGCCATCAGACTGTTGGGCGGCGTGGCCAGGTGGAGCGAGATCTGTTGGCTCACCACCCGGTCCGAGGTCGACCGCGAGCTCGCGTTCGGGCGCCATCAGCCGGCTCCGCCGCGGCACGTACGCCCTGGGCGACGTCGTCGAGGTGCGGGCGCAGGCCGAAGCGGTCGCAGGCACGGTCTCGCACCTCAGCGCTGCCATGGCGCACGGCTGGAAGGTGAAGTTCCCACCCGAGCGGCCGACGGTGACGCTCCCGCGCAACCGGTCGCTCCCGACGGGCTGCGACCTGGAGGTTCACTGGCAAGACCTCCATCTCCTGCAGCTCTACCGCGGTGTGACGCGGCCGGTGGAGACGGTGATCGGCTGCGCCAGGGCGTACGACTTCGACGTGGCGCTGAGCGTGGCCGACTCGGCGCTGCGCGAGCGGGCGGTGACCAAGCAGCAGCTGCTCGTCGCGGCGGAGGCGAGCCCCCGCACGGGACGGACCAAGGCGCTGCAGGTGGCGAGGGCGGCCGACGGTCGCGCCGACAACCCCTTCGAGTCCTGCGCCCGCGCGATCGCGTACGACGTCCCCGGGCTGGACGTGCGGGCGCAAGTGGGGATCCCGGGCGTCGGCCGGGTCGACCTCGCCGACCTCGCGCTGGGGATCGTCGTGGAGTGCGAGTCCTTCGAGTTCCACAGCGACGCGAAGTCGCTCGAGAAGGACGTTCGGCGCTACACGTCCTGCGCCCGCCGGGGACTCGTGGTCGTGCGGTTCACCTGGAAGGAAGTGATGTTCGACCCCGACTACTGCCGCCGGGTCCTCCAGGACGTGGTCGACCTGCGACTCCAGCAGGCAGTTCGGCGGACCTGGTGAACGCCCACGCGTGACCGAGTCGATCCGACAGGCGAACTGCCTACGTTGGTCAGCGGACCTCGAGCTCCGCCATCGCGCGGAGGACGACGCGGAGGTGGGCGACCTCGTGGATCCGGAGCAGGTGGGAGCCGCCGAGGGCGGCGAGGACGCCGTAGAAGCCCTCGGCCTTGCGGAACTCGTCGCCGAAGATGTCGTAGGTGTGGGGGAGCACGTTGCAGACGGGTACGCCGAGGGGGCGGAGCTGGAAGGTCTGGGCGAGCACCCGGGCCTGGTGGCGGGCGCGGGTCATCGGGTCGACGAGGTTGCCGTAGTAGAAGCCCATGCCGGGGTCGACGACGACCTTGTGCACGCCGAGGGAGCGGGCGTGCTCGAGCCGGGGGCCGAAGTGGTCGAGCAGCACCGGCATCGGGTCGGCGTCGGGCGGCACGTCGGCGATCTCGCGGACGTTGGCGGTCGTGCCGAAGCACATGACGACAGCGGCGTCGTACTCCGCGGCGAGGGCGAGCATGTCGTCCTCGTGCTGGCGGCCGGTCATGTTGAGCACGCGGGCGCCGGCGTCGAGGCAGGCGCGGACCACCTCCGGCTCGTAGGTCTCCACCGACACGACCGCCTCGGCGGCGAGCTCCTTCACCGCGGGCACCAGGGTGGCGATCTGGTCGGCGACCGACACGCGCGCGGCCCGGGCGTTGCTCGACTCGGCGCCGAGGTCGATGAGCGCGGCACCCTGCGCGGCCTGGACGCGGCCCATCCTGACGGCGTCGGCGGGGCCGGTGGCGACGCTCTCGCGGTAGGTCGAGTCGCGGGAGAGGTTGATGCAGCCCATCAGCGTCACCGGGCCGTCGCCGATCGTCACGGGTCCGCGGGGTCCGTCGAGGACGACCGGCGTGACCGGGCTGTCCCACGACGCGCCGTGCTCGGCGTGCAGGGCCGCCAGATCCGCAAGGGTGATCACGCCTTCCAGCGTAGGCGGCAGGATGAAGGCCGTGAGCGACCCCCTCGAGCTGCGGCTGCAGCGCCTCGCCGACCTGTCCGACGACGAGCTCGCGGCGGCCTACACGCCGGAGCGCGAGCCGTGGCTGCGGGTCAACTTCGTCAGCACCGTCGACGGGGCGGCGACGGGCTCGGACGGGCTCAGCGGCACGATCAACGACGACGCCGACAAGCGGGTCTTCGACACCCTCCGCCGGCGCGCGCACTGCCTGGTGGTCGGGGCGGGCACGATCCGCGAGGAGGAGTACGACGTCCCGCGGGTGCCGATCGTCGTGGTCAGCCGGTCCGCCGACGTCCCGCCGACGCTCGCCGAGGCGCCGCCCGGGCGGGTGCTGATGGCGACGGTCGCGACCTCCGACGGGCTGGAGCGAGGCGCGCGAGACCCTGGGCGAGGACCACGTGCTCGTCCTCGGCGAGGAGCAGATCGACCTCGTCGCGCTCAAGGCCGCGCTGGCCGAGCGTGGTTGGACCGAGCAGCTGTGCGAGGGCGGGCCGTCGCTGTTCGCCGACATGCTGGCAGCCGGCGTGGTCGACGAGCTGTGCTGGACGGTCGTGCCGAGGCTGACCGGAGGCGACGCCGTCCGCATCGCCACGGGCGCCGACGTCGACGTGGCGCTGCGTCCCGCCCTGCTGCTGGAGCAGGACGGGACGCTGCTGGGGCGCTGGCTGGTGGAGTGAGCCCCAGCCCTGTGATCAGCCGAGGGCGTCGAGCAGGGCCTTCGAGAAGGCCGGGATGTCGTCGGGGTTGCGGCTGGTGATGAGGTTGCCGTCGACGACGACCTCCTCGTCCACCCACTCGCCGCCGCCGTTGCGGATGTCGGTCTGCAGGCTCGGCCAGCTGGCGAGGCGCTTGCCCTTGACGCGGTCGGCCTCGACGAGGGTCCAGGGGGCGTGGCAGATGGCCGCGACGGGCTTGCCGGAGTCGATGAAGTCGCGGATGAACGCGACCGCCTCCTCGTCCATGCGGAGGGCGTCGGGGTTGGCGACGCCGCCGGGCAGGACGAGGGCGTCGTAGTCGGCGACGGCGACGTCGGACACCCGGCGGTCGACCCGCTGGGTGCTGGACTTGTCGAGGTGCTCGAACAGCTGCACCTCGCCCTCGTCGGTGGAGAGCAGCTCGGCGGTGTGGCCGGCGTCGACGGCTGCCTGCCAGGGCTTGGTGAGCTCGACCTCCTCGACGCCTTCGGATGCGGTCAGGAATGCGATGCGCTTGGACATGTGATCCACCGTCGCTCGGCCTCAGGGGGCGGACAACACACCAAGGGGTGGAGCGACTACCCGATGATCCCGCTGTTGTCCTTCGCGAGCGAGCGCGAGATGACCATCCGCTGGATCTGGTTGGTGCCCTCGAAGATCTGCATGACCTTCGCCTCGCGCATGTAGCGCTCGACCGGGAAGTCGCGCGTGTAGCCGTAGCCGCCGAGCACCTGCACCGCGTCGGTGGTGACCTTCATGGCGTTGTCGGTGGCGACCAGCTTGGCGACCGACGCCTCGCGCGAGAACGGCAGCCCGGCGTCGCGCAGCCGCGCGGCGTGGAGCATCGTGGCGCGGGCGGAGACGATGGCGGCCTCCATGTCGGCGAGCACGAAGGCCAGGCCCTGGTGGTCGATGATCCGGGTGCCGAAGGTCTCGCGCTCGCGGGCGTAGGCGACGGCGGAGTCGAGCGCCCCCTGGGCCAGGCCCACCGCGACGGCGGCGATGCCGAGGCGGCCGGAGTCGAGCCCGGCGAGCGCGATCCGCAGCCCCTCGCCCTCGGCGCCGAGCCGGCGGGAGGCGTCGACGCGGACGTTGTCGAAGCGCATGGTCGCGGTGGCCGAGCCGGTGAGCCCCATCTTGCGCTCCGGCGGGTCGGCGCTCAGGCCCTCGGCGGAGGCCGGGACGAGGAAGCAGGAGATCCCGTTGCGGTCGTCGGACGTACGGGCCATCACCTTGTAGAAGTCGGCGTGGCCGCCGTGCGTCGTCCAGGCCTTGGCGCCGTTGATGACGTAGGAGTCGCCGTCGCGGCGGGCCGTCGTACGCATCGCCGCGGGGTCGGAGCCGGCGTGCGCCTCGGAGAGGCAGTAGGCGCCGAGCAGGTCGCCGCTCAGCATGCCGGGCAGCCACTCGGCGCGCTGCTCGTCGGTGCCGTAGTAGGCCAGGCCGAAGCAGGAGAGCGCGTGCACCGACACCCCGACGCCGACCGAGGACCACACGGCGCCGATCTCCTCGAGGACCTGGAGGTAGACCTCGTAGGGCTGGTCGCCGCCGCCGTGCTCCTCGGGGTAGGGGAGGGACAGCAGGCCGGCCTGGCCGAGCATCCGGAAGACGTCGCGCGGGAAGGTCTCGGTGGCCTCTGCCTCCGCCGACCGCGGCGCGAGCTCCTTGGTCGCGATCTCGCGGGTGAGGGCGAGCAGGTCGCGGGCCTCGTCGGTGGGCAGCTGGCGGCGGGCTGTCATGTCGCGCACGTTACCCGCGACGGGGCGAAACCGACCGATCGGTCAGGTGCGCGGGTGGCCCCACCGGTAGAGGGCGACGAGACCGGGCAGGAAGAGCGTCAGCATGACGAGGCCGAAGATCAACGTGCTCGTCTCATCGGCGAAGAGCACCATGCCGCCGCCGACGAGGATGAAGGGAGCGCTGACGAGCCCGACCAACCAGAACAGCACGCGGGGCAGCACACTGCGCTCGGGCGGTCGGTGGTCCGGCATCACGGGGCGGTACGACGTCGTGGCGGGCGGCTCCAGCCCGACCATCACGTCCTCGAGGTCGCCGTAGGTGCGAGCGGCGAGGGCACGTGACGTGCGCTCGTCGAGCTCGGGGGAGGTGATCCGACCCTCGCTGAAGGCGGCGGAGAGCCGTCGGCACACCTGGTCGCGCTCGGCGTCGGAGGCGAGGAGCGCGTCGTGCTCGGCATCGGCCTGCTCCTGGAGCAGCTGCCACCGTCGGTAGGCATCCTCCGGCCCGGAGTCGCCCGGTCCCGAGGGGGCGTCGTACGGCATGCTCATGCGCCACAGGGTACGGCGACGGCCGGGGCGCCGAGACGGTGTTCCGCGGATCCGCGGGGAATGGCGAACGGGCCACCGCCGTTGTCGCCTGTCGATGACGACACCGATCCCGGCCACCGGCCGCACCGACGCCCCGGACGACTCCCGACGGGTCTCGATGCTCCTCGGGCTGCTGTTCGGACTCGCCGGCATGGGGTCCTCGAGCGCCGCCGTCGCGCTCGCGCTCCTCGGCGAGGACCTCGGGGTCAGCGCCGGGCTGGCCGCCTGGGTGATCAGCCTCTACGTCCTGATGCTGGCCGTCACCACCGCGCTCTACGGGCGGATCTCCGACCTGGTCGGCGTCCGCGCCCCGCTGCTCGCCGGGCTCGTGCTGATGTCCGTCGGCGCGCTGGTCGCGGCGCTCGCGCCGACCTTCGAGGTGCTGCTCGGCGCGCGCATGGTGCAGGGTGCCGGCGCTGCGGCCGTGCCGACCCTCGGCGTCACCATCCTGTCCGCCAAGTACTCCGGCGAGGTCCGCGGCCTCGCCTTCGGCCGCCTGGCCGGCGTCGCAGCCGCCGTCAGCTGCCTCGGCCCGCTGATCGGAGGCCTCGTCGAGGCGGTGTGGGGCTGGCGCGCCGTCATGGCGCTGCCCATCCTCGGCGCGCTCGTCGTGCCGCTGCTGTGGCGCGCGCTGCCCACGGGCGGCAGCGGCGCCCGCCTCGACGTCGTCGGTGCGATCGTGGTCGCCCTGACCGCGTCCGGCATGGTGCTGCTCGTGCAGTCGCCGTCGGCCGGGCTGCTGGTCGCCGCGATCGGCGCGAGCCTGCTCGTGCTCGGTGTGCCGGCGGTGCGCGCGAGCGTACGACGTCGCCCCGACGGCTTCCTGCCGGTCGAGGTGATCCGCAACCCGACCGTCGTGCGCAGCGCCGTCGCCGCCTCGGCGGTCCCGGCGTCGTGGTTCGCGATGCTCATCGCGCTGCCCGCTGTGCTGCTCGCCGAGGGCTGGGAGGCGTGGCAGGTCGGCCTGGCCATGGTGCCGAGCGCCGCGGTCGCCCTGCTCGTGCCCCAGGTCGCCGGGCCGATGCTGACCCGCCTCGGTCCGAGCCGGTGCCTGGCGATCGCCGGGCTGGTCGCCTCCACGGCGCTGCTGGTGGCCACCGTCGGCGCCCTCTGGGCGAGCGCGCCCGTGCTGGTCGCCGGCATCATCTTGGTGACCTTCGCCTTCGGCCTCGGCCAGCCGGCCCTCAGCGCCGCCGTCAACGACGCCGTGCACGACGACGTACGCGGCGTGGCGATGGGCGTCTCGACCCTGCTGTTCCTGATCGGCGGCAGCGTCGGCTCGGCCGTGGTGGCCGGCATCAGCGGTCCGCTGGGGATGCCCGCGGCGTTGCTCGTCCTCGCCGTGCTCCCGCTGCTGGGGCTCGTGGTGCTGGCCCCGACGCTGCGCATCGCATCGGTCGACGCCTGAGGCCCAATCGGTACCAAAGAGGTATGGCGCGTGTCAGTGGGCCTACCTAGGCTGCGAGTTCCGCCTTCGAAGGAGCTCGTGTGCCATCTCGCTCTCGCCGTCTCGCCGCTTGTCTGGCCCTCGTCGTGGGAGCGGGTGCACTGAGCTCCATCGCTCCGGTCGCCGCCGCCCCGGACGACCAGGCCTTCGCCCCCCTCCGCAGCTTCGAGCCGTCCGGCGCGAAGGTCCGCGTCGAGCCCGAGCAGTACGCCGCCACCCGCGTCGACCTCGGCGCCCTGCGCTCCGAGCTCCCGCAGGCGGGCGGCTCCGCGGTCGTGGAGATCCCCGGACCGGACGGCAAGCTCCAGTCGTTCCGTGTCCAGCGCACGCAGCGGATGGAGTCCGAGCTCGCCGCCGCCCACGCCGAGATCGCCACCTGGTCGGGCGTCGGGGTGACCGATCCGCTCTCCACCATCGCCCTCGACATCACCCAGATGGGCTTCCACGCCTTCGTGCGGACGCCCGGTGGCCGCAGCGACTGGTACGTCGACCCCGCCTACAACCGCGCCGGGACGACCGCGCACCTCAGCTACCGCTCGGCCGACCTGCCGGCGGCGGCGGTGCGCCGCCAGGAGGGTGAGGTCGACGCGATCCGGGAGACGGTGGCGGCGGCCGCCGCCGACCGCTCGACGGCGCCGGGCACGCAGGTGAAGCGCCACTACTACCGCCTCGCGCTGACCTCGGACCCGTCCTACGCGGCCTACTTCGGCACCGCCAACGTGCTCGCCGAGAAGGTCACCCTCATCAACCGGGTGAACCAGATCTACAACGACGACCTCGCCACCGAGCTGCGGCTGGTGAACGGGACCGACAAGCTCAACCTCGACACCGATGCCAAGGCGACCGGCGCCGACGGTCCGTGCGGATCCGCGCCGTGCTTCGCGCCCTACGACGACAACGGCACGCCGGACGACCAGAGCGACGACTCTCCCGGCGACATCAGCTACTGCGACGTCTCGACGCTGGGCAAGAACCGCACCGTGCTCGGTCAGCTGATCGGCGCCTCGAACTACGACGTCGGCCACATCGCGCTCGGCAACAACGGAGGCGGCATCGCCTATCTCGGCGTCGTCGGCGGCGACTACAAGGGCGGCGGCTGCACGGGCCTCCCGGAGCCGCGAGGCGACTTCTTCGCCATCGACTACGTCGCCCACGAGATCGGCCACCAGTTCGCCGGCAACCACACCTTCAACGGTGCCGCCGGCAACTGCGGCGGCAACATCTCCGAGGCGTCGGTCGAGCCGGGCTCGGGCTCCTCGGTGATGGCCTACGCCGGCATCTGCGGCCAGGACGACCTGCAGCCGCACACCGACCCGTACTTCTCCTTCAACACCATCGACGAGGTCGACGCCTACCGCGCGGCGACCTACCCCAACATCGAGGTGCAGACCGTCTCGCTCAGCGACTTCGGCGCCGGTGACACCCTCGTGCTGTCCTTCGACGGCACCACCGCGTCCGTCCCCTTCGCCGACTACGACGCCGCGTCGCATCGAGGCCGCCGTCGAGGCGGTCACCGGCAGCGATGTCTCCATCGCGCAGTGGGGCTACGACGAGTTCAACTCCTACGAGGTCGACTACGTGCCCCCCACGGAGCCCGACGAGACCGGCTTCCAGATCATCTTCAACGACGAGGCCACGATCGTTGGCGCCGACGACTCGGACGTCGACGTGACCGAGCTGGTGGCCGTGGACCCGTCGAGCACGGGTGTCACCGGCTTCACCGGTGAGACCGCCCAGGGCGGGCCCGCCACCAACGACGGCATCAAGCTCACGCCGGCCGACACCGGCCTCGCCGACAACACCGCCCCCGTGGTCCAGGCGCCGGCCGACAAGACCGTCCCGGTCCGTACGCCCTTCGCGCTCACCGGGGTCTCGGGCAAGGACGCCGACGGTGACGCCCTGACCTACCTCTGGGAGCAGACCAACTTCGGTGAGGGCACCCGCCTGTCCGACAACACCAAGGTCTACGGCCCGCTGTTCCGGGTCTTCGGCAACGACGCCGTCGTCAGCAAGGCGGCCTCGCTGCAGAGCCCGGCCCCCGGCATCAACATCGCCGACGGCAACCTCACGCGGGTCTTCCCCGACATGGCGCAGGTCCTCGCCGGCAACACGAACGCGGCGACCGGCACCTGCCCCTCCGCGGCGGGGCTGCCCAACAAGCAGCTGCCGGACACGCTGCTCGACTGCTACTCGGAGTTCCTGCCGACGGCTGACTACCTCGGCAGCCTCGGTGCGGACGACGCGGTGATGAGCTTCCGGCTCACCGCCCGCGACGGCTTCCCCAACGGCGGCGGCGTCGCGTGGGACGAGCTGGCCCTCACGGTCGACAAGACCGCGGGACCGTTCCTCGTCACCTCGCAGGCCACCGGCGGGACCGTGGCCGGCGGCTCGTCCGTCCCGGTCACCTGGGACGTCAAGGGCACCGACCGGCTCGCGAAGAACGTGAAGATCTCGCTGTCCACCGACGGCGGGACGACCTTCGGCACGGTGCTCGCCGCGAGCACGCCGAACGACGGCTCGGAGACGCTGGCGATGCCCAACGTCGACGCAGCCAAGGTGCGCATCAAGGTCGAGGCGGTGGACAACTACTTCTTCGCCGTCAACGCCGCCGACTTCGCCCTGAAGGCTGTGCCGGGTCCCGAGACCAGCATCACGTCCGGACCCAAGGACGGGGCGATCGTCCTGGAGCGGAAGCAGCGCTTCACGTTCGGCAGCTCCGTCACGCCGGCGACGTTCCGCTGCACGCTCGACGGTGCGGCCGTCGACTGCGCGGACGGCTCGGTGCGGGTCAAGGTCAAGCCGGGGACCCACGAGCTCAGCGTCGCAGCCGTCAACGTGGCCGGCGTGGCCGATGCGACGCCGGAGACCCGGACCTTCACGCTTCCCTTCGACGACGACGCCTTCAAGCGGTCAGGCCGATGGACGAGGGTCAAGGACCGCAAGGCCTACGGCAACGACCACCTCCTGTCCCGGGACCGCGGCGCCACGCTGTCGAAGAAGGTTCGCCGGGCAACTGAGGTCGTCCTGGTCGCGACGACGCGGAAGCAGCCCGGGCTGGTCAACGTCTACGTCGGCCAGAAGCGGATCAAGACCGTCAACCTGCGCGGCAAGAACCGTCACAACGCGTTGCGGGCGGTCGACCTCGGGAAGAAGCGCACCGGCAAGCTGCGGCTCGTCGTCGTCAGTGGAACGGTCCGGATCGAGGGTGTCGCGGTCGTGACCACCAAGAAGACCGGCTGACGTAGGAAGAAGACGCCGGGTCAGCCCTGCGCCGAGCGAGTCCGCTCGGCCAGGGCGACCGCGGCGTGCTGCACGACAGGCAGCTCCTCGGGGTCGCGCGCCGCCACGTGCGGCACCGCTCCACCGAGCAGGGCGGCCGGTGTGGTCAGCCAGATCCAGGCCCGCCAGGGGTCGACGCCGGCGGCCAGCAGCGGCTCCAGCACCGCGAGCAGCTCCTCGCGCACCTCGCCGGTGTCGTCGAGCTGGAAGGTGGGGACCAGGGTGCCGCCCTCGTGCTGCACGAGGAGCACGGTCCGGCGCTGGGCGGCCTTGTGCAGGGCGAAGCGGGCGGCGTTCTCGGAGGTCCCGCGCAGCCGGCCGACGCCGGCGTAGTCCAGCCAGCCGCCGTCCAGGAGGGACTGCCGCACCTCGGCGTCGCGCCGCAGCCGCACCAGCTCGACGGGCACGCCGTGGGCAGGGTCGTCACCCATCGAGCGGAGGCCCCGGTCGAGCTCGGCGAGGCGCTCGGCGTCGAGCTCCTCGCCGGTCGCCGGGTCGCGCCAGCGCACGACGTCGCCGTCGCGCTCGTACGTCGGCAGCCCGGCCGCGACGAGCTGGTCGCTCAGGCCGAGGCGCTCGAGCCAGCCCGCGAGCGTTGCTGCGAGCGCGGGCTGGACGTCGGGCACCTCGGCCACGCAGCGACTACTTGTTGGCCTTGCGCGCCTGCGACGCGGTCTTGGCCCGCGCGTTGGCGTCGAGCACGACCTTGCGGATCCGCACGTACTCGCGGGTGACCTCGACGCACTCGTCCTCGCGGCAGAACTCCAGGCACTGCTCGAGGGAGAGCCGCTTCGGCGGGATCAGCTTCTCGAAGTTGTCGGAGGTGGCGGAGCGGATGTTGGTCTGCTGCTTCTCCTTGGTGATGTTGACGTCCATGTCGTCGGCGCGGGAGTTCTCGCCGACGATCATGCCCTCGTAGACCTCGGTGGTGGGCTCGACGAAGAGCACGCCGCGCTCCTGCAGCGACGTCATGGCGTACGCCGTGGCAGCTCCGGAGCGGTCGGCCACCAACGAGCCGGAGTTGCGCGAGCGGATCTCGCCGGCCCAGGGGTGGTAGCCCTCGGAGATGTGGTGCGCGATGCCGGTGCCGCGGGTCTCGGTGAGGAAGTCCGTGCGGAAGCCGATCAGGCCACGGGCCGGGACGACGAAGTCCATCCGGACCCAGCCGGTGCCGTGGTTGGTCATGCCCTCCATGCGGCCCTTGCGGACGGCGAGCAGCTCGGTGATCGTGCCGAGGTACTCCTCCGGGGCGTCGATCGTGAGGCGCTCGAACGGCTCGTGGACCTTGCCGTTCACCTCGCGGGTCACCACCTGCGGCTTGCCGACGGTGAGCTCGAAGCCCTCGCGGCGCATCTGCTCGACGAGGATCGCCAGCGCCAGCTCGCCGCGGCCCTGGACCTCCCACGCGTCGGGACGCTCGGTGGGCAGGACCTTGAGGGACACGTTGCCGATGAGCTCGGCGTCGAGGCGGTCCTTGACCAGGCGGGCGGTGACCTTGGCGCCCTTGACCTTGCCGACGAGCGGCGAGGTGTTGGTGCCGATGGTCATCGAGATGGCCGGCTCGTCCACGTGGATGAGCGGGAGCGCGACCGGGTTCTCCGCGTCGGCGAGGGTCTCGCCGATGGTGATCTCGGGGATGCCGGCGATGGCGACGATGTCGCCGGGGCCGGCGCTCTGACCGGGCTGGCGCTCGAGGCCCTCGGTGACGAGGAGCTCGGTGACGCGCACGTTCTTGACGCTGCCGTCGCGCTTCATCCACGCCACTGTCTGGCCCTTGTTGAGGGTGCCCTCGTGGACGCGGACCAGCGCGAGGCGGCCGAGGAACGGCGACGCGTCGAGGTTGGTCACGTGCGCCTGGAGCGGGGCACCCTCGGTGAAGACGGGGGCCGGAATGGTCTCGAGGATCGTCTTGAAGAGCGGCTCGAGGTCGGTGCCCTCGGGCATGGAGCCGTTCTCCGGCGCCACGAGCGAGGCGATGCCGGCCTTGCCGGAGGCGTACACGACCGGGAAGTCGAGCGCGTCCTGGCTGTGGGTCTCGTCGAGGAGGTCCATGAAGAGCTCGTAGGACTCGTCGACGACCTCGGTGATGCGGGCGTCGCTGCGGTCGGTCTTGTTGACGACCAGGATCACCGGCATGTCGGCGTTGAGCGCCTTGCGCAGCACGAAGCGGGTCTGGGGGAGCGGGCCCTCGGAGGCGTCGACGAGGAGCACGATGCCGTCGACCATGGACAGGCCGCGCTCGACCTCGCCCCCGAAGTCGGCGTGACCCGGGGTGTCGATGATGTTGATGACCATCGGCTGGCCGCCGCCGGCCGGACCGGCGTAGTGGACGGCCGTGTTCTTCGCGAGGATGGTGATGCCCTTCTCGCGCTCGAGGTCGCCGGAGTCCATGACGCGGTCGGCCACGCTCTCGGCCTGGTGCGCGGTGAAGGCGCCGGCCTGGCGGAGCATCGCGTCGACCAGCGTGGTCTTGCCGTGGTCGACGTGGGCGACGATCGCAACGTTGCGCAGGTCGGAGCGGGACTGGGTGGGCATGCAGGGGCCTTCCGGGCGGAGATGGGAGGCGACGCGGCCGAGGGGCCGAACGCACGAGGGCGCAGATCGCTGGTCAAGGTTACCGGCGGCACGGGTGAGGCACTCAATCCCGACTGGCAGCGCCACGGTGGGGAGACAGTTCGCGCACGGGACGGCAACTGCAAGGCAAAAGCGTCTCGATGCCGACGAACCCGTCAGTAGCGTCATGTTCCACAGACCGGGAGGGGCCGCGTGGGGATGCGGCTCTCCTGGTGCGGAACCATCCTGCGGGAGAGCTGAGCTGTCATGCCGACCACCACACGCCCTGTCACACCTGCCCTGCACGTCCCGAGCCGTCGCTCGGTGCTCCGCGCCGCCGCGTGGACCGCACCCGCGGTCTCGGTCGCCGTGGCCGTCCCGGCGTTCGCCGCGACGTCGGGGCCGGTGGTCTGCGCAGACGCCAACTACGAGATCAACTGGGCCTCGAACTACACCGCACGGTCGGGGACGGCGGTGGCCCAGCTCAAGAAGGCCGCCGGTGCGGGCACGGTGGGAGCAGCCCCGCTCACCCTGACCGTGTCGAGCCAGTTCTTCGGCAGCATGGAAGCCGCCTCATCGGGCGACGGCACGAGCAACCTGGCCGTCTCGCCCTTCAACGTGGGTGGCACCGCCATGCGGGGCCTCACCATCATGCAGCGCGCCAAGCAGGGCGTGACGACGTACGGCAACACCAACCGGAGCAACCACCGTCAGGAGGTCACGCTCCTGTTCAACCGGCCCGTGACCAACCTGCAGTTCAAGCTGACCGACATCGACTCCATGGACCCCGCGTGGAGCAACGGGCAGTACCAGGACCGAGTCTTCGTCAGCGGCACCCCGTCCGGAGGGCGCGCGAACCAGGTGACGGGCACCGGGACGAGCAAACGACCCGTGGAAGCCGAGCGGCGTCAACATCCAGCAGGACCCGTCGACCGGCGCTCGCGGCAACGTGGACGTCAGCTACGCGAACCAGCCCGCCAGCGCCGTCTACAAGATCACCTACTGGAACGACCAGTCGGGCACGCTGGCCTCGCGCGGCCTGCAGGGCGTCTTCCTGACCGACCTGACGTTCACCGCGTCCTCCTGCGCCTGACCGATCCCCGGCTGCAGTCTGCCGCCACCCCGGCAGTCTCTTTCCGAGGTGGCGGCACATCGGGTCACGACGAGAACGCGGAGTCGAAACCGGCCGATCTGCCGCCACCCCCGGGAGCCCCGGATCAGAGGTGGCGGCACATCGCAGAGAAACCGGGGTTCACGCGGCAATCTGCCGCCACCCTCGCAGCTGCCCCAGCTCGAGACGGCCTGACCACGCGCTGCGCCTGACCTGTCCTCTTCCCGCTGTCAGCGGCGGGGAGTAGACAGGGCGCATGACGACTCCTCGGGCGACCCGCTGCACCTTCATCCCACCGTGGCTCGTGGAGCGGGTCGACGGACCCGAGCGGGCGGCGCGCGACGACGAGCTCCGTCGCGAGCGCGCCCTCCGGGGACGCGCCCCTCGGCCGGCGCCCCCGTCGGCCGAGGGAGTGGTCGCCGCTCCTGACTGGACCGTGCACGACGCCGAGTCGCGCACCACGCTGCCCGGCACGCCCGCCCGCAGCGCCGGGGAGCCCGAGACCGGCGACGTGGCGGTGGACGAGGCCGCGACCGGCATCGAGGCGACGCTGCAGATGTTCCTCGACGACCTCGCGCGGGATTCCTACGACGGTGCCGGCGCCCCGGTCAGCCTGACCGTCCACTACGGCTCGCGCTACAACAACGCGTTCTGGGACGGCACCCAGCTCGTCTTCGGTGACGGTGACGGCCGCGTCTTCGAGCGGTTCACCAAGCCCGTCGACGTCCTGGCCCACGAGTTCTCCCACGCCGTCATCGAGCACACGGCCGACCTCACCTACCGGGGCCAGTCCGGCGCGCTCAACGAGTCGGTCGCCGACGCCTTCGCCTCCTGCCTCAAGCAGCGGCTCCTCGGCCAGGACGCCGACGAGGGCGACTGGCTGATCGGGCAGGGGATCTTCACGCCCGTCCGTCCAGGCCCGCGCCCTGCGCGACATGGCCGCGCCCGGCACCGCCTACGACGACCCCCAGATCGGCGCCGACCCGCAGGTCGGCCACATGGACGACTACGTCGAGACCACGGCCGACAACGGCGGGGTCCACCTCAACTCCGGCATCCCCAACAGGGCGTTCCAGCTCGCGGCGGTCGCGATCGGCGGCACGTCGGTCTCCGGCGCCGGCCGAGTCTGGTACGACGCCCTGCTGAGCGGCGACGTGCCCTCGGGCGCCACCTTCGCCACCTTCGCGGCGGCGACCGTCGCAGCCGCCGGTGAGCACGCCGCCGCCGTCCAGGAGGCGTGGGCGCAGGTCGGTGTCCAGATCGATGCCGCGGCGGGCGAGACCGACCCGCCGCCCCCGCCGACCCAGCCCGAGCCCCAGCCCCCGTCGCCGCAGCCCGGCGGCCGGCTGCGCGTCGAGCGCAGCGGCGGCTTCGCCGGCCGCACCGAGACCGCTGAGGTCGACCTCGGCCAGGTCGACGACCCCGACCTGGGGCAGCTGGTGACGGAGGCGGTGCTGACGTCCGCGACCTCCGACGGGCCGCCCCGGCCCGACATGTTCGTCTACACGTTCACCGTCGACGGAGGCGACCCGGTGCGCGTGCCCGAGCACCTGCTGACGGCCAGCCAGGCCGAGCTGGCGCGGCGGATCCTGCGACCCGACACTGCGACGGGCTCGAGCCCCGGCTGGGAGGCCTGACGCGTGGAGGTCACGGTCGTCGAGGGCGACATCACCACGCAGGACGTCGACGCCGTGGTCAACGCCGCCAACCGCCGGATGCGCGGGGGCGGCGGGGTCGACGGGGCGATCCACGCCGCGGGCGGTCCCGAGGTCCTGGAGGACTGCCGGACGACGCTTCCCCGACGGGCTCGCCACCGGCGCCGCCGGGTGGACCACCGCCGGTCGGATGCCGGCCCGGTGGGTGATCCACGTGGTCGGCCCCAACTGGAACGCAGGCGAGCGCGACCGGTCGCTGCTGGAGTCGTGCTACTCCGGAGCGCTCGCGGTGGCCGACGAGCTCGGCGCGCGCACGGTGGCGTTCCCGCTGGTGAGCGCAGGCATCTACGGGTGGCCGAAGGACGACGCGATCGCCGCGGCGATCGACACCTTGCGCTCGACCCCGACGTCGGTGGAGGAGGCCCGCCTGGTGGCGTTCGGCCGGCAGGCGTTCGACGAGATCGCGGCCGTCCTGTCGCGCAGACCTCCCTCAGGGTGACGGCGGGGGGAGGGACCGTTCGCTAGGTTCACCGCATGCCGCGACTGAGGCGTACGTTCCCCGACCAGCCGGGCTGGACCCGCCGCCGGTCCGGCTCGGGCTTCACCTACCGCGACGAGCACGGCAACCGCCTCGACGCCGACCAGGTCCAGCGCTGCAAGGACCTGGTGATCCCGCCGGCGTGGAAGGACGTGTGGATCACGCCCTACCCCAACGGCCACCTGCAGGCCGTCGGCACCGACGACGCCGGGCGCCGCCAGTACCTCTACCACCCGCAGTGGCGCTCCAGCCGCGACGCCGCGAAGTTCGACCGGATCCTCGGCTTCGGCAAGGCCCTGTCGAAGGCCCGCGAGCGGGTGCTCGCCGACATCGGCGCGGAGGGCATGTCGCTGGAGCGCGGGTGCGCCGTCGCCGTACGCCTGCTCGACCTCGGCTACTTCCGGATCGGCAACGACGTCTACACCGACACCAACGGCTCGTTCGGACTGACGACCATGCGCAGGGAGCACGTCTCGCGGGGCAAGGACGGGCTCCGGTTCAGCTTCACCGGCAAGTCCGGGGTCGAGCACGACATCACCATCGACGACCCCTCCGCGATCCAGGCGCTCGACGTGATGCGCCGCCGGAGGGGTGGCGGCGACAAGCTGCTCGCCTGGAAGGACGGTCGGCACTGGAAGGACCTCTCGTCCTCCGACGTCAACGACTACATCCGCACCTGCTTCGGCATCGAGGCGACGGCCAAGGACTTCCGCACCTGGCACGCGACGGTGATCGCCGCGTCCGCGCTCGCCGAGACCGATGAGCCGGGTGGGACGAAGGCCTCCCGCAAGCGCGCCGTCTCCGCCGCCATGAAGGAGGTGTCGGAGTTCCTCGGCAACACGCCGACCCTGGCCCGCACGGCCTACGTCGACCCGCGGGTCGTCGAGGCCTACGAGCGGGGTCGGACGATCAAGGTCCGGGGTTCCTACGACACCGACGACGCACGGCAGGCCGCGCTGGAGCGCGCCGTGCTCAAGCTCCTCACGGCCTGAGCGCAGCGCCCTCCTCCACCAGCGACGAGCTCAGCTGTTGGCGACGACGTGGTCGATCGCGGCGGTGAGCTTCTCGACGTCGGCCGGGTCGATCGCGGGGTACATCGCGACCCGCAGCTGGTTGCGGCCGAGCTTGCGGTAGGGCTCGGTGTCGACGATGCCGTTGGCCCGCAGGGTGGCGGCGATCGCGGCGGCGTCGATCGAGTCGTCGAAGTCGATGGTGCCGATCACCAGCGAGCGGTCGGCCGGCTCGGCGACGTACGGCGTCGTGTAGGACGTGCGCTCCGCCCAGCCGTAGAGCGCGTCCGAGCTCGCCGTCGTGCGCTCGACCATGCCCTTGAGGCCGCCCTGGCTGTTCATCCAGTCGAGCTGCTCGGCCATCAGGAAGAGCGTGGCCACCGACGGGGTGTTGTAGGTCTGGTTCTTCGAGGAGTTGTCGATCGCGGTCGGCAGGTCGAAGAAGGGCGGCACGTAGCGGTCGCTGGCGGCGATCTCCTCGGCGCGCGCGAGCGCCCGCGGCGACATCAGCGCGATCCAGAGGCCACCGTCGGAGGCGAAGCACTTCTGGGGGGCGAAGTAGTAGGCGTCGGCCTGGTCGAGGTCGACGGGCAGGCCGCCGGCGCCGGAGGTGGCGTCGACCAGCACGAGCGCGTCGTCGGCCACGCCGGCGGGGCGGAGCACCGGCGCCATCACGGCGGTCGAGGTCTCGTTGTGCGCCCACGCGTAGACGTCCACGCCGTCCTCGGCGACCGCGTCGGGACGCGAGCCCGGCTCGCTGGTGATGACCGTCGGGTCCGCGAGCCACGGCGCCTTCTTCGCCGACGTGGCGAACTTGGAGGAGAACTCACCGAACGCCAGGTGCTGGCTCTTCTCGCGGACGAGGCCGAAGCAGGCGATGTCCCAGAAGGCGGTCGCGCCACCGTTGCCGAGCACGACCTCGTAGCCGTCCGGCAGGTCGAACAGCGCCGCGAGACCCTCGCGGACCCGGCCGACCGTCTTCTTCACCGGGGCCTGCCGGTGGGACGTGCCCATCAGCGTCGACCCGGTCGCCGCGAGCGCGTCGAGGTGGCTGGTCTGGATCTTGGACGGACCGGCGCCGAAACGGCCGTCGGCGGGAAGGAGCTCCGCGGGGATCGTCAGCGTGTGATCGGTCTGGGCGTCGGTCATCGGATGGCCTCACGTGGGATGCGAACGGTGGGTCCTGACGACGCTGTCAGCGGGTCCTATCCTGTCACCTGCTCGACCGCATCTCACATCGGGGGATTTCACGCGTGCCTGACCGTCCGGCCGTCACTGCACCGCGCATCGCGCGACTCCCGATCACGCACCCCGACGCCCAGCTGCTGGTCGAGGCCGTGCAGGAGGAGTACGTCGCCCGCTACGGCGGCCGCGACGAGTCACCGGTCGACCCACGCGACTTCGAGGACCCGCTCGGCCAGTTCTTCGTCGGCTACCTCGACGGCATCCCGGTCGCGACGGGCGCGTGGCGACGGTCGTCGGTCACCGCGCTCGGCGCCGACGTCACCGCGGAGGTCAAGCGGATGTACGTCGTCCCGGCGGCACAGCGCCGCGGGCTGGCGCGGCGGATGCTCGCCCACCTCGAGGCGACGGCGGCGGACGCCGGCATCCAGGCGCTCGTCCTCGAGACCGGGATGAAGCAGCCGGAGGCCATCGAGCTCTACCTGTCGTCGGGCTACGAGCCGATCCCCGGCTTCGGCTACTACAGCGACTCCGACCTCAGCCGCTGCTTCGCCCGCCGGATCTGACCCCCCTCGAACCGCTGGTCGAGGAAGGACGGAGTCCTGTCACGAGACCACCAGCGACGTAACCTCGGGCGCCGTGCCCCGCGGACTGATGCTGAACGACGCCGACTGCGGCTTCTGCATGCGCACCGGCCGCCTGGTGCCGAGGCTCGGGGTCGACGTGGACCGCTCGACCGTCCAGGCCGCCGACCTCGAGGCGCTGGGCGTCGACCCGGTGCGCGCGGTCGTCGAGATGCCGTACGTCCACCCCGACGGCCGGGTCGACTACGGGCACCGCGCCTTCGCCTCGATCCTCCGCACCGGGCCGCTGCCCTGGCGGGTCGTCGGACGGGTGATCGAGTCCCGTCCGGTCGACCCGATCGCCCGGCGCGCGTACGCCTGGGTGGCCGCCAACCGGCACCGGCTGCCCGGTGGTACGGCCGCCTGCGAACTACAGCGTTGATGTTCTGACGATCCCCTGACGGTGGCTCGTGGGGCCGCTTACGGTCCCTGTGCCACATGTGATCTCAGGGGAAGGTGGGACGACTCGATGCGAGCGTCACTGCGCGCGGCCGCACTCGTCGCGGGGATCTGCACCTTGCTCCTCGGGCTGCTCGCCGGCGGCCCCACCGCGGCCTCGGCCGACGAGGTCAGCAGCCGCCGCGGGACCGTCACGGCGTCGGCGCCGTTCCTCATGCCGATGGAGCCCTACGCCGGCTACCAGCCGCAGACGTCCTGCCGGCGCACCCCGAAGCCGGGCGTGCTGATGCTGGCCGACTGGCTCGTCGCACGCGGCGGCGGCTACGGCCCGATCAGCCGGACGTGCGCCGGCTCGAGCCGCAGCGAGCACAAGGAGTCCCGGGCCTTCGACTGGCTCCTCGACGCGACCGATCCCGCCGACGCCGCGCTCGCCGCCGCCCTGCTCGACGAGGTCCTGGCGCCCGACGACACCGGCCAGCCGCACGCGCTGGCGCGCCGGATGGGGGTCATGTACATCATCTGGAACGACACGATGTACGCCTCCTACGACGGGTTCGTGCCCAAGCGCTACCTCAGCTCCGGCTGCCGCTCACGCCGCTCCTGCTCCCCGACGCTGCGCCACCGCGACCACCTGCACGTCTCGCTGACCCGGCAGGGCGCGAAGGGCGTCACGTCCTGGTACTACGCCCAGGAGCCATCCGTCTGACGACTCAGGCGCTCCAGCCCGCGTCCCAGCCCTCGATCTCGTCGGCGGGGCGCGTGCTCGGTCCCGCGTAGACCGCGGACGGCCGGATCAGCCGACCCGTGGTCTTCTGCTCGAGGATGTGCGCCGACCACCCACCGGTGCGCGCGCAGGTGAACATCGAGGTGAACATGTGCGCCGGCACCTCGGCGAAGTCGAGGACGATGGCCGCCCAGAACTCGACGTTGGTCTCCAGCACCCGGTCGGGACGGCGTGAGCGCAGCTCCTCCAGCGCGGCCTTCTCCAGCGCCTCGGCGACCTCGTAGCGCGGGGCGTCGAGCTCGCGGGCGGTGCGCCGCAGGACCCGCGCCCGCGGGTCCTCGGCGCGGTAGACGCGGTGGCCGAAGCCCATCAGCCGCTCGCCGTTGTCGAGCAGCTCCTTGACGTACGACGACGCGTCGCCGTCGCGCTTCTCGACCTCCTCGATCATCCCGAGCACCCGCGACGGCGCGCCGCCGTGGAGCGGGCCCGACATCGCGCCGATGGCACCGGAGAACGCGGCCGCCACGTCGGCGCCGGTGGAGGTGATGACGCGGGCGGTGAAGGTGGAGGCGTTCATGCCGTGCTCGGCCGCGGACGACCAGTAGGCGTCGATCGCGTGGGCGTGCTGGGGGTCGGCCTCGCCGCGCCACCGGATCAGGAACCGCTCGGCGAGGGTCCGGCCCTGGTCGACCTCGGCCTGGGTGACGACCGGCTTGCCGAGGCCGCGCGCCGACTGGGCGGCGTACGACAGCACCATGACGGCCACGCGCGACAGGTCGAGGCGCGCCTGCTCGTCGGAGATGTCGTAGGTCTGGCCCATGCCGAGCATCGGCGCGAGCATCGCCACCGCGGCCTGCACGTCGGCCCGGACGTCGCCGGTGTGGATCGAGATGTTGTAGGGCTCGGCCGGCGGGAGGCCGGGCGTGTAGGAGCCGTCGACGAGGAGCCCCCAGACGTTCTCGAAGGGGACGCGGCCGACCAGCTCCTCGATGTCGACGCCGCGGTAGCGGAGGGCCGAGCCCTCCTTGTCGGGCTCGGCGATCTGCGTCTCGAACGCGACGACACCTTCGAGGCCGTGCTGGATCTCGGTCATGCGCAGCATTCTGCACCCCGGGTCTCGATACGTCCCGTCACGTCCTCGCAGGCTCGGTCGCGGGGACACTCGACCTCCCGCCACACGCCGGGCACTCGTAGCTCGTGCCCGACTAGTGTCGTGACATGGACCTGTCCGGACTGCGCGAGGAGTACGGCCGCGGCGGGCTGGACCTGCCCGACCTGGCCGCCGACCCGATCGAGATGTTCGAACGCTGGCTCCGCCAGGCGGTCGAGGCCGGGGTCCACGAGCCCAACGCGATGGTGCTCGCCACGGCGACGCCCGAGGGCGGGCCGTCGAGCCGGATGGTGCTGCTCAAGGGCGTCGGACCCGACGGCTTCGTCTTCTACACCAACCACGCGTCCCGCAAGGGCGCGGAGCTCGCGGCCGACCCGCGCTGCGCGCTGCTGTTCCCCTGGCACCCCCTCGAGCGACAGGTCCGCATCGAGGGAGCCGCCGCGGTGATCCCCGACGACGAGGTCGAGGCCTACTTCCGCTCCCGCCCGCGCGGCGCGCAGCTCGGGGCCTGGGCCTCGGACCAGTCGCGGCCCGTCGCCTCGCGCTCCGCCCTGGCGGCGTCGTACGCCCGGGTGCAGGAGCGCTTCGGCGACGACGGCCCGGTGCCGGTGCCCCCGGAGTGGGGCGGCTACCGGGTGCGTCCGGAGGTCGTGGAGTTCTGGCAGGGGCGCCCGAGCCGGATGCACGACCGGCTGGTCTACCGGCGCAGCGACGACGGCTGGACCACGGAGCGACTGGCCCCCTGAGGCCTGGCGGGCCGTCGGTCGCGTGAGAATCGCGGCAGATCTCGGCGGAACACCGCAGGTTTCTCGCGGGTGGCCAGCGCCCCGGAGGGCTAGGTTGCTGAACCATGCGGGATGCGCCGAGCAGGTTGCAGGTGCGCCTGGCCGCCGACGCCGCCAGCGTGCCCGCGGTGCGCCGCTTCGTCGCCGACGGCCTGACCGCGTGGGGCGAGGCCCGCCTGGTCGACGCAGCCGAGCTGGTGGCGAGCGAGCTGTCGAGCAACGCCGCCCTCCATGCGATGGCGGAGTTCATGCTCGTCTCGCTCGAGCGCGCCGGCGACGACACCGCCGGCGTCCGGGTCGCGGTCGAGGACGACGGGCTGGTGGGGGTGGAGGCCGTGCTGCCGCGGGGGCCGACCGGAGACGACCTCGACTGGGAGGGGCTCGACGCCACGGGCCGCGGGCTGAGGATCGTCGCGATGCTGGCCGGACGCTGGGGGGTCGACGAGACGCTGGGCGGCAAGCGGGTCTGGGCCGACCTGGTGGACCCCGAGCCGGCCCACGAGGCGCTCGCTCCCGAACGTGCCGGAACGGAGGCGAGACCGTCGGAGGGCGAGCTGCCGCCCGGTTGGGCGCTCGTCCGGCTGGTGCAGTGCCCGGTCGCGCTGAGCCTGCGGCAGGACAGCCACCTCGACGAGCTGGTCCGCGAGCTCCAGCTGCTGGGGGTCGACGAGCACAACCACGAGTCGGCCGCCATCGCCGAGGAGATCCGGGGACTCCTGGTCTCGCCGACGCACGCCCGGGTCACCGCTCGCAGGGCCGCCGAGCAGGCACGCGACGACCACCTCGACTTCGTGGACATCGAGATGGCCATGCCCCGCGAGTTCGGCGTGCTGGTCGAGCAGCTGCAGTGGGCCGTCGAACGGGCCGACCGGCTGTGCGAGGAGGGCCGGCTGCTGACCCTGGCGTCCCCGGCGGACCTGCGCGCGTTGCGGGCCTGGATGGCCCACGAGGTGCTCGGGCAGACGAGCAGGGGAGTGGCGCCGCTGTCGTGGCCGGCGTGGCTCGCCGCCACCCCGGCGGCCTGAGGGTCGCCTCAGGCAGCCCGCCGGCGCGGCAGGCCCAGCGCAAGCGCAACGACCACCACGGCGGCTCCGGCCGCCGCGAGCCAGGTGGGCAGACCGGTGGGGATGCCCAGGAACGTCGTGATCCCGAGGATGCGCGCCATGCCCCACGGGAGCAGTGCGAGCTGGTCGTTCCAGACGGTCAGTGCGTCCTCGAGGCCGACCGCCGCGAGCAGGACGCCCAGTGCGAGCACCACGGCACCCACGGTGCCCGCCGCCGCCGCGGCGGCCCGTCGAGCCACGGACCGGGCGGCCAACGACCACACCAGGGCGGCGAGGACCCAGCCGGCCAGGACGACCGCCACCACGACGTACGTCGTCCGCACGACCGGCTCGGTCCAGAAGGCGAACCAGTAGCCACCCGGGCCCCGCCACGCCAGGACCGCGAGCAGCAGCAGGGACCGGAGGACCACCGCGCCGCCGACCGCGGTCGCGACGTGCCACGAGCGGGTGCGCCACGTCGCGACGGCGACGACCGAGGCGAGCACGCCCCACCCGAGGCCGACGGCGAGCAGGTGGCTCGGCGCCAGGAACCACGTCAGCACCAGCCGGCTCCACACCACCGCGGCCACCGGCAGCGCCACCACCAGCCACCGCGACACCCGACCGGGGTCGCGCCACGGGGTGAGTGCGGTGCGGACGAGGGTGCGCCCGGTGCGGGTCAGGCCGAGCCCGAGCAGCAGGACCACCAGGCCGCCCCGGGCCAGCCACGCCATCGGGAGGTCGCGGGCCGCGCGCTCCTCGCCGATCCGGGCGGCGGTGAGGTTGTAGGCCGGCAGCGCCAGGTCGTCGCCGTACGTCTCCTCGTGCTGCTCCGCGGACGCGTCGAACCGCTGGCGGGCGGACTCCCAGACGTGGCGGCCCTCGCCGGTGTCGAGCCACTGCGCGTGGCGCAGGACCATCTCGCGGTAGGCGCCGAGCAGGGCGTGCAGGTCGACCTGGTAGTCGAGCGAGGCGAGCAGCTGCTCGCGCAGCGCCGGGTCGCGGTAGGTCGTCTCGTCGGTGCCGGCGACGAGGTCGCGCATGGTCATGGCGACGTCGATCGCGTGCTGCCCGTCGTCGATCGCCTCCGTCACCCCGTCCACGGCGCTGCCCTCGGGGGCGGAGTCGCGGGTGACCGCGTAGAGGACGTCGAGGACCGCGCTGTCGCCGGTGAGGATGTCCCACTCGAACAGCAGCATCTGCGGCGGCGGCTCGAGGCCGAGGGCGAAGGCGCGCACCTCGGCGAACTGCGGGACGTACTGCCCGTGGGTGACCGCCTCCCGCGACAGGGCGAGGGCCTCGGTGACCTGCGCGACCGTGTCGGGGTCGGTGGAGAGCCAGCGCCGCACCCAGTCGGCGGTGAGCTCGGCGGGGTCGGCGTCCGGGTCGCGCGCCAGCCGACCGGCGACCTCGGTGTTGAGGTCGTAGAGCTGCCAGAAGCCGGTCGTCAGCAGCAGCGACCTCGGCCCGGCGCGCCACGGGCCGCCGTCCTGGGTCCACGTCCAGACCCCCTCGACGCGCGGGTTGGCGGCGAGGAAGCGGCGCAGGGCCATCTGGTGGAGCACGCCGAGGTCGTTGGGGACCGTCCCGAACGACTCGAACTCGCGTCGGCTCTGCATCTCGACGATGCGCCGCTGGGTGCCCTGCTCGAGCGTCTCGTTGAGCGGGAGCCAGGAGTAGAAGTCGCCGAGGCTGTACTTCGTCGACACCACCAGCCGCGGGGAGTCGACGCCCGCGAGCACCTCGTCGTACGACGCGGGGTTGGTGTGCATGTCACCCACCGCGCCGACGCCGACGCTCCAGGTCCGGAAGACGACGTCCTTGTCGGCGCGCTCCGCCTGGCCGGTGAAGGCGTCGAGCATCGCCCGGACCGCGGGCGCCGTGGTGACCGTGATCTCGGAGAAGTAGTCGATGCCCGGGGTGTTGTAGATCGACCCGCCCTCGCCGATCCGGAGCACGACCCCGGACAGCTGCGGGAGCTCGGTGTAGAGCTCGTCGAGCGCAGCCTCGTAGACGTCCCAGAGCCCGGGGTCGGTCGGGTCGAGGTCGAACCGCTCGGTGAGGTGGCGCTCCAGCGGCGTGCTCAGCACGAGCATGTCGGTGCGGAGGTAGACGTCGAGGCCCAGCTCGTCGAGCTCGGCCCACAGCGGGCCGAATGCGTCCCGCACGGCCTCGGCCCGGGCGACGTACTCCGGGTCGTCGGCGTAGACCTCGGGCACCTCGGCGAAGGTGACGTACTCCAGGAAGCCGGGCACGGTGACGGCGTTGTAGCCCTGCGCCAGCACGTGCTGGGCGAAGTCACGGAGGTCCTCGCGGGCGGAGGCGAGGGCCGCCTCGTCGATCCACGGCGCCTGGGGCAGCAGGACGTCCTCGAACGCGCGCGAGTAGTGCGAGTAGTCGGTGCCGCCGCGCCACTGCTCCGGGTCGGGGTCGACCCCCGCGGCGCCGAGGTCGACCATGCGGAACGGCAGCCGGGAGGTCACCGTCTCGCCCAGCCGCTCGGTGAGCGGCCGGTGCGCCCAGGCGGCCTGGGCCAGGTCGTAGACGCCCCGGACCGCCCCGGTCTCGGACGCGGCGCGGATCCGCAGCCGGTCCGCGGTGCCCGTCAGGCGGTACGAGTCGTCGTCGGGGTCGCCGTCGCCGAAGCCGACCCGCAGGGTCGCCGTCCCCTCGCCGTCGGCGGTCGCGTCGCGCAGCTCGGCCCGCGCTGCGTCCAGGCGTACGCCGTCGGGCGCCGTGACGCGCACGCGCGGGGGAGCGACGGACGGCCGCGGCGGTGCCGCGCGCAGCACCTCGGCCGGCACCTCCTTGGGCTCGACCCGGATGCCCAGCGCGCTCGAGATGCCGTACGCCGTCGCCGCACCCAGCGCTCCGAGCACGAGGAGGGTGAGGACGACCTGGAGTCCCCGCTTGATCACGAGCGCATCCAATCAGGATCTCGAGGGGGTCCAGTGGAGAATGCGGGCGGGATTTCGAGACGGCTCGCTGGACCCTTCGCTGCGCTCAGGTGCCAGCCGAGCCTCCTCAATCTCCCTTTCTGTCCGAGTCCTCGCCAGCTCGAACTCGGGAAAGTGAAAAAGAGTTGGTGAGTGAGTGCTCACTCACTTACAGTGGAGAGCGTGCCACCTCGCGCCAAGCCCCTCTCGCCCGACGACCGCCGCGCGGCGCTCGTCGACGCCACCGTCCCGCTGCTGCTCGAGCACGGGCGCGCCGTGACGACCCGGCAGATCGCCGACGCCGCCGGCATCGCCGAGGGCACGATCTTCCGGGTCTTCGACTCCAAGGACGACCTGGTCCTGGCGGCCCTCGAGCACGCGCTCGACCTCGACCCGTTCATCGCCCAGCTCCAGCAGGTCGAGCCCGACCAGGAGCTCGGTGCCATGCTGCTGGAGGTCGTCGAGCTCTTCCAGCGCCGCTTCGCCCGGGTGTTCCAGCTGATGACCCGGATGGGCATGGTCGGACCGCCCAAGGCCCACCGGCACATGGAGGCCGAGCGCGAGCGGGTGGCCGTGCTTCTCGAAGCTCTCGCCGAGCGGCACCGCGACTCCCTGCGCGTGCCGCCTGGCCAGCTGATGCACATGGTCAGGCTGCTGACCTTCTCCGGAACCCATCCCCACATCTCCGACGGCCACCCGCTGTCCGCCGAGGAGATCGTCGACACCGTCCTCAACGGTGTGCTCAAGCCCCGGCAGGACAAGGACCTCTGATGCTGCTCCGACTCGTTCGTACCTACCTCCGGCCGTACGCCGCCCCGCTGGCCGCTGTCGTCGCGCTCCAGTTCGTCGGCACGATGGCCGCGCTGGCCCTGCCCAGCCTCAACGCCGACATCATCGACAACGGCGTCGTCACCGGCGACACCGGCTACATCGTGCGCCACGGCGGGCTGATGCTCGCGGTCTCGCTGGTGCAGGTCGTCTGCTCCATCGCGGCGGTGTGGTTCTCCGCGCGCAACGCCATGGGCTTCGGCCGCGACCTCCGGGCCGCCATCTTCAGGCGCGTCGGCTCCTTCTCGACCCGCGAGGTGCAGCACTTCGGTGCCCCGTCGCTGATCACCCGCGAGACCAACGACGTGCAGCAGGTGCAGATGCTCGTGCTGATGGGCGGCACGCTCATGGTGGCGGCCCCGATCATGATGGTCGGCGGCATCATCATGGCGGCCCGCGAGGACATCGGCCTGTCCTGGCTGGTCCTCGCCGTCGTGCCGGTCCTCGGCATCTCCATCGGGCTCATCATCCGCCAGATGGTGCCGAGCTTCCGGCTGATGCAGGAGCGCATCGACGAGGTCAACCGGCTGCTGCGCGAGCAGATCACCGGCGTCCGCGTCGTCCGGGCGTTCGTGCGCGAGCAGCACGAGACCACCCGGTTCGCCGACGCCAACGCGCAGCTGACCGAGGTCGCGATCCGCGCCGGCCGCTGGCAGGCCGCGATGTTCCCGACGGTGATGATCGTGGCCAACGTCGCCACCGTCGGGGTGCTGTGGTTCGGCGGGCACCGCGTCGAGGCCGGCCACATGGAGGTCGGCGCACTGACCGCCTACATCTCCTACCTGATGCAGATCGTCATGTCGGTGATGATGGCGATGTTCATGCTGATGATGGTCCCGCGCGCCGCGGTGTGCGCCGACCGGATCACCGACGTCCTCGACACGGAGTCGTCCGTCGTCCCGCCGGTCGACGCCGTCACCGAGCTGCCCGAGCGGCTCGCCCTCGACCTCGACGCGGTCACCTTCGCCTACCCCGGCGCCGACGAGCCGGTGCTGCGCGAGGTCACGATGACGGCCCGACCCGGGGAGACGCTGGCGATCGTCGGGTCGACCGGCGCCGGCAAGTCGACGCTCGTCAACCTCGTCCCGCGCCTCTTCGACGCGACCGGGGGAGCGGTGCGCGTCGGCGGGGTCGACGTGCGCGACATCGACCCCGAGACGCTCTGGTCCCGGCTCGGCCTGGTGCCGCAGAAGGCCTTCCTCTTCCGCGGGACCATCGCCGACAACCTGCGCTACGGCAAGCCCGACGCGACCGAGGAGGAGATGTGGGCCGCGCTCGAGATCTCCCAGGCGAAGGACTTCGTCGAGGCGATGCCCGACGGGCTGGAGTCCGAGGTGGCCCAGGGCGGGACCAGCCTCAGCGGCGGGCAGCGCCAGCGCATGGCGATCGCGCGCGCCGTGATCCGCCGCCCGGAGATCTACCTCTTCGACGACTCGTTCTCGGCCCTCGACCTCACCACCGACGCCCGGCTGCGGGCGGCCCTGAGACCGGTGACGCGGGAGTCGACGGTGGTGATCGTGGCCCAACGCGTCGCGACCATCCGCCACGCCGACCGGATCGTGGTGATGGAGGACGGCGCCGTCGTCGGCAGCGGCACCCATGACGAGCTGCTCGAGACCTGCACGACCTACCGGGAGATCGTCGAGTCCCAGCTGACCGCGGAGGAGGTGGCATGAACACCACGACCTTCTTCTCCCGCTCGCCTCGACAACGCCGAGGGGACCCCGAGACCGAGCACCAGCAGACCGAGCCGGAGCCCGCCAAGGACGGCCAGCTCAAGGAGACCGAGCGCGTCCAGTCCGGACCGGGCGGTCCCGGCCGCGGCCCGATGGGCGGCGGCATGATCGGGCAGAAGGCCGACACCTTCTGGCCCTCGCTCAAGCGGCTGCTCGCCCGGCTGCACCCCGAGCGCCACAAGGCGTACGCCGTCCTGGTGCTGACGCTGCTCAGCGTCATCGCCACCGCCATCGGTCCGTGGATCCTCGGCCGGGCGACCGACCTGATCTTCGCGGGGCTGATCGGCCGGGACGTGCTCGCGACCGGGGCGACGCAGGAGCAGGCCATCGAGGCGCTGCGCGCCCGCGGCGAGGACAACCAGGCCGACATGCTCGCGTCGATGGACCTCACCGACGGCGTCGACTTCTCGGCCGTCGCCGACGTGCTGCTGGTCGTGCTCGTCGTGTACGTCGCCGCGTCGCTGCTGTCGTTTCTCGGCGGCTACCTGCTCAACGACGTCGTGCAGGGCACCGTGCTGCGGATGCGCTCGGAGGTCGAGGACAAGGTGCACCGGCTGCCGCTGGGCTACTTCGACAAGCAGCCGCGCGGCGAGCTGCTCAGCCGCGTCACCAACGACATCGACAACGTCAGCCAGACGCTGCAGCAGACGATGAGCCAGATGCTCACCTCCGTGCTCACCGTCTTCGCGGTGCTGACGATGATGTTCTGGATCTCGCCGCTGCTGGCAGCGGTCGCGCTGGTCTCGGTGCCGATCGCGATGTTCATCACCGGTGCGGTGATGAAGCGCTCGCAAGGGATGTTCATCCAGCAGTGGCGGCGCACCGGCACGCTCAACGCCCACATCGAGGAGACCTTCTCCGGGCACGCGATCGTCAAGGTCTTCGGCCGGCAGCACGAGGCCGAGCGGGTGTTCGCCGAGCAGAACGACGACCTCTACCAGGCGTCCTACGGCGCCCAGTTCGTCAGCGGCCTGATCATGCCGATCATGATGTTCGTCGGAAACCTGAACTACGTCGTCATCGCCGTCCTCGGCGGCCTCCGGGTCGCCAGCGGGACGATGTCGCTCGGTGACGTGCAGGCGTTCATCCAGTACTCGCGCCAGTTCACCCAGCCGCTGACCCAGGTGGCCTCGATGCTCAACCTGCTGCAGTCGGGCGTCGCGTCCGCGGAGCGGGTCTTCGAGCTGCTCGACGCCGACGAGGAGTCGGACGACGCGACCGGCCGTCCGGCTGCTGCCGCGGACGCGCGGGGCGAGGTGCGCTTCGACGACGTGTCGTTCTCCTACGACCCGGAGCGGCCCGCTCATCGAGCACCTGTCGCTCGTGGCCGAGCCCGGCCACACGGTCGCGATCGTCGGCCCGACGGGCGCCGGCAAGACGACGATGGTCAACCTGGTGATGCGCTTCTACGACCCGCAGTCGGGCCGCATCCTCATCGACGGCGTCGACATCACCTCGATCCCGCGCGGCGTGCTGCGCGGCCGGATCGGGATGGTGCTCCAGGACACCTGGCTCTTCGCCGGCACCATCCGCGACAACATCGCCTACGGGCGACCCGACGCCAGCGAGGAGCAGATCCTCGAGGCCGCCAGGGCCACCTTCGTCGACCGCTTCGTCCACTCGCTGCCCGACGGCTACGACACGGTCATCGACGAGGACGGCTCGAACCTGTCGGCCGGCGAGCGCCAGCTGGTGACGATCGCGCGAGCCTTCCTGTCCGACCCGGCGCTGCTGATCCTCGACGAGGCCACCTCGTCGGTCGACACCCGCACCGAGCTGCTGCTCCAGCAGGCCATGGCGGCGCTGCGCTCGGACCGGACGTCGTTCGTCATCGCGCACCGTCTCTCCACGATCCGCGACGCCGACCTGATCCTGGTCATGGAGGACGGCTCGATCGTCGAGCAGGGCTCGCACGAGCAGCTGCTCGAGGTGGACGGCGCCTACGCCCGGCTCTACCGCTCGCAGTTCGAGGCGGCCGTCGAGGACGTCGTCGTCTGAGATCGTCCCGCTTAATGCGTTGAGCGCCTCCACGGGCCGACGTACGGTTGACGCACACAGAAGGGAGGTGATCCGAAGAATGAGTTCTTTTCGGATGAGTGAGGTGGCTGCCCGCTAAGGCAGCCCGGTCCGCCGACAGCTGCCGGCGAATCCATCGCAGCCACCCGACCCGCAGGCTCCCGGTGTCATCCCCCGGGGCCCCTCCCAGAGGGGCAGCAGGCCTGCGGGTCGCTGCATTTCCGGGGGGCACCCGCCCGCCCCCTGTCGGCGTGCTCCAGTGACGGATGGCTGCCGTCGCGCGGTAGTCCAGTGAGTTCTGGTCGTTCGAACGCCGCCCCAGCAACCAGAGCTCACTGAACTACCCCGGGCCATCGATCCGCGACACGCCCGGGATGCACGTTGAGTCTCTGAGGGACTCACGGGCCAGTGCGGTCACGCGGCGGCGCGTCGGACGACCAGAAGTCGTACGCCGACCCCCGTGCTGACCGCGGCCGCGACGTGCGTCCGCGGTTGTGGTCGTCCGACGCTCCGAGCGCCAGGTGATGCAGGTCTCGCCGCCGTCAGATGGCGGAACAAACCTCGCATCCGTATGGTTGTGGAGAGCAACTATTGCTGATCGCAACCGAACGAAGGACTGCAGTGACCCAGGCTCCCCCCGTGACCGCCGAGCAGAGCGGCGAGATGACGCACCGCCAGGTGCTGGAGGCCCTCAGCGGCCTCCTCCTTGCGATGTTCGTCGCGATGCTGTCCAGCACGATCGTCAGCAACGCGCTGCCGACCATCGTCGACGACCTGCAGGGCAGCCAGACCGGCTACACCTGGGTCGTCGTCGCCACCATGCTCGCGATGACCGCGACCACCCCGATCTGGGGCAAGTTCGCCGACCTCTTCGACAAGAAGCTGCTCGTGCAGACGGCCCTCATCATCTTCTCGATCGGCTCGCTCATCGCCGGCTTCGCGCCGTCGATGGAGGTGCTGATCGGCGCCCGCGTCGTGCAGGGCCTCGGCGTCGGCGGCCTGACGGCACTCGTCCAGGTCGTCATCGCCTCGATGGTCTCCCCGCGCGAGCGCGGTCGCTACAGCGGCTACATCGGCGCCGTCTTCGCGCTCGCCACGGTCAGCGGCCCGCTGGTCGGCGGCGTCCTGGTGGACACGGTCGGCTGGCGCTGGTGCTTCTTCGCCGGTCTCCCGGTCGCGCTCCTGGCCTTCGTCGTCCTCCAGAAGACGCTCCGCCTCCCCGTGGTCAAGCGTGACGATGTCTCGATCGACTACCTCGGCGCCTTCCTGCTCGTGGGCGGCGTCTCCATCCTGCTCGTCTGGGTCTCGCTCGGCGGCCAGAACTTCGAGTGGGTCTCCTGGACCAGCGCGCTGCTCGTCGTCGGCGCCGTCGCCGTCGTCGGCGCGGCCATCCACGTCGAGGCCAACGTCGCCAAGGACCCGGTCATCCCGCTGCGCCTGTTCAAGGACCGCACCCTCACCCTCGCCACCATCGCCTCGGTGCTCATCGGTGTGGCGATGTTCGGCTCGACGGTCTACCTGAGCCTCTACTTCCAGCGCGCCAAGGACATGAGCCCCACCGAGGCCGGCCTGATGTCGATCTGCATGGTCGGCGGCCTGCTCGTCTCGAGCATCCTCAGCGGCCGGATCATCTCCAACACGGGTGTCTGGAAGCGCTGGCTCGTCGGCGGCATGGTCGCCGTCATCGCCGGCATCGCGCTGCTGTCCACGATCGACGCGGGCACCCCGCTGTGGCGCACCGGCCTCTTCATGGCCGTCCTCGGCCTCGGCCTCGGCGCCACGATGCAGAACCTCGTGCTGGCCGTGCAGAACACCATCGCGCTCTCCGACATGGGCGCGGGCTCCTCGGTCGTGGCGTTCTTCCGCTCGCTCGGTGGCTCGGTCGGCATCGCCGCCCTCGGCGCCGTGCTGGCCCACCAGGTCGCCGACGCGGTCCAGGCCGGTCTCACCAAGCTGGTCGCCGCGAACCCCGAGCTCGCCGGCCAGGTCAGCCACCAGACCGGTGGCGTGCCGGACGTCTCGACCATGCCCGCCCCGATCCGCGCCATCTTCGAGAGCGCGTACGGCGACGCGACCGGTCACATCTTCCTGGTGGCCCTGCCGTTCGCGGTGGGCGCGCTGATCGCCGTCCTCTTCATCAAGGAGGTGCCCCTGCGCACGTCGGTGAAGCGCGAGGACGAGCTCATGGCGGAGGCCTCGCGGGCATGATCTCCTCCGTGACCACCACGAGGTACGACGACCTGCGCCGCATCGAGGCCGAGGTCGGGACGCTGATCCGCCGCGTCAAGCGGGTCATGGGGGAGCGGGCCCGCGAGGTCCACCCCGACCTGCACCCGATGACCTTCTTCATCCTCAACCACCTCGCCGCCAGCGGCCCGCTGCGGGCTGCCGACCTGGCCGACGCGTTCGCCATGGACAAGGGCGGCGTCAGCCGTCAGGTGCAGACCCTGGTCGACCTCGGCCTGGTCGAGCGCCGGCCGGCCGAGGAAGACCGACGGGCCATCCTGCTCGACGCCAGCAGCGAGGGTCGCCGGCGGCTGGAGCGCATGATCCGCAGCCGCAGCGACCGGTTCGACGAGCGGCTGTCCGCGTGGAGCGACGACGAGCTCGCCGGGTTCGGCGACCAGCTGTCGGCGTACAACCGGGCGCTCAGCGACGACTGAGGCCCCGGGTCACCTGAGGACGTGGTGAACGGAACCGGCCGCCCGGCCCGTCCGCCACGTCCTCAGACATCGGGGTTCAGCGCAGCCAGGCGGCGGTGTCGCCGGGCAGCCGGCCGCGGTCGACCGGCCCGCTGGCCAGCAGCAGCTCGCCCGCGGGGAGCTCGACGGCGGTCTCGCCGCAGTTGAGCACGACCGTGACGGGACCGCGCCGGAAGGCCAGCACGTCGGTGCCGAGGTCGACCAGCTCGACCTCCTCGCCGGCGGTCCAGGCGAACTCGCGACGGGCCGCCAGCGCGGCGCGGTAGAACTCGAGCGTCGAGCCCTCGGCGCCGGTCTGGGCGTCGACGGTCAGCGAGGCCCAGTCGGCCGGCTGCGGGATCCAGGGCTGGTCGGCGCCGGGCCCGAAGGCGTACGGCGCCTCGGTGCCGCCCCACGGGATCGGGACGCGACAGCCGTCGCGACCGACCTCGCCGGTGCGGAGGTACGACGGGTCCTGCCGGTGCTCCGGGGCGACGTCGACCTGCTCGAGGCCGAGCTCCTCGCCCTGGTAGAGGTAGCTCGAGCCGGGCAGGGCGAGCATCGCCAGCGTCGCGGCGCGGCCACGGGCGAGGCCCTGCGCGCCGCCGCCGTAGCGGGTCACGTGGCGTACGACGTCGTGGTTGCTGAGCACCCAGGTCGGCGAGGCGCCGACCGGCGCGACCGCGGCGAGCGTGTCGGTGATGACGCTCGCGAAGGACTCGGCCGACCAGTCGGCGAGCAGCCACGCGAAGTTGAAGGCCTGGTCGAGCTCGTCGGGGCGCACGAAGGCCGCCATCGACTCGGGCGTCTGGGTCCAGGCCTCGGCCACGGCCATCCGGTCCGGGCCCGCCTCGTCGAGGACGCGGTGCCACGCGCGGTAGACCTCGTGGACCTCCGGCTGGTCCCACATGGGCTCGTCCTTGAGCTCGCGGGAGACCATCGAGTGGTCGGTGTTGACCTGGCCGGAGCTTGCGCGGGCGCCCTCGGCGACCACCTGGTCGCGGAGGCTGGCCTCCTTGAACAGCCCGTGCGCCACGTCGACGCGGAAGCCGTCGACGCCGCGGTCGAGCCAGAAGCGCAGGACGTCCTCGAACATCGCCGGCACCTCGGGGTTGCGCCAGTCGAGGTCGGGCTGGGTGGAGTCGAAGAGGTGGAGGTACCACTGGCCGTCGTCGACCTGCGTCCACGCCGGGCCGCCGAAGACCGACTCCCAGTTGTTGGGTGGGCCGTCGGGGGAGTCGCGAAACAGGTAGCGGGCGCGCTCCGGGCTGCCGGGCCCGGCAGCGAGGGCCGCCTGGAACCACGCGTGCTGGTCGGACGTGTGGTTGGGCACCAGGTCGACCACGACGCGCAGACCGAGCTCGTGGGCGCGCGAGATCAGGTCGTCGGCGTCGGAGAGCGAGCCGAAGAGCGGGTCGACGTCGCGGTAGTCGGCGACGTCGTAGCCGTGGTCGTGCTGCGGGGAGGTGTAGAACGGCGTGATCCACAGGGCGTCGACGCCGAGACCGGCGAGGTGCGGCAGGCGCGAGGTGATGCCCGGCAGGTCACCGATGCCGTCGCCGTCGCTGTCGGCGAAGCTCCGGACGTAGACCTGGTAGATGACCGCGTTGCGCCACCAGTACGTCTGTGGATCGTTCACATCAGCCATGGACCCATCCTCTCAAACCGCCGGCGGGGCCGGTCAATCCGAGGACGGGGCCTGGCCGCCGAACATCGCCGGGTCGACGGCGATCCAGGTGTGCTCGGCGGTGGCCACGACGCGACCGTCGCCGTCGTACAGCGTCGAGGCGGTGAAGGTCTTGCGACCGTCCCGGCCGCGGCCCTCGCCGACCACGACGTGCGGCTCCCCGATCACCGGCAGGTCGTCGATGCGCGCGGTCATCCGCCCGAGCACCATCAGCCGCTCCGTCAGGTCACCGGCCCACCCGCCGATGCAGTCGAGCGCCGCCCACGTGACGGCGACCGACGCGCGAGGGTGCTCGTCGACGTAGGTGTGCCAGTCCTCGTGGAGGCTCGGGTGCGGTGTCCAGGGGGCTGCGACGCGGTGGCCGTCGGGGCCCTCGCCGACAGAGCCCGGGAAGATCCGCAGCCCGTCGGCCTCCTCGCGCGCCGTGCCGCACGCGAAGCACGTGGGGAAGGGGTGGAACGTGTGGCCCGGATAGGACGACGAAGCGGCCGCGGCGGCGTCCGGAGCGACCGGGTCCACCTCGGCGAGCGTCCGGTCGACGCGGTGCGCCGTGGCGATCGGCGCACCGCCGAACGACGCGGTCGTGACGCCGGCCTCTGCGGTGACGTCGAGGGGGGTATCGAGGGGCGGCGGCTGGCGCAGCGACACCTCGATCGGCGGCCAGCTGCCGCAGTGGTCGTCGGGGGCGTCGGCGTCGTCGAGGGCGGCCAGCGCGCCGGCGGTCCAGCCACCGTTGCCGGAGTCGGGAGGTCCGCAGAAGCGTCGGGGCACGATGAGCTCGGTCACCGGTTCACTGTGCCACGACGTGCATGCGGGTCGCAGTTGCCGGATGGGACACAATGACCACCGTGAGTGACCTGATCGACACCACCGAGATGTACCTCCGCACGATCTACGAGCTCGTGGAGGAGGGCATCGTCCCGCTGCGCGCCCGTATCGCCGAGCGGCTGCACCAGTCGGGCCCGACGGTGTCGCAGACCGTGGCCCGGATGGAGCGCGACGGCCTGCTCACCGTGCAGGGCGACCGCCACCTCGAGCTCACCGAGGAGGGCCAGCGCCTCGCCACCCGCGTCATGCGCAAGCATCGGCTCGCCGAGCGGCTGCTGACCGACGTGATCGGCCTCGACTGGGAGCTCGTCCACGCCGAGGCGTGCCGCTGGGAGCACGTCATGTCGGAGACCGTCGAGCGCCGGCTCCTCGAGCTGCTCGACCACCCGACCGAGTCGCCCTACGGCAACCCGATCCCGGGGCTCGACGAGCTCGGGGACGTGGGCGGCGAGGACTTCATGGACAACGTCGAGCCGCTCTCGGCAGCCGCGGTCCCGGAGGACCAGATGGTCCACGTCAAGCGGATCTCCGAGGAGATGCAGAAGGACGAGGAGCTGATGGGCCTGCTCCGTCGCGTCGGCGCGCTTCCCGGCAAGACCGTCACGATCGCCCGGACCGAGGAGGGCATCCTCATCGGGTCCGGCGGTGAGACCGCCGAGCTCGTCGTCGAGGCGGCCGAGCACATCTTCGTCCGGCGCTAGGCCGCTCGACCCGCGAGCGCTGCGAGGAACTCGCTGCACCCCACCTCGAGCTTGTACGACGCCAGCTCGTCGCCGCGGGTCACCCCGCGGTTCACGATCACGATCGGCGTCCTGCCCTGGGCCGCCCGCTTCACGAACCGCAGCCCGCTCATCACGGTCAGCGACGACCCGGCGACGAGCAGCGCCCCCGACGTGCCGAGCGCCTCGACGGCGGCGTAGCAGCGCGCCACCCGGTCGGGCGGCACGTTCTCGCCGAAGAAGACCACGTCGGGCTTGAGCGGCCCGCCGCACGGGCAGCGCGGCACCACGAAGTCGTGGGTGTCGTCGAGGTCGACGTCGCCGTCGGGACGCGACTCCACCCAGCCGTGCCGCTCGAGCCAGCCCGGGTTGAGGGCGTCGAGCTCGCGCTCGAGCGCGGCGCGGGAGGACGTCGTCCGGCAGGTGAGGCAGACGACGTCGGCCACGCGGCCGTGGAGGGCGACCAGGCGCCGCGACCCGGCGGCCTCGTGCAGGCCGTCGACGTTCTGGGTGATGAGCAGCCCGGGGTCGAGGCGGGCCAGGGCGTCGTGCCCGGCGTTGGGCTCCGCACGGCCCATCCGCTGCCACCCGAGGTGGCTGCGCGCCCAGTAGCGCTGCTGCGCCTCGGGCGTGGCGACGAACTCCTGGTAGGTCATCGGCGCACGCGTCGGTGCGCCCGGGCCGCGATAGTCGGGGATCCCGGAGTCGGTGGACAGCCCCGCGCCGGTCAGCACGACCAGCGGCCGCGAGGCGAGCAGGTCGAGCGCCTCGTCCTCGGCGGAGAGGCGGGCCGTGAGGGTCACGCGTAGCGCGCCTGGGCGCGGGCGCGGGCCTTGGCCGCCTCGACGTCGCGGTTCTTCGGCGGAGCAGCCGTGACGAGGTCGTCGAGGAGGTGCTCGGTGATGTGGGCGATCTGCTTCACCGCGGCGTAGAAGATCTCCTCGTTGGCCTGCGACGGCTTCGTCGTGCCGGCCACCTTGCGCACGTACTGCAGGGCGGCCGCGGTGACCTCGTCACGCGTCGCGGGCGGCTCGAAGTTGTTGAGCGGGCGGATGTTGCGGCACATGGCGTCGAGGGTACGCCGGATCTGCCGCTGGTCGAGGAGGTCGCGCAGCGACCGTCACGAGACCCTGACCAGGTTTCGTGACGGGACTTCGTCCCTCCTCAACCAGCGAGGTCGAAGAAGGTGACGTCCTCGCCCGTCACGAGCACGACCTTGCCGGACGCGAGGGGCACGAGCCGTACGTCGGCGACGTCGGTGCCGTGCTCCACCTCGACCATCCGGTTGCTCATCGTCCCGTCGGCCAGCGAGAGGACCGAGACCCAGCCGGTGGTGCCGGTCCACCCCTGGTTGACGACGGTGAGGACCGTGCGCTGCTCGGGCAGCCAGGTGAACTGGCGCGGGTCGGTCGCCGCCCCGGCCTGCGTGCCCTCGTCGTAGCGCACGACGTCGAGCTGGCGCGGCGAGGCGAGGTCGGTGACGTCGAAGAGCGCCGCCTGCGCGCCGCTGGTGACGCCGTCCAGCGTGGCGTCCTGACCCATCCCGATGAGCCGCTGCTCGCCGAGCGGGTGGAGGTACTCGGAGAAGCCGGGGATCTTCAGCTCGCCCACCAGGCGCGGCGCGGCCGGGTCGCTGAGGTCGATCGCGTAGAGCGGGTCGGTCTGGCGGAAGGTGACCACGATCGCGAGGTCGTCGAACCACCGCACCGACTTGATCTGCTCGCCGACGCCGAGCTGGTCGACCCGCCCGTCCTCGACGAGGTCCGAGCCCTCCTCGCGGAGCGTCACCACCGAGTTGAAGTCGCCGGTCTCGCTGCTCGGCCCGACCGCGACGCGGAGCGAGCCGCCCACGGCGTCCATCGACCAGCGGTCCGCGACGGTGCCCTCCACCTCGCCCGAGGCGACGTACGACGCGTCGGTCCCGTCGAGGGCGAAGGCGAAGAGGGGCGTCGTGCCGTCGGGACCGGGGAAGCCGGTCGGGCGGCAGCCCATGCAGTCGACCCAGCCCCACTGGGGAGCGGACGCGGCGAGGTAGAACCGGTCGGTCGAGAAGTAGGAGATGGCGGAGTCGGTGGCCACGGCGGTGGTCGTGCGCGCGGTCGGCTCGGCGGGGTCGAAGGCCAGCAGGGTGGTGGTGCCGAGGGCCAGGTCGTCGTCGGGGATCGCGACGTCCTCGCAGTCGACGACCTGTGTGCCGTCGACCGTGGGGAGCCAGTCGGCCAGCGTGGTGTCGCGGACGAGCGCGCGGTTGCGCAGCCGGGCGCGGAGCTGGCCGAGGGTCCCGTCGGGGGCGGAGAAGTCGAGCTCGGGAAGTCCGTTCTGCAGCACGACGCGCACCACGTCGTCGTGCAGGCGCACCGCGGACGCGCGGCCGCTGACCGTGGTCGCGTCGACGACGGTGGGGGAGGTCGGGTCCGCGAGGTCGACGGTGGTGATCGTCGTCGACATCCCGTCCGTCGAGGTGCCGAGGACCACCGCGCGGCCGTCGACGAGGACCATCTCCCCACCGGGGTCGCCGACCCACCCGCTGCTGCCGCGGGCGTCCTCGAGGGCAGTGGTGGAGAGCAGGCGCGGCTCGTCGCCCGAGACGTCGTACGCCAGCAGCTCGCCGTCGCGCAGCCGCAGCAGCAGGCTGCCGGACACCTTCACCACGTCGGCCTCGTCGACGCCGGCCTCCTGGACGTTGGTGCCCGACTCGTTGCTGGTGCTGCGCGAGGTCGACACGGACGACCGGGCAGCCTCCGAGCCGGGCGCGGCCATGGCGGCGCCGGCGTCCGAGCTGGTCATCACGTCGTACATGACGTCGCCGCCCCAGCCGTAGGGGCCGACCGCCTCGAGTGCCCGGTCGACGTAGGAGTCGAGGAGCTCGTCGCACCCTGCGGCGACCGTGAGGTCGGCGTTGGCGAGCACGATCGGCGGCGAGGCGGGCGGGCGGGCGCCGCCGTCGGGGCCGTTGCCCAGCGCGTAGCCGACGCCGACGGCTGCGGCGAGGCTGGTGACGACCGTGGCACCGGTGACGAGGTTGCGAACGCGCTGGGCAGAGGGCATGGCGGTGGGACGGACCCCCCATGAGCGTGGTTCCGCGTGACACGATGACGCGATGAGCGACCGCCGCACCGACAGCCGCCCCGACCGCGACCTGGACCTCGTCCTCTTCGGCGCCACCGGGTTCACCGGCGGGCTCACCGCCGACTACCTCGCCGCCGCAGCGCCGGCCGGCCTGCGCTGGGCGATCGCGGGCCGCAACGCCGACAAGCTCGAGGTCGTACGCCGACGGCTCGCCGAGGCCGGGGCGAGCGACGTCGAGGTGCTGGTCGCCGACTCGACCGACGCCGCGGCCCTGTCCGACATCGCCCGCCGCGCCCGCGTCGTCGCCACCACGATCGGGCCGTACCTCCAGCACGGCGCCCCGCTGGTCGCCGCCTGCGCCGAGGCCGGCACCGACTACCTCGACCTCACCGGCGAGCCGGAGTTCGTCGACCGGATGTACCTCGAGCACCACCAGACCGCGCTGCGCACCGGCGCCCGGCTCGTCCACGCCTGCGGCTTCGACTCGATCCCGCACGACCTGGGCGCCTACTACACCGTGCAGCAGCTGCCGGACGACGAGCCGATCACCGTGCGCGGCGTCGTCCGGTCCGGCGGCACCTTCTCCGGCGGCACGTTCCACTCGGCGATGGAGCAGTTCGCCCGGGCCAGGCAGATGCGCGCGACGTACGCCGCCCGCCGGCGCGCCGAGGACCGACCCGAGGGACGGTCGTCGCGCGCGGTGCGCGGCAAGCCCCACCGCGACCCGGTGCTCGGCTACTGGCTGCTCCCGCTGCCGACCATCGACCCGATCATCGTGGCCCGCACCGGCGCCGCGCTGGCGTCGTACGGTCCGAGGTTCCGCTACTCCCACTGGGCCGGCACCAAGACCCTCCGCTACGCCGCAGGCGGTGCGGTGGGGGCAGGCGTGCTCACCCTGGCCGCCCAGGTGAAGCCGCTGCGCGAGCTCATCACGTCCAGGGTCCCGCAGGGCTCCGGGCCAGACGACGCCAAGCGGGCGAAGTCGTGGTTCACCGTCGACTTCCTCGGCGAGGCCGGCGAGTCCGGCGAGCAGACCGTCCGCACCCGCGTCTCCGGCGGCGACCCGGGCTACACCGAGACCGCCAAGATGCTGGCCGAGGCCGCGCTGTGCCTCGCCCTCGACGACAACCCCGGGACGGCCGGCCAGGTCACGCCGGCCCAGGCCATGGGCGACGCGCTGCTCGACCGGCTGCAGAAGGCCGGGATCCGCTTCGAGACCCTCTGAGGTGGTCGGACGTGGGGGAGGTCTTCGCCGGGCGCTTCGAGCTGCTCGAGCCGATCGCCGACGGGGGCATGGGCTCGGTGTGGGTCGTCCGGGACCGACGTGACGAGCAGGTCTACGCCGGCAAGGTGCTGCGCCAGTCCGACTCCTCCTCACTGGTGCGCTTCATGCGGGAGCAGGCCACCCGCATCCCGCACGAGCACGTGGTCACGCCGCTGTCGTGGGCGGGCGAGGACGACCGGGTGCTCTTCACGATGCCGCTGGTGAGAGGCGGCTCCGTCGCCACCCTCATCGGGGACCACGGCGCCCTGCCGGCCACGTGGGTGCGTGAGCTGCTCCTGCAGCTGCTCACCGCGCTCGAGGCCGTGCACGGGAGCGGGGTGGTGCACCGCGACGTGAAGCCCGCCAACCTGCTGCTGCACGCGACCGGGACCGCGCGGCCCCACCTGCTCCTCACCGACTTCGGGATCTCGGCCCGCCTGGACGACCCGCGCCTCACCCACGCCAGCCAGGTGATCGGATCGCCCGGTTACATGGCCCCGGAGCAGCTGGCCGGCGCGGACCCGGCGCCGACCCAGGACGTGTACGCCGTCGGGATGGTGGGCCTGGAGATGCTCAGCGGGGTCCGTCCACCTCACAGCCGGGACGCCGTCCACGAGCTCGTCGCCTCCGAGCCGAGCCTCGAGCCGCTCGCCTCGCTGCTCCTCGAGGCAGCCCGGCCCGAGTCGACCGAGCGCCCCGCCACGGCCGCGGCCCTCCGCGAGCGGCTGCTGGCTCTCGACCTGTCCGCCACGCCGCAGCCCGCGGAACCGGTCGTCGTCCTCGACCAGCTCGAGGCGGTTGCCGCACCGCGTACCCGCGTCCGGCGCCGCGACACCGACCCGGCCGGACCGGCCGACACTCCAGGCCCCGCCGGCCCGCCCGCCGCCCGTCCGGAGCAGGGGCCCCGACCCGGCGGCCGCGGGCTCGCCGTCGCGCTCCTGGTCGTGGCCGCAGCCTGCCTGCTCGGCGCCGCCTGGCTGCTCCTGTCCTGAGCCCCGCCGGCCGGTCGTCGCTCAGCTCCGACGACCGCGGAGGAGGCCCACAGCGAGCGCCACGCACCCCAGTGCCACCACGCACAGCCCACCGGCCGCGACCAGGGTGCCGGTCGGGATCGGGTCGTCCTCGGCCGCGGTGCCGGCGGCCGGGCCCGACTCGTCGGTCGACGGTCGCTCGGTCGGGTCCTCGGTCGGGTCCTCGGTGACAGCCGTGACGGGCGCACCGAGCGGGGCATCGGTGCCGGTGAGGACGACCTGGTCCTCCCCGTACTCCGGCGCGCCGGACTCGTCGCCGCGCACCTGGAGGTCGAGCCGGTAGGGCATCTCGTAGGTCTCGCCGCGGTAGTCGGCGTCGGCGGCGAACACCAGGTAGTAGTAGCCGGGCAGGCTGCTGCCCACGGTGAGGGAGCTGGCGCGGTTGTTGTAGCGGACCTGCGGGGTCTGCACCCCGAACACGTCCGAGCTGCTGCCGGCGGCGAACCCGCTCGTGGAGATGCCGTCGCCGCTCATCGACACCTGGCCGCGCATCGGGCTGTAGACGTGCAGCGACCCGAACGGCCCCTGGATGCCGACCTTCTCGCGCAGCGCGGGGGAGGCCGGCGGCGTGCGCAGGCGGGCGCTGAGCTGCTGGCCGTACGTCAGCTCGACGCGGAACGCCTGCGTCTCGCCCGGCACGATGGTGCCGCGGTAGGCCCCGTCGGTGAGCACGGGCGCCGTGGCGAAGGAGTCGCCGCCCGCGACCGGCTGGGGTGCGCCCGTCACCGCGGGCGGGTCGAGGACCATGCCGTCCCAGTCGTCCGCCTCGGGCAGCGCCGCCCCGTCCGCGGGCGGCTCCTCCGCGACCTGCAGGCTGAACGGCGACTGCCCGCGCCCGAGGTTGCTCAGGGAGCGCGAGACCTTGATCAGGACCTCCTCGGAGCTCACGCAGTCCTCGCTGCTCTGCGGCGCGCCCACGGCGACCTCGGCGCCGAGGAGCTCGGAGGAGATGATGTTCTTGAAGCCGCTGTCGGTGCCGCAGCCGTCGCCGAGCGGTGTGCTGGTCTCCAGCTGCACGGTGTCCCACTCCTCGGGGTCGCCGCCGAGGCTCGACATGCCGACGCGCACGGTCGAGCCGGGGATCGTGCGCGTGTAGGAGAACCAGCGCTCGGCGTTCTCCGGCCTGGTGCCGACCTTGTCGCTCCACAGCCCGGCCTCGACCGGCGTCGGGGACGAGGAGTCGCCGCCGGCGAGCGGCGTCCCGTCGAGGGCGAACGGCCGCAGGGCGCGGTCGGTGGCCGTCGTCAGGCTCTCGACGATGTCGTCGGCGTCCTCGGCGTCGTAGTAGGTGCCGTTGCCCTTCGCGGCGACGCACCGCAGCTGGGCCCGGGCCTGCGCGTCGACGCTGAGGCCGACGACGTCGATCTGGAGGTCGATCCCCTGGTCCGCGAGCTCGCCCGCGACCACGCAGGGGTCGGGCTCGCAGGTGGCGACGCCGTCGGAGACCAGCACGATCGACCGGGTCGACTCGCCCCCGATGTCGCGGGCCGCCTTGCGCAGGGCGTAGCCGATGGGCGTCTCGCCGTAGGGCTCGTACTGCTCGAGCGCCGAGCGCAGCTCGTCGCGGTTGTCGGTGCCGGGGTCGACGACGAGCTGGGAGTCGGTGCAGGCCCCCTTCTGGTCGCGGGAGAAGACCGTCGCCCCGTAGACCCGCAGTCCGACGTAGGCCTCGTCGGGCAGTCCGTCGACGACCGTGCCCAGGGCCTGCCGGGCGGCCTCGATCTTCGTGCTGCTGCCCGCCGGCTCCGCCATCGACCCCGACGAGTCGAGGACCAGGATCATCCGCGCGTAGTCGGTGTCGGTGTCGGTCCCGGCGTCCGTGGTGGCCACGGTCCCGGTCGCGGCGCTCGCCGCACCGAGGGCTCCGGAGCCCAGCCCCGTGCCGAGGACCAGCAGCGTGAGCGCGGCCAGGGTCGAGAGCGCCCTCGCGGCGCGGTGGTGGATCGTCTGCTTCGTCTCGCTCATGGGAAACCTCCTGCGACGGTCCTACCCGGCATTCGCAATCGCAAACATAACATGTGCGTGCGCTACGCTCGGGGCCATGGTGGGCCAGTCGGAGAGTCGTCGGCGCCAGCAGGAGCTCTACGGCGCGGCGATCGGCGACGTCCTCGACCGCGTCACGCACGCGCTGGGCCTCAGCCAGGCAGCGGTGGCACGCACGATCGGGGTGAGCCCGCCCATGCTGTCGCAGCTCGCGAGCGGGAGGCGTACGACGATCGGCAACCCGCTGGCCGTCCAGCGGCTGGGCGCGCTCGTCGAGCTCTCCGAGGAGGTCGCGGCCGGGCTCGCCCACAGCCAGGTGGCGGTGCGGCTCGAGGAGATCGGCCGACAGGACTCGACCACCCTGACGGGATCCGCCGCGCGCCCGGCGGCCGAGCCCACGACGGCCGAGCTGCTGCGGGCCGTGGCCTCCGGGCAGGACCTCCTCCGCGCCTCCGACCTGCTCGCTGCCGACCATCCGGCGCTCGCCGAGCTCATCCGGGTGCACGGGACCGGGTCGGCGGAGGACGTGCGCGCCCACCTGGCAGGCCTGGCCGACGTCACCTGACCTCGACCTCGACCGCGTCGACCGGCCGCGGCAGGTCTCAGCGGGACGGTGGCGTGCTGGCGAGCGGCCTGTCGATCGTGAGTCGTTGCGTGACGACCTCGTCGAGGTAGCGGAGCACCACGGCCACGACCGCGGCCACCGGCACGGCGAGGAACGCCCCGGTGATGCCGAAGAGGGTGCCGCCGAGGGTGACGGCGAGCAGCACGACCGCTGCGTGGAGGTTCATCGACTTCGACTGGAGGAAGGGTGAGAGCACGTTGCCCTCGAGCTGCTGCACGACGACGATCAGGGCCAGGACGAGGAGCGCACCGGTCGGGCCGTTGGACACGAGGGCGATGAGCACCGCGATGGTCCCCGCCACGAAGGCCCCCACGATGGGGACGAAGCCGGCGAAGAACGTGATGATCGCCAGCGGCACGGCCAGGGGGACGCCGATGACGAGGAGCCCGGCGCCGATCAGGACGGCATCGACGAGCGACACCAGTGCCTGGGTGCGGATGAAGCCGCCGAGGGTGTCCCAGGCGCGTTGACCGACGGCCTCGAGGTGAGCTCCGGCCGACGGCCCGGTCGACCGGTGGACCCACGGCAGGAAGCGGTCGCCGTCCTTGAGGAACAAGAAGCTCAGGATGAGGACGAGCACCAGGTTCACGAGGCCGCTGGTGAGGGCCGAGACGCCGGTGAGCACCCCGGAGGCGATGCTGCTCGCCGAGCCCGACAGGCGCTCCTGCAGCGCCTGGAGCCCGGAGTCGATCTGCTGCGCCGACACGAAGTCGGAGCCCTGCACCCAGTCCTGCACGCGTTGCAGTCCGTCACTGGCCCGGTCGACGATGTCGCCGCCCTGGTCGGCCACGGAGGGCGCGATGGTGAACGCCAACGCGACCGCGAGTCCGATCGAGCCGACCAGCGTGGCCGCGGCGGCCAGGGCGCTGGGCAGGTGCGCCCTGGTGCGCAACAGCTTCGCGACCGGTGACAGGACGGTGCACAGGAGGAGGGCCATCAGCACGGGGAAGATCGCCACCCAGGCGTACTTCACGACGACCCCGAGCAGGACGGCACCGAGCGCGACGGCGGCCCAGCGCAGGCTCCATCGCGAGGTCCAGACGAGGCCCTCGCCGATCACCGCCTCCCGGGAGGTGGGCCGGGCGACCGGTGCAGGAGAGCTGGCCGGAGCGATCGGGCGTCGGTCGGCCGGCGACCTCACCTCGGAGCCGTTGACGGACGTGGTCGTGCTGCGGAAGAGCTTCACCTCCGCCCGTACCCCGGTCCGCGCCACCCATGAGCATTCGCAGGACCCGGGACCTGTGCGCCTCGTCACGCGCCGACCGAGCTGCTGCCGGATGATGGGGCCATGACGGTCGAACGGCATCGGACGGCTGCTGACGTCGTGCGCGCCCACCTGGCCGAGAACGTCGCCCGGTTGCACGAGCAGGAGGCACGGGTCCGCACGGGCGAGACGAGCGCCGTCCACAAGATGCGCATCGCCACGCGACGCCTCCGCACGTCGCTCCGGACGTGCGGGCCGCTGTTCGGGACGAGCACCGACGCCCTGGTCGACGAGCTGCGCTGGCTCGGGCTGGCGTTGAGCGGTGCCCGCGACGCCCAGGTGCTCCGCGAGCGCCTCCGGGACCTCCTGTCGACCCAACCGCCCGAGCTCGTGATGGGTCCGGTGGCCGTCCTGGTCGACGACGAGCTGAGCGCGGCCGAGCAGCGCGGGCGCGCGCACGCGCTCGAGGCGCTGGAGGACGCCCGCTACGTCCGGCTGCTCACCGACCTCGACGCCCTCGCCCGCGACCTCCCGATGACGGAGGAGGGCGACAGGGCGGCGCGCGACGTGTTCCCCCGCCTGGTCCGGCGCGACGCCAGGCGCCTGCGGCGCGCCGTCCGCGCCGCTCGGATCGTCGAGCCCGGAGAGGCGCACGATGCCGCCCTGCACGACGCCCGCAAGAAGGCCAAGAGGTTGCGGTACGCCGCCGAGCTGGCGGTCCCGGCGCTGGGGAAGCGGGCGAGGAAGCTGGCCTCGTCCGCCGAGGCGGTGCAGCAGGCCCTGGGCGAGCACCAGGACACGGTGATGTCACGCAGGTTCCTCCTCGAGCAGGGCGCACGCATGCACCTCGACGGGATGAACGGGTTCACCCTCGGCCGGCTGCACGCGATCGAGGGGGCCCGCGCCGCAGCGGCGGTCGAGGACTTCGAGCGCGCCTGGGCGCAGGTGAAGGACCACCGGATCCCGAAGGGCAGGGCCGACTAGACCGGACGGAGCCGGTCGTGCGGTGCTGGTGCTGGTGCCCCAGGCAAGAGTCGAACTTGCGACCTTTCGCTTAGGAGGCGGCTGCTCTATCCACTGAGCTACTGGGGCGTGCTGCGGCACCGGAGGTGGCGCGGCGGGAAGCATCCTGCCACGACGTCGTACGCCGCTCGGCATCAGCAGGGCGCCCGCGCGTGCGTGGGCGCTGCTCGGCGGGAGCGGAAATCTTGTCGCGGTGAAGTAGGTTCAGTCCGGTCAGCCCCTCCCCACCCCAACGAAGGTGAGCCCGTGTCGGACGAGCCGCGCCCTGAGCCGTCCGACGGCGTACCCAAACGCCGGGGGAAGGTGGCCCGCAAGCACACCGTCGGCCGCGTGGTCCTGATCAGCGCGCTCGTGCTCGCCCTCATCACCGGCCTCGGCACGGTCTACTTCATCCGCCACCTCAACGGCAACATCGAGGGGCTCTCGCTCGACGCGCTCGGCGACGACGAGCGCCCCGAGAAGGTCTACAACGGCAACGGCGAGGCGCTCAACATCCTCGTGATGGGATCCGACTCGCGCGACTGCGAGGGCTGCGGCATCGACCAGGAGGGCGGCGGCGGCTCCGACACCACGATCCTCGTGCACCTCTCCGCCGACCGCAGCCGCGCGTACGCCGTCTCGATCCCGCGCGACTCGATCATCAACCGGCCCGAGTGCAACGACGGCGACTCCGCCGCCGCCACCGACGTGATGTGGAACGCCGCCTACGGCGTCGGGGGACCGGTCTGCACCATGGACCAGCTCGAGTACAACACCGACGTCTTCGTCGACCACTTCGTCGTCGTCGACTTCGCCAGCTTCGGCGACATGGTCGACGCCGTCGGCGGCGTCCCGGTCTGCGTCCCCGAGGACATCGTCGACCGCGAGCACCAGATCTTCGTCCCGAAGGGCGACCCGTCGGTCCTCTCGGGCGACGAGGCCCTCGACTACGTCCGCGCCCGCTATGTGGGCGAGCAGCTCCAGCAGAACGACATCTCCCGGATCCGGCGCCAGCAGGAGTTCATCGGCGCCCTCGTCCGCGAGGTGCAGTCCACGGGCACGCTGACCCGCCTCGACAAGGTCGTGAAGTTCCTCGACGCCGCGACCAAGTCGCTGACCACCGACGAGGAGTTCGCCTCGGTCACCCGCCTGGGCAAGGTGGCGATGCAGCTGCAGAACATCGGTCTCGACAAGGTCCAGTTCGTCACGCTCCCGACCGAGTACTACGACCGCGACTCCGACTTCTGGGGCAAGGTCTACTGGACTCCGGAGGCCGAGCAGATCTGGAAGCTGATCAAGGAGGACAAGGTCATCCCGCCGAAGCTGCTGGGTGGCAAGCCCGTCAGCGCCGAGGGGCCGCCCGGATCGTCCGAGACGCCGTCGCCGAGCGCTGACGGCGAGACCCCGTCCGGTACCCCCTCGGAGACCCCGTCCGAGACGCCGTCGAACACCCCGTCCGACACCGCCTCGCCCAGCGACACCGCCACTCCGGACGCGCCCGCGACCACCGACCCCGACCCCATCCCGGGCATCTGCGCCTGACGGCTCCCGTGGATCCTGACACCCCTGCCGAGCCGGACGCCGAGGCCACGGCGCCCGCCGAGCCCGCCGAGCGTGAGCCCGAGTGGAAGCGCCGCCGCCGGTTGGCGGCGGTGTTCGGCGACAGCGGTCCCGACCAGACGAGCGACGACCGCGACCCGGGCGGAGACGCCCAGGGCAAGGGCGACGACTGGTACCGCGACCAGGTGCCACCGCACCACGGCTGACCCGTCGCCCGCCCGCCCGAGCGGTGGCCCAGCCACCTTCTGACGCCTCGGAACGTGGCTCAGCCACCGCTCGGTGGCGTGTCCCCGCGCGACGCGCCGGCCGGCGGTGAGCCAGCCACGTTCGTACGCCGCGGAAGGTGGCTCAGCCACCGCCCACCAGCGGGCTTCGACGGACGCGGGACGACGAACGGCCCGCCCCCGGTCGGGGACGGGCCGCACGAGGTCCTCGCGGACGAGGCTCAGACGGCCCCGCCGCGGGCGCGGAGCAGGTCGCGGATCTCCTCGAGGAGGGCGACGTCGGGCGCCGCACCGGCCTCCTCGGTGGGGAAGAAGCGCTCGCGGGCCTTGGTGTAGGGCACCACGATGAAGAAGTAGACGACCGCGCCCATGATGAGGAACGCGATCAGCGCGTTCAGGAAGGCGCCGAAGCTGCCGACCTCGTCACTGAAGAAGTCCTCGGTGTTGGGCAGCAGGCCGGTGAGCCATGCGGTGAAGGTGGTGACGACCGCCGCGAAGGCGAGCGCCATGATCAGGCCGGTGGCGATCTCGATCAGGTTGCCCTTGAGGACGAATGCCTTGAAGCCGCTCATGCTGGATCTCCTCTGATGGGGCCCCGAGAGGGCCGCTGACGGTTGGATGCCGTCACGCTAGCGGCTCCACGACACCGTCAGGAACTGGGTCAGCGCCGCGCCGGCGATCGTGACCGCCTCCTCGGCGCTCGCCCCGACCACGACCAGCGCTCCGCCGGACCCGCCCGCGGGCCCGTCCGGCACGCCCGTCGGCGTCGCGAGGACCGTGACGTCCCGCGCCACGAGGGCGGCCTCGCCGGTGCCCGGATCGGTGGCGAGCAGGTCGACCTCGTCTCCTGCGCGCAGCAGCGCGGCCATGCCGGCGTCCGGCAGCCGCACGGGCACGATCGTCTCCCCGGGCTGGGCGAGTGCCAGACCCGGCCCGACCAGGCGTACGTCGGTGACGACCTCGCCGCGGCCGATCGGCGCGGCCAGCACCCGCCCGGTCGCGGCGGCCGCCGCCCGGCCCGGGACGAGGTCCGCCGGCCAGTCGCGCGGGACCAGGTCATCATCGGCGAGGAGCGAGCCGGAGGGCAGGTCGCGCGCGGCGACCAGCACCTCGACGGTCTCGGCCGGCGGTGGCGCGACGGTGCGCAGCGCGGTGAGGGCGGCCACGGCGGTGAGCGCGGCGGCGATCAGCCGACGGCGCCGCCGCAGCTGGTGTCGTACGGCGCGCAGCCGGCGCCGGGCCGGCGGGAGTCCCGGGAACATGCCCCGACGCTAGGCCGGGGCGACCGGCGCCCGCTCGGGCTCTCCACAGGCGTCTGATGGCGGTCGCTGCGCGACCTCCCCGACCCGCGGTGGGTCAGTCGGACGAGCTGGACGACGAGCCGGACGACGAGGTGGAGGAGCTGGACGACGAGGTGGACGACGAGGTGGAGGAGCTGGACGACGAGGTCGACGTGCTGGTCGACGGGGTCGAGGTCGAGGAGGTGCCGGCGCCCGTGGACGACGACGCCGGCGTCGAGGAGCTGGCCTCCGCGCGGCTGTCGGTGCGGTAGAAGCCCGAGCCCTTGAACACCACGCCCACGGCGTTGTAGAGCTTGCGCAGCCGGCCGTCGCACTCGGGGCAGACGGTGAGGGCGTCCTCGCTGAAGCTCTGGAACTGCTCGAAGGAGTGGCCGCACTCGGTGCAGGCGTACTGGTAGGTCGGCATGTGGGTCCTCTGGGAGCAACGGGGCGGCGACGGTGGTGCGGGACCGGCCGGGCCGGCGCGACGCGCTGGCACTCGGGCCCTTCGACTGCCAATGGTACGGCACAATGGTCGAGCGATGACCGAGCCTGCCGACACCCCCGACTCCACCCCCGCCTCCACTCCGCCTCCGACCGACTCGGCTGCCACGACCGAGCAGACCGGCGAGCCCGGCCGCGGCTCGCGCTGGCAGGCCTTCACGCGCGCGCCCCGCGCGGTGCGCTGGACGGCCTGGACGGCGCTGGGGCTCGTGGTGCTGCTCGTCGTGCTCGCCGCGGTGACCGTGGTCGTCGTACGCCGACCGCTGCCGCAGACCGACGGCGAGATCGAGGTCCCCGGGCTGTCGGCCAGCGTCGAGGTGGTCCGCGACGAGCAGGGCATCGCCGCAGGTCTACGCCGACACCGACGCCGACCTGATGTTCGCGCAGGGCTTCGTGCACGCGCAGGACCGCTTCTTCGAGATGGACTTCCGCCGCCACGTGACCGCGGGTCGGCTCTCGGAGATCTTCGGCTCCGAGACCCTCGAGACCGACCGCTTCATCCGCACGATGGGCTGGCGACGCGTCGCCGAACGCGAGTGGGCGCTGCTGGAGCCGGCGACGCGCGACGCGCTGACGTCGTACGCCGCCGGGGTCAACGCCTACATCGCCGACCGCAGCCCGTCGCAGCTGGCGGCGGAGTACAGCGTGCTGGGGCTCACCGGCCTCGACTACTCCCCGGCGGAGTGGGACCCCGTGGACTCGCTCGCCTGGCTCAAGGCCATGGCGTGGGACCTGCGCGGCAACATGGACGCCGAGGTCGACCGGGTGCTGCTCTCGCTCGACCACACCGAGGACGAGATCGCCTCGCTGTGGCCCGCCTACCCCTTCGACGAGCACCCGCCGATCGTCAGCGGCGGCGGTGTCGTCGACGGGGTCTTCGAGCAGAACGCCTCGGGCAACGCGACCCGCAACCCCCGCCGGCCGGCGTACGCCCCGGGTGTCGTCGCCGCCCTCGAGCGGGTGCGCGACCGGCTCGACGCGATGCCCGAGCTCATCGGCAAGGGCCGTGGGATCGGCAGCAACTCGTGGGTCGTCGACGGCGAGCACAGCGCGACCGGCAAGCCGATCCTCGCCAACGACCCCCACCTCGGCATCAGCCAGCCGGGCATCTGGATGCAGATGGGCCTGCACTGCCGCGCGCGGACGGCCGACTGCACGCTCGACTCGTCGGGCTTCACGTTCTCCGGGGTGCCGGGCGTGATCATCGGCCACAACGCCGACATCGCCTGGGGCTTCACCAACCTCGGCCCCGACGTCACCGACCTCTTCCTCGAGCAGACCGAGGGCGACGACCGCTACGTCCGCGACGGCGCGACGGAGCCGATGGAGGTCCGCACCGAGACGATCGAGGTGCGCGGCGAGGACGACGTCGAGATGCGCGTGCGCGAGACGGTCCACGGCCCCCTGATCAGCGACGTGTCGACGGAGTTCGCGACGGTCGGCGCCAACGCACCCACCGACGAGCCGGGTGAGCGGGGGAGCGGGTACGCCGTCGCGCTGGCGTGGACCGCCCTCGAGCCGGCGCCGACCGCCGACGCGATCCTCGCCCTCAACCGCGCCTCGGACTGGGACTCGTTCCGCGCGGCCGCGGCCGACTTCTCCGTGCCGGCGCAGAACCTCGTCTACGCCGACCGCGAGGGCCACATCGGCTACCAGTCGCCCGGCCGGATCCCGATCCGCCGGGCCGGCAACGACGGCACCATGCCGGTGGAGGGCTGGGTCAGCGCCAACGACTGGACCGGCGAGTACATCCCCTTCGACGGCCTGCCGAGCGTGCTCGACCCGGAGGAGGGCTTCATCGTGACGGCCAACCAGGCCGTCATCGACGAGCGCTACCCCTACCTCCTGACGAAGGACTGGGACTACGGCTACCGCTCGACGCGCATCCGCGAGGTGCTCGAGAGCGAGGGCGAGCTGTCCGTCTCGGAGATGGCCGGGCTGCAGCTCGACTCCACCAACCCGATGGCCGAGACGCTCGTGCCCTACCTCCTCGACGTCGAGGCGCTGCCGTCCCCCTACTACCGCAACGCCCAGAACCTGCTGCGCGGCTGGGACTTCTCCTCACCGGCCGACAGCCCGGCCGCCGCCTACTTCAACGTCGTGTGGCGCACGATCCTCGACAAGACCTTCCACGACGAGCTGCGGCAGCGCACCTGGCCCGACGGCGGCGACCGGTGGTTCCGCGTGGTCACCCAGATGCTGTCGGAGCCCGCCGGTCCGTGGTGGGACGACGTGCGCACCGACGACAAGGTCGAGACCCGTGACGACATCCTCCGGGCGTCGCTCATCGACGCCCGCGACGAGATGACCCGCCGCCAGTCCCGCGACCCGCGCCTGTGGGAGTGGGGGCGGCTGCACCGGATGGACCTCCACAGCTCCACGCTCGGTGAGTCCGGCGTCGGGCCGGTCGAGCGCCTCTTCAACCGCGACGGCTGGGAGGTCGGCGGCGGCTCGTCCATCGTCGACGCCACGTCGTGGAACGCCGTCGAGGGCTTCGAGGTCACCGCCGCGCCGTCGATGCGGATGGTGGTCTCGCTGGCCGACTGGGACGACTCGCGGTGGATCAACCTCACCGGCGTCTCCGGCCACCCGGCGTCGTCGCACTACTCCGACCAGACCGAGCTCTACGTCGACGGCGAGACGCTGCCCTGGGCCTTCACCCGCGAGGCCGTGCAGGCCGCGGCCGAGGACACCCTGGTGCTCACGCCGGCCGAGGGCTGAGCGCAACCCGTCACTCCGGAGGGCCCAGCGCCCGCACGCCGCGCGACGTCAGCGCGAAGCCGACCCGCACGTCGTGGGGCTCGGCGGGCACGGCGAGCCCGACCTCGTCGTCGTACAGCAGCACGGCGACCGGGGTGCCGGGGGAGACGCGGGGCAGGGCGCGGTCGTAGCACCCGCCGCCCTGGCCGAGCCGCGCGCCGGACAGCGAGACGCCGGTGCCCGGCACGACGACGACGTCGGCCTGCGCGATCGCCTCGCGACCGAGGCGCGGCGCCGTCGGCTCGAGGAGGCCGCGCACCGCGGGTGCGAGGCCCTCGCGGCCGGTGTACACGGCCCAGTCGAGGTCGAGCCCCGGCAGCACGACCGGCAGCAGGACGCGCTTGCCGGCTGCCGCGAGCGCGTCGAGCAGGAGGCCGGTGCCGGGCTCGCTGCCGACCGAGACGTACGCCGCGACGGTGGCGGCGGACCGGACCGGTTCCCACGCGAGCGCGACGTCGGCGACGGACGCCGCGAACCCGGCGGCGGCCTCGAGCGGGCGTCGCTTCCGGGCAGCGAGCACCTGGTCGCGCAGTGCGGTCTTGGCCGCCGAGTGTCCCGGTCCCACACCGGCAGCCTACGATCGAAGCATGGCAAGCAAGGGCAACCCGCAGGGCCTCGCGCTCGCGCGCGAGAAGATGCGCCAGGCCGGCGTGGACGACGTCGCGATCGACACCTTCGCGCACTACTACCGGCTCCTCGAGCACGGTGAGACCGGCATGATCGCCGAGGGCTCGATCGAGCCCCTCGACATGGAGTCGCTGGCCGACGTCGAGGTCGCCGAGGGCGACGCCGCGGAGGCGATCCGCACGACCGCGGTCATCAAGCTCAACGGCGGGCTCGGCACGTCGATGGGCATGGAGCGCGCGAAGTCGCTGCTGTGCGTGCGCCGCGGCCTGAGCTTCCTCGACATCATCGCCCGGCAGGTGCTGCACCTCCGCAAGGAGTACGACGCCACGCTGCCGCTGCTGTTCATGAACTCCTTCCGCACCTCGTCCGACACGATGGCCGCGCTCGCGCGCTACGAGGACCTCCCGGTCGAGGGGCTGCCGCTGGAGTTCCTGCAGAACAAGGAGCCCAAGCTCCTCGCCGCCGACCTGATGCCCGCGGCCTACCCCAAGCAGCCCGACCTCGAGTGGTGCCCGCCCGGCCACGGCGACATCTACACCGCGCTGCGCGGCACCGGCCTGCTGGCGCGGCTGCTCGACGCGGGCTACCGCTACGTCTTCGTCTCCAACTCCGACAACCTCGGCGCGGTGCCCGACGCACGGGTGGCCGGCTGGTTCGCCCAGAGCGGGGCGCCGTTCGCCATCGAGGCCGTGCGTCGTACGCCCTCGGACCGCAAGGGCGGTCACTTCGCCCGCCGCAAGGCCGACGGTCGCATCGTGCTGCGCGAGTCCGCGCAGACGCTCGACGCCGACAAGGACGCGCTGGCCGACCTCAACCGCCACAAGTACTGCTCGACCAACAACCTGTGGTTCGACCTGCAGGCGATGGTCGACGCGCTCGACGCGCGCGGCGGCATCCTCGGCCTGCCGCTGATCAAGAACGTCAAGCACCTCGACCCGGCCGACAGCTCGACGCCGGAGGTCATCCAGATCGAGACGGCGATGGGCGCCGCGATCGAGGTGTTCGAGGGCGCGCGCACCATCGAGGTCGGCCGCGACCGCTTCGTCCCGGTGAAGACGACCGACGACCTGCTCGTGCTGCGCTCCGACGTCTACGACCTCGGCCGCGACTTCGTGCTCGACCAGGCCGGCGACGAGGTGCCGTTCGTGTCGCTGGACGGCGACTTCTACAAGCTGGTCGGCGACTTCGACAAGCGCTTCCCCGAGGGCGCCCCGTCGCTGCGGGAGGCCGAGTCGTTCACCGTCGAGGGCGACTGGACCTTCGGCAAGGGCGTGCGCGTGGTCGGCGACGTCGCGCTGGGGGCCTCGTCCGCCCAGCGCGTCGAGGGCGGCACCGTGCTGAGCGAGCCCGACCCGGCCCAGGGCACCGATGGCTGACCTGCTGCCCGTTGCCGACTACGTCGAGCGCATCCTCGCCACGGTCTCCCCGCTGCCGGCCTTCCCGCAGCCCCTGATGGAGGCCCTCGGGCTGGCCCTGGCCGAGGACGTGGTCGCACCGATCTCGCTGCCGAGCTTCGACAACTCCGCGATGGACGGCTACGCCGTGGTCGCCGACGACGTCGCCGGCGCGAGCGACGACGCCCCGGTCATCCTCCCCGTCGTCGGTGAGATCGGCGCCGGCCAGTCCTCGATCCTGGCCCTGTCGCCGGGCACCGCGGTCAAGATCATGACCGGCGCCCCGGTGCCGGCCGGCGCGACGACGGTCGTCCCCTACGAGTGGACCGACCGCGGCGTCGCCAGCGTGCGGATCAGCCGCGCCGCCGCCCCCGGCCAGCACATCCGGCCGACCGGCGACGACATCTCCGAGGGCGACATGCTGCTCGAGGAGGGCACGGTCCTCGGGCCGCGCCACCTCGGCATGCTCGCCGCCGTGGGTCGCGCGACCGTCCGCACCCGGCCCCGCCCGCGCGTCGTGGTCATCTCCACCGGGTCCGAGCTCCGCGACCCCGGCACCCAGCTGGGCCGCGACTCGATCTACGACGGCAACTCCTACCTCCTGGCCGCCTCCGCCCGCGCTGCCGGTGCGATCGCCTACCGCGTCGGCATCGTGCCCGACGAGACGCACGCCTTCTCCGAGGCGCTGAGCGACCAGCTCGTCCGTGCCGACATCGTCGTCACGAGCGGCGGCGTCAGCGAGGGCGACTTCGACGTCGTCAAGGAGTCGCTGTCGCACCACGGCTCGATGTGGTTCGGCGGGGTCGGCATGCAGCCCGGCAAGCCGCAGGGCTTCGGCACCGTCGGCGAGGACGACACCCCGGTCTTCACCCTGCCCGGCAACCCGGTCTCGTCCTACGTCTCGTTCGAGATGTTCGTGCTGCCCGCCATCCGTCGGATGATGGGCAAGCTGCCCTACGTCCGGCCCGCGGGGCGCGCGCGGCTCACCCACGGCCTGTCGTCGCCGGAGGGCAAGGTGCAGCTCGTCCGCGGCCACTACGAGACCGACCGCGGCGGCACCTTCGTCTCGCCCGTCGGCGGCCACGGCTCGCACCTCATCGGCGACCTCGCGGCGGCCAACTGCCTCATCGAGGTGCCGGCCGACACGACCGCGATCCCGGCCGGCGAGATGGTCGCCGTCCGCAAGCTCGACGAGGAGTTCTGATGGCCCCCAGTGTCGATCCGGGGCAGGGACGGCTCACCCACGTGGACGAGCACGGTGCCGCCCGCATGGTCGACGTCGGCGACAAGCCCGTCACGACCCGTACGGCGTCCGCCACCGGCCGGGTGCTCGTCAGCCCCGCGGTGATCGAGCTCCTGCGCGGCGAGGGCGTCCCCAAGGGCGACGCGCTGGCGGTGGCCCGCATCGCCGGGATCATGGGCGCCAAGCAGACGCCCGCGCTCATCCCGCTGTGCCACCCGCTCGCGATCTCCGGCGTGAGCGTCGACCTGGAGGTCACCGACGCGTCCGTCGACATCACCGCGACGGTCCGCACCACCGACCGCACCGGCGTCGAGATGGAGGCGCTGACCGCCGTGTCGGTGGCCGCGCTCACCGTCGTCGACATGGTCAAGGCGGTCGACAAGGCCGCGACCATCACCGACATCCAGGTCCGGAGCAAGAGCGGCGGTCGCTCGGGGGAGTGGCAGAGGTGAGCCTCCGGGCGGCGGTGGTCGTCGCGTCCAACCGCGCCGCGGCCGGGACGTACGCCGACGAGACCGGTCCGCTGATCGCCGGTTGGCTGCGTGAGCAGGGCTTCGCGTGCGGCGACCCCGCGGTCGTGCCCGACGGTGACCCGGTGCGCGAGGCGATCGCGGCAGCCGTCGCCGCCGGTGCCCGGCTGGTCCTCACCACCGGTGGCACCGGGCTCACGCCCACCGACCGCACCCCGGAGGCGACCGCGCCGCTGCTCGACCGGGAGGTGCCCGGCATCGCCGAGGCGATCCGCGCGGCCGGGGTGGCCAAGGGCGTGCCGACCGCGATGCTCTCGCGCGGCCTCGCCGGGATCGCCGGCGACTGCCTGGTCATCAACCTCCCCGGCTCGCGCGGCGGGGTGAAGGACGGCCTGGGCGTCCTCGAGCCCGTCGTCCGCCACGCCGTCGAGCAGGTCGTCGGGAGCGACCACTGAACGGCCTGTCCGGGACCGCCCCCGGGTGGCCCGCCCGGCTCGAGTCGCAGGGCGTGGTCGTCCGCGCGTTGCGCAGGTCCGACGCCGACGAGTGGCAGGCCGTGCGTGCGCGCAACCACGACTGGCTGCGGCCGTGGGACGCCACCGTGCCTCCCGGCGCCGCGCCGCGCCCGTCGTCGTACAAGGTCGTCACCCGGTCCCTGCTCCACCAGGCCAAGCTGGGTCTGTGCCTGCCCTTCGTCATCGAGGTCGAGGGCCGCTTCGCCGGCCAGGTCACGGTGAGCAACGTCGCGCGCGGCTCGGCGCAGTGGGGCTCGATCGGCTACTGGGTCGCCTCCGAGGTCGCCGGGCGCGGGGTCGCGCCCCGCGCGGTGGGCATGGTGATCGACCACTGCCTCGGCCCGGTCGGCCTGCACCGCGTCGAGATCTGCGTGCGTCCCGAGAACACCAACTCCCTGCGGGTGGTGGAGAAGCTCGGTCTCGAGCAGGTGGGCTACGCCCCGCGCTTCCTGCACATCGACGGGGCGTGGCGCGACCACCGGATCTTCGCGGTCACGGCCGAGGAGGTCCCTGAGGGTGTGGTCGCGCGGCTCGAAACCCACCAGTCACACCAGTAGTTCTGCGACACACCACTTGACATCCGCCTCGCTCGCGCTCCCCGCTCCTACGCTTCGAGCGTGGACCTGAGCGCTCTCATCTTCGTCGCCCTTGCCGTGGCGTGGGCCGTCTACCTGATCCCCAAGGCCCTCAAGCACCACGACGAGGTCGTCCGCAGCCGATCCGTCGAGAAGTTCTCCCACACGATGCGCGTCCTCGCCCGGCGCGAGCCCGTGGACCGACGCAACGCGCGCCTGGTCGTCTCCCCGATCCGCGCCGCCCTGCGCCCGCCGGTCGAGACCAAGGCGCACGCCGAGCCCGAGGTCGTCGCCCCCTCGGTCAGCGCTGTGGTCACCACCGAGGTGACCCGTGAGGTCACCGCCACGGTCTCCACAGGCCGTACGCCGTCGAGCCGCGCGTCGCGGCCCCTGTCGCCGGTCGCCGAGCGGGCGTCCGCCCGCCGCGCCGCGAAGCGCCGTCGCAACGTCCTCGCCCTCGTCCTGCTCGCCAACGCCGTCGTGGTCGGCCTGGCTGTCGCGAAGGTCGTCGCCTGGCCGTGGGTCGCCGCTCCGGTGGCCGTCCTGGTCGCCTGGCTGGTGGCCTGCCGGGTCTCGGTGCGCGCCGAGCGCCGCCAGCGCGCCCTCCGCTCCGCCATCGAGATCGGTGTGCCGCCGGTCGTCGAGGAGGAGCTCGACGACATCGACCTCACCGGTGAGATCACGGTGACCCCGCCCCAGCCCCGCACGACCGACGCACCGGTCGCTCCCGCGGCGGCCGAGCCCGCGGTCGCCTCGCCCGCGGCCGACGCCCCCGCCGTGGTCACCGGTGAGGTCCAGGTCGTCGGCGGCTGGGACATGGTGCCCACCACCCTTCCGACCTACGTCAGCAAGCCGGCCGCCCAGCGGCGGACGGTCTCCACGATCGACCTCGACTCCACCGGCGTCTGGTCGAGCGGCCACAACGACGGCGACTCCGCCCTCGCACGCTCGGCCGAGCAGTCCGCCAAGGCGGCGCGCGAGGCCGGCGAGACCCGCCGCGCCAGCGGCGCCTGAGCCCGGCTCGGCCCGACGCCAGGGCGATTGGGTGGGCGTCGAACCGCTCGTGTATCTTGGCGTCGCGCCTTCGGGCGCATGGGGCTGTGGCGCAGTTGGTAGCGCGTCTCGTTCGCAATGAGAAGGTCAGGGGTTCGAATCCCCTCAGCTCCACCACGACGAAGACCCCGCAGGCCGACCGGCCTGCGGGTTCTTGCATGTCCACCGACATGCGGTTCACCCGCCCCGGAGGAGGCCGGATGCCGCTGCGCGGAGCAGCGTGAGGCTCATGAACCTCGTTGCAGCTCGTCTCCGTCTGCGCTGGGCGGGCGCGCTCGTGGTGCTGGTGGCGACGCTTGCCGGCTGTGGATCCGGATCCGGTGAGGACGACACCCCCGCCGTCTGCTCCAGCGTCGACGCCCTGCGGTCCTCCGTCACAGCCCTGACCGACGTGAAGGTCGAGAAGGGCGCCCTGGACACGCTCCAGAAGGACGCCGACAAGGTGCGGTCGAACCTCAGCACGGTGGTGAAGGACGCCACGCGCGAGTACGCGGACGAGGTGGACACCGTCGAGGAGGCCATGTCCGACGTCGGCAAGAGCCTGGACGCAGTCGTCTCGGCGCCGACTGCTGCGAACGTCGCCGCGGTGGGCGCGGCGTCGAAGGCCCTGAGCACCTCGGTCAGCGCGCTGGTCGACGCGGTCGACAGCACCTGCTGACTCCGCCCCGGTTGTCAGCGTCCGTCGCGCAGCTGCGTCGGGTCGACGACCGGGCGGATCCCCCACGAGCACCGCCACGGTGTCCCCGGCTCCAGGTCGACGAGGTCCACGCCGGTGCGGAGGGCGTCCGGAGGGCAGGTCATCGGCTCGACGGCGACGGCCGTGCGCCGTCGGTGCGGCTCGCCCACGTCGTCCCCGGTGTAGACCATGAGGTGGCGGAAGGCGCGGTCGACCCACAGCTCGACGGACCGTCGGTCCGCGGGGTCCGCGAGACGAGCCACGGCGCGTCCGTCGCGTCCGACCACGAGGTCGCTGAACGCCGTGTCCAGCTCGACCGGCCCGATCGTGCGCGGCTGCCGGAAGTCGTGCGGCGTCCCGGCCACGCCGGTCGCCGTCCCGTCAGCCGGACCGTCCGGATCGACGAAGGCGGCAGCAGGGATGGTCAGGTCGAGTCCGTCGATCGACGTCGTGCCGAGCGTGAGGTAGGGATGGAACCCCACCCCGAACGGCGCCGGGTCACGATCGGCATTGACCGCCTCCAAGGTCACCGTCAACCCTGACTCGTCCAGTGCGTAGGTGACCTGGAGGTGGAGGTGCCACTCGTAGCCGGGTTGCGGGCGCACCGCGCAGGCCAGGGTGACCGCAGCGGGGTCCCGCTCGACGAGGGTCCAGTCGAGCCACCGCACCAGCCCGTGGATGGCGTCGTGCCGACCGATCTCGTTCAGCGGCGCCTGACAGCGTCGGCCGCGGTACTCGTAGCGCCCGTCGGTGAGCCTGTTGGGCCAGGGAGCGAGCACCTGGCCCCGGCCGTCGGTCGCGCGCTCGCCGACGTCGAAGCCGTCGATCACGTCCAGCGCTCCGGCCCGGTAGCGACGCAGGGTCGCACCGACCTGGGTGACGACCGCCTCTGAGTCGCCGTGCGCGATGCCGTACTGCTCACCCGACGGCGGGGCCTGCATGGGTCGACCCTTCCGCTTCCGAGGTCCTCGCCGTTCGGGGAGAGCGCGACGGAGGCGCACTCACGTGAGCTCACCGACGATCTCGGCGGCGATGATGCGTCCGGCGGCCTCGATGAGGGCGAGGTGCGAGAACGCCTGCGGGAAGTTCCCGAGGTGGCGACCGGTCTCGACGTCGAACTCCTCGGCGAAGAGCCCGAGCGGTGAGGCGACCCGGAGGAGCCGCTCCATCAGGTCCTGGGCCCGCTGCTCCTCGCCGATGACCGACAGCGCGGACACCAGCCAGAACGAGCAGATGAGGAAGGTGCCCTCCTTGCCGGACAGTCCGTCGTCGGTCTCGTCGGTGCGGTAGCGCAGCACGAAGCCGTGCTCGGTGAGCTCGTCGGCGATCGCGAGCACGCTGGCGCGCAGCCGCTCGTCGGTGGCGGGGAGGAAGCCGAAGAGCGCCGCCAGCAGCGTCGATGCGTCCAGTGCGTCCGTCTCGTAGTGCTGACGCAGGACGCCGCGGTCGTCGACACCGTTCGCCAGGATGTCGGCCTTGATCTCGTCGGCGGTCTCTCGCCACGTCACCGTGAGCTCCGCGTCGCCCCGGATCTCCGCGAGCTTCGACGCACGGTCCAGCGCGACCCATCCCATCAGCTTCGACGACACGTAGTGCTGCGGTGCGCCGCGGGCCTCCCAGATCCCCTGGTCGGGCTCGCGCCACACCTCGGTGGCACACCGGGCCTGGGACTGGACGATCGGCCACAGCCGTCGCGGGAGGCGCTGGCTGCGGCGGGTGTGCAGCAGGACCGAGTCCAGGACCGCGCCGAACACGTCGTTCTGGCGCTGGTCGAACGCCCCGTTCCCGACCCGCACCGGTCGAGCGCCCGCGTAGCCCGACAGGTCGTCGCGGGTGGACTCGGTCAGGTCACGCCGGCCGTCGATGCCGTACATGATCTGCAGGGCCCCCGACTCGGTCGGCTCGAGGTCGGCGACGAACTGCATGAACTCGTCGGCCTCCCAGTCCAGGTTGAGGAAGTGCAGCGCCTGCAACGTGAAGGTGCTGTCGCGCATCCAGGTGTAGCGGTAGTCCCAGTTCCGCTCGCCGCCGGGCGTCTCGGGCAGCGAGGTCGTCAGGGCCGCCACGGTGGCGCCGGTCGGCATGTAGGTGAGGCCCTTGATGGCCAGCGCCGACCGCTGGATCGGGTCGCGCCAGCGATGGTCGGGCATCCGCGCCCGGCCGAGCCACGCACGCCAGAACCGGATCGTGGCGTCGATCCGGGCGTTCGCCTCGTCGACGTCGGCCGGCGCGGCCAGCCCGTCGGCCCACGACAGGGCGCAGTAGCACTCCTCGCCGGCGGAGAGCACGTGCCGGGCCCGGACCCGGTTGCCCTCCACCCCGAGCGCGAGGTCGGTGCGCAACCGCATGGTCTGGCCGTCGGCTGTCGCGTCGGCGGCATGCCGCTCGTCGTCGACCAGCGTCCAGTCCGCCGACGTCCGCCCGTAGTCGAAGGCCGGCTCGCAGACGAGGTCCAGCTCGACGGTCCCCGACAGGCAGCGGACCGTCCGCACCAGGAGGTGGTCGGCGTCGTCGTCCGCCGGCGGCCGGGTGTGGGGCGTCACCGCGTCCTCGGTCGTCCGCGGGCCCATCGTCAGCGCATCGCGGACCACGCACCCAGCCGGACGGCGTCTTCCACGTCGTCTCGAGGACGTTCGTGCCGGGCACGTACGCCCGCGAGGTCGGGTGGTTGATGCCGAAGGGCCCGAGCCGGAAGTAGCCCGCCTGGCGGTCGAGCAGGGTGCCGAACACGCTGGGCGAGTCGAAGCTCGGGAGGCACAGCCAGTCGACCGCCCCGTCGGGCGCCACCAGCGCGCCGGTGTGGCAGTCGGACAGGAACGCGTAGTCGGCGATCGGCGGGAACGGCGACGGCGCCGCGGCGCTCTGGGGCATCGCGTCGCTCATGACGCGGTCCACGGGGTGTGCCAGCCGCCGTAGCTCTGCCGTCAGCTCGTCGGCCTCCGCCGGTCCCCAGGACCCCGGGGCGTACGCGTGGACCGGAGGTGGGGCGTCGAGCAACGGCTGCATGATCCGCCAGGTCTCGTCGACGCCGTCCTGGCGGGTGAACCGGGTGCTGTCCCCGCGCAGCGCAGCGTGCAGGAGCACCTCGTAGGGCGTGGCGCCCTCACCGCCCTGGTCGGCGAACTCCATGTCGAGGTCGATCCGGCCCACGGCCGAGAGGTCGCTGCGTCGTGCGTCCAGGATCATCCGGATCCCCGTCGCCGGGTCCAGCTTGACGACGACCTGGTTCGGTTCGGTCTGCGGTCCCATGACCCCGAAGCCCAACGGAGGTGGACGCTTGAAGATGACGCGCAGCTCGGTCTGGGTCACGGGAAGCCGCTTGCCGGTCCGGATGAAGAAGGGGACACCCGCCCACCGCGAGTTCTGGATCTCGAGCCGCATCGCGGCGTAGGTCTCCGTCGCCGAGTCCGGTGCCACCCCGTCGATGTCGCGATATCCGTCGTACTGCCCCCGGACGTAGTGGGCCGGGTCCGCCGCGACGACCGCTTTGAACAGGGCCACCTGTGCGTCCTTGATCGTCGTCAGGTCACCGCGCGAGGGCGCCTCCATCGCCGCCGCCGACACGACCTGCATCAGGTGGTTGACCACGACGTCGCGCATCGCGCCGACCGGGTCGTAGAAGTGGCCGCGGTCCTCGACACCGAAGTCCTCGGACATGTTGATCTGCACGTGCGAGACGTAGTTGCGGTTCCAGACCGGCTCGAGGATGGTGTTCGCGAAGCGCAGGTGCAGGATCTCGTCGATCCCCATCTTCCCGAGGTAGTGGTCGATGCGGAACAGCTGCGACTCGTCGATGTACTGGTGCAGCTCGTCGGCGAGCGCTCCGGCAGACTCCTGGTCGTGCCCGAACGGCTTCTCCACGACCACGCGAGCCGAGCCGGTCAGGTCCGCCTCGGCGAGGCCGTGCACCACCCTCCCGAAGAGGAAGGGCGGGATCTCGAGGTAGAACACCGGGCACTCGGCGCCCTTGATCGCGTCGGCGACCCGCTGGTAGGTGGCGGGGTCGGTGAAGTCGCCGTGCACGTACGACAACCTCGCGGTGAACCGGTCGAACACCGCGGGGTCGATCACCTCGCCCGTGCCCTCGATCGACTCGCGGGCGCGCGCGACGAGCTGGTCGACACTCCAGTCGTCGACGGCGACGCCCACGACGGGGCAGTCCAGCAGCCCGCGGGCCTCCAGCCGGTACAACGACCGGAACGTCATCACCCTCGCCAGGTCCCCGGTGATCCCGAAGACCACGAGGACGTCTGCGGGGCGCTGGTCGGAGCCGTGTGTCGGTGCCACTGTCCATCTCCTCGGCTGGGCTTGCATGCCGGTTGTCGGTGGCGGGCAGCGGCGCAGAGCGCCAGACCTGACCCACTCTGAGACGAGGCAACACCGCGGTCTCGGCGCTGCGCCTCCCCCGATCCGGGTGATGCGCCTGTCAGCCGCGGCGAGGCATCGTCCAGTTCGTCTGACGACACGGGCGTCGCACCGAGAGATCGCCGGTAGGAGCGGTTCTCTGAGGGTGATCGTAGGTCGCCCGCCGACCCCGAGGTTGAGCCATGGCAGATGACCAGCACTACGACGTCGTGATCATCGGGACGGGAGCCGGGGGCGGGACCCTCGGGCACCGGCTCGCGACCAGTGGCGCGAAGGTGCTCTGGCTCGAGCGCGGCGACTTCCTGCCCAGGGAGCGCGACAACTGGGAGACCCAGGCGGTGTTCGTCCGCGGCAAGTACCTCGCACCAGAGGTCTGGTACGACGGGCACGGTCGCGACTTCCAGCCGGAGGTCAACTACTACGTCGGCGGCAACACCAAGTTCTACGGCGCGGCCCTGTTCCGGCTGCGACCCGAGGACTTCGGCGAGCTGCGTCACCACGGCGGCATCTCGCCGGCCTGGCCCATCTCCTACGACGAGCTCGAGCCCTTCTACACCCAGGCCGAGCACCTCTACCTCGTCCACGGCGAGCACGGCGAGGACCCGAGCGAGGGTCATGCCAGCGCGCAGTACCTCCATCCGCCGGTCTCCCACGAGCCCCGCATCCAGCAGCTGAGCGACGACCTCGAGAAACAGGGTCTCCACCCGTTCCACCTGCCGATCGGGGTCAACCTCCAGGAGGCGCAGCCGGGCGTCGCGGCACGGGGCAGCGCCTGCATCCGCTGTGACCGCGTCGACGGCTTCCCGTGCCTGCTCGACGCCAAGTCGGACGCGCAGGTCATCTGCGTCGACCCGGTCCTTGCCCAGGACAACGTCACCCTCGTGACCGGCGCGCACGTGCAGCGCCTCGAGACGGACCCGTCCGGCCACACGGTCACCGGTGTCGTCGCCACCCTCGACGACGGCTCGGTCACCACGTTCACCGGCGACATCGTGGTGGTCGCGTGTGGTGCGGTGAACTCCGCGGCCCTGCTGCTGAGGTCTCACAACGATCGCCACCCCGACGGCCTGGCCAACGGCTCGGGCGTGGTCGGCCGTCACTACATGAGGCACAACAACGTCGCCCTGATGGCCGTCTCGCGCGAGCCCAACCCCACCAGGTTCCAGAAGACGCTCGCGATGAACGACTGGTACCTGGGTGCGGACGACTGGGACTTCCCCCTCGGCGGCATGCAGATGCTCGGCAAGTCCGACGACGAGGAGATCCACGCCCAGGCGCCGCGGTGGGCGGGCAGGCTCTCACCGGACCTGCCCTTCGAGGTCCTGGCGCACCACGCGGTCGACTTCTGGCTCTGCGGGGAGGACCTGCCGCTGCCGGAGAGCCGGGTGACGCTCGACCGCGACGGCGCCATCCACCTGAACGTCGAGGAGAAGAACAACGGCGAAGGAGTCAAGCGCCTTCGCCACAAGCTCGACGGGATGCTCGACGACCTGGGGATGCAGCGACACCACCTGCTGGACCGCAGCCTCTACCTGCACAAGAGCATGCCCATCGGTGCGACGGCCCACCAGGCCGGAACCGTCAGGTTCGGCCGCGACCCCGCCTCGAGCGCCCTCGACGTGAACTGCAAGGCCCACGACCTGGACAACCTCTACGTGGTCGACACGAGCTTCTTCCCCAGCATCGGTGCCGTGAACCCGTCCCTGACCGCCATCGCCAACGCCCTGCGGGTCGGCGACCACCTGGCCGAACGCCTCGCCTGAGACCGCTGCGCCATGTCCGATACAGCGGTGCACCGGGTCGTCATCGTCGGAGGCGGCTTCGGCGGGCTGTTCGCGGCGAAGTTCCTGCGCCGGGCGCCCGTGGAGGTGACACTCGTCGACGCCAGGAACTACCACCTCTTCCAGCCGCTGCTCTACCAGCTGGCGACCGGAATCCTGTCCGAGGGCGAGGTCGCGCCCCCGCTGCGCGACATCCTGCGGCGGCACGGGAACGTGACCGTCGAGATGGCCACGGTCAAGGGCTTCGACCTGGCCGCCCGCACCGTCACCGCACACCGACCCGACGGCACGGTGCGCACCTATCCGTACGACAGCCTGGTCGTCGCTGCCGGAGCGGCCCAGTCGTACTTCGGCCACGACGAGTTCGCCCGGTTCGCGCCGGGGATGAAGACGATCGACGACGCCCTCGAGCTGCGCGGCCGGATCTTCGGTGCCTTCGAGATGGCGGAGAACGAGCCGGACCCGGAGGCACGTCGCGCCTGGCTCACCTTCGTCGTGGTCGGTGGTGGCCCGACCGGCGTCGAGATCGCGGGCCAGATCGCGGAGCTGGCCCGCACGGGCCTCCAGGGCAACTTCCGCCGGATCGACCCGGCCGACGCCGAGGTCCTGCTCGTCGACGGCGGCAAGGAGATCCTCGCGACGTTCGGCGACCGGCTCTCGGCGAAGGCGGCCGCCGAGCTGCGCCGGCTCGGGGTGACGATCCGCAGCAGGTCGATCGTCACGGACGTCGACCCGTTCGGGGTCGACGTGCGCGACGCGGACGGGACGACTGAGCGGATCGTGTGCCGCACGAAGATCTGGGCCGCCGGTGTGCAGGCCTCCCCGCTGGCCGGGCTGCTCGCCGAGGCCGGCGGGGCCACGTGCGACCGTGCCGGTCGCGTCGTGGTGAACGACGACTGCACGCTTCCCGGCCACCCCGAGGTCTTCGCGATCGGCGACATGATGGCGCTGCGCGACCTTCCCGGCGTCGCCGAGGTGGCGATGCAGTCGGGCATCCACGCCGCCAACACGATCAAGCGCCGGCTGCACGGCGAGGAGGCGGCGATGTTCACCTACCGGGACCTCGGCAGCATGGCCACCATCTCCCGGTTCCACGCCGTGGTCAGCTTCAGGAAGCTCCGGCTGTCCGGCTTCCTCGGCTGGCTGATGTGGCTCCTGGTGCACATCACCTTCCTGACCGGCTTCCGGAACCGGCTCTCCGCGATGTTCCACTGGACCGGGACGTTCGCGGCGGGCGGACGCGCCGAACGCACGATCACGGTGCGCCAGACGGTCGGTCGGGTCGTCCTCGAGCAGGCCGGCGAGGGCGACATCGCTCGAGTGGTCCCACCGTTCGAGCGGCACGACGCTGCCGGTGACGCAGCCCCGGACGACGGGCGTCCGCCGCCATGATCGAGGTCCTGACGAGCGTCCCCCTCGCCATCGACCCGGTGCCGTGGGCCCGCTCGCAGATGGCGTTCACGCTGGCCTTCCACATCATCCTCGTGCCGCTGGGGGTGTCGTGGTCGGTGATGGCCCTCATCGCCAACTACCGGGGGATCAAGCACGACGACGCGGACGCCCTGCTGCTCGCGCAGCGATGGTCGAAGTACATGGCTGTCACCTTCGCGGTGGGCGCCGTGACCGGGACGGTGCTGTCCTTCGAGTTCGGCCTGCTGTGGCCGAAGTTCATGGGGCAGTGGGGCGCGGCCTTCGGCGTGCCGTTCGCCTTCGAGGGGATCTTCTTCTTCGCCGAGGCGGTCTTCATCTCGATCTACATCTTCGGGTGGCGGCGCCTGAAGCCGTGGACCCACTTCTGGACCGGCGTGCCCATCGCGGTCGCCGGCATCTTCGGCAGCATCTCGGTGGTGGCGGCCAACGCCTGGATGAACTCGCCCCAGGGCGTGACGCTCGACGCCTCCGGCAAAATCACCGACGTCGACCCGATGGGGGTCATCTTCAACGACGCGATGCCGCTGATGGCCGCGCACATGGTGGTCGCGGCCTATCTGGTGGGCGGGTTCATGGTGGCCTCGGTGTACGCGGTGGGGATGCTGCGCGGGCGCACGGACCACTACCACCGGACCGGCTTCGTCATCGCCTTCACGGTGGCGGCGATCGCGACACCGGTGCAGATGGGTGTGGGGGACGGCCTGGCGCGCTGGGTCTACGACAACCAGCCCACCAAGTTCGCGGCGATCGAGATGGTGCCGAAGACCAGCAGCGACGTGCCGGAGGTGCTGCTCGGGCACCTCGACTCCCAGGGTGAGGTGGTCGGCGGCATCCCGATCCCGGGTCTGGCCTCGATCCTGTCCGATCCCGGCACCGGGACGTCGACCGAGATCCAGGGCCTCGACGAGACGCCCGCCGCCGACCGCCCGACCAACCACCAGGTCAACGTGACCCACCTCGCGTGGGACGTGATGATCGGCCTGGGCACGCTGCTGTTCCTGCTGACCCTGTGGTGGTGGGCGGCCTGGATCTTCCGGCGGGACATGCCCCGGAGCAGGTGGTTCCTCCGGGTCTCGGCAGCCTCCGGGGTGCTCGCGGTGATCACCATGGAGGCGGGCTGGGTCGTCAGCGAGGTCGGACGACAGCCGTGGATCGTCTACGAGAAGATGAAGGTCGAGGACGCCGCCACCGGCAACACGGGGATCTGGATCACGTTCATCGGCGTGGTGCTGCTGTACGTCGGCCTGGGCGTGACGACGATCCTCGTCCTGCGGCAGATGAGCCGCAGGTTCCGCGATGGTGACCGCGACGGCGAGGCCGACGTGCCCTACGGGCCGAACGACCCGGACACCTCGCCCTCCGCGGACGACGAGAAGGTCCCGGTCTGATGGCCACGACGGCTGCGGTGATCCTGTTCGTCGCGGTCATCGCGTACGCCGTCCTCGGAGGTGCCGACTTCGGAGCCGGGTTCTGGGACCTGGTGGCCGGGGGCAGCAAGCGCGGGCGACGGCCTCGCGAGGTCATCGACCACGCCATCGCCCCGGTCTGGGAGGCCAACCACGTCTGGCTGATCTTCGTCTTCGTGCTGCTGTGGACCTGTTTCCCGGAGGCGTACGCGTCCATCACCCTGACGATGTTCGTCCCGCTGACCCTCGCCGCGCTCGGGATCGTGCTGCGGGGAGCGAGCTTCGCGTTCCGCAAGGCGGTGTTCGCGACCCGGGACCGCCGCAACTTCGGCGCAGCGTTCGCGGTCTCGTCGGTGCTGGTGCCCTACTGCTTCGGTGCCGTGGTCGGCGGCATCGCCTCGGGGCGGGTCCCATCAGGGGGCAAGGCTGGTGACCCGTGGGACAGCTGGGTCAACCCGACGTCCGTGGTCGTCGGCCTCCTGGTGGTGTGCCTGGACGCCTATCTGGCAGCCTTCTTCCTGGTCCGGGACGCGGACCGGCTCTCCGACGAGGCGATGGTCGTCTACTTCCGCCGCCGGGCGACCGTCGCGGCGGTCGCAGCCGGCGTGGCAGCCGCGGTCGGGATCTTCGTGCTCCGGCGCGACGCTGAGTACCTCTTCGACGGCCTCACCTCGCGAGCCCTGCCACTGGTCGTCCTCTCCGCGGTCTGCGGTCTGGCCGCCCTGGTGCTGGTCGCCCGCGGCACCCGCCGGGGCGCCCGCCTGGCCGCGGTCGGGGCGGTCGTCGGCGTGGTCCTGGCGTGGGGCGTGGCCCAGTGGGACTACGTGCTCCCCGAGTCGCTGACCGTCTCGGCGGCGGCCGCGCCGACCGGAACGATCACGGCAGTGCTGGTCGCGACGGGCCTCGCGGTGGTGCTGATCGTGCCGGCCTTCGTGCTGCTCTACGTCCTGGACCAGAAGTCGCTGCTGCCCGAGGAGGGCATGCCCGAGCCCGTGCCCGGACGTACGTCCTCATGAGGCAGAGGCGCGGTCGAGGGCGACGGCGAGGCCCGGGAAGAACATCACCGACAGGACGCCGGCGCCGACGAGCGCCGCGGCGTTCTCGGGGAGCATGTGGCCGGTGTCGAGGCCCACGGCGGCGAGCGCCACCAGGAGGGGGAGCGAGGTCGCGGTGAGCAGCATCATCTGGACGCGTTGTCGCACGGCCAGGTCACGGCGGTAGAGGACGAACGAGGGAAGTCCACGCACCACCAGCAGCAGCACGAAGAAGGCGACCAGGCGCAGCGGAGCCTCGCGGATGGAGGCCAGGTCCAGGCTCATGCCGGAGGAGACGAAGAAGACGGGGATGAAGAACCCGTACCCGACGGCGTCGAGCTTGTCCTCCAGGGCCGCCACGTCACCGGGAGCCCAGTGGCGCAGGATCACGCCGGCGAGGAACGCGCCGAGCACGACGTCCAGGCCGACGTCGCTGGCGAGCACGAGCAGGCCGAAGAGGAGCATCAGGGTGAGCCGGAGCGTGATCTGCGAGGTCGCGTGCTCGCCCTTGCGGGAGATCGCCTCGATCCGGGGCAGCCGCCCCAGCCGCGGCAGCCACGCGAGACCCAGCGCGACGGCGCACATCGCCAGGAGGGAGATCAACCCGACCAGGCGACCCTGCGAGCCCAGGAAGATCGCGATGCCGGCGATGGGCAGGAACTCGCCCACGGCTCCGGCAGGCATGATGAACCGCCCCAGCGGGCCGTCCAGCATGTCGTTGTCGCGGAGGATCGGCAGCAGCGTTCCCAACGCGGTCGTGGTCAGGGCCAGCGCGACGGGCACGAAGGCGCTCACCAGGCCGGCGGCCGCCAACGCCCCGGTCACGCCGATCGAGATCACGGCGCTGACCGTCCAGCCCGCGATGGCGAGTCGTCCCGACCGCTCCCGGAAGTGGTCGAGCTCCAGCTCGTAGCCGGCCAGCAGGAACAGGAAGCCCAGCCCGACGTTGGCGACCAGCTCCACCGACTCCGGCTTCGCCAGCCCGCCGACCTCTGGTCCGATCAGCACGCCGCCCGCGATGAGCACCACCACCTGCGGCACCAGCAAGCGCGCCAGCAACGCGCTGACGAAGGGCGCGGCGACGGAGACGACGGAGACGACCAGAAGCGCCTGCAGCTCGGTCTCGACGTCCATCCGCCCCCCTCTCGACACCACGACCGGCTGGTGCCGGCGTCCCGCCGGAGGTCAGGACACCTCGCGCCGGGAGCGCCCGTCCTCACCCGGCTCGGGGGAGGTCATCGGTGCGGGCGTCGATCTACGTTCGAGTCCGAGGCGGCTCGGCCACGGTCGAGCCCTTCCGCCCTCTCGACGGAGAAGCCATGTCGCAACTCTCGCCACCGAACACGCCCACCACGCCGATGGAGACCCTGCCTGCCCCCGGGAGACCGTCTCGGGGACGTTCGATCGCGGCGGTCCTCTGCCTGGTGCTGGCCGGGCTGCTGACCACGCCCGCGGGCGTCGCGTACTGGGGTCAACGCACCCTGAACGACACCGAGCGGTACGTCGCGACCGTGGATCCGTTGATCGACTCGCCCGAGGTGCAGGACGCCATCGCCACCAAGGTGACGGCCGCCATCGAGAAGCAGGTCGACATCGAGGCCGTCCTCAACGAACGTCTTCGAGGGCGTGATCACCGAGCGGCCGCGACTGGAGCAGCTGGTCGGGCCCCTGTCGGCGGCGATCAACAGCCTCGTGGAGCGGGAGGTCCGCGCCTTCATCGCCTCGGACGAGTTCGCCGAGCTGTGGCTGCAGGTCAACATCAGGGCGCAGCAGGCGCTGCAGCGCGTCCTGACGGGTGAGGGGACGGGGGCCGTCACGGTCCAGGGCGACCAGCTCGTGCTCGACGTCGACGAGGTCATCACGAAGGTGAAGGAACGGCTCGTCGCTCGCGGACTGACCCTGGTCGAGAACGTCCCGATCCCGGACACCGACCGGCAGATCGTGCTGGTGCAGTCCGACCAGCTCCAGCAGCTCCGCACCATCTATGCCTTCGGCAACCCGGTGGCCATCTGGATGCTCCCGGTCGTCGCGGTGCTCTACCTCCTCGCCTTCGTGCTGGCCCACCGTCGCCCGCGGATGGGCGTGCTGATCGGCGCAGTGCTCGCCGCCAACGCCGTCCTGCTGGCCCTGTGCCTCTCGATCGGGCGCCAGCTGTTCGTCAACCAGCTCTCGGGCACGGTCTTCGGCCCCGCGAGCAAGGTCTTCTACGACACCCTGCTCGTCCTACCTCGAGCGCGGGCAGGGCGTCCTGCTCGCGCTCGGACTGCTGCTGATCGTCGCAGGGTGCTTCGCCGGCACCAACCGGTACGGCACGGCCCTCCGCGCGACCCTGGGCGGGGGGCTCGAGAGCCTCGGCGACACGGATGGGTGGCGACCACGTGGGGACAGCGGGGCGCTGGGTGGGGGGCAACCAGGGGTGGCTGCGCGTCGTCGTCGTCCTCGTGGGGGTGCTGGCCCTGGCCTGGGGCAACCAGATCACCATGGAGCGGTTCTGGTGGTCCCTCGCGGCAGTGGTCGTGGGCCTGTCCGTGCTCCAGGTCCTCGTGGGCGCCGGCAAGCACGCCGGCGTGGCTGCGCCGCCGCAGGGAGAGCCGGTGCCGGTCGATGCCGGCTGACGTCGAGCCCCTCTGACCGTGGCTCGCCTCCTGTGGTCCCTGGGCTCGTGGTGTGCCCGCCACGGGCTCGTGGTCATCGCGATCTGGGCGCTGCTCGGCATCGGTGTCGCTGCCGCGGTGTCCACCTTCGGCGCCCAGACCAACAACGACCTCTCCCTGCCCGGCACGGACAGCCAGGCCGCCAAGGACCTCCTGGCGGATCGCTTCCCGCCGCAGCAGAACGGTGTGAACCCGATCGTCTTCGACGTGTCGACGGGGAAGCTGACCGACGCCGACGCGAAGCAGGCGGTCTCCCGGTCGGTCACGGCGATCGCCGCCGTGCCCCATGTCGCGAGCGTCACCGACCCGGTCAGCAGCGACGGCCAGACCGCCGGACTGCTGTCCGAGGACGGCCAGACGGCCTTCGCGCCGGTGCTCCTCGACATCGGCTCCGGTGACCTGACGCCCGAGCTCGCGCAGCAGGTCGTGGACGCGACGGCGCCCGCCACCGCGGCCGGCATCACCGTGGCCGCGGGCGGCTCGGTGGGCTCGACGCTGTCGACCGACGACTCCGAGATCAGCGAGGTCGTCGGCATCGTGGCCGCGATGATCATCCTCACCCTGGTGCTGGGCAGCCTGGTGGCGATGGGGCTGCCGATCATCACCGCCGTGGTGGGGCTCGCCGTGGCCCTGGGAGTCGTCGGGCTGCTGGGGCACGCCGTCGCCATCCCGTCCAGCGGTCCGACGCTCGCCACGATGATCGGGCTCGGCGTCGGCATCGACTACGCCCTCTTCCTCATCACCCGCCACCAGGAGCACCTCCGCGACGGCCTGTCGACCGTCGAGTCCGCCGCCCAGGCCGTCGCCACCTCCGGCAGCGCCATCGTGTTCGCAGGCTGCACCGTCGTCATCGCCCTGCTCTCGCTCGGCGTCGCGGGCATCCCGCTGGTCAGCGCGCTGGGGCTGGCCTCCGCGATCGCCGTCGTCGCCGCCGTGCTGGTCGCCATCACCCTCCTCCCCGCGTTCCTCGGACTGCTCGGCCACCGGATCGCCTGGCTGTCCCTGCCGGCGTTCATGCGTCCGCGGAGCAGTCACCGCGGCGGCCTGTGGGCCCGTTGGGCGGGTGTCGTACGCCGACACCCCGCCGTCGTCGCCGTCCTGTCGCTGGCAGCGCTGGTGCCGCTGGTCATCCCGGCCCTCAGCCTCGAGCTCGGCCAGGAGGACGTCGGGGCGACGGCACCGGAGACGACCGAGCGGCAGGCGTACGACCTGGTCACCGACGGGTTCGGCGTGGGCTACAACGGCCCGCTCCAGGTCGCCTCCGCCCTCGACCCGGTGGCCGCACCGAGCGCCGCCTACACCCGGAAGTACGACAAGGCGCAGTCGCTGAAGGCCGACCTGCAGAAGAAGCAGAAGGACCTGACGGCCCAGAAGAAGCAGCTCCAGCGGCAGCAGCAGCAGCTGGAGGCCCAGCAGCAGTCCCTCGAGGACCAGCAGGCGGGGCTGGAGAGCGAGCAGGCCTCGCTCGAGGGGCAGGCCGACCAGCTCCAGGCCGAGCAGGCCGGCCTCGAGCGCCAGGCCGCGGGCCTGGAGGCCGAGAAACGCCGCCTCGAGGCCGAGCAGGCGAGGCTGAAGGCCCAGGCGTCAGCCCTCGAGCGCCGCGCCCGGGGGTCGCCGTCCGGATCAGGACCCTGGCCCGCGAGCTCGCCCGGCTCGGTCTTCGCGAGCGCGTGCTCCAGCGTCGTATCGCGCGCGCAGCGGGCAACCCGGTCCGGGTCGCGCGGCTGCGCGCCCGGCTGGCCGGGGTCCGCGAGCGCCAGGTCGAGGCGCACGCACGGCTGCGCCCCCTCACCGCGGAGGCCAGGCGGCTCGCGGAGCAGGCCCGGCGGCTGCGGTCCGAGGCAGCCCGGCTCCAGCAGCAGGCCGACGCGCTGCAGCGTCGCGCCGACGACCTCCAGCGGCAGAAGACCTCGCTGGAGCAGCAGGCCGCGGAGCTCCAGCGCGAGGGCAACCAGCTCCAGCAGCAGGCGGACTCGCTGCGTCGGCAGGGCGATGAGCTGCAGCAGCAGGCGGCGGCGCTGCAGCAGCAGGCCGACGACCTCAAGGCGCAGCAGAAGCAGGCCGAGCAGGAGCAGGCCCAGGCCGAGAAGCTCAAGCAGCAGCTCACCGACATGGTCACCACGGCCGGTGGCGACGCGCGCGGCACCGACCCGCGTGTGGTGAACCTCCAGACGGGCCTGTCGGCGACGGCGGGAGTGGTGGCGCTGACCCCGCCGCAGCTGAACAAGAAGGGCGACGTCGTGCTCCTCTCGGCCGTCCCGGAGACCTCGCCGGCCTCCGACGACACCGCCGACCTCGTCGTGCACGTGCGCGACGCGGTGCTCCCGGACACCAACGAGGGAGGCGGCATCACCTCGCACGTCGGCGGCTACACGGCGTCGTACGTCGACCTCGCCTCGCTCATCTCCGCCCGGCTGCTGCTGGTGATCGGAACCGTCATCCTGCTGGGCTTCCTGCTGCTCATGGTCGCGTTCCGCTCGCTGCTCATCCCGCTCCAGGCGGCGATCACCAACGTCCTCTCGGCCGCCGCCGCGTTCGGGGTGCTGACCGCCGCCTTCCAGTGGGGCTGGGGCATCTCGTTGCTGGGCATCGACACCGCCGACGGGTCCGTGCCGATCGCCAGCTACGTGCCGCTGATGATGTTCGCCGGCCTCTTCGGTCTGTCGATGGACTACGAGGTGTTCCTCGTCAGCCACGTGCAGCAGCACCACCACGCGGGCGAGGAGGCGCGTGAGGCGGTGCAGGCCGCGCTCGCGTCGAGCGCGCGCATCACGACCGCCGCGGCGTTGATCATGGCGTCGGTCTTCGCCAGCTTCATCCTCAACGACGACCCCACGATCAAGCAGTTCGGCGTCGGGCTGTCGGTGGCGGTGCTGCTCGCCGGCATCCTCGTCGTCACGCTGGCGCCTGCGATCCTGGTGCTCTTCGGGCGAGCGGCCTGGTGGCTGCCGCGCTGGCTGGACCGGATCCTGCCGCACGTCTCGATCGAGGGCGAGCCCGCCGTCACCGCGGCAGCGGAACCCGCAGGAACGTCGGACGATAGAGCGTCGGATCCTCCTTGATCTTCTGGGGATCGGTGTTGTTGTTGCTGTACGACGTCACCATGGTGCCCGGCTCCGCGAAGATCTGCGGGTGCGCGAGCGGCATGTAGGTGATCGCGCCGGTGTCCGGGTCGGCGGGCAGGTCCGCGACCGGCTCGGCGGGCGTGAAGGGCCCGGTGGCGCGCGGGGCGGTCCAAAAGGCCATCTGGTCGCCGAGGTCCCCGTCCCTCTTGCTCAGGGCGTACCAGCGCTCGCCGCGGTGGAAGACGCTCAGCGTCTGCGACACGCCGTCGACGGCCGCCACCAGCTGGGCCGACTCGCCGGCGTCGCGCTGCCACGTGCTGCCGTCCCAGAAGCGCCACGCCGCGGCGTCGAGCACGTGGTCCGGTCGCACCCGGGCGACCTGGAGGGAGAACCCGAAGACCCCCTCCTCGTCCGGGTTGGCGGTCCCGTAGAGGTACAGCCAGTCGTCGTCGACGGCCATCGCCGCGCCCCACTCCGGCCGGCTCCGCCTCGGGTCGTCGGGTCCGATGTCCTTGACGGAGATGAGCTGCGGGGTTCCGCCCTCCGCCACCACGAACACCGCCAGGGACGTCCCGAGGTTGGCGAAGTCGAACGAGCCGGCGCCGGTGGCCCTCACGCGCTGGGCCGAGACCAGCACCAGGTCGTAACCGGGCCGGTGGGCCACGGCTGTCGACATCGGCCAGTAGCCGACACCGTCCTCGCGGTCCGGGATGAGGGCGCCCTGCGACGGCGGCAGCACCACGGAGACGCAGTCGGTGTCCCACAGCAGCATCGAGTTGCGCGCGAAGAGGGGCCCGTCGAAGTCCTCCCCGCGCAGCGTGTCCCCGAAGACGACGAGGAACCGACCGTCCCCGAGCGCGGCATCGGCACCGACGTCGGCGCCCTGGAAGGCCGGGGTCCCCTGGAGGTGGGCGATCTGGTCGTTCAGCTCGGACACCGTCCTGGGACGACCCCCGCGATCGACGCACGTCGTCTGCGTGGCCACGCTCGGCAGCGGGGGTGCGGCGATGACGTCCGTCGGCACGAAGGCGACCACCAGCCCCGCGAGCACCGCGAGCGGCAGGACCGCGCCGACCACCCGCAGCCGCCAGTGCCGGACTGGCATCGCCTCCACCGTCCCTGACCCCTGGGAGAGCCCGCGCAGCCGGCGGGCGAGCACGAGGGTCGCCACGGCGACCAGCGCCCCAGCGGCGACCACGAGCACCTGCGCACGATCGGCCCCGCGGCCGAAGTACGCCACGTCCGCCAGCGTGGCTTGGGCAGCGCCGGTCGGCGTCCACGGCGTCACGGTCGGCCAGGGCGCTGGGAGCAGGTAGTGGCTGGTGCCGGACAGCAGGGGAGTGGCCAGGACCAGGTAGGTCGCCGCCGCGAACGCCAGCCCGACGAGCCCGGCCAGCGCCTCGACCGCGAGGGTGATCGCCCCCATCGTGAAGATGTAGAGCGCGCCCAGCCCGATGACGGTGAGGTCGTCGCCGGGCAGCCGCGTCCACGGGGCCAGCTGGAGCAGGACGGCGCCGGCGACCGCGACCACCCCCAGGCCGAGGACCCGCAGCAGACCGAGCCGGCCCGCCCCCGCGACAGGACCGCGAGCCAGGGAGATCCCCAGCACGAAGCCGAACCCCAGCAGGGCACCCAGCACGACGAACCACCGGACCCGTCCGGCCGCGCCGGCCGCGCCCGCCCGGGCGACCTCCTTCACCGTGACGGTCCGGTCGTGCGATGCGGAGATCGCCGCGATCCGGTCGGCGACAGCGTCGTTGAGCCTGCCGTCCGCGCGCGCGTTGACGAGCACGACGTCCTGCGTCCGGCGCAGGTCGACCAGCACGGCGGCCACCACGGTGCCGTCGACGACCTCGGAGCGGGCCTCGTCCTCGTCATCGGTCCAGGTGGCGTCGAACGGCGTGCCCGACATCGCGTCGGCGTCGTGGGAGAGCGACATCGCCGCCACTGCCGGCGCGGCGATCAGCAGCGGGACCCGGTGCGGCTCGCGGGCATCACCGCGCAGGCTGATCGTCGCCAGGACGATCCCCTGGGCGACGATGACCACCACGCACGCCACGACCGTCCAGCGACGCGCGGGCTGCTCCGATGCCACACCACCCCGTCCGACGGTCGATCAGGTGGTGCGAGTGTCCCAGAGGTTCGCCGGCCGGGCCACGGTCGACTAGATGTGCTCGGAACGCGTGGACCCCGGCGGACGGGGTACGGTGACGGGTCGGGGGATCCCTCATCGGACAGAGCGCATCATGCGACACCCCCTCGGCCGGCGGCCCGCCACCCGGCCAGCAACCGACCGCGGCCGACATGGCCCGCCACGGCCCTCCACGGCTGTCCTCCGCGCCCGCGCGCCGCCGACCTCGTCGTCCGTGGCTCTCACCCGCGCCCGCTTCCGACTCCCGCGCGAATGCGCGGATCCCGTCGCGGGCGACGCACTGCCACGTGACGTCCAGCCGCCACACCGCCCCCGGAAGGGACCCCCATGAACCACCACCTTCGCCGATACGGGCCCGCCGGGCTCGCTCTCGGATGTATCGCCACGCTCGCCTTCGCTGTCGGCGCCCAGTCCGCCCCGAGCTCGGACGCTCCCACGCTCGAGAGCCGTGTCACCGCGCTCGAGCAACGGGTGACCGCGCTGGAGGAGAACCAGGCGACGCCGACCCCCACGCCGACGCCGACACCGACGCCGACGCCGACGCCGACGCCGACGCCGACGCCCACGCCGACGCCCACGCCGACGCCCACGCCGACGCCCACGCCGACGCCGACGCCGACGCCCACGCCGACGCCCACCCCGACGCCCACCCCGACGCCGACCCCTCCGGGCGACTTCCCCGACGCGGCGACCACCGGAGTCCCGGCCGGCGTCACCCTCGAGCCGTACACCGGTCCGTGCATCTTCCGTGAGTCCGACGGTTCCTCAGCCGTGATCGACGGCAAGGACGTCCGGGCGAAGTGCGGCGAGCTGGTGGCCTACCACCCGTTCGCCCTGACCGTCCGCAACAGCCGCGTGCCCCGCATCGAGGTCACCGGCAGCGGCCAGAGCCTCGACATCCGCGACAGCGAGGTCGTCGCGGGCGCCTGGTCAGACGGCGCGCTGTGGGGGTCGGACATCACGGCCACCCGTGTCGAGGTCACCGGCGGCCAGCACTCCGTGCACTGTGAGGACGACTGCACCATCGTGGACTCCTGGCTCCACGGCCAGCACAACCCGGCCGGTGGGTCGTACCACACCAACGCGTTCCTCACGAACGGTGGCAGCGGCATCGTGCTCCGGCACAACACCCTGCACTGCGACTCGATCCTGAACAGCACGGACGGCGGGTGCACCGCCGACGTGTCCCTGTTCGGCGACTTCGGCCCGGTCTCGGACGTGCTCGTGGAACGGAACCTGCTGAAGGCCAACGCCTCGTCGATCTCGTACTGCGCCTACGGCGGCTACAGCCCCGGCAAGCGGTACCCGATCGCGACCGGCATCCGGTTCATCGGCAACGTCTTCGAGCGCGGCACCAACCGCCGCTGCGGTGTCTACGGCCCCGTCACGTCGTTCCAGTCCAGCGCCGCCGGAAACGAGTGGACGGGCAACACCTGGGACTCCGGCGAGCCCCTGACCCCCTGACCGCCCCCGACCCGTAACACGTTCGCCCCTCACGGCGCTGAAGGGGAGAGGACAGCGGCGCGACCAATTCCCCCCGGATCGAGGTCGCGCCGCTGTTCCCTGTCTCGCGCAGCCCCTCGCGATGTACCGTGGACCGAGGCGTTCGATCCGGGGGGATGGACTGCCTGGTGGCGGCCCGGGTGCTCACCTCGTGAACACCCGGGCCCGCCGCTGAACCGAGCTGGTCCCGTGGCCGGATCCGGGGCCTCAGTCGCCCGTCGGTCCGAAGCGCTCGACGCGGATGGCCGCCGGGTCGAGACCGCACGCGACCAGCAGGTCCTCGGCGTACGACGCGAAGCGGGCCGAGCCGCAGACGTAGCCGAGGTCGACGCCCTCGAGCAGCGGCGCGAGCTCCTCGGCGGTGAACGGCCCCGCCGGCCGGTCGCCGACGTCGGCGCGCGTGAACGCGAGGGTCGCTCCGTAGCGCTCGAGCTCGGAGGCGTAGGCGAGCTCGCCCGGGGTGCGGCCCATCGCGGCGATGCGCAGCAGGTCGGCGCGACCGAGCCGGCGCGCCGTGCGGGCCATCGCGACGGCAGGCACGACCCCGGTGCCACCGACGAGGCACAGGACGCGGGACTTCGTGTCCCAGACGAACCACCTCCCGATCGGTCCGCGGAGCTCGAGCACGTCGCCCACCTCCGCGACGTCGGCGAGGAACTCCGACACCTCGCCGTCCGGCTGCCGCTCGATGAGCAGCTCGAGCAGCGGGTCGTCGCTGTCGGAGGCCAGGGAGTACGAGCGCTGGGCCGTGTAGCCGTCGGGGGCGCGCAGCCTCAGGATGTAGTGCTGCCCGGGCAGGTGGTGCGGCCGGTCGTCCACGTGCAGCCGCAGCCGGACCGTGCTCGCGGTCGGCTGGTCCTTCTCGATGATGCGGCCGTCGCTCCAGGCGGCCATCGGGGCCGGGGCCACGTCAGTCGTCGCCCTGGTAGCGCTGCTCGCGCCACGGGTCGCCGCGGTCGTGGTAGCCGTTCTGCTCCCAGAAGCCCGGCCGGTCCTCGGTCATCAGCTCGAGACGCGAGAGCCACTTGGCCGACTTCCAGAAGTAGAGGTGCGGCACCAGCAGACGGAGCGGACCGCCGTGCTGCCGGGGGAGCGGCTTGCCGTCGAAGCTCCACACCACCCACGCGCGCCCGCCGGTGACGTCGGCCAGCGGCAGGTTGGTGGTGTAGCCGGTCACCGAGTGCGCCATGACGTACGCCGCCGAGGCGTCGGGCCGGGCGACCTCGAGCAGGTCGTCGACGCTGACCCCGCTGAAGGTGGTGTCGAGCTTGGACCACGTGGTCACGCAGTGGATGTCACCGAAGAAGGTCGAGCCCGGCGCAGGCGTGCAGCTCCTGCCAGGTCCACGTGTGCGGGGACTCGACGAGGCCGTCGATGCTGAACGTCCACGACTCCTCGGACTGCTGCGGCGTGGCCTCGGCGCTCAGCACCGGCCACGACGACCCGGTGTCGTACTGCCCGGGTGGGAGCCGACCGCGCTCCGGCTCGGGGCGGCGGCGGTGGAATCCTCGGGTGACAGGCATCGATGCTCCTGGGAGTCGGCTGGTGCGCGACCGGACGGGAGCCAGTCTGCCGTGGACGGGCGTGGACCGCACGCGACCGGACGGCTCAGCCGTTGCGGCCGCGGGCGGTGACCGGCCAGGGGCCGCCACCGGTGGTCGGCCACAGCTCGTCGGCGAGGTTGACCGCGCTGCAGCAGTGGTTGGGCACGACGAGCACCCGGCTGCCGAGCCGCGGGAGAGGGCCCGGCAGCTCCACGACCGCGTGGTGCTCGGACAGCTGCACGATCCGGGCCTCGGGGTGCTCGAGGAGCCGGCCGGACCCCGAGGCGTACGACGCCCGGTCGGCGCCCAGCACCTTGGACCCGGCGTCCAGGACGGCGCGGCCGCCGGCGTGGCTCACGACCGTGGCCACCGCGGTGAGCGCGACCTGGTCGGGCGTCGCGGAGCCGAGCTCCCACTGCTGGGCGTCGCCGAAGACGTAGACGCCGGGCCGGACCTCGGTCAGGACCGAGGTGTCGGCGTGCTCGAGCGAGGGCGTCGACCCGCCGCTGACGACCTGGACCTCGATCCCGGCCGCCGTGACGGAGGCCCGCGCGGCGGCGAGGGCGACTCCTTCGTCGCGGGCCGCGACCGCGCGGGCGTCGGGGGAGTAGGAGTGCCCGGGGAAGGTGTAGACGCCGCGCACGGTCAGGTCGTCGGCGGCGTGCGCGACCTGCCCGGCAGACGCCGGGTCGATGCCGCTGCGGTGGTGGCCGCAGTCGACCTCCACCAGCACCTCCACCCCCGAGCCGGTCAGGAGGGCGGCGGCGGTGCGGGCACCGCCGACGGAGTCGACGCCGATCGCGAGGCGTACGCCTGACGAGGCGACGGACCGCAGCCGCCCGGCCAGCTCCGTGGTCAGCCACAGCGGGTAGGCGATGAACAGGTCCGCCACGCCCTCGGCGGCGAAGGCCTCGGCCTCGCCGACGGTGGCGACCGTCAGTCCGACGGCACCGGCCTCCAGCTGCAGCCGGGCGATGTCGGCGGACTTGTGGGTCTTGGCGTGCGGACGCAGCGCGACACCACCGGCCGCGGCGGCCCCGGCCGCGCGGGTCACGTTGGCACGCAGCCGGTCGACGTCGACCCGGAGGTAGGGCGTGGGCCGCTGGTCCGTGCTCACCCGAACCGTCGCCACTCGCCCTCGGAGACGACCTCGACCCGGTCGCCGTCCACGAGGACCGCGGACTGCTCGTCGAGGGCGTACGCCGGGTTGCCGAGCCCTGCGGCCCAGTCGGCGGCTGCCTCCATCGTGTTCGACGGGAACAGCCCGACGTGCGGGAAGATCGAGAAGTCGACGAGGCCGAGCGTCGCGTCGCCGTCCTCGGGGCGCCACTCGACGAAGGTGTCGCCGATGCGCGGGGTGAGCGCCATGCTGCCGGCGCTGACGCCGACCCAGACCGTGTCGGTCAGCTCGGGCAGCAGGTCCGCGAGCCCGGACTCCTGCAACCAGTGGGCGAGGTACGTCGCCTCGCCGCCGTCGACGAGCAGCACGTCGGCCTCGCGCACCCACGGCACCCAGCGGTCCGGGCTGATCGTGGGGAGCGCGGTCAGCTCGAGGAGGCCGACCGAGCGCCAGCCGAGACCGGTCATCGTCGGCGGCGACCCGTCGGTGGCGAAGCGGCGCAGCGACTGCGGCCCGCACATCGGGTGCCCCCACTGGGCGGTCGGGACGGCGAGCGCGGTCGACTCCTCGACCGGCTTGCCGAGCAGGTCGACGAGGGCGGCCCGGATGCTGTCGTTGGTCACGCCGCCGGAGGTGAGCAGGAGCTTCATCCCTGCATCGTCGCAGGATCGTCCGACGCCGGACCGCTGCTCGCGCCTCAGGAGATCCGTACGCGGGGATCGAGCACCGCGTAGGCGAGGTCGACGAGGATGTTCGCGACCACCACCGCGGTCGAGGCGAACAGGACGATCCCGATGATCACGGGAAGGTCCTGCTGGGTGATCGCGACGATGGCGGTCTGCCCCAGGCCCGGGAGGCTGAAGACGGTCTCGGTGACCAGGACGCCGCCGACGAGCTGGCCCAGGTCGATGCCGAACTGGGTCACGATGGGCGTGAGGGCGCTGCGCAGGGCGTGCCGGTAGGTGACGCGCCGCTCGGAGATGCCCTTGGAGCGGGCGGTCCTGATGTAGTCCTCGCTGAGCACGTCGAGCATCGACCCGCGGGTGAGTCGGGTGTAGGCGGCCGCCGACACCAGCGCCAGGGTCATCCAGGGCAGCACCATGTGGTTGACCCATGGTCCGACGCCCTCGCTCAGCGGGGCGTACCCACCGGGCGGGAACCAGGCGTAGCCGGCCTGGGTGAGCTTGAAGTAGAAGAAGTAGAGCAGCACCAGGCCCAGCAGGAACGACGGCATCGAGTAGAAGAACAGCGCGAAGGCGGTCAGGGCCCGGTCGGCCAACGTGCGCGGGTGCGTGGCCGAGACGACACCGTTGGTGATGCCCAGCACCAGCCAGATCACCGCCGCCCCCACCGCCAGCGAGAGGGTCACGGGGATGGCCTGGGCGATGATCGTGGTGACCGGGACCTGGTGGTAGTAGTCGTAGCCGAGGTCGCCGTGCAGCGCGTCGCTGACGAAGCCGGCGTACTGCTTCCACAGCGGCTGGTCGAGGCCGAGGCGTTCGTTGATCGCGGCGATGGTCTCCGGCGTGGCCTGGCGCCCGCCCAGGGTGCGCGCGACGTTGCTCGGCACGACGTAGAACAGCGCGAACACCGACATGCTGATCAGCCACAGGACCAGGAGCCCGGTCAACGTCCGCACGATGAGGAACCTCACCATCCGTCGCTCACCTCCCGATCAGCCGGTCGACGCGCGGGTCGAGGGCGTCGCGCACGCCGTCGCCGAACAGGTTGAACGCCAGAGTGGTGATCAGGAGCGCGCCACCGGGGAAGGCGATGAACCACCACGCGGTCCGGTAGTAGCGCTGCGCGGTGCTGATCATCCCGCCCCAGTCCGCGGTCGGCGCCTCCACACCGAGGCCGAGGAAGGAGAGCGTCGCCTGGGCCACGATCACCACCGGCACCAGCAGGGTCGTGTAGACGATGATCGGCGCCATCACGTTGGGCAGGACGTCGATGAACATGATGCGGAGGTTCCCGGCACCCAGCGAGCGAGCAGCCTCGACGTACTCGCGCTCCTTGACCGAGAGCACCTGCCCCCGCACGATGCGCGCCATCGAGGCCCAGCTGAAGAAGCCGATCACCACGATCGTCACCAGCAGGCTCGGGCCGGTGATGGACACCAGCGCGACGGCCACCAGCAGGAACGGGATCGAGAGGACGACGTCGATCAACCGCGCGAGGACCATGTCGACCACGCCCCCGAAGAAGCCGGCGGCCAGGCCGACGACGACCCCCACGATCACCGTCAGCATGGTCGCCAGCACGCCGACGCCGAGCGAGACGCGAGCGCCGTAGGCCACCCGGGTCAGCACGTCACGGCCCAGGTCGTCGGTGCCGAACCAGAAGGTCGAGCTCGGACCGACGGGCAGGCCGTCGGGGGTCAGGCCGGTCTCGCGGTACTGCACGTTCGGCGGGTGCCCGGTCAGCCAGGCGAAGAACGGCGCGAAGATCGCGACCAGCACCAGCAGGCCGATGACCACCAGGGACCAGATGGCGACCTTGTCCTTCTTCAGCCGGAGCCAGGCCAGCCTCCACGGACCGCGCCCCTCGATGGTGCGAGGAGCATGCCCGGTCGTCGCGAGGTCGCTCATCGCCGGTGCGCTCATGATCGGGTCGCTCATGGCTCGACCTCCCCGGGAGCCGCGATCTCGAGGCCGGGGACCGCGCTGCTGAGGCTCTCCCCGTGCGCGAGGGGGTGCCAGCACGCGGCCGGGTGGTCGGGCGGGTCGCCGTCGACCGGCTCGAGCGGGGGCTGCTGCTCCCGGCAGTCCGCGCGGGCCTTGGGACACCGGGGGTGGAAGTGGCACCCACTGGGCGGGTCGACGGCCGAGGGCAGGTCGCCGCTGAGGACGACGTGCTCGCGGCTGTCGGCCGCGTCCGGGTCGGGCGCGGGCAGCGCCGACAGGAGCGCCTTCGTGTAGGGGTGCCGGGCCCCGTCGAAGATGTCCTCCACCGTTCCCTGCTCGACCACCCTGCCGAGGTACATCACCGCGATGCGGTTGCTGACGTGACGCACGACGGACAGGTCGTGGGTGATGAAGAGGTAGGTGAGCCCCAGCTCGTCCTGGAGGTCGATGAGCAGGTTGAGCACCTGCGCCTGGATCGAGACGTCGAGCGCGGAGACGGGCTCGTCACAGATGATCAGGCGAGGACGGAGCGCGAGCGCACGGGCCACCCCGATGCGCTGCCGCTGGCCACCGGAGAAGTCGGCGGGGAACCGGTTGTAGTGCTCCGGGTTGAGCCCGACCAGCTCCATCAGCTCCTGGACCCGGGCCTTGCGGGCCGCGCCCTTCTCCAGGCCGTGGATGGCGAAGGCGTCACCGATGATCGAGCCGACCCGCCGTCGCGGGTTCAGGGAGCCGTAGGGGTCCTGGAAGATCACCTGGATGTCGCGACGCAGCGGCCGCATCTCGCGACGGGAGAGGTGCGTGACGTCCCGGCCGTCGAACCACACCTCGCCCGCGGTGACGTCGTACAACCGGGCCAGGCAGCGCGCCAGGGTCGACTTGCCGCAACCGGTCTCGCCGACGAGGCCGAGGGTCTCGCCCGGGGAACACCTCGAGGTCCACGCGGTCGACGGCGTGCAGCACCCCGGTCGCGCGTCCCGTCAGGCTGGTGCCGCCCGCTGGGAACTCCTTGCTGACCGCCCGGGCCTCCAGGAGCGGTGTGCCCGTCGGTGCGCCCTCCGAGGTGGTCACGAGGCGGCCCCCTCGGTCGTCTCCCCGGACTCACCGGCCGCAGCGGTCTCGGCGCGGAGGCGGTCCCGGATCGCGGTGCGCGCCACCAGGTCGGCGGGAAGCCAGCACGCGGACCAGTGGTGGACGTCGCCGAAGACGCGGGCGAGCGGAGGCTCCTCTGCCCAGCACCGGTCGAAGGCGTAGGGACAGCGCGGAGCGAACGAGCAGCCGGGCGGGAGCTCGATCACGCTGGGTGGGGTGCCTCGGATGGGGGTGAGCCGGCGTCGGCCCGCGCCCACGGCGGGCAGCGAGTCGAAGAGGCCCTCCGTGTAGGGGTTGTGGTGGTGGTAGAAGGTCTCGCGTCGTGGCGCGTGCTCCATCACCACCCCCGCGTGCATGACCACCACGTCGTCCGCCACCTCGGCGACCACCCCGAGGTCGTGGGTGATGAGCACGATGGCGGTGCCGAACTCGCGCTGCAGGCGCGTCATCACCGCCAGCACCTGCGCCTGCACGGTGACGTCGAGCGCCGTCGTCGGCTCGTCGGCGACGAGGAGGTCGGGGTTGAGCGCCATCGCCATCGCGATCATGACCCGCTGGCGCATGCCGCCGGAGAACTGGTGCGGGTAGTCGTCCAGGCGTTCCTCGGGGTGCGGGATCCCGACCAGGCCCAGCAGCTCGGCGGCCCGGGTCCGTGCCTGCTGCCGGGTCACGCTGCTGTCGTGGGCCTGGATCATCTCCCGGATCTGCCAGCCGATGCGGTAGAGCGGGTGGAGGCTGGAGAGCGGGTCCTGGAAGATCATCCCGATCCGCTTCCCGCGGATCTGCCGCAGCTCGTCGGGCTGGGCGGTCAGCAGGTCCACGCCGTCGAAGAACGCGTTGCCAGTGACCGTCGCACCGCGGGTCAGTCCGGCGATCGTCTGCGTGCACACGCTCTTGCCGGACCCGGACTCCCCGACGATGCCGAGCGTGTGGCCGCGGTCGAGGTCGAAGCTGACCCCGCGGACCGCCTCCACGACGCCGTCGTCGGTCGAGAACGAGACGCGCAGGTCCTGGACCTCCAGCAGGCGCACGGAGATCAGCCGCCCTGCATGTCCGGGGACAGCCAGACGTTGGCGGGGTCGAAGTTCTGGATGGCGGGCAGGTAGATCGCGTTGTTGACCTGCGTGGCGTGGTAGTTCGCGTTGAGCGGCGAGGTGATCGGGAAGAACGGTGCGTCCTTCATCACCTGCTCGTCGGCCTTCGCCCACAGGGAAGCCGCCGTGGACTCGTCGGGTGCCGCCGCGGCCTGGTCGATCAGCTTGTTGGTCGCCGGGTCGTCGTAGAACCCGAAGTTGCTGCCGACGGGCGGGAACGACGGCTCGCCGGAGAACAGCGGACCGAAGAACGACAGGGCCGCGTTGCCGAACCAGTCCGGCCCCCAGCCGGCCAGCGAGACGTCCCACACCCCGCTGCGCGCGGCAGTGGGCTCCTGCAGGTACTTGGTGTAGAAGTCCGCGTCGGGGGACGGGACGCCCTCGACCTTGATCCCGGCATCGGACAGGTCCTGCTGGACGGTCTGGAACGCCTTCGTGCCGCCCTCGGAGGAGCTCCGGTAGAGGAACTTCAGCGTGAGGCCGTCGGCGTAGCCCGCATCGGCGAGCAGGGACTTGGCCTTGGCCACGTCGTACGGGTAGAGGTCGAGGTCCTGCGAGCCGACGATGCCGTCAGGCAGCACGTGGGTGAGCGGGGGGTTGACCTTCGGGCCGCCGAGGACCTGGATGATGTTGTCCCGGTTCATGGCGTACTCCAGGGCCTGCCGCACCTTCGCGTTCTTCAGCGCGCCCCCGTTGTTGGGGGAGACGGTGTTGAACACGATGTACGGGTTGGTGGAGTTGGTCTCGCCGAGGTTGAGGTTGGGGTCGTTCGCCGAGATGAGGCCCGGCAGCTGGGACGGCGGCGGGAAGGTCCCGAACTCCATGTCGGCGCTCGCGTTGCCGGTCTGGAGCTGCTGCTGCACCGATTCCTGGCTGACCGTCTCGTTGACCACGACCTTGTCGACGTACGCCTTGCGGATGGGGTCCGAGTCGGCCGTCCAGGCCGGGTTGCGGGTGAAGACGATCTCCTTGGTCGGGTTCCACGACTCGATCTGGTAGGGACCGTCGGAGACCTGGTGCTGCCCGAGCGCCTGGCTGCCCGGCGCGTAGTCGAGGACCTCCTTCGGTGCGGGGGAGAAGGCCGGGAGGGTGAGCATGTCGACGAAGTACGACGCCGGCTGGGTGAGCGTGAAGACCACCGTCTTGTCGTCCTTGGCCACCACGCCGGGCAGGTCGTTGCCGTCGATGTAGGAGGCCATCGCCTGGGGCGTCTGGCCGGCCTGCGCGAACCCGTCGCAGAAGTCCTGGTAACCCTCGATCAGCGTGGCGAAGTCGGGGATGCCGCCGAACGGCTGGACCGGGTTGCACGTGCGCTTGACCCCTCGCACCACGTCCTCGGCGGTGACCGGTCGGGCCGGGTCGGTGTTCCACTGCGCACCCGAACGGAGGGTGATCGTGACGGTCAGTCCGTCCTTGCTGATGCCGCCGTTGTCGGTGGTCGGGATCTCCTCGGCCAGGTCCGGCGCGGCGGTCGTGGTCTGGCCCTCGACGGCGGGGTAGGTGAACAGCTGGCGGCTCCACAGGCGCAGGGCGCTGTAGCCCACGCTGTAGTAGGAGACGTTGGGGTCCATGTAGTCCACGTCACCGGTGCCGAGCATGTTGAGCACGCCGCCCGCGCTCGGTTCTCCCGAGCTCCCGCCTCCACCGGAGCCCGAGGAGTCGTTGGAGCCGCCACAGGCGGCGAGCAGGAGCAGGGCGGTGGAGGCGACTGCCAGGGCGGGCAGGCGACGGACGGTGGGCTTCATGGGGTCCTCCAGACCAGAGCGAGGTCGATCTGGCCCCCGAGCACCAGTGGTCTCCATTGGAGGCGTGTCCCGCCGGCCTTTCCATGCCTGCGCCGCGGATGTCACGGGTTCGTCATCGAACTGCCACGTCGGCCGAGGGTTGTGGCGCGATCGTGACGAATGTGACCGGTTGTGTGTCGTGGTCGAGGGCGCACACTGGAGGCGTGACGCGCACCGTGCTGCTGATCGAGGACGACCCGCGGGTGAGGCGGTCGCTCCACCTCGCGCTGCAGGACGAGGGCTACCAGGTGGGGGAGGCGGCGACCGGCGAGGCGGGCCTGCGCCAGCTGCGTGCGCAGGCACCCGACGTCGTCCTGCTCGACCTCATGCTGCCCGACACCGACGGCTTCTCGGTCTGCCGTGAGGTGCGACGGTGGACCGACGTCCCGGTGATCATCGTCTCCGCGCGGACCGACAGCCACGACGTCGTCGCGGGCCTGGAGGCCGGGGCCGACGACTACGTCACCAAGCCCCTCGTCGCCAAGGAGCTGTCGGCCCGGATCCGGGCGCTCCTGCGGCGCGTCCACCACCCCGAGGCGACCGACCCGCGGACCCTCGTCCTCGGCGACATCTCGGTCGGGGTCGACAGCGGCGTCGTGACGGTCGGCGGGGTGGAGGTCGACCTCACCCGCACCGAGCTCCGCCTGCTGGTCGAGCTGTGCCGCAACGAGGGCCAGGTCCTGAGCCGGGAGGAGCTGCTCGAACGCGTCTGGGGCTACGACTACCTCGGCGACGGCCGGATCGTCGACGTGCACGTCCACCGGTTGCGCGTGAAGATCGAGGCCGACCCCGCCAACCCCCGCCACGTCGTCACCGCTCGTGGGCTGGGTTACCGCGCGGTCCCGTGAGCGTCCCCGATGCGCCGCCTGCTTCCTCGCCGACTGCTCACTCGCCGACTGGGGCTGCGGGACCGGGTGGCGCTCGGCTTCGGCCTGATGTCCCTGGTCCTTGCGACGGTCCTGGCCGTGACGACCTGGCTCTTCGCGTCGGCCTACCTCAGGGCGCAGCAGGAGGAGGCGGCACTCGCCCAGGCCACCGACCACGCGCTCACCATCAGGACGGGCCTGCGGGCGGGTCAGGACGTCGCCACCCTGGTCGACCGCCTCCACTACTCGCAGGGCGGCGCGGCCCTCCTGGTCCACGATGGCCGTCGTTTCCGTGGCACCACGTCCACGGACGTCACCTTCCCGGAGGATCTCGTACGCCGGACAGGGGCAGGGGGCGGGGCCCCGGTCGACGAGGAGAGCCACGACGGCACCTACCTCGCCGTGGGGGTCCCGATGGCCACCGGAGACGTCTTCCTCGAGCTCTTCCCCCGCGCGGACCTGGTCCGCACCCTGCGCGCGCTCTGGCTGAGCCTCCTGGTCAGCGCCGCGATCACCACGCTGATCGGGGTCGTGGCCGGGCGGTTCGTGGCACGGCGCCTGCTCCGCCCCGTGGAGGAGGTCACCGCCGCGGCCGCCGCCATCGCGCAGGGCGACCTCGACGCACGGCTCGACCCGGGCGCCGACCCCGACCTCGCCGAGCTCGCCGCGTCGTTCAACCAGACCGCCCGCTCGCTGCAGCACCGGGTGCAGGCCGACGCCCGGTTCGCCGGTGACGTCAGCCACGAGCTGCGCACCCCGCTGACCACCATGGTCAACGCGATGGAGTCGCTGAAGCACCGGCGCCACACCCTGCCGGCCGCAGCCCGCGAACCCCTCGACCTGCTCGACCACGAGCTCGTCCGCTTCCGCCAGCTGGTCATCGACCTCCTCGAGATCTCGCGCGCCGACAGCGGCGACGAGGGGGTGCGCGAGCCCGTCCGCGTCGCGGAGCTGGTGCGTCATGCGGCCGACGCCGCTGCCGGACGTCCGGTCACCTCGGTGGCGCCGGCAGCAGGAGCACCTCGAGGTCGCCGCGGACCGCAGGCGCCTGGCGCAGGTCGTGACCAACCTGGTCACCAACGCGGAGCTGCACGGCGGCGGGTGCACCGGCGTGTGCGTCGAAGCCACGGGACGAGACGTCGAGGTGACGGTGGACGACGCCGGCCCGGGGGTGCCGATGGACAACCGGCAACGGATCTTCGAGCGCTTCGCTCGCGGACCCGGACGGGAGGAGGGTGGCTTCGGGCTGGGCCTGGCCATCGTGGCGCGCCACGTCGCCTGGCACCGAGGCACCATCTCCGTCGTCGACGGCCCCGACGGAGGGGCCCGCTTCGTGCTGCGCCTCCCGACCACGGCCGGCGGGGTCGCGCCTCCGACGGCTCCGGCGACTAACGTCGGAGCGTGACCGACCTCCAGCGGATCTTCGTGGTCAGCACGCAGGCTGACGCGGCGGAGGTCGCGCGGGTGCGGGCCGGCATCGGGTCGTCCGCGATCGTCGTCACCGCACCCACCGCCGACGGCAAGCGCGTCGTGCAGGGGCTCGGGCACACCGCCCACCCGGAGGTCGTGCTCGCACCGGTGCGCTTCCCCGACGTGGACCGTGGGCACCGGCTGGACGAGGTCGTGCGCCGCCATGCGGTCGCCGACCGGTTCCGCGACCTCGTCGTGGTGGCCGACCCCGCCACGATCACCCTCCTGCTCCGGGTGCTGGCGCCCGACCAGCTCCCGGCGTCCGGCCCCGTCACCGAGGTCGGTCTCCCGCGGGGTCCGCACCCGGTGCCGCTCGGTCGCTCGGCCGCCGGGGGTGTGGGCCTCGCCCTCGTGGCGAGCCTGTCGTCCGCGGTCGTACCGGTCTGGGTGCTGCCTGCCCTGGCGGCGGTCGCCGGGCTGGTGCTGCTGGTGCTGCCCGGGCGCCGCTGGATCGGCCAGTCGGTGCTCATCGCGGTCGCGGTGGCGCTCGGCGTCTCGCTGCTCGCGATCGCGGGCTCGGCGAGGTTCCCCGGCGCCTGGTGAGGCGCGCCCGGGTCGGTCAGGTGGGGACCCGGCGTCGGCCGACGGGCGCCGAAAGGGGTTGCTCAGCCCTTGCGCGGGCCGAACAGGAGGCCGCGCGCGGTCCGGCGCGGCTTCGGGATCGCCGGGGCGGGCCACCACCCGAGGCTCATCCACCCGGCGCGGTTGAAGCCCTCGCGGTAGACGAAGTTGTCGCCGCACGAGCACACCCAGCGCTCGCCCAGCTCGTGGTCCTCACCCGTCGGAGCCCCGTCGGTCTGCAGGCACACGTGGATCATCGTGGATTCCATGGCAACGCTCCCCTCTCGCGTCGGACCGTGCCGCACCACCCCACAGTGCGCCGGTCGTCACATCGTCGTCCGGGCTCGCGGGAAAGAGAATGGGCGCACGCCGACCTGCGACCCATCTTGAGGAAACCTCGATCGTTCATGCCGGATTCACCGGATCGAGTGCCGCGGGACCTCGAAGGGCGTCAGATCCAGCGCCGGAACCAGATGCGGGCGTCCCACTCCGACTTCGTCAGCAGGACGTCGGTCCAGATCGGCCAGAACCACGCGAAGGCGATGAGGGCGAGCACGGTGTAGCTGCCCGCGACGACCACGCCGAAGGTGCGCCGCGGGGTCGGCACGTCGGACGTCCCGATCAGGTGCCCCATCACCAGCGTGACCGACAGGACGAGGAACGGCAGGGCGGTGATCGCGTAGAAGAAGAAGATCGGCCGGTCGTCGTAGGCGAACCAGGGCAGCCAGGTGCTGGCGAGGCCGGCGACCACGACGCCGTGACGCCAGTCGCGGGCCCCGATCCACAGCAGGAGCGAGGCCACCGCCGCCAGGCTGCCGCCCCACCAGATGACGGGGTTGCCGAGCAGCAGGACCTGGCGGATGCAGCTGGAGCCCGAGGGTGCCTCGCACCCCTGCGAGCCGGGCTGGATGTCGGTCTGGGCGTCGACGCCGACCGGGCGACCCATGACCAGCCACGTCGACGGCTTGGAGGCGTAGACGTGGGTCGAGTCGTTGAGGAAGTGGCTGTGGAAGGTGTAGACGTCCTGGTGGTAGGACCACAGCGACCGCAGCGACTGGGTGACCTCCCCGAGGCCGTCGGCGTCGGGCTCGCTCGCGGTCGGCCACGGGTCCCCGCCGCCGTACGACGTGTACTGGGTGTTGCTGAACGCGTCCTCGTAGACGTCGGCATGCACCAGCCAGCCCGTCCACGACGCGACGTACGTCGCCAGCGCGACGCCCACCAGCGCGACGAACGCCGGCGCCCCGTCGAGGACGATCGAGCGGAGCAGCGGCCGGGGCTGGCCGAACGCCCGCCGTGCGCCGGCGCTCCACAGCCAGGCGAGCAGGCCGAAGATCGCCAGCGCGTAGACACCGGACCACTTCGTGCCGCACGCGAGGCCGAAGCTCAGCCCGCCGAGGACCAGCCAGGGGCGCCACCACGTACGTCGGGCGCCGGCGGCCAGCCGGTCGCGCAGCCACTGGCGGTCGGCCACCACGCAGTGCACGCCGCAGAGGGTGAAGAACGCCAGGAAGATGTCGAGCAGCGCGAGCCGCGACAGCACGAGCTGGAGGCCGTCGACCGACAGCAGCAGGCCCGCGACGAGCCCGAGGACCGTCGAGCCGGTGACGCGCCTGGCGAAGCGGCACATCAGCAGGACCATCAGCGCGCCCACCACGGCCGACGCCGTGCGCCAGCCGGTGGGGTCCATCCCGAAGACCTTGATCCCGGCGGCGATCACCCACTTGCCGACCTCGGGATGGACGATCATCGAGGGGCCGTCCTGGAACAGCCCGGTCAGGTTGCCGTTGAGGATCGTCTTGTCGGCGTCCTCGACGTAGCCGCGCACGTAGCCGTGGTTGAGCAGCGACCACGCGTCCTTGGCGTAGTAGGTCTCGTCGAAGGAGAACGCGTGCGGCGTGCCGAGGTGCCAGCGCCGCAGGAAGAACGCCAGAGCCGCCAGGCACAGGGCGCCGGCCCACCCGAACATCGGGTCCTCCGACCGCCAACGCGGACGATTCCGCTCGGCGGCAGTCGGGCTCACGCGGGCACTCTAGCCAGACGCCACCGACGACCCGGCCCTCCCCGCGAGCCTCTACGGTGAACCCATGACTGGCGTCCTCGTCCTCGCGGGCACCCCGATCGGGCAGGCCGGCGACGCACCGCCCCGGCTGGCCGCCGAGCTCTCGGGCGCGGCCGTCGTCGCGGCCGAGGACACCCGGCGGCTCAAGCGGCTGTGCACCGACCTCGGGATCACGCTGTCGGGTCGCGTCGTGTCCTACTTCGAGGGCAACGAGCAGGCCCGCACGCCTGCCCTTCTCGAGGCGCTGCTCGCCGGCGAGCGAGTCGTGCTGGTGACCGACGCGGGGATGCCGAGCGTGTCCGACCCGGGCTACCGGCTGGTCGCCGCCGCGGTCGAGCACGACGTACGGGTCACGGCCGTCCCCGGACCCAGCGCCGTGCTGACCGCGCTGGCCGTCAGCGGCCTGCCCGTCGACCGGTTCTGCTTCGAGGGCTTCCTGCCGCGCAAGGCGGGCGAGCGCGGGCGGCGGCTCGCCGCGCTCGCCGCGGAGGAGCGGACGATGGTGTTCTTCGAGGCGCCGCACCGCACCGAGGCGGCGCTGGCGGCGATGGCCGAGGCACTGGGCGAGGACCGCCCGGCCGCGGTCTGCCGCGAGCTGACGAAGACCCACGAGGAGGTGCGCCGCGGACCCCTGGGCGAGCTGGTCGCGTGGGCGGCCGACGGCGTGCGTGGCGAGGTCACCATCGTCGTCGAGGGCTCGAGCGGGGCCCCGGCCCTCGACACCGACCCCGGCACGCTGCGCGCGGCCGTCGCCGACCTCGAGGCCTCCGGCTCCACCCGCAAGGAGGCGATCGCCGAGGTCGCCAAGCGCGCCGGACTGCCCAAGCGGGAGGTGTACGACGTTGTCCACCGGTGACGGCGGGGCCGGGCCGACCCGCAGCCGCGCGGCCACCGAGGAGACGTCGGGCGCCCGGCGCGACCGCGAGCGCCCGCCCGCTCCCGAGCCGCTGCCGCACCCGGTCGTCGACAACCACTGCCACCTCGACATCGCCGACGGCGACTGGCTCGACACCGCGGACGCCGTCGCGGCCGCCGCGGCGGTCGGCGTGCCACGGATCGTGCAGATCGGCTGCGACCTCCCCGGCGCCCGCTGGGCGGTCGCCGCGGCGGCCGAGCACGACGCGCTCGTCGCCGGCGTCGCGCTGCACCCCAACGAGGCGCCGCGACTCGCCCAGGCCGGTCGCCTCGACGAGGCGCTCGCCGAGATCGAGCAGCTCGCGCAGGCCCACGACAAGGTGCGTGCCGTCGGCGAGACCGGGCTCGACACCTTCCGCACCGGCGAGGACGGTCGGGCGGCGCAGGAGGAGAGCTTCCGGCGTCACGTCGACCTGGCCAAGCGCCTCGACAAGACGCTGGTCATCCACGACCGCGACGCCCACGACGACGTGCTCCGCGTCGTCGACTCCGAGGGTGCGCCCGAGCGCTGGGTGATGCACTGCTTCTCCGGCGACGAGGCCTTCGCCCGTCGCTGCCTCGACCGGGGGGCCTTCCTCAGCTTCGCCGGCACGGTGACCTTCAAGAACGCGCAGCCGTTGCGCGACGCCCTCGCGGTCACGCCCCTCGACCGGGTGCTGGTCGAGACGGACGCGCCCTACCTGACGCCCACGCCGTGGCGCGGCCGGCCCAACGCCTCCTACCTCGTCCCGCACACCGTGCGGGCGATGGCGGAGGTGCTGCAGACCGACCTCGAGACCCTGTGCCGGGCGATCGATGCGAACACCGACACCGCCTTCGGTGGGGCCTGGTGAACCACAGCAGATGCCATTCGCAGGCGTGAGCGGCATCTCGCCCGAAAATCGGCGTTCGAGTTTGCGACAGGGCCCGTCGTCGTTATCGTCTTGTGATTGTTGGCCGGGATCGGGATCGATTTCGGCAGCACGAGGACCGGTTCCGGCCGGTCCTGCGAGACCCCCGCTCGCACGTCGTACGACCCGCCCTTGCTCGATCGCGGCCGTCGGAGCGTGACCGGGGGGTGCTGCCCCCCGTGGCCCGGAAAGTACGACGTTCGGAGAATCGTGCGCTCTCGTCTCGCGCAGCTCAGCAGGTCCAAGACCGTCCTGGCGACCCTCGCGGCGCTGGTCGTGGCGGCCGTCGGAGGTACGACGGTCGGCTACGCCGCCCTCAGCAAGGACGTGACCCTCACCCTCGACGGGCAGACCCGTCAGGTCAGCGCCATCGGTGGCACCGTCGCCGACGTGCTCGCGGCCGAGGGTGTCGAGGTCACCGACAAGGACCTGGTCGCCCCGGCGGTCGACGAGCCCGTCACCGACGGCTCGGCCATCGCCGTGCAGTTCGGGCGACCGCTGGAGCTCGCCGTCGACGGCGAGTCGCACACCTACTGGGTGAACTCGACCAACGTCGCGAGCGCGCTCGGCGAGATCGGCCGCCGCTTCGAGGGCGCCGACCTGTCGGCCAGCCGCGGCTCGTCGATCGGACGCAGCGGACTGACCCTCGACGTCGTCACCCCGAAGGTCGTCCACCTCAAGCTCGGCGCCAAGAAGCTGAAGCAGCGCAAGATGACGGCGCTGACCGTCGCCGACGTGCTCAAGTCGGCCGGCTTCGAGGTCGACAGGCACGACAAGGTGCGTCCCTCGCTGACGACCGAGATCGCCGACGGCGACAAGATCGTGGTCACCGACATCCGCGTGGCCACCAAGAAGGTGCAGCGCGAGGTGCTCGACGCCCCCGTCGTCGAGCGCGAGGACTCCTCGATGTTCGAGGGCGAGCAGGAGGTCGTGCGCGCCGGTCGCGACGGCGTCCGCAACGTCACCTACCAGCTCCGCTTCGTCAACGGCGACCTCGCGGCCCGCAAGGTCGTCCGGGCCGACGTGCGCCGCAAGGCCGTGCCCCGCGTCATCGCGGTCGGCACCAAGGAGAAGCCCGAGGAGCCGGCTGCCGACTTCTCCGGCGGCAACACCGTGTGGGACTCGCTCGCGCAGTGCGAGTCGGGCGGCAACTGGGCCATCAACACCGGCAACGGCTACTACGGCGGCCTCCAGTTCAACCTCGGCACCTGGCAGTCCTACGGCGGCACCGGGCTCCCGAGCCAGGCCTCCCGCGAGACCCAGATCGCCATCGCCACCAAGCTCCGTGACGCCTCCGGCGGCTACGGCGCCTGGCCCGGCTGCGCGGCCAAGCTCGGCCTGCCCCGCTGAGCGGACGCCGACCACCTAGGCTTCACCCCCATGACCACGAACCCGGCCGGCCCGAGACTCCTCGGGCCGGCCGAGGTGCGTCAGCTGGCCGCCGAGCTCGACCTGCGGCCCACCAAGCAGCGCGGCCAGAACTTCGTCATCGACGCCAACACCGTGCGCCGGATCGTCCGCGAGTCCGGCATCACCGGTGAGGACGTGGTCGTCGAGGTCGGACCCGGGCTGGGGTCGCTCACCCTCGCGCTGCTCGAGGTCGCCCGCCGGGTCATCGCGATCGAGGTCGACCCGCTCCTGGCCGAGCGGCTGCCCGCCACGATCGCGTCGTACGCCCCGGGGCAGGTCGACCGCTTCGAGGTGGTGCTGGCCGACGCGATGCGCGTGGACTCGGTGCCCGGTCCGCCGCCCACCGCACTGGTCGCCAACCTGCCCTACAACGTCTCGGTGCCGGTGCTCATCCACCTCCTCACCCTGCTGCCGTCCCTGGAGCGCGGGCTGGTGATGGTGCAGGCGGAGGTCGCCGACCGCCTCGCCGCGCCGCCCGGGTCGAAGACCTACGGCGTGCCGAGCGTGAAGGCCGCGTGGTTCGCCGACGTACGCCGTGCCGGTGCGATCGGTCGCACCGTCTTCTGGCCGGCCCCCAACGTCGACTCCGGCCTCGTCGCCTGGACCCGGCGCGAGCCCCCGGACACCACCGCGACCCGCCAGCAGGTCTTCGCCGTCGTCGACGCCGCCTTCGCCCAGCGCCGCAAGCAGGTGCGCGCGGCCCTGCGGGGGCTGGCCGGATCGGCCGAGACGGCCACCGCCGCGCTCGAGGCCGCGGGCGTCGACCCGACGGCCCGGGGCGAGGTGCTCGACGTCCACGACTTCGCGCGCATCGCCGAGGGCCTGGCGGCCACTCGTGCCGCGGCGCCGGACCAGGTCGCCGAGTGAGCACCACGGTCCGCGCCGCCGCGAAGATCAACCTCCACCTCGGGGTCGGCGCGCCCCGCGAGGACGGCTTCCACCCGCTCGACACGGTCTACCAGGCGATCTCGCTCTACGACGACGTCACCGTCTCCGACGCCGGCGAGGACACGCTCGCCGTCGCCGGGACGCCCCAGATCGACGTGACCGGCGTGCCGACCGACGCCACCAACATCGCGATGCGTGCCCTCGCCGAGGCGCCGTGCGGGGGTCAGCACCACGTCCAGATCACCAAGCAGATCCCCGTCGCAGGGGGGATGGCGGGCGGCTCCGCCGACGGCGCGGCCGCCCTGCTCGCGCACGACCGGCTGCACGACCTCGGCCAGGCCGACGACCTGCTCCTCGCGCAGGCCGCCCGGCTCGGCAGCGACGTGCCGTTCTCCCTCGTGGGAGGTACGGCGCGGGGCCGGGGCCGCGGCGAGGTCGTCGAGCCGATCGTCGACCACGGCACCTGGTGGTGGGTCGTCGTTCCGGCTGCGGTCGGGCTCTCGACCCCGCAGGTCTACCGCCACTTCGACCGGCTGCACCCCGACGCCCCGGCGCAGCCCGCGGAGCCGACCGAGCTGCTGGCGGCGCTGGCGAGCGGCGAGCCCGTCCGGCTCGCGCGGGCGCTCCACAACGACCTGCAGGAGGCGGCCATCGACCTGCGACCCGAGCTCGGCGACCTGATCGCCCTCGGGGAGGCCGAGGGCGCCCTCCGGGGCATGGTGAGCGGATCCGGCCCGACCTGCGTCTTCCTCTGCGACTCGCAGGTCGGCTCCCTGGAGCTGGTCACCGCGCTGTCGGCGTCGTACGACGTCGTGCTGTCCGCCATCGGTCCCGTCGCCGGCGCCCACGTCGTCAGCACCCGGGAAGCGGAGTGGGACCTGCGGTAGGTCCCGGATGGGGTCCGGACCGGGTGGTGTGAACCGCCGCGGACGGGGAAGCATGTCGCTATGTTGTGGCGCGGCGTCGACGACGCCGCGCTGATCGCCTGGGGGAGGCATCGTGACCGTGTTCTTGGTGGTGGGCGCCGTCGGCGTCCTGCTGCTGCTCGTGGCGCTGGTCGTCGGTGACGTCCTCGACGGTGCCTTCGAGGGCCTCAGCGCCGGCTTCTTCTCGACCGAGGCGCTCGCCGGCTTCCTCGGCGCCCTCGGCTTCGGCGGTGCGATCGCCCTCGAGGTGACCGGCTCGACCTCGCTGGCGGTCGTCGTCGGCGTGGTGCTCGGCGTCCTGCTCGGCTGGCTCGCGGCCCGGGCCTCGGCGTACCTCCACGGCGACGGCAAGGGCGACGCGGTCCGCACCTCCGACATGCTCGAGAAGATCGGCTCGGTGGTCAGCGCGATCCCCGAGGGCGGCGGCTTCGGCGTGGTCTCGCTCAGCGTCGGCGGCCACATCACGCGCCTCAACGCCCGCTCGAGCGTCGCGGTGCCCGCCGGCACCCAGGTCAGCGTCACGCAGGTCATCTCGCCGACGGCCGTCCAGGTCGAGCCCCTCTTCCTCTCCTGAAGCCACCACACCCGGCGCACACCCGCCGCACCACCACAAGGAGCACTGCCCATGTTCACTCTGTCCCCGGTCGTCACTGCTGTGGCCGGCTTCGTCCTCCTGCTGGTGCTGCTCGCGCTGCTGGTGACCACGCGCTACAAGGTGGCCGGTCCCAACGAGTCGTTCATCGTCACCGGCCGCAAGGGCAAGGGCGAGGTGCGCAACCCGGAGACCGGTGAGATCTCCACCGACCTGTCCGGCCAGAAGGTCGTCATGGGCGGCGGCGTGTTCGTCATCCCGTTCGTGCAGCGCCTCGCCACCCTCGACCTGTCGTCGCGCCGCATCTCGGTGCAGATCCGCGGAGCCGTGTCCGGGCAGGGCATCAAGCTCAACCTCGACGGCGTTGCGCTGGTCAAGGTCGGCGGCAACGAGGACTCCATCCGCGCCGCCGGCCAGCGGTTCCTGAGCCAGCAGTCGGAGATCGAGACCTTCACCCAGGAGGTCCTCGCCGGTGCCCTGCGCTCGATCGTCGGCTCGATGTCGGTCGAGCAGATCATCCGCGACCGGGCTGCCTTCGCCCAGCGGGTGGCCGAGGAGTCCGAGTCGTCCCTCACCGGCCAGGGCCTGGTGCTCGACACCTTCCAGATCCAGGACATCACCGACGACGGCTCCTACCTCGCGGACCTCGGCCGTCCCGAGGCCGCCAAGCTCAACCAGCTCGCCTCCATCGCCGAGGCCAACGCCCGTCAGGCGGCCGAGCAGGCCCGCATCGCCGCGGAGCAGGAGATCGCGGTCACCCAGCGCGCCCTCGCCCTCAAGAACGCCGAGATCAAGGCCGAGACCGACGCCGCCAACGCCCAGGCAGCGGCCGCCGGTCCGCTCGCCCAGGCCGACCGCGACCAGGCCGTCCTCCTCGAGCAGGAGAAGGTCGCCGTCCGGCAGGCGGCGCTGAAGGAGCGCCAGCTCGACACCGAGGTCCGCAAGCCCGCCGACGCCGAGCGCTACCGCGTCGAGACCGAGGCGCAGGGTCGCCGCAGCTCCGCGATCCTCGAGGCCGAGGCCCGCAAGGCCGCGTCCATCGCCAACGCCGAGGCGGAGGCCGAGAAGGCCCGCCTGACCGGTGAGGGCGAGAAGTCCCGCCGCTCGGCGCTGGCCGAGGCCGAGGCCATCGAGGGCGCCAAGCGCGGTGAGGCCGAGAAGGCCCGCCGTGTCGCCGAGGCCGACGCCGTACGCGCCGAGGGTGAGGCGCAGGGTGCCGCCATCCTGGCCGCGGGCCAGGCCGAGGCGGAGGCCATGGACAAGAAGGCCGCGGCGTTCGCCGGCTACAACGAGGCCGCCGTGCTCCAGATGCTCATCGAGGTGATGCCCAAGGTGGCCGCCGAGCTGGCCCGCCCGATGGGCAACATCGACAAGCTGACGGTCATCTCGGCCGACGGCGCCGGCGAGCTGCCCAAGCAGGTCACCAACAACCTCGTGCAGACCATGGAGATGCTCAAGGCCACCACCGGCCTCGATGTCGAGTCGCTGATCCAGAAGTACTCCAGCACCAACGGGTCCACGCCCGGACTGGTCGAGGCGTCCACGCCGGCCGACGGCTCGCCCTCCTCCTGACGCCGCCGTGGGCGGTGCGCCAGCCACATTTCCGGGTCCGTGAACGTGGCTGGGGCACCGCCCGTCGGCGTGCCGCGCGCGACTCGCCGGGCCAGCGGTGCGCCAGCCACGTCCGAGCGGGGCGAGATGTGGCTCACGCACCGCCCGGGAGGGGGCGTACGCCGATCCGTCGCCGCTGGGGCGCACCTGAGAGGATCGCCCGGACATGGCGAACCTGATCAACCTCGAGCGCGTCTCGAAGTCCTACGGCGTACGGCCCCTGCTCGACAACGTCTCGCTCGGCATCTCGGTGGGCGAGCGCGTCGGCGTCGTGGGCCGCAACGGCGACGGCAAGACGACCCTGCTCGAGGTGATGACCGGCATCGAGCAGCCCGACACCGGCCGCGTCTCCCGCACCCGCGGCGTCGAGATCGGCTACCTCCACCAGGGCGACGAGCTCGTCGACACCCACACGGTCCGCGAGGCGGTCCTCGGTGGGCGGCAGGACCACGAGTGGGCCGCCGACTCCACCACGCGGCAGGTCGTCGAGGAGCTGCTCGCCGGGGTGGCCCTGGACCGCGCGGTCGTCGGGCTGTCCGGTGGTGAGCGGCGCCGCTGCGCGCTCGCGGCCCTGCTGCTCTCGCGGCACGACCTGATCGTGCTCGACGAGCCCACCAACCACCTCGACGTCGAGGCCGTGGCCTGGCTGGCCGGGCACCTCGTCGCCCTGCCGAGCGCGCTCATCGTGGTGACCCACGACCGGTGGTTCCTCGACGCGGTCTGCCAGACGACGTGGGAGGTGCACGACGGCGCGGTCGACTCCTACGAGGGCGGCTACGCGGCGTACGTCCTCGCCAAGGCCGAGCGCCAGCGGCAGGCCGCCGCCACCGAGACGCGGCGGCAGAACCTCGCCCGCAAGGAGCTCGCCTGGCTGCGGCGCGGCGCCCCGGCGCGTACGTCGAAGCCGAAGTTCCGCATCGACGCCGCCAACGCCCTGATCGACGACGTGCCCGACCCGCGTGACCGGCTGGAGCTCCAGCGGTTCGCCAGCCAGCGCCTCGGCAAGGACGTCATCGACATCGAGGACGTCGACCTGAAGCGCGGCGAGCGGGTGCTGCTCGAGCACGCGACGTGGCGCATCGGCCCGGGCGACCGGATCGGGATCGTCGGCGTCAACGGCGCCGGCAAGACGTCGCTGCTGTCGCTGATCGCCGGGACGCTCACGCCCGACGTGGGCCGCGTGAAGCAGGGTCGGACGGTCGAGATGCAGCACCTCACGCAGGCGCTCGACGAGATCGATCCCGAGGCGCGGGTGCTGCCGACGGTCGAGTCGATCCGCCGGGTCAGCAAGACCCTCGACGGCCAGGAGATCACCGCCACCTCGCTGCTGGAGCGCTTCGGCTTCACCGGCGACCGGCTCACCGCCCGGCTCGGCGACCTGTCCGGTGGCGAGCGGCGCCGGTTCCAGCTGCTCAAGCTGCTGCTGATCGAGCCCAACGTGCTGCTCCTCGACGAGCCGACCAACGACCTCGACATCGACACCCTCAACGTGCTCGAGGACTTCCTCGACTCCTGGCCCGGCACGCTCATCGTGGTCTCGCACGACCGCTACTTCCTCGAGCGGGTCACCGACTCCGTCTGGGCGCTCCTCGGCGACGGGCAGGTCTCGATGCTGCCCCGCGGGGTCGACGAGTACCTCGAGCGCCGGGCCGCGTCCGCCTCCTCCGCCTCCCTCGGCGCCGGTGGTGGCGGCACATCGCAGCTGTCGGCGTCCTCCGCGCGCGATCTGCCGCCACCCCCGCCCGGTGGTGGCGGCACATCGCAGCCGTCAGGCGACGAACCGGGCGATCTGCCGCCACCCTCGCAGAAGGCGCGGGCCGGCAGCGCTGAGGACCGCGCCGCCCGCAAGGTGCTCGCCCGGGTCGAGAAGCAGCTCGAGCGCATCGCCGTACGCGAGGCGGAGCTGCACGCCGAGATGGAGGCCAACCTCACCGACTACGACCTGCTCGCGCGGGTCGGCGGGCAGCTCGGCGAGCTCGCGGCGGAGAAGGACGAGCTGGAGATGGAGTGGCTCGAGGCCTCCGAGGCCGTCGAGTAGGCGCCTCAGCTGAAGGGCGCGAGCAGCGAGCGCAGCAGCCCGGCGAGCTGGGTGCGGTCGCGGTCGGACAGGTCGGCCAGCAGGTCGGCCTCCGCCGCCAGCAGCGCCTCGAAGGCTCCGTCGACCGAAGCCTTGCCGTCGGCGGTCAGCCGCACCAGCACGCCGCGGCGGTCGTGGGGGTCGGGGAGCCGCTCGACGAGGCCCCGCGCGGTCAGCCGGTCCACCCGGTTGGTCATGGTGCCGCTGGTCACGAGCGTCTCGCGGAGCAGCCGGCCGGGGGAGAGCTCGTACGGCTGCCCGGCCCGTCGCAGCGCGGCGAGGACGTCGAACTCCCACGACTCGATGCCGTGGGCGGTGAAGGCGACGCGGCGCGCGAGGTCGAGGTGGCGGGCCAGGCGGCTGATGCGGGAGAACACCGCGACGGGGGCGAGGTCCAGGTCGCCGCGCTCGCGGCCCCACGCCTCGACCAGGTCGTCCACCTCGTCACGCATGCCGACATCGTGCCAGATCGGTCGAGAATCTTGACATCGAGACTGTTTCGGACGAGGGTGGAAGTATCTCGACGTCAAGACATTCGCGCGGGTCCCCCGGGTATCTGAGGACGTGCTGGTAGGCGGATCGACCGATTGACCTACCGGGACGTCCTCAGATATCTGGTGGGGGACCGCGACCGAACACCTGTGGAGGACGCCATGAGCCACACCTGGGACCCCGACCGCTACCTCGCGTACGCCGACGAGCGCGGCAGGCCGTTCGTCGACCTGCTCGCGCGGGTGCCCGCCGAGAGCCCGCGCGTGGTCGTCGACCTCGGGTGCGGCCCGGGCAACCTGACCGCCCTGCTGGCCGACCGCTGGGTCGGCGCCGAGGTGACGGGCGTCGACAGCAGCCCCGAGATGATCGAGGCGGCCCGCGCGGTCGACGGCGTCCACTGGGAGGTCGGCGACCTGCGCGAGTGGGCGCGCCCCGACCCGCTGGCCCTGCGAGCGCCGATCGACGTGCTCGTCTCCAACGCCACCCTCCAGTGGATCCCGGGGCACATCGACCTGCTGCCGGGCCTCGTCGACCGCCTGCAACCCGGTGGCTGGTTCGCCTTCCAGGTGCCCGGCAACTTCGACGAGCCCAGCCACACCACCCGCACCGACCTCGCCGCACGCGAGCCGTACGCCCAGCACGTGCGCGACGCCCGCGTCCCCGCGAGCCACGACCCGGCGGACTACGCCCGCGTCCTGCTCGACCTCGGCTGCGAGGTCGACGCGTGGGAGACGACGTACCTCCACGTCCTCACCGGCGAGGACCCCGTCTTCGACTGGGTCTCCGGCACCGGGGCCCGCCCGACGCTGCAGGCGCTGCCCGACGACCTGCGCCCGCTGTTCGAGGACGAGTTCAAGTCGCTGCTGCGCGAGGCCTACCCGGCCGACGCCGCCGGCCGGGTGGTGCTGCCGTTCCGCCGCATCTTCGTGGTCGCGCGCAAGCCGCAGGGCGTGCCGGTCCCGTGAGGCTCCACCACGTGCAGGTCGCCTGCCCGCGCGGGGGAGAGGACGAGGCCCGCCGCTTCTACGGCGAGGCGCTCGGCATGACCGAGGTCGACAAGCCGGCCGACCTGGTGGCGCGCGGCGGCTGCTGGTTCCGGGCGTACGACGACGAGGGCACCGTGGCGGCCGAGCTGCACGTCGGCGTCGAGGACCCGTTCGCGCCGGCGCGCAAGGCGCACCCGGCCTTCGTCGTCGACGACCTGGCCGTGGTGGCCGGTCGGCTGCGCAGCCTGGGCTTCGAGGTCGACGAGAGCCAGCGGGACTCGTTCCCCGGCCACGTCCGGCTCCACGCCTTCGACGGCCACGGCAACCGGGTCGAGGTGCTGCAGCCGGCCTGAGCGGCTGTCCCCAGAATGGGGGCACCTCGACGGGATCGGGCGCGAGGTCGGTCGCGGCGTCCCTACGGTGGCCGGGTGCTGAGGGAGCGCAGGGGGACGCGGGCACGCGCCGTCGGGCGGGTGCTGCTGGGTGCTGCCGTCGTCCTGGCGGTCGGAGCCGTCGTGCTGGTCCGCTTCTGGGGACCGCGCGAGCCGGAGGCGTCGCCCGACACCGCCGCGCCGGCCGTCACCCCGGTCGAGCTCGGCGCAGCCGCCGGTCAACGGGTCTTCATCGGCCACATGTCGATCGGCTGGAACATGCTCGACGGACTCGAGCGCCTCTACGCCGATGCGGACGTCCCCGAGGCGGAGGTCGTGCAGGTCTCGGTCGGCGACCCGCCCCCGGACCTGCCGGAGGGCCAGGGGGCCGTCGTCCACGCGGAGATCGGCGTCAACGGCGACCCGCTGGGCAAGCTCGCCAACTTCGACACCGCGATGCGCTCCGGCCTGGCCGACGAGGTCGACGTCGCGATGGTCAAGCTCTGCTTCACCGACGTCACGGCGGGGACGGACGTCGAGCAGGTGTTCGCCGCCTACCAGGAGACGCTCGACGGCCTGCAGCGCGACTTCCCGGACGTCAGGTTCGTCCACGCGACGGTGCCGCTGACCGCAGCGCCCTCCGGCATCAAGCAGCACCTCAAGGTCCTCCTGCGCGGCGACGACAACGCCGCCCGCGAGCAGTTCAACGACCTCGTCCGCGAGGCCTACGCCGACGACGACCTCTTCGACATCGCCGCCGTCGAGAGCACCACCGCCGACGGCACCCGGCTGGCCACGCTCGCCCCCGGGTGGGCCGATGCCGACCGCGAGCACCTCAACGCCGCCGGGTCCGCCCTGCTGGCCGCCCGATTCCTCGACCTCCTCACGCAGGGAGAAGCCGCATGACCCCTACCGCCACCACCACGCTCGACGCGCCGCCCCTCTTCGCGCACCACCTCGCCCGTCTCGAGGCCGAGGCCGAGATCCTCCCGGACCACCCCGAGGAGACGCCCGAGTCGACGCTCCGCGCGCTGTGGACGGCGGCCGCGGGTCGCCCCCTCTCCGTGACGGCTGCCGCCGCCGTGCCCCTCGCCCCGCTGACCGAGGAGGGCGAGCGGCTGCTCGGCGCCCTGGTGGAGCGACGGGTCGCCGGGTCGCCGCTGGGCCACCTCACCGGGCGGCAGAGCTTCATGGGCGTCGAGCTGCTGGCCGGCCCGGAGGCGCTCGTGCCCCGGGTCGAGACCGAGATCCTCGGCCGCACCGCCCTCGACCTCGTGCGTACGACCGACGGCTCCGTCGTCGTCGACCTCTGCACGGGAGCGGGCAACCTGGCCGCGGCCGTCGCCGTGGCGGCGCCCCAGGTCACGCTGCACGCCGCCGACCTCTCGACGTCCGCCGTCGGGCTGGCCCGGGCCAACATGGTCTTCGCCGGCGTCGCCGACCGCGTGACCCTGTCCGACGGCGACCTCTTCGACGCCCTGCCCGCCGACCTCCGCGGCAGCGTCGACGTCCTGATCTGCAACCCGCCCTACATCTCCTCGGCGCGCGTGGGGGAGATGGCCTCGGAGATCTCCGAGCACGAGCCTCGGATGGCCTTCGACGGCGGCAGCCTGGGCCTCTCGATCGTCAGCCGGCTCGTCCAGGAGGCGCCCGACTGGCTGCGGCCGGGGGGCTGGCTGTGCTTCGAGATCGGCCTCGGCCAGGGCGCGTACTGGCAGAAGCGGATCCCCCGCTTCCCCGGCTGGGCGGTCGTCGAGCCGGTCGAGGACGACGAGGGCAACATCCGCGTCGTCACGGCCCGGAGGAGCTGACGACCGCCGAAGTTACCCGCTGGTAGCATCGTGGCATGGCTACCGTCCTGGACCTCTGGAAGAAGACCTCCGCGCTGCCGCTGGGCGACCGGGTCTTCTCGATCGCCTTCAGCCAGAAGGCGCCGTACTTCGCCTCCATCCGACCGCGGTTCACCGTGGTCGAGCCGGACCACGTCGAGCTCGTCATCCCGAAGCGTCGCGGGGTGCACAACCACATCGGGACGGTGCACGCGATCGCGCTGTGCAACGGCCTCGAGGCCGCGATGGGGGCGCTGGCCGAGTCGACGATCCCGCGCGATCGGCGCTGGATCCCGAAGGGCATGGAGGTGGCCTACACCGCCAAGGCCACGACCGACATCACGTGCATCGCCGAGACCGACCCCGGGCAGTGGATCGCCGAGGTGGGGGAGGGGTACGACCTGCCGGTGCGCGTGCGGGGCGTACGCACCGACGGCACCGTCGTCGTCGAGGGCGAGATCCGGCTCTGGTTGACCGAGAAGCGCTAGACGACGGGCGCGGTGCCGCCGGCGCCCACCATCGGCACGTCGAGCACCTTCTTCTCCCCGACCAGGCGCTTCTGCACGAGGGTCGCGATCCAGGTGAGGACCAGGTTGACCGCCACGTAGAGGCCGGTGATGACGATGGCCGTCGGCACCTGGTTGCCGAACTCGAGGTAGATCGGCTTCGCCACAGCAGTGAGGCCGGGGGCGAGGATGTAGTAGCCGAGGCTGGTGTCCTTCAGCGCGACGACCATCTGGCTGATGATCGCGGGCAGCATGATCTTGACCGCCTGCGGCAGCAGCACCGTGGTCATCACCTGCGACTTGCGCATGCCGATGGCGTACGCCGCCTCGGCCTGGCCGCGCGGCACGGCGTTGATGCCGGCGCGGAACACCTCGGCGAGCACCGACCCGTTGTAGAGGGTCAGCGCGATCACCACGCACCAGAACGACGACAGCGGCCCGTTGCCGATGGCGAGCAGGAAGAACGCGAAGACCATCAGGAGCAGGACGGGGACGGCGCGGAAGAACTCCACGACGAGCCATGCCGGCCAGCGCAACCAGCCGTGGTCGGACAGCTTGGCGACGCCGAAGACGAGGCCGAAGACGACCGCGAAGATGATGGAGAAGAACGCCATCTTGAGGGTCTGGAGGAGGCCGTCGACGAGGATGTACTGGACGTAGTCGGGGGTGACGAACGGCTCCCAGAGCGCGTACTCGAGCTGACCGGCGTCGTAGAGCGTCCAGATCGCGAAGGCGACCATCGCGACCAGCGCGGCGATGCTGATGACGGTGTAGACGCGGTGCCGGGCGACCGTCTTGGGGCCGGGGGCGTCGAAGAGGACTGAGGCGCTCATCGGGCCACCCTCACCTTTCGCTCGACGAGGTAGGACGACAGCGAGATGACCTCGACGACGATGATGTAGCCGATCGCGAACGCGAGGAAGATCCCGATCCGCTCGTCGGCGTTGTTGTTGGTGAAGCCGCGCATCGTGGCCGTCGCCTCGGCGAGGCCGAAGGCCGCCGCCACGGAGGTGTTCTTGGCCAGGGCGATCATCACGCTGGTCATCGGGGGGATCACCGCGCGCGTGGCCTGGGGAAGGATGACCAGGGTCATCGACTGGCGAGAAGGTGAGGCCGATCGCGCGCCCGGCCTCGGCCTGTCCGAGCGGGACGGCGTTGACGCCGGAGCGCAGCGCCTCGCAGACGAAGGCGGAGGTGTAGAGGGTGAGCGCGAGGCAGGCGCGGAAGAAGAAGGCCGAGACGTTGTAGCCCGCGATCTCGATGTCCTCGACGAACTTGAAGTTGTAGCCCAGCACCGGCATCGCGATGAAGATGAAGACGAAGATCATCAGCAGCGGCGTGTTGCGGAAGAGCGTGACGTAGAGCGCCGCCGCCTTGTTGAGGATCGACACCGGGCCGACCCGGAGGACGGCGAGGATGGTGCCGAGCACCAGCGAGGCGATGCCGGAGACGACGAACAGCCCGATCGTCAGGCCGAACGCCTTGAGGTACTCGTCGAAGTTCGAGATCACCGCGTCCATGGGCTGCGGGCTCCTCTCTGCGGGACGCCGGCGGGCCTCGCGGCCCGCCGGCGTCCGATCAGTGGTGGTTCAGTGGTGATTCAGCGGTGATGCAGGTGGTGCGGTGGTGCTGGATCAGGCAGCCGGGCACTCGTCCATGGCCGGCGGCTCGGGCGTGTCGACGCCCGACTGGCCCAGGGTGGCCTCGAAGGCCTTGGCCCAGTCGCCGTCGTCCTGCGCCTCGGTGAGGGTGTCGACGATCCACTGGCACATCTCGGGCTTGTCGAGGCTGTAGCCGACGCCGTAGCGCTCCTCGGAGAACGGGTCCACGACGACCTTGAGGTCGTCGGGGTGCTCGGCGGCGTAGCCCAGCAGGATCGCACCGTCGGTGGTCATCGCGTCGACGGTGCCGCTGAGGACCTGGTCGACGCACTCGGAGTAGGTGTCGAAGCCGCGCGGCTTCGCGCCCTCGGCCTTGATGTTCTCCAGCGAGGTCGAGCCGGTGACCGAGCACACCTCCTTGCCCTTGACGTCGTCGAGGCTGGCGATGTCGCTGTCCGACGCGACCAGCAGCTGCTGGCCGGTGACGTAGTAGGGGCCGGCCTGGCCGACGACCTGACGGCGCTCGTCGGTGATGGAGTACGACGCGATGACGAGGTCGACCTCGCCCTCCTCGAGGAACGGCTCACGGTTGTCGGAGATCGTCTCCTTCCACGTGATGTCCTCGGGGGCGATGCCGAGCGACGCGGCGAGGATCTTGCCGATCTCGGGGTCGAAGCCGACCGGCATGTCGTCGGTGGCGCCCTTGAAGCCGATGCCGGGCTGGTCGTACTTCACGCCGATGGTGATGTCGCCCGAGTCGGCGAAGTCCTTCATGGCCGTCCCGTCGTCGAACTCGTCGCCGGCGTTCTCCTGGACCTCCACGTCGGTGGTGTCACCACCGTCGTCACCTGCGTCGCCGCAGGCAGCGAGCGAGAGGGCCAGTCCGACGGTCGCGATGACGGCCTTGGTACGGATGAATCGCATCTGCTTCTCCCTAGATGTCTGTGGTGCGGGAACTCGTGGTCGGACCCGATGCCTCAGTGCTTGAGGATCTTGCCGAGGAAGTCCTTGGCGCGGTCCGAGCGGGGGTTGGTGAAGAACTCCTCGGGGGTGTTCTCCTCGATGATCGCGCCGTCGGCCATGAAGACGACGCGGTCCGCAGCCGTGCGGGCGAAGCCCATCTCGTGGGTGACGACGACCATCGTCATGCCCTGCTCGGCGAGGTCGACCATGACGTCGAGGACCTCCTTGATCATCTCCGGGTCGAGCGCGGAGGTCGGCTCGTCGAAGAGCATCACCTTCGGCTCCATCGCCAGCGCCCGGGCGATGGCCACGCGCTGCTGCTGGCCGCCGGAGAGCATGGCGGGGTACTTCTCGGCCTGGTGGCCGACGCCGACGCGGTCGAGGAGCTCGCGTGCCTTCTTCTCGGCCTCGGCCTTGCCCATGCCGCGGACCTTGATCGGGCCGAGCGTGACGTTCTCGAGGATCGTCTTGTGGGCGAAGAGGTTGAAGCTCTGGAAGACCATGCCGACCTCGGCGCGCAGCGCGGCGAGCGCCTTGCCCTCCTGGGGGAGGTTCTTGCCGTCGAGGGTGATCGTGCCCTCGTCGATCGTCTCCAACCGGTTGATCGTGCGGCAGAGCGTTGACTTGCCCGAGCCGGACGGCCCGATCACGACCACGACCTCGCCGCGCTTGACGGTGAGCTCGATGTCCTTGAGTGCGTGGAGCTGCCCGAAGTGCTTCTGGACGCCGTCCAGCACGACGAGGGGCTCACCCCGGCCGGCGCTGACGGTGCCCGATTCCTGCGCGGTCATAGGCGCAACCTATCGGCAGGTGGACCGCAAGGGCCATCACGCATGGCCTGTTCGGACTATTACAGAGTGGTGACGATTCCCGCCGCGGGATCCCAGCGGCGCAGCGACGTGAGCGTCAGGACTGCGTCCTCGTGGCCCAGCGCCTCCACCGCGCGCCCCACGTCGGCGCGGTCCATCCGCCGGGCGAGGGTGACGTGCGGCAACCACCCGAGGTGCTGCACGTCGCGCACCTGCGACCGTAGGTGCAGCACGGCACGCGCCAGCTCGTCGGGCACGTCGAGGACGCGGACCACGGAGACGCGACGACCGCCGAGGAGCGCGATCCCCGACGCCCGGACCTGCACCGGCAGCAGCCGCGCCACCAGCTCCGCGGCCCGCTGCTCGTCGTCCGCGCCGAGCGCCGGTGCGGCCAGCACGGTGACGTGCGGGCTGTTGGTGGCGCCGCGGTGGTCGAGCTGGGAGGGCAGCCCGGCGTCGCGCAGCGCCTGCCAGTCACGGCGTACGACGTCGCAGCCGGCGTCGTCGGGCAGCAGCTCGAGCGCGTGCATGCGGGGCATGCCGCGAGCCTAGGTCCGTCACCGCCGTCCGGACCGGCTCGTGGCCCCCTCGTAGACCTGCACCCAGTCCACCTCGGCCGTGTCGTCGAGGTCGCTCGCGCCCAGGTCGTCGAGCTCGTAGTCCGCGGCCAGCATGGACAGGATGAGGTAGCCCGGCACCTGGGACACCGCCTGTCTCTCGCGGTAGTACTCGCGACCGTCGACGCGGAAGACGTACTCGTCCGGGGTCCACTCGACCGAGAAGACGTGGAACTCCTGCCACCACTCCCGGCCGGCGCCCAGGGCGCGCCGCGCGCCGGGGAACTTCCCGCCGAGGCTCAGGGACGACCAGCCGGGTCCGTGCCAGGTGACGAACGAGCCGATCGTCTCCTCGCTGCGGCCCGTGTCGCCCCAGAACTCCATGACGTCGATCTCGGCGCCTCGGGCGGGGTCGTCGTCGTAGAACGCGCTGTCCTCGGGGAGCATCCAGAACGCCGAGTGCATGCCGTCGGCGCGCTGCGGCTTGATCCGCGCGGCGGCGATGCCGTACCGGGTGAGGTAGGTGTGCTCGGTGGCGACCTGGCTCGTGAGCAGGTAGCGGCTGCGGCCGGCGCTGCCCTGCCAGTCCCAGTCGCAGGGCTGGCCCGCCCGCGCGGGGTCCGGCGCCACGCCCAGGCGGAGGACGCCGCCACCGACCGACCGGGCACCGGGGTCGACCAGGGCGCACGTCCGCGGCGCGAGGTCCGCCTCGTGCTCGCGCACCTGGTCGTTCCACACCGACGTGTCCAGCCGGCTGCCGGAGAACGTGTCCTCGAAGTCCGGTGCCCACCGGCCCGCCTTGACGGGGCGCGACGACCAGGTGAGCCCACCCGCCTCGGTGCTGACGCGGTAGCGGCCCCGGCGGACGGCGAGGGTCGCGGTGCCGGCGCTGTCCTGGACCTCGCGGCCCACCACGCGCCAGCCGCCCCCGCGCACCGATCGCTCGAACACGACCTCGCGGCCCGGTGCCGCAGGAGCGAACCGCGCGACCAGGGCCGAGCCCCGGACCGGGGCCGCCGGCTCCGTGCCGGGCTGCGCGATGGGCGGCAGCACCTCGACCGTGACGCGTACGTCGTGCCGTCGGCGCTGGTCGGCCGAGGCGGGCGAGCTGGTCGCCAGCAGCTGCAAGGACGCCGCGATCAACAGAACGGTAACAACGCTGCAAGCGGACCGCGCCCAGCGCCGGTTTCGGCTCAGGCAGGGCTTCGTGGGCAGGGGCGACGGCTGCATGGGACCTCCCGAGACGGTGGGGACGGGCGGTGCTCGTGGTCTCGTTGTTACCCAATTGTGGATGAGTTGTCAGTGTGGCCCTCCCCGTCGCGGCCCGCCAGTCATCGGCCGGCGATGCCCCGGTCCGAGGCGCAGTGGACTAGCGCGGCCTCGCGATTCCCGGGGCCCCGCCGGTCGCCGTACCCTTGACCCCGAGATGAGCGCCGTCGCAGAGACCCCCGCACGCACCTACGAGGTCAAGACCCACGGGTGCCAGATGAACGTCCACGACTCCGAGCGGCTCAGCGGCCTGCTGGAGGACGCGGGCTACGTCCGCTTCGACGGGGATGCCGCGGACGAGCAGGCCGGCCACCCTGATGTCGTCGTCTTCAACACCTGCGCGGTGCGGGAGAACGCCGACAACAAGCTCTACGGCAACCTGTCGCACCTCGCCCCGATCAAGGCCGCCAACCCGGGGATGCAGATCGCCGTCGGTGGCTGCCTGGCGCAGAAGGACCGCTCGACGATCACCACCCGGGCCCCCTACGTCGACGTCGTCTTCGGCACCCACAACATCGGCTCGCTGCCGGTGCTGCTCGAGCGGGCGCGGGTCGCCGAGGAGGCGCAGGTCGAGATCCTCGAGTCCCTGTCGGTCTTCCCCTCCACGCTGCCCACCAAGCGCGAGTCGGCGTACGCCGCCTGGGTGTCCATCTCGGTCGGGTGCAACAACACCTGCACGTTCTGCATCGTCCCGGCGCTGCGCGGCAAGGAGAAGGACCGCCGGCCCGGCGAGATCCTCGCCGAGGTCGAGGCGCTCGTCGCCGAGGGCGTCACCGAGATCACCCTGCTCGGGCAGAACGTCAACGCCTACGGCGTCGAGTTCGGCGACCGCCAGGCGTTCTCCAAGCTGCTGCGCGCGTGCGGCTCGATCGAGGGGCTGGAGCGGGTGCGCTTCACCTCCCCGCACCCCGCCGAGTTCACCGACGACGTCATCGACGCGATGGCCGAGACGCCCAACGTGATGCCGTCGCTGCACATGCCGCTGCAGTCGGGATCGGACGCCGTCCTGCGGGCGATGCGCCGGTCCTACCGCCAGTCGAAGTACCTCGGGATCATCGAGCGGGTGCGCGCCGCCATCCCCGACGCCGCGATCACCACCGACATCATCGTGGGCTTCCCCGGCGAGACCGAGGAGGACTTCCAGGCGACCCTCGACGTCGTGCGGGCCGCCCGCTTCTCCTCGGCCTTCACCTTCCAGTACTCCAAGCGCCCCGGCACCCCGGCCGCGGTCCTCGACGACCAGGTCCCGCCGGAGGTGGTCAAGGACCGCTACCTGCGCCTGGCCGAGGTCGTCGACGAGATCGCCTGGTCGGAGAACAAGGCGCTCGTCGGTCGCACCGTCGAGCTGATGGTCGCCGAGGGCGAGGGCCGCAAGAACGCCGAGACCAAGCGCCTGTCCGGCCGTGCGCGCGACAACCGGCTCGTCCACTTCGCCGCCGACTTCTCCGGCGTCGAGGCCGACTCCGTGCGACCCGGCGACATGGTGACCGTGGAGATCACCTACGCCGCCCCGCACCACCTCGTCGCCGACGGCGCGATCCGGTCGGTCCGCCGCACCCGCGCCGGCGACGCCTGGGAGCGTCGTACGTCCGCCCCGCCGGCCGCGTCCTCCGTCGGCCTCGGCATGCCGTCCGTCGGCGTGCCCGCCCCGCTCCCGCCGGTGGCCAACGCCTGCGGCTGACGCCTGCTGGCTGACGCCTGCTGGAGTCACCGGATATCCGGTGACTCTCGCGACAGCGTGGAAGATCCGAGCCACCCAGTGACTCGGACCGTCCACGGTCTCCTTGTCCACAGATGGCCGGCAGGGGATCGCGCCGCCGTGCGCTGCGGGTGATCGTGGGTCGGGTGACCGAGCTCCGTCCACTCCTCCTCGCCCAGGCCGGCGTCGTCTCCCGCGCCCAGGCCCTGCAGGTGGGCCTGCAGCCCCACGACCTACGCCGGCTGGTGCGACGCCGCGAGCTCGCGCCGCTCCTCCCCGGCGTGTACGTCGACCACACGGGGGAGCCGTCCTGGGTGCAGCGGGCGTGGGGTGCCGTCCTGGCCTGCTCGAGCCCGCGCGGACTGGCCGGGGCCGACCTCGGAGCGGCACTCGCCGGCGTCTCCGCCATGCGGGCCGCGGACGGTCCTGGCCGGGCAGGTGTCGACGACGGGCCGATCGAGGTCGTGATCCCGAGATCACGACGCGTGGTGGCACCGGTCGGGGTGCAGGTGGCGCGGACGTTCCGTCTCGACGACCGGGTCCACTGGAACCTCGGCCCGCCACGCATGCGCTACGACGAGGCCGCTCTCGACGTCGCCCTCGCCACGACAGGGGACTTCGCCGCCGTGGGAGCGATTGCTCGAGCCGTACAGGGCCGGCACACGACCGCCGTACGCATGCAGCAGGCACTCGCGTTGCGAACCCGCGCGCCTCGGCGCCTCTTCCTCGAGGCCGTCCTTGCGGACGTCGCCCACGGGACCTGCTCCGTGCTCGAGCACGCGTTCCTGACCGGGATCGAGCGACCCCACGCGCTGCCGCGTGCCCAGCGACAGCTGCGCGCCGGGACGGCGACGGGGATCGTCTACCGGGATGCGGCGTACGGGGAACGACTGATCGAGCTGGACGGCCGGTTGCGGCACGACACCGCCGAGCAGCGCGACCGGGACTTCGAGCGCGACCTGGACGCCGCTGTGGAGGGCCAGGACACCGTGCGCCTCACCTGGGGCCAGGTCGTCGGCAGACCGTGCTCGACCGCAGCCAAGCTGTCGGCGATCCTCGAGCGCGACGGGTGGCCGCCGGGTCGGCCATGCGGCAGCGGCTGCGCGCTCGCCGTCGCCGCGTGACGGTGGAAGATCCGAGCCACCAGGTGACCCGGATCTTTCACGGTGTCGCGGCGGTCACCGGATATCTGGTGACCGCCGACGGCGCAGGGCGCTGCTCAGGCGGGAGGCTCGGGCGAGCCGTCCTCGGCCTCCTGGCCGGCGCTGGGGCCGTCGTCGGAGTCGGAGCCGGAGCCGCGGGTGGTGTCGGACTCCTTGTCCTCCGCCTCACCCTCGGGCGCCTGGGACTTCTCGTCGGGCTCGGCGATCTCGTCGGGCAGGGCGTCGTCGACGGCGGGGTTGTCGTCGGGGTCGAGGTCACGCGCGAGGCCCGCGTCGGCGGGGTCCTCGACCACCGCGTCGACGCCGCCGGGCACCAGCTGGGGCTCCTCGGTGTACGGCTCGGGCATCGGGCTCAGTTGTTCGTCGGTCATCGATTCCCTCCCTGGGTCATGCACTCGATCCTGTCGCGGCCGTCGCATCCGGGCCACCCCCGCGCGGGGGTGCGTCCCACCCGAAGGTGAGGTAGCCGACCCCGGAGAAGAGGTGGGCGAGGGCGTGCGCCTCGTGCGGCACCATCGGCTCCGGGAGGTCGTCCAGCGCGAACCACCCCAGCGCCGCCGCCTTCTCGGGCTCGACGATCCGCGGCTCGCCGCTCCATGACCGCGACGTGAAGAACCAGTCGACCCGCTCCTCGACGGCCGGGCCGAACTGGCTGCGCTGCATGGTGAGCACGAAGTCGAGGTCGAGGTCGGTGATGCCGAGCTCCTCGAGCGCCTCGCGGCGCGCGGCGTCGTACGCCGTCTCGCCGGGCTCGACGTGCCCGGCGGCCGCGGCCGCCCAGTGACCGGCCATGTAGGGGACCGGCCCCCGTCGCTGGAGGAGCACCTCCGTGCCGTCGGTCCCGTCGCGCAGCAGGTAGACGTAGGACGCCGGGACGAGGGCGAAGCGGTCGGTCACGCGGCCACCGTAGGCGTCGGTCAGCGGGCGGTGCCGGGCGGGATGTCGTCGTTCTTGCCGTCGAGGGAGTCGAGGGCGTCGCGCGCCTTGCCGGTGGCCTGGTCGATCTTGTCGGCGTGCTTGCCGCCGGTCTTCTCGTTGACGACGCTCCCGGCCTTGTCGATGCCCTGCGCGATCTTGTCGCCGTGCTGGTCGACGGCGTCGGTGAGTGCGGCCTTCGCCTTGTCCATGAAGCCCATGGGTCCTCCTCGGGGAGCGGCCGGCCCACCCCCGCGGGTGGGGACACCGGCGCTGCCGAGACTAGCCACGCTGCGACAATCGGGTCATGCCTCGTCCGGTCGTCGCCCTCGTCGGTGCCACGGCGTCGGGCAAGACGGGCCTGAGCATCGACCTCGCCGAGCGGCTCGGGGGAGAGGTCGTCAACACCGACGCCATGCAGGTCTACCGCGGGATGGACGTCGGCACGGCCAAGCTGCCGGCGTCGGAGCGCCGCGGGATCCCGCACCACCTGCTCGACCTCCACGAGGTCACCGCGCCGGCGACCGTCGCGGTCTTCCAGGGCTGGGCGCGCGACGCGATCGCCGACATCCGCGGCCGCGACGCGACCCCGGTGCTGGTCGGCGGCTCGGCGCTCTACACCCGTGCGATCGTCGACCGCTTCGAGTTCCCCGGCACCGACGAGTCGCTGCGCCGCGAGCTCGAGGTCGAGCTCGAACGGATCGGCAGCCACGCGCTGCACCAGCGGCTGGCGGGGGTCGACCCCGAGGCGGCCGCGCAGATCTCGCCCGACAACGGGCGCCGCGTCGTCCGCGCCCTGGAGGTCGTCGCGCTCACCGGGCGGCCCTACAGCGCCAGCCTCCCGCGGCTCGAGTACGCCGACCCGCTGACCGTGCAGGTCGGCGTCGACATCGACCGGCCGACGCTCGACGCGCGGATCGCCCGCCGGGTCGAGGAGATGTTCGCGGGCGGGTTCGTCGAGGAGGTCGAGGCCCTGCTCGTCCGCGGCCTCGCCGACGCGCGCACCGCGTCCCGGGCCATCGGCTACCGCGAGGTCATGGGCTACCTCGCCGGCGACCGCAGCCTCGCCGAGGCGATCGAGCAGACGACCGTCGCCACCCGGCGCTTCGCCCGGCGCCAGGACTCGTGGTTCCGCAAGGACCCCCGCATCGTGTGGGTCGCGCACGACGACCCCGACCGCGTGGAGAAGGCGGTCGGTGCGGTCGAGCGGCTCGGCGGCTGACTCAGGCCGCGGCCGGCTCCGGACGTACGACGTCGGGGTGGCCCGGGCGGTCGGGGCGACCCGGGTGAGCGGCATCGGCGGCCCCGAGGGCGGCCGCCTCCCGGATCCAGGTGGCGAGCTGCTCCTCGGTGCGGCCGCGGACGTCGGCGTACCGCGTCAGCCTGGTCGGCTTGATGCCGCAGAACTCCATCGTGCGGCCGCGGACCTGCTTGACGGTGCTGTCGCCGACGAACGGGAGGTACCACCGCGGCGAGTCGGAGGTGACCGCGAGCCGCCCGGTGCGCCCGGCGAGGAGGCCCTCGGGCATGCCGTTGTCCTTGTAGCGGAAGGCCCAGCCGCGCTCGAGCGTGCGGTCGAAGAAGCCCTTGAGGAGGGCGGGCACCGAGCCCCACCAGAGCGGCGTGAAGACGACGACGTGGTCCGCCCACTCGAGCAGCGCCTGGGCTCGGGCGAGGTCGGGCTCGAGCACCTGCGGGGTGCGGTAGCCCGTGCGGAGGGTGAGGTCGAAGTCGAGGTCGCGCAGCACGAGCGAGGTGGCGGAGGCGCCGGCGCCGGTGGCGTACGACGCGGCGAGGTGCGCGGTGAGCGAGGCGGGGTCGGGGTGGCCGTCGATGACGAGGACGTTGCCCATGGCGGGCTCCAATCTGGACAGTGACAAGAATCTGGACAACGTCCACATTGGAGTAGGATGTTGCTCATGTCAAGATCTGCGAGCGGATACCACCACGGCAATCTCCAGGCCGCGCTCGAGGACGCCGCGCTCGACCTGCTCGAGACCACGTCCGCGGCGAAGATCAGCCTGCGTGAGGTCGCGCGCCGGGCCGGGGTGAGCCACAACGCGCCCTACCACCACTTCGGCGACCGGGCCGCGCTGCTCAGCGCGCTCGGCGTACGCGGCATGGCGGCGCTGCTGGCCGCGCAGGAGGAGGCGGTCGCCGCGACGGACGGGACGGTCGAGCAGGTGCGGGCGCTCGGGCTGGCCTACGTGAGCTACGCCGCCGCCCACCCGCAGGCGTTCGCGCTGGTCTTCGACCCCGACTACTGCGCCGCCGGCGCGCCCAGCGCGGAGATGGCGCCGTTGATCGCCCGCAACGAGGAGCTGCTCGGCTCCCTGGTCGGGCAGCTGGTGCAGGAGCCCGGCTACGAGGGCCGCGACCCGATGGCCCTTTCGGCGGCGCTGTGGTCGACCGTGCACGGGATGGCGCAGCTGATCACCCTCGGGCACCTGCCTGTCGAGGCGGCGCAGCCCGCGCTCGACGCCCTCGTCCGGTAGGCACGATCGATCAAGCGCGGTGTCGGTGGTCGGTGCCAAGGTGGTCCGATGGCGACGATCTACTACACCGGCTGCACCCTCGACGGCTTCATCGCGACCGACGACCACTCGCTCGACTGGCTGACCTCGCGCGACATCGACATGGACGGCCCGATGGCCTATCCGGGGTTCCGGGAGCGGGTCGGGGCGTGCGTGATGGGGGCGACCACGTGGCAGTGGATCCTCGACCACGACGACGACCCGTGGGGCCCGTTGCCGACGTGGGTCCTGACCCACCGCACCTTCCCGGAGGCGCCGCCGAGCGTGCGGTTCGACCGCGACGACGTCCAGCGCATCCACGCCGAGATGACCGAGGCCGCCGACGGCAAGGACCTGTGGGTGGTCGGCGGCGGCGAGCTGGTCGGGCAGATCCACGACGCCGGCCTGCTCGACGAGGTGTGGATCCAGTACGCGCCGGTGACCGTCGGCAGCGGCGCCCCCGTGCTGCCGCGCCACGTCGAGCTGCGCCTCGAGGAGGTCGCGCGCAACCGCGACTTCATGTGCGGGCGCTACTCCGTCGTCCGTTGACCGACGCACCCCCGGGGGTGTTGGACAACCCGCAGGGGCAGGGGCAGGGTGGTGCCAACGACTCTCGGGAGGACCCCCATGCCCCACCTCGCCCGCCGCGTCACCGCCGGCGTCTCGGCTGCCAGCGGACTGGCCGTCGCCGCAGCCCTCGTCGCCACCCCGGTGCCGGCCCAGCCGGCGGCCCAGGCCGCGTCGGCGCCGTCGACCACCTCTGACCGCCCGACCGTCAAGGACCCGACCGCGGTCGGCAAGGGCGGCGCGATCAGCACGGTCGACCCCGAGGCGAGCGCGGCCGGGCTCAAGGTGCTCAAGGCGGGCGGCAACGCCGTCGACGCCGCGGTGGCGGCAGCGGCGACGCTCGGCGTCACCGAGCCCTACAGCGCGGGCATCGGCGGTGGCGGCTACTTCGTCTACTACAACGCGAAGTCCGGCAAGGTCCGCACCCTCGACGGCCGCGAGACCGCGCCGATGAAGATGCCGCAGGACGCGTTCATCGACGACGCGACGGGCAAGCCCTACACGTTCACCCCCGACCTGGTCACCAGCGGCGCGAGCGTCGGCACGCCCGGCACCCTCGCCACCTGGGACAAGGCGCTGGGCAACTGGGGCACGCTGTCGCTCGGTGACGCGCTCGCGCCGGCCACCAAGGTCGCGCGCCGGGGGTTCAAGGTCGACGAGACGTTCCGCCAGCAGACCCTCGACAACGAGGTGCGCTTCGCGGCGTTCAAGGACACCAAGAAGCTCTACCTGCCCAAGGGTGACGCACCGAAGATCGGCTCGATCTTCCGCAACCCCGAGCTCGCCGACACCTACGACCTGATCGCCCAGCGCGGCACCAAGGCGTTCTACCGCGGCAAGCTGGCGCGGCTCATGTCGGAGGTGGTGCGCAAGCCGCGCACGACCAAGAACACCGACCTCCCCGTGCCCGCCGGCTGGCTCACCGCCCGCGACCTGCGCGACTACAAGGTCCGCTCGCAGCGCGCCGCGAAGACGAGCTACCGCGGCCACGACGTCTACGGCATGGCGCCGTCGTCGTCCGGCGGCACGACCGTCGGTGAGGCGCTCAACATCCTCGAGCGCTACGACCTCTCGACGATGGCGCCCGAGCAGGCGCTCCACCACTACCTCGAGGCCAGCGCGCTGGCCTACGCCGACCGCGGCAAGTACGTCGGCGACCCGGCCTTCGTCGACGTCCCGACCAAGCGGCTCCTCGACGACCGGTTCGCCGCCGAGCGGGCCTGCTCGCTCAACCCGGCGAAGGCGGCGACCAAGCCGGTCCCGGCCGGTGACGTGACGTCCTACGACGGCGTGTGCACCCCCGCGTCGTCCGCGAAGGGCACGACCGACGCCGACACCGAGAACATCTCGACCACCAACCTCACGGTCGCCGACCAGTGGGGCAACGTCGTCGAGTACACCCTCACCATCGAGCAGACGGGCGGCTCGGGCATGGTCGTGCCGGGTCACGGCTTCCTGCTCAACAACGAGCTCACCGACTTCTCGACGGTGTACGACGCCGCCGACCCCAACCGCATCCAGCCGGGCAAGCGCCCGCGCAGCTCGATGTCGCCGACGATCGTGCTCAAGGACGGCAAGCCGTTCCTGGCCCTCGGCTCGCCCGGCGGCTCGACGATCATCACGACCGTGCTGCAGATGCTGGTCAACCGCATCGACCTCGGCATGACGATCGAGGAGGCCATCGCGGCGCCGCGCGCCACCCAGCGCAACACCGCCAGCGTGACCGCCGAGCCGGAGTTCATCGCGGCCTACGGACCGGCGCTCACCGCCCTCGGCCACACCCTCGTCCCGGCGGGCGACGCGTTCACCAGCGCCGCCGAGATCGGGGCGGCGACGGCGATCGAGCTCGGCCCGAAGAACCGGATGACCGCCGTGGCCGAGCCGAGCCGTCGCGGCAAGGGCTCGGCGAAGGTGGTCGACGCTCGATAGCGGCTGGTCGGGGTGGGACACTGCTCCGCGTGAGCTACCCCTTCCTCAAGGGCCACGGCACGGAGAACGACTTCGTGGTGCTGCCCGACGCCGACGGCACCGTCCACGGCGACCTGTCCGCGGAGCGGGTGCGGGCGCTGTGCGACCGGCGCTCCGGCATCGGCGGCGACGGGGTGCTGCGGGCGGTCCGTGAGGGCGACGGGTGGTTCATGGACTACCGCAACGCCGACGGGTCGGTCAGCGAGATGTGCGGCAACGGCATCCGCGTCTTCGCGCGCTACCTCCACGAGCGCGAGGGCGCGGCCTTCCCGATGCGCATCCTGACCCGTGCCGGCGTGAAGGTCCTCGACCGGTCCGGCGAGGAGTACACCGCCGACATGGGCAGGCCCGAGGTGCTGGGCGACACGGAGGTGTCGGCGATGGGCCGCACGTGGCCCGCCCTCCACGTCTCGATGGGCAACCCGCACGCCGTGGCCTACGTCGACAACCTGGCCGAGCCCGGCCCGCTGCTCGAGCCCCCGGAGCACGACGACGCGATCTACCCCGAGGGCGTCAACGTCGAGTTCGTGGTGCGCCGCGGTGAGCGTCACGTCGCGATGCGCGTCCACGAGCGCGGGTCGGGCGAGACCCGGTCGTGCGGCACCGGCGCGTGCGCGGTGGCCGTCGCCACGGCGCTGGCCGACGACGCGCCCCGCGGGACGACGTACCGCGTGGACGTCCCCGGCGGGACGCTCCACGTGGTGTGGACCGAGGACGACCGGGTGCTGATGACCGGCCCCGCCGTCCTGGTGGCCGAGGGCGTCACGGACTTGTGAGTCGGACATCCTAGGATCCCGCCCATGGACATCACCGGATCCACCGCCATCGTCACCGGCGGCGCGAGCGGCATCGGTGCCGCCGTCGCCCGCGCCCTCGCCGCGAAGGGTGCGGTGGTCGTCGTCGCCGACCTCAACGCCGAGAAGGGCGAGGCCCTGGCCGCCGAGATCGGCGGCGTCTTCGCTGCCGTCGACGTGACGAAGACCGACCAGGTCGCCGCCGCCGTCGAGGCCGCCGCCGAGATCGCCCCGCTGCGGGCGTGCGTGAACTCCGCCGGCATCGGCTGGGCGCAGCGCACCATCGGACGTGACGGGCTCCTGGAGCAGGCCCACGACCTCGACGCCTTCCGCAAGGTCGTCGAGATCAACCTGATCGGCACCTTCGACATGACGCGCCAGGCCGCGACGGTGATGAGCCGGAACGAGCCCGACGCCGACGGCCAGCGCGGCGCGATCGTCAACCTCGCCTCCGTCGCCGCCTTCGACGGCCAGATCGGCCAGGCGTCGTACTCCGCCTCCAAGGGCGGCGTCGTCGGCATGACCCTGCCCGTCGCGCGCGACCTGTCCGCGGCCGGGATCCGGCTCAACACCGTGGCTCCCGGGCTGATCGACACCCCGATCTACGACGCGTTCCCGAACCCCGACGAGTTCAAGGCCAACCTCGGCCAGAACGTGCTCTTCCCCAAGCGCCTCGGTCGCGCCGACGAGCTCGCCAGCATGGTCGTGGAGTGCCTGACCAACTCCTACATGAACGGCGAGACGATCCGCGTCGACGGCGGCATCCGGATGCCACCCAAGTAGCGAGGCCCCCGGAGCCCCCGGGCCCACGCACTGGTCCAGACCGACGCCCGCGTTTCCGGCGAACCGGCCACGGGCCGCCCGAAAGGGTGGAGGGTGCTGGGTGGGAAGCATGCATCTACAGCCTGTGGGGGGCGAGTCGATGGCGAACGTGGTGGAGCCGCGCACGGCGGCTGAGAGCGACGACAACGAGCTGGCGTCGCTCGTACGACGCTGGATGGGCGTGCGCCGCGGCGGCACGCAGCGCGCCGAGCCGGCGCCGTCCGACGCGGCCGCGCCCAGCGGGACGACCACCCGAGCCGAGCGGTCGGTCGTCGTCCCCGACGCGCCGAGCGCTCCCACCGCGGTTCCCGCCGCCGTTCCCGCCCTTCCGCGCCGACCTGCCGGGGCCGAGCCGGACCACGCGAGGCGTCTCGCCGTGCTGATCGACGCCCGCCGCATCTCCGCGGACGCGGCCGCCGGGCTGCTCGAGCGTCTGCCCGGACGCGGCTCGGTCACGGTGTGCCGCGCCTACGCCGACTGGACCTCATCCGACCTCGGGTCGTGGGTCGAGCACCTGCGCCGACAGGGGTTGCACTCCTTCCACCAGTTCGCCGACGACGACGAGCAGGCCCGCGTGGCGCTGGCCATCGACGCCGTCGACATCGCCCGCGAGGCCGCCGTCGACGAGGTGGTCCTGGCCGGCGACATGACCTCGATGCTCCCGCTGCTGCACCGCCTGCACGCGGCCGGCGTACGCGTCGTGGTGGTCGGACCCGAGCACACGCCGCACGACGTCCGGTCGGCGTGCGACGAGTTCGTCGACGAGGGCTCGCTCGTCGGGGAGCCCGCGGTCGCGGCCGGGCGGCACCGCGCCTGAGCCCGGGCGCGTGTCAGCCCTGTGTGTCAGCCCTGCGCGAAACCGTTCGCGCAGGTGAGCCCGGGCGACCTACCCTTGTCGGCATATGACGAACGCACCTGACTTCAACCTGCGTGACGCCCTCGACGCCACCCGCGCCTGGGACGACGACACGATCCAGCTCGACGACGAGCTGCTCGAGGACGACACCTTCGAGTCCGGCTACGCCGACGACGTCGACTACGACGACGCCGACCCCGAGGAGCTCACGGTCGGCGCCCAGGAGCTGGCCGAGCGCCACGCCCTGCGACGCGTGGCCAGCCTGCGCACCGAGCTCGAGGACATCACCGAGGTCGAGTACCGCCAGCTCCGCCTGGAGAAGGTCGTGCTCGTCGGCGTGTGGACCGGCGGCACCGTGACCGACGCCGAGAACTCGATGGCCGAGCTCGCGCTGCTCGCCGAGACCGCCGGCTCCGAGGTGCTGGAGGCCGTCTTCCAGCGCCGCCAGTCGCCCGACCCGGCGACGTTCATCGGTCGCGGCAAGGTCGAGGCGATCCGCGAGATCGTCCAGGCGACCGGCGCCGACACCGTGATCTGCGACGGCGAGCTCGCGCCCAGCCAGCTGCGCAACCTCGAGGACAAGATCAAGGTCAAGGTCGTCGACCGGACCGCGCTGATCCTCGACATCTTCGCCCAGCACGCCAAGTCGAAGGAGGGCCAGGCGCAGGTCGAGCTGGCCCAGCTGCAGTACATGAAGCAGCGCCTCCGCGGTTGGGGTGGCAACCTGTCCCGCCAGGCCGGTGGCCGTGCCGCCGGCGGTGACGGCATCGGTGGCCGCGGCCCCGGTGAGACCAAGATCGAGACCGACCGGCGCCGCATCAACACCCGGATCGCCAAGCTCCGCCGCGAGCTCAAGGAGATGCGCGGCACCCGCGACGTCAAGCGCCAGTCGCGGCGCCGCAACCACATCCCCAGCGTGGCGATCGCCGGCTACACCAACGCCGGCAAGTCCTCGCTCCTCAACCGGCTCACCGACGCGGGCGTCCTCGTGGAGGACTCCCTGTTCGCGACCCTCGACCCGACCACGCGTCGTACGACGACCAGCGACGGCCGCGTCTACACGATGTCCGACACCGTCGGCTTCGTCCGTCACCTGCCCCACGGCCTCGTCGAGGCGTTCCGCTCGACGCTGGAGGAGGTCGCCGACTCGGACCTGCTGCTGCACGTCGTCGACGGCTCGCACCCCGACCCCGAAGGCCAGATCGCTGCCGTGCGCGAGGTGCTCGCCGAGATCGGCGCGGACAAGGTCCCCGAGATCATCGTGATCAACAAGGCCGACGCCGCCGACCCGCTGGTGATCGGCCGGCTGCGGGCGCGCGAGCCGCACAGCGTGGTGGTCAGTGCCAAGACCGGCGAGGGCATGGACGACGCGCTGCGGACGATCGAGTCCGAGCTGCCTCGGCCGCAGGTCGAGTTCGACGTGCTGCTGCCCTACGAGCGCGGTGATCTCGTCAACCGGATCCACCAGGAGGCCGAGATCGGCTCCATGGAGCACACCGGCGACGGCACCCTCGTGGTCGGTCGCGCCAACGCCGACCTCGCCGGCGAGCTCGAGGCGTACGCCCGCTGACCGGCCGTTCAGGGATCCCCGGCTGACCGGGGATCCCTGAACGGGTCAGAGGCTCAGTCCTTGACCCTCTTGCAGGCGTTGCCGACGTCGACGGCCTCGCCGCGGTCGACGATCACCTCGCGGGTCGCCAGCACGTTGCCGCGCTTGTCGGCGCAGCTCAGCAGCCAGGCCTCCTTGGTGCCCGTCGGGCTGGGCGGGGTCGGGCTCTCGAAGGTGACCGTCCCGGACCAGTCGTACTGCGCCGAGCCGCCGGCGTAGTTGTTGGCCTCGAGGGTGTACGTCCCCGGCTGGGGGTCGGGGATCCGGATCACCTCGGGGTTGGCGAGCGTGGCGCCCGAGCCCACGGCCTCGCCGTCAGGACCGGTGAGGAAGAAGTCCCAGTCCTGGGCCTCGGGGTCGGCTGCCGGCCAGTTGATGGACACCACCAGGTAGCCGTTGTCCACCGTCGGCAGTCCCTGCACGTCGAACGTCGTCGAACTCGCTCGCTCCGATCGCCGGGACGTTGGCCGGGTTGCTCAGCGTGATGGGCGTCTGCGGCGGGGCCTGGGCCTCGCGGCCGTAGCGACCCATCACCAGCGGCCGGGTCGACGGGTTGACGTCGAAGTCGAACCTGCCGCCCGTGGACGTGTAGTCGGTGCGCAGGTTGTCGGTGTAGAGCAGCGGGGCTCCGGTCGTCCCGTTGAGCTGGATCACCGGCGAGGTCTCCGACGTGACGGTCTTCGGACACGCTGATCGTGTGCTTGGCCGGGGCGGTGCCGCTGATGACCGAGTGCAGGTCGCGGTCGGCGGCCGCCTGGAGCGCGAGCCAGTACGCCTCGCGGTTGCCGCCGAGCCCGGCACCGGCAGCGGGTGCCTGGCCGAGGTACTCGCCGACCACCGCGTTCTCGTAGGCCGGGTGGAAGCCCTCGTCACCGATCTCGAAGGTGTAGCCGAAGCCACCGGTGATCCAGTAGCTCCAGTCCTCGGTCGAGCCCGACGTGTCGTAGAGCTGGTACGACGCCTGGCTGACGTAGGCGTTCTTCGACGCCATCGCGTCACCGAGGGCCTTCAGCTCGGGCTCGTCGATCGCGAGGCCGGTGGCGGCGATGGCCGGGGGACGCAGCACCAGGTTGCTGTAGGTGTGGTTGGAGATCATCATCGTCACCGCGCGCTCGGAGATGAGCTTGCGGACCGCGTCGCTCTCGGGCTCGCTGCCGGGACCGTCGCCGCGGAAGGTGTCGCTCGACCAGACCGGGCTCGCGCCGCCGCCGCCCCAGAAGCCGGGGTAGTTGCGGTTGAGGTCGGTGCCGCGCAGGCGTCCGGCGAGGTTGTTGTCGCACGCCCCGGTCGTGTACTGCGCCGGGGTGTCGACCGAGATCGAGCAGTTCTTGCGCTTCATCTCGTAGTCGAAGGTGGAGAAGTCGCCGAGCGGCGCGGCAGCCGCGCGAGATCTTGAAGCCGTCGACGTTCACGACCGGCACCAGGATGACCCGCGAGCGGGACAGCAGGTCGCGCGCCCGTCGCGTCGCCGGCCTTGTAGGACTGGAGGAGGTCGAAGGCGAACTCGATGGTGTGCTCGGCGCTGGGCCACTCGCGGGCGTGGTGGGCGCCCATGAGCAGGAAGGTCGGCTTGCCGTCCTTGACGTTGTCGGCGTCGACGGTGACCTCGATGCCGCGGATGTCCTCACCGAGGACGGTCTTGTTGGGCAGCGTCAGCGGGCGGGTCATGGACGGGTAGTCGCGAGCGAGCTTGTCCATGTCGCTGAGGTAGTCGGCGTAGGTGCGGTAGGACGTCCGGCCGCTGGGCAGCCGGACGCGGCCACCGAGGCGGCGTACACCTTGTCGGCCTTGCGGTTCTTCTTCGTGCAGCGCCTCGAGGTCCTTGACGGTGACCCGCCAGGTGAAGCCGGCGTCGCGCAGGGCCTCGGCGTCCTGCTGCGTCGTGGAGGACGACCTCGATGCCGCGCTGGTGGCGTGCTCGGTGACGTCGAGGCCGAGGGCGATCACCTCGTTGCGGTCGTCGACCGTCGGTGCCTTCACCATGACGATCTGGGTGGCGTCGCTGTCAGCGGTGCGGGCGACCTCGCGTGGTGCGTCGTCGCGCCCGGCGCTGGCCCGTGGCGCCCGCCGCGGTGGCGGCGAGTCCTGCGGCGACGAGGGCGGTGACGGTGGCCAGCCGGTGGCGCCGGCGCGTGGAAGTGGAATGCGTGGTGACATGTGTGCTCCCGGAAGGTGGCCGCGGATCGGATCGCGAGTGTGATCCACACAACACTGCGGGCTCGCTTCGGTGTCGATACCCACGGCGGCGTACAGTCGCCACGTTTTGTGTCACGGACACTGCCGGAACCTTCCGCTGACGGTCGCCCGTTGACCCGTCCGGGCCCGGATTCGGGCGTTCGAAGTCTTGTCATGGAGGATGTCGCGCATGTCACGTGGTGTCTGGGTCCGCTTCATCCTCGTCGTCGGCCTCCTGGTCGGGTGCGTGGCGCTCGCCGTCAACGTCAAGCCCAACCTGGGCCTCGACCTCCGCGGCGGAGCGCAGTTCATCTTCCAGGCCGAGGGCACCGAGCAGACGCCCGCCAACGCCGAGAACGTCGACAAGACCCTCGAGGTGCTCCGCGGTCGCGTGGACGCCCTCGGTGTCGCCGAGTCCACGCTGGCCCGCCAGGGTGAGAACCGGATCCTCGTCGAGCTGCCCGGCGTCACCAACGACGAAGAGGCCCAGGAGGCCGAGGACCGCATCGGCAGCACCGCCAAGCTGACCATCCACGAGGTCATCGGCACTGCCCAGCCGGATGCCAAGCCCGCCAAGAAGGACAACCAGGTCCTGCCCTCCGACCAGGGCGACACCATCGAGGTGGGCCCCACGGTCATCCAGGGCGAGGAGATCAGCGGCGCGAGCGCCGTCCAGCGCGACCAGAGCGTCGAGTGGGTCGTGGCCATCGACTTCAGCGGCAAGGGCGGCAACACCTGGGCCGACATCACCGGCAAGGCCGCGTGCAACCCGTCCGGTGACCCCAAGCGCCGCATCGCGATCGTCCTCGACGGTGAGGTCATCTCCTCCCCCGAGGTCAACGAGTCCGTCGGCTGCGACGTCGGCATCCGTGGCGGCTCCACCGACATCACCGGCAACTTCACGTCCACAGAGGCCAAGGACCTGGCCGCGCTGATCGAGGGGGGTGCGCTGCCGCTCGAGCTGACGGCGATCTCGGACCGCCTCGTCGGCCCCTCGCTGGGCGCCGCGGCCATCGACGCCTCCATCGAGGCCGGCATCATCGGCATCGCGCTGACCGGCCTCTTCATCATCTTCGTCTACCGCCTCGTCGGCTTCGCCGCCACGATCGCGCTGGCGTCGTACGCCCTGCTCGCGTACGCCATGCTCGTCGGGCTCGGCTCGACGCTGACCCTGCCCGGACTCGCGGGATTCGTGCTCGCCATCGGCATGGCGATCGACGCCAACGTCCTCGTCTTCGAGAGAGCCAGGGAGGAGTACGTCGCCTACCCCTCCGCTGGGCTGAGACGCGCGCTCGCCGTCGGCTTCAACAAGGCGTGGAGCGCGATCATCGACTCCAACGTCACCACCCTGCTCGCCGCCGGCCTGCTGTTCTTCCTCGGCTCCGGGCCGATCAAGGGCTTCGGTGTCACGCTGTCCATCGGTGTCATCGCCTCGATGATCTCGGCGCTGATCGTCGCCCGGGTCCTCTGCGACCTCGCCGTGTCCAACAAGCCGGTCGCCAACCGTCCCGCCATCAGCGGCCTCAGCCACCTCGGCAAGGTCCGCACCTGGCTGGACCGCAAGGACCCGCAGCTGATGAGGCGTCGCACGACGTGGCTCGGCCTCACCGCCGCGGCCCTCGTCGTCGCGATCGCCGGCATCGTCACCCAGGGCCTGCAGCTCGGCGTGGAGTTCACCGGCGGTCGCCAGCTCGACTACTCGCTCAGCAAGGACATCTCGGTCGACCAGGCGCGCGAGGCCGTCGCCGCCGCCGGCTTCCCCGAGGCCGTCGTGCAGACCGCCGACACCGCCGACTTCACCGTCCGTACCGGCGAGATCTCCAACGAGGAGGAGCAGCGGATCGAGGACGAGCTCGCCGCGGTCGGCGGCACGGTCGACAAGATCGACGACCAGACGATCGGCGCCTCGCTCGGCGACCAGCTGCGCAACAACGCGCTCATCGCCTTCGGCGTCGCGTTCCTCGCGCAGCTGCTCTACCTCGCCATCCGCTTCAAGTGGACCTTCGGCGTCGCCGCGGTGCTGGCGATGGCGCACGACGTGATCCTCGTGGTGGGCCTGTTCGCCTGGCTGCAGAAGCCGATCGACGGCATCTTCCTGGCCGCGGCGATGACGATCGTGGGTCTGTCGGTCAACGACACCGTCGTCGTCTTCGACCGCATCCGCGAACGCTGGTGGGGCGCGAAGCCCGACGACAAGTTCATCGACATCGCCAACACGGCTGCCGTCGAGACGATCCCGCGCACGGTCAACACCGGCCTCGGCTCGATGTTCATCCTGGCTGCCCTCGTCTTCCTCGGCGGTGACTCGCTCCAGGACTTCGCCATCGCGCTGCTCGTCGGGCTCGTGGTCGGCACCTACTCCTCGGTCATCGTGGCCACCCCGCTCCTCACCTACTTCCACGAGAAGTGGCCGATGAGTCGGGTGAAGAAGGAGAAGGTCGAGCGGACGCCCGAGGACTCCGGCGCCGTCGTCTGACGCGTTCGCTTCGGCGGATCTCCGGCTCGCGCGCTTTGCGGGGACTCCCCGCCTGAGCGGGGAGTCCGTCACTGGGAGGGGTGTACAACCCCCTTCAGGTGTCGGACTTCCCCACCAGGTCGTCGCGCCCGGGCGCGCTGGGGGCGCGTGGATAGGATCGCCACATGTTGTGGATCCTGCTGATCGTCGTCCTGGGCGTGGTCGCCTACCGCTACCGGGTCAAGATCCTCGCCCGCCTGCTCGGCCAGCCCGAGCGGCGCATCGAGCGCCAGATCGGCCGCAAGAAGGACTACTGACCAACTTCTGACGGTCGCTGTGGACGGCGTACGACGGAGCGTCGGCGCCGCCACGTAAGGTGCTCTGGTGCCTGAGACCGCCACCGCCGCCGCGCCCGTCAGCGAGGTGCTGAGCACGGCGGTCGCCGCCCTCGGTGGGCAGCAGCGAGACGGCCAGGTGCAGATGGCGACGGAGGTCGCCGCGGCGATGGAGGACGGCAGCCACCTCCTCGTGCAGGCCGGCACCGGCACCGGCAAGTCGCTGGGCTACCTCGTCCCGGCGATGCTCCACGACAAGCGGGTCGTCGTCGCCACCGCGACCCTCGCCCTGCAGCACCAGCTCGTCGAGCGCGACCTCCCCCGGCTGGTCGAGGCGGTCAAGGACGTGCCCGGCCTCGACACGTCCTACGCCGTCCTCAAGGGTCGCTCCAACTACGCCTGCCTCCACCGGATCCGCGCCGGCGTCCCCGACGACCAGGGCACGCTCGTCGACGTACCCCTGGGCGCCATGGCCGAGAAGGTCCTCGAGCTGCGGGCGTGGGCCGAGGAGGAGACCGAGCAGGGCGGCAGCGGCGAGCGCGACAACGCGCCGCGCCACACCGATCGCGAGTGGCGGCAGGTCTCGGTCAACCACCGCGAGTGCCTCGGCGCGAGCAAGTGCCCCTTCGGCGCGGAGTGCTTCGCCGAGCTCGCCCGCGAGAAGGCCCACCGCAGCCACCTGATCGTCACCAACCACTCCCTCCTCGCGATCGACGCGATCGAGGACGTGCCGATGATCCCCGACTACGACACGGTCGTCATCGACGAGGCCCACGAGCTGACCGCGCGCGTCACCCAGGCGGCGACCGACGAGCTCGGGGTGTCCGACATCGAGCGGGCCGCCCGCCGTGCCATGCGCTGGACCGACGGTGACGGCGACCCGGCCGGCGACCTCGAGGACGCTGCGCAGCAGCTCGCCGAGGCGATCGAGGCCACGCCGCCCGGCCGCATCGACCAGGTGTCGACCCAGCTCTCCGACGCCCTCGTGCTCGTCCGCGACGCGGCGCGCGGGTGCCTGTCGGCGTTCCCGCGCGAGTCCGGGGGCGAGGGCGAGGCCGACGCCGGTCGCACCCAGGCCAAGGGCATGGTGCAGGAGATCTTCGTCAACGCCGAGCGGATGGCCGCCGGCTCGCAGGCCGACGTGCTGTGGCTGGGCGAGGCCCGCGATCGCTTCCCGGCCCGGCTCCACGTCGCGCCGCTGCAGGTGTGGGGCCCGATGCGCGACAAGCTGCTCACCGACAAGACGGTCGTCTTCACCAGCGCGACGCTGATGCTCGGCGGCGAGTTCGGCGCCGTCGCCACCTCGCTCGGCCTCAAGCCCACCGAGCGGGTCGGCCACCAGGTCGCCACCACCGACGCCGACGACGCGCTGCCGTGGAAGGGCATCGACGTCGGCTCACCGTTCGACTACGGCCAGCAGTCGATCCTCTACGTCGCCCGCCACCTGCCGCAGCCCGGCCGCGACGGCCTCGGCCCCGCGCAGCTCGACGAGATCTGCGACCTCGTCGACGCCCTCGAGGGCCGCACGCTCGGTCTGTTCTCGTCCCGGCGCGCTGCAGAGACCGCGGCCGAGGCCGTGCGGGCGCGCCTGCCCCACCTGACCACGCTCGCCCAGGGCGACGCGCAGCTGCCCGAGCTCGCCAAGCAGTTCGTCGAGGACCCCCACACCTGTCTCTTCGGCACCCTCTCGCTGTGGCAGGGCCTCGACGTCCCGGGCGACACCTGCCAGCTGGTGATCATCGACCGGATCCCGTTCCCGCGGCCCGACGACCCGCTTGATGTCAGCGCGCCAGAAGGCCGCCGACCAGGCGGGCGGCAACGGCTTCATGCAGGTCGCCGCCACCCATGCGGCGCTCCTGCTCGCCCAGGGCGCGGGCCGCCTCATCCGCACGACCTCCGACCGCGGCATCGTCGCCGTGCTCGACCCGCGCCTCGAGACCGCGCGCTACGGCCGCTTCCTCAAGGCGTCGCTCCCGCCGATGTGGTCGACCACCGACCCGGCGCTCGTGCGCCAGGCACTCAAGCGGCTCGGTCAGCCCCCGGCTCAGGCCGGCGGCTCGTAGCCGAAGACCTGGTAGTCGCGCCGGTACATCTGCGCCACCAGCTCGCGGAGCTCGTCGGACGCCTGCCGGTCGCGGCCGCCGGGGGCCGTCTGGTTCTTCGGCGCCGACGGCACGGCGGGCGCGCCGATGCGCTCGCAGACCTCGGCGAAGTCCCGGTCGAACGTCTCGAGCCGGCCCACGAAGTCGACACGGTTCAGGTCGATCATCCGGCTCTGCAGGGTGAGGTGCTGGTCGGTGCCCGGCACGGCGGACAGGTCCTGCGCGGCGGTCCAGCGGGCGAACTCCTCGACCACCTGCATCCGCTCGTGGGTGGCAGGGTCGAAGTCGTAGTAGTTGTTGTCCACGACCTTGTCGTGCCACGCGGAGACGAAGCGGTCCAGCGGGTCGCGCACGAACGCGAAGGTGAAGTAGTCGGCGAAGCTGGCCAGCGGGTAGCGCACCCGCATCGCGTGGTCGACGTCCATGCTCACGCCGTGCGTCTCGCAGTGGTGGCGGATGGTGCGCGTCGCGACCTTGGCCACGCGGTACCAGACGAACCGGTGGCTGTGGCTGATCGTGAGGTTGTACGCCAGCGGGCTGAGCCACGCGGACGCCTCGCCAGCCGCGGCCAGACGGTCGACCTCCGCCTGGGCGTCCGGGGTCAGCCGGCGCCGGTTGCCCGGACGGGTGCGGAAGAGCTCCGGTGGGGGAGCGTCGGGGCCGGCGGCAGACATCGCCGCGAGGCTACCGCCTCCGTTGGTCGAGGAGGGACGAAGTCCCGTCACGAGACCCACTCACCCGAACGGGATGCGCCCCCGCAGCGACTCCGGGTCGGGCACGGGGGTCTCGGCGGTCTCCTCGATCAGCGCACGGGCCTTGTCGACGCTGTCCCAGACGTTCCACAGCAGCACGCCGCGGACCTGTCCCGACCTCAGGTAGTAGACGACGCCGGTGCCGATCTCGCCGTCCTTCCAGTCCTCGACCATGTCGAGGCGGCTGCTGGTCTCGCCGACGGCCTCGTAGCCGTAGTCGAGGATGTCGGACCAGAAGAAGGGCGTGTAGTCGTACGCCTCGTCGGCGCCGGCCATCACCTTGCCGGCGTGCTCACCGGACTTCTCGGCGTGGTCGACGTGCTCGACGCGGCGGCGCCCGAGGAGGGCGTCGGGGTAGGACGCGACGTCGCCGGCGGCGTACACGTCCGCGTCGCTGGTGCGCAGGTGCTCGTCCACCACGACGCCGTTGTCGACCTCGAGGCCGGCGGCCTCGGCGAGGCCGGTGCGCGGGAGGACGCCGACGCCGATGACGGCTGCGTCGGCGGTGATGGAGGTGCCGTCGCCGAGCCGGATCCGTACGCCGCCGTCGTCCTCCTGGCCGCCCTCGACCGAGCCGTGCACGACGGTCACGCCGCGGTCGGCGAAGGCCTTGGTGAGGGTGGCGGCGAGGGCGCGGGGGAACATCTGCTCCTGCACGTCCTCGAGGTCGAGCACGAGCGTGACCTGGACGCCGTTCTGGACGAGGGCGGAGGTGATCTCCGAACCGATGTAGCCGCCGCCGATGACCGCGACGTGGCTGCCCTCGGTCGCAACGGCGCGCAGCCGCTGGTAGTCGGCGGCGGTGCGGTAGTAGATGACCCGCGGGCCGGGGTCGATGGAGAGCACACGGGGTTCCGCGCCGGTGGCGAGCAGCAGCCTGCCGTAGCCGACCGTGCTGCCGTCGGCGAGGCGTACGACGTGGGCGCCGGGGTCGATCGCGGTCACCGTGGTGTCGGTGACCAGGTCGACGGCGTCGTCCTCGTCGAGGTCGCCGGCGAGCGAGGAGCCCTCGAGGGTCTCGTCGTCCTTGAGCCAGAGGTCCTTGGTCAGGACGGGCCGGTAGACCGGCTTGTCGGGCTCGGAGCCGAGGACGGCGATGCGACCGGTCTCGTCCTGCGACCGGATGCCCTTCACGGCGCTCGCCGCAGCGACCCCCGCACCGACGATGACGTAGTCATAGGACTGCTCGACGTTGCTCATGCAGCCATCGTGGCCCGCGGTCGTTGACCTTTCAACACCTAGCCACCCGCTGGTCGAGGAGGGACGGAGTCCCGTCACGAGACCCGGACCCGACCCCGGTCGGTCAGAGGCTGCGGAGCACCGCCGTCACGACGCCGAGGATCGTGGCGTTGTCACCCGGGATCGGGTCGTAGGCGTCGTTGTGGGGGAGCAGCCACACGTGGCCGTCCTTGCGCTGGAACGTCTTGACGGTCGCCTCGCCCTCGATCATCGCCGCGACGATCTGGCCGTTGGTGGCGGTCTGCTCCTGGCGGATGACGACGTAGTCGCCGTTGCAGATCGCCGCGTCGACCATCGAGTCACCGGAGACCTCGAGGAGGAAGAGGGTGCCCTCGCCGACGAGCTGCTTGGGCAGCGGGAACACGTCGGTGACCTGCTCCTCGGCGAGGATCGGGCCACCGGCGGCGATGCGGCCGACGACCGGGACGTTGGTGGCGACCGGGTTGGCGTCGCCGATGCCGGTCTCGTCGTAGGACGTCTCCTCCGAGCTCGACATGCTGCGCCGCGCAGCCATCACCTCGGGCAGGAACACCTCGAGGGCGCGGGGACGGTTGGGGTCGCGCTTGAGGAAGCCCTTGCCCTCGAGCACGCGGAGCTGGTGGGCCACGCTGGACGACGAGGTGAGGCCGACGGCCTGGCCGATCTCACGCATCGAGGGCGGGTAGCCCTTGGTCTCGATCGAGTCCTTGATCGTGGCGAGCACCCGCTGCTGGCGCGGGGTCAGGCCGGTGGCGTCCGGGGGGCCGTCGGGCATCTCGATGACGTTCTTGTCGTCCTGCTTGGCCATGCGTCCTCCACTAGCGTCGACCCCTCCGTCCGCGGCTGGACAGGGAGGATCTGGTGCGCCCACCGTAGACCTCGGAACGCCGCAGGATCAAACACCTGTTCGAAGCCGCGTGTCGCTAGTGTCCGGGCATGTCGACCAGCCAGCCGTCCTCCTGTGTTGTGACCGGTGGGGCCCGTGGGATCGGGCGCGGGATCGCGGAGCTGATGGTGGCCCGTGGGCACCGCGTCGTCATCGGCGACCTCGACGGCTGGGCGGCAGCCGCCACGGCGGCGGAGATCGGTGCTGTCGCCGGCCTCGGCCAGGACGTACGCGATCCCGATGCCCACCGCCTGGTCGCGGAGGAGGCAGCGCGGCACGGCGCGCTGACGGCGTGGTTCAACAACGCCGGCGTGGGTGACGACGGCTCCCTCGTCGACCTGTCGGAGGAGCAGGTGCGCCGGCTGGTCGAGGTGAACCTGCTCGGGACGACGTGGGGCACCCGCGCGGCGCTGGCTGCGTTCGGCTCCGCCGGCGGGGACGTCGTCAACATCGCTTCGCTCGCCGGTCTGGGGCCGGTGCCGGGCTACAGCATGTACGCCGCCACGAAGGCCGCCGTCGTCTCCCTCTCCACCTCCGTCAACGCCGAGGCGCCGCGCGGGGTGCGGGTGCACGCCCTGTGCCCCGACGGGGTCGACACCGCGATGCTCGCCGCCCAGGACCCCTCCGGGCTCGGCTCGCAGCTGGTGTACTCCGGTGGCCCGATCCTCGCCGTCTCGGACGTCGCTGCCGCAGCCGTCTCGCTGGTCGGGATCGCGACGCGTCGTGCGGGCCGTGCCGGGCTGGCGCGGGGGAGTCGTCCGCGGCTCGGCGCTCGCTCCCGGGCTGATGCAGCACGCGGCCGGGCTCTTCGCGGCCCAGGGGCGACGGGCGATGGGTCGCCGCTGACGGCTGTTCGAACACGCCGAACATTTGTTCGACAAGGTGCTTGAACTGTTCGAACACGTGCTCTAACGTCGTACACACGTTCGATCGAACGTCTGATCGACACCCGGTGGCCACGGCCACTGTCGGTGGGTCCGACTAGACATTCGCTCGACAGAACACGACCGGCTGATCTTCCCCAGGAGGCCACCATGAGCACCCTCAGCCTTGCACCTGCTTTCACCGCCAATCCCGCGTGCCCGCTCGACGGTTCGCCTGACCCGTCGCGGCCGCCTGGCGGTCTTCCTGACGTCCCTGTTCCTCGTCCTCGGCGTGGCCCTGATGTTCGCCGGCGGCGCCGTCGGCACCGGCGAGGCCGGCCAGCCCGCCCCGACCGAGATCGTCCAGGTCGCGCCCGGCGACACCCTGTGGGGGATCGCCAGCGAGATCGCCACCGACGGCGACGTCCGCTCGATGATGAGCGAGATCGAGCGGCTCAACGCCCTCGAGTCCGCCGGCCTCGCGGCCGGCCAGAAGCTCCGCGTCCCAGTCGTCTCCGACTGACGCAGAGGCCTCCATCAGCCGCTTCGACCCCGGCTGGTGGAACCAAGGGGAAGACCGAGGGGCGGGCCCAGTGGCCCGCCCCTCGGCGCATTTCGGCCTTCGTTGATCGAGGAGATCGCGCAGCGACCGTCACGAGATCCCGGTGCTTCGCGACAGTGCTTGGCGTGGCGCCCGGGAAGGTGGCGGCACATTGCTCGGCTGCCTGCCGGTTTCGTGCGATGTGCCGCCACCGTTGCCGCGTGACGCTGGAGGGTGGCGGCAGATCGCGCTGATACCGCGCGCCTGCCCCCCATGTGCCGCCACCCCACGGAGGTTCTCCACAGGTTTTGCCTCAGGGGTGGTTCCCGAGTCGCCCGAATGGGTAGTTTCGCGGTGCTGACGTTGTTCTCGGGAGGCACCTCATGCACGTACGCCGCGCACTCGCGCTGACCCTCGCGGTCCCCGTCCTGCTGGCCGGGTGCTCCGACGATCCCGAGCCGAAGCCGAAGATCCCGGAGACCACGAGCTCCTCGCCGACGCCGACTCCCACCGAGTCGGAGACGCCGGAGGCTGAGAGTCCGGAGGACTTCATCCGGCGGTGGGTCGAAGGCGGCGACGAGATGCAGGTGACCGGGCGAGACGGCTGAGTATCTCGAGCGTCTGTCCGAAGTGCAGGCCTGCGCAGACGTTCGTCGACTCAGGTCGACAGACGTCTACGGCGACGGCGGATCGATCGAGTTCGCCGGGTGCGAAGGTCGTCAACGTCGAAGACGACGTGGGCGCAAGCCGCCGACGTTCGACGTGTGACTCAGGCTGCCAGAGACGATCATCGTCCGAGAGCAGGCGCTGGCGAGCCCGAGACCCTGCCCGGCAGGACGGACGACGCATCCTAGTGATCCTGAAGGCAGAGCCGGGCGAGCTGGCATCGTGACTCACTACGCGGATCGCTCTGATGAGCGCTCGCGGTGTCGCTTGTCGCTGGTGCTGCGTGCTCGCCGTCGGTGCTCGTGCCGGTCAGGTCGGCTCGCCGCGACGGGCCGCATCGTGCATGCAGGTCGGGCCTGGCGAGCGGTCAACGCAGAGTGCCAGTGGACCTACTGCGGAGTACTCAGACAGCGTCCGGCTCTGGCGACGGCCACACGTGGGTGGTCTCCATCCAGTGCGACAACGGCGGCATCTGCACGGAGTACGTCGAGTGCACCGAGGGCGGCCAGGAGGGCTACGTCCACGACGTCTACATGGACGGTGCGGATGTCGGCGACGTCTGCGTGCCGCAGAACGCGGTCCAGGAGGTCGACCTGGCGAAGCTGATCATCCGCGAGTTCAAACGGATCGCCTGGCCGTCGTCCCAGCTGGTCGTGCAACCGCGCGGCGGGCGGACCCTGGTGAACTTCGAGACCAACTTCTACACACCCGACCACCGGTCGATCGACCAGTCCGTCACCGTCGCCGAGCAGTCGGTGGTGATCCGAGCCGTGCCCGTCTCGTACACCTACTACTTCGGCGACGAGACCAGCACCACCACCGCCAGCCCCGGCAGCCCGCACCCCGACCTCGAGATCACCCACGCCTACGCGCGGACCGGGGACGTCGTCGTACGGGTGGACACGACGTACGCCGGCGAGTACCGCATCGGGCAGGGGGAGTGGACCTCGATCCCGGACACCCTGACGGTCGAGGGCGCCGGCCAGGACCTCGAGATCGTCGAGGCACTCCCGCAGCTCGTCCTCGAGTAGCCCAGCCGACAACGCGGAGTGCCAAGGTCACCACATGACCCAGAACCTCCACGCTCAGCGCGCGGCGCGCTTCCCGCCGACCGGGCGCGGGGGCTCGTCGTCCGAGGGCGGCGGTTGGGAGATCCCGAGCGCCCGCATGAGGCGGGCGACGAGCAGCAGCCCGACGAAGAGGCAGGCGATCGCGCCGAGGCAGGCCAGCGCCATGAAGCTCCAGGCCGACCCGCCGGAGCCGCTGCGCGCCGCCGTACCGAAGTCGATGGCGGCGTAGACGAGGTAGCCCCAGGCGATCACGCAGAGGGTGATCGCGGCGCCGAGGACGAGGGCGGCCTTGTTGAGGGTCCGCGGCGCCGGAGCCGCTCTCCGCGACCCTGCTCGCTTACCCCCCGTGGACACGGAAGTCATTGTGGCGGACGCGGCCTGATCGGGCACCAGATCCCCCGACTTGGCGCCCCGACACGCCGCCGACGAACGTGCCCCGACAGGGGCTCGACAAGGGCACTGACCTGCGGTTTTACCAAGGGCTCGAAATTGATCCGCCGAGGTTCGGCATTCGCTTGCCATGCGTTGTGGTCGGGGCGTACGGTTACCACTACATCTAGTAGTTACACCGCTGTAGTTATCCACATCTGGTGCACAGGCCAGAGGGCGTACCCCACAGCCACAGGCTAGTTGTCCACAGGAACATCCCCAACCCGCACCCTGTTGTAGAGGGTGTGTGAGGCGCGCCCGAGAGGAGGACCGCATGCACTGTCCCAACTGCAAGAACGAGGACACGAAGGTCCTCGACTCCCGGGTCGCCGACGACGGCGCCTCGATCCGCCGGCGTCGTACGTGCGCCGCCTGCGACCGTCGCTTCACGACGGTCGAGAAGATGCAGCTCACGGTGCTCAAGCGCTCCGGCGCGACCGAGCCGTTCAACCGCGACAAGGCGATCGCCGGCGTCCGGAAGGCCTGCAAGGGCCGCCCGGTCACCGACGCCCAGCTCGCGTGCCTCGGCCAGGACGTCGAGGACGCGCTGCGGCTCAGCGGCCAGGCCGAGTTCGACGCCAACGAGGTCGGGCTCGCGATCCTCAGCCCCCTGAGGGCGCTCGACGAGGTGGCCTACCTCCGCTTCGCGAGCGTCTACCGCGCGTTCGAGTCGGCTGACGACTTCGACGCCGAGATCAAGATGCTGCGGCTCGAACGAGCCGCCACTGTTCAGCCCGTCCAGACGGGCTGACCCACATACGGCCCGGCAGACCGTGGGGAAGCGGTCTGCCGGGCTCACCAAGCACCCGCGAGACGACTCGCGATGTTGAACCAACCACCACCACAGGAGATGGCATGACCGAGACGGTGAGCACCCGCGCCAAGGCGAGGGGCAAGGGGCTGAAGATGGAGCGCGTCTTCAGCACCGAGGGCACCCACCCCTACGACGCCATCACGTGGGAGCGTCGCGACGTCGTCCAGCAGAACTGGAAGACCGGCGAGACCGTCTTCGAGCAGCGCGGCGTGGAGTTCCCCGACTTCTGGTCGGTCAACGCCTCCACCATCGTCACCACCAAGTACTTCCGCGGCGCCGTCGGCACCGACGTACGCGAGTGGAGCCTCAAGCAGCTCATCGACCGGGTCGTGAAGACCTACACCAAGGCCGGCATCGACCACGGCTACTTCGCCGGTGACGCCGACGCCGAGGTCTTCGAGCACGAGCTGACCTGGCTGCTGGTCAACCAGTACTTCTCCTTCAACTCCCCGGTGTGGTTCAACGTCGGCACGCCGTCGCCGCAGCAGGTCAGCGCCTGCTTCATCCTGAGCGTCGACGACTCGATGGACTCGATCCTCAACTGGTACAAGGAGGAGGGCTTCATCTTCAAGGGCGGCTCCGGTGCCGGCCTCAACCTCTCCCGCATCCGCTCCTCCAAGGAGCTCCTCTCCTCCGGCGGCACGGCCTCGGGTCCCGTCTCCTTCATGCGCGGCGCCGACGCGTCCGCGGGCACCATCAAGTCGGGCGGCGCGACGCGTCGTGCGGCCAAGATGGTCGTCCTCGACGTCGACCACCCCGACATCGAGGAGTTCGTGATGACGAAGGCGCGCGAGGAGGACAAGATCCGCGCCCTCCGCGACGCCGGCTTCGACATGGACCTCGGCGGCGCCGACATCACCTCCGTGCAGTACCAGAACGCCAACAACTCGGTCCGGGTCAGCGACGAGTTCATGCGTGCGGTCGAGGACGGCACCGAGTTCGGCCTGCGCTCGCGCGGCACCGGCGAGGTCATCGAGACCGTCGACGCCCGCGACCTGTTCCGCAAGATCAGCACGGCCGCGTGGGAGTGCGCCGACCCGGGCCTGCAGTACGACGACACGATCAACGACTGGCACACCAACCCCGAGACCGGCCGCATCACCGCGTCCAACCCGTGCTCGGAGTACATGTCGCTCGACAACTCCTCGTGCAACCTGGCGTCGCTCAACCTGCTGAAGTTCCTCAAGGACGACGACACCTTCGACGCCGCGCTCTTCGCGAAGGCCGTCGAGTTCATCATCACCGCGATGGACATCTCGATCTGCTTCGCCGACTTCCCGACCGAGGCGATCGGCAAGACCACCGTCGACTACCGCCAGCTCGGCATCGGCTACGCCAACCTCGGCGCGCTGCTGATGGCGATGGGCCTGGGCTACGACTCCGAGGGTGGCCGCTCGATGGCTGCCGCGATCACGTCGCTCATGACCGGTACGTCGTACAAGCGCAGCGCCGAGCTCGCCGGGATCGTCGGCCCCTACGCCGGCTACGCCCGCAACGCCGACGCCCACAAGCGCGTGATGCGCAAGCACCAGGCGGCCAACGACGTCGTCCGCGTGCTGCACACCGAGGACGGCCGCGTGCACAAGCTGGCCACCAAGGCGTGGGCCGACGTGATCAAGACCGGCGAGAAGAACGGCTTCCGCAACGCGCAGGCCTCGGTCCTCGCGCCCACCGGCACCATCGGCTTCATGATGGACTGCGACACCACCGGCATCGAGCCCGACTTCTCGCTGGTGAAGTTCAAGAAGCTCGTCGGCGGCGGCTCGATGCAGATCGTCAACCAGACGATCCCGCGGGCCCTGAAGAAGATGGGCTACCAGCCCGAGCAGATCGAGGCGATCGTCGCCTACATCTCCGAGCACGGCCACGTGGTCGACGCCCCGGGCCTCAAGACCGAGCACTACGAGATCTTCGACACCGCGATGGGCGCCCGCTCGCTCAAGCCGATGGGCCACGTGCGGATGATGGCGGCCGCGCAGCCGTTCCTCTCCGGTGCGATCTCCAAGACGGTCAACCTGCCCGAGGACGCCACGGTCGAGGAGGTCGAGGACGTCTACCTGCAGTCCTGGAAGCTCGGCCTCAAGGCGACCGCGATCTACAGGGATTCCTGCAAGGTCGGCCAGCCGCTGTCCGACGGTGGTGGCAAGGCCAAGAAGGACGCCGCCGACAAGGCCGCCTCCGACGCGGCCGTCGAGACCAAGGTCGTGGAGAAGGTCGTCTACGCCCCGGTCCGCAAGCGCCTTCCGAAGTCGCGCGTCTCCCGTACGACGTCGTTCACCGTCGGCGGTGCCGAGGGCTACATGACCTCCGGCGCTCACGACGACGGCCAGCTCGGCGAGGTCTTCCTCAAGCTCGGCAAGCAGGGCTCGACCCTCGCCGGCGTGATGGACGCCTTCTCGATCGCGGTGTCGATCGGCCTGCAGTACGGCGTCCCGCTGGAGACCTACGTCTCGAAGTTCACCAACCTGCGCTTCGAGCCCGCCGGCCTCACCGACGACCCGGACGTGCGGATGTCGCAGTCGATCATGGACTACATCTTCCGCCGCCTGGCTCTCGACTACCTGACCTTCGAGGACCGCTCGATGCTCGGCATCTACTCCGCCGAGGAGCGCCAGCGCCACCTCGAGACCGGCTCGTACGAGCCGCTCGTGGAGGAGACCGGCTCGGCTGCCGAGCTCGTCGAGCCCGCCGCCGCGTCGTCCGCCGAGGTCGTCGAGGTCGCGGACGTCGAGACCAAGGACACCCACGGCTCCGAGGCCCGCGAGGTCCCGGCCCAGGTGTCCACCGGCGAGGCCAAGACCACCGCCGAGCTCTTCGAGAAGCTCACCGGCACCGCCGTCGACTCCCCGCTCTGCATGACCTGCGGGACGAAGATGCGTCCGGCTGGCTCGTGCTACGTGTGCGAGGGCTGCGGGAGCACCAGCGGCTGCAGCTGATCCGATGAACAACACGAAGGGCCTCGACTCCGTCTGGAAGTCGGGGCCCTTCGCTGTCGGTGGGTTCCGATAGAAACGAAACAACCATTCGCTGGGGTCGGGAGAGTGCAGGGTGACTTGCTCGACCAACCTGAGAAGCCGAGGCGGCGCATGCGGCCGCCGGCCGGAGAGATCACGCCCCAGACCCTGATCTGGTGTCCACGGTGCGAGGAGGAGCACCTGGCCTCAGCCTTCAATAAGGAGACCAGGCGCTACAGCGGTCTCTCGGGCATCTGTCGACAGGCTCAGGCTGCGAAGCGCAAGTTGCCCGAGGAACGTGAGAGGAACCAGGCCCGCAACCGACGCCGGTGGGCAGATCCGACGTACCGCGAGCGGAGTATCACCGAATCGCGGGTCCGTCGCACGCTCAAGGGTCAGGACGACCTTCGTCGCGCCCGCCGACGGCTCCAGCGGGTCGTAGACGAATGGAAGCTCCAGGGGTGCGTCGACTGTAGGTACGGCGACATCCGAGCAATTGACCCCGACCACCTGGTTAGCGCTGAGAAGGTCGGACACGTATCGCGCCTTGTCCAGCTCTGCGTCTCGATCGACCGCCTGAAGCGCGAGCTGGAGAAATGCGTGCCGAGGTGCGCGCGCTGCCATCGACGCGTCACCCAGGAGCAACGCTTCTCTAAGCACCGGCTCGCCGAGCGGCTTCCGCCCTCTTGGCAGCTACGCATCGAGATGCAGGATGCGAACGACTCGGTCAAGCTGGCAAGGGGGTGTGCCGATTGCGGATGGTCCAAGTGGGCGCGTGGCCTTGACTGGGATCACGTGCGCGGACCCAAGGTCTCAACCATCGCCATCATGATCGGTCGGCGCGACTCGTGGCAGGCAATTGAGGAGGAGATGGCGAAGTGCGAGGTGGTCTGCGCGAACTGTCACCGCATCCGTACGCATGAGCGACGAGGGAACTAGCGCCTGCTTTCGAACGCAGCAGCGTGCCGGGCGCCTTTCGCCTATTGCGCCGCCGCCGATGCGTGGTTGAAGAAGTCCATCGGCATCTGGGTCTCGAGGCGCCAGGTGATCGCGATCGGGCGATCGCCAGTGTGATTGACGTACGTCACCGGTCCCAGAAAGAGGTACGGCGAGGTACCGAAGTCGTCCTTCTGTTCCTGGCGGACGAAGAGGAGCACGGTGCTCGTGCCGTTGAGGTATCGCTGACCAGTCTTCGACGTGACCGAGGTCGTCGACTGCGACTCCCAATGGAACAGATCGCGCGAGATGGGGTAGTCGGCGTACATGGTTGTAGGGGAGTAGTCGGCCTCGGACTTCTTCAGCGTGATGAAGAAGGCGTCAACGTTCAGGTGCTCGAGGTAGAGCACGCCCTCTCGGAAGCTGTTGGGGTTCCGAGGGAAGTCGAGTGCGGCGAGGATCTCTTCGCGCTGATATCTGGCGTGAACCTTTAGCGGGACGTCTTCCAGCGCCAGCGGCAGGTCGGAGGGCACGTGGCGCGCGGCCTGGTAGCTCAGGTCGACGACAGTCGACATCTCTGCGCGCGTCGCGGATTCGATGCGGAACGCCTCGAGGCCATCCTCGACAGAGGCGTAGCCCCCACCGTCGGACCAGAGAGAGAAGAACAGCATCCGCGCCAGGCGCTGCTCAGCTTGCGACATCTCTGAGTAGTCAGGCGCTCCGTCGTCCAGGAGTGCCTTGTAGGCCGCCGCTCGTGTTGGGTCATCCACGTGGGCGAACGCGCGAACGCGCTTGAGCAGCTTGGCCTCGAGCTCCGAGCCCGGAAGCGTAGGCAGGTCGGCGTCTCTACGGAGCTTGGTCCATGAGTGGCTTCCCCGCCGAAGGATGTCGCTGAGTTCCAGCCCAGAGGCGTCGAGGAACTCCGCGAGCGAGTCGTCTTTCGTGGCCTTCAGGTGAGCGACGATCTGCGCCCAGCGGTTGCTGATCTGCGATCGAAGGTTCTCCAGGACGACCTGCTGGCTCTGCTGATCCAGCCGCACCTGGCATCCGGAGGGCAGGAAAGGGAACTCTTCCTTCACTGCCTTCTCGAGTTGCTTCCCGTGGAGTCCAGTCAGAGCGCTGAACTTGCGACCCAAGCTGAACTCCTTGCGGTGGTACCCGACGAAGTCGAGGACTGTGAGCACCGCCTTGTTCTTCGTTCGGCGCAGCCCGCGGCCCAGCTGCTGCATGAAGATCGTCGAGCTCTCCGTAGGCCGCAGAAACAGCACCGTGTCGACGTCTGGGATGTCGAGGCCCTCGTTGAAGACGTCCACGGTGAACAACACATTCACTTCGGCGTCCCGAAGTGCGCGCAGCGAAGCAGCCCGCTCCTCGTGGGGCGTCGTTCCGGTAACGGTGCGCGCCCGAATGCCCGCATCGATGAACACCCGCGTCATGTACTCGGCGTGAGCAACGCTCACGCAGAAGCCCAGCGCGCGCATCTGCCCGGCGTCGGCGATCTTCTCCTTGACGGCCTTCAGGATGATCCGTGCACGCGCATCGTTTCCGGTGAAGACGCCGTCGAGCTGGGACTCGTCGTACTTGCCTCGCGACCACGTGATCGCCCGAAGATCGGTTCCATCGGCAATCGCGAAGTAGTGAAACGGGCAGAGCAGGTCGGCTCCGAGGGCATCCCACAATCGCAGCTCGGCCGCCGTGCGACCGTCAAAGAAGCTGCGCACATCGACGCCGTCTCCACGTTCTGGTGTGGCAGTGAGGCCGAGGAGTTCCTGCGGGGTCAGGTGCTCGAGGATCCGCCGGTAGGTCTTTGCCTCAGCGTGATGAAATTCGTCGATAACAACGATCTCGAACGAGTCGGCTGGAATGTTCGCAATGCCGTAAGCGGTCAGCGACTGGATGCTGGCGAAGACGTGATGCCACCGCTCGGGCCGCCGACCGCCGAAGTAGAGCTCTCCGAAGCTGCCGTCCCCCAGCACCTCGCGATAGGTCTGCCTTGCCTGCTCGAGAATTTCTCGGCGATGGGCGACAAAGAGGAGCCGTGGCTGCTTGCCTGCCTTCTCCGCTAGGGCGCGGTAATCCAACGCGGCGATGACCGTTTTGCCCGTGCCGGTAGCCGCGACGACGAGGTTCCGGTGCCGGTCATGCAGCACGCGCTCAACCTCGATGGCGTCGAGCATTTCTTGCTGGTAGGGGTACGGACGTACCTCGAGGCCCGCAAGCGTGATCGTCACCCGGTCCGAGAACTTGCTCCCCTTCGCCTCGAGGAGCGCGTCGTCCAGGCGATCGCGATCGCGGTCCGGGTCGTACGACTCAAACTCAGGGCTGTTCCAGTACGCGTCGAAAGTGGCGCGAAACTTGTCGAGCAGGCTGGGAGTGGCGGCGGTACTCAGCCGCACGTTCCATTCGACACCCTCGAGCATGGCCGAGGTCGTGAGGTTGGACGAGCCGACGTATGCCGTGTCGAGGCCAGTGCCGCGGCCGAAGAGCCAAGCCTTCGCGTGCAGTCGGGTGCGTTTGGCGTCGTACTGCACCTTGACCTCCGCCCCAAACTCCCTGACGAGGCGATCAAGCGCCCGCCTCTCGGTGCCCCCGATATAGGTCGTGGTGACCACGCGAACCTGCACCCCGGCATCGTGTGCGGCCTTGAGTTCGTTTTCGAGAAGTCGCAGCCCGTGCCACATGACGAACGCGCAGAGGAGGTCGATCGTGTCGGCTGAGTCGATCTCAGCTCGGAGTTCCGAGGCGAGGCTTGGCTCGCCATATGCGTTGGTGAGCAACGCCGCGTCGTTGAGCGGCGTCTTAGGTCGCAGCGCCATCCGGGCTACCTGGCCCGGTCCTGAGGGTGGACGCACGGCGAGCAACTGTTCGACGGGCTCAGTAACTCGCGGGTGTGAACTCGCAATGACTCGCAGGAGTTCGTTCGCCGCATCCAGACGCGCGCTGGGGTCCTTGATGGCTGCAAGTCGGCGATGCAGTGCGGCCGAAATATGGCGGGTCAGGACGTGCGCTTGATCCGCCTCATCCACGCGGCCCTGCTCGTGCTCATGCACTTCGTCGAGATCAATTAACGACTGGAGCTGCTCCGTGACGAGCGTTTCGTGAAGTCCAACTGGCAAAGAAGACGGTTCATGCACGCGACAGGAGCTTGCCAGGCTACTCCCTATCCCTGCCAGGGTTCAGAATGTTTGCGAACGCCCAGCCGCCAGAATCATTCCTTCGTCGCTGCGGCCAGGTGCCGAACCACGGCTTCGACCGCCGGCACGTCCGCTGGAGCCCAGACCAGGCCGGTGAGCTGGTCGGGTTGCAGCCACAGCTCGGCAGCATGCTCGGTGAGCGATGGCTCGCCCGCGACCAGGTCGCAGTAGTACGTCGTCAAGCGAACTGTCCCGAAGTCGTAATCGTGCGAGGTGGTGGTGACCTTCTGCCCGACGCTCACCTGGCACAGCAGCTCCTCGCGAATCTCCCGAGTCAAAGCACTGACTTCGTCCTCGCCGGGCTCGATCTTTCCGCCGGGGAACTCCCACATGCCAGGCAGGCTGGCGTTCGGTCCACGCTGCACGCAATAGACAAGTCCGTCACGGATAACCACCGCGCCGACAACGTCGATGTTCTTGCTCACGCTCTCATTCTGGGGGATGTCGGGCCGCGTTACCTGGTTCGCCAGACAAGGCCAATGGAGTCGTCGCATGATGGTTGGCGCAACGAGGGGGTAACAAACATGCACAAGCGTTTCGCGGGCGCCATCGCCTGCATCGTCATGACCGCACCTGCTCTGGTGATCGCGGTTCCGGCCGAGGCGGCAGTGCCTGCCCAGTGGCAGAACTGCACCGTCGTCAACAAGCGTCTGCCGCACGGCGTGGGCCGCGCGAATGCTCGCGACAAGACGTCCGGGACGCCGGTCACAAACTTCCGACGTGACACGGCGCTCTACAACACGGCCGCGCGCGCCAACGGCGGGCTCGACCGTGACAAGGACGGCATCGCCTGCGAGAAGGCGTGAGCTTGCTTAGGCATGCGGTTTCTCGGCGTAGCGGCGCGGTGGCGATGGATGCCCTGACCTGCGGGTGCCGGGAGGAGTGGGGTGCCGTGTTGACGGACCTGATCGCGAAGGCCCACGAGTTCGACCTCTTCCTCGACCTGTCCTCGCGCCTTCGCCGGCAACTCCTGCAGCCGGTCGACCCGGACCTGCGCTGCGACAACATCGGCACGGGGGGCAACGGAGCGGACGTTCTTGCTGCTGTGGGCGGTGAGCTGTCGCTCACGGGCTAGAAGGTCGGACGACTCTGCGGCACCTCAGGTCGTCATGACGTCGTCGAGTGCACGTCGTTTGGCATGCCCGCAGTCTCGGCCACCTCGTCGTCACGTCAGACCCGGAGGACCTGCACGCCATCGACGCCACGGTGCCGATCGTGTCGGTCTGAACGCCACGACCGACGGCAGGTTCACGCCACCGCGGCATCCCTTCACGGTTCCTCTGTCCGGCACGGTGAGGCTACATGGGGGGCGCGTCACCGCCGGTGGTGACTGGGCCGGCGGAGTGGGTGCGGTCGCGACCACGTTTGGTCGCACGCGCATCCAGGTGAGGGGCTAACCCCGGTTCTGGCGAAGTTCCTCTGCCAGGACGTCGAGCTGGTCGGGAGGGAAGCCGAGGGAGGTCCGGACGCGCCGCCTTCCGTTGAGCAACATCCCGTCGGCCGGGTCGCCATCCGGATCGGCGTGGGTGAACGGGATGTTGTACCAGCGCAGCGCCTGCCGCAGCTGGTCGTGGATCTCGTATGCCTCGGCGACGAGGTGGCAGGTGGTCGGGCTGACCTCGTCGTCGCGCGCCAACCCGCGCAACGTCTTGTCGTACTCCGTGACCGACTCCGCGTCGTCCTCGTCGAGCGCCAGCGACAACAAGTTGGCGATCGGGTCGGAGCCTGACTCGCCACCGTCGCGCATCGCGAGCCGGAAGCAGCGCCGCGCCTCGTCGTACTCCTTCCTCATCTGCCAGTGCTCACCTGCCGCGATGAGCAGCGACGCGCGTCCGTGCTCGCCGGGCTCGAGGTCGTTCGCCTCACGCTCGAACCGCGCGGGCTTCTCCTCGAGCGGGATGCGTTCCTCGATCGCGGTCAACAGGTCGAACAGCTCGTACTCGGTCATGGGCACAGCCTCGCAGCAGCTGCGGAACCTTCAGGCCACCATCCGCGGCTCGTGGCCGCAGGCATCGGTCATGAAGTCCACCCAGCCGTGCTCGGTGACCAGGATCAGCTCGCCTGTGTAGACGTCCTGGAGGTGGTTGGCATAGCGCCAGCCACGGCACCAGACGCCCTCGTTGGGCCCGAAGACCGCGAAGCCGGATCGCACGACGATGGTCACGGCCTTGTGGTCGGGTCCCTTCCCGTTGTTGGTCCAGGGGAGCGCGAACGCCTCCGTCGCTGCGCGCAGGTGCTCGGAGATGTCGTCGTCATCGTCCAGCAGGGCCGGGACGGGCAAGGGGTCGACGCGGAGCAGCGTCTGGTTCGTCGACGGGTGGTGGACCAGCGCCAGCCACGCGGTGTCCTCGTCGAGAGTTACGGTCTCAGCCACCTCGCGAATCAGCGCCGCCGGATCGCGGAGCTCGTACGTCCTGAGTTCGTCCATGTCGTCACGATGCCCGACCGCACGCACTCGCGCTGGCGTCATCCACAGGCGGCATGTCCGCTCTGGTGTCGACGTTGCAGCGCGGTGAGGCTGAGAGCCAATCCCGAGGACACTGGAGGACGCATGGGTTTCAGCACCGACTTCGTCGGCCACATCGACATCGAACCGCCCCTGAACGAATCGGAGATCGCTTATCTCTCCGCGTTCAGTGCATCGCGGCGCTACGACCGAGCAGACCCCTACGAGGTGCCCGGCAACCCGCGCGCGGAGTCGAGTGCCGGTGTGGGTGAGCGGTACAACCGCCCGGGCCAGGGGCAGCCGAACCTCTGGTGCGACTGGGCGGTCTGCTGGGACGGGTGCTGCATCACGTGGAGCGGCAAGGAGAAGTCGTACTCGATGGAGCCGTGGCTGCGGTACGTCATCGACCACTTCCTGAAGGCGGGTGCCCAAGCGGCCTCGTACCCGCGATTCGAGGACTTCACCTTCGACCACGTCCTCTCGGGGACCGTCGTCGGCTGCCGGCGTGACAACAAGGAGCTGTTCGCCATCCGGGTGAAGGGCAATGTGGTCAGTAGGCAGGTCATGGTGCGTGCCGATCCGAGGTACGTCGACTACCCACCGCTGCCCTACGAGGATGAGATCGACCGCCAGGACGACGACAGGCGCCGTCGCCGCCGTCGCCCCCTGCCGGGGGAGTCCTCGAAGGTGGTGCCGCTTGCGCGTCGGCGAGTATGATCAAAGTATGAGCGCTCGCATCACGGTCAGCCTGCCGGACGACCTCGTCGCGTCGGCAGCCGCTGCGGTGGCTGCCGGTCGCGCGTCCTCGGTGTCGGCGTACGTCGCGACTGCGATGCGGGAGAAGGCCGAGCGGGAGTCCGTGGCCGAGGTGCTGGCTGAGTGGCGCACCGAGGTCGGAGCGCTGACTGCCGCGGACGAGACCTGGGTGCAGGAGGCGCTCGCCAGCGCGCAGCTGGAGCCGTGACTCGCGGCTTCTGCCTGGACGCCGGCGCGCTCATCGCCATCGACCGAGGGCAGGCGCGGGTGGTGCACCTTCTCGACCGGGTGATTGCCGTCGGCGGGGCGTTGGAGATCCCCACCCCGGTCATCGCCCAGGTGTGGCGCGACGGATCGCGGCAGGCGCGGCTCGCGCGCCTGCTCGGCGCGAGCGACGTCGTCCTGGTGGGCCTCGACGCTGAGATGGCGCGTGCCGTCGGAGTCCTGTGCGGAGCGGTCGGCGTCGCCGACGTGGTGGACGGGCACGTCGCCCTGCACGCGCGACGTCGCGACCTGGCCGTCCTGACGTCGGACCCGGACGACATCGCGAGGCTGGATCCGACCCTGACCATCGTCACGGTCTAGGCCCACGAGACGGCCCTGGCATCACGTCTGTCGAGGCTGCCGCAGTGACGCGCGAGTCGGCGAGAAGACAGTGCTGCCCCGGTACGCCGTCAACCGCACGTCGGCGCGGACAGCCGCGCGCCGTCGGTGGGCTGGGGACGCCTGATCCGCCTGTGGAGGGAGAGCGCCAGCTGTCGGTGGAGCGTCGTAGCGTCCTGCGGACCACGAAGGGGGAGCGATGGGCGCCAACAGCAGGAAGCGCAAGGCAGCGCGGCAGCAGCGCACGCAGGAGCGGAACGAGCAGCCCGGTGAGAGGCCGACGCGGGCCGGTGAGAGCTGGGACGCCGCGCGGGCCCACGCGGTCGTCGAGGCGCACGTGCACCACGCGCTGCGACTGCTCTCCCGCAAGAAGCTCAGCGACGACGAGGTCGCACGAGTCGCGGCACACCTCGTCACCAGGGCCGCGCCCCATCCGAGGCACGTGGTCGAGATCGTGCTGCACGACCTGGCGCACGTGGTGGTCGGCCACGTGGTGGACGGCGGGTGGTCGCCGTCGGACCTCGGCGAGCTGGTCACGCGCAACCTCGGGCCCGGCGCACCTCACGCTGCTGGCGACGACCCTGCGCGAGCACGAGCGCAGCAGCGCACGTGCCCAGCCATGGCGAGACGCGGTCGACGCACTCGACGAGCCGTCACTCGCGCTGGGTCCCGGCGAGCCCGTCGCTGCGTTGCTCGGACTGGTCGCCCTGCTCAACGTCGCGCCCCGGCTGACCGATGCGATCGCCGACACTGCCGGGCAGGCGGGACCCGAGCACCCGAAGCTCGCGCGGGTGCGGGCCTTGCTCGCCAAGGCCGAGTCCACCGAGTTCGACGAGGAGGCCGAGGCGTTGTCGGCCAAGGCGCAGGAGCTCATCTCGCGCTACGCGCTGGACCGGTTGCTCGAGGACGGGCCGGCAAGCGACCGCAGCGACCTGCAGGTGCGGCGCCTCTGGCTCGACAAGCCGTACGTGCAGGGCCAAGACGCTGCTGGTCTCGGCCGTGGCCTCGGCCAACCGGTGCCGTGCGGCGGGTGCGGACCAGCTCGGGTTCAGCGTGGTGGTCGGGTCTGCGTCCGACCTCGACGCGGTCGAGCTGCTGGTGACCTCCCTGCTGGTGCAGGCGGATGCTGCGATGTTGCGCCACGGCCGACGCACCAGCGCGAGCGGGACGACGCGGACGAAGTCCTTCCGCCAGTCCTTCCTGACCGCCTACGCCCTCCGCATCGCGGACCGACTGGAGCGGGCCAACGTCGAGGCCGCACGCGCTGCCGGTGCCGACCTGCTCCCCGTGCTCCGGTCGCAGGAGGAGAAGGTCGCCGAGGAGTTCGTCCGGCTGGTGCCGCACAGCGTCGGCAGGAGCGCGAACGTGAGTAACAGCGAGGGCTGGGCGGCCGGTCTCGCGGCAGCCGACCTGGCGGCGCTCGGGGTCAACGGACGCCTCGACCACGCCGGGTGAGCCCCGCTGTCGCCGCGACGCGACGTCAGGACCAGTGTCGGCGCATGACCGTGGTGGCCGCGAACGGATCCTCACCCGAGACCGCGGCCACGATGCCTGCGCCCTCCGGCTTCGCAGCGGCGAGCAACCGGCCCGCTCCGACCCACGCGTTCCAGCTGCGGAGGTAGTGGTCGGCGATGGCGGCGTTGCGGCCGAGAGCGGTCGGGACCGGGTGCCACGCCTCGCCGGTGGCCCGGGCGGCAAGCAGGGCCTTGCGCGCGCCCGAGCGCGTACGGATGGCGCCGTCGGCCGGCTGCGCGTCGGTGTAACGAGACACGAGGTAGCGCGGGACGCCGACCGGGCTGATCGCCTCGTCGAACGCGGTCGCGAACACCTCGGCGTCGGCCTCGGTGCCGACGAGGCGGAAGCGGTACTCCCCGCCCGGGTGGACGTCGACCGCGAGCGCCGACGCGCCGACGCTCGTCAGACCAGCGGCGGCCAGACCGTCTGCGACCGCCGCCGCGACCGCCTCCAGCGGCGGGACGGCCGACGTCAGCGCCACCTGCGAGCGCAGCCAGGTCGTGAGGGCGTCCGCGTGCGAGCGACCGGTCACCGCGCTCTGGCCGAGGGTGGCGAGCGCGCCCACGGCGCCCGCCACGAGCGCCCACTCGCCGACCGCGAGGGAGGCGGCGCCGACGCCGACCGACGCCGCGGCCAGCGCCCACGACGTACGCCAGCTGGTCGTCCGGCACCGGGGCGTCGGTCGTCATGCCGTCCGGGGTCAGCCGCCACGTCGGCGGGACGGGCGCGAGCTGGACGACCTCGTCGAGCGGCGCGGTGTACGAGGTGGGGCGGCGTACGCGCAGCGACGCGAGCGTGACGTCCTGGTAGGGCTCGCCCACCTTCCAGGCGTCGCGGATGGCGTCGCGGTCGGCGGCGGCGACGAGCATCCGGGCGTTGAGGCCGTCGAACTCGGCGACCGGCGGAGGCGCGTAGGGGGAGAAGGACGCGTCGATGTGGGCGACCCCGTCGACGATGTCGCCGTCGGCGTCGATGCCGTGGAAGCCCTGGTGCTTGCGCACGAGCCGCGACCAGTCGTTGTCGCCCTTGGGGTGCGCCTCGGAGACGCACACGACCGTCCAGTTGGTGGCGACCTTGTCCGGCCAGGTCGGGTCGGTGCGCAGCGCCCGGCCTCGTGTCTGCACGACCGCGGTCAGGGTGGTGGCGGTGGTGAGGTCGATGAGGGTGGAGACGCCGCGGGCGTTCCACCCCTCGCCGAGCAGGCCGCGGGTGCCGACGAGGACCTGGGTCCGGCCGGACTCGAAGAACGCGGTGACGTGGGTGACCCAGGTGCGGGACGTCCACCCGGACGTACACGTCGCGACGGGGCCGGCGGCCGGCCTCGACGCGGAGCCGTGACCCCAGGTCGGGGTCGCGGCCGGCGACGAAGGCGACGAGGTCGTGCAGCGTCGACTCGGAGGCGGCGACGACGGACCCGGTCACCAGCATCGGGTGGAGGAGGGCGGTGTTCGGGTCCGTCCAGCAGGGCCTCGAGCGCTGCGATCGCGGAACCGGCCTCGGCGTCGAGGACCCCGTCCAGGGTGACCGGCACGGTCGCGGCCGCGCGCTCGTGGTCGCACAGCACCAGCACCCGGACCCGCTCGCCGATCGCGGCGTGCTCGGCCGCGATGATCTGCGCGGCCGCGCCGGGCTTGGCGTACGACCGGGCCAGCACGCGGTCGACGGTGGAGCGCCCGCGACGTACGCCGCGACGCGTCCACTGGTAGCCCACCGACGGCAGCGCGGCCTTCACCACCGCGAGCACCTCGGCGTCGGCCGGGTCGTCGGACTCGGCGACGTGGTGGAGCAGCCAGTCGCCGACGAGCCGGACCCAGTCCTCGGCCGACGGGGCGTGCCGGTGCTCCTCGCGCAACCGGGCGCCGACGGGCAGGGCGAGCAGGCCCGCGTGGTGCATCCGCAGCGCGGCGTCGCACAGGTCGGGCTCGCGCTCGGCGAGCGCCGCCCAGGTGGTCGTTGTGGGGACGGGCTCGACGAACCGGGTGGCGAGCCACTCGTAGAACCCGACCGACCCGAAGCCCGGGGTGGTGAGCAGGGTGGTGAGCTCGGTGAAGCGCAGCGCCTCGCTGGTGAGCCAGTCCTCCTCGGTCAGGCGTGGGGGTGGTCAGCCAGACGAGCTCGTCGAACGGCGCGAGGTGACCCTCCTTCACCACCGCCGGCACCGAGACGCGGTAGCGGATGCTCCCGAAGAGCTGGTCGACGAGGGCGCGCTGCTCGCCGGCGAGGCTCTCGGGCGGTGTCGCGGTGAGCGCCAGGACGTGGGCGCGGTCGACTGCGTCGAGCAGCTCGGCGAGCAGCCGCCCCCACACCTCGAGCAGGTGGTGGCACTCGTCGAGGACGAGCACCAGGCGCGGTCTGCGTGCGGATCCGCTCGAAGAGGGCGACGCCGTTGGGGTGAAGCCGGTCGACGACCGGGGTCGTGGAGTCGTCGTCGTCCGCGGCCTCGGAGTCGAAGACGGCCAGGGACTGGTAGGTCAGGCAGGTCAGCGGGCTGATGAGGGACTTGTCGTCACTCGCGTCGAGCCCCATCGTCCGGGCCTCGGCGACCCACTGGGACTGGATGGCGGTGTTGGGGGCGAGCACGACGGCGCGGGTGTCGGGGTGTGCCCGGAGCTCACCCGCGACGGCCTCCAGGCCGACGCGGGTCTTGCCCGCGCCGGGCGGCAGGACGACCCATGCCCGCGGGTGGTCGGCGTCGCCCCATGCGCAAGCGAGCGCCTCGAGCGCTTCACGCTGGTGGATGCGCAGCGGCGGTACGGCGGACGTGTCCGGGTCGGGCACCGTCGACGCCTCCTGGTCGGCTCGGGGGAGTCACCTGGCGAGCCGCCGTGCGCTGCAGGTGTGTCGGTGAATGGTGCCACGCGAGCGGCGCCGGACCTTCGCGTGTGGGTGACTGGGTGGCCTGGCCGACTGCGTCACGCGCCCAGCGCGTCGAGGCCGTGGTAGACGGCGAAGGCCGGCCAGACGATGCCCTGCAGGATGGCGAGGAGGTGCTGCCAGAGGCCGTCCGCCTGCATCCAGAAGTAGACCCAGGCGCCGAAGACGCCGAGTCCGTAGATGGCGTTGCCCGCGTGGCCTGAGGCCGTGCTGGTGCGATCGCTCATGGTGGTGCTCCCTTCACCGGTCACGCTAGGGAGCGGGCGCCCTCCTCGGCAGGGTCCTTCGGCCCGATCCCGCCACTAGCCTGAGGCCATGGCGGTACCCAGCACGAAGCTGCGTGTCCCGCTGACGCGACGCCGGCTCGTGGACCGCAGCCGCCTCACGGACCGGCTGCCGACCGGCCGGGGTCCGATGCCGCGGCTCGTGCTGCTGGCGGCGCCGGCGGGGTCCGGGAAGACGACGCTGCTGACCCAGTGGCTGGCGGCCGGTGACGTCCGGACCGCCTGGCTGTCGCTCGACGCCGCGGACGCCGACCTGCGGCGGTTCCTCGCGCACCTCGTGGCGTCCCTCCGCGTCGCCAGCCCGGAGGTCGGTGCCGACGTGGCGGCGCTGCTCGAGGACGAGCGGACCGTGCGGGCGGAGGAGGTGCTGGCCGGCCTGGTCGAGGAGCTCGACTCGCTGCCCGGGCCGACGGTGATCGCCCTCGACGACTATCACGTCATCGACGGCGCCGAGGTGCACGAGGCGGTCGCCTTCCTGATCGACAACCTGCCACCGCAGGTCACCGTGGCGATGACGACGCGGGCCGATCCACCACTGGCCCTGCCGCGGCTCCGGGCCCGTGGGGACCTGCTCGAGGTCCGTGCCGCAGACCTCCGGTTCACCACGGCCGAGGCGACGGCGTTCCTCAACGACGTCATGGGGCTCGGCCTCGAGTCGGAGCACGTCGCCGCGCTCGAGCGGCGTACCGAGGGATGGGCCGCAGGCCTGCAGCTCGCCGCCCTCTCCGCCGCCGGCACGGCCGACCCGGACGCTTTCGTCGAGGCGTTCGCCGGCAGCCACCGGTTCGTCCTCGACTACCTCGTCGACGAGGTGCTCGCCGGCCAGCCCGCGGACGTCCGGTCGTTCCTGCTCGACACCTCCGTCCTCGACGACCTGTGCGGGCCGCTGTGCGACGCGGTCACCGGCCGCTCCGACGGCCAGCAGCTGCTGGAGGCGCTCGAGCGGTCCAACCTCTTCGTGGTCCCGCTCGACGACGAGCGGCAGTGGTGGCGCTACCACCACCTCTTCGCCGAGGCGCTGCGCGCGCGGCTCACGGCCGGGGGCACCGAGCACGTCGGGCAGCCTGCACCACGACGCCGCGGACTGGTACGCCGACCACGACCGGCTGCCCGACGCCGTCCGGCACGCCCTGGCCGGCGGTGACGACGACCAGGCCGCCGACCTCGTGGAGCTCGCCGTGCCCGGGATGCGCCAGCGCCGCGAGGACCGGACGATGCGCGAGTGGCTGCGCGCCCTGCCGGAGGACGTCGTACGACACCGGCCGCTGCTGGCGTTGCACCTCGCGTGGGCGCGGCTCTCGGAGGGTGACCTCGACGGGCTCGACCGGTGGCTCGACGTCGCCGAGGCGGCGCTCGGATCGGGGTCGCCACCGCAGTCGGCCGGTCCGCTCCACGCGAGGGAGGCTCGCGACCAGGACCTGGCGACCCTGCCGGCCATGGTCGAGGTCTACCGGGCGACCGTCGCCCAGGCCCGCGGCGACGTCGCCGGGACGACCGCCCACGCGAGCCGGGCCCGCGACCTGGTCGGCCCGGACGACCACTTCGTGCTCGGGGCCTCGTCGGGCTTCCTCGGGCTCGCCGCCTGGGCCGCCGGGGACCTGGCTGCTGCCGCCGAGACGTTCGGCGAGGCGGCGCGCCACATCCGGGCCGCCGGCAACGTCGCCGACGGGCTCGGGATGACCGTCGTGCTCGCCAGCATCGCGCTCGGGCGTGGCCGACCCGACGAGGCACGGCGCCTCCTCGAGCACGCGCTCGCGAGCGCAGAGTCGACGCCGGGTCCGCCCCTGTCGACGACGGGCGACCTGCACGTGGGGCTCGCCGAGGTGCTGGTCGAGCAGGGCTCGCTCGCCGAGGCCGAGGAGCACCTGCGCGCTGCCGCGGAGCTGGGCGAGCGGGCGTCGCTGATCGAGAACCGGCACCGCATCCACGTCGCGCGAGCCGCGCTGCTCCGGGCGCGCGGCGACCTCGACGGGGCGGTCGCGGCGCTGGACGAGGCGCGAGGCACTGTTCCTGCCCGGGTACTTCCCCGACGTCCGGCCGGTCCCGGCGCTGCGCGCGCGGATCCGCGTCGCCCAGGGCCGGCTCGACGACGCCCGCGAGTGGGCGTCGGAGCACCGCGTCGACCTCGACCACGGGACCTACCTCGGGGAGGTCGAGCGGCTGACCCTGGCCCGGCTGCTGGTGGCGGAGGCCGACCGTCTCGACGACGTCATCGGCGTCACGGAGCGGATCGCGGCGGAGGCCGGGGCCGCCGGGCGCGGAGGGAGCGTGGTCGACGCGGACGTCGTACGTGCCCTCGCGCACCACGCGAAGGGCGACCGTGACGCGGCGCTCGCGGCCCTGGGGGAGGCGCTCGAGCGCGGGGTGCCGTCCGGGTATCGCCGTCTCTACCTCGACGAGGGCGCGGCGATGGTCGAGCTGCTGGAGGCGCACGGGGGCGAGCCGGCGGCCGCGGTGCTCGCGGCGGCCACGCGGGACGAGCCCGCGCCCCGGCCCCCGCAGGCCGACGGGCTCAGCGAGCGCGAGCTGGAGGTGCTCCGGCTGCTCGCCACGGAGCTGACCGGACCCGAGATCGCGCAGCGGCTCTACGTCTCGCTCAACACGCTGCGCACCCACACCCGGCACATCTTCGCCAAGCTCGACGTCAACACCCGCCGGGCCGCCGTACGACGGGCAGCCGAGCGCGGGCTGCTCTGACGCCGGATCACCACCATCGGTCACATGACGATGCGATGTGGAGTCACCCCGTCGCTTCCTAGCGTCCTGGACATCGCCGGAACCACCGGCCACCACCCGTCCAGGAGCCCACCATGAACGTCACCAGCAGCGGCCTCATCAAGGCCGCCGGCGTCGCCGCCGCGATCGCCGGGAGCATCTTCGTCGCCGTCCAGGTCAACCACCCCGCCGAGGCCGCCTTCGACACCGAGACCACCGAGTGGGTGATGCGCTGCTCCGCCAAGGGGGTGATGTCCGTCCTCGCCCTGGCGGGCATCGCGGGCATGTACCTGCGCCAGCACCGGCAGGCCGGCCTCCTCGGCCTCGTCGGCTACGTCGTCTTCACCCTCGGCTACCTGACGCTGTTCGCCGTCCAGGTCATCGCGACGGCGGTGCTGCCGGCCCTGCTCGACTCCAATCCCGGCTACGTCATGGACGTCGTGAACGCCGCGGCCGGAGGCAAGCCGGTCGGCGACATCGGCGGCATGCAGGTCGTCCTCAACGTCGCCGGCGCGGGCTACGTCCTGGGCGGCCTGCTCTTCGGCATCGCCCTCTTCCGCACCGCCATCCTGCCCCGCTGGGCCTCGGCGCTGCTCGCCGTCAGCACGGTCAGCACCGCGGCGCTCGCCGTCCTGCCGGACGCCTTCAACCGGCCCTTCGCCGTCCCCGAGGGCATCGCGCTGATCGGCCTCGGCGTCGCCCTGTGGCGCAACCCGCGCGACGCCGACGACACCGTCGACACCGCGCCCGCCGACACGGTCCTCGAGCCCGCAGTCCGATGAGTGCCCGCCGGCTCGGCTGGGCCCTCCCCGTCGCCCTGTTCGCCCTCTGCTTCGTCCCCGTCGCCTCGGGAAGCCTCCGGCTGGTGCAGCTGGCCGGAGGACCCGAGATCATGCCGGCCGACGACCGGTTCCTGGGGTGGCCGGTGGCGCTCGTCGTGCACATCGTGGGCGCGACGGTGTTCGCCCTGGTCGGGGCGTTCCAGCTCGTCCCGGGCATCCGCCGCCAGCACCCGCGCTGGCACCGGCGGGCGGGCCGGGTGCTCGCCGTCACCGGTCTGATGGTCGCCGGCTCGGCGCTGTGGCTCACGCTCTTCTACGAGCCGCAGCCGGGCACGGGTCCGTTGCTCCTCGTCCTGCGCCTCGTCGTCGCGCCGGCGATGGCCGGCTGCCTCGTCGTGGGCGTGGCGGCCGCCCGTCGCCGCGACTTCGCCGCGCACCGCGCGTGGATGATCCGCGCCTACGCGCTCGCCGTCGCCGCCGGCACGCAGGTCTTCACGCAGGGCTTCGGCGAGGCCGTCGTCGGCCACGGCGAGCTGCGCGGCGACCTGCTCAAGGCGGCCGGCTGGGTGATCAACCTGGCCGTCGCCGAGTGGGTGATCCGGCGGCCGGCCCGGCGTCGTACGCCCCGGCCGGTTGCCGTGGAGGTCGGGTCGCGATGACCGGCCCGGCGACGTACGAGATCCGTGTCAGGGGCCACCTCGACGACCACTGGTCCGACCGGCTCTGCGGCCTGGCGATCACCCGCAACGCCGACGGCACCACCACCCTGAGCGGCCTCCTGGCCGACCAGTCCGAGCTGTACGGCGTGCTCGCGGGGCTGCGTGACATCGGCGCCGCGTTGCTGTCCGTCATGCTCCTGTCCCTTGCCGACGCCGCCGTCGCAGGCGCATCGTGGGAACAGGAACCAGGACAGGGTGGTGAGCAGGATGCACGCGCAGGTCGGTGACCGGCTGGTGGCCGAGAGCAACAGGGTCGACGCGCCCAGACGCGAGGGCGAGATCGTCGAGGTCCGCGGGACGGACGGCGGTCCGCCGTACGTCGTCCGGTGGGGCGACGGCCACGAAGGGCTCGTCTACCCGGGCGACGACGCCCACGTGGTGCGCCTCGGGCTCTGACGGATCGGACCGCGAGGTCAGTCCAGGGCGCTGAGGTCCGGCGGCACGTCGACCGCCTGCGTCCGCAGCACCTCGAGGGGTACGACGTCGAGCGCGCGCTCCGACGTGGCGGCGAGCACGACGGGCGCCGCCACCCCGGCGTCGTACGCCTGGAGCCAGCGGACGGCGACCACGCACCAGCGGTCACCCGGGACCAGGCCGGGGAAGTGCCACTCCGGGCGCGGGGTGGCCAGGTCGTTGCCCACCGAGGCCTGGTGGGCCAGGAACTCCTCGGTCATCACCGCGCAGACGGCGTGCAGGCCGACGTCCTGCGGGCCGACCGTGCAGGTGCCGTCGCGGTGGAAGCCGGTCAGCGGGTCGGTGCCGCAGGATTCCAGCTCGCCGCCGAGGACGTTGCGCTCCGTCATGGGGAGATCGTCGCAGGCCAGTAGGGTCCCCGCGTGACCCTCCCCGAGCGCGAGATCACCTCGCCCGTCTCCTTGACGCTGCCGGACGGCCGGCTCAACCGCGACGCGGTGGGATGGACGCGCACCCCGCTGGTCACCACCGACGGGATCGGGCGTGGCCGGTTCGGCCGCGGACGCAACAAGCGCTGGGAGTACTGGGGCGTCACGACGCCCACGCACGTGGTGGCGCTGGTGCTCTCCGACATCGACTACGCCGCCGTGCACAGCATCTGGGTGCTCGACCGCCGCACGGGCGAGGAGATCGCCCACGACGCGATCGGCGTGCTCGGCCGCAGCGCGACCCTGCCCGGCACGCTCGGAGGGGGACCGGCCCGTGCCCGGACCCGGAAGGTCCGGATCGACCTCGACGAGGTCGAGGGCGGCACCCGGCTGCGCGCCGAGGGTGCGCGGGTGCGCGTCGACGTCACCGCCGAGCGGCCGCCGGGCCACGAGTCGCTCGGCGTGGTGGTGCCGTGGAGCGATCGGCTGTTCCAGTACACCGTGAAGGACGTCGCGCGGCCCGCGGTCGGCACCCTGTGGGTCGACGGCGAGTCGTACGACGTGCCGTCGGGGGAGTCGTGGGCGGTCCTCGACCACGGCCGCGGCCGCTGGCCGTACGCCATGCACTGGAACTGGGGCGCCGGATCGGGGCGCACCGACGGACGTGTCGTCGGCATCCAGGTCGGCGGCCGGTGGACCGACGGCACCGGGTCGACGGAGAACGCGCTGCTGGTGGACGGGCGCCTGACCAAGATCAGCGACGAGCTCGACTGGCGCTACGACACCGACGACTGGTTGGCGCCGTGGCGGGTGACGGGCGAGACCGTCGACCTCACCTTCGCGCCCTTCCACCTGAAGCGCTCCGTCATCGACCTCAAGCTCTTCGCGTCCCGCACGCACCAGTGCTTCGGACACTGGGAGGGCCGCGTGCGCGACCACTCAGGCACCTGGGTCCGCGTCGCCGACCTCGCCGGGTGGGCCGAGGACGTGCGCAACCGCTGGTGATCGGGCCTAGCTGCTCGCCTGGCGCGCCGCCTTCTTCGCCGCCGCCTCGTCGCGCCGCTCGACGAACCGTGTCGCCTCGCCGTCGAGCGCGGCGACGGCGGCGGCCAGCTCGTCGCGGGCCGCCTCGCCGTCGGCGTCCAGGTCGGTCAGCTCCCACACCCCCCACTGCCGCAGCAGCGGCGTGACGATGTCGTCGTGGTGGATGCGGAGGTCGTAGATGCCGGCCTTGGCCATCTGCACCGCCTTGCGGGAGAAGCCCGGGATCACGCTGCCCGGCATCTCGAAGCCGACGACCTCCTCGGTGATCGCGCGCATCGTCTGGCTGGGCGAGAGCTCGAGGGCCGCGGTGACGAGGTTGCGGTAGAAGATCATGTGGAGGTTCTCGTCCTTGGCGACGCGGGCGAGCAGCTTGTCGGCGATCGGCTCCTCGGTGTAGCGGCCGGTGTTGCGGTGCGAGACGCGGGTGGCGAGCTCCTGGAACGAGACGTACGCGCAGACGTTGAGCAGCGACTTGTCCATCGCCTCGTAGCCCGTCTCCATCGTCTCCATCCGGGCGCGCTCGAGCTCGACGGGGTCGACGCCCCGGGTGACGAGGAGGTAGTCGCGGATGCAGAACGCGTGCCGCCCCTCCTCGGCGGTCCACCGGTTCACCCAGGTGCCCCAGGCGCTGTCGCGGCCGAACGCCCGGTCGATCTCGCGGTGGTAGCTCGGCAGGTTGTCCTCGGTGAGCAGGTTGACCTCGAGCGCGGTGCGCGCGATCGGGGACAGCTGCGACTGCGCCACCTCCCAGGGATCGCCGCCGAGGTCGGCGAAGTCGCGGCCGAGCGACCACGGGACGTACTCGTGGGGCATCCACTCGTCGGCGATCGAGAGGTGCCGGTTGAGGTTGTCCTCGACCACCGGCTCGAGCTCGGTCAGCAGCTGGGTGCTCTCGAGTGCGGCCATGGGGTCTCCCTCGTCCGGCGGTCGTGAGGACGGTCGCCCCACCCTCCCTGCCTACACCCGCGGACGGCCCGATGGATAGGTCTCCATGTGGCATTGCGCGGCGCAGGACGGCGGCGCTACCGTCTTACTCGTGCAAGTAACGGAGCGCTCGTCGGCGGCGACCGCCCGGCGGACCGAGATCATCGACGCGACGATCGACCTGGTCGCGGAGGAGGGCTTCGCTCGGGCGACGTTCGCGCGGATCCGCGAGCGGGCCGGCCTGTCCAGCACCCGGCTGATCAGCTACCACTTCGCCGGCAAGGCCGACCTCGTCGCGGCGCTGGTCGAGCACGTCGTCGCCGGGATCGGTGAGCACGTCGGCGCGCGGGTCATGGCGGCGCAGACGCCGGGCGCGCGGCTCCGGGCCTACATCGAGGGCGTGGTCGGGTACGCCGACACGCACCGCGCGCCGATGTCGGCGCTGATGCAGGTGGTGATGGCCGGGGCCGGTGGTGCGTCGACCTCCGAGCCCAGCGACCTCGGTCACCTCGAGCGCATCCTCGCCGACGGTCAGGCGCAAGGTGGGATGCGGGACTTCGACACCGGCGTCATGGCGACGACCATCCAGCGAGCCGTGGAGACCGTGGTGTTCCAGCTCCACGTCGACCCGGGGCTGGACTGCGCGGCGTACGCCGCCGAGCTGGTCGAGCTCTTCGAGCGCGGGACGAGGGCCGACCCGTGACCGTGCTCCGCCCGCTCCTCGGCATCGTCGGGTCGACGGCGCTCTACTACCTGATGCGTCACCTGGGCGTGAGCGTGTACGCAGCCCTCGTCGTCGGCGCGGTGGTGTCGCTGGTCCCGGCGTGCGTGTCACTGCTCCGCGGCAACCGCCCCAGCGGGCTCGAGGCGTTCTTCACGGTCCTGCTCTTCGCGAGCTTCGCGATCTCCCTGCTCCCCGGCGACGAGCGGTTCCTGCTCGCCAAGGACGCGCTCGTGACCGGCGGCGTCGGCTTCTGGTTCCTCGCCAGCCTGTGGTGGGCCGAGCGACCGCTGGCCTACCAGTTCGCCAAGCCGATGGTCGAGGGCCGGCTGGGCTGGCCGGGCGACTGGGAGGGGCTCTGGGAGCGTGAGCCGCGGTTCCGCCAGATGTGGCGTACGTCGAGTGCGCTGTGGGCGGCCGGCACGCTCCTCGACGCGGCCGCACGGGTGGTGATGGCGTACACGCTCCCCGCCGACGTGGTGCCCGGGCTGAACCTCGGCATGTACGTCGCGACCGCCGTCGTGCTCAACGTGGTGACGACCGTCGTCTACGTCCGGGCGGGGGCGCTGGGACGGCGGCGGACGCCGGTGGCGGAGTGAGCTCCACCCCGTCGCGCGGAATGTGATATCTATTTGCCATCACATTCTGGAGAGGGGATCGGCGCATGGACGGGGACCGGGCAGTGCAGCAGGGGGAGATCGGCGAGTCGGAGGGCGGCCCGCCGGCAGGACACCCGGTGGGGCACGAAGGAACGCGAGTGGACGTGACCGAGCGGGAGGCGTGGTCCGTCGACGGCTTCGCCGGGCTCGCCGTGGCGCTGCTGCTCCTCGGACTGGGCGGCTGGATGACGGTCGCGGGCATCATCGCCGCGGACGCGGGTCGTGGCGGCATCGGCCGCATCGTCGGCGGCCTCGCGATCATGGTCCTGGGCCTGCTGCTCTCTGCCTCGTTGGCGATCGTGGCACCGGGTCAGACGCGGGTGGTGCAGTTCTTCGGCCGCTACGTCGGGACCGTCCGCAAGCAGGGGCTGCGGATGGTGGTCCCGCTCTCGACGCGGCGCAACGTCTCGGTGCGGGTGCACAACTTCGAGACCAACGAGCTCAAGGTCAACGACGCCGACGGCAACCCCATCAACATCGCGGCGATCGTCGTCTGGCAGGTCGCCGACACCGCCCGGGCGAAGTTCGCGGTCGAGGACTACGAGGACTTCGTGGCGGTGCAGGCCGAGTCGGCCCTGCGGCACGTCGCGATGAGCCATCCCTACGACAACGCCGCCACGGAGGTCACCCTGCGCGGTGACACCGAGGTCATCTCGGCCGAGCTGGCCTCGGAGGTCGCCGAGCGGATCACGTTGGCCGGGCTGGAGGTCATCGAGGTCCGCATCTCGGCCCTGGCCTACGCCCCCGAGATCGCGCAGGCGATGCTGCAGCGGCAGCAGGCCTCGGCCGTCATCGCCGCGCGGGAGAAGATCGTGGACGGCGCCGTCGGCATGGTCGAGAGCGCGCTCGCGCAGCTGGAGCAGAAGGACATCGTCGAGCTCGACGCGGAGCGCAAGGCGGCCATGGTGTCCAACCTGCTCACGGTGCTCTGCTCCGAGCGCGGCACGACCCCCGTCATCAACACCGGCTCGCTCTACACCTGATCGGGCCGTCCGTGAGCGAGGAGGCGGGGGAGTCGGCTCCCAGGCGGGGCGCAGAGCGCAAGTCCGTGCTGCTGCGCCTCGATCCTGCCGTCCACTCCGCCCTGCAGCGCTGGGCCGCCGACGACCTGCGCAGCGTCAACGCGCAGATCGAGCTGCTGCTGCGCGAGGCGCTCAGGACTGCTGGGCGCGCGCCGCGCGACGCGGGCCCGGTGCCCCGACGGGGACGTCCCCCGAAGGACCGCGAGGACTGACCGGCGCGGGTCGCGCGGGTCAGTCCTCGCGGATCAGTCCTCGTCGCGGCTCAGGGCTGGAAGACCACCTTCACCATGCCCTCCTCCTTCTTCTGGAAGTGGGCGTAGGCGTCGGGCGCCTCGGTGAGCGGGAGGTGGTGGGTGGCGAAGGCGTCGACGCCGAACGGGTCGTCCTCGACCAGCATGGCGAGCAGCTCGTCGGTCCAGCGGCGCACGTTGGCCTGGCCCATCCGGACCTGGATCTGCTTGTCGAAGAGCTGCATCATCGGCATCGGGTCGGCCTGGCCGCCGTAGACGCCGGAGATCGAGATGGTGCCGCCGCGGCGTACGGCGTCGATGGCGGTGTGGAGTGCCGCGAGGCGGTCGAGGCCCGCCTTCTTCATCATCGGCTCCGAGATCGCGTCGGGCAGCAGACCGGTCATCTTCTGCACGACCTGCGCACCGCCGGAGCCGTGCGCCTCCATGCCGACGGCGTCGATGACGGCGTCGGGACCGCGGCCGCCGGTGGCCTCGCGGACGACGTCGCCCACACTGCCGACGGACTCGGCGTCGTCGAGGTTGAGCGGCTCGGCGCCGAACGCCTCGACGCGGGCGAGCCGCTCCGGCACGCGGTCGACGGAGATGACGCGGTGGCCGGCGCGCACGCCCATGCGGGCCGCCATGTCACCGATCGGTCCGGCGCCGAGGACGAGCAGCGTGCCGCCGTCGGGCACGTCGGCGTACTGCAGGCCCTGCCACGCGGTCGGCAGGACGTCGGAGAGGAAGAGGAACCGGTCGTCGGCGTGCTCGTGCGGCACCTTGACGGGCAGGAAGTCGGCGAACGGGACGCGGAGGTACTCCGCCTGGCCGCCGGGGACCTGGCCGTAGAGCTTGCTGTAGCCGAAGAAGCTCGCGCCGGTGCCGTGCTCGTGGTTCTGCGTGGTCTCGCACTGGCTGTAGAGGCCCTGGTCGCACATCCAGCACGAGCCGCAGCAGACGTTGAACGGCACGACGACGCGGTCGCCGACCTTGAGGTTGCTGACGCCGCGGCCGACCTCCTCGACGATGCCCATCGGCTCGTGGCCGACGATGTCGCCGGCCTCCATGAACGGGGCGAGGGTCTCGTAGAGGTGCAGGTCGGAGCCGCACAGGCCGGTCGACGTGATCTTGATGATCGCGTCCGTCGGCTCCTCGATGCGGGGGTCGGGGACCTCCGTGACCTGCATGTCGTGGACGCCCTGCCAGGTGACTGCCTTCATCGCGCTGAACCGCCTTCGGGTCGGGGGTGGTCGAAGGCGTTCCGTACCCGAGGGACGTGGCGGCATGCAGTGACGGCCGAGATCGGCTCCCCGGGGCTCCCGAGCGCCCCGGTGGCACGGCGAGGCGTCTCAGCGTGACGCGAACCAGGGGCGGTGCAGGTCGTAGAACTGTGCGTCCGCCATGGCGTACTCGAGGTCGGACCGGACCTCGGGCGGCGGCTCCACCTGCTCACCCTGCCGCGCTGCGGCCTCGCTGGTGAAGGCGACGGTCTCGGTGAAGGTGCCGTCCGGCTCGACGGCGAGCGTGCCGCCGATGATCTCGGGCCGCATCTGGTGCAGCGAGTCGGTGTCGGCGGTCATCATCGACCTGAGCCGGTCGACGTCGTCGACCTTGCCCCGGATGATCTGGACGAAGCCCGCGCTGTCGGACCCGCCGTCCATCATGAGGGTGACGTCGTCGCAGTCGTGGAACTCGACAGGACCGTCGAAGAGCTCGATCATGCGGGCGGCCCAGGCGTCCTGCTCGGGCCTGCCTGAGTTGGACATCGCGGAGTCCCGCGACTCGAACCTGACGACGCCCACGAACATGTCGTCGTCGGTGAACCCGTAGGTCCCTCCGAGCCAGCCCGGTGCTCCGGTGCTGAGCTCGTTGCGCCACGTGTCCAGGTGCTCGTGGAGCTCCTGCTGGCGCGTGCATGTGCCTTGGATGATCTGGATGAACACGCTGCCCCTCCTCGGTGTGGTCACCCACCTCTCGGGATTGGGGGGTGGGAGGGCAGTCCTCGAATCTACGCCGATGAGTGCGTGGGTGACAGGAGCGCGGAGCGGGTGCTAGACCGCCTCGCTCCGCGCCGAGGAGCACTGTCGGTGGTCGTCCCTAGAGTCGTCCTCGTGGGGGTCGCGGGGGCGACCCGGTGAGGGGTCGAGGCATGGGTGGAGAGCCGGAGCGTCGGTGGGACGACGCGGTGGACGCGGCCTGGCGGGAGTTCCGCCAGCGGCTGGCCGACCACGTCGCGGGGATGGCTGAGGACGACTCGATCGTCGTCGAGGTGACGCAACGACACGAGGCAGGGGCGGCGCCCTACTGCCAGGTGGCAGGCGGCGACGCGATGGTCCGCGTCGAGGCGGTGAGCAACGTCTACCTCGCGCCCGGGTGCGAGCTCGACGAGGCGCAGGAGCGCGCCCTCGAGGGGCTCGGCTTCCGGCGACCCGTGGCCGACGACTGGTCCGAGGGCGAGACCAACTTCTGGCTCGACCTCGAGCTGCGGGAGGCCGACCGCGCCGCCGTGATGGTGGTCCGTGCGCTGCGGGAGGTCTACGGCGTGCTCCACCCCGTCTACCTCGACGCCGACGGGCTGGAGCCGGAGGGTGCCGTACGCCCTCTGCCGCCGAAGCCGCAGCGCGCCGAGCCCGACCCGGACGAGGTCGTCCGACCGACGTCGGTCGAGGAGGTCCGGGCGGTCATCGACCTGGCCGTGGCGGACAGCTACGACGAGGCGCCGGAGTGGGACGACGACGGTGACCTCCCGCTGCCGACGGACGACCGGCTCGTCTGGGTGTCGGTCAACAAGTTCGCTCCGCGGGTGCTGCTGTCGTGCCTGCTGGTCGACGACGTGGCGGACCGCCAGGCCGCGCTGGTCGAGGTCAACCGGCTCAACCGCACCGAGTTCGGCCTGACGTTCTTCCTCACCGACCAGCGCATCAGCGTCACCCGCGAGCTCGGGCTCGAGGTGGCCGAGCCGGCCGCCGTCCGGATCGAGGTCCTCCGGATGCTGTCGCAGGTCGACGGCTGGGCACGCGACCTCGCCGAGCGCGTCCGCACGGCGCCCGAGCCTGCCCGCGAGCGGCCGGGCAGCCGGTTCGAGACGGCGTACGCCGTGATGGCCGAGCTCGAGCGCGACGACCGCGGGTCGGTGGGCCCGGCCGCGATGGTGCGGATCTACGGCAACGACACCGGCCTCCTGCTCAAGGCGATCCGGATCACCGAGAAGCGTCGCCGCGAGACCCGCACGCGGATCAGGGAGGCGCGGGCAGCGGGGCAGCGCAGCAAGGAGAAGGTGCTGCAGGCGCGGCACGACTACCTCCGCGACCTGGCGGTTCGCATGCGCGCCGGGCTGCGGCTGATGGTCGACGCGCCCGTGCGCAAGGTGCAGCTCGACCAGCTCGCGCTCTTCGACGAGGACGAGGCCGGGACCACCCGGTGACCGTGTTCGTGGGCGGGCGCCCGTCGGGACGCGGGCGCCGAGTCGAGAGACGTCGACGCGACGACGTGCTGCGGGCCGACCTGCGCCTCGACGGCGAGGACCACAGAGCCCGTTCTCGGTTGACCCCGAAGACGGCCTGCTCTCTCAGGTGAAGCCATCGAACTTCGAGCTGGTCGACTGAGGCCCTGGACGCGAGAACGGAGCTCATGTCGAGGTAGTTCTGGGCCGATGCCGCTGCCTGCTTGTTCCAGTTCGCCTTCTGCGCGTCGACGCCGTAGATGCGCGTCCTTCTCCGAGTACGCCCTCGAACTTCAGCTGCTTCGATGCAGTCCGCGTGCGGTGAGAAGGCGCTGAGGTCGAGGTACGACTCGGCACTCCCGCGGGCGGTTCGCCTGACCTGCCGTCTCCTTCGGGGCCTCCGTCTTGGACCGGCAGGCGTGGCCTCGATTCTTCGTTCGTTCTCGCTTGCTGATCGACGTCAGGTCGCGATCAGCGCGGGCCGTGGCAGCCGTGTCTTCGCGGACCTCCACAGGCCGATGTCGAGCATGGTCAGAACGGCAGCGAGCACAGTCGCCACGCGTAGCAATGCTCTGCTTCGATCGGGCTGTACGTCCCGCCGATAGGACCGAATCGGCCGGCGATCACCGCAAGCGCGGGGATCCACGCGCTCGCGAGCGTTTGGAACTCGTCAAGACTTCCCGTTGACAGTCGGGTAAAGAGTCAGCGAAACGCAAGACGCGGTAGCAGGACAGCTGCATACGCGGTTCTCGACGAGGCCGACTCGCGGACGGGCGCCCTGTGCTGCGACGAGGGCGCGGTTTTGCGACGACGGCAGAACCGACATCGATCAACACTCACGCCACCGGAGAACAGATGACCGACGACAACGACTTCCGCACTCAGCCCATGCAGCACGCCGGGCATGGCCTCGCTCTCGGAGTGCGCGCGCCGTCGCAGCTACGCGGCGTTGCCGGTGCCTGGTCGAGGCTGCCGATGATGGCCCCCGACGGGTTTGCCCCGGGACCTATTGGAACTGTCCGGAGCCCGGCACGTGCTTCTTGCTGTGCATCGTGACGTTCGGTTTCTACACGCTCTACTGGTTCTACAAGACGCACGAGGAGATGCAGCGCCACACCGGGACGGGCCTGGGCGGCGGGCTCGGTCTCCTGCTCGCCTTCTTCATCAGCATTGTCATGTACTTCGTCACGCCGAGCGAGGTCGGCGGCACTGTACGAGCGTCGCGGAATGCGATCGCCCGTCAGCGGCGTGACCGGTCTTTGGGCGCTGCTGCTCGGCTGGTTCTTCTTCGTTGGCCTGATCGTTTGGTTCGTAAAGGTCAACGGCGCGCTCAATGCGTACTGGCGCTCGCAGGGCGCTCGTCTGATCGAGCTCGAGCGCCAGCCGTTTCCGACCATTCATGTCGGTCAAACGACTGCTGGCCGGGCATTAAGTGCGTAGCTCGTTGGATGGCTGAGATCAGGAATGTGGAATCACAGTTCGTCGATGCGAACGACCAGGTCCGCGACGCCCCGCGTGACTCTGATGAGCCGTGCGTTGGGTTCGTCGACCTGGTCGACCCAGGCCCTAGCGGCCTCGGGGGACTTGCCGAACTGCTCGTGCCTGCGCACCAGCCGCTCGCGGCGTACGTCGTCGTCGACCTCGACGTGCCAGACCTCGGTCAGCAGCGGGCGTACCCGCTCCCAGCCGCCGTCGGGCAGGAGCAGGTAGTTGCCCTCCGTCACCACGAGCCGCGCCGACGGCAGGATCGCGATGGCGGCGGCGATGGGCTGCTCGAGGTCGCGCTCGAAGCCGGGGGCGAAGAGCGTGCGGTCGGGCTCGTCGTGCAGGCGTCGCAGCGCGGCGACGTAGCCGTCGACGTCGAAGGTGTCGGGCGCGCCCTTGTGATTGCGGCGCCCGAGCCGGTCGAGCTGGGCGTCCGCGAGGTGGAAGCCGTCCATCGGCAGGTGGCCGACGGCATCCGCGCCCATCTCGGCGCGAAGGTGCGACATCAAGGTCTCGGTGAGCGTCGACTTGCCGGCGCCGGGCGCGCCCGTGACGCCGAGGAGAGCACGTTCCGGCCGGTCGAGGAAAGACGTCGCGCGGTCGATCAGCGCGGCCAGGGAGGGGTTCACCGGGCTGGTGCACCCGCGGTCGGGATCTCCGGTGCGCGCATGCCGCGAGCGTAGTGGAGGCTGCGTCCAATCGCGTTCGAAAATCCTTGCGAATACTAGTTGTGCAGCGTTAGAATGGCTTCACGCCTTATGAAGTCCATGGTCTTAGGTACGTCCGGGTCATGGCGGATGAGGCGAGTTGCGAGGGTCATGTAATTGTCCGGGTATCCGGCCTCCAGGAGCGACGACCGAGTTGCTGCCGCGCGTGCGCGCGGTGGTCCGTCGTCGTCGGAGGGAGCCTCGTGGTGTCGCACCCGATCATCGCCGCAGCCTCCGACGTCCGGGCCTCGCTCAAGGCCGTCGCCGGCACGAACCCGACGTTCATGGCAGTCGACGAGAAGGCAGCGGCGCTGCGCGAGCTGGTCGCGGCGGAGGCCCAGCTGGTGGAGCTGCGGCTGCGGATCCTCGCCGACGCCGGTGACCTCGCGGCTGGCACGGCGGCGCGGGATGCGGCGGGCTGGTTGGCGCAGCACACCCGGACGTCGTACGCCGACGCGCGAGCCGACCTGCGCCTCGCGGCCGCGTTGGACCGCGAGCGGCCGGTACTCGCGACCGCGATGCGCGAGGGTGCGGCGTCGCTGGCCCAGGCGCGGGTGATCGACCGCGCGCTCCGCTTGCTGCCTGCCGGCGTGGATGCCGCCACGGTGGCGCTGGCCGAGGCGCACCTGGTCGAGCGTGCCACCGAGTTCGGTCCGAAGGAGCTCGGCCGCATCGGCCGCCGGATCCTCGACGTCGTCGCCCCGGAGATCGCCGAGGCCGCCGAAGCCGCCCGCCTGGCCGACCTCGAAGCCCACGCCGACGCCCAGACCCGGCTCACGATGCGCCGCCTCGGCGACGGCACCACCCGGATCTCCTCCCGGGTCCCCGACGCCGCCGCCACCCGGCTCGCGACCTACCTCGAAGCGTTCACCAACCCCCGCGTCCAGCGCGAGGGGGACGGGGACCGGCCCGCCGCAGCCTGCCGGTGACCCGGTGGTCCGGCTGGCCTACCCGCGCCGGATGGGCCAGGCGTTCGTCCAGCTCCTCGAGTCCCTCGACCCCACCCGGCTCCCGATCCACGGCGGCGACGCCACCACCCTCGTGGTCACCATCGACCTCGACGCCCTCAAGGCCGACCTCGCCACCGCCGACCTCATCGGCGCCGGACTCGTCCCCGGCGACGACCTCACCGGCGACCGGATCACCGCCGCCCAGGCCCGCCGGCTGGCCTGCACCGCGAAGATCCTGCCCGTCGTCCTCGGCGGCGACAGCCTCCCCCTCGACCTCGGCCGCACCCGACGCCTCTTCACCCCCGCCCAGCGCAAGGCCCTCCTGATCCGCGACCGCACCTGCCGTGCCGAAGGCTGCGACGTCCCCGGCACCTGGTGCGAGGCCCACCACCTCCACCCCTGGCACACCGGCGGGCGGACCGACCTCGCCGACGGAATCCTGCTCTGCAGCCACCACCACCATCGAGCCCACGAACCGACCTGGCGCCTCGAGCGACTGGCCAACGGCGACCACCGCTTCCGCCGACGCAGATAGGTCAGCGCCTCAGTCCTCGTCGTCGGTCCACCTCGTTCGACGTGCGTCCAGCGTCTCGCGCGCCAGCACGTCGTAGTGGTCCGACGGCAGGTCGAGCGCGCGCCGGACGCGCCAACGGCCGATGAGCGCGTACTCCTCTTCGTAGGCCGGAAGGTCCTGCTGTGGGTCGAGATCGCGAAGCCCGATCGTGAACCAGCGCATCGCCTCCTGCAGCCGACCGGCTTCCTCGAGGGCGTCGGCGATCCTCTCGATGGCCTCGGCCGGCAGGCGGGGACCGCGGCGGCGGAGCTCGTCGAGCAGTGGCTCGGTCTCGTCTCCGCGGCCACCGCCGACGAGGTAGGAGACACGCATGGCCCTCAGGACCTCAGCGTCGTCGTGCGCGGTGGGGCCCGCCTGATCGAGGAACGCGAGCGCAGCGTCGACCTCACCTCGCATGGCCCGGTGGTCGGCGATCACGTGCAGCACGTCGAGCCTGCCGGGGTCGCCGACGGCCATCGCCGCGAACAGCTCGACGGCCGGCACGACGGTGTCGACGTCGGGGTCGATCTCCCACGAGTCGATCAGGTCGTGCACCTCGTCCAGCGAAAGCGGCATGGCGCCATCGTCCCGCCTGCTGCGCGAACGACTACCTGATCCCGACGACATCGGCCGGGATCGGACGGATGGCACCGCGGGTGGCGAGGTGCACGACCTCGCACGGCACGGAGGCGCGGCGCGCGGCCGCGTACAGGCTCGTCGCCCAGGCGCGGTCGGTGTCGGTGACGGTGCCCTTGCCCGGGCGGGAGCGGAGGAACGCGACGCGCAGGCCCGGCGCGACCTCGCGCTCGAGCATGACCAGGAGCTGCGCGAGACCGTCGAGCTCCTCGGTCTCGGGTAGGTGTGCGGTGTCCGCGATCTCGGTCAGCCGGGGCAGCGGGCGGTCGTCGACGATGAGCATCATCCAGACGCTGTGGCCGCCGTAGCTCCACGGGCCCATCAGCTCGCGCCACGCGTCCTCCAGCTGCGACTGGGTGGTGAGGACTGGTTCGTACATGGCGTCGAGACTGCCCCCGGAAGCTGCCCGTGGCGAACGAGTCTCCACAGGGGCGGCGGTTGTCCACAGATCCGTTCGAGCGGCTTGTGGCGGCGATCCGCAGCAGGCCTTCAGTGGAGTCATGTCTCGGAACCCCACTCCCGGCTTTCGCCGGCACCCGCGCGTCGCCGATCGGATGACGTCGGCCCACTTCGACCTCGTGGCGCAGTCCCTCGCTGCCGAGCGGAGCGGCGATGCCGCCCGCGCCCTCGAGCTGCACGCCCGCGTGCCGGCCCTCAACCTCCGGAGCCGCCACCACGTGCTGCTCACCCAGCTCGCCTCGCTCGGCGACCAGCTCCCGGAGTGGGTGTGGGCGCGCTGGATCGCCTACCAGGCCGTGCGCTGCGAGGACCCGGAGTCGGCGACGGGGCAGGCCCAACGGCTCGCGCTGAAGTACGCCATCGAGACCTTCCACGACGACCAGCTCGCCGACTGCCACGCCGACGGGGGCGACCCGGTCAGGGTGCTCGCGTGGGTGGCGGCGGAGTCGTGGCTGTTCCACCAGGTCCTCGTCCACGAGCTGGGCGGGCTCGAGCACTTCGTCGACGAGCATGGCGACCGGTCGTCTCGCCGAGCACGCCGAGCTGGCGCGGTCCTGGGCGGGAGCACGGCTGGGCGGCTACGAGATCGGGGCGAGCCTGCCCGGCGGGCGGCTGCGCGTCCACGACCCGGCCGCCGGCTCCTGGCTCGAGGTCCTCGATCTCGGCGCCCGGTCGGACGCCGGCGACGACGGGTGGGTCCTCGGGCGGCTGGTGCCGAGCGGTGTCGACGACCTCCTCATGTTCGACACCCCGCCGATCGCCGTGCCCGAGTCCGTGGCCCGCGAGGTGGCCGAGGCGCCGCAGCCGTGGACGTGCGTCAAGGAGGCGCTCGACGAGGGACGGCTCGTGGAGCGGCACTTCATGCGCGCCGACCACGAGCTGGTGACCGACGTGCTGTCGATCGACCTGCTCCGGATCGGCACGCCTGCCGCCGACCTCGAGCGGGTCACCGCGCAGCTGCGGTCGGGGCGCGACGAGATCCCGCGGGCGGCGTTCCGCATCCTGCGGCGAGCCGTCGGCGGCGGCGTACGGCAGTCCGACGCGTCGCACGTCGCGGCGGCCGTCCTCCAGCCGCGCGCGCGTGCCGACGCACGGAGGATGCTCGTCCGCGAGGGTCAGTACGACGTCTGGGCGCGGTGGGCGGCGCTGGTGCACGAGCCCGCGCGCGGTCTGCTCCTCGACCTCGCGGAGGCGGGCCGTGCGGCTGGCTGAGATCCGGTGGCTACCGCGTCCCGAAGGTCCGGCTGACGACCTCGTCGAACACCCGGTCGGGCAGCAGGTCGCGCGACGTCGTGATCATCCGGGCGCCGCGGCCGACGGGGTAGCGCGCGGCCGGACGCTTCGCCAGTGCGGCCTTCACGATCTTGTCCGCCACCTCCTCGGGCGTCGAGGCACGGGACGGCTCGTCGAAGCGCTCCATGACGCCGTGGGCGTGGCGGGCGTACGACGCGTAGGGACCGTCGCCGGACCGCTCGAGCAGCGAGTCGCGGGCGATCTCGTTCCACTCGGTGCGGATCGGACCGGGCTCGATCAGCACGACCTGGATGCCGAACGGCCGCAGCTCCATGCGGAGGCTGTCGCTGAAGCCCTCCACCGCGAACTTCGTGGCGTGGTACCACGCGCCGAACGGCTCGTAGAACTTCCCGCCGATCGAGGAGATGTTGATGATCCGGCCCGACCTCTGGGTGCGCATGTGGGGGGTGACGAGCTGGACGAGGCGGGCGAGGCCGAAGACGTTGACCTCGAACTGCCGCCGTGCCTCGTCGATCGGCACGTCCTCGACGGCGCCGTACGAGCCGTAGCCGGCGTTGTTGACCAGGAGGTCGATGCGCCCCTGCTCGTCGACGATCCGGTCGATGCCGGCGACCATCGCGGCGTCGTCGGTGACGTCCATCGCGAACGTGTGCACCCCGAGGTCGGACAGGGGGGCCATCCGCTCGACGCGGCGGGCGACGGCGTACACGACGAAGCCCTTGGCCAGCAGGGCGCGTGCGGTGCTCTCGCCGATGCCGGACGAGCCACCGGTGACGAGGGCGACGGGGGAGGTCATGGGTGGAGCGTACGGTCGGCTCATGGCGGACCTCGAGGAGACGCTGCACCCGTTCGTGGGCTCAGGAGACATCCCGGGCCTCGTCGCCCTCGTGGCGCGGGGCGAGGACGTCGAGGTCGTCGCCCTCGGCACCCGCGACTCGAGTGGTACGCCGATGGGGCGCGACGCGCTCTTCCGCGGCGCGTCGATCACCAAGCCCGTGACTGCGGCGCTCACGATGACGCTGGTCGAGGACCGCCGCATCGACCTCGACGCCCCGGTCGCGGACCTCCTCCCCGAGCTCGCCGAGCCCCGGGTGCTGCGGACCCTCGAGAGCCCGCTCGACGACACGGTCGCGGGCGAGCGGCCGATCACCGCCCGCCACCTGCTCACCGGGACGGCCGGCCACGGCTTCTGCACGTGGGAGTCGGCGGTCACGCCACTGTTGATGGAGCGGTTGCACCAGGCCGCGGACGACATCCACGAGGTCCCGGCTCCGGACGAGTGGATGCGCCGGCTCTCGACCATCCCGTTGATGCACCAGCCGGGCGACGGCTGGACCTACAACGCCTCCTACGACGTGCTCGGGGTCCTCGTCGCGCGTGCGGCCGGTCAGGACCTCGCCGACGTGATGGCCGAGCGCCTGCTCGACCCGCTCGGCATGGCGGACACCGGCTTCCACGTGCCCGCCAGCAAGGTCGACCGGCTCACCACGATGTACGGCGCCGGGGACAGCGGGCTGGCCGTGCGCGACGAGCCGGACGGGTTCTTCACACGCCCGCCGGCCTTCCCTTCAGGGTCTGGCGGTCTCGTCACCACCGCGGACGACTGGCTGGCCTTCGGACGGATGCTGCTCGCGGGGGGTGGCGACGTGCTGAGCAAGGAGTCGGTGCACCTGATGACGACGGACCACACGACGCCGCGGCACCGCGAGATGGGCGGGTTCTTCCTCGACGGCCAGGGCTGGGGGTTCGGTGGCGGCGTCGACACCCGGCTCATCGACCCGTGGAACGTGATCGGTCGCTACGGCTGGGTCGGCGGCACCGGCACGTCGGCATACGTCCATCCCGACGGGACCGTGGCCATCCTCCTGACGCAGGTCGTGCTCGGCTCGCCCGGCGTCGAGGACCTGCTCAAGGCGTTCTGGACGGCGACAGCACACCCCGTTGGACGGTTGTCCCCACCATGAGGCTCACTACCGTGGACGCATGACTGACGAGGTGAAGCAGGCAGCGATCGAGGCAGCCCAGCGAGTGGTCGACGAGGTCTCCTCCTGGCAGTACAGCGCCGAGGACAGCACCATCGCCGAGCAGTTCGACGAGGGCCTGGCCAAGGCGAAGGTGTCGGTGAGCGACGACGAGCGCACCCGCATCCTCGCGGAGATCGACGGCATGAAGGACGAGCAGTCCTCGGCTCCGCAGGTCCGGTCCGCGGCGCCGGCGGAGTGACGCGATGGACGTGCGCGGGCTGCTGACCGAGGGCTTCGGCCGCATCACGGAGCTGTACGCCGGCCTCACGGAGGACCTCGACGACGAGACCCTCCACCACCGTCCGGGCGGTACCGGCAACCCGGTCGGATGGCTGCTGTGGCACCTGGCGCGGGTGCAGGACGACCACGTCGCCGACCTCGCCGGTCAGCCGCAGGTCTGGGAGCAGTTCCAGGACCGCTTCGGCCTGCCCAACGGCACCGACGACATCGGCTACGGCCACACGAGCGAGCAGGTCGACGCGCTGCGGATCGAGGACCCGGCGCTGCTCGCGGCGTACCACCACGAGGTCACGCTCGCGACCGCCCGCTACCTGCAGACCGTCGACGAGGCGGAGCTCGAGCGGGAGGTCGACCAGCGGTGGGATCCGCCGGTGACAGCGGGGCAGCGGCTGATCAGCATCCAGGGCGACTGCCTCCAGCACCTCGGCCAGGCGGCGTACGTGAAGGGACTCGTCGGGCACTGATTCGGCTCGGATGCCCCACAAACGGCCCGGGAGGGCCATACTTGGGGGTGATGACCACTCCGAGCGGCCGACGGCCGAAGCACCTTGCCAGCAGTCCTTTCAAGCAGGCCGCTGAGCCGGTCGTCGAGGTGTTCGAGGTCGGCGACCGCGTCACCCACGACATCTACGGCCTCGGCCAGGTGACCCACGTCGACAGCGCCGCGGTGACGGCGGACTTCGGGTCGAAGAACGTGCGGATCGCCCACCCGTACCCCAAGCTGCACCACCTCTGAGGCGCTGCCGCCCGTTCGGGCGGCTGCCTAGGCTGACCGCATGACGACGCGGTGGCTCTTCGGCGACCAGCTCGGACCGCACTTCGTCGACGACCACCGCGGCCCGCTTCTGATGGTGGAGTCGACCGGGGTCTTCCGGCGCCGACGCTTCCACCGGGCGAAGGCGCACCTCGTGCTGAGCGCGATGCGGCACCGCGCCGCCGAGCTCGGTGACCGGCTGACCTACGTGCAGGCGGAGACGTACGCCGAGGTGGTGCGCGAGGTCGAGGGTGACGTCGAGGTCGTGCACCCCACGTCGTACGCCGCACTGGGGCTGGTCGAGCGGCTCGGCTGCACCGTCCTGCCGCCTCGCGGCTTCGCCACCGCGCGGGAGGACTTCGAGCGCTGGGCCGAGGGCCGTCGCGGCAAGCGGCTGCTCATGGAGGACTTCTACCGGCGCGCACGCCTGGCGCACGGCGTGCTGCTCGACGGCGGCGAACCGGCCGGCGGCCAGTGGAACTTCGACCACGACAACCGCCGAGCCACCGCCCAAGGGAGCCGACACGCTCGGGGTCACCGAGCCGTGGTGGCCGAGCGAGGACGACATCGACGCGCAGGTGCGCGAGGACCTCGACCGCTGGGAGCGCGACGGCGAGGTGTCGTTCGTCGGCCGCGACGGGCCGCGGATCTTCCCGGCCACGCGACGCCAGGCGCTGGCGGCGCTCGAGCACTTCGTGGAGCACCGGCTGCCGGAGTTCGGGGCGCACGAGGACGCGATCCTCGAGGGCGACCCGTGGATGGCGCACAGCCTGATCAGCGCGCCGATGAACCTCGGCCTGCTCGACCCGCTCGAGGTCGTCGAGCGCGCGGAGGAGTCGTACCGCAGCGGTGCGGCGCCGATCGAGAGCGTCGAGGGCTTCGTCCGCCAGGTCATCGGGTGGCGCGACTACGTCTGGCACGTCTACTGGCACATGGGCGACGGCTACCGCCGCGAGAACGCCCTGGCCGCCCGGGAGCGGATCCCGCAGTGGTTCGCCGAGCTCGACGGTGCGGCGACCGACGCCCGCTGCCTCTCCCACACCCTCGACCAGGTCGCGGAGCACGGCTGGGTGCACCACATCCCGCGGCTGATGGTGCTGGGCTCGTACGCCCTGCAGCGCGGCTGGGCGCCGGCGCAGGTCACCGACTGGTTCCACCGGTCCTTCGTCGACGGCTACGACTGGGTGATGGTGCCCAACATCGTCGGCATGTCGCAGCACGCCGACGGCGGCCAGATGATGACGAAGCCCTACACGTCGGGCGGCGCCTACATCAACACGATGAGCGACCACTGCGGGTCGTGCCGCTTCGACCCCAAGGTGCGGGTCGGGGAGGACGCGTGCCCCTTCAGCGCGGGCTACTGGTGGTTCCTCGACCGGCACCGCGAGACGTTCGAGGGCAACCACCGCATGACGCGGGCGGTCCGCGGGCTCGACCGGCTCAAGGACCTCCCCGAGCTCGTCGAGCAGGAGGACGCGCGCGGCAACCGCGCACCCTGAGCTGTCCTTGTCAGCTGCAGGGGAGGGAGCCGAGCCGGGCGAGGCCCTCGCGGTCGCCCGGTCCGAGCTCGACCTGCCCGATGTTGTCGGCGTACATCAGCTCCATCGGCTCGCCGACGTGGCCGAGCCCCACGACGTGGACGACCTCGTGCAGCACGATCGCCTCCATCACGCGCGGCTGCTGCTCGGCCGTGGAGGCGGTGAAGGCCTCGACGTCGAGCACGATGCCTCCGCTGACGAACCGGAGCCGCCCGGTGCTACCGCGTTCGGCGGCGGCACCACCCACCCCGGCGACCGGACCGGCGAGGTCGGGGTACTCCGCGGCATCGGCCCAGCCGATGACGACCGGGTCCGGGCGCCCGAAGAGCTTCACGCCGCCGGGGAACGGCCGGTCGTCGGTCTCGCCCTCGTCGGCGAACTGCAGCCCGGTCGCCTCGCTCGCCCGGCCCAGTGCCCGGCGGATCAGCTCACTGCCGCCGGGCGGCCCATCGGTCGGGTTGATCCGGTAGCGGACCTCCTCGCACGGGTCCCAGCCGACCGGCTCGTCGCTGCCCGGCTGGGTCATCGCCCAGCTGAAGGTCCCGCCCTGTCGTACGACGCTCGGAGCCGGCAGCAGCCGCTCGGGCCCCAGCCCGACCGCGCGCCGCACGGGGTCGAGCTGCTCGGCCGGGTGCCACGCCACGACCGCAGCCAGCATCGCGGCGGTGGATGCGAAGGTCACGGTCGTCGCGGATCGGGGCACCGGGACAGTGTGGCCGCTGGAATCTCGTGTCGTGGGTGGATCTGTGAAGACCGCGGCGGGAGTCATCCACAGAGTTCACCGCGCCGGTTTGCCGCGACACCCAAGGGGCACGAAGCAGCTGCACCCCGAACGACGAGGAGGACGCATGACGCTCATCGGCTGCATCCGGATCCAGCCGGCCCTCAACGACGCCGAGTGCGACTTCCTCTTCGACCTCCTCGACTCCGACGGCACACTGCGCGGCACACCGACGGGACGTGGTGACAGGGACGTGCCCTTCGCGCGCCTCGCGTGGGAGCCGTGCCTCGACGGGTGCTGCCTGCAGTGGAACCCCTATCTCGAGGGCCCGAGGTGGATGGTCGAGTCGCTCCGGTTCGTCGTCGACCACCTGCTGCGGCCGGGGGCGAAGGGAGCCGGTCACCCGAAGCTCGCCGGTTTCACCTTCGACCACGAGGTCTCCGGGGTGGTCGTGGGACGCGGACTCGGCGACCGCGTGACCCGGATGGTCGTGGTGGAGGGCAACGTGGTTTCCGGGTCGGACGTGCCGACCCCCTGCGAGGACGTGACGGCGAGGTCCCAGCCGACGCGGTCCCACGACGGCCGGTTCGACAACGTCGTCGAGCTCCGTCCGCGCCACGCCTGACCGCGTTCGCGCGAGCCGCGCCCACCGCCCGTGGAACCATGGCCGCATGCCGGCCGAGCTCGTCGTACGCCAGGCCGGGTTCGCGCCGGTCAAGGGCATGCGGCACCTCGCCCTCGGGGCGGTCGACCTCGACGAGCAGGGCGCCGTCGGCGACCGGTCCTACTGCCTGGTCGACGTCGATGCTGCGCGCGTCCTGAGGACAGTGCAGCACCCGGCGCTGGTCGGCGTCGTGGCGCGGGTGGACGAGGACGTCCTCGGCGTGACGCTCCCGACCGGCGCGTCCGTGGTCGCCCGAGCCGACAGGGACGGCAGGACGCTCACCTGCGACTACTGGGGCCGCCCCGTCGACCTCGAGCTGACCGACGGTCCCCACGCCGCGCTCGTCTCCGCCTGGCTCGGTCGGCCCGTGCAGCTCGCGGCCGCACCTCGCGGCGGGGTGGTGTTCGGCGACCCGCTCACCGTCGTCGGCACCGCGTCGCTGCGCGAGCTGGCACGACGTACGGGCCATCCCGCGCTCGCCGACCAGGCCGCACGCCTCCGGTCGACGCTGGTCGTCGAGACGGATACGCCCTTCGTCGAGGACTCGTGGGCGGGACGCGACGTGGTGGTGGGGGGCGCCTCGGTGCGGATCGGCGGACCGGTCCCGCGGTGCGCGGTCGTCGACCACCACCCGGAGACCGGCGTGAAGGACGTCCGGCTGCTGGAGGCGCTGGTGCGCGAGCGCCCGACCAACCGGGCAGGTGAGCCGGTGCTCGGTGTCTACGCCACGTGCACCCGGCCCGGGCGGGTCACCGTCGGGCGCTGACGCCCGTCGTCAGCGGTCGCGCCGATCGACCTGGCGCGGCACGGTCGGTCGCTGCTCGAGCTCCGCGATCTCCTGGCGTGCGAGGTCGAGCGAACCGAGGAGCGCCGCGAGCGCGTCGATGGCGTCGTGGGCCGCGGTGTCCCACTCCTGCCAGCCCGAGCCCTGGTGGCGGGCGGTGCCGCCCTGCCACGCCACGACGAGGGCGTCGATGCTCGCCTCGGCCGCACGCCGGCGGGCGTCGACCTCGGCGATGCGGGCGGCCGCGAAGGAGGAGACCACTGAGCGGCCCGAACGATCGTGCTGGAGGTGGCCGGAGATGATCATTCTCTGCCCATACCCACGCCCCGGGCGGGCCTACACGTCCTTGACGAGATCTGGAGACAATCGAGAGGGCTCCTCACAGCTGCGGAGCGTCGCGCAACCGGGGCGGGGAGCACCTAGGGTGGGGCGAACACCCCGCCCACCTCGGAGGCTCCCACGTGGACACCATGACCCCTGTCTACGGCTCGGCCACGCTGCTGATCATCGCCGCGGCCGCCGTCGCCGTCCTTCTCGTCCTCATCATCGTGCTGCGCATGCACGCCTTCGTCGCGCTCGTGCTGGTCAGCTTCGGCACCGCGATCGCCGCCGGCGTGCCCCTGGCCGACGTCCCGGTCGTCGCGATAGCGGCCTTCAGCACCACGCTCGGCACCGTCGCGCTGCTCGTGGGTCTCGGTGTGATGATCGGCCGCATCCTGGAGGTGACCGGCGGCGCGCAGGTGCTCGCCGACACCCTGGTCAGCCGCTTCGGCGAGAAGCGGGCGCCGCTGGCGCTGGGCATCGCGGCCCTGCTGTTCGGCCTGCCGATCTTCTTCGACGCCGGTCTGGTCGTCTTCCTCCCGATCATCTTCTCGGTCGCCAAGCGCTTCGGCGGCTCCGTCCTGATGTACGCCCTCCCGGCGGCCGGTGCCTTCGCCGCCATGCACGCCATCGTCCCGCCGCACCCCGGACCGGTCACCGCCGCGACCGAGATCGGTGCCAGCATCGGCCTCACCCTGCTCGTCGGCGTCGTCGTGGCGGTCGTCGCGTGGTTCGTCGGCGTGTACGCCGTCACCATCGGGTGGCTCGGCAAGGTCTACGTCCCGATCGACGACTCGGTGCTCACCGGTGGCCGCGAGGCCGACACCGACAACCCGCCGGCGTTCGGCCATGTCCTCGCCATCCTGCTCCTCCCGCTCGTGCTGATCGGTGCCAACACCGTCCTCACGACGCTGCGCACCGGCGGCACGATCGACGAGGACGGCGCCTGGGCGGACATCTTCATCTTCATCGGCCAGACGCCGGTGGCCCTGCTCATCGCGCTGCTCGTGGCGACCTACACCCTCGCCGTGCGCCGCTACTCGCGCGGCGAGGTCGAGACGCTGCTCAACGACGCGCTGGGCCCGATCTGCGCGATCATCCTCATCACCGGCGCGGGCGGCATGTTCGGCGGCGTGCTGCGCTACAGCGGCATCGGCGACGCGCTCTCCGACTCCCTCGCCGACCTCGGCCTGCCGCTCATCGTCAGCGCGTTCGTCATCGCCACCATCCTGCGGGTCGCTCAGGGCTCGGCGACCGTCGCGCTGACCACCACGGCCGGCCTGATCTCCGCCGGCGTCGCCGCCGCCGACCCGTCCAGCCTGCAGCTCGTCGCCCTCGTGCTGGCGATCGCCGCCGGCGCGACCGTGCTCTCGCACGTCAACGACTCCGGCTTCTGGCTGGTCAGCCGGTTCTTCGGGATGGACGTCAAGACGACCCTGCGCACCTGGACCGTCATGGAGACCACGCTCGGCCTGAGCATCTTCGTGCTCTCCCTCGGCATCTGGGCCGTCGGATGAGAACACCCCACGACGTTCTTCGTCTCCCCCGCTTCGCTCCTCCGTCGAACAACGCCGCGGGGACCCCGAGATGACAACCACCGACGCGCCGCTCCACCTCGTCTTCATGGGCGTCTCCGGCTCGGGGAAGTCGACCGTGGCGCGGGCGGTGCAGGAGCGGCTCGGTTGGGAGCTCGCCGAGGGCGACGACTTCCACCCGCCGGAGAACGTCGCGAAGATGAGCGAGGGCATCCCGCTCAAGGACGCCGACCGCTGGGGGTGGCTGGAGTCCCTCGCCGCGTGGACCGCCGAGCGCGACGCCCGCGGCGAGCCGACGCTCATCGCCTGCAGCGCCCTGCGCAAGGCTTACCGCGACGTGCTGCGGCGAGGTGGAGAGGGCACGTTCTTCGTGCACTGCACCGGCGACAAGCACATGCTGCTCGAGCGGATGAGCGCCCGCGACCACTTCATGCCCCCCAGCCTCCTGGAGTCGCAGCTCGACACCCTCGAGCCGCTCGAGCCGGACGAGCTCGGGATGGACGTCGACCCGGCGCTGCCGGTCGACCGCCTGGCGGCGATGGTGCTCGCCCGGCTCGGCCTTCCCTGAGCGACCCGTCAGGTCGGCAGGTCAGGCCACCCGCCGCGCGCGCAGCACCGCATCGGCGATCTCGATCTCCTCGCCCGTCTCGGGGTGCGCCTGGGTGCGCGGGCGCGACTCGCACACCTCCACCTTCCATGCGTCGTCGAGCGCCGGGAGCAGCTGGTCGGCGGTGTGCATGAACGAGTGGTGGCCGTGCCGCAGGCCGGTGTGGACGTCGCTGGGTGCGTGACCGACCACGAGCAGGGTCCCGCCGGGCGCGACGGCCCCGGCCAGTCGGCGTACGACGTCCACCATCCCGTCGTCGGGCAGGTGCACGAAGTGCGAGGTGACGAGGTCCCAGGTCTCGCCGTCCGGCTCGAACGTGCGGACGTCGATGCGCCGGGTCTCGAGGCGATCGCCGAGCCCGGCCTCGGTGGCATGGTCGGCGACCCGCGCCAGCGCCGCGTCGGCGAAGTCGGACGCTGTCACCTGCCAGCCGTGCTGCGCCAGCCACAGGGCGTCACCGCCCTCGCCGCACCCGACGTCGAGCGCTCGGCCCGGCGCCAGGTCGGCGGCCTCGGCCTCGAGCTGGACGTTGACGCGCCCGCTCCAGACGCGGTCACCGGAGTAGCGCTCCTCCCACGCCGGCTGCTCGAAGAAGTCGTCGCGGAGGGCCTCGACGGCCCTCGTCGCGTCGGCGTTGGCGAGCTCGGCGTTGATCCAGGCGCCGACCCGGTTGCCGTGGGCCGCCGAGGCCATCAGGGTCATCGAGATGTCGGTCGCGTTGCCGGCGGCGAAGACACCCGGCACCGACGTCGCACCGGTGGGCTCGACCGCGATGACGGACCCGAGGACCGCGCCGGCCATCTCGAACGGCGTCGGCTCGATGCCGAGCGGGCCGAGGTAGTCGGCTCGCACGTGGGGCTTCGTCGCGACGACGATCGCGTCCCGCTCGAGCAGGGAGCCGTCGGCCAGTCGCAGTCCGACCAGCGCGTCGCCGTCGGTCACCACCTCCTGCGGCGTGCCGTCGGCGAACCGCACGCCGATCGCGCCCAGCTTCTCGACCTCCTCGTCGGGCAGCTCGACGCCGTCGTGGACGACCATGACGATGTCGTCGGACAGCTGGCGGAACAGCAGACCCTGGTGGGCGGCCATCGGCGTGGTCGCGAGGATCGCGAGCGGCTTGTCGCGCACCTCCCAGCCGTGGCAGTAGGGGCAGTGCAGCACGTCGACGCCCCACCGCTCGGCGAGCCCCGGCACCTCGGGCAGCTCGTCGACGACGCCGCCGGTGACGAGCACCCGCCGGGCGCCGTACCTCCGACCGCCCTCGGTGGTGACCAGGAAGGAGTCGGCAGCGCCGGACAGCCCGACCACCCGGTCGGTCAGCACCTTGACGCCGTACGCCGCCACCTCGGCGCGGCCGGTGGCGAGCAGCTCCAGCGGGGAGACGCCCTCGCGTCCCAGGTAGTTGTGGGCGTGGGCGGCGGGGGCGTTGCGGGGCTCGCGCGCATCGATGACGAGCACCGATCGCTTCGACCTGCCCAGCGCCATCGCGCCGCTCAGGCCGGCCGCGCCGCCACCGATGACCACCACGTCGTACGTCTCGTTCTCACTCATGTCCCCGAGCATGCAGGGGCCGTGCGAGATTGACAAACAATCTTGCCGGAGTGGCAAACTGGGGGGATGGACGACGAAGGAGTGCTCGCCGCCGTCGGTCCGCGGCTGCGCCAGCTGCGGCTCGAGCGGGAGGCGACCCTGACCGACCTCGCCGAGGAGACCGGCATCTCGGTGAGCACGCTGTCGCGGCTGGAGTCGGGCCAGCGCAAGCCCACCCTGGAGCTGCTGCTGCCGCTGGCCCGGGCCCACCGCGTCGCCCTCGACGAGCTGGTCGACGCGCCCGAGACCGGCGACCCGCGGATCCGCTCCAAGCCGGTGGTGCGGCACGGACGCACGTTCATCTCGCTGACCCGCAGACCCGGCGGCCTGCAGTCCTTCAAGATGGTGATGCCGGTCGAAAAGGACCCGCGCCCGACGCTGCAGACGCACGAGGGCTACGAGTGGCTCTACGTCCTCAGCGGCAGGGTCCGGCTGGTGCTCGGGAGCCGCGACCTCGTGCTCGAGCCCGGCGAGGTGGCGGAGTTCGACACCCGCACGCCCCACTGGATCGGCAACCCCGGACCGTCACCTGCGGAGGTGCTGGCGATCTTCGGTCCCCAGGGCGAACGGATGCACGTCCGCTCCTGAGGGGTGGGCCGGACGCCCGCGAAGCCTGCCGCACGGGCGTCCGGGGCGGAAGGGCGGAGAGCCTCGAATTGCTCCTTACACCGCCTTGACCCGAGTTCTCGGAAAACGCCACGGAATGTCGCCGAACTCCTTAGGTTGAGCCTGCGCCGGTCCCCGATCGGTGTTCTGCACTCACGACGCAGTCGCTCACACTCACGCGAGGCACACATGACTCACGATGCAGCCCAGGCCCGGAAGGGCACGGGTCTCTCGGTCGCCGGTTGGCCGCTGGGCCGGAAGATGGCCCTGGCCCTGGCGATCCCGCTGCTGCTGGCCGCCGTCCTCGGTGGCCTGCGTGTGGCCGGCGACTACGGCGACTCGCGCCAGGCCGCGCGGAGCGCCCAGCAGGTCACGGTCATCCAGCCCGCGATCGACTACCTGACCGCGTCCGAGACCGCGATGGTCGCCGCACAGTCCGACAGCGCCGCCAGCCAGGGCGACCTGATCGACGCGATCAGCGACATCTCCACCAACGCCGAGACGCTGGTCGAGGCCCGCGACGGGGCCGAGCTCGACGAGCTGCAGACCGCCCACGTCAACGCGCTGCTCGACCTCAGCCAGGCCATGCGCGGCGAGGGTGCCGAGACGCTCGGCCCGGCCACCTGGATCGCCCTCGTGCGTCAGCTCGAGTCCAGCGTCTCCCAGCTCATCACCAGCGTGAACGCCGCCCAGGAGACGCCCGAGCCCCGCCTCGAGCAGCTCTCCCAGGCCATGAGCGGTCGCCTGTCCCTCGCCCTCCAGCAGGGCCTCCTCGCGACGACGCTCTCGCAGTCCAGCTCGCAGGAGCTCTTCTCGGAGATCGGCGTCGAGGCCGCGGCCATCGACCGTCTCGCCGGATCCGTCGACGGTGCGGACGAGCAGACCGCCCTCCTGCGCCAGCAGAACACCCGCCACGCCGGCCAGATCCGCGACGACGCAGCCACCGACCTCGACGGACGCGACGCCTACACGCCGTACGACGAGATCACCCAGACGCTCGTCACCGGTGTGACCGCGACCCTCGACGACGCGGCCGGGGCCGCCCAGCGCAACGCCCTCGTCGGCGCCGTGCTCACGCTGCTCGCTCTCGCCGCCGCGATCGCCCTCGCGTTCTTCATCGCCCGCAGCCTGCTCGGCCCGATCGGCAAGGTCCGCGACGGCGCCCTCGCGGTGGCCCGCCACCGCCTGCCCGACGCCGTCGCCCGGATCCGCGCCGGCCAGGAGCCGGAGCCGATCAAGACGATCGAGGTCGACACCAACGAGGAGATCGGCCAGGTCGCGCGAGCGGTCGACGACCTCCACCGCCAGGCCATCCACCTCGCGTCCGGCGAGGCCCAGCTCCGCCAGACCGTCAACGCGATGTTCGTGACGCTGTCGCGCCGCTCGACCTCGCTGGTCAACCAGCAGCTCGCGCAGATCGAGCGCCTCGAGCACGACGAGGAGGACCCCAAGCGCCTCGAGTCGCTGTTCCGCCTCGACCACCTCGCCTCGCGGATGCGTCGTACGGCCGACTCCCTGCTGATCCTGGCCGACGCCCCGAACCGTGCCGCCGGCCAGTTCAGCCTCACCGTCGGCGAGGCGCTGCAGGCCGCGACGTCCGGTGTGCAGGACTACCAGCGCGTGCAGATCCTCTCCAACCTCAACACCCGCGTCGGTGACGAGGCCGCGGCCGACGTGGTCCACCTGCTCACCGAGCTGGTCGACAACGCGCTCAGCTTCTCGCCGCCGGCCGAGCCGGTGCGCCTGGCCGCCAAGCAGGGCCCCGAGGGCGTCACCATCACGATCACCGACTCCGGCCTGGGCGTGCCCGCGGCCGAGCTCGAGCAGCTCAACAGCGACCTGCAGCACGGTGCCGAGGCCACGCCCGACACCGCCCGCCGCATGGGCCTGTTCGTGGTGTCGCGCCTCGCCGAGCGCCACGACATCACCGCCCACCTGGCCCGCAACCCGGGTGGCGGCATGACGGCCAGCGTCCTGCTCCCGCCGTCGGTGCTGCCCGACGTGTCGCAGTCCGGTGCGCCCGCCGCCCCGGCCGCGACCTCCGCGGCTGCTCCGTCCACCCCGTCCGCTGCGCCGACCGCCTCGACGGACTCCGCGGAGCTCGTCGGTGCCCCAGCAGCCGGTCCGGTCGTCTCCAAGCGCGAGGCCCGTAACCGGGCCCGCGCCGAGAAGGCCGAGGCCAAGGCCGCCGAGCGCGCCGCCGCCGCCGAGGCCAAGGCCAAGGCGAAGGCCGCCAAGGCGGAGGCCGACCTGGAGCCGCTGCCGGCCGCGACCCGTACGACCGGTACGACGACCACCGCGGGCGACGCGTCGAGCGAGCCCGCCGCGCCGGCCGCCTCGACCGCATCCGCCTCCGCCGCGTCGGAGCCGACCCCGGACCGTCCGCCGCTCGGCAGCCTCCTGCCGCGCCGCGACCCCGGGGCCAACATGCCCCGCACGGGCGCCGACGCCTTCCTGCCGCCGGAGACCTCAGGCGCCACGGGCCCGCTCTTCGGCAAGCGTGCCGACACCGCTGAGCCCGCAGCCAAGGCGGAGACCACCGGCGCCGAGGGCGCCGCGACCGAGCGTGCCGAGAAGGTCGCCCGTGTCGTCCCGATCACTGCCCTCGCCTCGCGCCAGCGTGCGCAGGCCGAGCAGGAGGCGCGGAGCGCCGAGGTCCCCGCCGAGGAGCCGGCCGAGGAGCCGACCGAGGTCGCGGTGGCCGAGGAGCCGGCCGAGCAGCCCGTCGAGCAGCCCGCCCGGGCCCACGACCCGCTGTCCGACCCGCTGTCCGACCCGCTGCCCGCCGACGCCTTCGACGAGCCCGCAGCCGCCGAGCAGCCTGAGCCCGTCGAGGAGGTGGAGCCCGAGCCCGCCGCGGAGGTGGAGCCCGAGCCCGCCGCCCAGGCCGAGCCTGCGCCCGCTGCCCAGCTCGACGAGGTCGAGGTCGAGGTCGACGCCGACGACCCGCTCGGCCTCGGAGCCCCGGCCCGTCCGGCCGCGCCGGTCAGCCAGTCGTTCGACCAGCCGGTCAGCCAGCCCGAGCCGGAGCCCGTCAGCGAGGTCGCGGCCGAGCCCGAGCCCCAGCCCGAGGAGCGCCCCGAGCCCGAGCTCGAGCCGGTGCCGTCGTACGACGCCGCCGCGCTGCTCACCGACGGCCACGGCCTCAACGGGCACGGCACCAACGGCTCGAACGGTCACGGCTCGAACGGCCACGGCTCCAACGGCCTGTCGCACGGCGCCGAGCCGGCCCGCGCCGGCGGTGAGTCCCCGATCTTCAAGTCCATGCGCTCCGGCTGGCTCGCCGGCGAGGGCAAGGGCGAGTGGCACGAGACCGAGGTCGACCGTGGCTGGGAGATCGCCGAGCAGGTCTCGGAGCCGGCCCCGGTCGTCGAGTCCACGCCGGTCGGACTTCCGCGACGCGCCCCCGGTGAGCGCCTCGTTCCCGGTAGCGTGACCCCGCCCACGGCAGCCAAGACGCGTGACCCCGAAGCAATCCGCCGCCGTCTCCAGGCACACACCGCAGGAGTCTCCCGCGGTCGACGTGCAGCCCAGAGTTCCACCCAGCACACGGAAGCAGGCCCCGCATGACTCACGACACCTCCGCCGCCCCCGTCGCCAGCACGGCTGGTGACGACCGAGACCTCGACTGGGTGATGTCGCGATTCGTCGACGACGTTCCCGACGCGGCGCACGCGATCCTCGTGTCCGCCGACGGTCTCCTCATGGCCTCGAGCACCAGCATCCCGGGAGAGCGCGCCGAGCAGGTCGCGGCCGTCTCCTCCGGCCTGGCCAGCCTCGCGGTCGGTGCCGCCCGCCTCTTCGAGGGCGGCACGGTGATGCAGACCATCGTCGAGATGGAGATGGGCTTCCTGATGCTCATGAGCGTCGGTGACGGGTCCAACCTCACCGTGCTCACGACGGAGGAGGCCGACATCGGCCAGGTGGGCTACGAGATGGCCCTGCTGGTGGACCGCGTGGGACGTACCGTCGAGGCCCAGGCCCGCGTCGGTACGGGCGGCTGACCGGACCCCGCGCCATGACGCCGCCACCCGAGCCGGAGGACGAGGGCTACCGCCCTCGACTGATCCGGTCCTACACCCTCACCGCAGGTCGGACGGCCTCGAAGGTCGAGCTGGCCATGGAGGCCACGCTCCGCCTGCAGGCGGGTGCGGAAGCCCCCGTGCTCTCTCCGTCCGCTGCGCAGGTTCTCGAGGTCTGCGACCGGCGTTCCGTGGCCGAGGTGTCGGCCCTCACCAAGATGCCGATCGGCGTCACCCGGGTGCTGCTGGGCGACCTGATCGAGCAGGGCCTGGTCCGCATCCAGGCCACCATCACCGACAGTACGTCGACAGATGAGCGGCTCGAGCTCATCGAAAGGACCCTCCGTGGACTTCGAAACTACTAAGGCACAGCGCGCGGCCGCGTCGACGAAGATCGTCATCGCCGGCGGCTTCGGCGTCGGCAAGTCGACGCTCGTCGGCGCCGTGTCCGAGATCGACCCGCTGCGCACCGAGGCACTCGTCACCAACGAGTCCGAGGGCGTCGACGATCTCGCCGCCGTGCCCACCAAGGCCACCACCACCGTGGCGATGGACTTCGGCCGCCTGACCCTGGCCGAGGACCTCGTGCTCTACCTCTTCGGCACGCCCGGTCAGCGCCGTTTCTGGTTCATGTGGGACGACCTGTGCCGCGGCGCCATCGGCGCCATCGTGCTGGTCGACGTGGCGCGGCTCGACGAGTCCTTCTCGCCGCTGGACTACTTCGAGTCCAAGGGCATCCCCTTCATCGTCGCCGTCAACGAGTTCGACGGCGTCCCGCGCTACCCCGCCGAGGAGATCGCCGCCGCGCTGGCCCTGCCCGCCGACGTACCGATCATCAGCCTCGACGCCCGCGACCGCGAGCAGGCCAAGGGTGCGCTCGTCAAGATCACCGAATACGCCCTCATGCGACTGCGCGAGTCGCTCACCGTGAATGCGAACTGACGCCATGACCCGCACCGTCCGACGAATGGGCCCTGCCCGCACGGCCCTCGCCGCCCTGTCCTCCGTGGCCCTGATGGCCACGCTGAGCGCCTGCGGTGGCAGCGCCAGCGCCGACGAGGCCGACGCGCTGAGCGAGGTGTCGCTTGTCTTCAGCGGCGCCCTCACCGTCTGCACCGACATGCCCTACGAGCCGTTCGAGTACGAGGAGGGTGGCAAGCCCACCGGCTTCGACATCGACCTGGTGCGCAAGGTCGCCGACAGCCTCGACGCCGAGCTCGACGTGATCGACGTGTCGTTCGACGACATCACCTCGGGCAACTCGCTCAACAACGACGCGTGCGACCTCGCCATCTCGGCGATGACCATCACCGGCGAGCGGGCCCGCGTCCTCGACTTCTCGAGCCCCTACTTCGACGCCAAGCAGGCGCTCATCACGCCGCGCGGCTCGGGCCTGGACCAGCTCCCCGAGCTCGCCGGCAAGCGGGTCGGTGTCCAGAAGGAGACCACCGGCGAGACCTACCTGAGCGACTTCGCCCCGGAGACCACGCAGGTGGTGGCGTACGACGACGCGGCGGGCCTGCAGGACGCGCTCGCGGCCGGCGAGCTCGACGCGGCGATGCTGGACAACACCGTGTCCGGCCAGTTCGTCTCCGACAACCGCAAGCTCAAGCTCGCCCGGGAGTTCGACACCGGTGAGCAGTACGGCATGGCGGTGAAGAAGGACGGCAACATCCCGCTGCTGCGCGCCATCAACGGCACGCTCGCCGACCTCCGCGACGACGGCACCTACGACAAGATCTACGCCACGTACTTCGGCTGATCGACACGCTCACGCGGCCCGGCAGGACTCCTGCCGGGCCGCGGCGCATCTCGTTGCTACGGCGCGACGGTGAGGAACAGGAACGCCGCGAGCAGGACGAGGTGCACGCCGCCCTGGAGCGGCTTCGCGCGACCCGGTACGACGGTGAGGATCGCGACGGCCGCGGTGAGGATCAGCAGCACGACCTGGAGCTGGTTCAGGCCGAGCTCGAGCGGCCCGTCGAGCCAGATGCTGGCGATCGCGATCGCGGGGATGGTGAGGCCGATGGACGCCATCGCCGACCCGAGCGCCAGGTTGAGGCTGACCTGGACCCGGTTGAGGGTCGCGGCCCGGACGGCCGCGATCGTCTCGGGTGCGAGGACGAGGAGCGCGATCACGACGCCGACCACCGCCGGCGGGAAGCCGAGGGCCGCCACGCCGGACTCGATGGCCGGCGACTCGATCTTGGCCAGGCCGACGACGGCGACCAGCGAGACGACGAGCAGGCCGAGGCTGGTGAGGGCCGCCCGGTCGGTGGGCGGGTCGGCGTGCCCGTCCTGGTCGGCGTCGACCGGCTCGTGCTCGAAGGAGCCGGCGTCGACGGCTGCGCGGGCGGCGGCTGCGTCCGCCGCGGCCTGGGAGGTGACGAGCGGCGAGTGGGCGTCCTGCGTCACCGGGAGGAAGAAGTCCCGGTGCCGGATGGCCTGGGTGAAGACGAACATCCCGTAGAGCGCGAGCGACGCGATCGCTGCGAAGGTCAGCTGCGCGCCGGTGAACTCCGGCCCGGGCTGGGACGTGGTCACCGACGGCACGACGAGGCACAGCACGGCGAGGGCGATGACGGTGGCCAGCGCGGCACCGGTGCCCTCGGGGTTGAAGACCGCGAGGTGGTGCTTGAGGGCGCCGACGAGCAGCGAGATGCCCACGATGCCGTTGAGGGTGATCATCACGGCCGCGAAGACGGTGTCGCGCGCCAGCCCGGCGGTGTCCTTGTCGGTGGTGACCATCAGCGTGACGATGAGCCCGACCTCGATGATCGTCACGGCGACCGCCAGCACCAGCGACCCGTAGGGCTCGCCGACCCGGTGGGCGACGACCTCCGCGTGGTGCACGGCGGCGAGCACGGCGCCGACGAGCAGGACCGAGAGGACGCCGAGCACGGGCGCGCTGTCGGGGTGCAGCGGCCAGGCGACGGCGAGTGCCACAGCGGCCAGCAGGGGAGTGACGGTGGTCCACGACAGCCGGGGCATGGGGAAACCCTAGGGGCGCCCCCCGCGGCGGACCGTCGCCTGCCCGTCAGCCCTCGGGCGTGGTCAGCTTCTCCAGCCGGGCGCGCAGCAGCGGCACCCGGTGGCTGTTGCCCTCGAGGGTGACGTACTGCTCGCCGAAGATCGCGAGCAGCGCGTCGTCGAGGCGTCGTACGGCACCGGCGGGGTAGCGGTAGCCCATCCGCCGGATCACCGCGTCGGCGTCGACCGAGGTGAGCAGGTCGGCGAGGTCGTCGATCGTGTCGATGCCCAGCTGGGTGAGCAGACCGGCGATCCAGTCGTAGTGGTCGGTGTGGGACCAGCCGGCGTCGCTGTAGTGGCCGGCCAGGAAGGTGGCCAGCTCCTGCCCGACGATGTGGTCGGCGTCGGGCTCCGTCAGGCTGCCGGGCGCGGCCGCCTGGATGCGCTCACGGATGGTGGCGAACTCGCGGTCGGCCAGCTCGATGAGACCGGCGGCGAGGGTGAAGCGACGGTCGAGGTCGGCCGCGGCGTCCTCGGGGACGTTGCCCTTGTAGCGGATGTCGTGCTCGAACTCCGCCCAGGCGTGCTGCAGCACCGTGCGCACCTGCACGCTGGCCCGGTGACCCTCCAGCGTGGGGAGCTCGGCGCCCGGGTGGGTCTGGACGAGCAGGTGCCGGCTGGCATAGCCGAAGCGACCCGACCGGGCGGTCTCCTCGCCCAGGTCCCGGTCGTCGAGCATCGCCAGCTCGTCGTCGAGGACCTCCGCGACCGCCGCGACGTCGCTGTGGACGTAGGTGATGACGCGGACGCCGATCTGGTCGGTGATCTGCTCCAACGGATCGGGGTAGAGGGGACCGTCCCCCTCGGTGCGGTTGGCCTTCGCGGCGAACGACGCGACGCTCTTCGTACGCCCGGTGACGCTGAGGTAGTCGATGCCGGCGTCGTCGAGGAGCACCTGGATGAGGGCGACATAGGCTTGGGTGGCCGAGGCCAGCTGGGGCTGGAGCGCTGCGTAGGCGCGGACGGCCTGGCGGACCGGCTCGGCCTGGTTCTCGGGCTCACTCATGGCGCCAGCCTGCCAGTGCGGTCCGCACGGCGTCGACGCGACGTCCCGCGTGCGAGCCTTCCGGCGGAGCCGGGCGCCCGTCGATATCGTCGAAGCACCATGAGCCCCTCACCGCGCCGCTCGGGCGCCCGTACCCGGTCCGCCTCCGCCCTCCTCGCCGCACTCGCCCTGGCAGGAGGGCTCTCGGCGTGCGGCGACGACGACGGCGGGACGGCGACCGACCCGGCAGGTACGACGAGCACGCCGAGCCCGTCCGAGACCCCCGAGACCCCCAGCGAGACCCCGTCCCCCACCCAGAGCCCGACGGACGAGCCGTCCGCGGGCGCCACCCCGATCCAGGTCGAGGGGTCCGCCGGCGTCACCGACGCCGTGCTGGTCGACGCCACCGAGGGCGGCGGCTCGCCGTCGGAGATGGCCTTCGCGCTCGACACCGACCAGGCCGTCGCCGACTTCGTCGGGGACCTGAAGAGCGGGCTGCCGGCCAAGGTCACCGCTGCGGTGGAGGACATGGGCGCGCCGGGATCGACCCCCTACGGGGCCGTCGTCTCGACCGGGTGCGAGCCGCCGCGCAGTGTCGCGATCGACGCCGGCGAGGCCGGCTTCCAGGTCGTCCCGGCGCTGCCGAAGAGCACCGTGCAGTGCCTCGCGCCGGTGACCTACGTCGTGGTCTTCGCCGCGCCCGACGCCTGAGTCGGCGCCCCGGTCAGGGAACCGGCGGCGTCGTCGGCGGGGTGGTCGGCGGCACCGTCGGGGTGGGCGTCGGGGTGGGCGTCGGGGTGGGCGGCAGGATCGGCACCACCGGCGGCAGCTCGGCGTGGTAGACGAGGCCGAAGGAGTTGGGCACCAGCCGCTCGTTGCCGTCGGACGGCTCGTTGACGATGCCGAAGGCACCGGTGCCCGTGCGGGTGTACATCGCCGAGGAGCCGCCGCCGTCGAGGTTGATCGCGTTCTCCGCCCCGAGGGCCGTCATGGCGTCGGCGAGCTCGACCATCGTGTAGCCGCGGCTGACCGCGGAGCGCCCGTCGACCACGAGGATGAGCAGCTTGCGACCGTCGGCGTCGATGCCGACCGCCGTACGCGGGTGGGCGATGGTGTTGTTGACGACGGTGCGGACGCCGTTGGTGAGCAGCGGGCGGTCGCCGCTGATCGCGACCGTCGGCTTGCCGCCGGCGAGGCGCTGCGACAGCGTGATCCTCTTGCCGCGCTTGAGGTTCTTCAGCTTGGCGGCGGCGGGACCGGTGCCGATCAGCACCCGCTCCTTCTGCTTGATCTTGCGTCCGGTGGAGAGCTTCGGCTTGTTGGAGATGACGCGGTTCTTGCGGAGCACGACCTCGCGCGCGCGCTTCTTGCCGGCCGTCACCTGGTAGCCCGAGGTGCGGTGCCAGTCCGAGGTGAAGACGCCGATCTGGCCCGACGGGACGCGCGGGTGGTTCACGCCGCTGACGGTCCACGCCTTGCGCTGGCGGATGGTCCACTCGAGGGCCAGCGGGCTGACGTGCGGGCCGGAGTCGTCGAACCAGAGGGACGAGTTGACGCCCGGGATCCAGCCCTCGCGTGACCCCCCGAGGACGCCCTTCTCGCGGTTGATCGTCACGCCGAGCGGGGCGTCGGTGCTGCCGATGTCGAAGAAGTCACCGTTGACCGCGCCGAGGGCGTTGTTCCACCCGCCGAGCTGGCTGACCTTCTTGCGACTGGTGACGTAGGTGGGGGAGAACTCCTCGAAGGAGATGTTGGGGGCGTCGAGGCTGACGCTGAGCAGGTTCATCCTCACCTGCCCGATCGGCTGGCGGCCGTCGACCTGGTCCCACTCGCGCAGCACGACACCGGGCGCGATCTCGTAGCTGACGTCGTTGAGCACCGTGACCGTGCGACCGCGGGCGTTGATCGGCGGGCCGACCACGAGGCCGGGCTTGCCGTCGGACGTCTGGTTCCGGCCGCGGTAGCCGCTGTCGCCGCCGTCCGTCAGTCCGCGGCTCGGCGCCTTGTCCGCCCGATCGCCGTCGTCGGCGACCGAGGGACCGACACCGACGTTGAGCGCGAGACCGGCGACGAGGACGCCGGCGGTGGCGACCGTCACCGCCCGTCCGCGAGCGGACGCAGAGCGGCGTACGGAGGGCTGTGAGCGGCGCGTGGAGGAAGACACGCGCTCCACAGTAAAGGACGTTGTGGGACTGGTGGGAAAATTGGGATCACGTCTTCCGTCCCCGCCGGCGTGGCGGGCCGTCTCCCGACCGTCGCCCGGCCGAGCGCCTAGGCTGCCGAGCGTGCCCGCCGCGTCGTACCCCGTGTGGAACACCCTCCACGTCGGCGACAACCTCGACGTGCTCCCGCGGCTCCCGGCCGGGTCGGTCGACGTCGTCTACACCGATCCGCCCTACAACACCGGCAACGACTTCGCGTACGCCGATCGCTTCCGCGACGGCTCGCACGCCGACCCCTACGCCGGGCGGCACGCCGCATGGACGGCGATGATGCGCCCGCGCCTCGAGGCGGTCCGCGAGGTGCTGGCGCAGCACGGAGCGGTGTTCGTCAGCATCGACGACAACGAGGCCGCCCACCTGCGGCTGCTGATGGACGAGGTCTTCGGCGAGGCCAACTTCCTCGCCCAGGTCGTGGTCAACCTCAACCCCAAGGGCCGCCAGCTCGGCCGCGGGTTCGCGACCAGCCACGAGTACGTCCTGGCGTACGCCCGGCACCTGCCGTCCTGCGTGGTGGACGGAGCGTCGACCGAGGCCGTCGACGAGTCCGACTTCCCGCTGACCACGCCCGACGGGCGCCGGTTCCGCTACCTGCCGCTGCGCAACACCAACAAGAAGTTCAACCCGGTCAGCACGCCGACGCTCCACTACCCGCTGCACGGCGACCCCGTCACCGGTCGGGTGTCGGTCAGCGAGTTCGACGGCAGCACCGCGCTGACGCCCGTCTTCGGCGACGGCCGCCCGGCGGTGTGGCGGTGGTCGAGGCCGCGGGTGGAGGAGCGGCCCGACGACCTGGAGTGCCGGGTGATCCGCGGGCGCAGCGGCGAGCGCGTCGACATCTTCCAGCGCGACTGGCTGCACCGCGAGGGCGGGCGCCGCAAGAAGCTGCGCACCATCTGGCTGGCCGAGGAGATCGGCTCGACCGACACCGCGGTCGCCGAGCTCAAGGCCGTGGTCGGCCACGTCTTCGAGTCGCCCAAGCCCACCGGGCTGGTCCGCCGGATCCTGTCCACCCTGCCCCCCGACGTCGTCGTGCTCGACCCGTTCGCCGGCAGCGGCACCACCGGTCACGCCGTGGCGCTCGCCAACGCGGCCGACGGCGGCACCCGCCGCTGCATCAGCATCAACTCCGCCGAGCCCACCCGCGCGGGCTCCAACGCGCAGCTCGCCGGCCTCGCCACGGTCGCCGACATCACCCGCGCCCGCCTCAGCGCCGTTGCCGACCAGGTCGGCGGCGGGCTGGAGGTCGTTCCCGAGTCACCGGATGTCCGGTGACCGCCGTCAGGCGGCGCCGGCGGCCCGCTCGAGGGCGACCAGCTCCTCGTCGAGGTGCTGGAGCAGGACCTGGAGGTGGGGGACGGTACGGCGGCAGCCGGTGAGGCCGAAGCACATCTTGCCGTCGTAGGACGTGCAGGTGATGTTGAGCGCCATCCCGTTGATCGGGATCGACAGCGGGTAGGTGCCGGTGAGCCGGGCGCCGTTCCAGTAGTGGGTGGTGCGCGGGCCGGGGACGTTGCTGACGACGAGGTTGTAGGGCGGGCGCACGATGCCCTGCATCCGGAAGATCGGGCCGAGGATGGCGGGCGCCTGGCCGAGCGCGCTCATCGCCAGGATCTGCGTCGGCGTCATCGCCGAGAGGCTGTCCTTCCCGTCCACCATCGAGCGGTGGATCGCCGCGAGCCGGTCGGCCGGGTCGGGCAGGTGGGTGCCGAGCTGCACCATCACCGAGCCGACCGCGTTGCCGCCGTCGCCCGAGGCGAGCTGGGACTGCTTGGCGTTGAGGCCGACCGGCACCATCGAGATCAGCGACGTGTCGGGCAGCGCGTCGAGCTCGAGCAGGTAGGTCCGCATCGCGCCGCTGACCATGGCGAGCACCACGTCGTTGATGGTGGTGCCGCTCGCGCGACCGACCGCCCGCAGCCGCTCGACCGGCCAGTCCTGGGCGGCGAAGCGCCGCGAGCCGGTGATGTTCTGGTTGAGCATGGTGCGTGGGGCGTAGAGCGACAGCGCGGACGTCTCGTTGCGCACGCTCTTGTTGAGGGTGCGGACCAGCGCGCCGGGCATGCCGGCGGCCTCTGACGCGATCGCGAGCGCCGTACGCACCGTGCCGCTCGTGACGTCGGACAGTGACGCACCGCCCGTGCTCGCGGGCTCCTCGCGCGGCGCGCGTGGACGCATCGCCCAGGGGGCGGGCATGTTGCGCTCGTCGGGGTCGGTCGACAGCACGCTCGCGAGCAGGCGCATCGCCGAGACGCCGTCGACGAGGGCGTGGTGGGTCTTGGTGTACATCGCCACGCGCCCGTCGCGGAGTCCCTCGATCACGTGTGCCTCCCACAGCGGTCGCTCCCACGCCAGGCGGGTGCTGTGCAAGCGCGAGCAGAGCTCGAGCAGCTCGCGCACCCGGCCCGGCTTGGGCAGCGCGCTGTGCCGGACGTGGTGCTCGATGTCGAACTGCTCGTCGGGCACCCACACCAGCTGGCCCGCCGTGCGCGTCGAGCGGTGCGGGTGCTTCAGGAAGAGCGGCGCCATCTGCTCGACGTCGCGCATCTGCTCGTACATCTCGCGGACGTAGCCGCGACCGGCACCGGCGGGCTTCTCGAAGAGCTGGAGGCCACCGACGTGCATCGGCATGTTGCGGTTCTCGGCGAGGAGGAAGCCGGTCGCGGTCGGGTCGATCGGGTCCACCACTGGTCGCTCCTCCGTCTCGGCCTCGGCGCCGTGCGGGACGGGGAGGTCCGGGCATCCTCTCGCCCCGCGGTGACCTGCCACAAGGGCGCGCGGCCGAAGCGGCGTCAGGACTCCAGCGAGTGGGCGAGCTCCGCGACGAGCGCGTCGACCACCGCGACGAGGTCGCCACCCGACTCGTGGGCGACGGCCCGCTGGCGCTGGTAGGACGCCCCGCGGACGGGGATGTCGGCGACGGTGCGCAGCTCGGCCTCGCAGTCGAGCCGCTTGGCCACGGGGGTGAGCCGCTCGAGCAGGTCGTCGAGGTCCTCGGTGACGAGCCGCTCGCGGTTGTGGTCGTCGAGGATGACGATCGCGTCGAGGCCGTAGCGCGCGGCGCGCCACTTGTTCTCCTGCACCTGCCACGGCGGCAGGGTCGGCAGGTCCTCGCCGGCCGCGAGCCGCGTGTCGAGGTCGACGACGAGGCAGTGGACGAGGGCGGTGAGGGCGCCGAGCTCGCCCAGGTCGGACATGCCGTCGCAGACGCGGTGCTCGAGGGTGCCGAGGTGCGGCGCGGGGCGCAGGTCCCAGCGGACGTCGGACATCGAGTCGATGATCCCGGTCGTGGTCTGGTCGGCGATGCACTTCTCGAACTCCGACCACGTGTCGAAGGCGAAGGGCAGCCCGGCGGTCGGCAGCTGCTGGAACATCAGGGCCCGGTTGGACGCGTAGCCGGTGTCCTGGCCGGCCCAGATCGGGGAGCTCGCCGACAGTGCGAGGAGGTGGGGGTACGTCGTCAGCATCGACGCCAGGACCGGCATCACCCGGTCGCGCTCGGGCATCCCCACGTGGACGTGGACGCCCCAGATCAGCATCTGGCGACCCCACCACTGGGTGCGGTTGATCAGCTCGGCGTAGCGGTGGCCCTCGGTCAGCTGCTGGTGCGACCAGTCGGCGAAGGGGTGCGACCCGGCGCCCAGGAGGTCCACCCCGAGCTCGGCCGCCGCGGGCGAGACGACGGAGAGGGTGTCCCGCAGGTCGGCGACCGCCTCCCCGACGTTGGTGCAGATGCCGGTGACGACCTCGACGGTGTTGCGGAGCAGCTCCTTGTGCAGCCGCTCGGGCCGCTCGAGCCGACCGCCCGCGAGCTCGTGCACCTCCGAGGCGATGCTGACGAGGTCGCGGCTGGCCCGGTCGACGAGCGCGAGCTCCCACTCCACGCCGAGCGTCGGCTCCGGCGACGCGTGGAAGTCGATGCGCATGCGTCGAGTCTAGGGACGCCCCGGCGGCCAAGGCTCACCCCTGTGCCGGGTGGGATCCGGCCTTTGTCACCATGGCCCGGTGGACCAGCAGGACGGACGAGCGCGCACGCCCGACGAGGACGATCCCCAGGCCGAGCTGGAGGCGCGGCTCGAGGCCGAACGGGCCCGCGAGATCCACCTGACGATGGACCTCTGCCTGCGCATCGGGGAGATGCTCCTGTCCTCGGGCGCGGGCGCCGCGGACGTGACCGCGACGATGCGCTCGGTGGCCGACCACCTGGGCCTGCGTGCGGCCGAGATCGACGTGACGTTCACGGCCCTGTCGATGAGCTACCAGCGCTCGCTCGACGACGTACCGACGCTCATGGTGCGCCACGTGCAGCAGCGCGACATCGACTACGAGGACCTCACCGCGGTCGACCACCTCGTGCGTGACGTCCTCACCGACGAGGCCGACCTCTACCTCGCGCGGTCGCGGATGGCCACGATCGTCTCGCTCGGCCACGCCTTCCCGCGCTGGGCCGTGACGGTCGCGTGGATGGTCATGGCCGCGGCCGTCGGCGTCTTCCTCGGTGGTGGGCCGGTGGTCTCGGTCACCGCCGCGGTGGCGGCCGGCCTCATCGACCGGGTGCAGATCGTCCTGGCACGCCGGCGGCTGCCGTACTTCTACCTGCAGGTCGCCGGAGGGGCGATCGCGACTTTGCTCGCCGGTGCGGTCGCGGCGACCCCGATCGAGGTCGACCCGTCGCTGGTCGTCACCGCCAACATCATCCTGCTGCTCGCCGGGATCGGCCTGATGGGAGCCGTGCAGGACGCGCTCACCGGCTTCTACCTGACCTCGAGCGCACGCCTCATCGAGGCGATGATGGCGACCGCGGGCATCATCGCCGGCGTCGCGCTCGGCATCTCGGTGGCCGACGGGATCGGGCTCGAGCTGGGCCAGCTCATCCCCGGGGCGCTCGGTGTCTCGGAGCTCCCGGCGGTCCTCGGCGGTGCGGCGGTGTCGGCGGCGGCCTTCAGCATCGCGTCGTACGCCCCACGGCGTGCGGTCGTGCCGATCGCCCTCACCACAGGTGTGGCGGCGCTGATCTCGCAAGGGGTCGCTCTGCTGGGCTTCGGACGGATCATGTCGGCGGGCGCGGCCGCGTTCTTCATCGGTCTCGTGGCGTACGCCGTCGCCGGCCGGGTGCGGGTGCCGCCGCTGGTGGTGGCGGTCCCCGCGATCGTGCCGTTCCTGCCCGGCCTGTCGATCTACCGCGGCCTCACGTTCCTCGCGGAAGGCGGCTTCTTCGTCTCCCAGGGCATCCTCGCGCTGATGACGGCCATCTCGGTCGCCATCGCGCTGGCCTCGGGCGTGATCCTCGGGGAGTACGTCGCCCAGCCGCTCAAGCGCGAGGCGCGCAAGCTGGAGAGCCGGCTGGCCGGGCCCCGCCTGGTCGGACCGTTCCGGGCGATGACCCGCGCCGAGCGGCGCGCCCTCAGGCGGACGTCAGACGGGTGAGCTCGGCCAGCCAGCGCTGGTGCGTGCCGTCGTACGGCGGCAGGCCGGCGCGGACGGCGGGCACGAGCGCGTCGCAGCTGGCCCGGGCGGTCGCGACGACCTCGGCGGGGTAGTCGTAGAGCACCTGGTGCTCGGCGAACTCGTCCTCGTCGTCCACGAAGATCTCGCCGGCGGCGCGCCCGGCCTCCACTGCCTCGGCGTGGAGCGCCGCGGGGAGCGGGTCGGACATCTGCACCACGTCGAGGTCCAGGTCGACCATCCGCAGCACGGTGCCGTCCCAGCGGCCGGGGGTGGCGACGTCGATGTAGAGGTGGCACCAGATACCGGGCTGGTGGAAGGTCGCGGCGTACCACCCCTCGCTCGGCACGAGCGTCACCGCGTCGACGTCGGAGTGGAACTCGAACCCGGGGCGGTGGTGGTGGGTGCCCTGCGGCACGCCGATCCAGTCGCCGTGCTCGTCGGAGCCGAGGAAGAGCCCCTCGAACTGCCAGTGCGGCCGGTCGCCCCACTTGCTCGTCTCGCAGCGGATGGCGGTCCCGGGCTCCATGGGCTCATCTCTACCAGTCGAGGCGGCGCATCATGACGCCCGTACGGGGTCGAGGCGGCGCATCATGTCGCGGATATCAGGTCGAGTCGGCGCATCCTGCCGGCCAGGACCTCAGGATGCGCCGACTCGACGGGCTGAGCGGGTCAGGATGCGCCGACTCGACGGGCTGAGCGGGTCAGGATGCGCCGACTCGACGCGCTGAGCGGGTCAGGATGCGCCGACTCGTCAGCGGGTGCGGGCGGCGAGACGGGCGACGACGTCCTGGTAGCGGGCGCCCGCGATCCGGCCGAACTGGTGGATGAGGTGCGCGTCGAGGCCGACGAGGACGCGCGGCTTCCCGGCGAGGGCGCCGTCGAGGATGATCTCGGCGGCGCGGTCGGGCGACATCTTGGCGAGCTTGGTGTCGAAGAGCGCATCGATGCGGGCGGCGTCGAGGCCGGCCGCCTTGCGGCCGTGGCGGCTGATGCCGGTGCGGATGCCGCCGGGGTGGACGCAGGTGACCGTCACCGGGTGGCGGTTGACGAGCATCTCCTCGCGGATCGCCTCGGTGAGCCCGCGGACGGCGTACTTCGTGGCGTTGTAGGCCGACTGGCCGGGCATGGACACCAGGCCGAAGAGCGAGGAGATGTTGACCAGCGCGCCGTCGCCGCTCGCGACGAGGTGGGGCAGGAACTCCTTGGAGCCGTGGACCACGCCCCAGAAGTTGATGCCGACGATCCAGTCGAGGTCGTCGTAGGTGAGGTCGGAGAAGTCGCCGGTGGCGCTCACCCCGGCGTTGTTGACGACGAGGTTGACCCGGCCGAGCTCCTCCACCACCCCGGCCGCCCACGCCGCCACCGCAGCGCGGTCCGAGACGTCGACGACGTCCTGGCGGACCTTCGTCGCGCCGGCCTGCTCGGCGAGCGCCACGGTCTCGGCGAGGCCGTCGCGGTCCCAGTCCGACAGGGCGAGCAGGGCGCCGGCCCGTGCGCTGCGGAGCGCGAGCGCACGACCGATCCCCGATCCGGCACCGGTGATGACGACGACCTTGTCGGTGAGGGTGGTCAGGCTCATGCCGCCCACCGTAACTGGCGTTTACGCCTCCGGCGACGGCAGGACGACGGCGATCGTGGTGTCGCCGGGTCGGCTGTCGAGCGTCACCGCACCGCCGTGGGCGCCGACGATCGCCTCCACGAGCGACAGCCCCAGGCCGGCGCCGCCGCGGGTGCGGGCGGCGTCGCCGCGGGTGAAGCGCTCGAACGCCCGGGGTGCCAGGTCGGGCGCGAAGCCCGGGCCGTCGTCGTGCACGGTGAATCCGGCGCCGGTGGCACCAGTCGTGCCGGTCACCGTCACCGTGCTGCCCGGCGGCGTGTGCTTGCGGGCGTTGGCGAGCAGGTTGCTCACGACCTGGTGCAGCCGGGCCTCGTCGCCGGTGACCGTGATGGGCTCGTCGGGCAGCGAGAGCCGCCAGGACCGGTCGTGGTCGACCACGCGGGCGTCGTCGACCGCCTCGAGCAGCAGCCGGGAGAGGTCGACGGGCCGCCGCTCCAGCGGACGGCCCGAGTCGAGGCGCGCCAGCAGCAGCAGGTCCTCGACGAGGGCGGTCATCCGCGCCGACTCCGTCTCGACCTTGGCGAGCGCGGTGCTGCTGGTCTCGGGCCGGTGCCGGGCCAGCTCGGTGTAGCCGGCGATCGTCGCGAGCGGCGTCCGCAGCTCGTGCGAGGCGTCGGCGACGAACTGCCGCACCTGCTGCTCGCTGCGGTGCCGCTGGCCGAGCGACTGCTCGACGTGGTCGAGCATGGCGTTGAGCGCCGAGCCGACCTGGCCGACCTCGGTGCGCTCGTCGGTGAGTCGTGCCGGCACCCGCTCGGCCATCTCGATCTCGCCGGACGCCAGCGGCAGCTCCGCGACGCGGTGCGCCGTGGCGGCGACCTCGCGCAGCGGCGAGAGCTGGCGGCGTACGACGACCATGCCCACGCCTGCCGCGGCGAGCACGCCGAGCAGGCCGGTCAGCAGCTCGAGCTGGACGAGCCGCTCGACCGTCTCCCGCACCTCGCCGCGGGGGAGCCCGGCGACGACCGTCCCGCCCGGCAGGTCGGTCACCAGGACGCGGTAGCTGCCGAGGTCGGGGAGGTCGACGCTCTGCGGGTCACCACCGGCGTCGAGGCCGGCCAGGGCCGCCAGCTGGGCTGCGTCGAGCGGGGTGGACGCGGACCAGCTCGCGCCCTCCTGCTCCGAGAGCACCGTCCCCTGGGACGCACCTGAGTCGGGCCGGTAGGCCTCGCAACGAGCCGAACTGCTGCCCGGGGCCGAAGTCGTCACCGTCGCGGTCGGGGTGACGGGGGCCGGCAGCGAAGCGCGCCGCGTCGCGGACGTCGGCGTCGAGGCGCTGGTCGAGGCTGCGCTGCATGGCCAGCGTCGTCGCGGTGCCGATCAGGAGCGCCGTCACGGCGACCAGCAGCACGACCACCGCCACCAGCCGGGCGGTGAGGGTGAGCGGCCGCCGCGGTCGGAGCGTCACGACGCCGGCTTCAGGACGTACCCGGCGCCGCGCATCGTGTGGATCATCGGCTCGCGGCCGGCGTCCACCTTCTTGCGCAGGTAGGAGATGTAGAGCTCGACGACGTTGGCCTGGCCGCCGAAGTCGTACTGCCAGACGCGGTCGAGGATCTGCGCCTTGCTCAGCACCCGTCGCGGGTTGCGCATGAGGAAGCGCAGCAGCTCGAACTCGGTCGCGGTGAGGGCGATCTCGTCGCCGGCACGGTGGACCTCGTGGCTGTCCTCGTCGAGGGTGAGGTCGCCGACGACCAGCAGGTTGCCGGTCTCGGCCTGCGCCGCGGTGCCGCCGCGCCGGATCAGCCCGCGCAGCCGGGCCACGACCTCCTCCAGCGAGAACGGCTTGGTGACGTAGTCGTCGCCACCCGCCGTGAGTCCGGCGATGCGGTCCTCGACGGCGTCCTTCGCGGTCAGGAAGAGGACGGGCACGTCGCTGCCGTCGGCGCGCATCCGCCGCAGGACCTCGAGGCCGTCGAAGTCCGGGAGCATGATGTCGAGCACCACGGCATCGGGCCGGAAGTCGCGCGCGGTGGCGACCGCGTCACCCCCGCTGTGCGCCATCCGGAGGTCCCACCCCTCGTAGCGCAGGGCCATCGCGAGGAGCTCGGCGATGTTGACCTCGTCGTCGACGACGAGGACGCGCACGGGGGAGCCGTCGGGGCGGGTGAGCTGCTGCACGGACAGCATCCTGCCGGGGCGACCTGTGAGGTTGCTGTGCGATGCCTGTCAGCGGGCTGCCTGGTTGAGCCGGGCGGCCTCCCGGGTCAGGTGGGTCCGCTCGGCGACGTTGGTCGCGAGGCCGGCGGCCTCGGCGTAGAGCCGCGCGGCCGTGGCGAGGTCGCCGTCCTTCTCGTGGAGGTACGCCGATGCGGCGCGGTGGCGGGGCAGGTCGGGGTCGACCTCGGCCAGCGCCGTGAGGCCGGCCCGGGCGCCGTCGGCCTCACCCACCGCCACGGCCCGGTTGAGCCGTACGACCGGGCTGCCGGTGAGCGCCAGCAGCTCGTCGTACCACTGCACGACCTGCACCCAGTCGGTCTCCGCGGCGCTGGGGGCGTCGGCGTGCAGCGCGGCGATGGCCGCCTGGAGCTGGTACTCGCCGCGTCGCTGCCGGGCGAGCGCGGCCTGCAGGACGGTGACGCCCTCCTCGATCAGCCCGGCGTCCCACCGGGAGCGGTCCTGGTCGGCGAGGGGGACGAGCGTCCCGTCGTCGCGCAGCCGGGCGGGCCTTCGCGCGTGGTGGAGCAGCATCAGCGCGAGGAGCCCGTCGGTCTCCGGGTCCTGTCCGTCGGGGCCGGCCAGGGCGGCCAGCTGGCGGGTCAGCCGGATCGCCTCGGCGGCCAGGTCGACGTCCCCGGAGTAGCCCTCGTTGAAGACGAGGTAGAGCACGCGCCGCACGGTCGCGAGGTCACCCGGCCGGTCGAACGCCTCGCCCGACACGGTCCGCTTCGCCCGACTGATGCGTTGCGCCATCGTCGCCTCGGGCACCAGGTAGGCCGCGGCGACCTGCCGGGTGGTCAGGCCCGCCACGGCGCGCAGCGTCAGTGCGACGGCCGAGGCCGGCGTCAGCGACGGGTGCGCGCACAGGAAGAAGACGCGCAACGTGTCGTCGGCCGTCTCCGCCGCACCGCGCTCCGGCTCGAGGTCCACGGCGACCTCGCGCCGCTGCCGCGCGGTCTCGGACCGTACGACGTCGAGGAAGCGCCGCCAGGCGACGGTGACCAGCCACGCCTTGAGGTCGCGCGGCGGCTCCGCGCGGTCAACGGATCCGGGGCCGCCGAAGGTGCGCCACGCCTCGACGAGGGCCTCCTGCACGGCGTCCTCGGCCGTCGCGAAGTCGGCTCCGCGGCGGACGAGGACGCCGATGACCGCCGGCACGAGCGCTCGCAGCGTGGCCGTGTCGAAGGCCCCGTCGAAGGCCCCGGGGGCGTGGGGCGCGTCGGCGGGGGTCACCGGCTCAGCCGTCGGTCGCGGTCGGCGCGCCGTAGAAGGGGCGCACCTCGAGCCACTCGTGGATCGGCTTGCCGTCCTTGCCCGGGGCCAGCGACAGCTCGCCGGCCAGCTCGACGGCGCGGTCCCAGCCGTCGACGTCGACGACGTACCACCCGGCGATGAGGTCCTTGGTCTCGGCGAACGGGCCGTCGGTCGCCGGCTGCCGCTGCTCGTCGGCCCGCACCCAGGCGCCGTCGGGCGACAGAGCCTGCGCGTCGACGTACTCGCCGCTCTCCTCCAGCCTCGTGCCGAAGTCGTCCATGAACTGCATGTGCGCGTCGACCTCCTCGGGCGCCCACTGGTCCATCGAGACGTCGTTCACGGTGGGGGGCGTGCCGCGGTAGTGCTTGAGGATCAGGTACTTCGGCATGTCGGTGCTCCTTGTCAGGTGCGGCCCATTGTGGCTGCGTCCACCCCGGGGACGGAGCCGCGCGCGACTTCTCGACATCACCGGCAGCACTCTTCTCGCGGTCTCTGGGCCGCTTGAGGGTGAGCCCACAGGCCTCGCACAGGTACGACGCCCACGCTCGGGCCATGAACGACGACAACCTCCGTGACGAGACCCAGCCCGTACGGCCCGCGGGTGCGCGTCCGCGCCCGTCACGCGCCCGCGCCGTCGGCGTCGCGACCGCGGGTCCCTCAACCCAGCCGCCGACCGACCCGGCGAGGCTTCCGCGACCGCTTCCGCACCGGGCGCTGCTCCGGGACGGCGGCCGCAGCTTCGGCCTCGCCGCGCTCGTCGCATCCGCGCTCGCCGGCGTCATCGTCGGTGGTCTCGGCGTCACGGCGGTCGAGGCGGTCACCGGGACGACCACGGGCCGACCGCGACGGCTGGATGCAGCGCGCGGGCGACCGTGGCCCGGGCGGTCGCGGTGGCATGCACGGTGGACCCCGCGGCGTACCCGGTCAGGTCCCGCCCACCACCCCGCCGGACGACGACGGCTCCGCCTCCTGAGCGGGGTGGCGGCACATCACGGGTGAGATGCCCCGATCCGGGCGATGTGCCGCCACCTCTGCGGCGCGCCCCCTGGGGGTGGCGGCACATCACCGACGCAGGGGTCCGATGGGTGCCATCTGCCGCCACCTTCGGCGGCGTCAGCATGGGCAGCCGGAAATCCGCTTGCCGCCGTGGGCGAGAATGGCGCCCGTTGTGAAGATCACCTACCCGGCCGAGCTCCCGGTCTCCGCGCGCCGCGACGACATCGCCGCTGCCATCCGCGACCACCAGGTCGTCATCGTCGCCGGCGAGACCGGCTCGGGGAAGACCACCCAGCTGCCCAAGATCTGCCTCGAGCTCGGTCGCGGGCTCGGGGCTGCCGGGGGCGGCAAGCTGATCGGCCACACCCAGCCGCGCCGCATCGCCGCCCGGTCGGTGGCGGAGCGGATCGCCGAGGAGCTCGGCACCGAGCTCGGCGACGTCGTCGGCTACCAGGTGCGCTTCACCGACCGCACCAGCCGCGCGAGCCGGGTCAAGCTGATGACGGACGGCATCCTGCTGGCCGAGCTGCAGCGCGACCGCGACCTGCGCAAGTACGACACGATCATCATCGACGAGGCCCACGAGCGCAGCCTCAACATCGACTTCCTGCTCGGCTACCTCCGGCGGCTGCTGCCGCGCCGGCCCGACCTCAAGGTGATCATCACCAGCGCGACGATCGACGTCGACCGCTTCGCCGCGCACTTCAGGGCCCCGGTGGTCGAGGTCTCGGGTCGTACGTACCCCGTCGAGGTCCGCTACCGCCCGCTCCTGGAGCTGCCGGAGGAGGACGAGGAGGGCGACCCGGTCCAGCGCGACCAGACCGAGGCGATCCTCGACGCGGTCCGCGAGCTGTCGGCCGAGGGGCCGGGCGACGTGCTCGTCTTCCTGCCGGGCGAGCGGGAGATCCGCGACACCGCCGACGCCTTCGACGCGCTGAAGAGTGACCGCCTCGAGATCGTGCCGCTCTACTCCCGCCTCAGCGCCGCCGACCAGCACAAGGTCTTCTCCAGCCACTCCTCGATCGTGCGCCGCGTCGTGCTCGCCACCAACGTCGCCGAGACGTCGCTCACCGTCCCCGGCATCCGGTACGTCGTCGACACCGGCGTCGCGCGGATCAGCCGCTACTCGGTGCGCACCAAGGTGCAGCGGCTGCCGATCGAGCCGATCAGCCAGGCGTCGGCCAACCAGCGGTCCGGGCGCTGCGGCCGCGTCGCGGAGGGGATCGCGATCCGGCTGTACTCGGAAGAGGACTTCGAGGCGCGCCCGGAGTTCACCGACCCGGAGATCCTGCGCACCAACCTCGCCAGCGTCATCCTGCAGATGGCCTCCCTCCGGCTCGGCGACATCGCCCGCTTCCCGTTCGTGGAGCCGCCCGACCGCCGCAACGTGAAGGCCGGCACCGACCTCCTCGAGGAGCTCGGCGCGATCTCGACCGATCCCGGTCCGCAGCGTCAGAGGATCCTCGGTCCGGACCGGGCAAGCCCAGACGTCCCGTCCGGGCGTGCACCTCACGACGGTCGGGCAGCCGCCTGGCCCGGCTGCCGATCGACCCGCGGCTCGGCCGGATGATCCTCGAGGCCGAGCGCCTCGGCTGCCTGCGCGACGTCCTGGTCATCGCCGCCGCCCTGTCCATCCAGGACCCGCGCGAGCGCCCCGAGGAGCAGCGCGCGCAGGCCGACCAGCAGCACGCCCGCTTCAAGCACGAGTCGAGCGACTTCCTCACCTGGCTCAACCTGTGGCGCCACATCAAGCAGCAGCAGCGCGAGCTGTCCTCCAGCGCGTTCCGCCGGATGTGCAAGCGCGAGCACCTCAACTACATGCGCATCCGCGAGTGGCAGGACTACGAGTCCCAGCTGCGCCAGGTGGCGAAAGAGATGAAGCTCGACGTGGGCCACCCGTCGGACACCCCCGACGAGGACGGCATCCACCAGGCGCTGCTGTCGGGCCTGCTCAGCCACGTCGGCGCGCTCGAGGAGCGGGACAAGGCGAAGCCGGGGGAGCGGCGCCCGATGCGGGAGTACCTCGGCGCCCGCAACGCCCGCTTCGCGGTCTTCCCCGGCAGCGTGCTGAAGGGCCGCAACCCCGACTTCCTGATGAGCGCCGAGCTGGTCGAGACCTCCCGCCTGTGGGCCCGGCAGAATGCCGCCATCAAGCCCGAGTGGGCCGAGCGCCTCGGCGCCCACCTGGTCAAGCGGACCTACTCGGAGCCGCACTGGTCCCGCAAGCGCGCCGCGGTGATGGCCCGCGAGCGGGTCACGCTCTACGGCGTCCCGCTGGTCGCCGACCGCCTCGTGCAGTACGGCCGGATCGACGCGCCGCTCGCCCGCGAGCTGTTCATCCGCCACGCCCTCGTCCAGCGGGAGTGGGACTCCCGGCACCGCTTCCTCGCCGAGAACACCCGCCTCCTCGAGGAGGCGGAGGAGCTCGAGCACCGGGCCCGGCGCCGCGACATCGTCGTCGACGAGGAGACCCTCTTCGAGTTCTACGACGCCCGCGTCGGCGCCGACGTCGTCAGCGGGCAGCACTTCGACCAGTGGTGGAAGCGCGCGCGGCAGAAGAAGCCCGACCTGCTCACCTTCGACCCCGAGATGCTCACCCACGACACGGCCGGGGAGGTGCGCGCCAACGACTTCCCCACCCAGTGGCACGACAGCGACGAGGCCGGGCTGACCTTCCCGATCAGCTACCACTTCGAGCCCGGCGCCGCCGACGACGGCCTCACCATCGACGTCCCCGTCGCCACCCTCAACCGCATCGAGGCCGACGACTTCTCGTGGCTCGTGCCCGGGCTGCGCGAGGAGCTGGTCACCGAGCTGATCCGCTCGCTTCCCAAGAGCCTCCGGGTCGCGATGGTGCCCGCACCCAACACGGCCCGCGAGTTCCTCGACGGCACACCGCCGGGGGCCGAGCCGCTGCTCGACGCCCTGGAGCGGTTCGCGCGAAGCACCCGGAGCCTCGTCATCCCCCGCGAGGCGTGGGACTGGTCCAAGGTCCCTGCCCACCTGCGACCGACCTACCGGGTGGTGACCGAGAAGGGCGCCGAGGCCGGTCGCGGCAAGGACCTCGACGCGCTCAAGGAGCCGCTGCGGCCCACCTTCGAGCAGGCGATGGCGGACGTCGCGTCCGACTCGGGCGTGACGGCGACCGGCCAGACGGCGTGGACCTTCGGCACGGTCGAGGAGTCCTTCGTGCAGCGCCGCGCCGGCCACGAGGTCCGTGGCTTCCCGGCCCTCGTCGACGAGGGAGCGACGGTCGGCCTGCAGGTGCTCGCCACGGCCGACGAGGCCGCGGCGCACCACCGGCTCGGCGTACGACGCCTCGTGCTCCTCGCGCTCGGCCCGGCCGACCCCGTCGACGAGGTGCTCGCCGCGGCCGGCCTCGACCAACGCGCCAAGCTCGCGCTCCTCGGGTCGCCCTACCCGTCGGTGGCCGACCTGCTCGCCGACGTGCGCGCCGGCATCGTCGGGGAGGTCGTCGACCAGCACCCCACCGTGCGTGACGAGGCGACGTACGACGCCGTGGTGGCCGCCTCCCGCGAGGCCGTCGCCTCGGGGCTCGGCCCGGCCGTGCACGACGTGATGCGGGTGCTGGAGGCGTGGCGCACCACCGACAAGGCGATCTCCGGGCGCGCCGACCTGGTGACTCTTCCTGCGCTCACCGACATGCGCGCGCAGGTCGGCCGGCTGATGGCGCCCGGCTTCGTGGGGGACGCGGGCGTCCGCCGGTTGCGCGACTACCCGCGCTACCTCGGCGCCGTGACCCACCGCCGTGAGCGCCTCGACGGCCAGGTGGCGCGCGACCGCCAGCTGATGGACCAGCTCGCCGGCCTCCAGGAGGCGTGGCTGCACGCGGTCGCGGCCCTGCCCGACGGCCAGCCCGTGCCCCAGCACCTGCGCGACGCTCGGTGGATGCTCGAGGAGTACCGCGTCTCGCTCTTCGCCCAGCAGCTCGGCACCCGGGAGAAGGTCAGCGACCAGCGCATCCGCAAGGTGATGGCCCGCACCGGTTGAGTGCGCTCGAGGTGGTGGTCGCACCGCGACCGCGCACTCGACCTACGCTGGACCGGTGACCGGCCGACAGCACCACCGTCCGATGACGCCCGGCGACGGGTTCTTCGCCGACATCGTGGGAGGAGCCGACCCCGCGCAGGTGCGGGAGGCCGGCGACCTGGCCGCGAGCGTGCTCGTCCGGGGCGCCCGCGCGTCCGGCGACCCCGAGCTGGCCGAGCGGGTGGTCCACCTCGCCGACACCGAGGGCCTCGAGACGCTCGCGGAGGTGTGGTCGGGCGCTCCCGCCGACACGCTCGCAGGGAGCCTGTGGCGGCTGTTCCTGCTCCGCTCATGGGTGCACGCCGACCCGGACCGGGTGGCCCGGGACTACGAGGCCGGGCAGCGTCGCGTCGACGTGGCCCGCGTCGTGGCCGGGGTCGCCGACCCGCCCGGCCCCGACGAGCTGCGCCGGATGGTCGACGAGGTGCTGCGCGGGATCACGCGCGGCGACTTCGCGGTCACCCTCTTCCGCGCCGCCGCCTTCGCCCGGATCGTCGCCGCCGGCCGCGCCGCGCTCGGCAGCGCCTCGCACGGCGAGATCACCCGGATGTTGACCCTGTCGGAGCAGCTCGAGGCCGCCGGACACGTGGAAATCAGGGACAAGCTCGCCTGAGGCGTTAAAATATCCGTGAGTGCGTCGGGCTGTGGCAGCCCCGGGTCCCAAAATTAGCCGCTACGAGCGGCCACGCGCCGTGAGGCGCTCCCGGTCCGGCGCACTCACTCACCCGCGGTGGTGTCAGCCTCAGGTCTAGGCTCCCGGGGTGAGCATCGGCAAGCGCATCGGCGCCTTCATCTCGGGCATCTCCAGGCCCGGCACGACCGCCACCGGCACCACGCCCGCGCCCGGTCCCGGCGCGACGTACGCCCCCGAGCGTGACGGCGAGCCGGACCCCGGCGAGGTCGTGTGGGCCTGGGTGCCCTACGAGGACGACCCGAGCCAGGGCAAGGACCGGCCCGTCCTGGTCCTCGACACCGACGGGGACGGCTGGGTCGGGCTGATGCTCAGCAGCCAGGACCACGATCGCGACGCCGAGGACGAGGCCCGCTGGGGCCGGCACTGGATGGACGTCGGCACGGGCGGGTGGGACTCCCAGGGCCGGCCGAGCGAGGTGCGTCTGGACCGGCTGATCCGCCTCGAGCGCGACGGCGTACGACGGGAGGGAGCCGCGCTGGACGAGACGATCTTCACTGCCGTCATCGAGGCTCGGCGTGGTCTGTCCCGATAGGGTCTGCCCGTGTCTCGCCCCTCCTTCCGTCGCAGCGCCCTGCTCGCGACGGCCCTCACGGTCGTCCTGACGACAGCTGCGTGCTCGGGCGACGCCGAGCCCCAGCCCGAGCCGACCCGGTCGCCGAGCAACGGGCAGTCCGGCAAGCCGACGGAGAAGCCGCGCGAGGTCACCTTCGGCGCCTACGGCACCGACGAGGAGGTCGCGGCCTTCCAGAGCGTCGTGGACTCCTTCAACGCCTCCTCCACGACCCGCAAGGTGACGCTGAAGTCGTGGCCCGACCACGAGTCCGCCCTCGCCGACGTGCTCGCCGGCAACGCCCCCGACGCCTTCCTCACCTCGCGCATCGACCTGGACCAGCTCGTCGAGGGCGAGGCGCTGCAGCCGGTGAGCCTGCTGCTCGACGAGCGCGGCGTCGACTTCGGCGACCGCTTCTCCCGTGACGCCGTCGACGCGTTCGCGATGGACGACGAGCTCCAGTGCATGGCCTACTCGGTGTCCCCGATGGTCATCTACTACAACACCGACCTCGTCGACTTCGACAAGATGGAACGACGGGGGCTCGACGTCCCGAGCGTCACCGAGGAGGGCAAGCGCGAGCGCTGGACGCTGGCCGAGTTCGAGGCGGCCGCCCGGTTCGCGTCGCGGCGCGGCGACCCGCGCGGCGTCTGGATCGACCCGACCCTGCAGGGGCTGGCGCCGTTCATCTACTCGGGCGACGGCCAGGTCTTCGACGACGACCAGGAGCCGACGTCCCTGGCCTTCTCCGACGACAACACGCGCGAGGCGCTGAGCCAGACCCTCTTCATCCTGCGCGACTCGTCGCTGACGCCGACCAACGCCCAGCTGGCCCGGGCCACGCCCGTCCAGCTCTTCAAGCGCGGCGAGCTCGCGATGGTCGCCGGCTTCCGCAACCTCGTCCCGGAGATGCGCGAGGCCGACGACCTCGACTTCGACGTGCTGCCGATGCCGACCATCGACACCCGCGCCACCATCGGCGACATCAGCGGGCTGTGCATCTCGGCGGACTCCGAGGTGACCGGCGACGCCGCCGACTTCATCGCCTACGCCGTCTCCGACGCGGCGATCGCGACCGTCGCCTCGACCGGCTACATCGTCCCGGCCAACACCTCGGTGGCCGCCTCGCCGGAGTTCCTCGCGCCCGACGACGAGCCGGCCAGCGCGGAGGTCTACAACCAGAGCATCCGCTACATGGTCGTCCCGCCGTTCATCGACCAGCGCGAGGAGCTCATCGACGCGGTCACGCCGTTGCTCGAGCAGCTCGTCACGGCCCCCGGCCCGCTGGACCTCGAGGCGACGACCGAGGAGATCGACCTGACCTCCCAGGAGATCCTCTCGCCCGAGGAGACCGAGACGCCCACCGAGGACCCGAGCGAGTCCCCGTCGGAGTAGCCGGCTAGATCTCGTCGCGCTCGGCGCCGAGGATCGCGCCGACCAGCGCGCCGGTGACCAGCCCGGCCTGCCAGGGCCGGGCGCCGTACGACGCCAGCTGGGCGCGGACGGCCTCGGCCAGCTCGGCCGGCTCGCGGGTCTCCGGGGGCGCCCACATCAGCCGACGGAGGTAGTCGGGGGTGAGGAGGTTCTCCACCGGGAGGTGGTGCACCTCGGCGAGGTTGAGCATGGCCTCGCGGGCGGCCTTGAACCGGCGGTCGGCGACCGGCTCGCGCTCGGCCCAGGTGCGCGGGTGCGGGGGCCCGTCGCCGCGCGGGGCGCGGCTGGGCAGGTCGTCCTCGTCCATCTCGCGGGCCTTGCGCAGCGCCTCCACCCAGGCGGGGGCGTAGCGGCTCGCACCCCGGCCGTGGAAGCCCTGCGTCGCCAGCAGTGCCCGACGGTCGGTCGGCATCGCTGTCGCCGCGACCACGATGGCCGAGTCGGGCAGGATCCGCCCGGGTGTCACGTCGCGCTCGGCGGCGATGGAGTCGCGGGCCTCCCACAGCGCCCGCGCCGCGCCGAGGGAGCGCCGGCCGCGCAGCCGGTGCACCCCGGACGTACGACGCCACGCGTCGACCCGGACGGCCGGCTCGAAGCCGAGCAGGTGGTCGAACTCCTGACGCGCCCACTCCGCCTTGCCGGCGCGTTCGAGCTCGGTGGCCATGTGGTCGCGGAGCTCGACGAGGACCTCGACGTCGAGCGCGGCGTACTCCAGCCACGACTCCGGCAGGGGCCGCGTCGACCAGTCGGCTGCGGAGTGCTCCTTGCGCATCCGCTGCCCGAGCACCGTCTCCACCAGGGTGGCAAGACCGACGCGCGGGTAGCCGAGGAGGCGGCCGGCGAGCTCGGTGTCGAAGAGGCTGGTCGGGGTGAGGCCCACCTCCTTCAGGCACGGCAGGTCCTGCGTCGCGGCGTGCAGGATCCACTCGGTGCCCTCGAGGGCCTCCTGGAGCGGGGCCAGGGTCGTCATCCCGATCGGGTCGACGAGCCACGTGCTCGCCCCCTCTCGGCGCAGCTGGATGAGGTAGGCGCGGTTGGAGTAGCGGTAGCCGGACGCCCGCTCGGCGTCGATGGCGACCGGACCGGTCGCCGCGGCCAGCGCGGCGCAGGCCTCCAGCAGGCCCGCGTCGGTGTCGACCACGTCGGGGAGGCCGTCGCGCAGCTCGAGCAGCGGTGCCGGCGGCGGGGGCGGGGCGTCGTCCTCGACGGGCGTCCCGTCCAGACCGGGCGCAGCGCCGGCGTCGGTTCCGGGGTGGGTGGAGTCCTCCGGCTCCCCGTCGAGTCGGGGTCCGGCGGGGGAGTGGTCCGCGTTGTCGGGCATCGGGTCAGGTGCCGCGCTGCCCGCGCCGGCTGGGGATGGCCGTCACGCCCTCGGGCACCGGCGGCAGCCCGACGGCGGTGCACATCAGCTCGCCCCAGGCCTCGACGTGCGCGGTCATGTCGAGGGCGCCGTCCTCGTCGACGTCGGGGGTCCACGAGGCGCGGATCTCGACCTGGGCGGTGCCGTCCTCGTCGGCCATCCCGCCGAAGCTCTCGGTGGTGACGCACGTGACCGTGCCCGACGCGGCGTGGTGGCCGGCGCCGTGGGCGTCGAGAGCCTCGACCAGCCACGACCAGCCGACGGCGGCCAGCATCGGGTCGGCGCCGAGCTCGGGATCGATGTCGGCGCGGGCGTAGGCCACGCAGCGGAAGGTGCCGTCCCACGCGTCGTTGCCGGCGGGGTCGTGCAGCAGGATCAGCCGCCCGGTGCCGAGGTCCTCCTCGTCGACCGTGACGTCGCCGCTCAGCGCGGACGACCACGGTGCGATGCGCTGCGGGGCCGGCATCTCCTCGCAGAAGACCTCCGGGCGCAGCGAGGCCCGACGCATCGACTCCACAGCCGCGCGGAACTCCGCGGGCCCAGCCGCGGCAGCGTTGCCCGGGTGGGTCTCGTGACGGGCCACCATGAGGTCAGAGTAGGCCAGCGCCCGGCTCCGCCGATGTGCCGCCACGCCGCCTGACCTGCGAAGATTCGTGCGTGACCGACGCTGTGCGCACGCCCCATCCCGGACTGGCCCAGAGCCCGTTCCTCGCGGCGGCTCGGGGGGAGGTCCCGTCCCACACCCCGGTCTGGTTCATGCGGCAGGCGGGTCGGTCGCTGCCGGAGTACCTCAAGGTGCGCGAGGGCATCGGGATGCTGGAGTCCTGCATGGACGCCGACCTCGTCACCGAGATCACCCTGCAGCCCGTACGCCGCTACGGCGTGGACGCGGCCATCTTCTTCTCCGACATCGTGCTGCCGCTCAAGGCGGTCGGCGTCGACCTCGACATCAAGCCGGGCGTCGGCCCCGTCGTGGCCTCACCGGTGCGCACCCTGGCCGACGTGGAGGCCATCCCCGACCTCACGCCCGAGCACGTCCCCTTCATCTCGCAGGCCGTGCGCCAGCTCGTGGCCGAGCTCGGTGCCACGCCGCTGATCGGCTTCGCCGGCGCGCCCTTCACCGTGGCGTCGTACCTCGTCGAGGGCGGGCCGTCGAAGGAGCACGCGAAGACCAAGGCGATGATGTTCGGCGCCCCTGACGTGTGGGACGCGCTGATGCGCAAGATCGCCGGCATCGCCGCGGCCTACCTCCGCATCCAGGTCGAGGCCGGCGCCTCGGCCGTGCAGCTCTTCGACTCGTGGGCGGGTGCGCTCACCCCGGCCGACTACCGCGCGTCCGTGATGCCGCACTCCGAGCGGGTGCTCGCCGAGGCGGGCGAGCTCGGCGTGCCGCGGATCCACTTCGGCGTGGGCACGAGCAACCTGCTCGGCCTGATGGGTGAGGCCGGCGCCGACGTGGTCGGTGTCGACTGGCGTACGCCGCTGGAGCACGCGATCCCGCTGGTCGGCGACCGGGCGGTGCAGGGCAACCTCGACCCGACCCTGGTCTTCGCGCCGACCGAGGTGATGACGGCGCGGGCGGCCGAGATCGTCGAGGCCGGGCGCCGCGCCAAGGGCCACATCTTCAACCTCGGGCACGGCGTCATCCCTTCGACCGACCCGGGTCAGCTCACGGCGCTGACCGAGTTCGTGCACGGCTACCAGCCGCACTGATCGGCGTCACCGGCGTCAGGTCCGCGACCCGCTCCGCCTCAACGGCGGCGGGGTCGGAGGCGGTCGCGGGCAGCTCGATCGAGGACAGGTAGATCCGGGCCTGGCGCACCAGGGCCCGCTGGAGGTCGCGCAGCGGCTCGGGCACCCGCTCGGCCCGGCGGCGCAGCATCAGCAGCGTCACCGTCGTCTGGTCGGTCTGGATGGGGCGCGTGGTGAGCACGCCCGCCTCGACGAGCGGGTCGGCGACGATCGAGAAGTCCGGGAGCACGGAGATGCCGAGCCCGGCGGCCACCATGGCCTTGCCCATCTCGGCCCCGTCGGTGGCGTACGTCGTGCCCGGCAGGCTGCCGGCGAAGAGGCGGTGCGCGTAGCGGTGCATCACGAAGCCGGGCCGCATGAGGACGTGCGGCTCGGCGCGGAGGTCGTCCACGGTGACCCGCTCCTTGGCGGCCAGCGGGTGCCCGACGGGGAGGCAGGCGACCGGCGTGCCCTCGATGAGCCGGTCGGCGACGAGCGACGGCGGCACCTCGTCGCCGGGCAGGACGTTGACCAGACCCAGGTCGAGCGACCCCTCGGCGAGCCCCTGCTGGATGTCGACCTGCCGGCCGTTGACCACCTCGACGCCGCCGGAGCCGTGGCGGGCGTGCAGGTCGCGCAGGGCGGGGGCGAGGAGGCTGGCGGACGCGGTGACGACGGTGCCGATGCGCAGGTCGCGCCGTCGCGCGGACTGCTGGCCGGCGGCCTGTCGCAGTCGGTCGACCGCCTCGAGGACCTCGGTCATGTTCTGGAGCAGGTCGAGCCCCTGCCGGCTGATCCGCGACCCGGTGCGCCGGCGGTCGAGCAGCGTCGTGCCGAGCTCCTTCTCCAGCTTGGTCACCGCCTCGCTCAGCGCCGGCTGGGAGATGTGCATCGCCTCGCTCGCGCGGCGCAGCGAGCCGTGCTCGGTCACCGCCGCGAGGTACTCCAGCTGTTCGATCCGCACGCTCTGCTCCTGCCGGGGGGTCTGGGTGTCCTGCGTAAAGTCTACTAAGTAACTATACAAAACGGGAGGAACTCACCCATGACCACCCTGCGTGTCCGGCCCACCCCACGCCGGTTCGACCCCGCGACCCGTCCCCGTCCCACCGACTGGGGCGCGGTCTTCGCATCGATCGCCGAGGGTGCCCTCCAGCGCGAGGTGGACGGGGAGCTGCCGGTGGAGGCGGTGCGGCTGCTCAAGTCCGAGGGCTTCGGTGCGCTGCGCGTGCCCGCAGCGTCGGGCGGCGCCGGGCTGGACCTCGTCGCCCTGGCCCGGCTCTGGATCGAGCTCGCCGCCGTCGACGCCAACCTGCCGCAGGCCTTCCGGGGGCACTTCGCCGTGGTCGAGGATCGCCTGTGGCACCACGCCCGCACGAGCGACCAGCGGGTGTGGTTCGACCGGTTCGTCGCCGGCGAGATGGCCGGCAACGCCTGGTCGGAGGTCGGCTCCGACATCGACCTGCCGCGCACGGTCCTGCGTCCGCGGGCCGACGGGTCCTACCGGCTCGACGGCACGAAGTACTACACGACCGGCACGATCTTCGCCGAGTGGGCCGACGTGCACGCGCGCCTCGCGCTGCCCGGGCACCCCGACGAGGTGGAGGACCCCACGGCGATCGCGCTCGTCGACACCCGCGACCCCGGCGTGCGCACCGTCGACGACTGGAACGGCTTCGGCCAGAAGGGCACGGGCAGCGGCACGACGACGTTCGACAACGTCGGCGTCCCGGCCGACCAGGTGCTGCCGTTCGAGGACCGGTTCCCCTACCAGACCGCGTTCTACCAGCTGAACCTCCTCGCGACGCTGACCGGCATCGCCCAGGCGGCACTCCGCGACGTGGTCGACGCCGTGCAGAAGCGCACCCGCAACTTCTCCCACGCCAACGCGCCACGCGTGCGCGACGACGCCCAGGTGCTGGCGCTGGTCGGCGGGATCGCCGCGGCGGTCTACGCCGCCGAGGCCGCCACCCTGCGGGTCGCGGCCACCATCCAGGCCGTCGCGGACGCGCCCCTCGCGAGCGCCGAGGAGGTCGCGGCCCTCGTCGAGGCGAGCGAGATCGAGTCCTCGACCGCACAGGTCGCGGTCTCCGAGCTCGTCCTGCGGGCCACCTCGGACCTCTTCGACGCCCTGGGAGCCTCCGCGACCGCTCGCCCCCTCGCGCTCGACCGCCACTGGCGCAACGCCCGCACGGTCGCCTCGCACAACCCCCGCATCCTCAAGGCCCGGGTCGTCGGCGCCCACGTCGTCAACGGCACGCCGCCGCCGTACGCCTGGTCGATCGGCGGGACGCGCCGGCGCCAGGACTGGGACGACCCGCGGCCCCGTCCCGGCGACGCCGCCGGCTGAGACCCGCTGGCACCACTTGGGACCGACCGGTCACGCACCGGCTCCCGAGGGGGTGGGAGGGGTGCCTTGCGTTGCCTGCAAGGCGCCACCTTCCACCCCCTCGACATCCCCGCGCGACGTCGGTCCCCGGATGGGGGATCGCCGCTGCTACGTTTGTCTATAAGATCAATAGAGTTTGTATTGGAGGAGAGATGAGCGGTGCCGTCGTCCCGGAGGTCGGGGCCGTCCCGGTGCTGTCCCACGACGAGGCGATCGCGGTCGCCACGGAGATCGCCACCGGGCTCGCCGCCACGTCGCTCGAGCGCGACCGCGACCGCCTGCTCCCCGGGCTCGAGCTGGACCGCCTCTCGGCCTCCGGCCTGCTCGCCGTCACGGTGCCGACCGAGCACGGTGGCGCCGGGCTCCCGGTCGAGACGCTGGCCGAGGTGTTCCGCATCCTCGCGACCGGCGACCCGAGCGTGGCCCAGGTGCCGCACAGCCACTTCGTGTACGTCAACGCGCTGCGGCACCAGGGCACGCGTGAGCAGCGGTGGTTCTTCTTCCGCGAGGTGCTGACCGGCAAGCGGTTCGGCAACGCGCAGTCCGAGGTCGGCACCAAGCACGTCCGCGACATCCGCACCACGCTCACGCCGGCCGGCAACGGGCGCTGGACGCTCAGCGGCACCAAGGGCTACAGCACCGGCGCGCTCTTCGCCGACTGGATCCCGGTGCTCGCCCGCCACGGCCAGCTCTGACCCCGCGAAAGGATCACCGATGAAGTTCCACTGGTTCCTGCCCACCAACGGCGGCGACGGCCGACAGGTCGTCAGCGGCGGCCACGGCGTCTCCCACGGCGCCGGCGGACGCCCGGCGAGCGTGCCCTACCTCGGGCAGATCGCCCGCAGCGCCGAGCAGCTCGGCTTCGAGGCCGCGCTGACCCCGACCGGCGCCTGGTGCGAGGACGCGTGGTTGACCACCGCGATGCTCGCACCGCTGTCGGAGCGGCTGAAGTTCCTCGTCGCCTTCCGGCCGGGGATGACGTCGCCGACGCTGGCCGCCCAGATGGCCGCCACCTTCCAGAACCTCTCCGGCGGCCGGCTGCTGCTCAACGTGGTGACCGGGGGCGAGTCCCACGAGCAGCGCGCGTACGGCGACTTCCTCGACAAGGACGCGCGCTACGAGCGCTGCGACGAGTTCCTCGAGATCGTCCGCCGGCTCTGGACCGGTGACGAGGTGACCTTCGCCGGCCGTCACCTGCGGGTGGAGCAGGCGCGCCTCCAGCAGCTGCCCGACCCGGTGCCGGGGATCTACTTCGGCGGCTCCTCGCCCGCCGCCGGCGTCGTGGCCGCGAAGCACGCCGACGTCTACCTCACCTGGGGCGAGCCGCCGGCCGCCGTGGCGAAGAAGATCGCCTGGATCCGCGACCTCGCCGAGAAGCAGGGGCGCGAGGTGCGCTTCGGCATCCGCATGCACACCATCAACCGGGACACCTCCGAGGAGGCGTGGGCCGAGGCCGACCGCCTGCTCGAGGGCATCGACGACGCCGAGATCCGCCGGGTGCAGGAGGGCCTGAAGCGATCGGAGTCCGTCGGCCAGCAGAACATGCTCGCCCTCAACAACGGCTCGCGCGACGGCCTGGAGATCCACCCCAACGTCTGGGCCGGCGTCGGCCTGGTCCGCGGCGGCGCCGGCACCGCGCTGGTCGGCAGCCACGAGGAGGTGGCCGACCGGATCGAGGAGTACGCCGCGCTCGGCATCGATGAGTTCGTGCTCTCCGCCTACCCGCACCTCGAGGGTGCCTACCACTTCGGCGAGGGCGTGCTCCCGGTCCTGGCGAAGCGTGGCCTGTGGACCAACCCGGCCCCGGTCGCCGCCAGCGCGTCCGTGCCGTTCGGCGGCCAGCGGGCCGCCTCGTGAGCGCCCGCGTCGCCGTCGTGGTCGGCAACCCCAAGCCACGCTCGCGCACGTACGAGTCTGCGCTGGTCCTCGCCGACCGGCTCGGCGGCGCCGACCTGGTGGTCGACCTCGCCGACCACGCCTCGGAGCTCTTCGACTGGGGTGCTCCACGCGTGACCGAGCTGGTCGAGGAGGTCGCCTCCAGCCTGGTGGTGGTCGTCGCCAGCCCGACCTACAAGGCGACCTACACCGGGCTGCTCAAGGCGTTCCTCGACCGCTTCCCGCACCAAGGGCTCGGCGGCGTGACCGCGATCCCGCTGATGCTCGGCGCGTCGCCGGTCCACGCGCTCGCCCCGGAGCACGGGCTGCGCCCGCTCCTCGTCGAGCTGGGCGCCTCCGTGCCCACCCGCGGGCTCTACGTCCTGGACTCCGAGCACGACCGGCCCGAGACGTACGACGCCTGGTTCGCCACCGCGCAGCAGCACCTGCCGACCCTGCCCGCTCCCACCCCCTCCCTGGAGGTGTCGTCCGCATGACCGCACACGCCCAGTCCCGCAGCACGCGTCCGTCCCGGCCATCGACCAGCGCACCCTGCGCGACGCGTTCGGCGCCTTCCCCTCCGGGGTCGTCGCCGTCGCGGCGTCGGTGAAGGGACAGCTGACCGGGATCGCCGCGTCGTCGTTCACCTCCGTGAGCATCGACCCGCCGCTCGTGTCGTTCTCCATCGCCACCTCGAGCTCCACCTGGCCGCTGCTGCGCGAGGCCGAGCACCTCGGCATCAGCGTGCTCGCCGACCACCACGACGCGGTGTGCCGGCAGCTGGCCGGCCCGCGCGAGGAGCGCTTCGCCGGCCTGCCGTTCAAGGTCACCGGCAACGGCGCGGTGCTGCTCGACGAGGCCGTCGCGACCTACGACTGCTCCCTGCACGAGGAGGTCGTCGCCGGCGACCACGTCATCGTGCTGCTCGAGGTGCACGAGGTCGGCGGGGGAGATGGCGAGCACCCGCTCGTGTTCCACCGCTCCACCTTCGCCAAGCTGCACCGCGACGACCTCGACCCCGCCCGCCTCGACGGCCGGATCAACGGCGCCGAGGTCGACCGGGGCGCGCCGCGAGCCCGGCTCCGCGACCACGTCCCACGACGACGCGGAGGACGCGGCATGAGGAACAAGCACTCCGCGCGGCCGTCGACGTACCCCCGTCGCCGCGCCGCGTCGCCCTCGCCTCGGCCGTCGGCGCCACGATCGAGTGGTACGACTTCTTCCTCTACGGCACGGCCGCCGCGGTGGTCTTCGACAAGCTCTACTTCAACGGCCTGGACGGACCGGCCGCGCAGTTCGCGGCCTTCGCGACCTTCGCCGTCGGCTTCTTCGCCCGTCCGATCGGCGGCCTGATCTTCGGCCACTACGGCGACCGCATCGGCCGCAAGCAGATGCTCCTGCTGACCCTGGTCATCATGGGCGTCGGCACCGCGCTCATCGGCCTGCTGCCGACCTACGACCAGATCGGCGTCTGGGCGCCGATCGCCCTCGTGCTGCTGCGGGTGCTGCAGGGCATCGGCGTGGGCGGCGAGTACGGCGGCGCGGTGCTGCTCGCCGTGGAGTACGCCCCGGCCGGGCGCCGCGGCTTCTACGGCAGCTTCGCCCACATCGGCGTGCCCGGCGGGCTCGTCCTGGCCGCCGGCGCCTTCTCCGCTGGCCGGGATGCTGCCCGAGGAGGCCTTCCTCGCGTGGGGCTGGCGCGCCTGCTTCCTGGTGAGCATCGCGCTGCTCGCGCATCGGCGCCTACATCCGCCTCTCCGTGATGGAGACCCCGGAGTTCGCCAAGGTCCAGGAGCGCAAGGAGATCTCGCGGCTGCCGCTGCGCGACCTGCTGCGCGAGCAGCCCCGGCCGCTGCTGCTCGGCATGGGCACCCGCTACATCGAGGGCTTCACCTTCAACCTGTTCTCGGTCTACCTGCTCGCCTACGTCGCGACCAACCTCGAGCTGCCGCGCAGCTGGGCGCTCGACGCGATCCTGGTCGGGGCGGCGCTCGGGGTCGTGCTGGTGCCGATCGCCGGCGCCCTCAGCGACCGGGTCGGGCCGCAAGCCCGTCTACCGGGTGGGCGCGTGGATCGGTCTGCTGTTCGCCTTCCCGGCCGCCTTCCTGGTGCAGACCGAGAACCGCTGGGCCATCTCGCTCGTCTTCGTCGTCGGCCTCGGCGTCATCTACGGGACGGTCTACGGTCCGCTCGCGGCCTTCTGGTCCGAGCTGTTCGACACCCGCTACCGCTACACGGCGCTCAGCACGCTCTACCAGGTCTCCGGCATCCTCGCGTCCGGGCTGACGCCGCTCATCGCGGCCTGGCTGGTCACCCGCGGCGACGGGACCCTGTGGTGGGTCGCGACCTACAACGTGGCGGTCGCCGCGATCTCGCTGGTCTGCGCGCGGTTCCTGCCCGAGACCCGCGGCCGAGGGCTCGACAGCGGCGCAGACCCGACGCTGGAGCCCGTTCCCGAGCGCGTCCCGGCCTGAGGGTGCACACTGGCTGACGCGCGGTCAGGACCCTCGGCCCGACTCCCGTCCCACGCCTGGCGCCGCAGGCGTGGGACGGGTCATGCCGGAGGGTGTCGGCTCGCCTACGCGGCCGGTGTCCGCGGCGCGGCGCTCCGGCGACGTCGTACGACGAGCCAGACCGGGAGCCCGAGCACCGCGGCCACGGCGGCGAAGGGCAGCAGCGCGCCGACCACCGTGGTCACGACGGTGAACAGCGTCCCCATGGCCTTCGAGCCACCGTCGAGCCCGGCGAGGAATCCCGCCGGTCGCTCCTCCTCGGGCTCGTCCTCGACGACCTGGTGGGCGGAGATGTCGACCGTGATGGTCGACAGCGACGTCTGGTCGGCCAGCCACGACTGCTGGGACTTCAGCGAGTCGAGCTCGGCCTGTCGGCTGGTGAGCTGCGACTCGATCCAGATGACGTCCTTGAGGTCGCTCGCGTCGGCGAGCAGCAGCTCCACGCGCCGCAGGCTGGCCTCCTGCGCGCGGACGCGGGCGCCGGTGTCGATGACCTGGGTGGTGACGTCCTCGGAGCCGCGGGAGGAGGAGCGCAGCACCCCGACCTGCTCCAGCGCGGACATCGTCTCGCCGAACTTCCGGCTCGGCACCCGCACCACCATCCGCACGTAGGAGGTGTCGCCGTCGGAGTCGGTCTCGGTGGTCTCGTCGGTGATCTCGCCGCCCTGCGCGTCGACGACGCGCTGCACGTCCTGGCGGGTCGTCCCGACGTCCTTCCCGGCGAGCGAGACCGTGCCGTTCGAGATGACCGAGCGCTGCAGCTCGGGGGAGGTCGGGCCGTCCTGCCCGCCCGACGGTCCGGACGGTCGGCGGCGTCGCCGGAGTCGCTCGACGAGCCGCCGGCGTCCGACTGCGGCGCGGAGCGTCCGGCACCGCTCTTCGACGGGCTGCCGGCCGAGCTCCCGGCCGTGTCGCCCGACGTCTCGCTCGAGACGTCCCCGGAGACGGCGTCGCCGCTGCTGTCGTCGGCGGAGCAGGCGGCCAGCAGCGCCGTCATGGTGAGGGCGGTCAAGAATCCGGAGGAGTCCCGCGGTGCGGGACCGGGTCGCGGTGAGGGTCATGGCCGTCCGACGCGACGGCCGCGCGGGCCGGTTCCGGCCGTGACGGAACCGTGACGCCTCAGGCCTTCTTGCTCGGCGCCCGCTTCGCCGCGCGCGTGGTGGTGGTGACCTTCGGCGGCGCAGCCTGGGGCGGCGCCTTGGCGGTGGCCTCCTGGGCGGGCGCCTTCTTGTCGGGCACCTTCTTGTCGGGCACCTTGTCGGGGACGGACTTGTCAGGAGCCTTGCGGCCGGCCGGCTTGCGGCCCTTGAGCCGCACCCGCAGCGCGTTGCCGCTGCCGGAGGTCTCCAGGTAGGGCTGGGCGGTGATGAGGGTGCTCAGCCGCGCACCCGGGCCGGCGAAGTTGCGCGCGTCGAAGGACGGATAGGTGCGGATGAGCTGGTTGCCCAGGGCGGGGAGGAGCGCCCAGCCGTCGTCGTCGGAGACCGCGTTGACCGCGCGGGTGAGGGCGCTCTGCAGGTTGATCCGGGGCGACTCGCTCCCGGCGCCGGACTCGACCTCGTCGTCCGCGTCGGTGGTCGGGGTCATCGCTGGTCGTCGGCGACCAGGGCGAGGTCGATGAACTTGTCGCACGCGTTGCGCAGCGACTCCGGCGCCTTGCTCTCCCCGAGCACGTAGACCTTCTTGCCCGACTCGCGCAGCCGGTGCGCGAGGCTGGTGAAGTCGCTGTCGCTGGTGACCAGCGCGAAGGCCTCGACGTTGCCGTCGTAGAGCAGGTCCATGGCGTCGATGACCAGGGCGAGGTCGGTGGAGTTCTTGCCGGACGTCCACGCGTTCTGGTGCATCGCGCGCAGCCCGAGGCGGTTGAGCTTGCGCGCCCACTGGGTGAGGTGCGAGTCGGTGAAGTCACCGTAGACGCGGCGGATGGTGGGGTTTCCCTGCTTCGCGACCTCGCTCAGCACCTCGTCGGCGTAGGCCGGACGGGTGTTGTCGGCATCGATCATGACCGCGATCCGGTCCACGGCTCCGTTGGGCTCCATGCCAGCAGCCTAGGTCCATCCGGGAGCCGCGGACCGCTCTGGCAGGCTGGTGGCGTGAGGCGTGACGCGGTGGTGGTGGGTGGCGGGATCGCCGGTCTGGTCGCGGCCCGCGGCATCGCCGCCACCGGCCGCGACGTCCTGCTGCTCGAGGGCTCGCCCCAGGTCGGCGGCAAGCTCCGCAGCGCCGAGGTCGCCGGGCTGACCGTCGACGTCGGCGCCGAGGCGATGCTCGCTCGCCGCCCCGAGGGACTGGCGCTCGCCGAGGAGCTCGGCGCGGAGGTCGTCCACCCGACACCCGCGACGTCGGCGGTGTGGTCGCGCGGAGGCCCTGCGCGCGATGCCGCGCTCGCTGATGGGCGTCCCCTTCGACCTCGACCAGCTCGCCGCCAGCGGTGTGCTCAGCCCCGAGGGCCTGGCCCGCGCGAGCACCGAGGCCGCCACCCCCGTCGACGACGACGTCTCGGTCGGCGACCTCGTCGCCGCGCGGCTCGGCGACGAGCTCGTCGACCGTCTGGTCGAGCCGCTGCTCGGAGGCGTGTACGCCGGCCACGCCCGCCGCATCTCGGCGGCCGCGGCCGTGCCGCAGCTGCTCGCCATGGCCCGCCGCGGCAGCCTCCTCGAGCAGGCCTCCGGTGTGCCGGCCTCGGTCGCCCCGGTCTTCGCCGCCCTGCCCGGCGGGATGGGCCGCCTGCCCGGCCTGGTCGCCGACGGCGGTGGCTTCGAGGTGCGCACCTCGGCGACCGTCCGCGCGCTGCGTCGTACGCCGTCGGGCTGGGCGCTGACCGTCGGCCCGACCACCAGCGCCGAGACGATCGAGGCCGACGCGGTCGTGCTCGCCACCCCTGCCGCGGCCACCGCCCGCCTGCTCGGCGAGGTGCTGCCCGACGCCGCGGCGGAGCTCGCCGCTGTCGAGGCCGCCAGCGTCGCCGTCGTCACGCTGGTCTTCCGGGCCGAGGACGTCCCCGACGCGCTGTTCGACCGGTCCGGGTTCCTCGTCCCGCCCGTCGAGCGCCGGACCATCAAGGCCTCGACCTTCTCCTTCGCCAAGTGGGCGTGGGTCCGCGACCTCGACCCCGACCTCGTGGTGCTCCGCACCTCGCTCGGACGCCACCGCGAGGAGGCCACCCTCCAGGCCGGTGACGACGGTCTGGTGCGGGTGTCCCTCGCCGACCTGGCCGCGATGGCGGGCATCACCGCCCGGCCCGTCGACACCCACGTGCAGCGCTGGGGCGGCGCGCTGCCGCAGTACGCCGTCGGCCACCTCGACCGGGTCGCGCGGATCCGCGCCGCCGTCGGCGGACTGCCGGGGCTCGCGGTCTGCGGGGCGGCGTACGACGGTGTCGGCATCCCCGCGGTGATCGGCTCGGCCCGGCAGGCGGTGGCCTCGGTCACACGGGCAGAATGACGGCATGAGCGAGTCCACCCCGACCTCTGCCGAGACGCAGTCCAACGCCGCCCGCACGCGGGAGCTCAACGACACCATCCGCTACACGATGTGGTCGGTCTTCCGCCTCCGCGACGTCCTGGGTGACGACGCCGACCGCGCCGCCGAGGCAACGGACGTCGAGGCGCTCCTCGAGGTGCTGGCCGAGCAGGACGTCGTCGTGCGCGGCATCTACGACGTCAGCGGCCTGCGCGCCGACGCCGACGTCATGGTGTGGTGGCACGCCGCCGACTCCCAGCAGCTGCAGGGCGCCTACAACGCCTTCCGGCGCACGGCCTTCGGTCGGCGCCTCGACCCGGTGTGGTCGCAGATGGCGCTGCACCGCCCGGCGGAGTTCAACAAGTCGCACATCCCGGCGTTCCTCGCCGACGAGGAGCCCCGCGCCCACGTGTGCGTCTACCCGTTCGTGCGGTCCTACGAGTGGTACCTCCTCGACGACGGCGAGCGTCGCCGGATGCTCGCCCAGCACGGCCAGCAGGCGCGCGGCTACGCCGACGTGCGTGCCAACACCGTCGCCTCCTTCGCCCTCGGCGACTACGAGTGGATGCTCGCCTTCGAGGCCGACGAGCTGCACCGGATCGTCGACCTGATGCGCGACCTGCGCGCCTCCGACGCCCGTCGCCACGTGCGCGAGGAGGTGCCGTTCTACACCGGCGCCCGGGTCACGCCGCAGGAGCTGCTCGACCGCCTGCCCTGACGCGGCGCGCCGGTCTGGACATCACTGCGGTGACTGTTCCGACAATGTAGAGTAAGTCACTCAACATTGTTCTCAGGAGGATCCATGACCGCCACCTTCCCCACCTCCCAGGCCCTCGCCGTCCGCTCGACGGGTCGCGCGTCGAGCCGCACGACCGACCGGCGAGAGGCCGCCCGCACCGCCCTGGCCGGGCACCTCGCCACCCACGACCCGCTCGCGCACGTCGACCTGACGGTCCCGGAGCGCACCTGGGCCCGCGTCGGGACCGGCGTCGGTGCCGACATCTGGCTGATCACCTGGCCCGCCGGCTCGAGCACCGGCTGGCACGACCACGGCTCGGCGAGCGGCGCGTTCGTCGTCCTCACCGGGTCGCTGACCGAGTACGTCTGGACCGGCGTCGCCACGGCCGGGACGCTCGGGGCGTCGTCGGTGCGGGAGTTCGACGGCAGCCACATCCACGACGTCGTCAACCACGGCACCGAGACCGCCGTCTCGTTGCACGCCTATGCGCCTGGCCTCGCCGCGATGACGCGCTACGAGCTGCTCCGCGGACGGCTGCAGGTCACCAGCGTCGAGCAGCGGGGCGAGTCCTGGTGAGCACCGTGCCGAGCGTCCGGTACGACGGCGTCGACGCCCTGCTGGCCGATGCCCGCAGCCGGCTGGCGCGGGTCGACGTCGAGACCGCCTACCGGGAGGCGCTCGAGGGCGCGGTGCTCGTCGACATCCGCCCCGCGGCACAGCGGGCGACCGAGGGAGAGGTGCACCCCGCGGTGGGCGCGCGCGTCGTCGAGCGCAACGTGCTCGAGTGGCGGTTCGACCCGCGCTCGGACGCGCGCCTGGAGGAGGCGTCGTACGACACCCGCATCCTGGTGCTGTGCCAGGAGGGCTACACCTCGAGCCTGGCTGCCGACGCGCTGCGCAGCCTCGGGCTCGACGCCACGGACGTGGTGGGCGGCTTCAAGGCGTGGCGCGAGGCGCACCTGCCCGTGGCGTGCCGCGGCGACGGTTGACCCGGGAACGGCCCCAGCGGCAGTAGCGTCGGAGCATCATGAGGATCCTCGCTGCTGCTGCCGTGCTGACCGTCCTGGGTGCCACCGCCTGCTCCACCGAGGCGGAGATGAGGGCCGTCGACCCTGCCTCCGGGTCCGGCGCCGCCGCCGATGGGTCATCGGGCGCGGTGCCGCAGCCCGTCCCCGACGGTGAGGTGAGCACGAGCGGCCTGGTGACGGTGATCGACGCCGGCAACGGTCCGGAGCTGTGCCTGGGTGCCGTGGCGGAGTCCTACCCGCCCCAGTGCGGCGGCCCCGCGCTCGCCGACTTCGACTGGGGCGACGTGGGATCCGAGGAGGCCTCCGGGGTGCGGTGGGGCTCCTACGCCCTGACCGGCACCTTCGACGGCTCCACCTTCACCGTCACCGACGCGATCCCCGCCGCCCTCTACGACACCATGGCCGCGCCCGAGGAGGAGCCGCTCGCCGCTGCGTGCGACGACCCGACCACGACCGACACCGCGAAGGCGACCCCCGAGGACCTGGACGCCACGCTCGCCGCGGCCTCCGCCCTGCCGACGTACGCCTCCGCGTGGATGACGGGCGACACGATCAACGTCGCCGTCACCGAGGACGCCGAGGGCGCCGAGGCCGAGCTGCGCAGGACGTGGGGCGGGATGCTCTGCGTCACCACCGTCGAGCGCACCGACGCCGACCTCAACGAGGTCAACCAGGAGCTGCAGGCCGCGCTCGGCGACCAGCTGCTGACCAGCGGCTCGACGTCGCCCGACTCGCTCGACGCCCACGTCGTCTACGACGACGGGTCGATCCAGGAGTGGGCCGACGCGACGTACGGCGACGGGCTGGTGCGGGTCAGCTCGGCGCTGGTCCCCGCGGAGTGACTACTTCTTCTCGTTGAGCGTGATGCTGATCGAGTTGATGCAGTAGCGGTCGCCGGTCGGCGTGCCGAAGCCGTCGGGGAAGACGTGGCCGAGGTGCGAGCCGCACGTCGCGCACCGGACCTCCACGCGCTTCATGCCGTGGGCGTTGTCCTCGATGTACTCCACCGTGTCGGTCATCGGCTGGTAGAAGCTCGGCCAGCCGCAGCCGGAGTGGAACTTGGTGTCGCTGGTGAACAGCTCCGACCCGCAGGCCTTGCACGAGTAGGTGCCCTCGGTCTCGGTGTCGGTGTACTCACCGGTGAAGGCGCGCTCGGTGCCGGCCTGGCGGAGGACGGCGTACTCCTCGGGGTTGAGCTGCTCGCGCCACTGCTCGTCGGTCTTCTGCACGTCGTAGGCCATGCCTCCAGTTTACGGAGGCGCTCCAGCGTGCGGCCCGGCTAGGGTCGCGTCATGGCAAAGGCGTCGGAGGCGTACGTCCGGGCGGGGGAGCGCGAGGTCAGGATCTCGTCCCCCGAGCGGGTCATCTACGAGGCGACCGACCGCACCCCGGCGGTCACCAAGCTGATGGTCGCGGAGTACTTCACCAGCGTCGAGGACGGCCTGATGCGGGCCCTGCGGGACCGGCCGACCGCGCTCGAGCGGTGGACGAGCGGCGTACGGCCCGGCATGAAGCTGGCGACCGGACCCCAGGACCGCAACGCCGACGCGTTCTACCAGAAGCGGGTGCCGAAGGGCGCTCCCGACTACCTCGAGTCCGTCGAGATCACCTTCCCGTCGGGGCGCACGGCCGAGGAGATCTGCCCGACCGAGATCGCGGTGCCCGTGTGGTGCGCGCAGATGGGTGCGCTGACCTTCCACCCGTGGCCGGTGCGCCGCTCCGACGTCGACCACCCCGACGAGCTGCGCATCGACCTCGACCCGCAGCCGGGCACGACGTTCGCCGACGCCGTACGGGTGGCGGGCGTCGCGCGCGAGCTGCTCGCCGACCTCGGGATGACGGGCTTCGCGAAGACCTCCGGCAATCGCGGCATCCACGTCTACGTCCGGATCGAGCCGACGTGGGACTTCGCCGCCGTCCGTCACGCCGCCATCGCCTTCGGCCGCGAGCTGGAGAAGCGCGACGACGGCGTCACCACCGCGTGGTGGAAGGAGGAGCGCGGGGAGCGGATCTTCGTCGACTTCAACCAGAACACCCGCGACCGCACGATCGCCTCGGCCTACTCGCTGCGACCGATCCCCGGTGCGCCCGTGTCGACCCCACTGGCCTGGGACGAGCTGGCCTCGCTCACCTCGCCGACGGACCTCAACCTGTTCTCGGTGCCGTCGCGGCTCGCCGTCGACGGCGACCCCTGGGCCACGATCGACGACGTCCACCACTCGCTCCAGCCGCTGCTCGACCTCTGGGACGAGCACCCCGTCGAGCTGAACTACCCGCCCGACCACCCGAAGATGCCCGGCGAGCCGCCCCGCGTGCAGCCGTCGAAGAAGGTCGAGTCGCACTGGGACTCCGACGGGAACCGGGTCGAGGGCACCTGAGGGCTCGGCTCGCGCGCGAGCGGTGTCCCAGCCACGTTCCTGGGCCGAGGAACGTGGCTCACGCACCGCTCAGCGGCGCGGCGTAGCCAGACCAGCGGTCAGTTCTCCCAGGGGGCGGGGATCGGGAAGTACTGCTCGAGGAACTCGTGGAGCAGGCCGTCGGCGCGCTCCTCGTCGAAGGCGGCGAGGAGGTTGTCGGCGATGCAGAAGAAGTCGCGGTCGCGCCGGAGCATCTGCCGCAGCTGGACGGGCAGCTGCTGGTGGCCGAGGTCGACGTAGCCGTGGTGGGCGCCGGCGCGGAAGGCCTGGCCGGTGATCAGCCCGTAGGTCTGCGCGAACGACGACAGCATCGACAGGTCGGTCTCGGAGCGGAACGGCGCGTGCGTGGTGCGCTCGACCTCGGCCGGGAAGCGGGCGGCGATCTCCTCCAGCGTCGTACGCCGCTGCGGGTGGGGGCTGTGCATCATCGTGTGGGTCAGCGCCACCCCGAACGCGTCGGCGAGCACGCGGCGGTTGTTCTGCGCCGCGGTCAGGTAGGGCCGGTCGTCGGTGCCGGGGAGGCCGACGGCGCGGTGGTCGGCGACGAAGGCGGCGTACTGGCCACCGGGTCGGAAGAAGTGCTCGGGACGTCGCGGCCGGCCCAGGAAGACGTCGTCGTTGACGTAGACGAAGTGCTCGGCGAGGTCGGGCACGGCGTGCAGCCGGGTCTCGATCGCGTGCGAGCTGAAGGTCGGCAGCGCCGACTCCGGCAGGATCTCGCGGTGGTCGACCACACGCACGCGGTCGTGCGTCGTGTCGAGCCAGGAGGGGACCTGGCCGGCGGTGACGAGGTGGATCCGTCGCACCCACGGCGCGAAGAGGTGGATGCTGCGCATCGAGTAGCGCAGCTCGTCGCGGCTGCGGTAGCGCGAGGCACCGCCGGCGCGGTCGCTCGGGGTGCCGCCGAGCTCGCTGATCCGCTCGTCGCGGGCGTCGAGCCACGCCTCGTCGTCGCCGTCCACCCACGTGTAGACGACGTCGACGTCGAAGCGGCAGTCGTCGATCGTCGGCAGCGCCATCACCTCGAGGGTCGGCACCTCGAGTCCTTCGACCGTGATCGTGGTGCGGGGCGTACCGGCGGGCACCCGGTCGCCGTAGCGGTTCGGGCCCGGCGCGAGCAGGTCGCCGTCGGGCGACTCCTCCCAGAACTGCACGCCGATCTCGACACCCTCGCCGAGCACGCCGTCGTGCCCACCGCGCATCGGCCACGGCTCGAGGAAGAGCGTCGCGGTGCGGGTGCGGGCGAGCTCCTCGGTCATCACCGCGACGGTGCCGCGGCGCTCGGGCCAGCCCCGCTCGGCCGGGTCGCGCACGGACAGCCAGTCGGGCACGGACCCGGAGGCCAGCGCGGACAGGAAGGCGCCGCGGCGTGACGACGGGACGACGACCACCGGGTGGGGGTCGAGCCCGCGGGCCGGCACCACGAACCACGACTCGCCGGTCGCGGTGGCTGCGGACGTCAGCGCCCGCAGGGACGTCGTACGCGCCTCGGCGGGGGTGATGCCCGCTGCGCCGGTGGTCTCGGGCAGGTCGCCGAGCGGGCCGGGGCGGAGGCCGTGCAGCACCCGGCGCGGGGCGAGCGGGTCGGCGCGGCGCGCTACGGCGGTCCGGAAGGTGTCGACCCACTGCCGGGCGAGCACGTCGCCGTCCCAGCGGTGCGAGCGCTCCAGGGCGGCGGCGCCGATGCGGCCGCGCAGGTCGTCGTCGGTGGCGATCCGGAGCATCGCGGCGGCGAGGGCCGCCTTGGACGCCGGCGGCACGAGGAGTCCGTCGACGTCGTGGGTGATCATCTCGCGCGGGCCCGACGGGCAGTCGTACGACACTGGGGGCACGCCCGCCGACATCGCCTCCTGCAGGACGAGCGGGTAGCCCTCGCCGCGGGAGGCGAGGACGGCGACGCTCGTGCGCGCCCACTCGGCGGCGAGGTCGTCGGTCGAGCCGGGGAGGTGGACGCGGTCCTCGAGCCCGAGCTTGCGCACCTGCGCGGCGAGGTTGTCGGCACGCGGCCCGTCGCCCCAGATCGTCAGGGTCCAGCCCGGCACCTGCTCGTGGATGCGCCAGAAGGCGTCGACGACGTGCTCGAACTGCTTCTCCGGCGCCAGCCGGCCGGCCGTGACGAACGTCTTCTGGTCGAGCGGGGAGCGCGGCTGCGGGTGGGAGGGGAGCGGGTTGGGGATGACCTGCAGCTCGGGGGCGGCGCCGCCGAGGCGTCCGGCCAGCCAGCGCGACATCGACTCGGTCAGCGAGACGACGACGTCGGCACGCGGGGCGAACTGGAGCAGCGCGCCGAGGTCGTTGACCCGGCTCGACGAGGCCCGGTGCTCCTGGTGCACCAGCGCGACGTCGGCGGGCGCGAGCTGGGCGACGACGGCCAGCAGCTCGGGGGTCGTGGTGACGAGGACGTCGGCCTCGATGCTGCCGAGCGCCTCGCGCGCTGCGGCGTCGGTGAGCGCGTTGTAGAGGGCGTCCCAGCTGCGCGGCACGATCGTGGACTCGCGCTCGGCGAGCTCGGCCGGGTGGTCGCCGGAGACTGCCACGGGGCGCTCGGGGCGTACGTCGACGAGGTAGGTGACCTCGAGGCCGTCCGCCAGCGGGTAGTGGGTCGCGTCGCCGCTGCGCGTGATGCTGAGGATGCGCACGCGGTGGCCCTCACCGAGGCCGATGAGGGCGTTGGCCTGCTCGATCCCGGAGCGGGCGGTGCCGCCCATCCCGTCGGCGTTGAAGAGGACGTAGACGACGTCGAGCGGGCCGTCGCGGCGCGCCCGGCGCATCGCGGAGCGCACCTTCCCGCCGAGCCTGTCGGTCAGTGCCACGTGGTCCTCAGTCCTGTCCGGGAGCGGGTCGCCACGATCCTAGGGGGAGCAACACCGGCCGATAGGGTGACCCGCATGCCGACGTCCTCCACCCCGCTCGTCCTGGTGTCCGGTTCCGGCCGCAGCGGCACGAGCTCCCTCGCCGGCACCCTCAAGCGGCTCGGCCTCCACGTGCCGCAGCCCGAGGTCGAGGCGTCGGAGACCAACCCGCGCGGGTTCTACGAGCCGCAGTGGGTCATCGACTTCCACAAGCGCCACCTCAAGGAGCTCGCGCTCTTCAACATCGACAGCCGCCCGGCCGCCGTCGAGATCGTCGCGCGCCATGTCGGGACCGGCATCCCGACCGGTGAGCTCCACGAGTGGCTGTCCGGCCAGCTGGCCGAGCACGACCACGAGGGCGACCAGATCGTGGTGAAGGACCCGCACGCGTTCTGGTTCGCCCAGGTGTGGGAGGTCGTCAGCGCCGAGCTGGGCGCCGACCTGCGCTGGCTGACCGCGCTGCGCCACCCCGCCGAGGTCGTCGGGTCGCGCGACATCGCCTACCTCTCCAGCCAGTCCGAGGAGCTGCGGCTCACCAAGGAGACGTCCAACGTCGCCGGCTGGGTGCACGCCGCCCTCCTCACCGAGCAGGCCGGCCGTGGGTCGAAGCGCGCGTTCGTGAGGTACGCCGACCTGCTGGCCGACTGGCGCGCGGCCCTCGCGCCCGTGCAGCAGCAGCTCGAGCTCGACGTCAACACCGACCTGTCGGCGTCCCCGGAGCACCGGGGCCACCACCCGGTCGACGACTTCATCGAGCCGTCGATGCGCAGGTCCCAGCTCACCTGGGACGACGTCCGCACGCCCGACTGGCTGCGCGACATGGCGGAGGAGGTCTGGCAGCTGCTCGGCGTCCTCACCACGACGCCGCACGACGACGCCACGCTCGCGCGGCTCGACGAGATCCACGAGGACTACCGCACGCGCTACGCCGACGCCGTCGCGCTCACCTTCGACCACACCAAGGCCGAGTCGACGCTCGCCGGGCGGCAGGCGCGCGACGCGCAGCGCGCGACCGTGCAGCAGCTGCGCCGCGACCTCGAGAAGGCCCGGCGCGCGCCCGAGCCCGCGGTCGGTGGCCGGGAGGCGGCCGCGATCCTCCGCCGTGCCGTCGTACGCCGCGTCACGCGCCGCCCCTGACGAGCCGAGTCGGCGCGTCCTGACAGCGGCAGGCAGTCGAGTCGGCGCGTCCTGAGGGCGATAAGCCGTCGAGTCGGCGCGTCCTGACGCGAGTCTCGACAAGATGCGCCGACTCGACGCTGTCTGCGCGCCATGATGCGCCCACTCGGCGCTGTTTGGACGTCAGGATGCGCCTACTCGACCTGCCTCAGACGCCGGTGACGCCCTCGCCGGAGCCGGAGGCCTGCTCGTCGAAGTTCTCGTGCTCGATCAGGTGGAGGACCGGTACGCCGAGCTTGCGGCGGGCGCGGGAGGTCCAGTCGACGTGGAAGAACTCCGCGACGACGTGGGAGCGGGTCAGGATGATCGCCTCGCGCGCGTCGACGGAGGTGACGAGCGCGGCCAGCGCGTCGACCGGCGGCTCGGAGGTGACCTTGCCGGTCGCCTTCCCGCCGGCGTCGTGGATCGCGAGGAGCGTCTTGTGCAGGTCGGAGGAGGAGTTCTCCTCGCACTCGCGGCGCAGCGCCTCGATGTCGACGTCGTTCATCGCCAGGGCCGGGGCGGCCATCAGGTCGCCGGCGCCGAGCGTGCCGAGCGAGGCCTCGATGCGGGCCGCGGCGTCCTCGAGCGGCAGCAGGACGTGGTAGACGACGGGGTCCTCGATCTCGGCGTGGAGCGAGCGCACCTGCTTCGCGTCGGCGGCCGTGAGGGCCTGCTCGACGAGGAGGACGACGTCGTACGTGCCCTGCCCGTCGTGGATCGAGTCGTTCGGGGTGTCGGTGTGCTCGGTCATGACTCGCCTCCGGGTTCGGTACTGAGAATTCTAGTGAGGTCGTAGCCGGCCGGCTCGTCGAGCTGGGCGTAGCCGCAGCTCTCCGGGTCGCGGTCGGGGCGCCACCTCTTGAAGTGGGCGGTGTGCCGGAACCGGCGACCCTCCATGTGGTCGTACTTCACCTCCAGCACCCGCTCGGGGCGCAGGGCGGTGAACCCGAGGTCCTTGCCGGCGCTCCACCGGCTCTGGGTGCCGGGGACGCGGTCGGGGTTGGCGGTGAGGAACTCGTTCCAGCGGCCCCAGGGGTGGTCGGCGATGTCGCAGACCAGCGGCTGGAGCTCGTGCCAGAGCTCGGCGCGGCGCGCGGCGGTGAAGCTCGCCGAGACGCCGATGTGCTGCAGCTCGCCGTCGTCGTCGTGCAGCCCGAGCAGCAACGAGCCGATCAGCGGCTCCTCCGGCGTCGACGTCTTGTGCTCGCGGTAGCCCGCGAGGACGACGTCGGCGGTGCGCTCGTGCTTGATCTTGAGCATGGTGCGCTTGTTGGGCTCGTACGCCGACCCGAGCGGCTTGGCGACGACGCCGTCGAGCCCCGCGCCCTCGAACTCCTCGAACCACCGCTCCGCCTCGGCGGGGTCCTCGGTGGTGCGGGTGAGGAAGCACGGGCCGCTCCCGTCGAGGTGGCCGAGCGCCTCGACGAGCGCGGCGCGGCGCTCGGCGAGCGGGCGGTCCATGAACGACTCGTCGCCGAGCGCCAGCAGGTCGAAGGCGACGAAGCCGGCGGGGGTCTCGACCGCGAGCTTGTCGACCCGGCTCGCAGCGGGGTGGATCCGCTCCTGCAGGGTCTCGAACTCGAGCCGCCACCCGTCCGGACCCTGCAGCCCGACGAAGATCTCCCCGTCGAGCACGATGCGCTCGGGCAGCTGGCGGCGCACGGCCTCGACGACCTCGGGGAAGTAGCGCGTGAGCGGCTTGGTGTTGCGGCTCGCGAGCTCGACCTCGTCACCGTCCTTGAAGACCAGGCACCGGAAGCCGTCCCACTTGGGCTCGAAGCTCAGGCCGCCGTGCTTCGCCGGGTCGGGGACGCCGCTCACGCTCTTGGCGAGCATCGGCTGCACCGGCGGCATCACGGGAAGGTCCACATCACGAGCCTAGTGGGGAGCACTGCCTCCCCGCTGGCGCCCGACCACGAAGGCCAGGACGAGCGCGACCAGCACCCCGATGACCGGCGGGACGAAGAAGCCGGTCTCGTTGGCGGCGTACGCGAGGGCGCTGGCCAGCGCGTAGATCCCGAGGTTGACCCAGTGGAACGGCTCGACGGGGTGACCCTCGGGCATGCCGGCGCGCCAGCGGGCGAGGTAGTCACCGATGATCACGCCGCCGAGGGGCGGGATGAACACGCCGAGCAGGACCAGGTAGTCGACGAGGTGGTTCTGCACCCCGACCAGGGCCAGCACGGTGCCGATGACCGAGCCGCCGACCACGAACGGCAGCTTCGACGGCTTCTCGAACAGCTCGGCGCCGGCGACACCGAAGGCGTACGCGGTGTCGGCGTTCGACTTCCACAGGTTGCCGAAGAGGAGGAACAGGCCCCACCCGACGAGCCCGAGGTTGTAGAGCACCAGGACGAAGTCGCCCTCGCCGAAGGTCATCGCGCCCGTCGCGCCGAAGAAGATCATCAGCCCGTTGCCGATCAGGAACCCGATCGCGCACGCCGTCACGGCCTGGCCGCCGGTCCGCGCGAAGCGGGTCCAGTTGGGTGCCTGCGTGCCGGCCGAGACGAACGTCCCGACGACGGTGGTGATCGCCACCGACCAGGTCATCGTGGCGTCCGGCTCGACCTGCGCGAGGCCCGACCAGCCACCCACCTCCTCGAGCGAGCGCAGCAGCACCCAGAAGGCGAGCACCAGGATCAGCGGCGTGGAGATCGCCGAGACCCAGAACATCCCGCGGTAGCCGTAGCAGGCGGTCAGGCACATCAGGACGCTCGCCAGGACCATGACCGTGGCTCGTGCCGGGTACGACTCCCAGCTCAGCGCCTGCGCGGTGAGGTCGCCGATGGTGCCGATGACGACGCCGTACCACCCGATCTGGGTGCCGCCGAGCAGGATCGAGGCGAGCTTGGCTCCCCGCTGGCCCAGCACGTAGCGCGACATCACGACCGTGGTCAGGCCCGTGCGGGCGCCGATCCAGCCGAGGACCGCGACGTAGACACCGAGCACGAGCGAGCCGAGCAGGATGACCTGGACCAGCTCGGAGAGCGTGAACGCCGCCCCGAGCTGGGCTCCGGCGAGCATGGTCGGGGTGAAGACGGTGAACCCGAGGAGCACGACCGCGAGCGAGATGAAGGACTTGCGGGCGTGCCGGGGGACCGGGGTGACCGGGTAGTCGGGATCGATGACCTCGGTCGTGGGGGTCGTGGTGGCGCTCACGGGGGTGTTCATGCCTCCTCCCCGATGTCCTCGGCCCACAGCTCGGGCTTCTCGGCGATCATCGTGTCCATCAGCGACTTGCACGTGGCGTCGTCGGCCACCACGAGCTCGACCCCGCGCGAGGCCAGCCAGGACTCGGAGGCCTCGAAGGTCCGGTTCTCCCCGATGACGATGCGCGGGATGTCGTAGAGCACCGACGTGCCGGCGCACATGAAGCACGGCGAGAGCGTCGTGTAGAGGGTGCTGGCCCGGTAGACGCGTGCCGGGAGGCGGCCGGCGTTCTCGATGCAGTCGGTCTCGCCGTGCCGGATCGCCGAGCCCATCTGGACGCGCCGGTTGCGGCCGACGGCGAGCACCTCGCCGTCATGGACGAGCGCCGCCCCGATGGGGATGCCGCCCTCCTGCCAGCCGATCCGGGCCTGCTCGATCGCGAGGTCGAGGAAGGTCTGCTCCGCTGTGTCGATCATCGTCTGGCCCTTCGTCCGTTCGTGCCGCTCCCGCCCGTGCGGGTGTGTCCCGGCTCACACCACCAGAGCAGGAGTGCGCTGGCAACGGACACCTCGACCGCCCAGGACCAGTAGTCTCCTGACACAGTGTCCGTCCACGGAGGTGCTGCGTGCTGATCCCGCTGACCGACGTGCTGGCACTGCCGTCCTTCCGGGCGTCCGGCGCCCAGGTCCTCGCGGGCCAACCGGACGGCGTGCTGGTGCGCTGGGTCCACTCCTCCGAGGTCTTCGAGATGGGCGGGCTGCTGGCCGGGGGCGAGGTGCTGCTGACCACGGGGCTCGGCCTGCACGGACGCACCTCCGAGCACCTGACGGCGTACGTCGAGCAGCTCGCCGACGCCGGTCTGGCGGCCCTCGCGCTCGAGCTGGGTCGGACGTTCTTCGAGGTGCCGGCGGCCATCCTCGAAGCGGCAGGGCGACGTGAGCTGGTGGTGCTCGGCCTGCGTCAGGTGGTGCCGTTCGAGCGGATGGTGGAGGACTTCCACGAGCTCGTGGTCCGCCAACGCGCCCACGCCGGCGGGGGAGCGGGCTGGGGCGACCTCGCGCAGGTGGTCATCGACGGTCGGGGCCTGCGGGCGCTGCTCGACGAGGTGTCGCGGGCGGCGGGCAGCGAGGTGGAGCTGCGCGACCGCGACGAGCAGCTCGTGGAGCGGAGCACGATCGTGTCGGTGGCCGAGGACGCGGAGGTGGTCGAGCCGGTGCGCGGACCCGCAGGCGTGGTCGGCACGCTGCACGTCCTCGGGGCCGCGACCCGGCAGCGCCGACGGGCGGCCGCGCAGGGCGCGGTGGCCGTGGCGCTCGAGCTCGGTCGGGCCGGTTCGCTGGGCCAGCGGCCGAGCCCGAGCCAGTCGCTCGTCTCGGACCTCTGCGCGGCGAGCCCGATGCCCGGCAGCGAGGTGACCGACCGGCTCGCCGACCTCGGCTGGCCGCCGGCGGACGCGCGCGGCTGGCAGCCGATCGCGGTCGCCGTCGAGCCCGGTACGGCGCTGACCGACGTGGTGCCCGCCCTCGAGCAGGCCCTCCGCACCGTCTCGACCTCGGTGCTGGCCGGGATCGCGGGGAGTCGCGTGGTCGCGGTGGTGCGTGGCTGGACCCGTCCCGGCCTGGCCAGGACAGGGCTGGCCGAGGCGCACGCCGAGCTCGCCCGACGTCTGGGCGCCGGGGCGTCCGGCGACGCTGGTGCGGCGCCGGCGCTGCTGGTCGCCGGGCCCCTCGTCGGCGACCCGGCCGAGCTCGGTCCGGCCCTCGGCACGGCCCGCGACCTGCTCGAGCTCGCCCGACGCACCGGCCGCCGCGACGGCGTCCTGCTGGCGCGCGACCTCGCCGCGCCCCACCTGCTGTCGTCCGTCGGACCGACGGCCTGGGCAGCCATGGCGGAGGAGCAGGTCGGTGCGCTCATCGCCCACGACAGCCGGCACCGCACCGAGCTCCTGCGGACCCTGGACACCTACCTGACGCTCGGCACGTCGAAGGCTGCTGCCGCGGCAGCGCTGGGCATCCGTCGGCAGTCGCTCTACGACCGGCTCGAGCGGATCCAGCGGCTGCTCGGCGTCGAGCTCGACGACGCGGACCAGCAGCTCGGGCTGCGCCTCGGGGTGCTGGCCTGGCGCCTGCGCACCGGGATCGACCCCCGGGTCGGCTTCGGGGGCTGAGCGGACCTACTCGTCGCCGGTGAGGGAGAACGAGCGCAGCCGGTCGCCCGCGAACCAGGTCCCGACGACCGTCACCACGAGGCTGGCGATGATCGCGTAGCCCAGGTTGGCGGGGTCGGGCAGCGCGCTGGAGATCTCGTGGCCGATGCGCAGGCCCCACTGGCCGATGCTCAGCCAGGCGATGCCGCTGAAGAGGTTGCCGAGCAGGCTCTCCCAGATCAGCACGAACATCAGCGACGCGATGACGGCGTGCCGGGTGACCGCGGAGATCGCGAGGAAGAGCGCGGAGTACGCCGTCCCCGCGACGACGGCGCCGACGAACAACCCGGTCGCCCGGGTGCTGTCGCCGGTGATCAGGGCGGCGACCAGGATCGGCAGCGACCCCGCCGCCAGCGTGGCGCCGAGCGCCACCAGCCACTTGCTGATCGCGATGCCGTAGCGGTTCACCGGCTTCGAGAGCAGGTAGACGATGGAGCCGTCGTCGACCTCGGGACCGAGGACCGAGGACGACGCGAGGATCGCGACGAGCGGGAGCACGAGGGGGTAGCCGAGGTTGGGCAGCACCTCGTAGGCGGCGTCGCCGTCGACCAGCGCCGTGACCAGCGCGACCAGGCCGATGAGCAGCACCGGGAAGGCCAGCAGCAGGAAGAAGCGGCGTCGGCCCAGCAGTGCCTGCAGGGCGAGCTTGGCAATGGTCGTGTTGATCATCGGGCCACCAGGTAGGCGAAGACGCTCTCCAGCGACTCGTCGCTGGGGGAGAGCTCGAACAGGGTCACGTCGTGCTGCCGGGCCAGCCGGGGGAGGTCCACCGCGAAGCTGCCGAGGTCACCGACCTGGACGTCGAGCAGGTCGCCGCGCAGGCTGACCGCCCGCACCGACTCCTGCGCCATCAGCACGGAGGCGAGGCTGCGGTTGTCGCTCGACTGGACGGCGTACTGCACCGGCCGGTCGGTCATCAGCCGGCGGATCGCGCCGAAGTCGCCGGAGGCGGCGTGCCGGCCGGAGACCACGACCTCGATGTGCCGGGCGAGCCGCTCGACCTCCTCGAGGATGTGGGAGCTGAAGAGCACCGTGCGCCCCTCGTCGCCGAGTCGCCGCAGCAGGTCCATCAGGTGCATCCGCTGACGTGGGTCGACGCCGTTGAACGGCTCGTCGAGCAGCAGGACGGTCGGGTCGTGGACCAGGGCCGCCGCGATCTTGATGCGCTGCCGCATGCCCTTGGAGTAGGTGTCGAGGCGACGGCCGGCGGGCTCGACCATGTCGACCACCCCGAGGATCCGCTCGGTGGCGGCGGCCGCGTCGCCGAGCCGGTGCAGGTCGGCGTTGGCGCGGACGAACTGGCGACCGGTGAGGTAGCCGAAGCTCAGCTCGCGCTCGGGCACGAGGCCGATCTGGCGGTAGACCTCGGTGTTGCGCCAGACCGGCTGGCCGTCGAGCGTCACGTGGCCCGCGGACGGGGCGAGGAAGCCCGACATCATCGCCATCAGCGTGGTCTTGCCCGCGCCGTTGGGGCCGAGCAGGCCGGTCACGCCGGGGCCGATGGACAGCGAGACGTCGTTGACGGCGACCACGTTGCCGAACCAGCGCGACGCGGAGTCGAGGACGAGGGTGCTCATCGCGACCCCACCTTCCGGAAGCGGGCGACCAGGCCGAGCAGGCAGGCGGCGGCGAGCAGCACGGCCACGATGGCGTACGCCGGGACCCACGCGCCGTCGACCGGCACCGGGGTGTCGACGCCGGCGTCCCAGGCGTTGGCGAGGCCGTTGTAGAGCGACCACGGGGAGAGCAGGCCGACGCCGACCGAGACCGACTCGCTGTCGCCCTCGTAGTAGGCGATGTTCTGCATCACGGTGACGATGCCGGTGAGGACGATGAGCGCCATCACCGAGCCGACGACGGCGAAGCCGCGCCGCAGGGACACCGACGAGATCAGTCCGCTGACGCCGGCGACCATGAAGGCCAAGAGGACCTGCAGCGCGATCGCCTTGAGGAAGGCGGTCGTCTGGTCGCTCTTGTCGAGCCCCGACAGCAGTGCGCCCGCGAAGAGGACCACGGTCGGGATGGCGGTGAAGAGGAAGATCGACAGCGTCAGGGACAACCACCGGACCAGCGCGAACACCGGGGCCGCCAGCGGCCGGGCGAGGTAGAGCACGATCGAGCGGTGGCGCAGGTCGCGGGAGAACAGCACCGGCGCCTGCGAGGCCGCGAAGAGGCTCACGAGCAGCTGGGTCTGGTTGGTGTAGTCGGCGTAGGACACCGGGAGCTCGCCGAGGCCGGTGAGCACGACGACGCCGACGACGATCGTGGCCGGCAGCAACGACATGGCCAGCAGGAGGAACGGCATCACCTTGGACTTGCCCGACCGGCCCAGGCCGTACGCGTGGCGCAGGCCGGTGACGAACAGGGTGCGGGCGATCGCCGGGGTGCCCTCACGGACGCCGTCGAAGTGGCGGTAGCCGAGGTCGTGGATGACGCCGGGACGACCGGCGCCGGGGGAGAGCTCAGACACGGGTGCCTCCTTCGAGGAAGACGTCCTCGAGGTGGTGCCGGTCGGGCTGGAGGCGCATCAGGCCCAGGCCGAGGTCGGCGGCGACGTCGCGGATCAGGTCGTGCACGGCCCCGCCCTCGGCGAGCTCCGGCGGCGGCGGGTCGATCGCGACCATCGCCCCGCGGGGACGGCAGGTGAGCCCGCGCTGGGCGAGCGCCTCGCCGAGCCGGTCGCGCTCGGCCTCGGCGCCGACCACCTCGACCAGCAGGCTGCCGGTCCGCTGCAGGAAGTCGCCGGTGGCGCTGCTGCGCAGCAGGTGGCCGCCGTCGAGGACGATGACGTGGTCGCTGACCTGCTCGAGCTCGCCGAGCAGGTGGGAGGTGACGAGGACGGCGATGCCGAAGTCGCTGCCGATGCGCTGCACGAGCCGCAGCATGTCGGTGCGGGCGGCGGGGTCGAGGCCGTTGGTCGGCTCGTCGAGGAAGACCAGCCGCGGGTCGTGGGCCAGCGCCTGGGCGAGCTTGGCGCGCTGCTTCATGCCGGTGGAGTAGCCGCCCATCGGCCGGTAGCGCTCCTCGTCGAGGCCGACGTGACGCAGCACGTCGGCGGAGCGCTCACGGGCCGCCGACGCCCCCAGGCCCGACATCCGTGCCATGTGGACGACGAAGTCGCTGGCGCTGACGTCGGGTGGCAGGCAGTCGTGCTCGGGCATGTAGCCGACGAGCCGCCGGATCTCCTGGCTGTCCTGCTCGATGTCGTGGCCGAGCACGCGTGCGTGTCCGCCCGTGGGCTCGAGCAGCCCGAGCAGGATCTTGATGAGCGTCGACTTGCCGGCGCCGTTGGCCCCGACGAGTCCCGTCACACCCTCGCCGACGTCGACCGTGAGGTCGGTCAGCGCGTGGACCGTCCCGTAGTGCTTGGTGAGGCCGGCGGTCGAGATGACCGGCGGGTGCCCCATGAGTTCCCCCGTCACGACCGCCACGCTAGCGGTGCCGGCCACCATCCGGCATCAGGGATCGCCCGGGTCCGTGTGGAGGTGTCGTGAAGATCGGCCCGTCGCGCGCCTGTGTCATACGAAGCCGTACGCATGGGTGCGGGTCCGTATGACGCTCGGCCGCGGGCTGCCGTCTGCGTCATGCGAAGGCGTACGTATGGGTGCAGGTTCGTATGACGCTCGGCCGGGCATTGGCAGCCCCGCCCGAGGCGGGCCCTAGGCTTGGGCGCCTATCCCCGGTTGGTCTGCCGGCAGGGCCCGCCTGACTTTGAATCAGGACTAGCGACGTAGGTTCGACTCCTACCCGGGGAGCTACATCTCGAACACCAGGCGGGCGGGCACCTCGCCGGCGAGCACCTCCTCGAAGCAGGCGTTGACGTCCTCGAGGCGGCGGGTCTCGGTCACGACCCGGGTCAGGCCGCGGGCGTGGAGGTCGAAGCACTCGGCCAGGTCGTTGCGGGTGCCGACGAGCGAGCCGATGACCGAGATGCCCTTGAGCACGGTCTCGAAGACGGGGAGCTCGAGCCGGTCGTCGGCCGGGAGGCCGACGATCACCAGGCGGCCGTTGGGGTTGAGGGCGGCGTGGGCGGCGCGCATCGCGGCGGGTGAGGGCACCGTCACGAGGGCGACGTCGACACCGCCGATCGCCTCGAGCTCGGCCTGCTGGTCACCGCGGGCGTCGACCACGTGGTCGGCGCCGAGGTCCTTGGCCAGCTGCAGCTTCTCGTCGTGCACGTCGACCGCGACGGTGCGTGAGCCGAAGATGCGCGCGTACTGCAGGCCCAGGTGCCCGAGGCCGCCGATGCCGACGACCATCGCGGTCTCGCCCGGCTGCGGCGCCGCGACCTTGAGCGCCTTGTACGTCGTCACGCCGGCGCAGGTCAGCGGTGCGGCGTCGCGTGAGGTCACCGCGTCGGGCACGGCCACGACGTGGCTCGCGTAGGCGACGGCGTACTCGGCGTAGCCACCGTCCATGGTGTAGCCCATGTAGGCGGGGCTGGTGCAGTAGGTCTCCCAGCCGGCGACGCAGTAGCGGCAGTGGCCGCAGGCGTGCCCCAGCCAGGGGAGGGCGACGCGCTGCCCGATCGTGACGGGGAGGTCACCGTCGCCGACGGCCTCGACGATCCCGACCCCTTCGTGGCCCGGGATCAGCTGGTCCTTGGGCTTGACCGGCCACTCGCCGCGAGCGGCGTGGATGTCGGTGTGGCACAGACCGCAGGTCTCGATCTTCACCAGCACCTGGCCGGGGCCGGGCTCGGGGACGGGGACGTCGCGGATCTCCAGCGGAGCTCCGAGCGTGGGGACGACAGCTGCCTTCATCATTCTCTCCTCGATGCGTTGCGGACGGGTACGGCGATGAGCAGGGCGCCGGCCAGCAGGGTCAGGCCGGCGAGGACGAGGAGGACCGCGATCACGGCGTCGACGACCGGGAGCTCGGCTCCCGTGGAGACGTCGGCCGAGACGCCGGCGGTGCCGTCCGCGCGCATCAGCACGACGGTCCAGTCGCCGCCCCGGAGGTCCCAGGTGATCGTCGCGTCGGTGCCGGTCGCCTGCGCCACCCAGAACGTCTGGTCCGCGGGGCCGGTGGCGGGCGCACCCCCGTCGGTGGTCACCAGGACGGCGTTGCCGGCCCGGAGCTCGCTCAGGGTGTCGCGGGAGACGTCGCCGAGGTAGCCCTCGACGTCCGACGTCGCAGCGACACCGAGGAAGAGCGGCTCGGCGGTGTCGGCCCGGGCCCGGATCCGTACCTCGCCGAGCCACGCCGACGGCACCCAGGAGGGTGCCCCCTCCGTGTCGACCTTGGCGTCCTCGGACGTGATGGCGAACGTGTCGCTGGCGAGGGCCGTCGTGGGCGTCATCAGGAAGCCGCCGTCACGCTCGGTGGCGCTGACCAGGGCCAGGGTGCCTCCGGCCCCCGCGAACGCGAGGCCCGTGAGCACGAGCAGGGAGCCGATCACCGCGGAGACGACGCGGCCGGCCGTCCAGCCGCTGCGGCCGCCGGGGGTGCCGGTGGTGCCGGGCGCGCCGGGACGCGCGTAGTCGGGCATGGCCGGGGGAGCCGGTGGGGCGGCCCGGGAGGTGGCCGGTGGGGTGGCCGGGTCGACCGGCGGGAGCACCGCGGCATGGGGTTCGTGGCCGCCCATGTCGAGCCGGAAGGGCGGGTACTGGTCGGTCATCAGCGAGACGTAGCCGGCGACGCGCAGCACCCACCGGTTGATCCCCAGGACCAGGTCGAAGACCTGCTTCGGGTAGTGGCCGGTGAACAGCAGCACGACCCCCGCGACCAGGACGAGCACGCCGAGCAGGCTGATGCTGATCCAGGTCTTGTCGCCGGCGCCGCCCACGCCGTACGCCACCCCGCCGGTGAACAGCGCGATGATCAGGAAGTGGGGGATGGCGAGCAGCCACCACTTCACCAGCACCAGTCCGCGCGAGAGCCGCTCCGGGTAGTCGACGGACAGGTGGGCCGGGTAGTCGGGCACCTCCGCGAGCGTGAACGGCGGGTAGCGGTCGGTGCCGAGCGTGTAGCAGTAGTAGGACACGCGCCAGCTCCAGCGCATCACGCCGACGTTGACGTCGAAGATCGCGCGGGGGTAGCGGCCCGTGAAGAGGATCGCGAAGAACGCCACCACGCTGAGCACGGCGAAGGCGACCCACAGGAAGGCCAGCACCACGTAGTGGGGAACGGCGAGCAGCCACTTCACCAACCAGAGTCCCCGGCTGAGGCCGGGGTCGAGGTCGGCGTCGACGTGCACGGGGTAGGTCGGGGGCGCGGTCGAGGTGGTCATGACCAGTCCTTCCTCCGCGGCCCCCGGGCCTGTGCGTGACGGGACCCGGGGGCCGCTTCGTCCCTTCGATCGTCCCGCCGTGGCGAGCACGCGGGGAGGGCCGAACGGCACCTCTTCGGGTCACCTGCCCGGGACCTACGGCCCTGTTGGCCGCCGGGCGGGGGAGTGAGACTCGGAACCCCCAGGCCCCAGGAGGCTCCTTGTGATGACCAGTGCGCCAGCACCTCGCCCGCTCGACTCCGTCCGGGTGGTGGTCGAGGACGTCCCCGAGCTCGACGACCTCGTGCGGGAGGCCGCGCACCGCGCGCTGGAGTCCGACCGCGCGCTCGAGCTCGTCGAGGCCGCCGTTCCCCCGCGCGACCACGCGGCCCGGGCGCGGGTGATCAGGTGCATGGACGAGGCGCTGGACGTCGCTCGGCGCACCGCGCCCGGCGTACCGGTCCGCGTGGGCGCCCCGATCGAGCTGCCCCGGCCGCGCCACACCCGGTGACCGGCGTCGCGGAGGTCAGCGTCGAGCCGGTGCCCCTCCAGCGGCTCGAGCCCCTCCTCACGCCCGAGCGCATCGAACGGCTCGAGACCTACGTCGCCGGGGCGCGGGTCCTGCTCGACGGGCGCGTGGTGTGGAACGTCAACTCGACCGCGCGCGGTGGCGGCGTGGCGGAGATGCTGCACACCCTCGTGGCGTACGCCGCCGGTGCCGGGGTCGACATCCGCTGGCTGGTGGTGGGCGGGGACCCCGAGTTCTTCGCCGTCACCAAGCGGGTCCACAACAGGCTGCACGGCGTCCCCGGTGACGCCGGCCGGCTCGACGCCACCGCGCGGGCGACGTACGACGCCACGCTGGCGCGGCAGCGCGAGGAGGTGGTCGCCCGGGTGCGGCCCGGCGACGTCGTCCTCCTCCACGACCCGCAGACGGCGGGGCTCGCCCGTGCCCTGCGAGAGCGCGGCGCCCTCGTCGTGTGGCGCTGCCACGTCGGCCTGGACGAGCACAACGAGTGGACGCGCGAGGCGTGGGGGTTCCTGCGGGAGCTCGTCGAGCCGGCGCAGGCCTGCATCTTCTCGCGGGAGTCGTTCGCCCCCGACTGGGTCGACCGGCGCTGGCTGCGGGTCATCCCGCCCTCGCTCGACCCCTTCAGCCCGAAGAACGCGGACCTCGACGCAGGGGAGGTCGAGGCCCTCGTGCACCGCGACGGACTCGTGGTCGAGGGTGCACCGCTGCCCACGGACCGACGGGTCGTGCTGCAGGTCAGCCGCTGGGACCGGCTCAAGGACATGGCGGGGGTCCTCGAGGCCTTCGCCGGGCACCTCGACGAGCTGCCGCCCGACGTGCACCTGGTCCTGGCCGGCCCCGCGGCCGACGGCGTCGCCGACGACCCCGAGGCTGCCGCGGTGCTGGCGGAGTGCCGCGGGCAGTGGCGCGCGCTCCCCGCGCGGGTCCGCGACCGCAGCCACCTCGTGTGCGTGCCGATGGACGACCTCGACGACAACGCGCGGGTCGTCAACGCGCTGCAGCGCTGGTCGACCGTCGTGGTCCAGAAGAGCCTCGCCGAGGGGTTCGGCCTCACCGTGACCGAGCCGATGTGGAAGGGCAGGCCCGTGGTGGCCTCGGCGGTGGGCGGGATCCGCGACCAGGTGGAGGACGGGGTGAGCGGCGTCCTCCTCGACGACCCCCGCGACGGCGCCGCGCTGGTCGCTGCGCTGTCGGCCCTGCTGGCCGACCCCGACCGGTGCCGCGAGATGGGCCGTGCCGCCCACCTGCGCGTCCGCGACCACTACCTCGCCGACCGGCACCTGATCCAGTACGCCGAGCTCTTCGCACAGCTGGTGGGCGAGACGTGATCGCTCCGACCGCGCACCGGCAGCGCGCCGGTAGGGCCCGACGTCCCGCGCCTCCCGTGGCCGGAGCGAGCGATGACAGACTGCGGCCATGGACAACCTCACCGTCATCGTCCTCGCCGCCGGCGGCGGCACCCGCATGAAGTCGAAGACCATGAAGGTGCTGCACCCGATCGGCGGGCGCTCCATGATCGGCCACGTGCTGCACGCCGTGCAGGCCGTGGAGCCGACCAGCGTCGTCGCGGTGGTCGGCCACCAGCGCGAGCAGGTGGGTCCGCACATCACGGAGCTGGTGCCGTCCGCGGTGCTCGCCGTCCAGGAGACGCAGGACGGCACCGGGCACGCCGTGCGCGTCGCGATGGAGGCGTCCGGCACGACGTCCGGCACCGTGATCGTGGCGGCCGGCGACACCCCGCTGCTCGAGGGGGAGTCGCTGCGCGCCTTCGCCGAGGAGCACCACGCCGCGCAGCGGGCGGTGAGCATCCTGAGCGGCCGGCTGGCCGACCCGTTCGGCTACGGCCGGATCGTGCGCAACCACGAGGGTGACGTCGAGGCGATCGTGGAGGAGAAGGACGCGACGCCCGAGCAGCGCGAGATCCACGAGATCAGCTCCGGCATCCTGGCCTTCGACGCGGAGTTCCTGGTCTCGGCGCTGGCCCGCATCACCAACGACAACGCCAAGGGCGAGTACTACCTCACCGACGCAGTCGGCCTGGCGCGCGAGGACGGGCTGACCGTCGGCGCCCACCTCATCGACGACGTCGCCCAGACCGCCGGGGCCAACGACCGCGCCCAGCTGGCCGAGCTCGGCCGCGAGCTCAACCGTCGCATCGTGACCCGCTGGATGAAGGACGGCGTGACCGTCATGGACCCGGCGACCACGTGGATCGAGGCCGACGTGGTGCTCGAGCCCGACGCCACGATCCTCCCCGGCACGCAGCTGCTCGGCGCGACCGTCGTGCGCGAGGACGCCGTGGTCGGGCCCGACACGACGCTGAAGGACTGCGAGGTCGGCGCCGGCGCGCGCGTCGTACGCACCCACGGCGAGCTCGCCGTCATCGGCGACCACGCCTCGGTCGGGCCGTTCGCCTACCTCCGGCCCGGCACGCAGCTCGGGGTGAGGGGCAAGATCGGCACCTTCGTCGAGACCAAGAACGCCACGATCGGTGACGGCGCCAAGGTGCCGCACCTGTCCTACGTCGGCGACGCCGAGATCGGCGAGGGCACCAACATCGGGGCCGGCACGATCTTCGCCAACTACGACGGCGTGGCCAAGCACCGCACGGTCGTCGGGCGCCACGCCAAGACCGGCTCCAACAACACCTTCGTCGCGCCGGTCGAGATCGGCGACGGCGCGGGCACCGCCGGCGGCACCGTCGTACGCCGCAACGTGCCGGCCGGCGCGCTGGCCGTCAGCAGCGCCCCGCAGCGCAACCTGGAGGGCTGGTCGGAGTCGAAGCGGCCCGGCACGGCGCAGGCCGAGGCCGCGCGAACGGCGCGTGAACAGCAGGAGACGCCCGAGGCGTGACCCCGGGGTTGGTGGTGGCCGGGATGTGGGTCAGACTTCTGTCCAGCACCTCCGAACGAGCCTTCCCCCGAGGCCGACCAGGACAGCGAGGAGTCGCGTCGCGTGACCGGAATGAAGCGGACCACCGAGAAGAACCTGATGGTCTTCAGCGGCCGGGCGCACCCCGACCTCGCCACGGAGGTCGTCGACCTCCTCGAGTGCGGGCTGGTGCCCCAGGACGCGCGCGCGTTCGCCAACGGCGAGCTCTACGTGCGCTACGAGGAGTCGGTGCGCGGCTGCGACGCCTTCGTGCTCCAGAGCCACACCGCTCCGATCAACGAGTGGATCATGGAGCACCTGATCATGGTCGACGCGCTCAAGCGGGCGTCGGCCAAGCGGATCACCGTGGTCATGCCGTTCTACGGCTACGCCCGCCAGGACAAGAAGCACCGCGGCCGCGAGCCGATCTCGGCCCGCCTGGTCGCCGACCTCTTCAAGACCGCCGGCGCGGACCGGCTGATCACCGTCGACCTCCACGCCGACCAGATCCAGGGCTTCTTCGACGGTCCCGTCGACCACCTGATGGCGCTGCCGATCCTCACCGACTACGTCAAGGAGAAGTACGGCGACCAGCAGCTCGCCGTCGTCTCGCCGGACGCCGGCCGGATCAAGGTCGCCGAGCGCTGGTCGGCCCGCCTCGGCGGCGTACCCCTCGCCTTCATCCACAAGACCCGCCGGGTCGACGTCGCCAACGAGGTCGTCGCCAACCGGGTCGTCGGTGAGGTCGAGGGCAAGATCTGCATCCTGACCGACGACATGATCGACACCGGCGGCACGATCGTGAAGGCCGCCGAGGCGTGCGTGGCCGACGGTGCGGCAGGCGTGATCATCGCCGCGACCCACCCGATCCTGTCCGATCCCGCCGTCGACCGGCTCAAGAACTCCTCCGCCATCGAGATCGTGGTCACCAACACGCTCCCCGTGCCGCCGGAGAAGCAGTTCGACAAGCTCACGACCCTCTCGATCGCCCCGCTCATCGCCCGAGCGATCCGCGAGGTGTTCGAGGACGGGTCCGTTACGTCGATGTTCGACGGCCACGCCTGATCAGCGCCGCCCGGCACGCACACTGGCTGCGTGGTCGGGGTGAGACCTACAGCGTCCGGTCGAGGTCGTCGAGGGAGTCGTTCCACGAGCGGGCGAGGACGGTCGGGACGTCGCCCTCGAGGGCGGTGGCGACCGCGGCGCGCAGCTCGCGGCGTACGTCGACCGGGAGCGGCAGGATCGGGAAGGCGTCGCCGATGACGTCGCCCATCGCCTGGCCGGAGCGCCGGGCGAGGGCGAGGCCGTCGGTGACGTAGCGCTCGAGGTAGGGGCGGACGCAGGTCGGCCTGGTCCCAGCCCCAGAACCCGCCGCCGACGGCGTCGAACTCGTGGCTGCCCAGCTCGCCGCCCATCAGCTGCGCCCAGGCGGCTGCCTTGGCCTCCGGCGTGGGGACGACGGCGCGCGCGGCGAGCGCGGCGTGGTGGCCCGAGACCGACTTGTCGCGCTGCTCCTCGGGGCCGATCCACGAGTCGTCGCCCAGCTCGGCGAGCCGCTGCACGGCCGCCCAACGGACGGTCTGGTCGACGTCGTCGCGGCCGAGCCACTCGACGAGGAAGTCGCGGTCCGCGCTGATCCGGGCGAGCACGCGCGACGCACCGGCGGCGAGCGCCGGGACGCCGCTCTCGACGGCGCCGCGGGCGATGTCGGCGATGACGGCGAGGTGGCCGGCGGCCTCCTCGGGCGAGGCGTAGCGGCGGGTGATCGACTGCAGCGCGCGCATCACGCCCTCGAAGACCAGCGGGTGGGACTCCGGGCGCAGGTGGGTGTCGGCCAGTGCGACGAAGTCGCCGACGCCGATGACCTGCGACTCGCACAGGTCGACCGCCGTCCACCACAGCATCGCGCGGGTGAGCTGCGACTCGATCGAGGAGAGGCCGGCGGTGATCGCGGCCCACGACTGCTCGTCGGGGCGGACGACCGCGAACGTCTCGTCGCCGGAGTTCGGTACGACGACGCGGCCGGCGAAGTCCTCGAGCCGCACCGGCTCGTCGCCGAGGTGCACGTCGCGGGAGTCCACGAGCCGCATCGCGTCGTCGTACGCCGACACGGTGATGCGGTGCGACCGCGACCCCTCGCGGGTGAGGACGGGCACGCCGTCGTCCCCGCGGGTGACGCGCAGGGTGTCGAAGCCGGTCGAGCGCAGCCACGCCTCCGCCCAGCCGCGGACGTCCTTGTCGGTGGCGGAGTCGAGCGAGTCGAGGAAGGCGGCCAGGTCGGCGTTGCCGAACGCGTGCGCGGTGAGGTGCTTGTTGACCCCGGCGAGGAAGTCCTCGTCACCGAGCCAGTGGCCCAGCTGCGCGAGGGCGGAGTTGCCCTTGGCGTAGGTGATCATGTCGAAGTTGGCGAAGGCCGTGTCGACGTCGACGATCTTGTCGGTGTCCTCGGCGATCGGGTGCGTCGAGCGGCGCCGGTCGGCGCGGTAGCCCGCGGGCTTGCGGGTGATCGCGGCCGACGTCCACGCGTCGGTGTAGCCGGCGGCCACGCCGGCGACGTCGTAGCCCATGAAGTCGGCGAACGACTCGTTGAGCCACGAGTCCTCCCACCACTTCATGGTCACCAGGTCGCCGAACCACATGTGGGCCATCTCGTGGGCGATCGTCGAGGCCACCCACTCCCGCTCGAGCTCGGTGGGCGTGCCCTGCGTGAGCGCCTGGTCCCGGAAGACCACGCACCCGGGGAACTCCATCGCGCCCCAGTTGAGGCCGGGCGCGAAGACCTGCTGGTAGTCGGCGTAGGGGTAGTCCGGCTCGAAGACCGTCGTGTAGTGCTGGAAGCAGGCGCTGGTGATCCGCTTGAGCTCGTCGGCGTCGCGCTGCAGCTCGCGGCCCTGCGACGCCCGCGCGTGCCAGCCGAACGGCAGCGTGCCGCCGGGCGCGGGGGCGTACGGCTCGTCCCACGTCACCGAGACCCACGGCCCGCCGACGAGGGTGAAGAGGTACGACGAGAACGGCGGCGTGGTGCCGAAGGACCAGACGTCCGCGCCCTCGCCCGACGTCCGGCCGTCGAGCGGACCGTTGCCGAGCACGGTCCAGTGCGACGGCGCGGTGACGGTCAGGGTGAAGGTCGACTTGATGTCGGGCTGGTCGAAGCAGGGGACGACCTTCTGCGCGATGTCCATCGAGGTGTGGGCGCAGACGTAGCGCTCGCCGTCTGCCGGGTCGATCGTCACGGTCATGCCGTCGCCGTCGGTGACGTAGGGCATCCGTGCGGTGACGCGCACCGTGTTGGACGGGCCCAGGTCGGTCAGCGCGATCCGCCCGTCGGCGTACGGCGCCGGCCTGCCGTCGAGGGTCACGTCGGTGCCGCCGTTGAGCTCGAGGAACGTCGAGGCCCCCGGCTGCGTGCAGTCGAAGGAGATCGTCGCCTCGACGCCGAAGTCCTCGGTCGAGGTCAGGTCGAGGTGGAGCTCGGTGTGGACGTCGGTCAGCAGGACGGCGCGCTCGCGCGCCTCGGGGAGCATCAGGGGCACCGGGACACCCTAGTGAGCGGCCCATGGGCGGCGCCTCCGACGTCAGGTGCCGGGGCCGGTCGCCGCGATTCGACCTCGCACCCGCACCCGGGTCTAGGGTTCACGGGTTGCCTCGGCGAGGGAGCCCGCACGTCAGGACTCCGTGATCGACTGGGCCGGACCGCATCACTGCGCCGCGCCCCCGATCCGGAGCGCGGCGTTCGTCGTCTCCGGCCCGAGGCCCCCGACCCCCACCGACGTACGGAGAACATGATGTCTGCCCCCGAGAAGATCGCCGCCGAGCCGCGCACCGAGTTCGGCAAGGGCGCCGCCCGCCGCATCCGCCGCGACGACAAGATCCCCGCCGTCATCTACGGCCACGGCAACGAGCCGGTCCACGTCATCCTGCCCGGCCACCAGACGATGATGGCCCTCAAGCACGGTGGCGCCAACGCGCTCCTCGCGCTCGACGTCGACGGCTCCGAGCAGCTCGCTCTGACCAAGGACGTCCAGATCGACCCGATCCGCCGCGTCATCGAGCACCTCGACTTCGTCGCGGTCATCCGCGGCGAGAAGGTCACCGTCGACGTCCCGATCCACGTCGTGGGCGAGGCCGGTCCCGACACGCTGGTCGTCAACGAGAACACCGTCGTCTCCGTCGAGGCCGAGGCCACCCACATCCCCGAGTTCTTCGAGGTCTCGGTCGAGGGCCTGCCCGCTGGCACCCAGATCCTCGCCAAGGAGCTCGACCTCCCGTCCGGCACGACCCTGCTGGCCGACGAGGAGCTCCTCATCGTCAACGTGACCGAGCAGATCTCCGCCGAGGCCCTCGAGGCCGAGCTGGAGGAGGCCGAGGCCGACGCCGGCATCGAGCACGACGTCTCCGACGCCGAGATCGCCGACGCCCAGACCGAGGCCATCGCCGAGGACGCCGCTGCCGAGGGCACCGACTCCGAGTGACGACACGGCGCATCCTCGCGCCGTGACACCGTCGAGTCGGCGCATCCTGACGCACGTCGCGTGCAGGATGCGCCGACTCGACGCCATTTCGGCGTCAGCACGCGCCGACTCGACTGATTGGATGACGACCGTGAGCGACGCACCGACCTCCGACGTGTGGCTGGTCGTCGGCCTCGGCAACCCCGGTCCGACCTACGCCGGGCACCGGCACAACATCGGCTACCTCGTCACCGACGAGCTGGCCTCCCGGATGGGGTCGCCGTTCCGGTCCCACAAGTCGGGTCGCGCCGACGTCGTCGAGGGCCGGCTGTCCCTGGGCGGGCCCCGCGTGGTGCTGGCCCGCGGCCGCGGCTACATGAACGAGTCCGGCGGGCCGGTCAAGGCGCTCGCCACGTTCTACAAGGTCGACCCGGCGCACATCATCGCCATCCACGACGAGCTCGACATCGCCTTCGGCACGCTGCGGGTCAAGCTCGGCGGCGGCGACAACGGCCACAACGGGCTGAAGTCGATGCGGTCCTCGCTGGGCACCGGCGACTTCCACCGCATCCGCGCCGGCATCGGCCGACCGCCGGGCCGCCAGGACGTCGCCGACTTCGTGCTGTCCAACTACTCGACCGTCGAGCGCAAGGAGCTGCCGTTCCAGGTCTCCGACGCCGCCGACGCCGTCGAGTCGCTCATCACCGACGGCCTCGAGAAGACCCAGCAGCGCTTCAACTCCTGAACCGTCCCCCGTTTGGGGCATGAGGTCCCGCCCGCCAGCGCCTAGCGTCGGCAGCACGGACGGACGGGGGACTTCGATGGCAGGCGCCACGAGCAGGCGCCCGCGGCTGCGCCGCCTGCTGGCGGTCGTCACGCTGCTGGGCGTGCTCGGGCTCGCCGCCGCGCTGGTCCTCAACCTCACCCTGGCCGGCCGGATGGGCCGCATCGACGGCGCCTTCGACGGCCTGGGTGAGCGCCCGCCGCCGGCGCCGGGGGAGACGATCCTGATGCTCGGCACGCGACCCGGCGGTGGCGAGGACGTGTCCTGGCTGCCCGGCGACCAGTCCGTCGAGGCGGTCATGCTCGTCGAGGTCGACCCCGACGGACGCAGCGCGCGGGTCGAGTCGGTGCCGCTGCCGTACGACGACCGCGTCGGGCTGGGTGCCCGGCCGGCGAGCGCGTCGGTGGCAGCGGTGGAGTCGACGCTCGGCCGCCGCGTCGACCACGTGATGGCCATCGACTGGCAGACCTTCGCCACGCTCGCCGCCGACAACGACGTGGACGCCGCCTACCGCTACGGATCGCCCCCCGTCGCCCAGCACGACTACCTGCGCCTGGTGCTCGAGGGCACCCTCCACGCCGAGCTGCGCAAGCAGCCGCTCGCCCTCTACCGCGCCCTGCGCACCACGGCCTCCGGTGTCGCGATCGACGACACCTGGTCCGTGATGGAGCTCGACCTCCTGGTGCTCCACCTGCGCGATCTCCGCTCGGCCGACATCAGCTTCGCCACCGCCGCCGGATAGGGCTCCCCAAAATGGGCGAAAGCCCCCGTGGGCGGTCCGACCGGGCGCTCGCAGTCCACAAGATCGGAGCGTGACGGGCGTGGGGCCCGGCACGCGAGTCGGGGGAGTGAGATGGCAGTCGCCAGCGTCGTCATACCCGCCCACAACGAGGCGGCCACGATCGGCCGCAACCTGCGGGCGTTGCGTGAAGGCACCGGAGCCGACCTCGACGTGGTCGTGGTGTGCAACGGCTGCACCGACCGCACCGCCGACGTGGCCCGCGCCGCCGACCCGAGCGCCCGCGTCATCGAGATCCCGCAGCCCTCGAAGGTCGAGGCCGTGCGGGTCGGCAACGCCGCCACCGACGTCTTCCCGCGCATCCACCTCGACGCCGACATCGAGCTCGACGGAGCCGCCGCGCTCCGGCTGATCGAGCCGATCACCCGCGACGAGGTGCTCGCCACCGCCCCGCGACGCGACGTCCCCCGCACGGGGTGCTCGCCCTGGGTGCGGTGGTACTACGACGTCTGGGAGGCACTGCCCCAGGTGGAGTCCGGCCTCTTCGGCCGCGGCGTCGTCGTCCTCTCCGAGCAGGGGCAGGCGCGGGTCACCGCGCTCCCGCAGATGATGGGCGACGACCTCGGCATGTCCGACTCGTTCAGCAGCGAGGAGCGCCGGGTGGTGCCCAGCGCCGTCGCCGTCGTGCACCCGCCGCGCACCGTCCGCGACCTCGTGCGCCGCCGCATCCGCATCGCGACCGGCAACGCCCAGGCCGGCCAGCTCGGCGTACGACGCCCCGGCTCGCGCACCAGCGCGCGCACCCTGCTCGGCCTCGCCGTCACCCGGCCCGGCCTGGCACTTCGACTCCCGGTGTTCGTGGCAGTCCACGTCGCCGCCCGGCTCGGCGCCCGGGGGGCGCTGAGGTCCGGGGACTTCACCACCTGGCAACGAGACGAAAGCTCACGCACATGACCTCACTGTCCAACGCACGTCCCGGTTCCCGGGACCGCGCCCTCGTCGCTCCCACCGCGACCGTCGAGGACGGCGCCCGCGTCGGTCCCGGCGCACAGGTGTGGGACCAGACCGTCGTGCGCTCGGGGGCGCAGGTCGGCGACGGCACGATCCTCGGGCGCGGGGTCTACGTCGGCCCCGGCGTGCGCATCGGGGAGCGGTGCAAGGTGCAGAACCAGGCACTGGTCTACGAGCCGGCCGTCCTCGGCGACGGCGTCTTCATCGGCCCGGCCGTCGTGCTGACCAACGACACCTACCCGCGGGCGGTGACGACCGACGGCCGGCGCAAGGGCGCCGACGACTGGGAGCCCGTCGGGGTGACCATCGAGGAGGGAGCGTCCGTCGGCGCGCGTGCCGTGTGCGTCGCACCGGTGCGGATCGGCCGGTGGGCCAGCGTGGGAGCGGGCTCGGTGGTGACGCGCGACGTGCCGGACCACGCGCTCGTCGTCGGCTCGCCCGCGAGGCGGATCGGCTGGGTGGGCCGCAGTGGCGTCCCGCTCGTCTCGGACAACCGTGACCGGTGGATCTGCCCGGTCACCGGAGAGGTCTACGTGGAGGCCGCTGGCCGACTGGAGGAAGCACGATGAGCACCCGCACCAACGGCCCCCTGGGCATCGCCGTCATCGGCGCCGGCTACTGGGGCCCCAACCTGGTCCGCAACTTCGGGGCGTCCCCCGACTGGAACCTCGAGCTGGTCTGCGACCTCGACCTCGAACGGGCCCGCCGTGTCGCCGGCCCGCACGTCGAGGTGACCGACAGCGTCGAGCGCGTGCTCGACGACCCGCGCATCGACGCCGTCGCCATCGCCACCCCGGCCCGTACGCACCACGGGCTGGCGCTGCAGGCGCTCAGCGCGGGCAAGCACGTGGTCGTGGAGAAGCCGCTGGCGGACAGCGTCTCCCGCGGCCGCACCATGGTGGACCTGGCGGACGCCCAGGGCCTGGTCCTGATGACCGACCACACCTACTGCTACACGCCGGCCGTGCAGAAGATGCGCGAGCTGGTGGGCAGCGGCGAGCTCGGCCAGGTGCACTTCGTGGACTCGGTCCGGATCAACCTCGGGCTCGTGCAGCCCGACATCGACGTGCTCTGGGACCTGGCGCCGCACGACCTCGCGATCCTCGACTTCGTGCTGCCGGGGGGTCTTCCGACCACGGGCATCGGCGCGACCGGCGCCGACCCCATCGGCGCCGGCCGCGCCTGTGTCGGCCACCTGACCCTGCCGCTGCCGGACGACGGCCTCGCGCACGTGCACGTCAACTGGCTGAGCCCGACCAAGATCCGTCAGATGGTGATCGGCGGGTCGCGTCGCACGCTCGTGTGGGACGACCTCAACCCGCAGCAGCGGCTCAGCATCTACGACCGTGGCGTCGACCTCGCCCGCACGTCGGTCGCCGGCGCCGACCGCGCCGCCTCCACCGTGTCCTACCGCCTGGGCGACACCTGGTCCCCGGCGCTGCCCGAGCGCGAGGCGCTCGGGTCGATGGTCGGTGAGTTCGCCGCAGCCATCCACGAGGGCCGTCCGGCGCTGACCGACGGCCGCTCCGGGCTGCGCGTCCTCGAGGTGCTCGAGGCCGCCTCGCAGCGGCTGGCCCAGCGCTCGGAGCCGTCGTACGACGCCGCGCTGCCGGTGCCCGCGGGGCCGCCGCCGGTGCCCCGCCAGGCCGGCGCCGCCGCGTCGGGCACCGTGAACGAGCCCGTGATGGAGGGCGTCCGATGACGGCCCTGGCCGGCGCGACCGCGCTGGTGACCGGCGGTGCCGGCACGATCGGGTCGACGCTCGTCGACCAGCTCTTCGACGCCGGGGCCGCCCAGGTGCGGGTCCTCGACAACTTCGTCCGCGGGCGGGAGGCCAACCTCGGCGACGCCCTCGGGCGGGACGGGGCCGACCTCGTCCTGGTGCGCGGCGACATCCGCGACCGCGACCTGGTGCACGACCTGACCATCGGCTGCGACGTGGTCTTCCACCAGGCTGCGATCCGGATCACCCAGTGCGCCGAGGAGCCCCGGCTGGCCCTGGAGGTGCTCGTCGACGGGACCTTCAACGTCGTCGAGGCCGCCGCGTCGACGCCGGGCGTCGACAAGCTCGTCGCCGCGTCGTCGGCGTCGGTCTACGGCCTCGCCGAGGAGTTCCCGACCCCGGAGCACCAGCACCCCTACGACAACGACACGTTCTACGGCGCGGCCAAGACCTTCAACGAGGGCATGCTGCGCAGCTTCCGGGCGATGCACGGACTCGACTACGTCGCCCTGCGCTACTTCAACGTCTACGGACCGCGGATGGACGTGCACGGCCTCTACACCGAGGTCCTGGTCCGGTGGATGGAGCGCATCGACGACGGCCTGCCGCCGCTGATCTTCGGCGACGGGCGCCAGACCATGGACTTCGTCTTCACCACCGACATCGCCCGCGCCAACGTGCTGGCGGCGTCCTCCCGCGTGGTCGAGGGCGTCTACAACGTCGCCCGCGGCGAGGAGACCAGCCTGCTGGGGCTCGCCGAGGCGCTGCTGCGGGTGATGGGCTCGGACCTGCCCGTCGAGCACGGTCCCGAGCGCGGCGTCAACGGCGTCGTACGCCGCCTCGCCGACACGCGCGCGGCCGAGCGCGACCTCGGCTTCACGGCCACCACCGGGCTCGAGGACGGCCTGCGCCAGCTCGTGGAGTGGTGGCGCCCCCAGCGCGAGCAGATCGCCGCGGGACGCTCCGTGGCGGTGTCGCGATGAGCGTCGACCACCTGGCCGAGCAGCAGCTCACCCGCATCAACGTGATGCAGCCGTGGCTGGGCGAGGAGGAGGTGGCCGCCGTCTCGGAGGTGCTGCGCTCCGGGTGGGTGGCCCAGGGGCCGCGGGTGGCGCAGTTCGAGGCCGCCTTCGCCGAGTCCCAGCAGGTGGCGCACGCCGTGGCGCTGAGCAGCTGCACGACCGCGCTGCACCTGGCCCTCGTCGTCGCCGGCGTCGGACCGGGGGACGAGGTCGTCGTGCCGTCGTTCTCCTTCGTCGCCACCACCAACGCGCCGACCTACGTCGGGGCCACGCCGGTCTTCGCCGACGTCGACCCCGTCACCGGCAACCTCACGCCTGCCACGATCGCCACGGTGGTCACCCCGCGGACGCGCGCGGTGATCGCCGTGGACCAGGGCGGCGTCCCCCTCGACCTGCGGGCGATCCGCGCGTGGTGCGACCCCCTCGGCATCACGGTGGTGGAGGACGCGGCCTGCGCCGCCGGGTCCACCGCGCACGGCCGCCCGGTCGGGTCGGAGGCGGAGATCGCCACCTGGTCCTTCCATCCCCGCAAGCTGCTCACGACCGGTGAGGGCGGCATGCTCACCACGTCGCGCGCCGACTGGGCCGAGCGCGCCCGTCGGCTGCGCGAGCACGCGATGAGCGTCTCCGCCGCCGACCGGCACGCGAGCGTCCTCGCGCCGCCGGAGAGCTTCGACGAGGTCGGCTTCAACTTCCGGATGACCGACCTGCAGGCGGCGGTCGGGCTGGTCCAGCTCGGCCGGCTCCCCGAGATGGTCGCGCGTCGCCGCGAGCTCGCCGCGAGGTACGCCGACGCGGTGGCGGGTCTGCCCGGCCTGCGGCTGGTGGGGGACCCCGACTGGGGCACCACCAACTACCAGTCCTGCTGGCTCGAGGTGCTGCCCGAGCACCCGATGGACCGTGAGCAGATGATGGAGCACCTCGCCGCCGCCGGCATCTCGGCCCGCCGCGGGATCATGGCCGCCCACCGCCAGCCGGCGCACGCCGAGCTCGCCCACGTGCCCCTCCCGGTCACCGAGCGGCTGACCGACGCGACGCTGGTGCTGCCGCTGTTCCACCAGATGACCGACGCCGAGCACCAGCGCGTGTGCGACGCGCTCGGATCGGCGTGGCGACCGTGAGCGGGCTGGTCCTCGTCGGCGCCAGCGGCCTGGCCCGGGAGGCGACCGCGGTCGCCGTCCTCCTCCAGCACGACGGCCCCGTCCAGGTCGTCGACGACGACCCCGCCCGGTGGGGCACCCTGCACGGCCTCGCGCCGGTGCTCGGCGGCGTCGACCTGGTCACCGAGCTGGTCGACCACGAGGTGCTCCTCACCCTCGGCAAGGGCCGGCTGCGCCGGCGGGTCGCGACGCGCCTCGCCATGGTCGGCCTCGGCGCGTCGCGCTACGCCACCCTGCTCCACCCGCGGCTCGTGCTGCCCGGCAGCTGCCACATCGGTCGGGGCTCGATCGCCCTGGACGGCGTGGTGCTGACCGCTGACGTCGAGGTCGGCGAGCACGTCGTCCTGATGCCCCACGTGACCCTCACGCACGGCTGCACCGTCGCCGACTTCGCCACCCTCTGCGCAGGGGTCTCCCTCGGCGGTGACGTCGAGGTCGGCGAGGCCGCCTACATCGGCATGAACGCCTCGGTGCGCGAGGGCGTACGCATCGGGGCCGACGCCACCGTCGGGATGGGCTCGGTGGTCCTCGACGACGTCCCCGCAGGAGAGACCTGGGTGGGAGTCCCCGCCCGACCGATCCGGACAGGAGTCCATGCATGAGCACCAAGAGCACCGCCGTCCCCTTCGTCGACCTCGCCTCGCAGCACGCGGAGATCGCGGCCGAGGTGGAGGCGGGGATCGCCGCGGTCTTCGCGGCCACGGCGTTCGTCGACGGTCCGCCCGTCGCGGACTTCGAGCACCAGTACGCCTCGTTCGTCGACGTCGACCACTGCGTCGGGGTCGCCAACGGCACCGACGCGCTGGAGCTCGCGCTGCGGGCGGCGGGGGTCGGGCCGGAGGGCGAGGTCGTCATCCCGGCCAACACCTTCATCGCCACCGCCGAGGCGGTCTCGCGGATCGGCGCCGTGCCGGTCCTGGTGGACTGCGACGACGAGCGCCTCCTCATCGACCCCGACCAGGTGGAGGGCGTGATCACCGACCGCACCCAGGCCGTCGTGGCCGTCCACCTCTTCGGCCAGCTCGCCCCCATGGAGCGGCTCGCGCAGGTCTGCGGGGACGCGGGCGTCCCCCTCGTCGAGGACGCCGCCCAGTCCCAGGGCGCCCGGCTCGGCGGTCGTGGCGCGGGTGCGCTCGGCACGGTCGCGGCGACCAGCTTCTACCCCGGCAAGAACCTCGGCGCCGCCGGCGACGCCGGCGCCGTCACCACCGACGACGCGACCATCGCCGCCGAGGTGCGCCGCCTGCGCAACCACGGGTCGTCGACCCGCTACGTGCACGACGTCATCGGGATGAACTCCCGGCTCGACACCGTGCAGGCGGTCTACCTGCGGGCCAAGCTCGACCGGTTGGAGAAGTGGAACGAGCTGCGGGTCCGCGCGGCCGCGCGCTACGACCGCCTGCTGGCCGACGTGCCGGGCGTACGCCGCCCGCTGCTCGGCGCGGACGGGCAGCACGTGTGGCACCTCTACGTCGTCCGGGTCGCCGAGCGGGACCGGGTCCTGGCGGAGCTGGGCCGGGCCGGGGTGGGTGCGGGCATCCACTACCCCTACCCGGTGCACCTGACCGGCGCGTACGCCCACCTGGGCCTCGGACGCGGGACCGCGCCGGTCGCGGAGACCGCGGCCGGGGAGATCCTGTCGCTGCCGATGCACCCGCACCTGACCGAGGCCCAGCAGGACCGCGTCGTCGAGGTGCTCGCCGACGCGGTGGCGGGCGGCCGGTCGTGACCACGCTCCTCGTCGCCAACGACGGCGGCCACCTGATGCAGCTGCACACCCTGCGGCCGCGGCTCGGCGTGGGCGACGACGTGGTGTGGGTGACCCCCCGCACGCCCCAGACCGAGTCGCTCCTGGCGGGGGAGCGGGTCCACTGGGCACTGCCGTGCCCGCCCCGCGACACCCGGGCGCTGGCCCGCAACGCCCTCGCGTGCCGCCGCCTCTTCGCCGAGCACGACGTCTCGCTGGTCGTCAGCACCGGCGCGGCCCTCGCTCTCGCGGTGCTGCCGCAGGCGCGACTGCGCGGCATCGAGACGGTCTACATCGAGAGCGCGACCCGGCTGGACGCCCCCTCCCTCTCGGGGCGCGCGCTCGCGATGGTGCCGGGCATCACGACCTTCAGCCAGTCCAGCGCCCTGGCGCGCGGGCACTGGCAGTTCCTCGCCTCGCCGTGGGAGCTCTACGAGACGGCCCCGGCCGTCGAGCGCCCGGTGCGGTCGATGGTCGTGAGCCTCGGCACGCAGGACGGCTACGGCTTCCGCCGGCTCCTCGACCGCCTCGTGCCCCTCGTGCCGGACGGTGCGGAGGTGCTGTGGCAGACCGGCGGCACCGACGTCACCGGCCTCGGGATCGAGGGCCGGGAGCGCGTGCCGTCGGAGGAGATGGCGGCCGCGATCCGGGCGGCCGACGTCGTGGTGGCGCACGCCGGGACCGGCATCGCGCTGATGGCCCTGGAGAACGGCAAGTGCCCCATCCTGGTGCCCCGCCGCGCGATGCACGGTGAGCACGTCGACGACCACCAGCTCACGATCGCGCTCGAGCTCGCCCTGCGCGACCTGTGCGTCTCGCGCGACGCCGACAGCCTGAAGGCGCGCGACCTCGTGACCGCTGCGAGCCGCACCGTCACCAAGGTGAGCGACCCCCCGCCGCTGCACATCAGCGGGGTCCGGATCCCGCGCCAGCGCTCGCGTCGCGCGCCGGTCGCGGTGACGGGAGTTGCGACGGGAGTTGCGACGGGAGTGGCGACGGCCGTCGCCGACCTCTGACGCCGTATTTGAAATTGGGGATATCGGATGCCCCGCTGCCCGCCCGGGCGGCCGCACACACAGGATCAGGACCTGGCGCCCTACGTCGCGCCGTGGAGGGTGGGGTAGAGATGGCCAGCACTGCTGGGAACACGAAGCAGGGTCTCGGACGTACGTGGATGGTGAAGGTCGCGGTGCTCGCGCTCGTCGCAGCGCTCAACGCGCTGGTGGGGCCGGCCCTCCTGGGAGGTCCGACTGCGGCCAACGCCGCGGACCCGTGCGGTCCGACGGGCAACAAGATCGCGTGCGAGAACTCCAAGCCCGGCACCGATCCGGACGTCTGGGACATCAACGGTGCGGGGGACTCCTCCATCCAGGGCTTCGCCACCGACATCTCGGTCAACATCGGCCAGCGCGTCGACTTCAAGATCAAGACCGACGCGTCGGCGTACACCATCGACATCTACCGCACGGGCTACTACCAGGGCCTCGGTGCGCGCAAGATCACCTCGGTGACGCCGAGCGCGTCGCTGCCGCAGACCCAGCCCAACTGCATCACCGACGTCACGACCGAGCTCTACGACTGCGGCAACTGGGCCGTCTCGGCGTCCTGGAACGTGCCGTCGACGGCCGTCTCCGGCGTCTACATCGCCAAGCTGACGCGGAGCAACGGCGACGAGAGCCACATCACCTTCATCGTGCGCGACGACGCCAGCACGTCCGCCATCGTCTTCCAGACCGCCGACCCGACCTGGCACGCCTACAACACCTACGGCGGATCCGACTTCTACGCCGGCGGCGCCAACGGCCGTGCCTACAAGGTGAGCTACAACCGGCCGTTCAACACCCGCGGCACCGCCGGCGGGCGCGACTTCTACTTCGGTGCCGAGTACGCCGGCGTGCGCTTCCTCGAGCGCAACGGCTACGACGTCTCCTACATCGCCGGTGTCGACAGCGACCGTCGCGGCAACCTGATCAAGAACCACAAGGTCTTCCTCTCCGTCGGCCACGACGAGTACTGGAGCGGCCCCCAGCGCGCCAACATCACGGCCGCGCGCGACGCTGGGGTGAACCTGCAGTTCCTCGCCGGCAACGAGGCCTACTGGCGCACCCGCTACGAGAGCTCGGCCGACGCCTCGCACACGGCCTACCGCACCTTGGTGACCTACAAGGAGACCTGGGCCAACGCCAAGACCGACCCCAACGCGCAGTGGACGGGCACGTGGCGCGACCCGCGCTTCGCCTCGCAGGCCAACGGGGGCGGGCTCCCGGAGAACGCCCTCATCGGCACCGCCTACATGGTCAACTTCAGCGACCTCGCGATGACCGTCCAGCAGGCCGAGGGCAGGAACAGGCTCTGGCGCAACACCTCGCTCGCGACCACGAGCGCGACCCAGACCACCCTGGCGCCCCACACGATCGGCTACGAGTCCAACGAGGTGATGGACAACGGCTTCAGCCCGCCGGGGCTGATCAAGCTGTCGACCACCACGGGCGCGGTGCCCCAGTACCTCCGCGACTTCGGCTCGACCGTGACGGCGGGCACGACCCGGCACAACATGACGATGTACAAGGCGCCGAGCGGCGCCCTGGTCTTCAGCGCCGGCACGATCCAGTGGACGTACGGCCTCGACGCCGAGCACGACTCCGAGTACCCCGACAACTCCACCGACTCGCGCATGCAGCAGGCGCAGGTCAACCTGCTCGCCGACATGGGCGCGCAGCCGGCCACCCTGATGACCGGCCTGGCAGCGGCGACGAAGTCGACCGACACCGCCGGTCCGACGGTCACGATCAACACCCCGGCCGCGGGCCAGGCCCAGAAGAACGGTGACCTGGTCACCCTCACCGGCACGGCGGCCGACGCCGCCGGCCGCGTGGCGGGCGTGGAGGTCTCCAACGACAACGGTGCGACGTGGCGGGCGGCCACCGGGACGACGTCGTGGACGGCGACGGTCGTCCAGAAGGGCCGTGGCAACACGCCGATCCTGGTCCGCGCCATCGACGACAGCGCCAACATCGGGACCCCGGCGAGCCGGAGCTTCTCGGTCAGCTGCCCGTGCAGCATCTTCGGCAACGTCACCCCGCCCACCCCGGACACCGACGACAACGCCGGCGTCGAGCTCGGCCTGCGGTTCACCCCGACGGTCGACGGGTTCGCCACCGGCGTCCGCTTCTACAAGGGCGCGGGCAACACCGGCACCCACGTCGGCTCGCTGTGGAACAGCGCCGGTCAGCGGCTCGCCCAGGTGACCTTCGCCAACGAGACCGCGACCGGGTGGCAGAGCGCGCAGTTCGCCTCGGCGGTGCCGCTCATCGCCGGCCAGGACTACACCGTCTCCTACACCGCCCCGCGGGGCCACTACGCCTCCGAGCAGTGGGCGTTCGCCTACCGCGGCGTCGACACCGGCGCGATGCAGGTCGCCGGTGGCTTCGGCGCCGTCCCGGCCGGTGTCTACGGAGGGGGCGGGACGATGCCCGCCCAGAGCTACCAGAAGGCCAACTACTTCGTCGACATCAGCTACTCGGCCACCGACGACTCGCCGCTCATCGCGATGAGCCAGTCGCCTGCGCCCGACTCGAGCGCCATCCCGGCCACGACGACGGTCTCGGCACGCTTCTCCAAGCCCATGGCGACGGGCACGCCGGGCCTGACGCTGGTCGACTCCAACGGCGCGACCGTCGCCGGCACGCGGTCGTACGACGCGACGACGCGCACCATCACGTTCACGCCGAGCGCGCCGCTGGCGTCGTTCGTCCGCTACACCGCGACGGCCTCCGGGACGGACGCGCAGGGCAACCCGATCACCTCGGGCGGCACCTGGTCGTTCACGACCGCCAAGCCGCCGAACCCGCCGGGCGTGTGCCCGTGCTCGCTGTTCAGCGACGAGACCACGCCCTCGATCCTGGAGATCAACGACGGCACGCCGCTGACCCTCGGGACGAAGTTCACCTCTGACGTGAAGGGTGTCGTCACCGGCGTCCGCTTCTACAAGTCGCCGGGCAACACCGGCGCCCACGTCGGCTCCCTGTGGAACGCGAACGGCGTCGAGCTGGCGACCGGCACCTTCACCAACGAGTCCGCCAGCGGGTGGCAGCAGCTGAACTTCGCCACGCCGGTCCCGATCGCGAAGAACACGCCCTACACGGTGTCGTACCGCTCCACCACGGGGCGCTACTCCGCCACCCTCAACGCCTTCTCCGAGCGTGACCTGTCGTGGGCACCGCTGCGGGTGGGCTCGACGGCGGGTGCCTACACCTACGCGCCCGGCTTCCCGGGCGGCCAGTCCAGCACCAACTACATGGTCGACGTCGTCTTCGACAAGACGCCGGCGAGCATCTCGATGACCTCGCAGTCGCCGGCACCGGGCGCGCTCGACGTCCCGCGGTCCAACAAGGTCGTGGTCGACCTCTCCGACCAGGTCGAGCCCGGATGGTCGCTGAGCGTCGGGTCGGGCGGTGCCCTCCCGGGCACGGCCGTCCTCTCGGCGGACCGGCTCCGGATCACGTGGACGCCCTCGGCGCCGATGCCGGCCGGGGCCGACGTCACCGTCACCCTCGCGGGCGTCACGACCGCCGACGGCGCCAACCTGGGCACGCGGACCTGGACGTTCCGCACCCGTTCCGCGGAGACGCTGCAGAACCAGACGCTCCTCGGTGACGTCGTGCCCGACACGACCGCCGCCGACGACGGGGCACCGCTGGAGCTCGGCATGGCCTTCACCCCGTCCCGCAACGGCACGGTCAAGGCGATCCGCTTCTTCAAGGGCGTGGGCAACAACGGCACCCACACCGGCTCGATCTGGTCGGCTGCCGGATCGCGGCTCGCCACCGTGACCTTCGCCAACGAGACGGCCACCGGCTGGCAGTCGGCGACGCTGGCGCAGCCGCTCGAGGTGACCGCGGGCACGACCTACGTCGTCTCCTACTTCGCTCCCCAGGGCCACTACTCGGTGACGTCCGGGTTCTTCAGCAGCCCGCTCACGAAGGGCGACCTGACGGCACCCGCGACCAACAACGGCCGCTACGGGTACTCGTCGACAGGTGGCTTCCCGGCCTACACGTTCGGCGCGGCCAACTACTTCGTCGACGTGCTGTTCGAGCGGGCGGCCGCGTCGCTGACGGTCGAGGGACGGACACCGCAGTCCGGTGCCGGGCAGGTGACCGTGTCGGCGAAGCCGTCGCTCACCGTGTCCGCGCCGCTCGGCACGGGATGGTCCATGAGCGTCGACCGGAGCGGTACGCCGGTCGCCGGCACGTCGGCGCTGTCGGGTGACGGTCGCACGGTCACCTTCACGCCCGGCGCGCCGCTGGCGGCCGACACCGCCTACACGGTCACGGTCTCCGGACTGACGTCGACCGACGGGGCCAGCCTGCCGACACAGACCTGGTCGTTCACGACGGGCTACGACGACGCCGGCACGACGTCGCTGTTCACCGACGTCACCCCGGCCACGGCGGCGGCTGACGACACGTCGGCCATCGAGCTGGGCACCCGGTTCACCCCGTCGCAGAACGGCACCGTCACGGCCGTGCGGTTCTACAAGGGGGCGGGCAACACCGGGACCCACGTCGGCTCGCTGTGGGACGCGGGCGGCGGCCGGCTGGGCCAGGTCACCTTCTCCAACGAGTCGGCGACCGGGTGGCAGACCGCGACCTTCGCGACACCGATCGCGGTGACGGCAGGCACGACGTACGTCGTGTCCTACTACGCACCGGTCGGCCGCTACGCGGCGTCGCCCGGCTACTTCGCGACGCCGCGCACGGTCGGCCCGCTGACCGCGCCGTCCGGCAACAACGGCGTCTACCGCTACGGCGCCGGCGGCGGCTTCCCAGCCGGGTCCTACAACTCGACCAACTACTTCGTCGACGTCGTCTTCCGCGCGACGTCGCCGTGATCCGGGCCCGGTCCGGTCGACAGGGGGCAGACATCGACGCAGGGGGTGCGGGCGTGGGGACGCAGCACGACGATCAGCAGCAGGAGCAGGACGCGGGCCACGACCCCGGCCTGGCGCGCACGGCAGCCGGCGCGTTCGGCTGGAGCTTCCTCAACGCGGCGCTGTCCAGGCTGGGCACGCTCGTCATCGGGGTGCTCATGGCCCGGATCCTGGGGCCGGGGGAGTTCGGCACGTTCGCCGTGGCGATGGTGGCGCTCCTCGCGGTGCTCAGCTTCAACGAGCTCGGCGTCAGCCTGGCCGTCGTCCGCTGGGAGCGTGACCCGGAGACCGTCCTGGGCACCGTCAACGCGATCTCCACGGCCGGCAGCGTCCTGCTCTTCCTCGCGATGTACGCCACCGCCGGACCCGTCGCGGGCCTGCTCGGCGCCCCCGACGCGGCCGGCATCATCCGACTCATGTCGGTCTCGGTGGTCTTCAGCGGGATGGTCGCCGGGCCCGCCGCGCTGCTCCAGCGTCGCTTCCAGCAGCGCCGCCGCCTGGTGATCGACCAGACCGTCACCTGGTCGGGCACCGGCTTGTCGCTGGCCCTGGCACTCGGCGGCTTCGGCGCCTGGAGCCTGGCGTGGGGACGGGTGGCGGCGACCCTGATCGGGGTCGGCCTCTTCATCCACGCCACCCGGCCCTACCGCCTGCGCATCGACCGCGACCTCGTGGCGCCGCTGCTGCGGTTCGGGCTCCCGCTCGCGGGGACCAGCATCGTCGTGTTCGCGGTGGCCTACGTCGAGCAGGTCGCGGTGGGCGCCACGCTCGGGGCGACGGCACTCGGCTACTTCGTGCTGGCGTTCAACCTGGCGTCGTGGCCGCTCAACATGTTCTCGCAGCCGCTGCGGAGCGTCGCACCGGCCGTCTTCTCGCGGCTCCAGAGTGACCCGCAGCGCCTCGGCGACTCCTTCACCACCCTGCTCCGGGTCGTCGCCGTGGTGACCCTGCCGGTCTGCCTGGTCGGCGCCGCGGTGGCCGATGACGTGATCCGGTTCGTCTACGGCGACGAGTGGGCGCCGGCGGCCGGCATCTTCGCCGTCCTCGTGCTGGTCACCGTCGCACGCATCTTCGTCGAGCTGTCCTACGACCTCCTGGTGGTGCGGCAGCGCACCGGTCGACTGCTGACGGTCCAGCTGCTGTGGCTCGCCGTCCTGGCACCGGTCGTGTTCGTCGCCGCGCGCGAGCGCGGCGTGGTGGGCGTCGCCGTCGCCGAGCTCACGGTCATCGCCGTCGTGGTGGTGCCGTGCTACCTGCTCCTGCTGCGGGGCTGCGGTCTCCGGATCGCGCCCCTCGGAGGTGCCGTGATCACCCCGCTCGTGGTCGCGGCGGTCGGTGCGGCAGCGGCCGCCCTCGTCGCGCGCGAGCTGGCCTCGCCGTTGCTGGCCACCCTCGCGGCCGGCGTGATCTGCCTGGTCGCGATCGGGTGCATCCTCGCGCTGCACCCCGAGCAGGTGCGCCAGCTCCGGGCGCTGCGGTCGGGTGCTGCGGCCCCGGAGGACGCCGCGGCACCGGACCCCGCCGTGGCACCGGACCCCGCCACCGAGGTGGTCCAGAAGTGAGACAACACGGCGGCGCGGCCGCGACCGACGTCGATCGCCTCGACGCCAACTGGGCGGTGCTCGAGCGCCTGGTGCGGCGCACCGAGGCGCTGGCCCGTCGGGGTCGCGGCGAGCAGGCGGCGGTGGCCGCGATGACCGCCGCGACCTTCGCCTGGTGCAACCCCTCCGGGGTCTTCGCGAGCGGTCCCCTCGAGGACGTGCTGGCGGGGCTGGGCTCCGACCTGCCCGCGCCGCGGGGAGCCGCGCCGACCCGGCCCGCAGGCACCCGGCCCCGCGTGCTGCACGTGGCGACCCAGCTCTACGGCACCGGCGGCCACACCCAGATGCTGTCCAGCTGGCTGCGTCTCGACCGAGCGCGTGAGCACCACGTCTGCGTCACCGGCCAGGAGGGACGTGACGTCCCGGACAAGATCAGCCGGGTCCTCGCCGGGCCCGACGCCCTCACCCTCCTCGACGACGGCAGGCCGCGGCTCCTCGACCGGGCGGCCCGACTGAGGGAGCTGGCCCTCGAGCACGACCAGGTGGTGCTCCACGTCCACCCCAACGACGTCGTGCCGGCGATCGCGCTCGCACTGGCGCCGGGCGAGGGCCCCGAGGTGCTCCTGGTCAACCACGCCGACCACGTCTTCTGGCTGGGCGTCCGCGTCGCCGACCGCATCGTCAACCTGCGCACCAGCGGCGCGCGCCTCAACGTCGAGCGCCGCGGCATCCCCGAGGCGCGCAACGCCCTGCTCGTCCGTCCGCTCGTGATGCGCGACCGCCGGCTCTCCCGGTCGGCGGCTCGTGCCGAGCTCGGGCTGCCGCCGGACGCGCTCGTCGTCGCGAGCGCCGCCGACACCTACAAGTACGGTGCTGCCGGCGGCGAGACGCTCCTCGACGTGCTCCTGCCGGTCATGCGCGCACACCCCGAGGCCCGCCTCCACGTCGCCGGGCCCGAGCCCGACGGCGACTGGTCCGTGCTGGCCGAGCAGGACCTGGGCCGCGCCTGGGGGCTCCTGCCCGACGTGCACACCCTGCTCGAGGCCGCCGACGTCTACGTCGACTCCCACCCGTTCTCCTCGCTCACGTCCATGCTCGAGGCGGCGTGGCTGGACACGCCCGTGCTCACCCTGCGCTCGCCCGACGAGCGGCTCGGCGTGCTCGGCGCGGACACGCCCGAGCTCGACGACGACCTCGTGGTCGCGGGCTCGGGCCCCGAGCTGGCCGCCGACGTGGACCGCCTGCTGGGCGACGCCGACGCGCGCCAGCGGGTCGGCGCGAGCACCGGCGCGGCCGTACGCCGCTTCCACGCCGACGGCGCGTGGGCCGAGCTCGCGGGGAAGGTCCTGGACGCGCCGCCCGCCGCCGGTCCTGCGTCGGCGCCCGGCGCCGCCGTGCGCAGCACGGGGCCGCTCGACCAGCGGCTGCTGCAGGTGATGGGCAACGGCGTCGGCCAGGGACTGGTCGGGACGCTCGACGTCGTGTCACCGCGGCTGTCGTGGCCGCGCCGCGTCGAGACCGGGGTCCGGCTGCTGCGTACCGGCCGGGTGCGCCCCGCGCTCCTGCTCCCGACCGGGGTCGTGCGCCGACTCCGCGGAGCACGCGGACGACCTGCCTAGCGCGTGCTCGACCTCTGGTCGTCCGACGCTCCGGCGGCGTCGGCGCTCGCGAGGGTGATGCGACGCATCGCGCCGGCCAGGCCGATGAACAGGAAGAAGCACCCCGCGGTCTGGGGGAAGGCGAACGCGTCGAAGAAGGCCAGGCCGCACGCGCCGGCGGCCACCGACGCCAGCACCGCCTGGGCGTACTGGATGTCCTCGCCGCGCCCGGCGTCGTACCCGGCCGCCCGTGCGGCGTCCTGCTCGGCCTGGAGGGTCTTGCGGGCCCGCCGGGCACTGACGAGGCCCGCCCCGATCAGGGTGACGAGCGCCGCGAGTCCCAGGAAGCCGGTCTCGATCGTCGTGCCGAGGTAGGCGTTGTCGAGGATCCAGTACTTCGGGAGGAACGTCCCGAAGCCCTTGCCGAGCCAGGGGGAGCTGGAGATGAACGCGCCGGCGATGTCGTAGCTGCCGGTCCGGGAGGCGATGCTCGGGTCCTGGCCGGCGTTGGAGAACAGCCCCTGGATCGATCCCAGCAGGCCGGGGACCGTCACGTACATCACCGCGCTGACCGCCGCGAGGAAGCCCAGGGCACGGAGCCGACGGCGCACGTCCCACGACAGCGCGAGGACGATCATGCCCGCGAGCGAGCAGAGGTAGGCCGAGCGCGACATCGAGAAGAAGATCGAGGCGATCATCGCCACCAGCATGGCGCGGTAGATCCATCGGTAGCGCGACTGCACGGACGCGCACACGGTGGCGAGCGGGAGCGCCATGCCGAGCACGACGCCGTACTCGATCGGGCTCATCGACGTGCCGCCCGGGCGGATGCGCCCGGACCGGGTGCCGAGGGTCCACCCCTCGGTGCCGGCCGTCAGCCCGGGGATGCGGATGCGGTCCACGAAGAGCTCACCGGTGACGTACTGCGCCAGGCCGAGCAGCGCGACGAGACCGGCGGCGAAGGCCAGGCGCCGCAGGACGGTGACGAGCCGGTCGTAGTCGCTGACGCCGTCGCACGCGAGCAGCACGACCCCGGCGAGGCTGAGGAGCCGCAGCAGGCCCGAGTCGGCGGTGCTGATCTCGTCGCCCGGCAGCGGCCCGGCCATGGCGTGGGCATAGACGACGAGCGTCGCCACGATCAGGCCGAGCATCGCTGCCCGGACCGGGTGGGAGCGCCCGTCGGAGTGCTCCGCGCGCCGCACCGTGTGCCACGCCCAGAAGAGGAAGAGGCCGATGCCGAACAGGGTGGCCGGGCTGCCCGCGCTCCCGAGCGCGCTGACGACCATGGGGGACGGGATGAACCACAGCAGGCACACGTAGACGGTCAGGAGCGCCGCGGCATCGACCCCGCCGTTGCGGGCGATGCCGGTGCCGTTCTGCTCCTGCACCGCGAGGGTCACGACGCCTCGCCGCGCTCGTCCCGCCGTCGGCGCCGCTTGACCAGCCGCGCGGTCACCGCGGCCGGAGCGGCCCGGTCAGGATCGGTGTGGTCCGGTGACGGGTCGTCCGCGTGCACGGGGTGCAGCGACACCGGCAACGGGTGCCCGGGCTCGTCGTCGACGGCCAGGTCCTCCGGGTCGGGGTCGCGACGACCACTGAGCCACCCGTCGATGAGGGCGATCAGCAGCAGGCCCATCCCGCCGAGCGCCGCCATCGTCATCAGCGACGACCGGATCAGCGCCTTCTTGGTGGCGGCCGGCGACTCGTCGCGGGTGAGCACGACCGACGTCACGCGCTGTGCTGCGGGCAGGTCCAGCCCGGACTGCAGCTTCTCCAGCTCCACCGGGACGCGGTCGATCAGCGAGGACAGCGCCTCGGTCGCCACGTCCGGCGATGCCGCCTCGACGGTGAACAGGATGATGGGCGCGCTGTTGGTGTAGTCGGGGACGATCTCGAACGTCGTGCCCACGGGGTAGTCCTCCCCGAACGCGTCGCCGACCTGCTTGGAGGTCAGCGCCCGCACGACGACGTCGCGCGCCTGCCCCACGCCGCCGAGGGACAGGTAGGGGTTCTCCTCCGACATGTCGCCGGTGGGTCCCTCCGTCTGCGAGGGCGGGAAGACCAGGACGGTCCCCGTCGCCTCGTAGGTCTCGCCGACGCGCTGCGCGACGAGGAACGTCGCCCCGAGGGTCAGCACCGCCAGGGCGAGGACGAGGTACCAGCGGCGGCGCAACGACCGCCACACGACCCGCATCTCCATGGCTGCTCTTCCTTCCCTGTCTCAGCCGCCGGTGCGGCGGGCGTCGATGAAGTCGGTCAGGGTGCCCACGCTCTCGAACACCTCGCCGGTGAAGTCCTCGTCCTCGATGACGATGTCGAAGCGGTCCTCGAGGGCCGCCGCCAGCTCCACCACCCCGAGCGAGTCGAGCTCGGGGAGCTCACCGAAGAGCCGCGTGTCGCGGGTGATCGAGTCCGCACGGTCCTCGATGCCGAGGGTGCGGGTGAGCACCTCGACGACCCCGGGGAGCGTGTCGGCGAGCGTGTCTGCGGGCTGTGTCATACGAGGACCTCCGAAGGTGAGGGGTGGCCGAGGAACGCGGTGGGGCTGGCGGTGAGGCCGTAGGCGCCGGCCTGGAACACGACGACGAGGTCGCCGACCTCCGTGCCGGGCAGCTCGACCTGGTCGCCGAGCAGGTCGAGCGGGGTGCACAGGCAGCCGACCACCGTGACGGGCCCGGTGGGCTCGTCGAGGGCCCGGGTGGCGAGGGCGAGCGGGTAGTTGCGCCGGATGACCTGACCGAAGTTGCCGGAGGCGGCCAGCTGGTGGTGCATGCCGCCGTCGACGACGGCGTAGCTGCGACCGCGTGACTCCTTCACGTCGACGACGCGGGTCACGTAGACGCCCGCCTCGCCCACGAGGTAGCGGCCGAGCTCCATCACGACGGTCGCGTCCGGGAGTGCCGGCGCGAGCCGTCCGTCGACGAGCTCGGCGAGGCGCCGGCCGACGGCGTCGAGGTCGAGGCGCTCGTCCTTCTCGAAGTAGGGGATGCCGAAGCCGCCGCCCAGGTTGACGTACTCGACGGTGCCGGGCACGTGCTCGGCGAGCTCGAGGACGAGGTCGACGGTGCGCTCCTGGGCCTCGCCGAGGATCGCGGCGCTGAGGTTCTGCGACCCCGCGAAGACGTGGAAGCCGACGACGTCGACGTCGTGCTCGCTCACCTCGCCGAGCAGGGACGGGACGGCCTCGGCGTCGACCCCGAACTGCTGGGGGCCGCCGCCCATCCGCATGCCCGAGCCCTTGACGGCGAACGGCGGGTTGACGCGCACGGCGGCCCGCGGGCGCAGGGCGAGCTCCTTGCCGGTGCGCACGAGGCGTTGCAGCTCGGTGCGCGACTCGACCTCGACGGTCACGCCCGAGGCCACCGCCCGTCGCAGCTCGGCGTCGGTCTTGCCCGGTCCGGCGAAGCTGATCGCGGTCGGGTCCTGGCCGGTGTCGAGCGCCACCGCGAGCTCACCGGCGGAGGCGACGTCGAGGTGGTCGACCAGGCCCGCGAGGTGCTGGACGACGGCCGGCATCGGGTTCGCCTTGACCGCGTAGCCGAGCGAGACCCGTTCGGGGAGGGCGGCCTTCACCGCGGCGACGCGCTCGGTGATCATCGCG